>OY970280.1:0-2354843 GCA_963715865.1 Candidatus Bathyarchaeota archaeon
CAGCATCCATCTTTCATGCCCTTAGGCATCGGGTACTTAGGTGCGGTGTTGTACAAGAATCATTTTGAAGTTAACGTGATTGATTGCCAAGCACAAAAACTCACTCACAAACAGTTCAGAGAAGAAATTGGGAAAGTCCAACCTGACATAGTTGGAGTCACCTCTACCACTCTCACATACAAGTCCGCCCTCCGAATAGTAAAAATATGCAAGGAAGTTTGGCCAAACTGCATAACTGCAATCGGAGGTCCCCATGTTACCTTCTGGGATGACAAGGCATTGCAAGAAGAGCCGTCCTTAGATGTTGTTGTCAGGAGAGAGGGCGAAAACACAATGCTGGAGCTTGCACAAAGAGTCGAAAAACATCAAGCTTTCCATGACCTTGCAGGCACTACTTGCAGGAAGGGTACAGAAATCATGAAGAACCCCGACAGACCTTACTTGGAAGACCTCGACAGCTTGCCTTTTCCAGCACTTCATCTTTGGCAGCATACGGAAAATCTGCGGAAGTACGGAACGATACCTTATCCTGTGATGACTAGTCGAGGCTGCGTGTACTGGTGCAACTTCTGCACAGCCGTCAGAATGTTCGGCAGAAGATACCGCATGCGTAGTCCAAAAAATGTAGTAGACGAGCTGGAGTTTCTCCACAGAAACTACTATGCGAACCAATTTACGTTCTACGATGATGCATTCACGGTGGATCAAGCTAGAACCGCACAGATATGTGAGGAAATTCAGCGGAGAGGACTAAGAATCAAGTGGGATTGTGAAACCCGAGTGGACATGGTAACTAAAGAACTCCTTGTAAAAATGAGGGAGGCAGGTTGCATAGCTGTTTGGTTCGGCGTCGAGTCAGGCTCAAAGAAAGTTTTAAACAGCATGGGGAAAGGCTTCTCACTTGCTCAAACGAGAAGAGCATTCAAGTGGGCAAAAGAAGCAGGGTTGATGACGGTTGCAGGCGTAATCTTGGGTTTTCCTGGCGAAACAAAAGAGAGCGCTTGGGAAACAATTCGGTTTGTGAAGGAACTTAACCCTAATGATGTAGGATTCTACATAGCCACACCTTACCCTGGAACACCCCTGTACGACGAGGTGAAAGCGAACGGATGCCTAAGGATAACTGACTTTGACAAATACGATACGGCGACGCCAATCTTTGAGATTCCAAACTTAAGCATGCAGGAGTTGACAGAAATTCGGGAACAAGCATTCCAAAAGTTCTACCTCAGCCCAGCCTACTTCGTCAGCGCGTTAAGCATGTTTAAGAAAGGAAAAATGTGGGGTCTAGGCGCAACTCGTCTAATACTGGCACATTTCCGAAGGGCAATCAGAGCAAAAGCAAACAGCCTGATGAAGTAGAAAAGAGGGCAACACAAAACAATTGAACATGGAGAAAGCTGAACATTGATTTTACTAATGACCACTGCCCCACCCTTGAAATCGCCTTGGGGTATGGCGGGGAAGCTTCCTCCCCTAGGGTTAGCTTATGTTGCTGCAGCTTTAGAAAAGAACGACTTCCATGTAGAAATTCTTGACAATTACTTGCTGGAAAGGCCAATTGAAGAAGTTAAATTGGAAGTGAGAAAGCGTGCCCCAGAAATAGTAGGCATAACCTGCAGTTCTTTGACTTATGCGCGGTGTGTCGAGACAGCTAAAGCAGTCAAAGAAGCATACCCATCCTGCAGAGTAGTAGTGGGAGGACCGCATCCCTCGTACATGCCCCAAACCATGCTGCAACACGAAGAGATAGATTACGTGGTTATTGGCGAGGGAGAGCAGACAATGGTGAAACTTGCCGCCAGCATCATGAAAGGCGAAGAAGACACGGTCGCCAAAATTCCAGGCGTAGCATGCAGGATTGGCGGCGAAGTAGTCAAGAACGCGCCTGAATTCATCAGCGATTTGGATCAAGTTCCCTTTCCAGCGCGTCATCTGCTGCCGATGCAAATGTACGACCGTGCGCTAAGCTATTTGAGTGTTAAACCAGTCGATACCATGAGCATACTGCGTGGCTGCCCCTACAAGTGCGCGTACTGTGAAACTAGGGAATTGTGGGGAACCACTTGTCGAGCCTTCTCGCCCCAAAGAGTCATAGACGAAATAAAGCATATGGTTGAAAACTACGGTTCAAAGGGAATCTACTTCGTCGGCGACAACTTCACCATAAACAAAAAACGTACCGCTGAGCTGTGCGGACTAATCAGAAATAACAAAATTGACGTCGAATGGACATGCGAAACCAGAGCCGACCTTATCTCCAAAGAGTTGCTTGTTGAAATGAAATCTGCTGGCTGCCAAACCATATTCTTCGGAGTGGAATCCGGTTCGCCTCCAATCCTGCAAAAACTAGACAAAAACATCAATCTACAAGAAGTCGAGCATGCTTTCGAGCTTTGCAGGCAAGTGGGAATACGAACGGCCACTTCTTTCATGCTGGGAATCCCTGGTGAAACAGTTAGCGATATGAAAGCCACATTTAAGTTTGCAAAGCGCCTCCAAGCGGACTGGTGCCAATTCAACATTTACGTGGCATGCCCCAGCAGCAGACTGTACGATGAAGTGATAAGCCAAGGCTTGTATGATCAGATGGATAACTATTTGGCTAGGGTAAAAACTAAAGACTTTGATTATGAGCTGCTGGTGAAAATTCAAAGGCAATTCCAGAGAAGCTGCCAAAGGTCGCCCTCTAGGCTAATTAGGGTAATTAAGCAGGAAGGCTTAGCGAGCGCATTCAAGAAAGGAGCCGCGATGATTTTCCATAGTTAGGTTATAGTTGCCGCCGCTTCTTCTTCATCAATAGCTATTCTTTTTGAGGTTATACTGGTACATTGATTGTTTTAAGAATCTCAACGAAAGCTTTCATCGGCAGTTTGTTGTCGGTAACGTTTTTTATTAGCATCCGACCGCCATCAAAAAGACTTATCTCCATTTTCATATAATCAAACATCAAGAGCATTGGAGATTTCACGCGAATTTTTGCATGCTGTTTCTTTATTTTTTCGCATGCTTGGTCCATGTTAAACTTCAAGGGTTGCGCTGGAGTTATGTCTGCGGTTGTTCCCCCACAGAGCCAAACAATGTTTAGGGTGAGATTACCGACAACTTGTTTTTCTGCCACTTCCCTCATCTCCAGCCTTAGTACTGTCTTAGGCGTAAACTTGGTTTATCAACATTGCCATAAAACACGGCAGCGAACCCGTTGCAGGCTGCATCTCAAACTAGCTGATTACTCTATCTTAGGATAGACTGCTGTGGGCTTTTGGGTACAAGAACAGCTTCTTCAATGTCCATGTAGAGGAAGTCTCCGGTGGGGTACGGTGAACCGCCGAAATCGACAACTTTGCTTCTCTTTGTGTATTTGGTAATTTCGATGCGTTGTTTGAATAGCGGCGCGTCAAGCGATGTTGAGTGGTATTCTCCAGGTTCTCCTGAGACGTCTATTCCCTTTCCCGCGGGACCGACTAGGGATTTCATGTCTTCAATGCATTTTCTGTCGATCTGTCGCCCCAACCATTGTTCTGTGAAGTACCTTTGGTCTAGGCAACTGAGAATTGCTTTGACTCCGGTTGATTGCTCCATGTTCATGATTCGTTTGCGATAGCGGCTGCCTGGAATTAGGTTGAGTGGTCGGTCCCAAAGGGGCATTATGAGCTTCATGTTTAGTTTTTTGCATGCATCTTTCCATACGCGTCTGTGATGTACGTTGTCAATGTCGCCTGTTACGATGGCTTCAACGCCCTGTTCTTTATGTAGTCTTTCTAGGGTTCCCATGATGTCGTCATAGCGGTTATCTGTAATTTTTACAAATTGGTGAGGAACGCCGAGAGATTTGGCTTGTAATTCTATGACTTTGAAACTATGAAAAACGTAGGGTTCCATGTAGATGTAGGTGACGAGACATGCTATTTCGTGACCCTGCTCTATCACTTTGTGGTAAGCTGTACAGCAATCTTTTCCTCCACTCCAGTGGACAACCACTTTCATTTTACTTCAACATCCAAGGTACACTTTGGACCCGTTTGATGATGGATAAACACATGAACTTATAAGCGTTTACGGAAACCTAACAGGGCACGGCAATTATCTACTCGAAGAATTCTCATCTATGCGGGTCGCCGGGTAAAATTTAGTTCTCAGCATTTTTCAAGTATTTGTTTTAGTGTTTCTACGAGTTTTTGGTTGTCTTCAGCTGATCTGACTGTGATTTCTGAAGTAGCTGTTGTCTAAGTCTGTGAAGATTCATCTTTATTGATTTAGGTTTTTAGTCGTCAACTCTAGCAAAATGGTGGTTTGGTGTTGATAGTGTTTAAATGTGTGTTTAAACATATTCTTATTGGGTATCCACTTGGTTAAAACTATCACTATTCGTGATGAAGTTTACCGTAAGCTTACGGCTATAAAGCGGAAAGGTGAAAGCTTTAGTGAACTTTTTGACAGGCTTGCGGAATGCCAGGATTCACGTGAGACATTAACTAAGCTTAGAGCCACTGTCGAGTTTAAGAATAAAGAGAAGATGCTTTCTGAGTTATCGAATTTAAGGGCTGAACGTAGAAGTTGATTGCTCTAGATTCCGATGTCTTGATTGAAATATTAGATCGGAAATCCGAGAAGGGTGCAGAAGCGTTTAAACGCATTTTAGATAGTGGCGAGGACGTTTGTACGACGGTCATAAGCATACATGAGGTGTTGTTTGGGCTTCATAAATATGGTAAACCTGTAAAAGAATTATTGCAATTACCTGTTCTTAATTATACGAAGAACGACGCAATGCTCTCCAGCAAGCTTGAACTGGAAACTGAACAAACTGGTAAGCCTATACGGAGGACAGACACAATGGTTGCAGCTATAGCCATAAACAACAACGCTATTCTGTACACATTTGACCTAAAACACTTTGAACCTCTAAAACCTCATGGGCTTAAAATCTTTAAATAATCTACCTTATTAAGGAATTGTTATGATAAAATTTAATTCCTAGTTATTTTGTTTAATGTTTGTTTTATTGTTTCTGTGAGTTTTTGGTTATCTTCAGCTGATCTTACTGTGACCCTGAAGTAGCTATCGTCCAAGCCCACGAAGGTACAGCAGTCACGGATTAGGATGCGCTCTTTAGCCAGCAGTTCTTTCAGCTTGGTGGAGGTGATTTTTCGGTTCAGGATTTTCACAAGCAGAAAATTCGTTACTGATGGGTAAACGTGTAAGCCTTCGATTTCGCTTAGGTTCTTGGCAAACTGCGCTCTTTCCTTGGCAATTGTCCTCTTGGTGTTTTCTATAAATTCTGTGTCGTTGAACGCTGCAAGTGTCGCTGCGCCTGCCAAACCGTTGATGCTCCATGGTTGCCTAACTGTTTCCAGCTTATCGATTAGGTTTCCTGCTGCTATGCCATAGCCTAAGCGGATGCCAGGCATTCCGTAGAATTTTGTAACCGACCGAATCACGAAGAGGTTCTCGTACTCTTTCACCATCCCAGCTAGCGTTGTGTCTTGCCCTTTCTCTGCAAATTCGATGTAGTTCTCGTCTACGCTGAAGATGATGTCTTTTTTGTGGCAGAAATCAACAAGGTCCAAAACTGTTTCTTTACTGTACAATGTTCCCGAAGGACTATGCGGGTTGCAAACACACATAATTTTAGTGTCGCCAGTAACTGCCCTCTTAATTTTCTCCGTTTCCAAAGCAAAATTCTCAGGTAACTGAACAAACACTGTCTCGCCGCCAACCCTCAATGCTGCTTTCTCATACTCTGAGAACGAGGGGACGGGAATGAGTGACTTAAATCCACGGGGCAAAATCTCCGTAATGGTATAAATAAGCTCAATCGAGCCGTTGCCTAAAATGACGTTTTCCTCTTCAACTCCGTGCCCTACGTATTTGGCGATTTCCGATTTAAACTCAACAGGGTTAGGGTCAGGATAAAACTGAATCAAATTAGCATACTGTTTTACAGCTTCAACCGCTTTAGGCGAAGGCCCAAGAAAATTGATAGGTCCACTGAACTCAAGCACTTCTTCAAGCGGAACATTATATTTCCTGCTAAAACCCCAGATGTCTCCGCCGTGGCTAACAAACCTGCGTTCCTTACACGTGTCCGACAGCTTTCTCTTCCTCCATTAGCCTGCCTATTTCTTTTTCAACTTGCAACTGAGCCTTAAAGTGAGCGTTATACAAGTTAACGACCTTGTATAGCCAGTAAATCGTCCCAACGCCCAACGTAACTATCGTAATCAAAACATATGTTTTTATCGGTATCGTCTGCGGCATAAATATTCTTTGCGGAAAAGCAGCAGCGAGAAAAGCGTCCTGATTTCGTTCATGCACCGCTAAATCTCTCGATAACAAATACAAAATTACAAAAACAGGCACAATCAAAACAATGCTGACAGCCCACGCCTTCGCATTCCTCTCTGCAACGCCCTCGCTTGTTGCTGGCGACTTCTTCCCCTGACGCCCCAAATAAGTAGCAATCTGCTTCTCCAACTCTGCTTCACGCCGAAAATGCCTATTTCTGCCCTCAATCAAGCGGTAGTACATGGGGAAAAATGCCAACCCGAAAGTAACAATCGCCCCCAAAAACCACATGGAAAACCACATTTTCCTGTCAGCATCAACTTTACTGTACATAGCGTTTTCCATCTTAAGCATCAAACTATCCATTCAACTGCTTACAAGGTTGGAGTAGCCAAACTTTATAAGTTCTTCCTTTGAGCATCTTAATAAAATGAGCCTCAAGACAATGCTGCTTTCCATTATAATTCCCGTCTACAACGAGGAATTAACCGTAGGCAACATAATCGACCGCGTAAAATTGGTCATGCAGCAAACTGGGCTAAAGAACGAAATAATAGTTGTAGACGACTGCTCGTATGACAAATCGCTTGAAGTAGCCAAAAAACGCAGCGCCAAAATCTACACCCTAAAACAACACTTAGGCAAAGGCTACGCGCTACGAGCGGGTTTTTCCAAAGCAAAAGGCGATATAATAGTCACCATAGACTCAGACGGTTCGCATAAACCTGAAGAACTCCTAGAAGTATTGGCGCCGGTTCTCGAAGACAAAGCCGACTTAGTCATAGGCTCAAGATACCTGAACCACAAGAGCGTGGCTGCAAGAAAACTAAACGCTTTCGGCGTCAAACTCTTCAACTATTTTATCCAACTTTTAACAGGCGTAGCCATCACTGACTCCCAATCAGGCTACCGCGCCATGAAACGTCAAGTTCTAAAAAACCAAAACCTAAAGTCAGGCGAATACGAAATAGAATCCGAAATGCTTGTTAAAACCGCCAAAAAAAACTTCAGAATCACCGAGGTGCCGATAAGTTTTGAGCAGCGAACTTACGGCAGATCCGGAGTTGACCCCATTGTTGACGGGTTCAAAATTCTCCTATCAATAATTTTGGCTTATATGAAGGGTTAGGCAAGTTGGCTGGCAACGCATATCCTAAAGTTTCAATCATAGTTGCAGCCTATAACAGCGAACAAACAATCGAAGAATGCCTCAAATCAATCCTAGCGATAGATTACCCCGCAGGTTTCATTGAAGTTATCGTCATGGATGGCGTCTCGAAAGATGGCACGGTCAAAAAAGCCCAGCAATACCCTGTCAAAGTTTTTTCCATTCGCTTGAACGCTCCAGCAGCCTACAATTACGCCATGAAAATCTCTGCGCATCAGGTTCTGGGCTTTATAGATGCAGACGCCAAAGTAGAACCGCAATGGCTAAGCAAGCTCGTACCCCACTTGGAAGAACCCAAAGTAGCAGGCGCCAGCGGAAGCATTGAAACTTGGAACGCCCAAAATCCGTGGGCTAAAAGCATCGGTTACGAACTTAAAAACCGTTACAGGCGCATAGGAAAATACACCAGCCGCATAGCCACCATGAACCTGCTGCTGAAAAAAGCTGTTATTGAAGAGGCTGGCGGATGGGACGAAAAGCTGCCCAGCCAATACGACACGGACTTAGGTTTCAGAATAAGCGCTAAAGGCTACAAAATCGCTTATGAGCCGAACGCGGTCTGCTACCACTACAACAGGCCAACCGTGCGAGCGTACTATAGGCAGCAGTTGCAGTACGGCAAGAATACCCTAAAACTTTACTTCAAACATGGACGCTTGGCGAAGGGCGATGAAATCACCGATTTTGGCATGAACATCCAGCCTGCGCTAATCTTGGCTATCATCGTGTTTTTCCTTCTTGGAATCATAGAAGTGCTCAGGCCCCTATGGTATGTATCAGGCTTAATTTTAGTCTTGATGTTTGTTTACTTCGTTTACTCCGCCGCCAAGGTCGCGGTTAAATTCCATGATAGGGTTGCTTTACGGTTGGTGGTGCTTTATTTTGTGAGAGCATTTGCATGGTTTGTCGGCGCAGTAATAACCACAGTCAACTATGCGAGGGGCAAAGGGAGGAAGGCGCCAAATGCGTAAAGTATGCTTTGTTTCGCCTGAGTATTGGCCTTTGTCTGGTGGAACAGGTGCCTACGTTTACTACCTCTCAAACGAGCTCATGAAGAACGGCTACAAAATCTGCGTAGTCACAGGTTCTGACCAAACATTAGACATCAAGGTCAATGAGCAGCTGAACGTGTTTTTCCTAAAAATCCCAAAAATGCCAGTAATAAAATCTTTTATGCTTGCAGCTTCCAGCTACCGCAAACTAAACAGCGTCCGCGGAAGCGTTAACGTGGATATTACGCATGCTAACTTGCCGTTAACGCCGAACTTCGCTGTGCCGCCGAACTTTGGAAAAACGCTCGTTTGCACCGTTCACTCAACATGGAAAGGCGAAGCAGAAGCCATCCGAGGCGAACCCTACAGCAGGCTTAACGCTAACGAGAAGTTTATGGTTAGCTTCAACTGGTTTTTGCGGATTTTTGAAGAGAAAATGCTTGAGCGAGCAAACAAAATAATCGCGGTAAGCCATTTCACAAAACGCGAACTGCTTGAGTACTATAAGGTGCCTGAAGAGAAAATCCGCGTCATCCATAACGGCGTTGACGTAAACAAGTTCAAGCCAGCACAGAATAAGCGCAAAGTCAAGGAGGAGCTTGGCTTCAACCCTGACGATATAGCCATACTCTCAGTAGGCAGGCTCTATGCACGCAAAGGCTTATTCACACTCATCGAAAGCATGCCCGCCGTTGTTAACCGATTCAAAAACGCGAAATTCATAATTTCAGGCAAAGGGCAAAGCGACGAAATGCGAAAACTCATCGCTCACGCAGAAAAAATTGGCGTAAAAGACAGCATAATCTTCACAGGTTACTACCCAGACAAGAAACTGCCCAAACTCTACCAAGCCGCAGACGTGTTTGCGTTTTCCACGTTCTATGAGCACCATCCCTTCGCTGTTTTGGAGGCGCTTTCAACTGGCTTGCCCGTGGTAACAACCAGCGTGGGCGGAATTCCTGAAACGATTGACAGCGGGAAAAACGGGTTTTTGGTTGAACCGTTCAATCCGAAACAGTTCGCTGACAGGATACTGTATTTGCTTGAGCACCCTGCTGAGGCTGCTGAAATGGGGCTTCTTGCACGCCAAACAATCCTAGAACGCTTCGATTGGCGCATAGTCGTCAAGGACGTGCTCAGAGTTTACGATGAAGCGTTAAGCTAAGCAGTTTCTATCGGCTCTCCTCTATAAGCGATGGTAATTTTCTGGAAAAGCTTCACTACATCCAAAGAGCAAAACAGCATCTTCGTTAAAAATTCGTGCTGGTAGATTTTCATTTGCGCTTTCACTGGCAAATCCATTCTCGGCGTCTCAAATTTACGCATTACCTCATTCACCTGCAAACCCTGCACCACGATTGCTTTCTCTTGCAAGCCTGTTTTTTTCGCAATATAATTCAGATATGTTTGTTTCCAGTCTAAGCTCATGATTTTTGTTGCGGTTATGTCGATGGCTAACGCGTCGTTGCTGGTTAGTATTAAGTTCATTTTGACGGGTTTGCCTTTTGTTGGGCCATTTCCTTCAATTCCAACTCGTGCGTCCATGACAGTTAGTTTCGGCTTGAAGATGGAGTATAACCTGTAGAAAACCTCTGGCAGATACGGGTGCAGGTAAATGCGCTTGTTGCTTGGGACGCAGCCGAAGAGGTTTTTTATGGCTCCACTGTACATTGCAAACTCATGCGTTTTCATCAAAGGCAAATCCACAATCGCGTCCGCATCTAACACGGTTTTTGGCAAAAACAACTCCTTTAGCGGGCTGCTGTTGGTTGGGAATTTTACTTTGACCACTTTGTCCTCTGAAAGATTAATCACGCTGCCGCCTGCTTTCTTTACGGCTGTTTCTATCCCTGTTTTCTCGAACGCCGAGTCGCATGGATAATTGAACCCGTTAGATTCGCCAACTATTACCTCGCTGGCGCCATCTCGAAGCAGACCAACCAGTTCACTTAACAGTTGGGGGCTTGTTACTACGCCGGGAAGGTACTCTGGGTGGCTCATGTTGGGCTTAACAAAAATTTTCTGTTTTCCACGCAACCCCGAATCCTCAACAGCCTCCTTTAAGATTCCGCTTATGCCGTTTTGGGCTCGAAAGATTTTAACCGTTTTCTGCTCTTGGTTAAGCACACTCAAGCACCCTTCACTTGTTTTCCCATGATGCAGCCTGGGTCAGAATTTAACATGTCACCGTTATGGTATGCGGCTGACCGCGCTCTGCATCCCCCGCAAATGTACTTGTAGGCGCATGTTCCGCAGGCTCCCTTCAGGTTTCCCCTGTTCCTTAAGGCTTTGAAGAGTGTTGAGTTTAACCAAATATCCTGGAACTTTTCGGTTTTCAAGTTGCCCACGTTTACTGGTAGGAAGACGCATGGGTGGACGTCCCCTTGTGGCGAAAGTGAACAGTACAGTCTTCCGGCTCCGCATCCGCCGATGAAATCTGCCAGTGGAACAGCTTTCTTGCTTACCCGTGCCGTTTGCATATGCGCCATAGACATAGTCACTTCCCCAGTTCCCGCAGGATCTTGACATTGCAGGGCAACCCGTGCTAGTTGCGGCGCGGTAGTTAAGATGGTTGTTTTGCAGCCAGTTGACATCCTATTTAGCAAATAACGCATAAGTTTCTCCCGTTCTTCCGCCGACAAATCCTGGTCAAAATGCGTTTTTCCACGTCCGGTCGGGATGAAGTTGAAGTAAGTGAATCTTTCAGCGCCTATTTCTTCAGCCAAGCTCACGATTGCTGGCATTTCTTCAAGGTTGCTTTTCGTTGCTGTGGTAGCTATGCAAGCGCACAAATCCGCTTCCACGCAATTCCTAAGCCCAGTCACAGCTTTCTCGAATGCGCCGGGTACTCCTCTGAACGTGTCGTGTGTTTTGGCGGTGGCGCCGTCGATGCTTATTTCAACATAGTGTATTCCGGTTTGTTTGAGTCTTTGCACGTTTTCCTTGGTCAGCAAGGTGCCATTTGTAGCTACGGAAACGTATAATCCACGTTTGACTGCGTGGTTTGCAACTTCAAAAAAGTCTTTTCGGCTCAACGGTTCGCCGCCTGAAAAAGCAAGCGCTGTCACACCTGCATCGGCAAGCTGGTCTACAACTGCCAAGGCTTGTTTGGTTGTTAGTTCTTCTTCGTTGATTGCGCCTGAGTTTGAGTAGCAATGCTTGCAATTTAAGTTGCATTTATGCGTGAAATCCCAAACTATCAATAAAGGCGAATAAAGCGAAAGTGGCTTTTTGATTCCCATGTAAGCGAAGGACTTTGTCAAGTTGGTTATTGCTCTTCGGGCGTATGGGTCTGTTAAGAGTTTTTCAACTTTCTGTCGCTTAATGTTCAAACTTCTTCTTAGGAATTCAACCCAAAAACCAATAATCTGAGAGTAAAGACCGCTACATTTCTCACATTTGCGCTCAGTTTTGCCTGCATAATCATCCAGTGCTGCTTCAAGAACCGTTCTGCCGCATGCACCGCATTTTTTCAGGGATAACCGTAGCATTTTTTTGGTCATCGGCAGCGTTATTACTGCATTCCAGAAGGTATCGTGGCTAAGTAAACTCATGCGAGGTTTCTCCTCAAGCGGTCTCGATACTTAATTGAAGGCGTGAGGATGTTAAAGATTTCTCTAAAAGCCTGCAATTTTAACTGCTTTGCAATACAACTAAAGTTACACTAGTTCTTCTTTGTTTTTCCCATTATTTTCTCTGCTATCTCTAAATCCTTAAGCGTGTTAATGTTAAGGAGAACCTCAGTTTCTTCCGTGATTATGGCGCTTGTTTCAATTTTGCCCTCGCCCTGAATTTTGGCGCCGTTTACTATGTTGACTCCTGAAACAGCATACCACTCGCCTTTGTACTCGTCAGTGGAAGAAACTGAAAGTCCCAAGATCTCGCGCTTTTGGATGGGCACAAAAACCGCCAAGAAATCTTTCCCGCAAACCTCAAACTCTCCGATGACTTTGTCAAGAAACTTGCCTGTGATAGCTGGCAAATCTGCTGGAATCGTTAACACAGGACCCATCAAGCCAGCCATAAGAACAGCTTGCCTAAGGTCGTTATGGTAACCTTTTGCATCTGTCCGAAGAACCTTCCATCCCTTGCTTTTGCAGTGCTTTTCTGTTTCAGGTGTGTTCCCGCTGGTGACCACATAAAACTCCGAAACCTTCACGGCGCTAGCAACAGCCTCAGCAACCCAGTCAACCAAAGGCTTACCCAAAAAGGGCAAAAGTGGCTTCTCCACTGGCAATCCCATGCGTTTGCCTTTTCCGCCAGCCATAATCAATGCAGGAACTTTCATATTAGCATCAACACGCCTGCAAGCAAAATAAGCGTAACTGCCCTCGCTACCTCGTTGGTTGCTCCAATCATGTCGCCTGAAACT
This sequence comes from Candidatus Bathyarchaeota archaeon, assembly GCA_963715865.1. Taxonomy (GTDB): domain Archaea; phylum Thermoproteota; class Bathyarchaeia; order Bathyarchaeales; family Bathycorpusculaceae; genus Bathycorpusculum. The sequence goes on from OY970280.1 coordinate 12,821, forward strand.
CCGCCGAAAACGCTTTCCGCAACTTTCTCCATCACAACCGCCACTGGAATGCTAACTAAAACCACTCCGACGCCTACGAAACCTAGAAAAGGGTTACCTGTAAGACCGAAAAATGGGTAAACGATCAAAACAGAAAGCACATAAGCGATAAGGTTCAGTTTCTTTTTGGCTTTCTGAAGAAAAATCGAGCCTAACCCTTTATGCGTAGGTTTCCCAATCCAAACAATCGTAACCATCGCTAATTTGGCTGAGACTTCAGCGGCGATTATTGCTCCGAACGCGAAAACTGGGTTCACAAGAGAGGGGTAAAGAAGGAATAAGCCTGCAAAAGCCATAAACTCAACAATTATCGCTATTAACGCTCCTGGGTAAGTTACGGTCCAAGCGTGAGCAACCATTTTTCGGTCATGCACATTTCTCAATCCAACAGCGTTGCCTAAATCGATTAAGCCATCGAAATGCTGAAGCCCAGTTAAAACAAGCAGAAAAGCCACAGTCACAGCGGCAACCGCAAGCTTCAACAAGAAATCAGTCGGCAACGCAGTAACCTGATTAATTAAACTAAGCAAAAATTGAATGATATATCTTGAACCCAAAAAGTAAACTGCGCCAAGTAAGCCTATGAATCCGCCGATAAGCGGAAACAAATATATGTGCTCGGCTGTGGTGAAGATGAAATCTTCTTTTCCGCCGACGGGAATGATGGTTAGGAAAGACAGCAAATCCCTAAAAGTTTTTATAGTTTTCACAGGCGACATATACCGTAAAACTAACCGAAAGAGAATATAGACTTTGTCGTGAACTTCATGGGTGAACTTAAAGGGAAAAAAATACTAGTCACTGGCGGCGCAGGCTTTATAGGCTATCACTTGTGCAAAAAACTATCAAGCTTAGCGTCTAACTTAACTATTTACGATAACTTGTCAAGCGGCAAAATGGAAAACGTGAAAGACGTTCCCAACGCAAAGTTTGTGAAAGGCGATATCCTTGACCTGAAAAAGCTGGGTTCTTTAGATAAGGCTGACTTGATCTATCATTTAGCCGCTCAAGTCGTTGTGCCCTATTCCATGGAGAATCCTCTGATAGATTTTGAAACAAACGCTAAAGGAACCGTGCAAGTTCTTGAGAAAGCGCGCAAAGATGATGCAAAACTAGTTTTCGCATCCAGCGCTGCTGTCTATGGGAATCCAACAGTTTTTCCAACTCCTGAAGAGTACGGTTTTCACCCCTTCTCATGCTACGGCTTATCCAAAGTGGTTGGCGAAGAATACTGCAGCATGTACCAGAGCCAATACGGCTTAGATATCACCGTTTTAAGGTTCGCTAATGTTTACGGGTTAAGATGTCACGGCGTCATTCATGACTTTCTGGATAAACTTGCTAAGAACCCAGGCAAACTAGAAATAATCGGTACAGGCTTGCAGTCGCGGGACTTTGTTCATGTTTCGGATGTAGTGGATGCTCTGGTAACCGTTGGCTCAGAGGATTCTGCTAACGGTAAAACTTACAACATAGGCTATGGAACAACCACCACGATAATAGACCTTGCCAAAATGATGCTTAAAATCCTCAACCTAGAAAAAAAGACGTTTATTACTACAACGGGTGTCTCTTGGCAGGGTGACGTTACAAAAATCTGGTTTGACAACTCCAAAGCCAAGAAAGAGTTAAACTGGAACCCCAAAGTAAGCCTTGAAGACAGCATAAAAGAAGTCATCGCTGACAGGAAACTTTCTAAATGACCACTCCAACGCCAGCTAGAGGATTAATCGCTCTCTTGCGACTTCCCTACTGGCTGATGACTGGTGGTTTATCTCTTTTAACAGCTTTTGCCATCACCAAAAACCCTCTTAGCCTCAGCGTACAAACTATTTTGCTGATTTTCTTTTCAATGGCGTTCATAACATCCGCAGGCTTCGCAATCAACGACTACTTCGACAGGGAAAGCGATGCTGTAATCAAGCCAAAACGCCCCATACCCTCAGGCGCATTAACGCTCAAGCAGGTGGTGGCAATTTCAGGTTTACTTTTCGCTTTAGGTCTGGTTATGGCTTTTTTCATTAACTGGCTAAGCTTCATAATTATCGCTGCTGATTCCCTACTGCTTCTGATTTACTCAACTCTTGTAAAGCGGAAATCAGGCTTTGTCGCAAACGTTTTGGTGGGCATTTTAACAGGCACAGCCTTCATGTACGGAGAAGCCACCATCTCAGGCACTGTAAGCTTGATTTCCCTAAGCCTCTACCCAATAGCTTTCGGCACAATAGGCGGCAACGTCCTCCGAGACATCCTAAGCCTTGACGGTGACGCAAAAATTGGTTACCCAACACTCCCGCAGAAAATCGGCATCACCAACTCAGCGAAAACAGCTGCAGTGTTCTTCACGTTGACTGGGTTGCTTGCGCCTCTACCCTACTTTTTGGGCAACTTTGGAGTTTACTATTTGCCACTCATACTGTTTTGGAGTGTTATTCTAATTTACTCTTCAATACGCCTAGTAACTTCGGCTTCAACTGTGTCGAACGTGCGAAAATACGAGCGCATAGTTACAATGTCGATGATTCTGCTTCCTTTAGCGTTGATAATTGAGGCGTTATCCCCAATGATAGGAGGGTTACTGTGAGCAAAACAAAAAGCATCTGTCCCGAATGCCAGAAAAAAATAGACGCCCAATTAACCAAAGTCAACGGCAAAATCAAAATCACAAAACAATGCCCCGAACACGGAGTTTTCGAAGCTACCCACTGGCAAAGCCCAAGCATCTTCAATCACATGCAAACCTATGACCAATTTCAATACCTTGGCGACTTAAACGCTCCAAAAAACCCTGAAGGCTGCCCCTATGTCTGCGAATCCTGCAATAACCATGCCTCAGGCACTGTTATCGGCGTTATAGACGTAACAAAGAAATGCAACTTGAAGTGTGCGGTGTGCTTTTCCACTTTTCCTCAGCAAGAAGTTGATTATGAACCAACCAAAGAGCACCTCGTGAAAATGTTGGAGTTCGTAAGCAAAGCTAATCCGAAGCCTCCAGCCATCTTGTTCTCCGGTGGCGAACCCTTAGAACGTGAGGATATGCCTGAAATCATCGGTGTCGCTCACAAGTTGCGGTTTATGACTATTCTTGCGACGAATGGCGTGCGCTTGGCTGAGAACCCGGAGTTAGCGGAGAGACTAAAGAAGAACGGTTTGAACATTGTTTATTTACAGTTTGACAGTTTTCACGATGATTTTTACAAGAAAGTTAGAGGACAGAAGCTTTTTGACTATAAGCTGAAGGCTATTGATGTCTGCCGCAAATACGACATAGAAGTAATCTTGGTTAATACGCTGATGCGTAGCTTAAACGACAAAGAAGTTGGCGACATAATCAGGTTTGCGGCGAAAAACACTGACATAATCAGGGGATTAATTTTCCAGCCAATCGCATTTACTGGCAGAGCTACGGAAAACCCGTTTAGAGAAAACTTCCGCGAATGGTCTTTTGCAGAGGACGTAGAAAACCAAACGCAAGGAGAAATAAAAACCACTGATTTGTTTCCCATGTCCGTTATGACTTCGCCGATAAAGATTATGCGCAAATTCATGAAAAAGCCGTGGCCGCTGTTTTCTTGTAGTCCGCAGTGCGGAATTGTGAATTGGATTTATGTTTCAAAAAAGGGCAAGATGTTTCCAATTAACCGTTTTGTTAACTTTGACAGGTTCTTTAGAAGCATTCGCAAAACTGCCGAAACTGCTGAGTCTAAGGGCAAAATTTCGCTTCTGTCATCACTTTTTATAGCGTCGATGCTGTCGATGGACTGGTTCTTGGTTACTAAAGAGGTCGGCATGTTAACATTAACAAACGCAATTATGAGGATGCATCTTTCGCCTTCTTACCAGTCGCTTGGCAAGATACGCAGAAGAATCTTTTTGTTAGGTTGCATGGCGTTCATGGATTCATACAACTTTGACGTTAACCGAGTTAGACGATGCGTAGTCCACTACATCACACCGGACCTGAAGATCATACCATTCTGTGCATACAACAATATACATAGGGTTGCAATCGAAAAAGAGTACGCTCAAAGACAAAAGAAAGCTTAACTTACGACTTGAATGTTTAAGACACAATAATTGTTCGTAAATTCGTAGGCTTTTGAAACTTGATTGTACTGCCAGAGTTCGAAAACCACCGAGTAGCTTCCAACTTGGTTTTGTGTGACTGTTGACAAGTTTTGCCAGCTTCCACCATTTGCCAAGCTTATATCATATGTTTGGGTTGGCTGTGTGTCAACGGGGAAAGTGGAAAGGTTTGGGGTGATTTTCATTAAGACTTGGTAACTTTGATTTCCGGTTCCTCCCATGTGGTTTTCAACGTTTACCCACACGTTAAATGTGCTGTTCTGGTTAGCAACCAGGGTCACTGGGTAATCGGCGGCTGTCTTTTGTGAATCGAGCAAGTAAATTGTGCTGTACCCTTCTGGCTGCGGCTTAGCCACTACATAGTACCCTACAACTAATGCGGAAACAATTATTAATGCAAGAAAAATGGCGACCGCGTAGCCTTTCTCATCGTTTAAGCCGATTTTCCTTCCAATGTTTTTGACACGTTCTAATTGTATCCGCATCCAGAAGTCCTCTAAATATTGTGCTAAATATCTCGATTCCTGACTTAAATTTTTTCAGTTTAGTTTTCCCGTATTTTCGGGCTTTGTACGTGGTGGGAATCTCCACCATGTTGTATCCTTCTTTGGCGAATTCCACAAGCATTTCAGTAGCGAAAGCCATGTCTCCCTCGTTTAACTCAACACTGTCAATGGCTTCGTGAGATATTGCTCGAAAACCCGATTGTGAGTCACTGAGGAATTGGCTGTATAAGAAGTCGTAAAAGAAGGTTATCACTTTGTTTCCAACGAAATTCATGAGTCCCATGGCTTTGTTTGGGTCATACATGCGTGTTGCTAAAACCATGTCAGCATCTTTTTCAATCATCCTATTCAGCAAGCGGTTGATGTGTCTTACTTCGTAAGTTCCATCGCCGTCAACCATCACAATAATGTTGCCTTTCGCGTTTTTCATGCCTACCTTAAGAGCAATGCCATATCCGCGTCTCGGTTCAATAATGAGCTTACAAAAACTTGTGTCTTTAACGATTTCTATCGTTCCATCAGTGGAGTTGCCGTCTACAACGATTATTTCTTTTGGGTATGCCAAATCTTTCTCGATGTTTGTAACAGCTTCTAAGATGTTCCCTGCTTCATTGAGTGTTGGAATTACTACCGAGACCAGCTCTACTTTTGACGTCATTTGCCTACTCCCATTTTGCAAAGGCTATAATGTTTCGGTAGCTTGGTTAAATAAGCTCTTCGTATATCCCGATGAGTGTTTCAACATTTTTATCCCAACTATACTTTTCTTCCATTACTGCTCGAATCTCTAATTTGCGTGAAGACAAATCAATATTAGAAAATTCCAAAACTGCTTTTGCAAGCAGCTCAGGCTGGTTAGGCGGCACTAGTTTTCCATAATCTTCCATTAAGATTTCACTTATTCCCCCAACATCTGTGGCTATTACTGGCAATCCGCAAGCCATGGCTTCGAGCGCAACCAAAGGTAAGCCTTCTCCAGATTTTGATGGTAGTGCAAAGAAGTCTGCGGCGTTATAGTAAAACGGTAAGTCTTCATCTTTAACGAAGCCTGTGAACCTAAAATTGTTTTCTATCCCTAACTGGTTAATTTTCATTTGAACGTTGTTGAGGTCTGGTCCTTTTCCAACAACTAGAAAAATAATCTTAGGGTTCTTCTTGACCGCGATGTTTGCGCTTTCTATCAATGTGTCGATGCCGTTTTTGTAAACAAGCCTCCTAACAGTTAGAACCACGATTGAGTTTTGGGAAATTCCAAGCTTTCTTCTCATTTCTTCGCGTTTTCCAGCTAAAGGTCTAAAACGGACCAAGTCAACGCCGTTATGTAACACTTTAACCTTCTCTGGTTTGGCTCCTAAACTTAAAACATAATTCTTAGTTGCATTGCTTACAGTGATTATTTTGTCTGCTTCTTTCAGCGTCTCCTTTCCAACGGCAAGGTCGTTTAACCGTTCAATGTTATCAAAAATGCTGTCGTACTCAATGAACGTGTTATGCTGCGTAAGCACAAATGGCTTAGAGTACCACTTCGCAAGCTTAGCCGCAATAAGCGACGTAAGGTATGGGTGACCGTGCGCATGGACTATTTTGCTTGATTTTACCGCTTTAAGAAAAATTTCAAGACTTGTTACTGTCGGAATCGAGTAGGGAATTCCAAGGCGGAACCCAGTGTTTAACGATTCATAACACTCAACGTTTATGCCGTCAACAACATAATTTTTTGGTGTTTGAATTCGGTTTGTTACAACGAATGGGCTCATAGTTTCTCTGGAGTAGCCGCTTGCTTTGTTCATAAACAACCCTTTCTATTCCACCAACATGAGGTAGAAAGGTGTGTGTAACAATGCACAGCCTTGTTTGAACCATGGGAGCCCAACTGAGTAAACTCCTCAATCAACATAGTATTATAACCTTATGGTAAACCTCGCAACCGCTGATGCGCTTAAAAAATACGTGCGTTATTCAGGGTGATACCTCTTTTGCTAGTTGAAAACCCGAGCAAAAAGTATACCCCTATAGGTGTAGTTTCTATAGCAAAATTGACCTACACTGTCTATGGCAACTAGCTTGAAAACTCGATGCGCTGAAGAATCGATAAGAAAGGGTTTTTTATGGTTTTGCTTGTGCGTTTTTAGTAGCGCGTGTATAAACGTTTGATGATACGCCTGCAACTAAACCGCCTATAGCATCATTTATGATTGAGCCAAGCTTCTTTAGAATCCCGGGTTTAGCTTGGTCAAATCGTACGAATTCAAAAACTGCTCTGGTTCCGCCGATGTAGCTTGCAATTGCTATTCCTAAAATTTCGTCAGCGACTGGTCCTGGTCTACCTATGAATCTTTCCTTGCGTCAATCCAGGAATAAGTCCCTTCTCTGCATCTTCTTGCGCTCGGAAAGCAGCTACTTCAAGGATGGAAACATTAACATCTGCTAGGACATCGAGGAATTCTTCTCTAAGCATTTCAACGGCTTTTTCCTCTGTTTCCACGCCTGGATGAGGCACAAACATTTCAAGTGCACAGTGAATGAGGCTTTTTAGGGAAATGTCTTTTTGTTCAAGAAACTCAAGTAAGGCTGGCATTTCATTGCTCATAATTTTCAACCTCAATTTTTAAAGGTGAAGTGCGCTTTAAGCGTTGCGTGAGCCTGATTACCGTAATACTCCCTTGCATAAGGCTGAGGTTCAATTTCTTGGAGCGATAAGAACTGGATTTAACTTTAGTGGAGGCGGGAGCTGTTGCCAGTGGAGACGTCAGTGTGGCCGTAGAGTTTGCACTTGGGAAGTTTACTTGTCTTAGAAATATCAACGAAGTCACAAGCAGACAGTTCTGTTTTTGTTGACTGATTATTCAAAATGCGGAGAAAGGTGCACCTCAACCATAATCTAACGGAAAATTTCAACAGGAGCTTTAGGCACAGCTGATGGAAATGTAGGATTGTAGTCTGAATCTAAAGGTATTGCCCACTTTTGTGACACGTATATAATAGGCTCTGCACTGATTATGTCCTCTATTTTTTTGATTTGCTCAAATATCTCTACCATTTTCTCAAAATTCCTGAAAAAAACCGAACAGTACAAATCGTGGTCTCCCAATGTTCTCGCTGTTAGTATTACGTTTTCCAACTTGGTTAGTTTAACTCTAATTCCATCGTTATCTGCTACCGATTTTGTTTTAATTAGAAAATCGACTAGTCCTTCAAACCCGCACATATATGAATCCAGAACTATTGTAGGGTTCGATATTATTCCTTGTTTTATTAATTTCCTGAATCTTCTTAGCACAGTATCTGTTCCCATATTTAGCGTCTTCGCTATCTTGCTGAACGGCGTTTTCGCATCTCGTCTCAAGGCTTCGATTATTTCTGCGTCTATGCGATCCATATTTTTCTACCTTGTGAGAAGATGTTCGAGACTGACCTCATCATAATGTGAAGACATTTCATTAATTATGCTAGCGTTTACTTCAATTACTGCAGGATGCTTTTGGATCATATATTTTACTGCGTTCAAGTCTAAAGGGTTCTTGAGGAAAATCCAGCAAAAAATGTTGTAGTGACCAACGCTTTCCCAACAGTATATCAATGCATTAGTCAGTTTCAACCCGTAAATGTAGTCAACTACTTGTCTTGCCAGAGAATTGACCGTTTTTATTCCCATTTGGGTTATTACTCCTCCTAGTTTATAGAAATTCACATTTACAGTGGATCCCTTGACTAGTCCGGTTTTCTTCATTTTCCTGAACCGCGCTTGCACGGCGCTTGTTGAAATTCCTATTTCTTCAGCAATTTTCTTGTAAGGTGTACGTGCATTTTTTCTGAATGCATTTATGATTGCAAGATCTATTGAATCAAGATTCGTTGTCTTTGACCTCTATCGTTATATTTTTGACCTTCCACTTAAGCATTTCACAATATTTACCTTGTGCATAGCTATTCCGAGTTTTGTCGAGGTAGTTTTTCTTCTAATCGTAGCATTCGCTCCAGCGCTGCCTTTCCGCTTACCATTCAAGGTTCAAGGAGCAATGTAACGTGAAAGCGCTATTTGAACCCGCTTATTCTAATGTTCTTGGGTCTGTATGTCGAAGAGAGTTTGAGTGTATGAGTGTGAGTGAGCCATGATAACAAATTAGGTTCAAAATGGAACAAGCGACGATGAAAGTGAGAGAACATGGATCGACTTCATGTTTCACCATGCCAAAAACCAATCTTTAATGGTTGCCAAGGTTGTTCGGCAATAAAATGCCGCATTGAATAGACGTATCCCTTACTACGATTATTCTTGGTTGGCAACTTGGCAGTGTCGTACAGAGACTAGCTTTCGCTATTTGAAAACACAGAACTTATTCATAGATTATCTACTTTTTGCGTTTCTTTTGTTCGCGTTTGTTAAAGGAGCTGTCGGCTATAAAAATAAAAAATGACGTGTTATGTTATTAGAGATGAATTTATTGCTAAAAGAGAGGGATCTAATTCGAGCAAGAAATACAAAAAATATATAAGCAAACCAACTGAAAAATTTAGCCCAGGAGAGTGAAGAAATGAACTGGATTGTATCTAGTTTGGTTGCTTTGGTTTGTTGGGGGTTTTGGGGTTTTTTTATTAAACTGGCTTCAAGATATTTAGGTTGGACTCAGATTTTGGTGATTTCTGGCGTAGTAAGTCTGCTGACAGCAATGATTGTTTTTTTAGGGAAGCCTCAGATGGACGTGCACTCTCCAGGCATCGTTTATGCTTTGCTAGCTGGCGCTACCGGCGCCTTGGCCCTTGTAGCTTTCTATAACGCGCTTAGCGCTGGAAAGGCTAGCATTATTGTTCCCTTGACCGCACTTTATCCAGTGGTAACGATAGTAATATCATTCTTGATACTTAGCGAGAGAATAAGCCCTTTGAAAGGAGTTGGGATAGCGCTCGCCGTGGCGGCTATCATTCTGCTGTCTATTGAATAGCGTTTTGCCGTCGAAATGGCTCTTTTTTCTTGTTGAAAGGAGAGATCTCACACGCGCTTTTATCCAAAAATTTGAATAGATTTAAGCTAAAATATTATCACTATTCAGTATTATTGGCACAAAAATCCACATAAATGACATATTATTGGCACATATACAGTTGTTTTTATCTACTAGCGGAAAAGCCTATAAACAACCTTAACGAGATAATTTTGGGGAAGGGGTTGGGTCGCTTGGCCATTTGTGACGATGCAGAAACGTTAATGGGCTTAGGGCTTACTGGGAGGCAGGCCAAGGTCTATCTTGCTCTTCTTCGAAAAGGGCCGTCTAAGGCAGAAGTGATATCTAGAGCATCGTCAGTTCACAGACCAGAAGTTTATCGTGTAATTAATTGTCTTAAAGAAATCGGGTTAGCAGAGATACATTTGTCCACCCCAACCGTGTTCAGTGCGGTTCCCATAAATGATGCTGTAGCAGTATTGTTTAACCGAAAAACTATGGAACTCAAGAAGACAAGTAGAAAAGCAAAAAGTCTCATTCACAAACTTGACCAAAAAGACAAACTGACGGAAAGGAATTTGGCAGAATCCCCGGTTCTTGTAGTATCCGAAAATGAATATTTCAGAAAAATGAGACGCAGTGTTGAACAATCTCGAGTTAGTGTAGACATTGTCAACACTAGTGAAAGTCTCCGAAGATTGTTCTTTCTATTTGATAGTCTACTGAAGAAGATATTGCTGAGGAACGTGGCAATCAGGGTGATAACGGAAGAGCATGAAAATAGAATACTGCCAAAAAATCTTGTTTCATTTTTTGAAAACCAGTTCCGTTTTGAACTGAGATTAATGCTCAACATGCCACTGACTTCCGTAACAATATTTGATAACAAAGAAGTTTATGCCATTATTTACATGACTGATAGTCTAAACTATAACACACATCTTTGGTCGAACAATGAGAGTTGGTTAGCCCTTTGCCAAGGGTACTTCAACTCTCTGTGGGCGCAAGGTAAGACACGCAGGTATCCATTTGCTGACCCTGTAGCTCTGAAACTGACAACCTAGCGCGTACTAGCATGGGTATACCTCAGGCATGTTTTTCTTTTTGAAAAAATCACTTTGTATAGGCTTAGGTTGGTTCATTTTCAGTCTTGTTGTGGTGTCGGTACGTGTCATACCTACAAATTGTTAAATTATGATTTAATGAACCATACGAGCTGTACACAGAGATGTGTATTATACTAATAGGAGAAAAAAGAATGACTAGAAATAAAATCGCTATTGCAATTGCTTTGTTTCTGATGTTTTCTATGTTTTCTACGCTTATCGCTATACCTCCTAGTGCTCAAGTAATTAAAATGTACAGCTTCATTCATGTTCAACCTAATCCCGTAGGTGTCGGCCAGACCGTCACTATCTATTTTCAGCTTGATAAGGTGCCGCCACTGAACTGGGCTAATGGACAAGTCAGTGGTGAATACTGGCAGAATATTACCATTAACGTCGAAAAGCCTGATGGAACCAAAGAAACCCTGGGACCATATGAATCTCAATCTCAGGGAGCAAGTTACATAAAATACGTACCAACACAAATTGGCAACTACACATTTCAAGTTAGCTTTCCTGGACAAACCTTAACTGTTGCTTCCCAAAACACCTATGGCCCCACCACAAGCGAAAAAGTGACACTTACAGTACAGGAGGAGCAGATAGCCAACTTGCCATCTCCACCACTGCCAACCAACTACTGGAGTGGACCGATAGACGCGCAGAACAGAGATTGGTACACGATTGGAGGAAACTGGCTAGGTCTACCCAGTGTAGATCCGAGCGGGTCTAATTATTACTCGACTCTATCCTATCATGGCACTGCTAACCTTTACAGCACAGGGCCAGAAACCGCCCACATAGCATGGACAAAAGACTTGGGACTCGGAGGCCTCATCGGAGGAGAATACGGTTCCGAAATGTACTTCACTGGACTTTGGTACTATCCAAAATCTCCAAATCCAATCATAATGGATGGGAGACTCTATGAAAGAACTATGTCGGGTTCATTTAACTATAAAGGTACCGCTTGCATAGACCTACGAACCGGAGAAGAACTTTGGAATAAGGATGGCCTTTTTGTGTCATTTGGCCAAATCTATTATCAAGACATCGGTGATATTCACGGAGGCATACCGCTCTTATGGGCGACAGGCGCAATAAATGACTCTGGTGTTATTACTAGCCCATCGCTCTATGAAGGAATTGCGACGAGTTCAACATGGCATTTGTATGATGCATTCACTGGAGACCTAATAAGGGACCTGAACCATGCAGTTACAGGTGGTGCAACAGTTTTTGGGCCCAACGGGGAAGTACTATATTACATGCTTGACGGAAACAACAATTGGCTTGCTAGGTGGAATTCAAGTGCGGTTACAGATTTCGTAGCATATGAAACTGGAATGTGGCAATGGTCACCTAAACCAGGACCAACTGTCGATTGGCGCAGCGGAATAGACCTTAACGTGTCGATTCCCGATATGCCTGGAAACCATAAAATTGTCGGCATAGACTCTGATGTGATATACGCAAGGGCAACCTTTACGCTGGGCGATGGGGACATGATTGCGAGTGATGCAGCTTTTGACCTTCAAACAGGGGCTAAACTATGGGGTCCTGTAAACCGAACCGTAGCGGGAAGTCGTGCCGGGCTAGCTATAAGTGATGATGTCTTTGTCGATTGGCAGTCAAGGACATTCCAACTCACAGCTTTCAACGTTAAAAATGGACAAGTGTTATGGACAGCTGAGACAAACAAGGATGCTTTCGAATACCATGGTACGAGAGGGACTATCGCTTACGGCAAATTGTATGTAAATAGCTATAGTGGGTACGTTTACGCTTTTGATCTGCAGACGGGAAACCGTGATTGGACATTTTTCGATGGAAGCAGTGGGTTTGAAACTCCAACTGGTTCTTGGCAACTCTATAACGATCCTATAATTGCTGACGGAAAGATCTACATTCCTTCAGGCGATGTTGAACCCTTTACACCTTATTGGCGAGGTTACACTATGATTTGCCTCAACACAACAACGGGGCAGGAAATATGGCGTAGCTTGGGATCTTTCCAAACCCAAACACCTAATACTATGGACATGGCTCTGGCGGATGGATACTTAGTAGGAATGAACATGTACGACAATCGACTATACGCATACGGCAAAGGTCCAAGCGCCACTACTGTTACGGCACCTGACGTTGGCGTCACAACTTCCACACCAATAACGATAACTGGCGCAGTAACTGACATCTCTGCCGGCTCGCAACAAGACGCAGTGGCAGCAAACTATCCCAATGGTCTTCCATGCGTATCTGACGCAAGCATGAGTCAGTTTATGGAAGCCGTTTACGAGCAGCAGCCAATGCCAACAAACGTAACCGGAGTCACAGTTACCCTAAGTGTTCTTGACTCCAACGGCAACTACAGGCAAATTGGCACCACTGTATCTAATGCTATGGGCACGTATGACTTAACTTGGACGCCTGACATACCCGGCGATTACGCAGTCATCGCTAACTTTGCAGGTTCAGGATCATACTATGGATCTTCTGCTCAAACATACTTCTATGCTAGCTCTCCATCCGCAACAGCATCTCCATATCCAGTGACTGTTTTGCCTCCGACTGAGATGTACTTCGCCATTTCTACAGTTGTCATAATCGTTGCAATCGCGATAGTCGGCTTAGTGATAGTAATGCAGCTTAGAAAACGGTCGTAAGCATCGAAACGACCAAAAACTTTCCCCTTTTTTAGTCTTAAAAGCAGCGGAGAAAAGAATAAGGGCTGAGAAGGCTCTGGTCAAAAGTCACGATATTGCCCAATTGTCGTGCGTTTGCATTTTTCTCCTTAAATTCGTTCCAGAGCCTCAGCAAACCCTAATAGCTCTAAACGCGCGCTGTATCTGTTATCCTTCTTTTTTGTGTGTTGTAGCGCACGCTTTCTTGTGTCTTATGTTACGCTATAACAACACCTTAATATGAAAAGGTTGGATAAACCAACCAAACACAAGGCGTGATAATTTGCTAAACTTCAAGAAAAAAACCGCTGTTTCGCTCAAAATTTTACCGAAAAGCAAATTATCTAAAAGTTTGAGCAGTAAAATCGTCTTTCTTATGGTTACTTGTTTCTTGGCTAAATTTAATGGAAAGCCATATTTTTCACGTTCACCTAAAACCTGATATGTAAAATTAACGGTTGAGGGTGAAGTGACTTAGGGAGAGTAAAATCAAAATGAAAGTTGTTGCTTCATGGAGTGGCGGAAAAGACAGTTGCTTTGCATGTTACAAGGCAACCCAACAAGGCTACGAAGTAGTCAACCTTTTAACCATGATGATGAGTGAGACAAAATCAAGCTTCCACATGATACCATCCGGCATACTGGATGCACAAGCGGACGCCATCGGGATTCCATTGGTAAAACAGAAAACTACGCCTGAAACCTACGAGAAAGACTTCAAAGCAGCACTGCAACGATTCAAAGCTAAAGGCGTTGAAGGCTTAGTCACAGGAGACATTTACGAAGTGGCAGGGCATGAGGAAGGCTGGCTGAACCGAGTCTGCAAAGAAGTCGGCTTAAAACCAGTAAAGCCCCTGTGGATGGGTGACACAAAACAGATTTACCTTGACTACTTGAAAACTGGTTTCAAAGCAACTGTAGTGCGCACTAAACTGGAATTGTTAGGCTTGGATTGGCTTGGAAGACAACTAGACAAAAAATTCTATGACGACATTCTTAAGCTTGGCAACGTTGATGCTTGCGGTGAAGGCGGCGAATACCACACTGTCGTAACTGATGGACCGACATTCAAGAAAAAGATTGAAATTCTTGAAACACAAAAACACAAGCTTGACGGCGGCTTTGGCTATTTAGAAATCAAACGGTTCGCTGTTAAATCCAAATGAAGTGGTCAACCAAAAATGGACAGAAGCCTTGATGTGCTGGTCGCTAATAATGAATTGAAAGCGCAAGCTTTTCTAGAAGAAATTGATGGGAAAAACCCCCTTTTCATCTGCACTATAGCTACAACGGAAACCGGCAAAATCTCCGGAATCTCAGCAGCAGGAAAATATCCAGAATTCACTGATTACACTCCGCCAGCGGATGCTGAACTATTATTGCTGGGCAAGTGTAAATCGATTGCAGGTGTGCCTGTTACTCCTGATGGAATTCCGACACCAGCGTTAATTACCATGTCAGCTTTGCGTTTGGCTGATATTCCTGTGCTGGTTGTCAGTGGCGGGTTAAAAGTAAAACCGCAGATTCCCTTTTTAGACCTCGGCGGAAGCCCAGGAAGAGACATCCGAACTGGCAACGCCGTTGATAATGTTGCAGAGGTTATTGAGCGAGCTAAAATTGCCGGACAGCACTTGGCTAAGGCAGTAGATTACCTTGTGATTGGCGAGAGTATTCCCGGAGGAACAACAACTGCTCTTGGCGTATTAACAGCTTTAGGAGTAAAAGCTGAAGGAAAAGTAAGCAGTAGCATGCCTGAAAATCCTCATAGCTTGAAAGCTGAAACAGTTAAGGCAGGATTGGCGGCTGCAGGCGAAAGTTTCGGCAGTTTAGCAAACAATCCAGTTAAAGCTATTTCCTGCGTTGGCGACCCGATGATGGCTGCTTTCTCGGGACTGGTGATTGGTGCTGCTTCGCAGGTTCCAGTGTTGATGGCTGGCGGGACTCAGATGAGTGCTGTTTTAGCTTTGGTGAACGCATTGAACCCTGATGTTCTCTGTAACGTGGCTGTGGGTACAACAAGATGGGTTGCAAAAGACAAGTCATCTGACCTCAAAGGCATAGTTACCCAGTTCTGTGATGTGCCGATTTTAGCTGCTGACTTAAACTTTGGCTCCTCACGTTTTCCTGGTTTGCAGGCGTATGAAACCGGCATTGTGAAGGAAGGTGTCGGCGCAGGCGGCGCTTCTATTGCAGCTATGGCTAAGCTTGGCGGCGCAGTAACAAAAGACCTATTGCTTAAAGAGATTGAGCGTAATTATGCTCTGTTGATGGGTTTGAAGTGAGATGGTTGTTAAAGAGTTAAAGAACCTTCTTTCTTTCCTCACCATTTTTCCAGTAACCATGGATAAAGACATGCTGACTGACTGCGCCAGAAACATGTGGGCTTTTCCCTTAATAGGCGCATTTATTGGTTTGTTGGCTGGATTGTTCGGCTGGATTAGTTATCTGTTTTTGCCTGGCATAGTGGTTGGCGGTTTAGTGTTGGCTTTGTTATTATTGATTACTGGGCTTCACCACACAGACGGCTTATTGGATTTTGGTGATGGCGTTATGGCTCATGGTTCAGCTGAGCATAAGATTGAGGTTATGCATGACCAGTTAACTGGCGCTGGCGGCTTATCCTTGGGTATCATGACAATGTTAATTACAGCTTTAGCCATTGGCCAGTTGAATAGTAGCATAATAGTTGGGGGCATCATCATTGTTGAGGTTTCAGCTAAGCTTTCTATGGTTGTTGCGGCTTGGGCTGGAAAATCTGTTCATGAAGGTATGAATACTCCGTTTCTAGAAGCTATGCAAAAAGGTAAAGGTAATCTGCGTTTGATTGTTGCGCTGCTAATTTCTTTCGCTATAGCTTTGCCTCTGTTGCATTGGGCAGGCGCTTTCACTGTTCTAGCAGGCGTAATTACTGGTTTAGTTATGGTCGCCATTGCGCATAGACATTTCAACGGGGTTACAGGCGACGTGTTCGGTGCCACTAACGAGTTGACTAGGATGGTTTGCGTGATTGTTTTGTTGGCGGTGGCTGCATGGGCGTGACAGCGCTTGTTATGGCTGGCGGAAAAGGAACGCGCATGCGAGTTGCAGAAGAGAAGCCATTGGTAAAAGTCTGCGGCAAACCAGTTATTGAATACGTGCTTGAGGCGTTGAAACGCGCTAAGAAAATTGATTCTATCGTTATTGCCGTCAGCAGTTGCACGCCTAAAACTGCCAAGTTCATGAGTCAGTTTCCAGTTAAAGTAGTTGAAACTCCTGGGAAGGATTATGTTTCTGACATGGGTTATGCTGCACAAAATCTCAAGTTAGGAGTTTTTTTAGCTATCGCGGCTGATTTGCCGTTAATCACAGGCGAGGTCTTGGATGCCATTGTCGAACGTTATGAGCGTTGCGGAAAGCCAGCGTTGACTGTTGCTGTTCCGCTTGAAACCAAAACTAAGCTTGGCATGAGCATCGAGTACTCTTTCAAAATGGATGAAAAAGACGTGGTTCCCGTTGGCATCAACGTTATAGATGGGCATAAACGGTATGGCGACGAATGGCTCGACCAAGACATCTATCTCCTTGACCTAGACGAATTAGCTGTAAACATCAACACAGTACAGGAACTGCACCTCGCTGAACGCTTGCTCGCTAAACAAAGCAAAAAACAGACTTGAATAATTGGGCTTCTGGTGCTCCACGGAACACTATAGCCCCCTTCTATGGTTCAACTTTTGGTTGCTTGCTTTCTAGAACTTCTTTTAGTGTGTCCTGCATTTTTCTGGCGTCAATGTCCAGAATTGGTGATTCGCATATTATTGTAGGATGCATTTGTAAGTCAGCTATGACTTCGGCTAGCAAGCGGAAGTCTGGTCCATACCTTTTTTCGTCAAGCGTGTGGTGTCTTTTTTCGCCTTGGCTTGTGAACTCGATTTTTGAGAAGTGGCAGTGCATGCTTTTTAGGGCTTCTGTTCCAAGTCTCTGCTCCACTTTTTCAGCCACTCCGCGAAAATCTTCAGTTTCCTTGAAGGTTCCTTGGTTTCTTGCATGCAGATGACTCCAATCAATAACGAGCTGTGTGCCCTCAACTTGTTCGCATATGGTTAGGATTTCATCTAAGGTGCCTACTTGGAATTTTCTTCCCATAGTTTCAGGACCAAGCTTCACCTTTAAGCCAAGGCTCTTCATTAGGGCGCTAACTTCTTTCAAAGCGTCAAGGCAGGTTTTGAACGCAAAGTCCTTTTCAAAGCGACCGTAAAAGCCGGTGTGGAACACCATAACGTACGCTCCCATCCAGTCGGCTGCGGTTGCGCACGCGATTAAACGCCGTTTGCTTGCTTCCGCAACATCCTTTTTACCCGACAAGTTAACGTAGTATGAGCCGTGAAGACTGAGCTTTACATCGTTTTTTCTTGCTTCTTCGCCGAGTTTTTCAGCATTTTCCTGTTTCATCTGCGGTTTTTGACCCCACTGGACAGCTTGGTACTCAAAAGCGTCCAGATCTTCCTCGCGCAGTAGTCTTGGAACGTCAGGTAACTTTGCTCCGAGGAGTCTGAACATCGGTGGAACTCCTGCTGGACCAAAACGGGTATGCTCAGTCATCCAATCCCTTTCTATCTTTTACGTTAGTTGTCATTATTGCTTTCTATTTTAAAAACATGCACTCCAACAGTTGATTATGGAAGTCGGTTGTGTGAGCCTTCAGTAATCGGTAATCGGCATAACCGACATTTTTGCGTAAAAACACCAGTTAAGTTAACGCTGTCTGTTTAAAATTCCGACAGTATTAGAAGCTGTCGTGTCTTTATAGTAGCTGGGTTATTGTTGGAATCGGCACAAACAAGCGAACATAAATAGCTGCCACTATAATTCCGACAGTGATTGCTAGCAAAGCATAATCTCCCCTGTGAAGTTTGAGCAAGTACAGGTTAGTGCGTTTCTTTGTGGCTCCCCATGCTCGAGACTCCATTGCCTCTGCCAATTCAAGGCTTCTGCGGATAGCACTAACAATCAACGGGATAAGAACAGGCACATAATTCCTGATCCTCTTCAGCAAGCCGCCCTTCTCCAATTCCAATCCTCTGGCTTTTTGCGCATCCATTATAGTTTGAGCTTCTTCCGCCAAAACAGGAACAAAACGCACTGCAGTGGTAAAGGCGAAAGCAAACTCATAAGGCACACGCGATTCCTCCAGCGCTAAACCTAAATGGTCAGGCGAAGTGGTTAAGAAGAAAACTGAGAAAGACTCAACAAGCACCACGAAACGCAGGGTCATCGCAGCCGCATTTTCCACGTTAGGAGCTAACAACGTGTAGCCTGAAGTAAAATAGGTCGTTGCAACGTTAACTATGAAAATGAATCCTGCCAGAAAAGATGCTCCTCGCAAGGAACGTAGCCACTGCCTCTGAACACGTGCTAACAAAACAAAGGGAATCTGCAAAAAGAATAGAAAAAGCAACGGAATAATCTGGTAGAAAAGAATTGCAACCACAAAAATGGATATAACATACACGAATTTTATTCTGGGGTCTAAATTGTGAATTGGAGAGTAAACTTTCCTAAACCTTAAACCGTCAAAAACGCTCATTTCCGCAATCCACTCTCCTGAGCTTTCAAGATGATTTCTTTCGCTTCGTAAATGTCAATAATATCCTTTGGAAGACCCAACGGCGACAACTTCAAGAAGATTTGAGCTATCTGCGGCAAAACAATAGATGATAATTCCAATAGCGCCGGGTCTGTGAGAATATCTTTCCCCAAACCATCAGCTACAATTTTGCCTTCCTTCATCAAAACCACTCTAGGATTGCATTCAGCCACAAACTCCACATCATGAGTAACAATAACAACAGTTTTCTTTTGTGTCTGCATTTGCATAATGAATTGGCGCAGTTTCTCCTTCTGCTCATGATCCTGCCCAATAGTGGGCTCATCCAAAATCAACATTTGCGGGTCCCAAGCCAAAACGGAAGCCAATGCAACACGTTTCCGCTCGCCTCCGCTAAGAAGGAAAGGCGAAGTTTTTCTATACTGGGTTAACGCTAAAAGATTCAAAGCCCACGTTACCCTATTCTCAATAACCTCTGGTTCGAACCCGAAATTTTTGAGCGCAAAAGCAATTTCATCTTCTACTGTTTCGCTGAATAACTGGTGATCTGGGTTCTGAAAAACAAAACCGACATTTCGAGCTAAGGTTGCTACGCTTGTTTTGTTTGTTTCAACTCCATCCACACGTACCGTTCCTAGTGTGGGTTTCAATAGACCATTGAAATGCTTAACAAGTGTTGATTTTCCCGCGCCGTTTTGCCCCATTATTGCGACGAATTCGCCGTCTTTTATGGTTAGGGAGACACCCTTCAAGGCTTCAACTTTGTTAGGGTAGGAAAAGTGAACGTCTTCAGCCACAATCATTTAGGTTTAAGTGCCTCCATCAGTTGGTCAGCTAATTCTTCAGAAGATAATGGGATGTTGCCGTGGAGGTTTAAGCCGTCTTTTTTTAGCATTTGGTAGAGCAATGTTGCTTTGGGGATTCCGACGCCGATTAAACGCGTTTCCTCTGTGCTAAGGATTTCTCTTGGGTTTCCTTCGAAGCGGACTTTTCCTTCATCCATAACTATAAGGTGGTTTGTGTATTTTGCTGTTAAGTCCAGTCTATGTTCTACGAGGATGACGGTTATTCCCTGCTTCTTGTTTAACGCGTAGATTACTTCGAAAATTTTCTCAGCGCTTAGTGGGTCAAGAAAAGACGTTGGTTCATCTAACACGATAATTTCTGGTTCCATTGCGAGAACAGCCGCTATTGCCACGCGTTGCTGTTGCCCTCCAGAAATTTCGTGAGGTGACCGTTCACGCAAATCATAAATGCCTGTTAAGTTTAATGCCCAATCCACTTTTTTTCTCATTTCCTCTCGGGAAATCCCAACGTTTTCTAGCCCGAACGCCACATCTTTCTCGATGGATAGGGCGAACAGCTGGTTTTCTGGGTTTTGAAAAACTAAGCCTACATGCTTTGCCATCTCATACGTGTGATGCTCAAGTGTGTTTACTCCTGCAACGGAAATTTCGCCTTTTAATTCTCCTTGATAGAAATGTGGGACTAATCCGTTGAAGCATCGGCACAAAGTTGTTTTTCCACAGCCGCTTGGTCCAGTAATTAAAACAAACTCGCCTTTCTCCACTTTAATGGAGACATCTATAATTGATGGTTTTGTTGCGCCCGGATAAGTATAGGTGAGGTTTTTTGTTTCAATTATAGCCATGTTTTTTGTGCCTGCTAACCTTAAGCGTGAGAGTTTGCTCATTTAAGCGTAGCTACGCATTTTTGCGTATTCTCTGCTTCAACAATAGCAGACACTGCTTGAGCGTTGGTTCTATCTCGCCCCTGCCGCTTACTCCTGCCGCCATGGCGTGTCCTCCGCCCACTCCCTGCAAGTATTCGCCTAACGGTGCAGCAATGTCCTTTCCTAAATGGACACCTGCTTGCTCAGTGAACTGGCGTGAGCAACGCAGGCTTACCTCGATTTTCCCGTTTTTCAGTCCCGCGACAGCCGCCGCATGTGCCCCTAAGTCAACTAGGGCTTTGGCTGCTGAAGCTTGGTAAGCGCTAACATGGGAGAGCGCAATTATCCACTTGTTGATTCTTAAAATTTTGGCTCTTTTACAAGCTTTCAACTTAGCTAAGCGCTCAGAAGAGTCTATGGGTAAAGCGAACAGTGCCAAGGTTTCCTGCGCATCTATCCCTTCAGCGACTAGCTTAGCGACAATCTCTAAGGTGGGTGAATTTGCCAAAGCAAAATGTCGCGTATCAAAAGCTATGCCAATAAATAACGCTTTAGCCTCATTCAGGTTAGGCTTAGTTTTTGCTTGTCTGAAAAGTTTATAGATTATTTCGCAGTTGGCTGGTGCTTTTTCATCTATTACGCATAACTTGCAGATTTTGGTTGTTTCTGGGTTTGGTGCGTGGTGGTCAATAATTATTTTTGGTGCTGGGGATTTTTTTAGTGTTTCAGCAACTTGGTCAAGTTGGTCAATGGTGTTAGTGTCTAAAAGAACAATTACGTCTGCTGATTCAATGTTAGGATTCATGTTAACAGTTATAGGCATATGCAAAAGAAGTTGCTTAGACGGCTTATTGATTCCTTGCGGGCACCCAATCTCAGTTACAACATTCGGCATAAACCGTTTTAGCAAACCCTGCAACGCATAAGCCGAACATATCGCATCAGCATCCGCACTGCGGTGACATAACAACAGGACAAAGGCTGCTTTCTTGTCTTCTAAAATTTTTATTAATTTGTCGAAATCGGTCATTTTGTTTTTCTCAAGTATTTTTCACTGGCTATATATGCTTCGTTTACGGCTTCTTTAACCAAAGTCTGTGCGTCGATGCCTTTAGCTTCTGGCGTTAAGGCAAGGTCTATTTCCACAGTGACATTTACTGGTTTTGACCCGACAGCTTCAACGCTAATATCTAGCCTGTCAACCATTTTAGAGGAAACTTTGGAGAGAATGTATTTTCTGGCAGCGTTCTCTGTGGTTGAGCATAAAGTTTCTATTTGCTCGGTGGTTAGCTCTGGTATTCCCAGCTCTACCACAAGCATTCACCTTTAGGATGAGGGTTGAGAAATTGGACTTAGGTCTTCTTGGAGTTTTGTCTGTGCTTCTTTTACTTGGCTGCGTATTCTTTCTTCTTGCCTTGCCAGAACAGTGCTTCTTGTGTCCAAAAGCTCTTTTCTATCAACCAGTTCTTCGGTTACTTTTGGCTTCTCTGCTTTAACCAATAATGAACCGATTGCCTTGTAAATCACCGCATCATCAGCTGTTTTTTGCAGTTCAGTCACTGTCTGTTCCACTTCTGTTTTTTCCATTTCAACCTGCTGTTTCTGCGCTAAAATTGACTGTAAGGTTTGCTGCAGTTGCTGCAGTCTAAGAAGCCTTTCTTGCACGTTAGGCGGTAACTTTGAAAGTTCATCACTCAAATTTTATCCTTCCGTATCCAGAAATACGATAAGCTCTTAATTAAGCATTTCCAACAAAGGGCACTGTTAACGCAAGCCTGCTAAATGTCTGTTGAGTTCCAATAGTAAACGTTCTTGTAGCCTACATTAGTGATTGGGTATGTTGAGTCGTCATACACTATGTCAAGACTGGCGCCGTATTGGGCTAAAAGCTTGCTTGTGGCTATTGCAATCTGTTGGGTTCTGTCATCGGTTGTCCAGAAACCCCAAATAGTATCGTTAGGATTCCGCATGCCCCATCCAAAGTTTTTAGGCAGCACTAAGGCGGTTTGTGGAGCGCTTAGATCAGCAAAACTCTTAGTGGTAATGTCGTTCCAGAATCTCTGAAGTGCAATAAACTGGTCATCACTCATGGCTCCATAATTGTTGCCTTCAACATACGGGTAATTGAAAACCACAATGTATTTTGCTCCTGCCTCATAAGACGTTAACATTTGATTGTAAATTTGGTTTCCGCTGTCAAGGTAAGGTGCCGAGTCATACTTCCAAGTAATTATTGCACCCCACTCTTTATCTTGAAGCCTTGCCGCTCCCTTAACTAAGGCTATTTGCTCTGCTACACTGCAGTTCCAACCTAACTGAGTGAACAAAACGTTGTATCCACCCAAATAATCAAACCAATACAAGCCATAATCAGAAGTATACGAAGTGATTCCAGCAGCGTTTAAAGCTCCAAGCCCAGGGTCTATCTTGAGAGCGTCTTGAACGAAAAACTTGGCTTCCAAATTATAATCTTGAGGTTTAGTACCATTATTCATTACATCCCACATTTTCAAATATATTTGATATAAGTCGTCACTTAATGGATGATATGTCGAATTTATGTTGTTATTAATTTGGTTTAATCTCTGTCCCCAATAGCTAAACCATTTACTCCAGTTGCCATCAAGCTGTATTCCACCCGGCTCGTCATTGTAGTATATGCCTAAGAATTTGTCGCCCCACATGTCGGTCCAGCGTTGCTTAGTGCTATTAAGCGGTTGTTGCCAAAACCAGGTTGTCTCGTTCGGTTCTAGAACGTCGTTGATTCCAAGGTTAATGATAACGCTTAAACCCTTGGAAACTGCATAATCGCAAATTTCCTCAACGCTTGATTGATTTCGGCTAATAGGATTTCTGCCTGAGTCCAAAACAAAGAGATTTGTGTAACCCTTAACCTTGTCAATAAGCAGTTTGGCTTCCGCTGTCGTGTTTCCGCAAAAAGCGACCCCGACATAAGGGATAGGTTTACTTTTCGCCTGATTTTGGCTAAGGTAAAGTACGTCGAAAGCTAACGCAGAAATAGCCAGTACAGTTATGAGGAAGGCTGGAACCAAATATTTCCTAGCTCGTTTGACTCTGCTCATGCCAAAGCCTTACAATAAACTGTTTGTTTATCCATGCTTAAAGTTTTGCGATAAAACGCCTCTTTAGTGATTGCCAACAAAGAAGCAACAATTATACTTTAAACGATTTTGTGAAGTCTTTTTAAGCAATCAAAACATTAAACCAACCATAAAAGGGGAGAAAGCAAGTGGAACGCGCCAAAGTCGTAAAGGAAGAATTACTTGAACAAGACATCCTTTTTCTAGCCGTTTACGTGGAAGCAAAAAACTCCATAATGATAATGCTAAGTGAGAAAGAAGATAAGCTTGGAACCTTGGCAATAGCCGTTCCCAAACCCAAAGACATGCTTGGCCAAGCCACCTCATCAGTGCTTTTAGGTGATAAGAATGTTATTTCAGCGCGTATGTTTGCTGAGTATGTTGCTTCTAAGAAGGGAAAAATCGCCCTCGTTTCTGTTTACCTTGATAAGGTTGGCGAAATGCAAGCGCAAGCATTCTTCATGCACCTCATCGACAAGGTTATGAAAGCAGAAAGCCAAAAAGAGCCAACAGCAACCTAACAAGAAAAAGCCACGCCCAACAGTGAAACCCCAATGATTCGCAAACTAACAAACACCGACTTCCAATCCATCCTTAACGTCGTAAACAACGCCGCTATTGCTTACAAAGGAAAAATTCCAAACAATCAGTGGAAAGAACCCTACATGCCAGCACAAGAACTGCAAGAGGAAATCCGAAGCGGAGTACAATTCTACGGCTGCATAGAAGACAACACCTTAATCGCTGTAATGGGAATCCAACCAGTCAACGACGTCACCTTAATCAGACATGCCTACGTGCTAACAAGTCACCAGCACAAAGGGCTAGGAGAAAAACTCCTCAAACACTTACTCAGCTTAGCCAAAACATCCACGGTTTACGCGGGAACATGGGAAGCAGCACCATGGGCAATCAAATTCTATCAGAAACACGGATTCAAACTGGTTTCAACCCAAGAAAAGAATAACTTGTTAAAGAAATACTGGAATATTCCAGAACGACAAGTTGAAACCTCAGTAGTACTTGAACTAAAAAGGCAACCCAAATGAAACAAACAATCCTCCTAAAAGTTGACCCAGAAAACCCAGACCCAACAAAAATACAAACCGCAGCACAAATCATCCAAAAAGGCGGATTAGTGGCTTTTCCAACCGAGACAGTTTACGGTTTAGGCGCAGACGCACTCAATCCAGATGCTGTCTTAGCACTTTTTGAAGCTAAAAAGCGACCCTTAGATAACCCACCAATCGTCCACATAGCAAACGCAAGCGAAGTCTACAAACTAGCAAAGCAAGTGTCCAAAAAAGCTGAATTGCTGATGGAAAAGTTTTGGCCTGGACCATTAACCCTAATTTTCCCCCGCTCAAACATAGTACCAAACGTGACGGTTGCAGGTTTAGACACCGTTGCAATCCGCATGCCAAAACACAAAGTAGCCTTAGCATTAATCAAACAAAGCAATCGACCCATCGCTGCCCCAAGCGCAAACCTAGCAGGCAAACCCAGCCCAACAACCGCCAAACACGTTTATGAAGACCTAAACGGAAGAATCGACGCCATCCTCGACAGCGGACCCACAAACATCGGCGTTGAATCCACAGTTTTAGACTTAAGCGTTGACCCACCAATGGTTCTTCGCCCAGGTGGAACAACATTCGAAGCACTAAAACAAGTTCTCGGCGAGGTGAAACTTCACCCCTTCGTCGAAGCCGAACAAGAGTTGCCCCTTGAAAAAACCAGATCGCCTGGAATGAAACACAAGCATTATGCGCCTAAAGCCGAGGTCATTCTCGTTGAAGGGGCAGTTCCAGCCGTCATCAAAAAAGTCAAAGAGTTAGCCGAATCTTACAAGCTTAAAGGCGCAAAAGTAGGCATCTTAGCTACCGACGAAACACAAGCCGCCTACAAAGCAGACGTGGTTAAGTCTCTTGGCAGCCGCTTCAACTTGGCAGTTGTCGCCCAAAACCTATTCCGTTTATTAAGGGAAGTTGACGCAGAAAACGTTGACGTTATAATTGCTGAAGGAGTGCCTTCTGAAGGCCTTGGTTTAGCCGTGATGAATAGACTTCGCAAAGCATCAGGCTACCACATAATCAAAGCAGAATAACTATCTACGAATAAGAGCGAGCAGCCTATCTAAACCGATGGTGGCAACACAAAGAACACTATCCGCTGCCCCATAATAAACAAAAAGTCGATCATCCAAAATCACGTTGCCGCAGCTAAAAACAACATTGGGAACTTTACCAAAGCGTTCATAATCTTCCTTTGGCGCTAAAACATGCTCTTTCGAGCGGTAAAGAACCTGTTCAGGATGATCCTGATCAAGCAGAGCAATGCCTAAAGAATACAGCCGTTCCACGCTTGTCCCGTGGTAAATTACCAGCCAACCCTCGTTAATTTTTATCGGCTGACCAGCTACTCCAATTTTCCCGTTGTCCCAGCCTTCAGCTTGCGGCTTCATTACAGACATTATATCACACCAACGTATCAAATCATCTGAATAAGCTATACAAATGTCAGGATCAATGCGGTGAAGCATAACATATCTGCCGTTAACCCTTTGCGGAAAAATAACGGCGTCTTTATTGCGGATGCCTGGAAAAGGTAACTTGCGCGTTCCCCAATTCCATCGTCTATGAATAAAATCGCCTTTAACAATTGTTGTCATCGCAACCTGATAAACTTGCAAGTGACTATACTCTCTAAGCGCAGTATAAGTCATTATAAGCTGGTCGTCTACTTCGCTTAATCGTGGATCTTCACAGCCGTCCTTTTCACACTCGGCTGCCGGTTCAAAGACTGGATCTGGGAAACGCTCATCTATGGTGAAGCCGTCAACGGAAGTTGCATAACCAAGCCTGGAAATGTTGTCATTACCAATTGCCCTATAGAGAATGTGTACTTTGTCATCAAGGTAAATTGCCGCTGCATTGAATACCCCTCGTGACTCCCAAGAATGCTCCTGTACTGGACGTAAAATCGGATTACCGGGAAAGCGTTCCATAAAAAGTTCCTAAGAAGAGCTCGGTATCGGCGTTTTTATTCCAAGGATTTCATCAAAGAAAGCTCTCAGCGAAAAAAGCCCTATTACCTTTCCTGTTTGGTCCGTTACTGGCAAGTGCCGTATATTGTGAGAGAGCATTAGTCTTTTTGCTTCGTCGAAGGAAGCTTCAAGCGACACTGTAACTACATGCCTGCTCATTACCTTACTTAACGGTTGGTCTGTGGAAAATTTTTGGGCAACAATACGGATTGCATCGCGTTCAGTAAACATTCCTATGCACTTTGCTTCGTCATCGATAATTACTATCGATCCAACGTGCCTGTCGCTAAGAAGTTGAACAGCGTCTTGAATTGTGGAATCTTCTTTTGCAGTAACTACTTTTTTACACATTATATCTCGTATTTTAAGCATAGGTTCACAATCTTTTTTTATCTATCAAAATAGTTAATTTGCCACAAGGGTCTTTAGCAACCCCCTTGTTGTTCAAGCTCTCTTTTGCTTCCAAACTCATTGTTTTAATTCCTCCAGTTTCAAACGTGCCAAAAGGTAGGAAATGGATGATTCAGCCCCTTGGTTCATATTTACCTCTTCAGGAGCTATACCATCAAAGCATCCGCCTGTCTCTGGATTATACACCAATACTTTTCGGCTGTTTCTCCCCAAAAACCACTCAAATGTCGTGTTAGCCACTTGCACATAGCCCTTATCCTTTGTGGCATAAAAAGCATCAACCGCTGCTTCAACCATAGCTGCAGCTTCTAACGGTTGCTGATCATAAAACGCTCGCTTTTCACCCCTTTTAAACCAGCCGTCGTTGCCTATTGGCACAAAAACATCATTTACCATTTGAATTTTAAGCAGAAAATCCATTGATTCCTTGGCTACGTCTAAGTATTTTTGTTTGCCAACGATTGTGTATGCTTCGAAAAGGGCTTGGGGCAATCTGGCATTATCATAAGTTAGGTGGGATTCAAACCAGCGCCAATCATCTTTAACTTCATCTTGGTAATGCTGAATAAAACTATCAGCTAACTTTTCTACACTAACCTTCAAGTCATTATCTTGATGCGCTCGGTAATATTGTGAGAGTCCCAAAATCGTGAGAGCATAGAATCTGAGTGATGTTAATTTCCAAACCCATGGCAGCCCTCTGTCAAATATGTCCTTGGCAACCATTTTCATATACTTAGGCAAAGTAGAGTTAATTGCGCATCCGCAACCCCAAAGAGCACGACCCATACAATCCTCCGACCCGTCAACATCTCGGAAACTGCGTTCGTAACTTAAGTAATTATGAAAGCTGCCTTCAGGCTTCTGCATATGATTAAGAAATGCTAAGTAAACTTTTGCCAGGGCTTCCATCCGCGGGTCATTTTTTAAACGGTGATATCTTGTGCAAACGATTAATGCACGAGCGTTGTCATCTGTTGTGTAGCCTTCGTTTCGTTTTGGAATGCAATATTTAGCATGTTGAAAAACGCCTGTGTCATCCGTGAGAGCTTCCAGGTAGTCTATCTTTATAGGTGGAAGCTGGATGGCCATTCCTCCTTAGATTGCCTAGTTAGCTCGTCGAAGAGGGCAAGATATTTTTTAGCAACCAAGGGCCAAGTGAACTTTCTGCTGTATTTGTAGGCTTTATGCTCCAAAGACTCTCTGAGAGGTTTGTTCTCGATTATTTCTGTTACCCGTTCAGCTATAGAGGCTGAATCATTAAAACCACAAAAGACGCCTCGTCCTTCGCCTAATGCCTCTTTAGCATGTAGATAAGGTGTTGACACTATTGCTTTACCCGCACCCAACGCGTATGACAAGGTACCACTACTAACTTGGTTCGGAAAAAGATACGGTGTAATATACACGTCAGTTGCCTGCAAGTAATTTATTAACTCAGGCTTGGAGAGGAAACGATTCAGAAATTTCACATGCCCACGGAGCCCAAGGTTTTTAGCCATGCGCATTAGCATATTTCGGTAAGCTTCACCTTCTGTCTTTTTTACTTGAGGGTGAGTAACGCCTAGAACATAGTAAACTATTCGGGGTTCTCTTTTAAGAACCTCTGGAAGAGCTTCAATAACGTACTCGATTCCTTTGCCCTTGCTTAAAAGCCCAAAAGATGACAATACAATCCTGTTTTTTAAACCAAGAACAGGTTTTACTTTTGAGCTAGGAACTAGTGGAATATCGGGGCAGCCGTGTGGAATTAGCTTTAATTTTTTCTCGGGAACGCCATACTGCTTGACTAGTGAACGTGTAGTTTTATTTAACACTACTATGGCTGAACTTTGATTAACAATTTTGTTAAAAACTTCTTTTGCCTTATGCTCAAAATTAGGGAGAACGGTGTGAAGCGTTGTTGAAACGGGCTTTTTCAGCTTATCTAAAAAATTACAAATATATTCTCCGCATTGCCCGCCGAAAATTCCAAATTCATGTTGAATATTTACTACGTTAACAGAAGAGTGGTTGAGGAAATCAGCCATTAAAAGGTAATCCTCAATGAAATCGCGGCCAATCTTATGCTGTACTCCTCCATAAACGGGTTTGAAAAGCCGATGCCCATCAATTGAAATAACTTTCTGGTCTTTCAATTTGTTTAGTTGGCTGACAGAGTTAACTAGGTCGGCTGTGAAAGTCGCTATACCACATTTTCTGGGCGGAAAAGTGCTAACGTAAGCAACTTCTTTAACGCTAGTCAATGTGGGGGTGCCTAGAACATACTTTGCCAACGACAAATCACGTTATATATTGAGGTTCGGCTGTCTTTAAGCACATGTGATTGTATGATAACAGTCACAATGTCGATTTTTAGCATACTTTTACATGATGTTTATATGTTACCTGATGAATGTTTTTTTTCAGAGGGGAGAGAGGGATTCTTGAAACGATTTGAACGTAATCCCATATTGGAGCCTATAAAAAGTAATACTTGGGAATCTCAAGCTGTGTTTAACGCTGCAGCCGTTTATGGCAACGGATTAGTACACATTGTTTATCGTGCATTGGGCAGTGACCACGTCTCAAGATTTGGTTACGCTACATCCGTTGATGGCTTTACTATAAAAGAGAGGATTGATTCGCCAATCTTCCATCCGACTAACCATGCGGAAAGAGACGGATGCGAGGACCCACGCCTTACAGTTATCGGCGATCAATGTTTAATGGCTTATACGGCGTTCCGAAACCATGATTACCCAGTAATTTTCCAAATCTCGTTAACTTCAATCAACTTGAACGATTTTCTTAACCGCCAATGGAATTGGAAAGAAAGAATTCTGCCATTCCCAGGAATACGCAACAAAGATGCCGTTATTCTTCCAGGCAAAGTAGACGGCAAATACGTAATGTTCCACCGTATTGAACCAAGCATCTGCGTTGCTTATTCTGAAGACCTAAAGCAGTGGCACGGTTTCAAGTCTGTCATGGAGCCAAGAGATAAAATGTGGGACAGCCAAAAAATTGGTGCTGCAGGAACACCCATAGAACTTAACGAGGGCTACCTATTCATTTACCATGGAGTAGATGAGGCTAAGCATTATTCGCTCGGTGCTGCCTTGTTAGATAAGAGTAACCCTGAAAAAATGCTTTACCGCTCTGAAAAACCCATCCTTACTCCATGCGAAGGCTATGAATGCGTTGGTTATGTGCCTAATGTAGTGTTCAGCTGCGGAAACGTGCAACTAGACGACCAAGTCATCGTCTACTATGGTGGCGCTGACAGTGTATTATGTGCAGCAAGCTATGAACTCAACGAGTTGCTTCCCAAGAAATAGCATCAGCATTGTAAACGCGCAAGTTATTGACTCCCAAGGCAATGCCTTTTTTCAGGCTATTTTTTTTTAATTTTATAAGGTTTATGTTGGAGTGGAATTACAGTCACATATTCTTAAATTATGGTCAATAGAGAATTATTGATGTGCGTCTATCATTGGTATCTATGGAAGACTGGTGATGAGTTGCTGCCTTTTGCTAAAAGAGGTCAATCTAAAGTTTAGTTAAAGATAGAAAGAATAACCGGGTCGCACAAAAAATCCACAATTTTTCCTTTTGGGAATCTACCAAATTAGCGGATTAGTAAGGAGGAGGTGAAGACGTGTCAGGGTCTTATAAACGTGAGGCAGAAAATATTGAGAAAAGAAAGTCTGATTACATGGGTGAGGTTGAATCGAGAGATATGAGAAGCGTTGATGAAAAAGGCTACCCTGAAGAAACAAAAGAGGATGAAGCGCAAAATGAAAAAAAAGCAGATGAACAGTGGTCCAGTGAAGACCAATCGCCAATAGCTGGCAGAATGTCTGGAACCATGGAGGAGCTGGAAAGAATTCAGGGTTCAGAAGCTACGACTAGCGATGAAGTTCGCGAATGCTTGCAGGATTGCCTAGATTGCTACCAAACATGCACTGAAACCATAATAAGATGCTTGACAATGGACGGTAAACACGCTGAACTTGAACATCTGAATCTCCTGATGGATTGCGCTAGAATATGCAATACAAACGCAGATTTTATGCTTAGAAACTCAACCTATTACCCACAAACATGCGGTATAACTGCAGACATCTGTGACGAATGCGCCGATAGTTGTGACAGGTTCGATGATGATTTCATGAAGGAATGCGCCAGCGTGTGCAGGCGTTGTGCTGAGTCATGTAGAGAAATGGCAAGATAATCTACCTATTAATTGGTAGTCCAACGATTTTTTTGAAATGCCCTCAATGTAGCATCAGTAAACGCTTCCTTTTTTATTTATAATTTGATTTTCAAACAATAATTAAAGGCAGTGATTGTTTGCCTCTAAGAGGTGTGGAAAGACCAAAGCGAAAGCGGCAATATGAACATATTAAGGAGTCAGAGCTTAAGCGGGGCGCATCTGAAGAGGATGCAGAGCGTATTGCTGCGGCAACAACTAATAAAACTCGAAGAGAAAGAGGTGAAACAAAAAGCTAATAGACTTAGCTTCAAGTTTCTTAGTATTCATACAGAGTAATCAGTTACTTAGTTATGGCGTTACTCATTGGGAAAAATTTATATTTAAATATTTGATTGTGAATTCCGTTTGTAATTAGAAAATAAAAAACTTGGTGAAATTATGTCTACAGGTGGAGGAACAGTCCCAGTTATAGTATTAAGAGAAGGAACCGGCAGATCGACCGGGCGCGAAGTACAAAAAAACAACATCATGGCTGCAAAAATAGTTGCTGAAGCAGTGAAAAGCACGCTTGGTCCATGCGGCATGGATAAAATGCTCGTTAACAGCATGGGCGACGTTGCTATAACTAATGACGGCGCAACTATAATGAAAGAGCTTGACGTTCAGCACCCAGCGGCAAAAATGCTTGTGGAAGTTGCAAAAGCTCAAGACAACGAAGTTGGTGACGGAACAACAACCGCAGTGATTTTGGCTGGAGAGTTACTTTCAAAAGCTGAAGGCTTGCTTGACAAAAACGTCCATCCCACAGTTATAATTGAGGGTTACAAGAAGGCTAGTGAGAAAGCTCAGGAAATTTTGGATAAAATCGCAATTCCCATTTCTATAGATGATGATAGAACCCTAAGGGATGTAGCAATCACATCCTTGTCTAGCAAAGGCATTAACGTTGCTGAAGACCACTTTGCAAAAATAATTGTTGAAGCAGTTAAACAGGTGTCAGAGAAAGTTGACGGCAAATACAAAGCGGACATAGACCTAATTAAAGTCGTTAAGAAGCACGGCAAAAGCCTAGATGAAACAGAACTTGTCAAAGGCATGGTTATCGACAAGGAAGTTGCAAGCTCACAAATGCCAAAGTTCATTGACGGCGCCAAAATCGCTTTACTGAACGCCAAGATGGAGATTGAAAAAACAGAGTTTGATGCTAAAATAAACATTGAAAGCCCAGATCAAATGCAACTTTTCCTCGACGAAGAAGAACGTATGCTCAAAGACATGGTTAACTCAGTTACCAAGTCAGGCGCGAACGTTATCTTCTGCGAGAAAGGTATCGACGACATGGCACTGCACTTTTTAGGCAAAGCTGGAGTTTTAGCAGTTAAAAGCGTAAGCAGCAGCGACATAGAAAAACTGTCCAGAGCAACAGGCGGCAAAATAGTTGCAAGCATCAAGGATTTGACTGCTGACGCCCTCGGCAAAGCAAAAAAGGTCGAAGAAGTCAAAATCGGCGATGACAAACTCATTTATGTACGCGACTGCAAGAACCCCAAAGCCGTAACCATCGTCATCCGAGGCGCATCCAACCACGTTATCGACGAAGCAGAACGCTCACTACACGACGGCTTAAGCGTTGTAAGAAACTCTATTGAAGACGGCAAAATCGTGGCAGGCGGCGGCGCACCAGAAGCAGAACTAGCCAAAAACCTACGAGCCTACGCAGTTAAAGTCGGCGGACGAGAGCAACTGGCAGTAGAAGCTTTCGCAGAAGCAGTAGAAGCAATACCGCTAACGCTTGCTGAGAACGCAGGCTTAGACCCCATAGACATCATGGTCGCGTTGCGAGCAGAACACGAGAAACCAGACAGCAAAAACTTCGGCATCGAAGTCTCAACCGGCAAAATCAAAAACATGTACGACCTAATGGTAGTTGAGCCACTGCGTGTGAAGCAGCAAGTCATAAAGTCAGCCACTGAAGCAGCAAACATGATACTGAAAATCGACGATTTAATCAGCGTTAAAGGCGGCGGCAAAATGCCCCCGATGCCTCCAGGCGGAATGGGCGGCGGCATGGGTGGAATGGGTGGCATGGGCGGTATGGGCGGAATGCCCTACTAAAAACCTCCTTTATCTTTTTTACTTTTTAAAAACCAAGCTTGCGTTTAATTTTAATCAAGTTTTCATTAGTGTTTTTAAGTGGTAAACTTATATTCAAAATGACTAGACACTATTCGGTGTCGTGGAGACTTCGCTATGAAGCATGTTAAGATTACAGCGTTCGATTGCCCTGACGCTTGGTTCAAAACGCTAAGCCATATATGGAGCGAAGGGGACATTTTTCGTGTGGGGTTTGGCTCAGAAGAAACCGAAACGAAGAAGCTAAATCTTTCTATTGAAATTACTCACCCAGAGAGCAGGCCGCTTGTCAGTGATAAGGCGCCTTGCGATATCAAGTACGTTCAAGGTTACGCGTTGGAGTATCTTTGGTGTGGGGAGAAACAGGATGAAACCTACACTTATGGCAGTAGGCTCAACTATCCTGTCAACCAGATTGAGGAAGCAGTAAAGAGGTATGTGGAGGAGCAGAGGGACAGGCAAGTCACAATGGTAATCAGGCTTCCCGAGGACATCAAGAAGTTCCGTCCAGGCACCACTGAGCGCCATGAACCGCCATGCCTAAGCCTGATTGACACCGAAATCCTAGATGAGCGGTTGCATTTAACTTGCTATTTCCGCTCTTGGGACGCGTATGCGGGTTTGCCAGCCAACATTGCAGGCTTACAATTATTCAACGAAGCATTCGTATCAGAAATAAATGAGCGTGGGAATCTTTCGTTGAAAACTGGCAAACTGATTTTCCATTCAAAAAACTGCCATATTTATCAGCGGCAATTCAACCTTGTCAGGGAACTCTTAGAGCCAAAGGATAGTTCAAAGAATACTCGAATGGCAAAAACCCTGCGGGAACTCGAAAAAGAAGAGTAATTGGCGATTATGTTTTGAGCGATAGACTAGTCCGCGTAAAAAAGTGGGAAGAACTCAAACGTATAGTTAACGAGTTAAAACCAGACTCAATAGTCTACAACATTGAGCAAACTGGCATTTCAAAAAGCCGAGAATTCACAAGCTTGCGGCTCATCATTCCCTCGAAGAACTATTATGTTTACGTTGATTTCCCGAAAGGAAATGCGCTTAGGGAAACAGGAATTCCCATTCATGTGGATGCAAGTGGAACCCGCTGCATAGAAGACGATGACATAAGAGATTTTCTTAAGAGGGCGTTTGGCGAGAAATTGCCTGTTTACTCATATTGGATTACATAAAAGGCTATTTTTTGCTGGGTAATCAAGGCTTGTCCAAGCCGTATTGCTTCTTTAATTTGCGCTTTTTTTATCCTCAGACAAAACTGCTACCTCTGCAAGTATTACAGAAAAGATTTAGTGATTTATTTCTTTCCAAGATTACTTGCATTATATCAATTTCAGCAGAGACTATCAATTGATTATGCATGTGCACACTTGCCATTAATCTTAACACGGATGAGGAATTTTGACCACCAGCAAATCTTTTAAGTATTTCATGGTACAAAATAATGGGCATAAGGGATAAAAAAATGGGCACTAAATTGAGCTTTATATCTCCGACTATGATGAAAGTTTTCGAGTTCTTCTTGGGGGATCCGATAAAGGAATATCATGAAAGAGAGGTAGTTAGGAAGACAGGCGTTAGCAAAGGGTCAGCTAGTAAGATATTGAAGCTTCTAACAAGCATGGGCTTGTTGACACGGGAAGAGAAGGGCAGATTAGCTATTTACAAGCTTAACCTAAAAGAGCCCACCGTTAGGCAGTTCAAGATACTAGTCAACATATTTGCGCTTAAAGGCGTTATAGACAAGCTAAAGGATTACTCTAGAAAAGCTGTTCTTTTCGGAAGCTGTGCCCAGGGAACGGATGTTAAAGAGAGCGATATAGATTTGCTAGTTATCGCTCTTGAAAAAGAACCTGTCAAAAAGATAATAAGCGAATTTAACACGAAAAACGAGAGGAAAATTGCTCCTATTATAATCAACATGAATGAATATGTGCTAATGAAAAAAGAGGACAAGCCATTGTATGAAAACATAGCGCGAGGTATAGTATTATGGGAAGCAGAGTAAGTCCTGAACTATCTAGGCTGCTAAACGAGAGAAAGATTACGAGAGCACAAATAAGCGAAGGCATGATTCTCAAGGAAATAGAAGCAGCAGAAACAGACTTGAAAGACGCAAAAGATTCCTTTGGAAATGGTAAGTTCAAGTGGGCAACGATCCAGGGCTACTATTCTATGTTTCATAGTGCTAGAGCTTTACTTTTTAGTTGCGGTTACAGGGAGAAAAGTCATTATGCGCTGTTGCTATCTATCAGAGCTCTTTTTTCAAAAGAGCTAGAGCGATCTTTGATTGATAGGTTTGAAGATGGCATGAATTTAAGGCAAGAAGCAGATTACGGCTTGAAATTCTCAGAGACAGGAGCTATCGGCAATATTGACGGCGCTGAAGAGCTGCTGGCGAGAGTCAAGAAGATACTGAAAATAAATAGCCCATAGATGCCGTTTTTGGCTTATTAGTTTAATCAAGCTACAAGATTAACATTTTATAGTTCTCAGGCTTAACTAGACGGTGAGGGAAAAATCATGGGTTACACGGCTACATGGAGAATCCTTGAGGACATAATAATTGAGCTCAGGAAAAAAGGAGTAACTATACCGCCCAATGTTATGACTGATTTGAAATCTGCCAAACTGATGATTAACATTTCGCAGGCAGAGGGCAGCACGGGAGAAGTAACACAGAAAGTTGAAGAGTACCTTGCAAACGTTGAAGGATACCTTATCACTGAAGCACAAAAAACGTTTGGCTCCGAACGCGTTGATGAATGGCTTAGAAGGTTGGAAGCAGCTATTTGCGAAGTCTGTGAAGTAAAAGAACAAGAAGACAAGTTTATTTTAGGCGTTCCTAGAGGCCAAAAATGGATTCGCGTCGAACCCATCCAAAGTCTTCCACCCGAAAGGCTCAAGCAGCTTGCTCAAGAACTAAACCTCACAGTCAACCCGCAAAAGGACGGACGACTAGTAGTCTACGGCAAACCAGAAGACATCAAAGAATTCCTCAAAAGAATGGCTGCAGAAGCAATAAAAAAATAAATGCCAATCAACCCTAAACCATTCCACAAGATAGGCTGAAACCTATTTCGAGCATATTTGGACCATATCTATAAAACCCAAACCCAAAAAACCATGATATAGAAAATAGATTAAAGCTAAAGGTTTTTTATGAAAATTATACTACATATAAGTAGTGAGAATTTATGAAATTTGCTGAAATTGCTGTCTTGCTAAGGGAAATTGTCGACAGGTGCCCAAGTTTAGATGGAAGCACCATCACGTTGATACCGCAGAAAGCTATGTATCCATTATTCTTGGGATACCACATTAATATTAAGGCAAACTTTACTAAGGAAAGCATGAGTAGCTTAAGGAAAATAGTGGAAGGGCACGACTTAGTGATGAAGATAAAGACTGATTCAGTAGTAGTTTATGAAAATAGATCATGATAGCATTTTTTGTTTAGTGAGTTATTTTTACTGTTTTTGTTTCGATATGTTTTTTACGATAAGTCGCTAGTGCTTTATGTGGGACCATTTTGGTGAAATTGAAGGGATTCCAAAAATTAACGTTAACTGACCAAGCCTTACAAAGTTGGCTTAATGCACTGCAAATTGGAAAGCCCAAGGTGGTTGCGGTGTCTTTGCAGGATGCGTCAGGTCGTGTTTTAGCCGAAGACGTAATCGCCCAAGAAGATTTGCCACGGTTTGGCAAATCAGCCGTTGATGGGTACGCAATAAAATCCGCTGATTCCGTTGGCGCTTCACAGTTTAAACCAGCAACTTTCCAACTAACCGAAAACCCAGAAGTAAACGACAAGCAAGCCAAGCAAGTTTGGACTGGAAACCCCATCCCGAAAGGCGCAAACGCAGTAGTCATGCTTGAAAACACTAAAAAACGTGAGGGAAAACTGGAAGTTTGGAGTCAACTTGCGCCAGGCGACAACATTTCCAAAAAAGGGGAGGACACCAAAAAAGGCGACGTCGCCGCTAAAGCTGGCACTCGCTTGAACCCTTACCACATAGGATTAGCCGCCGCGTTAGGCTACAGCCAACTAAAAGTCGCTGAGAAACCGAAAATTGGCATTTTAGCCACAGGAAACGAGCTTGCAGAAGTAGGCACGCCGCTTTCTGGAAATCTAATTTATGATTCGAATAAAATCATGCTCTCAGCCATGTGCACAGAACTTGGCGCAGAGACAACAGATTATGGCATAGCCAAAGATAACGTGGATGAAATTGCTGATAAAATCCAAAAAGCCCTGCAAAACCATGATGCGGTAATCACCACTGGCGGAACAAGCGTTGGAGGATTAGACTTGGTGCCGGATGCAGTTAACAAGCTTGGAAAACCAGGCGTAATTGTCCATGGCGTTGCATTGAGACCTGCAATGCCCACAGCCCTTGCCATGTTGCAAGGCAAACCAGTTTTGGTTTTGTCAGGCAATCCCGTGGCTGCAATCATTGGTTTTGAAGTGTTCGGTAGACCAATGGTTTGCAGGCTGCTTGGAATGAGCAAAACAGAGCCAAGACCGATGTTGAAGGCTATTTTGGCGAGAAGGGTTGCTAGTGCACTTGGAAGAAAAACTTACGTGCGGGTTCGCGTGACTTTGAAGAGTGGTGAGTTTTATGCTGAGCCAGTTAGCGCGAAAGGTTCAGGAGCAATATCTACCATGACGCAGAGCAACGGTTTCGTGGTGGTTCCTGAAAATCGCGAGGGCATAAGCGAAGGCGAAACAGTAATTGTCCACATGTTTGGCAGCTTGGAGGTTGCGGATTAAGTGTTTAGGAAGCTTATGACGTTTGATGAGGCGCAAAAAGCAATTGAAGACCAGTTTAAACCTGCCTTTTTAGGTGAAGAAGAAGCTGTGCTGCTTGAAGCTTACAATCGCGTTCTTAACGAAGACGTAGTTTCAACGCTTGATATTCCACCGTTTAACCGCTCGACAGTTGATGGGTACGCTGTGAAAGCCGAGGACACTTTTGGTGCAGAGGAAAATCAACCTGTGACTTTGAAAGTTTCTGGTGTCGTGAATGTTGGGGAGCAGCCAAAAGTGGTTTTGGCGAAGGGTGAAGCAGTTGAAATTGTTACTGGCGCACCGATTCCTGAAGGTGCAGACGCAGTCGTGATGGTTGAAGACACTGAAAGAGAAAATGGCGAATTGCATGTTTTCAGCGCTGTTACCGTGAATGAGAATGTTATGAAGAGGGGCTCAGACATAAAAAAGGGCGAAGCAGTGCTCAAAAAAGGTCAGGTTTTGGGTTCTTCGGAGATTGGTGTTTTAGCGGCTTTGGGTTTGACTAAAGTTAAAGTTTCAAAAATACCCATAGTTGCGGTTTTGTCCACAGGGGCAGAGGTAACTGAGCCTGGCCGGGCTTTGCCTGCGGGAAAAATCTATGACATTAACGCTTACAGCCTAAGCACCGCAGTAATTGAAAGTGGTGCAAAACCAGTTTACTTCGGCGTTGTTCCTGACGATAAAGCAGCTTTGTCAAAGGCTCTGCAGACTGCTGTGGCTTCAGCGGATATGGTGATTACTTCTGGCGGTGTCTCTGTTGGTCCACGGGATTATACTCCGCAAATTGTGGATTCGTTGGGCAAGCCTGGAATAGTTGTTTACGGTATTGCAGTGAAGCCTGGCAAACCTACGACTGTTGGGTTTGTTGGGGATAAACCTGTTTTTTCTTTGCCTGGTCATCCAACGTCGGCTTTGTTGATTTTTTATTTGCTTGCTAGGCCATTGATTCAGAGGTTAGCTGGAAGACCTGTAACTGGAATGACAGTGGTCAGGGCTTTTGCTGGTTCACGGATGTTTAGTGCTAAAGGTAGGCGAACGTTTGTTATGGTTAAGTTAGAGTTTGATAAAAGTTGCCGGTTGATTGCTGAACCTGTGGAAACTGGCGCTTCTGGAGCGATTACTACTTTGGCTAAGGCTGATGGGTTTGTTGAGATTCCTGAGAATGAGCAGTTTGTTGATGTGGATGAAGAGGTTGCTGTTGTGCTTTTCCGTAATGTTTCCGGTAAGGTTTAGGGTTTAAGCGGGTTTTCTCTTAAATAAGGTGTACAGTGCGAACACCCATGTGAGCACTGCGTAAGCAATCATGCTTATGCCTATTAGTGCATTGCTGAATCCTATTGAGTATAATGTGTAAAGGGAAAAGGTTGATGCTCCAGCAAGTAAGATGACTAGTAACCATGGTGCCCAAGCTCTTTTTGTAAAAAGACTATAGGCTGTTATTAAACTGAGGATTCCGAGTAAACCGAGCTGCGGCGGAAAATCACTTAGGGGCAGAAATGCCAAAAGGATTATTCCAGCAATGGCATAGAAGGCTAATGATGCTAATTCTATGCGGTTGAGACTTTTTAGTTTGGTTGCTAAGGACACTTGTGTTCGCCTTTACCTTATGCAGTAGGGGTTGAATTAATAAATTTAATGCATCAGGGTTGAGCGAAAGCTGTGAGGACATCGTGTGGACTTTTTGTTGTTGATGACTTTTTTTACTACGTACATGGGCTAAGGCACAGGAAACTTTACTACGTACAACTTAACACCTCTTTAGAATGTACGTGGTAAATGAAGCTCAGGATGTACGTAGTAAGCTATCAACCGAAAGTTCACAGAACCGTTGAGCGAAAGAGTTTAGAGCAAGCTTAAGGGAATACAGAACAGAAGAGGATTGTAATCACCATGAGTTATCTTGAACTTTTCACTTCGCAAACGAACGTTTTCAGCGGCATGCAAAAACCGTTTGAGAAGGCGAAATACG
Source organism: Candidatus Bathyarchaeota archaeon (assembly GCA_963715865.1). GTDB lineage: Archaea > Thermoproteota > Bathyarchaeia > Bathyarchaeales > Bathycorpusculaceae > Bathycorpusculum. The sequence goes on from OY970280.1 coordinate 53,106, forward strand.
TGATTTTCGGCGTGCCGTTTGATGCGACAAGCTCGTATCGGACGGGTGCGAGGTTTGGTCCAAACGCGATTAGGCAGGCGTCTTTGAATATTGAAACGTACAGTTTCCGCAGCGGGTTGGATGTTGAGGATTTAGCGTTGTATGATGCTGGTGACTTGCATGTGTCTATGGATGCGCAGAAAACGGTTGATATGACTAGGCTTGTGGTTGAGGATATTCTTGCGGCTGGCAAGATGCCTGTAGCTTTGGGTGGAGAACACACGATTACGCTTGGTGCTGCGAAGGGTTTAGGCGCTAGGGCAGCGAAAACGGCGATTGTAAGTTTTGATGCTCATTTGGATTTGCGTTGTGAATTTTTGGGGTCAACGTTGTCGCACACGACGTTTATGCAGCTAATTAGCGGGGAAGTTAAGCCAGCGAAAATCGTTGAGGTTGGCACACGCTCAGCATGCAAGGAAGAACTGGCTTATGCAAAGAAGGCTGGAGTGGAATTTTTCACTTCTCAGCAAATCATCAAGCAAGGCTCAATGCTGATTGCTGAGCAGTTGAAAGAGAAGCTTCTGCCTTACGAGAACCTATATTTAACGGTGGACATGGATGTGCTTGATCCAGCGTTTGCTCCTGCAGTGCAGAACCCTGAGCCTGAAGGAATCACCACAACCGACCTGCTAGACATTGTCTGCAGCTTGTGCGATAAACGCGTGCTAGGCTTTGACGTGGCGGAGATTGTTCCGATTTACGACCAAGGAGTATCCGCAGTCGTCGCAGCAAAAGTAATGTTTGAAATGCTTTGCCAACTGGAAAAATCAAGAAAAAAATAGCCCTCGACTCTAGCAATCGAGACAGTTTATACCTCATTTAAAGCATAGGGTTCAATTCCCATCCCCAGCTTTAGCATTTTTTTGGATCCTGCATTCTTTCATTTTTTGTGATTGATTTTTCAGCTGATTAAAAGCAAATTTCTGAGCGTCTATTTTGATTGTATTATTTCGTTTTGACTTAATTCTTATATGTAAGGAAAACATTACATATTATAAGAGCGCGAAGTATCATGTCTGATGATCTAAAGTTTCATCTCAGGGCTGCCCAAGAAAAAAGGCTAGCGGCTTTGGACGAGTACGAGAAGAAGAGAATCAGCGTAGTCGGCGATTTAGCCATCAAGGCTGTTGAACAGGCGATTGAAGTTCTAGCTGCATCTGAGGGAAAACACTTCCACACGACACCAAGGAGCGCACACAGCAACAGAATCCGTTGGATAAAAGAAAAGTTTCCTTCTTTATCTAAGGATTTAGACGAGCTATGGGGAGCTTATGGTGCTTTGGGTTATGAGGGTCTCAATGGAGAAAGAGCCGAGAAAGCTATCTCTGCAATGGAGCGCGTTTTTGATGAGATTGAAAGAGCAGCAAAAGTTAGACTTAAATAAAATCATTACTTCAGTGTCGAAAATTCAGAGTGTTGTAGGCATTGTTCTCTTTGGTAGTCAAGCAAGAGGAGATTATGACGAGTTTTCCGATTATGACCTCTTAATACTGTTTGAAAATAAACCTCTGATGTGGGAAACTTGGGATGAACTTTTCCAAGTCGTTGGAAGTCTAAACATGAATTTGCATGCGATTCCAGAAACACTTGAAGAGCTTAAGAACGCTAACCCAGTGTTTTTAGATGAACTATTTAGATATGGAAAAGTGCTTTTTGCCAAAATGCCCTTAGAAGTTTACCTTCAGCCCTTAAACTTGAAATCTTTCTCCTTAATCACGTATGACATGCGCAACGTGAATTACGCAGACAAAATGAAAGCTTCATATTTCCTTTATTCCAAGGGAGGTGCAGGCGCTGTAGCGAAGGCTGGGGGAACCAAAATCAGCGACAGCTGCATAACTGTTCCAAGCGATATGGCTGACGAAATAATCCGAGTCTTAACTTCTCTCAGTGTTCAAATTATAAAGACAGAAATTTTCACAAATCCAGACATGCCCAAGTCATGGCCAACCCAAAACAGAATTCAGACTTCCAAGGTTCAAATTGAGAATCCTCAACATGGCTAAACTGCTCGCTTTAGCCTATCCTCTTGCAGTTTTTACCCTTTTTTTGCCTTTTTTAACCTTTTTTCACCTCAACCTAACGCAAATCCAAGCCCTAAACAACAAAAACAACCCAAAACACCCATTCAAAAGGGGGAGGAGCTACTATTTACAAGAAATCCAAACACAAAAAAAGAATCATCAGCGCTGACAGGACATGCTGAATTCATATACTATATCACAGCATAATTGATACTGTCGAAGGCTGATGTTTTGGCTAAAGAACCAGAACTAACTATTCTCACAATCGGACACTCCACAAGAACACTCGACGAATTCGTCGGGATGCTCGAAGCCTACGGCGTCACCCTAGTCGTAGACGTGCGCACAGTTCCACGCAGCAGACACAACCCCCAATTCAACAAAGAAACCCTGCCAACCAGCCTCAAAAAATATGGAATAAAATACATCCACATGCCCGACATCGGCGGCTTACGCCGACCAAAACATGACTCAGAAAACTTGGCATGGCGCAACAACAGCTTCAGAGGCTACGCGGATTACATGCAAACCAAAGAATTCACCGATAACCTGCTAAAAATCATCGCGCTCGCCAGAGAGAACCGCTTGGCGTTGATGTGTGCTGAAGCTTTGCCCTGGCGATGCCACCGAAGCCTCATCTCCGACGCGCTCGTGGTTAGGCATGTTAAATTGGAGCATATCATAAGTGCAACTAGCCTTATCAACCATCAGCTTAACGAGATGGCGCATGTGGAAGGAACAAAAATAACCTACCCACTGTTCACCAAAGAAACACCCCAGAGAACACTAGGAGACTTCGGAACTTCTTAGAAGCTTAAAAAAAGGGCAATAACTGTTGCTATACTAACTTCCTCTCTTATATATAGAAACAAACGTAAGTAGGTTGAACTTTTGAGGTGAATGTGTACGTCTTGTTAGGTTAAGCTTATATGCTTAGTTAGAAATATCTAACGTTAGAAATAAATAACATGAGGAGTGGGTATGAAAAGAAGCGCCAACCAAAACAACCCCATATCAGAAAAAAACATGAACCAAAAAATCGGAGCAAAAAGAAACCTAAAGTGGACAACAGGTTGCTATGGCTTTTCAGGCTTCATCGGATTTTGGGCGTTTAACGCATTCGAATATCACAACCCTTTGTACCTGTTTCTTTTCAGCTTTTTCAGCTTCTTCTGGATGTTCCGATACTGGAAAGATGAACTCAAGTATTTAGGCTTCTCAGGCGTGCTGGGCTTAATTGTTCCCGCGCTCTGGGCTATAGGCTTATTCAAGGTATAAGGATACATAATGAGGGCTAAACATGAAAACAAAAATCAATGAGCGATACTTTGGCTTCTTTGGGCTCCTAGGCTTCTTAGGCTTCACCCCAGGCAACTCCGCTTTTTATCTGTTATTCATGCTTTTTTTCTTCTTTGCTTTTGCTCGACCAACAACCAAAGAAGGCACAATCTTAAGTGATGAGCGGTGGGGAAAAAATGTCACCCAAGCCTCCAGAAATGCATTCTACGTTTTCCTTATCCCCTCTATGCTTAATGTTGCATTTTTAAGAACTACCGATAATTTCTTGCTGGTTTCTGTTGCTATACCCATCGCGTCTTTGTTGAGCTTTGCGGTGTCGTTTGTCTACTATGATTTAAGAGGAGACTAAAAACATCCCGTTTAAGACCCGAATGAAAGAGCTGAGAGAAAAACAGCACCTGACGCAGGAGCAGCTAGCCCAAAAGGTAGGCGTAAGAAGAGAGACAATACTTTTCTTAGAGAAGGGTAAGTATAACCCTTCACTTAAGCTGGCTCATGATGTCGCGAAAGCATTAGGCTCAAAGATAGAAGATGTATTCGTCTTTGAGGAAGAATAACGAACAAGTTATTCTATTTTTAAATCAGTTTTTTTTGAGCCAACTCCAATTGCAAGTGTAGCTATAAACAGTAGGATGATTATTGACATTATTGAGAACTCTGGGATTGAAGGTGTTGCTGTTGGCGTTGCCGTTGGTATTGCGGTGGCAGTGGACGTGAGAGAACTTGGCGAAGGACTTGTCAGCGCTAATTGGGCGGCGGTTACTGGTGGAGCTGAGGGGTTTGGCGAATTCAATATGGGTGTGAAGTTGACTTTGCCCAAGTTAAAGTCGTTCTTTAGGTCGTAAATGCTTTGGTTTATTGCTTGTGTGTCAGTTGTTCCCCACCAGTTGTTAGCGGCGTCAATGTTGTTTGATGTGCCTTTTAGTCTAATGCTGTACTGGTTGCTGTTTTCTATGTTGTTGCCGCTTATAGTTGGAGAAACCGCGTTGTTTAGAGTTATGCCTATTCCACTGTTGACTATGGTGTTGTCCTGAATTACTGCGTTGCCCGTTGCGCTGATTGCTGTAGCGTTGCTGTTAATGATTAAATTGCCTTGAATTTTTACTGAAACCTCAGTAGTGTTAAGGATATTGATGCCTGTCTGTACATTAGATATTATGTTGCTAACAATGTCAACGCTTCCCGTGCCAGCGCCAATGTCAACTGCAACATAATAAGTATAACCTTCTTGAATTATGTTGCCAGTGATTAATGCGTGGTCGAAAACGCTGTATCCGTTGTCACTGTACTCGTATGCGTTGAAGCCTATTACGCCGATGATATTGTTACTTGAAACAACAGGTGAACCTTGCATGATGGCAATTGTGTCATAGTCCCGGTCAAAGCTCCTTCCAATCCAGAAATAGCTGCTTCCTCCTGAAATTTGGTTGTTGGAAACTACTGGTGAGCCGCCGTAGAGTCCCATTCCGCCTGTTATGACATTGTTTGTAATTGTGGAAGGTCCACTGACTTCGACTCCACCGTTAATCTGGTTATTCAATATGGTTGAGGAGCCGCCGCTTATTGTAATGGCGGTATTAGAATTCATCATGCCAGCATTGTCGTTGAACGTATTGCTGCCTATTTTTACAGAGCAATTTGCTATAGAAATCACGGTCTGATTAATTATTGCATTTTCAATTATGCAGCCAGAGCCTGATTGCTCATTCCAACTGGTGCTCGAAGCGGTGAACTTTATCTGTCCAGCGTTAACTGTTGCACTGTTAATATAAATTGGATTTGTGCTGGTGCCTCTTGCATTTAAGGTCCCATTAACCTGCAGATAATACGTGTTGAGATTAACTGTTGCGCCCGCTTCGATTGTTAAGGTAACTCCTGAGCTTATCAATGTTGGTCCAGAAAGTTTGTATGGACTGTTAGCTTTTGTCCAAGTGGTATCTGAACTAATTATGCTCGGAGGAACGGTATCAGCATGGACGACATTGCAGACAAAAATAAGCGGACAAACGATAAGAGTTGCGAGTAATATGGCGTAAGAAAGGCTTCTCATACCTAGCACTCCATATAGAAATGGCAATTTTGCGGATATTAATCTTTGCAAACTGCAACCAATTAAATAGAACCCTTGATTTTTGCATAAGGCAGCTATTCAGTCAGCAGCCAATGCGTTAACGAGAGTGATTATCTAGCGCTATTCTTTTTGTAGTTTTGCTATGAAGAAGCCGTTGCACTGGTGAATATGCGGATAAAGCCGTTGGCATTTTGTTAATCCTCGCATTCCAGGCAAGCCAATTTTCGGCGTAATTTCTGTTAATGATGAATTCTGGATGCCACTTCAAAAACCGCTCAATTATCATCTCGTTTTCTTCCACGGTTATGCTGCATGTAGAATAAGTTAAGGCTCCGCCAGAAGCGACTTTTTCAGCACAGCTGTCAATCATTTTCCACTGGATAGCCGCCATTTTCTCAATCGACTTTGGTCTGAGACGCCATTTGGCTGAGGGCTGCTTGGCGAAGACGCCTGTGCTGGTGCATGGCGGGTCCAAAACCACCAAATCCGCTTGCGTGTTGAAGGGCAAAGAGGCGCAGGCATCGGCAATTATTGGCTCAGTGATTATGGTTCCCATGCGGGCGGTTTCTTTTTTCCACACTTTCATTCTTCTATTGGAGAAATCAACTGAGGCTATTCTGCCAGTGTTTTGCATTAGCTGGGCTAAATATGTGGTTTTGGCGCCTGGCGCAGCGCAAACATCAAAAACCACGCTGCCCGGCTTGGGGTCTGCGGCTTCTGCGGCGAAACAGCTTGCTTTATCTTGGATGTAGAATAATCCTTCCTTGTAGCTGGGTAACGTGTTTAGCGGTTGCTTTGCTTCTAAGACTTTGTATGTATATTTTAGCGGCAGGATTTTTTCCAGTTTTACGTCTTCTGCATCGAGTTTTTGCAGGATTGTTTCTTCTGTTGCCGATAGAGTGTTCATTCTGATGTGCGTGGGCGGCGGATTTATGCTTCCTTCCAAGAAAGCAATGGCTTCACTGCGCCCCATGAGCTTATAACAATATTTAACGAACCATGACGGATGAAAAGTTTGCAGGCTCACTCGTTGCTCATCACCTGCCGTCTCCAAAATCGGTTCCAACGGGCGCGTAAGCAAAAAGCCCAAAAACGGCTCAACTTCTCGGAGGGTTTGCCAGCCTAAAATAGCCCTGCCCAAGCTGGCGATGTGCTCTGCTTCTTGAAGGTTAATTTTAGCCCACTTCTTGGCAACGCGAGTTTGGTAAACATACAAGCGAAGGAAAGATTGGATGCCTAAATTGTATTCGCTGATTTTTTTAGGCGCAACTACTGTGTTGACGAATTTGTCTATGAGGTTTCTGCGCCGTGTAGTCTCAACCAATAACCCGTAAGCATAACGTATCGCGTTCGGGTTGTCTGCGCCAAGCTGCTTAACGGTTCTTGCCAAGGCTAAGCGTTCGCTTAGTTTTTGCATTTCCATCCAGCTTAGGGTTTCAATGGCGATTGTCCAGGCATCCTTCAGCAATTACTTTCACTCCTGAAACAAGATGCAACGGTTCTAAATAAGAATTCAAACCGCGGCTGTTACTGCCTAAGCACAGCCACATATCTTTATGAACAATTCATTCGTGCTAGTCCGTTGTGTTCTAAAACCAAAGCTCCAAAAAATGGAGGTGACAGGTTTGTCAAGAAGGCAAAACAAAGAAGAAACGGAAAAAGGTAAAATGTCTGTAAGCGAAGCAGGTAGAAGAGGCGGCGCAAGGGGCGGTCCACGAGTCCGCGAATTAATACGTGAAGGAAAAGAACACGAACAAGAATAAAACAAATAACAACTTCAAGAATCCTTAAAAAAAACTTGTGCCCATAACCAGCATGCACGGAACTTTATCTCGCAGGTCTGCTTAGCGGGTGCTGAAAAGCTAAAACAACCTCCTCCATACTCAAAGCGTCCACAGATGGCTCTATTATCTCGACAAAACATTTCTGCGTTGTCGAAACTAATCTGCAGGCGAAGAAGCATAATAGTATTCACTATTGAAAAAGGAAAAGTGTACACTAAACTACAGTAGGCATTCTAAAGGGCTCGATAGTCGCAACTAAAGCGCAAGCCAAAAAGCTGCGTTTGCCCGCTCAATTGTTTGAACAAAACTTTTACGCGATCGAACAAAACAGCAGACTCCAAGCCTTAGAACCTACATCTTGCTACTGGCTGATGCTGAAATTGTCTACTTTCAAAACAAAAACTGTATACTAGTTATGGGCATACTAAAAAAACACGACCATTCTTTAAAATTCATTTCAAAAATTTGATTCAAATTGGAGGTGAATTCTTGAGCATGTCAAATAAAAGTAAGGCTGAACAAGGACGGTACATGTGCCCTGAATGCGGCCAAATTTTCAACGATAAAAAATCAGTTGAGAGCCACCTTCACATGATGCATGAGCAACACATAAGGACTGTGCATGAGGAATACCATCAGGGAATACATTAAAGTCTTGTTTTCTTTTCAACTTCTTTTCCAATTTTGCTAAATCTTCATTCCCTCAAAGCTAAAGAGTGACATGTAAATCATTGGATTTTAGTAAGTAAAGATTTTAGTCGGTGTACACCATAGAAGAGGCTAGGGTTAAAAGGGGAATGGCGCAGCAAAGTTTAGACTTCTACTATAGGAAAGAGAGCAAACCCGAAAAAAAGCAAGAAGCAAAAGCGGAAGCCTATCAAGCGCCATCACCTGCAGTTGCGGCTGAAGAAAAAAAACAGGAAAAGAAACGTCGCACGTTTCCACCAGTAGCACCTGAAAATCTGCCACCATCATATTTTGTTTCAGCATCCTACGATGGACGCCAAAAGAAAGCCGTAATAAAACTTTATGAGCCAGAATCAGGAAAAATCTACTTCTGGTACGATAACACCGGACACAAACCCTACTGCCTCACAAACCTGTCACCGTACGAACTGGAAAAAATCGACCGTTTAATTAACCATGAAGGCTTTGACCATTTTGAACTACAAGAAAAATTTGACCCCTTACTTAACCAAAACGTTAAAGTTACAAAAATAGTTGCGGGTGACCCATTAGCCATAGGCGGCAGACCCCAAGGCACAATAAGAGACATAATCCCAGAGGACTTCCCCAAAGTCTCCGACGTGCCAGTTGCGCGAGAAGACATCAAGGTCTGGGAATCAAAAATAAAATATTATCAATCTTACATTTACGACCGTCAACTTCTGCCAGGAATGATATACGAAGTTAAAAACGGCAATCTTGTTCCTAAAGTGCTTGAAGAAGCCACAGAAAACCTAAACAAAATAAAACTGCTCTTCAAAGAAGCCACCGATGAAGAACGCGAATATGCTGAAATGTGGGCAAAACTTCTCGAGTATCCTGCGCCGAAGTTCCGCAGGGCAGCCATAGACATAGAAGTTTACGCGCCAATATCCACAAGAATGCCTGATCCACGGGAAGCAGCATGCCCAGTAATCGCCGTGTCGGTTTACAGTTCAGACGGCGAGAAAAAAGTATTAGTTCTTAAACGTGAAGGCGTGCGAGAAGGCAGCCAGCACTTAGCCGCGGACATAAAGGTGGAGTATTGCGAAACCGAGGAAGACCTGATTAGGAAAACATTCGATGTTCTCTGGGAATACCCGTTCATTTTAACTTTCAACGGCGACGACTTTGACCTTCGCTACCTTAGCCACCGAGCAATGAACTTAGGCTTTAGCAGAAATGAGGTTCCGATAGAAATAGGCAAACGCGTCTGCCTACTAAAATACGGCGTCCACATTGACCTATACAAGTTCTTCTTCAACAGGTCAGTGCAAATCTACGCCTTCAACAACCGCTACCGCGACGTAACTCTCGACGACGTAGGCAACGCGTTAATAGGAGTAGAAAAAATCCATTTGGAAAAAACTTTCGGAGACTTAACATACACTGAACTAGCGCAGTACTGCCTGCGCGACTCAGAAATCGCTTACAAACTGACCAGTTTCGAAGACGACTCAGCAATGAAGTTAATCCTGGTCCTAGCCAGAATCAGCAGTATGCCAATGGAGGACGTAAGCCGCCAAGGCGTAAGCCGCTGGATACGAAACTTCATGCACCGTGAACACCGAAAAAGAAACATGCTAATACCGAACGCTGAAGACATTCTTACAAAAAAAGGCAAAACCGCCACTACAGCCATAATAAAAGGCAAAAAATACAAAGGCGCTATGGTCGTTGAACCAACTCCAGGCGTTCACTTTAACGTTGCCGTCATGGACTTTCCAAGCCTATACCCGTCAATAATTAAAGTTTGGAACCTCGGCTACCAATCAATCCTATGCCCACATCCAGAATGCAGAAGCCACTTGATACCGGACACGCCGCATTGGGTGTGCACTAAGAAGCGGGCGTTAGAAAGTTTGCTCATTGGCTCGTTAAGAGATTTACGTGTGAAATGGTATAAGCAGCGCTCCAAAGACAAAACCTTACCGGCTGAACTCAGAAGCTGGTACAGCATCACTCAGGGAGCGCTTAAAGTTATTTTGAACGCCAGCTACGGGGTCTTCGGCGCCGACAGCTTCGACCTGTATTGTCCACCAGTAGCAGAAGCAACAGCAGCCATCGGCAGGTACTCTATAACCCAAATACTCAAGCATGCGGAAGTGCTAGGCATACAGGTTCTCTACGGAGACACAGACAGCCTATTCCTGAAAAACCCTTCTAAAGAACAAGTGGAAGAATTAGTCCGCTACACAGAACATGAATTAAACATGGGCATCGACGTTGACAAAATCTACAGGTACGCGGTCTTTAGCTCTCGCAAAAAAAATTATCTTGGAGTTTTAGAAGACGGCTCAGTTGACGTTAAAGGCTTAACAGGCAAGAAAAAACACATTCCAATTTTCATAAAAAATGCTTTTAACCAAATGAAAGAGAGGCTTGCAAAAGTTAAGAACCCCGAAGACTTCGAAAAAGCAAAAAAAGACATAGCTGAAATAATTCGCGAACGCTATACTATACTTAAAAGAAGAGAATGGGAAAGCATTAACGAGCTTGCGTTTCACGTGGTTTTAGGCGAAGAACTTGAACGGTACACGAAAACCACTCCTCAGCATGTTAAAGCTGCAAAAATTCTAAGAGACAGCGGAAAGGAGCTAAGAGCAGGTGATTTGATTAGTTTCGTTAAAGTTATAAGGGACCCGCACGTGAAACCAGTTGAGTTAACATCAAAAAACGAGGTTGATGTTGACAAGTACATTGCTTATTTGCATTCTACTTTCGACCAAGTTCTGGATGCTTTAGGGTTAAGTTTTGATGAAATTATTGGCTTAACGAAACTTGAAAGGTTTCTTGCGTAATTATAGCAGTTGAATAATTACGATAGCAGTTGAATAAGAATGCCTAGTAACGTGAAAAATGCAACTATCAAAGATATTATTGCAACTACTTGGCGCTCAGTTAATGGCCGATGGTAAGTTATCACTGTGATTAGGCTCCTTCTATGATCAGATGAAAGCTTTTTCCCATCAAAGATAACTCTGGCTTTTTTGCGAACAAAGAAAACAGACAGCAATACAATTGATGAATTGAAAATGTAAGGCAGAATTGAAACTAGCAGGCTCAATTTTAAATCCGAAATTATGGTAAATGAGGCTATAGTCATTCCAATGGCAAAGGAGCCTGAGTTGCCCACGAAAATTTTGCCTTTAAAATTGAAATAGGCCAAAATTAGCCAGAACATTAAGGGTCCGAGCATTAGAATGTATGATGGTGATAGAGCCATTAATCCTATGATAACTATGGCTGGGCATATTGTTTCTAAACCGTTCAATCCGCCCAGTTGGTTTACAGTGTTTGTAACTATCATAACGATTAAGGGAATAATCACGTAGAAGTATATTGAACCGAACTGTATTGTGCCTACAAGCGGTAGCGATATGGATGTTCTGGTTGATGGATTTGCAAGCGCGAAATATATGAGGGGTAATACGGCGATTAAGGGCATGAATGCTTTGTAGCGCCATTTTAGGTCCATCCAGTCATCAAGTAAGCCCATAAAGCCGCCGAAAAGAATGCATGCGGCTAAGGTTAATGGTGCCGAAATAGGTGCTGATGCGTCTGCTGGATTTTTTATGAATCCTGAGAAATAGAGAAGAAAAAGGTAAACAGTGGTGAATAGGACGTAAAGTACGCCTAAACCGTTGGAAATTAAAGGTTGGCCAACCTTATGCTGATCTGGAACCTTTGGAAACACTCCGTCGCTTCCTTGCTTCTAATATTTTAGCCTGTGCCTGTTGTGCCTGTCGCTGCGTAGTATGCTGGCCAGTCGATTTGGTAGATAGCTACTATCGGTACTAGTCCGCCGTATTGGCCTGGTGATGTTTCTAAGCCGGCGAAGTAAGCTTCTTTAAAGTATGTTGGCGTTGTAGTTGTTGCATCTGGCGAAATGCTGATTCCTGCCGCACTCAACGTGTTGCAATATTGTACTTCCGCATAGTTCATCAATTCGTATACAGTACAGTTCTCTCCTTGGTCGTTCCATTGCCACCGATTAGTTGTTGAACTAGTATTGCCAAATGTTGTTTCATTAGTCCATGCTGTTGCTGCATTCATGTAGCCTTCTTGTATTAGCCTATTCTTGGCTTCTCCTGAAATTCTTGCCATCCACACCCATTTTCCTTCGTCTCCATATCCGGCTGGATATGCAATGTATGATGAGCTGCCGCTGCTTGACTGGCCTATTTGGAGGACAGTGAAGACGAGGATGTAATTGACGCGTCCAGGATTATTATAGTCATTATAACTACCTAGCATTTGCATTGACTGGTTTTCGTTGCCCATGAATATTAAGCCTAGGTTTTCGATTTGTGTGCTATTTACTGTAGTGTTATCTGCAAAAGACGTTACGTTTCCAAGGTCAGCTAACCAGTTGCCGTAGTCCCACCAAGCAACTACCACATCTGTTGAGTGAGCGTTATTTTTTAGCCAACTTATCGCGTTAAGCCATGCGTCTACTGGTTGGGTGAGACTTGCACCGCCTAGTGGAAGGCTTGAATCGCTAATTGCTGTTGGTACGAAAGCTTGGTCGATGGCTCTTGGCATTCCGCCAGTTTGTGGTGAGAAGGCTAAGTTGGTTACCAGAATAATGAATATCAGGAAGACTGCGACACCGCTGTATTCCTTGCTTACGCGTGCTATTCTATGTTTTGTTTTTGCGATAACACGTGGAGATTCCTGTAGCAAAGTGTAAAATGGTTTTATTAAGCTCAGAATACCAATTCCTGCTATGATGGCGAAGGCTGGAGCAAAAATGACTAGTAAGCGTATCATTGAAGAGGCGAAATAAAGTGCTGTTACAGCGAAAAGCAACAGGAAAACGTTTCTGTTTGTAGGATTCCTTAATGTAAAGTATAAGCCGACAAGGAAGAACAATATACCTATACCTAGTTCAATGTATATGTTTCCCCAAGCTGAAATTCTCTGTTCCGCAACTGAATCAATAAGAGGCGAAGTAGCTCGGATGAAGGGGTCTAAAACTGTATCGAATTTTCCAGCAACGCCACCAAGAAATCCAGTTAGCCAAAGTCCACTAAAACCGCCAACAATTACAACTAGTGACGAAATGGCTATTAGAACCTTGGTTCTCATGGATATGTTATTCCGTAAAATTTCTGCAACTATAAGTACAATGAATACTCCAGCGACCGGAACTACTGCACCGTCAAATACATAGTGAAGTCCAATATATGGAACCTTTGTTGCAATAGCTAATCCTAGACCAAAAGTTATGCTGTAACTAACCAAAAGCCGTTGATTATACCTTTTCAATAGAACCATTACAAAAGCAAATAGCGCGGCCAAGTCAAGCATGTAGTATGATGTACCCCAGCCTGCTATGAAATATGCTATAGCAGCGCCAGCGCCTAAGGAGTAAAATATGGATGAACGTAAAGACCTATTATTGTCAATCGACCTTAGAAACAGGAACATGAACAAAATAAGTCCAAGTACACCTGGGACTTCTGTGTCGAAGAATCCAAGAGAGCTTCTTTGTAGGAATGATGGTGCTAACGCCAAGAATAGCGCGGCGAATAAGCCTACTGCTTTTCCACCATAATCTTTGCCTACTAAGTATAATATTAGACAATCAATTACGCCTATGATGGCAGGTAGTATTGCGCAAAATGTCATTAAATCAATATTTGCGCCAAATACTTGGGTAATATCATAGAGTACTGCTGCTGTCATAGGTAGTGATGGCAAAGCATTAGTCATGTCAAGCCCAAAAGGATACCACTTTTGCATGTTAACCCAACCTGTCGGCCAATAAGGTGAAAGCAGACCGTTATTTACCATATGCTGGGTTATGCTGAATTGGTAGTAGGGGTCAAACTCGTTAAGAAACGATGTTCCTCCGGAAAGATTTTCCCAGCGTAGCGGTAAAATGCGGATGGTAAAGGCAACAAAGAGTATTAGAGCTAACGCGGAGTATGCTATTATTGAGCCGTGGCTTACTTGGATGCGTAATCTACTGAAAGGTGCCAGGCGGTTACTGAGTCGTTCCTTAATTCCTTCCCCCACTTTAAGCCATCTCTTCACACATTAATTGCGAGTGTAATTATTTTTCTTGTTAATCTTAATTTATACACAATGGACATTTATTTATGGCTTTCCAAAATGAATCAAAATGGCCTTGGGGGTTTAAGGTAGTCTATTATGTGCACCACAATCTAAGGACTAAACTTTAGAGCCCTTTTTAACCAGAAACTCTCTCAATTCCGCTAAAACAGACATAAAACAGTTTCAGAAATCCTGAAGGGCAAACTAACTTTAAACAAAGTTCTTTTTTCTATGAATCCTGTTTTGGACAGGCGTTGCATGGCTTCGGGTTAGGTACTTACCATTCCGGTTTTGACGGTTTTTCCCCGATAAGTCTCTTCTGATAGGTAAATCAAAGCTTTTGTGGGTGTACCCAACTTTCAACGCTTACTCATGGGTTTAACTTCAACATCTATGGGTAACAATGAAAGTTTTCTATTGCATTTTGGGCATTTTCCACCATTTTGCGAAATAATTTCATCTGGTGGTCTAAGCTCAATGCCTTCATATAAAATATGATTGCATCCATGGCAAATAACACGTTGTGGCATCCCAAATCCCCCGATAATAACATCCTATGGCATATTTATTGGTTGCTTAAAAGATTAACCTGCAACTGAAACAAGGTTTGGCGAGTTACTGTAAAGCTTATTTTAAGAGAAAGATTATTTGGAATGTTTAAGCGTGGTTTAACAGCGTTTGGGAAAATACACGTTAATTATCACTGAAAAACCTGATGCCGCAAACAGAATAGCGATGGCTTTGGACGTTGATGGAAAAGCCAAAAAAATAGTTGATAGCGGCGTTACATTTTATCAAGCATACAGGAACGGCGACATGGTTGTTGTTCCAGCTCTTGGGCATTTATACACGGTTGCAAGCAAGGAAAGAACTAAACGAGATTATCCAGTTTTTGATTATCAATGGGTTCCAAGATACCTAGCCGAACGAGGGGCATCAAAGATCCGTATTTGGCTGAAAGTAATTGCGAAACTAGCAGAAAACGCTGAAGAGTTCGTGGATGCCTGCGACTTCGACATTGAAGGCAGCATCATAGGCTACTGTATACTCAAGTATGCTTGCGGCAGCAAAGAAGAAACTGCCAAACGCATGAAATATTCCACACTCACAAAAGAAGAACTGCAAGAATCCTACGCTCACCTATTGCCACATTTGGATTTTGCTCTCGTTGAAGCTGGATTGACAAGGCATGAAGTAGATTGGCTATACGGCATAAACCTGTCTAGAGCCTTAACAGTGGCTGCGAAAAACAGCAGCGGACAATACGCTACACTCAGCACTGGCAGAGTGCAAGGACCAACCCTCAAATTTCTGGAAGACCGAGAAAAAACCATAAAGTGCTTCGTGCCCACTCCCTATTGGAGCATAACCGCTAAAATAAACATAAACGGCACAGCTTACCAAGCTGATTATGAAAAAATCCTCGAAAGCAAGCAAGAAGCAACGATAGTAGTTGATGCTTGCAAAACTAAGGAAGGCCAAATAGAAACAATAGCGGTAAAAGAGTTTGAGCAGAACCCACCGTTACCCTTCGACTTGGGCTCTTTGCAAAGTGAAGCTTACAGAATTTTCCGGTACACGCCGATGCGTACTTCAAACATCGCTCAGCACCTGTACTTAGATGCATTAATCTCTTATCCACGGACAAGCAGCCAAAAGCTTCCGCCAGCAATCGGCTACGAAACCATATTGAGAAAACTGGGTAAAGTGCCTGCTTACGCGAAACAGGTAGCTGAATTACTCTCAAAACCAGCATTGAAGCCAAATGAAGGAGAAAAAGCTGACTCAGCGCATCCAGCCATTTACCCGACTGGAAACCTGCCTGAAAAACCCCTTGGCACTGCTGAAAGAAATATTTTTGATCTTATCGTCTGCAGGTTCATGGCTGTTTTCGGTGAGCCCGCAGTTCGTCAAAGCGTGAAAGTAACATTAGGCATTAATGGAAACCATTTTCAACTAAACGGAATACGAACGTTAAGTGAAGGTTGGCTTCGATTTTACGAACCGTACGTCCAGCTGAAAGATGTAACTTTGCCACCCTTAACTGAAGGTCAAAAAATTGCTGTTAAAGGAGTAGTTCTGAAGGACAATTTCACTAAACCGCCAGCGAGGTATAACCCTCGCAGTTTACTTTTGAAAATGGAAAAAGAGGAAATAGGAACCAAAGCGACAAGAGCAGCAATCATACAAACATTGTACGACCGCAAATACCTCCACGGGACCGATAGTCTTGTCGTTTCTGACCTTGGCTTTGAAGTCATCGAAATCCTATCAAAGTATTGTCCAACCGTTGTCTCCCCTGAACTAACAAGAAATCTTGAAGAGAAAATGAATGAAATCCAGCAAGGGAAAGAAACAAAAGAAGTTGTCCTGCAAAATGCCATTGAAATCCTAAAGCCAGTCATATTAGAGCTTAAAGAAAATGAATCAGTTATAGGTAAACAATTAAATCAAGCATTAAAAAAAGCTCGGCTGGAAGAAAGAATAGTTGGTGCATGCCCAAAATGTGCTGATGGAAAACTAGTGATTTTACACTCGAAAAAAACAGGTAAACGCTTTGTTGGCTGCACAAACTATTTTGAAGGCAAATGTAACGCAGCCTTTCCACTGCCGCAAAGTGGCTCGGTGAAACCTTTAGGCAGCGTTTGCAAAAGCTGTGGCTGGCCCACATTACGGGTATGGATGAAAGGAAAGAGGCCTTGGAAATTATGCCTAAATCCTAATTGCCCGTCGAAAGGAGCGAGCAACCAGTGAAATGCAAAATATGCAGTAAAGATGCCCAAGAAAACGGTTTTTGTATGCTGCATTTAAAAGCTTACCAAAATATTATCGATAAATTTGATGTATGGAAGAAAGCATCAGATACTCTTTGGATGGAATATTTAGTTGAGATTCAGAAAAATTCATTAACTGGAGAATGGGCTAAAGAAGTAGCAAAGTACCTAATCAAGGAAGAGAACGGAAATGTCAAGTAAAATAAAGAAAAGTTCTTCATCTGTGTCCTTTTCGCTTAGTCGATGGTTCCGCAAAATCTCAACAGCCGCGCCTTCAACACTTATAATTACAGTGGTGGGAATTTCGTATGCTTTGTTTATTTTCGGCGGTGGCTTGTTTACTCTGATTAGTCATCCTCTCCCTTCAGCTTACTATAATGGAAAATTCTATTTCCTCTACCCAAGTCTCAGTTCACAATTCATATCAGACACTGTGGTTTCGATGATACTGTATGCTCTTGGCTTTATCGGTCTGTTTATTATTTATCAAAGTACAAAGAGCGCTTACAAGCCAAGGCAAGCTTACATGATGCTAGTCATAGGCGTAACATTTTTGCTTCTAGCATACATATTCTTGGAAGGTGCGATTTCTTTCAAAGCATCTGGAGGTTAACCCTTTCACCAAGGGTTACTTTTTAACTTCATTTTATAAGCCAAGAAATTTGTGAATAAGTGGATAGGCGGAGTGATCAGTAAAACTGTAACTGCCAATTCCCATCTTATCATGACTAAAGGAATCGAAAACACGACTGCGCCAACGACAAAGTCAACTTGATCAACTATGGGAAGAAAACCACCAGGGGCAATCCCTAATCTTCTCTTGAAAAAAGCACCTGCCAAATCGCCCAAAAGGGCACCCAACGGAATAAGCAGACTAAACAATACTGGGTAACTTTGAAAACCAAAAACCAAGCCTTCAACTAACCCCACACCGATACCAACACCCCAACCGAAGAAGAAGCCCCTGAAAGTTTTGTTATTTCCAAAAATTCGTTTTCCGTCGTAAAAGTTCTTTCCGAAATCCATCCGCGTTCCTCCTCCAGCAAGCACTGGCGTGGCGTTAGCGCAGTAAGCTGGGAAAATAAATTTCACGGCTTCTATGATTAACAGTGTTATTTCCATGTGGCCAACCATCATTCGTGGAATTTAGCATCTCTTATTCCGGTTTCACCTATTTGTACATAACAGGTAACTTCTTGCTTGTTTTCCCGTGTTTTTTCAAGAACCGCCTTGATTGTTTGAGGATAATCGGTAGGTTTCACAGCGATTATTGTGTCAGCCCAGAATTTTAAAACTCTGGTTGCGACGGGCGCAACACTAACATTCAGCTCATCGAAAACGCTTCGCACTTGGCTTGTTATTATAACGGGGATTTTTCGGATTTTTGCTGTTTGCGCTAAAATAGCTAATTGCCTGTTTAACTCGCGGTTTACGCCGAAGGCTTTTCCAGACAAATCAGCAACTTTTGCGCCATACAAAGACGTGAAGGTGTCAATTATTATTAAGCCAAAATTTTTTGTGGTGTAATCTTGAATGCGTTCTATAACTGCCGTTTGCTCCCTGAAATCCTTCGGTTTAATTAAAATGATGCGCTCGGCAACTTCGTCGAATCTGTCTGCTGAAACTTGAGAGAGTCTTTTAGCGGAAAAAGTGTTGTCGCAGTCAACAAAGAGAGTCTTGTAATTTTGCAACGCGCAACTGACGGCGCATTGTATTGCAAGCGTTGTTTTTCCAGTTTCGGGTTCACCATAAATTAAGGTAACGCTTTCGGGTGAGATGCCTCCGCCAATGTTGATGTCGATGCATCTGCAGCCTGTGTTCGATTTTAATCATGTTTTTGCACGTCAAGGATTATAAACTTGAAACTAGTATTGTGTTTTGCACTTAAACGTATACTATTAAGGTCGCTTTATGAAAGAAAAAGTTGCGGTGGCAACAGTCGAAGGAAAGGCCTACTTTCTAATTGTTAACGAGTTAAGAGAACAAAATATCTCCTTCATAAGTTTGGTTCCAGGTGAGCCAGTGCCTGCCGAGGTGAAAGTGGTTATGACAACTGAGAAGGAAAAGCAGTTAGTAAAGCATGAAAAAATACTAATCTTCAACAATGAAGGTGAGTTGGATAATTTAGTTAACGAAGTAAAGAGAATACTTCAAGGGAAAGAAGCCTACGAAAAAATAGTAATCGGCATTGACCCAGGTGAGGCAATTGGGCTGGCAGTAATTGCCGATGGAAAAGTTATTGAGGAAGGTAACTGCTTTAGCACACAAGAGGTAATTAACAGCATAATTAAGACAATAAGAAACGTTAATTTTTCATTAACTAGCGTTTCTGTTAAAATTGGGAATGGCGTTCCAGTCTACAAGGAATTACTCGAAGCCTTAGATGATGCTTTACCGCCTCAAGTAGCGCTTGAAGTGGTGGGCGAGGCAGGAACCAACAGACCCTTAAAAGAGAACAAGCGCAGCCGAGGAATCAGACATATTTCTTCAGCCATACAAATAGCTGGAAGAACAGGCTATATTATTCAAAGGAGGAAGGCAATTGCAACAAACAGTCGAATCCAATAGAACACTGTTAGTGGATGGTCCAGCATCTGTACAGGTTGTTTCTGGCAAGGCTGAAGTATTCGGTTACCAAGTAAAACAAACCGCAAGAATTTTAGTTCGTGAAGGCAAGCGACTGCCATTCTTTGTCCTTGAAAAAGCAGTTTTTGACGTTTCGTTAGGAGCGAACGCAAGCATTGAAGAAGTTGCTGGCAGCACAATTCCAGAGTCATGGAATAAACCTCTTGAAGCGGTTTTGAGCGTGCAGAAGAAGCCGGTGATTGTTTTGCTTTTGGGGAAAATTGATTCTGGAAAAAGCAGTTTCTGCACTTACTTAGTAAACAAGTTAGTTAACGAAAAATGTAGAGTAGCTGTTTTAGATGGCGATTTAGGTCAATCAGATATCGGTCCCTCAGGCACGGTGGGTTACGCCTTAGCTTCCAAGCCGGTGAGGGAATTGTATGATTTAAAATTGGAGAACGCTTTTTTTGTGGGTGTTACCTCGCCGATACTAGCAATAGCTAAAACAATTGAAGGCTTAGCTGCTATGAAGGCTGAGATTTTGGAGAGACCGGTCGATTTTGTGGTGGTTAATACTGATGGTTGGGTTACAGACGATGTTGCTGTAAGATATAAAACGCAATTAATCAAAGAGCTTAACCCTGACGTTACAGTTGGCGTTCAAGTAGAGGATGAACTTGCGCCTCTGATTGCTAACCTAGAAAAAACCCCTATAATTGTAGTAGAACCCTCTGCTTCTCTTAAGCAGCGGAGCGCAGAAAAACGCAAAAGCCTGCGAGAAATGAGTTACGCAAGGTATTTGAAAGATGCAAAGTTGCAATGTTATCCCATTAGCCAATTGGTAATTGAAGAAAAATCGGCTCTACCGAAAAATGAAGATGCAGAAAAAGGATTACTTGTCGGGTTATATCGGAGCAAATTTTTAGGAATCGGTGTCTTGCGTGAAATTAATCAGGTAAGAAAAGCGTTAAAAGTTCAAACTGCAATTTCTGCTAAGCCGTCAAGGATTGTTATAGGAAGAGTTTTGTTAGATGATAAGCTTCGAGAAATTCAGGATTGAATTTTGAAGAAATTGCTTATTTCCCCAGCTAAAACGCCTTTGCCGTCAGGTAAAACCTTCATACCATTGCTAATCCATGATGGCAGGAAACTGCGGCAGTAATTTGTGGCAAAACGGTAATCTAAAAAGACAATGGCGCCTCGATCATCCAGCGTTCGTATGGGTCTGCCTGCGGCTTGAGAAGCCCGCTTCATAGCGGGCAAAACATAACCGTATTCGCGCCCAAGCCCTGGAAAACATTTCTCATAATAATCAATCTGCGCTTTCACCCTCGGCGTCGGCTCCGCATACGGAACACCTACGACTATTACAGAGTTCATTTGGTTGCCTGGAAAGTCCACGCCTTCCGAGGTTCTTCCTCCTTGAACACCGAGGAACACGGCGCCGTTTCGGTCGCCGCATGCTTTGAAGTCTGAGACCATTTTCTCGTTTGCTTTAGAAGTCATACCTCTTCGCTCATGAAATAGGGGTTTTTCTAAAATATTCTCCAGGCCTTCGGAGACCAGAGCGTTTAGTACTTCGAATGAGGCAGCGAAAATTCCAGTGTTGGTCGGAGTATTCTCTACTACCTCGTTTATTCGTTGTATGATTGTTTGGTACATTGCTGGGGTTCTTTTTTCCATGGATGTGGTGACGCCGAGGGAAACGGCTGAGAACACGTGTTCTTTTGGAAACGGCGATGGCACAATGCATTTCACAGTGCTTTGTGGCAGTTTTGTTATTCGTGCGTAAGCTTCCAGCGGCTGAAGAGTACCCGACATTATAACGTTAGCATAAGTTGATGAGAAAACAGGTTCAGTAATTTTCGATGGGTCCAGTGCAACAATTTCTAGTTTTGCTGTTTTATTTTTTTCTTTGTTGAGATAGCGACTTGCGACGTTTATGTATGAGTTGTCGCCTAAGGTTTCAAGCCATTTTAGCAGGAAATCGCCCATTGCATGGACATAGGAGCGTGGGTTTTTTCCCTCTGTCAACAAACTCTTCTTAATTGCACTGCCTGCTTCATGCAAGTGTTCAAAGAATTCTCTGGGATTAGAGACATTGCCCTGCTTTTGAATGATTTCAATAATTCTATCTGGCGAGATTATTTCTTCTCTGTAAACCTGGTCGGTTAATTTTTCCACTTCAGTTCTAAAAAATTGGGCAAAATTCTCAATGTCTTTGTTGCCGAACCTGTTGGCTTCTAATTCTGCCTGCTTCATCACAAAAAGCGATAGGGTGCTGCTTGAGATGTCAATAGCTGTCTCAGGCAAGTTATGCGCTTCGTCAACGATTAAAATTATTTTTTGCAGTTCTGATTCAAGATTTTTCAGAAATGCTGTTCGAATCACGGGGTCGAAAACGTACAGGTAGCTTAAGGCAACTACTTTGGCATCTGATAAAGCAGACTTCACAAGTTCGTATGGGCAGATTTCTTTTTTCTTGCATATTCTAAGAATTTCAGACGCCATATATGGACGAGCTGCGACTTGCTGTTGAAGTTGAAGGTAATCGTAGGTTCGCTCGTCCACGTTAATGTAGTAAGGGCATCTGCTTTTGGCTTTCAGTAACTCACAAACTTCCATCATTGACTTTGAGTCAAAAGCGCCTTTAGCAGCGAAAACGTTAAGGCACATTTCATTGCGCCCGCGAATGGAAACGCCTGCAACTGGGTGCTTCTTGTATATTGCTCTTAATTCTTCTATAACGCGGTCATGCTGCCGATGAGTCCGCGCCACATAAAGTATTTTCAAGTTTTTCTCGATGGCAACTGGTAAGCAAGCGGAAAGAGCTGAAATGGTTTTTCCCAACCCGTTGCTGCCTTCAATGAGTACAGAACGTCTCTCATGTACAGCGTTGAAAACCGTGTTCACAAACTCATCTTGATGGGGACGCACACTAGAGTAAGGGAAATACTCTGTAACTTCAGAAGGTAGCTTAATCATTTTTATCCCCTAAACCATTTGAAGGACAGTAATTGTACACCGGGCATTCAATGCAATGGGGCTGTCTTGCTTTACAGTATTTTCTGCCATGCGCAATCAACAGCAAATGAACTGCTAAGTAATCTTTCGGTTGAAAAAGCGACTGAAGACTCAAGCGTACAGCTTCGTAATTGCCGTTTGCGGGCGCTAAACCAAGTCGCTTGGTCACACGGTTCACATGTGTATCCACGGGAATGGTGGGTTGGTTTGCTGAGAAGAGCAAGACAACATCCGCTGTTTTCGGCCCGACTCCGGGCAGTTCAGTGAGCATTTTTCTTGCCTCACCTAAAGGTAAAGATAAAATAGGCGCTAGTGAACCGTGAAATTTTTCCAGAATAATTTTTGAGGCAGTCTGTATTGTTTTAGCTTTGCTCTTGTAGAGACCGCCAACTCGAAGGCAAGCTTCAATCCTGCTTATTTCAGCATTTGCCAGCACTTCAGGCGTTATTTCGAACTGCTTCGAGAGGTTTTCGAAGGCTCTCGCAGTATTGCGGTCAGCGGTGTTCTGTGAAATAATCGTTATAACTAAGGTTTCGAAGGGGTCCTTTTTTGATTTAACAAATTTAGGCATGTCTATGGTGTCTTGTAATTTTTGCAAGATTGTTGCGGCGCGAGTTTCAGTCGTCATCTTTTGGTCTTCGTCCCTCTCGAAAATCTTGCCAAAATATTGATTGGTCAAGCTATTAAATACCATCTGTGCGAAAAGGCTGAATGACAAACGGTCCCCTAATGGTCACGTTATGACAACGTTAAAACAAGGCTTATGGAAATGCAGGTTTTCATGTTTTCAACGTTAGAATCAACCTCAAACCCTTGGAGCGTTGGAAAACGGAATTTGCTTTTATAGGAAAGGTTTTTAGTGTAGTTATTATATGAGACTGTGAAAAAGTGTATAGTGTAAAGTGAGGTTAACATTATGTCAGTGTTTGCAGCACCAGGTGCATATGACCGTGCAATAACCGTTTTCTCGCCTGACGGACGACTCTTCCAAGTCGAATACGCAATGGAGTTAGTGAATCGTGGAGCCACGATTTTAGGCATCCAAAGTCCAGAAGGACTTGTTCTTGGTTCCGAAGAAAACATCGAAGTCCTTGAAGAAGCAGGTTACTCGTGGAAAATCTTCAGGGTAGACGACCACATTGGCGCAGCAATAGTTGGTTTAAGCTCAGACGCCAGAATACTTATCGATCAAGCCAGGATATACGCTCAAAGTAACAAATTAACCTACGATGAACCCATCGATGTAGAAGTCGTAACCAAACGCATATGTGACATCCAACAAATGTACACGCAACATGCAGGTGTAAGACCCTTCGGAGTTTCAATAATTTTCGGAGGAGTCGACAAAACAGGAACAAGAGTTTTCGGGACACATCCAAGCGGAACCTACAGAGGATACAAAGCAACAGCTTTAGGCGCAGGAAGAGAAACCGTCCTACCAGTTCTAAAGGAAGAATACGTCGAAGGCATGACTTTGGAAAAAAGCATTAAACTCGCAGTAAAATGCTTAGTAAAAGCCCTAGAAGCAAGGCAGTTGCCGCCAAGAATAAAGATTGCAATCATACCTACAGCAACTAAGAAAATGGAAATGTTAAACGACGACACTGTAGAAGGTTACATCAAAGAGCTGGGTTCAAGCAAGTGAAAACTCGATGAGTGAAAAGTTCACCGTTGCACGTTTAACAAAAGAAAACGAGCATTTTGAAATTCTAGTAAAACCCCAAAAAGCACTGGATTACCGCAACGGCAAGATTTCAGGAATAACCGATGTTTTAGCCGCTGAAATAATTTTTTCTGACGCAAACAAAGGCACCAAAGTTTCCGAGGAAGCAATGCGCAAAGCCTTCGGAACCACAGACCAATTAATAATTGCTGACATGATACTGAAGAAAGGAACGCTTCAACTTACAACTGAACAAAGACGCAAAATGATCGAAGACAAAAGAAGACAAATAATCGATTTTATCGCAAGACAAGCAGTTGACCCGAAAACAAATCTGCCGCATCCTCCAATGCGCATCGAGAATGCGATGGAGCAAATCCGTTACCCAATTGACCCGTACAAGCCAGTGGAAGAACAAGCCAAAGAAATAGTAAAACTGTTGCGACCTATTTTGCCGTTAAAGATAGAGCAAATAACAGTCGCAGTGAAAATACCTGCCCAATACTCAGCAAGAGCTTACGGATCTGTCAAAACTTTGGGCACTATAAAACGGGAAGAATGGCGTGGAGATGGCTCATGGTATGGCGAATTAGAATTGCCTGCTGGATCATACGCCTCGTTGCTAAACAAACTTGGCGACGTAACTAAGGGAAGTGGAGAAGCAAAAATAATCTCTTAAAAAAGTAAAAAAAGGATAGGTGAAAATTATGCCAATATTCTTTGAAAAAAAACAGCTTGTAACGCCAGGAGAATTGCTTGCTGAAGGCGATTATTTAGCTGGCGAAAACACGTATATGGAAGGAAACAAAATTTGCGCCGCAAGAATTGGACTTGTGGATACTGATAATAAAAAAGTAAATGTTGTTGCACTTCGGGCTTTTTATGTGCCTAAAGTAGGTGACATCGTGATAGGAACAGTCGTAGAAGTTGGTTTTAACGGCTGGACAGTTGATATTAAATCACCCTACTCAGCGCTCCTACGTGCATCAGACGTTTTAAGCAGGCCTTTCAAGCCTCAAAACGACGAGTTATCCCAAGTTCTGAACGCTGGAGACTTGATTGTCGCAAAAATCGCTTCGTATGATAGAGCTCACGACCCACAGCTTACTGTTGGAGAGCCAGGTTTGGGAAAAATAACTCGTGGGCAAATTCTTAGGGTGACACCTACAAAGATTCCTCGTGTAATCGGTAGAAAAGGCTCAATGATTTCCATGATAAAACAGGAAACAGGTTGCCAAATTATTTTGGGGCTTAACGGTGTCATTTTGGTCACTGGGAAAAGCGTGGAAGACGAGGAACTTGCTATAGAAGCGATTAAAAAAATTGATCAGGAATCCCACACGAGTGGCCTAACAGATCGTATCACACAGTTGCTTAAAGAAAAGAAAGTTAAAGTGGAGGAAAATAAGAATGAATGAGAAAACTGAAAAATTAATTGATAAAAAAGGTATCCGATTGGATGGTAGAAAAGCAGATGAACTTCGACCCTTAAAACTTCAAGTAGGCGTTTTATCAAACGCTGATGGATCAGCCTATATTGAACATGGAAAAAACAAGATTTTAGCCGCAGCGTTCGGTCCAAGAGAAATGCATCCAAAGCATCTGGCTATGCAAGACCGTATGGTTTTGAGGTGCCGTTATCACATGGCTCCCTTTTCAGTGCAGGAACGCAAATCACCTGCGCCTTCAAGAAGGGAAGTTGAGCTTTCAAAAGTGATAAAGGAGTCTTTGGAACCAGCGTTGTTCTTGGAGCTTTATCCACGGACAGGTGTTGACGTTTTTGTTGAAGTACTACAGGCTGACGGTGGAACACGTTGTGCAAGCATTACTGCTGCTGCACTAGCCATTGCTGACTCGGGTGTTCCAATGCGTGATTTAGTTGTTGCTTGCGCAGCTGGAAAAGTCGATGACACCATTGTTTTGGACTTGTATGATGCTGAGGACAAGCTTGGTGCTGCAGATGTTCCAGTAGCTTTTATGCCTAATTTGAATGCGATTACGCTGCTTCAGATGGATGGTATACTTACGCCTGAAGAATTTGAGAAAGCGGTGAACATGGCGATGGATGGATGCAAGAAAATCTATGAGATGCAGAAGGAAGCTTTAAAGACTAAGTACATGGTTGTTAAGGAGGTTGAAGAGTAATGTCGTCGCTTGTTACTCGTGTTAGACTAAAGCAGATTGAGCAGCTTATTGAAAAAGGAAAACGGCTAGATGAACGAGGTTTACACGATTACAGAGAAATCAAGATCGAGCAGGGTTTGATTGAGCGCGCTGAAGGTTCAGCTAGAGTTTTGCTTGGCAAGACAGAGGTTCTTGTAGGCGTAAAAGTTGAAACTGGCGAACCATTCCCAGACACACCAAACGAAGGTGTACAAACAGTTAACGCTGAGCTTGTACCGTTAGCATCACCTAATTTCGAACCAGGACCACCTGACGAAAACTCGATTGAGTTAGCAAGAGTTGTTGACAGAGGCATCCGTGAGTCAAAAGCTATTGATACTGAAAAATTATGCATTGAGCCTGGGCAGAAAGTGTTCGTTGTCTTCGTTGACGTTTACGTGCTAAATCATGATGGAAACTTGATTGATGCTTCTGCGTTGGCTGCTATGGCTGCTTTGTTGAATACTAAAATGCCTAATTACGAAATCAAAGATGGCGAACTGAAGATTAAACAAGGGTACACTCCGTTACCGATGAAAAGTCACCCAATAACGGTTACAATTGGGAAGATTAACAATTATTTGATTGTTGACCCTTGGCTGGAAGAAGAGCAAGTTATGGACTCGCGAATTTCATTTGCTTTCAATGACGACGGTAATATTTGTGCAATTCAGAAGGGTGGCTCAGGCTATTTCACACCGCAACAGATTTTAGAAGCATCGAAGATTGCTCGGGAGAAAGCAGCTGAACTGCGCAAGAAGCTTGATTGGTGAAAAAGTTGCCGAAAACAAAGAAGGTTGGTCCAACACGAGGTTTAGGTCCACGTTACGGTTCGACAGTCAGGAAACGCTATATCAAAGTGATTACTGAACTCAAAAGGCCGCATAAATGCCCAAACTGCGGCTTTGTGAGAGTACGGCGTGAGAGCGTTGGCGTTTGGAAATGCAAAAAATGTAATTTCACTTTCGCTGGCGGAGCTTACACTCCAATGACTAAGCTGGGTGTTGTGGCTAGGCGTGCAGCTAAAGGTTTGCCCGTAGAGGAAGCGGCAAAAGAAGCGGCAAAGGCTGCTGCTGTTGAGCCGGCAACTAAAGAAGAAACCGAGTAACCTCTTCTTTAATTTTTATTTTTTGTTAGATTTTGTTTATTACTTTGAACTCCGTGTTTTAGCATAGGGAATGCTAAAATGGCAATTAGGGCAAAGGCTAATGTGCGCTTAAAGTTCGCTTCAGAAAAACACCTGTCAACGCTTCTTAATGCCTTAATGCCAGAAGCTAATGCGCCAGTAACTAGACGAGCCACGGTAAAATTAGAAAAAGACGGATTATTTCTCATGTTAACGGTTGAGGCTGAGGACACGGTTGCTTTGCGTGCAACGTTGAATGCTTATTTGAGATGGATAAACTCAACAATTAACGTAATAGACGTGGTTGAACAAGCTTAATTTGTTAGGCGAACAGTGCTTGGGGCAAGTTTATAGCCGCAACTATTTAAAAGGTTTAATCAGCTTGGTGTTTTTTTCAAGTTTTGTTGACTGAACATGTTTTCACTTGTATTTTGCTTTGAGTATTAGGATTATGAGAGCTTGGATGAAAGCTAAGGAGTTTGCAATCATAATCGGCAAATCGTTTAGGTAAACTCCATAAACAAACCATAAAAACACGCCGCCGCAATATAATGCGAACATTCCGGTTGAGATGTCTTTGGTTGATTTTGTCTTCCAAACCTTGATTAACTGAGGGAAAAGCGCGATTGTGGTGAAAGCAGCGGCGATTAAGCCAATTATTGTTATAGTGTCCATCATGCTCTTGCTTCTAGCTTACATGCGATTGGTATTTAGGTTTCGTTATAAAACAAAATTGTCCAAGAAAAACGCAATAATTCGAGTTATTGATTAACTGGTTATCCTATTTTTTGAGCCGTAGTTCACAACTATCTGGCAAGCCTTGTTGAAAGCAACTGCTGTTTCCACAAGCGAGTTTTCAAAAGGCAGCTTAACTTGGATAGTTCTGAACATATTTTACAAACCGCAAGTTTTTCTATTTAAGTTTAATTAATAATCACGGTCAGCTCAAAAGTTAACTGTTCACTCGTCAAAAAGGTTTAAATA
Source organism: Candidatus Bathyarchaeota archaeon (assembly GCA_963715865.1). Classification (GTDB taxonomy): domain Archaea; phylum Thermoproteota; class Bathyarchaeia; order Bathyarchaeales; family Bathycorpusculaceae; genus Bathycorpusculum. Next base: position 81,390 of record OY970280.1, read on the forward strand.
AATACTGTCTCATTTCGTATATGCTTCAAGTTAAAAAACGGATGAAAATTTAGCATGTCACAGGAATATCGCTATATACTTCGTATTATGGGTACAGACGTTCAAGGTACCCTTAAGGCTTCTTACGCGGTAGCACAAATAAAAGGCGTAAGCATGAGCCTCTCAAATGCAGTCTTAAAAAAAGCAGGAGTAAATCCTGACCTGCGCGTAGGCTTCTTAACAGAATCAGACATATCAAAAATAGAAGATGTTATCCGAGAACCAGCAAAATATAGCCTGCCAACTTGGCTTTTTAACAGGCGAAAAGACTCGGAAACAGGAAAAGATATGCACCTTTTAAGCGCTGACCTTGTTTTAAGAACAAAACAGGATATTGATGAAGCCAAAGAAATCAGGTCTTGGCGTGGATACCGCCATGCTTATGGCCTGAAGGTTCGTGGACAACATACAAAAACCACTGGAAGAGCAGGCAAAGCCTTAGGTGTCAAGAAGAAGACCCTTATGCAGAGGCCTGGTGGAGCGCCACCCGCTGAAGGAGGCAAATAAACATGGGAGACCCGAAGAAGCAACGTAAAAAATTCGATACTCCGCGATTCCGCTGGCGCAAAGACATCCTTCAAGAAGAGCTCAAACTTATTGGTCAATATGGCTTAAGAAACAAGCATGAACTCTGGCGCCATAAAACCACTCTATCAAAAACCAGAGGCATCGCCCGTTCACTTATCAGTAAAACTCCTGAAGAACGAGCAAAAATAGAAAACGAGCTACTCATAAAACTCAAAAAACGCGGTATCCTACAAGAAACCGCCGTGTTAGACAACGTTTTAGACTTAACAATCGAAGACATATTAGAACGCAGGCTTCAAACAATCGTTTTCCGCAAAGGCTTATCAAGAACAATCTTCCAATCACGCCAACTAATCTCACATGGACACGTAACCATAGATAACCGCAGAGTAACTATTCCCGGCTACATAGTGCCAAAAGAGGAAGAAACAAAAATCATTTATTCACCAGAAAGCGCTGTTGCAAACCAAGCCCACCCATTACGCGTCGGATTAACAGTCGTAGCTAAACAACCAGAAATTAGGCAGCCTAGCCGAGGCCGAAGAGGCGGAAGAGGAGGCGGACGGTTCTGAGCACCAGTAATAAACGAAACGAGAAATTTGCCATCGTCCACATCTTCAGCTCCTACAATAACACGTTAATCCACATAACTGACCTTTCAGGCGCAGAAACAATCGCTCGCACAAGTGGCGGTATGTACGTAAAAGCAGACCGCATGGAATCTTCACCATACGCCGCTATGCGTGCAGCAACCGGCGCAGCTGAAGTAGCTCGGGATAAAGGAATAACCGCCATCCATATTAAAGTCCGAGCGCCAGGCGGTTCGGGACCAAGAACTCCGGGACCAGGCGCTCAAGCAGCCATACGTGCATTGGCAAGGTTTGGTTTCCGTATTGAACGCATTGAAGAAGTTACGCCAATTCCCCATGACGGCACAAGAAGGCCTGGCGGCAGAAGAGGAAGAAGAGTCTAATCTTCGTTTTCCCTTCTTTATTAACAGAAAAATTGAAATAATGCACCTATATCTCTATTGAACCGCACAGCCATTATAGTAACCTTATTGGAGTGTCTCAGTCAAGTGAAAATAGAAATCCTTGAAAAAAACGATACCAACTTCCGCATAATCGTCAGAGAAGCGGATGTTCCGTTAATGAACGCTTTGCGTAGAATAGCACTTGCTGAGGTACCCACCATGGCAATAGATGAAGTTGTCATGATAGAAAACTCCTCAATTTTACAGGATGAAATAATTTCACATCGCTTGGGGCTCACTCCCTTGAAAACTGACTTGGACAGTTATAATCTTCCTGAAGAATGCCAATGCAAAAGCGAATTCGGCTGCTCTCAGTGTAGAGTAACGCTCACGCTGGACGCTGAAGCCAAGGAAGGGACAAGAACAGTTTATTCGGGAGAAATCATTTCGGAAAATCCTGAAATCATCCCTGTCTCAGACAAAATCCCAATATTAAAACTGGCTAAAAACCAAAAACTAAAACTTGAAGCTTACGCGCGGCTCGGAAGAGGCAAAAACCATGCAAAATGGCAGCCAGTTTCAATGTGTGCTTACAAGTATTTCCCAAAAATAACTGCTCCAACCGAGAAATGTGAACAATGCGCAAAATGCGTAGACATCTGCCCCAAGAAAGTGCTGACCATTAAAGATGAAAAAGTTGATGTCAGAGACCTCTTGGCATGCAACCTTTGCATGGACTGTGTTGAAGCTTGCCCAAAAAAGCCGTCACCGTTGAAGGTTGAATGGGAAAAGAACGCGTTCATAATGAATATAGAGTCAACAGGTGCGCTTCCACCAGAACGCATCCTCAAAGAAGCCTCCAAAACGTTAGGCAAACAACTAAACGAACTTGAAGAATTAATAAAGGCTGAACAGCAATGAAAGAAACAAAAACCACAAACCCAGAATTAGTCCAGCTTATCCGTCTTCTAAAGAAAGAGAGCAGAGAAAAACAAGCAGGCATCTGGCTAGACGTAGCTGAACACTTGTCCAAGTCGCGGAGTCAACGCATCTCCGTTAACCTGAGCAGAATAAACAGGAACACCAAAAGAAGCGACGTAATCGTTGTTCCAGGCAAAATCTTAGCCTCAGGCAGCCTAAACCACGCAGTAACAGTAGCATCATTTGGCGCTTCTGAGAAAGCGAAGGAAAAACTTGTTGCTGCCAAAGCAAAATACCTTTCAATCCCTGAGCTCTTAAAGAAAAATCCTAAGGGCGCAAACATCAAGATTATTCGGTGAAAAAAATGCAAACAACAAAAACATCTGTCACACTGGTAAACGCTGAAGGATTAATCGTTGGCAGAATGTGCAGTAAAGTTGCCAAACGATTACTAAACGGAGAACAAGTAATCATCCTCAACGCTGAAAAAGCCGTTTTCTCAGGTAAAAAGAAAAGCAAAGTGGCAGAAGCCAAACAATTCTTAGAAGTAGGTGCTCCAATGCGCGGTCCATTCCATTACCGAAGACCAGACCGTTTCCTACGAAAAACCGTAAGAGGTATGGTTCCGTTTAAGCAGCCAAAAGGCAAAAATGCCTACAAAAGACTCAAAGTATTCATGGGCGTACCTATGGAGCTTAAAGACCAAAAAATGATCACATTCGAAGAAGCTTCTTCTGCCAATCTGAGGGGTCCACATTTCACCCTTGGAGAAATGGCAAAAGAAGTTGGATGGAACAATAGGATGGAATAATTATGCCAGCAAAGAAAGTTTTAGTTGTTAGTGGAAAAAGAAAAACAGCAGTCGCCCGCGCCATAGTTAAACAAGGCGTAGGCAAAGTACGAATAAACATGACTCCAGTTGAAATTTACGAACCAGACATCGCTCGCGCAAAAATAATGGAGCCTCTGCTCCAAGCAGGCGGAGACATATGGCAACAACTAGACATGGATGTTAAAACCAGCGGCGGAGGCTACATGGGACAGGCAGAAGCAGCACGCATGGCCGTTGCAAACGCACTACTGAAATGGACGAAAAGCACTCATCTACGCACAGTATTCAGCGAATATGACCGAACAATGATTGCTGGAGACTCCCGAACTAAAGAAACCAAAAAGGTCGGCGGAGCCGGCGCCCGAGCAAAAGAACAGAAAAGTTACAGGTAGGGCGAAAAAACAAATGATTATTCCCGTAAGATGCTTCACATGCGGCAAACTGGTTGGAGACCAATGGGACGAATTCACAAGGCGAATCAAAACAGGCGAGAACGCAAGCGACATCTTAGACAGTTTAGGCTTGAAACGTTACTGTTGCAGGCGCATGTTGCTCTCTAACGTCGAAATCATAGATGAAGTTCTGCGCTTTTATGAAGAAACAGAGAAAAGAAAAGAAGCAAGAAACTTCTACTAAATTTCTTTATTAAAGTAAAAATTAGTGAGAATATAGTTTCTCGTATGGTCTCTTAGAGACTGGCAGTATTTTCTTGAATTTAGCGCCCAAGATTTCCTTAGGATCAGCGCCAAAGTGGTTGCAGTATTCCTTGACTAAGCTTTCAATCATCTGGATATCTCGCTTGCCAACTTCCATTATTTTGGTTCCGTTTTCTGTTTCAAGTATGTCGCCGCGTTCGTAGATTACGCCGCCATGTATTCCTGTGCCGACAAATCTGGCTTTGCATTTTTCGCCTTCTTTTAGGTTTAAGCCTAGGATTAGGATTATTCCGCCTGCCATGTACTCAGCGAGAAAGTCGCCTGCCGTTTGCCCAATGATTATCTGTGGGATTTTACGCTGGTACTCTTTCATGTGTATGCCAACCCTGTAACCAACGAAGTCTCGGACGAAGATTTTTCCGCCTCTCATCGAGTGTCCTGTTACGTCTCCAGCGTGGCCATGAATGATTATTTGCCCCTCGTTCATTGTGTTGCCGCAGCCGTCCTGTGCGTTGCCATGTATCACTAGTTTTGGTCCGTTCATGAATGCGGCAAGGTCGTTTCCAGGTGTTCCGTAAACGTCTATTTGGATGTTTGTGTCAAGGTCGGTGCCGATATATCGTTGTCCGCAGACATTGTGTATTTCTATTCTTTCAACGCTGGTGCAGATTGCCTGTCTTAAGAGGCAGTTTAAGTCTTTGTAGTAGAGTCCCTCTGCATTGATTTTTAGCACATTATTTTCCTTTTGTACTCGCGGAAGGTATTTTGCGTCGATTTCTATTACCTTTTTTTGTTGTTCAAGCATGCTTTTACTCTCCTGCCATTTTTACGCCTAGAATCTTTAACTCAGTCCTCGTTAAGCCGACACCTCTGAGTGCTAGTCGGTTGCCTCGTAAGCTTTCGATGGCGTTTATGCCCATGCCGCCCATCATGTCTTTAATCTCTAAGCTCCAGCTTTGAAGCAAGTTAACCAGTCGCTTGGAAGCGATGTCGGGGTTGATGCGTTTGCTGATCCACGGGTCACTTGTCGCAATACCCCATGGGCATTTGCCAGTGTGGCAGCGTTGGCAAACAGTGCAGCCTATAGCTATCAAAGCTGCAGTTGCAATGTACACAGCGTCAGCGCCTAGCGCTATAGCCTTAACTACGTCAGCGCTGCTTCTTATGCCGCCAGCAGCGACGACGGAAGCTTTGTTTCTTATGCCTTCTTCTCTTAGGCGTTGGTCTACTTGTGCAATGGCTAACTCGATGGGTATGCCTACGTTGTCTCTGATGATTTTGGGTGCTGCACCGGTTGCGCCTCTGACGCCGTCAAGAGCTATTATGTCTGCTCCAGCCCTTACCATTCCGCTGGCGATTGCAGCTGCGTTGTGAACTGCTGCGATTTTCACTGAGATAGGCTTAGTGTAGTTTGTGGCTTCTTTAAGCGCGTAAATTAACTGTCGCAAGTCCTCAATTGAGTAGATATCATGTTGAGGGTAAGGTGAAAGTGCATCTGTGCCTGTTGGTATCATGCGTGTTTTGGCTACGTTTTCGGTTACTTTTTCGCCTGGCAAGTGTCCGCCTATGCCTGGTTTTGCGCCTTGGCCTATTTTGATTTCTAGAGCAGCGCCTACGTCAAGGTATTTGGGGTGTACACCGAATCGTCCGGATGCAACTTGGACAATGGTGTGAGCGCCATACTTGTAGAGGCTTTGGTCTAAGCCGCCTTCGCCCGTGTTAAAGTAGGTTCCACATTCGGTGGCTGCTCTGGCTAAGGATTCATGCACGTTTAAGCTTACGGCACCATAGGACATGGCAGAGAACATGATTGGCGTATCAAGGCAAAGTTGCGGAGTAAGCTGTGTCTTTAGCACTACTTCGCCGTTTTCCATTTCCAGTTCTAATTTGTCTGGTTTTGCGCCCAGATAAGTCCTAATCTCCATAGGTTCCCGCAGCGGATCGATTGAAGGGTTGGTTACTTGGCTAGCGTTTAGGAGTAGTCGGTCCCAGTAAGTGTAGTACGGTTTGTCACAGCCCATGCCTGTTAAGATTACTGCACCGCTTTCCGCTTGTTTTTTCACGTCTCGGATTGCTTCCAGTGTCCAGTTGGCGTTGTCTCGGTTAGCGGTCGGGTTCTTTCTTATGGTAATTGCATGGGTTGGGCAGAAGGTTACGCAGCGTTGGCAGTTAACACAGTTCTCTTCCTTACTGCAGACCGTGTCAGTTTCTTCATCATAGTAATGTGTATCGTAAGTGCATTGGTTAACGCACACTTTGCAGCGTATGCAACGATTTTGGTCACGTTCAACTAAATATTCAGGAATCAAGTAAGTTTTCATTAACTTTCTCCTCCAGCTAAGACTTCAGCAGTTTTTGGGTTGCTAGTTTTTAGTCTGCCCACCACTGGTTCTCCGCCTCTTGGGCACCAGAACTTGTCCAGGTTTGGAGAAACCAAACGCATGGCTGACTCCTCTGACGATAAGTATAGGAAGTCGCCGTTTGAGCCAGCTACTAATGGTCGAAGTTTGATTCTGTCGGTTAGGCCTATCATTTCGCCATGGTGAGCAACGATTATGCTGAATGGTCCATTCATTAGTAGGCTGCCGTAGGTTTGGCGCAGTGCGCTTAGAAGTTGTGCTTGTTTGGGTTCCATCTTGTCAATTTCACTCCATAACGGTGCTGCTAAGATTTGAGAAACCAGTTCGATTGGTAGGTGTTGTCTTCGCATGAGCAAGTCAACCGTGTATGCTAATACTTCGGTGTCTGTTTGCATGGTGCACTTGTAACCATACATTTCCAGGTAGCGGCGGTTTATCCCATACGATGAGAGTTCACCGTTATGAACTACTGTCCAGTCTAGAATGTTGAATGGGTGCGCTCCGCCCCACCAGCCAGGAGTATTCGTGGGGAATCTGCCGTGGCAAGTCCAAAGGTATCCTTGGTAGTCTTCTAAGCAGAAGAACTCTGCAACGTCTTCCGGGTAACCTACGCCTTTGAATACGCCCATGTTTTTGCCGCTTGAGAAGACAAATGCCTTTCCAGTTTCAGTGTTAATGCGCATGATGGCTTCTATCACGTAATCTTCTATCGTTTGGCCTTCAGGTCGGCGTTTTTTGGGTTGAACAAAGTACCGCCAAACTAACGGTGGGTCTTGAACGTTGGCTGGTCTTGTCTGCATTTCTTCGTTGTAGATTATGTCGAATTTTGAAGCGAGTATGCGGTCGGTTTTTTCTTTAGCGTCTTTGCTCAGGTACATTACGTGGAAAGCGTGGTAGTCTTTGAAGTCTGGGTATATGCCGTAAACTGCGAAGCCGCCGCCTAAACCGTTACCACGTTCATGCATGTTTGTTATTGCACGAACTGGATCCTTTGAAGAGAAGCGTTTACCTTCCGTATTCATCATGCCAAAAATGGAGCAGCCTGCGAAATCCTTGTCGTCTCCGAAGGGATTGATTATGTTTCTATCTTGACGGTTCATTTTATTGCACCACACACATTTTTCTCTGTAAAGTTACTGGCAGTGTTGCTAAGCCAAAGTCGTCTGAGAGAAGCTTTTGCTTGAATTTTTTCACGTTTATGGCATTCTTCATAAGATAGAACAAGACGCCTGCTCGTTCAATGTAGTTCACAAGAGTCATGCCTACGATAACGTTGTTTTTAAGGACAAGTTTCTTGTACACATTGCGCTCCGCATAATGCTCTACGAGCACTTCCAGCGCTGGGTCTTCCTTAGGGTTAGCTAAACCTATGGAAACGATGGGAATGTCAAAGTACTTTAGGCTGCTCATGTTTGTGCCGCCCATGTACGTGGTTTTTTTACCTGCCATGTTATAGCCTGCAACTTGGCCTTCCAGGACTGCGAGGGGCCAGAGAGGCAAGAGGCGGTTCTGGTTCATAATGAAGTCGTACGCTTCAGCTACGTCGCCGCTGGCGTAAACATCAGTTACGTTTGTCTGCATCATGTTATCCACTACTATTCCCCTGTTAGTTTTCACAGCAGTTCCTGTCACCAGTTCAGTTCGTGGAACAACACCGATGGCTATAACAACAAGGTCGCAAGGTATTTGGTCACCCTTGGTTAAGATTACTCCGTCGACTACGCCTTCATTGCCTGGTTTGCCTAAGATTTTTTGAACAGACTGGCCAGTGACGATGTTGACGCCTGCCTTCCTAACGACAGCTTCCACAAGGTCTGACGCTTTCGCATCCAAGAGGAGGCTGAGAATTTTATCTTGCAATTCGACCATTGTAACTTTTAAGCCGCGTTTCAGGAGGGCTTCGGTTATGCTTATGCCGATGAGTCCTGCGCCTATGACTACTGCCGCCTTAGCGTTTATGCTATCAATTTTAGCTGCAAGCCGTTCAGCATCCTTGAAGGTAGTGAAGGTGAATACGCCATCCTTGTCTGAGCCTTCCATCTTTGGAACGAAGGGTTTGCCGCCTGTTGCAAGCAGCAACTTTTCATAAGCGACTTTTTCGCCACCTTCAAGCTGGACGGTTTTCTCTGTTAAGTTTAGAGCGGTTGCCTTTTTGCCTGTTAGTGCTTCTACGTTGTTTTCTTTCCAGAATTCGTCTGTTCGGCACTTCATCTTATTGAAGTCTGCTTTGCCACTGACAAAGTCGCTAATCATTGGACGACTGTATTGTGGACAAGGTTCTTCTGAAATTACCGTTATAGCGCCTACTGGGTCTACTTCTCGGATGGCTTCAACTGCGCCTATGCCTGCTGCTGAAGCGCCAACAATCACGTACTTTGCCATTTAGGGTTTCACCTCTTTGAATACCAACGCTTGGTTGGGGCAGTTAGCAACGCATGCTGGCTCTTCGAGACCTTGGCATAAATCGCATTTGGCAACTACTTTGCCTTGTTGATCCATTTTTATGGCGCCGTATGGGCAGACCATTATGCAGGTCCAGCAGCCCATGCATTTATCTGGGTTATGAGTTACTAAACCTGTTTTTTCGTCTTTTTGCATTGCTCCTGATAAGCAAGCGGTTACGCATGGTGCGTCTTCGCAGTGTCGACATTGGATGGCGAATGATATGGGCTTGTTTACTTCTAGTCTTACTCTGCTTATTGGTTTGGGGCGTTCGCTGTTGTAGGCTTTGATTATGTCTTTTGATTTTGAGTGTTGGACTGTGCAGTAGACTTCGCATAATCCGCAGCCCATGCATAATTCTTGCTTTGCGATTATTCTTTTCATTTATTTTAACTCCGTCAATATTTTTGTTTAGCGTGGACAAGTGAGCATGAAAATATGAAGTTCAGCGTCGCTTGTGCATGAAACACCCTTGCTTGTGGTTGCTTGGCTATCGTTTCTAATTATTACTTTACAGGTGTTTAATGGCATTTTTACCCCTCTTTTTATGAGAGCTAGCCCATCAAATAGCATGTATTCTATATAACTTTGTTGAAAATCATTTATATGTAAGTTAATGAACTATGTTATCTAAATGAAACATGTATCAGGTGAATGCTTTGGCAGAAAAAGACCTAGGCTATAGAAGAGTCCAATGCACAGGAAGAGGCTCATACATAATATCCCTACCCAAAGACTGGGTCCAAGACATCGGCTTAAAACGAGGCAGCGAAATAGCCTTTAACCTCCAACCAGACTCCACACTTACGCTGGTTCCAAGAAAAATCAAAGAAAAAGAAGGCAGAGACAACTCATCTAAACCCAAAGAATACTACATTAACGTTGACCCAAAGGAACCTCCACAATCTACCTTGCGCATGATCCGCGCGTTATACGCTATTGGTGCTGACATAATAAGAGTCCACTTCAGAAACACTCAAGACGCAGTAAAATACAAGAACGAAATAAAAAATCTGGCCAGAGACAACTTTCTTGGTTCAGAAATAATTGATGAAACATCAGACGAAATTACCCTTCAAATCCTAATAAAACACTCAGAATTCCCCATCGAAAAAGCTGTTAGAAGAATGGCTATCGTAGCACTCTCCGCAAACAGAGACGCCATTGCCGCCCTAAAAGACAGAAGCACCACTTTATTTGACAGCGTAATCAACGCTCACAATGATGTAAACCGCTTAGGACTATACATCGTTCGCCAACTAAAATACGGCATAGAACGAAACCTATACCGAGAACTCGGTTTTAGAACACCCAAAGAGTTTCTCTTGTACCGCATAGCAGTAAACGACATTGAAAACATTGGCGAAAATGCCATGAATATCATAAACAATCTGGGTTCACTGCAAAAATTAATCAATGATGAAACGCTTTTCATAAAAGACCCCGTAGACGAAGAAATATACAATCAACTAGTCAATTTCAGTTCACAAGCGCACCAGCTATACGAAGATGCCATAAAAGCAATGTTCAAAAGAGAATACAAGGATGCAGAAAAATTAATTTCAAAACGGGAATCCATCTATCCACTAGAAAACGAGCTAATCATGCTGATGTCAAGCAAAAAACTAGACCCAAATGTAGCTTCGGTGCTACGCTTAATTTTTGATAGTTCAAGGCGTATAATGGATTACAGTCAGAACATGGCAGAATTAACACTTAACCGCACCGTAGAAGAACTATGCACGTCCTTCGCCACAAAATAACAAACTCTCCACTATTTTGCTTAACTATTTACAATTTTATAGCGCCTTTTAATAAGGAGGCTATTGTTTTCCTGAGCCTAGAAAAGAAAAAAAGAAGAAAATGGTTGTTTTTATTTTACTTTTGGTATTCTTTGATGGATGTTGCGGGCATAGTAAGCGTTTCAGTTACGCCGTCGATTGAGCGGATTTTTTCGCCTACAAAATGAAGCGCGTTATCGTTGCTGTCAGCTTCAAACCACACGGCAAAATCCCAGCTTCCGAAGACATTGTAAGAAGCGTTAACTCTTATGCCTTCCATTGGCCTTTCAGATACAGATCTTAACGAATTAAAGAAGGGCTCTGTTTTCGATGGGTTCAGTTTAATTAAAACAAGGTATTTCTGCATGTTTTTTTGCATTGTTTTCACCACGCAATCTTATACTAAAAAAACATTTTAACATGTGTGACTGTAACCAGACCATAACAACTACGCAATTTTTGCGCTGCAAGCAATAATCAGTTTGGTTGCAGAATTAAGAGTGCTTCCTTAATTTGAGCTTGGCATGCTTTGCATTTCTTCATAAATTCCCCATTTGCCAATGGACCGTTAACATCGCAAACGATTCTGGAGCAAGCATCATACGTAAAGCAGCACACTGGAAAACGTTCAGATTCTTTAAAGGCACCTTTAATAATTGACAATTGCGCAGCAACGTTGCTTGAAGCTTTTTCATTAGGCTCAGTGCCCATGAGCGATAGCTCGTTTAGGACATAGTCTAACCGTTTTTTTATGCTTGTCAACCCTTTACCCCGTTCCACTTGAATGTACAATAGAAGTATTAAAAAGTAATCATTTAATGAATAAAAAATTCAGGCAATTAAAGCGCATTAGCAAACAATTCACAAAATAAAACTAAAAGAAAAATTAAAGAAATTGAGTTTATTCTTCGCCTTCAGGACCGCCGGGCATTCCGCCTGGGCCACCTGGACCGCCTTTTGGTGATTTGGCTGTTATGACGTCGTCTATGCGCAGTATCATGGCTGCTGATTCAGCTGCGGATTTGATGGCTTGTTCTTTGACTACGAGTGGTTCGATGACTCCGTTGTCGATGCTGTTTTGTAGTTTGCCTGTGAAAACGTTGATGCCTATGTTTTTGCCGTCTTGTGTGTCGTGTTTTGAGCGTAGTTCGACTAGGATGTCTATTGGTTCTAGTCCTGCGTTTTCTGCGAGTGTGCGTGGTATTACTTCGACTGCCTCTGCGAATGCTTCAACGGCTAATTGTTCTCTTCCGCCGACTTTTGTTGCGTACTTGCGTAGTTCTTTAGCAACTTCGATTTCTACTGCTCCTCCGCCTGCGACGATTTTGTTGTTTTCTATTACGTCTGAGATTACTGATAGTGAGTCGATCATGGCTCTTTCTGCTTCGTCAACCATTCGTTCGAGTCCTGCGCGGATGAGTATGGCTACGCTGTGTGGGTCTTTGCATTTTTCGACGAATATCATTTTGTCGTCGCCGATTTTGCGTTCTTCAACTAAGCCTGCCATGCCTAGGTCTGCGGGTTTGAGGTCGTCTAGGTCGCTGATTATTCTTCCGCCTGTTGCTCTTGCGAGTTTTTCCATGTCTGATTCTTTTACGCGGCGTGCTGCCATTATGCCTTCTTTGGATAGGAAGTGTTGTACCATGTCGTCGATGCCTTTTTGGCAGAAGACTACGTCTGCTTTTGAGGCTTTGATTTTTGTAACCATGTCTTTCATCATGTCGGTTTCTTGGTCTAGGAATGCTTTCATTTGTGATGGGTCTTTAATGCGGATTTCAGCGCTGATTTCTGTTTTTTCTATTTCTAATGCTGACTCTAAGAGGGCGATTTTTGCGTTTTCTTTTATCTTTGGCATTCCTGGATTAACGACTTCTTTGTCAATGATTATTCCTCTGATAAGTTGAGTTTCAATGAGGCTTTTGCCTGTTTTCTTGATAAGTTGAATGTTATCTATGTCGGCTATTGTTTTGTCGCCGCGTTGCTCTGCAATTTGTTTGACTGCGTCGATGGATATTTCTGCTAGGTGCTCTCTTGCTGCGCCTACTGCTTTGCTGCTCATTGATGTTAATGCGACTTTGAGGAGTGTTTTGCGGTCGTTTACGTCAAGTGGAATGGCTATTTTGTTTAGGACTTCGATTGCTTTTTGGGATGCTTTTCGGTAGCCGCTGACTAGAATTATTGGGTGGATGTTTTGGTCTAGGAGTTCTTCTGCTTTTTTGAGTAGCTCACTTGCTAGGACGACTGCGGTTGTTGTTCCGTCGCCGACCATGTCGTCTTGTGTTTTGGCGATTTCAACCATCATTTTTGCTGCTGGGTGTTCTACGTCTATTTCTTTTAGGATTGCTGCGCCGTCGTTTGTTATTGTTATGTCGCCAAGAGAGTCGATGAGCATTTTGTCCATGCCTCTTGGGCCTAGTGTGGTTTTGAGGACTTCGCCGATTACTCGTGCGGCCATTATGTTGTTTCTTTGGGCTTCTTTGCCCCTGCTTCTGGTTGTTCCTTCTTTAAGTATTAATACTGGCTGTCCTGAACCTGTTGTTGTTAAATACGCCATATTGTTATCCCTACTTTAATAGAACTTGGTTTTATTTCGGAAATAAGCAAAAAAGGCAACGGCAATATAAACTTTTACCCTTAAAGTAAGCTGGTTACGCTATGTGTTTAGGGGTTAGCGAGTTCTAGCTTATTGAACTGTAGAAGTGATTTCTGGCGAAGGGTTTTTAAGATTTTTTGTGGGTTGCTGGCGTTTGTTTCACGTTTCTTTTTGTGAACGGGCGTTGTTTTTGGTTGCTCTTATACGTCACGCAAGTACATTGTTACTAGTCACGCAAGTTCATGGTTACTCGTCACTTTAGCCTAAGATCATGCTTGCCCGCCTGCTTTTTAAGTTAAAGCTACCTTTTTCAAAAATTATGCTGATTTGTACAACTTGCCAGTAATAGGGCTTATTTTCGTGCTGCAACGGTTAGATCCATGCTGTTTCGATTTCTTTGATTTGTTTAATATGTTGGTCGTCTGTGATGCATACTGCCTTGAGTGTAAATGCTGTGGCGGCAATCATGCTGTCTCCCATTGACAGGTGGTACTTGTGTCGTAGTTCCGCAGAGATTTCTGCTATTTGGTCGTCAACTGGGATGATTTCAAAGTCTTGTTTAAGGAAAGTGACTTTAAGTTTTGCGGTTTCTCGTCCTTCGGTAGCCATAGAGGTATTGTATAGCTCATGGATTACTATTGTTGAAACGTATTTTTCTTTCCTTATCTTTTCGTTTCTTATTTTTTTCCGTATGGTGTCATCTTTGGATCTGTAAAGTTGGGTGAAGAATCTGGTATCATAGACTGCTGCTTTATTCATCTTCATGCCTGAGCTTGTCAAGTAGTTTATCTATTTCTTCCGCGGTAGCAGAGTCTGAATATGCTCCTATCATGTCCCATATTGACTTTTTAGGCTTGAGTAGTATGCCTTCTTCTGTGTCAAGCACTTCAAGTCTTGTGCCTTCTTCTATTTTGTACTTTTTGCGTAGCCGCACAGGAATGGTGGTCTGACCTTTTTTGGTTACGACAACTTCGGTTTCCATCTTTTAACGCCGTATTACTTTTAGTAAGTATTACCTTTAAACTTTGCGGAGAAACTTGCTAAGTCGTTTGTGATCGGTTGCAAAGGCTTTTTAGCCTAAAGCTTCTCATGTTGACACTTGGTGAGTGGTGTGAGCCAAAGTTTCCTCCTAGAAGCCAACGACTTCATCATGAAAAAGAAAATCCTATCTGCACGAGAACACTACGACTTCGAAGACACAGCAGGCAACAAATTAGGCGAAGCCGACGGCAACTTCCTTCAGGTTCCCGCCAAATTTACCGTCAAGGACACTCATGGGTTAGAGCTTATGCACTTGCAGGGGAAGGTGTTCACGATGCGAAGCGAGTTTACTTTTCACGGTTCAGCTAATGAAGAGTTGGGCACAATAAAGAAGAAAATAGCCAAGCTCATCGGCGAAGAATTCTGGATAGAAAAAAACGGCGCCGAGTTCATGCGCATCTACGGAGACTTCACCGAGCACGAGTATCAAATGGAAGTCGATGGCGTCCCGGTTGCTTCTGTTCACAAGAAATGGATATCTGTAAGAGACCAGCTCGGAGTCTCAATAACAGGAGACGTTGATCACCGAGTGGTTATCGGAGCAGTGATTGTGATAGAACACGTAGAAGTTACAGAGAGGCAATCTTCATCAGGTTCAGGGAATATGAACATTCGATTTTAAATATTATCGGAGCGGTAATTGTGATAGAACACATAGAAGTCACAGAAAGACAAACCTCGAGCTAATGCAAGTTATTTATACTTAAACCTTCAATTCCGTTTTAGGGTGCACACGGTTGAGCGAAGACAATAAAGAGATAATAAAATTGCTCCGTGAACAAAACAAAAACATTGAAATGCTCTGCAAGATTACGGCGCTATCTTTGAAGAAGGAGACGCCTCTAGAAGAAAAAAAGAAAGAAACCAAGCAAGACCAAATTCAAGTATTGGACGAACTTAACCTTCCTGATAGCATAATCGCATTAATAATCGGTAGCACACCAGGTTCTGTTCAGAACGCAAGAAGTCTTATGAAGGCTAAAAAAACGCCGAAACCTCCGCAAACAAACACTGAAGAAAATAAAGGGTAACGAGAAACAGCAAAAAATAGCTTAAGATCGGATTATTGTAGGTTGGTTAAGAGCAAATCATGTAATTGTTTTTCTTGCTTTAAGAAACCTTGCAAGGTCTACTGGATCACACAAGACACCAAGATTTTCATTTCCAACTGATTTTCCGTATTCAACAAGCTCTGAAGTAACAGAATCTGCAACGTTTCTTGCCAATACAACCAATACATGCTGCGGATTAGTTCTATTGTATGCTTTGAGAACTTGATAGGCAATCTTTTCCCAATTAATTGTTCCATCAAGGCTCTTGGAACCTTTAACAACACAAGAAAAAGTAGTAGGCGTTCCCTTAACACGAACTGAGAAATGCTCCAGATCAGCGACCTCAAGGACAGTATCCTTTCCTCTGCTTCTACAATTTGTCGCGTTCTTTTCTCTCAAAGAATCCACTAAGGCTTCTTGAATCCTTTCCTCGGGAAGTGTTGCAAGTCTCGTGACGGATTTCTTTCCTTCTTCTATGGGAACGAGTAATGTCTCAGGAAAAACATCGGAAAAAGTTAGGGGCCCCACTTCACGATACTTTGATAACTGGTCAAGCATTTCATCGAGCGGTAGAACCTCAACAAGAGTATCATAATTAATTTTGTTCAAAGAGTAGAATGGGCTTTCAAATGATTTTATGTTATCGACAAGTTCTTTCAGTGAGTGAGGGTCATTTTTTATAATGTGACATGAGAGTTTCGAGCTAAAATTATCATAATCTCTCCACCCGATAGATTGAATTCGATTAAGCACTCTATTGGTTATTGCTATTTCCAGACTGGGATTCATTTTCAGAGACCTTTGTTTGCGGTATTGGGAAGTGATCTCTAACGTAATCATCCATTCTCAAAGTCTTAGCCCATTGCGGTTTTGCATAGATTGGGCTTCCACCTTTAGTTTGCTCTGTGTCATATATCAAACCATGCTTATCCAAATGATCTATTGCGCGCCATACAGTTGGTTGTGACCCACCAACTTTTCCTTGGATTTCTTTTCCGCTTTTAATTCCATCGACCTCAAGAAATATTCGGACACGTATTAAGTTGCCAGCAAGCGTGTCAGAGACTAACTTTTCGTATTGTTCTCGATTGATGTGCTGGCTAACTTCTTGGGATTGTCTAATTTCTTTTATTTCTTTTTTTATACTGATTATTTCTTTTGCCGTATCAGGTGTTTCAGGCATTCAAATCACCTTTAAAATATCTGCTCATGAACTTGTTTACCATCCTTTTCAACGGTTCTAATTAAACCTTCGCGCCTTAAGGTGCTGATATATGAGCCAACGTATTCAGGCGTCTTTTTGAGTACTTGAGTTATGTCCTGAGTACTCTTACTTCCATCACACAGGTTGTAGATTTGCAGCTTGACTGTGCCTTCTTTTAGCAAACTTTGCTTAATTTGGGAAAGGTTTTGTTGATTTGCTAGAAGGAACAATGACTTTTGTTCTTCAAGAACTCTTAGAATATCATTCAGTAATTCTTTTTCTGATTTTTCAGGCACTTATAGAACCCCTTTTTCTTCACTTTCTCTTAGTTGGTGATTGTACCTCTGGTTTAGAAATGCTCTGCGGAACTACAATGCCAAAGTCTTCTAAATCAAAGGAACGTTTGAACCTAGATCCGCCTTTTACAGGGATGCTTTCGCCTAACCCTTGTTTAAGCCAAGCCTGCCACATATCGAATACCGTTCTGGTACTTCCGATATTAGCTGTTTTGGCAACTTCTACAGTACCACGTGTTCCATCACTTAAGTAATAAGCGAATTTTTTCTGCTCGGTGTCTAAGCTGTCTACTAGAATAGCCTTAACTTCTTTAATGCCTGCAAATTTTACCCATTTGAGAATTTCGCGCAGAATTTTAGTTTGCTCTGATTCACTATTACTCATTACTTTTCTGCTCCTTTGTCACTGTATCCAATAGTTTAGATTGCGTTTCCTTTTTTTCGTCTTCTTCATTACCTTTGGCCGACTTAACTTCGGTACTTTGCGTTACTTCCTGTTTTTCTTCGGCAAACAATAGGTTTAACCAAGAAGGAGGAATGTAATCTAACATTTTGTGAGGAGGTTCACGTTGCGCGTAAGCGACTAAGTCAGCCGCTGATGCACCATCAAGAAATCGAGATACAGTCATTGGGCTGATGCCAACTTCTTTAGCGATATCTTTAGGCATGCGTTTTCCATCAATCAAAATCCATATCTTTTTGCGCGCATCATTATCTGCGATTTTTCCAAGTTCTATGTCCAGTTGTTTTGAATTCGCAAGCAACAAAATCTTGGATATTTTTTTCAATTCACTCAATACAGTGCTGTCTTGATTAGGTAAAGTCACTTCTTCGTCTTCTCCTTTGATTTATTGGTTGCTGACTCGAGAATTTCCATAACGCTAGCATTTTCTGTAACCTGAGGTTTACCACTTATCATTGATTTCTTTTCACCTTTTTTCTTTCTAATACTGCTAAGCACAACATTGATGTTTTCTGGCGTCTTGTTTAGAAGCTTAGCAATATCTACGGGTCGGAAACCAAGAGAATCCAACAACTCTATTTTTCCTTGCTCTCCTGTAATCCCTTTGACTACTTCCAATGCTTGCAACCTGAGGAGTTTGTCCATTTTATCTGAGATTTCTCGTAAGAGCTCATCAGTGGTGCTCATTTTTTAGCCTCCAGCTTACTTTCTTCTGTGCTTTGCTTCTTAAGCTTCAATGAAGGGACAGCTATGCCAAAATCTTCAAGGTCAAACGCTTTTTTAAATCGCTGCCCACCTTTAACTTTGATAGGGTCCACAATCCCTTGTCTTGACCATGATTCCCAATAATTTCTAACGGTTCCATCACTTACATCCGCCACTTCGGCAATTTTTAGGGTTCCGTTGTTGCCATCGCTTAAGTGATAGATTAAACGTTTCTGTTCCGAATCCAAGGCTGTCGTGAGCACGTTTCGAACTTCTTTTGCTCCTGCAAATTTTGTCCATTTCAGCATTTCGCGCATTATCGCAATAAGTTCATCCATTTGAGTGCTCATTTCTGAGACTCTCCTTCTTCCTTTCCTTTGCTACTTGTATCAGGCTTACTGGCAGCTACACCCGTCTGTTCTTTCTTTTTCCTTTTTAGCTCTAATGGATTTATGCCTAATTCACGTAAAGTGAAAAGTGCTTTGTAGGCTTTCAGATAATCATTTGGGGGACTAACGAGCCCAGCTTCAACAAATTTACTTATCCAACCGCTAACAGTTGTTTGGGCGATTCCTGTTTCAGCTTCAATTTTCTGCTGTGATTTGCCTTCAGCTAGTTTTTCGTAAACTTGGGCTTTTTCTAGTGTATCTATAACCACCTTAGCAACGGACTTTGCTGCGGCAGCAGCACTTATCCGCAAGTAAGTTCGTATATCATTCAAAATCTTATCAGTTTCACTCATTCTCTTCAACCTCAGGCTCTGATTCGTCTTGAGAATTTCCGACCGATTGTGGCATCGGCGGCACAGCAAGGCCAACGTCTTCCAAAGAACAAATCCGCTCATATCTACCCTGATAGCCGTTCGAGGGTATGACAATTCCTAGTTTACTCCATCTTTTCCAATAACGAGCAACTGTTTTGTTGCTTTTTATGCCTGCAAGCATAGCAACTTCTCTTGTTCCACGTCTTCCATTTGAAAGCTCATAAACCAGAGCTGCAGCATTGTCATTCAGTGCTTGGCTCAAAATAGTTTTAAGTTGCTGCATACCAGCAAACTTATTCCATTTGAGGAGCTCCGTTAATTTACTTTCAATATTTTTGAGAGCTTTTAATTCTTCTGACAACTTTCCTCTCTCTCCCTGCGTATAGGGGATTATCGGCATATTTAAGTTTTATTGCAAAATTGAATTAACAAGGTCTTTTTATAAATCTTATATATAAACGTTAATTTTATCTATTCAGCCAAGTAAAAGTTAATCTTCAGAACGAATTATTGTCCCATCTAAATAGCGTTAGAAACCAGAAATGGGCGAAATGGACGGAGGTTTATCGCTGTTGCCAAAACACTGGTTCTACTTTTTTCGTATGTTGCATTGGAGCACTTTTGGGCAGATTAAGCATTCATCTTGTGTAAGCATGCTTTCTCCTGGTGCATGCAAGAGTCCGCTGAAGTGAGCGCATTTAGCTGGTGAATCGAAAACTGTGGGGTATTCGGTTGGTTTCACGCTTATTATTTTCGTGTTCTCGGTTAATATGTCAAGTTTTGACATGCAGTAGGGGCAAGCGTAATGCGTTTCTCTGGGAATCACGGATGTGTCTGTGATAACGGTTGGCTTATCGAATTTTTTCTCGCATCCCTTGTAGGGGCACTTGAGCTTTTCGTCGTGATGCCCGTGGAAAATCTGCAGTTTCACTCGCCTCCCTGATGCGAACATCGAATATAGCAATATTTAATAAACCTTTTCTTTCACCAGTACAGCACAAATACACGAGACAAAAAAGTCTCAAGCGAGATTTGGGCTCGCGACCATTAACTTACCAATGTAACATACAACTTTTCCCAAGAGAACGAATTTATCACAGGGAATGTGATGTCAGTAATTTCCGTTTTAAGCGTCAAAGTTTATATCGTTTAAGCGGGTCTTTTATGGTAGTGTGAAGTTTATGGTGGAAATTAAGGGTAGGAAGTTCACAGTAATTCTTAGGGAGGAACCAGAAGGCGGATACTCTGCGCAATGCGTGGAACTCCCGGGAGCAATTAGCCAGGGAGAGAACCGCAAAGAAGCCCTCGCCAACATAAAAGAAGCCATTGAAGGCTATCTGGAAGCGTTCCCCGAAGAATTTGACCAGCTTAAGCGGAAGAGAGAGCTGGTGGAGATAACTGTCTGAAAAGTTGCCCTCTGTTTCTTGGAGCAAAGTCATTAAAGCTCTCACTAAAGCTGGACTTAAAATAGTAAGTCAAAAAGGCAGCCACATATTTTTGAGCGACGGAAAGCATAAGCTTACAGTTCCATGTCACGATACTATCAAAAAAGGAACACTTCTCGCAATCATACAGCAGGCAGGATTAACCAGAGAAGAATTTCTCAAATTAATAAAAAAGTAAATGGAGCCTCGAGCGGGCCTTGATCCCGCGGCCTGCTGCTTACGAGGCAGCCGCTCTACCGGGCTGAGCTATCGAGGCACCATAATCGCTAATCAGTGAAAGCCATGTTTTTAAATGTTAATTAAAGCTTTGCGGGTAAGTGTGTATGCATTTGGCTTGGTCGTTTTGGTTTCGTGTTGTTGTGCTCAAGAATCTTTTTCTTTTTGCATAACATAGAACAAATCATCAGAACAAAGGTTCTTGCCAAGCCTATTTGGATCATCTAGTAGACCCGGGGGAGGCTGTGAGAGCACACACAAAAGCCTAACGGCAAAGCCGAGCTAAATGCTCACGTGAGCGTTTAAAGTAGTACTTTTAATTTGGTTAGGAATCCTTTTATATGGTAGTATCATTAACTAGCTGATGAAGGATGTAGAAAGTGCAGAAAATCGTTAAAGTCACAAGAAAGGGACAGACAACCATTCCTGCGGAAATCAGAGAGAAGCTAGGAATAAAAGAAGGCGACGAGTTGGTCGTGGAAGCTATTGATCAAAGAGTAGTCTTCAAGCTCATACCTAGAATAGAGGAGTGCGGGGGAATCTTCGCGGGACATGCTGACATGGCAGAACTGAAAAAGGAGATTGACAAACTCCGTGAGGAATACTAGCTTTTGAAGCAAGTACTGGATAGCAGGTTTCTCGTAGAATACTATTATTCTCAAGACAAGGAAACACAACAGAAAGCTAACCAGAAAATGAAGGAACTAATTCAAACAGGTAACGGGATAATCCCAACCATAGTTCTCTGCGAAACCATTCAGATAATCTGCTCAAGAGAAGGTAAAGATAAAGCAGAAATGATCTATCTATCAATAGTGACAAGTGGAATGAAAATGGAGGACCTAAGTCCTTCCATCGCTAAGGAAGCTGGCATTCTAAAGAGTACATACAAGCATATTCCTGTAGGCGATTGCATCATTGCCGCAACAGCTATTAGAAATCAAGCTAAGATAATTTCAGACGATCCCCATTTCGATTCCATAAAAGAAACCAAACGCGCTTGGGTATAAGATTCAAAGCTGACCTAAATATCAGGCAAGCGTCAGTTTTAAAAGGCGTAAGTAGCCTAATCATATTATTTGTAGTTTTCATTTGGAGAGTGGTTGTGTGGATAAAGATAAAACTGGAAAAGGCTTTCCAAGAGAAACAAGCACAGACATCGGTGAACGAAAAATAATCGAAATCGTCGCCAGCCACCTTGAAGTCATGCCTAATTTACCTGTACCTTTCGGAGATGATGTTGCCGCTGTTAACCTTGACCAAAAACAAGTCGCCGTATTAAAAACTGACATGCTTGTAGGCAAAACTGATGTCCCCCGAAACATGAGCCTGTGGCAAGCAGCAAGGAAAGCGGTGGTTATGAACATCAGCGATTTTGCTTCTAAAGGCGTCCAGCCCACAGCATCTCTTGTTTCTCTCGGGTTACCTAGAGATGTTATGCGAAAAGATATCGAAGAAATCGCGCGCGGGTTGAATGCGGGAGCACGTGAATACGGCGCTTACGTTATTGGCGGCGACACAAGTGAAGCTTCAGACCTTATCATTTCGATTTCGCTTTTTGGAACAGCTAAAAGAGCAGCGCTAATGTTGCGTAATGGGGCTAAGCCTGGTGATGTTTTGGCGGTTACGGGTTTCTTTGGAAAATCAGCCTCTGGTTTATGCTTGCTTTTAGATAACTGTTCAGCGTCTCCGAATCTGCGTGAAGTACTATTGGGTGCAGTTTGTATGCCTAAAGCTAGGCTAAAGGAAGGATTAGCGCTTAGCCATTCAGGTGCGGTCTCGGCTTCTATCGACTCGAGTGACGGCTTAGCCTGGAGTCTACATGAGATTGGAAAAATGAGTAACGTTGGTTTTGTAGTTAATAGTGTTCCTGTTGCCGATGAAGTTAGGCGCTTTGCTGAGTTTAACCATCTTGACCCTTTGGAGCTGGCGCTTTATGGCGGTGAAGAATACGAGCTTGTGGTAACTGTTAAGCCTAAAAGGTGGGTTGATGCTGAAGCCGCGGTTGAAGCGGTTGGCGGATGCCTTTTGCCTATTGGAAAAGTCACAAGGGATAGGCAGATGCTTTTAGATGTTGACGGCAAGAAACGTGTTATCGAAGCTCGGGGCTGGGAGCATTTTAAGAGTAAGATTTAGGTTGGCTGTCCAGCAGGTAATTGATTATTGTTATACATGACGCGGCTAAGTAAGGTTGTTTACCTAAACTGATTTTTTCGCCGTACCTGAGAGCGAATATTTCTGCTTTTTTGGGCAAGCCAACATGGTCACCGAGCACGAAAATGGCGTTGTCGGCAAGCTCTGTTTCAGCTATGTTTTTTCCGCCTTCCTCCAAAACGTACACATGGTGAGTTTGGGCTTCTGCTTTAAGCAGTGCTTCAAAGCTTGTCTTGGCTACGCTGATGCCAGGGTGGGATTTGCCAGCGATTACTTTTCTCAGAATCTGCTGCCACGTATCCACATCTGTTCGCACGTCGTAGAGTTTGTTGCCGTCGATTTGGATGTGTAAGGGTGGGTTTGGTGGACCGTTCAATATGGCGTGAAAAGTTACGTCTCTGCGTAATCCATGAGATAGGAAAAGACTGGTAACTATGCATTCGTAGACGATGTCTAAGCGTCCTGCGTTGTGTAGGTTGTTGAAGGCTGAGTCGGTTTTTCCCAAACGTGAGAAGAGGATGAATTCATGCGGCAAATGTTTCACTGAATTAGGTGTATTGGTTTTGTTGCTTTAAAGTGCTTTTCGGACTAATTAAGTTCGACCGACAAAAGATTTTACCATAAAACTTTGATAAGGACATAAATGTTGTTTGCGACGACTATAACAAGGAATAGTATTATGCCAATGTAGGCCATTTTCAGTGTTTTGTGTGCAGTTTTGAACGATTTATAGTCTTTGTCTGCTGACTCCAAGATTGTTTTGTCGACTAAAACAAAAATTAAGCCCACACAAACGGTTACTGTTAACTTTATGATTACAAAGGCAGGAATGCTTGTGCTGACTAAACCTGCTATTAAAGGGTTGAGCTCTACTGTTCCGAAGTAGAGGGTTCCTATAACCGTGGTTAAGCAATCCATTGAACTCATAAAGATTAGAAATAGACATGGAATGGTTTGTGTCTTGGGCAAAAGTTGGTTTTTCTCCTTTCTTTTTGAGAAACGTTTTTTTTTAACTCTGGCTCAACTTTATGGAGGATGAGTTTAGTGGAGAATTCGCGGCTTTGTTAAGAAACGTATTATTTTGTGAGTTTTGCACCAGAGTGATGCGCAGAAGAATCATTCTGTAGACATTTGTAGCTTTGTTAGCATTTATTTACATGTTAAATTGTGTTTTTATATGTTCACTTGTCTGAGTGAGGGACTAGTAGAGAACGGATAACTCGAAAACCTGATAATCAAGCTTGAACGAAATAAATTTGCGGTGGCGAGGCGGAAAGCTTTTGTCGAGACAATTGAGGAGTAGGCTAGATTTGTTCGATCGCGTGAAAGTTTTGTTCAAACAATCCAGCCCGCCAAAAGGCGATGAATGTGAAATGTGATTTCTGAAAATATTTTGGTTTTTACAGTAGAATTCTTTTTATTATCCAAGCGTGAGTGGCGCTTTTTTCCATGAATACGCTTATTTTGTTTTCGCCTATGCTCATGCAGAGCACTTTGACGTTTTTGCCTTCGACGAGTATGCTTTCTGTTTCGCCTAGGTTGAATTGTTTAGCGATTTCCTGGCTGGAATCATGCATTTGAGTTGATAAGACGGCGTATTCGATTATTTTGTCCTGTTCGTTTAGGTCTATTATGGCTGATGTGTTGCTTCTTAGAATGTAGCCTATGACGCCTTTGAGTTTGCGTATTTCGGTGAGGCTTGCGCTTAGGCTTGCAAAGCCAGAGTTTTCCTCATCAACCGATGTCACGGCAACCTCGTTGGTTAACGCTGTTTCGGCTTCGTTGGTGCTTGTTTTTGGCTTTAACACTTTTGGTTCTCCTTGGCTATTCGATTACTGGTTTAACTATTACGAGTTTGCCTTTGCTGGTTTGTAGAGTTTGAAGGATTTTTTCTGGAATTTGTATTATACCTTTTGCGTTGCAGTTTTTTTCTTTTATGGGTTTGAATTTGCAGTTGGTTTTTTTGCCCTCTAAAGTTTCGATGTGTACCTGTGTGATTTGCTTGTCACCGTAGAGGTCGTTCCATTTTGCGATTACTTCGCTGTCTACTCGCACGGTATCGGCGGGAACTAGTAAGCCTCCGATTTTTTCTATCATGAACTGGTTTACGGGTGGTTCTGGAAGAAGCAGTTCAGAACTAAACGATGCCGAGGTGTCGGGGGTTTGTTCATTATGGCTGGGTTCTTCGAGTGGCAAAACTATTTCTTCAATTGGTTTATCTTCATGCTTGGTGGTTTGGGGTAACTCGTTGTCTGAGAGTTCAGGGGCAATTTGGTCTACAAGCTTCACAACGGTGGGAACAAGGACGCGGGTTAATGTTTTGACGATTTTTTGGTCTGCTGCGCGTGAAGAAACGGTTGCTAAGTAACGGTTGTTCATGGATGTAATGTTTAGTTGGCTGTTTGCGCCTTGGATGGTTAGGGTTTCTATGCCGCCTATGGTTTCGGCTTGATCGGCTACGTTGTTGAAGGCGGTGATTAGTTTTTTGATTTGATCTTCGGTTGTGGTTTCGTTGCTGGCTACGATTTCGTCATTCTTTTTGAAAATGAAGGTGTTTGTTATTTCTGGGCTTATATTTTTGAATTCATCTATAATGGTTTGCAGTGCGGTAGAATAAGCTTCGGTCACTGTTTGCTCCTGCCAGCTTGGCGGCTTAGGATATTTTGAAGAGGATGCGCTCTGGGATTCCCTCGTCTTCCAGCACTAGGTACTTGAGGCCTTCAGTGTCGCCGAGTTGGTCTAGCCATTTTAGTGCTTCACGTACCTTTTGTAGGACTAGGAGTCGTTCTTGGTGGCTGCGCACTACGGATTCTATGGCTGTTAACTCGTGGAATGGGTTAGCGTCTAAGATGATGTTTAGTGTGCCTATTGTTATTTCGCCTGGGTTTTCAGTGGTTGGTTTTTTGCCTGCGAGTTTCATGACGACGTCGCGGATTTTTTTTGATTTTTCCGCTAAGGTGCGGATTTCGTCTAAGCGGCGCAGGTATTCGCCTAGTATGCTTTTGGTTTCGGATAATTCTTTGTCTAAGGATTCTGCTATTGCTTGTGCTGATGTGTATTCTTTTATTTTGGTTACCATGTTTTTGTGCCTCCAAAGAGGAAATAAGAGAAAGGGAAAGTTGGGTGATTTGCTTTTTCACCTTACCCCCGAATTTCTAATGTTCTAAAGGTTGGAATTTTATGGGTTGTACGTTGTTGCTGCTGAAACGACTGATGTACCTTTTGCTGTTATCAGTTTAACTGTGTATGCACTGCCTGGACTTAAATGGCCAGTTAAAGTTATAGTAACGAATGCTGAAGAGGCTTTTGGAATTGTGTTAGCAGCAGGTGTTGGACTAGTAGATGTAGGCCACGTAGTAGTTTGGTCAATGGCAGCTCCGTTGATGTATGCTTGGCTTATGGTTATTAGGGTGCTACCTGAATTTGTTACAGTAACAACCAATTGATCATCGGTAGTGCCAGATACAAATGCAACGTTTGTAACTGATACTTGCTCTGCTGATCCCATGAGTCCGATGGTCATTCCTCCCATCCATGCGGCAACGACAACACTGACTGCGACGGTTACGGCGATGAGTATGATTGATGCGACTACGGGGCTTAGGGCTTTTGCGTTTTTCCTAAATTTTCTATAGTTCATTTTGTTTTTCAACCCTCCTTTGGATTTACTGAATACCCTTCACTTGTTTAGTCTTTTAAATATTATGACTCAATATACAATATTTTGTATATGTTCAACACAAATACACAATAAAACAATAGCTTTCTGGCTTTAACCCAAAGTTTACGACAAAATTTCGGGAAATCCATTTTTCAAACCTTAATTTTTCTGATTAAACTCAAATAAAGTGTTCCTCTATTTGGGGTGATGAGTGCTTGTGAAATTGTTGGAACATTTTCTTTTAGCCATTTCTCTTTGTTGTTTCTATGGCTTATGCTCTATTTTTGCGCCTTTTCAGCCTTCAATAACTTTAATATTTCATCAACAGTTAAGATTCTTATCCCTTTGAATACCACCAGAGAAAGCAGGTGTTTATCTCCTGATACTATGCAGTCAACTTTGCCGTCAAAGGCCGTTCTTAATACAATATCGTCATCAGGATCTTTCTTCACGGCTTTGAAGCGCGACTTAACTCTAATTATCTTAGCAACTCTATCGATAATTCTCAAAAAAGCAATTACATCATCTTTATCAGCGTATCTTCTAATTCTCGGATCATCTGCAACTTCGCTGAACTCTTTCAAAATATCTTTTGACAACACCAACTGGATTTGCCCCTCAACTACCTTATAGAAGAGTTCTTTAGGCTTTCCAGCCGTGATTAATGCCGAGACTAAAACGTTCGTATCAAAAACTACTTTCATTTAGTAGCCTTCGCAAGGAAGACTTTTCTTTTTTCTGTGGTCTTGGATTACTTCGTTAATCTCCTCATTAATTAATTCGCCGTACTTTGCTATTTTCTTATTTACCCGTTTGTATATGGCTTCTAATTCTTTAGTTACGTTCGGCACCTCAAGCTTCTTCATGATAACGGCATCTTGGTAGCCATAAACGAGCAGCTTGGATTTTGGCCCTATACCTAGCTTCTTACGTATAGCCTGAGGTATTACCACTTGACCTTTTTCGCTGACTACTGTAACGTCTGCTTTTTCATTTTGTGACATGAACTCACCCATTACATATTCTTACTTTCTTACCTAAAAAGGTACCCATAACCGCCTCTGAATTGCAGAAAAAATCTCCGAATAATAACTTAAAAATCCTTTTTGCTGTTGCTTCTTTAATAAATCAACATTTGTATAACACAAATACAATTCTACAAAAAGATAAAAGAAACTAGAAACAAAAAACACTGGGTATAATAGAGTTTTTAAGCGCCAATCTCGTCAAAAAGCCCGAGAATAAGCTTCGCTAGTTTCTCGCCAAACTCAGTCTTGATATAGTACTTCTTCAGCGGATCGATACGTTCACTCTTAGCTAAACCTAACGATTCAATCTCAATCATCCTAGCCCTGAAAGTCCCATCGCTTAGTGTAAGCTTATTCTTGCGCATGAAATCTTTAGCTTCCTTCCATTTGCCGCGGCCAACATGAAGCAGCAACAAGCAGTCAATAGCATGATCCTTCTCCAGCATCGTTTTAATAGCAGACCACTTTGGCTCAGTAAGCACACGCTTAATCTTCTCTTCTTCAACATTCTTAACCATTTTCAAACACCTCTCCATATTCACATTCAAAAATTCTCCTTAAGCTTTTAAACTATATTACGAATTACGAAACATATCTGCAGACGCCTTCCTCCCGAATTCATCTATGGCAGAACACCTTTATAAATTATACCAAGCGGGCAAAAACAGATGAAGCCGCAACAAAAAATAACTTAAAAATCGAATTACAATTATTAGAGCGGTAAATCGTTTAACACTGATCAGGGGAAAGGACATAATTAAGCATGTTTTTTCTGCAAATAAAAAGACTTAACAAACCCAAAATTAACTTATAAAAGCCTAACAAATCATCAATCAATCTGAAGAGGCAAAAAAGTGTCTGTCAACACACAATATGAAGTCCCAACATGGAACCAAATATACGATATGCTACTTGACCAAGCCCAAAAAATCCAAGGCGACGGCTACAAACCAGACATTATCATCGGCATCGCACGAGGCGGAATTGTATCAGCACGTATCCTGTCAGACCTCCTAGAGGTTCCAGACCTCGCCACCATCCAAATAGAGTATTATGCAGACATCGCCCAAACAAAACAAGAACCAGTTCTAAAACAATGCATACAGACCCAGCTAACAGACAAAAAAGCCCTCTTGGTAGATGATGTCTCTGACAGTGGCAAAAGCCTACAACTCGCAAAAAACCATCTGCAACAAGGCGCAAAAGAAATCAAAACAGCCACCCTATACGCTAAACCCCAAACCATAACAAAACCCGACTACTACGAAAAACAAACAAGCCACTGGATAGTTTTTCCATGGGACGCCAAAGAAACAGTGAGAAAAATAATCCGAAAGCATGAAGGCAAACGTGCCACCAGCAAAGAAATCGCAAAACTTGTAAAAGCAGGCTTGCCAAAGCAATTAGCCGAAAAATTCCTAAAAGATATGCAGTAGGAGCCAAAAAATGCTACATTACTTAAAAGAATATGCTAAGTACGCGGAAATAACAGGCTACAGAAACATAAAGTTCGCTCAGGCAGAAGAGTTCCTGAAAGCAAACCGAAAAGAAATCCAACAAAACACCCACACACAATTCTTCGACGCCGAATTAATCGCTACACAAGAGCACCTGTACTTCGCAGTCCTAAACGCATTACAAGCCTTCCAAAACAAAACAAACATTTCAAAAAGCCCAGCCATGGAAACAATGCTTTACGCTTCTGCACAACGGCAAATACAAAAAGCCATCCAACGCTGCGGCATCAAACCAGAAACCACAAGCATGGCAGTCATAATAATCGGCGAAAACCCAACCCAAATCGAAACCGTTCTTCAGGCAATCACCGCGTCCGTTGGCGTGGAACCTGACGAGAAAGTTTTGGAAATGTCAAAGGTTAAGGAAAAGAAAATTATCGAAACTTTTCAGATTACAGATGAAGAGTTAAAGACAGTTATGAAGAATGAAAACCGCCAAGAGGCACTGGTTAACCTAATTATCGAGCGAGTAGCCCTACTGGCAACCCAACTCTGACCCTAAAGCATTTTCTCTTTAAGAACCGCCAAAATATCGCTGGGCCTCAGCAATGACATGCCCGTTAAACTGCCAAGAACCTCAATGAGCAATATGCGGTCTGGGTTCTCAAGGTCAGCTTTCCGTTTGATGTCTGATGCTGCTGCCTCGATGATGTCTTTTGAGTGAAGTGTAGTGAAGCGCTTTTCTACCGTAACCCTGAAAGTTTCCTCCTCGCCGATTCTGGCGGCTAGCTCTTGGGTTACGCGCTTAATTTCCTCCAAATCAGTGGGCACAACCCGTTCAATGGGCAAAATGCGCAGGGCAAAGCGGAACTCGTAGGGGCGTTCTTTGAGGATGGCGCGGAACTTTTCTATCACTGCGCAAGGGTCCAGTGTGGTTTTGGCAACGATTAAGCCTCTGATTTTGGTCTTGCTGGCTTCTGCTTGGGCATCGCCTAACTCTTCTTTGAGCAGGTAGAGCAGTTCGTTGCACATTGGGCGCTCGTTTCCACGCGAAGTAGTTGCTAAAAGGTTGAAGTCATTAATCATGGCGGTTCTCTCAGAAGTGAAAGATGCAGACAGGTTATTTTTGCTTTCGCCCAATAATTAAATGGCGTAGGTTAACCGCTTGGTTTGATTTCAAAGGTATAGTTTGTTGGGGCACCGTAATCGACTGGTCCGTTAAAGGTAACGGTGAGTGTGTAGTTGCCTGGTTGAACGAGTGTTTGATTGCTTCCTGTACCTGTCTTCTGGTCCCAAACATGCGTTTCAAAGAGTATTCTTGAATGTGCGGGAAAAGACGGATAAGGGTTAGTATAATCAATACTAGCTCCTCGAACATCACTCTCTATCTGATACATTACGCTTGATGGGTAAAGTACTCGCCACTCATGCGGATTATTGACATAGATTGAGAATTGTACTTCTTCGCCTTGCAAGAAAGAAGGCTTGTCCGTTACCACTTCGATTTCAACTGGTCCCGGACCAGTCGGAGCGACATAAGTAAGCGTGTAAACCACATAGCTTAAGGCTGCTACAATCAACACTGCGATAATGGCGATTGCGTAGATGCGCTTAAATTTTCTCTTATTCTGATTTTGCAAATTCAATACCTGACAGACGCATGATTTTTTCGAATTTTATTTTTCTTTTTTTAGATATAAAAATTCGATGGTGTACTATTTTATGGACACTAATTTGCAAGAATTATAGGGGATAGGGGTTTAGGAGAAAGATAGCAACCTACCTTATGGGTTTTGTAAAATGTTGGGTCAGCGATGATTGACGATTTCTCACAGCTTAAGCTCGAAGCCGTCGCCTCACATCATCCCGACACTTAAATGGGTCTTGAAGGATTTATTTATTTTGATAAAATCGATAACTCTAGTAGATCTGCAAAGCAGTATGAGTTCACATGGGTAACTGTTTGTAATGTCGAGGATGTTTTATTAGTTGGAAGCGACCATTTATTGTTCTTGAAGGTTAGGTGAAAATGAAAACTGAAGATGAGCTTTTAGCCAGGATCATTGTAAATCCCAAAATTATGGTTGGGAAACCTGTTCTTAAGGGTACACGAATCACTGTAGAGCATGTATTGAGATTACTAGCTCAGGGGCTGTCTTCAGAGGAAATCCTCAAAGATTATCCTCATCTTACAAAAGACGATATTGCTGCAGTTTTGCTTTATGCTGCAAAAGTTGCCGGTGAAGAAGAAGTGTACCCGATAACAATTAAGTGAGTTATGAATGAAATTTCTAGTCGATGAAAGCACCGGCATTGCGGTTTTGCTAAATCTTGCAAATAATAAAATACTAATTAGTTAATTTGTTAAAATAATAAAGTAGCTTTAAGTCATTAATATTAGGTTAAGGGCAAATTTTAGTAGAAAAATCAGTGCATTAAACATGTTTTTTCCCGAAAAATTCGGTTAGAATTAACGACACTTGACGAATCTAAACGTTTAAACCGTCGCAAGGATAGGGTAAGTGATGCGTCTTATTTCGGAGGTGAAAAAGAGACATGATATTCGAAGAGGAAGATGAATGGGAAGAAGGCGAAGATGAAGAATGGGAAGAAGAAGAATGGTAAACAAACCCTAAATTAAAATTTTTATATCTTTCTTTTAAGTTAAATTTTCGCCTCAGCGAGTTTGAGGTTAATTTTTTGAAAAACCGATGAAAAGCCTACGCAACCTTTATTTCGTTATTTTTAAGTTATTTTTTTCTGGTTTAGATTTATAACTTACTTGTTAGCTTCATTATTGGACGTTTAGCCATGACACGAATCGCTGTACTTGACCAAGATAAATGCAAGGTTAAAAAATGCAACCAACTCTGCGTTAGCTTCTGCCCTATGGTTCGGAGCCGAGTGGAAGCTGTCAGAGTGGAAGGAAACAAAGCAGTCATATCAGAGATACTCTGCAGCGGCTGCGGCATCTGCGTCAAAAAATGTCCTTTCAAAGCCATCAGCATCGTCAATTTGCCAGACGAATTAGAAAAGGATTGTAGCCACCGGTTCAGTACAAACAGCTTCAAACTTTTCCGTTTACCCATGCCTGCGCCGGGAACGGTGCTGGGTTTGCTTGGACAAAACGGCATCGGCAAAACCACTACGCTTAAGGTTTTTTCGGGCGACATCAAACCAAACCTTGGCAAGTACGATAACCCGCCAGACTGGCCTGAGATTATCCAGTATTATCGGGGTTCAAGCCTTCAAGATTACTTCCAAAAGATGAGCGAGAAAAAACTCAAAGTCAGCAGCAAACCGCAGTACGTGGATAAAATTCCCAAAGCAGTCACTGGAAAAGTCGGCGACCTACTAGAAAAAGTTGATGAAAGAAAACAACTATACCCTCTGGCTGAAGAGCTTGAACTCAAAAAAGTTTGGGATAGACCGTTGGAGGTTTTGAGCGGTGGAGAACTTCAGCGTGTGGCGGTTGCTGCAGCGCTTAGCCGTGAGGCAGATGTTTACCTTTTTGACGAGCCGTCAAGCTACTTGGATGTGAAGCAGCGGCTTGTGGTTGCAAGAGCCATACGCAGCCTCAAGGAACTGCAAAAAACCATAATTGTGGCGGAACATGACTTAGCCATCATCGATTACTTGTCCGACCAAATCTGCCTCTTCTACGGCGAACCAGGCGTCTACGGCGTCGTCTCACACGTACATGGCGTCAGAACGGGCATTAACATTTACTTGCAAGGCTACATTCCCGACGAGAACATAATGTTCCGCAAGGAATCCATCGTTTTCCACGAGAAACCGCCAACCGCAGGCACCAACCTAGGTGAACCATTGCTGAAATGGGACAGCATGAAGAAAACTTTCAAGGGCTTCAAACTTGCCATTGAACCAGGCGAAATACGGCGAAGCGAAATCGTTGGTATCCTTGGACCCAACGGTATCGGAAAAACTACTTTCGTAAAAATTCTTGCTGGGCTTGAGGAGACTGATGATAAGCAGAAGCTTGGCGAGTTAACCGTCAGCTACAAGCCCCAGTACATCGCAACTGACTACGCGGGAACGGTTCAAGAACTGCTCATGAGTGTTGCTAAAGAAAACTTTACATCCAGCTGGTACAAAACCGAGATTGCCCAGCCACTGCGGCTTCAGGTATTGATGGACAGAAATGTGATGGAGCTCAGCGGTGGAGAACTTCAAAAAGTTGCCATAGCCGCCTGCCTAAGCCGCAAAGCCGACCTGTTCCTGCTTGACGAGCCAAGCGCATACTTAGACGTTGAGGAACGGTTAAACATAGCGAAAACACTGCGGCGGGTTGTTGAAGCGCACGGCATACCAGCCTTCGTAGTTGAACATGATGTGGTGACGCAGGACTTTATTGCTGACCGATTAATGGTTTTCAACGGCGAACCGGGCGTGAGCGGCTTAGCTAATCCGCCTACAAGCCTAAGGAAAGGCATGAACACATTCCTCAAAGAAATGAACATCACGTTCCGCAGAGACTCAATCACCATGCGCCCCCGAGTAAACAAGGAAGGCTCACAAATGGACATGTTCCAAAAAGGAATCGGCGAATACTACTACACCAAAGCGAAACCAGAAACAGCCAAAAAGTAATTAATGCTTATTTCACATACTTGGACTCCAATCTCTGGCTATTTATACATGTTTATGGCAAAAGTAACCATTTCTCAAGCTACAGCCCTTTCCAGAATCAAGGGTTTTCTCCGCAAGGTGCAGTTAACTTAAAGAACAAGCAGCAAATATACTAAGCAATCTGCAAGAAATAAAACAAGGACAAGTGGTGTAAGCGGGAAGTGGCTCAAGCAACCTTTGAAGAGATTAGCGCTTCTGATTTTTTCTATAGGAACAGAGATATCGCAGGCTTCACCAACCCGTCCAGAGCGATATTTGCTGCAATCCGTGAGTTAGTGGAGAACTCGTTGGATGCTGCTGAAAGCCAAAAAATTCCGCCAGAAATTTACATACGCTTATCATTCGAGGGAGAAGCCACCAAAGACACACAAATCTACAAGCTCCGCGTAGAAGACAACGGCAGTGGAATTCAGCCTCGGTTTATTCCCTCAGCTTTTGGGCAAGTGCTCTACGGCAGCAAATACAAGCTGAAACAGATGCGCGGCACCTTCGGTTTAGGCGGAAAAATGGCTGTCCTTTACGGGCAAATTACAACGCATCAGCCAGCCTACGTGACCTCGTGCACGGGGCAAGCGAAAATTTACAGTTTCAAATTAATGATGGACATCCAAAGAAACCGCCCAATAATTCTCGACCGCAAAGTCCTAATCAACAAGGATAATTGGCGCGGAACCATAGTCGAATTCGCATTAGAAGGCGACTATCTTAGGGCAATGCCGAAAATTCTTGATTACTTCAAGCAAACCGCCATGGTGAACCCGTATGCGAATTTGACGTTTGTTGACCCTAAAGGCAGACTGTACAAGTTTACCCGCGCCACCACAGAAATGCCTGAGCCGCCAAAAGAAACGCTGCCACATCCATACGGCGTAGACGTGGAACTGTTGCAACGTCTTATCCAAATTACACATTACAATAACATGTCAGATTTTTTGAAAGGTCACTTTCACCGTGTCGGTGACATAACAGCTGTCAAATTTTTGATTTTTTCTAACTTAATTTCATTTTCGTGCAATGAGCATGGTAAACTTGCATATGACCAAATAAAGTGGATTGAGAACCGACCCATTTGCCCTCAATGTGAGAAGGAAGCACAATCAAGTTCCAAGAATCCAAAACGGTTGTCTCACGAGGAAATTGTACGGTTAATGCAGAATCTTAAGAAGTACAAAGATTTCTTGCCGCCAGACGCCAGTTGCCTTTCACCTTTAGGCGAAGAACTGCTTAAAGCAGGTGTTACGAAGGAGTTAAATCCCGAGTACCTTGTAGTTCACCAGCGTAAACCATCCACCTATGCGGGCCACCCATTCATCATTGAAATGGCAATCGCGTATGGCGGTGGAGTGCCCAAGCGTGGGTGCTTTGTGATTTACCGTTTCGCTAACAAAATCCCCCTATTGTATGATGAGGCAAGCGACGTTTCTTACCGAGTAATCTCCGCAATGAACTGGCGACGCTACAAGGTTGCACCTGATATGCCCATCGCCATTGTAGTGCATATTTGCAGCACGAAAGTGCCCTACAAGACGGTTGGAAAAGAATTCATCGCTGACCGCCCCGAAGTACGCCGTGAAGTGGCAAATGCACTACGTGAAGTCGCCCGTCAATTGCAGCATTTCCTATCGCGTCAGGAGCACGTGCATATGGAGAAGAAGCGACTGGGAATTTTCAGCAAGTACCTGCCCAAAATCGCCCAGTTCTCAACTACGTTGGCTGGGCAAGAACGTGTTCCAGATATTGATAAGTTATTGAAGAGTGTGCAGAAGTATGGCGCAGAAGAAAGTTAAGATAGTTGAGAAAAGAAACGAGGTCATCAATGGGCTAAGAGCGTTTGGCACTAACATTTACAATCAGCTAGACCAAGGCATCTTCCCAACCATTAATATGCCAAGCCGCTCCACTGAGAACATTAACTATGACCCAACACTTCGCCAGTACATTCTTGGGGAGAAAAGCGTTAGCCGCAGTGCCCGCAACATCCGCCACATTAAACCGTTCACGCAGTTGGCTTGGGCAGCAATGTTTAGCAACGAGCTCACGAGCCAACGCAAAACCAGCACGCTCAGGGATGTTTATTACTCGGCGCAAGCATACGAGATGACTTTCACAGACCAGCAGGAAAGCAACAACATCATCACCGACTTGGAGACGCTGACGGGTTTCGCGCGTGAGGATTTCAACATTTTCCCTGAAGAGCGCAGTGCCATTTTTGGCGACTTAACCATCGGCTACACCGTTCCCGGCTATGAAGGTAAAACGTTGAATTTAACCAGCCACCCGGACGGCGTGTTGATTGGTCCAGCGTTGACTTCAGCCGAGTTCATTAACACGAAAGCCGACAAAGTCATCGCTATAGAGAAAGGCGCCTTGTTTACAAGATTCATCGAAGAAAACGTGCATAACAAGCATAAGTCGCTTTTGATTTCGTGCGGTGGGCAGGCGCCAAGGCAGACTCGCAGTTTCATTCGCCGCTTGCATGACGAGTTGGGTTTGCCAGTGTATATTTTGACTGATGGCGACCCGTGGGGAATGCATATTGCACAGGTTATTATTTCTGGTTCGGCGAATGCGGCGCATTTGCGCGACTTAAATACGCCTGACGCTGTGTGGAGCGGAGTTTGGGCAAGCGACATCATTGAATATAAGTTGCCTACTGATCCGTTGGATGAAATGGACATTAAACGTCTATACGAGTTGCAGAAGGACCCAAGGTACCAGAATGATCCATTGTGGCAACGGGAAATCAAGCTATTCCTAAAAATCAGGCGTAAGGCGGAGCAAGAGGCTTTCAGCCGTTATGGCTTAACGTATATCGTTGATGAGTATTTGCCCACTAAGCTAAAAGATACTAAATAGCAAGAAATCAGTGAAAGTTAATAAAATTCTGACACTAATTATGTTTTCAAGGTGCTTATGTTGCGGGTCGGTGTTACGATACATAGAGAAGGCGACTGGTATGTTGCAGTGGACACGGTGACTGGTGTGGCAAGCCAAGGCAAGAGCTGCGATGAAGCATTGAAGAATTTTCAGGAAGCATTTGAGCTTTGGTTCGAGAACGCGGAAGATTGGGAGAAAGAACGGGCATTAAAAGGCGAACCGGTTGCCACTATGGTTTTGGAAATGGAAGTTTAACTTTTTTCTGCTAAATTAACGAATTTTTCAACTGTAATTCCCGCTTGAAATAAGATGCCGAGAAACTAGAAAATTCGTCCGAAAAAGAAAAGGTAAAGAAGTGATAGGCAAGTCGCTTTTTATTGTTTTTTGCGTTTCTTGTTGCGTTTACATCATTGGTGCTGCAACGGTTTCGGTTGCCATTGGTTTTTCTTGGTAAATTTTCATGGTTGCCTCGTTGTTTTTCTGATCCGTCATGCCTTCAACCCAGCCTTTAGTGTTGTTTAGCCAGGTGAGCCTTGGCGAGTTTGTCATGTATGTGACTTCACCTTTGAAGCTGCCGGTCATTGCGGTTTCTTGTTTTCCTGAGCCTTTGCCACTTATCATTATCACGTCACCTTCTTTGGTCATTTCCATTGCGCGGACTTCCCACTCGTTTGTGCCATCCATCTTCAGCTTGACATCGGCAGTTTCAATGTGGTTAGCATGGTATCTTCCTTTAACTTCTCCAATTGAATTGTACTGTATCATTGCCCCGTCCGCAGCGAATTCTTTTATGATTACCGCGTTTGTTTTCTCTTTTATTTCACCTAACAGGTCTCTTTTTTCCATTTAAAACACCAATTACCAAAACTATGGAAACCATTTATCTCTATGTGATTGTGTGGCAACACGAACATATCTTTGGCGGGAAACAGAACCTTGCGGGTGAATGGTCAGGGAGGTAGTTGCGTTTTATTTTTGGAACTATTGTTAACAACCAGCCACAACCAACCCAAAACCAAAAACCACCACAAACAACAAATAATTTAAAATAACCCCTCATGTTTAATGTAGCCATTAACACGGAGAAACAGGGCGAAAACAACAATGAGCGAAGAAGGCGACACATTCTGGGTATCCCTTGCCGAGAAATTCTTCGGAATAATCCTCATAATAATCGGCGCAATAATGCTCTACTTCACAGCTACAAGCACCAGTGTGCTCGGCGGATTCAGTTTATTTTTCGGCATTCTAAGCTTAATCATGCTCATCATCGGCCTCTTTCTGCTTGTGGTTAGACCGCCAGAATAACGCTTTTTTCCTTTTCTCAGCCATCCATGCGGCAATCAGTAGCCAAACCTCAAGCCGCTAATAGAGGAGCCAAAACCAGGCCAACAATAAAAACGCTCCACCAGCATTTATAAACCAAAAAACCATTACACACACATAGACAACTTATAATGGAAGCGAACCATACATGCCCACACGCCAACCTATAGTATGTGTTTTAGGCCATGTTGACACAGGCAAAACCTCGCTCCTTGACAAACTACGAAAAACCAGCGTGCAAGCACGCGAAGCAGGAGGAATGACCCAACACATCGGCGCAAGCTTCTTCCCCGTCGAAACGCTCAAACAACTCATCGGGCCATACCTGACCACCTTTAAAACCGGGATAGAAATCCCTGGCTTACTAATCGTGGACACACCGGGGCACGAAGCATTCACGAACCTTAGACGCAGAGGCGGAAGCGTCGCCGACATAGCCATACTCGTCGTAGACATTCTGAAAGGTTTTGAAGCTCAAACCTTCGAATGCCTCGAAATCCTAAAAGCACGCAAAACCCCCTTTATCGTTGCAGTTAATAAAATTGATCGAGTTCCCGGCTGGAATCCTCAGCAATCCACGCCTTTTTTGAAGTCTTACGCTTCCCAGTCGAGTTTTGTGCGTGAGGATTTGGATAATCGTTTGTACCAGGTTATGGGCGAGTTTTCTCGTTTAGGTTTTAAGACTGACCGTTTTGACCATATCCGTGATTTCACGGTTAACGTGGCTTTGGTGCCGACTAGTGCCAAAACTGGCGAAGGCCTGGCAGAGTTGATGATGGTTCTTGTCGGCTTGTCTCAGCAGTTTCTTAAGAAGCGGTTGCAAACGACCGAGGGTGCGGCTAAGGGTGCGGTGCTGGAGGTTAAGGAGGAGCCTGGTTTAGGTTTGACTTTGAACACGATTGTTTACGATGGGACTTTGCATTGTGATGATTTGATTGTAGTTGGCGGTCGGGAGGGTCCGATTACGACGCGTGTTCGTGCAATTTTGGTGCCTAAGCCGTTGGATGAGATGAGGGATCCGCGGGACAAGTTTTCTTCTGTTGATTGTGTTTATGCTTCGGCTGGTGTTAAGGTTGTTGCGCCAGGTTTGGAGGGTGCGTTGGCTGGGGCGCCACTGTTTGCTGTGCCATCAGGTGAGGCGCCTGCGAAGTATGCTAAGCTTATCACTGAAGAAATCGGCAGGATACGAATCGCGATTGAGGTTGATGGTGTTATTGTTAAGGCTGATACGTTGGGTTCGCTTGAGGCGATGGCGGAGATTTTGAAGGCAAATAATGTGCAAGTGCGTATTGCCGATGTTGGCGATATTAGTAAACGCGATGTAATTGAGGCGTCTGTGGTGAAGTCGCGTGAACCGCTGGTTGGCGCTATCTTGGCGTTCGGCGTTAAAACGTTGCCCGATGCACAGGAGGAAGCTGCGGCTAACAATATCCCAATCTTTAAAGAACCAATTATTTACAACCTGATTGACGCGTATTTGGAGTGGGCTAAAAATAAGCGTGAAGCGAAAAGCGAGCAGGAGTTTGAAGCTTTGGTTAAGCCTGGGAAAGTTATGGTTTTGCCTGGTTGTATTTTCCGTCGTGCAAAGCCGTCGATTTTTGGCGTGGAAGTGTTAGGCGGCCGCTTGCGTCCAAAGTATGGGCTTATGCGAGCTGAGGACGGCAGCGATTTAGGTGAAGTTGACCAGATTCAGGATCAGGGCAAAGCTGTGCCTGAGGCTAAGCAGGGAATGCAGGTGGCAATTTCGATGGATAAGCCGATTGCGGGCAGGCACGTGTTTGAGAAAGATGTTTTGTTTGTGAAGGTTCCTGAGGCTGATGCAAAAGCGTTGTTGACGGCGCATTCGGATGACTTAACGGCTGAAGAGCAAGAAGTGCTAAAAGAGTACATTGCGTTTATGCGTAAGAAGGTTCCTTTTTGGGCTGGTACGGTTTAGGCTTCATGCTTTTCTGTGAAGCATAGGGTTAGCATGCCGTCGATGCAGAAAGGCGATAATTTACCTTCGGTGTCTTGTCTTATGCATAGTTGTTTCATGTCACACTTTGGACAGATGGCGCTGCTTAATTGGGCGGCGTTGGTTTCTAAGAGGTTGTTTTCTTTTAGGGTTTCGTAGGCGAATTTTAAGTATTTGCCTTCGGCAATGCGTGGCACGCCATATTTTGCTGCTTCCACACCTGCTTGGACGGCGAAGTGCTCGTATAGTCTTCTTGAGCCTTTTTTGGAGTTGCAGCTTTTGCATATCCAGACGAGGTTTTTCTCGGTGTTTGGTCCATTGTATTTTTGTGGTAGCAGATGCTCGAGTGTTAGGTTTGTGGTTGCTCCGCAGAATATGCATTCGTTTGAATATTCCCTTTCTTTGATGTATTCTCTGATTTCGTTCCATGAAATGCTGCCTTGCTTGAGTTGCTTGAACTTGTTCATTACAAAACCATAATCCTTTTTCCCGATACCTGCAGAGTCAGCAATGATTTTTGCGTACTGCCAATAAATTAGGTCTTTGATGCTTTTGACTACTGCTGGAGGCACAATGCTTGCTCCTTAACGACAAGATAGCTTCTTTATTGTAGTTCTTTTCTTTTTAGCGTTTGCCATTACCTGGTTTAAACCATTTTTAGGCGATTTTAATTTTTTCTTGTCACTTATCGCTTAAGCCTCAGAGAAAACTTAAAAAATTTATGAAATTTATACTCTTTTAGGTATTACAAAAACCTTAGTTTCGAAACCATTGATTATATCACTTAAATCTTTTTCAAATCCTGTTATATTCTTGATTTTTTCGGCTGGATCGTAAACTAGGCAATATAGCTTTTTGCAATCTGGGTGACCCTTGTAGTACGATTTATCAATTATTATTTGTTCACGTACTTGTTTTTGCCCTAGCCCTTGGCGTGTCATTTTAGTTTCTATTGAAATTTTTTCATTTTTAAGTAGCGTGTCCATTCTTGGAGATGCCCCAGCGTAACTAGGGCACCATTCTTCCATCCTGACATCGTCAAACCTTGTTTTTAACAAAGCTCGAAGAAGATCTTGAACATCATACTCATCCTTTATTTCCAGTGATCCACGTTGATCATATCGGTCCTTTAACTCTAAAGCTACCAAATGGAACCGTTCAAATAAACTCTGAACTATCTTATCAGGCACCTCAGCCTGCTCAGAAACTGTTAAGTTAAGTATTTTATCTGCTTCATTCTTGAACCTAGACGCCCGAACTAGTACGTCTTTAATTTGGTTTTCAATCTCGGGTGAGAAGGTTGTCTCGAAGTGCTTTGAAGATGTTCTCATAAACCTTTGCATCTTCGGTTGCTGGAAGAGCGAGCTGAATATTTAAATTAATTACTACGCCAGGAGACGAATATGTCTGTTTATGCTGTTCGGGAATACCCTTTGGCTCCTCAGTTTTTTCGGTTTGAACTGCGGACGCCTTGAAGTCAGCAAAACCACACAAAATCTTGAGTGTATTTGCGGTTGCTGTCACAACCTGTTCCCCTCCTTCAGTTGTCGGACCAAAAAAGTCTTTTAGGGATTGGTCATCTTTGTCACAAGCATCTGGATAAAGTTCAAACAGCTCACTATATGCTTTTTTTAAGGCACTAGCCATTATAGGTCCTGCCTTCTTAGAATCCCGAAAGTCTTTGTACTCTTGATTAGGTGCTCCGCTTGCATCAATAAAACCAATAAATTGAAGAATTCCAACAATGGGTCTATCGTTGCTGCTTTTAAACCCTAAGGAGGGAAGCGTATTAGTGTTAATTTTTTGAGGTACGCCCATCTTTGGTATCTTCGCGATAAAATCCTTTAAACTTCCCGTATTCATTATGTATGGATATTTGCCCAATTTAAGCGCCTCTTTTACTTCTGATAAGCTGAGAATATTAGTTTTGCGGTTTTACGGTTAATTCACAGGCGTTTTTTGGCTAAATACCCAAATGAAGATATCTGAGACACTTTTTTAGCCACCGCCTACTGGTGGCAAAATAGCCAACACATCGCCGTCCTTAAGCTCTGTTTCTAACCCGTTTAGTGTTGATGTGCTGGTTCCGTTGACGAGGAATTGGAGGAAATTTTTGGGTTGTTCTGTTTTGCCGTTGTAGACATATTCCGTGAAGGGTTCTCCGTATTTTTGAGCCAGCGTTTTAAGAACCAAGTCAACAGTAACCTTCTCACCCTCGGAGAACGTTAGGGTTTCTTCTCTTTTATTTACGATTTCTCTAAGATTGGTGAAGAAGCGAACTTTAACTTCCACCGTTGTTGCACCGTCAGGTTATGTATAGCAAAAATGTAGAAATTAACCATTATGGATAATTAACATCGCACGATGCAATAGTCTAGTAAAAAGCGGTCGTAGTCTAGTTTTGGTTTATGCTACCGTTGACGATATCTCCACTAACACATTTCTTCGCGGCTTCTTTCTCCTTTTTTACCATTTGAAAATAGCATCTTGGGTTTTTTGGCAAAAAAATTAAATGCAAATAACAACAAACGGCTACCAATGGTGGCAAAAAAATGGTTGAAGTCTTTGACCCGCGGTTTAAGCAAGGGTCTGGTATATTAATGTTAAAAATCCCTATTCTTGAACTGGAAACTTATGGATTGCCATGGAAAACCTTCGAGGGCGCTGTAATTGACCTAGAAACGAACGAACAGCCATTCTTAGACAACCTTAAAGGCGCTAACAGGTTTAAAAATCATACAGTAACCTGCTGTGGTTTTCTTGATAGAAATGCTATCGAAATTATTGCCAGGACCGATGAATTATCAGATGAAAGTTTCGTCAAAGCAGTTAATGAGCGATTGAACGCAACCACCAGACCCTATCATGCATTCAATGCTGGATGCGACATGGCGCTCATTAGCAAGCTACTTAAAAGGCCCATTCCGTTTGATCAAGAATTGCAAAGGTTTGAGAGACAAAATAAAGAATACTACAGGCAAGACCTCGGGCTTCCAAATTTCGGTGACCCTTATCGAGGCCAAGGATATATAGCTGCTAAGGAATGGACACGTTATTTGGAAACTAGAGACATAGAGTGTATAAAAAAAATAATGGCTCATAACTTTGCTTGCCTATGCACGGAATACGGTTTCCTGATAAAAAAGGGCTGTAGAGCGATTGACCCTCGGTCTCATGTACCTTTTTTCGACGGTAGAAGCGACCTAACATGCAACCAATAAGAAGACTTTCACTCTAAACATTAAAGAAATGGAAGCTTTCTTTTCCAACCCTTTGACAGGAATATTTGCATATAGTGGGTGGGACTTGAACCCACGAATAGTGGAGATATCGCCCGCAAATTCTCTTTTTTTCTGCCCTTTTTTAAAACAGAAATTCGCATAAAAGGAAGTCATTAATGAGACCGAGGTCATAAACAATTTTTTGGAACTCGCTTGACGGAGTGTTAAGAATTTGATCAATTTTTTGATTTAACTGTTGCCCAATCGTCGGGTGCGTTTTTTGTAAGTAAGCGCTTAGGCAAAGTGCGGTGAGAGGTTTAATCCTTTATCCCAAACCCAAAATTTTATGTTTATACGAACACTACAAAAAGTTTTGGAGTCAGGTTAGAAATGCATTTTTTGCTTGCGTTTATAAGCGTGAGGCTTCTTCATGTAGCTGAAGAGTTTCTTTTGTTCTCTGGCTAACCCTGTTGAGTCACTGACTCTTTTCGAATACAACACCAAGAGGTAAAAAACAAATGTACATTAAGAGCGGAGCATCGGCTCAGAAAGAAAATAAGCGAGAACGTTCTCGCAAAGAACAAGTAGCGAAAACGAGGGATTCAATTTATGGTTAATGTCGGTGACCAGATAAAATGTCCTGAATGTGAAACCATAGGATGTGTGGTTTGGGTCTCACAAGACAAGAAGACAATGGGTGTGCAGTGCCATAGGAGCCACCGAGAAGCGAGCAGACCAGAATCCAAATTCGGCGCGACAGTGGTTCCCTCGACCAAGAATAGGAAAAACGTCGTTTTCCTAACAGCAGTAAGATGATAATGGCGACATAGACAACTTTTCCAACTCCTTTTTTGGGTTTAGAATCTGCCTGAGCGGGTGTGATGTACTTGGTAAATAAAAAAGCATTCAACGAAAAAAGCAACCTTGCGAGATACTGCTATAATGTACCTGGTAATGGCAAAGAAGCAAATACTTAATTCTTTGATGTGTTCCATTATTATAAATTCATATTTTGAAAGGTGAGGTGTTAAGATGCTATCTCGTGATTGTGACGGATGCGAAAGACAGCTTTTTGAGTGTAAACGTCGTTTTGCCCAGGTTTCCTTAGGCGAGAAAGTTTTTTGTCCAGACGGCACAGCTCATCTAGTCGACAGCTAATAGTTA
This sequence comes from Candidatus Bathyarchaeota archaeon, assembly GCA_963715865.1. GTDB lineage: Archaea > Thermoproteota > Bathyarchaeia > Bathyarchaeales > Bathycorpusculaceae > Bathycorpusculum. The sequence goes on from OY970280.1 coordinate 125,192, forward strand.
AAGTCAACAAGTAAAGCCATTACGACGACGAAATTAGTATTTTGGAAGGTTTTACTAAAACTAAGTTGTACTGCAAAGTTGTCTAACTATAATTTGAACTTCTAAAATTTTCGTTGTTTGGGTTTGGGGTATAATCCTTTATACAAGGAGCTATCGATTTTTTTTTCGAACATTTAAGTGTATGGTTTTGTGTTCCGAAACCTAAAATAAGCGCGTAACAAAATTATAGCCACTTGAGGTTTAAAAGCGTGTCATCAATCATTGAAGACCTCATTGCCAGAAAAATCTTCAACAACCGAGGAGAAGAAACAATAGAGGTTGACGTAATCACCAGTGGTGGTTTCGGAAGAGCATCCGCGCCCGCAGGAAAAAGCCGCGGAAAAGCTGAAGTGGTTTATTACCCGCAAGGCGGAGTTGAGCAAGCCGTAAAGAAAGTTGATGATTTAATAGCTCCTGAACTTGCAGGATTAAATTCTGATTTTCAAGAAGAAATTGACAGCACGCTGCACGAAATCGACGGCAGCACAGACTTCAAAAACATCGGCGGAAACACCGCGTTCGCCATCTCTATAGCAAATGCCGAAGCAGCGGCAAACTCTCATGGTTTACTTTTATTCCAGTTTCTCGGCGGAAACGCCGCAAACACCCTGCCTTTTCCGCTTGGCAACTGCATAAGCGGTGGACAACACGCAAGGGGCAAAGCGCCTGACATTCAAGAATACCTAGCGTTGCCGCATGGTGCTGAAACTTTTCTTGAAGCTCAAACAGCCAACACTCAAATCCACAAGAAAATTGGCGACGCTTTGAAAAAGAAAAACAGCCAATTTAATGGCGGAAAAAGCGACGAGGGCGCATGGATAGCCAACATAGACACCGTTGACGCGTTCGAAGTCATTGCTAAAGCATGCGAAGAGGTTGGTAACGAATTGGATTTTGAATGCGGCTTCGGCATTGATGTTGCTGCTTCCTCGCTTTGGAAGCTGAAAGATGAAAAATACGTTTACGGTAATGAAGATAAAAAACGCGACACAGCCGAACAACTCGAGTTCATGCTAGAATTAATTGAGAAATATCACCTTGCTTACGTGGAAGACCCGTTCCATGAGGAAGACTTTGACAGCTTCGCTGAGTTAACTCGCAAAGCTAAAAACTGTTTAATCTGCGGCGATGATTTGTTCACAACTAATACTGAAAGGTTAAATAATGGAATAAAGATTAACGCTGGAAACGCCATAATAATAAAAGTCAACCAGATAGGCACATTAACCGATGCAGTTCAAACAATTGAAACTGCACAGCGACACGGTTACGACCCAGTCGTGTCACATCGTTCAGGAGACACATGCGACTGGCACATAGCTCATTTGGCTGTGGCTTACAAGTGCCCCCTAATCAAAACAGGCGTAGTTGAAGGCGCACGCATAGCCAAACTCAACGAGCTAATAAGAATCGAGCATTTCCTTGGGAATAGAGCCAAAATGGCTGATTTAAAAATGCGCTAATAAAGAAGATGAAAAAATGTCAGAAGACGAAATAAAAGAGAATCAACCAGTAGAAAACCAAGAGGAACCCATAGTAGATGAAAAGTCTCAGGAAACCCCACCTGCAGAGCAACTCCTCTTACCAAGAGACACCCTGCTTTCCGCAGGCATACACATCGGAACAAGAATGAAAACCCTAGACATGGAACCCTTCATCTACCGGGTAAGACCAGACGGATTATTCGTTTTGGACGTTAAAAAAACAGACGACCGAATAAGAGTCACTGCGAAATTCCTCTCACGCTACGAGCACGCAAAAGTAGCAGTGGCAGCAACAAGACTGTATGCTCAAGAACCAGTCAAAAAATTCTGCGAATTAACAGGTGCAACGCCACTAATTGGCCGCTTCATACCTGGGCAACTATCTAATCCGCAATATCCGGGCCGAATTGACCCTGAAGTCATAGTTGTTTCCGACCCAAGAGCAGACGCACAAGCAGTAAAAGAAGCCTCAAAAGTTGGAATTCCAATCATCGCGTTATGCAGCACAGACAACGAGTTCGCAGGCGTAGACTTGGTTATTCCCACAAACAACAAGGGCAGAAGAGCATTAGCGGTCATTTTCTGGCTACTGGCAAGACAGGTATTGCGAGAGAGAGGCGAATTAGCCGCAGACAAAGACCCATCAGTAACCATAGAAGATTTTGAAGCGAAGGTTACAAGGGAAGAGGAGGAGGAACCCTAAACCCTTGCCGACGATTCGGCGTCCAACCGTAGCAGGCCAATTTTATGAAGGCGACGCCGAAGCGCTTAGAGCACAAATTAAAACTTGTTTTCTCCACGAACTCGGTCCAAAAAAACTTCCAACCGTAAACTTGCGCAGTCACCCGAGAAACATAGTTGGCATGGTTTGTCCTCACGCTGGCTACATGTACTCTGGTCCTGTGGCAGCATCTGCTTTTTACGAGTTAGCCTTGGACGGCAAACCTGACACAGTAGTGCTTATGGGTCCAAATCATACCGGTTACGGTAGCGCTCTGAGCCTAATGCATGAAGGCGTTTGGCGTACACCGCTTGGCGACATTGACGTAGATACAAAAATGGCAAACGAGATAGCCCATGAAACTAGCATCATTGATGTGGACGAGCTTGCGCACCGTTACGAACACTCTATCGAGGTTCAATTGCCCTTTTTGCAGTTTCTTTACGGCAACTCGTTCAAGATTGTGCCAATCTGCTTCCTGCTGCAAGATTATGATTCCGCAGTTGAAGTTGGAAGGGCACTTGTTGAAGTTTTAGACGCCACAAACGCAGTAGTTATTGCTTCTTCTGATATGACGCATTATGAACCGGCAAAAACTGCAGCGGCAAAAGACCAAGCGGCACTCAAAGCGGTCACAGACATGGATGCAAAACGCTTCTACGAAACAATCGAAACACAAAACATCACAGCATGCGGTTACGCGCCAATAACAGCCTTAATCACTTATGCAAAAGGAGCCAACGCGAAAGAAGCTAAACTTTTAAACTATCACAACAGCGGCGACATAACAGGCGACTACTCAAGCGTAGTAGGATATGCAGCGGTAAGCTTCAAAAAATAGGTGCTCTGAAAAAACTTTAGCCCTCTTATTTTGTTCTTTAAGCTGAGTTCCATCGTGTGAGAGCTTGTAGTCTTTTCTTTTCTTCTTTGAGCTTTTGTATTTCGTTATACAATGTGATTGCTTCCGTGAATTGCGCATTGTATTCTCGAATGGTGTCTTGCATTTCTTCTGTCCATTCAAGAAGATGCGGAAAGTATGGAATTGTTTGCCGGCTGCCTAGTGGGTGTTCAAACCAGAATTCTTGGAATGTGCCTGTGTTGCCGTTAGCTGTAACATGAAATCTAAATTCTTCGAGTATTATACCTAAGTGTCCTAGTGCATTTCTTACTGCGTGGTCAAGGATTTCTGGGTATTTATCGGCTATTTGCTTGTACTGATCAATAGAGTCATGCAGATGCGGCTTCTGATGCCACCACAGGGCAGGATTGTCCAGCTCGTCTTTGACTATTTTTTCACTATTTCTAACCAGTTCGTTGACTTTGGCTTTCATATTAGCTATTTGTTCTTCATCTAAATTTAAGATGACTTCAGGATACTTGGTGATGTATACTTTTGCTGTTTTTCTGTACCATTTAGAAGCAAAATCCACTGTTTCCTTGATAAATTCGAGTCTAAGTTCTTCCATGCGTGAGCGAAGAGGCAAAAGCTCAGCTTCTTTTCTCTCAATTAAAATGTCTATCTCTTCGCTCATACCTTGAACAACCTCGCCCTTACCCTTTGCAAGCAAATGTGCCTTCATATTTTAATACTGCCCAATGTCATAAAAAACTTTGCGAAATTTTGCTTTTTTGATTAGTGCCCTCGACTGCCGATATATTCCCTACTATCGATGAGTCGGTTATGAAATGAATGTACATAAAGAGCAATCAAGGGAAAAGTTGGTGTAACTTAGCACTTGTTGCATCAACTTGTTACAACATTATTTTATATTCTGTTAAATCGTAAAAAAGTTACCGAGGAAAGAACGCAAGAGGATAGCCTAACAGTTGGGCGGTCTGGCTGCTAATAGGCGATAAGGTAATCTTTGCCCACCATCGTTCTATGCCTTATCTATATTAGCGCATGGCTTGACCTACCTAACACCATTTTGCCTATTTGCCAAAGAACATTAAGACTTGTATTAGTCTTATCTGAAGTAAACGAATGTTTTTATTATAATTGGTATAATAGCTAGTTTTCAAGGTGCTACAGTAATGGGTAAAGGGTCAGGTTACGGAAAAGTAATTTTGTTTGGAGAGCACTTCGTTGTCCACGGCGTACCGGGTATTGTCTCCGCGATTGATTCCACAACTGATGCGGAAGTAAAAAAAGCGGCAAAAGGAATCAACGTTAAAGATGAGAGAAAAACCGCTAAAGGTTACAGTGAAGAAAAGCGCCTCCAGCAACTGGAATCAATCGAAAGAATGCTAAAAACCATGGGCATTGACCCAAAAATTTCCTTAAATATATGGATAGGTGGAACTCTCCCAGGTTTCAGCGGCTTAGGCGCTTCTGCAGCAAGCAGCGTCGCCATCGCAAGAGCCATCGCCCAAGAGCTCGGCATGCAAATTTCAGATGAGAAAATTAATCAAATAGCTTATGAAGCAGAGAAAGCGTACGCTGGCAATCCTTCAGGCATAGACAACACCGCTGCAACTTATGGCGGTTTGATGTGGTTTAAGAAAAACATGGCTGGCGGACCAGACAAGATAGAAAAACTCCATATACGCAGACCAATCGAAATTGTCATCGGCAGCACGGGCAAAGTCGCAAACACCAAAGCCATGGTCGAAGGCGTCGCTGAACGCAAAAAGAAAAATCCAGAAAAATACGACCCAATCTTTAAACAAGCCGAAAACGTAGCGTTCGCAGGAAGAAAAGCCCTAGAAAATTATGACCTTAAAAAAGTCGGCGAACTCATGAACGAAAACCACCGCCTGCTCCAAGAAATCGGCGTATCCAGCAAAGAACTCGACATGCTAGTTGATTTAGCCCGAAAGCAAGGAGCTTTTGGTGCAAAACTCACGGGTGGAGGCGGCGGCGGATGCATGGTAGCGTTGACGCCTGGGAAGGATTTGCAGGGCAAAGTTCTAAGCGCTATTAAATACTTAGGCTTTGAAGTGTTGAGTACAAAGATAGGCGTTGAAAAATACTAAGGTTGGAGCAAAATGGGGTTTAGAAATTTCATAAAAGCGCTCGATAAAAACGGTGAATTAACAATAATAACAAAGCCAGTTTCAACTGAGTATGAGATGGCGGGCATAATAAGCGCTCTCGGCGAGAAACCTGTTTATTTTGAGAAAGTAAAAGAGTCAAGTTATCCTGTCGTAGCAGGACTTGTGTCTTCAAAAGAATTGATTGCCCAGTCATTAGGCATAAGCAAAGACCAGCTGTTGCCGAAGTTGTCTGCTGCTATTGAGCATCCTGTGTCGTCGCAAGTCATAAAAAAAGGTGAGTGCCAAGAAGTAGTGGAAGGCAAGGTTGATTTAACTAAGCTTCCGATAATGCGGTACACGGAAAAGGATGGCGGAAAATACATTGCATCCGCCGTTTCCATAATAAAAGACCCTGAATTCGGCACTCAAAACATGTGCTTCCACAGACTAATGCTGCTGGACAAGAACAGGTTTGTAGCCAGAATCGTTGAGAACAGAGGAACAGACACAGCCCTCAAGAAGGCTGGCGGAGAACTAGACATTGCCATTTGCATAGGTAACTCAACCGCTGTTCTTCTATCCGCAGCCACAACTATGCCTATGGGTGTTGACGAGTTGGGAATGGCTAACGCACTTGAGGAAACAGCATTAGTGAAGTGTAAGACCGTTGACCTTGAAGTGCCCAAAGACTGCGAAATAGTGTTAGAAGGAAGAATAACAAAGGAAAAAACCACTGAAGGACCATTTCTGGACACAACAGGAACCATCGACCGGATAAGACAGCAACCCATAATTGAAATTAAATGCGTCACTCACCGAGAAAAGCCAATTTATCAAACATTACTTCCAGGAAGAAGGGAACATCAATTCTTAATGGGGATGCCCAAAGAACCTACAATCTTCAACGAAGTGAACAAAGTCTGCGAATGCAAAGACGTTTACATAACACCAGGCGGATGTAGTTGGCTCCATGCGGTTGTGCAAATAAAGAAGAAAAACCAAGATGACGGGAAAAAAGCCATCAGCGCCGCTTTTGAAGGACACAAGTCGCTGAAGCACTGTGTCATAGTAGACGACGACATAGACATCTATAATCCTCACGATGTCGAATGGGCTATCGCTACCAGATTCCAAGCAGACAAAAATGTCGTAATCTTGCCAAACCAGCCTGGGTCGTCTTTGGACCCATCAGGAGATTTGACTGAAGGCAAAAAGGCAACAACTTGCAAGATGGGGTTAGATGCTACAATCCCGTTTGGAAAAACAGATAAAAGCTTCACGAAAGAACAATATCGAAAAGTTGAGCTGAACAAGTTCTTGTGATTAGCATGTTTCTGACAGAGAAAGAGCAACGAATGCTTGATGGGGCTGAAGGCTATGCTGTACGCAAAAGCATGGAAATTCTCGTCGCGTTAGGCGACATTTACGACGCAAAAAGCCTAATCAAAGTGGGCAGCGTCCAAGTGGCAGGCGTATCATATCACAACCTCGGTGACGCAGGCTTAGAATTCCTAAACGAGTTGGCAAAAGACGGCAAAGTCCGAGTCCTCACCACCCTGAACCCTGCAGGAATGGACTTGGAAAACTGGCAGCAACTAGGCATCAGCCCAGAATTCGCTGAAAAACAAAACCTCGTAATAGACGCTTTCAAAAAAATGGGCATACTCATCAGCTGCACATGCACACCCTACTTGATAGGTAATTTGCCGCTTTACGGCGAACACATCGCATGGTCCGAAAGCTCAGCGGTCACTTTCGCAAACTCAGTGCTTGGCGCAAAAACAAACCGCGAAGGCGGACCATCCGCGTTAGCGGCAGCATTCGTGGGCAAAACACCATGTTACGGATTGCATTTGGATGAGAACAGAGTGCCCGAGGTTCACGTGCAGGTGAACGCTGAATTAACTAAGCTCTCAGACTGGGGCGCATTAGGCTATGCTATTGGCAAAAAAGCGGAAAACAAAATTCCCTACATAACAGGCATAAAAACGGCTGACTTAGATGAACTCAAATCGTTCTGCGCCTCCGTTGTGACTTATGGCGCGAAACCGCTTTTCTACATGAAAGGCATAACGCCCGCGGCAGAGCAGCAGCCTCAACCGAAAGAGACAGTTACAATCGAACAAGGCGACATCAAAAACGCTTACGACAACATCAACGATGAAGTAAGCGACATAGAACTGGTGTGCGTTGGTTGTCCGCATTGTTCAATTAACGAAATCGCCAAAGTCGCTGAGTTGCTGAAAGGCAAAAAGGTGGCTGAGGGCACGGAGTTTTGGGTTGCCACTTCAAGAACAGCCAAACAACTAGCCGACAAACGCGGCTACACCCAAGTCATAGAGACGGCTGGCGCCAAGTTTGCCTGCGACACGTGCATGGCAGTTGCACCGTTGAAGGGCAGGTTTAAGTCGTTGGCAACGACCTCGGCGAAAGGCTGCTTCTATTCAAGGCAGAACAACATGAAAACAAAAATGGGCAGCATGGAAGAATGTGTTGAGGCAGCGGTGACTGGAAAATGGAGCAGTTAAAAGGCAGATTAATCTCAAAAGGCAAAGGCGAAGGCGAAGCACTCGTCACAACTCAGCCCATATCATTTTACGGCGGCGTAGACCCGAACACGGGCGTCGTCATCGAAAAAGGGCATGAGTTGCAGGGACAAAGCGTGAAGGGCAAAATCCTCGTGTTCCCAACTGGCAAAGGCTCAACCGTTGGCTCTTACACGCTGTATCGAATGAAGAAGAACGGCACCGCGCCTGCGGGCATAGTTAACAGGGAATGCGAAACCGTAGTGGCAGTCGGCGTCATAATCAGCGAAATCCCCTGCGTTGACAAAGTTGACATTTCAAAGTTCAAAACAGGCGACAAAGTTTACATAGAAAACGATACCATCACAATAAGATAAGCAGGCATTTTTCCCAAATTTTTGCAGCTTTAGCGCGTAAAAGTGCATATTTACCTCTTGGCTTTAGTAGCCTCCGAGATGTGTGTGCTCTACATTCTACCGAATTAATCAAAATGAGAGAGAGCTTACACGTGTGGATGTAACAAATTAAAACGTAAAACAGACTCTTTTAGCTCTTTGGTTCTCATATAGACTGATAGGAGCTCCTGTTAGCTGAAGCGGATGAACATGTTAAATATAATCGCACTTTCCTGATAGCTTCTGTTTATCCACCAGTGTTTTCAAGTGAGCCCTAAATGGAGCGAGGGGTTTTTGGGGAAAACTTATATTCATGGTTGGATAATCCAACCAGCTAAGGAGATGAGAGAATTAACGACAAAAAACCAATAATCCTTCTGGGGCTTTTGTGTTTATCGATGTTTTCAGCTTTTGCGCCAAAAGTGAATTCCCAACAGTCCACTGTAGATTGGTCGCCCATGTTTCATCATGACCTAGCGCACACAGGTTACTCCTCTTCAACAGGGCCGCTCACAAATGAATCCTTATGGAGCTTTCCGACAGATAATTCTCTGGAATATCTTTCTCCCGCTGTTGTCAATGGGGTAGTTTACGTCGGTTCTGACGATGATAGTGTTTATGCTTTGAATGCTACAACTGGTTCCAAGATTTGGAGTTACGCGACGGGTGGTGCTGTCGAGTCTTCTCCTGCGGTTGCAAACGGCGTGGTTTACATAGGCTCAGACGACCATAATGTCTATGCTTTGAACGTCATAACGGGCGTTAAGATATGGAACTACACTACTGGTGGTGAGGTGTATTCTTCGCCTTCTGTAGTTAATGGGGTGGTTTACGTTGGCTCAAATGACTTTAATGTTTATGCTTTAAATGCTGCAACGGGTAGCAAGATATGGAGTTACTCGACTGGCAATTACGTTTATTCTTCGCCTGCGGTCGTTAACGGCGTGGTCTACGTCGACTCGTACATCGACGTTTATGCTTTGAACGCTAAATCTGGCAGCAAAATCTGGAGCTACGCTACAGGTGGCGCAATGTTTTCTTCTCCTGCAGTTGTTAATGGTCTATTGTACGTTGGCTCAAACGATAACGTTTATGCTTTGAACGCTAAAGCCGGCAGCAAAATATGGAACTACACTACCGGTGGTGTCGTGGAGTCTTCCCCTGCGGTCGCTAACGGCGTGGTTTACGTTGGCTCAGACGACAACAACATTTATGCTTTGAACGCTGAAACGGGTGGCAAGATATGGAGCTATGCGACCGGCAATATCGTAGATTCAAGTCCATTTGTTGCTAACGGCGTGGTTTACGTTGGCTCAGAGGACGATAATGTTTACGCTTTAAACGCTACAACAGGCGGCAAAATATGGAGCTTTGCGACGGGTAGTGCCGTGGAGTCTTCTCCTGCGGTAGTTAATGGGGTGGTTTACGTTGGCTCAGACGACAACAACGTGTACGCTTTTGGTTCAATTGCAGTTCCTCAACCGTCCCCACCCTTGCCTTCTCCGTCTCCTTCGTCCAGTCCTTCTGCTTCTTCAAAACCCTCAACTTCAACAATTAGTAATGGTTCCCTTTTTATTATCATAGGCATTATCATAATTGTAGTCATAATCATAGGTTTAGTAGTTGGACTTAGTGTGAAAAAAAGCACATCAAAAACCAATAACTCAACAATGTGCACTGCTTTGTCCCGTGCTAATTATCCATAATTCTTTACGCGTTTAACTGCTTGAGCTATTCGGTTAGTTTTCCTTTTGTTGTTATAAGCGACAGTGATTGGCTGACAGACAGAGTGACAAGCATCATTCTCTTTTTTGTGTGTGTGGGATTAAAATTTAATTAGTTACCTAATTTCACCACTCACTTAGGGCTTTTGTGTTAGTCTCGGTAATGCTTTTCAATAAGTGCCATAATATCAAAGGTGAAGGTGCAAAGAAGTTGAATGAGGCGAAACCAGTAATCCTTAAAATCGGCGGCTCAGCCATCACCGACAAAACAGGGGAATTAGCCGCGAAAACAGAAGTGATAAACCGCTTAGCGGAGGAAATCAAGCGGGCGGATCTTGATAACTTGATAATTGTTCATGGCGGCGGCAGCTTTGGCCACCCGACCGCGCAGAAGTACGGCATAAAAGACGGCTACAAAAATGAGCCAACACAAAAACTCGGCTTCGCCGAAACCCACCATGTAATGACTGTGCTGAACGGGTTAGTTATGGATGCGCTTATTTGGCATGAAATTCCAGCCGTAAGCATAGCGCCATCATCCTGCATCATAACTGAGAATGGCAAGGTTAAATTTTTTGACGAAACCGTCCTCAAAGCAATAGCGAAAATGGTGTTTACGCCTGTTCTGTATGGAGATGCAGTTTTAGATGACAAATTAGGCTTCACAGTCCTTTCAGGCGACCAATTGGTTGCTTACTTAGCAATCAAGTATAAGGCTTCAAAAATCGTGGTAGGCGTGGATACAGACGGCTTGTTTGATGCTGACCCGAAAACTAACCCGAACGCGAAGCCATACAAGCACTTAACGCTGGCAGAGTTAAAGCAGATTCAGCCTAAACTCGGCAAGGCGGCAGGCGCAGATGTTACAGGCGGCATGGCGGGCAAAATCGCTGAGCTTATCCCCGCTATAGAGCAGGGAATTCCCGTTACAGTTACAGGTGCCACGAAAGCGTTATCTATTTACAGAGCACTAACAGACCAAAGTGTATTAGGCACTGAAATCGAGAAGGCGTAAGATGGCTGAAAAAACCGAAAAACGCAAAGCAGAACACATAAGAATTTGCTTAGAACAAAAAGCCCAAGCAAGAAAAGCCACCGCAGGCTTCGAAGACATCCAACTGATTCACAGAGCCCTGCCAGAAGTTGACAGGCAAAAAATCAGATTATCCACATCTTTCTTGGGCAAACAACTCTCGGCGCCATTAATTGTTGGCGCCATGACAGGCGGAACAGAAGAAGCAACCCAAATAAACGCTTCAATCGCAGAAGCCGTGGAAAAACTTGGTTTGGGCATGGGTGTAGGAAGCCAAAGAGCAGCCATCGAAGACAAAAAACTCGAAAAAACCTACGCCATAGCACGCAAAAAAGCGCCTTCTGCCTTCTTAATTGCCAACATCGGCGGAGTACAACTTGTTCACGGATACGGCTTAAAAGAAGTCAAAAAAGTCATTGAAATGATAGATGCCGATGCTGTGGCGGTGCACTTGAATGCGGTGCAGGAAGCGGTTCAGCCTGAAGGACAAACCAACTTCAAAGGCGTATTAACGAAAATCGGCGAAATTGCAGGTGAACTTGACAAGCCTGTGATAGTTAAAGAGACAGGTTGCGGCATTTCAGCGGAAGATGCAAAGGCGCTTGAGGCTGCAGGCGTAAAAGCCATAGATGTCGGCGGCGTAGGCGGAACAAGTTTTGCAGCTGTTGAATATTACCGTTCAACAAACCTAAATAATATGGGCGAAGTTTTTTGGGATTGGGGCATCCCGACCGCTGTAAGCCTAATTGAAACGACACAGAGCGTGAAGATTCCAGTGATTGCTTCTGGCGGAGTACGAAGCGGCTTAGATATAGCTAAGTCTTTAGCGTTAAACGCAAGCTTAGCCAGCATCTCTCAGCCTGTGCTTGAAGCTGCAGTTAAAGGGGCAAAGGAAACTGAGAAATTGCTTTCTCGTTTAATTGATGAGTTGCGTAATGCTATGTTTCTTGTGGGCGCTGAGAACCTTGAATCCTTAGCTAAAGTGCCCGTAGTCATAAGTGGAAAAACTGCAGGGTGGCTAAACATGAGAGGCTTCAGCATAAAGAAGTATGCGCAGAGAGGAGCACGTTAACGTTTGGATATTGAAAAGTTTCTTGAAGAAAAGGCACCCTTAATCGACAAGGCTATTGAAAAGTATATTCCGCGAAAATTCAGCAAAACCTCGGTTCTCTTCAAGGTTAATCCGCCAATGTACAGTTACAACTTACAACCCCTAAACAAAGCCATTGCAGAGCCCGTCTGGGACATGCTGGATAGGGGCGGAAAAAGGTGGCGTCCAGCCCTCTTCCTATTGATCTGCGAAGCATTAGGCAAAGACTCAGATTACTGTTTAGACTTCTCCATTATCCCCGAAGTCATCCATAACGGCACGCTGGTTATTGACGATATTGAAGATTCCTCGGAATTGCGGCGAGGCAAACCGTGCACATACAAAATTTTCAAAACGGACATCGCTGTTAACGCTGGAAACGCCATGTATTACCTGCCGCTTCTGCCGTTAATGACGCAAAAAGCAAAACTTACCCCTGAAATGCAACGAGACGTTTACGAGGTTTACGTGCAAGAAATGATTAACCTTAGCATGGGACAAGCCATGGACATTGCATGGCACAGGGGCATAGCTAACGCGGACGCATTAGACGAAGAGGATTACTTGCAGATGTGCGCTTACAAAACAGGCACTCTGGCACGCATGGCAGCAAAAATGGCGGCGGTGCTAGCAGGCGCCAACAAGCCACTAGTTGAAAAACTGGGACGGTTCGCCGAAAGCATAGGAGTCGCGTTCCAAATGCAGGACGACGTTTTAGATTTAACTGGTGTAGAGTTTGCCAAAAAGAAAGGTGGCGTTGGACAGGATATTACTGAGGGCAAAAGAAGCATTAATGGTTATTTACACGCTGAAAAAGGCGAATAGCGCTGACAACAAGCGGCTTATTGAAATTTTGAACATGCACACTTCCGACCAAGCCTTACGGGACGAAGCAATATCCTTGATGCAAAAGTACAATGCCATAGAACATGTTAAGCGTACAGCAGCGCGGATTGTTGAGGAAAGCTGGATTGAAGCTGAAAAGCTTTTGCCGACGCCTGAGGCTAAGGAAAAATTAAAAGCGTTCGCCGAATTCTTGATTAAAACGAAACAAGTAACATTTCAGCGAGCGTAAAAATATTGGCACTTGAAAACGATAAGGGACTTAAAGAGCTTATTCGCAAAGCCGCCTTGTTAAACGCGGTTTCGCACGACGGCAAAGCTCAAGCAGGCGCGATTGTAGGCAAAATTCTTGGTGAAAGAGCGGACCTGCGAACAAAAGTAAAAGAGCTCTCAAGCCTAATCAACCAAGTCGTAAATGAAGTTAACAGCCTTTCCCTTGCAGAGCAGAAAGCAATTGTTGAGAAAAATTGGCCTGAAACCCAAAAGAAAGAGAAAGCAGAAGAAAAACGTCTCCCGCCATTGCCTAACGCGGATAAGTATCCTCAGATAGTGACGCGTTTTTCTCCGAACCCTGACTGCGTTCTGCATTTGGGTTCAGCAAGAGCCATCATACTAAGCCACGAGTACGCCCGCATGTACAACGGCAAATTCATTCTCCGCTTCGAAGACACAGACCCTAAAATGAAAAAGCCGTCCCTAATATTTTATGATAGCATCAGGCAGGATTTGAAGTGGCTCGGCTGCAAAGTTGACGAGGAATACATCCAAAGCGACAGACTGCCAATCTACTATGAGTACACAGAGCGGCTGATACGGGATGGCAACGCTTACGTTTGCGAGTGCCCGCCTGAAGAGTTTAGAAAAAAAACCTTAGCCAAAGAGCCCTGCCCTTGCCGAATCTTGCCAGCAGCCGAGAACTTGGAACGCTGGAAACGCATGCTAAACGGCGGTTACACGGAAGGGCAAGCAGTGGTTCGTGTGAAAACTGATTTGGAGCATCCGAACCCAGCGGTCAGAGACTGGCCAGCCTTGCGCGTGATTGATACTAAGAAGTATCCGCATCCGAGGGTTGGAAGCAAATACATCGTTTGGCCCCTCTACAATTTAGCGGCTGGCTTAGACGACCATCTGATGGGCATGACACACATCATCCGAGGGAAAGAGCACTACACGAACATGGTTCGCCAGAAGTACATGTATGAGCATTTAGGCTGGAAATACCCCGAAGCCATACATTACGGCAGACTAAAAATCACAGGCGCTTTCTTGAGCAAGTCAAAGATTGTTCAGGGAATAAGGGAAGGCATCTACGCAGGCTTTGACGACCCACGCCTAGGCACATTTGCAGCTTTACGGAAACGAGGAATCACGCCTGAAGCTATCAAGAAAATGATTATTGACGTTGGAACAAAATCAAACGATGTTACCTTAAGCTGGGAAAACCTGTTCTCGTACAACCGCAAAATCCTCGACGCCACAAGCAACAGGTACTTCTTCGTGCCCGAGCCTGTTGAACTAAAAGTTTTACAAGTGCCGAAAACTTTCCATGCCAAACTTCCCCTGCATCCAGATAAGCCCGAGCGGCGGCTTTAGAGAATATATTGTAACGCCTGAAGGAAACGACAAAGCCGTTGCTTTTTGGATTGCAAAGAAGGATGCAGAAGCGATGGAAAATGGCAAAGTAATTAGGCTTATGGAGCTCTTTAACATCAAAATCGAAAACAAAACAGGCAATTCAGTAACCGCGACATTCGCAAGCGAATCCTATGAAGACGTTAGAAAAATTAAAGCCCAGCTTATCCAGTGGATACCGAAAGGCGAGGAGTTTCCATGCCAAGTAATAATGCCAGATGCCTCGGTAACTGAAGGGTTTGCTGAGAGTGCCTGCAAAAAGTTAAAGCCAGACGCTATAATACAGTTTGAACGCTTCGGATTCGTCACGCATAAACGAAGCTAGACCAGAAATTAGTCGCTTATTACGCTCACAAATAAGAGTAATGGTGAATCAACATGAGAAAACTCGATAAAGCAATAATTTGGCCAATCTACTTCGACTCCTCTAAAACCAGAAAAGAAGGACGCCGAGTCCCAAAAAATTTGGCAGTGCAATCCCCAAAAATCACAGAACTCAAAGAAGCAGCTGACCGATTGGGCTTAAAGAACGAAGTTAACCTTGAAGCTCATTTTCCCAAAATGCCTTGGGCTAAGACTGGAATGTTGCTTGTTGAAAAGAAAGAAGCAAAAGAAAAGATAATACAGAAAATTGCAAAACAATTAGTGAAGATTAAAAGTGCACCTGCAAAACCGCAGTAAAATTTAGCTTTTCTCTTTGCCTATGAAAACAGCGTTGATTACGCCGTCGTTGCCTGGGCGACTGGTAACTTTTGCAAGTCCCAGTGCGGTTTCTATTTCTGCGCCTTTAGTTATTACGCCTCTTCGGTTGTAGTCAACGTTAGCAGCGTTTCTAACCACGCGGGTGATTTCGGTTTTTTGTGTTTTGCCTGTTTTAGGGTCGGTTACTGAAGCGTACTTGTCGCTTAAGACTTTGACTTTTGTGTTGCCGCCTAAGCCTCTGGAAGTTTTCCTTTTGGGTTCACCAAGGATTGTTTCAGCTGGGTATCCGCCTTGCTCGTATTTTTTCTTTGATCGGTAAGCTCTTTTTTTGCCGCCTGTGAGTTTTCTTTTGCGTAAACTGCTATGCCAAGACATATTCTACATTTCCCTTTTTCGATATCTAATTCGAGTAGTCACTAAAACTGTTAATTTCCATATAAACGTATCCGTTTTAAGTTTGTTCATCGTCCTTTAATGCTTCGCCGAAAATGCGTTTTAACTCTTTCTTCATCATGCTTGTATCATGTGTTAATCCGAAATAATCTGCAAAATAATCAGTAGTCTTTAAAGCCATCGTACGCCCGCTTCTTTCAGCAGTAATTAGCCCCATATCCTTCAGCAACTTCACATGACCATACGCGTGTTGTCCCCTGACATCAACAACGCGTTTCTGAGAAACAGGCTGCCGGTAAGCAATGTAAGAGAGCGTTTTTAACGGTCCAGAAGACAGCAGAGGTCTGTTCACAAGTTTTTTAATCAAGGGCGTGAATTCTGCTTTTACCTGCAAAACGTAACGTTCGTCTTTTAACGCTAAGATTTCAAGCGCCGTGTTCCTAGAAGCGTATTCTTGCATGAGCGTGTCAGCGTACTTCTGCACTTTCTTCTTTGAGCGGCTGCCTATAACTTGGCATAGCTCGTTGAGGTCTAATGGGCGACCAGCCACGTACAGCGCAGCCTCTAACAGTGCCAAGTAATGAGCTTTCCGCTCGGCATCCTGAGCTTGCTCAGCGTCTTGGTTTGAATCAACTGTTTGGTTTTTCGGCTTTTCCAACGTTCAGTTTCCCCACGGCAATGTATAATTCTTCTGTTTCTTCGTTCTGCCATAAACTCACTAAGCCATCCTGCGCTAAAAACAAGAGGTAAATAAACATTCTTAGTGCTTCGATTCTAGTTGCACCTTTCGACAGGGTTGAAAAATCGATTATTCCTGCACCCTTCACTTTTTCGCATAAAATAGCGTACAACTTATCAATCTGCAACTTAAGTTCAGCAAGATACTTGTCAAACTGCGGTATCAAATCTGAAACCGATGGAAGAACAGGATGCTGCTCAATTGCATGGTTAAGATGAAGCATTTTTTCACCCTTCAACACATCATCCAATACCTCAAGCAAATGCTGAATTGTCGTAGAAGTTAACTCGTGCCTCAACGGCAAAAACAAAGGCGGTGGAACATAATCCTGCGGACCCTTAGGCGGGGCAGGCGGCTCTTGCAAAGTAAGCAACAGTTTAGATTTCATCAAGTAAATCAAAGCTGAAGAATCCAACGCGACGCCTGAAGCTCGGAAATCAACCTTGTCGGTTCTCTCCATTTCAGTAAGAAACGACCGTAACAGGTAAGCTATGTTAACGTTCCATGGAGTAAGCTTCTCAAGTTTGCTAATTTCGAACAGAATATTCCACGGAGGTCTCAGGTAAAATGGCTTTCTGATTGGTGTTGTCGACATTTAGCTTGGTGCCTCCGCTGGGAATTTTGCAGTCACAACGTTGGAAACTCCGTTGAGTTCGTAAACTCCGTAGACTTTCTGTGCTTTGGTAACCATTTCAGGCTTCAAGGTGATGACTATGAACTGGATTTTTCCAGCTTCTTCAAGCAGTACTTCTGCAAGTTTTGCGGTGTGGAAGGCGTCTAAGTGTGCGTCAACCTCGTCGAGAATGTAGAATGACGCAGGCGTAAACTCTTTTAGCGAGAATATGAAGCTGACTGCTGAAACGGAACGTTCACCACCGCTTGCCCCACTTACAATAATTGATGGCTTATTTGGGAACTGCACAACCATGTCTATGCCGCCAGCGAAGGGGTCATCAGGGTTTTCAAGTTTTAACGTGGCTTCTCCCCCGCCGGTGAGTTTGGAAAAGTAAACCTTCAGGCTGGTGTTGATTTTTTCAAAAGCGGTCATGAAAACCTTGCGTTTTTTAGCTTCAATTTCATCCATAAACTGTACGATGGCTTGTTTTTCTCTTTCCAACTCGTTTAAGCGTACGGATAATTCTCTGTACCTTGAGTTTTGCTCTGAGTAATGTGAAAGTGCAAGCTGGTTTATGGCGCCTATTCTCTCCAGTTCAAACTGCATCATGCGGATGATTGTTTCTGCTTCCTCAACCTGCTTCTGATTGGCTTCTAAAGGCTGTTCATAGCCAAGCTGGCGAAGTTGACCTTGAAGTTGCTGAAGACGCAGTTGAATAGTTTCCATGCTAAGCTGAAGCTGGTTCAGAAGCGCTTCTGCCTGCTCATACTCTGAATCAAGCAACCGTAACTCAGCGTCAATAGCATCTATCTGGAAAGTGAACTTTTTGGATTCTTCACGGGCAGAAAAAACCGCCTTTGAGAGTTCAACACGGCTTTTATCTTGCTCATCTAGTTCTTTCTTGATTGATTCGCGCTCCTGAAGTGCCTCGGCAACCTCTTTGTCGAGTTTTCTTTGCTGTTGCTCAACCTTAGAAATCTGTATCTTAATATTTTTGTATCCATTTCTCAGTACTTTGTCGAATTGTGATTGGTAGGTTGAAATTTCCGTTTGCGTGGAGCCTGAGTTTTGGCGGAGCGTGTTCATTTCTTCCGCAAGTTTTTCCCGTTGAACCTCAAGTTCTTGGATGTGTGCCATGTCAGTTTTTAATCTTAAAGTGGCTATGTCCGTGTGTAGTTTTTGGAGCGCTTTCTGGATAGAGTTTCTCTCATTCATGTACATGCTCATGCGGCCTTTGTAAGATGCAGCTTCGCGTTCAAGTTTGCCGCCGTATTTTTCTGTATGCCGAATGTTGAATTGTGTTCTTTTAACGCTTCGTTTAATTCTCACTATTTCCCTGTCTAAAGTGGCAATGGATTCTGAAAGCCGTGTGATCTCAATTTTGGTTCGCTCAATTTCTTCTTCTATACCTGAAATGTCAGTTCCTCTTTGAGTAAGGTGTTGCTGGAGGGCTTTCACTGCTTCGTCTAAACTGTTTAGTGCACCTTCGCTTGGAATAATTGTTGAGAAATCTATTGGCGCACGGTAATAGCCGCTTTCAAAAGCGCCAGGCTCATACAAGTCACCATTAACTGTGACCGCGCGGTAGCCTTCGTTTGAAAGTGCAAAAGCTGTTTTATCGTTTGAGACTACTATTGTGTCTCCGAAAACATAGTTCACCGCCAGCTCATAAGCACTTTCATACCTCATGAAGTTTGAGAGGGCGCCTGCTACTCCGTCTCGGCTGGGTGTTTCCTTATTTTTAAGGTTGATTGCTCCCTGCAATGGAATAATTTTGACTCTGCCCAGTTTCATGCGCCTAAGCGTTTCAGTGCACATGAAGGCTGAGTCGATGTCCGCTACAACTAAAGCGTCAAGCCATCCGGTTGCGGCTGCTTCTATGGCTTTCTTGTAGTTTTTGTCGATTTTTATTAAATTGCGTAATCTACCGTAGATTCCACTTATTGCGCCGACATTACCCATTTCCTCTATGCTTCTCAGGGCTTTTTCTCCAGTAGCTATGGTTGCGGCAAGGTCTCTTTGAGTGGCGAATTCTATTACGGCTTCTTTAGCTGAACTGGCTATTCTTTCCGCTTCTGTGATTTCTTTTTCAACAGCTTCTTTTTGGGCTTTTTTGCGTTCGATTGTGTGTTCAAGATTTTTAAGTTGATTTTTCTGGTCCTTTTGAACCTGCTCTAGCTCAGACAGTGACTTTTCGATTTCGACTAAGCTTGTCTGGAATTTTTCTTTTCGTACGTTTAAGTTTTTGATTCTTCCATTGCAGAGTCGAAGTGCTGCTTTGTCTTTTGTATATTCTGAGTGTAAATATGCGAGTCGTTTAACGTGATTTTCGATTTCGGCTTCCATAGCTCGTATTTGCTGGTTGTTATCGCCAAGTCCTTCCCAAAGCTGCGTGGTTTCTTTTGCCAGCGCGTCATGGTCCAACTCTTTTTGTGTTGTTTGGTTTTTGATTTTTTCATATTCACTGCGAAAAGCTCGGATTTTTAACCGGTTTTCCCGTATCTCGTTTCTTATATTTTCCTGTTGGGCTATGTTGTTTTCTCTTATGCGCTTTAAGCTTTCAAGGCTACCTTGCCCAGAACTGATTTTTGTTGATAATTCTGTGAGTTTAGATCTTAACTCGCCAATCATTATTTGAACCTTAAGAACTTGTGAACCGCCCTCTTCAAGGTTTTCGCCGCTGAGTTTTCGCCAGTCAGCCTCGACTGCGTGCCGTTTTGACCTGCGCAGGTCACGCTGCACTTTTAATTTGTCAACTCTGGCTTTCACTTTTTCAGTTTGGCTAGTCGTTTCATTTATTTTAGCGTTTAATTGCGTTATATCGTTTGAGATTTTGATTGCTTGGAACTTTTTAGTTTCACTCTGGATGAAATTATAGCGTAAAAGTTGGTTGCGTTCACGTTCCAAATCATCTAAGCGCTTTTGTACCTCATCTATTCTGCCCATGGCTGTGCGGATTGAAATGTCAGCAGTTCGCAGTTTTTCTTCTGCGTCAGTCTTCTCAGCGTCATATTGAGCTATTCCAACGAGGTCTTCGATGATTTTTCTGCGTTCATTCGGGGTAATTTCTGTTAACCGAGTTATGGTGCCTTGAGGGATAATGTTCTGGCTAACACTGCTTATTGAAGCCATGGAGAGAGTTTCTACAATATGCCCTCGTGACATTCTTCTGCCGTTTAATCGGTAAACGCTTTGACCATTTCGGTAAACCTCACGTGAAATCGTAACAGTGGATGTGTCAACGGGCATTGTGCCATCCGAATTATCAAATTGAATGACAACCTTCGCCATTTTGACTTTTTCTTGCCCTGCTTTTTCTGAGCCGTAAAAGATTAGTTTAGCAGCGTTTTCAGCACGGAGCCTTCTTGAGCTTAATTCCCCAAGCGAGAAAAGCACCGCATCCATAATGTTGGTTTTCCCGCTTCCGTTGGGGCCTGTTATGGCTGTAAAGCCTTTGTCTAAAACTACTTTGACTGTCTGTGGCCCAAAAGACTTAAAGCCTTTTAACTCGATTTTTTTAATGTAGGGCATTTAGCCTTTATCCTCACGGCAAGCGATGTATATTATTTTAACATCTCATCAACATACGTATAAAAGCTTATACTAGTTTCCATAGCTAAAATGCACCTTCGCCGTCTTGGTGCTGCTGAAAGGAGCAAGTGTCCTTGCCTGTTGGCTAACCGCAGAGACCCCTCTTTTTAGCGCTTAAACTACCTTGTAAAAAGAGGCCTACCCCCTACCTGCCTACTTCCATTTTGTCAGTATCTCTTCCCTGCGGAAAGTGCCTGTGCTAACGAAAAAAAAAGAAAAACACATCAACCGCTAAAGATTCTTGTTAGGTTGATGCTTAACCTAGTTAGTATCCGCGCTAATGCTATCTGCCTTCTTCCGCGGCTTCCAAACATACCCAACCACAAATAATACTATGCCTATAATGAGTATTCCAACGAAAGCTGGTGAGAAGCCATTAAGAATAAGCAGGATGACGCCTATCACCGTGAGGATGCATCCCATCAAGATAAGTCTTAATTTCATGCTATCCATATTTTCCACCCCCTAAGCCGCTACTTCCATTTTGTTAATATTTCCTCTCTGCGGAAAGTGGCTGTACTGACAAAGAACAGAATCACATCAACCGCTAAGAGGATACCGGAGATTATGAGAAGGTTGTTTACATCGAGAGTTATTACGCCTATCTCACTAGCCAGGTAAATGGCTAAAAAGGGAAAGAACATGAGGATCCCAAAACTGCTAGCGCTACGCACATCATTAACTCTCGATGAAACAATCACACTGAACTCAACACTCAAAACAACGGCGACCGGCATCAGAATTAGAAGTAAAGTGGCGATAGTCCAGTTTGGAAAATAATAATAGCCAAGCTTACTGAAAGCCACTTCGTCCATGCCTACCATGAAGACTGCTGCAGCCGCATACATTGCTACTAAAGTTGGCACGATTGCGGAAATGGTTTTTCCAAGCAAAATCTCCCCATCAGTGAGGGGCGTAGCCAAAAGCGGTTCCAGACTCTTCTCCACTTTCTCCCCAACTATGCTGTAAGAAGCAATCCCTAAGGGAACGAACGCTGCTCCTATAACCAAAAAGAAGGAAAACGAGTTAAGCAGCGCCGGAAGTTGCGCGGCTGAGAGTCCACTAGTCTTCCTTCCTGCATACTCCAGCACCACTGGAAAAATAACCGAGATGATAATAGGGAAAATGATGATTGAATACCAAACGTTTTTTTGACGCCTGAATATCTTGAAGTCCCTGACTGCTATAATCCACGCCTTAGATAGTCTCATACTTATTTCCTCACAAGTTTTAGATATGTATCTTCTAAGGTTGAACCCGCCACGTTGATGGTTCGAACATGACCGCCAGCCTGCACTATGGCCTCTACAACCGGCGAATTTTCCTTGTCTGGGTCTTCCACATCAAATGTTATGTTGTTGCCATCAGTGGTTAAGTTCTTAAGTGACAGCTTTTTCAAAGCGTTCAGAACCGCATCATTCACCTGCTCCAGTTCGATAACTGTTTTTTTGCCACTAACGGACTGTTCAAGTTCCTGTGGAGTACCTGTTGCACGCAGCGTCGTATTGAGAATCCCTATTTTGTCACATATCCTTTGTGCCTCATCGAGGTTGTGGGTATTTAGGAAAATGGTTTTCTTCTGCTTTTTCAGCTCAAGAATGAACTCTCTGACAGTTTTTGCTGATTCCGGGTCTAGGTTCGCTGTCGGCTCGTCTAAAAACAGTATTTGCGGTTCATGGATAAGGGCGCGTGCAATTGCCAGTTTTTGCTTCATGCCTTTGGAAAAAGTCCCTGCCAAAACGTTCCTCTTATCCCAAAGCCCCAACATCTCAAGGAAACGCTGGATACTCTCTTTCCTTTGAGCATCCGTACAATCATATATCTTTCCGAAAAAGTCCAGGTTATCATAAGCCGTCAGATGTTCAGATAGCCCAACATTATCGGGGACCAACCCAATGATTTTCCTGATTTTCAATGAATCTTCCTTGTTGCCTATCTCATACCCGCCTATTCTAGCGCTTCCGCTTGTCTTTGATATCAGGCAACACAGCATCCTAATCGTAGTGGTTTTTCCTGCACCGTTCGGTCCGAGAAAACCAAAAACTTCACCCTCATCGACATGTAGGGTGAGGTTGTCTACGGCTGTCAGGTTACCAAATTTTCTTGAAAGATTTTCAGTATCAATCACTATGGTCACCGAAGCGCATGAGCTATTCCAATGATGTCTTCAATGACTCTGAATCATTTGTTATATTATATAAGCTTTCGAGCAGAGCTATTACTTGTACCGATACTACGTACACCACAAATTCCTAACATACTCACAATAAATCCGACACGTGCAAGGTTTAACAGGGATGATTAAAAAATTAAAAGCAGAAAATTAATATTCGACGCATGCGCAAAGGCTTGGAGAACAGTGGTGAAGTAAAATGAGTTTTGGAACAAAAGTCTTTAGTGGTGTTCAAGAAGTGTTAGTTTTAGCGTTAATGCTTGTGTCTGTTTTTGCGCTTTTCTATGTTGACATAAGCATCATGTACAAGGTAGGCATTGCAGTGATGGTGTTCTCAGTGATCTTCTTGACTACCTTAGCAACCCAAATTCTGAAGCAACAAAAAGAGAGCAAGCAAGCCGCCGCCTAACCTTCTTTCACTTTCACTCTACCCTCCCCTGTTCTGCAATGTTGTTTCTGCGATGTTTTAAAAAGGGTTAGGAGCGTTAGTTGCTGCGTCCATGAATAGGGGGAGTAAAAATAATGTCTCAAAATATATTGGTCAAACCTACAATGGCTCAGCCACTATTTTCTTTGAACATGCCAGGTGTAGACGAGCTTTTTCCAGGATTTGCACTAGGCGACTTCGCCGTGCTTTATGGGTCGCCATCGGTTATTTCGTTAACTTCTTTACTCTGCATAAGAGCGCAGTTGCCAGTGCAGCTTGGCGGCTTAGGAAGCAACGTTGTCTTTATTGACGGCGGAAACACGTTTAGACTCTACAAAATCGCCCGTTTAGCCCAACTTCACCAGCTTAACCCTGAGCAAGTGCTTGAACGCATCTTTATTTCAAGAGCATTCACAGCTCACCAGTTAACTTCTCTTATACTCGATAAACTAGAAGAAACCATAAAAAACTGCAATGCCAAACTCGTAGTGATTTCAGACATAGCAGGATTCTTTTTAGACAATGACATTCCCCGCGAAGAAGCACAAAGAATCTACAGCCAAATCATCAGTTACCTTTCAAGCTTCGCAAAAAAACACCAAATAATCCTAATCGCAACTTACCTTCCCTACTCTGACAGCCGAAGAAACAGTTTACTTCAAGAAATAACCTGCTCAAAAGCAAACACCGTGCTATCTTTCAGCAAAACCACCTACACACGAGAAGTAACATTAGAGAAGCACCCATTTTTCGTTTTAGGCACAGCTGAACTTCCATCCGAAAACCTGACACTAACCGACTTCATGGGCGCTTGACGTGGGAAAAACAGTTGAATCATACCGCATGGCAATTGAAGACGAAATACGCCGCTGGAACGGTTTCGCAAAAGCACTTCGCAAAGAAGACAGAGAAGCCTTCGATGTTTTGATGGATGCATGCAGAAGCTACGCGTCAGCTGGAAGCAACGCCACTCAGCCATTACTTTTTGAACCAATGCTCATGTCAATGCTGGTCTCGCAGCAAATCCGCTTGCAAAGGCTAGAGAAGGAATTAGATGACATCAAGCAAAAGCAGCACAGCGGCTCCCAACTGTGTTAAAGGATGGCTACTTGATGTTTACCCTTCTGACCTGGGCAAAGTTGCGGTTTGGGTGATAAGCGAAAAAGGCGAAAGAATAAAGTTCACTGACAGGTTTCAACCCTGCATTTATGTCTCTGGCAAACAAGATGACCTTGAACGCTTAATCAGCCGATTATTTAGCAATCAAAAAATCGCTTCATTAAGGCTCGTGCAAAAATACGCTCAAGCCACCGATACTGAAAAGTCAAGGGTACTGGAAATAACAGTTAAAGACTGCAGGCAAATCCCGTCTTTAACGCTTGAAATTTTAAGAATCGGCGATTACTTGCGCTATGAAATACACAATTGCGACATGCAGAATGACCGTTCGTACCTTTTTAGCCATGATTTGTTTCCGCTTGCACTTGTGGAGTTAAAAGTTACTAAATCAGGCTTAGATTACAGGCTTCTGGATTCGGTTGAAAGCACAGACTACGTTATTCCTGAATTGCGAGTAATACGGCTTGAAGTGGAAGTTGTTAAGAAAGGGATTATTGCTAATTTTGACGATATCATCGATAAAATATGTTTAAAGCAGGAGGGCAAAGAGGCGATTGCCATTGATTACGGTGACGAAGCCACAAAACTGCTGCAGCTTATTTATGCAATAAACGAGTTAGACCCCGACATAATCTTAACAAGCGCCGGCGACTCGTACCTTCTTCCCTACTTAATCTATAGAGCAACCGTAAACAATGTTTTAGACAAGTTCATCTTAAGCAGGGATAACAAGCCTTTTAACCGTAAAATTTCAGCGGGCAAAACTTACTTTTCTTATGGTCGCACATTTTACAGAGCAAGCACCGTGCGGTTGTATGGACGAATACACATCGACGAAAACAACACTTTCATCATAAAAGAAGCAGGTTTTGAAGGCTTCATTGAGATAGCGCGAACCTGCAGAGTACCTTTGCACACGGCGGCGCGATTCTCGATTGGCTCAAGCATGTCTTCCATGCAGCTTTACCAAGCCATAAAAGACGACATCCTAGTGCCCAGAAACAAAAAAATTCCCGAATCCTTCAAATCAGCCCTTGACTTGCTCGTTGGCGACCGAGGAGGCTTAATTTTTGAACCACGCCTAGGAGTGCACGATTCGATAGGGGAATTAGACTTCTCTTCCATGTACCCGAGCCTAATGGCTAAAAACAACATTTCAGCTGAAACAGTGCTTTGCAAATGCTGCCCCAATTCGCCGCTGCGGATTCCAGAACTTAATTATCACATCTGTACAAAACGGCTGGGAATAGTGCCTAAAACTATCAATTTAGCCTTAACCAAACGACTGCATTATAAACGCCTAAGGGATGAAACAGGCGACAAAAACCTCAAGCAAGCGTACGATAAGCGCCAAACAGCGTTAAAATGGATTTTAGTCACATGCTTCGGCTACTTAGGCTTCAAAAACTCAAAATTCGGCACCGTTGACGGCCACATTGGCGTGTGCGCTTTTGGCAGGGAAGCTTTTCTTAAGGCAGCGCACATTGCTGAGGATCAAGGGTTTGAGGTTGTTCACGGTATTGTTGATTCGCTATGGCTCAAAAAGAAAGACGCAACCTTAGAAGAGTACAATGATTTATGTCGAGTAATCACTAAGGAAATAGGTGTGCCCATCAACTTTGAGGGACGCTACAAATGGGTAGCTTTTCTGCCTTCCAAACTGCATCCGCGAGTTAGTGTTTTAAACCGTTATTTCGGAGTCATGGAGAACGGTAAGGTTAAGATTAGGGGCTTAGAAGTGCGGCGCAGGGATACTTCAGGGTTCATTTTTGATGCCCAAACCGAAATGATCAACGTATTAGCCTCGGCGAATAATTCAGTGGAACTTCAGCGGAAAATTCCTGAGGCATTAGAAGTTTTGAAAGCTTACAGGCAACGGTTGCTTAACGGCGAAGTTCCTGTGTCTGACTTGATAGTTACGAAGCATCTGTCTAAACAGCCGAAAAATTATAAGCAGCATGTTAGCCAAGTCATCGTAGCTCAACAATTAATTAAGCATGGCGTGGAAGTCCATGCGGGCAACAACGTAAAATTCCTTTTCACTAACTCTGAACATAAGCGGTACGAGCACAGGGTAAAAGCTATGCAACTTATCGAGAAAGGCGTAAACCCCGACGCGAAAAAGTACCTGCTGTTACTTTATGCTTCAACCGCTAACCTGTTAAGCTTCTCAGGCTATACCACCAAAAAAGTGTACGACGCCGTCAAGGGGCAGCACCAAAAAACCCTGCTATAACTCAAAAACAGTTTTCTTACAGCAACCTCCTTAAGGCAAATCAACAATTATTTAGCTTTGCACCAAATTGACTTCATTTTTTCAGGAGAGCAACACTCAGGCTGTCCTGTTCTGCGAGGTTCAGACGTGATTACCTTACGAAACTCTTCTAGAAATTCCTCTCGTTTGCCTGGAATTATGAGGTAACCTTCAGATGTTTTCTTAAGAGTTGCAGTGTCTCCGATCTCTTTTCTTATTTCTGCGGGAATGTAAAGTCTGCCTTTTGAGTCTATTTTGAGGTTAATCTGCTCCACTTTCCCACTACTACTGAGTGGGACAAACACGAATTATTAAAACTTACTAAAAAACAACCACACCAAAAAAGCGCCATCAAACGCTGCAACCAAACCACGGTTTAGCTAAGGTTTTTATGATGCAACAGAAATTATGTTCACTGCACCATTCGGGGCTGTCGGCTAGCTTGGTCTAGGCTTGTAGACTTGGGCTCTATAGACTCCGGTTCAAATCCGGGCAGCCCCACCAATTCGCATTGTTTTTGATTGTTTAAGTCCTTAGGAATTGCAGCGCGACAGCGATATGCCTACCCAAACGATGGCTTAGTTCAACCTAGAAAATTGTATCGTAAGGCGTTACGACGGAACAGCATCAAGAAACTTCATTAAGAAAAAGTAGATTCTTTCTTGGAACCGCGTCAGGGCTGCGTGTTGAACATGGGACTGGAGATTATCATGTCCGCAGTTGCTCTGTTATAGGCAGTTGGAATATTATACAATACTGCCATTCTGAGAACAGCTTTAACATCAACATCATGAGGCTGAGACTCCAAAGGATCCCAAAAGAATATCAGAATATCCAGTTTCTTATTAGCAATCAAAGCTCCAAGCTCCATATCTCCACCATAAGGTCCGCTCTTTAGCAGATTTATCGGCAATCCGGTTTTCTCAATTATCTGCTCACCAGTGGTTCCTGTTGCGTACAGGTAATAATGAGATAAGGTTCCTTTGTTGAAATTGCACCACTCAACTATATCCTTTTTCTTGTTATCATGTGCTACTAGTGCAATAGTTTTCATATTGTTCCATTCCGATTTGTATTAAGTCTAAATGGCTCATCAAATAAAAACATACAGCGGATTTTCATCTTATTTGTTGAAGCCCTGTTATATTTGTAAAGTGCAAAAAGAAGCCAAAGCAGTCTTTTAGTACTTTTAGCGCGTGCGCTCCTTAGGCTATCGTCTTTCGGAAGAAATACCAGAACAGCATTATCGAAACGATATAGAATATTCCTGAAAGAAAGAAAGGCGCTGCAAGAAGCCCCAAAGCCATCAGGTAGGCGCCTACAAAGCTGCTTAGCGCGTTGGGCGAACTCCACACTGCTGAACAACACTAAACCTCCGACATCAAAACAACGGCTACAATAAGTTAACTTGGGCGCATTTTGACTTATTCTTTACTGTTCACACGAGCAAACCATTTCTAACCGACGCCCAGCCACGCTCCACAGGGCTTCTAAAAACTAGAAACTGCATGGAGAAACGCCTTTTCTTGGGTGACTAGCCTATATAGTCAACAGTGCATTAATTTATGATTGTCGGGATTATTCAAGAAAGAGTAAAACCTGCGCCGAGAAGAACTTACTTTTTCAAGACAATTTCTGGCAAACAACATTAGAAGGAGAAAATTTGAACCAAAAAAAGCCAACTATAATGGAGTACCTCGCGTTTCTTTCCGTAAAACAAGGTATCTACCTTGCAGAACTTTACCAAGCCATGGTTGTAGCCAGAGAAAAAGGAAAAACCACATGTCAAAATCTAACAGTTGAATACCGTTGCAGCCTAAAAGACGAAGCCGTCTTTCTAATTACCAAAGACACCAGCGTAATAGCGCAGTTTCGAGTTGCCGAAGAACTTCTCCTGAGAAAAAACATCTGCTTCGAAAACTGGATGGACACCGACAAAATACGCAAACAAATGTACAGACAAAATACATCACCTAAACTGTCCACTCTGGTCCAAGACCTGCGACATGGAATGAAAAAAGTTAACCTAGAAGCTAAAGTTCTCGAGACTCCAACACCCTCAACAGTCCAAACACGGTACGGAAACAGCGCCAAAGTGACCAATGCTTGGATAGCGGACGAGACAGGAAAAATTAAGCTTTGTCTCTGGAATGAACAGGCAGACTTTGTTACTGTGGGCGACACCGTACAGATTAAGAACGCTTCAGTTTCCACCTTTAAAGGTGAAAGACAACTGCGTCTCGGAAAAACCGGAACAGTCAGCATACTGCAAAACCGGGTCGATGGAATGAAACAAGACCCAGAAGCTGTCGCGAAAAATAGAATCTACGCTTAAGCTACCAATTTTGGACTATAAGCATTTCTAACCGCAAGCCGAACAGCAACCTTGGCTTTAAGGAAGCCGGTGACAACGTGGGAAGATGTGAAAGGTGGCGGTTATGAGGAAGCTCAAAATGCATACTTACACTATGTGCAGCTTTGCAGATAGCGGCTCACCCCCTGTTAGGGGCAAGTTTGAATTGTCGTCTTTGTTTTTTTCCGCGAGATCTTCGTGGCCCTGTTTCCGTTTCATTGAGCTTCGCAGTTACTTTTTTGTTCTCACCCGTGTATCGTCTCACTTGTTTTATTACGCGAGATGTTTGCGGCTTTGTTTTCTGCTCATTAATCTTCATACTTTTTTTCTCACCCATTTTTTCACCTCAGATTTGAGGGGTTTTTTCTTTTTCCAAAAAAATTATTTACTGAATAATGCACTATTTTAGACTGCACCCGTTAAGGCTTTAGTTCTCTGTCTTCACTGTAGTCTCTGTCCTCGTGGACTTCCTCTTCAGCTTCGTCTTCGTTTTCTTCTTCAGCCTCGCTTGTTTCTTCGTCTTCAGCATTTGCTTTATCTTCAGCTTCACCTTTTGGGGGAAAAGCATCATTTAACCAGGCTTCAAACTGTTTTTGGGTTTCAGGATTGGAAAATGCCCACGCGCACAATTCAGAGATGACGCTATTCAGGTCAACTTGGTGATCGTCTGCTAACCGTTTCAGGAACTGTTCCCACTTTACAGGAATAGATATCACCGATTTACTCATTTTTCACCACCATTTTCGTCATAAGTTGAACAATTATTTAGGTTTCAAGTATACTGAGAAAAGGTTATTTCAGCAACTTCAGCATCAGTTTCTTCATCTTCATTATTCATCGGACAGTTCTCAGGTGAATGCCTATAAACTACCAAAAAAGTGGGCATAGAAACACTCTCAAAAAGAAATATGCTGAATGAGAAATATAAACCATTAGAAAACAGCTCCCATTCTGTTTTTAGCAAAAAAAAGTTTATGTAACGAAGAGTAACAGGGAAGTTCTTAGTTTTCAAAAATAGCAAAATAGCGCGAGTTGTTTTGAGCGCGCACAACGGTGGTTTAGGAAAGATCAAAGTAAGCAAAGAAACAATGGACAGGCACAAAACCCATCAATAACTCTTCTGCCTCAAGCATAATATGGGAACACGAAAAAAAGGGCAAAAAACAAATTCTATCTTTGTTGTTTCTGTAATGATAATCTTTTTGCAGTTTCTTTGGAAATCTTTTCAAGACCGTTAGCCAGCTCTACACTGGTAACCTCGTCTAACGGGTAAAACTTGCCATCTTTATCGATGAATGCAAGCTCCAACTTTCTGTCAGTCACTGTCTCACCTCCATCATAAATCTAACTATTTACTATGGTTTTCGTGAATATACTATTTTCATTTATTATGACAGGATACCGAAACTCATTTTCAACGCCACATTCTGAGCCGGGGGGACCTCAACATTAGCCCCTCACGCGACATCATCCTGCAAAGTGTCGAGAGCTAGCTGGCTTTCCCCTAACGCCTTTCTACGAAAGGACACCAAAATGGAGTTATTAGGAAAGTAAAGGATGGTGGATTCATTCTTTTTTGGCAATCCATGTTTTTATTGCTTCTTCAACTGCGCGGGATAGGTCGCCTTTTTTCCCGCCAAATCTTTCGACGGTTTTCAATCTAAGTTGCTTTTCTAGCTCGTCTGGGAGATCTACGCTGATTCGACCCATATTCAATCGCCAACTTTAGTTTTTTAGAGTTTTATGCACGATTCGCACGTGTCAAGCATCTTTCCAATAAGCGAACTGCCAAGCACTCAATTTTATTCTTGTTTTTGTTGTCATTTTTCATTTACTCCGATTCGCTTATCAACATAAAGTATTATGTGGGTACGCACTTATAAACATACGCTAATAAACGCGTATAAATTAATGCGCGCCATAAGAGAATAAGAAGGAACCTGCGGAAGACTTAAGCCCTTAAGTCCACATTGTTACCATACAAAACAAAGCAAGGTGTTTTGAGCATGAGTTATTCAAGAAGACAAGCTGGTAGTTATGCAGGGAGACGTGGTCATGGCAAGGGCTTTAAGCGCTGCCCCGTCGAGTTGGGAGAAGAATTAGAAGTAAATATCACTGACTTAAGTCCAAAAGGGGAAGGAATGACCAAGATTCAGGGCTATGTAATTCACGTCCCCGATGCCAAGCCTGGAAACCGCGTGAAAATAAAGATAACCCAAATAGGGGAAAAGGCAGCAAACGCCGAAATAATCAAATAGAACCGTTTCTTGGACGCCACTGCTATATTCTTCCAAAAGACAAAGCTTCAGTTTCAGTTCGGTTCATGACCCCGTTTAGGTTCGGGGACGGGCAGCCAACCATCTTCGTTTTGTTATGTTGGTGCTGTTTATGCCTACAAAAAATTAAGCGTTATTGACAGTATTAGAGACTGGTTTTTGGCTGTTTAATCCATACTTTGACTCTGCTTTGCACTCTTATTCTTGCCTCTGTCTGCATCAGCCTGATTTGAGCTTGGATAAATCTGTCATCTTTGCAGTCGAACTCTTTTCTTATGGCATCCTCCAGCTTTGGCAATGAAATATGTTCAACAGAGCCAACTTGGTTCCAAAAGTGGCTTTGTATTTTTTCTCTTTTCTTAAGCGCTTCAATTTCTGAATGTGTGCTCATTGCAACCGTTGAAAACGCTTTAGAAACCGAACGATATCAACCTTATGGGCAGCAAGCCTTTT
This sequence comes from Candidatus Bathyarchaeota archaeon, assembly GCA_963715865.1. GTDB lineage: Archaea > Thermoproteota > Bathyarchaeia > Bathyarchaeales > Bathycorpusculaceae > Bathycorpusculum. The sequence continues at coordinate 156,750 of OY970280.1, forward strand.
TACCTTGCGCAAAATGGCCATTCATTCTTCGCTTTATGATGCTTCACGCATTCTTCACAGTTGCTGTGGCGTGGGCAGTCTTTTTTGGGGCAAGGACAATTAGGAGCAGACACAACGCAGAGTAATCCCAGCCATTCCATATAATTGTTGTTAACGTGAAAAGAAGAACAAAAGCCAGTTTTTGCTGAACACTCAAACATCGCATAGATATAGTCCTGGTATTGTTTGAATCCTCACCGATTGATAAATATGAAAGCCCTGGACTCTTTGGACCCCGGACCAGAAAAATGAATTACCTCAAAACCGTTAAAGCGTCTTTATGTTTGCTTAGACAGATTGATTAAGGGCTTTGGAGAATTAGAAAACAAGCTTCAAAGAAAGTTGCAGGCTACCATGTAATTTCGCCAGCTGCCTTCAGAGCAAACAGTCTTACGATATATATAGACAAATAACTATAAATATATTATAAATACTATATTCTGTTGGGTTGATCAGTATTGTCAAAAAAGCTAACGAAAGCTGAAAGTATTGAACACCACAAGAAGGCACAGCGAGAAAAAGATCTCAAAAAGAAACAGAAAAAGGAAGCAGCGCTTCCAGCAAAATATTCAAAAAACAAAAAGTAAACCCAAAATTTTTTTAAACGCCTAGAAAAGCGCGATAGGAGGGAAAACGATAAAGGCTGGCTTGTTAGCCCCCCATGTATCTTTCTTTTTCTTGGGTACTAACTGTTAGCTATCAGCTTTTCACCGACACTGCTGTTAAGGCAATTGCAACTTATGTCGACTTGTCGTGGCCAACTGCGGGGCGCATGGCTGAATTCAAATGTTGAAACTATAGTTTTTATCTACGCTTTCACCTGGATTTTTGTCCTATCATCAGTCATACCCTCGGTAATTCTGGGAAAAGAAAGAAGCATATTCATTCAATACGCTGTTGTCTTAACATTAACCCTGATAGCCTTTTTCATGGCTGGCATTCTTCAAGCAGTCGCAGGAATCCATGTTAAACAGATATTTGAAGCAGCAACCTTCCTCAAAAACCCCATTTTAGTAGGAGTCTATTTGGCAATACCCTACCTCTTTATGATTGGCCTTGATATTCGTTCCAGAAAAATACGCACAAGAAAGAAAAAATGAGGTTGAGGCATCTCAAACCTAAACAATAGCTTAGTTTTCAAGGGCGTTTCGAAGAATGAAAATTTTTTGCACTAAGAAAAGCGACAATAATCACAAAAGTCAAATAGTACGTTTCTGAGGCAGCGTAATATAGAAAAAATGTGAGTGCGTAAAAACCGCTAAAGGGCTGCTGCTATTTTTTGCCCGTTTTTCCTTTGCTTTTCTTTTTGTTTTTCGACATTATCCCATTGCCCCAATTCTTACTGTAATATAATTAATATAGTTTTTTAGCTATAAATATTGCTCAATAACACTTAGCAGAAATCTTTGATTCAGTCAATTTCTGTCTACCCATCGGCTGTCACGTCAATTAGCATAGCTAAAAATATATAAATATGTTCATTCTACGATATAGTTCCTGCCTGAACTTTGGGAAAAATCGGCGTTGCCAGTTATTTGCTTAGCACGCGCTAAGTCTAACGTGGTGGTTGAGTTTGATAGAGACATTCTTTTTTCCCCTTTCTTGAGTCATCTTTTCCATTGCACACCGAGATATTGCAAACAATAAGTATATGCAAATAGTTATAAATATTACTTTATATTGATACTTAATTTGTAGTTACGGAAATTGCCTCAAAAAAATTAGCGGGGAGTGCCAAATGGACTTTGATCAAGGAAGAATAACCACAATACACGACTTCAACATGGATTTTGAAAACCTGAAGTCTCGATTAAGGGAACTTAATACAAAATACCCGGCAGGCGTCATAATTCCAGTACACGAAAATGATCTCGAAAACCCTCAGATTCAAAAAATAGTGACGAGCTTGAATAAGTGTGATTATCTTAAAAAAGTGTTGATTGCACTCTCTGCAGGCAGTAGCGACAACTACGAAAAGGCAATGAAACTGTCCTCAACCCTTAAAGTTCCATGCGAAGTTGTTTGGTGCAACAAACCCGAAGTAAACGTCATTTTAGAAGAACTAAAAAACAAAGGGCTTGACGTTACAAAGGCATGCGGCAAAGGAAAGGACTTGTGGCTTGCCTTAGGAATAGCCTCACTTGAACTATATGCCCTTGCAGTGCATGATGCGGACATCATTTCATATTCTGAAATGTTGCCGACGAAGCTTCTTTATGCTGTAGTAGAACCGAGGATGGATTTCTTCTTCTCCAAAGGCTACTATGCTCGGGTAAATCTTGAAACTAGAAGAATTTATGGCAGAATCTACAGGCTATTCATAAACCCATTACTTAATGCCCTGCAGAAGAAACTAAATCATAGTTCCTCATTTGTCCGATACCTGCAGTCTTTCAGATACCCCCTCTCAGGTGAGATTGCCATCTACAGCGATGTAGCGTTAAACCTTAGAATTCCGGCGGACTGGGGTTTAGAAATGGGCATGCTGGCCGAACTCTACAGGAACATTTCAGACAAAAGAATATGCGACGTGGACCTTGGATTTTACGACCACAAACATAAAGAATTAAGCCAAGAATCATTACTAAAAACCGCTGAAAATTGCGTCATTACCTTATTGAGAACCTTAACGGAAATCGAAGGTATAGACGTGTCAGAAGCCTTCCTGCTAAGTCTTCAAGTTACATATAGACGATTCGCGCAAGATAAAATACGACAATACTACGCTGATGCACTCTGCAATTCTCTTGATTATGACAGACACGAGGAAGAGACAAACGTAGACATTTTATCGAATGTAATAATACGCGCTGGCAAAGGGTACTTGGAGAATCCAATAGGTGTCCAATTGCCTGATTGGCTACGCGCTATTTCAGCAATGCCTGATGCCCGAGAAAGGCTCAGGAAAGCAGCCATTGAAAGGTAACATTGATGAGAACTTTAATTTTCGCGGACCTTGATGGTGCAATACTCGAGGAAAACTACAGCTTTCACGAAATAAAACCAACAATTATGCTCCTGTCGTCCTTGAGTGTCGCTGTTGTGTTTTGCTCAAGTAAGACGCGATCAGAGATAGAGTTCTACAGAAAAGAAATGGGCATAAATGACCCGTTCATCTCAGAAAACGGCGCGGCTATTTTTGTGCCTAGAGGTTATTTTGGGCTGAATCAAAGTTACGCTAAGCGGACTAAACGGTATGATATTATTGAACTAGGTGTTTCATATTCAGAGATTAGACAGGCTTTTGAAAGAGTTAGAGAAAAGTGCGGCTGCCAAGTAGTGGGCTTCGGAGATATGACTACCAAAGAACTATCAGAAGACAGCGGGTTGACAATTGAACTCGCAAAACTTGCTAAGCAAAGAGAGTATACCGAACCTTTTCGCATAAAAGAAGGGCAAGAAGAAACGGTTTTTGATGCAATCCGGAAAGAACATTTAAGCTGCATTAAGGGTGGAAAGTACTATCATTTGGTTGGGAATCATGACAAAGCAAAGGCAACAATCATTCTAAAAAATTTATATGCTCAAGAGCTTGACGAATTGGTAACTATTGGGGTTGGAGATCAGTTGAACGATTTGGGGATGCTGCAAGTCGTTGACAAGCCTTTTCTGGTTAGAGGAAACAAGTTATTGTTGGTGTGGGAAAATATTCTAAAGACTGTCCTTCGCTGAAATTTTTGTGGTTGGAGGATATAGTTCAGATTGTGTCCCTGTAAATTCATTTTTTGCATTCGATGGCAACAGCATTTCTTTTGGAGGTCGTTTTGCAAAACGTTAGTAACGGCTTGCCATTGACATATTCGTTCATGGAAAATATTGTTGATGGACTCTATTTTATGAGCAAGGTTACTTGCCCAACTGCAGGGGAGCATATTTTTCTGATGCCTCTTTTTCCTCGTGCGTAGGTTACATTGAGCAGTTTTAGTTCTTCGAGAAGTTTTACTTGTTCGCTTATGTAGGCCTCGCTTAGCCCCAACCGTTTGCCAATTGTTGAAACATCTAAAGGTTCTTGCCAGAGTAACTGCAACATTCTCATGGTTGTTGAGGTTAGTGCTTCAGCAACTCTGAGGGCTTCTTCACCGGAAACAACAATTTCCTTTTTTGACTGGGAGTTTTCTTCTTTTGCAAGCATACAATCTTTTTCCAGTTATACTAATTCCTAATAGAGATACTAACCAAGTTTATCTATATATTCTGTTTGTCTAACCAGTGAGTTGTCGGCTAATTCTAAGTCATCCATCACGTCTATTCCATGTCTCCTTTGGCAGTACTCTAAGCTTCCACGACAAAGTCTGATAGAGCCCCACAGAACCATAATCGACTAGAGCCAAATCGAACAGCTCCAACTAACGTAGCTAACAACCGCGCTTAAGCAACAAATACTTAGAGAAATCCGCGAAAATCAACCCGAAAAAAGTATGAATTCACGCCTGGGCAAAAGTAGCCCAGGAGAGACCTGTGCATATGCTCACATATACCATTTTTTTGACCAGCTAACTTATCTGATAGAATCTGCCGAAGGATTGCAACGTCTATTTCGGGGGTTCTCTTGATCGCAACTATCTAACAAGCAGTGTTGTTTTGTCGGATAGCCGACATTATTGCTGGTTCCTCTTGTTCTGGAAATCAATTAAAACAATCGGAACCATAAAATGAAATTATTATGAAAACCGCTCAAGCGTCTTTATGTTTGCTTAGACAGATTGATTAAGGACTTTGGAGAATTAGAAAACAAGCTTCAAAGAAGTTGCAGCGAAAGGTAGGCGGTTGATCTGGTTCCCAGTATTGAGCTCGTTGTGGCGGCGTTCCTGCTTATGGCTTTCTTAGCTGCGGTTCTATCTAATAGGCTTAGGATACCGTACACTCTGGTTTTGGTCTTAGCAGGGGTTGTAATCACCGTGGTAGCGTCTTCGCTTACCATGCAAGGAGGATCTTTCCAGAACCTGATTTCTCAATTGAGATCAATCTGCGCTCAGCTTCTCCAAGGTGGCGGAGGGGGTCTTTTCGTGGGCTTCGTTGTTCCCCCATTAATATTCGAAGCCATGATTCACCTTCGCGCCAGTGATCTTAGGGCTGTAATCAAGCCTTCGTTAGCCCTAGCAACCGTAGGCGTCTTGATAGCGACTTCTGTTGGGGGGCTTCTCTTGTGGAAGGGCGTCGGTCTTTCGCCGTACGTTTCTTTTCTTTTCGCCGCGCTGATTGCCCCCACAGACGCGGTTACGGTTTTGGAGGTTTTTCGACGGGTCAAGGTTCCTTCAAAACTATCTACGCTGCTCGACACCGAAGCGGCGTTCAACGACGCCACAGGCATCGTCCTCTTCACAATAATCCTTTCAACTATCGGTCTTCAAAAGGTCGTGGTAACGCAAACAATACTTAATTTCGGGTTCACCCTTGGCGCAGGCGTCTTAATCGGATTGGCAGTCGCGTTCCTAGGCGAAGTGCTCTCAAGCTTGATAGAGGACAGAGTGGCCGAAACCATCTTGGCGGTCGCGGTGGTGTACGGGTCGTACGCTTTAGCAACAGGAATAGGCGCCTCAGGGCTAATAGCGGTCGCCGTGGCAGGGTTGTACTTTGGCAACTTCACGATGCGGTCCGCAATGAAACCAGCTTCCAGAGAAGCCGTGACGAGCTTCTGGGAGATAGCAGCTTTCCTCGGCAACTCGATAGCGTTTCTAATCCTCGGTTTCGAGACAAACATTATCACTCTTTCGCAATCAGTTCTGATCATTGTGGTCGCCTACGCCGCAGTAACCATAGCCAGAGCCGCCACGGTGTACCCAATACTCGCTGTGTTCAACAAATTCGGCGAAAAAATATCCGCGGTCTGGCGCAACGTGGCCATGCTTGGCGGAGTCCGAGGTGCCTTGTCCATAGCGCTAGTGGCCACGATAACTGCTTCCGCAGTCATTTCTCAGGGAGATATCAACACCATAGACACAATGGTGCTGGGTGTAGCCTTTATCTCAATCGTGTTCCAGGTGCCTTTGCTGTTCCGTTACGTAAGGAAAAAAATACCGCAAACCGACACCTTGCCAGAAACAGAAATTGACGAACAATTCGAGTTAATATCCTCGCACATGGAAGAATTGAGAAAACTAAAATCAGAAGGCAAAATATCTAATGAAGAATTCACAAAAAGAATAGAAGAAAACAAAAAGAAACTTGACGAGTTAATCGCAACCTCGCCTGTTACGGTCGAAACAAGAAAAATTGTCCTCGCAAGAGCCTCCGCGTTATACGCTTCTTTCCCAAAAATGCCCAAGCGCAAAACCAAAGACAAAAACAAAGAAGCAAAAACTAAAACAGTAGACGACTAGCTGCACTATCCATTTCGGCGCTACAAAATGCCTATAGCAGATGACATTTTAGACAAGTTGAAAACTCAAAAATAAAAAGAAGGTATGTGCGTCCGCTTGCTCGTTTGTGATTGCTGGTCTACAACGGCAAATCATTAAAAAACCATTTAGCTTGTAATGGGTGCTCCTAAAATGGTGTAATCTGGTTTTAAATCCGCCTTGCAAATTTCTATTATGGATTTTTTCGATAAGCAGATTTTTGGCATTACTTGGCGATGGCAAGCTCAAGGTTCTCTGCCCAACTGCTGGAATAGATGGATTTTAGCAGAATGGAATTAAGTCGCATCTTAAGCGTCTGATATCCCCAAGGCTTGGTGATAAAAAAGAAAAAGTCATCAAACGGAAAAGGAAGGCATGCATGCGCGTTAAAATTGGCCGATCAAAGAAGCTTTCTATTTTTTCTGTTTCTTTCTCTTTCGTCTGAGTTTGTCAACAATGTCAGCTTGTTCGGTAGGGAAATAGTATGGCACGGTACCATAGGAACTAGGAGAGACTCCTCGTGATTTCCTTTTTAGTTTTCTTTTACCTCTCCTCTTCGCAATACGTTCTTTGATTTTCACTGTCAATGCGTTTGAAATCAGCTGATTCAATTTTTCCACGAGTTTCTCAGCATCTTCTTTGCGTTCAAGCGGAATGACAATATTCCGATGATGAGGGAGGCTTACATTGATTTTTCCGGTCTCGTCCATATGCACAGAATCTATGTCGCTTACGCGAATGTGCAACGGAACAAATATGCCAAATATCCTGCCAATCGTTTCTTTGAGAACTGGTTTATTTTCTAGTGCTTCTTCGATTTCGTTCTTGAAACTTCCTTTCAAGTCTATTTTGAGTAGATCATTGTAGAGTCTAATTGTGAAATGGGGATTCTCAACTTCCAGAACTATGATTGTTCTAGGCATTCTATGTCCTACCTATTAAGCGTGCTAACAGATGGACATTGAAGATTTTATACTTACCTTCTCGTGTTGCGTCAACCAAACTAAACTTCTTTAAAAATCGTTAGGGGTCGTCTGAGTTAAGACAAATACAGTGTTGGAAGTACGCAGCTCTTGCCTTGTTTAGCAAGAGGCAATTCACTTAGGTAGTTTCAGCGGAGTCACGCTTTTCAGCTTGCTTTATGACGCTGACTAGCTTTCAAAAACTAGCACAGCCAGAAAACCTTGATTGGACTTAATAGTATTGCTTCAATGGGTTTCGTGGGTCCGTCGCCAACTTTACAGACGACGGGACCACAACGCTGGGCCAATCCGCTTCGAGTCTGCGTTCCTCGACTTCGTCAACATTGACGCGGTGTATGTGAAGAGCATATTCCATCGCTTGGTCCTGCGGGTTCTCAAGTTGAAGCATCTGCTTAAGGCTTAAGTGTTCAAAGACTCGCCTAATCGGGCGCATTGAGTTGCCATGGCACGAGATAGCCACATTACCCGTCTTCTGTTGAAGCCACCTTTCAAGCTGCACGACAAAGGGCAAAGTGCGGCTCTCAACCATTTTCATGCTTTCACCTTCAGGGGGCGGAAAATCGTAACCGCGGTGAACTTTGGCAAACCACTCGGGTTTTTCGGCTGCAATCTCGATCTTGCTTTTGCCCTGCAACGTACCATAACAACGTTCTATCAGGCGGTCGTCCATGAAAACAGGAACGTTAAGGTGCGGTTTTAGGACAATTTCAAGGGTTCTTTTGGCTCTCAAAAGGTGTGATGTAAATGCGTAGTCAATTTTTTCTTGTTCCAGCTGTTGAGCAATCTCCTGCGCCTGTAAGACTCCTTTTGGAGTAAGGTCTGGGTCGCGCCAGCCTGAGAATATTTGGTGGCTGTTATCGGTAGTCTCAGCGTGTCTAAAGACGAACAGATTACAGATCATAATCTATTTTCACCAAAAAAATGTTCAGCCCTCAGGAAGACGCAAATTCTCTCAACTCTTTTATTTTATGTATCTCTATTGAGTTGCTGGCATGTTCCATTGTGGTTCTCATAGCCTCAGTGAACAAGACAGTTTCTTCATCATCCAATAGTTGCATTTCATGAAGTTGGTTTGCAACTGCAGATATTCGGTCTTTTTCTTCGCGGTAGTTTATCAGAACGGGGTACACGCCGAACGTGAGTTCCAGTTGTTTTTTGACTTTGATTTCAGGAGTGACAGCAATTATCGGCTGTGCAATCTTGAAGCGAGCTATCATTCGGGCCGTGTAGCCTGATCGCGTCAAAGGGATAACTTTGTGAACCGGCATACTTTGACATATTCTCTGGATTGCCCTGCTCACCGTGTCAGAAATGTTGATAAACGGAGTTTCTTCAACGTTGCTCTTGACGGCTTTCTCTGTTTCATTCGCTATACGAGTCATCATCTCAACGGCATCCACAGGATACTGACCAACCGCTGTTTCTCCAGAAAGCATAACAGCGTCTGACCCGTCTAGTATAGCGTTTGCAATATCGCTGACTTCAGCCCTGGTTGGACTTGGTTGATGAATCATCGATTCAAGCATCTCTGTCGCAGTGACAACAAGCTTACCCTTCTGATTGCATAATTTGATGAGGGATTTCTGAACCAAAGGCACTCTTTCAGGTTCGATTTCAACGCCCAAGTCGCCTCTTGCAACCATTAATCCACTAGCGGCTTCTAAAATCCCTTCGACGTTTTGAACACCCTCAAAGTTCTCAATCTTTGCGATTATTCCGCCTGCAAAACCATTGGTCTGAGACAAGTTTTTCACGTCTTCTGCATTCCTTGTGAATGAAAGCGCAACGTATTCGACGTCATGTTTTTCTGCAAACCTTATGATCTCCAAGTCCTTCTCAGGGAAAGTTGGAACTGAAAGATGCTTATTGGGAATGTTAACGCCTTTTCCATCTTCTATTACGCCGCTGTCCAAGGTCAGAAGCCGAAGTTTTTGATCTTTCTTTTCAATTACTCGTGTTCTAATCTTTCCATTATCGATATATACTTCGTCATCAACCTCCATTTCGTCATAGAAATCGTGATTGAAACAGACTTCTTCTCCGTCGAAGCCTACTTCCAAAATGTCTCCTTTACTGAAGACCTTTCGTTGAGATGCCCTGATTCTAATTTCTGGTCCTTTGATGTCAATTATTATGGGGATATCCGCAATTTCCCGTACTGTTTCTATAACCGACTGGTATTGAGCGAGATTTCCATAAGCGGTATTTATTCTTGCGCCGTTCATGCCCGCTTGGAACATTTTTTCAATCGTTTGCTTTGAAGAGCTGGCGGGACCCACAGTGCATATTATCTTTGTTTTCTTCAACAAAACGTCTCCTCGCGCATTCTAAAATACGACACATTCCAAGTTAAGGTTAACGGCTAGTAATTCAGGCTGGAAATTGGAAATTTGGTTACGGCTTTTTTCAGAGAGAATTAATTAAAAAGAGAAAATTTCATTGTAACAGGAATTGACGAAACCATCGGGCTATATGACAGCACGTTATAGAACCTCCGTGAACCACAGGTTGCTATTGACGAAACTATCGCTTCAGTGAAGAACGACAAGACGCATTTTTGAGAAATTCGGCAAATTTATTTATTCAATTAGCCATCATAATAACCTGAGAACAATGCCCAAAGTAAAAGATTTTATGACCAAGGGTGTGCTAACCATTGACAAAGACAAAACCATCGTCGAAGCCGCAGAACTTATGGCCCAAAAAGAAGTCGGGGACATATTGGTCTTGGACGGCGAAATACCCCGAGGAATAGTCACCGAAAGAGACTTCGTAAGACGCGTAGTAGCCAAAAGAAAACCACTAGACACCAAAATTTCAGACATAATGACCAAACCCCTCATAACCATCGGCCCAGAAGCCTCACTAAACGTGGCAGCCAGAAGAATGGTTAACAACAAAATAAGAAGACTTCCCGTCATGAAACAACACAAACTCATCGGAATAATAGCTGTTTCCGACTTCGCAAAACACCTCAGCAAAAAAACGCTCTCCGAAAGCGTACTCGAAGCCATATGGCGCTATCCCACATCCCAATAACTCGTTCAGTTTAGCGAATGCCTCGGCCTTACATAAATCGAAAGCGACTTTTCTTTTAGGAAAACGGGGATTCTAAAAGGTCACCTTGCGCGCTAAATGAAGATGATGGCGTATTCATAAGAACTAAATAAGTAAGATGCGTAAGAATTTGTTGTGCGAACATTTAGAGATTTCATAGATATCCTTGCGTATACGCCGTATTATATTGTCAAGGCTATTTGGATTCAGCTTTCAGTGCTAGCATCCATGTTTGTTTTCGGAGCCCTAATTTTCATGCGGTATCAAGGTCTCGACCCTTTGACGGCTCTTCTCGGCGCTGTCTCAACGATTACCACAATCGGAATCTATGCGCCCAATATTATTACGATGCCTGTGCTTGAAAAAGTACTTCTAATAGTAGGCATCATAGTAAGCGTAGGATCAGCAGCTTCTCTTCTTCAAGCGACGTTTACTGCTGCCATGAAAAGAGAACTACTCTCCCAAGCTCTCGCAACAAGGAAGATAAACAGAATGAAGAATCACGTAATCGTAGTCGGCTACAAATTCCTAGGCAAATACGTCGCCGAAGGCTTAAAGTCAATAGGTTCCGAGTTTGTAGTCATAGCAAAAGATAACGATCAACTTGAAACGCTCAGAAAAGAAGGCGTAGAAGCAGTAGGCGGACCAACGACACATATCTACGAAACCCTGAAAAAAGCCGGCGTAGAGAGAGCTTCCCATTTGATATCCACTTTCGATGACGACGGAGACAACATGCTTACCATCTTAACCGCAAAGAAGCTTAACAAAAACATTCATGCTGTGTCAATAATCAACGATAAGGAACTATTAGAAAGCGCCAAAGCCGCTGGAGCAGATACTGTGGCACCAATTTACGACATGATAGGGAAAATGCTTGCATCTTCGACAATTTCGAATGAAGTAGCAGGCATAGTTCTGTCTGAGAAACTAAAATCTAAATACGTTGTTGGATTCGAAATAACTTCCCCTGGCCTAAAATACGGGGACATAGATAGAGGCGACCCAATATTACTAGTTTACAGAAATAATGAAATAATTCATAACTTGACCGCAGACTTTGAACTCCAAAAAGGAGACTTCGTCTACGTGCTTGCCGATAACCAGTCTGCGGCATCTTTCAAAAAGAGACTGGACTTACTATCCTCAAGAAACAAGAATTCAAATCAATAGATTAATATTCTTTAAGTGTGACTCAGTTGGTTGGCTATTCTATTTGGTCTTTCATTGTTTGACTATAGGTTACCCTAATTTTTGTTGAATCTAATCCTACAATAAGTTAATCCAACCGAAAAATAATATTCTATCTTGAGTCACTGCAAAGAGTTGAAAAGTATTCTTGCAAGAGTAGCGTCTTGGGAGTTCAAACCTGACCAGAGAAAGAGCGGTTTTGAGTTGTTAGAAAATTCTGTTTTAGAACTTGTTCAGGGAACGGAAGGTTTCAGAGGAAGCTTTATTTTGCTCTCACGCGACGATGCGAATTTAGACATCATTTGGAAGAGCGAAAAGTTGGAAAAGTCTTTTGCCGATGGAGTTTCCAAAATAGCTACCCAAAAACTTGCACCGTTCGTAACAGATCCACCAAAAGCCGCGCATCACATGAACTCAAACAATAATCGCAGCCAAATGCGTTTGACCGAAGACCATAAGCTGCTTTGCGAAAACTAATTATCGGTGAGTGCAGCATTTCCTCCTAAAGAGGAGTTGCATTTTTATGTCTGTTAAAGATCCTGTTTGTGGAATGCCTTTAGACCCATCTAAAACTCAGTTTACCACGAATTTTTTGTCTAGGCAATATTATTTTGACAGCGAGTACTGCATGAGCAGCTTCATTGAAGGCGCCAAAATTGCTTACTTCTCCATGGAAATCGGCATAAACACTGACATGCCTACCTACAGCGGAGGACTAGGCGTTCTGGCCGGTGACGTGATTAGATCAAGTGCAGATTTGAGAATTCCGTTAGTTGCAGTGACCTTAATCAGCAAGAAAGGTTATCTCAAGCAAAAAATAACGCCTGATGGATGGCAAATTGAATATCCTGAAGTATGGGATCCCTCGAAGTTCATGAAACTATTGCCAGAAACTGCGACCATCAAAATTGCTGGACGAGATGTCAGAATCGGCGTCTGGGTCTATGAGCAAGAGAGCCTAACGGGCGGAACCATTCCTGTGCTATTCCTTACAACCGATGTTGAAGGGAACACCCAAGAGGATAGGGAAATTACTGATTTTCTTTACGGCGGCGACGAAAAATACAGATTAAAGCAAGAAATAGTCTTGGGAATAGGCGGCTTACGCGTCCTTGAGGCGTTAAAAATTAATGTTAAGAAATATCACATGAACGAAGGTCATTCCAGTCTCCTTACCCTTGAGCTGTTAAAGAACAACGATTTGGACGCTGACAGAGTAAAAAACCGGTGTGTTTTCACTACCCACACTCCGGTTGCTGCTGCGTTTGACAAATTCTCATACGACCTGCTTTCGGAAGTTCTTGAAACCGAAGTTCCCGAGGAAGTCTTGAAAGAGTTTGGCGGATCTGACAGATTGAACATGACGCTTCTTGCTCTGAACCTGAGCAAGTACACTAATGGTGTGACCGACGCGCATATGGAATACTCCAGGAAACTTTTTCCAGGATATCACATACAAGAAATAACTAACGGCGTTCATTCCTACACCTGGACATGCGCATACTTTAGGAAACTATTCGACAAGTATATTCCCCGGTGGGCCAATGAACCTGAGCTTCTCGTAAGAGTTGACACCATTCCCGATGAGGAGTTATGGGAAGCCCACGTGAAAGCGAAGCAAGATTTACTCGACTTTGTTCACACTCGCTCGGGGCTCCAGATGGATATCGACGTTTTAACGTTAGGCTTTGCCAGAAGAGCCACAGAGTACAAACGAGCTACAATGATCTTTTCAGATCTGGAAAAACTTAAAGAAGTTAAGAGCCAGGACAAGATTCAACTTATTTTCGCTGGAAAGGCGCATCCAAAGGACGAGATGGGAAAAAGCCTCATCAAAGACATTTACGAGTTTATTGATCGTTTGAAAGGTGAAATCGAAATTGTGTATCTTGAAAATTACAATATGGAAATGGCTGGAAAATTGACTTCGGGCGTTGATGTTTGGTTGAATACGCCCTTGCCGCCGTATGAGGCTTCTGGAACAAGCGGGATGAAGGCGGCGCACAATGGTGTAGTCAACTTTAGCGTTTTAGATGGGTGGTGGATAGAGGGCTGCGTGGAAGGTCTCACGGGTTGGGCTATAGGTCCGTCGCCTAATCAATGGCTTAATGAACAAGAAACAAGAAAAAGAGAACTAGCTGATCTCTACAATAAGCTGGAGTACCTCATTATCCCAAAATTTTATCAACAAAGGGATAGCTGGATAGGTATGATGAGAAACTCTATAGGAAAAATCGCATATTACTTCAATACGCATCGCATGATGCGAAGATACACAACGGACGCCTATCTCTGACACAGCCTTGAAGAATAAAGGGTTCCTGAATTTGTGAGAAGCGGACTAAGGCATGGACCAAAATTCTTTAACTACAGAAGAGGCAAAAAAAGCCGATATTGATGAATTACTAAAGAAGCTAGCAGCGAATCAGAAGGGTCTTTCTTCCTCAGAAGCGGAAGAACGACTTCAGCAATACGGCCCTAATGAAATTCAGGAGAAAAAAGTTAACCCGCTACTTAAGTTTCTTCGCTATTTTTGGGGTCCAATTCCATGGATGATTGAGGCAGCAGTGATAATGTCCGCGGTCATCCAACGATGGCCTGATTTTGCAATAATCTTAACTCTACTAATGGTAAACGCCATAGTAGGGTCCTGGCAGGAACACAAAGCAGGAAACGCCATAGAACTGCTAAAGCAAAGACTAGCCCTAAAAGCGCGAGTTCTGCGAGACGGCAAATGGCAGGAAATGCCTGCTGGGGGACTTGTGCCAGGCGACATTGTTCGACTGCGTTTAGGAGACATCATTCCCGCTGACGTAAAACTAATTGACGGAGACTACCTCTTAACTGACGAATCCGCGCTAACCGGCGAATCTCTACCTGTAGAGAAACATCTCTCCGACATAGGGTATGCAAGCTCTATCGTCAAACAAGGCGAAATGAATGCACTCGTCGTCAACACCGCCGCCAGAACCTTTTTCGGCAAAACCGCCAAACTCGTAGAGCAAGCCCAAACCCCAAGTCACTTCCAAAAAGCCATCGGCAAAATAGGCGATTACCTGATTTTCCTAGCGATAGGACTCGTAATAGTAATCGTTCTAGTATCGATTTTTCGCGGTCAAAACGTCTTAGACATCATTCAGTTTGCATTGATCTTAACTGTTGCAGGTATACCTGCAGCACTTCCCGCGGTCCTGTCAGTCACTATGGCCATAGGCGCCATAGCCCTAGCAAAAAAGGAAGCCATAGTTAGCAAATTAGTTGCAATTGAAGAAATGGCAAGCATGGATGTGCTGTGCTCAGACAAAACTGGCACTATCACCAAAAATGCGCTCACTATGGGAGGAACCAAACCTTATGCCAAATTCTCAGAAAATGACGTACTACTGTTCAGCGCGCTCGCTTCAAGAGAAGAAGACCAAGATCCCATCGACAAAGCAATTTTAACCAAAACCAAAAGCACACCCGCTATTGCCGCTAAAATTGAACATATCAAAGTAACCAGTTTTAAACCCTTCGATCCGGTCGTAAAAAGAACAGAGGCAACAGTACAAGGAGAAGATGGAAGCCAGTTTAAAGTAACTAAAGGAGCCCCTCAAGCGATTCTGGTCCTTGTCGAAGACAAGAAAACAATCAACGATAAATTGACAGAAGATGTTAATGAATTCGCTAAAAAAGGGTACCGTGCGCTGGGAGTGGCTCGAACTAATAAGGAGAACAAGTGGCAATTTGCGGGTTTAATCGCTTTGTTTGATCCGCCAAGGGAAGATTCAGCCCAAACAATAAAGACCGCTCAATCGATGGGTGTCAGCGTGAAAATGGTCACCGGTGACCACATAGCTATTGCCAAAGAAATTTCGAGCCAGGTAAACCTTGGAAACGATATTGTATTGCCCGCTGCTTTTTTGGATAGGCCTGACAGTCAGGCTCAACGCGTGGTTGAAGAGGCTGAAGGTTTTGCGGAAGTCTTCCCTGAGCATAAGTACCGCATTGTTGAGCTTCTCCAAGAAAAAGGGCATGTTGTGGGAATGACGGGAGATGGGGTTAATGATGCGCCTGCTTTGAAGAAAGCTAACGCTGGTATTGCTGTTGAGGGTGCGACCGACGCTGCAAAGTCTGCAGCGGATTTAGTTCTGACCAAGCCTGGTCTTTCTGTTATTATCGATGCGATTAAGGAGAGTCGCAAGATTTTCCAGCGAATGACGAATTACTGCACGTACCGCATCGCTGAAACAATAAGGGTGCTGCTTTTCATGACTGCATCAATCGTCATTTTCCAGTTTTACCCTGTTACTGCTTTGATGCTTGTTTTGTTGGCGCTTCTAAATGACCTGCCGATTATGACTATAGCATATGACAACGTGAAATACTCGGATAAACCTGAGAAATGGGACATGCGGACTTTGTTGGGAATAGCGACGTTTCTTGGGGTAATCGGGGTTTTCTCGTCCTTTGGAATTCTCTATATAGGACTGAATGTGTTGAAGTTAAACCCGCTAGTGCTCCAATCTTTCATATACCTCAAACTTTCAGTCGCAGGGCACTTGACTGTGTTTGTCGCAAGGACTAAAGGTCACTTTTGGTCAGTAAAACCTGCAAAGCCTCTTCTCTTTGCAGTCATAGCTACTCAACTTACCGCTACAATAATTACTGTATACGGCATTCTGCTTCCCGCAATGGGCTGGGGACTAGCCGCTCTCGTGTGGGGTTATGCTCTGTCACTTTTCGTAATAACAGACTTTGCAAAAGTGCGCCTATACAAACTACTAAACCACACAGGTATTGTATTCCATAGGTGATGCGGCTCATTCCAGGCAGGCAGTCCAATAGCTTGCGTTAAAAATAAGGTGGAAAATTAAGGATCATGTGGTTCCGATGCTCTCAGCGCGCTGCCTTGTCCCGATATCATGTGTTGAAGTAGGTTGGTGAGACTGCTTTGTCTCTTCTTCCAATGTTCTATGCGCGCATAGTTGTTCCAAACCACGGCACGAAACATTTACCTCTTTTTCTGAGAGCCACTATTGAATTCTTCGATTCAAACCTGAGAGATAGCGTTTGCTGGGCCATCAATGCGGAATTGGACTAACATTTGCCGTTAACGCTGTTTATCAGTTTGGTCATTTCCCTCTTGAGTTCGTCGAGTCTTTTCTGATCTCTTGCTTCTATCGATAAACGAAGCATTGGGGACGTGTTTGATGCTCTAACAAGTGCCCATGAATCTGGAAAAATGATTTTAACGCCGTCGATGGTATTTGTGTTTTCGTATGTCTCTATTGCTTTTTCCTTTATCCTGTTTATAACCTGAAACTTCGTTTCATCAGAGCACTCAATCTCGAATCTTTTAAAAAGTCTTGTCGGCAATTTTTTTACAACTTTTGACAATTTCTGTCCTAACCTTGAGACTATTTCGGTCATGTATATGCTGTTTATGATTGCATCGTCGAACCAGAAGAATTTTGGAACGCATATGTGCCCAGATTTTTCAACACCTAAGACCGCATTGTGTTTCTTGGTCTCCTGCACCAAAAACGTGTGCCCAACCGGTATCCGAAACACCTTTTCCCCATATCTCTTAACCTCATCCTCTATGATATCTGAACATTCTATGTTAGCGACGACAGGGCCCCTCTGAGTTTTCATTATATCCCTAAGGAAAATGATTGCACTTTGCTCGGTCATGATGACTTTGCCTGTGTCATCAACGAAAATGGCTCTGTCACCATCGCCGTCAAACGCTATTCCGAGATCTGCTTTCTCTGTCACAACCTTCTTGCAGAGAGCGGTCAAGGCTTCCGGTTTAGGTTCAGGGTCTCTGTTCGAGAACGTTGGGTCGGGCCAATCAAAAAGGAAAGCGGCTTTGACACCGATTTTCTCGAGTATCTTCGGAACCAGTAGGCATGCGGCTCCGTTTCCGAAGTCAACGACCACGCTTATTCTCTCTGGTTTTATTCTTTCAGCCACGAAATTAGCGTATTCTGTGTCCATTCCCTCAAGCTTCTTTGATGATCCGATGCCTGTTTTGAAATTTCCTGAGGAGCTGATCTCCCCCAGTTTTTTGTTCTCGTCTTCAAAGAAGCCGACTCCGTCTTGATGGAAGAATTTGACGCCGTTCCACTCCGCTGGCAGATGAGAAGCGGTTACGTAGGCAGTTGCATCGTTTCTCATTTTCCAGGTTGTAAAGACGCAGAGACTAGGCAGGACAGGTTCCGACGAGAATGGCGTTTGACCCTGTCTTTTTCAATCCTGAAACGAATGCTTCCTCAAGTTGGGTTCCATGCTCTCTGAAGTCTCTTCCAATTGTGAATGTGCCGGGGCAACAAGTTCCGGCTGCTTCACCGATTCTCGTCATAATCTCTTCGTTTAAGTCTTTACCATAAACGCCTCGTATGTCGTAAGCTCTAAAGATGCTCATCTTCTATCACAACGCTTCTATTTGTACAAATATGACCCTCTCTATTAAAGACCCTTTACTCATTAGTTATGCTTTCACGCACGTTTCCTGGACAAATCTTTCAGAAGCAACGAAAAGAAACTTGGCACACGTATCTGAAGGATAAACTAAAATACCTAATCACTTAATTTCTAGTTAGTCCAGACCTCACAGGATAGATGTGCGCGCACCTGTTCAATTGGGCTACAGCCTTCGTCATTTTGATGCTTGGACGAGTATAGGACGAATGATTGAAATGGAAAAATGCGAAACTATCATTCAGAAAGTTGTGGTTTTGGTGCATCAAGGACGGAAGGGTGATTCAGATTTTATACCCTAAAACAGCATGCTGAAATCCTTGCTAAGGTTCTGGGCAAACCAGTCAAATACGTGGTTGACCTTTTCGAAGAAAAAGCAAAAGATACAATCAAAGAATTGAAGAGCGGAGAAGCCCTCGTTTTAGAAAATGTTAGAGCGCATGATGCTGAAACTGAAGAAGGAACGCCTGAAGAACAAACAAAAAAAGAACCCGTGGGTAATAGCGTCGCGCTAAAAACCTAGCCATCACAATGTAATATTGGGGGGGTAGCGGCCCATGGCTTCCAGTATTTCTTCGGAGATTGTCTTTTTTCCAAGATTTCGCACAAAATCGGCAGCAACGACTATCCCCACTAATCTGTTCTGCTTCAATACAGGAAGTCTTCTAATTTTATTGCTTGACATTAGCCTAGCTGCCTCCTTAAGCGAAGCATCAGGACCAACTGTAATAAGAGACTTAGACATTACCTCCGAGATCTTGGTGTCCAGCGGCATTTTCTTCGCCACAACCCTTCGGACAATATCTCTTTCAGTAACTATTCCAATGGGCACTTCACCATCCATGATCACCAAGCAAGCCACTCGGTTAGAGCTCATAAGCTCTGCCGCTTCAAAAACGCTATTATAAACACAGATTGAAACGACATTTTTTGTCATGATGTCTTTGACTGTCGGCATAATCTCTCCTAAGAAAAACGCGCCTAAATAAGAATTTCGGAGTCAAATTTATAACTTCAGGTAAATGAATGGACAAGGAATCGCTGCACCCAGATTTAGAAAGAGAACTTAAACGTAGAAGTCAATGGAAAGAGAAAATAGAATTCCGTTCATGAACTTCCAGCAGATTTTCCTATATTTGATATTGGAACAGAAGCGGTTGAGGATTATGCCCAGATAATAGGGATCGCGGAGTCAATTGCCGTGAGCGAGGTCAATGGGAGTTTTTGAAAACAGCGAATTCATCTTCGGAACGAAAAGAATTTTTGAAGAAATCGCGAATTTGAAAGCCTTTTCCCTAGCCAGAGATGACCACACAACAGCAGCATGGCATTAGCTTAAGCTAGCAGACAAGATTTCCTACGTCAGCACTGGTGGCGGTGCGTTAACGGAGTTCATGATGGGCAAACAGTTACCTAGTGTTACAGCATTAGAGAAGGCAACTGCCAGAGAAACCTAGCAATACCATTGTTCACTTTTTTCTCTGGTTACTCAAATGGAATTGTTTCAAAGTTTTCTCCTAATCCGGGAACTCCCTCATCAAGATCTTGATCTGGTCAGCTATTTCTAAAGCTTTTTTGAGGGGTCGTTGCCAAAGATTTCTTCCAAATACCATGCCCGTTGCTCCGGCTTCTAAAGAGATTCTGACCTTTTCTAAGAGTTCGTCGTCTCCCATTTCTTCTCCCCCAGATATTAGCGTCATCGTTTTTCCTGCGGACTTTATTACTTTTTCAAGGGCTTCCATTTCGTTAAGTTGGAGCGTGTCGTACGGTTTAGGATACTGTCGGATTCTCTGTTTGTCGTATTTGGGAATGTTTATTTTAACCATGTCAGCGCCCAGTTCGTTGGCTACTCGTGCTGCATAGTCAACAGCGTAAAGGCTATCTTTACCTCCCTTGGCTTCTATCGCCTCGCCCCTTGGATAGGCCCAAACAATAAGGGGCACACCAAACCTTTGGCTATCCTCTCTAATTTTGGCGAATTGAATGAAATCTTTATCTTGAGCCGGCGAGCCCACAAACAAAGTATATCCAACGGCGTCAGCGCCCAGTCGGACTGCATCCTCTACTGAGGCGGTTTGAGGTGAAAAGGCATTAGTATCTGGAGGGATTGATGTTTTTCCATTCAGTTTAAGAATCAAGGGAATTTCGCCAGTGAATTCCTCCATGTATTTTTCAGCCAGGCCAATGTGAAGGACTATGGCTGAAAAACCTCCTTCTTTTGCCAATCTCAACTGGTAGGCAGGATCAACGCTTTCTGGATTTGCAAAGAAATCTCTCGGGCCATGCTCCAATCCATGATCAATTGGCAGAATAAGCGCCATTCCGTTACCCACTCCATGCTCATACAAGATTCGATGAAGCCGGGTTCTCTTACCCAAACTAAGGTTCAAATCTTTAAGCAAGGGCCTTTTAACTTGAATCACCATCTCTACCGACTATATTGTACGCGTCTTTGTGCTATAAATCTGACCCTTTAGTTCTAAAAAATCGCCTGTATATTGAGATTGAATACAATAGTGTGGATGCTCCAATGTGGTTCATATAGGCAACGAAGTCATACTGGGTGGTCTAAAAAGCCCGTTCTATGTCGCTAATATTTTTGCCAGGTCTAGGATGCTCAAATCTATAGGTTTTTCTGTCTTGCAGGATTCCTCGAGTGCCATGCTCGTTATTTTGCCATTCCGCAATACAACCGCCCTGCTTTTTTGTCGTTCACATATTAGTTCAACCGCTTTGTCCGCGAATAGGCAAGCCAGAAGCCTGCTTCTCGCCGATGGGCTTCCGCCTCTCTGGGTGTAGCCTATAACGCTAAGCCTAACTTCCGCATCCGTGGCTTTCTCGATTTCAGTCGCAAGTTGACGGGTGTCTCCGATTCCTTCAGCCGCGACAATAATGGCTGACTTTTTTCCTCTTTCTTTAGTTTCTATAATTGTTTTGAAAATTCTTTCATTCTCGTATTTTACCTCTGGAATCAGAATCATTTCTGCTCCAACTGTGACTCCCACAGCTAGCGCAAGGAATCCTCTTGTTCGTCCCATGACTTCAACTATGAAGATTCTTTCGAGGGAGACAGCTGTATCTCGGATCTTGTCGATTTCGTTTACTGCCGTATTTACTGCGGTGTCAAATCCTATAGTTTCGTCCGTTCCGAAAACGTCGTTGTCGATTGACGCTGGAACCCCTATGATTAATGTATCGGTTTTTTTGCGAAGTTCTAGAGCTCCTTGGAAGGAGCCGTTACCACCAATAACAATAAGGCCATCGACATTGTTTAATGCAAGAGTTTCGGCAGCTTTCTTGATTGCTTCATCCTTTTTGAATTCTGGGCATCTTGACGTATGAAGGATGGTTCCGCCCAAGTGTAATATTCCACCAACGGAGCGGGGAGTCAACCGTCTAAACGAGTCTGTTAGTAAGCCTTCCCAACCCCTTTCAAAGCCTAAAACTTCGAAGTTTTTTGAGTAGGCAATTCGGACAACGCCTCGAATAGCTGCGTTCATGCCTGGCGCGTCTCCGCCACTTGTAACAACGCCTATAATCTTCAACCATCATTCCCTCAATTCTACAAAACGCATAGAAATGTTTTAGCTTTTCTCTTCACCTTTTGAAAAGACGTACTACCTTCGCATGAACTACATGCCTTTCTGCATCATGCTGAACCTCGTTTCAGGAATTCCATTTTGTATAGGCGAAGTAGACAGGCCAAGCTTGCTTGACAAGATCCTCATCAAAAATTCTGTCTCCGCGAACGCCAACCTTCGCAGGAGACGGGCTTTTGTGTTTAATTCCCCCTGCAAGAAGTGATTTATAAATATCTAGTGTTTGTTCTGCAACCTTTCTCCAAGTAAAATATTCTAACACTCGTTTGCGACCGTTTTCGCCCCACATTTTTGCTCTCTGTGGATCCTTAAGCACTTCTTTTATTCCCCAAGCTATGTCGACAGGATCTTCACCATTAACGTGAACTCCATTTTGATCCGGGCCTGAGGAAATGACTTGCTCACGAAAACCAACTACTCCATGGGCACCAACAACGATTGGCTTTGCCATTGACATAGCCTCTAGGCTAACTATGCCGAACGGTTCGTAGACTGATGGAAAAATGCCGATGTCAGCAGCGGCATAATGCAGTATCCTTTCGTCTTCGGGTACAAACTCAAAACGACAAGTAACGTTCTCCTTAATTCCAAGCCGGGTTGCCATCTCGATTATGTCTCTCTGCTCTTCGCCCTTGCCTAAGATGACAAGTTTCGTTTTCGGGTAATCCTTTAGAACCATCGAGATAGCTTGCACGAGGGTTCTGACGCTCTTGACCCAGGTGAGTCTGCCAACAAATAAGAGTAGATTCCAGTCTCTGGGAACACCATATCTTTCTCTTATTCCATCAACTGCGTCTTTTTTGCAATTTTGTGGATTATACCGTTCTGGGTCTACACCGTTCCAGACGACGCTTATTTTTGATTCGGTCCATCCGTGGCGAACAAGATCATCTCTCATTGCATTGCTCACTGTGATTATTCGGTCTGCCAATTGCGCTGTGGCTCGCTCAAGATGGGAAACCACTTCAGAGCCCCCTCCTCCGCTTCTGCCCCACTCAGTGCTGTGAACATGAAAAACTACGGGGATTTTTGTTTCGTTCTTGGTTATGATGCCTGCGATACTGCTTAGCCAATCATGAACACAGACAATGTCGAACTTGTGCCCTTCTTTCCTGATCAAATCGTTGATGAACTTCGTTGCGCTTAAGATGTTGTAAATGAAAATGTCGCTAAAGAACCGGATGTTTGTTCCCCACTTTAGCAAATCGTTGGTAACGAACATTGGAAATACGTTGCTTGCATCAGCAATCATTGGACGATGAACTTCCACTCCTTTCAAAGTCTCTGATGTTCGGAGATTTCCCGGGTTAAGAGTGAAAACGGAGACATCGTGGCCTAACTCAACAAACTGGCGAGTTATGTATTCCGCATATGTGCCCAAACCACCCACGAGCTGGGGTGGATACTCCAATACAAAAAAGCCGATCCTCAACCAACTTCACCTCTCAAATCTGTTATATCTAACACGAAGACAGATTTTACTCTTGCTTCAGCAGCGTATACCAATGTTAACGTGAAAGCATAATCAATCTTCTCCACTCTGAGTTGGTCTGCAACCTCGCGTGCCTGTGAAAGCCCTTTTAAAGTAAGGTCTGGGTTGCACCATCCCGACAATATTCCACAGCTATTATCAGTTGATTCGGCATGCCTGAACACAAACAGCTTACAAATCATCGTGTTTCCTTCCTAACAATCTGTAGAGGATGAGCTCGCATGTCGCGTTGGGTTAAACAACGTTCTGTGGGTTTCCCGAAATGAAAGCAGCTATGTTTTGCACAGTTGTTTCGAGTATTCTTTCAAGCGCCTCTTGGCTGTAAAAAGCTATGTGCGGCGTGAAAACAACGTTATCTTTATCCAGGAGAACGTGTTCCCTAACAAAACTGGTCAAGACCTCAAGGTTTTTCGGCTCATGCAGTAGCTGTTTTTCCTCTTTGATGAGTTCCTCCCCCTCCACGACGTCGAGTCCTGCGCCGGCCAGTATCTTCTTGTCGAGAGCCTCGATCAACGCTTCAGTGTCCACGATGCTTCCCCTTGAAGTGTTTATCAGAATGGCGCCTTTCTTTACAAGCTTGAATGTATCTTTGTTCATAAGATGATGCGTGGCTTTAATGTAGGGCACATGCAGCGTAATTACGTCTGATCTAGCTAAAAGGTCCTCCAGCGAAACATATTCAAACCCCAAGACCTCAGACAGGAGTCTGTTTTGACGAATGTCATAGGCTACAACGTTCATGCCAAAACCTTTTGCAATCCTGATGACGTGCAAGCCGATTTGACCAGTTCCGATGACGCCTATGGTTTTTCCTTTCAAGTCGAACCCCTTTAATCCCTCTATTGAGAAGTCATGTTCAAAGCGTCTAATGCAGGCCTTACAGATGTTTCTTGACAAGGACAAAATCAAAGCAAAAGTGTGCTCGGCAACAGTGTTCTCCCCGTAGGAAGGAACGTTGCAGACGGTGAGCCCCCTTTTTTTGCATGCTTCTATGTCAATATGGTCAAATCCAGCAGATCTTGTAACTACCAATTTTAGTCCGGGAATTTCCTGAATGGTTTGTCCATCAACCTTGGAATAAACGAAAACTGAAACCGCATCAAAATCCTTGATTTGTTGAGCATTTTCTGAGTTGAGTGCTTCTTTTGAGAATTTTAAGAAGTAACCTTTCAGCTTATTTTCTAAATACTTTTCTTCCCAGTCGTCAACCTCGAAAAACGCTATTCTCATTGTTCCATCACCTAACATGGATTATCCTTTGAAGGTATTATAGCATAATGACTTTAAAGATATCATTGCGCAGACGCGAGATATGAACCCATTTTCAATTTGTCAGGAAGAAATCTGCTGTGTAGATTTCGTTAATTCAGTGATGCGATTTTGAACTGTTTTGAAAAGCTCTTTCCTCAAGTTTTCATCTTGTGACCCTGCTTTAATCTGGTCAATTCTCTTGGCTAGTTCTTCATCGCCAACAGTCTCTTTGAGCCATTTTTGAAAATCTTGACGCTGAAAATGAAACGTTACGGATTGAATGGGTATTATTTGGAGTTTTTCGGCGAACTCAACAGTGCTACTTGCAGTTATTCCAGTGTATTTTCCGTGTTCTGTGAAAAAATCCAACCTAGCGATGTTTCCTTATATTTTCGATCAGCAACTCAGATGAGGTTCTAGGCAGTCTCTTTTTTCTTTCCCATTTCGCGTGGGTGCTTGCCCGCTCGCCAGTGTGACTCTATTTCCTCCAACGTGTGACCTTTAGTTTCAGGCACCAACCGATAGCAGAATATCCAAGCTAAAATCCCTATTGCGGCATAGAACCAGAAAGTTCCAGACTTGCCGATGACCTGAATCAACGTTAGAAATGTTAAGGCGATTATCAGGTTCGAACCCCAGTTTGCTTCACTCGCTATGCTCATCGCTAAGCCGCGAACCTTCAGCGGATATATTTCCGAGATGAGAAGCCAGAAGACAGGCCCCAAACCTAAGGCAAACGAAGCCACATACAGCATAAGTCCCACAGTGGCAAGGCTCCCAAGCAGGCTAGACAGACTTGACAAGTAGAAGGCAAAACCAAGCAAGAATAGACTTGAAATCATACCTGCCAAGCCTATCAACAACAGAGGTCTTCGTCCTATACGGTCCAGCAGAAGTATTGCTACGATTGTAAATGCAACGTTTACGACACCGACTAGCAAAGTCGAAGATGGCAGAAGATGCGGATGAGATACCAGCGAACTGGAAGATTTTGGGTGCATAATAAATAACGGTGTTGATACCTGTTACCTGCTGGAAGATTGCTAAACTCACGCCAATCATTAAAGCTGGCTTAACTAGTGGACTAAACAGTTCAGCTCTTCCAGCTTTTTGCTCTTTCAAACTCTTCTGAATGTCGCCAAGTTCCTCTTCAACGTCCGTTTTACCTCTAATACGCTTCAACACTGTACGAGCTTTGTCGCTCTCATTATGATTCACAAGCCATCTGGGAGTATCCGGCAAGAAAAGCATCCCCAACCCCAATATTGCCGCGGGAACCACTGCTAAGCCTAGCATGTACCTCCATCCTTGAACATCAGCGAGACCAAAGTCAACTAAGTATGAAACAACGATGCCGATGGTGATGGCGAGTTGGTTCAGCGAAACCAGTGACCCGCGCATTTTGGGAGGCGCCACTTCAGATATGTAAAGCGGAGTAGTCTCCGAAGCTATGCCTATGGCGATTCCCACTACAATTCGACCTATTATCAGCAGACCAACGTTGGGTGTCAGTGCTGTGCCGATTGCTCCCAAAGCGAATATCACTGCAGCTGAGATTATCATTTTGCGGCGACCAACATGGTCTGCAAGGTCACCGCCAATGGCAGCTCCTATAACGGCTCCTATCAGAACGGCGCTGATAACGATTCCAATATACAGGCTTGAGAGTGCAAACTTTTGTTGTATAAACAGAATAGCGCCTGAAATCACGCCAGTGTCATAACCAAAGAGTAAACCGCCGAGGGCTGAAATTACTGCCACTACATAGACAAAGCGGTTGCCACCTTGGTTCATGGAGAATGTGTTTGTCAAGGTGTTTACCCCCTGTTAAACTGTCTCTTCGTTATTCTCTAAGTCTTTTATTGCTAAAACTAAAAAAGCATGAGACCAAGCTAGTGGAATAGCGGAGACTGGTGAGCCATTAGTTTTATCTATTTGCTCCGAAAGCAGTCCCAGCTCAGTAGAGTGGTCAAGTGCCCAATGGATGAGTTGTTTTACTTTGCCTAAATCTCCTAACTTTTCGTAATACAAAGCAAGCCAGAGGGTCGTAAGAATCCACGGGTTGCCTCCATAGTACTGGTCTAGCGGGTACCTTCCTATTCCACCAACCTTGTAGCTGAATGCTGCTTCTATTGCAGTAGCAGTTTTCCTCATTCTTTCATCACTTGCAGGCAAAACTTCAAACGGGTAAACCAAGCTAAGCAGGCTAGCATCAAGATTTTGATTTCGGGGAGCAACAGTTGTGATGAAATGGTTCAAGTCTGCATCCCAAGCGAGCTTGAGCAATGATCCCTTAATGCTTTCAGCAGCTTCGTCCCATTTTTCGCTTAAAGCGTTTTGGTCAACTATCTTGGCGATATTGGCGGCTGTTTTGAGGCCGCTGTAGATGGCAGCGTTTGAATAGGTATGTCCCCCGAATTTTTCTTCCCACAGCCCAACAGACTCGACGAGACCATTAGCCTTAGCCACTTCTTCTTGCAGAAAATCAGCTGCTCTCCTAATCATGTGCCAAATGGATTGAATAAACCGATAATCACTTGTCAACTCGTAATGTTTACCCATGCCCCATAGAACAGTCGCAGTTTCATCAATCTGGGAACTCCAACATGGGCCTTTCAATCTTGCTCCAATGTAATAACGCTGGTACAATCCTCCTTCTGGCTCTTGCGCTTTGGCGCACCATTTGTAAAAGCGTTTTGCTTCCTCATGGAAACCACATTTGTCAAAAGCATAGGCAACATAAGTTGCGTCTCTAGGCCAACAGAAGCGGTATTCAGGCTCCATACAAGGCGCTGCAATTATACCCCCTTGCCTTTCAGATGTCAATAGTTTAAGTGTCAGTAAGGATCTTTTGGCTATTCCTGAAAGTGCTTCTTGCGCAGAGCTTAATTTGAAGGTTGCTATCCATTTTTTCCAGAAATCTTCGATCTTGCTGATTTGTTCATCAAGAGGTTCTTTTCTGCATTTTTCTAGTTCTTCCAAAACTTCTTTCTCAGTTGGCCCCAAGGCCATTATAACCGTCAAAGTCTTCGTGTCTTTGCTTTTGATGTTACCTACATCCCAGCATAGACATGAGTTCACGTCTCTTGATCCGTCATACAGCGTTAGAGAGCCACCTGACAATATCGAGTCGTAGACATCACTGAAAGCATCCGATCCTTCGCCATGAACTCCACACTGATGGCCGGTTGACCGCACCGTGCCACCATACGCGAAGTAGACATCTCGCTTGTAATGAACAATCGCGTCGCGACCCTGCAAGTAATATGCTGCATCATCAATTGGTGACTCGAAAATTGCTAAATCATTGTAGTAAAAGAACCTCACGAAAACATCGTTTAAACCCATATTTTGGAACACAATTCTTCGTAATAACACGTCAGAGTCAGGCAACACGGCGTCGGTAGCGGTTATGTTCAAGTCTGGATTTTGGTGTCTGAAAAAAGTGCAAATAACGTTAGCGTCAGGCACATACTCCTGCTTCTTTTCCCACTCAGCATCGGTGAGCCAGCCAAACCTACCTTCGCCCCTGTAAGAATAAAACACGCCAGGCAAAGAACCCAAGATGTGCTGGGGATAATCTATTGTAGGTCAAAACAAATATCGAAGTTCCCCGTGTTTGCCTATGGTGGCAAGTATGCGGTTGTTACCAAGCGGGGCTTGCTCGGGTACATCCATGCTTAACAGCCTTCACCTTCGAACTCACAGAGCTCACAAGAGCTATCCATGTTCATGATTATGGCCCACTCCCTTTCTATCAGTTCAAAACGAGACAACAGTAACTGCGAAAACAGTCTAATAAGATTTTGCCAGAATCTAGAAGACGCTGACGATTGTTTTTCCAACCACGACTCCTGTGGCCTGAATCTTGTTTAGCTTCTGCTTTACAGGTCTCCGGAAATCTATCTATTCTATATCAGAAATCCTTTTACTCAAACAGATATGAAGTTAAGCAGTTGCTTAAAAAGACTGATAGAAGTTTCTTCTAGTCACGGGTTAAAGTCGAATTGGCTTTCTTCGGCGCTTTAGTCTTGCTTGGGTCTGACAATGCTCTTCAATTCTTCAATAGAATTGCCTAAGGAAACCACATCCCCGACCGCCTTTATTATACTGACTGGCAGAAGAACTACCATATGACCTAACAGAGGTTTCTTAAATCCAAACCGTTCTGTTGCTTCACTATTTAGCTTCACTTGAAGATGCGTGATTTGCCAATTCTTGATTTCGAATTCGGCTCCTTCCACTTCGCCCAAAGTGAAAGCACCCGCACCGATTACCTTTTTTCCATTCAATTCGCTAACACTTGTCAAAAAATCACCAAGTTAAACTATTAATTTGTTTGAAATATAAACTTTTCTTGTATTGTGCTGAGTTGAATAGATGAGTTTAGAAGCCATAATTGGTTTTCTCTTTTGAATTAGGCTTTAAATTTTCTTTTTCTCCATCTTTATGGAACCAACCTGTAGAATACCTCCTTTCGCTGGATAAAGCCCATTTCGCGTTAAATTCACCACCCACTGTTGCAAATGCGTTCATTACTATCTTTTTTTAATGTGTCCATTCAAACAAACTTTGAAACTAAATTAACCTCACGTCCGGTAACCTAAATGTGATTTTTAGTTACTTGTTTGAGCTCCGCTGAGTTTTTAAGAGAAGAAAACAATAATGTTATTCATGCAAAAAGGCTATGTTTTTCTGTGCAATGGTGCTTCGATGACTGAGTGCATGAGAAATAAACGCTTTAGCTGTTCCGGCACACAAGTTAAAGTAGCTCAAGAATTAGAAATAAACGCTGTCATTTTTTTGCTCAATAATGAAACAGATACTCTTCTGGGTCCATTCACCGTTGTTCAAGGGCCTGAAGATTTGGAGAAGGGAACATGGTACAGTAGCGTGGACGAGCGTAGCTTTTCAGAAAACATAAAAATAGAATGGGAAAGATTACATGAACTCAAAAACGCAACCGACAAAATACCCTTCTTGAAAGACACCAAAGATTGCACCCTGTCTGATCTCCAGACTCAGGAACTACTCTCAACACTAAAGGACACTCCTTTATACGCTGAATCAAAATCTGAGTAGAAAAAAAGAAGAGTCTCTTCTGATGGAGACTCACGCGGGGGCGAACCAAATATGTTATACTTCAGCTACGCTTCATCCATTGCCCCGATTGCCTTAGGTTTTGGTTCCTATCCCCAGCTAGACGGTACAAGTTACTCAACCACACGGACATTAAGTTTCATCACTAAGAGAAGCTCAAAGTTGTTGAGAAAAAGCACTATAATAGAAAATTTTTCTGAAAAACATTTAACCAATGATGCTTGAGTTACGAATCGCAGGCCTTACCAATTAGCGTGGGCTTTTCTGTAGGGACCTCGTGTTCTGAGCCGAGCCTTCTTTCTTTTTTCCTCTTTATTTAGAGCTTCGTCTTCCTCTTCGTTTTCCTTTTGCTCCTCAGTAGAGGCATCTGATTCAGTTTTGTTTTGCTCTTTCAAGTCTTAATCCTCCATCAGTTAAACATGGGCAAGCAACTTTTTGATCTCTTTCTTATCTTCAAGAAACTTTCCATATTCACTGTAGTTTCTAAATGCTCTCAAAAATATAATCCTCATTTGCTTGTCAACACAATAAACTATGTGCACGTCTTCTTTTTTCGCTCTGAAAATAAGATTTCCATCTAAACTTTCTTCAAATTTGTGCAGTTCATAAAAGTCAATGTTGGAACAGTCTAGAACATCGTTAACTATCGATTCAGCCTCTTTTTCATCTTTTAGGTCCTTGAAGAAGTGCTTGGAAATTACAGCCTCTTTGATAAATGGTCTAATAGACATGAAATGGCTGTGGCAGTTCACACAGTGATCCTTTTTCAGTTCACATGGATTTTGCAGATTTCTATAGACTCTCAAGAAAATCTATTATTGAAAATGTTGCCTAAAACATTAACTTTGCTCCCTGAACTTCAAGCTAAAGATATAGTTTTCTGAAGGTCAGTTTGTTATATAGTGGTTAGTCAGTATTTTGTAAATTTCATCTAATTTTTTGGAGATTTTAAAAAACTTAGGTCTTTGTTAACGATGCTATTAGTCAGCAATTGAAACAGAAAACCCTGAAATTCGTGATAAATATAGTTAATTATCATAAGTATTGCTAAAAAAAAATTAATATAGCCAGCAGTCCGCATCTATAACTAATGTGAAACATTTGTCAGCGAAAGAAATGGTTGTTTCTGGCGAAGAGGCCTTGAAAATAGCAGAAGCTATTAACTCAACAACTATGAGAATGCTTCAGCTGCTTGGAAGCGAACGTTTGGATGTTACAACTATCTCAAAGAGGCTCGGCTTGAGTGAGGCCTACATAAGTGAACAGGTTCGTCTTCTTGAAGACCTAAAACTGATTAACGTCACGTATGAGCGCGGCAAACGAGGCATCAGGAAGATTTGCGAATCAGCGGTTGAGAAAGTCACATTGGTTATCAAAGGCTAACATTTTTCGCTGACTGCCTTAAAAAAGTTGAGAAGTTGTAGCTTTCCCTATGCAGTCGAAAAACAGCGTAAATGGTTTTGTTTGAAGTTGTACGCTTTAGAAACAGGTTGTTTCAAAAGTAAAACTGCTATAAAAATTCAGAAAGTTAGGAATAATCACCTGATTATCTCATTTTTTTTTCTTCTTGCTTGATTTCTTTTTCTTTGCCATACGTTCACTCTCTCATTTGACAATATATATAGGTAATTACTTATAAATTGTTTGACAAATCATGAAAGTCGGCTCAGGAAGTAAAATTCAAAAAAACATTAAGGATGTTTTTAAACTTTGATAAAAAATAATTATTGAATAATGCGAAAATCAGTATTATGTATTCATCGGTGGGGTTTCTATAGTTTACACCCACAGGTAACATCTTCAGCCCTCTTTCTAGCAAACAAGGAGGCAATGTGCAATGGTCACTCTTTCAGAAATATTTAGCGAAATTGCCTTGACTGCAGTATCGGTGAAAAGCTGAAAGTTAACACTTCGTACCGGAGAGAAAGAAAGATAAATGGGGGCTAACAAGCCAGCCTTTACTGTTTTCCCTCCTATCACGCTTTTCTGGGCGTTTACAAAAAATTTTGGGGTACTTTTTTATTTTTTGAATCTTGCCGGAAGCCCTGCTTGCTTTTTCTGTTTCTTTTTGAGGGCTTTTTCTCGCTGTGCTTTCTTGTGTAGCTCAAGACTTTCAGCTTTAGTTAACTTTTTTGACAATACCAATCGACCCAACAGAATATAGCATTTATAATATATTTATAGTTTTTTATCTATACATATAGTAAGCGCGCGTGATCTTTTAAAAGCTCGTTTTCCCCGTGATGAAACATCACAAACTGATCGGAATAATAGTTGTTTCCGACTTCGCAAAACACCTCACCAAAAAACACTCACCGAAACCGTACTCGAAGCTTGTCTGGCGCTACCCCACACCCCAATAACTCGCTCAGTTTAGCAATCCTTTGGACTTGCATAAATCGAAAGCGGGCTCTCAGAGTCTTCTTATTTTGATGTTAACCATTCTTCTGGCTCTACTATATTGTTTAGTAAGACTTAATAATGTGCTCGTTGTCGCATATACTAAAGTCACAACAGCCTGGAGCGAAAAAAACCTTAACTAACCAACAAAAATCACAACCCCCTCAAAAAAGCATAAAAAAAATACGCGCAATCAAAATAATCACCATTGTCCTTGCTTTAAGCGTTTGCTTAACCTGCGGGCTACTATCAAACACTCAGGGCCTAAATCATGGATGACCAAAGGCGCATATGCAACATATGAAGGGCAAGCAAGCATTTTATCGACTACAGTCACCTTCAACGCAAAAATAGAAATAACCGACATCAACCAAACTCATGCACAAATCCAAACATACATAAACATGTCATCACCGTACGGTTCAACTGAAAACAGTACCACCGTCTGGGTTAATTTATCAAACATGACCTTCCAACCAGAAGGCTTAACCCTAAACAACACATACAACACGCAAATCTCAACAACAAACATCGGAACCCGAAGTTGCACAGTTTACGAATATACAAGCCAAGAAATCAGCGCAACATACTACATAGATAACACAATACAATGGCCAATCAAGATGACGATAACTCCTCCAGTCCTTGATGGACAATCTTACAGCATGGACCTAAACTTGGTAGAATCAAACATATCTGGATTAGAAACATAAGCACTTTTGCAAGTAACCGTTTTTTGACTAAATTTTTTCCTCAGCATTTGTATTATCAAATTTTTTTCAGGCTCTTGAAATGTAATCTATTATTACTCTTCATCTTGAATATTCATAGAATCATACTTGTATGTCTTGAATCATGTATACGCCTAAACCCGACCTGTTTTTTCCAAATTTATGCAGATCTATCAGAGTCTATGAGATAGGTGAGAGAGTAGGAGTTCAATCAGCGTACAAACGGATTAACCTCCGAATCAGCTCAAAATGATTCTGGATTATGCTGACGAAATAGGA
Source organism: Candidatus Bathyarchaeota archaeon (assembly GCA_963715865.1). Taxonomy (GTDB): domain Archaea; phylum Thermoproteota; class Bathyarchaeia; order Bathyarchaeales; family Bathycorpusculaceae; genus Bathycorpusculum. The sequence continues at coordinate 189,675 of OY970280.1, forward strand.
ATTTTACGACCACAAATAATGGCTTTTCGAAAACTTGGTGTATTATTTTTCCGAATGCTCTTCTTGGCGGAGTGCCCCATTTTCCCTTGTATAATTTGCAGTTTCGTTTCCAGTCTTTCCCTGAAAAACATATGTAGCACTTTTCCGACTGAAGGCTTTTGTATCTCTATTAACATTAACATATGGTTGAACTCTGCGGAGAGAACTTGATGAATCTATCCAAGATTGAGGATGCTGCTACTCTGATTAAAGTACTGCGCGAAATGGGGATGAGTTATCAGGAAACCGTGAGCTTGTTGAGCACGTCCCTGAATGAAGCAAAGGGAGCTAAGAAACTGTTTAGAGGAGAAAACAAAGGACCCATTTCACCACTGATCAAGTTAGGAATAACCGTTTTTTTGGTTCCAGTGCCAGTTATTAGCGAGAGTCTTGGAATCATATTGATGTCCGCTGGAGTGTTTCAATCCAAGGTTAAAGGACCGCCGATTCAAATCGAGGATGTGTACGAAACGTGTCAACAAATTACCAAAGAACTAGGAAAAATGAAACTCTAGTTTGGCGTGAACGCATCAGAATTGTTAAGTGAAAGTTTTTAAGTGCTGGCAATTAAGAATTTTTAGGGTGATAAGAAATGTCCAGTGAAATGGAGAAAATTAAGAAAAGACTTGATGAACTTGAAGCACACATAAAGAAACACAGTTCCGAAGAGGTACATTCAGACAAGAAAAGGCTTGACGATTTAGAGTCTCGATTGAAGGCTTTAGAAGAAAAAGCCAAAAAGAAACTGTAACTTTATTAACGCAGCTTGCTTTCTGTCTCTCAAGTCCTCTTTTTCTTTCAGTGGCTCTCCCCTGCGCTGATCTGTCGTCTCAGCACTCGCCTTTTAAAGCGTTTTAGCTACAAACTTCTCTATGCTCGACTTATCCAGACCTTGCGATGCTTGCGGCAAAATGATTGGCGGCGGCTTCAAGCACTGCCCCAAATGCCAAATCTACTTCTGCTTTCATAATGAAAGAGTTCCATGACAAATTACAGATAATACCGATATTCTCTCAGGTACGTGGTGATTTTGGCAGATACCCTTCCGTCAAGCTAGAGAATCCGCAAGACTTCGAATTCATTCAGTTTAAGCAGGCAATACTTTGGCTAAAAAAAGCCTTGAATGACTCCTAACCATTAACCGTTATCCTACTGTGCTGAAATGTAGTTTCAACCCTTCCTTTTTTTGACCCTTTTAATTCTATGGGTATACAAAAAGAAAGTTTGATTAGAACTCAGCAATTCTATGTTACTCATGATAAAGAGTGGCTATTGGGTATGAGAAAACGTAAAATACTATTTGTTTGTGGATGCAACGTTGACAGGAGCCCCACTGCTGAAGACCTCTTTAAGAAAGCGGAAAACCTCGAAGTCAAATCTGCCGGTGTTTCATATGGCGCTACGGTTCCGCTAACGCGGGAGTTGGTTGAGTGGGCAGACGAAATCTACGTGATGGAATTCAAGCATCAGCAAGCCGTACTCAAAATGGTTCCTTCCGCATGGAAAAAAGTTGAATCTCTCGAAATCCCCGACATATACTACAGAGATCAACCTGAATTAAGGCAGTTAATTGTCGAGAAGATGAAACCTTACATTAGTTGTTCCGCCCGAATGCCCTAAGAGTACTTTACGGTTTTTAATTGTAGTAGCTTAGCCAAGTTTTTATGGGTGATAAATCTTAAATCTGCACAGCATGAAATAGACTGACTGGGAATAGAGAGCTAAATTATGCAAAAGAATAAAGTGTCACATAATGCGGCACTTGCTTCAATAATCTTCTGGGTGATAAGTCTATTCGTTCTCGGAATCTTTTGTGAATTTATCGGGATTGTGTTAGGAGTCTATGCTGTGGCGAAAAGCAAAGACAAATGGGGCTACGTAGGTCTCACACTTGGAATCATAGGAGCCGTCTTTAGCATTATTGGACTATTACTGCCATGATAAAGATTAATTTTATTTTTATCTCTCAATTTGAACCCTCATGACAGCGGAGATGTCTCCCGCAAACCCCTTTTTTCTTCTTTGGAGGTTCAAAGGGAACCATAGAAACTCGCGTGCTACTCATGTAGTATTGCAACTCTAAAAGTTATTAAACAAAGATTAACATCACAAATTGTTATGAAACCAAACGAAGGCAGACTTCAAACTGCAGAGCACATTCTTGCAAGGACGTTGGAACGAAGGTTTTCGGACGCAAAATTCATCATTGCTAAGTTTGAAGAGAACTCTGGATATATGGAAATTGCAACCAAAGAGGACTTGCGGAAAATCAACAGAGCATTACTGCAGGATGACGTGAACGCACTAATAAAGAAGAATCTTTTGGTTAGCAAACACATCCTGACGAGGGAAGATGCCGAAAAAGAATTTGATTTGACAAGGTTGCCGTCTTCCGTGAGAAAAGTCAGAATCGTAGAAATCGAGGGTTTTGACAAAACACCATGCAAGGATCCGCATGTCGAAAACACAGGCGAGATTGGCTATTTTGCAATTCTTACGGTGGAAAGGGTTGGGAAAGACCGTTACAGATTTGTTTTCGAAGTAAGATAAGAAAAAGTTTCTAAATTCACTTAGTTTTTAATTTTTTCGATTAGCGGCGTATACTATCATCCTTTTTTCTCAAGCTGGATTATAATCTCGTTCTAGATTATGTAACATTTCAAAACTCTTTGGAGGTTCTTGGGAGTTTCCATTAATTGCCTTAGCATTTTCAGGACCTCAGGTTGAAGTCGGCAAATATCCTGCAGATTTATCAAGCCAATCAAGCGGTTGTCATTGATAACAGGAAGGTTCTTTATTTTTTTCTCAAACATAATGCGTGCAGCCTCCTCCAAATCCACGCTGGGTCCAATAGTCACCAAAGGGCTTGACATTATTTCCTTCAATTTTGTCTCCACAGAGTTCTTATCCTCTACAACTATACGTTTCAGGATATCTCTCTCAGTAAGGATTCCTATTGCCTTTCCTTCGGCGGTTACAATTACTGCACTCACGCCTTCTTGAGCCATAATTTCTGCAGCTTTCTTAGCGGATACATTCTCGTCAAGAGTAATGACTTCCCTGGTCATAACATCTTCAGCTTTCATGGGAATTACGAATTTTTCTTCCGCCCCATTTTCAGATTCATCCTCAGACACGAAATCACCATGACTCAAGCTGTTGACGGTTCTAGAATAAAAAACATCTCATGTTATCGCTTCTTTTTTAGTCCTCGCTTCCCTTATCAAACTCACAACATCCCCGCACGTGGGCTAGTAATTTTTCCTTATCGAACCCTCAGTCAGGTGGAGATGTCACCCGCAACTCCTCCTTTTTTTGATGATTTGGTGTGTCTTGAAGAGCATGCACACAATTACTAATTGCTTTTTTCCACCAAGAGTTTAATCGCTGTTGAAATCACAAAGAATCAATCTATTGAGGCCTAACTTGTCTGCAAGTATTGGAATACCTGTGCCTCTAAGTATGTCCCCTTTTGAAACAACTCGGAAAAAGATCGATAGATATGGCGCGAATTAGGGAAAATGCTCGATCACAGGCTTGGAAAATCAGCATTCCTTTGATGTGAATAACATATAAATAAAATCACAACATGTTATTATTGGGGGTATTCTATCTTGCAGTCCAATCGGTTAATAGCCTACAACATCTTGGAGAAGAACATAATTAGGAATGGTTTTTGCACAGGTTGCGGAGCATGTGAAGCTGCCTGTCCAATGTCTGCTTTACATGTCGAAGATGAACAAGTAAAGCGACTTTACGATTGTTCAGAGAGCTTGGATCTCTGCACGGTATGTTACGAAATCTGTCCACACTCAGAATTTTTGTTGCTGAGAAGCCTAGAAGCCGTTTCTGAAGCTCCTCTAAGAAGCGAAGCGTTAGGCTATTTTAGAAAAATCTTGCTTGCACAATCAAATGATCCAAAGATCAGGGAAAAGAGCCATGACGGTGCCGTTGTCACATCATTGCTCATGTTCGGATTAAATAACAAAATGTTTGATAGCGCGATAGTTTCTCCAACAGAGGATGCAAATCCTCTTAAACCCATACCTTCTGTCGTTTCGGTACCAGACGACATCTTCTCTTCAATAGGCAGCAAGTTCTTTCCATCAGCCGTCGTTAAGGCTTATGGAGATGCGGTGCTTAGATTTGGGAAGAAAGAGATCGCTACGGTTGGAGTCCCATGCCATATTCTCGGTCTTCGCAAAATAGATGCATGGAAACACAAAATTAGCGGAAAATCAAAAATATCTATCGGGCTTTTCTGCTTCGGAACCTTTTCGTCGACCGGACTGTTTAGATATTTGACAGAAACTTACAAGGTGGCTCCTTCAGAAATCAGAAAAATGTACCTTTCTCACGATTTTATGGTGGAAACAGAGAAAGGCGTTATTGAAATCCCATTGTCAAGAATAATGCAGTATGTTCTGCCTAGTTGTAGAACATGCATTGATTTAACTTCCGAAGTCGCGGATATATCTATTGGGAGTGCATATCCGCTGAAGGACTGGTCTGTCGTGATAATTCGCACCAAATCGGGGGAGGACTTCTTTTTCGATGCCGTAGAAAAAGGCGTGATCAACACCAGGAGTATTGAACAGGAGCCGAAGGTATTCGAACGTGTCATCATAGCTGCGCTCAATAAGAGAACCGCGGGATTCGTGGAGGCGAGCAAGCTAGAAGAAGCCAACAGTTTTACTCCGGTACGATTGCTGAGGGAGACAGACGAACTTGCTGGTGTAAAAGTGGAAGATATAATGACAAGGAGAATTAGGACGGTGCCAAGTGACATGACTGTCAGTCAACTCTTGGATTTAATGGCAGCTGAGACACATATCGGCTATCCAGTTGTCAATGAAAATGGTGAACTATCAGGCATAGTAACAATCGAGGAAGCGTCTAAAGTAGACAAAACTAACAGGTGGAAGACCTCCGTCGGAAGCATTGCGAGGCAGAATGTGGATGTTTGCTTTCCGGGAGAAACAGCATTGGATGCCTTCAAGAAAATGACCGCTCAAGAAACTGGAAGAGTGCTTGTTTTGGATCCTGCGGACCCGAAACAATTGATTGGAATAATTAGCAAGAGAGACCTGATGCATGTATTGATAGAGCGAGCATGCAAAAAACGCTGAGATAACGCCCGGGGAATATAAGTAGCATAGAACACAAGTTTGTCAGTCATTTTTCATTTGATAAAACCAATCACAGCGATAGAATAAGGAACAATTCTTTCTTGCTATTCTATCGATAGTGCTGTAAATTTGCGATTTCAATGGGAACAAAACCTTTAGAAAACGCAAATGACAACTGCCACGAAAATTTCTTTGAGTACTTGGGTGTTGAGTTGGTGATGTTGAAGTGGACCAGAGGGGATTTGAACCCTCACCACAGTGGAGATGCACCCGCAAACCCCTCTTTTTTCTTTTTTAATAGTTACTGAAAAAGAGCAAAAAGAGATAATGAAATGGCCTACTTTAGATTTATGCTATCATTGGACGCTGCAAACGTGCCGGTCTCGTTAAAAAAATGTTAAATATTTTGACGAGAAAGAGAATGTGTTGATTATGCCCTGCAGAAATAAACATGAAGAGTTTGGTAGATTCCTAGCTAAAAAGGGCGTTCTTCTTCCTGATGGACGATATGGCTAAGTTCACACCTTCATGGATCGAGGTACTGAAACGTTTGGTGGGAAGCATCGCGAGTATGACCCATATCACAAAGAAAAAGGGCTACGGCAATGGCTTAATGGGAAGTACAATGTCATTGGGCAAGACCTTGCAACAGATTGGTTACGTGCGGGTCTTGGACATATTTGCCTTGACGAAGTCGAAAGTTATCTGAAAAAGAGCTATTCGTGGGAAGAGGTGTTCGATTCTGCCTATCGATCAATGGCTCAAAGAAGGTGGAAGAAGAAACACTTCGTGCCGAAGTAAATAAGCGCATGAGAAAAGTACGAGGAATACGAGAAGAACAAAAGAGATAACGAGAAAGAGAAGCGGCATGCTCATGTTAACTCGTATTCTTTGCGCGCATTTTCCATAACCCTTCTAAAAGCGGCGATCCTGCTCGCGTATGCTTCAATCACATACGCACCGGGTCTATTATTCAATCCTGTTCACCTCGATGGGGCTCAATTTTCACTCGCCGACAAAGGGTACTCATGTCCTCTTAAGGGCAGGCTCCATTAACGCTTTGTTAAGAGCAACTTAACTAATTGTTAAGAAAAAGGTATAGGGCGGTAGGTACTTTTTTTACGGCGGGCTTCCCGGGAACCGGCGATACATAGCCCGTCTGACAAATTTGACAAAGTTCCCAAAATTCCGCCTACTGCAGCATAAAAACCGATCCAATACCCAAAAACAGCCATAGCTGCAATTCCTTTGAATACTGCAGGTAAACCGCTTGCAGCGTAAAATGATCGACCAAAAAATAAGCCTGCGAAGATGCCAGTTAAGATGGTACTAAGAACGCCTCCAAATAAACTGTGGCGAACCTCGCGCGCTTATGCAACAGGCTGGCGTGCTCAGCGTTAGATATCACTAAACACACTGTCAACATGCTTTAATGTTTTTTCTGACAACAAGAGCGATTATGACTTTCCGTTTCGATATTTCGCGACATTACCATTATGGCGGAGTTGGCTTTAATAGGTTCCTTTCGCATCTGCGATGTACTCAAGAGGTCTCTTAAACGTTCGCAATTGGCCACTTTGCCTTGGGATACATAACGGGAAAAGGCTCTTCAAAACTTGCCAAAGTCAAAGTGAACCTGCCGCTACTGTTTGCAGCTTCAGTTCTTCCAGACGTTGATCTGCTAATGCGTTTCCTTATGCACCGGGGACCTACACACTCATTAATCACTATAACCGTGCTAATGATTCCGTTTTTTATCGTTTATCGCAAACAAGCCATCCCGTATTACGCGGCTTTGCTTTCTCACATTCTCATAGGCGATTTTTTCACCGGAGGAGTCCAGCTGTTCTGGCCTCTGTCTCAAGCCCGGTTCGGAGCTCTAAACATTGACGTAACTAGCCTAACTAACGTCATTGCGGAGCTTGTCCTTTTCTTTTTAACGTTGCCGATCATGTACAAGCTGGGCGATCTGCAGACTCTTTTGAAGCCGCACAACAAGAACTGGGTTCTAATAATCCCGTTAGGCGCGGTTCTCGGACCTTTGCTCGCGGTTGGTCGAGGCCAAGAATCTACTCTTCCAACCCTACTTGCGGTTCCAAGCCTGTTCTATATAGGTCTGTTTGCTTATTCCATGTTTGTTGAACTTAGAGCTGAGCACAATCAGGACGCAGACAAGCTACAACCTAGCAATACCTCTTAATGCGTATTCCCCAGTTTTGCAACTCCAGACGGCTATTGTAGTTTTCGACATAATCCAAGAACTCTTCTTTCATATTTGTACAACTTCTTCCAAGACATGCTTTCCAATTCTTGGTTTAAGAGTATGTTTTTCCACTAAATCTACCTTGGTTCCCAAAACATCACTCAGGTAATTTTCCACTCTGATGAAATCAAGCAGGCTTAAGTTTGCTGTTTCTTCAAACTCCACCAAGATGTCAAGGTCACTTTGTTTTTTCTGTTCGCCTCTAACGTAGGAACCAAAAACGCCTATTTCTTTAACTTTGTATTTTTTACTCAACTCATCCCTGTGCTTGGCTATAGCGTTTTTTATCTCATCTAAAGTTTTCATGTTGCTCACTTCTAAATTGGCAGTTTAAAAGTTAAGCTTTGTCATTTAAGGTTCTGAAAGATTTTGGTGGGGTGGCCGAGATTTAAACCCAAACGGGTTCAAGCCGCGTTTTCAGAAAAGCGAATTTCCCTTCTAAATTATATACAGAAGGAGGTATGGCAGAAACCGCGGAACTGGAGATCCTTGAACCCAAAAGGGTTCAAAACCTTATTCAAATGAAAAGGATAATCTTCTCGTCTCAAATAGGAGCGGGCGGAAAAGAAGACTGACAACTCTGCTAATAAAATGTTAAGAATTATCCTCCAAAAGCGGGTCCGATGGGATGCGCTTAAAGTATTAAGCGAATCCTAAACGCATCCAATTTTGAGATACATCGAACGGTTATTCTGTGCCACCAACTCAGATTAAAATTTGGTTTTCGTGGTCCTCGTTTATGTGCCATGCTATAATGCCGCACTCCGCAACTTTTGGATGAAGGGGGCGAACAAGAGAAGGAGCTTAAGAGCAAGTGCTCGCCTAAATTTCAGCGCAGAAGATATAGCATCGCACTTAAAAAACTACAGATAATACAATTTTGATGTTGAGAGATATTTTTTTAGAAACCGACTTTGTACCATCCTTCGCTGACTCGTAGAAGAAAGTGAGGTGCATATGAAAGTTCCAACGTGAGCTTCAGAGAATTGATCAAGAAGCAATGAAAGAAAAGAGGTCGCGAAGTGAAGGGATAGAACTTCATTTTGGGACCATTTTTCTTTAACACAGTGAATCCGATTGAACTAAGCAGAGGAAATTAGATTCTCAATAATTGTAGCCAACCAGCAAAGACGACCGCAATTGATCCATTAGAAAATAGAGATCCAAGGATTATTTGGGAACTGTATATAACTTGTTTCGAGCCATCATTATAGTCTTGCTTGCTCTCTTTTCCCATGAAGACACAAGAATTAACCTTATTACATAAGCTGTAAAAGTAGCGGAAATAACAAAGGTAATTAAACTATTACCTAAAACAACTGAATTATAATAGAACACAAAAAAAGAGCAAACGAGAAATACTGCCAAACCCAAAAACAAGGCATAGTACATTTTCCTTAATCCAAGTCCTTTGAATTCAATCTTTTCTGCCAATATTCTTAGTTGTTGTTTAGTATACCAATATCCACCAATTAATCCAAATGTCAAGCCTAAAAACATACCCAAAACAGACATTTGTATTAAAAATGGGTTAATAGCATTAAATATCGGAATATCAATAAGCAGAAATGCCGTCCCTAAAAAGATTAGGGAAATTAGGATTAAGCCGATAAGAGTTGCATCAAACAGTCTTATCGCCACTGTAATCCATCTCCTAAGAAGGCGCAATATGCTCTATGAGCGTCATGTCCATATTCGTACTCATTCCGTAGTTCAGTGTTGCCGATTGCATCGAAACCGTTTCTTGCATGCTTGATTTTATCTGCCGCATTGTTCCATATTCAATGTACATTTGGGAGTTCATATCTAAGCTAATTGTGATATTGGCTGGTGTAAAGTTGCTTAAGCTGCCCATTGGCGAGTTGTAGTTCATCTTTAGATTGTTACTAGTTATGTCGATTCTAAATACCTTGAATGTTCCTGCGGGAACCGTAAGGTCTTGTATGCCTTTGAAGGTCATCGTTAAGTCTCCGGTTATCCCAATGCTTGAATTGCCACTGGGAAAGGGAACCTCAACTGAGTCTCCAACTTTGACCTCTGGCTTGCTTAATAGTTGTGCAAGATAAGAGGTACTTGTAACGCCATCGTTAGGTATCTCTTGTTGTGTACTTCCAAGGTTAAGCAGATACGCTGAATACCCTGTCTTATTCATCTTTTCAGTTAATGAGATGCTTAACGGTTTGCTGTTCGTGCTCAAAGTCATTGTGTGGTTTAAAGTATAGTATTCACCGTCGAAACCAGTTACTTCGATTGTTTGCTGCATGTTTATACTTGTATTATTTGGAAATTGAGAAGTTATCCCTGTTGGCAAAGCCGAATTACCATATTGAAAAGAACTGGTCATTGTAGCATCATAAACCATCTTCTCTCCAACGGTATAGTTGACGTTAAGTGGTATTGAAGCGGCTCCCTGCGGAATCAGCAGAGTGACCGCAAGTATCAAAATTGCAATAATTGCAAATATCATAAAGTAGATTTTTCTTCCAGATAATCGACGTTTCGGAGCCGATGATGTCTTTTCCTGTCCTATTGATGAAGGTGATTCCCAAGAACCTTCAGACAATTTAACTTTGAAGTTTTTCATATCACTCACCGCTAATTCTATAGTAGCCTACAGCTTTTAGCTCTAATCATAGAACACTTTGTTCTACTGATAGAACGGACTTAAGGTTGTGGTTTTTCCACAGCTATCTTTTTTTTGCTGCTGTCATTCTGAGTTTTCTTGCGAAGCCACATACCTTCGCTAAGAAACAGCACCATCGCAATGGCGGTAGGTCCCATCAAGTAAAAAAGATACAACCCTGGAGTTTGGCCGTTTTGAAATAATGGAATGACAATTGCTAATACTTCCACGATGAGTATGCCGATGAAAAAGAATGCGTAGAAGATTAGCCTGGGAACGAGTGTTTTTCCCACCCACAAATGGCCACTGATGTTTATTTTTTCCTTAACTGTATATTCGCCATATTCATTCTTGGCGATTAAACCCAGCGACTCCAGTTTTTGAAGATGCCAATAAGCAACGCTTGGGCTACTAAGATTTGCAAGCCGCATGGTTTCACGTGGACCTAGCGGTTTACCTTCCTTCACCATACACGAATATACGTTTAGGGTTGTACCTTCAAGTTCTTCTCCGTTTGTCAATTTATGGCTCCTCTTTGATGAAAGCTTCAATACCGTTTGGGGAGAGCTGGAATGTTTGGTTGCCTGAGAGAACAGCGTTGTATATGTATCCGTTGGGCGTAATTTGTAGTTGCACTGTGTTCAGCCATGTGGCAGTTGCAAGAGTGTTGTAATAAACTCCATTGACTGGCATGTTATTAATGAAACTGGTTATTGATCCATACAGAGATATACTCCCGTTTTCAAGAGAAGCGAGTGTGCTGTTTGTGCCCTCAGCGTTATTGTAAGACTGCATGCCCGTGAATGCGATAAGTTTAGATTGATGCGGTTCCCAAATGTAGCTAAACCCGGTTCCGCCAGACCATCTAAGTGTTGGACCGTTGGAGTTATACATGTGCCAATCAGGAAATGAGGTTACTGGACCGATACTGGCATTCATATTCTGGTAGATTGGAGTGCCTGAGGCTAGTACTTGGTCTACGAGTGTATTGCTTGCTAGAACCATCGGTTGCGGGGTACCAGGTTGTACTCTGCCTGTTACATCTACCCATGCACCGTTAATGTAAATTTGCGTCTCGGACATTTTGGTAGGGTCATAAGATTCGCCTATCGGAACGCCCTCTATCCAGGTGCCTTCACTGGTTGCGTTTTCAGGCAAATCAGGAATAGACGACAAGGTTCTATGCTGCGGAGTCATTATTTGAAAGACGTTGTCAGGGTAGTTCTTTCCTGGAATCCAGGTTGTGTTTACCCATTTGTTGTCCAGCCATACTCCGTCTATAACGCCGCCAAAACTAACGCCTGGATCTTTAGCGTAGCCTCGGTTGAAGGATTCTCCACCTAATGCTGAATTGACTATGTTTATGTTTTGGGCAGCTGCAAAACCCATCTCATGCATTTTAGCGCTTAAATCCGATAGATTGGTTACATTAGCTATAACCAAGTAAGTGACGTTTGTGAATGGAATAAATTCGGTAACGTTCATCGACGAGTAGTTGCCAGTTATAGGGTCTTCAACCCATTTTTGTACCGTCTGGTTTTGAGACCACTCAATAACTGTCAAATTAGCGTATAAGATATTAATGCTAAAGTCTGCTTTCGGTCCTTCACTGACGTGCGGGTAAGGTTTAACGTCCAAAGGCACTATGAGCATTGGCGCGGCAAATGCTGTTCCGCTTAACAAGGCTAATACAGCAACGGCGATAAGTTTGTACTTAAAGTCCATATGTTGTCACTGCAAATATTGTTTTGTTGGTGCTTATTAGCTCTGGTCATAGAACGTTTTGTTCTATAGATAGAACGCTTGATAATTAAAGCAAGAATTGTCAATAATGGAAATTAAAAGGTGCCATGCTAAGGTTCTAACTAATCCTTTTCTGTTTTACCCCAGCTTTCCCTGGCAAAGGTTGTCATTGCCCCGTGCCAGCCAACATAAGCTTGACCTCTTCAACCTCTGCTAAAGTCTACTTGAGAAGTTGCTGGTTATACTTCAAACGACCAATCTTATCGCTTTGGCTACGCTTCTTTTTGATGTTTTAAGCGGTTTTTTGACACAAAATGTAACTGGTTCAAGCCGCAGTCTACCTGCAATGGTTTTTCAGAGACGGCCAATCCGTTTTCTTAACAACAAGCTTGCCCTTCTGATTGCACAGTTTGATTAGGGATTTCTGGACTAAAGGCACTTTTTCAGGTTCAATTTCAACTGCCAAATCGCCCCTTGCAACCATTAGTCCGCTAGCGGCATCTAAAATCTCTTCGACGTTTTGGACACCCTCAGAGTTCTCTATCTTGGCGATTATTCCACCTCCAAAACTATTGGTCTGAGACAAGTTTTTCAAGTCTCTTGCGTTTCGTGCGAAGGAAAGGGCAACGTATTCGATGTCTTGTTTTTTTGCAAACTTGATGATCTCCAAGTCTTTCTCTGTGAAAGTTGGAACGGAAAGATGCTTGTTAGGAATGTTAACTCCTTTTCCGTCTTCTATGACGCCGCCGTCCAAGGTTAGAAGCCGAAGTTTTCGATCTTTCTTTTCAACTACCCGTGTTCTAATTTTTCCATTGTCAATGTATACTTCGTCTTCAACATCCATTTCATCATAGAAATCATGATTGAAGCTGACTTCACCGTCGAAGCCTATTTCCAAAATGTCTCCTTTACTGAAGACCTTTTGTTGAGTTGCCCTGATTCTGATTTCTGGTCCTTTGATGTCAATTATTATTGGGATATCCGCAACTTCTCGCACTGTCTCTATAACAGATTGATATTGAGCGAGATTTCCATAAGCGGTGTTTATCCTTACGCCGTTCATGCCCGCTTGGAACATTTTTTCAATCACTTGCTTTGAAGAGCTAGCTGGACCCACAGTGCATATGATCTTTGTTTTCTTCAACAAAACATCTTCTCGTTGCCTCTATGATACGGCACATTCCAAGTTAAGGTTAACGGCGAGTTTTTGCGCTGCGCGCGAACTCGTACTTTAAGAAACAGTTAGAGTAAACACTTCAAGGTTCTTAAATGGAAAGAATATTGCCAAATTCATACCCGCCATTCTCGTTGTGAGTTAATCTATCCTGCCTGATTCACTTTGAAAATGTAGCAGTGCCCTCACACTCACAACTTGTTATAAGGCTCTACGCCTATCGTTTTCTATTTCAGGTCGTGCCCATATTTTGTCCAAGACAGCCACAACTAAAAAGCAGCCTACAGAAAAACAAAAAAACCTAAACCTGCTCAATACTGTTACATTTGAAAATGGCTTTCATTTTTTCACAGAACTCGGTAAATTCACTGGAATTACGGCAACTAGCACTGTAGAGTTTGCCGAAAAACTCCAAACAGCACCCATTCAATCCGTAACATTCCATTTTCAGCGTCAAGACTTTCAAAAATGGCTCAAAAACACAATTGGCGATGAAGAACTAGCTACAAGAATTAACCAAATTAAAGCAGGGTTCCAAGATGAAAATTTGAGGAACGCGCTTTCTACAACGGTTCAAAATCGCATTGCCGAATTACAGCAACATCCCTAAACATTCTTCTGGATATCAAAAAAACAACATGCCCTTTCCCTTGAAAGTCAGATGCAATATATTCAACATTAGGTAAGTGGAAAAGATGAAAATAGCGTTTTTCGAAGTAGAAGACTGGGAGGAAGAATACCTCAAAAAGAAGCTGAACGGTCACGTGCTTAAGTTCTCAACTGAAAAACTAAGTTTGGAAAAAACCTCAGAAATAAAAGATTTTGATGCTGTTTCAGTCTTCATCTACTCTAAAATAGACGCGCAAATCATTCGTGAAATTCCAGATTTGAAATTAATAACCACAAGGTCCACCGGCTTTGACCATATCGATATAGAAACATGCAAGAAACAGGGGATCATAATCTGCAATGTTCCTTCATACGGGGAGAACACTGTTGCTGAGCACACGTTTGCTTTGATTTTGTCTTTGTCGAGAAACATGTGCAAGGCATGCATTAGACGTTTTGAACAAGATTTCTCAATAGAGGGGTTAGAGGGGTTCGACTTAAAAGGAAAAACCATAGGTGTCATCGGAACAGGTCAAATCGGCTTGCACGTCATAAGGATTGCAAAAGGCTTCGGCATGAACGTTGTAGCATATGACGTCCGCCCAAACAAACTCCTATCTGAGGTCTTAGGTTTTGAATATGTTACGCTGGAGGACCTTTTAGCTATATCAGACGTAATTACGCTACACGTACCCTACATGAAAGCCACTCATCACCTCATGAACAAAGATACATTCAAACTTGTAAAGAAAGGCGCCATTCTGATAAACACTGCAAGAGGCAGCATCGTAGACACAGAAGCATTAATCGATGCCCTTGACAAGAAAATTTTGTCCGGCGCTGGACTCGACGTCTTTGAAGGTGAAGAAGTTATAAAAGAGGAAAAACAACTTTTATACGACCCTAAAAATCTCGAAGTCTTAACCAGCCTAGTTAAGGATCACATTCTGCTAAGCAAAAACAACGTCGTTTTTACTCCTCACATAGCTTTCTACAGCAAAGAAGCCCTAGAAAGAATACTTGAAACAACGGTAGAAAACATAGTTGCCTTCGTTTCGGGGAACCCACAGAATGTTGTTTGACCGTTTTAGAGTGACCAGCGCCTGTCCTCCATTGATTCAAGGAAAAAATGGTTATGAATAGCATGCGGTTTGTCTAATCCCAAAATTCAAGTTAGAACCATTAGCTCATGTAAGTATGTCTCAACACATGTGTGGTAAATAAAATGGAACACGAAAATCACAATATGCATTCTGGAATGGAACATAAAATGCCTGACCAAACCATGCAGGGAATGAAACATGGATCCTCAGGACATATGATGCACACTGGAATGTTCAAAAAAAGATTTTTTATTTGCCTCGCGCTTACTATTCCAGTTCTGCTTTTTTCAGAAACCATTCAAACATGGTTTCATTTCACAATTACCACACCCTATCAAACGTGCATTCTTCTAGTTTTAGCCACAATCATTTACGTCTATGGCGGTTGGCCCTTCTTAAAAGGGCTAACGGAAGAACTGAGAAAGCTTCAGCCGGGAATGATGACGCTTATAGGCACGGCAATATCGGTGGCTTTTTTCTTTTCAGCGGCAACCGTGTTTTTCCCTGTTGGAAACGACTTCTTCTGGGAACTCGCAACCCTAATTGATGTAATGCCCACAGAGCGACAAATGAAACATATGCTTAAGAAGACAGGTTTTGGAAGAATACATGTAACGGATAAGCCTATACTTTACCTTTGTGTATCTACCAAGCTTAAGGGTATGATAATTAAAGTTAGTTAGGTAGCGGGCTTTATCTTTTGCTCTCTAAGTTCTTCAGCAGTGTACTCTCTAATTATGCCATGGATGCCCTTGCTTATTATCCACGTAAAGACATAGGATAATACAAAAACTGTAACGAGAACTACTGGTATAGCAAGCAATTGCAGCCCAAGTTGATGCACGGCTTGCATTCCACCACCAAATAATAGACCATTTGGTAGACCAGAGCCGCCTCCAAAAGAAGCGTATGAATACTGCGAAAAGAACGCAACCATAATAAAACCAAATATACCACCAAGAAAGTGACCTGGAAAAAGACCAACTGGATCAGTAAACCATTTGGCTCTTTGAAATAATTTCTCGCCTAAAATGAATACAATTGAGCCTAATATTCCAAGAATTACTGCGCTACCTGGACCAACGTAACCGGCGACAGGAGTAATCACGATTAAACCGATGAGTATACCGTTTGCAGCATACATTATACTAGGCATTTTTCTTATTTCAAGGTACTTGAAAAACATGGTAAATAAGAAGCCAGTTGAAGCAGCCAAGAAAGTGATCAAAACCACAATGTAGGATTGGATATTTAGCGCTAATGTGCTTCCTGGATTGAAACCAAACCAGCCGAGCCAAAGCAGAAGAATTGACAAGGCTATCCATGGCGTGTTTGGCTTAGGCAGCACTTGTGGGCTTTCACGGAATCCTTTCTTTTTTTCCTCTTGCCAAACTCTTAAAACAATGGCTAAGCCTGCTGCCCCTGCAGCTCCATGAACAACCAATCCGCCTGCAAAATCTCTTACGCCCATCACGTAGAGCCATCCTTGCGGGTTCCATATCCAAGCAGCTGGCAATGCCCAAATGAGGATGAAGTAGGGAATTGAATAAAGAAAGAAAGCTTCCAGCTTCATTTTTCTTAAAAAAATTACGCCAACTAACGCAAGGGTTACTGTAGCGAAAGCTGTTTCAAAGAAAAAATAAGAAGGAAGAGTAACTAGATTGTCAAAATATTTAGGACCCATTGACCACCAAACTTGCGTAAATATATCCGCAGAATTGCTTTGGAAACCACCCATGAACGGGAAATTATAGAGTGGATTGCCCATTAAGCCCCCGCCGATTGTGGGTGCAAAGGCAACGCTAAAGCCGAGAAATGCCATGAAAAAGAAGCCTGAGCATGATATCATAATGTTCTTCATTAAGGCTCTATTGGAACCTTTGCCAAGTTCTCCTCTCTCCAGTATTCCAACTGAAATGGTCATTAGGAAAACAAGGACGCCGCATATCAAAACCCAAAGGTTATTGAAGAGATTTTCTGCTGGAAGAGAAGACATATCGACATCACTCCACTAAGCTAATCAGGTACTATAGTAGTACCATTGCAAAATGATTGATTAACGGCATAAGCACTGGAGCACCGCCACTTGCTAAAATAACTATTTGCGCTGGAGCTATTGAAGGAAAAACGTGTGCGCTCAACTCTATAAGCCAAGCAGTGAACACAAACGGTCCAGTTAAGGTTGGCAGATTGAAACGTCCTGTTATTGTTCCCATGAAAGCCGTCACTATAGTCGAGAAAGCCGTGGCGAAAAGCATGACTAAGAAGTTAATTGGTGCGCCATTGAAGGGACTTATTGGCCAGAGGAATCCAACAAAGACCCCCATGACGGCCAAGGCTGTTAAGGTTCCGTTAAAACCGTACAGCCCAATTAGGACAGAGGATCTATCAGCTTTGAAAGCAATCGCGGCTAAGGTTGCAGAAAGAGTACCTATGAATGCTGTGATTCCAGCAAAGTATATTGGATATTGCACTGGGAACCCATAAGGGTTTAATGGAATAGTGGCGACAGTTAATCCAATGAAAATTAAAACTCCTGTCTTCCAGTTTTCCTGAAAGAATACTTGAGCGATGCCTGTAAAGACCAATTTTACAAAGCCACCCGCTGTGAATTCACTTAATCGCAGGGGCTCTTTTTTCTCTGTGTCTTGAGGATTTTTAAGTAATGTGCTTCTTTGTTTTGGCGCAGGCGGAGGTCCAGCCAACTTCATGTTGGAAAACTTGTGAGCTGCAAACAGGAAAATCCAAGTTGTTAGTACAAATGCTGAAGTTTCAACAGGAAGGCCAAAAATTTTAGTGAACCAAATTAACGAGGCAGTAATAAAACCAGTTATAAGAGCGCCTATAACGGCTGCGGTTGTTGCTGATCTTCCTTTCTCAAGGAATGTATCGCCTAAGGCAATAGCCGTTAAAACCGAGTTAAACCCAAATATTCCATAAGTTAGCGCATTGTCAGGCGAAGACAAAGAAACTGGAACCAACTCTATGCCTAGAGCTAAACCAACCAAACTACCTGCTATTGACCCAATGACAGCAAAGGCAGCCGCCCTTTTTGAGTTAATAGCAAGAGCAATTACAAAGATAATTCCAACTAAAGGTGAACCCATAAAGAAAACTTGCGCAACTCCATTAAGAATAAAATTTATGGTTCCTGAAATTGGATCCAAAAAAATCACTCACTAGAAAAAATTGTGGCAAGCAAGTTTATAGTTTTGTTGTTGTCTTTGCACAACAACATAGTTTTAAACCTCTTTCTGAAAATTTGTCTAGTGCTGTTTTTAAATAGGGTGAAAAAAATGAAGTTAGTAGCGCGTGAAGTAGAAAAAATGATGATTTTCACTGCTGCACAAATGGCTGAGAGAAGACGTAAAGACGGGCTAAAACTGAATTATCCTGAATCGGTTGCAATCATAGCTGATTTTGTTCAAGAAGGAGCTAGAAGAGGCGTAATGGTAGCTAAAATAGCCAAAGATGCTAGGCATGTTTTGACGATGGATGACGTGATGCCCAACGTAGCGGATATGATAACTTTGGTGCAGGTAGAGGCAACATTTCCAGACGGAACCAAACTAGTAAGCGTACATAACCCAATCCAACCAAAGGAGGAAGACAAAAAATGACCCCAAACACAGTAGGCCAAATAACCCTTGGACAAGGAGACATAGAGGCATTCCAAAATAGAAAATCAATTAAATTGAAAGTAAAAAATACTGGTGACAGGGGAATCCAAGTAGGTTCGCACTTCCACTTTTTTGAGGCGAACAGGGCATTAGAATTCGAGAGAGAAAAGGCATATGGCATGAAACTCGCCATTCCATCAGGCACGAGCGTAAGATTTGAACCAGGCCAAGAAAAAGAAGTCACGCTTGTCGAATACGGAGGCAAAAAATACGTTCATGGATTCAACAACCTCGTCGACGGTAGCGTACGGACCATATACCGAAAAGATATGGCACTTAGAAAAGCCAAGGAACTAAAATTCAAAGGAGCGTGAAAAAAATGAAAATTCCAAGAAAACAATATTTAGACTTGTATGGCCCCACAAAAGGCGATAAAATCCAATTAGCAGACACAAACTTGGTCATTGAAGTAGAAAAGGATTGTACGTCTTTCGGCGATGAGTTGGTCTTCGGCGGTGGAAAGAGCGCTAGACAAGGAATGGGTTTATCGGATGGCACCACACAGGCAGATGGAGCTCTTGACCATGTTATCACCAACGTTGTAGTGTTGGATGCAATATTGGGTGTTGTAAAAGCTGACATAGGCATTAGAAACGGGATTATCGCTGGAATTGGAAAGTCTGGAAATCCAAACACGATGGATAACGTCACTGAAAACTTGGTGGTAAGTAACTCCACCGAAATAACCGCTGGAGAAGGACTGATAGCTACCGCTGGCTTCTTTGATACACATGTACACATGATATCTCCACAGCAAGTATTCCATGCCATAGGAAACGGCATTACAACATACGTTGGTGGAGGCACAGGACCTGCCGACGGAACAAACGCGACCACCTGCACACCAGGACCTTGGAACATGAGAAAAATGATTGAAGCAATTGAAGGATTACCCATCAACTGGCTAATCTTGGGTAAAGCTAACGATAGCAGAAAAGAAACGTTAGTTGAAGAACTTGCCGCAGGCGCTGGAGGATTTAAAATGCATGAAGACTGGGGCGCGACTAGGGCATCTTTGGACACCGGTTTAAGTGTTGCAGACGAATATGACGTTCAAATAGCGATACACACGGATTCACTCAACGAGGGAGGCTATGTTGACGATACTATAGACGCGATAGATGGAAGGACTGTACACACCTATCATACAGAAGGCGCAGGAGGAGGACATGCTCCAGATATAATGAAAATAGCTGGAGAACCAAACGCATTACCATCCTCAACAAACCCAACAAGACCATACACCGTCAATACCATAGATGAACATCTCGACATGGTCATGGTAACCCACCACCTTAACCCAAAAGTTCCAGAAGACGTCGCCTTTGCCGAATCAAGAATCAGAGCCGAAACCATAGCCGCGGAAGATGTATTCCATGATTGGGGCATTCTTAGCATGTATTCAGCTGATAGCCAAGCAATGGGCAGAACAGGAGAAGTTTCAACCAGATGCTGGCAGACTGCACACAAAATGAAAGCACAGTTTGGCAAACTACCTGAAGACGCCCCCGGAAATGACAACTTTAGAGTTTTGAGATACTTAGCCAAGCTTAACATAAATCCAGCAATAACCAACGGCGTTTCCGATTACGTAGGCAGTCTTGAAAAAGGAAAAATGGCTGACATAGTACTATGGGACCCAAGATTCTTTGGGGCAAAGCCAAACATAGTTTTCAAGGGAGGCTTCATAGCCTACGCAATGATGGGCGACCCCAATGCTTCAGTTCCACCAGTCGAGCCGATATTTTTCAGACCAATGTTTGGGGGATTCGGTTTAGCAAGATTGACAACATCGGCACTATTCACATCAAAATTAGCAATTGAAAATGGCATCAAAGAGAAATACGGCATACAACGCCAAGTTCTACCGGTACACAACGTCAGAAACTTAGGCAAACAGCACATGATACGGAATAGCACACTCGGCGAAATAAAGATTGATCCTGAAACCTACAAGGTCACTTTCAACGGTAAGATGGTAACGTGTGAACCTGCAAAGGAATTGCCATTAACTCAGCTCTATCATCTAGTATAGATGCTGAGTCTTCCATCCTTTTTTTGGAGCGCTTGATTTGATTAGACATTTTACATTAATTTCTAATGTGAAAAACGGAGAGGTAATTGACCCCAAAAAAGTTAAGCATGGAGAAGTTACCGCTCTTAAAATTTCAAATCTTTCCGGTTGGATTGATCAACAAACCCATTTAAATTTAGATTTTCCCAAACATCTGATGCGAGAAGTGTACATAGCAGAGAACTTAGACATCGGCAGCAAGGTAATACTTGAGGACGAAAGGTTTATGACAGCTCTTGTGAATCCTCTAGCATACAAGCATTTTGGCTTTGTTGATGAAGCCGAAAGAGCAGAACAGCTTAAAGAAGCTATTTTGAATAAAGGTAAATAAAAAGAGACGGCTATTATGATTCTTTTCGAAAAATTAGCAAGTCAAATCAACGTCGAAAAGACTAAAGAAGTCACAACTAATAGGCAAGATGCAATGAGAGGTAGAGTAAGAACTAAGTTAAGCGACGGAGAAGACCTAATAATTAATTTACCGAGAGGCCAATCTATAGGGCAAGGTGACATTTTCGGGCCTTCAGAAAAAGGAGACTATTATAAAATATTGATCGAACCTGAACTTGTAATAAAGGTGACTTTAGACGAAACACAAAGCAATAATCTTCTAGAAAAAGCAGTAAAATTAGGTTACAATTTAGGTAATCGGCATCTTGAGGTTTTGATAGAAGATGACGCTGTATTTGTTCCAGTTACGATAGGAGAAGTAAAGGTCAGGAAAATACTGGAATCCATGAAGTTGCCAATTAGCTTCGAATCGGTTCAAAAGGTAATATCAACATCGTCAGCAGGATATCATCCAGGAGAACTGGAAGAGGAATAATTTTGACTGAAAACGAGAAAATTTTAAATCTACTAAGAATGTCTGATTCATTTTTCCCGATGGGCTCATTCACCATGTCACAAGGCATGGAACAGATAATAAATGACAATTTGTTACCTAAAGAAAAAGTTGCCAAAACTATAAACATTTACATGGATAAGGTTTGGAAAACATTCGACCTTGGCATTTTCTACAAAGCGCTAGAAGCAGTCGAAAAGGGAGATATTGAATTACTAAAAAAAATCGATAAAATTTGTTATTGTTCTAAAGTTACTGAAGAAAATAGGTCAGCCATCGTTAAGATGGGAAGAGGCATGATGAACGCGACGGAATTTAATGATGATTCGATAGGAAAAGCCTACAAAGACCTAATCAAGGCTGATGCGGCTTATGGAACATACCCAGTTGTTTTAGCGCTTGCTTCAATTCAGTTTAGCTATAAAGATTTAGGTGGTTTATCGCTTTTGTACGTTAACCTGATGGAAGTCACTGCTTCTTTAGTGAGAATGGGCATAATCGATTACATAGAAGCCCAAAAGATTCTGAGTAACGCTGTAACATCAATTCAGGTAAAGCCTCTAAAGTTAACTGATTTACACCAATCTTTTCCATTAGCTGACATCGCCTCGATGAGGCACGAGTTAAGTCCGAGCAGAATGTTCATGAGTTAAAAAAGGAGACTATGAAATGAGTAGAACCGTTAGAATTGGAATAGGCGGCGCAATAGGCTGCGGAAAAACCCAACTAATTGAGAAACTAGTCCCAAAGCTAGTTGAGCAAGGCTTCAAGGTTGGAGCAATATCAAACGATGTTTACTCCAAAGAAGACGCTCGACGACTTGCAGCAAGACTTGGCAAAAACATAGATCCAAATCTCATTGTAGGAATAGAAACAGGAGGATGCCCACATACTGCCGTGAGAGATGACCCTTCAATGAACATTGACGCAGCCGAGCATCTGGAGAAAGAAAATCCAGGCTTAGATCTCATCTTAATAGAATCTGGCGGAGACAACATAACCCTAACTTTTAGTCCAAAATTGGCAGACTTCTTCATCTATATGGTAGACGTTGCGGGAGGAGACAAAACGATAAGGAAAGGGGGGTTAGGAATTAAAAAAGCCGATTTATTATTGATCAACAAAATAGACTTGGCTCCTTACGTTGAATCTACGATCCTAGAATCAGGCGTGAAGACAGCCAACCTTGACCTTATGATGCAAGATGCAAAGAAACTAAGAGGCGACAAACCCACTGTCTTGCTGTCTCTAAAAGATGGGACAGGAGTAGATGAAGTGGTAAAAATAATAAGAGAAAAGGCGCTGTTCAAATGACTCAGGACGTCGTTCAAGACTTGATTCAAGATTTAAGCGGTTTACCATCAGCTTTCGCGGATTATGAAGCAGAACAAACAAGACTTGCCGTTGGGTCTCCAGGCAAAAATGCTGTTGCTGACTTGACATTCACGAAATTTGGCGATAAAACATATCTTACTGATATTTATAATGAACTCCCAGCAAAAATTCTCAGAGAACTCTATTATGATCCCTACCTGCCGGGTTTGCCATACATTCTTTTCATGAATCCAACCGGTGGAATAGTGCAAGGAGACCGTTATTTTTACAAAATACAATTAAAAGAAGGCGCAGAAGCATTCATCACCGATACAACGGCCACAAAAGTATACAAAATGGATTTGAACTATGCCAGCAAACAAGTAGACGTTTATCTTGGAAAAAACAGTCGATTGGAGTTTCTGCCAAGGGAAACTATGGTATTTGTTGATTCCAGATGGTATCAAAGAGTAACGTTTCATGTTAACGATGGGTCAAAACTTTTGTATTGTGAAATATTCTGTCCTGGTAGAGTAGCCAGGGGAGAATTTTGGGACTTTGAAATTTATTCTTCAAAGGTAGTTATTCAAGAGGACAAAAAGCTCATGCTTAATGAAAGCACAACGTTCACAAAGCAGGACAAAGATTTACTCGACGTTATATTCGGTGATAACAAGTTTTACCTGAAAGCATACTGGTACTCCGACAACGCTGTTAACACCAAGAAAGAAATTGATTTTCGAAATACTTATGGCGGGGCTACACAAATGGCCAATAATAGGGGTCTCATCATTAAGGCGCTTTCAAACGATTTAAATGACCTACAGCAACTTCAAGGTGAAATCTGGAAAATTTTCCGAAAAACCGAGACAGGGATGGAAGTTCCCTTACTTCGGATGTATTGATTTTCGTTTGCATGCGGCTGACGACGCCAATACATTAATTAGAAATTAATTAAAAAAGCTAAAGATAGGAAAACTACACTTTGAAACTGGTGTACCAATTCCGTCAATCCAAAACTGGAGCGCTATTCTAAGATTATTATAAGTATTATTACCGTAACAGCTCTGAACCCTATATATGTTAAAAAAATAAATTCAAAGAAAGAGACTATTTTGCTTTAGCCTAATTTTTTCTGTTTTTTCTCTTTCGTCTAAGCTTGTCAACGATGTCAGCTTGTTCGGTAGGGAAGTAGTATGGCACCGTTCCATAGGAACTTGGAGAGACTCTTCTTGATTTCCTTTTTAGCTTCCTTTTAGCTCGCTTTGCCGCAATACTTTCTTTGATTTTCACTGTCAGAGCGTTTGAAATCAGCTGATTCATTTTTTCCACGAGTTTCTCAGCATCTTCTTTACATTCAAGCGGAATGACAATATTCCGGTGATGAGGGAGGCTTACAGTAATTTTTCCGGTCTCGTCTAAATGTACCGAATCTATGTCGCTTACGCGAATGTGCAACGGAACAAATATGCCAAGCATCCTACCGATTGTTTCTTTGAGAACTGGTTTATTTTCTAGTGCTTCTTCGATTTCGTTCTTGAAACTTCCTTTCAAGTCAATTTTTAGGAGATCATCGTAGAGCCTAATTGTGAAATGGGGATTGTCAACTTCCAAAACTATAGTCGTTCTAGGCATTCTATGTCCCTACCTATTAAACATGCTAACAGATGAACATTGAACATTTTATACTTAGCGTGTAAGGCTCTTGCTTTTTGTAGCCAACGGCATTCCTTTAGTGACTTTGCCGATGAGCTATATGGTTGCCAATGACAGCGCAAAAACGAGTATCATCACTACCGCTATACCGAAAGCGTCTATTTTCACCAGCTTTCAATTTTGCAATGGTCCCCAACGCAGTCATGGCTCCCCAAACCATCCGATTGTTCTTACTTGAAAGAAAAGCGATAAATGTGCCAACATATTGAGCGATAAGTTCTGTCTTCCTTGATTGTCCCTTATGTTGTTTCATTCTATGTTCTCTTAGCTGTTCAGGGTTTTGAAATTCGGCTTTGCAAATTGTTCTATATGAAGACTTGTTGTCTCAGGTAAGCAACCACAAATGTGCTATATTTTAAAAAGTTCTAAAGGTCAACCTTGAATGTTTAACAAAACTAAAATTCCTTATTGGCTAATTCGGTTAGCTTTTGCCTCTTTCCATCGGTAGATCACAAAATTCATCATAGAATTACCTTCAGAACCTGAGAAGCATTCATAAACGTAATGCGATAAAGCGGTAGTTGCAGTTCGTCTTATTTGAATAAAGCTCATGTGTTCTCTCTAAAGGTGTAATCGCAATTTGTGCATCTTAGGAATTGGGTGGATGATTCATCGGCGCCTCTTGTTTGCACTTGCCAGGCGTAAGCGTTGTTGTTTCCACACCTTGGGCACGCGATCTGAATGGTCGGCAAAACACTTAACTGATTTTCTTTGCTAATCACTGAAACCAACTGCTTGGGGCTATGCTCTATGGTTTTGCCGTTAATTTTTAAACTTCTATTTGTTTCTTTTGTTTTTTGTCCGCATTTACTGCATGCGAGCACAAGCATTGCTTGTTCTCCTGACTTGACCTTTTTAGGTACAAGACGGGAACCGCATTTTATACAGAAATCCATTAAACCAACTCCTTTTCCAGCATAAGACATATTGAAAAATAAATAGTCATGTGATTGCGTTAGCGCTATAACAGGAAAATTTTCTTGATGTGCTCAAGCAGAAATAGAAGGTTGATGGCACGCCTGCTTGGTCGCGCCATGATTAAGGGTTGAACGCTTGTTTTTCGAGAGGTTGTAAAGCGTGTATGTGAACCCCTAACCGTTTGAATATCAACAAGCATGACATAAATAATTTTTCCCAAATCAAGCGGCTATCAACTTCAGCTCATCTTGCATAAGTAAATTACAAATTAACGGCTTGCGATTGAATTATTAAGAGGCGCAAATCAATCTCTTGCTGGATATCTAAGTCATTATATTCTTTTCTCGCTACAGTTAACAGTTCCATTGCCATGAAAAATTTTGAGGTTGTCAGAGTTCTCAGGAACATATCGATCTTGTTGGAAATGGATGACGTTCCTTTTAAGCCAAGAGCCTATGAGAAAGCAGCCATATCAATCTCGGCATTGGAAGAAGATGTCGAAGAAATCTACATGAAAAGCTGCGTTGAAGGGTTTCTGATACAGCAACTTTCAAAGGTTGATTTGAAAGAATTGATATTGAAAGTTAAAGCGAATTATAACAAGTACAGAAGCCTCGAAGCTTATGCCGCGCTTGTCACTTGGAAAGGATAGGAAGTTCGTTATCGAGTTTTCAGGCTCCTTTTGCTAAGATTGAGTGGGGGAGATTATTTTGAAGATTGAGGATACTTCTTGACTTTACGCAGTTCTGTGTAGTAAAGAATGAACAAATCTTGATAAAATCGACTCTAAGGCTAATCTGAAGACACCCAAGAAACTTATGAATGACAAACTGAATTGAAACGCCCAAGCTTCAAAAGTTGTTTGCTTGGTTAAATAGGTCTATCCGAAACTCAGAAAGTCTATTCCAGGATTCTTGTGGTTGAAACGGTACAATCACACATGCTTAATAGCATTTTGAAATAATACCACTTGAAGGTACGAACCAAATGAAAGCAACCGGTTTAACTGAAAAACAGAGTATCGAACTATGCGACAACGTAGGAAAGATGCTTGTAACGGAACTTGAAGCCGACGTCGTTAAAAACAAGGTCAAAAAACTGGTCTTAGACTATGTTAAGAAGAACAAAATAGACGACGACCCTGCGGATCTATCCAACAAGCTTACTTATTCAGTAAAAGTATCCCTAAAGAAATAAAACGCGCTTCTTCCATCGAGTTTTAAGTTGATGTTCCTTTAGGTAGGTAACTTTCCATATCGAGAAGACTTTGAAAGATGGGCAAGAGATACACTTGGAGACCCTGTCTTGGCTTTCAGGTTAAGCATCAGAGGAAGAACCACTTTGAGAGGAGAAGCCTTAAGAGAGTTTATTATCAAGCAAGTAAGAGCTCGATTTGACGAGTTCAAGGTTAATATTCCTTAACTGATTATTATCTTGATAGAGCTTAATGAGAACTGATATTTTTAGAGAGCAAATGGAAACTCTCTCAGAGCAGCGATCTTTTGCTGAAGATTTTGTTCTGCCTGACTATCAAAGGCTTAGTGTTAAGAATATTTTGCCTCAAATTGGAGCAATTTTTGGTATAGGCTCTCTTGGCTCACTCAGTTTTCCTAGTGATTATTTTGGTGATTTTCAAGACATCGAGAAGGTTGTTTTGCTTATTTTCGATGGGTTGGGGTTCAACCGTTTTCTGCATCATATAGAAAGCCATAATGGAACTTTCCTAGAGTTGGCTGAGAAAGGTATTCTTAAGCCTTTGACCACAGTTTTTCCCTCAACTACTTCAACTGTTTTAGCAAGCATTTTCACCGGTCTATCGCCTGCTCAACATCAAATAATAGGCTATCACATGTTCTCTAAAAA
Organism: Candidatus Bathyarchaeota archaeon; assembly: GCA_963715865.1. Classification (GTDB taxonomy): domain Archaea; phylum Thermoproteota; class Bathyarchaeia; order Bathyarchaeales; family Bathycorpusculaceae; genus Bathycorpusculum. Next base: position 216,767 of record OY970280.1, read on the forward strand.
ATACGGCTTGGTTTTCGATACTTTAGATATGAGGCCAGTTTACGGTTACAGTGGCCAAGTTGAATTAGCTAAAGACTACTCAAACAGCGTCAAGCCTTGGCTACCTATTTTAGAGCAAAATGGCGTAAAAACGTTAGTTGCAACTAAAGCATCTATTGCAGGAAGCGGCTTGTCTCAGGTTATACATAAAGACCTAAAGTTGATACCCTACCTGTTGGGCTCTGACATGTTCATGCAATCAAGCAAAGCACTTGAAAAGCAAGGTCCAACTTTGCTTATTATGTACTATAGTGGCGTTGATACTCTTGCGCATAGATATGGACCATACTCAGAAGAGGTAACTTTTGAATTAACCTCAATAGAACACAATCTAAGGAACTTTGTTAGCAATCTCTCGGAGAAGACAAAGAAGGAAACGTTGATGCTCTTGGCGGCAGATCATGGAGTAGCGGAAACACGAAAAACGTACTTTCTAAAGGATGTTCATGAAGTGATGGCGCGACTGATGCTGCCTCCGGTTGGGGATAGTAGAGCAACTTTTCTGTTCTCAAAGCCCTATCAAAGAGATGCGCTCAGTGAAGCTTTCCGAAAGAACGTTGAAGGTTTCAAACTTTTCTCTTCTAATGAATTAATCGATAAGGATGCTTTCGGACAACCAACAAATCCCGAAGGGCTAAACGAAAAGGTTGGAGACTTTACGGCTTTAGGCATTAAGCACAACGCTTTGCAGTATCCTTTCTTTGAAGATGATAGAGTTCATCCACAGTTAGGCACGCATGGAGGCATGACAAGCGAAGAAATGATCATTCCCTTTTTATCGGTTAGACTTTCCAAGCTCTGACTTAAGCCAGATTAAATCAGCAGTCCATGCAGGCCTTCCGGCATGAGCGTTTTTTGCGGTAATTGCATTTAAGCTTTTCAGACTGGTTTTCTGGTTACTATTTCTCTCTGTTGCGGCTCCAGACAGGGCAAACCTAAAGCAGAGAAGACGCTTTCCTCCGTCTCTCCAGCCATTGCAACACAATCTTTTATCAGTCCTGTACTGCACTTTAGCGTCTACCTTTTTGATAGTGCGTAGCCTGCAAGCCACATGTTATGATCTGCTGATCCCGATGCGTATTAGCTCTTGAATGCTAAACGTTTGCGTTAAGGGAACGGATTTTTGATTAAAATGGGGTGATTCTGGAACATACCCTTTGTATACCTAAACCCCCAACCGCAGCGATAATTTTTCCTTTGCTACTTGCTTCTCGTACCATTTCCACCAGGTCTCGATGAACCCGCATACGATCAGGTGCTTGATCGCCGGGAATAATCAGTGCATCGTAATCACCCAAATTCACCTCATAAGGTGAAACCTCCGAGGTAAATGGCACGCCGTGTTTGCCGATGAACTCCTTCTTCACTTTGGGCGCAACGATGTCCATCTTGTAGCCTTCTTCTTGAAATCGATAGTACGGGTAAATGAATTCTGAATCTTCTACGCCGTTTTCTACCAAAATCAACATTTTTTTCATTTGTTCCACCAAATTAACAAGAACTTTGCCGATTTCCGCGATAAGGGCTTGTTGGATCCGATTCGGGTCACAAACAGCAACTGGCATAGCATGAAAGGTAGGGATAAATCAGATGTGGTTCATAATTTATCCTTGTAAGGTTTAGGTTATGACTGCGAAGATCATTGAGGATCCAGCTTACAGAGACCGCGTATCTGTATTTCGGGACAGGTTTCAGGCTGGCAAGCTTTTGGCCGACAAACTCCGAGAATACACTGGTAACGGAAATGTAATCGTCTTGGCTGTGCCTGCCGGTGGAGTTCCAGTGGGCTATACGGTTGCGAAGGAACTCGCTGTCCCGATGGATGTGATGGTGGTTAGGAAGGTTCAAATTCCATGGAACACTGAAGCCGGATTCGGCGCAATAACGTGGGATGGCAAAATTGTCCTAAACGAAGGCCTGGTTGAGCAGTTAGACCTGACAGAAGAAGAGATGGAGACGTCAATCTTGAGGACCAAGAGAAATATTCAAGAGAGGCTTGGAAAGTTCAGGGGAGACAAACCCATGCCCCACTTAACGGACAAGGTTGTCGTACTCGTTGACGACGGGTTGGCCTCGGGCTTTACTATGCTGGCTGCCGCGAGATCTGTGAGGGAGAGAGCACCTAAAAAAATAATCGTCGCTGTGCCCACAGCTTCCTTAGGCGCTATCGAACTGCTCGCACCCGAAGTAGATGAGATCGTGTGCCTCAACATAAGAAGCGGGCCATCATTCGCTGTCGCAAACGCCTACGTGAACTGGTACGACTTAACGGATGAAGATGTCCTAAAGATGCTGTTAGAAAAGCATAGGTAAAGACTAAATTTTCAAGTTTAGGCGAGGGTTCATACCCGTTTCGGGTAAGCCCGGTCCGGTCCACACTACACTCGCTGAATTTGAAGCTTGAGAGAAAAGACCACTTGGCAAAAATAAGGTTTTGAACCCTTTTGGGTTCAAGGATCTATGGGATTTGACCCCCAAAATGGGGTAGGAACCTACATCTGAAAAATTGTCCACTTTCAAGAAAACAATGGAAAAAGCTGGTGCTTTCGGGGCTTTGGACCAGCATGTGCTTTGCGTATACTGCTCTGCATGCTCTGAAAGAGGGTTACGAAGTTTACGGATTAATTGATGCTGCGGGAGACTCCACTGTGGATGCGCACAAGTACGGAGTCGAGAGAATGCTGCAGGTAGGAGTCATACCGATTACTCTTGAGTCGCTCGTTTCGGAATGGATGCATGACTGGAACAATCCAAAAGCAGGCGAACTTGTCAGGGAAGTCTATTCAAAGTACGGCGCAATGATTGGTCTCCAATGATGACCCATGATTCGGTTGCGGAAAACAGGCCTACGTTGTTTAGATTCAAATCTTTCTCAATATTGCATCTCAAGTCCATATCAAGGAATCAAAGCCCAAATTACAACACTATTGAACGCGTTAATATCTCAGGTTACTCACTGATGAAGACCTCAAAAACTCCACATTTCTATGTCTTCCCAAAAAAGATTGAAAGGAAGGGCCAGTCGTGTCCGAGGGACCAACACTTCTGAATTTAAGTTCACCGTCAAAAAGGCGTCGAATGCTATTTTGGGCCACTCCAGAACTGAATGAGTACTATTTCCTCAAACATTCCCTTTTTTGTAATTTGACTTGGGGCCGGTTCTGAACCAAACCTTGAAACAAGCCATAGTCAAAGAACCCAAAAAACCCCCAAACGGTACAGTTACCTTTTGCGGTCAAAGTTGAATCTTAGAAAATCGGCGCAGCGGGAAAAAGGGAGGCTTGGCGCGAGTCAGAGTTTGAGTCCGGTTGCTACGCGCTTGCCAAACTCTTGGTCAGCTTTTGTAAGGTTTGCCACCATGCGCTGCTGAATCGGCTTGTCCGCCTTGCCCAGAGAATCAACAATGTTATCAACCAAATGGTCCTGGTCCACTTTGCTCAGAGAACGATAACGTTCACCCGCCTGCTCAAAATCGTTAGTTAGACTTATCCTCCGACGCGTCATATCCCCTTCCATGTGCCCTTTAGCCGCGACTATGGCCTGTGCTTCTCTCGGCATTCCGCCGGCCAGAGTGTTGGGTTCATAGTTAACGGTTCCTCCACCATATGGCGCATACTGCATTGCCCCATCCCGCTGATTGTTGCTAACAGGTATCTGCGGCTGATTAACTGGAAGATGCAAATAATTGGCGCCCAGTCGGTGCCGCTGGGTATCCGCATAAGAGAAGATCCTGCCCTGCAACAGCTTATCGGCTGAAAAATCGATTCCAGGAACAATAGCGGCGGGACAGAAGGCAGCCTGCTCCACTTCAGCAAAGTAGTTCTCAGGATTGCGGTCAAGCACCATCATGCCCACTGGCATCAACGGGAACTTATCCTCAGGCCAAGTCTTCGCAGCATCAAGCGGGTCAAAGGTCTGCTTTAACTCATCAGCCATCTCCATAATCTGAACATGCAATTCAAATTCCACAGTCTTACCAGAGGCTATAGTCTCGTAAAGGTCCCGGGTCGCGATGTCCGGATCCTCCCCCGCAAGGCGAGTAGCCTCATGGCGGTCAATGGTTTCAATCCCCGCCTTGGGCTTCCAATGATACTTAACATATACAGTCTTGCCTTCCGCGTTCACCCACTCGTAAGTGTTTACGCCAAATCCTTCCATTTTTCTAAAACTTCTGACGGTTCCTCTGTCCGAAAAGAGCCAAGTGATCATGTGGGTCGATTCGGGGGATAGTGAGATGAAATCCCAAAAACGACTGTTTGCCGACGAGCTTGTGGGAATGTTCGTGTCGGGGGCCGGCTTAAAGGCATGTACCATATCTGGGAATTTGATGGCGTCACGGATGAAGAAGACTGGCAGATTGTTTCCGACCAGATCATAGTTCCCGTCTTCGGTGTAGAATTTTACTGCAAACCCTCTGGGATCGCGGGCTGTGTCGGCAGATCCTCTTGCACCGACAACAGTAGAGAAACGCACAAAAACAGGCGTCTTCTTCTTGGGGTCTTGAAGGAATTTCGCGCAAGTATACTTTGCCATGCTCTTGAAAACTTGGAAGTAGCCATGGGCACCGGCGCCCTTGGCGTGAACCACGCGCTCGGGGATGCGTTCGCGGTCGAAGTGAGCGAGTTTCTCAATCAGGTGTACATCTTGCAACAATACGGGTCCGCGTTCACCAACGGTAAGGGAATTCTGGTTGTCGGAGACTGGGACTCCTTGGTTTGTTGTAAGGTGTTTTTCTTTCATAACTCGAAAATCTCCTTTTCCTGAATACAGTGTTTTTGTCCAAAGGTTTATTTAAGAATTGTTATTATCTAATAATCTGCATGAATGCCTATCAGAAGTCCGATGCTGCGGCGATCGAGGCTTTGCGCAATAAGGGATACAAGGCAACCCCGCAGAGGATTGCGATTTGCCGAATTGCGCTTCACAGTCGAGAGCATCCCTCCGCCCTGAGCATCTACGATGAAGTCAAGAAAGTGCATCCAACGGTGAGCCTTGCGACAGTGTACAAGACCCTTCAGGTACTCAGAGATTTAGATTTGGTCCAAGAACTGAATTTCCCTATAGGGCAGGCGAGATTTGATTCCTACATGAAACCTCACATAAACCTGATTTGCCTGCAATGCGGTAACATAACAGACTTAGACGATCTAACCACAAGAGAAATAGCAAACAGAGTTGCCGCCGCCACCAAATTCAAGCCGAATGGACAGCGCATAGACGTATATGGAATTTGCCAAAAATGCAGCACCACCCAACTTGAGCCGCCCAATGCTTTGCATCGAGCTAAAAAGACATTAAGAATGCAAGAAATGAGCAAAATTTGAGCATAAGTAAGGCCGCTTAGGTTAGAACCCACGTTTGAACCCACGGTGTTAACCATTCAGAGAAGAGTTATGACCATTTTAGACCAATTGCCGGACTCTAAGGGTGGTTCTTACCCGACAAGAGACTCCAAAGCAAGCGGAAAATCCCTTTGGCAACTACAAACTATTAGTCTTGCGTTTAACAACCACTCGAGTCTTGAAACAAAAATGACTTTGTTATTGTCTCGCTACAGCCACATATATTTAAGAAAGCTTGAACCCGCTTATAGAGTGTTTAGGTGTAAGTCATGAGCAAAAAAGAGCCTCATCAGCCTCACACGTTGGGAGCGCCGTCATCTCAAGAGATACCAGTGAGTGGAATATCACCAAGCCATATTCCTTGTCCAGACTGCGGCAAAACCTTCAAGACCAACTCGGAGATGGAGAGACACAGAGATACAACGCACCATGAAACAAAAGGACACGAGCTCTAATCACTAGGTTCAAACCCCACAGAATTTGCTATGTCGAATGAATGCGAGCCACTGAGAACCACATTAAACTCTACTCCAGAGAACTTGGACGTAACTCTTTGATACGAGACCCCGCTTCTCAAAATAGGCTTTTCAATTTAGGGGCAAACTAGCGCGCCCGACCGTCATGCTAGTTTCAAGAGTGCATGGTCGGCAAATCAATCTCGCATACTCGTTTCCGACTATAATTTTTTGCGAGGGGTAACTTTTCTTGTCTTTTTTACCCCTCAAACTATTATTTGTTAATTTATGAGGGGTAACTTTTCATATGTTTTTTTACCCCTAATAGTATTATTTTAATTAATTTACAGGGGGTAAGTTTTCTATTGTTTCTTACTCCTCATACCATTACCTAACCATTATAATTCTTCAATTACCTACCATACCTTCTACTTAACACCCAAACTTTAGGGATAGGTCGTTTTTGTGTGTGTGTGTGGGACTAAATTTTAGTCTTTCTCTCTCTCTGTTACTGACGACTACTGACGACTACGACTAAACTCAAACTCTAACCTAACCACTACCCCCTTCTCTCTCACACCCACCCCTCCGCACAACACACCACACACCGCACCCGCATGCGTGAATAATGTCAGTCATTGTCTCCCTGTCTGTCAGTCTGTCTCAGTCTGTCAATCAGTTACACAACAAACAAAACACATAACACACCAAACCGCACAAAAAAGGAAGATGATAGTACTGTTACCTCCTCGGTTTTGAACTTAATCTCGTTCCATCATCTTCTGCATTTTTCTCAGCCTTGAACCAAGGTCTTTTTGGAGCTCGATTATTTTTGCTTCTGCCAACCAGAACGAGCAGAAACACTCACTGAACATGCTTGAGAAGACGAAGCTGATTCTCAAACAGTCTGCGGCCAGATTGAGAAGCGTGATAGCTGACAGCCAATACAGCGACAGCAAACTAAGAAACGCAGTCGACAAAACAGTAATTCCATACCGGGCAAACCAGAAGCGAGACGTTGAAGGCTTGCTGAGGGTGGATAAGAAGTTTCGAACCTACGGGCCAGAAGACCCGAAAAGAAAGTATCATAAGAGGCCGCGTATAGAAGCGGTCTACAGCTTCCTAAAGACACAGTACAGCATGACCACGAACAAAGTCAGAGGCTTAGGAAACGTTGCATGCTACGCGTTGTACAGTATGCTGTGCTTGGTTCTGAACAGAGAAGCAGCAGAAAACCTTGAAAGACCAGACAAAACCGTCTCACCAACCTACTTCAACACATAATAAAGGGACAAGCCAGCGCGCTAGAAGGTAATTTGAAATTCACGGAGAGCAGACTATTGCAGCTTTCACAGTAGGGCGTGCTTTTAGCTTATTTTCTTATTCGAAAAATTTTTCCCCTAATGAGGTGATTCTCAACTCTGGCGCAACTGTTCAATGGCATACTCAATAGCATGAGTTCGATTCGCGAATCTTTTCGTTTTAATTTGGGAATCAATCCATGTCAATAGTTCTTCGTCCAGAGCAACGGATGTTTTGATTTTTTTACCCACTATACCGCCAAATACCCCATAGCACCAAAACACATAAATAAGTATCTTACCCTAATTCAGTATAATGGGGTATAATAGGGTATGACATTACAGAAAAATGCGCAATTCGCGGCGATTTACGTTTCCCAAGAAGCAAAACAAGAAGTCAGCATCTCTAAGCAAGTAGAGGCTTGTCAGAATTTTCTTAGCGAAAAGGGCTTCATATTTTCAGGAGATCTTTTTCTAAAAAAAGAAGGGACTGACCATATTGATGAACTTGTAAGGGCTCGAGCACGGTCGCAAAGATTTGATTATTTGGCAAGTTATCTCTTATGCCCTAGCAAATCACCGGGCTTTTCTATAGGAATGATAGTCGGTTGGAATGTCCAAAACTTCCTAAGAAAGCCTATTCAAGCATTAAGGTGACGAAAAAATGGAGAAAAGACTCATTGAGAACACTGCAAACAGGAAAACATTCCAAATAATGAAAAAAGAAAATGATCAGCAAACAACTAACACTCGGACCGAAACATTAGCCCTCCTCGATTATGTCTGCGTTCAGATTGCAGATCGATACGACCTTTTCTCAAAGGGTCAACCACGAAAAGCCGCAATAATAGAAGTGCTAGCAAGAAATACCTGCATTGCCTGCATAGACAAAGAACTGCGAGCCAAAAGCTTCCAGCGTATTGACAACATGTACACGGAGCTTCACCAACTAGCTTGCAGCATGCTTGTTGAAGAGCTATATGACCAATTAGTCAAGAATGGCCGCACCGTAACGATCACCACGGAAGAAAACATAAAATACGGAAAAATCGACGTTTTCATAATCCCTTCCAACTTTGGCCTCAGCTTACACTCAAACCAAGTGGAAATTGCCGTTGAAGTCAAAACAGGTTTCTCCCTATCGCTTCCACAACTCCTCAGATACATGATTGACAACGACCGCCGATCGCTCATTTTATGGCGAATAAGAAACGAACAGGTACTTCTCTTTGAAGGAACCGAAATCAAGCAATTACTTGTACAATTCACAAAAATGGTAATCTCCCGAGCCGACAGACTCCTATCATCGCCTGAACCACAATGCAAGCATACTACCGAACGTAAAAGTTGGTCACCAAATCAACAGCAACTTCAAGAAACTTTTTCTGATTTTTCAAAAGGAATCACAAAGACCTTACCAATGATAATAGAAAAAGTGATAGCCAAACTGGAAATGGAGATGAATTAACAACGACTAATCAAAGCTTAGACGACCATGCTAATTCAGAAAACTCAATCATAACTACAACAGATAATCGCCAAACAAACACTTGCCGATCAGCTATCTTTATTCGCGTAGGGCAAACAAATGAGAAAAACGCGTGCATGATTAGAGATGCTCTATTATGAGAAATAAAGTGGAAAAGCCCAAAACCAAAAAGAAAAAGAATGCTGCCATCTACGCGAGGACGTCCTCGTTTAGCAAGTTTAGTTACAGCATTAAGGAACAAGTGAGCAGTTGTTGGAAATACTGTGAGGAACGGGGCTGGAACGTAAAATACGTTTTTGTTGACGAAGGAAAGAGTGGAGAAAATACTGAAAGACCGAAGTTTCAATTCATGCTTGAGCAGGCAAAGCAGGGAGAATTCGATGTGGTCATATCCTGGAAACTCGACCGCATTTGCCGATCATTAATCGACTTGGTAACTACGGAAAAAAACCTGCGAAAATTAGGGATAGGCCTCTGCAGCGCAACCGAGTACATAGACACAACCACATCGCTTGGTCGATTCAATTTCCGAAACTTAGCATCATACTCTGAACTTGAAAGGGAAATAATCGGGGAAAGGTCAAAAATGGGCTTATACGCTCTTGCCAAGGAACATAAATGGCCAAACGCCAATCCACCATTAGGCTATAACAGAAGCAGCGATGGGTGCCTCCGCCCTAATGCTGCCGAAGTCAACTTAGTAAACAAAATCATCGGTTTATACGTGAAATCAAAGTCGTTTCCGCACACGGCATTCTTGCTGAACAAACAGGGAATAAAAACCAAGAAAGTTAAGGAATGGAACGCCCGGGCGGTACGAGACATCGTCACGAACCAACTGTATGTCGGAAGATTCAACGTCGCAGGATTCCAAGACTTCGTAAGAGAGTACAAAATCGTTGACACAAAACTCTTCAAAAAAGCAAATACGACCCGGACAAGATACACAAAAGGAAAAGCCAAAAGACCACCCATGCCAAAGGACAGAAAAACACTGAAAATAGAGAAAATCTTCAATCGATACACCGAACTCTTGGAACAGCCAGACCACACAAACGCTCCAACCATAACAATAAAACATTGAGGAAGACCAAATGACTCAACAAAAAGCGGCGGTGAAAACCACCCTCACAAAACTCATCAAATGCCCTAACTGTGGAAGCAAGCAACTGTCTCAATACGGCAAGAAAATGGTGTGCTCAAACTGCAGTTTCGTTATAGATCCAAACAGCACCAAAAACAGACCAAGGAAACGCATTAGGCAAAGCAGTCTCCAAATCAGCCAAGAAAATCCCTCAGTTCATTTGGATCTTAGCGAAAAAAGCTCTAGAAAATGGCAAAAGTTGCTCAGAGTATCAGACTCAACCGAAGAGAGTTTAGCGACTGTCCTTCTCGAAATCACAAGAATCAGCCAATGCATTTCTCTTCCAGAAGAGACGCTGAAACTCTCCCTAGGCGTTTACAAGACAATTATTCAAGCAAACCTGACAAAAAGAACCCCAGCAAAGGTGCTGGCAGCAACGATTATTTACATCGCGTGCAGACAAACCGGTATTGCACGATCACTAAACGAGATAGCACACATAGCAAACATCAGCGCTGGAAAAATGCGACACACCCACAACACTCTAACCAAACAACTAACCTCAATGTCCAGACCAACAACGCCCAGCACGTACGTCAGAAAGCTATCAACCAGCCTCTTCGAACAAGAAAAAACCATAGAGGCTGCAGAAAAAATCATGCAGTGCTTAAAAGACCAAAATTTCGTTCAAGGAAAAAATCCCGTCGGCTTAGCCGCTTCCGTCTGTTACATCGCCTCAATCCTAACTGGAGAAAAGAAAACACAACGAGAAATAGCCGAAATAGCTCGGGTAACCGAGGCAACATTGCGAACCAGGCACAAACAGATTGCTAAGAGTCTTCTATTCAAGGTTTCATTTTAATCCGAAAGAATTGTAAAAAAAACAATTATCATTCGACAAGAGTAATTATTTCTTTTCTTCTTCGCCTTCTATGCCTTCTTTTTTGCAGTTTTCCTTTAGCAAGCGTTCAATATCTGCGTCCTTCAGTTTCTTGCTAGTTCGTCTGAATTTCTTCAGCAGTTTAACTAGGGCGTGCACTTTTTCGTCACGTTTAAAGAACCATTCTCTGATTTTTTGAAGCTCAGTCATCTTTACAGGGTTGAGGTGGCTTCCATCTCGAGGACAGATGTAATCAGAGCCACCGTTGCCCTTCATCACGCCTTTGCAACGTGGACAGAGGACAGCTACATTAGGCAGAAAATCCAATACCTCAGGGCCAAAAGCTTCCACAAGTTCTTCCAGAGGTTTCTTGCGAGGCGAGTAGTTTGCATATTTTTCTTTGATTATTATTTGCACCTTTTCGAACGTAGCTTCGGTGATGTAAGCTAAACGAACGTCGGGAACGAACACTTTTCCAAATTTTTTCTCGACAACGTCGCCAGAGAATTGCGGCTTTCCAAAGTAAACAGGGTTCTCCAAAATCTGTCTAACCTGTTGTCGCGTTAATGGGGTCACCAGAAAATTTCTAAACTGATCATTAACGATACTCGTAACAAGGGCATAGTTTCCATATTTGATGAAGAGCGTAAATATCTGGCTTATTACAGGATCCCAACCAGGCGTTTTTTCTATCCAATGGCGTTTCTTTTGGTAGCCTATGGGATAGTCAAGATTCCATCGACGATGCTGAAAAGCTTGAACTTTGGACCTTAGAGCATAATAGCCCCTGTTGTCATTTTGTTCCTCGGCGCCGAAGGCTTTCGCGGTGGTAATTATAAAATCCCCAATCTTCTTCAAATCAAGTTCCCCGTTAGGAGTAACGATTACTACACCATAACCCCTGAGCTGCAACAAGAAACCAAGCAGATTAAGTGACTTCCTACCGACCCTATCAATTTCCGAAACAATCAATTTATCTATTTTCCCTACTGCGGCTAATGCAAGAATGGTGCTCAGCTTTCTGCCGCTGAAGTCTCTACCGCTCTTACCTGCATCTACAAGCCAAATGATACGAGCTGCTCCCATTCGCTTAGCCATTGCACGCAGTTCATTTTCCTGTGCCTCAAGGCTATCTCCTTCAACAGCCTGTCTAACAGTGCTGACTCGCAAGTATGCAACTACCGTGATTCCCGTTCTTGCAATAACTTCTATCCAGTCTATAGCTGGATAGAGAAACAGCAGAATATCGTCTTTTCCCTTTCCTTTTCTCTTCTTTGGCTTTTTAGGCTCTTCTTTGTCCTTTTCGTCCTCATTAGAATCACCATTTGGCTCTACATCACGTGTGGGTTTATTGGAAGTCAGTCCAACGAATAGTACGGAGAACAAAGGTGAAAGAATCGCACTGCTCGATGGTAAAACATGGAAATTTGCAGCAAAAATACCCGGTAATGCAAACCATGATGCGGCAGATCCAATATAAAGAAGCCCATCGGAGAGGGTGCTTAGATTAACAACTTTTCCATAAGTTTTTAAGGATTTCATGATGCGGGTAGGCAAGACCTGCCGCCACATGTTTTTCATATGGACTTTGCGCAAAGTTCTTATTGCATATGGAAGAAAAATGGTCAATTCTTAATTCTCCTTGACAACTTTAGCCATACGCCGACTTTCGCGAAAAACTCCGCCTGCTCGAGAAAATCCTGTTCCGTTACAATCACCTCGTATATTGCAGAATCTTTATGGTAATTGGCGGAAACGAATGTCTTAAGGGGGCGAATGTCAATTGTAGCGTTGTTCTCACAAGTGTTTCGAGGACTGCATGTTTCAGCGATGTCGGCACTCTGAAGCTTTTGATTTTGGGTTAGCGAAAAAGCTTTGGTTGCACGGGATTTGTCAACTTTTCTCGTTTCTTTAAGCACTTTTGCTGCCGTGGTTATTTCTGATGGGTTGATTGTTGGAACTTTGTTCAAATTACTCAGCAAGAATATAACGAAGGGGCGGAAGTGATAAAAAGAATCATGCGCATGTAACTATAGATGATTCCGAATGAGCTTGGGTGGTAGACCAAAAATAGGAAGTGGCCATGAACCTCTTAATATATCGATAGAATCGGGTATACTTAAAAAACTTGAGAAAGTACCAAACAAGTCTGATTTTATCGAGAAATCAATCATTCCACTTCTAAACCAATTAGATCCAGGTCCTTCATGCGCTTTTTTAAATGCCGTTGACAACATAGCCCAGCAAGAGCTTCATAAGGCAACAATAAAAAAAGACTATGAGAAGATTTCGACGATCGGATCAATGATGGCTTCATGGGGGGACTACCGATTGCTTTGCGTAGAAAATAGAGCAGAAGGTAATGGTACTTGCCCGCTCCCCAAAAAGTTAGAGGGCCTCAGTACATGTCTAACCGGTTCTAATGAGTAGGCTCATGGCTAAATATATGGTGAGTGTTCTCCTTGGTTAGCTAGCATATGCTATTAATTCCTAACTTCAAGTGCATATGTTCGTTTTGCGCATCCGCAGGTAATGGCAACAAAAAAAGAAAGCGGTGGCAAGCGGCCACAACGGCAGATAGCTTGGCAGCTGCGCATTGGTACTTTTTTCCTCTTTGGGTGAAAAAATAAGTTTGTTATCATATGTTGTCCGTTATCAATATCTTTGACTGATCAGCCCTGCGAAAATTGGAATGAGCTAAGCACGAACGAAGACCTCTGATTAGCCTAAAGGGTTTGAGTTCATTCTAATAACAACTTTGTTGTCGGAAAGTTTCGCAACATACTCCCATCCCTTAGCCAGGTAATCATTTGCCTCATCTACTGTGACTACCTTCTGCTTAGCGCCATTCGTTGTCTGCATGCTTATAGGTTTCTTCCTTAGAATTTCATGAAATTCCTCGTCGCTTAATGCGGGCAAGTCCATCTTTTCGATTTCATTCTGTTTGAAACCTGCCACCAGTAGAAGTTGTTTTCTGAGGGCCTGAGCCAGCTTTTCCTCGCTTGTTTCCTTGCTCTTTGTGGTTTGTAGATATTCCTGGCTTCTTTCGTAGGCTTGACGCATGTCAGTGATTACGCTTTCCGGAAGCCTACGCTTGTTAGTAGTGTACCTATTCTCGATGTCGCCCTTGTGGCCCATCCAGAACTGCCTGTAATCTCTTAGGACCATACCTTTCGATTCTGCTAGCATCAACTGCGTGTCAAAGTAAGACCTTAAAACGTAGGGTCTCCACCGAAAACCAGCCTGCCTAATGGCACCTCTCATTATGTCACCTATGTTGATTGTTCTAATGAAAGGCTTTTTTCTCTGCTTAGGCGTAATTATCGGAGAAGCGGAAGTTAGGTCTTCTCCCTCTCTCATTCTCTCTTCCAAGTAGTCCTTAAGGTACTCGCAGCCTTCCTCGCTGAGAAACGTGAAATACTGGTGTCTCGCCTTGCTGAGCTCATTCCGAACAATGACGAGCGCAGGCACATTGGAAAAAGCAACGCTACTGCCTTCAATCTTGAGCTCGGGCAAGTCTCCGATTCTCAAGCCATCTTGGCCCATATAATCGCCCAAAGCCTGCAAGCGTAACCCGCTGTGAGCAACAAACACGCACGCTGTTCTGGCCTTTGAGTCACCTGACAGAAATATTCGTTTCAGCTCGTTGAGCGTTGGGACTCGCTCATCCTTGAGCGTTGGGGTCTCGTCGACTCCTTTGATTTTTATCTTGACTTTTAATTCCCTGTTATTGTGCGCGAGCCAGGACTTTAGGGCTTTAATTGTTGAACTTATGTAGTTTCCTGCGTAGCCTTTCTTTTCCGCCGCTGAAACGTAGTCCATCAGCATGTTGTCCAATTCACGCTCTGACAGAGAAGCAAATTCTCTAGGAGTGACTTTGTTTGATTCGCAAAAACTTCCAAGCCGACGCAGACACACATCGGCAGTAATTCTGGAACCTCGCGCAGTGTTTTCATACCAACGTCTGACATCTGGATCTTCAAACAAATAAGCATACTTCGCGCGTCTCATATATCAGAGTTATCCATTTTCGTTTATAAGCCTAACGGTGGTTCTGAACCCAAAAGATGGTGGGGCTGGAGAGATTTGAACTCTCGTCTATAGCGCCCGAGGCTACAAGCCTAGACCAAGCTAGCCGACAGCCCCCTTCCAGATTGGTTTGGCAGCTATTTTTTGCGGGTTCATAAAATAATGTTGGCTTAGGCTTTAAACTTTAACGGTTAACAATATCATAGTCGTTATTGAAGAAAAATGGTTAAGCCGTTTCATCGGTTGCCGCAGTCTCAGTTGGTGAGGTTGCAGTTGCAGGTTCTGTTTTTGGGGCTTTGGCGACTCGCCTATGGTACAATCTTGCGGCTATGCACAATGCGGCTGCTACTATTGCCAGCCAGAAGGGCAATTGAAAACTTCCTGAAACTAAAACGCTAATGCTAGCACCCATAGGGAGGAATTGTGTCGGCAACATTAGGTTTTTTGAACCGATAAGTGGAATGCTCATGCCAAGCAATCCAGCAATTGATGTTATTACTAGTAGACCAGCCACAAAAGTTATCAACACATATAATGGCTTCTTGTACGAAAAGCCAAGCAAATGTTTAGAGTAAGATTTAGTCGGAATAAACGAGTAAATCAGCATTACTATACCACTGGCAGTAAACGTTAGTATGCTTACAAGGTTCAACGCCCAAATCAACGGTATCGTGAACTGTGTACCAAGTAAACCAAAATTTGTGTTAACGGGAGAAGCATTAACTTCCATAAGGTTTTCGCCAACCGTTAACTGCCACCAAGGGACATACAAAGAAATAACAAGCACTATTAAAGTGATAATTCCAGCAGCAAGACCAAACCAGTTTATTTTCCGATTCATCCTGTTCCCCCTGGCAACGGAATCGACCCAGCATCAAGCTCGTCCAAATGCACCTTGATGCCTCCAACAACAACATTCACGTTTTCAAGGGCAACGTTGATATTACTACTTCCTGAATATTGAGCTTTAAGTTGATTTATTGCATCTTGACTCAGGCTTCCAGTAGCGTTTATGATAGCATTTTCACCGGGACTAATCTTGATTGGTTGATCTATTGATATGTTGCCTAACAGGGCATTATTGTCTTTACATTTTATCTCTGCTGATAGTTGATCGATTGAAATTTCATTTGTCAATGGGTTAGTAAAGTTGAAGGATAAACTAAGTGCTCCAGTATCTGGATTATATTGTGGCTCGCTTGCAAGGGCTGGCGGTTGAAACTGTGACTCAGTAAAATTGCCATTCACCAAACTGTTAACTTGGGGAGGAACCACTAAACCAAGCAAGTTATCCCGGTAAGCAAACACTACACCAGCGATAGGACCTACAATAATTACTATTGAAAGTACCGTTAAAGCTATCTTTACTTTATCCATACCAGTCGCATTGTTGTTAGTTGCTGTTACTGCTTTTAATTTTTTTGTATATTATCAGAATCTGAAATTAAAGCTAAGGTTCTAAACACGTTTTATCCTTGTAAGGTGTACTTAAAACCTCTTTCACTTTATTGGTTATCACGGGCCCAAGACCGTGCACAGCTTTCGACCAGTCATCCACATTGATTAATGCGTTTAACGGTGTTTGATAAGAATCCAGTATGGCTGTGGCTTTTTCTCTTCCAACATTAGGCAAACTAGCAATAAAATAAACTTGAGCATCAGATAGGGTTTCGCATTTTTTGAAGGCATGCACCACTGGGCTTCTTTTCTCAACAATTTGCTCCTGCCGAGCCGCTACATAAAGGAAATCAATGGTTTCTTTGTACGATGCCGTGTTAACTAATGCAATTCCGTTTTTTGCTAAATTAAACATTGCTCCCCAAATTGCGCTGGGCTGGACATGGCTGAACTTGTAGATTATGGGCAGGTAACCCTCAAGTATGATAAGCGATTTCGGATAAGCGTCTTTAAGTCTGAAAAGCTGCTCGAAAAGGTACCGCCTAGTTAGGGTATAAACAAAATCTTGAACAGTTTTACGTTCCACCGCACACTGGTCAGAGAGAATGTAGTCGCCTTTCTCTAATAATTCAGTTTTTACGTTGACTCCTCTTTCAATTAAGCCTTTAACAATCTTTTCTGCGCTACTTGCTTCTCGGCTATCCACTATTATGGTGGGTTCTTCGCCGTTCTTCTTTTTTTCATTCATGAAGGGAATTAACGTTTCAGTTCCAGACATAACCATAACCCTACAGTTTCGGTTACGTTTTCCATGTTTATGTCACTTTCGTTTCCTAAAGTATTGTGTGCCATCGGGGTCGCTGCTCACAAATTCAAAGCCCAATTCAATCAATGATAGTTTTTCTTCTTTTGTGGTGCTGCCATTAACTAGCAAACTTGGCAATCTACTCTTAACTCTATCAGCGTCAACCATGCTGGAAGCCTCCAAAAAAAGAGGAAAGGCGCGGAGCTGGTGGCATCACCAACCCTTAGGAAACTAAGTCAAGCTAATCTGCCGTTTCTATGCTTTCTATAAAGTAAGAGGAAATAAAACAAGATTTGAAGCTAAATCCC
Organism: Candidatus Bathyarchaeota archaeon; assembly: GCA_963715865.1. Taxonomy (GTDB): domain Archaea; phylum Thermoproteota; class Bathyarchaeia; order Bathyarchaeales; family Bathycorpusculaceae; genus Bathycorpusculum. Next base: position 233,897 of record OY970280.1, read on the forward strand.
CATTCGGAAAACTAAAATTTCATCTTCTGTGAAATAACAAAAAGCTGGGCTGAGAATCTCTGTATTCTTTGAAGTGCTTGTCAACAATAGCTTGTGCTTTTTGGGGTACTTTCAAATCTGGATTTTTGCTTGAAAGTTTATACCTTATTATTTTTGACTCATAATTGTAATCAGTTATTGCAAAGTCCACTTCAAGATTCTTGGCACTTAGTTTATTTGCAATCTCCTTTTTAGTGGTTCTCAAGTCAGAAGGTAAGGTCAAAATCGCTTCTCCATCAATTCCATTTTATATGTTCTCTCTGAATTTATTTACTTTGGGACGTGGGTGCCATTATCAAAAAGAAAGCGCGGTTAGACAGCCCAAACATTTGAACTAGTAAGCTGCCAGGTGATGATTAGTTCCATCTCAGGGTTAGTATAAAATTCAATATGGGTTAAGCTATCGAGCATTCCTGTTTGCTTATCGAAATAGACACCCATAAAGTCGTCGCGCATCGTGTTGCCTGTTGGATCGTTAGTATCGACAAATTGGTTTTCTATTGACCAATAGTTTCTTACCCTGCTAGAAGTAGCAAATGTTTGAGTGTCTGTGCTGTTAACGATGAACCCATCAGTTCCCTTAGGGTGAAGCAGGTCATTTACATTTAGGTTTGAAGGATAAATAGCCCAAAATCCATTTGGATCAGCTTTCGCTCCATTTGATATATCAATTATTTGCGGGCTGGTGACTTCCGTTCCATTATTGAATCGCCACAGTGTGTCAAGCGAGACTGTAGAGCCATTGATTCCTGTTATGGTAACTTGGTAGTAGTCTGTATTGTTATACTGCAAGAGCTCGTCTGGAGTCACAGCATCTGCACTACCTAAAACTGAGACACCTGTCAGTTTGTAAGTAAAAATGTCACCAACATTGAGGTTGTCTCCCTGCAAAACTGTTCCGTTAGTTGGCGTGGGAGTTAGAGTTTGAAGTGGTGCACCTGACAATGGAGTTGGAGTAGGGGTTGAAACTCTATCGAAAAGACCACTATAGAAACCCGCTACTAAAGCTATTAGCATTATTACTATCACTGCAACAGCAATTCCAATATTTCTGTTCAAATGCAGATTCTTTCGAGTTGTCACTTATCCCGCTCTATGAAGGTACTTCTTTGTTTTGTCTATGGATTTAAAATTTTCTGGTGAGATGCATAGCTGTTAAATCCACACATTTTTTTAAAAAACTTTTCCAAAGGCGTTTAGGGATTAACGGCTTTTTCTAACTCAGATAAATCAGCTACAACCTTATTCGTTAAAGTGTTAAATTTCTCAGGATTCGGCTTCTTTAACTGCTCAAGCCGATAACGATAACGCATAAAGACTCTCCAGCCCTTCTTACTATTAGTGCTACCATCCAAGAGCAAAGAAGGTAGTTTACGCTTAACCCTATCAGCGTTAACCACGCTAGAAGCCTCCGAAAAAAGAAAAAGGGAATTGTGCGCGGGTGATATCGCCACTACACAGTTCCAGACATACAGTCAACTCGTAATACGTAACCATAACTGCATGTTTATTTTACTTGCGCTTCCCAAAATCATTAATTTAAAAAATATAATCAAAACAACCAAGGGCTGGAAAATTTCCAAGCTTTCCAGTAAACGAACAAGAGAAGAAACTAAAGTTAAACTAATCGTAGCTCTTATAATTGCGATTTATTCATATCTTGTTAGGAATAATGGTTTTTTTGCTGCTTTGCGCCTATCTTCTAGCGGCACATCTTTCAATGATACAAACTCAAGCTTTCCGCCTAAGCTTTCCCTTTTAGCCTTATCAAAATTCTTTTTGAAGACCCCGGATTTCTCATTTGGATAATCCATTAACCCTCACCTTAAGTTAAGGTGACTCTCCATCATAGGATATATACACTTGTGACTGTCGCAACACTACAACAATAGTCTTTTTCATTTAAATGAAACAAGATAAAAACTGAATATTCTAATCCAGTTACAACTGGAGTAACAGCAAATTATAGTTAAAAAGATGCCTTTTTTTAATTAAACAAAAAAATAAAATGGAAGGGTTTACGGTCCCTTTTTCGTGATTTCTTTCACGACGCCCGCAGCTACTGTTGTGCCCATGTCTCTGATTGCAAAGCGTCCGAGCTCTGGAAAGTCCTGATAAGTCTCTATGGCTATGGGGTGCAATGGCTCCATTTTCACCCAAGCTGCGTCGCCAGTTTTGAGAAAGCTAGGTTTCTCTTCGGTTACTTGGCCTGAGCGTGGGTCGATTTTCTTTACGAGTTCGGTGAATCTGCATGCGATTTGTCCTGTGTGATAGTGGAGTACTGGTGTGTATCCTGCTGCGATGGCGGTTGGGTGGTAAATCACTATGATTTGGCCGATGAATTCTTTAGCTACTGTTGGTGGATTGTCAACTGATCCTGCTACGTCTCCTCGGTGGATGTCGGTTCTTGCGATGCCTCTTACGTTCATGCCGATGTTGTCGCCTGGTTCAGCTACTGGAATGTTGGTGTGGTGCATTTCTATTGATTTAACTTCGCCTGTTTTGTTGCTTGGCATGAAAATTATGTTTTGGCCTGCTTTGAGAGTACCTGTTTCGACTCTGCCGACTGGAACTGTGCCGATGCCTGTGATGCTGTAAACGTCTTGAATTGGAACGCGTAAGGGCTTGTTAGTTGGTTTAGCTGGTACTTCTAATAGGTCTAGTGCCTCAATTAAGGAAGGACCATTGTACCATGGCATTTTATCGCTTTTCTTGATCAGGTTGTCGCCTGTCCAGCCTGAGACGGGTATAAAGTTGATTTTTTCGACTTTGAAACCCACCATTCGAAGCATTCTTGAAACTTCATTCTTTATTTCTTCGTATCTATCCTTGCTCCAGTTAACGGATATATCATCCATTTTGTTAACTGCAACGATTAGTTGGCGAATACCTAAAGTGAATGCTAGAAACGCGTGCTCGCGTGTTTGACCACCCGGACCGATGCCTGCTTCAAACTCGCCTTTTTTAGCTGAACAGAAGAGCACGGCAGCATCGGCTTGACTTGCGCCTGTAATCATGTTTTTGACGAAGTCTCTGTGTCCCGGTGCGTCGATGACTGTGTAGTTGAATTTCCTGGTTTCGAATTTCAGGAATCGCAGGTCGATTGTGACTCCTCTTTCTCGTTCTTCCTTGAGGTTGTCGAGTACCCAAGCGTACTTGAATGTGCCTTTGCCCATTTTTTCGGCTTCTTCTTCAAAGGCTTTGATTGTTCTCTCGTCGATTGCGCCTGCTAAGTATAGAAGGTGCCCTGTGGTTGTTGATTTTCCGTGGTCAACGTGCCCCATGATTATGAGGTTTAAGTGGGGTTTTTCGCTTTTGCTCATTTTTTCATCCTCTATTAATCTTACCTAATTTATGAATTCGTTAACACATCAGTCCTTCCAATTATTTTAAGTTTATGATGTTGCTTCCGCTTGTAATATGACTGAAAAACCCAAGGACCCATGAAAAGTCAGAACACTAATGTTCAAATCAAATTTTAGGCTAATTTTTGCAGGCAATATAACTTATAACTTCTGAGACGACTATGGCTACTCATGAGTGTCGGCAACGAAATGGGTCAGGGCATATCCGTAGTAACAACGACTTGGAATGAAAGAGAAAACATTAAGGAATTGATTCTTAAAGTTAGGTCAGCCCTTCGAGATTTCCCGCATGAAATCGTTGTTGTTGACGATAGCTCTTCGGATGGAACCCTTGATGTTGCTAAGTGCTTTGCAGATTTGGCGGTTGCAAAAGTTCGAGAAGGGCAAACTAAAGGCTTATTGTATGGAATGAAACTAACCAAGTTTCCCGTAATAGTAACAATAGATGCCGACTTGGAAAACAATCCTGACTGCATACCTACCCTTATCACAAAACTCAGCGAATTCGATTTAGTGGTGGCATCGCGAACGGTTCTTCCCAGAATTTCAGAGAGGCTGGCTTCCAAAACGTTAGGTAAAATGTTCGGGGTCTCGGATTTTTTCTCAAATTTTAGGGTTTACAAGAAAGAAACAATAGCCCATTATTTGAGAGGCGGAGAAACCTTTGGCGGTGAATTATTGGTTATTGCTAAAAAGAATGGTTTCAAGATTGGCGAAGTAATGTATGAACCGCCGCTTAGGCGCAGCAACCCCCGGATTGGCGGCAAAATTAGAGCTAACTTGAGGATAATCGTTGCTTTGTTGAAGTGCTTTATTATTTATTTAGCTTAAGGCTTTTAGGCGCCTTAATGGTGACTTGCTTGGTTTTCAGGCTTTTAAGGTTAAGATTATTAGTTGGAGTTCTTTAATTTTTTAGGGTATAAATTGTGGCTAATTTTGAGTTATCCTTGAATGGTTCATGGAAGTTCAATGGTTTTGCCGAATGCAACGGTGAAGAATTAGGAGCCTATAAACTCGAATACGATGATGACGGTTGGCTTCCAGCGAAGGTTCCTGGAACCGTTCACTTAGACTTATTGGCTAACAATGTTATTCCTGACCCGTTCAAGGGCTTAAGCGAGGAAAAGGTTCAATGGGTAACTGAAAATGAGTGGTGGTATCGCAGAGAATTTGACCTCCTGCAGGATTTTTTGGGCAGGCATGCGGTTGAGCTTGTTTTTGACGGTTTAGACACTTTTGCCACTGTCTGGGTGAACGACGTAAAAGTCGGCGAAGCAGATAACATGTTTACGCCTTGGCGATTCAACATTAACAAAGCAGTAAAAGTAGGTAAGAATGTTATCGCAGTTTGCTTCAAACCCATATACAAAGTTGCCCTTGAATTAGAACGCAAATACGGCGGCAAGTATGGCTATTTGCATGCTGAGAACTTTTCAGCCAGACCATACGTGCGCAAAGCTCAATATTCTTTCGGCTGGGATTTGGGGCCAACCTTGCCAACGGCTGGAATATGGCGGAACTCAAGAGTAATTGCTTATGACAAGGCAAAGTTGGGTTATCTAGCAGCTTTACCCTTGCAAGTTTCAGAGGACAAAGCAAAAATCAAAACCACCGCCGAAGTTTATGCCGCAGAACCTTGTTGCGTCAAGGCTAAGTTCGTTATGGAAGGGTTTGGGCAGAGAATTGAAAAACAAATAAGCAAGCAAATCGCATCGGGACAAAGTTGTCTTGAAAGCGAGTTTGAAATTGCTAAGCCGCGTCTTTGGTGGCCCAGAGGTTATGGTGCGCAGAATCTTTATGATGTTTCAGTGGAGCTTTGTTGTGACGAGGTATTTTTAGAAAAGGCAGCGGTTAAATGTGGAATTAGAAGTGTAAAGCTTCTGCAGGAGCCTGATGACGAAGGCAAATGCTTCATTTTCGCAATCAATGGTTTGCCGGTTTTTTGTAAGGGTGCCAACTGGGTGCCTGCTGACTCCTTCCTACCCAGAGTTACTGCAGACCGCTATGAGAAACTTCTAGATATGGCAGCGGAAGCGAACTTTAATATGCTTAGGGTTTGGGGTGGCGGAATCTATGAAGATGATGCTTTTTACGATTTTTGTGATAAGCTTGGGATAATGGTTTGGCAAGATTTCATGTACGCAAGCTCTGCTTACCCAGAAGACGACTGGTTCCTTAAGGAAGCGGAAAGAGAAGCGGATGAGGTTGTGCGGCGTTTGCGAGGGCATGCTTGTATAGTTGTTTGGTGCGGCAATAACGAGGTCCAATGGCAATACAAGGCTTTGTGGAAAGATATGTCTCGACTTTTTGGGTTGCAAATATTTGATGATATACTGCCGAGCGTTCTAGGCAGATTTGATGGTACACGTCCTTACCGGCCAAGCACCCCATATGATAGTGACGAACCCAACAATGAACGTGAAGGCAGTAGGCATAACTGGACCGTTTGGAGTAAACGAGTGGATTACCCAGCGTATCTTGAGGATAAGGGGCGTTTTTTGGCAGAGTTCGGCTGGCAAGCTCCTCCAGCACTTGACCTCTTAAGAGAATATTTTGATGACGCTGACTTGAATCTTGGTTCGCCAGCGTTTAAGGCTCATGAGAAGCAGGTTGATGGCTTAAAAATACTACGTACATTACTATCCTTGCACCACCCTGTGCCTGAAGATTTCAAGCGGTTTACGCTTTATGCGCAGTTGAATCAGGGTGAAGCATTAAAGACAGCGGTAACTCATTGGAGAAGCCGCATGTTCAAAACCAGCGGATGCCTAATATGGCAACTCAATGATTGCTGGCCAGTCATAAGTTGGAGCCTAGTTGACTATGGCTTGAACGCGAAGGCAGCGTACTTTTTTGTCAAGCGTGCCTTTCAACCGATCATTGCACCCTTAATCATCAAGGAAGGCAAAGCACACGTTTATGTTGTTAATGAGACAGAAGATTCTTTGGAGTCAACGCTTAAGTTCCAAGTAATGACCTTTAACGGTGAAGTATTATACAGCCAACATGCAAAAACGGTCACACCAGCTTACACCTCGAAGCTAGTTCTAGAAAACGCTTTAGAAACGCTGCCGTTGAAAGACAACTGCATTTTCGCGGTAATCCTTGAAGGTGAAGGCACCTTACTGTATGAAGATGCCAAAACGATTCAAGAGCCTAAAAACATGAAACTCCCAACCCCACAAGTAAAAATCGAAACAAAAAAGTTGGACGCAGCCAACTTTGAGATTATGCTGGAATCAAACGTTTACGCCAAAGCAGTTTTTCTGAAACTGGAAGAAATCAAAGGCGAATTTAACGACAACTTTTTTGACTTGATACCACAGAGACCAAGAATTATCAAGTGCCTGCTGGAAAGAGACGTAAGCCAGCAAGAGTTTGAAAAGGCATTGTTGCTTGAGGTTTATCCTTATGAAAAAGAGCTAACCCCCTCTCCATAAATTTAATCTGTCATTACTGGCGCTTTTATAATCATTCCGCTTGCTATGCTACTTTTGATTAAAGATTTAGCGCTTATCCACTCGGCAAGCGGAAAGCACGATTGACGATTTTAAAATTTACATAACTGCTTTGGAAGGTTCTTACAAAAATGTTGATGGCGATTTTGACAAAGCGGTTGCTCAGCCTGCAGAAAAAGAAGCTGAAGCCAAAGATAAAGAGGAAGAAGAAAGATCCAAAGCTATAGAGGAATACAGCAAAAAAGTTAGACCCAGATTCTACGAGTAAAAAAGCTTATTTTCGCTCAATCAACTCAATAAGGGTTCCATCTGGATCCTCAATAAAAGCAATCGTTGTACCTGTTGCAAGCTTGAAAGGTTCATCAGTAATCGTTACATTTTCCTTCCGCAAAGCAGCAATAGTCATTTTCATGTCTGCAACTTCAAACCCTAAATGGTCAAACAGGCGCTCTTCATACTCAGGCTGAGTGAATTTCTTTTGGTTACGGTAGAAGGTTAATTCAAGCGTGCAGCCCTTGCCCTGTGGGTCTTGAAGGAAAGCGATTTCAGCGTTGTTCTGCTTGATTTCTCGGCGACTCAAAAGGTTTAGGCCTAGAAGTCTGGTGTAAAAGTCAATAGATTTCTCCATGTTGCTTGTGCGAATGCTCGCATGAACAAACATAATGTGTCACTCTAAAAGTTCATTGTGGGGGTTTGTTATAATTCTTTAGCTACAAGCGTCTTCTTGATCGGAACACAGCCAAAGATTAGAAGAGAGATAGCTTAGTCAAGCGGTTATGCCTTAAACCATTTGCTCTTCATTTTCCTGTTTCTTCTTTTTCCTCTTAATCACTAGTGGCTCTGGTAGCTGAGTACTTTCGGCTTTAGGCTCTTTTTGCTCGTTATCGATTGCTAGGTCTTGCATAGGAAGTTTTTCTTGAATAATACAATCCACTCCCGTGCAAATTCCAACATATGTATCGTTAATTTGGGATTGCAGTTTCCTTCTTTCCTTCCATAGGCGTGTGTGTGCTTTTTCCTCGCTATCCTGAAGATCAGCCGCTTTCTGGTAGATGTCGCGCAATTTTTCTACAGTGGAAGCGAATTCTGGGCTTCTTATATAATCGTATAATTTTGATTCTTTGTTTTCCCTGTCCTTTCTGCTTTCCGATTGCTTACAAATTTCAATAATGGCTCTTCTTATCTGTCTGGCAACATCAACCACTATACATGGGTGGCATAGTAAAATCCCTTCCTTTTCACCGAATAAGCCGTTCTTTACATATTTCTTAGGCAGGTTCTTTGAAACTATAATAACATAATCGGTGCCGTGAACATCTTTGTACTTCTTGGCTTTTTCTACATCTTTAGCAGTTACACTTTGGGCTTGTTTGTTATCATAAACGATTGGAGTCTCCAACGATGCATAGGTTGTCCTAATTATCTGTACAATGTCGCCCATGGCTGTACCTCTTTTCTGCCTAGTGAAGAAGTCTTGGTCAAAGGCCTGTGTAAGGCGAGCGTATAGGTCTATTTCTCCAATTTCACCCATTGCCTCCGATTGGCTTTGCTGCAATTGCCTCCTAAGCTCGTCCGCATCTCGCTTGAATCGCTCAATTTGGAGTTCCTTTTCTTTTATCTCGTTTCCTAATCGGGTCATTTCAACTTCAGCGTTAGCCTTGCCCTTGTTAAAAGCAATCTTTTCCAGACGAGTTTGTTCTTTTCTTAAAGCAACTAGCTGTTTTTCCTTATCCTGAAGCTCTTTTTTGCTATCAGCCTTCAGTTTTTTTCCGAGCGCTGCAAAAGTCCTTTGGTTATCTTTACCAAGCTTGTCATAAGTCTTTTTGAGTGCAGCAAGTTGTTGCTTGTAACTGCCCTCCATTTCTGTTTTGAGCGTCTTGTTTTGTTCAAGGAAGGAACTTTTCAAGCCAGCGATTTCTTCTTTATGCGACTTGTTTATTTGCCCAAGTTTTTCTTCAAATTCTAGCTTAGCCTTCTTGTTCTGTTCACCGTATGTTTCTGAAACCTTCTTTTTTAGCTCCTCAATTGCTTGGTAATAATCGTCACTTTCAAGAGAAGAATGACAAAGAGGACATTTAAACTCTGGAAGATCATTTTTCAAACCTTAAATCCCCTATAGACTGCAATAATAGGCGATAAGCTGGAATTATATCGAACTTAACTTAAGCTTTATGAAGCGAACGTATAGCAATTTCTTCACTAAGTAAAAGCTCTGGATTCTTCATCTAAAGTCTTATTCACAAGCGCGTCTGCCTGCTGAATATACGGATTAGTTCTTGGGGCATTAACAAAACTTATAGTTTTAAAGCGGGCTCTCAACTCTTGCGCTCTTAGCCAAAGCTTTTGCAACTCAAAATTTTTGACAGCATATTCCCCGTTAAGCTGTTTTGCGACTAATTCGCTGTCAAGGTGGCAAACGACTTCTTCAACTTTAACCGCTATGGCAAACTCCAATGCCGCTATCAACGCGTTGTATTCTGACTGGTTATTAGTGTGTATTCCTATGAAGCGTGAATCCGCTTTTACGACTTCGCCTTTTTCTGTTAATGCCAAATAAGCTATGGCTGCTGGTCCAGGATTTCCTCTTGCTCCACCATCAGAATAAAGCAGTAGTCGCTTGTACATTGTGTTCTTCGCTTCTTATCCATGTAAGCCGTGTTTTATTATTTAAAGCGTTAAGAAGGCAATCGCAAATTTGACTGATTGTTATTGCTGATGTACAATCACATTCGTTTATGAGCTAAAGAAGCCTTAAATAAAATTAAACATGGGGAAAGTAACTTGACAAGCAGTTTACTGGGAGCAACAAAATTAAATTCGCAAGAACTTCAGTTTGCTCTCTTAAAACATGACAGGGAATGGAATATTGCTAAAGGCTCTAGAAGAGGAAAATTGGATATTACAGCTGAGATTTTGCTTTTCTGCGAGCAACAAAAAACCAAAACCAGCATAATGTACAATGCAAACCTAAATTATTCCCAACTCAAAAGCCACATCAACGCTTTAACTTCTCAGGGTTTACTTGAGAAAAAACTGAACAAGTACGTTACAACCGAAAGAGGTTACCGTTTTCTTGAAATATTCGCTCAACTCAATGATTTACTAGATGAATTTACTAACCTCAAGTGAGTTTCCGATTTTCCCAAGCAGCCTTCAATTCAGCAACAAAGCCTGCTTCATCTTCTGCCAAGCGTCATCAAATACGCAGGATTAGAATACATCACGGCTTTAGCGAAAACCGCCACACAAATCGCTCCTGTGCCGTTATCGATACATCTTGACCATGGAGAAGATTTCGATACAGCCGCGAAATGCGTTAATGTTTCAGATTTGTCAGTAATCGAAAAGTACTCTACTTCTGAATTCGTCTTTGGAATCATTAGTATGGCGAATAAGTCCGAAGACAAATATCACAAGTACCATGGAAGTGAGATACACAAAGCAGATATTCTCTTCTAATAATAACCTGTTGATTGAACTGATATGTCTGGCTCGAGCATCGATGAGGTTTACAAGAGATATGAGTTTAACAAGACTGAACCCGAGACATTGATGGGGCTGGTCAAGCAAGCTATACAAACAGGTGACGGGGTAAAAGATGAACTGAAGAGATTCAGAGAGATCACAGAAAAAGTGGCAAAGCTTTTGGAGAAGAAGGGGGTCTTCAGAGTCTTGGACCCCTCGAAAATTGAGAACATAGAGTTCTTCCGAAATGTTTGCGCCGTTGGAATAGACGGAAGTCTTCAACCAATCGAAGGATTTGGCGGTTATTGGTTCGTACCTACAAGCTGTGCGAGAGTAACATTCGAGAAGGGTCCGAACTCCGCTACCAAAGTCGACGTCACAGCAAATATCGAGAAAATAAAAGAACATGATTACTATGGCGTTGGCGGTGAAGCCGAACTCCGTATGATGAAATCGGAGACAAAGGCGATAATGGATTGGGCAGAGCAGCATGATGCTTCTATTAGAAGTATTATGTTTATCGATGGACCAATCGTTGACCCCCCTAGCGTTGTTGACAAAGATTACGTTAAATACAGGTGCAAAGCACTGGAAAAATGTATCAAGAAGAACATTCTAGTTATTGGATGTGTAAAAAGGATGAAAGCCAGTATATTGTTGGATTTCATTATGAAAAACGTTTTCAAAAACGAAACCAACATGGACCTCAAAGAAAGGTTCGCTTGGGACCTTAATTTGGTAACGGCAATATTTACCAAACTCGTTGTTGAAGGAGCTAAAGGAGTCTTGAGCACTGTCCCAATCTGTGTCAGCGAGACAGATGCGGCACAAAAAGCGTACCGTGATCAAGGTATTATTGTAAATTCCCTTTATATCCAGAAAGATCCCACAGGTCGACCAATAAGAGTGGACTTCCCAATTCTGAAGAGTTGCGAGGAAAGTATTGAAGCGATAGGGGAAAAAATCATAAGTACCGTATACGCATGGTCGTATCCTGGCATGGACATTCCACTGCCAGTTTTCTTGGCTCATAACAAATGTGAAGTCAGAAAAGGATGTGCTGATGTTTTGTACGCCGAAATAATTACGCGTTCAAAAAGTAAAGACCCATTTGAAAACATATTAAACGAAAAACTGAAGAGGTGAGTTGATTGGTCAGTAGAAATCCTATAGGTGTGGTTCTAACAGGGGCAACAACCCAAAAAGCAGCGTGCCAACTTTTCGAATCTTCAGAAAGAGGCGGTGTCAGAGAAGGGAAATTCCTCCTGATTGAAAGCATGCCAGGCAAGCGACAAATAATGGTTCGAGTGGCCTCCATCGTTCCTCAAAACGATTTCTACAGTCCAGGCGATGCTTGGACTGAGGCTCGAAGAAAACAAGTAGAGATACCTGGCCAACTCGCAAGACAGTACGAAATTTGCGAGCTCGATTTACTTGCTGAGATGCCAGGGGCCAAGCCAATCGTAGTTCCACCTTTTCCAAATGACAAGATCTACGAAATGAAATTACCAGAAGAGGCTGAGAACGTATTCGGAGTGTCTAACAAGAGTCAAGGGATAATATGGTATGGAACTATGACCGGTTATCAAAACGCGCCCATTCCTCTTAATGTCGAAAGCATACCAATGCACATTGGAATTTTTGGAACTACAGGTAGTGGAAAATCATATGATACTGGAGCTTTGATAGAAAAGCTTGTTACGATCTATGATAAAGAGGACAGAATTCTTTCATTTCCGATTCTTGTAATTGACGCTAACGGCGACTATCTTGATTATGTCAAGTTCTTTGAAGATCACGAGAGGTTCGGTGCGGCATCAGCAGTCACGAGGTATGTCTTTCCCGGTTCTCCAGAGCTAAGTAAGATAAATGTAAGGCCTATAGCCATAGATTTGAATCTCATGTCGAAACGGGAGATAGCTGAAGCTATTAATCTCTACTATTCGGGAGGAGAGAAAACGGAGCTCCAAGTGTCTGGGTTGGAGAAACTGTTTGCTCATATGGAAGATACATCTCTAATATCGGAGGGAAACTACCAGAGCATCTTTACTGACGATGATAGGTTTGAAGATGCTAAAGGGGCTCTTGCTAACCTGAGTCTTCATTCCGGAACTGTGGCTGCAGTTCTGCGTGCTCTTGAAAAATTCAAGGAAGTTGAAGACAGTTATAGTCTTCTGTCAGAGGCGCTAAAGCTTGATAGAAACTTCGTGGATACCCTTACAAAGAATCGTGAAATTGCCATAATAGACTTTTCTGCTGCAGGGGCTCCGGGAGTTGATCCCCGACTTAAACAATTCGTGATGTCTTATTTGGCTTCCATTCTTTTTAGGGTATTCACGGAGTACAAGATGGAAGGTCAAGAACGGTATATGCTATTCATAATAGAGGAGGCTCAGAACTATTGTCCCAATCTTTCGACCTACAACATCGGATATAGTCTTGCTCGCGAGAAACTGGCAGCTATAGCCACGCAGGGCCGTAAGTTCGGGCTCAGTCTCTGCCTCATTTCCCAAAGACCATCTTTTGTTGATCAGGTCGTTTTGTCAATGTGTAACAGTTTCTTTCTGCACAGAATCTCGCCAGAGGATGTCTCATTCGTGAAGAGGGTTACAGGAGGCTTACCTTTATCGTTGGAGCGGAGGCTGACTATTCTCGCCAATGGTGAGCTCATAGTGAGCGGGCAGATGCTGACACTGCCATTTCCAATGCTTATTAAAGTCCCTCCGAGAGAAGTCCCGCAGACTACTGGCAAAACCGACGTTTTAGGTGCTTTGAGGAGTCTGGCTACAAAATGAGTGAGAAAAGTGATAAAATCGGTTCCATGTATTCCAGACTCCCAACGGGCCCTGGAGTTCCCACCGCAAGTCTCACAGGCTTTTCGTTCGCGATTATTGAAAGCAGAAAACCTGTGGAGAAACAGCTACGAGATTTCATGACTTTTTGCAGAAGAGATGCGCTATCGGTTAACGTTAAGATTCTGAAAGCTGAATGGGGCGAAGGAAAAACTGATGCATACGAACGGTATATTCATCCAGAAGCCGAGACGAGCGGAGATGCTTGCTATTTCGCATCGACATCAACTATTGCAGATAGAATAAACAGATTTCACGATATTTTCTCAACAACGAGCTATGTCCCAAGCTCAAAATTCCTTGCATCCGTTTTCGTATCGATAATTGACGAGGCGACTCATCAAAAGATCGGCGTTAAGGGTTTTCCAAATGTTTTAGATTTCCAGAATGATCCACTAAAATTCATAGAAACAACTCTAGAGAACCATCGAAGAATTGGCTGCAAAAAGATATTCGTCTTCATTGACGAATTTGAAGAACTGCTTATTCAAGATAGCAAAGTCCAAAAAGAAATAATTTCAGGGTTGAAGGAGCTCATTAATGGACAGTTGGGTCTTGTCCATGAAGGCGGGTCTAGTCAGGGAATGCTCCATTTCTTCATAGCTTGTACGCCATATGCGTACATTCGAATCATGGAAGACGTCGAGCTTGCCCAGATTACTGGCTCAGTCAAGTCTCGGTTGACAACACTGACCTTACCTGAAGTTACTCATAAAGAGGCGTTGCAGTTCCTAATAGACTTAACCAGATACAGTTATGGTGACATTCTGCCCGAAGCCTTTCCCTTCCGTAGTCTGGGTCCTTTGAACGGCATATACGCTATTTCCCACGGTAACCTAAGAGAAATGATCAAACTCTTTGTCAAGCTTATGTCAACTGCGGCAGATGAGAAAACCAAACAGTTTCATCTGATTGATGCAAATCACTTTGTGTCATCATTAAGAGATGAGGATATTTCAGTTTATGGAGCCAGCGGAAAAGCCATAGATGATGAGTTACTAGATAAGGTAAATGTTAATCTGAAGAGAATCAGCAGAGGAGAAGAGTGCTTAGCCGTTTTTAACCTGCTAATGGGTGAATACCAGCCCTTCAACATCGACGAGATGGGCAAAAGATTGGGGCTCCCGAAAGACGAAATTCATCAACTTGTCTCCGCTGTAAACACGGAACTGCAAAAGATGGGGATAGACAAGGCAATTTCGGCACTTTTTCCTCTTAATGAGGGAAAGACGTTCGAGACAGTCAAGAATCGACTTCAGATTGTTCAAGACCGTATAATCATCGGAAACGCGAAGATCCCAATTAAGAAATTCAAGGAGAAGCTTTTTGCCTACACATTTCATGCAGATGGAAAACTTTCAGAGACTCTTCTGCTTCCCAAGGAGCCAAGAGATCTTGAATTGCTGTTTGAGAATATCACCGAAGAAGAGACCGGAGAACTCACGTCAGAAGAGGCTGAAAAACTGCATCATGCAATAAAGGAAGACTTTGATCAAGCGGCGGCAAAACGGTATTACGTATTATCTCAAGACATAATTAATCAAGTTTTTCCGTCTCCCTTGTGGTTACTGATGGACTTCGTAAAAGACAGAGCAAAAAGGATGGATCTATGGCGAAAGGCGAGTAAAGAATATTTTGAGTCTGTCAAGGAATTAAGAACTGGACTGCTAAGTCTAATTGAACATAACGGTATCGGCAAGTTCGAATCGAAAGAGACCAATGGAGGGAAATACTACAAATTTGATTATGAACTTCAAGACAAGGCAATTCCAATTTCTGCATACGCATATGTTAGCGCTGGCAACATTACTGAACAAGATATTGAAGAGATACGTGATGACGTGAAGAGCCGTAGACCCAATCTCGTTCTTCTGGTCTACAGTGGTGAAATTGATGCAAATTTGCCAACAGAAATCGGGGGCATCGAAACACCTATTCTCCAGATTCATTTGAGAAAAATTAGAGCCCTTCAACTAATAGTTGCTCAACTAGCTCGCCCTCTCACGGAAATCGACCCGAAAATCTTGGAAAAGAGGTTTGCTGAAGTATCCGATGAGGCTGAAATTCAGAAGAGATTCGCTGAGTGGTACAATAAATGCACGAGTGAAGGAATCGTTGTTGATGATCCTTACACGAATTACGCTGATAGCGGTGGCAAGCTCGCTGGAATATTAAAATACTACATCAATTTCTTGGGTGAAAGAAAAACATCTTCAGAAGTCTTTGAAGATTACGAAAAAACTCTTAAGAACATCAAATTCTTCGGTGACAAGGAAGTTCCTTTTGCCCCCGTTGATATAGAAACTACAGGCGAATTTACAAAGTTCGAGGATGAACTGGTTAGAAACGGCTTTCTATCCAAGCAGAGTGCGGGTACAGTTTGCGTTGAGAATACACCCGTTGAACTGCGGATCACGTCAATTACCAAGAGATATCCAAAGGTGGAAGTCAAGCAACTTAAGCAGTTTTTCATAAATGCTGCCCAAGCTGAAAGCGTACTTGAAAGAGTTTACCTTCCGATCTTGATTCACAAAGGTGTCCTTACTATTGATGAGGACAACATAATTAAGAAAGAACCACAGCTGCTGCGAAAAGAATTGGAGAACGATTTTGCTACATATGAGGCAAATGCGAGAAGCAAGTCTAACAGCTGGAAAAGCTTCGCGCATATTTGTGTATCAAAGGGGCGGAAAGAAGAAAAGGGAATGATAATCATTGACCTTAGCTACGTAGACCAGTTGCTCAGATACAAGAAGAAAGAAATTGACGATGAACATGACGAGAACCTCTTGCTTCAAAAGATTCAACTATTCAAACTTATCATGAACTATTATTATGAAAAACTGGAACCCAAGATAGACATTGCGATAGCGGCTGCGAGTCAGCTAAAGAGAGAAACACACTCTGAAACAGAATCATTGAAAAACGCGCTGAACAAGGTACTAGAAACCTACAACTCTTATTGTCAAGACAAGACCTATTCTTTGGAAGAGATTGAAGAATACAGCAAAATTTTGGGACACAAAAAGGACGTGGATGCCACATTTGACCAAACATTTTCCATTGATGAGCTAAATCGATACCGCAACCAAGTTAAGTGGGAGGAATATCATTTCGGTCGAGACGCGAGAGAAGCCCACTACTTCAACCTGAAGTTTGCAATGCTTGAGAAATCCCGCCATGAACTGACTAGCGCCATTGGTGCAATCAGCACTGTAATTACAGAAGCTCAAGATCTGATTTCCAGAACAGAGGAACTAAAAAAGCAAATACACAAAGAATCATCAGTGTACAAGATACCCGCCAACTACAAAATCAGCACGAAAATTCTTGATGAACTGCATAAATACCATGCTAAACCGGCACACGCTCAGTCAGCATTGCCAAGGATTCGGGTTGGCATGATGAAAGAGTTTTTCAGTTCGCTCGAGAAGCAGTTGGGTCGAGATCAGTCTCGAGTTCAAGGTGTACTCGAGAAAGCTGAAGAGGTTAGAAAATCTGAGAAAGCCTTTCTTGAAAGCGAATTACAGGCGTGCGTAGAAAACGCGCGAAAGTTCTTCCAGATTCCTTACGAAGAAAAATTCAAGAATGTGGAAGATTCGCTGAAATTGGCCACTGAAGAGTACACAGAGTTGTGCGCGCAGACCGCAGAGAAATCACTAAAATCCCTTGACGATCTTTACCAGCTAGCTAACTCTGCAGGAAAGAAGTTTAAGGATTCAATAAACGAAAAAATGATTCAAGCTGAGAATGCTATTGGCCAAGTTTTTGACGAAGCAGAGAGAGGCTTGGAGAAGGTTCGGAACGAAGTTGACAGTTTCGCCAGAGTTCTCAAAAATGCATTTGGAGAAAAAGTGGCGCCTGTTTGCGAAAAATACGTTGAACATTTTGAAGATGAAATTAGGATCACACAAGGGGCGATACAAACTGTAAAACAAGGTCATGAGACAGGCTATACCTGGGCTGAGCGACAAAAGGATTTGGGCGAAGTGCGTGAGAAGTTCTTCAAAGATCTAAAACCTATAATGCCCCCTCAAGAAGGAGCTATACTCTTGGAGATTGTGCGTATAATAAGTGAAAATCAATCTCAATGGATGAATGTGCAAGATCTTGTCTCCCAGTTAAAAGTACGACTTAGTAAATCCGACGAGGAAATCGAACAGACCTTAAAGAGACTGGTTGATTTGAATTTGGTAAGAACAGGTGCCTCGTTGCCGATATGATTCATCGACCTCTTTGTGTTTCTTGAATCTTTGGCACAGGGTGTGAATCCGTGTTAGACGAAGGGCAAAGAGATAAGCTTATAGGAACATACTTGGTAATCCAGGAATAATGTTTCTTGGGTCATAAGGAAAAGTAAAAAGGGGACAAATATGAATAAAGCAGAGCTTTACGAGGCAATTTCGGCGAGAAAAGGGAATGGCGTGCAGATAAGACAGGAATTATGCTTTTATGACCCTGAAGATGTCTATAGAGGCTTAACATCCAACAACAAAATAATGAAATGGTTGAAATTCGTTTCAAACCATTACTTACCTCCTTCGGACAAGAAAGTGCTTCTAATTTATCCGTGTTCGACCGAAAAACCATATCACGCATCACGATCATACAAGCGCTTGTTCAAGACGTTAAATAACCTTGGAGACGAAAGACGGAGAATTCATGTGGTAACAATATCCGAACCGTTTGGTCTTGTACCCGAAGAGTTTTACGGCATAGAGAATCCGTGGCATGATTGGAAGAATGAATGGTATGACTGCCCGGGTCTCTTTGAATGGTGGTGTAGCAAGTATAAGCAAGCATACTCGCAAGAATTTCTCGACAAGAGCATAGAATGTCTGTCTGATTATGTTGCTAGATTTCTAACCAAGGTTCAGAAAAACAATTGCTATGAGGAAAAGATTGCATTTGTACGATCTTACACTGCACAGCTAAAAACCAAAAAAGATCATACTCACCGAAGAATTATTGAGCGGGCTGCTGCAATCTCAGATGTCAAGGTGAAAATCCTTCCCTCCAAAGATTTGGTATCAAAAATCGTCAGAAGCAATGGAAGTATGGCTTGGGACATGTATGGAGTATCCCATCCTTTGGCTCAAGAGTATCTTCTGAGATACTTGAAGGGGATCCTACATATTGAAACCAACTGAGACACCATTTCTTTTGCTGAGCCAACTTGTAAACGGTTCTCCAAAGCCATGGAAGCATTTCAAAATAGACGGGCTAATGGTTAATGCTTACGAAATTCTGCAGAAAAATAAAACTCACGAAACGGTCTGTAGAGAAGGGATTCATGAATATTTAGGATACCATGGGCGCGTAGGAATGGACTCTGGTGGATTTCTATTTATGCGAAAGAAATCGTTGGGTGTCCATCCCCAACAAATCTTGGATCTATATGAATCTAGCAAGCCTAATTTGGCAGTGGTATTGGACCATCCGCTTGAACCTTGCCTATCTATGTCACAGAGAAAGAAGCGCCAACTGAAGACCTTAGAAAACACGATGTATATGCTAAGTTCCAGAACAAGTGAAAATCCGTTGCTTATGCCAGTTATTCATGGGTATTCTTTGCAGACAGTGAGATGGTACATAAGGGCACTTGCCAAAATAGGCGATTTTGAAACGTATGGAATTGGAAGTCTGGTACCATCGGTATTTAATGCCAAGGGGATTGGAGGCATCTACAACGTTTTGAGAATTGTCTCCTATGTCAGAAAACTTCTCCCAAATAAGAAAATCCATGTCTTTGGAATTGGGAGTACATTAACAATGCATTTGATGTTTTATGTTGGTGCAAATTCCGTCGACAGCTCCGGTTGGAGAACAAAAGCAGCGTTCGGCGCTATTCAACTTCCTGGTATCGGTGACAGATACATAACCACGAGAGAAAGAAAAAAGAACTACAGGGATCTTTCTGAGGCTGATAAGGAGATTTTGGCTCAATGCCGTTGCCCTGTGTGTGAGAAAAAAGGATTGGAAAAACTGAGGACAAGCTTTGAGGATAGAGCCTTGCATAACTCGTGGGTTTTTCAGAAGGAAATCGAGAAAATTCGATTATTAACGAGAGAGGAGGCATATGAGAGTTATGTTGAGGAAGTTCTCACAAAGTCTTCCTTCTGTAGAGCCTTTGCTTTTGCCAAGCAAATCAAGAATTCCTAGAAATTTTCATTGCAGTATTTTCACCAATAATGAAGGGATAACATCTTTGAAAACAGAACCACCGACAACAAAAAAAGTCTTGGACTTAACTAAATTCTTGAAAGTATGTTGCCACGCTCTACGTGGAGTTTCAGTCAGCACTATAAGAGCAACAGCCTTGTTTTGCAATACATAATCTACTCCTCTTCGTTCCCATTTCTCATAGGAGTTACTCGTAAGGTTATGACCCAGTTCGGACTCTATCAGCAGCCCTCTTTCATTTGCTGGATTGATGATGTAGATGTCAGGACCGGTTTTGTGCTCTCTCGCTAAGTTGATTTCTTTTATTATATAGCCCAGCGACTCCGCCACGGCATAAGTATAATCTAACGAGAAGTCATGAAGCGTTTGATGAGTATACGTATCGCTCATATCTAATTTATATTGCGTTGTAGCTTTAAGTGGTTTCCCTTGATTAAATGTTAATCAATGGCTGAACTATTTTGTCGATCCTGCGAACCTTCATGTGGAAAACTATAGGCCCTTGGTAATTCAACTATGAGAACGATTTTCTCTGAAAATGTTGCTTCGTCCTCTGCCAAGCGTTTTTTAACTTGCCTCCAAACCGCTGGGCAATCCGTGTAATCTGAACCTATAATGCTGCGAATGACATTGTCAACTTCTTTTCTGTTTTGGCGTGTTACCTCTATTCCTGCTTTCTTAAAAGTCGCTTCAAGATGACGGAAATAACAAGTCACAGCGCTTCACCAAAAAACATCATAGTTACAGCACTTAGTAAATTTATTGATGCAGGTTGCTTGCTCGTTTGAGAAGTATTAAATAGTAATAATAATCGTATATTTTGGTATCATGTTATTGTCTAACGTTTAAAATGGAGTGGAAAAAACAAAGTGCTTGTAACAAACAAGGATTTAATGGTTCCAGCCAGAAAAAACGGTTACGCCGTTGCAGCATTCAACATCCAAAACATGGAAAGCATGAAAGCCGTTGTGGAAGCAGCAACCGAAGAAAAATCCCCAGCCATCATGCAAATAACGCCAAGCGTCATCAAATACGCAGGATTAGAATACATCACGACTTTAGCGAAAACCGCCACACAAATCGCTCCTGTGCCAATAGCGATACATCTTGACCACGGAGAAGATTTCGATACAGCCGCGAAATGCGTTAATGCCGGGTTTAGTTCAGTGATGATTGATGGCTCGTTTTTAAGTTTCAACGAAAACGTCGCTGTCACTAAACGAGTAGTAGATGTTGCTCATCCAAAGGGCGTTTCTGTTGAAGCTGAACTGGGCAAACTTGCGGGTGTCGAAGAACGCAGCGTGGAAGAAAGAGAAGCCATACTAACTGACCCGCAAAGTGCAGTAGAATTCGTGGAGAAAACCGGCGTTGACACACTTGCCGTAGCAATCGGCACATCGCATGGGGCTTACAAGTTTAAAAGCCAAGCAAAAATAGACCTTGAACGCTTAAAAATCATCAGCCAAAAAATCAGCATCCCACTTGTACTGCACGGCGCATCAAGCGTGCCTGCATGGATAGTTGAGAAAGCAGTCAAATACGGGGCAACACTAGATGGAGCAAAAGGCGTATCAGAAGACCAATTGCAACAAGCGATTAAGCTGGGCATTGCAAAAATCAACATTGACACTGACTTGCGCTTAGCCTTCACCGCAACAGTACGCGAAGTCTTAACCAACTCGCCAAAGGAATTTGACCCAAGAAAAATCCTTGGTCCAGCAAAAGACGCTATGAAAGAAGTGGCTAAGGGCAAAATGCGCCTGTTCGGAAGTTCAGGAAAAGCCTAAACAACCAACCTCAACCCCCTTTTCATTTGGTTTATAAAAACCTAACAGAATACCTGCCATGTTAGCGGCAGGATGAAATGCGCACTTTCTAACGGCTTTCTCTGCACCAGGGCTTCCTTTGCCAGGCTGGATTGTTTGAACAAAACTTTTACGCGATCGAACATATGTCACTAGCTTTTTAATCTCCGCCAACCGTTCACTTAGGAAAACCGCCAGCTATCATAAACCAATAGTTGCGACTAAAAAATCTAGGGCTAAGCTGCTTCCAATTATTTCATACATTTGTTATCTCTAGCGCTCGGAAAATCAATAGCCTCTTTATTTGAAGCAACCAATGATTCAGAGGGCTTGCGTTATTTCTGGTTAAAGCTTTAACCTGATTGTTACTCCAGCAACTTAGTTTTCTCTTATTTCAGCGATTCTTTTAGGGCTGAAAAGTAAGATAGAACCTGCTCAATTTGCTCTTCAGACATGGACAGAATAGTTTTAACTGCCGCTTTCTGCTTTGGCGATGAAGAAACCGCAAATGTTGCCAAGGCATAATCTAAGCTTGTGAAGAGTTGTTCCCATGGAATGTTAACTCGTTTACCTTTCAGGTTGTATAAGGCAAGGACGAATGCGCTGGCTCGGCTTAGGCTGTCTTTGAAAGCTTGAATTGCTCCACCGATAGCTATAGCATCGTAGTCTTTTCCTGAAAGAAAACTCTTGATTACCCTATAATTTTGTTCTAAATTTTGAATTTCGGCAAAAAGATCTTGCTTAATTCTTGCTTCTGTATTATCCGGCATGCTTCATCGCTTTCCTGCATGTAGAAATCAAGTACATAAGACTTTTTTCAAATATTTACTTAATTGTTTGGTCCTATCTAGGAAAGTAGAGATTAATCCGTTTTTGAACCTATGAACAACGCATTGAACAGGAATGGAGAAATAGGAGTGAAGGGCTTATGATGTCTTTTAGTCTGTTGATTTTTTAGTCAAGCCCTAGCGTCAAAAGTATGATTACGTTTCCGTCTCCTTAATTTAGTGTTCTTTATCTGAGAAGTTTCGCTTGTAAAGCTAACCTCAGATTTTCCGTCCATAAAGTTAAAGAGAACAAACTCCGAAATGAATACTGAAAGCAGTCTCAAGGAAATTGAGAGCATGCAAAGGTCACTGGAAAATTTAAGGCAGGAGCTTCAAATCTTGAAGCCTACGCTTAAGAAACGCTTTAAAGTTGAAACCATAGACATTTTCGGCTCGTATGCCCGTGGAGAACAGACAGAAAAAAGCGACTTGGACCTCCTCGTAACGTGGTCTATTCCAGAAGACTTATTCTTGATATACGATTTACGGCAGTACCTAAAAAGAAAACTCCATTTGAAAGTGGATATTATAGCTAAAGAATTCCTCAATAAACATATAAAAGAACAGGTAATAGAGGAAGCTGTTCCAGTGTGAAGAGAGATCATCTAGAAAGAGACCCCAAACTCTACTTATCAGAAATCACAGAGTTTATCCAAAGGATTAAAGAATACACCCAAGGGATGACCTACGAGGATTTCCTTAAAAACAGACAGACAATTGACGCTGTAGATACAAACGTGCGAAATATAGGTGAGGCAGTTCGTGTCCTCTCAAAAAACAGACAAATCCGCAATCTATTTTACCACTACCACATCCCATTCAAAAAACTCTCGGGCATGAGAACAGACCTTACCCACGAATATTTTGCCATGAGCACTAGGGCATTGTGGATTACTGCTACACGCGACTTAATCAACCTCAAGCTTCAATTCGAAAAAGTCTTACAAGAACTGCAATAAGCAACTTTACACGACAACAGGAAACAGGTGACACGGTTTGTATTCCACCGAGACGCTTAGATAAAATGTGTAACGTTAGAAAGTTGACTTTACATAAAGGAAAACTCTTAATAGCCTATGAACTTAATCACAAGTTTCATGAGCCAAACCAAGCAAATCGAGCAGAAATGGCAAGCCAAATGGGAAGCCGCCCACATTTTTGAGGCTGACCCAGACCCGAAAAGAAAGAAAATAATGGTAACTTTCCCATACCCATACATGAATGGCCCATTACATGTTGGGCACACTTTTACAGCTTCGCGGGTTGACGCTTACGCTAGGTTCAAGCGGATGCAAGGTTACAATGTGCTTTGGCCTTGGGCTTGGCATTGGACTGGCCAACCGCTTCTAGGAGCCAGCCAGCGCGTAGCGAGAGGTGACGAAGCTTACATTCGAGTTCTCAGAGAAGTTGACGACGTTCCAGAATCGGAACTTAAGAAATTCATTGATCCCTTATACATGGCTCAATATTACACTAATGAGGGGCGCTTAGCCGTTAAAAGCATAGGTTTCTCAGTGGACTGGCGAAGAGAATTCACCACTGTAATGCCGACTTACCAGAAATTTATCGAATGGCAATACAAAAACCTCAAAGAAAAAGGCTACGTCACACGGGGAACGCACCCAGTGGTGTGGTGTCCAAAAGACCAAAGCCCAACAGGAGACCATGACCGCCAAGTAGGCGAAGGCGTCACCCCGGAAGAATACACACTAATCAAATACAAGCTGGATGAGCACACGTTTTTGCCAGCGGCAACTTTCCGCCCAGAAACAATCTACGGCATAACAAACATGTGGATAAACCCTGACGCTACCTATGTTGAAGCAACCGTCAACGGAGAAAACTGGATAATCAGCCAAGAAGCCGCTGAGAAACTCAAAGAGCAAGAAAAGAAAGTACAAGTCAAACGCTCGTTTAAAGGCAAGGAACTTATTGGCAAAATTTTTGAAAACCCTCTTACGAAAGGCAAGTTTCCAATTTTGCCAGGCTGGTTCGTTGACCCAAAAACAGCTACAGGCGTCGTTTACAGCGTACCCGCCCATGCACCGTACGATTGGTTAGCGCTTAAGGATTTGCAAGAAAAGCCTGAGGTTCTCAAGGATTTTGGCATTGATCCAGAAGCCGTTAAGCGGATTAAGCCTATCTCCATCATTAAAGTCGATGGATTCGGCGAGTACCCAGCAGTTGAAATAGTTGAACAAATGGGCATCAAAGACCAGCATGACCCCAAAGCGGATGAAGCAACAAAGGCATTATACAAGAAAGAATTCCACAGCGGAATCCTAAAGCAGAATTGCGGACCGTACACTGGAAAAACCGTTCGAGAAGTTAAAGACACGCTTATTGCAGATTTCCGTAAGCTCGGCGTTGCCGACAGCATGTACGATTTGCCAGAGCAGGTGGTTTGCCGATGCATGACCCAGTGCATAGTAAAGATACTTTCAGATCAGTGGTTCCTTGATTATTCTGACCAGCAGTGGAAGGCGAAAGCTAAAGAAGTAGTGGCTCAAATGGCGATTTACCCTGACTCAGCCAAGCAATGGTTCAACGTTGTTATTGACTGGCTTAAAGAGTGGGCTTGCGCCAGAACCACAGGTTTCGGAACCCCATTGCCCTGGGGAAAAGGCTGGATAATCGAGACGCTAAGCGATTCCACAATTTATATGGCATTTTACACCATAAACAAGCACATAAAACAAAGCGGAATTAAGCCTGAAGCGTTAAAGCCTGAAGTATTCGATTACATTTTCTACGGCAAAGGCAACCCTGCCGAACTCGAAAAAGCAGTTGGAATAAACGTTGATTTACTAGATGCAATGCGAGAGGAATTCTTGTACTGGTACCCCTTTGACCTTAGAAACTCAGCCAAAGAACTAGTGCCAAACCATTTGACCTTCTGCATCTTCCACCACGCTGTCCTGTTTCCACCCGAACACTGGCCCAAAGCCATAGGCGTAAACGGCATGCTGATGGTTGAAGGAAAACAAATGCACAAGAGCAAAGGCAACTTCATAACAATGAAAGGCGCCGTTGAAAAGTATGGCGCTGACGCCACTCGCTGCGCGTTGTTACTGGGTGCAGAGGGCATGGATGACCCTGACTGGCGAGCAGAAAACGTAAGCGACTTGAAAAGCAAGTTTGAAGCACTATCTGGTTTCGCAAGCGGAATAGTCGCTTCTGCCAAAAACCAAGAAGACACGACACTGGAGCGGTGGCTGCTAAGTAAACTTCAACATCGAATAAAAGAAGTCACAATAAGCCTAGACGAGCTTAAAACTCGAACCGCCTTGCAGATTGCATTGTTTGAAACTTGGAATGACCTGCGCTGGTACATCCAACGAAAGGGCAGCAATGATGCTAAAGCGCTGGGTGAAGCGGTGAAAGTTTGGCTTAAAATGCTCGCACCTTTCGCGCCTTTCCTTTGCGAGGAACTTTGGAGCCAAACTGGCGAGACAGGCTTCATTAGCATTGCTTCTTGGCCCGCGTTTGATGAAGCAAAAGTGGATGTGGCTGCTGAGGAGCAGGAAAACCTAATAATCGACGTCATGTCAGACACCTCCAATATTCTAAAAGCAATGAAGATTACGCCCAAACGCTTATGCTACTACACGGCTGCATCATGGAAGTGGCAGGTGTACCTAAAAGTTTTAGATAAAACCTTAGCTGGAGAAGCAAAAATTAACGAGTTAATGAAAGAATTCGCGGCAGACAAGGATTTGAAGCCGCACATGAAGGATATTGCAGGCATGGTTCCCAGAATGATGAAGGCTTTAACTAAACTGCCAAGTGAGAGAAAGGCTAACATGTTAAAGATTAAAGCTGTGGATGAGAAAGAAATCCTAGCGAGTGCGCTTGGCTTTTTGAAGGAACGCTTCAACGCTGAAGTATCCGTTTACAGCGAAGACGACCAGAAACGTTATGACCCTAAGCATCGCGCAGTGATGGTTATGCCTTATCAGCCAGCAATTTACATCGAGTAAGCTGCCACTTTTCTCTATTTTGCCTAGTTAACAATCGAATGTTGACTTTTATTTTGAGTTGATTTCGCAAATTTAGTTAACTTGCTTTCTTTAAAGAAAACCAGACTTGACTTTTTTGCGAATTTTGCTTTTCAAAAAAACTTTTATTCGTTTTAAAAATACGTTTGCTTAACAAGCAAAAGGTTGCTCGCTATGGATTTTGACCAGAGAGGAATTGCGAAAATTCACGATTTCAACATGGACTTCAACACTATGAGCGCTCAGCTTAGAAATTTAGCTCAAGATTATCCCTCAGGCTTAATTATACCCATCATTGAATCTGACTTAAAAAGCCAAGTGCTAGCGCGAATGGTTAGCGAATTAAACGAGTGCGATTATCTTAAGAAGGTGTTCATTGCTCTTTCGGCTAAGAATCAAGAAAGTTACGAGGAAGCTGATAGGATATTTGGGAGATTCAAGGTTCCTTGTGATATTATTTGGTGTAATAAGCCTGAAGTTACCTTTGTTCTGGAAGAACTGAAAAAGAAGGGGCTTGATGTTACTGGTTTATCGGGGAAGGGCAAAGATTTATGGATTGCTATGGGCATCGCTTCGCTGGAACTTCATGCTTTCGCTGTACACGATGCTGACATTCTATATTACTCGCGGATGTTGCCGACTAAAATGCTCTACCCGGTGGTTGAGCCTAAACTTGATTTTTTCTTCGCCAAAGGTTACTATGCAAGAATAAATCTTGAGAGCCGAAAAATGTACGGTCGCATATCACGGCTATTTATGAATCCAATTCTTGAGGCTATGCAGGAGAAACTGCTTCACCAATCAAGGTTTGTTAGCTACTTGCAGTCGTTTAGTTATCCGTTGTCAGGAGAAATCGCCATTTACAGTGACTTAGCCATGAGGCTTAGAATTCCTTGCGATTGGGGCTTTGAAGTAGGATTGCTATCTGAACTCTACCGGAACACATCTTATGAGCGTATTTGCGAAGTTGATTTGGGCTTCTACGACCATAAACATAAGGAAGTAATAGCCAACGGGTTAGTCAGCACAGCTGAAGACAGCCTAGTTACTCTTCTTAGAACGCTGACGGAAATGGACGGCATTGAAGTCTCTCAGCCTTTCCTCCAAAGCCTACAGGTAATGTACCGCAAGATAGCTCAAGACAAAATACGGCAGTACCACGCTGACGCAACATGCAACAATTTGGACTATGACAGGCATCAAGAGGAATGCAGTGTAGATTCCTTATCTGAAGCCATTATTGCTGCTGGAAAAAAGTATTTGGTAGACCCAGCGAAGACGCAATTGCCTGATTGGTTGCGAACAAAGGCAGCCATGCCTGGCATTAGAGAAAGATTAAGGGAGGCTGTAATTGACGACTAAAACGGTAGTTTTCGCCGATTTAGACGGCACATTCCTTAATGACAAGTACAATTACCAAGATACTAAGCCAATAGTTAGTCAACTTGCAGCTTTAGGTGGGTCAATCGTTTTTTGTAGCAGCAAAACCAGAAGCGAAATTGAAGTCTATCGTAAAGCAGTAGGCATTAACGAGCCGTTTATCGCTGAGAATGGTGCAGCCATTTTTATCCCCAAAGGCTATTTCCCTTTCGGTTACGCTTGCACCAAAACCGCACGTTACAACATCATTAGATTAAGTACTTCATATGCCACTTTGAGGGAGAAATTGGCTCAAATAAAGCGGAAAACCGCTTCTAAAATTATTGGTTTTGGAGATATGACTCTTGGAGAATTAGCCCGTGACGCTGGGTTAACGTTGAAGTTGGCTAAATTAGCTAAAAAACGAGAGCATGATGAGCCATTTCGTATAGTTGAGGGAAACAAAACAAGTATTCTAAACGCCATAAGAAACGAGGGATTACATTGCATTGAAGGCGGCAGATACTTGCATCTCACAGGAAACACGGATAAAGGAAAAGCAGTAGCTATCTTGAATAACCTATACTGCCAAATGTTTGGAAAGGTTGATACAGTTGGGATAGGCGATGGACCCAACGACTTGACAATGTTGAAAGTGGTTGATAGACCATTTTTTATTAAGAAAAAAGCTGGCGTAAACTCAAGTTTTATTGCATGGAAGAGAATCCTGCAGCTCATTGGCAGTAAAGCTATTGCCTAATTTTCTCCACCTTTTTGGCAGACAAAGGCACGGCGTCCAGACCTCGAGCAAGCGTCAAAACTTAAAAGGGAACAACATAACATTTAGATTGTTTAACAGAAGATTCGTGCAATGAAGACGTTAGAGGAAATAAAGGCTCAGTTAGAAGAGCTTAAGCCAATTCTTAAAGAAAGGTTTCAAGTGGAAACCATAGGGGTATTCGGATCTTATTCCCGTGAAGAACAGAAGAAGAAAAGTGACGTAGACATTCTCGTTACTTTTGTTGAGCCAAATGATATTGACCTTTTGGATTTCATTGAAATTAAGCAGTTCTTAAGACGAAAACTGAATACGAAAGTTGACTTGGTAACGAAGAACGCCTTAAAGCCCAGAATTAGAGATAAAATTCTTCAAGAGACGATTTACGTTTGACCAGAGACATTAAACTCTACCTCGAAGACATCTCTAACGCCATTAAAGAACGCCATGTTCTTGTTCGGTTATGGTTTAGCCTTTCCTTCCAGCCATACGTCTCGCATGCTATGATAATTCAGGTTAACTGTTAAAATTGGTTTTGCCACTCTGGATTGAAATTAAGTTGTAAATAGGCGGTCAGTTTCAAGTGCTGACGTTTAATTGCTTACTTCGGCTGGTTCTTCCCGGTTTTTCATTTTCTCTTCCAGAAGCATCAGCAGTTCCTGAGGCTTCACAGGTTTAACCAAGTAAGCATCTGCGCCTTCGTCAAGTGCTTTAACGCCGGTTTCTAGGGATGGGAAACCAGTAATCATTATTTTCACGGTGTGCTGAAGTTGCCTTTTGAGTTTAGCAAGTAAATCTGTGCCATCCATGTCTGGAAGCCTAATGTCAACCAATGCAAAGTCATAATTATGATTTTCAGCTTTTTCCACGGCTTCTTTTCCAGTTTCCGCAACATCAATTTCATAGCCGCTTTTTTGAAGAATACGCGTGAACGTTCGAAGTATCGACTTGTCATCGTCAACAACAAGTATTGTTTTCTTTGATGCTGCCACTTTAACACACTCCTTTTCTCAATTTGACCGCTGGCTTTCTTCAACCTTCGCTTAAGGTTAGTTATTATAAGGCATCAGCGGCATTGCGACGCCAAACCAAACTTGTCGTGATTGATTTGGCAACAAAGACTTACCCTTGACCTTTGGGTAATTCTACAAATGTTTTTCGAGACTAATAAACGCTATCCCCTTTGAAAACGCTCCAATGTCAACTAATAATTACAAATATGGACAGAGACAAGAAATTTTACATACCTTGGGGTGCACACTTGGAAATTTTTGTTAGATCTTGTGCGTTAACAATAAAGTTATAAAAAGGAGTAACGTTTGAATAAAGTGCGAAGGTCTGAAAACGATAAATGACCGAACCTGTTTCTTACAAAATCACTCCACAAGTACCACCAAGCTACATGCAAAAACTATTCGATTACATATATACTAAATATTTGCTTCCTCAAAAACAGAGATTTACTAATATTTCGCGCGAAACATCAACCCAAGGCGATTTCCTCTCATATACAATTGTTAATGCACAAGGAAAGCAACTTCTTAAGGTTGAAGTTAAAAGTGGTAATCCTATAGAACTTAAACTAACGCCTCTTGATCCAGCAGTTTCACCCAAAGTAATTGAAGAGGCAAAACAGGATATTATAATTTCCACGCAAATATTCAAGGAAAATGCTAGAAAAGCAACGGTTTATTTTGCATGGAGAGAAGGAGAAGAAATAATTCCAGAAGCATACACAAAACCAGAGAAATCTTTCAACCGTCTCTTCCTTGAAACTCAAGTGCTGTTTTTCATTGTCTTCATTGTTTTCGGCATGGCAATTTTCATCTCATTAACAGCCTTTTACCCCCAAGCCTTCTGGATTGCACCTATAGTTCTCATTGGCATACAGTTTATTTTTGTTTTTTTCTCCAACAATTTCATCGCCAGAACAGCCGACTGGTACATTACAAAAGACAATCCCATCATACATCTCCTAGAGTATTACTTGCCAATAAGCGAAGAAAACGATTTCAAAAAAAAGTATTCCCGAGACCAACTTTTAGCCATAAAAAAAGAAATTTACGACGAAATACTAGCTAAACAAGGCGAAGTTGATCCTGAAGAAGCCCAAAAAATCTTCCTCAAACATGGCGTCCCATGTCAGCTGGAAAATTTGAAGGCTAAAAAAGTTAACGTTTACGAGCTTGTAAAAAATATCGCTGACAGATTCCGTTTCCCAATGCCTAAAATTGTTGTTTCAAACACTATGGTTCCAAACGCAGCGACATCAGGGGCAAGTCCGAGCCGCGGGTTGGTTTTGATAACAACTGGGCTTCTTGTTCAGCTTGATGAAAACGAGATTCTCAGCGTTCTAGGCCACGAATTCGGTCACCTCAAAGGCAGAGACCCGCTCATCCTGTACGGGTTAGTTTCCGCAGAGTTTCTCTTCAGGTTCTACGTGTTATTTCCACTTTTCCCCTTGATTTTCTCGACTTTCCTGTTCTTCGTTTACTTCTGGGCTGTCATGGTGGTAATATTCTTCATTGCAAAATTCTTTGAAGCCCGAGCTGATTTAGTCTCCGCCATTATGGTTGGGACCCCACAAGTTTTAGCTGGTTCTCTTGAAAAAATCGGTTTCCAGCGGTTGCTATATGAGCGGACGCCTTCATTCCGTGTTCAAGAATGGCTAGGTTTAGATCCTCATCCGCCCATATATTTTAGAGTGGACCGCTTAGAGAAGCTTTCACCTGAGAAAATAAGGCATCCGTTGCTTCAATCAATTAAAGATGTTATTAAAGGATTTATTGCCGCCTTGAAAAGTTAAATTCTTGCTTCTGCTCCCTTTTTGCATTTCTTCGCGAAAGGCTTATCCGTCTGTTTAAGTTCTAATTTACAAGTCAATTTCTGGAGATGTTTACATAGTGAGCTATTCCGTGCAGTTAATTGGTCCTGAAGAAAAAGACAGCCTCTTCGAAACTTACGTGCCCAGATTGCTTTATACAAGCAAAGCTGAAATTTACGGTTGCTGCATTAAATTATTAACAGAGTCTGAAGAGACTAGAACTAAATGGGAAGACAACTTTTACACGGCAAACGAAAACACTCGGTCTCATGGACGACTTATAGTAATTAATGAGCCAGGTCAACCTTTAAGCGTAAAATATGACCCGTACACTAAGACCGCTTTTTTGGTTAACGTTGACTACTACGGGTGGATAAAAAGCATCGCCCTTGCAGTCGCCGGCGACGTTTTAGAGGATGAACACAGGATCTACTCCGTACATGGCGCCGCGATAGACGTTGGTTGTTTAGGAGTCTCAATAATTGCTCCTTCAGGCACGGGTAAAACAACGCATTCATGGGGCTTATTGCTTACCAAAAATGCTAGGTTAATTTCGGATGATTGGTATTTCGTTAGGCTTTCCAGTCAATTGCCATTAGCGTTTGGTTCCGAAAAAAACTGCTACATTGAAGCGGACATAGGCAAAATATGGAACACGTACGAACAATTAGTTGATAAAGCGCAGTTCGACCAAAGAGGCAGGGCAGTAGTGAATGTACGGTGGATTGTAGGCAGCGGCGGCGTGATTCCGATGGCAACATTACAAAAAATAATCCTGTTGAAGAGAGACCCCCAAGACAAGAACATCGTGACCCCCTTGAATGTGAATGAAGCATTGCAGTTCATGTTAGAGCGCAACTTTTGCAATCCGCACCAACTAGTAAGAGATGATAGAAAAATCGAGCTTAGAAAAAACTTCTTTCGAAGGCTCTTCGAACAAACCGACGTTTACCTTGTGAACACAACTGGAACCCCGCAGGCTACGCAAGATGAGATTAGAAGGGTTCTTTCAGTGAAAAAGTAACATTTCAATGCAAAAAAATAATAAAGCTTCACAACCGAGTTAGCTCTCACTTGAAGGAGGCAAAAACTGTTTGAAGTTAATTTACGTTGTAATAGACGGAATGGGAGATTTACCAATCAAAGCTTTAGGCAACAAAACCCCCTTGGAGGCAGCTGAAACTCCGAACATGGACGCTCTTGCCAGAAATGGAAAAACTGGCTTGATGTACTCAGTAAAGAAGGGTGTTGCGCCAGAGAGCGACGTAGCTGTTATTTCGCTTTTAGGTTATGACCCTTTCAAGTACAGCACAGGCAGAGGCGTTATCGAAGCCGCGGGAGCAGGCTTAAAAATGAAGGATGGCGACTTAGCGTTAAGGTGCAACTTTGCAACTTTAGGCCAAAGAAAAACCATAATTGACCGCCGAGTTGCAAGAAGCTTAACCACCGAAGAAGCCACTGAGCTAAGTGAGGCTGCTAACGAGAAAGTTAAGCTTGAATCTTATCCTGCCACGTTTGAGTTCAGGAACACGCAGGGGCACAGGGCAGTTCTATTAATAAAAAGCAAGGGGAAGCCTCTTTCAAGCAACATAACAAACAGCGACCCAGCTTACACAATAGTTAACGGGATTGGAGTGGCGCGGGCTAAGGTTGAAATGGTGCTTAAAACCTGCGAACCCACTGATAATACTGAAGAAGCAAAAGTATCCGCAGCGCTAGTAAACGAGTTTATTGAGAAGGCCCATAAATTGTGGGAAAATCACCCTGTGAACTTGAAGCGTGCGGCTGAGGGCAAGCTTAAGGCAAACGTTGTTTTAACTCGAGACGCAGGACATCTGTTGCCAAAGTTCTTCAATATTAACAAGCGGTACCATGTTAATTTTGCAGCTTTGTCGGATATGCATGCTGAACGCGGCATAGCGCAACTTGCAGGCATGAACTCCATGCTTTTGCCGCCGCCTTCAGATAACCTCCAAAAAGACTGTGAAGTAAGAGTCAAAGCCTTGCTCGATGTGCTGCCTAAGCATGATTGTTTCTACATTCACCTTAAAGGTCCAGACGAACCGGGGCATGATGGCAACTGCATCTTAAAAACGCAGATTATCTCAGCCATCGACAAATACTTCTTTGGACCATTGCTAAAGCAGATTTCTCTCGAAGACAACCTTATCTGCATAACCACCGACCATGCGACGCCTTGCTCACTAAAAGTGCACAGTGACACACCTGTTCCCGTGTTAATTTCAGGCGACAAAGTAGACGACGGCAAAGCTTGCAAGTTCTCTGAGAAAGAATGCGCGAAAGGAAGCTTAGGCATTTTAGAACGTGGATGCGAATTATTGCCAAAACTTATGGGGATGCTGAAAAACTAAAGCTGCAAAATTAATTTCAAACTAAAGATATTGCAGAAATTCAGAACGTATGTTTCCAAGCGGAGACTAAGCAACAGCATCAAAGTAAAGTTAACCTTTAAGTATTTTAGCAAATAATCTTTATTTGGTGTCGTTTTGACGGAATTAAATGCTAATTTACTCCGTTTTGGAAACATCGCTGCTTTCATTGTAACGCTTGCAATTAATGGCTTAGCAAACACTACAGTGCTTAATGGCAGAACAACCGGTCAAGTTTCGAATTTGTACCCAACCTTGGTTACGCCCGCAGGCTACGTTTTCGCTATTTGGGGCATAATCTATGTTCTTCTGTTAGCGTTCGTTATTTACCAAGCCTTGCCAAGCCAAAAAGATAAGCTGTTTCAAAAGCAAATCGGATTGATTTTTATTTTAAGCAGCTTATTTAACTGTGTCTGGCTTTTTCTCTGGCAGTACGACTTCATCACTGTGTCAGTAATTGTAATGTTCGCGCTTTTGGCAACATTAATTGCCATTTACTTGCGCTTGAATATTGGAAAAGCAAAGGTTTCATTGAAAGAGAAATTATTAGTGCATCTGCCGTTCAGCGTTTATCTTGGCTGGATAACCATTGCAGCCATCGCCAACGTTGCATCAGCACTGGTCTCTGTAAATTGGGATGGTTTTGGCTTAAGCCCTGAAATATGGGCAGTAACCATGCTAATCGTTGCCTTGGTTGTAACGTTGGCAGTTATAGTTAAGCGAAGAGACATAGCCTACAGCCTAGTGATTGTTTGGGCGCTCGGGGGCATCGCAGTAAAACAAAATACTAGCCAAAACATCGTTACAACCGCTGAAATAGCCATCGGTGTTATCCTGATTGCTTTAGCACTTGCAATAGCAATCTACAGATTAAGATATAGAAAAAAAGCTGTTTGAAAATCGAAAGCTTACAGGAAGTATTCAGAAAAACTCGCTTGGATTTCAACTGTTTCTTAATCATTTAGGCCTTGCATTATCTTTAATTTTTACTCAATGCAAGCGCCGATATTCCAAACTAATTTCAGGGGCTATGCGGAATTCCAAAGTAATACCATGTACCTTTAATAAAAGCTGATACTAAAGAATGGGGAAGAAACATGGCTTACTTGCGAGAAGAAAAAGAGAACCTTGAAGTCTCATACCCTCTTAACGCGATTTGGGAAGCTATTCCAAAAGTAATCGCTAAGCTTGATTGGAAAATACAAGAAACAAGCGAAGAGACACATCACCTTAAAGTTAAAACTAAAGGCGGCTTCATATCCTACCCCTCAACGCTCAAAATTGACTTGTCAGCGATAGATGAGAAGACGACGCGAATGTCTATTGCGGTGGAGACTCCTGTGACTACGATTACTTCAGTGGCAGATTATGGCAGGACAAGAGAACGCACTGAACAGTTCGTGACAACACTTGCCAAGCTAATGAGCGGCTAAAGCGTTTTTTATTCAAGTATCTGAGATCTCTTTAGCGCAATCCAAGCGATGAATAGGAAGACAAAGATGTACACGAATGCTACACCTAACGCTCTTAGGGCAATTAGTGAGGTTGGTTCAGTGTAGAGTACCCCAGTGGTTGGCAGCGTTGTTTGTCCTGCTTGGATTGCTTGCAGGTTTATTTTGCTAAAGGTAACGTTTCCTGAAGGATAAAGTACATAGTTCACTATGTTAACGCCTATATTATCTGTACCAGTGCTTATCGACATTGTTGTGTTGCCAACAAGCATTGATCCGCCTGCACCGCTTCCAGGCAGATAATTTAGAGATTGAGAAGGACCTGCAAACACTGAAACGATTGGTAGAGCTATGAACAGGGCTAAAAACAAGCCCAAAGCTACTAGAACGGTAATGATGGTGTTTTTTGTTAGGGAACCCATTGCCAATAGTAATGAGACCCATATGAATGTGCTTATTAGGTTTCCAAGCAGGACTAGAGGTACAAGTTGAAGGTTGTTTTGTGGTCCGTAGACAAAGATCGAACCGACTGTAGTGTAAGTAAATAATATCGCATATGAAATAAGAATGATTACAAATGCTGCAAAGAGTTTACCTAAGAAAACCATCGTCCGCGAGACAGGTTTTGTTAACAATGGCACGATAGTGCCGCTTTCAAACTCGCTTGAGATGCTGTTCATGGCTGTAGCAAGGGCAAAGAGGAAAAATCCGAAGCTGCTGGCGCCATAAGTTATTGCAAAGTTTGGGTCAGCCGTTATTGCTGTTCCGGTTGTTGAACTGAGGATAGATGGCAATACTAAGCCTAATGTGGCTAAGACAAATGCTATTATAATGACGCCTATGAATTTCTTTTTTCTGATATTCCAGAGCATTTCATATCTTACTATCGCCCAGAAACGCGTGAACCAGCTTGGGCGTGTTCCAGTGGCTTGTTGCATTGCGGTCATTGTGGTTTTTCTCCTTTGTCTTTACTGACAAGTTGAATAAAGATGTCTTCTAAGTTTGATGTTTTTTGGCTCATGCCCACAATCACTCCGCCAGCCCCTGTTATTTCTTTGGAAACCTGCGCCCGCACATCATCATAGGTGGTTACCTGAATATACAAGGTGCTACCTGTTTTCCAAGTGCCTGAGACAAAAGGCAACTTCTTTACTGCCGCAATAACCTCATTCGAAAGGTTAGCTAATTCAATATGCATCATGGCGGGTCCAAGTGCACCTGAAATGTTCTGAAGAGTATCAGATGCTAGAACTGAGCCCTTATTGATGATGGTAACATGATCGCAGATTTGCTCAACCTCAAAAAGCAAGTGTGATGACAGGAAAACGGTCACGCCCTCTTTTGAAATAGTTTTCATGAGTTCTCGGACTTCAACCATGCCAACCGGGTCTAAACCAATGCTTGGCTCATCCAAAATAACCAGTTCCGGATTATTTAGCAGTGCTTGGGCGATGCCGATGCGTTGCTGCATGCCCTTGCTGTATTTTCCGATGAGGTCGTTTTCTCTGCCTTTTAAGCCGACTGATTCGATTAGTTTGGGGATTTGTTCTGCCCTTTGCTGCTGTGTCATGCCGTACATTCGCCCGTAAATATCGAGCAATTCGGCGCCTTTCAGGTGCTTGGGGAACTTGGGCAGCTCAGGCATGTAACCGATATTTAAGCGTGAATCTGCTTGGTCAGCGTGCACTTCTTGCCCTAACACTTTAACTGAACCTTCAGTGGGTTTTAGTAGGCCGACTAGGATTTTTATGGTGGTTGTTTTTCCAGCGCCGTTTGGACCTAGAAAGCCGTGGATAGTGTTTTTTTGCACTTTGAGGCTTAGCTTGTTTACTGCTGTTAAGGAACCGAAGTTTTTTGTTAGATTTTCTGTTTCGATGGCGTAATCCATGGGCAAGTGCTCCTTTTCAATGCCTTTAGGTAGGCGTTTTAATATAAGCTTTGACTAGCCCTGCCTTCTTTTGGTTTTAGAGAAAGAATAGCTTAAACCCGATAAGATTAGTGTAAAAAGTTATATGAATTCTTCGGTCTGATTAATCCATTACTTGACGGTGTACTGCATGAGTAACAAGCATAACCCAATCACTTACAAAGGCAGAAGCTTAGGCATTATTGTTTTAACTGCCGCTCAACTGCTTATTGGCGCCATACATGTTTTCTTCGGGTTACTACTTCTTGCGTTCGAGGCATCGATTTTGCAGGCAACAGTGACCTATGATATTTATACGGTGGTTTTCGGTTTGTTGGTTTTAGTTTTTGCCGTGTTTGTTTGGCAGGGCAAAAAAGCAGGATGGATTGGCACCGTTGCAGTTTCATTATTCGTCATTGCGGCAGATACTTTAACGGTGTTGGATCTGCCAAGCATCCCGGGAATTCCAAAGTCAGCAGCGTTAACTGAGATAGCGTATAGCATGTTGATTGTAATTTACTTGTCTGCGGGTCATGTTAGAAAGAAATTTTTGTGATAAGTTAAGGGTTTGTTGAAGTCCTCTTCATCCAATCGTGCCCAAAAATTTCAGCTTCCCCACTTTCAATGCCCTCAACTATCCGTTGCGCTGTGTACTCTGGCGGGTCCGCTTTCTTGAACGCTTCCTGCGCTTCAGGCGTTTCTTCATGCCCTTGAACTGAAGCGTCTTTGATGGTGTTCTTATCAAAATCAGTAAGTGTAATGTACGGATAAACAACGCTGACAATTATGTTGTCTTTTTCAAGTTCTTCTCTTGCAGTTAAGCTGATGTGAGCTAACGCCCGCTTTAACCCTGAATATGGACCGTTATTAGGCAAGTACATCAAGGCAGTTCCTGAGCTTACGTTAATGATTGTTCCTCCACCATGCTTACGCATAAGCGGAATAGCTTCTTTCATGGCAACCACTGGACCGACAACATCCAAATCAAAAATATAATGGAAAATCTCAATATCCGTCCGCTCTACTGGCACATCGTACCCGCGACCAGCATTATTTATCAAAATGTCAACCCTTCCAAAGTGCTCATACGCCTGCTTAACCATGTTCTTAACATCTTCAACCTTAGAAATATCCGCAATAACCGCAAACGCATCGGGCAGTTCCTTGGCAAGCTGCTCAAGCTTGTCTTTTGAGCGGGCGACCAAAACCAGCTTGGCGCCTTTGCTGGAAAGAAGTTTAGCTGTGGCTAATCCGATGCCTGAAGATGCCCCAGTTACAATGGCAACTTTCCCTTTGACGTCCATATCCATAAAACTTCCATTGTATAGGGAGATCAGGGGTTTATAAAAACAATTCTCTGGCAGAAAAGGTCAAAAAGGCTTGTTTGAGAAGCCACTGGTCAGGGGGATAACCTCTTTTTTGACATAGTTCTCCTAGCTAAAAAGATATCTACCCGGTCAATTTAGATGGAAAAATCCATCAACAAAATTGATCTACCCTACCCTTCTCCGCCGAACGCTGAAAAATCCCTCTGAAGAATCAACTATGTAATTGTCTGGAAAGCATCAATTACATGATTTTCTCCTGAAGTGTTTTCAAATATGAAGTCAAGCTTTCAATGCATTGGATTTCTCGACCAACCAACGCTTGCAACTCCCGCCAAAACCTTGTATTCGCTTTAATTTTTGCCGGTTCCAAGTTATGTTTCAGGCGCACGGTGCCTTCTTTGCCTCTTCTGTCAAAGTCTAAGAGAAGAATAACTTCTTGGGCGCCAAGTTTTTCTATTTCTGCGGTTGCTTCTATGAAGGATTTGCCGCCAGTTTTCGCCGTCAATATTTTGCCGTTAACGCCTAACTCGCGGAGGGCTTGGGCGTCTTTTTTGCCCTCAACAATTATCGGCTTTCCCTTTGCTGACTCTTCAGTTAATGCAGCTATGACGCGCTGGATTTTTTCTTCTTTCTCTTTAAACTTTGTTGACAAACATTTTACCTTGTAACTTTAGCTTGCCGCACAGTCTCCAAACAATCTTTCGCTTCCATGTTATTTACAAAGTAACGTCTAACAGGCTCCAATATGCCTGCGAGTTCGGTTGCAACGCTGTTTTTCAGGTCTTGAGGATGCAGTTTACCCTGCGCATATGCGGATTCGAGTTCTTGGAAGCTTTGGAACTCTATGTTTCCTCCGAATTTTGCTGGGCGCTCGATTTTGAATACTGGTTTTTCTCTGAAGATTATGTATTTGCAGATGTCCAGTACTGGGTTGAATTTTACGGTTTTTTCTGGACAGAAAGCTTTCGCCATTTTTTGCTTTATTTCCTCGGGGGTGTCGTATATGAAAATGCATGTTCCAGGCTTGCTTTTTGACATCTTGGCTGAAGCCACAGCTTCTTTTTCCTGTCCCTCTGGAATCGGCCAGAGTTTAGGCTTCTCCAAACCTTGCAGTAAATGATGGTGAACGCAGACGGGTTTCCAGCACCCGATTTTTTCGCCTATCTCTCGGGCAACAACGTTTGCTTTTCGCTGGTCCATGCCTAACTGGCAAATTTTTACTTTCATGTGGAAAATGTCTGCAACTTGCATGGGCGTATACAGGTAATCTGAAACATAATGGGCTTCAGCCTCTTTTCTCCCCGCAATCTCCAGCGTTCGGGTGGTTCTGGCAATGGTTAAGTTTTTTGCGATTATGACTGTTTTAGCCCAATAATCAATGTCTCTATATAGTTCATCAGAATAAATGAACTCAACTTTGTCACCGGGCACGCCGAGGGCAAGCCACGAGTGCCTAAAAAGGTCTGCGGCTTTGCGGATAAGCGTTAAATCTCCGCCTAACTTGTTGTTTAACCATGCGTGCCACGTTGCCAAAAACGCTTTGAAGTGTACGCCTGCTTCTGCGAAGTCTTTCATTTTGTAAGCGCAAATAACGCCTGTTCCCAAATGGGCTAAGCCTGAGGGTTCCCAGCCGTTATATGCGATGGGATGTTCCTCAGTTTCTAATAGTTTCCTTAAGTCTTCTGTGGTTACCACTTCTTCTGTAGGTGGTCTGCTGATTAACTCGATTTTCTTTTCTATGTCCAAATTGCACCAGCTTCTCAGTGTTTCATAGCTTTAATGTGGGTGTTGAACTTAAAAATTTAGTATGTTTTTCCTTGATTTATGAGGTTTAGGGCTTGATTCTTTTTGTGAAACGTATCATGTACGTTTTCTCGTCGATATTTTTTGTACGGCTGTCAATTAGCCCCTGTTTTATTGCTTCGTTTATGGCTTGGTTGAATGACACGGGCTGAGGATTTGCGGCTTTTTTGTTTTTTATGATTATCCAGATTTCATGATGCTTGTCTTTGTTTTCTTCGAAAAACCGTTTAAGCTCTGATATGTTTTGGGGTTCAAAAGTTACAGATTCAGCCATAGCTTGCCTCTTTTCTTTAGCTTTCTTCGCGGGCTGTTTGTTTCCCACGTAACCTAACACTTAACCGCATAGCTGAGCGTCGCTTTAAGCTTGGCTAAGCTCTCTCGGCGTGGGACTTTGTGCCCGGCCCACCGTGTCCCATGTTTGGGTGAACCCGCCATCACAGCAACGCAAGCTTTGTGTTTCTTGCAGCTTCCGTTGGGTCCGTCGGCATGGATTTATCCAGTGGGATAAAACATTACAGTAAACTGAAGAGTTAAATATTGCTATGAAAGAACGCAAATACAAGCCTGATTTTTAATCAACATTTGTTTTTGTTAACTTTTGGTCTTACTTTCCGTAGCCTCTGGGTGTAGCTCGAAGCCGCAGAATGGGCAGAAGTTTTTGGTCATATGAAGTTGGTTGCCGCAGTTAGGGCAGAACATAACTTTTGGTTGTTCAGCGTCTATTTGAGGAGAGGTTTCGGCTGCCATTTTGTATATCGGGCTTTTTGCTCCACTGGGGGTCATCGACTGCTCTCTCGGGGGCATAGCCGGGGGTTCGTAAATCTGTGGCTGGATTAGTTCTTTTTTTCTGCGCTTGGCAATGATAACGGCAATTGCAACTATCACTATAGCTATTGCCACTACAAGAACCACTAGAAGTATAGGTTGGTCTATAAGCTCGCTTAGGGGCGAAGTATTTGCTGTTGTTTGTGTCCACCACTGGTTTACTGAAGCTGGGTTGAACGTCGAAATGTCAGATTGCAAGTTTTGTTCGGTAAACCCGCTTTGTTGTCCTGACGGAAGCGTCAGCATCTGGTTACTCTGTATAGTTACTGTGTTGTTTGTGACGGGGTCAATGAATACTACTGGACCGCTAATAACTTGAACTGTGGTTGTTCCGTCGGAAGAAACATTCACAACGTACTCAGTGTTTTCACCTGCCAACGCTCCTTGAGGCACAGCTACTAGATGTGACACAGTTTCTTTGATGTATGCGACTCCATTGGGTATTAGAAAAGCTCCGCCTTCAACAAACAGTGAAACAGCTGCGGCTTGTCCAAGAGGTTCACTGAAAACCAGTACTGCAATTGCAATTTCTAACGGTATGGATATTCGCATTTCTTTTAATTGTTCTATGCCGTTTGGAAAAATAACCCCGCTTGTCACTGGGGGATAGATTGAGTATACAATTTGGTTATCGGGAGCAGGTTGCGAAGTAAGAGCTACCCACCCTGCATCACTATTTGCACCGAGATACACAGTTCCACCCTGATCAGGAGGGGTGAAAGCGACAATCGCGTTATCTCCAGTCAGAATTTCTGTGCCACTGTATATTTGGCCTGAAGACAGTGATGTTTTCCCGTTCGCATCATTAGTCCACGCTGGTCCTTTGACTGATCCTATGTTACCAAAATAGCGGTTTGTTGGCTGATTCGTCGTCGACGGAGTAGACGTGGGACTTAGAGTTGGCCCCGTGGTTGGTGAGCTAGTTCTCATTACAACTATGCCATTTTGATTTGTTGTTTCGGAAGTTCCACTAAGTGTTGCGGTTATAATGTCGGTGGTGAATGTGCCGACTAAGTGTTCCTGAGTCAATTGGCTTCCTTGCTCATCAGCCGTAAAACTTGCACTTGAAACTGTTCCCGTAAATTCAATAGCGCCACCGCCTACAGGAGGAACGCCGGAAAAGCCGTATTCTTGCCAGTACGCGTTGTCTGTGACCCAACTTGTCGGGTTCAAATACAATATTATGGTTATTTGACTGCCCTGTTGAGTTATGTCCATAGCAAACGTGGCAGTTATATCGTTCATGCGAGTGCTCGAATCGGACGGATCCATGTCATAATACATGCCAGAGGCTGAGTTTTGCCAAGTTCCCGTTAAATCTCTAGCAGGGGTTAGCTGAGCATACAGCGGCGTTACCTGTGCTGCGGACAATAATAAAACGCAAATTAGTAGAGTAGCTGGTTTATTCAAAAAAAAGAATAAGTTGGTAACTTTTCCTTTTTGCATGTGTGCTCGTTTTCCGCAGTGCGCTAAGCAACCTGCGGTCTTAATGTCTAGTGACGTAAATATAAGATTTATCCATAGAGCGGTATTGCCACAGGCAAGGGATTCAGTGCAGACAAGAATTGCATCGTCATAAAAGCGACTGGTGACTTGGTGGCTTTATCCAAGTAGTGTTACAGATCAGTCAATTTCTTGTTTTTTATCCATAATAGTTATAGGTTGAGTGTGAAATCAACATTTAATGGCAAGCTTAAGAAAATCCCACGTATGGCTCATAATTGCCCTAACTTTGCTAATCGTTTTGCCCATTTTTGCTCAGGCTATAACGAGTTACTCTGCAAGTTTTTAAGAATTGCGTAACTGCTGATTTGTTGAAGCCCGGAACAGTTTAGGGGTTAAGCACAGACTTTGACGGGTAAAGATTTAAGTGTGACAATCATGCTTTATCAGCAAGGTGCATTAAATGCCAACTCACGGTTCACTATCTAAAGCTGGAAAAGTCCGCTCTCAAACGCCGAAAATCCAGGCGCAGCAAAAAACAGCGCCAAGCCCAAAAAACCGAAACAGACGCAACTACGAGAAACGCGTGATTCTGCAACGGAAACCTGGGCAAAACTGGATGTAAGCGTAAAGCAAAACGTTTTT
Organism: Candidatus Bathyarchaeota archaeon; assembly: GCA_963715865.1. Taxonomy (GTDB): domain Archaea; phylum Thermoproteota; class Bathyarchaeia; order Bathyarchaeales; family Bathycorpusculaceae; genus Bathycorpusculum. The sequence goes on from OY970280.1 coordinate 276,641, forward strand.
TTCAAGACTAAACAACTCTTTAACGTTAGTGTAGTTTATCTATCACTTAACTAAAATCATATTTTGGTACCTTCAACCTTGAAAGACAAAAACGCCTTACATGAAATCATAAACACTCTAATGGAAATGCCGAATCCGACGCGTGAAGAAGCAAACCGCCTAAAAATAAAAACCGCAGCCAAATACCAACTCCAAGAGGTACCGTCAAACGCTGATTTAATAAGCCTTTTAACGCCAAAAGAAACAAAGCGCCTTTTACCCATCTTGCGAAGAAAAACCACACGCACAATCTCAGGCGTAACAGTAGTCGCCACAATGACCAAGCCCTACCCATGCCCACAGCCAGAACCATGCGCTTACTGCCCAGGAGGACCAACCCAAGGCTCTCCGCAAAGTTACACGGGACATGAACCAGCAGCTATGCGCGGAACCCAAAACAATTTCGACCCGTACCTGCAAGTCAGAAGCCGCATCGACCAACTCACAGCCATTGGGCACAAAGTAGACAAAATCGAGCTAATCATCATGGGAGGAACATTCCCCGCCACACCCATGCAGTACCAAACATGGTTCATCCAACGCTGCCTAGACGCAATAACCGGCAAAGACTCAGCAAGCCTAGAAGAGGCAAAAGCAAACGCTGAAACAAGCAAAACCCGCAACGTAGGCATAACCGTAGAAACACGTCCAGACTGGGCAAAACAGCAACACGTTGACGCAATGCTTGACATGGGAGTAACACGCATCGAACTTGGCGTACAAAACCCAGATGACGAAATCTACCGCTTAGTTGGCAGAACACATACTGTAGCCGACGTAGAAGAAGCAACACGCGCAGCAAAGGATTCAGGATTAAAAATCGTTTACCACTTAATGCCTGGAATGCCAGGCTCCAACCCGCAAAAAGACATTGCCGCGTTCAAACGAGTTTTCACAGATTCAGCCTTCAAACCGGACATGATAAAAATTTACCCGTGCCTGTGCATAGCAGGCACAAAAGCCTACGGCTGGTACCAAAAAGGCACATACAAACCTTACACAACAGAACAAGCCACAGAACTCATCGCTGAAATCAAAAAATTCATCCCGCCATGGGTAAGAGTAATGCGTGTTCAACGCGACATTCCAGCAAGACTCATTTTGGCTGGCGTTAAAAAAAGCAACCTTCGCCAACTTGTCCATGAGCAACTCAAGGCGCAAGGCTACAAGTGCCAATGCATCCGATGCAGAGAAGTTGGACACCGAATGACAGTCGACCACATCAAACCAGACTTAGAAAAAGTAAAAATCCAATCCATCTGCTATGACGCTTCGGAAGGCAAGGAAATCTTCATTTCAGCCGAAGACCAAGAAAACAAAATCCTAATAGGCTACTTACGCTTGCGCGTTCCCTCAGCAAAGGCTCATAGGCCAGAAATCACCGCTATGCCATCCGCCATTGTACGGGAACTTCACGTTTACGGTCCACTCGTGCCAGTAGGAAAGCACTCTGCAGGCGCATGGCAGCATAAAGGTTTTGGCGCAGATTTGCTTAAAGAAGCGGAACGGTTGGCACGTGAGGATTATGATTTGAAAAAGCTTTTAGTTATAAGTGCGTTAGGAACAAGAAGGTATTACATGCGTTTCGGTTACGAGCGCGATGGAGTTTACGTATCCAAAAAACTGGAGAACCCACTATGAGTCAACTTGAAAATTCAGGTTACAAGGGCTCCGCATTAGAAGCCCTAAAAAAGGCAGACTGCGAAGTTGGCGACATCATACGAGTCACCAGCAAAGGCAAAACCTACGAAGGCATCCTTATTCCACGCTCAGAACTAGGCGAAGGCACAAACGTCATCGTTAAAATGAAAAGCGGCTACAACATAGGCATCCGCATAACACCAGACGTTAAAATTGAAAAAATTGGAAAAGGAACAAAACCCGCCTTTGCTTCGCCGCCCCTGCCAAAACAGAACCCAGCTTTGCCCCATGTTGTGATAATGAGCACTGGCGGAACAATCGCCAGCCGAGTTGACTACCGCACAGGAGCAGTACGCTCCGCGCTTTCCGCAAGCGACCTCTACGGTGTTGTTCCTGAACTTTCTGATGTTGCTCAGGTTGACACCGAGATTGTTTTTAGTTTATACAGTGAAAACATAACCCAAAAGCATTGGAAAGAACTTGCAGAAACAGTAGCGAAGCGCATAGAAGCAGGCGTTGATGGCGTGGTGATTGCACATGGCACAGACACGATGGCTTACACTTCGGCTGCACTGAGCTTCGCACTGCAAAACCTGCCTGTTCCAGTAGTAGTTGTTGGCGCTCAACGTTCCTCTGACCGACCGAGCAGTGACGCAGCAACAAACCTGATTGGCGCAGTGAAAGCCGCTGGAGAGGCACCGTTCGCCGAAGTGGCCTTAGCCATGCATGAAAACGTTTCCGACACCGCTATTGCCCTTCACAGGGGAACAAAAGTCCGCAAATGCCACACAAGCCGAAGAGACACATTCAAATCCATCAACGGCTTCCCAATCGCAAGAGTAAAAGACCAACAAATAACCATGCTAACAAACGAGTACCAGCACCGCGACGCCTCAAAAAAGCTAATTCTCAAACCAAATTTCAGCGAAAAAGCCGCTTTAATCAAGTTTTACCCTGGGCTTGACCCAGCAATCATCGACTATTATGTTGACAAAGGCGCAAAGGGCATTTTGCTTGAAGGTTCAGGTTTGGGTCACGTGAGCAAATACTGCTTTGACAGCATCAAAAATGCTGTGGCAAAAGGCGTCGTCGTTGCGTTGGCTTCCCAATGCATTTGGGGACGTGTCAACATGAACGTGTATGATACAGGCAGAGATTTGTTATCCTTCGGTGTAATCCCATTGGATGACATGTTCCCTGAAACAGCACTTGTTAAACTCATGTGGGTTTTAGGACAAACCAAAGATGCAAAAGAAGCCATTAAGCTTCTGAAAACTAACATTGCAGGAGAATTCTCGCCGAGAACGCTTCCTCAAGAAAACATCTTTGAAGGAGGAGAAAAAACCGTTGGCAATTGACTACGCTAAAGTAGGGTTAAAAGTCGGTTTAGAAATTCACCAGCAATTAAACGCTAAAACAAAACTGTTCTGCAGTTGCCCATGTGAACTCTTTAAAGAAGAGCCAGAAATTACTTTTCTGCGCAGGCTGAGACCAACTCAAAGCGAACTAGGCCAAATTGACCCAGCAGCCTATTTTGAATTCCAAAAAGGCGTAAAAATCCTCTACGAAGCAAACAAAACAAGCGCATGCCTTGTGGAAATGGATGAGGAACCGCCACACCCCATAAACATGGACGCTGTTGAGGTGGTTTTAACTGCTTCGTTAATGATGAATATGCAACCGGTTGATGAAGTTCATGTTATGCGCAAAACCGTCATAGATGGCTCCAACACCACCGGTTTCCAGCGTACATGCATTATTGCATTGGATGGTTGGATTAAGGTCGGAGAAAAAACCATTCTAATCCAAGCGGCAAGCTTGGAAGAGGACGCAGCACGCAAAACAGGAACGCAAGACGAGGGGAAAACCATTCGTTACCGCATTGACCGTTTAGGAATACCGCTCATTGAAGTTGCAACTGCACCAGTAATCTACTCGCCAATGGAAGCGCAAGAAGTAGCGTTCGCCATCGGCAGGATTCTACGTGATACGGGCAAAGTCATGCGTGGTTTAGGCACGATACGTCAGGACTTGAACGTGTCCTTGCCAAATGGCGCTTTGATTGAGATTAAAGGTGTCCAAGAGCTTGAGTTGATTTCGAAAGTTGTGGAGTATGAGGTTCAACGCCAACTTGGGCTTATCGCCGTGAAGGAAGAACTGCAAAAAAGAGGCGTTAAAGCCGAGGACTTAAAAGGAGCCTTTGTTGACATCACAGAAGTTTTCAAGCAAACAAAATGCAAAGTCATCCGTAAAGCGGTAGATAAAAACCAGAAAGTCATGGCTGTTAAACTGCCAAAGTTCGGTGGACTCTTAAAACGTGAGCTTATGCCTGACTTTCGCGTTGGAACCGAGCTTTCGGACAGGGCAAAGTTCTGGGGCAGAGTTGGCGGAATATTCCACACTGACGAAATGCCAAATTACGGTATCACCGCTGAAGAAGTAGGCGCATTGCAAAAAGCGGTCGATGCAGGCGAATTGGATGCTGTAGTTTTCGTGGCTGATACAGCAGAAAACGTTTTGGATGCCTTAAAAGCCGTTGTTGAACGTGCACAAGAAGCAGTTACAGGTGTTCCAGCTGAAACTCGCACTGCAAAAGACGATGGAACAACACGGTACATGCGCCCAAGACCTGGCGCAGCAAGAATGTACCCTGAAACCGACATCCCGCCAACATTGATAACTGACGAATTAGTAGAGAAAGTTCGGAAGAATTTGCCTGAACCTGCAGAAAAGAAACTCTCACGCTTGATTAAGCAGTACGGTTTGAATGAAAAGTTAGCCAAGCAACTTGCCGACTCAGAATATAACCTTCTTTTCGAAGACATAGCGAAGGAAACTGCCGTTCAAGCTTCAACAATTGCAGCGTTTTTAACTGAAACTTTAAAGGCTCTAAAACGAGAAGGAGTCCAAGTGGAGAAAGTCGAAGAAGACCAAATAAAAAGTATTTTCAAAGTTGTCGGTTCAGGAGAACTCGCCAAAGAAGCTGTAGCAGACGTTTTCAGTTGGCTTTCAAAGAACGAAGATAAAAGCGTGCAAGATGCTGTAGACGCTTTAGGCTTGAAAATGTACACCGAAACTGAACTGGCGCCGATTGTTGACCGCGTGGTCGCAGCTAACAAGCAATCAGTTGACAAGACGGGTAAGAACGCTTACGGAATGCTTATGGGCGCTGTAATGAAGGAAGTCCGAGGAAAAGCTAATCCTGAATTAGTCGCCAAACTTTTAAGGGAACGCCTCAAATAACCCTGTTTTTTCCTGCAAAAACCAGCGCTGAGACGCAAATCCTAAAAAGGCTTAACATAGCTTATAGCATAAAAGAGGCTTAACTCTTAATGAAGCGCATTGAAGCACGCATAAAAACTCCTTTCGGAGAAGTCGTCATCGAAGGCGAAAATCCCCAAGAAATCCTTGACATGCTTGAAACTATGCCAGAAAACTTTGTTGAGAAACTATCAGACTTTGTATCCAGCAGGCTAACACCATCAGGAGCACAGTTAAAAGGCATCGTTGAACCCACAACCGCAGGCCCAGTAATAGTCACACGCGAAAACCTCACCCATTACGAAGCAGTAGGCTTAGTTCTATACGCTTCCGAAGAGCGAAAAAACACAGCAGCGCAAGTAACTAAGCTTTTGGAGTCCAGCGGAATAAAAAGCATGGTTCCCGCGCGATTGAATGAGATGACTAAACGAGGGCAAGTGTTCAAGCCAGACCCGAATAAGCCGGAGTTCAAGCTTACAATTCAAGGAGAGAAATGGATTGAAGAAGAAGTTATCTCGAAGCTTAGAGGCAAAATGAGTTGAGCGAAAAACCAGAAAAAATCCAAGTTCAAATCAAATATAAAGAAATTGAGCAACAGTTTTCCGCTGACCCGCAAGACGCATGGCTTCTGATAAACCAGTTCTTCAAAGACTTTATTCCCTCATTTGAAATTGCCCAAAAACTTTGGCTCAGCATCGACCTTCAACAACTCGCCAAAGACCTAAATGGCATAGCGGCTTTTTCAACCGACGGGGCAAGCTTGCTGGTGCCTAAGAACAAGTTAACAGATAATGAGACTTTATCGATTTGGCTAACAGCCTATTACCTTGGGCATAAACTAGGCATGGTCAACAGCGATTCTCTATCGAAAGATGAGTTGCAGATGAAGCTTGGGAAAAGCGGCAAAATAACCAGCACACGCTTAGGTGAGCTAGCTAAAAATGGCATTGTGCTGAAGACTGCTGACGAAAGGTTTAGAATAACAACCTATGGCGTTGTCCAAACGCAAAAAGAAATTATTCCAAGAATCAAATCAAAAATTAACGCCTAAATTTTTTTCGGGCTTAACTGTATAGAAAAAATATATTACTTACTTGCTACACACTTTTTCTTGAGGTTCACTAAAAATGAATTCTGCAATCTTAATGTCGATAATTTATTCTATTCTAAGCAGCTTGGGACTTCCCTCCGGATTTGACCTAACTTTCCTAATCATTCTAGTCATAATTGGCTTGATAATTGTAATTCTCATAAAGCTGTTTCTGGTTCTGATTCCTGCAATTCTCGTTGCTGTCGTCGTGTATTTCCTCACGGGCGATCTCTTTTGGACTGGCATTGCCTTCTTAGTAGTTGCAGCCTTATCGATTCTATCCAAACTCTGAAACACCACTAAAAATCATTTCTTTTCTTTTTATTTAACCACTTAAGTTGACGAACGCTTTTCCTCACTTTATTCTCTAAAGAAGCCTGATTTTAGATCTTACAATCAAGGTCTTTTTATGTTCGGTTGCAGGTCTTTCATAAGACTTTTATATTGGGTAGGGGGTTTTGGATATTACAAGAATTGGACTAGGACACGGTAATATGATGGAACCAAGCAAGAAACCGTTGAACGTTCTCATAAAACAGTTGCACGGAAATATTGAAGTTGTTCTCAAAAATGGGTATGAATATAAGGGAAAAATGATAAAATGTGATGGGCACATGAATATTCTTCTTGAAGGCGCAAACGAATGCAAAGATGAGCAATTGATGACAAATTACGGCAATGTGCTGCTCCGCGGAAACAACATCCTCTACATTGTGCTAGACGCCGACAAGCATTAAATAGCCAAGCTTCTGGCTTTTCCAGTTACGTAATCGCAGGCTTCCTTAGCCACCACTTTTACATTGAACTTGCGATTGAAAAAAGTAAGTATATTTTTAAGGTCGCGCTCAAGCAATTCCTCAGCATTCGCGTGATCAATCGTTACGTATTGTGGCCAGTCAATGATGAGGATGTGCCCATCAGGTTTTAGGATGATGTTGTATTCGCTGAGGTCTGCGTGGATAACGTGCGCTTTCAAGTAAGTCTTCCTTACATTGCGCAGAACTTCTTTTAGGATTTTTTCAGGTTTTGGTATTTCTTTGTATTTGGATAATTCTGCTCCTTCAATCATTCCCATAGCTATTACATGCCTGTTTTGGCTTATGGGCTCTGGCACTGAAACGCCGTTTTTGTAAACAAGTTGCATTGCTTGGAACTCTTTCTCTGCTGCTAAATGCGATTGGAAAAGCCAAGTGGAGTGTTCTCTTGTGTAGCCTCTTTTTCTTCTTGTTTGCCTAAAGCTTATTCTTCCTATCCTGTGAAATTTTACTGCTATGCGTCTGCCGTCGGAGCTTAATGCGTCATAAACATCTGCTTCTTTTCCTACACCTAAGGTTTGCCCGAAAGATTCGATTACTCCTGCTTTGACAAGCGTGTTTATTGCTAAGCAATCGTAGCCTGCATAGTTCAATGTGTGCCCAATATAGGCTCCTTTTGTTTGGTAGATTAAGCCTAGCTTGTTTAGTTTGCTCAATGTAAAGTCTATGCGGTCCATGGGAAGTTTTGCGTATTTTTGTATTTGTTCTGTTGGTACAAATTCGCGTTTGCTCATTGCTGCTTCGATAATGTTGAGTATTCTGAAATCTTCGCTTTCCAGTTTGCGGAATACTTGGACTGCTACTTCAGCACTTGACATACCTATGATATAGGTTGCTTTTCACTATTAAGATTGTTTTTCCTATCATTATCAGAGTTTTTTGGGTTGGACTTATATGGGAGTATTATGTTTATGGTGCTATATGTCAAAACCGTCCATCATTTACATGTTTAATTGTAACACTAGGTTTTGAAACATGGCAGTAGATCAAGAAAACATTTCGAAGGTACTTTCAATCCTTTCGCATCCATTGCGAAGGGAAATATTACTAAACCTTAGCGAAAATAGCGAGTCATCTTTCACTGACCTGCTGAACTTGCTAAAGGTTGATACTGGAAAGCTGAGTTTCCACCTTCGCTCGTTAGCGGCTTTCATAGAGCAAACCCCTACGGGCAAGTACAAGTTAAGCAGGGCTGGTGAAAGCGCCGTAAGAGTTATTCATGATGTCGAAGGTTGGGCAGAAGTTGCGGATGTGCAAAGAAGAGAAAGCCAACTTCCGCTTGCTTCTTTTAAAAAGAGAGTTTTAGCTTTTGTGATTGATTTCGCGTTGATGTTAGCAATTACGATGGCAATTACTTATCTTCCAGAGGTGCTTTCTCTTTCTATTGCAGATTTCTTGGGCAGGGGAGCTAGCGAGGTGATTTTCATTACGGTCGGTCTTCTTTGGCTTTACTCCACTTTGCTTGAAGGATTCAACGGTCAAAGCTTAGGCAAACGCATTATGGGTCTAAAGGTCGTTAGAACTGACGGAAAGAAAATGTCCTATGACCATGCAGCAGTGAGGAACTTTGGGAAAGTTTTACCCTTGTTGCCCTTTGACTTAATTGTTGGGTGGCGACTGAAAAACTGCACATTCATGAGGTACTTTGACAAGTTCGCTGGTACAACCGTTATTGACTTGCGTTTTCATCTCCGCTAAGTTGTTCCCTTTCATTTTTAATGTAAAATCTTATTTGCTGCAGATGCAATAGCCTTCTACTGGAGAAATTCACATGAGCGACAAGGAACTTCGGGTTTCAAAAATCAAAGACGGCACCGTCATTGATCATATTAGGGGCGGATACGCGTTGGATGTTATTAAGATTTTAGGGATAACAGGTAAGGAGAAACGGGTTATTACTATTGCCATTAATGTTCCAAGCAAACGTTTCGGAGTTAAGGATATTTTGAAGATTGAGGGTCGAGCGCTTAACTCGCAGGAAGTTAACAAGATTGCTTTGGTTGCTCCTCACGCATCAATTAACATTATTCATAATTACACGGTTGTTGAAAAGTTGGAGGTTAAATTGCCGAAGGCTATTGAAGGGATAGTTAAATGCGTAAATCCTTGTTGTATAAGTAACAGTGATGAACCTGTCGTTTCAAAATTTTACGTTAAGAGTGAGGAACCTTTATTGTTGAAGTGCCATTATTGCGGTATTACTTTGGAACAGGCTGATGTTCTCCAGCAACTCTAACAATGAGCTTTATCCCAATCTTTCTTGCGCCAGTTCAAACAACTTTTTAAAATCTTTTTCCTGAACCACTTTTCCCTGATTTATTCCCGGGCACTCAAGCGTAAAATCAAAAATATGCAGCAACTTGTCTTTGTCAAATTTTAATTCAAACGGGTAAAACGCGCAAATCAAAGGTCTTAACTGGTAAATGCTGCATCGGTTGTCTTTTAAGAAGACGCATTTGCCTTCACTTGTCTTTTTTATCTCATAAGCGTAAGGAAACTTATCCTTAATTTCCATTGAAAAATCAGGAATAGACAGGGAAGTTTGTGAGGAAATTTTTTTGGCTTCGGTTTCTAACAGGAGAATGCGCCTTGTTTTTTGTTTGGTGTCACCGCAGCATAAACCACATCTGTTGCAATCGAACCGTATATTAGCAGGATAGGTAAAGTCCACTTTTGTTCAACATGTTATAGTTTAGAGGAGTGCCATAAAAACTTCTTGAGCTAACTTTTATTTTCTTCAGGCTATTTGTTGCGATGTCCTTCTCCATACTGGAAAGGACGGTTAAGGTTTTTCTCAAGTTTTCTCTGGAATACTTCGTCCATGTTCACTGTTGGGCATGCTAAGCGGCTTGCATCTAAAACGTAAAAGACGACATCGATTAGTTCTTCAGCTATTTTTTCCTCAGGCAAACCTTTTTTCCAAGCGTCACTAGCTTCGCCTAGCTCTATGAAGGCAAAAAGCAGTTTTCTAGGAATATCTTCAGGCTTATTATAGAACCCTTTCGCAATGACAAGAGATTCAATTTCCTTCTTCATTTCTTCTAAATGCAATTAGTTTTTCTCCTCAGGTGCTTACAAAAAACTTAGCTCCCGTATTTATAGTTAAATCTTGGCAGCGGAAGCTTGCAACGCTTCTTGTGACTGTTGGGGCACTACCACAAATTTTTATTTTCCTTTAAATGAAGTAGGATATTGTCGATGCAGAAAACGAGTCGTTTGGCAGGCAAACCTGCTGTCGTGATATGGCTCTGTCCCAAACGACACTATGGGGCTTAGGCTCCCAAATGTGCGTTTTTGGGCATCCTATAGACAGTTAGAGAGTCTGCCAAACGGCACCCAATCAAAATTTTAATTTAATTTTTTATTGCTTCTGACGGCAGTGATAGCTTTAAGGCTGAACAGACCCGAAAAAAACCAGAGCCATAACCATGCTAGCAAGATAGCAAAATTAACACAAACCAATCGATTTAGCAACAAGCTGGCACGCTTAATCTTTAATAGGCGCTGCCGTAAACTATGCTTTTGACAACTATTTTGCGGTTGTTGATTCGATGGCGGATAACCAAGAGCTTTTGTCCCTGCCTGTTGACGACGTTCTAGCTCGGCTGAAGACGTCCCAGTCTGGGCTATCCTCGCAGGAAGTTCAGAGCCGCCTTGCAACGTACGGACCGAACGAACTGGCTGAGAAGCAGAAACGCACTGGGTTTGTTGAGATTCTGTATCACCTGAGAAATCCGCTTGTGCTTATCCTTCTGATTGCGGGTTTGATCTCTGGGTTTGTGGGGGACGTAACGGACGCGATTATAATTTTCTTGATCGTGCTTCTCAGCATTGTTCTTGATGTGTATCAAGAATCTAAGGCTCAGAACGCCGCCGAAGCGCTTAAAGAAAGAGTGATCACAAAGGCGACGGTTCTCAGAAATGGCGTTAAACAAGAGGTGAAGCTTTCTGAAATCGTTCCGGGCGACATAGTGTATCTCACAGCGGGAGACCTTGTTCCTGCTGATTCTAGATTAATCAGCGCCAAGGACTTGAACCTTAACCAGTCAGCGTTGACGGGCGAAGCATTTCCGGTTGAAAAGAATGCTGCTCCGCTTTCAGCTGTGACGTCTGAGCTGACGGACTGGAGTAACTACGTTTTCTTGGGAACCTCGGTGGTAAGCGGAACCGGAACCGCAGTCGTGGTGAAGACCGGGAGATTAACCGAGTACGGGGAAATCGCCAAAGAACTTGTGGCTAAGGCACCTGAAACCGAGTTTGAGAAGGGGCTTAGGCGGTTCGGAGCTTTAATGACTGAAGTCACGCTTTTCCTTGTGGTTTTCGTCTTTTTTGTGAACGCGTTTTTCTATTCAGGCACCCGCAGCATTTTGCAATCGCTGCTTTTCGCGGTGGCTCTTGCGGTGGGCTTGACGCCGGAGCTTTTGCCCATGATAATGTCCATTAACCTGTCCAGAGGCGCCGTGGCGATGTCCAAAAAGGGCGTTATCGTGAAACGGCTGGTCTCCATTCAGAACTTTGGCAATATGGATGTTTTGTGCACGGATAAAACCGGCACGCTTACCGAGAACAAGCTCACACTAAACGATTACGAGGATCTAGAGGGAAAAGAAGCCCCGAAAGTCCTGATGTATGCTTACTTTAACAGCGTTTTTGAAGCAGGACTGAAAAGCCCTCTGGACGACGCCGTGCTTCAGTATAAGCAGTTCGACACGACCGGCATCCGCAAAATTGACGAGATCCCGTTTGACTTTATCCGAAGACGCGTTTCGGTAGTGGTTGAGTACGAAGAGCAAAGACTCGTAATCTCCAAAGGAGCCCCCGAAGAAATCCTCAAAATCTGCACCTACTGCGAAACTGACGAAAACCTGACCAATTTGACAACTGATTGCCAAAGCATGTTTGATCAGAAATACAACACCCTCAGCGCTCAGGGATACAGGGTTTTAGCGGTCGCATACAAGATAGTTAAAGACGACAAAACGCACTACTCGATTGGCGACGAAACCGACATGGTTTTTCTGGGTTTCCTGTCTTTTCTCGACCCGCCTAAAGAAAGCGCGAAGGAATCAATCCGTTTGCTGGCCAGAGACGGCGTGGAACTCAAAGTAGTGACCGGCGACAACGAGCTAGTCACAAAAACAACCTGCGACCGACTGGGCTTCAACATAAAAGGAGTTATTATAGGAAACGAAATCGCTCTGCTCCAAGACGATGCCTTGGCCCGGGTTGTGGAGGACAACAACATTTTTGCCCGCGTGAACCCCTCTCAGAAAGACAGAGTGATCAACGCCTTAAGGGCTAACGGGCACGTGGTGGGGTACATGGGAGACGGCATCAACGACGCCCCCTCCTTGAAAACGGCGGACGTGAGCATATCGGTGGAAAACGCGGTTGACGTCGCGAAAGAATCCGCCGACCTCATACTGCTACGGCCTGACTTGACCGTGCTTGATCAAGGCGTTTTGGAAGGCCGGAAAACCTTCGGCAACACAATGAAGTACATCATGATGGGCGTAAGCTCAAACTTCGGCACAATGTTCAGCGTGGCCGGAGCGTCCCTGTTCCTGAACTTTCTGCCCATGACGGCTATTCAGATTCTCCTAAACAACCTCTTGTACGATCTTTCCGAAGCGACCATACCAACAGACAATGTAGACGCGGAGTACATTGAAAAGCCGAAAAAGCTGGACATCTCGTACATAAGAAGGTTCATGGTGACTCTGGGACCGGTAAGCTCTGTATTTGATTTTCTGACTTTCTTCTTGATGTTGTATGTGTTCAACGCGGCGATTCCCGTTTTTCAAACTGCCTGGTTCGTGGAGTCGCTTTCAACGCAAGCGCTTGTGGTTTTCGTTTTGAGAACCAGAAAAACACCGTTTTACAAGAGTAAGCCCGGCAGATTATTGCTGATAAGCAGCTTGACTGTCGTGGCGGTCGCGTTCATACTGCCTTACACGCCGCTCGCCGACGTATTCAAGTTTTCGCCGCCCCCAGCAATGTTTTACCTAGCCCTGGCGGGATTAATCGTAGCCTACCTACTCCTAGTTGAGGTTGTGAAGAAATGGTTCCTCAAACGAAACGCTTATCGTCTAGAACAAATCTACGCGCCGAAAAAAACGAAACTGACCGGCTAAACAACCAATTAAATCCGCATTGTTCAGCGCGAAGACTGAGTTGCATGTGCCTTTATATTTCTCATATGTTAACAAACCGCTTGCTTCATCAACTTGACAAAAACAATTATGACGAATATGCATCGCGTTATTCTACCTAAGCAAAGCAACCTTCCAAAGAGAAGAAATACTAACAAAATGGAAATAAACCCCAAAACAACAAGTTTTCAGCAAATCTAAGAGATAACGTTAAGAAATCCCTTTAAGAGCAATGTGTTTTTATTGTAAGATTTAATGGCGGCATAGTTCATGGTTGAGTCGAGATTCCAAAATAGAAACAATTCAGGCAAAAAGCTAGTTACCTCTATGCAGCCAACCTTAAGCTCTGAAGACCTGCTGAGCCTGTCCATCGAAGAGATTATGGGTCGTTTGAAAGCTTCACCGCGTGGCCTTGGTTCTGAAGAAGCAGAAAAACGTCTTGAAATTTATGGACACAACGAATTTGCCCGAAAAAAGAAACGCGCGGCCATTATCAATTTTCTTTCACGCTTCAAAAGCCCGCTTGTTATAATACTAATAATTGCAGGTGGAGTCTCCGCAGCCCTCGGATCAATCCCAAGCGTAATAGTAATCTACACCATGGTTTTCCTAAGCGTATCTCTATCATACTATCAGGAAAACAATGCTTCAAAAGCAGCCGAGTTATTAAGAGACAAAGTTGCCACATCAGCAACAGTCCTGAGAGACAATACTAAACAAGAAATTAAGCTTCCACTGATTGTTCCAGGCGACATAATCTATCTTTCAGCAGGCGACATCACACCCGCAGATGCACGGATTATCGAAGGAAAAGATCTTTTCGTCAACCAATCTGCATTAACTGGCGAATCATTTCCAGTCGAGAAAACTTCTGCAGCCATAAAAGCTAAAGAAGCGTCGATAACCGAATGGAACAATTATCTATTCATGGGTACCTCGATAGTCAGCGGAACAGCCACAGCGGTGGTTGTGCGGACTGGAGGTTCAACTGAATATGGAAAAATCGCTCAAAAGCTCGTCGAGAAAGCGCCCGAGACCGAATTTGAGATAGGCACCAAAAAATTCGGTTTTCTCATAATGCAAGTTACTTTTTTCTTAGTGATGTTCGTTTTCATGATAAACGCGCTCTTGCACCCGAATGCCCAAGGCATATTGGAGGCTATACTTTTCGCCGTTGCTCTCGCAGTAGGTTTGACGCCTGAGCTTCTGCCCATGATAATCACGATAAATCTTTCAAAAGGCGCTCAGGCCATGTCTAAGAAAGGCGTCATTGTAAAGCGACTATCATCAATTGAAACCTTTGGGAGCATGAATGTTTTGTGCACAGACAAAACGGGGACACTCACAGAGAACCAGATAAAACTCATACTGCACATAGACATGGAGGGCAAAGACGATGAGAAAGTATTATTATACTCCCTCCTAAACAGTCGCTTTCAGACTGGACTCAAAAGCCCACTTGATGAAGCTATACTTAAGCATGAAGAAATTGACCTATCAAAATTCCAAAAAATTGATGAAGTGCCCTTTGACTTTGTGCGACGGCGCGTCTCTGTCGTAGTTGAGCAGGAAAATCAAAGATTTTTCATAGCTAAGGGTGCTCCAGAAGAAATCCTCAAAGTCTGCTCCTACTATGAACTGGAAGGGCTAATTTCTGACATCTCTGAAGGAACTCGGAAGAAGATCGAGCAGAAATATCTTGACTTAAGTGCTGAAGGGTTAAGAGTTTTAGGAGTTGCATCCAAGAAGCTCAAAGAAGAAAAAGCTGTTTACTCCATAAACGACGAAAGCGACATGACATTTTTGGGGTTTGTGGCGTTCCTTGACCCGCCCAAAGAAACAGCCAAGCAGTCCCTTCAACTGCTCAGCAAAGCAAAAGTGGAACTGAAAATTCTCACAGGTGACAATGAGCTTGTTACCCGAAAAGTTTGCAGCGAACTAGGCTTTGAAGTAAAAGGTGTAGCTTTGGGAAACGAGATTGCCCAGATGTCCAATGAAGCCCTTGCAGCTGTTGTGGAAGACGTGAACGTATTTGCAAGGGTAACTCCTGCCCAAAAAGACCGAATCATAAATGTTTTGAAGAGTAATGGTCATGTCGTTGGCTTTATGGGTGATGGCATCAATGATGCGCCCTCTTTAAAGACGTCAGACGTAGGTATATCTGTCAACAATGCGGTGGATGTTGCAAGAGAATCTGCTGATATTATTTTGTTAAAGAACGATTTGACGGTTCTGGGCGAAGGTGTGTTGGAAGGGCGAAAAACCTTTGGGAATACCATGAAGTACATTATGATGGGCGTAAGCTCAAACTTTGGCAATATGTTTAGTGCAGCTGGCGGTTCGGTATTCTTACCATTTTTGCCAATGCTACCCATCCAAATTCTTCTAAACAATCTGCTCTACGATATATCACAAACGGTCATGACCACCGATAATGTTGATGCAGAGTACATCGAAAAGCCCAAGAGATGGGATATTTCCTTCGTAAGAAGGTTTATGATTATTATAGGTCCTGTAAGCTCTCTTTTTGACTACGCGACCTTCTTTACGATGCTGTTTATTTTCAACGCTTGGACAAACGCAGCTCTGTTCCAGACTGCCTGGTTTGTGGAGTCCCTTTGCTCACAAACGCTAGTAGTTCTCATTATAAGAACAAGGCGAGTACCCTTCTATAAGAGCAAGCCAAGCAAATATCTAGCCATAATGCTCCTTGCGGTCATCAGCTTTGCCATAATGGTACCATACACGCCAGTAGGTGCATTTTTCGGATTCGTGCCACCTCCACCTGCGTTTTACTTAGCTTTAGCTGGAATTCTAGGTGCCTATGCAGTGCTTGCTGAAACGGTCAAAAGATGGTTCTACAAACGCTATGGTCAACGCGTAGAGCAGGTTTTGGTGCCGAAAAGAAAAACTGTTTACTCTGGAAGAACTGTCAGATTCATGCAGGACATGATTGCAGTGATAAGTCTTCGCCCTGAAGACGAATTCTCAATTGAATCATTTACCGAAGACTTGGGCAGCGCAATTAACTATCCAATAAACTCGAATGAAATGATACGGAACATTCAGTACATGACACGGTCAGGCTTAATTAGCGTTGATTGGAACCGAAGAATCATAAAACGTGAAAAATCATTATTCGAATATGTTAAAAAGAATATCATAAGCGGCGAAATGTGGTCTACAGTGGGAGAAAATTGGCGTAAAATAAACGCTGTAATACTTAACAAGCATGGAAAAGTTAACCCTGAATATCAACAACTACTACTACTTTCAAAGCAGCAATGAAAAATCCTACTGAATGCACTTTAATTCTTAATGCAGGGTAAACAAAAAAATAGGTTTTAGCAAAGCCCAGTTGACAAGGTAGCTCACCTTTTTCTAACTGTTTGCCAACCGCATTTAACAAGCAAGCAAATTAGCGTTCTCAAAAAATCTTATTTGCTAAGTCAGAATGAACAAGAAAGGAGTTTAGGAATCACATGCCAAACACATGCTGGGACTGCAAATATAATACTTTAAAACTCAAGATATTGGTGCCACATAACCGTACCATCAAAGAGTACATCCATAAAACAGGGGGTTGTTAGCGCATGACTAAAGCTTTGATTGTTTACGGGACTCGTTATGGAGCAGCAGCTAGCACATCTGAGGAGATTGCAAAAGCACTATGCCAAGAAGGGATTGAAGTTCGAGTGGTCAATGCTAAAGAAGAAAAAGTCAAAGACATAGCCGAGTACGACCTTATCATTGTTGGTAGTGGCATCCTAATAGACAGGTGGACCAGCGAACCGGAAAAGTTCCTCAAAAACTTCCAGAAAGAACTTGCGAGAAAGAAACTGGCGCTCTTCGTCTGCTGTGGCTCTGCCTCGCAAGCACTGAACGAGCAGGAAGGAAAACCGCATCCAGCTGAGAGGGCTAGACGAAAATATCTTGAAGAAAAAGCCGCCAAGTACAATCTGCAACCTGTCGCTTTAGGTTTTTTTGGCGGCGTCTATAACTACAACAAAGAGCCATGGTGGGCCAAAAAAGCCATGGAAGCAGACAGACCGAAAATAGAAGCTGCCTACAAAGAAATGCAACCGGGAATCTACGATACAAGAGACTGGAATGCCATCAGAAGCTGGGCGAAAGAACTCGCGCAGAAGGCTAAATAGCAAACTCTACGGGTTAGTGGTAAGTTCTGTCAGTTGCTTCTTGGTTAATCCAGCTCCTGGCGTAGCATCAAGTCTCTTGTATACTTCTCCTTTTTTGAAAAGTAGCACGGTAGGGTAGTAATCTATCGAGAACTTCTCACATAAATCGGGCTTATAATCGACCATAATGCTCATGCATTCATGCGGATTGCCTTTTGCATACTCTTCAAATATCGGCAGGAACATTTGGGAAAACGGGCACCAAGAAGCATAGAAGAGAACAAACACTTTCTCTTTAGACCCCAAAACATCATCAATGTTTTCTTCGACTTGCTCCTGCTTTTTCTCACTCGATTTTTTCATTCTCTTCAACGCTCTCTATCCTCTTCCGGATAGTGACTGCTGTCGCAAAAAGGTTTATTTGAGGATTTTCCGCAACGGCAAAGGGTCGCGCGATTTCGCACTTCATAGAGTTTTCCATCCGCTGAATAAATTGGAATCCCACCGCGAATCCAAAATGGTCCATCTACGCCGATGCTTGGGTCTTTAATTACACCAATCGATTTCTCCAGTTCAGGCTCAATTGTCAGGCCAGTTTTCTTATCTAAAACCACAAGCCTGCCTGATGGGCAATCGCAAGCATTTTCTATCGCGTTTTTCTTGGCTTTCGGGTTGTCTGATTTGGGAATTGCCTGCCAAATGTTGCCTCCTCGATGGCAGAAACGTGCGGAAGCGCAAAGTATCTCGGCATCTTTTAACTTTAACTCTGGGCCATCAATCTCTTTTGCTATTTTTGAGTAAGGCTTCATAGTGCTTGTTTCTGTTCCATCAAAATTCACTTTCAAGTGCGCGCCGTCACAGAATGGCTTGTTAGCGGATTGCCCACATCGGCATAAAGCATAATTTTCTGGAGTCATGAGCTTTTTTCCCATAACCCATTTAACTGGGATTCCCTGCTTGTCGCATTTTATTGTCATATACAATAAAGGGATGCCTCCAGAAACTAGATATGGCCCATGCTTGCTAACTTTTATGTTGCAGGTCTCTTTTGCGCTGGAATTCTTTGGCAATTTCATTGCCTCACCTTTACTGAATCAACATAAAAATAATAAGGTTACTACTACGCTGCTCCTAATAAAATAAGCAAGTCACATTGTTTTGATAGTTCGAAGCCATCAGATCAACAAATACCCGTCTCCCTTTGAAGAAGTTATTACCATTTGGATTTATAACTTTTTGAATCGCACAAGCAACACTATAAAATCTTTATGACACGTAAATATACGAAACACTAATGGGACCACTGGTATTTGGTTGAATTAACCGAGACGGTCTTATTGGTTATCCACAATACCCTTCGTATGAACAAGAAAAAAGGGATGGCGGAAGCATTAAAGAAGCACAACCGCATGTGCTTTACTTTAACTAAGTTCTTGTCCGCAATGTGGGCAGTACTTGACGTTTTCGTCAATAACTCGACCGCATTTAGTGCATATTCTTGTTATATTCTGCGGCGGCATTGGTCCAGCCATCGTTTCAACTGTGTGTGGCTTCCATACTAAGCCCCATATTCCTCCAATCAGACCGAAAAGTCCCGTGACACCTATAATGGAAAAGACTAAGATTATTGCACTCCATTTTGTATGTTCAAGCGGATAACTGTTGAGTTTTACCGCGGAAGCAATGACAATTGCAGCCGTTATGATTCCCCAAATGCCGAGTCCAGCGAACAGCATTAATGCTGCTGTGTAACCATAGTAACCTACCGCGCCTAAAACTCCTGCAGAGACAACTCCGATTATTAAGAGTACTATGCCGATTATGATTCCTAGAATTCCGCCGATTAAAGACAAGACAAATGCTCCTGTTGGTTTTTCTTGAGGTTGTGCGACCATGTTCTCAGAACCTTATTCTTACTCTAATGCTTCTAAATAAAAGCTTAACTGTTTACAATTCAATCTAAAGCTGCTTTTTCTGGATAAAATAATTCCAATTTTTAAAGCGCAAATAGAATGTAATAGGTAATATTATAAACTGTGTGATTGAAATGTAAGTAGGTCCTCTATCGCACCTCTTGGATGGCTAAGTAAATGGGCAGTAATAGTATAGTTGCAATCAGTCATAGCGACAATCTAAGTGGTTCACCGACAGACCTTAATGAAAAAAGCTTAAACTCTGTGGCTAAATTAACAAAAAAAGCGATTGACAAATCATGTAATTTCATCAACTTAGTTAAAGATAAGACAGTCCTCCTAAAACCAAACTTGGTCAGATCAACCCCTCCAAACATCTTTGCAACAACCGACCTTAGGGTAATTTATTCAGTTGCCAAAATGGCGCTGGATGCGGGTGCCAGCAAGGTAATCATAGGCGACAAACCAGGTTGGAAAAAGTCCGCCAGATCTGTCTTTGGAGAATTAGGGGTAGACAAAATAGCAAACTCGCTCGGTGTGAAAACATGTTTTTTTGACGAGGATCAACTTTTGGAGTTAGATTTACCTGAGTCAAAGGTTTTCGACAAGATCTTTGTTCCTAAGACAGTAATGGATTCAGACGTTCTAATTAATTTGCCCAAGGTGAAGACTCACATTCACACCATCGTTTCTTTAGGTATAAAAAACCTCCATGGCATAGTCATGGATAATCAAAGACTAATCAACCACCGTAATGATTTAGCCTACAAGCTTGTTGACATACTCAGAGTAAAAAAACCCTCGCTGACTGTTTCTGACTGTATTTGGCCTATGGAGGGGCAAGGTCCGCTAAATGGACGAAACATTAAGAACTTTAACGTTGTAGTGGCAGGAACAGATGTAGTGGCCGTTGACGCGGTTACTTGCTTAATCATGGGTATAGACCCTTCAGAAGTAGACACAATACGAATAGCGTCTGCAGAAGGGCTAGGATACGGAGACCCCAAGAAAATCAGCATAGTCGGAACTAAACTGACCCGTGTGAAAAGATATTTCAAGCGTCCCTGCATTAGTGCAGCTGGGGTATACTCAAACGTGTTATCTATGGAAGCAGGGGTCTGCCAAGGATGTCTCTCTTGCGTTCGGCACTCCCTAGACAGGTTGGCATTTGAACAAAAAATGCAACGCGTAGGGCAAATCACAGTATGTAGTGGGAAGCATTCTTTCGAAAAACCTGAATTGTTGCCCGCTAAAAACGAAGTGTGGCTAGTAGGGGATTGTGCAAGTGAAACGTCAAGTAAAAGCTTAATAGGGAAAGTGTATAGGGTGCCAGGCTGTCCCCCACACATATACGAATTATATAACAGTCTTCACAAAGAACACTTTGACAGTTGAAGGGAAGCTATTCAATGAATTATAATGAGGACGAATATAATCAGAAATTGCTTGATTCGATTAACTACGCATATGGGAATGTGCCTTTCTACCAGGATCAACTGAAAGACAAAAAAATTAACTCAGTTAATGATCTAAAGAGTTTGCCCATTTGTAGCAAGACATGTTTTGAAAACAAACCATTATCTTACATCACAGCTGTAAAACCCGAAGAACTCGGCATAAGTTTCTCCACAACAGGAACCACAAAAACCTCCTACACCGTTCACCTAACACGTAATGACTTCATGCAATGGTTGGTGGCTAAGACCCGAGATGCGCTGGTAAAATTTATTGGTTTAACTGACTCAGACATAATCGCGAACACTTTCGGGTTTGGGCTTGTGCAACCTGGGTGCGAATATACTTTCGGTGCAATTGAAGCGGGAGCTCACGTTTACCCTGTTGGAACCGGAACGTTAACGTCCAGCAAAGAAACCATTCGGATAATAGGTCAAAGAGAAGTAACAACAGTTTTTGCCACGCCCTATTATGCGATGAGGTTGACTGATGTTGCCTTGGAAATGGGTATAAACCCTGCTGATTTATGCGTGAAACGTTTTGTGGTTACTGGAGAAACCTTAACTTGCGCCGCCAGAAAGCGAATTGAAGAATCATGGTGTGCGGAAGTCTTTAACGTTTTCGGCATGGCTGAAGTCGGTGTTGTAGGCGCCGAATGTAAAGCTCACAAAGGCATGCACATACTCTCTGACTATCTCTATCCAGAACTGACAAACCTGCAGGCTTTAACCCCTGATGAATCCATTCAAATGGGTGAACTGGTTTTGACAACGATAGGGAAGTTAGGTATGCCGTTTGTGCGATATAACACCTGCGATTTGGTAGCTTTAACAAATGACAAATGCTCATGCGGTTTCTCAAATGCATCTTCTATAACAGCCCATTATGGGAGAAGCGACGGAATGATAAAGATCAAAGGAAAAGGAGTATACCCTTCACGAATAGAGGAGGCACTGTTAAGCATTCCTGAACTTTCTTCAGAGTATAAGATTGTCATAGAGCACGGAACATACTTTGACTCCATCACAATTCTCGCCGAAACTCAGAAAGGTGTCAAAGTGGATGAAATGTTCATAGAAACACTGACAAGAAAAATAAAAGATGAAGTCGGCCTCAATCTGTCCCTCAAAATTTGCGATTATGGAAAACTGCCGCGTTCAGAGGGTTGGAAAGCGAAAAGGATAGTGACCAGTTGTTCGGAAGAGTACTCACCATCGACCTAACAAAAAATAAAATTTGTCGGCAACAGATCAGAACTGATATTCAAGGAAGATTTTTAGGTGGCAGAGGTCTAAACTCTTTTCTTCTGTATCGTTTCTTACAGCCAGAAACAGAACCTTTAGGCCCAGACAACCTGCTAATTATCAGCACTGGACCCTTCACGGGGACTCAAGCTCCAGCAAGTAGCCGTTTTACAGTCAGCGCCAAATCTCCAGAAACTGGAATTTTGGGAGACAGCAATTGCGGCGGCTTTTGGGGTCCCATGTTGCGTCGCGCGGGGTTTGACACACTGATAATTAAGGGAAAAAGCATTCGTCCAGTTTACATCTTGATCGAGGAATCCAGAGTTGAAATATTAGATGGAAGCGAAATCTGGGGAAAGGATACAATCGAAACCCAAAAGGTTCTAAAGAAAAATCACTCAGGCTCAGAAGCTATCTGCATCGGTCAGGCAGGAGAGAATCTGGTACGTTTCGCCTGCATACGAACAGGCTTAAAAAGCGCAGCAGGCCGAACCGGAATGGGTGCCGTCATGGGATCCAAAAACCTCAAGGCAATCGTCACCAGAGGATACAGAGAAGTCGAAGTGGCTTGCCCAGAAAAACTTGAGAAAGAACGAATTGATCTGACCAAGAAAATACTGGAAAGAAAAGTTATCCACGCCTTGGCAAAGTATGGAACACCATACTTGGTAAGCATTCTTGATGCCGCTCAAAAGCTGGGAACGAAAAATTTTCAGTTAAGCCATTTTGACCAGATTGACCAAATTAGCGGTGAAGAATTTGAGGCTACCTACTCTTTGAGAACTGTAGGGTGTTTCGGCTGTCCAGTACGTTGCCGACATGTGTACGAACTGGACGGGGAAACTGCAGAGGGCCCCGAATTCGCGACAATTGGTTGCCTCGGCGCCAAATGTGGAATATCAGACTTACGGACCATACTGAAAGCTAACTCTCTCTGCAACAAATATGGACTTGACACCATAACAACAGGAAGCCTGATTGCTTGGCTTATAGAATGCGTAGAAAAGAAAATGCTGGCTGGCGCTAAAGTTGATCCAAACCTTAGATGGGGAAACTCAGATGCCGTTTTGGGGCTGATTAAAAAAATCGCCTTCAGAGAAGGCATAGGAAACATATTGGCTGAAGGCGGACTTAGAGCAGCTCGGAAGTTGAATCCAAAAAGCGAAAAATACTTAGTCCACGTGAAGGGACTGCCCATAGAAGCGGTTGATGTTCGGTGGAACATGGGTTTTGCACTTGGTTTAGCTGTAGCTTCCAGGGGCGGAGACCATCTTAGAAATAGACCAACGCTTGAAAACTTGGATTTGCCAATGACATTACTGGAAAAAATTTTCGGTGGCATAGTCTCATCGAATCCTTTGAGCTGCAAGGGAAAACCATTAATGGTGAAATGGGCTGAGGAGCTTTACGCAGTGACGGATTCATTGGGGATTTGCAGATTTGTCAGCTTATGGAATAGCCCCAACCTCCTTGGCTTTGAAGAGTTGGCAACATTGTACAGCCTCGTTACGGGCTGCCCATGTTCAGGCTTCGACTTGGCAAATGTGGGCGAAAATATAATCAACGTAGAAAGGATGTTCAACCTAAGAGAAGGCATAACGAAAAGGGATGATCAGTTGCCTTTGAGGTTTTTTGAGCCACCAATTGAAGGCAGAAAATGCAGCCTTACAGAAGCGAAAATGTCGTCCATGTTGGATGAGTACTATAAACTGAGAGGATGGACAAAGAAAGGCATTCCAAAAAAAGCTACAATTGCTAAACTTCAGGCAGATTTTGACCATATGCCAGTTTTTGTATAAAATAAAGCTCCCTAAGATTTTTTTAGAAATAATCACCAAGAGGCAGATACCAGTTTACACGGTTAGAAAGTTGTCGCAGTATTTTGATAATCCTGAGGGTTTTCGTGACAGGTTTGATCTTAATTTTTCCGAGAAAAAGAGCTGTTAGAGGATCCTGAAGAGCAAGTATGATTTCGCTGAAAGTGACTATGTCTGTCTGTATGCGTGCGTAAGGGTTTTCGCCGCTTTCGCCTTCCTCAACAGAAACAGTTCCATCAGGATTGATTCGGGCTGTAAACACGCCTGAATACGAGAGAAGCCTCTTATTGCCCAAATTCACCAAGATATTTTTAGAGACTTTTGCATGTTTCGCTAATACTGGCTTATTATTCGACTCCAGAGTTTTCTTTATGAAGTCTATTGATGTGACTCCAATAGAAAAGACGCTTCTGCCTATATTGAAGAAGCCATATTGGTATAGGGCTTGGTTAATTTTGTCGTCACTGCTTTCCCACGAGACCAATGCAGTAGCGTTCATTTGCTTTGCGAAAAACTGTGCTTGATTGAGCAAGGCATTTGCCGTTTCCTGCTTTCTTTCCCAGACGCAGAGTTCCGATATTGTTGCGATGCGTGCTGTCGAGTAAAGGTGCAAGTTAACAATAAGATAGCCTAAGGTTCGGGTATCCTCTTTTGCCAAAAGCAAATGTGATTCTTGATTGTTGTATATTTCTGACCATAAAAGGGGAGACCGAAGAGAGAAGCCGCTAAGCTCGCTTGTTGTCTCGTTGAATTTCTGAGAAAGCTGATATACCTCTGGGCTCTTCAGTGAGCATTCAACTATGCTTATCGTCGTCTTATCACACCCTCAACCATCAGTGTTACCAGCTTTGGTACACTTGAACCAGATATTTTCAGACTTATTCTTCTGAGAACAAAAGCCGCTAAAAGGCGTCGTTCATCCGACAAAACATCTGACAAAATTCTAAGGCGCGTCTTTACTGTTATATCGGGTTCGGACAAAATCTTGCATAGTTTTATTTCGCCAGATATACAAAGGTCAATTGTAATTTTATCGTCAAGTAATAGCCTCAGAGTCACTGGCTTAGTTTTTTTTATGGGAATTCTTCTTCCAATTAATCTATTTGCAGCTGGCAGTATTGAGGAAACTAGTCCTTCAAAATCTAAGATCTTTATTAAAACACGTGGTCGGTATACGGCTATCTCCCCGCACTTTCTTCGATAAAAATCTGTATATATGCTTTCACTGTTGAATCCATATATTATTGAGCCACTTCTTCGTTTTACTTCTCGATAGAGAAGGCTCATACCTTTGGAGAAAACTCCTTTTCCAGAATACGTCGGAAGAGTGGCTCCGTCGCCTCCCACGTATGCTTGAAGAAAATTATTGTTAAATTTCAAATCCCTACGCAGATAATGCACGCAACCGATGATTTTTCCTTCGTCTTCGCACACGAAAATTAACCTCGGGTCAAAATTTGGGTTTTGCTTGTACTTTTTGCACCACTCTTCGACTGTGCCCCAATTGTTGTATACTTGATTGAGAAGCTCAACTATCTGGTGCTCGTCGCCGTCCTTATAATTTCTAAATTTCAATATGGCCTGTACCTTCCGTAGTGAAAGCCTTTGGGTCGTGGATGCCCGTGTATTTATGGCACTAGCTTATAAACTTAAATTAACCATTTTGGTCTAAGGTAAACGAATGTTGATGCGGAAAGCTACGAAGAAAATTTGGATAATCGGCGCCGTAGCTTTTGGAACGGCTGCACTTTTATTTCTTCTCTTTTCCGCTGGACTGAACAGCGTTTGGACCGTTTTAATCCAAGCCAAAACTGAATACATCCTTTTGGCTTTAGCTATGACTTTATTAGGCTTGGTCGTCAGAGGCGTTCGGCGAGTTGTCTTCTTACGCAAGGTTGAATGCCAAATTAGCACACGCAGAATGTTCTTGATTCTGCTGAGCGGTTGCTTCTTTGAAAATGTTAGTCCGGCAAGACTTGGCGAGTTTTTTGTGCCCGCAGCACTCAGCGTGAAAGACAAGGCTCTTGGATCCTCTACTTTGTCATCGGTTATTGTTGAGCGAACACTTGATCTTGGCACCGCCTCGGCAATTGCGATCTTGGGTATTCTTTCACTCAACTTGGATATGAGACTTAAATCAATTTTGATGGTAGGAATTGCTGTTACTTTAGTTTTAATGGTAATGATTCTACGATTGACAAGCATTGTTGGAACAGTAGTGCATCAAATGACAAACCGGTTCAAGTTTTTTAGAAAAGTAGTAGCCAAAGACGCTGAAACTGGATTTCAGAATTTCATGCAAAACTCCAAGACCAGCGTAGGTTTTCTGATTAAGAGCAAAAAAACCGCTATATTGGGTCTTGGTCTCACCCTTTTGCTTTGGTCTTTGAATGGTCTCAGATTATTTTTTGTAGTTGAGTCTGTGGGTTTAGAGGTTTCTTTGCTTCAAGCCACCGTAGTTGTTGTTTTTACAATCCTTTTAGCTATTGCTTCAATGGTGCCATTCGGATATGGAACGGCTGAACTCGCAATGGTGTTCATATTGACGTCTCTCGGAACCGAATTTATTCAATCAAAAGCGCTTGGAATTGCATTAATCGACAGGTTTTTAGCTGTATGGCTTATTGTTCTAATCGGCGCCATAGCTAGTCTTAGATTAGGCAAGTTAGGCTATCAAAAATCAACCACTGGAAATGAAGCGAGAATTGAAAATGCATGACTGCTAGTAAATTTATGAACTGCGCGTCAAATCCGCCTGCTAACATACTTACGGTGGATGTTGAAGACTGGTATCATGGCATATCTAGATATGTTGAAGTGTCCTCACCTAAGTCAAGATTGCAGTATTCTCTTCCAATAATATTAGATCTCTTAAGGAAATACAGGGCGAAAGCTACTTTTTTTGTGTTAGGCGAAGTGGCTCAAAATTTTCCTGAACTTGTAGAACAAATCGTCGCTGAGGGTCATGAAGTCGGGTGCCACAGCTTCTCACACAGGCATCTAGAAGAGATCGGGGCGGTCACTTTTGATGAAGAAGTTCGGAAAGCCACAAGACTACTGGAGAAAATTTGCGGATCGCCGATACTTAGTTTTAGAGCTCCAATTTTTAGCATAACAAAGTCTACTTTTTGGGGACTCAAAATAATTAAGAAACATGGTTACATTTTTGATAGCTCTATTTTTCCGACTTATCATCCATTTTATGGTATTCCAAACGAGCCGTGCCAGCCACACTGTATTTTTTTTTCCAACAAGAAGAATAATGACTTAGAAGACGAAATTATCGAGTTTCCAATTTTAACGCGGAGATTTTTGAATACTAATATTCCTGTTGGTGGAGGAGCATACCTCAGGTTTCTTGGGCAGCTTTTTTTGGTGAATTCCGTAATTTACATGAACACAAAAGGCTGGCCTGCCACGATATACATTCACCCATGGGAGTTGGATTCCTTTGTTCCCAACGTGAAATTCAATCCTGCAATAAGGTTCATCACTTTTCATAACGTTGGTAAAACTAAAAGGTATTTGGAAACGTTACTAAGGACTTTTAAATTTGTTTCAATTCGAGACTTTTGCAGGGGAGATATAACATGACTATTGTTGCTGTTATTCCAGCGTATAACGAAGGAAAAACCATCAAAAAAGTGCTTGAAGCAACAATGCCTAATGTTGACAAGATAGTTGTGATTGATGATGGAAGCATAGACGATACTTACGATAAAGCAGTGGAAATTGCGACACACGTCATAAGTAATGGAACAAACAAAGGTTACGGCATCGCTTTTAAAAAAGGGGTCGAAAAAGCGATGCAGATTGGCGCCGACTGGATAGTTGCTTTAGATGCAGATGGCGAGCATAACCCCCAAGAAATTCCGAAACTTCTGAATGCTGCAAAGCAAAAGAATGCTGATGTGGTGCTCGGGTCGCGTTTCCTAAGAAATGGTGAGGCGGTCAAAATGCCCTTTATAAAACGTGCCAGCAATGCAATAAGCACGCTTATGTTCATTCTTCTCTATAGAGTGAAATTAACTGATTCACAATCGGGTTTTAGAGTTTACAAAAGAAGAGTGTTTGAACTCATCAATTGCTCTCAAAACGGCATGTTGCTTAACACAGAGATACTCATAGCTTCGGCTAAGCGGGGATTAAAGCTTGTAGAAGTTCCAATTATCTCCATTTCGAGCGGAAGAAAATTTGGGAACCACCAATTTGAGGAAATTGCCTTATATCCTCTTCTTTTGGTTAGAGGCTATAGAAAAAAGTTTTCGTTGAAGTAAATTTGATGAGAGTATAAAGGGTTAAATTGTAATAATTGCAGTCTGTCTTGAGGGTTATTCGATTTTGCTCAAAGCTTTAATTATTTAATTGGAAAAATGCTTTAAGTAATAATGAAGCACTAAGACAAGCAAAAAGCTTGAGGACACGAACTTGGCACGACCATCATATTCCTTTAGCCTGACACTCCTTGTCCTCTTACTATGTTCATTAGGGATTGTTTTTCCATCTCAGATAAATGACTACTTGCCTTCAAGAATTGTTGTCCTGTCAGCTGGGATAGTTCTTCTCTTTTTCCTAACAGGGTATTCAACTATTAAATTGATCAAGAAATACTTGCCATCACAAAACAATCTTTTGGAGCAATTGTGCTTATCAATAGGTCTTAGCCTAGTCATAGTTATTATCGCTACATCCATCTTAAGCACGTACTTAGTTGTTTCCAGCTTTTCAGTTCTTTTAACCTTAGGCGGTCTTTCGCTGGCCTTTTCGATACTCAGCGAGGGACAGCGGTTCCGCCTTGGTGACCGCAATTCATTTCCACAAAAAGAGGAAATAGCCTCAACCAAGCGCACTAAGTTTTCTGAGCCTGCTTCGGTCGCATTAATTGCTTTATGGGTCGGTATAGTCTGTTTTGTCTTTTTCATCCACCCATTTCTGTCAGGCCAGTCCAACGGCTTAGCTTACTCCTTTGCCACAAACAATAATTTGGCAGATTTGGTTCTGTTGGTTTTAGTTACTTCTCTTCTGATTTATCGGTTCCGGAACGAAAAGAAACTGGCCGGTTTTGTAACAGTGCTAGTTTTGACCATAGCCTTATTGCTGTCTCTCAAGGCAAGAAGCTATCCTGCCCTTGTCTCCTTCGGGCTAGGAGACAGAGTTGGAATTGACAGCTGGGATTCGCTGGGGCACCTGATTGCTTTTCTTGGCAGCGGCAGATACTCACTTACTGAGCCGTTTCTTTGGTTGGTTAGAAATGGACAGATTATGGCGTCTCCCAACCCGTTTCCACCGGGCTACTTTAGCTTAATGGGTGCAACGGCTATGTTGTTGCAGGTGGATCCGCTTACGCTGACAAGAAGCGTCTTTCTTTTCGGCGTTCTGCAAACACTCTTCATTTACTTGCTTACCAAAAAACTCACGGGAGACACAGTCAAGAGTCTCATGGCTGCGCTGCTTATAGCGTGTGGCACAGCAACAAGTGAAAACATAAAATTTACAAGCGGTGCCTTATCGCCAATAGCAGGAATTGGACTCGCGCTTGTACCTTTGGGTTTATATCTTTTAACTTTAGCTAAAACCAAGCTTACACGTCTTCTAGTAGTTCTTGTGGCATTAGGCTTACTTTATGTTCACCTCGCATCTGCTATCGTCTACATTCTCATGGTGATCGTATTTTATTTCAAACCAGAGGGTAAACCTGTACCCATCAAGAACTATGTAAAGACGCTTTGGGACAAAATCGCCAAAAACAGGACATATGTTATATCTGCATGCATGGTTGTTCTTGCTATCTCAGCCCCTATCGCTACCTTCTGGTATCAAACTTACTCTAACCCCAACGCGCAATACAGCGTTCATTATTCAGAGCGGTTTACCTTCTCGCTGCCATCTGCCCAAGAAATCGCTTATGTTCCATCCTTTACGGAAAACGCCTTGTTTTTCATATTGTTAGTCTACGGCATTGCTTCCTACTTTTTTGCTTCGCGCTACCGAAAAGAGGGAAAGTTTCTCCTCTACTGGAACTTAGCTCTAATTGTCTTGTACCTCCTTCTATTCTACACGAACCCAAAAATCGCCTACAGAATCTTAGCGTACCTATACCAGTCTGCATCCGTGATTGCTGCATGCGCGTTTGTTCACGACGTGCTAGAAAGGCGTTCTTCAAACTCGTTTAAGTCATTAAAGAAAAGATTAGCGGCGCTGTTGCTGCTTTCAACTCTGCTTTTTGCCGCCTTTTACCCAGTTTTCGAGGAGCCTTCAACGCCAGACGGGATATTTTTACAGCAGTCAACGCAGCAAAAACCATATTTCGATTTAGCCAACTGGATAAACGCTAACTTGACGACTGATAGTGCTGTTATAGTAAATAATTGTTCATCTTTTTCCGACCCCGTTAACATCCTAAGAGATATGGGTATAACGATGATTGTTGGAACAAACATAACAGCACAAGATTACGAAAACATAAACGGAAACTTCACGAGCTCTTATGTTCTTGATGCGCCAAACTATTCACCTGGAATTAATTGTACACAAACGGATACCATTTACTCAAGCCAAATTAGCAATTCAAGCAGTTTCATCAAACTATACAAACTGACTTCAGTACTGAACAGTTAAGCTTGGATGATTTAAAATTAGTTTGAAATTTTTGGCTTAGAGGTTCGAGGACCCAGTGTGAAGAATAATACCAGTTCCCAAAGTCTCTTCAATAGGCTTCAACAGACCTCTATCTTAACCCAATCTGCTTAACTATATCCCTGTGGCTGGTGATCTGCCATCGCTTAGGGCCGCTATTACTTTTCTTTGCGAGGACCAAGTGTCATTTGTAGTATCCAACTCAATCATTATCGTTAGCTATATAAAAATGGTTTCAATCGCGCGCAACAAACCACCAACTATGGCAAAAAAAAGCAAGAAAAGCAGCTTCTTTGCCAAAAATGGTGTTCCGAAAAACGTCAAAGTTCAAGTCAAAGTGCAAAAAGAAGCAGGCACCGTAATGGCAGATTCGGATATACTAAAGCGTATTTTAGGCAACCTAGTAACCAACGCAGTTCAAGCCATGCCAGAAGGCGGAAAACTCTCCATACAAGCCTACAAAGAAGCAAATGACTCAATCATAACCGTAGCGGACACAGGCGTAGGCATACCTGAAGAAGCCCAGGAAAAACTGTTTACACCATTGTTTACGACCAAATCTAAGAGGCAGGGATTTGGCTTAGCTGTGGTTAAGCGTATGACTGAATCGCTAGGCGGAACTGTCACATTTGAAAGTCAAGAGGGCAAAGGCACTAAATTCATGATACGTTTGCCCCCCCCGAAGAGATAAACGGTAAATTGGTCTTCAAAAAATGAATTAGCCTTTGACGCAAGAATTTAATGTGTCTTTACCGCAAGTTAAATCGGATTCTGGTGGTGGCTTAAAGAACATATTCTCGAAGTGAAGTTCCATCCACTCGCTTCTCGACCTTTTCTGGTTTGAAGCTTGATCTATTTATGGTAAGATGCCATTAAACATACTCTGCTATCTTGCCTGAAACAAATAACAATTCAAATAAGCTAACTTAAACTAATACAGGCTGCTTTGGAAGCTTCAACATAATATAAATAGTTGTTGTTTTATAGTGCTATTATGGTTTCAGATTTTTTAGAGGCGGTCGAAGAGGCTTTTTTAATTAAAACAGGCGCCTTAGACCAAATCACAGATGCCATAATAACAGTTGATAATGAAGACAGGCTTATTTATCTAAACAAAGCCGCTGCAGAACAATACGCTATAGATAAAAACAAAGCCCTTGGCTTAAAACTAAAAGTCCTATATCGACAGTTATGGTTTACGCCCGACGCTGAACAGGAAGCTGCTTTGTCTTTAAAAGAGAAAGGCTACTATCAAGGCACTAACGTTCACGTTAGACCCAAAGGCCAAAAGGCTGTTATTGAATCTGTTGTTACTGTGCTTAAAGACAAATCAGGCAACAAAGTTGGCTTAATGTCTATAATGCGTGATATTACCGATAGAGTAAACGTAGCAGATTGGCTAGTTGAAAGCAATCAGCGACTAAACTATGCAATTGAGGCTTCTGGAATGATGATATATGAAATTGATCCTAAAACCAACAAAATTAACATCATCCGTGGCTTAGAAGAACTTCTTGGATACTCACCTGAAGAGGTACAATATAGTGTTGATTGGTGGATAAACCAAATCTTACCTGAAGATGTTCCTAAAGCTAAAGAACAATTCTACCCTACAAAAAACGTGAATAACATCGTAAATGAGTATCATATTCACCATAAAAAAGGCAACTATATTGTTGTTCGGGGCATAGCAAAAATTATAAAGGATACGACAGGAAAACGTGTGCGCATTATTGGTGGTATGCAAAATATTACCCAGTACAAAGAAATGCAAGCTAAGCTTGAAGAGTACGCTAAGAATCTTGAGGGTTTAGTTGAAGAAAAAACTAAGCAGCTCACAAATGCACAAGTTAAGCTTGAAGAATACGCTAAGAATTTAGAGAAGTTAGTTGAAGAGCGAACTATGCAGCTTCAACATAAAGAACGCCTTGCAACTATTGGTCAAATCGCAGGCATGGTTGGTCATGATATTCGTAATCCATTGCAGGCTATTGTTAATGAATTATATTTTGCAAAGCAAACGATGACACAAGTGCCTGAAAACAAAAACAAGCAGGATACGTTAGAGAGTATTAGTATTATTCAAGAACAAGTAGATTATATTAGTAAAATTGTTACTGATTTGCAAGATTATGCTAAGACACTGAAACCTGAAATTAAAGAAGTTGATTTGCCTGAGCTTATTGCAAGTTCATTTTCAATAATTAAGGTTCCAGAAAATATTGTGCTTACAGTAAATATTGAAGATCATCTAAAAATGAGAACAGACCCTACCTTCATCAGGCGGACATTAACGAATTTAGTCAACAATGCTATTCAAGCCATGCCTAAAGGTGGCAAATTAACTATAACTGCCTCACAAAAAGAAAACCAGACAACCATAACTGTTGAAGATACTGGCAAAGGCATCCCTGAAGAAATCAAGCCTAAACTCTTCACTCCCTTATTTACAACTAAGTCTAAAGGTCAAGGCTTCGGGTTGGCGGTGACTAAACGCTTAATTGAAGCATTGGGTGGCACCATAAGCTTTGAAAGCGAGGCAGGAAAAGGAACAATATTCTTCATTAAATTTTCCCCCAAGACTAAAAGGTGAATGGGCCTTCAAGTAAGGGTTAGTTTTCTAATTATTGCTGGGGAAAGAATAGGGTTTCAAAATGAAGCTCTATATATTCGCTTCTTGACCTTTTCTGCCGTGTTGCTTCTTGATCTATTTTTTGTAGTATGCGGTTTGAGGGGGCTATGCTTACTGGGTGTTTTCGCATGAGTCCTGAGCCTCTAACTAGTTTTAGATTGTTCTCACCGACACTTCTCTAGAACCTTCAGAATACAAAGAACCAGAATCGCCAGCAAACTCAAAAACGACCGCATACGCAAAATCCACTTTCACACGCTCCGGCACTGGAAAGCAACCATGGAATACGCCAAAACAAAAGATATCCTTCACGTCATGAAGATGCTTGGCCACAGAAACATTCAAAATACGTTGCTCTATACTCAGCTGATTAGCTTTGAGAACGATGAGTTCTTCTCTGCTACTGCTAAAACGGTTCAAGACGCCCAAAAACTAATTGAAGCAGGATTCGAATACGTCTGCGAGTTCAGTGATGTTAAAATCTTCAAGAAAAGGAAGTAACTATAATGTTGAAAAGAATTTGCCTCTTGGAAAGCATCCCGCTAGGGTTGTAGCCATAACTATTTGAAAAAATGGAAGATACGGAGGCTATGGATCCGATGATTACTGCAACACCTGCCCCAATTAATATTAGTCCTGCCATACCCCATACAATGCTCCAGCCAAACCAAGCACCTGCGGCTCTCCAAGCTCTTCCCCATGTTACCATTAGTTCACCTCCCGTAGTTGCAGAAAGACTTGGTTTCGAATCACTTAGCTATGTGTATTTAAGGGTTTTCAGTTCTGCCTTATCATAGATTTCTCTCAGTAGCCTTATTCCCTTTGGCTTGTAATGTTTAGCAAGAACACTTTTCGATGCTCTACCCCGGAAAATGTCAATGTATCTGTCTGGAATCAAGCGCGCGCTAATCTCAGTAAAAACTAGGGGTTTATTGCATTTAATCAGGTGGTTCTCTCGGTCAGCTTCATGTCCTCTTCGCTGCGCAGTCGATATTCCATAAAGTCTATAAGCGCTGCCTTGGAAAGTTACTTTTTATCAAACTCGGTGATAAATAATGAGTAGAACAAAGAAAGACATTATGGTTCCAGGTCGAACTGCTGAGGAAATAAGGGTCCTTGTTCAAAAGTGGTTCGCTGAAAACGATGTAGAAGTGATTGACAACAAACCTAACTACATTAAAGGGCGCTGGGGAGTCGGGTTAGCCACTGCGCCCAAATACTTCCAAGTGTCTTTCCTACCAACGCAGGGGGGCGTAATCGCACAAACTGAAGGCTGGATAGGCGTATACGGAATTAGCGAGCAGAGTTTCTCGGCTACCGCTCTAATGGGCGGAATTCCGAGGCGAGAAGGCTGGCAAGCCATGGAGCGTTTATGGAGCACGTTGCAAGCGTTCTCAAAGACGCCGTCAAGATTCTGCCCTGCCTGTGGACGAAGTATCATGGCTGAGAACGTGAATTTCTGTCCTCACTGCGGCAAGCCGTTAGGCTAAAACCGCATTTTTGCTCGTCATTCTTTTTGCGCCATCAGCACTCTGTAGCCGCTTCGCGCGCCGCGCGCTTGCTTTGTGAAAGGGTATTGAGAAAACCGTAAAAAGCAATTTTTTTCTGAAATGGAATAAAGTCCTGCAAGAAGGCGTTTTTTTGGTTTAGCTCGAGAAGTTCGGTAACGAATGAGGTTACACTTTCCTCGTACTGTAAGTTAGGTGAGGCCCATGTGCTATTTATTTTGGCTTCTCTAACTGCCTTTGACATGTGAACTGATAGTCTTTTTGTAAACTCTGGCAATTCAGTCCATTCGAACGGGAAACAACCGATCAATGTTTGATAAATATAATATTCTTCGTTCATGTTTGGAACAAGTTTGTTGTTTACGTTTTTCTTTTTTTGAGATTTAGCCTTGACCATTTTTTAATCTCAGTATAAAAGTTATACTGTAACTGAATTAGGTTTATCAAATTAATCGTTTTATTCGGTTCAAATTCACTCTCTTTAGGTATTCCTTGAAAATTCTGTTTCAACTTGGCTGTTTCTTTGCTACTGTTTGTTACTGGTGCAGACAAGTAACGCCAATTTGGCTTGTAAATTAAGCGCTATTTTGCATGTTATACAACTAATTTGCAGCTATACTAAATCAATTGTGCTATTAATTGCTTGTTTTTTTGTTGTATCATAAAGAAATAACAAATATTTATTAGCGATTTTGACTTATCGAAGGTGTTGAAGGTGCATTGAATTGCATAGTAAGAATAAATCAACAATCGCTCTGGTCTTTATTGTTGCGCTCGCTGCTTCCCTATTCTCTAGTGCTGCCTTCTTTCTGCTATCAGCTCAAGGCCAACCAACCTCATCATTGCCATCTTCATCTTCAGCTTCATCTTCGTTGCTAAACAGCACGTATATTTCGCAGTCATTGGGTACACCACTCGTCATAGCGAACAATCAAACTGGTGTTATAAGTGCTATCTTGATTAGGCAATCTCCTACTGTAACAGAGCCTGGTGGAATTATTGACAACAACTTTACGTTGATGAATACTGTTGTAGAGTTTACGGTTCCAAGCAATCAGACAACTGATAATCAAACGGTGTTCGCTACAGGATTTTTCAGTTTGCTTGAAAATGAAACAAACTTAGTCGTTCAAAAAGTAGTCAGCTATAATTGGACCGTTCTGGATCTGGCGCCATACAGTGTACAGGATACACCTAAGCTTCAGTTCTTGCATTGGGCCACGATGGGTAACCTGACAACCATAGTTTCAGACATCAAATCAATTGCTGGCAACACTACCATTACTGGCAACTCCACGACTACTACCAGTGGTACAATGCCAACTACTGCGCCTCAGACAACGTTAAATGGAACATACATTGCTAACGCATTAAACGGGACACTGGTTAACGGGACAGCCCTCGTTGACGTAATGTTGCCCAGGATGGACGTTAACATCACGTCTGCACTGTTCCCAGGCATTAATCTCAGTGAGTTTACCTCCATGGGATCAATGATTGAGTTTATGTCAATGCCTAACGCGACTACCGCAACAGGGACTTCTACAACCACTGGCAACAATACAACGGTGATGGTAATGGGTGAATTTGCACTCAAGGAAAGTGAGATTAACGCAGTTGAAAAAGTGTTTGGCAATCTGACTGCTTATCCGCTGATAACTAACGTTACGATAACGGCTATCCACGATCACTTCTTGGAAGAAACACCGAAAATGGTGTTTATGCACTTTGAGATAACAGGCGACCAAAACCAGACAATTCAACTGCTAAACCAAGCAATAAACCAAACTAGCATGTTCGGAAACATGACTACAACGACCACAACAACACCTAACATAAGCACACCCAGCGCTACACCAACGACTACTCCTAATACAGGCACTAGTTCAGGAGCATGTACTGGCACAGAAAACGGGACAACGGGTACTGGAGCAGGTTAAAGTCCCACTCCCAATTGTACGGGTTCCACTAGCACAGCATTACCCGGGACATCATCCACAACAACGCTTAGCATGTCGTCATCTCTGCCAGAGTTTCCAGCAGCAATACTAACTCTTGCGGTCGTACTTTTAGCAAGCGCAGTAGCCGCAGTATTTGCATACAAAAGAAGAAGCCCAGCTCCAACTAGCCTGAAAGACCATCCACTAAGGAACATACACAGGAACATAGGCTCCCATAACAGATAGTTAATCTGGATCAGGCAAGCGTAGAGCCTCATTTTCTTTTTTTTCTTTGCGGGTCAGTAGAACAGCTCTTGCAAGCAAACACAACGAACGATGAAAGCTTTTTCGTGCGGAAGGCTTGGTAAGTTTTTTTTTTGTAAAATCTACATCAACAAATGTCAATTAAATTTGTTTTTAGCTTTAACTCAAAAAACTGGAGCAGAAATGCCGATTTTGTTTGTTTCTAATGTTGAACTTCCAATTATTAATGTAATCAAAGAAAACGATATTATCTAAGGTTGATTCGCAACCGTAGGCATAGTACTTAGTACAAAACAAGAAAGACAACAAACTCCAGAAACGCAGTTGAAGAAGCAGTAATTCCATATCGAGCAAACCAGAAACGAGACGTCAAAGGCCTTCTCAGAGTGGATCGGAAGTTTCGAACCTATGGACCGGAAGACCAGAAAAGAGAATATCACAAGAGACCACACATAGAGGCGGTCTACAGCTTCCTGAAGACACAGTATAACCTAGCCATGAACAAAGTCAGAGGCTTGAAAAACGTCGCCTCGTACGCCCTCTTCAGCGTGTTGTGCTTGGTTCTGAACAGAGAGGCAGCAGAGAACATTGGAAGACCAGACAAAGCAGTCTCACCAACCTACTTCAATACGTAATAAAGGGACAAGGCAGCGCGCTACTGACGGGTTCGAAAGGACAGTGTTGAAGCAGCGGTCCCTAACTGACGCGTACAGGTTGCCCTGGCGGATTTCGATGTTGGACGTGTGGTTTTTTTCGCGTTTTGCCTAGCCAAGAGGACGGCGCGTCGATTAGCGCGCGCGCTCCATACAATAACAAAGGAAGGTTTGGTAAGCATATTTACCAAACATAGGCAAAAGTACTGCCTAAAATTATGAAAAATAGGTGGTGGGGCCGCTGGGATTTGAACCCAGGATCGCATACGCCCCAGGCATGTATCCTGAACCAAGCTAGACGACGACCCCGTACGGCAGACCGGGAACCTGAGGCGATGTAGAGGAAACTGCTCTGAGGTTTATTTCCTTTTCCTGAAGAGTTTAACTTCGTCCTTTTCTCTGACGTTCGAATCCTGCTTTGATTTTTTGAGCTCTTGATTTTCTCATCAGAATAATTGCATAAAGCTTGTCATTCTCAAAAGTTAGATGTGGACGTATTAGACCATGAAGTTGACTTTGCCGCTTTCGACACGCCGTGGCTGGTTTTGTCCCAATAGAATGGATTTTTAATTAGTTGAATAAGCCCTCTCCAACTTGCTATGCTCAAGAGCACCCAGTACGCAGGCATGAGCATTGCTAGTGGTGTTAAACGATATTTTTTCAGTTTTACACAAGCTATGACGTATATTAGCAGGTATGAAAGATTGCCTGCTATTAGATTAAATAGGCATATTGACTGCATATAACTTGGGATTAACCCGCTGAAAGCAAACGGCATGAGAAGGGCTATCGCTGTAAGTATCCATAATACAGGGTTTATGATTGGAGTGAAGATTCCCGCTCCAAATGTGAGTTGAAATTTCAGGAATTGTTCTGTTCCTAACTCTTTGAGTAGTTTTCTCGGGTTTCGCATGTGAACGAGGTACGTTTGAAGGTGCCCTTTGTACCATCGTGATCTTTGTCGAATCCAGCTTCCAACTGCTGTAGGGGCTTCTTCGTATGTGTGGGTGTCTATCATTTCAGTTTTTAGTTTTCGGCGTGCCAGCCTTATTCCTATATCGGCGTCTTCAGTGACGTTATACGGGTCCCATCTGCCAAGCTCGTCTAGGCTCTTTTTTCGGAAATGGTTGCTTGTTCCTCCCAATGGGATGGGTGCATTGATCCAGTCTAGTCCTTGGAGGTAAAACTCAAACCAGTTTCCGTACTCGATCGAGAACCATTTTGTTAGCATGTTTTCGTTTGCGTTGTAGAAATTGAGTTTTGATTGTAAACACATGACATTCGTGTCTGAGCGCAGAAAAACGATGGCTGCTTTTCTCAGTTGATCAGGGTCGGGGTTGTCTTCAGCGTCGTATATGACGCAGTACTCTCCTTTTGCTCGCAGTAATCCGTAGTTGCACGCTCTTGGCTTTGTTGTTATTTCTGAGGAAGGAATGATTATCGGGTCAAAAAGTTTTAGGAATTCGGTGTATTCTTTGCTTGGGATGCCCTCCACCATTTTTTTGGGTGTTCCAAACAGACCCAGCATTTTGGCTTCATTGATGGTTTCTTCATCCTTTTCTTCCATTAAGATTTTTATGTCAAGCTTTTCTTTTGGGTAGTTTATGTTGTACATGTTTTTTAGGTTCTGTGCGAGCACTTGTGCTTCGTGGAAGACGGGAATTAAAATGGTGTAGATTGGTAGGTCCTCATCTGGAACCCAATGCATTTCTCCTTTAGTAATTCGGGTAGGTGCTCTTGATCCTCGAAATCCTCTTAATGAAATGTAGATTTTAATTGGGTTAACTATGAAGTATCCAATGCTGATTATGGCGAATAGAATTGCGAATGTGATTGCGGAGCTTAATACCGCGCATATCCCGATGAGGGCGAGTAATGATATGATGAAGTATTTTTGTTTTGGCAACAGCACTTTATAGGCTGATTGGTCAGGTGTTCGATTATAAAGGTCAAGTATTGCTTCTTGTTTGTGGATGTCGCGATAAATATTATCAATTGCCCATTCGATTGCTTTTGACGACGCTACATGCAAAATGATCTTCCAGTTCCCAAACAGGTACTGAAGTGTGACCATGACTCGGCGGTCAAAGGGGTTGTCTACAGCCACTTCTACGTATGATTTGTTTATTTCTAGTGGAATGATTTTGTATTTGCTGACGATTGGGTATGGTAGAATTGTTATAAGCTTGCTTTTTTGTTCGCTTTTGTATATTTTTTTAATCTGGGAATGGTCCAGAAAGGATAGCCCTGATTGAGCAGATAGGTCTCTGAAAAAAGTTTCAGGTATGTTCACTTTAGCCTTCTTCAATGTAGGAATGATTTCTTCTATAGAGATTTCCGAGTTTTCAATGGAGGAAGTTTTTACTCGGTGCAATTTGAGAAGTTTAAGTAAACTATTTTTGTCGATTGGTTCCTTGGTCGATGTGTCTATAATCGCAGCATCGGCTGTTAATTCTTTTTCCATCGGTCTAGTCATATTTACTTTGCTCGCTTGCTCATGTCCATATTAAAGTTTTTTTACTTATTTATGCTTCGCAAATCTTCCTAATCAATAAATAAAAATTAAAACCTAGTGAATTAAAGATTGCTAATTTGTAATATAGATTTCAGATTTATTGTGAATATTCAAAAATTAAGGCTTTTTTTGTCATTTTTATGTGCAGTATTTCTACAACTGTAGGAAATCATGCAGTATCAAGAGCGAGTTGGTTGAGCTTCATCTTAGGCAGTCTTTTTGGTGACTTAGCAGTTGCAGAGATTAAAAAGTATAGTGACTAGAACTTATTCACTTGCTTAATCGTTTAACAGAGAACTTGGTGTATTAGCAGTTAGAATTAGAAATTCATAATCCTTTACTTTCTTTACCTCATTTAGAATTATCGACCCAAAAGTATGGGTCCACAAGGTACCTATGGAGAAAGAAAAAGGCAGCTGTTGGATGAACTTGAATAGGAACAATCGTGACAAAAAGTTTGAACAAATCTTGCCTAGACTCAATTGATGAAGCCTTCTCTACGTTAGGAGAAAGTGCAAAAACGTCAATTTACTTTTACCTAGAGAAAAATTTCTTGATTACAAAGCAAGATATTCCGTATAAGGTTGATGATTTTTCTGATGCTCTTGAACAAATTTTCGGCTTAGGCGCAAGACACCTTGAAATTTTGATCATGGAGAAGCTTCATGCAAAAGTCACTTGTTCCTATAAATGGACTGGCCCGAACTGGCTTGTCCCGGATTTAACATTTCGAAAATATGTTGAGCTGGCGAGGCTAGGCTACGTAGATACGGAGAAAACAAGAGAATTAGAGGTTTGGATAGATGCAGAAGAAAAACAAGAGCAATACGTTTAAAGACAACTTTCGAGAGCTTCTAAACTCTTTTTCAGACCCAATCATGGTCTTAAAGCAAGAAGGTGTTGTGCTGGTTGCTAACAAAGCCGTATGCACGTTTCTCGGAGTCGCGAGTGAGGAATTAATAGGTAAGCATTTTGAAGATTTGAAGTTCCTTGATAAGAAAACGAAAATGCTCATCCAAAGTCAACTTGAGAAAAGGATGAAAGGAGAAGTAGTCAAGAATTATGAAATCCCGGTTCTCGTAAACGGTGAAACCAAATACTTCGAGCCAAGAGGCAACAGAATTGAGTACTTTGGGGAACCAGCTGATCTGATCATTTTCCATGACGTTACAGAAAGAAGACAACTTCAAAGTCAACTATTAGTAAAAACAGCAGAGATTGACGAACATTGCCAAGAATTTGAAGGAAAATACAGGAAACTTTTCCGAGAATCAATTGACGCCATCTTTATAGCAGATGCTGAAACAGGCATAATAGTAGACTGTAACCCCGCTGCCCAGTTATTAGTCGGCAGGGACAAGTCGGAGTTGATTGGGCAACATCAGTCTATCCTTCACCCGCAAACGCTTGTGGAGGGGACAGATTTCTCAAAAGGATTCAAAGAACATGTTAAAGGCTGTCCAATGAGATCTCTTGAAACGCAAGTGGTAACGAAAACAGGAGAAATCAAATACGTTTCAGTCAGGGCAAGGGTTTTTGCGTTCCGCGGAAAAAAATTGATACAAGGCACATTCAGAGACATCACTGAGCGCAAGCTCATGCAGCAAGCACTGCAGGAAAATGAAGAGAAATTCCATGGAATAGCTAATTCAGTCAGGGATACCATAATCTTAGTGGGCGAGGAAGACAAGGTTACTTACTGGAATCCTGCCGCTGAAAAAATATTTGGCTACACAAGTGAAGAGGCAATTGGCAAAGATGTGCATGAGCTAGTTGTTCCAAACGCAATACGCAAAGAAGGAAAGGCTTGCATCCACGGAGAAGTAAAAAAGTTTGCTGAGACACACATGGGCAATTTAGCATCCAAAAATGGTGAATTAATCTGTCGTCGCAAAGACGGAAGTGAATTCCCAGCCGAATTATCAATGACGCCGATAAAGTTGGGTAGAAAATGGAATGCGGTTGCAGTAGTAAAAGACACCACCCAGAAGAAACAAAGCGAGCAGAAACTGAGAGAGGCGGAACAACGTTACCATGCGTTATTTAACCAAGCACCATTAGGCGTCTTAGTAGTCGATCCGGAAACAACCGCATTGGTTGAATTCAACGATGTAGCCAATCGGCAACTGGGCTACTCCAAAGAGGAGTTTGCAAAACTCCGCATTGCAGATATCGAAGCCAAG
The DNA here is from genome assembly GCA_963715865.1 of Candidatus Bathyarchaeota archaeon. GTDB lineage: Archaea > Thermoproteota > Bathyarchaeia > Bathyarchaeales > Bathycorpusculaceae > Bathycorpusculum. The sequence goes on from OY970280.1 coordinate 318,535, forward strand.
GAAACGGCCGACGGAGTGAAAGCACACACAAGCAGAATGATGAAAGAAGGAGGAAGCGAGTTTGAGACTAAACACCGTACCAAAGACGGCGAGGTCAGGGATGTCCTTGTAACTACGAGGACAGTTGAATTAGGCGGCAAAACTTTTCTCTACTGCATTTTTCACGACATCACCGATATCAGAAAAGTGCAAGATGCCCTTATGAAAAGCGAAACGCAATATCGCCAACTAGTTGAGCTTGCCCAGGAGGGTGTTTGGGCTGTAGATAAGGAATACTGCACCGCTTTTGTTAATCCTCGCATGGCTCAGATGTTGGGATATGCTGAAAGTGAAATGGCCGGAAGAAGCATTTTTGAATTCGTGGATAAGAAGGACAGCGAGCAAGCTAAGCAATTTTTGGGGCAATTTAAGTATGGTGCCAAAGGACATTTTGAATACGAGTTTACTCGCAAAGATGGATCTCGCGTTTACGCCAGTATCGCAGCTTCCGCGATTAACGATGACGAAGGAAACCGTTTAGGGACGCTCGCTTTAGTTGCGGACGTCACAGAAGACAAAAGGATGCAGAAGGAGCTGAAACAAGAGCACTTTAGGCTGGAGGCAATAGCAAACAGCGTCGGTGCAGGTTTCGTAATCATAAGCCCGGACTATCGTATATTGTGGGCGAACAGGTTCATGAGAGAATACAAGGGCAACATGGATGGAAAACTCTGTTACGCAACGCTCAACTCTTTAGATGCGCCTTGCCCAGATTGCGGGGTTAAGAAAGTCTTCGAGGAAGGCGTTAGCTGGGACGCGCATGAATACTTCTCAACTGACATCAAAGGCAATCCATACTGGGTTGAACTCATTGCAACACCAATAAAAGACGCTGACGGCAAAGTCGAAACAGCAATAGAGGTAGCAGTAGATATTACTGAAAAGAAAAATCTGCAAAACAAACTGGCACAGTATTCTCAGAAACTCGAAAAACTGGTTGAAGAAAGAACCAAGCAGCTGGAAGAGGCGCAGCTTCGACTAGTCAAGTCCGAAAGACTTGCCGCTATTGGCGAATTAGCAGGAATGGTTGGACATGACCTGCGCAACCCGTTGACAGGAATCGAAAATGCTGCTTATTTCTTGAAAACCAAAGGTGCCACAATTTCTGAAGCCCAGGCTAAAGAAATGCTTGAAACAATCGACAAATGCGTGGAACACTCGAACAAAATCGTCAGCGACCTTTTTGATTACTCAAAAGAAATCCGTTTAGAGCTACAAGAAAGTTCACCACGAAACGTGCTATCTGAAGCTTTAGACATGGTGCAAGTGCCAGCAAAAGTGGAAATTCTAAACCTCATTCCAGACGAGCAACACCTAAACGTTGACCCAGACAAAATAGAACGAGTCTTCATAAATCTCATAAAAAACGCCATCGATGCAATGCCAAACGGAGGCAAAATAACGATTGACAGTAAAGAAGTAAATGGCAACTTGGAAATCTCTTTTGCTGACACAGGCATGGGCATTTCTGACGAAATTTTACCAAAGATGTTCTCCCCATTGTTCACTACGAAAGCGCAGGGCATGGGCTTCGGCTTAGCCATATGCAAACGCATCATCGAGGCGCATGAAGGAACAATAAGCGTTAAAACAGCCACAGGCAAAGGAACAACCTTCACGGTTACTTTGCCAATTAAACACGAACCTGAAATTGGAGGTGAAAAAGTTTGGATAAACATGCCAGAATCCTCGTTGTCGACGATGACGAAAGCATAAGAAAAACGATGAAAGCTATACTTGAAGACGAAGGTTACATTGTGGATTTAGCAGCTACCGGAAGCGAAGCCATTCAAAAAACGAAAGAAAAAGCCTACAACATAGCGCTCTTAGACATCCGATTGCCCGACATAGAAGGCGTAGAACTACTAAAACTAATAAAAGACACAGTGCCACATACCCGCAAAATAATGGTCACAGGCTACCCCTCAATGCAAAACGCTGTAGCCGCCCTAAACAAGAACGCAGACGCATACTTAATCAAGCCCGTAAACGTTGAAAAACTCCTGAATACGGTGAAAGAGCAGTTGCAGTTACAGGAAGATGAAAGAAGATTTAGCGAGCAAAAAGTAGCCGAATTCATTGAAACCCGAGTCAAAGAATTGTCCGTCAACCGTCTCTAAACAGACGAATATTCCCATTTTTATTTCATGCTCTAAGTTTTATTCAAACGAAAAAGTAGATTTGTTGCTGTTATTGCACAGTCACGCATGTTAATACGGTAAATTTCCCGCTATTCCTTAGGGTGAAAAAATTATGGTTTTCATTGATCAGGCGCCCTTTTTTCTTAGCCTTTTGGAGGTGACAGTTTTCGTAGAAGAGAAAAAGAAAGGTCAATTTACTATTGACAACGAAAAAAGAAAAAAGAAACAATTGAAGAAAGCCATCATCAAGTCAATATACCTCCAGATATTGGCGACGAAGAAAAGAAAGCTTTGGAGCAAACTGGTGACGATGCAATTTCAGGATGGTAAAAATAACTATTCAATTTTCCGTCTTCAAACGGCAAGCAAAACAGTTCACTTTCTTGAAAGGAAGTTTTTTGGATTTAGAAAAAAACCCTAAACATAATGTTTCAAACCTGAAAAATTAATCTATTTACTAGATAAAACGCAAATCTTTTATTAACATCAACTATAGTAATAAACAAGAGGCAAAACCCTTGACAGAAGAAGCCATAATCGAAATCGGACACATAACACATTTCTTCTCCAAAATCAGTGTAGCAGTAGTAGAATTAACATTACCCTTAGCGGTTGGAGACCGCATACTCATCAAAGGGCCCTCAACCGATTTTGAGCAAACTGTAGAATCCATGCAAATAGACCGCAAAGATATCCAACGAGCTGAAGGTGGACAAAGCATAGGATTAAAAGTGGCGCAACCAGCAAAAGAAAAAGATGTAGTTTATAAGAAACTGTAATGCGTTTAAGGGACAATTTCGCGGCCAGGTGTACTGAATGGGTGGCCTGTCAAAGAATCAAAAGAAAATCATGGAGTTCCTCCAAATTAAATCTGACATGACGACGAAGGAAATCGCAGAGTTGATTTTCGGCAGAATTGTGTTATATAAATCAAAGGAATACGCTTCAGTCCACCGTAGCCTGATTTCTCTAGAACGCCTAAGCTACATCCAGAGAGTTCAGGTTCAGCTTAGATGGCGCTTAGCGGCCAAGAAGAAAGCTGAGGGTGCCCCAAGACTCAAGGAATGATTTCGCAACCGTTGTATTTGAAGTAATCAAAGTCTGCTAAGCTAATCGTACCGTTGTTTACGAGTTTTCTGATTCTTTGTAACTGACCTTCAACAGATCGTATCAAACCCTTTACAGTGTTGCAAACTTCAGCGTAGGCTTGGTCGCTCCAACGTTTAGTTACGTTAGCATAGAGACAACGCCCTCCGCAAACACCAAGAACATTACATTCTGTGCAAGGCGTATTGTTTACGAGTATCTTTCCAAGGCTTAATGGATCCGTTTCAGCGATGTGACCCAGATAGTACTTTTTCATACCCCACATTGTTGGGCACGGAATTATGCGGCCGTCAGTCTGGATTGCATAGTTTATCCAGCCTCCACCGCAGCGCATCAGGCTTGGCTCTTTATCTAGGATGAGTGAACTTGCAATTCCCAGAAGTGGGTAGAGCCGCAACACAACGCCTTTTTCTTCCATCTGGTCCACCCAGAAACTTGCCAACTTCTCAACCCCTGGAATGTATTGGTCCTCGCTCCACCGCTTGAAATCTCGCCTTGCATAGTCGTTTCCCCAGAAACCAGCGTTCAACTGCCAATGAACAGACGAAAAAGGGAACACATTGTTGTCCAGAAGCCATGTGACCTGCTTGTAGATGTCAGTCTGCTCCATAACCGTCATCCTCGCAATCAACTCGCCGCTGAAGCCATTTTTCGCGATATGCTTCAGGTTATCTACGACTTTTTTGAAAGTGCCTTTTCCCCTGTAATAGTCCGTTAACGCTTCATCACCGTCTAGAGAAACGAGGATGGAGTGGAAACGGTTAACGTACTCCTGTTCTAAATGGTCAAGGAGCACACCGTTTGTCTGGATCATGAAGTGTTTTGGCTTCACCATGTCCATAATTTGTTTTATCTCACTCGTGCACAGAAGAGGTTCGCCACCGTAAAACGTCACGACACAATCGGCGTCGCGGCGGCAAAAATTAGCTAACATTTTCCAGTCATAATTCGCTTTCTTCGGCAAGGAATAATCTACATCGAATTCGCCGAAGTCTTCATCAAAATCCTCCAGCGTCTCGCCGAAACAGTACCTGCATTGCAAGTTGCATTCAGTTGTCAGAACGATGTGGAAGAACATGCCTTAGCTTAAATAAAGAACGAGCTTAATAGTATTTTTCCGCGAACTCTTTAGCTTTCTCCATGTTTTCCTGACCACCCTCGAATTCCACACACTCCTGCTCTGCCTTATCAGGTTCGCATTCCTTCTTTGCCTTGGCTTCATCTTTTTTATGTGCTTTCGCCACTTCTTTCTGTGCTTTCTCGATGTAGTTTTTCAGATCGCGAGCTCTCATGATTTTTTCGGACAGCGTTTCAGGGGCATAAAGCAGGGGAATAGTTGCCAAGAACAGGAATAAGCTTGCCAAAGAGAAGGAGGTTGTAACCGGGACAGCTTCGACAAAAGGCTGAGCCAGCGCTTCAATCAGGTTCGAGAATAGAAAGGGCATACAGCCCAAAAGGTAAAAACTTTCCCTGTTTCTTCCTTCAGAGATGTCTCCCCAGACAACGAAGATGAAAGTAACGTAAAGGAAGCCCCATGCGACTCCGTCAAATAACACATACATAATTTGGGAAAACGCTGTTCCTGGAAGAAGGCTTAAAAACGCGTATGCCAAACCAAGCAAAATAAACCCCAAAATACCTGAGATTTTGCGTCCCTTGAAGTCGCATATCACGCCTCCAAGAAAAGCTGAAAAACTGGTTATTAAGAGCACAACCACCATGTACAAGCTGTATAATTCCGCTCCAAAATAGTGCTCTACTAAAGGTACTTCCACGAAGTTTACAATGGTGAATAGAAACCATGGGACAAAGTACAGAAAAAAGGTCCGTTCCCGAATTATGTTTAGGAGAGAAGTTTTGCGTTCCTCAACAACTCCCGCTTTAGGCACCAAGAAAAACACGCTTGCTGTGCCCATCAGTCTCCATGCTGCTAGCACTACAAACTTGTAGTCCACGTTTAAGGTGCCGATGTACATATAAATCAAAGCGGTAAGAGCTTGAATAGCGAAAAACACAAAAGCTCCATTTCGACCGCGGTTATTAGATTTTGAATTCTCCGAAAAGAACGCAAGACAAGTAGGAATACCCAATCCAGCTAATGCTCCGATAGGAAGCGATAAAAAAACCACGTTGAGCGAGATCGCCTGTGGAGCCAAAAACGCCGAAACCGTACATGTGACCGCACCTAGCGAGACCCAAGTTAACAACGACGTTTTTCCTCTTAGTTTCTTGCTCAAAACAGTTGCGCCAATGATAGCGGAGGCAAGTAAAGTCCCAAAGTATGCGATAGACGCCAGCAAAATGTTGCTGAAGGAAGTTTTTCCTATAATGTCTGAAATGACAAACCAAGTAAGGGAGAACCAAGATACACTATTAATCAGCAGGAATAGAGAAGGAAGCGACTCTCGTGTTTTGGCTTTCCACATTTCGTTTCTGTTATAAATCAGGTTTGGTTAGTTACTAACTTTATGAATCCTAAATTCTGATTTTGAACACGCTTTTTCACTTCTATACCAGTGTTCAATGACAAAGCTTATATTGCCGAAGTGTTGAACAGATATACAGGTGAGGAGAAATGGAGAAGAAGAGAACAGTTCGGAGAAAACCAAAAGTCCTTGCTTGGTAAACTACAAGTCTTCGATCAAGGAAGCGGCCAATAAGTGAAGTTCTTCTTTCACTCGGTTATTTGGTAGTGTATCTAATGCTTTTATTGCTTCTGTTTCTAAACTACTCAGATGTTGATTTAACAATCGAATCTCTCTAGTGCGGAGGATAGTCTCTATAAGCTCGTTACAATCGTCTTGGCTGAGGCTACCTGTTTCTAAGATCTCTCGGATTCGCATTCCATACTTTCGGTTTTGAAGCGCGTACAGAACTTGAAGCGGCAAGACCTCATGGTTTATCCTATGCATGAGCTCAGTTGGCTCAAAGATATCTACAAAATCTGATTTTACTGCCAAAAGAATGCCTATGTTTCTTCCGTAACTACTTAGAGCCTCGATTTTTTCTGCAGCACCTCCGCCGAAGGTAGCACCAATTCTCATTCGCCCTTCAATATCGGAGGCTTTTTTCGTTAAGACTTGAAGGTATGTTGCAGGTCTCACCATCCGTTTCTTAGCTTTCAACTGAGCTTCTAACATGTGAGCTTCGACCACTTCGGAAAGGAAATGGTTCACTCCATCAATAATCTGCAGCCTTCGGTCTTTCGGAAGGTTTTCTAAAGCTCTATAAAGCTGGCTGAAGCCTTTGACCATAAATCCATCGCCAATGAGCAGTGTCGCTTCTTTCCCTAACTTGCCATAAACCGTTTTTCTGTTTTTCTTAGCTAATGATTCGTCGATAATGTCGTCATGAATGTCCATTGTTGCGTCGATAAATAATAGCGCTACCTGCAACGGCACAATTTCCTGTGCGTTTCCATCTACGGCTTCACATGCGAGGTAAAGTATACCTGGTCGAGTCGTATCATCCCATCTTGAAAGATATTGTTCAATAGCAGTGTCCACTTTTTTTACTTCGGTTTTTTCTGCAAGAATTATCTGCTTTACTATGGTGCGTGCTTTCGCGCTCTTTTCGTCTAAAAGTTTTAGAACTTTTTCGGTTAAGGTTTCATTTGCCATGAGATTCTTTCTTGCTCCTAAGTTGATATAATGTTTTCCTATAACTCCAGCAGATTTTGTCAATTCTGGGAAGTTATAGGACTTTGGGAGAGATGTTTTTTATTGAGAGATTGCGTTTTCAGTGGACGGAAAGATAATATCTTGCTTTTGCCAAGAAATTCCTGAAGATATATGGAAGCCACAAAGCGAATCCCGAATCACTGTAAAATTTTGAGACCGCGCCTGCTGCAGAGTATAACTCGTCGCCATATTCCTTTCGCCAATACTTTTCAAAAAGATGAATGTTTCTGTCTAAAAAGGCCGAGCCACACAGCTTCCCTCCCTTCATGGCGTAATAAATACCTAGACCGCTTATAGCGTCTACATGCCCAGCTGCATCCCCAATCAAGGCCCAATTATTACCTGAACATGGCAAATCAAAAAAATTCTTCATCCAAACAGAAGGGATCAAATGGGTAAAAAACCGTCCTTCTAGGTTTTTCAAACGTTTACCCGCAGGATGCGAGGATATAAAAGTGTCCAACTCTCGTTTCAGTTTACTTCCTGATTCTCTACTTCCAATACCAACATTTATTTTCGTTCTTTTGGGAAAAATCCATATGAACCCCCCTTTTTTAACGTATTTATTCGAATAATAGATCTCTATACTGTTTTTGGCAAAATTCCTTTCCAAATAATTGCTTGAACAAGACAAATCGTAGCCGACAGTCGCTGCCAAAAACTTCCGAGGAATAGGCTTGTAAACATAATTTCTTATAAGCGATGGACAACCATCAGCCCCTACGAGGAATTCGACTTTTACGTTCTTATCTCTATTTGTTCTTAATATCCAGTTTCCTTTCTGCTCTATTACCTGATCTACTTTCTCTTCGAAAAACGACACACTCATGTTTCTTAGCGCCCTCTGAAGCAAGTATTCATCAAAAACTTTTCTTGAGACGAGAAACTGAGAAGGCTCTAGGAGAAATTTAGTGTGTAATTTAAATCTCTCAGTTAAACTCCACTTCACCTCATTTTCTAGGAGTGCCTTTGGGATTTCAAATTCTTCGACCACTCTATCTTCGATGAGCCCTCCACATGGCTTTTCCCGAGGGCGAGAATGATCAAAAACAGCTACCTTAACTCCCGCTTCTCCTAGAATTTGTGCGCACATGGAGCCCGCGGGTCCTGCCCCGACAATGCCGACTTGAAACGTGTTTGATAGCATCTTTGTTACTTTATGTTCTGTTTTTATATTTGTCATTTTAGGTTAGTCACATTTAGATTAAAAGCAGAACTCTTAATAGTTATGACTTTGAGTGATGTTGAAAAGGTAAATAAGCATAAATTTGGAAACGCTTAGAATCATTTCAAACTTGGATGGTGCTCTACTCGTTGGTACCGAGCAAGCAAATGGAAATGTATGAGGCCCTGAGAAGAATAAGGATGCATAATGATGTTTAGCAGCTATCAAGGATTGTCCAGAGAGGCAAAATACCTGATCTATCAGTCGGTATTGCCAGCCGTTGCTTACGGATTGTTCTTTACGGACATATCCTATTTTCTAACTTCTGTTCAGGGTTTGTCCTATGCTTTTATGGGAATTGTTGTAACAACGATGGGCGTAGCAACTTTCATGGCAAGCATTCCTTTAGGAGTAGCCGCAGATAAGTACGGTAGGAAGAAAACGCTCATTTTAGGTAACGTGATAGCGGGAATAATAATTGCCATTTTTGCCTTTACCAAAGATCCGATAGCACTGCTGGTTGCTGCAGTTTTTGAAGGAATTTCTGAGGCAGCATTTTCAGCGTCCAGTGGCGCATTGTTAGCAGAAAAAGCAGAGGCTGCGAAAAGAACCAGCGTTTTTTCGCTATACGGGTTTGCACAAAGCATTGCGTACGGAGTTGGGAGTTTGGCAATACCGGGGGTTGTGATCTTTGAATTATTGGGTTTCTCTACAAAGACCAGCCATGCCTTGCTCTATGTCACTGTAGCTGCTCTTAGTCTTTTTTCAACAGTTATTTTGCTAAAGGTCAAAGAATCCGGCAGAACAAAGAAAACCAAAAAACCTGAAATCGATGATGCTGCGAAAGGTTCTCGCAAAGAGTCAAGGAGTATCTTGGCGAAATACGTTTTGACAGGCGCAATACTTGCCTTCGGCGCGGGTATGGTGGTACCTCTAATGACCGCTTGGCTGAGACTGCAATATGGCATTTCAGACGTTATTAGTGGCCCCATATTGGGTGTGGCGAGTATAGTCATTGGGGTTGCAACTCTTGCTGGTCCGCCAATTGCGAAGAAGCATGGTCTAGTCAAGACGATTGTTGCTACTCAAGCGGCATCCACTGTTTTTATGTTCGCGACCCCACTTTTTTCCAGTTACATAGTTGCCAGTTCCGTTTACACTGTGCGTGCTTTTCTCATGAACATGGCAAGTCCGCTATCGCAATCGATGATTATGGGGCTCGTTGACGAAAATGAACGCGGAATGGCTTCGGGGGTTAACGCTGCTCTTTGGAGGTTGCCCAATGCTTTAAGCACTTTTATCGGCGCTTATCTAATGGCTATCGGATTATTGGCTGCCCCATTCTTTTTGGCAAGCGTGCTCTATTTATTGTCTATTGCACTCTTCTGGTATTATTTTCGAAAAATCAAAATGCCTGAAGAAAAGGCAGCCTAACCATGTGGGGTTCTGTTTAGGATTCGCTCAATAGTGGCTGCTGTCGTTTCCACATGTTCCTTTTCTATTCCTCTATGCGTTACCAGGCGGACTTTATTCTTCGCTTGAGCTAAGGCTAAAATACCGTTTTCCTTGAGTTTTAGAAGAAAAGAATCACAGTCTATTCCTGAATGAACGAGGTCGAAAGTGACAATGTTTGTCTGAACGTTTTTTAAGTCAATCTTGATTCCATTGATTTTTGATAGTTTTTCAGCCAACAATTTAGCGTTTTCGTTGTCTGTTCTTAACCTATCAATCATCTTTTCCAACGCTATTATGCCTGGCGCGGCGATGATGCCTGCTTGGCGCATTCCGCCACCCAAGATTTTCCTTGTTTTCCTCGCTCTTTGGATAAAATCTCGACTGCCAACTATTATTGAACCAATAGGACAGCTTAAACCTTTAGAAATACAAAACATTAAGTTGTCAACATGCTTGGTGAACTCTTTCACATCAGTGTTCAAGGCAACGGACGCATTAAATATTCTCGCGCCATCCATGTACAGTCTTAAAGAGTGCTTCTTAGCTACGTCACTTATTGCTTTCAATTGAGCGGGGGTAACTATGGTTCCTCCATAACGGTTATGCGTATTTTCCACACATATCAGCGAAGCTTCTGGATAACTAAGGTTTCTTGGTCGTAATGCCTCTTCTATCTGTTGCGGTTCAAATGCCCCGCCGACTGCTTTTAAGGGCCACGGAAGCAAACCAGCGATGGTGGAGACGCCTCCAACTTCATACCAGTAAATATGAGATTCAGCTTCCAGTAGCACCAACTCGCCTCTATTGCAGTTGCTCATGAGCGATGTTAAGTTAGCCTGAGTTCCGCTTGGAACCAGAAGCGCTGCTTCTTTTCCCATCTTCTCCGCCGCCATCTCCTGCAGCCTATTGACGGTAGGGTCTTCGCCGTAAACATCATCGCCCAGGCTTGCATGTTTAATCGCTTCAAGCATCTCTTCTGTTGGCAACGTAACCGTGTCGCTTCTTAAGTCAATAAATTCCCTGTTGGGCAATCGCCATACCTCTAAGTGCCTTTGTTTACCCTTGCTAATTAATATTTCACAAATCCTCAATTCACGAAAAAATCACTGAACTTCGTACTTTCTTCTGGGCTTGTTAACGTCAGAAAGGCTTTTAATTTGTTTAACCGTTACTGAAATCCATGGAAGAGGCAAGAAAACGGTCCGTAGTCAAATCAGTAGTCTGGAGAATAATTTGTATAGTCGTCAGTTTATTCACAACACTTCTTTTGACTGGAAGGTGGGACATTGCTTTGGCTGTCGGAACACTATACAACGCGATAACCATGATATTATATTATTTTCACGAAAGATTTTGGAACAAGATAAAATGGGGAATGAAGCAGACCGATTCGGATTAAAAACTTCGGTTGTACTCCTATATGGCGAAGGCTGCATGCCAAGAAGGCAAAACGAAAATTAAATAAGCGAAGACGTTCAGAGCAAGAATTGCCGAATTTGGGCATCTGAGGTGAATCACCATGTCGCTTGTAATGAAGCGTGTTTTCGGGTTGAGAACTGTTTTGATGAAAGCTGCATGTTTTTGGCTTGCCTTGGTGATAGCCGATTTTGTTATGGTGTACTTGTTTGGTCCCCAGATTTGGTCTTATGCTGGTTACTTCTTTGGGAATGATGTTAGAATTACGTTAGGCGTTCTCATGTTTATTGAGGGCGGAGTTCTTCTCGCATTGGGTACACTGTGGGCTTCCGGCTCTATGGAAAACGTGCATTATGGCAAATATGGAAAAACCTATGCCTATTTCAGTAAGGAAGACTGGGAAAAGCGTCGAGAGCAAATAGAAAACCCAAGCGATGTCGTCAAGATTCTAATGCTGACTGGTGGAGTTATCCTAATAACTTCTATCATCTTAGTCCTTGCATAGGCAAGAGAAAATCGTCTAATTGAAGTGGTTCTTTCTGCTTGAGAAAAGCTCAATTTATGTTTTGTCAAGCCATAGTGCATGCAACAAAATGGCCTTTCTTGACCTCGATTAGTTCGGGTCTTTTTTCAGTGCATGCCGCCGTTGCTCGAGGGCATCTGGGATTGAAACGGCAGCCTGAAGGAGGCGTAATTGGACTTGGGACTTCTCCTCTCAAACGTGCTTTAATATTTTTTACTTTCGGGTCGGGTATGGGTACCGCTTCAATTAATGCTTGAGTATACGGATGAAGCGGATTATCGAATAACTCATCAGTGTCTGCTAACTCAACTATTTCTCCTAGGTACATAACGCCTACTCGCTGGCTAATCTGCCGTACAGAACTTAAATCATGAGATATGTACAAAAAGGATAGCCCTATTGTCCTCTGCAGGTCGCCCAGCAAATTGAGAATCTGTGCCCTAATTGAAACATCTAACGATGAAACAGGCTCATCAGCGACTATGAACTCAGGTTCGACTGCGAGGGCTCGAGCTATACAGATTCTCTGCCGCTGTCCACCGCTGAATTCGTGCGGATATCTCTCAGCATGATATTCTTCCAGCCCTACGAGTTTTAGAAGTTCGTAAACTCGTTCACATCGTTTTTCTTTCGCAACATGTTTGTGGATGATAAGGGGTTCAGAGACAATGTCACTAATGGTCATTCTTGGATCAAGTGAACCGTAGGGGTTTTGGAAGATCATCTGCATTTTTCTTCTAAGCTTCAGCTTCTCCTCTTTATCGGCTGATTTGAACTTTTCAAATATATTTTCCCCATCAATAATAACTTCCCCTGAAGTAGGCTCAATCAAATTCAAGATTAGCCTGGCAGTCGTTGTTTTTCCACATCCGCTTTCCCCAACCAATGCGAACGTTTCTTGCTTGTTAATGTCGAAACTAATGCCATCGACAGCGTGAACTTGCCCAACTTGCTTTTTCGTCAACACCCCTGTTGAGTAAACGGGGAAGTACTTGACAAGGTTCTTAACCTGAATAAAACCAGAATCGAACACTTTTACTGGTTCTCTCCTTTCAGCATAAGGTTTCCCCATTCATAACAGGCTACAAAATGTTCTGGCCCTACCTGTTCGAGGACAGGTGGTGCTTCTGAGCATCTCTCAGTTGCGTATTTACATCGTGGATGGAAGCGGCATCCTGAGGGAGGTTCAATTAAGTTTGGAATATTACCGGGAATTATGCTTAACGTTTTCCTCCTATCAAGCCTGGGAACAGCTGCAAGCAACAATGCAGTATAGGGGTGCCTAGGATGTTCATAAAGATCCTCAGTTTTTGCAATTTCACAGACGTTTCCTGCGTACATTACAACCACTCTGGTTGTCATTTTAGCGATTATTCCCATATCATGAGTAATCATTACCAAGGACATCCCCATTTTCTTCTTCAAATCTTCGAGCAGGTCTAAAACTTGCGCTTGAATAGTCACGTCTAAAGCTGTGGTTGGCTCGTCTGCAAACAGAAGAGTTGGTTGAAGAGCTAAAGCCCGTGCAATTGCAACCCGCTGTTTCATGCCTCCACTGAATTGATGGGGGAACTCTCGCATCCTAATTTCAGGGTCAGGAATGCCTACTAAACTCATGAGTTCAACTATTTTTTCATGAGTTCCTTCTTTAGATACAGATTTGTGGGCTAACAATACGTCCCTAAGCTGTTTTTCAACATTGTACACAGGGTTTAAGGAGGAAGAAGGATCTTGAAATATTATAGCTATCTCGCTACCACGGAGAGATTGCATTTGTTTTTCACTTTTCGTCAGCAAGTTTTCCCCTTTGAACTCGATTTTTCCTTCCACTATCCTTCCAGGTTTAGGAACAATCCGAAGCACTGAAAGCGCAGTAACAGTTTTCCCTGATCCTGATTCACCGACAAGGCCTAAAGACTCTCCTTTCCTAATGTCAAAGGACATGCCGTCAACCGCTTTCACGATTCCAGCTTCAGTGAAAAAATACGTTTTTAATCCTTCAATCTTGAGCAGTGTTTCGGTCATTTCGTGTTTCTCCATTAGTCTTTGAGCCTTGGGTTAAGGGCGTCCGATAGTCCGTCTCCTAAGAGGTTAAAGCCGAAAACGGTTATGAGAATCGCAATGCCAGGGTAAAGTTCAGCCCACCAAACTATTCTCATATCTGAGAAGTTGTTCTCAAGTATCTGTCCCCAAGTCATCGTGTTAACGTCTCCGAAGCCTAAGAAACTCACTCCGGCTTCCAGAAGAATTGCATACGCTATTGTGAGGCTTGCCACAACAATTATCGATGAAAGAATGTTTGGAAGTATGTGTCTGAAAATTATTCTTTTGTTGCTTGCGCCCAGTGCTTTTTCTGCCTCGACAAATTCAAGTTCTCTGACTCTCAGGAATTCGCCCCGTACCATCCTGGCGTCTCCCGGCCAGTTAAAGGCGGCTAAGACTAAGATTACTATGGTCAAGCCGATTGGGATGCTGATTCCGAGAAAATTGAAGGATGTGCCGACGCCTGCGCCTAACGTAAATACTCTTACGAAAATCAAGATGAATAAGAGTGAGGGGAATACAAGAAATACCTCGGTTATTCTCATTAGAACGTTATCAATCCATGACCCGAAATACCCCGCGACGGCACCGACAACTATCGCGATAGCCATCGTGATTGCAGTTACAACTACACCAACGTAAAGCGCGTACTTTGTTCCATGGAGAATGTCACTAAGAACATCTGTTCCCAAAACATCTGTGCCCAAGAGATATTTAGAGTTTGGAGGAGTTCGAACTTCGCCGTTATAAAACGGTGTTAACGCATTTGGGTTGGGAAACGCTGGATAAGGCGCAAGAAAGTCTCCAAAAATTCCTACAAAAACCACAGCAAGCACAATGATTAGACCAACAACGCCTGCCTTGTTTCTTATAAATCTTCTCCATGCAACTGCCCACTGACTTGCAGATCTTCGTTTTCGTCCCGCGTTTGATTTATTGTTTTCTTGATTCATAGAGTGACATCTACCTAATCCTAACTCTAGGATCAATGTAAACGTAGAGAATGTCCATTATGAGATTTGCTATTAGCGCCATTACTGTGATTATCATTGTTATTCCCATAATTGTTGGAAAATCCAAGTTAAGAGTTGATGAAACATATTGGCGTCCGAGACCTGGCCAACTGAAAACGTATTCAGTCATAGGAGCGCCGGCAATCATAGTCCCAAGTGCTATTGCAAGAAAAGTCAGCGCAGGCGTGATTGCGTTTCTAAGTGCGTACCCGTAGACCACTTTTCTTTCGCTGATGCCACTTGCTCTTGCGGCTAAAATGTAATCAGATCTCAGAGCTTCTAGCATGTTTGCTCTGATTAGGCGGATGTTTTGAGCTAGTGAAACGTAAACAAGTACCGCCACTGGCAAAATTAGATGCGCAATTTGGTCAAGTACTGGGTTGCCCCACCACACGAATCCTGCTGCTCCTTGTGAACCTGCTGAGGGTAGCCAGCCAAGCGTGAATGAAAATACGATGATGAGGATGAGCCCAAACCAGAAAGTTGGCATTGAAACTCCGAAGAGTGAGAATGAAGTTACTGTAACATCTTGCTTCGAGTATGGTTTTCTCGCTGAGTTTACCGCAATCGGTATAGAAATTGCGAACGCGATTAATTGTGAAAATATTTGAAGTTCCATAGTTGGCCAAATCTTTGGTTCTATTATGAGATTAACAGGTTGTCCACCGTAAAGTGATTTGCCGAAATTCAACTGTAGAATGTTTGTTAGCCAGGTTAAATATTGAATTGGTATTGGCTTATTTAGTCCATAATACGTACTCAACGCATTGAGCGTCGCTGCATCTATGTTTGGCTTTCCAATTCTGATAAGATCAAGAGGGTTTCCGGCAGCATACATTGCTACGAAAGCTATAATCGAGATTCCCAATGCTACGGGAATCATATAAAGGAGCCTCCTTACGATGTACCTGAGCATTGAGCTTCCAGCAAGAGCTCTCAGCTTCTTTAGCAAATCTGAAGCCTCGTTTTTAAATGCTTAGTCCCTATCGGCGTTGATTGTACTTAAGGTTTTTTGAATGATGCCCTTCATAGGAAAATTAGTTAGTATTTGCACAGGCGATGGTCTTTTTTCGGGGGTTATAGCAAATTTAATATACAAATAGTTATCAAAAATAGAGCCCAGGGAGAAAAATGGGCATTAATACAAAAGTTTTGACAGTTTTTCTAATCTTGGCTTTTGCAGCTTCAATGATAGCACCTTTAACGGTAGTCAATGCGCAACACACATCATTGTTCAACGTAACCATAATTTCACCCGGCAATGCTAACCTTCTTAGACGTCAATGGACGCAAGTCTTCGCAAGCAACTTACAACAGTTGGGTATCGATGCTAAAGTTGTTTATCTAGACTGGACGAGTTGTTACGACCGCGTTTTAACACCTGCCCCCTCCACCGTAGGCAAAACATATGATCAAAATGGATACGACATATTTGCTCTCGGATGGACTCCGGGAACAGTGCCCGAACCACGGCAAGTCTACTACGGAGGAGACCAAGCGTTCTTTGCTCCTTCAGGACAAAACTATTATCTTTGGAACAATTCGCAATCCAACAGTCTGCTTGACCAATTCATAACCTCCACAAGCGATTCTGATAAAGCAAACTTGCTCGACCAGTGGCAACAGCTTTACTACGACGAAGTACCAGCATCACAAATAATGTATCAGGCGGCGCCCGCTGTCGTCAATCCAGCTATAGGCAACTTATACACGCCTGCAACAGGAGGAGGAGAAGGATGGCTTTACTTCAACGCACAGCCTTACCCACAATTGCTGACCCGCAGTGATGGCAAAACTTCGATAACTTACTGCTCCACCTCATCAATTGACGCTCTCAACCCTCCAGAATCCAACAGCTGGTATGATACAATCGTGTATGTGCCAATTTTTGACGGCTTAGCTGAAGTATGGCCAACAATGAATGGTCTAAGCGACCTTGAGACTCCAGCTTTGCTGGCTTCTTGGAGCCATAGCACTGACGGCTTTACTTGGACATTCAACTGCAGACAAAACGCTACATGGCAAGACGGTCAGCCATTCACTGCTGACGATGTCGTTTACTCATTATGGGCTTTGATGAATTCAGAGACAGGTTCTCAATTCGTGGGCTACTATCAAAGCGTCTATGGAGACAACGTAAAGTTCACTTACTCAGACGGTAAATCTGTCACCCTAGGAAGCGGCAGTAGAACAGGCACCATAACTGCAACTGATAAGAATACAGTTACCGCGACTCTTCCAGCTGTAGCCAATGGAAAACCATACGGCGACTTCGAACCTTTCTTGCTGTCCCTCGCCAATAACATTATACCAAAACACATCTTTGAGAACATTGCTCCAGCAGACTGGTCTACTTCACCATTCAACACAGGCCAGGGATCAATGACTATAAACGGCATTACCTACAACGGCCCGGTAGGCACTGGACCATACAAGTGGGTAAGCTATGACCCAACAGCTCAAGTTATACACCTTCAGAAATATGACAACTATTGGAATGCGACTGGTTTGGAAAGCATGGGGCTGTTCCAGATAAAAGACTACTACATTCGGTTCATCGCTGACAAAACATCTGCCTTGGCGGCTTTAAAGAATGGCGAAGTTGATATGCTTGACTACAACTATCAAATGCAGACAGACATTCCATCAATTGACCCATCATGGGGCAGAGTTCTTAATTTGAATGGTGTTGGCAGGCAAGAATTCGGGTACAACATGCAGCACCCAATCTTCGGCACTGGAGTTGACACTCCACTAGGGCAATCCGATCCTTCAAAAGCAGCAGAAGCAGCCAGAGATGTCCGTGTAGCATTTGACTATGCAATTCCACGACAGCTAATTATCAACAATCTGCTTTCTGGTTACGGAACACCCGGAGCAACACCGATGTTACCTTCACAGCCGTACTACGACAGTTCGGTAACAGCAAGACCCTACGACCTTTCTCAAGCTAGGCATTACTTAGAATTAGCAGGTTATTCTCCGCCGACAAGTAATGGGGTTGGTACGGTAAACTTGCAAGGTACCTTCAATGATACGAGTGGAGCAGCAAAGCCAAACGCTACGGCGACATTAATGCAGACAACTGACAACTCAACTTTCCCAAGCTCATTAGAGGCAGTGTCACATACGACAACAGACATAAACGGATTCTACAGTTTTACGGTCACTCCGACTGCTGGAACATACTACTATTATCTTATGGATAACTCAACAGGCACACCACAATACACCTATCTTCAAAGCTATACTGTAGCGGCAGCTTCACCGTTTAACCTAACCGTAGTGTTGGCAATAGCAATTGCCGTGATAGTCGTAATTGTCGTTGTGGTTATCGTTGCGAGAAGACGACGCAAATCCAAAAAATGATTAGTCTCTTCCTCTCTTCTTTTTTTATTTAAGCCCCAAAAAATGATATTAGTATTGATTCAACGAACAAGATTACGGCCAAGATAATGTATTTGTTGGCTTTTCTCTCGCTTTTTCTGAGTTTTTCAATTGACCATTGCTCATCAGAAGACTTAAGAACGTATTCCTTGGTTTTACTGGACAAAACAGAACCCGAAAATGCAAGCGCGCCGCCCACCAAGAAAGAAACACCCGTTTCTATCAATGTTATTTTGGAAAAATAGCCTGAAAAGGCAAGATTAGTCAAGGTAGAGCCTGAAAAAACCAAAATGGCAAATAACAAGGCGTTAACGGTCCAAATAATCAGGTTTCCTTTTAGAACCCAAATCAACTGCCTCTGCCAAGATGAGTTTGTCATATTCTTCAAGTTTATAGTGACTCATTCCTTTATATTTCTCTCTAATTCGCGGACGCTTGTACCTAAATCCTCAGATTGCTGTTGCAATCACGCTTAATGGTCAAGTATGGTTCTCATGAGTTTTCTCAAAAATCCATTTTAAGCACACGTTAGGATTACCACAATATTCTCAACCAACAACTAGGCAAAAAAATTAGGTGGTAACGAGTTTTTCCTCTTCTTTCTCCAGCACAACCAGAAAATCAAGCGGCGACTCCTCGGCGGATTGGGCAACATGCGTGCCAGCAAGGTTTTTCCTCATCGCAAGGCTCTCATTTGCCAGCAAAGCTCCAAATATCATGGCTCCCAAGCTTCCGAACATACAAATGTACCGAGTGAAAATGCCAAAAAGAGGTTGAGCTGTTTGGGACCAGCCAAACAAGGCGAAAGCCAAAGCTGGCACACCAATACTGCGGTTTGCTGAAGAACTTCTTGAATTTTGAGAAAAGATTCTTAATCCTGCACGGTACGCCCGCTATAAACCCAAACATGAACTACTATATGTAATCCGCCTCAAAAAATAAGCATTGAACACAAAACAAGCCAAAAACGCAAATACTCAGTTAATAAATAAAAGAGAGATATTAGAGATGCTATTAAGCGGAGACGGGGACAATATCTACCTCGTATACATGACTCGCCAACGATGCACCTATATCCCAAGTGACTGTGACCTTATCGTTTTGGGCTGCAGGATTTCCTTGTGCAATGTACACGATGCCTTGGCTTGCGCCGTCTTGCTTGAGAGTAACCTTGTATGCTTGGGAATTATCGGTATTGGTGACGTTCACTGTCACACTGTACGTATAGTCCCCCTTAGTGATGACTGTATTAGCGGCAGAACCTCCTTCTGACGTCATCGCAACGGCAGACCCAATTGTGCTGCCCGCAGCGTCAGCAGTCGCAGTGGCGATTGAAGTACTGAAACCGTTAACACTTAAGTCCCCTGTAAGGGTGAAGACTTCACCATTGATAGTCGTTACGGAGCGTTGGCTGATTGGGCCAACAGCGAATGCTACCATTGCTCCTGTTAATCCTGCTAAGGCTATAACGATCAACATCAGATATGCTGGAACTTGTTTTCGTGAGAGACTCATCTTTTCCAAACCTCGTTTCGCTGTATATGAAACGGATATAGATAAAGCGTTTATGAAATCACAATCTATATTTTAGAGTCATTGCATTTTTTCGTCGTGCACACGAAAACTGAGGCTGAGGAACTTTTGCTGAAGAAAGCCTCACGTTTCAGGGAGAATGGTGCAGGGGGTGGGATTTGAACCCACGAACCTCTACAGGATAGGCTCCTGAAGCTATCGCACCGCTCTCTTGTGGGAGGGCAGTTCTACGCCTTTGACCATGCTCGGCGACCCCTGCACGGAAATATTGAATGTAGTTATTCAAAATGAGCCTTACAAATAAATACATACTGTCGTGCTTTTATAAAAGAGCAGCCAACCGACTCTTGAAAAGATAGTAGTTTTTAATTACCTCATCTGCTAAAGCGCTTATTTGATATTATGAACCCAGCTAACAGTAGAAAGTCAAAAATTTTAGAACTTGCTCTTACTAACAGGGAAATAGCTGCCGTTGTATTAGGTCAAGCCCTTTTGGATGAAGGCGGAATCGGCTCCCAGAGTATAACGATATTTTACACAAATAAAGGGGAAGCCGAACAGCTTTGGAAAATTGCCGATTCATTAGGATATGCAAATCCCTTAAGCACGAAAAAACACAGAAATCATTGCCAATATGGTTTTTCTATAAAAGCAGCTAAGCGAAGGGAGCTATATGAGCAAATAGGTCCATTGCCAAATCCGAGAAAAGACAAAATATTTTTGCACTTGGCTAGTAGAGGAGGAAAAACTGTGAGGGCAGAAGGAGAAACAAGAGGGTTAATTCTTCAATCGCTTAAATTGAACCCTAAAACGGTTCTCGACTTAATGCTTGAGTTAGATACGAATGCCTCAACAATGAGAAAACACCTAAAAAAACTCCAAAATGAAGGACTTGTGCGAATAATTGGTAAGGATTATGATGCACTTCAGAAAAGCCTTAGAACAGCGAATTTATGGAAAGCTATCTGAAAACAATTTCTAAGAGGAATAATTATTCACTAGTTTCAAGATATTCAGCCAAAGACTTTTTCCACGTAACAGGCGATGAATTAAAGGCGTCCTTAAACCGAGAATAAACCGTTTCATCGGGGTTGACAATGGTGAAGTGCACTCTTTTTTGTAAATTGCCTGACAATCCCAGCCGCAGAATGGCTTCAGTACCAAAATCGGTGGACGGAAAGCTATACCCAATTATTACAATCTCCCGAGAAACGGCAACTTGAGTAATCGCCCGGTTCCAGAGGTACTTAAGTGGGTGCATTGAATAGTCTTTTGCCAATAAAGGCGGAACTATCACTCTTTCAAGATAAATGTTTGACTGGTTGCATGTTGGACAAGTCTTCGGTTTTATCGAATTCCAAGCGCCCATTTTCTCCGAACGCGTTAATAAATAGGAATTGCAATAAGAACAATGCAACCAATTCAATGAACCATGCAACTTAAGCATAGCTACTTGCGACCACTTGCTTTCTGGGCTTTCCCAACTTTGTTCGCTATACACTTTATTAAATGGTAAAAAATAACCAGAGTCCGTTAACTTTCCAGATTGCCTGAGTGCATTATCCATAAGCAAGTCGTAATTAAAACTGATTACCGCATCGCCTTGTTCCAAAGAGTCTGCCAACTTCAAATGTTCTTGACAAACTTGTCCCCTCAGTGCTTCTTCAATTGTTATTGCTACCAATTCTAGCAACGCTGGAAGCGAATCATCTACATAGAAATTTGAACTATCTTTTCTCGGATACCCATACAATGAGGGCATAGGCTGAAAAACTTCAGTCTGAAGACTAAGCTGGGTCATTACTTTTTCAAGGCTAAGACGTTTGTCGTCTAAGAAATCCAGAGTTTTCCTACCCTTCTCAGTATTTATCCAACCTTTCATGAAGGATTCTTGATCGAAACTAAAGTCATAGCCATAAAGTCCTTGCAGAGTAAGTATCATATTTTGAATTGTTAATAGAAAGTTAGGTTCTACATTGCCGCTAAGCAGGACTTTCTTAGCCATTCTAAAAAAGTCATTGTCAGTGGGACATTCAAGACCAGGTATTTGGGATACGCTCTGTTTGAAGTTTTTAGAGCAGCCAGCACCTATTATCAGCAGTTTATGACCACTCATATTCCTCATATGATCATTTAAAAACTTGTATTCATCTTGCAATCGGTTGGTCAGTTGTTCAAGCATTTGATTGCCCTTTAATAAATAGGGCTTAGGTCATTTATTGGTTTTCTAGAGTATTCATTTCTGAAAGCCTACGCCTTTGGCCATGCTCGGCGACCCCTGCACTTAACGGACTTGCTGTATCAAAATTAATTCTTAATGATAAATACGTTACCACTAGCATTTTTTCGACATGTAAGTATGCCTCTCGCGGTTAATTTGGTAAAAAGCTTAAATCTTTACTGCAAACAAAAAAGAACAGTGCGGGCGAAAGAGTTTATGGGCGTTGGCTGGAAAGAATGGAGTAAAAGTGACGCTATCTATGGAATTCTAGTTCCAGTAATCGTAGTTTTGGCAATTGTTGGCCTCTCCAGATTAGGTTCCGTTTTAGGGTTTGACTCCTATGGCGTCGTAATAGGAATCATCATGGAGCTTGAAGAGTTAACTGTTATTGCTGTGGTTCCGCTTTTGCTCGGGTTAATTTGGAACCGCTGGGCAGGCGGAGCCGCGGGCTTTTTGATGGGCAGCCTCTATGCCTTGTATTGGGCAGACCAGTTTGGACAACTAAGCACTTTAGGTTTTCACGCGAGTGCAGGCATGATTTTGCTAGGGTATGTTCTAAGCGCTATGCTTATTGGTTATATGGCTGGAGCATTGAGCAAGCGTTCAGAAGACTTACGCAGAATGATTATCTCCGGAGTAACCGCAACAACCATCGGGGGACTGCTGCTTTTCGGAGTTTTCCAGCTTTCGCCTGCAAACGTTGTGACGGGGTTAGATGGCTTTCTGCTAACTCTGCTTCCGCGAATCGCGTGCGGAGCTATTATTCCAGTCATAGCCAAAGTATTCTTCTGGTACGGTGTAGGCTTAAACAAAAAAGCAAATTCATGACCTTGAGGCTGTTCATCCCTAAGCTTTGGCTTTCTTCAGTTTTTCAATTATCTTTTGAGTTTCTGCTTCTGATGGGTGCGTGATGGCGCCGGCAGGACAGATATCTTCACAACCTCTACACATAACTACGCACGCATTTTGGTTTTTTACAACCGTTTTCTTTTTTCCATCTTTCTCTTCGAATCCGAAAGTTCTCATGTGACAGAAATCTACGCATTTTCCGCAACTGATGCATTTTTCATAGTCTATGCTTGGATACCACGGTATCTTGTTTCTTGAAATTCCTTCGTATGATTCTTCAGACATTAGTTAGTCGCCTTGCTATTGCTCAGTTACGGACAACCGCATCTACTAGATCATGGATGCCATGACGCCTGATCTTATCAATGCTCTCGCAAAAGAAGCTTTTGAGCACATGACTTGCAGTTAACTACTGGCGGGGTACAGGCGCCGTAGGAGGGGCCGAGGCAGGGATTTGAACCCTGGCAAAAGGCTCCACAGGCCTCTAGGCTACCAAGCTACCTCACCTCGGCCACGTTTCCATGCTTTTCCACGACTTCGACCGCGTCGCTTCGTTACATTCATAGCAAACACCTTATTTTCGTTTACGGAAGATTTTGCGTGGTATAACATTGTACTTTTCAACACATGAAGGTGCGCATGTGAATTTCTTTTGTCATGAAGCGATTTCTCATCATTCCGAAATGTTAAAAACCCTGAAACGTTAGGGTCATCACAAGAAATTAGCACAATGGAATCACAAAAACATCAACTGTTTCTATCTAGCTGACAAGCCCAAATTCAACTTTGAAAACATCTTCACGCTTTTTATTTTTTAAACATCGAGTTGACATCCGCGTAAAAACTAGGTAGAAACACCTTCTCTTAAAATTAGAAAAAATCAGTAATTTAGCTTTTACGAGACTAAAAAGCGTCGGAAGCCAGTTTTGGGAGGGGTCTCTCATGAAGACAACTAAATGAAGACTTTAAAGGATGTAAGCCACGTTTCTAGTGTTACGCTTTTGTTTTGAGTTCTAACCGAATGTTGTAAATAACAACAGCGAATGAAGCAAAGATTACTGCAAGTGAAGCTAAATCGATTACGCCAAACATGTTTTCACCATTTTTATTGATACATAGTTGTATGCGCAGTAAAATATAAATCTACTTGTGATTTGTTCATAATTTTTCATAAAAACTAAACATGCGTATAAATCAAAACAGAAAATTTATATGCAAAAGACCAATATATATTGTTCTGTTTAAACAAAAAAATAGTTAAAATGAAAAACAACCGAGAGGTAAAAAAAATTGAAAGCCTATATACTCTTAAGCACCAAACCCGGCACATCTTTGGAAGTGGTTAAAAGAATAAAAGAAAAAGTCAAAGAAGTCGTCGTTGCAGACGCTATCTTCGGTCGATACGACGCAATCATAGTGTTAGAGGCACCAGCACTTGAAAACATAAACCAAGTGGTTTACAAAATAATCGAAAAGGACCCCAACGTAATCCGCACAGAAACATCCATCGTACTGTCACCGATGTAGCTTCTGGGCTCGAGCCGACGAGTTCCAATCATTTTTTTTGGCTCTCTCTAAAATTCTAAACTCTGAAAACTGAAAAAAACAGCGTAGGCGAGAAAAACAAATGCCTCTCTCTTAAACTGGTGAAGGCGCTGACGAATTGTTTTCTTCGATGCATTTTGGTCCTTTATGAGCTTTAAGCACAATGGAGCTGACGGTGCTTTTTACACCTTTTATTTTCATTATCTTGTTCTTGAGTATGTCTCGAAATTCTTCTATGTCAGCGGCTGAAACCAGAGTTACGATGTCAAATTCTCCTGTAACTTCGTAAAGCTCTTCCAAGTGTTCTAATTGGGTGAGTGAAGATAGTACGCTGTCCATTTCTGGCGATTCCACAAATATGTCCACGAATGCCTAGTAGCCTTGGCATAACAGGTCATCTTTTCCACTGAACATAAGTTCTATATATTTATACTTTACTCGCCATACAAGCAGAAATTTCATGTGTTTTAGACAACAATTGTATCACAAAAACAGTTTAAAACTAAAAATTTGATAAATCATGGTTGCTATGGGCATCTGGCATACTAAACATTAGTTATGGCGAGATATTTCATCAGGCACTCACTGTTATCCAGAGAATCGGCTGTAGATGGAAGGATATTCTTTTATGAGTGCCAGATTGATTCGCAAGACGTTTACGTATGGGCTGCCAAAGATCCAAAGTGTTCCCTCCTGAGTCTGGTTGACAATATATGTTAACGAATCCGCAGGAATGCCAGTTGCGTTACTTATTCTAGGTATTTGGGAATACGCGTCTTGAAGTGTGATGTCTGGGTCTACTCCTGAGGCTGAGTCGTTTCTTGGATGGAAGAAGATGGGCAGTGTGAAGTTTTGGGCTATGAGGTTTGACCCGACGGCTTTTCCGTTTAGTTGGACGATTTCGCCGTTTGCTTGGTAGGGAAAGAAAACTTGAGCTATGCCAGTGACTAAAAGGGGGAAGAATAATCCGCAGATTAAAAGCGAGATTACTGTCAGTCCTATGATCGGTTTGAAATTCCATTTTTCTTTGTTTTCTGTCATGGTTTATCCACCTTAAATATGAAACACTCCTACGAGTAGTAAGTCTATGAGTTTGATTCCCACGAATGGCACAATGACGCCGCCCACACCATAAATAAGGGTGTTTTTCAGGAAAAGCGTCATCGTACTTGTTGGCTTGAAAGCTATGCCCCGCATGGCAAGAGGAATCAAGAGTGGAATGATAATTGCGTTGAAAATAAGCGCCGACAAAACTGCGCTTTTCAAGCCAAGGTGCAGCACGTTTAGGGCTTGCAGTTGCGGTATTGCCGCGCCGAACAAGACAGGCATTATTGCGAAGTATTTGGCTACATCATTGGCAATGCTGAAAGCAGTAACCGCGCCTCGAGTCATGAGCAACTGTTTCCCGAGCATTACGACTTCTATTATTTTTGCCGGATTTGATTCTAGGTCGACCATGTTCGCAGCTTCTTTTGCAGCTTCGGTGCCAGAATTCATCGCCAGACCCACATCAGCGACAGAAAGTGCTGGGGCATCATTAGTTCCATCGCCTATCATTGCGACTATCCTACTTTCAGCCTGCTCCTTCTTGGCTATACTGAATTTGTCTTCGGGCTTGGCCTGCGCCACATATTCTTCGATTCCAACCTCTGATGCAATACTTTTTGCAGTGAGTGGTTGGTCTCCAGTTATCATGACTGGGCGTATTCCCATGACTTTAAGAGCCTGAATTTTTTCTTTTATGCCTTCTTTGAGGACGTCTTTCAGTCTGATTATTCCGATGGCTTCGCGGTTTCTTGCGATGGCTATAGGTGTTTCGCCCTCTGCAGATATTCCTTCTACGATGAGGTCATAGTTTGGAGGAACGGAAGCTACACT
Organism: Candidatus Bathyarchaeota archaeon; assembly: GCA_963715865.1. Classification (GTDB taxonomy): domain Archaea; phylum Thermoproteota; class Bathyarchaeia; order Bathyarchaeales; family Bathycorpusculaceae; genus Bathycorpusculum. The sequence continues at coordinate 344,530 of OY970280.1, forward strand.
TTTTTTGATGGCTTCTGGAGCGCCTTTGACGATTTCAATTTCAGGTTCGATTCTTGAGGCAACTCCTTCTTCGGATACTATTGAGGATTTTCTTCTGATTCTCAGTCGGTCTCGTCCTGATTTGTCACCTTTTGGAAGCGTTAAGCCCATGTGAGTTATTTTCACTCCGCTCGTGCGAGTGCTGGCTGAGAACGGGTAAGCTTCTGAAAGTGCGAGAGAGTTCAGTTCTTTTGGTACGAAACCTTTCTCGTATGCTAGCCTTAGTATGCTGCGTCCTTCAGGGGTATCGTCGTTCCATGAGGATAGAAACGCTGCTTCCCCTACGTCTTCTTCTGAACTGCCCTCAAACGGTACAAACTCTATTGCCTGTCTGTTGCCAACAGTGATGGTACCCGTCTTGTCCAGAAGAACAACGTCTGCGTCACCTGCGGTTTCTATGGCTTTGCCTGACTTGGCAATTATCTTGTGTTTATACAATCGGGACATTCCTGAAAGCCCAATTGCAGGCAGCAGGGCACCTATGGTTGTGGGAAGAAGGCAAACGTAGAGCGCGATTAGTACTGAAAGGTCAGCTCCAAGACCAAGCGTGACCGACATACCTAGCAAAGCAAGTATTATGATGGTGAAGATGGCGGTCAATCCAATCAGCACAATAGTTATTGCGACTTCGTTGGGAGTCTTTGGCCTCTTAGAAGATTCAACCATCTTTATCATTTGGTCAATGAAGGTCTCGCCAGGGTTAGTCGTAACCTTCGCCGTTAAAGTATCGCTTACCACTCGCGATCCACCGATAAGCGAGTCTCCAGGCGCCTTCCGAACTGGAGATGATTCACCCGTGACAAGCGACTCATCAACCATGGCAATTCCCTCAAGTACATCAGCGTCTAGGGGAACGATGTCGCCTTTTTCGATAAGGATGAGATCATCTTTTCGGAGTTCAGTCGATTTTACGGTAACTAATTTCCTCGTCCATTCTTCCGTTACAATTTTTTTGCTGGGAACCTCGGTTTCCAATTTCCGTAAGGCGCCTGCTGTGCTTTTTGCCTGTTGCTCAGCAAGAGCGTCGGAGAGTGTGCTGAACCAAACTGTAATGAGGAGAATCGCGGCGACTTCAACGTAGAAGATTTGCAGACTGGGACTGGCTACCGGCACGAAAGCTTGTGGGATGATAGCCATTGCTGCCACAATAAAGAAGGTGATTTCAACGATCAGCATCACTGGATTTTTGAGCAGTGATTTAGGGCTTAAACGGACTACCGAATCGACCAGCACTTTTCTAGAGAAAGCTGACCTCATTCCGCCAGGGGCTGATTCCTTTCTAGTTATGGTTGGTTCTAAAGTTTTCTCAGCATCAGAAGCCATTCGTTAACCCCCTGAAGAATGATGAAATTGGTCCAAGCGCCAAGAACGGGAAGAACGTCAATACTACGAGTATTATTATGCTGCCGACTAGAACTATTGTGAATATTGCGCTGTCGGTTTTTAGACCTGTGGTGCCGCCTCGTTTTCGCCCAATCATGGAGCCTGACAGTGCAAGCAAGATTGCAATTGGAGCGTAGCGTCCGATTAAGATGACGATAGCGGTAGCTATGTTAAAGAACGGGGTGTTTCCTGAGGCGCCTAAGAAATCGGAACCGTTGTTCGCCGCCGCTGTCGTGAATTCGTACAGGATTTGCGTGTAACCAACAGAGTTTCCACCGACCCCAATGGCTGCCACCGCGCCCGAAGCATACGCAATTACTGTAGGTATTAGTATTATGATGGGATGGATTAGGAAAGTCACCATGACAAGCTTTACGTCACGGCCAGTAATCTTAATGCCCAAGTATTCAGGAGTCCTTCCAGACATTAGCCCGACGATGAAGACGGTGATTATTATGTACATTACCATGTACATCAATCCCACCCCTTTTCCGCCTGGAATCGACTGAATGAACATTCCTAAGAAACCAGAAGTTATAACCAGAGGATGCATGCCTGAGAGCGCGGAGTTGACGGACCCAGTTGTGGCAACGGTCGTTACAACGGTCCAGAAATTTGACATGAAGCCCCCGAACCTTGTTTCTATCCCTGTAGCGACCAGGGGGATATTGGGAATAAACGCTATAACTAAATTTATCCCGAAGAGAATGTAAGCGCCCCACAATAGGGGTCGAGCCTCCTTCTTTTTACCCAACAATTCTCCGAATACGAAGATGAGTGCTGTGGGAAGTAGAAGCATCAAGGATATCATAAATATGTTCGAGTAAGGCGACGGGTTCATAAACGGGTAAGCGGCGTTGGCGCCATAGAATCCTCCGCCGTTCGTGCCCAACTGCATTATTGAATCGAGAGAAGCAACTGGCCCGACGAGGATTGATTGTGTTGTACCTTGCAACGTCGTTACTGCGGTGGAAGCGTTAAGAGTCTGTGGGATACCCATAACGACGAAGACTACCGAGGCTATGAGGCACAGTGGCAACAGTATTCTGGTTATGGTTCTGACGAAGTCTACGTGGAAGTTTCCCAAGTTTTTGGAGCCGACAATGAATCCGCGTATAAATGCTATACCCATGCATATTCCGGTTGCTGCTGAGATCCATTGTAGGAATTGGATGGCGGTCATCTGGCTAAATATGGATAGTGTTATCTCTCCGTTGTAGTGTTGAAGATTTGTGTTTGTTGCAAACGAGATTACGGTGTGGAAGGCTAGGTCCCAACTTAGACCTGGGAAGCCTAGAGGGTTAAGCGGCAATTTATCTTGAAAGACCAGTATTAGAAAAGCGATAACCATCTGAGCAACGTTAAGCAGTAAGCCAGCAAGAAAATACTGTTTCCAACCCATCGAATGCTCTGGATCTATGCCGCATATTTTGTAAATGAAGTTCTCGACTGGATTTAGTATTTTATCTAGGCGGCTTGGTTTTCGTTTAAAGACTCCGGCGATGTATGGCGCTATGAGCTTCGCTATGAGTATGGTTACTCCAAGTATAAGGATGACTGATAACGCCTGAACTGCATCGATCAACTATTCCGAAACTCCAAAGAACATTTGTGCTCACTATGGCTCCTTTCCACTCCCAACTAAGATGTTGATATGATGACAGTTTTTTCTTGGCACCTAGGTCCTTTATGCGGCTGCAATATAATAGTGCTTATGGTGCTTTTTACGCCTTTAATTTTCATGATTTTCTTCTGTAAAATATCTCGAAATTCTTCGAGGGTGGAAGTGGCGACTAAGGTAACGATGTCATATTCGCCTGCTACTTCGTAGACTTCTTCAATGTTATCAAGCTTTGATAGAGCCATCACTACGTTATCAATTTGCGATGATTCGACGAAGATATTGACTGACGCTAAAAACCGACGCATGTTATTCCTCCTTTACACTAAGTGTGAACATGAAATTTGATGGCTGGCAAATAACATATGCAAAGCCTGCCAACGAAATAGAATACGTGTGAATGCTTTTCACGTTGAACATAACTATCAGCGATTCCAAAAGTTTGGGCTATTTATGGAACCCCTTCCGGTTCCCTTCTGAAGCCGTTAAAGTGGAAGGCCAAATCGTAGATACCTCTATATTTGGTGTAAACTGCGGAAAGTCATTTTCAAGATGTTGCATTTATAGGCCTCCATTTGACTTCGGTTAGTCATGCTGCTGCTGTTATATAAGGTTGGTTGTGATTTGTTCATAATTTTTGGTAGAAAATGAACTAATTTTGAGTTTAAATTAGAAAAATTAGAAATATGGTTTGTCGTCAAAGTTATCCCTTACCTCAAACTAACTCCCAATTATGCTATATTTTACGTTCTTGTCTTCTTCTGATTCTCGTCCTGGGAAGGGAAAGATGTTTGACGATGTGCTTCTTGAGTTTACGGCAAAGTATGCAAGTCCTATAGCCATCCATATGGCGGTGATTGCTATTGCGACGAATGCGGCCCACTGAGTATCGCCTCCACCTATCATACCAAGCCATACGACTGCTCCCATCATGATCATGTTGGCCGCAAAACCTGCGATTGGAATTATGTATTTAGTTAGGATCGACCGGCGTTCTCTCGACAGGGCAACAAGTGCTATTAAACAAGTGACGCCGTAGAGTAGGAATGTTCCAAAGTTCGACAGGAGCATGACAGCGGTCAAGTTTCTAAGAGACAGCACTCCGAACGCACCTATTAGTGCTGAGACTAAGGTTAGTACCCATGTGCCAACTGCTGGTGTACCGTATCTTGGGTTTAACTTGCCCAGTGGCTGTGGGATTTCTGTATCGCGGCTGATAGCATAGGTTACTCTTACACCAGTGTTGAGGCATGCGAGGGTTGTGCCTAAGACTGCTGCGGCAACTGCTGCGGCGACAATTAGCATTATTACGAAGCCACCGCCTCCGAACAAGGCGTTAGTTGAGATGCGCACTATATCGCCCAATGGCCCAGGTGAAGCCGCAGCAGAAGCGAATGTGTATTTGGAGTTAATCCAAGCCTGTATTCCGAAGAACCCAAGCAAGTAAGCGAATGCACCCTGAATCAAAAGTGAGAGGACGACTGCACGAGGGACATCTTTGGGGTTCTTTGCTTCAGACGTCAGCGCGGTTATTGATTCGAAGCCGACGAGGACGAGTATGGCGAGGCTTGCTTGGAACAACACGTGACTCATGTCGGAAGGCATAACCACGCTTGCCGGGTTTGAATAGTAGAACGTAACGTGGTCAGGGTTTATGAAGCGGTAAGCAAGCGCCAAAACCGTTACGCCTACGAGCATTGCAAGCTGCACAATGTTAATGATGAGGTTTGTTCGCGTTGACCCTTGAATACCTCTGTACGCTATGAAACCAACAACTACCGCGAAAACTACCACAATAGCAATTTGCTCCAACACAGTTATGGGAAAGCCTACGGTTTGCAGAATGTAAGTCATGAAGAAGCCCATGAACGCAACCATTACTCCAGGGTAAACCCAATAGTATAGGTGTGAAAGCCAGCCTACTATGAATTTGGCGTTGCGGGCCCTGCGGTTGCTGCTACCTCTGTCTAGGAGCGCGCGCTGAGCAAAATAGTACGAGCTGCCAGTGCCTGCATCAGGGTAGCGGCGTGCTAGCCAGGCGTATGAAGCGGCGGTTAAGAATGACAGCACCAGTGCTATGAAGAGACCGAACCAAATGTCTGGGGCAGTTGAAACTCCAGAAGGATCAACCTGGGCTGCTTGCGCTTGGTAGTTAAGCCAAAGAAAAGCCCCCGGCGCTATTAACGCCATAGCGTTGATGGTTAGCCCCATGAGACTTAACGTTTTTTTCATCTGAGGTGCGTTTTGATCACTAGCCACCTACTTTTCCCCCAAAATTCTCTTTTGAAAGATACTGTGTGGTTGCCCTCGAGCGTCTAGACTGATCCATTCTTCAATGTTTCGTGCGAGTTCTTTAGTCGCTAATGTTTGTGAAGCTTTTTTCAATAGTGACACCAATTTTAATTTTACTAATTGATGTGTTCAGTTAAATATAAATATAGTTAATAATTGTTCATAATTTTTATGAAAAACTGAAATGATTTGCAGTAAAAATCTTTTATGGTAGACATATAAAAAAAAGGCCGCCTGAAACCGAATTCAAAGGTATTCAAAATCAAATTATCTTACTGTATTCTTTTACAGCGTTAAGAGCAATCAGCGTAGTGGTCCTCTTGATGAAGCGCTCAGTCAGCAGTTTTTTCAAAAAACCATTAAGGCTAGCGTTGTCTCGAAACTTGGCAAAGACGACTGCATCATATTCTCCGGTTATGTCATAGACGGATAGGACGTTGCTTTCTTTGGCGATTTCGTTTTCCACCTCAACAATATGCTCCCCTTCAATCTGAATCATGATGATGGCAGTCAAAGCATATCCCATTTTTGCTGAATCAATAACGGGCGCGTATCCTAGAATTATGCCTTCATGCTCGAGACTGTCAAGGCGATTATGTACAATATTTGGGGTTAACCCAATTCTGTGGGCTAGTTTGCGCAAGCTTACGCGTGAATCTTCTTCCAATGCCCGGATGATTTGCAGATCAACAGCATCTAATTTGTTCTCTGGGCTTTTTCTCAGTTTAAGCCCACCCCAAAGGTAGCTTGACGTTTGTTTAGAAAACAACAGTCTATATAAACATACCTACATAAAAGCAGCAATATTCTAAACAATGGTTGAGAATTATGCTCGTTTATATAGACAATCGATGCAAAAGAAAGCACGAAAAAGCATGCGTTTTGAGACGACAATGAGACTCCTAAGAAGGAGATGAGCCATATGTGGCAACGTGGATAGCTTCAACGTAAATTAAGATGGGAAGTCTGTGATTTTGCGTTTCGGCGCGAATGCCTTAACTTTCTTCACACGCTCTTTTAGCTTAAGGAAATTAATCGATTTTTCAAAGCGTGGAGGTTCAAGATTAATTGGTTTGGTTTTAAAAAAGGGGTTTTTCCAAAAAGTCCTGTAGATGCTTTTTGGTTTAACCTATTTAGTGTGGTTTTGCTAGTTTAGTGGTTTGCCGCAGTTGGGGCAGAACTTGACGTTTTCGTTTACTACTCTTCCGCATTGAGGGCATATTCGTGTAATTGGTTGTTGTGGTCCATATGCTTGTGGTGGTGGCTGTTGTGGAGCTCCAGCGATTACAGGTTTGTAGACTAATGCTAGTATGCCGCCGATGAAATCCAGTATTGACCAAGCACCAATTATTGAGAATACCAGAATGATGGCACCCCACTTTGAATGTTCTAGTGGTTCTGATTTTAGTTTTGAAGCTGCAACAATCACGATTATAGAGCAGATCGTAATCCACAATCCGAGACCGCCAACCACCGCAAAGCCAAGTCCAAAAGTGATAACTCCCACAACTGCCCCTACGCCAATTAAAAACAAGCCACCGAGTAAAGCAAAGATTCCGCCAAGCAATGAAAGGATATAAGCTGCTGTTGGTTTATTTTCAACTTGATTGGTCATTCTCTCTCTCCTGAAAGCATTTCAACATCTCTACTTTTACATATAAAAGATTTATGGACTTATCGACTTTGGTACAAAAAACTTCTTTACATTCGTCATACAAAGAAATTTTCAGCATCCAATACACTGTGTCCTTAATCATGAGTTGCACAAAAACTAATCCAATTCAATGATTTCCACCTTGAGTCTCACCCAAAAACCATCCCCAAATCTGAGAGGCGTAGCCCCTGCGAACTCCGCCAGCTAAGCCCTTCATGCGCATAACGATGAAAGTTCTGAAAAGTTCTAAAGGGTTTCTGGGCTGTCTGCCAGGTCCAACCGTGTGGACGCAGCTTTGTAACGCTGCTTAAGCAAAACTTAGGTCTATGTTTCTGAAGAGGGTTTCTAGGGTCTCGTGTTCATCTTGTCCCGCTAGGACTCAACTCCTAAGCTTGGAAGTACTCATTTGATACGAGATCCCAACTAGACTAATTAATTTAGGGACAAGCCAGCGCGCACATTCAAAACCAACGTTAGTAGCAGTGAAGATTAATGGTTGGCGGGTTGAACTGAAAAGGATGGAAAAGTACAATTTCGCCTTGGGAATGAAATGCCTGTTGGATTTGTGAGCATTGTGCTGCTATATACTCATACACTTTTCATTGCGCTGATAAAACGTTCTTACTCCGATTGTTGCACTTGCAAAGAATGAGTTCTGAAATAACGATTGCCCTTTGTTTAGAAGGCTTTGCCTTGGTTTTTTATTGATTAGTGGAAGTATCTTTAACAGGGTGTTTTTTGTTACTGAACTGCAAGGCTGATTCAGGTGGTAGATGCTTGGCGTGAACCATACCATGTTGTTATCGAAGTGGAAAATCGGCGTTGTAAAATGGTTAAGAAGCTTGCTGCTCTTGGGTTTAAACATTTGAAAGTGGTTGATGTTAGAAGTTCAAGCAGTGGGTCGGTTAGGCATCTGATGGATGTTGGTGAAGATCAAACTCGAAAAGTTCCAAAGGAGCTTGCGGCTAAAGGTCATGTTGAAGGTAAATCTTCTGTTTGGGTTGAAAGTGAAGGCTGTGAAGTCTGCAACACTATCTTGTCACATGACGCATTTTTAGTTTCAGGCAAAAGCATGGAAGATAACATTATAACGTACAGTTTTATGGTGCCAACCTTTGAAGCGTATAAAGGCATAATAACTGATTTGGAAAAAGCTGGCCACAAGGTAAATGTCCTTAAAATAGGCAAGTTCGAGCAGCAAATAGGCGTTTTAACGGAGAATCAAGAGAGGATTTTTTGGCTTGCGCTGAAAAGTGGCTTTTTTGATTATCCACGGCAAATTGGCATGGCTGAACTTGCTGCTAAATTGGGAATTAGTCCTGCAACGCTTTCGGAGATTATCCGCAGAGGAACACGAAGATTGCTGGAGCATTATTTTAAACGAGAACTATAGCTGCTTGGTGAAAATTATAGTCCGCTTAGATAAAGCAACCAAAAGGTGATTTTGGCCTTTTATAGAAAAGAAGTAGAGGGCAGAAACCTATAGTTGCTTGTCTAAGGCGTTTTTTAACCTGAGAATTTATAAAAACCGCCAAAAGATAAAGCTATATTCGTAGTACAACGTTTTCTGTGTATTTTTTTATTATTTCTGCGAATTCGTTGATGGTTTCTGGCGTGTAAGGTTTGAGGGCTTGGAATTTTTTATCCAGCGTATCCTGTGGAATGAATTGTTGAAGTGCGTGGGTTTTTGAGCCTTTCACCAGTTCGCCAATGCATTTGGCGTCTTGGGCTGTGACTATTTCTGGTACTACGGTTGTCCTGAATTCGTAGGGCACCTTGCCCGTCTTTAGGATTTCCATGGTTCGCATGAGCCCAATCGTGTCTTTAGCGCCGAGTAGCTTGTATTTTTCTGTGCAGGTTTTCACGTCCATAGCCACGTAATCCACGCTGCTAAGGCATTCCTCAAGCACTTCTGGGAAGAAACCGTTCGTGTCCAATTTAACCGTGAAGCCGCGTTCCTTAAGCTTAGCAAGGAATTTCGGCAGTTCCTTATGCATGCAAGGCTCTCCACCAGTCACCACTACTGTGTCAACGTATTTTTTGCGGCTCTCCAAAATTTCTAATGCGGCGGCTTCCTGTAGAAACGGCGGCTGCGGGTTTACGGCTATGCGCCAGTTATGGCAGAAGGGGCAACGAAGGTTGCAACCTGGAGTGAACAGCACGCTGGCTACTTTATCGGGGTAGTCAACGAGGCTTGTTTTTTGTAATCCGCTAAACTTCATTCTGTAACTTCCTATTAAGCGGTTAAGGGCGCTGAAACCATTACGGCTGACCGGTCAAAGGTTTTGCGTATGGCAAATTCCGCTTGTTTCCCATCGTTCCATTGATCCACTGGCCTTAGGTAGCCGACTACTCGTGAGTAGACTTCGCAGTTTGCTCCACAGGTTGGGCATTGCTTGTGTTCGCCGCTTATGTAGCCGTGGGTTGGGCAAACACTAAAAGTGGGCGTCAACGTGAAATAGGGCAGGTGTGAGTTCCAAGCTACTTTTTTGATTAATTCGGCAGCAGACTTCCAGGAGTTAAGCCTCTCGCCAAGGAAAATGTGGAACACTGTGCCTCCGGTGTAGAGCGTTTGCAATGTTTCCTGGTGTTCCAGCGCTTCGAACAGGTCGCCGGCGAAGTCAACAGGTAGCTGAGAAGAGTTCGTGTAGAACGGTTCCGCGTGGTCCGCAGTCACCTGCTTTTGGTTAGCTACTATAATGTCTTTGTACCGGCGTTTATCTATGCGAGCAAGCCTGTAAGACGTACCTTCAGCAGGGGTTGCTTCAAGGTTGTAGATGCTGCCTGTTTCCTCTTGGAAATCCGCTAAATGGTTTCGCATGAAAGTTAACATTTTAACGGCGAAGGCTTGTCCATCACGCGACGCAATATTTTGCCCTAGCAGGTTTATGATTGCTTCGTTCAGGCCCACTATGCCGATGGTGGAAAAGTGGTTCTTCCAATACTTGCCGTATCCTTCTTTCACATGTTTTAGGTAACGCCGTGAATACGGGTATAAACCGTTATCTGTGAACGTTTCAAGCACTTTACGCTTTATTTCCAAACTTGATTTTGCAATTTCCATTAAGGCGTCTAAACGCTCAAAGAACTCGTCCTCGTCTTTTGACAAGTAGCCGATTCTGGGAATGTTTAAGGTTACGACGCCTATGCTGCCTGTTAATGGGTTGGCGCCGAAGAATCCGCCGCCTCGCTTGCGTAATTCACGGTTGTCTATTCTTAGGCGGCAGCACATACTACGTACATCCTCGGGTTTCATGTCACTGTTAACAAAGTTAGAGAAGTATGGCACTCCATACTTGGCTGTTACTTCGAAGATGGCTTGGGATACAGGTGAATCCCAATTGAAGTCTTTGGTTATGTTATATGTGGGAATTGGGAAAGTGAAAACTCTGCCTTTCGAGTCGCCCTGGCGCATGACTTCAGCGAAGGCTAAATTGAACATTTCCATCTCTTTGGTCATGTCGCCGTATGTGTCTTGGGTTACCTTGCCATTGTAGAGAACTGCCTCGTTCTTCATAAAATCTGGCACAGTCAAATCTAAAGTTAAGTTAGTGAACGGTGTCTGGAAACCAACACGGGTCGGCACATTCATGTTGAAGAAGAATTCCTGAAGCGCCTGCTGTACTTCTTGCTGGTTAAGGTTATCATAACGTATGAATGGAGCAAGGTAAGTGTCAAAGTTGCTAAACGCCTGCGCTCCTGCCGCTTCACCCTGCAACGTATAGAAAAAGTTCACAACTTGACCTAACGCTGTGCGGAAATGTTTTGCCGGTTTGCTTTCAATTTTGCCTGATACTCCGCCGAATCCTGAAAGTAGCAGTTCGCTTACGTCCCAGCCGACGCAGTAAGCTCCTAAAACGCCTAAATCGTGAATGTGCATGTCACCTGAAAAGTGTGCATCAGCAATATGCGAGGGATAAATCCTTGATATCCAGTACTTGGCTACCACAGTGGATGATAGGTAATTGTTCAATCCCTGCAAGGAATAGCTCATGTTACTGTTTTCTTTAACCCGCCAATCCTCAACCTCAAGGTACTGGTCCACCATGTCTGAGGAGCTTAACAGTGCAGCTAACTCACGCATGTCAGTATGTTGTTTCCTATAGAGAATGTACGCTTTCGCCGTCTGCGCGTGTCCGTTTTCAATTAAGCGTTTTTCAACGATATCTTGGATTTCCTCAACCGTGGGAACTCCGTCATCGCCGTAAATTTTTTGCAGTTCAGCCACTACTTCGTCGCTTAAGCGTTTTGCTAGCTCTTTGTCTTTTCCGCCTACCGCTTTAGCGGCTTTCCAAATGGCGTTTGTTATACGTTCTTGATCGAAGGATTCTAATTTACTATCACGTTTTAATACAAACTTCATTTTTTCACCTCAAGGAGTAACCGCCTGAAATCTTCAGGCTCTTCAAACTGCTTGTAAACTGAAGCAAACCGAATGTACGCTATGCGGTCGACGTTTTTTAGGGACTTCATGATTAAATCCCCGATTTCTTGGGATGCAACTTCTTCGGTGCCTTTAAGCATAAGGTCTTGCCTTACTTGGCCTGATAGCTCATTGATTTGGCTCATGGTTACAGGTCTTTTCTCGCACGCTTTCTGCAAGCCCCGTATTATCTTGTTAACGTCGAATCGTTCAAGCTTGCCGTCTTTTTTTCTTACCATAAGCTCTACGGTTTCAAGGTACTCGTAGGTTGTGTAGCGTTTTCCGCAGTTAATGCATTCTCTGCGTCTGCGCGTAGTGTTCTCTGGGGAATCGCGCGTTTCCAAGGTTTTGGAGTTTTCAGAGTTGCAGTAGGGGCATCTCATACATTTAACATACTCGTGCAATGTTATATATGTAGTGTCAACAAGCTTAATGTACACACTACAGTTAGCGCATATATAAGCTATTTTCACATCAACTTTGAAATATAGTCTATAAAGGCAAAAATAGATCCATAAAAATAAACAAAAAGCACAAAATAAAAAAATTAGAAAAAGCCCTTTTTTGGCAAAAAAGCCCATTTTCACGTAAATATTAGTTTGATTAAGGTTTGCGCAAAAAATATAATTAAAATAAGGCATACTTTTTTATTTGCCTTTTATAGTCCAGTCTTAACGCGAGAAAAAAGCTAAAGGTAGAAAACATGGAACCCAAAATTGTAAAAGCTAACTCCTTAAATGAGTTCTCAACGGCAGAACGCTGTTTTATAGCTGAAAATTACAGCTCCAATCGCATTTCAGTAGCACGCGCCCGAGTACAACCTGGAGTTACAACCGTTGCACACCATCTCAGTGGCGTAGATGAGATATACCTTGTTACAAGTGGACGGGGCAAAGTAAACGTTGGCGACCTTGAACCAACCGAAGTAGGCGCGGGAGACGTAGTTGTTATTCCAGCTGGTACCTCTCAAAGAATAACTAACATTGGAAAAGCCGATTTAGTGTTCTATTGCATTTGCACTCCCAAATTCAATGCCAACCGTTACTGTGATGAAGAAGCGGAAAGCAAGCCGCCGTGAAGCTTTTTTTATGGATATATGTCGATTATGGAAATACCGTTTATAAGTTGTAATAACATTTTATGGATTAAGGAAAGGAGAAGGCTTCCTTACATTTCTTTTAAGCGCTTTTAGCTTGTTTTTAAGTCATCCAGAAACTCGCTTAAATCAACCGTAGATACACTGTTTTCGTCTTTAAGCTGCTGCTTAGCAGGCGGGTTTTCCATGTAAAAGGGTATTCGCTTGGTTAAGCGTTCTTGGAAAGTTTGTTCCAACTCGTTCTTGTAGAAGACGCCAATTGGGATTCTTTCATCCCATTCCTGCGCCTTTTCCATTCCAGCCACTTTCTTCTTGAAATCCTCGCTCCATTCATGCACAACGGGGTCAAAGCCTACATCTTCTAACTTGTAGAGTCTGGATTGCGCCTTGCCTGTCTTTGGGTCTTTTCTGTCGTCTCCAGCGAACCATTCTTTAGTGTTAATGTCATTGTACGTGGGACAAGGCTGCAAGCAATCGACTAACGCTAAACCCTTATGCTGGATTCCTTGCTTTATCACATTCTTCAAGTGCATGACATCAAAAGAGTATGATCTAGCCACGAAGGTATAGCCAGAAGTGATTGCGAGGGCAACTGGATTAACTGCTTGGTTAATGTTAGGTTTTGGAAGCGCCTTAGTTTGCATGCCAAGCCGAAGCGTCGGTGAAGCCTGCCCTTTAGTTAAACCGTAAACACCGTTATTATACAACAGGTAGACCATGTCGATGTTTCTTCGTCCAGCGTTCACAAAATGTCCCGCGCCTATTCCGAGACCATCGCCGTCTCCACCTACGCCGATTACCTCAAGGTCCGGGTTCGCAATTTTTATTCCCATCGCAAACGGCAATAATCTACCATGCAACGTATGGACACCGTTAGCTTTCACGAAGTGGGGAGTTTTTCCTGCGTTGCCTATACCTGAAACCACCACTACTCTGTGAGGTTCAAGTCCAAGTTCTGATAGTGCCATTTGTAGTGCGCTTAAGATTCCAAAATCTCCGCATCCAGGACACCAGTCGACGTAGACGTTGGTTTTGTAATCTGAGGGTTTATGCGCCAAGCATTAACACCTGCCTTTCTGGCGCTTTATCTGTTAGTATCGCTTTGATTGCTTGGTATACTTCGGTTGTCATCATTGGTCTGCCAGTGTATTTGAGAATGTAAAAGTTAGGTTTGATGCTTGTATACTGAGTTATTATGCCGCCAAGCTGAGCGGTGATGTTATCTTCTATGTCTATTATGCGTTTTTTGCCTTCAAGCATTTGCTTTAGGTAGGCAGAGGGAAGCGGATGTATCATTCGCACTTGAATAAAGCCTAAGCTGAAGCCTTCATCTTTTAGCTGGTTGAGCGCTTCGATTATGGCGCCTTTGGGTGAACCCCAACTGACCACTATGTTTTCTGAGTCTTTATCGCCAAAAAAGTTAACTTTCATTTCCAATGGCACTTCCTTATCGACTAAATCTAACTTTTTGATTCTTTTTTCCATCATTAGCCTTCTAATAATGGGTTCCTCGTTTATGTTGCCATTCTCGTTATGCTCGTCGCCTGTGCACCATTGCACGGCGTTTTTTGTACCCAAAAAAGCTCTGGGAGAAACTCCTGTTTCAGTGAACCGGAAACGCTTGTACTCTTTGCCCTCAAGCTCTTTCTCCGTTACAATTTCGCCACGGTCAATCTTGATGTTAGCGTAGTCAAAGACTGGATATGTTTGTGAGCAATTAGCCATTGCTTTATCAAGCAAGTGAATTACGGGCATCTGATATTTTTCAGCAAGATTAAACACTTCTGCGGCGTCATAGAAACATTCCTTAATGTCTCCTGATGCAAGGATTATTCTTGCAAATTCTCCGTGACCAGCATGCATGGCAAAGCGTAAATCTTGTTGACTGTGCCGTGTTGGCTGGCCAGTTGAGGGTCCACCTCGCTGGTAGAGTGTTATTACTACGGGTACTTCGCTGTTTCCTGCCCATGCTATGCCTTCAGCCATAAGAGAAAATCCTGGTCCTGATGTGCTTGTTGCCGCTCTTGCACCTGCTAAGCAAGCGCCTGAAGCTGAATTTATAGCTGCGATTTCATCTTCAGTTTGAATTACGATTATTGCTTCGTCGCCTTTTCTGGTTTTGAGGATTTCATGTGATTCCAAGTATTCGCTTTCGTCAGCTGCGGGGGTTATTGGGTAGTACGTTTGTACTCTGCAGCCGCCTAATACTTTGCCCATGGCAACAGCTTGGTTTCCTGTCAGGAAAATTCGTGGCTCGTCAGCGTCTAATGTTTCAAGTTTGTGCTTGAAATTGTTTATGTTCAAGTTTTTTTCTGCGTAATCGTAAGCGTAGTCCACGGCTGTAACGTTCATGTCGGCGATTTTTTCGTGGAAGGTAGCTTTGATTGCGGTTTCTACGAGTTTTCTGTCGTATTTGAAAAGGGCAAACGATACGCCTATCGTTAGAACATTTATCATTCTTGAGAGCATGCTGACTTTTTCTATTTTGAGTGCTTCGCCAATTTGCTTGAGCAAGTCCATGTATGGAACAGGGAAGACCTGAATGTTTTTCTTTTTGGCGTAATTCAGGAAGTCGCTGACTGCTTCGCCAATGTTATTTTCATTCATGTAAGAGCGGATTTGGTTTTTATAATCTTCGGAGAATGTTGGGATTTCTTTCAAGACATTGACGTTTAGGTCACTTGAATCAACTATTATGCCGCCTTCACTCACGACTTCGCCGACATGTCTCACAACGGTTTCAGCGTCAAAAGCTGCTAACAAATCCACATCGCTAATATTAGCCAAAGTTGGCTGTTTGGATACGCGCTGGTGAAAGTAGCTGTGCATGGTCTTAATGTTTGAGTGGTATTCTCTTCTGCCGAAAACGTATAAGCCGCCATAGCCGCAGGCTCTGCCGAATATGGTGGATGCTGTGTCAACGCCACTTCCTTGTGGTCCGCCTGCCATCCAGTTTATACTTTCAATTACCATTTGTGTTTCACTTTGAATAATTTGTGTGGTGAGGGATGTTTATCCGCCTGTTGCTTTATCGGTGCCTATACAGCAAGTACATTTTGCGGTTTCTCCGCAATACGGGCATACACAATTACAATCGTCGATAAAATTTCCGCAGTTTACGCAACGAGGCTGTTTTTCTTCTGTCATTCACTTCGCCTCTGCCATATTTATGTTGCAGAGCCTTAGGAATTAAGTTTTTCGGAGAAACTATCTGCTCTTAAAAAATTTTATAATGAAAGAAAGGGGAAATTTTTAGATTTTATCTTACGAAGTCGTCGAACGTCCAGAAGTGGTCTTCTTCTTGAATTATTATGTCTTCGAACATGCGTCTTGTTGTTGTGTCGCCGCGTTTGAGTGCTTCAGCGATGATTTGTCGGTACAGGGATATTGCGCTACTTTCCAATGCGTGATCCAATTTTAGGAAATCCATAGCTGTGTCGCCTACAACTGGAAGTGGATCTGGCGTGGTTGTTGCTTCGCCTTCAAGTAGGTAAATGCGCTCGCTGATTTTTTCTAAGTGGTCCATTTCTTGCATGAAGATTTCTTTCAGTATCTTGCTTACTACGTTGGCTTTGTTGGTTTCAGTTATGGTTTCTAGCGGTGTGTTCTTCATTCGAAGTTCAAGAAAAGTCGCTTTCTCGTGCTGATTCGTATATTGGATAATCCCGGTGATTTCTGCTGCGACAGCCTTGTTTAAGAGGACAAAGTAATCGTCTGTGTATATTTTGCGCCATTCAGGCAGTGGCACTTTGCTTGGCTCTTCTTTCTCGTCTTGGAACTTGGTGTATTCTTGGAATTTGAATAAGTGCCCTTCTTCTTCACCGTAGATTTTCTCGAAGAGTTCACGTGTTTCCCAATCGCCCATTTTCCCAGCGGTCTCGATGATGTGGCGGTAAAGCGTTAACGCTTCTTCTTCAGCTTTTACGCCTAGTTTGGCAAATTCGCTTATGCTGTCGCCAATGTTAGGTTTGCCTGATTTAGTTGTTGCTTTTCCACCAAGATAGTAAATGCGCTCCATTATGCTTGCGGCATGTTTCATTTCTTGGATAGCAATTTCTCGTAGGAACTTTCCAACGGCGTCATAGGTGGTTTTGTCTAGGAGGATGTTTTCGGGGATGGTTCTGCGCACGAGCTTTTCCATTTTTGCATGTTGAAGTATATACTGGACTGAAACAGCAATTTCACGTTCAACTGCTTTGTTTAGCAAGTCTACGTAGTCTGGGGTTGTTTTAACAGCCATAAATAACCACAACTTCTACTCAGAAAGGAACAATCACTTAGATATAAGATTTTTTATGAAAACAAATTCAGGGAAAATAAATGAAATCAAAAAAGAGTCTCTGTCAAGTTGACGGTTGGTGTTTTTGTTGTTTATTGACTTTTTTACTACGTACATGGGCTAAAGCACGGGAAACTTTACTACGTACAAGCCAAGGGTCTTAGGATGTACGTAGTATAACTTGGGACCGACAAAAAACCTCAGAATGTACGTAGTAAACTATCAACCGAAAGTTTACAATGACCCTTTAACCGAGAACTTGGCAACTTCTTTTTTAGTACAATCGCTTACGAATAAAGTTAAAAATAAGAAGATAGCAGTGCTAAAGCGAAGGCTGGTACCTTTGAGTGTGAAGCGAGCCGCCATTGCCGTCATTGCGTTAACCTTAATTCTAGTTATCCTTAGCTCTTTTCCAGCGCAAATGTATCAACAGAAAATCTTCACTTACAGCTACTCGGAACAGCCAGTTCGGCGGCTTCAAGTTTACTCAGGAGTAACCAGCTTGAAAGCGATAACCATAGATGAGTACTGCATGCTGGCTTTCCCAACCTCCACCATGGTGCAAACAGCCCAATCATCATTAACCAACTCTACCTGCCTGCAGATTTACGATTTTATCAATGAGAACCCAAGCATTCAATTCAGGGCTATTTGTGCGGGACTTTGCCTTCCAGTCGGGTTGGTGCAGTATTACTTGGCGGGGCTAACCAAAGCTGGGTTGGTTTCGTTTATTCGTGATGGACGTTACAAGCGGTTCTTTATTTCTAAAAGGTTTTCAAAGAGGGAGATGACTGCAATTTCCCTGCTTCGGCATAAAACGGCTAAGAAAATTGTTGAAGTGCTTTTATGTAAGAAGCAGTTGTCGCATTGCAGGTTAGCTTGTGAGGTTTCGATTACGTCTCAGGCGTTGACTTGGCAGATGAAAGCGTTGAGAAACACTGAGTTCATATTGCATGTGAATGAAGGATTAAAAACAATTTACTCCTTAGATGAATCTTCAGCGCCGCTGCTGCAGAAATATTTGGCTATTGTAAACTAGCATGTGCTTTTAAGGCACGTTTTCAATTTCGCTTGTATGCCAAAACTGTATCTTTTAGGCGGAGAAAACGTCTTTAGAAGAAGCGCAAGGGAAGTAAACGAGAGAGCCTTCCAAGAGGCAGGAGAACCTCTAGTTGTTCTGGTGTTTGCTTGGGCAGGAGCATCATTCGACAAAGGCTATAAAAAAAGGAAAAGACTGGTTGATTACTTCATAAGTCTTGGCGCCTGCACAGTTAACTTTGTAGAATACTCTGATTCGATGGAATTGATTGCTGAAAAAATGGCAAGTTCAAACTTAATCTACTTAACAGACGGGCTTGCAAGCGTTCTAGTTGAGCGATTAAAAAACATGGGCGTGAGCCGTCTGCTTAGTGATTATTGTGGAGTCATCGTGGGGAGAAGCGCAGGAGCCTTGGCACTTTGTAGAAAATGCATAATCACCTGCCGTCGCAATTCAGATGTAAAAATCATAAATGGACTCGGCTTAACAACTTTTACCCTTAAGGTTCACTATAAACCTGAAAAGGACGCTGAACTGGAACGGCTTTCAAAAGGAGAGAAAATTTACGCTGTCCCTGAAGGTTCAGCACTTGTTTACAATAATGGTAACTTATCATTCATCAATAATGTTTACTTGTTCCATAAGGGTGAGAGGCAAATCTTGAGTGAAGCGTAAAAAAGCCTTGTTAAGAGAAGAACCTTCGAACGTAAACGCGGGACTTGATAATAATTGGCGTTAAAGCAACTGTAAGTATTGTACCGAGTGTGGCGAGCACTATTATGTCTCCGAAGACCCAACCGAAGAAAACCGTGGAAAAAATCGACAGATGAATATTGCCGAATGCCACCAAAGCACCGACACCAAATACGCCTGACACTATACTGGCGACGAAAACACCGACGATTAACCAAGTTATCCAAGTTTTGCGGTCTTCAATAGATGCTTGAACAATCAAAAGTGCGATGCCAACTATGAATGTTGCAACAAAAACTGATGTTAAAGAAAGTATAAGAGCAATAGCTGAGCCAACCAAATCTAACCCGAGAAGCATATTCAGCCCGTAAGTCAACTTTTGACGCCTCAACTCTAAGGCTGGCTTAATTTTAAGTGACCTATAAATTAACAGTGGCACGAAACCTTCAAAAAAATCAGCCAGCGCCCAAACCAGCACAAACGGCAACGAATAGCCAAGATATAGACCCATAAACGCACAACTGAGATAACCTGCTAGGCAGCCCCAGACACCGAACCAAAGCGCCAAAGGCACATAAATCGCCGCTGCAATATAGAGCCCAGAAACGCCGGGCACTGGAGCCACAGGAGCTAAGACAACAGCCCAAATTGCCAAAACAGTACATATTACTGTTGCAATTATGAAGACAACTGGTTGTCTCCAAGTTATGCCGGCGCCTGACGTATTGAAGCTAGTTTTTAACATCTAAACGTTATTTATTGCCATAGAAATATAAGAATTATTAATTTTTAGGTGAAAGCTAAAGAGATTGAATTTTTAAAAAATGAAAAAATCGGCTGTATAGTTTACTTATAATCGTTCTCTTAATTTTTCTGTAAGAAGCCTTACAATTTCTTCTTTATCTTTTTCTATGAAATTCCAGAGTTGTTTACTTTCGTTGTCCAACAAACTAATTTTTTTTACATTAGGTTGATAAAAATTAATCTTTCTTTGAAAACGCATTATCGCTCATGAGCCATCATCACATGATAAATATAAAAAAGTTCGTTTAGGCAGATACTAACCGAAACAAACTTTACGTATTCGTACAATGGTGGTTCGAATCCCAGCGGGCCCGCTCCCAACGGACCGCATTTATAACGCTGCTTCTTGTCGGCAATTTTAATGAACTGGTGAGGGTGTCGCTAATCTTTATGGAAACGCTTAGACAACATGGTTTTTGGATTATTGACTTTTGGAGCTTGCCAAAAAGAATCGGAGAGAAATTCTAAAAATATTTTTTGCTGTCTATTTAAAAGCCTGTATGATTTTCGTCGGTTCCTTTCTCGTGATAGATCTCTTTTATTATTGCTTCAATAGGCTTGCCCACACTTGCCGAGCCGCGCTCCTTTTCTAAATTTATGATCGACCACCCTTTCACTCGTGCCCATGGAGGCAGAGTCTTACCTATAATTAAAACACCGTCATACAGAAATAACACGTCTCTTTTAATGTCCTCAGGAGCTATTATAATCCATTTAGAAGCTGCTCCTAGAATTATTCTCGCCAATCCATAGGAGAGGATATCAATATTCTGACTCCTGTAAATAATGAATAGTTTAAATCTGTCGGTTCTAGAATGTTCCAGCAATTTGCGAACAATATCCTCAGGAATTGTTTCGCGAACCATGTTGAGTTCTACATCTTTTTCAAAATCCATCGGTACCTCGAGAGGTGCTATTTCGCCAGTAGGCACACCATTTCTTTCCGTGAACTCTGCCATTAAATTGTCCACAGAACTTAACAGAAGCTTCTTCTGCAACAGTAAGTCCGTTGGTATTTCAACTATATGTGAAACAACACCGCTGCGCTTTAACTCATCTAAACCTTGAGCCTGAAAAACTCTCGCCAAATAAAGCCTATTTTTTCCAACAACCATAACCTTTTCAAGAAAGCCTCTCTGTACAACGGATTGATCGAAAGGAATTAGGAAGTCTTTAAAAGCATTCTTAAACAAATCCACATCTGCTGCTTTGGTTTTTGCTCTCACAGAGTATCCCTTGTACGGCGCTGGAGCATAGATTATTTGTTCGACGGAGGCGAAATTCATCAAGTTTGCACCTAACCTATGCCAACAGCGTCGCTCTCGTCTTCTATTTTCTTTTTATCACTAATCTTGTTAGCAATTTTTCCGAAGTACTGTATGAAGCTCTTGTACTCTGTTTCCGAGTATATTAGTTCATTGGCTTGCCCCTTCTTAACAACTTTTGGAACCAAAATGCCATCTTCATTAAGCTCTGTTAATGCATAGCTTATAAAAATTGGCGCATCTTGCATTTCTGTTCCAACCAGACTTGCGCCATATATTTGTGAAAGGGACGATCTAAAGAAAGTCTTTGCAAAATTATTGAAGAATTTCCACCTGAGGTGCCTATCATTACTTAGTTTATCAACCCATTGAATATATTCTTCCGGTACCGGTACTCCCACCCCTTTTTTTATAGATGGATCAATGGCATCAAATTTTGTTAATACAAACACAGGAAAGAGTTGCTTTTTTCCCTTATCATATCTTGAGCGGTACTTACCGATATAAGAGATGAGCGAGGACATTAAGGTGTCATATTTCAACATTTCATCGTATCTTGGATCTTTTCGGTCGGCAGCAATTTTTTCCGAGTCTATCAAGAACACTATAACATCTGAATTGAGCGCGCTTAGCAGAGACGGTGCG
Source organism: Candidatus Bathyarchaeota archaeon (assembly GCA_963715865.1). GTDB lineage: Archaea > Thermoproteota > Bathyarchaeia > Bathyarchaeales > Bathycorpusculaceae > Bathycorpusculum. The sequence continues at coordinate 365,763 of OY970280.1, forward strand.
ACAGATTCAGATAAAGGCACACCACTACTCTTGGACTCTTCGAGATACCTACTCAACATTTCAACATCTTCGCCAGCAACGTCAAAAAGCTTAAAATTGACAGTGTTAAATAGCTCTCCGCGAGTAACAGTCCTTTCTCTGAGCTTTACAAGCTGCTTTTCAACCTCTTCCTTAGCGGCTAATAAGGTTCTTGTGAAAATATTACTATAGCCAAAGCTAAAATTGTATTCCAAAAGAGAACCCTTTATTGTTGCAGGCGGCCATAGCGACTTTTTTAAGCTCGTCAACATTTCCCCTGTGACAGTACAAGTAAGCGGATCCCTGTACACTCTGAAATAATTTTTATTATTAACACTGTAATTTATTGCTGTATTAAGCAATAAAGCCACAAAAACACTTTTTCCGCTACTACGCCCCCCCACAATTGAAACAGGCATATTATCCCTCAAAATAAGATTATCATCTCATAAGGGAATTAATATATTTTTCTTATTTTGCCTTATTTCGGATAACACATTAAGCAAGCTAAATGAATACTGTCATCGCTTTGACTTTTTTGTCGCGCGTTATTTCAGGATGAAGGATATTCTGTCTGCTTTTTTAGTAACGGGATTCAACGTTATTTTCTTTTCTATTGCAACCTCGTTTTTGTAAGCATCAGCAAACTTGAATATACTGGTTACAACATTATCCACTCTAACTTTATCTGGAAGTATTCGTCCACACATGACACTTATTGTTTCGTCTAAATCAGTCAAGGCGGAATCTGAAGGTCTAACGGTAATTTCGCGTCCATCCTTCAGATTTCTAAGATACTCAGCAATCCTAATCAAGGATTTATCAGCTAAAATCGATGTAATTTTCTTGGCATTAGGCCCTTTTACAGAATAAAGGGCTATCAGCAAGTTCCTATAGCCTTCCTTTTCAGAATGATTTCCGTATGGCAGTTTAATTTTCACATTATCACTAAACGCTTCCTCTATTTGTTTTAACCAATCTTTTGGTGTGCCCATTTTTAGCAACTCCACATTTATCTCCTTAATTTGCAGCGCCTCAGAGGGCGTAGATTGAGTAGATGGTAGAGACGGTATTGACGGTATTTGTGCTTTTATTTTTTCTATTGCCCTTCGTGCCACTTGATTGATAGTCTTCCTTTCAGCGCGCGCGTGAATAGGAATACCTAACACTTTTTGTGTATTGGTTTTGTCTTCAATATCGTCAAATTCAATATTAAAGTCGGGCACTTCTAGAACTTCTTTTTCTGGCATTATAAGGGTTACAGCAAGCTCCTCTGTTTGACCACTCTTGAGTCTGGCTATTTTGCAATCGACAGCACCAGATTTTATGTACTTTGGGTCAAAGGGCAGAGTGAAAGTCAAGTTTTTTGCGTCACCTTCGCCCATGTTTGATATTTTTAGGATCAGAGTGAAAGGCTTTTTCATCTCGACATCTTTCGGATAGTCAAAGGCAACTTGTAAGTTGGGTTGAAGGGTTGTTATTTGTGCTTCAAAACTGGCGATTGGGGTGCTAAACGGTTTTCCAACAGAGTCTTGAAAGGTCACTTTCAGATCCTCGAAATGGAAAGTGCCGCTTTTTCTTGTTTTCAAAGCTATCTTGTGGTTGACGCTTCCATGAGAGGCTATGTTTCCGATCTTTGTCGCTATCTTCTCCATAACTTCAAATTCAGGATGGTTTTCGAGACCTTCAAGTTCCACATTTTTGGCAAGGCCAGCCCCTCTGTTAACAATATCCAAAGTTAATTCAAGAATGTCTTGGGAATACGCTTCATAAATACTCTTATTTTGTGAAACTATTAATTCAGGCGCTAATGGCTTCACACTAAGCGCGGCGCTGATGGGTTCCTTTCCAAAATAGATGCCCTCAACGGTTCCTCCTAATCCAACGACTACTACAAGATCGCCGTGGGCGCTGGCTTCAAATTCATATTTCTCCACGTATTTCCCTTTGAATAACTTTGAAGGCGTTTTTGGTGTCCCTTCAATCTCAAGTTCTGACGGCGCTTCAATGCTTATTTTGGGGTCATAAATTTCGCAAGGCGAATTTATCTCTATGTTTAATGTAGATTTTTCGCCGACCGTAATTGTTTCCGGTTCAAACCACGCTTTAACCGACGGCTGGTTTTCCCCTTCCTTTGTGTACCACCCTCGCACTTCTTCATTGATTATATTTCTTTCTGCCAACTCTTTAAGAAGCCAAAGCATATCGTTTGTGTCGACGCCGAAATGAGTTACCAAATCCATAAAGTAGACCGCCTTATACCCAGACGAGATAAAAGCGATGTCGTCTCTTGTAACGCCTATTAATTTGCCGTTGCCAATGGCTTGCTTATTAACAAAATACTTGATGTTTGAGCTTTGAAGTTGAGATATGACAGGCTCTATTTCATTGTATATAGCTGATTCATCAAGGTTCATTGCCTTTGCTATATCGCTGATGTTTTTGATTATCGTAGCCGTCACGCCAAGTGCTATTATGTTTAATATGTATGGGCATAAATGCTTTTTCATAAAAATTTTCAGTTGACGAGCCATTGTTTTAGCGCGTGCGCGCTAGTTGTCTCGAGGGAGATGGACGGCTTTCACTTTTATGTTTGTAATCGGCTGGACTTTTCTGCTAGGCAGGTTCTTTTGGCGTACAAGGTGAGGCATCGTATAGACGAGTTTTATAGGGATGTTAAGCAGAATTTGGGGTTGGAGGCGTATCAGATGCGCGCCTATGTGAAGTCCGCTATTTAGCCCGCGCGCGCTATGCGTACGCACGATAATTAAAAGTTTAAAAGTTAAAAAGTTTAGTTAAATACCTGTTGGGGCTGACTTTGAAAAAGACGATAGTCGTTGTAATTCTTGCAGCCTTAACTTTAGCTGCGTTTAGCATGTTGTGGGCACCGAGTGTGAGAGCGAATACTTCCGAAGCCAAGGTTCTCAGTTACAGTTGGCACGTTGCCCCCGCAGACACTGTTACAGCAGAGTATGTTGGTGATTTGGTTGCGGTCGGTGAGATACAAAATGTAGGTTTAAATGTCATAGGGTACGTGGATGTTGACGGATTTGCTTACAATTCTAAGGGACAGCTTTTGGATTCGGCGACCGGTGTAGTATATGGAAACAGTTTGCTTCCTGGGCAGAAAGCTCCTTTCTACTTGGATTTTACTGCTCAGAGTAGCACTAGCCAAGACCTAAGCTGGGTCTCTTCAGTTAGTACTGTTACCGTTTCAGTTAGTTCCGTTGAGGATACTACTGCGACTCAGTATTCAGGTTTGACGATTCCAAATCCTGGAGGTAACACTTCTTACATCGACAGCAATGGCACCTACACTGTTTATGGAACACTGGTGAACAACGGCAGCCAAGCGGCTGTAGATCCTTGGGTTGTAGCAACATTTTATAACGCTGCCGGGACGGTTATAGGTTTGAATTACACCAACTACTTAACTGACTCGCTTGCGCCTGGTGAGACGGTAAGGTTTTTTGCAACACCCACGGATAACACAGCTCAATTATCAAGTGAAATAGCAAGTTATTCTTTACTGATTCAGTCCGAGCCGCTAACGACTTCAACGTCGCCCACTCCAACTCCAACGTCAACGTCAATTCCAACGTCAACGCCTACGCCAACACTTTCTCCAACTTCGACAGCTAAGCCTACGCCCACATTTTCACCTGCTCCAACTTCTACACCTGTGGTATCGTCGACTTTCTGGTCACAAAACCAGCTAACGCTAATTTCAGTTGCAGTTGTAGTAGTGGTGGGAGCTCTCGTTCCCAGCGTTTATTATAGTCGCCTGAAACCTTCACGACACAACAAATGCAGTAAATTGGTCGCTAAGGGTGAGGATCTGGTTAAGAAAAATGATTTACCTCAAGCTGTAGAGTGCTTTGCGAGGGCAAGCATTGTAGGTTTCAAAACGAAATCTTATGATGCTGCAGCAAACGCCTTAGAACGGTACACTGCAACAGCAAAAGCTTTAATCATTAAATCCTTTTTAGGCGGAGCCAAACCTGAAGCCTATGAACGCGTCAGCAAATTGCAAAGTGAAATCGCAAAGGTCACCTCAGATAAGAATATGCAAACCTCGATTGGCGGTTCTAACATTGAACAGGTTAGTTTACTTGAGGGTGTTAGGGGTCTTGATTTGCTCATTGCCAAGGCACGCGAAAATGACCTGGATTTTATGATTGATGAAGCTTTGAAGGCTCCTGAAGTAGAACACGCTTTTCTCGGAGCATTCAACGGTTCAGATGAGGTTGAGATAGTGGATTTAGCTGCAAAGTTAGGATACAGCGTAGAGGCAGCGTTCAGGCTTCTGTCAAAATGCATTAATTTAAAGAAGATTGAAGGCTACCTCACAAGCGACAGCAAAAAGTTCATCTCAAAAGAATACGTGCAAAAACAACTATCAACCCATCTAAAATAGCGCGAGACCGAGAAAAAGCTCTTAAAAAACCAATGACGCTAATATTTTAATAGCAACGCCTCAAGGTTTTTTCTCAGGCCATTTTTGGAAAGGTATTTTTCTCCGTCAAGTGTCATGTACCCATAGACATTTCCATGCTGTATGCTTCTTAGCAGGAACTTTTTTGTGACATCAAGGCTAAACCCGAGGCTATATGCCAAATCAGCTAAAGCTATTTCGTCTTTATCCTGAAGCAGAATTAAGAGCTTTTTCTCGGTCTCTATGCGCGCGTGCGTGCGTGATATAAGCAACCCAGCAATAATGGCGATAATCGCAATTACAACTACCATAACTACAATAATGCTTAGAGATGACGAATTTATGGGCAATGAGATGACGGATGGGGTTGAGGATGGGGTTGAGGTTACAATTAGGTTACCGGTCCCAGTGCTTGACAAATATTCTGTGCTTCCGGCGAACGAGGCGGTGATAACACATGTCTGGGGAGCGACATTGATGTTGTATGATAATACTGCGTTCCCAGACGAGCCGGTAATCGCTGTCCCTATTGATGTTTGCCCGATGCTGAAGCTTATCTGCTCGTTTGCCACTGGATTTCCATTGTCATCTAAAAGCTGAGCCGTTATAATGGTTGACGCACCTTCGTTGGCAACCGAAGGATTTGTACTCACTGTTATTTTTGTTCCTAATTGCGTTACACTTACTTGAGCACTGAAGTTTTCAGCATGGGAGGTTCCCTCAAAATCGTTATAGCTTATTTGAAAACTAACAGTTACTGTACCTGTGGATAATGTGTTGGGTGCCACAACTGAAAAGCTGGTTGATTCAGTTCCTTGACTTGAGATGTCTCCTAAATCTGTCGAAATAGGCGTTATTTGTAGACCGCTTGAATCCTGAATAGAAATGGACGTTTTATACATTATGTCGTTTCCACCATTTTGGAAACTCACTGCCCAATTAGTACCAGCTATTTTTCCCGTTTCTACGGAAATCTGAGCGGGCTGCCAGTTAGCAACGAAGAGTTTCACTACTTGAATATTGAAAGTTTTAGAATCTTCAAGATAATATGTTCCTGAGCTGTCCCACCATAATTCCACTCTACAACTTAGGGTAGTTGGACCAATTGGATTGAAAGTCCATTGTCGTCCATCCGCGGTCCCTTTTAGGTCGTAGTTCTCGTTTGAAGTATATGTCAAAGCATTATTTTCGTAGAATTTAATGTATAAATCTGCTCCGAGAACACCGCAATTGCTGTTTTGATATGTTGCATGAATTGTAGTTAGTTGTCCGTCATAAACTTGAGCGGTTCCTCCATTCAAAAGATTGATTGTACCATTTCCATTGGTGACATCGATTGCATTAAAAGACGCATCGTAATATGGCTGCGCATGAACAGGTTGAACTAAGACAAGAATGCTGCTTAGTGCAAATAACGAGATTGCGAGAAAAACGAGTAATCCTTTTTCCATGGTTACCGCTGCATAGCCTATATTTGCTAGAACTTAACTTAAAACTTTTCACGCGCGCGAAAGTGTTCATTAATTCATTTTTGGCTTGATTTCGTAAATTGAGCCTTTTTCAAGCTTTTAATACGTGAACGCAGCTATGCTGTTTGCCGGTTCAGGCGCACGGGCAAGTTAAATAATTATTTAGAAGAGCCTGATCTCTTCATTTTGACCTTAAAATGGAGAAATCAGGTTCTCCTACGCTTCTATTCGCGAACTTGGATTTAAAACCTCTTCAACCCATACTCTGGAAAGGTCTACACACCGAGGGAGCAGGGCGGCCAGTAGAATACGATCCAGCATGCGACCTGCGAGCATTGATGCTTCGTCAACTAGTGCAGATACCCTACGTTAAAGACCTGGTCAAGCGACTTAAACGAGAACAAAAACTGCGTTCTGCCTGCGGATACCACGACAAAGCCCCCACTGAAGCTCATTTCTCACAGATGAAGAAGCGCGTAGGCGTTGAAGGCTTTAAGCAAATAGAGAAGTGGCTACGGCACGAAGCCTTAAGGCTCAAACACAATGATCGCGTAACTCTTGTTCAAAACAGCGACAATCCGTTAACCATCACTTTTAAAGAAAGGTAGAAACCCAAAACATTAGTGTTTTACTAGGCAGAGCTTCAATATTTTTTCTTAAGCCGTTTCTAGAGATGTACTTTTCCTCGTCAAGGGTAATGTAACCGTATAGGTTGCTGCGCGTTAAGCTTCTTCTGAGGAACTTTTTTGTAATGTTGAGGCTAAACCCAAGGCTGTATGCTAAATCAGCTAAAGCTATTTCATCTGTATACCTAAGTAGAATTAAGAGTTTTCTATCGGTTGCTGATATGAAATCTTTTGTAACGGGGTCGCTTATCGCGTCCAGATCTTTCGTCTCAAGCTGTTCGATTAAGATTCGCCGAGCTCGAAATGTGGTCAGGTATTGAGTTGCGAAAGCAGTTGGGATTCCAATAAGGCCTATTAGTAGAGTAGCCATTCCAATCATTAGAAATCCGTAACCGAAATGGTTCTCAATTGAAGCAGCTGCCCATGCATTAGCAACAATTGAGCCGACAAAAGATGAACCTATTGCGAAACCGATAATCCATAAGCTGCCAAATAACACTTTTTCTTTAACCCGAATCGGCTTTTCCGCTTTAACTTGCTCTATGTATCTTTTAATGGTGGCATTAATGACTCCGAAGGCTCCCAAACTAATGGTGAATATGCCGACCAGCAGTGTTCCAAAACCAACGTAATTCGCTACCGTATATTTTGCCCATTCATTACCAGTCACAGACCCTATAAGGAACATTACAATTCCACAGGCTACGGCTAACACGCCGTTAAACAGAGGGGTGCTATGTTTTGCCCCTAGGACATAGGCGGTGGCGATTCCTACCACGCCCAGGATAAGAGCAGCCGATCCGACCATTAACATTCCAAAGCCAAAGTAGTTTTCGATAGTGAATTTTGCCCATGTGCTGCCTGTCAACGAGCCAACGATAAAGAGGGCAACTCCACAAGCAAAAAGATGCAATTTTTGAAACAAGGACTTTAAAGATGATAATTCGGAGAACCGGCTCGGTAGCCATCTGGGAATTCTTTTTTCTCTTGCCAAGATTGTTTTAAAAATTCCCTCTGCCAATAGGAAGATCCCTAAAACGATGAAGACTATTCCCGCCGAGAGAATTCCGAAGCCTACGTAGTTTTCGATGGTGAACTTTGCCCAACTCTTACAGGCATCTGACCCTGCAGCCGAAAAAACTATTCCGGCAATAATAGCGCTTAAACCGCTAAGCAAGGGCTTTTGTAGTTTCAAGGTGCCGTACTCTCTATTGTATCGGTTATTAATTGAGTGTATGAGGCTTTAAACATATAACGTTTAAGATGATTGTGTACTAGTTTTTGCTTGTCAGGTTACTGCTGTTTGATTCTGCTTTTTTGAAAAAACCGCCAAAATAACAGTTGCCAATATAAGCACCAAGAGTACTGCACCGAAAATAATGAGTGGAATCCTAAAGGCTGGCTCGGAATGCAGAACCGTAGTTGAAGGTAGACCTCCCAAATAAGCCGCTAAGAAAATACCCACGAAAACGGCGCCTATTCCTTGAAGGGAGAATAAAACTGTGGTTAATTTTTTGTTAGCTAATGTCATTTAAGGTCACTTCTTTGAGCTTTGTCGGTTTACTGATTAAGAGTAAATTTGTATTTAACATTAACCTTTCTCTTGTTTGAAAGAAGAAAGTCTGTAACTCCAAAAGTAGACTGCGTTAAACCGCAAATATAATATACTTAAAGAGAACGCAGTTTTCTCATAATTGCCGGTTAAAGGTTATGACTGAACAAAAGTTCTATTCGCCGCTAAAAATAGGATTACTTATAGTCGTGTTATCTTATTTCCTGTTCACTTTACACGCAACGTTTACCCTCTCATGGATTGGCGAGTGGAACCGTATAACAGGGTCATTTTCATTCACAATTTTCGTTGAAGACATTTCCGCATTCATTGGACTTATTTTCAGATTCGCAGCCAGCATCATAGCTTTTGCGGCAATCATCTTTTACTTTGCCAAGAAGAATCTTTCAAAACCCGCAACGTACAAGATACTGAGGTGGATTTTGATTTTTGAGGGAATTTATTGGTTGGGGCTTCTTGCAACCGGAGTAGCGAGTGTTCAAAGCTTAGTGCAGATGGGTTTAGGCAATCAACCGGTAATCACCTTGCTAAGCTCATTGGCGATAAGTGTTATTCCCAGTTTGGTAGAATCCATAGTTCCTCCCATTGCCCTATTCATACTGGCTTTCGAGTTAAACCCAAACAAGCCTATCAAGAAAGCGATAAAATGGGGATTAATTACAGGCGCAGTCTACATTTTCGTTTTCTGGCTAACTAACACAAGCATGTGGTTTGTAACCTTGACGTATGAGAAACCAATTGGGTATCTAACCTCCTACCCGCAAAACCTGCTTAGCTTCATCTTAACCACATTCGGATTACTAGCATTGGCAATTTACACAGCATACTTTACCAAAAAATCCAGCGGAGCAGAATCCTTGCAAGCGCTGAACCTGAAAACCGTAGGAGCTATCATCATAGCGCTTGGAATGTACTTTCTCTGGAACTATTTAACATGGATTTTCTTTGGAGGCAATTACCTGTGGAGCGACTGGTATGCATGGTTTCTGGGGCATAACATGGACTTGTGGATGCTTTCACTTCCGCTCCTCGGCTTACCACTGCTTTTCACCAATAGGCTTTCAAAAGAAAATAATTCCAAATAGCATGACACTGTAACTGGAGTATATGCGCCAAGCAACATTTTTTCATACTCTTAATTAAATAGGGAAAACATTGTCATTTCAGGTGCTTAATGATGACGGAGAAAAAAGGTAAAGCTCAGGATAGTCGTGATGCGTGTGTTAGGGCTATTGCCGAAGAGTTAAAGAAGGATAAGTGGGAGGTTAATGCGAACTTGGAGGGTTGGGGAAAGCCTTCACAGGTTGGACCTTTTGTTCCTGATGTTGAAGCCAAGAAAGGTTGTCTTAACCGTATTTGCCAGGTTGTTACTGAGGAAATGTTTGAAGGCAACAAGAAGCGGTATATTGAGTTTAAGAATTACTGCGACGAATATGACTTCCACTTTTACGTGGTAGATAAGGATGGCAAGCGTAGGCAGATTGATCCTGAAACATTTGGGAAAAAATAGCGCTATAACATAGATGCACTATAGATAAATCAATGAGCAAAGCGTATCTATGTCGCTTGCCTAAATGATTGAAATCTTCGCGCTCTCGAGAGATAATATATCTGCACTATGGTAATCACTATCCACACGATTATCAATGCAGTTACTATCAACCTTATTTCCCAGCTCTGGACAAAAAGATTCACCAATATTAAAACAACAAACAAGACAGCCGTAATCATCCGCGTTACTCTCAGCGTAAGCATGCTTCTTCGTGCGCCCCAAGCTGTGCCACCTTCGCCTCTGACGCTCCTCTGCTCTTCTATCTGCTTCAATCGTTCCTCTGACAGATAGTACTTGCCGTCCACCTGGACAAAAATGCCGGTGCGACCAAGCCTTCTCTTCATAGCTTCCTCAAAACGTGGTGGAAGACCTAGTTCCTCTGCAGTCATTGCCTTGTCTGGACTCACGGCTCCTTTTTGGCGAAATCTCTCGACTACTTCGTACAGCCGCCTTCTCATTTCTTCGCGTTGATTAAACAAACCAATTCCAACGTGCATTAGCTTTTATTCGCTTTCTTCTTTCGTGTCCTCTAAGCCGCGCATGATTTTGTTTGCGAATTCTCTCATCAGGTCTGCTTTGACTAGTGCTAGGCCACGCCTGTTTTTGCCTGCCATGACGAGCAATAGGTCGCCTGGTTTGATGTTGAGTTCTTTTCTGGCTTTGGAGGGAATGACTATCTGGCCTCTGTCGCCAACTGTGACGGCTCCATAGACGTAAGCTTCTTCACTCATACTAATCACACTTTTCTTACTTTTCACACAAATATGAAACTGCGCATTTAAGGCTATCAGTAACTCCATTTTTGATAACTTTTAAAAGCAGCAAAACATCAAACAATTTGACCCAACAATGCACAAATCAGCCATCCTTGCAATCCTCCTAACCATGCTCATCTTAACCGCATCATTATCAGTAGCTTTCGCTGATGTCTTCGTTGGCGCGAAGAAAGGCGACTGGATAGAATACCAAGTAACAGAAACAGGCAATCCAACCCCAGACTTCAACATAACGTGGGCAAGAATGGACGTCACCGCCGTTCAAGGCGAAGCCATAAACGTAAGCGTTCAAACTCGATATGCAAACGGAACGCTATATCCAGAACCCAAAGTACTCCTCAACCTGGCGACAGGCGCCATCGGAGACGGCTTCTTTGTACCTGCAAACCTCAACATTGGCGACCAATTCTACAGTGAATACCAAGGCAACATAACCATAACAAGCGTTTGGCAACAAGAGGTTGGAGGCGCAATGCGAACCGTTGTCTCAGCTACTTCAAACCAGACCACCTATTACTGGGACAGGCAAACAGGCATCCTTGTCAGTGCAACCACTTCATTTCCAAGCTTTACGCTTTTCACAAAGACGAGCGGAACAAACATTTGGCAGCCGCAAATTCTCGGATTGGATTCCACCGTGTTTTATGCACTTATAGTTGCGGTAATCGTAGCCTTGGTGGCTATTGTTGCAATTTTCGTTTGGCACAAGAAAATGCACGTAAAAAGCTAATTTCTTGGGCAATCGAGAAAGTATGAATTTAAGGAAAAAATTAAACTCGTGCTTTTGATGTTTACTTTAGGAATTGTTAAGTATAGTTTATGTATAATTTAATTTAGCGGCGATTACACATGGTGAACTGTTAATTTTAGTTACCGCTGTTGTGCAGTTTGAGATTACGCGGTAGGTAAAGTTTTGAGCGATAGAGGTATACTTTTAGGTAGACAATTTAGCGAGTAAAAAGAGCTATTTTTAGAGTTGGCACAAGCAGCTTCGTTATAATGCCAGCTAACACAATTGCCGTCTAGTTATGCTAAAGCTTATAGGTAGCCTGCTGAATAGCCAAGAATAGAAGAAAATTGTTAAAGTTAAAAGGAAAAGTTTTCCGCGTCTCAATCATCTTAGGTTTACTTGTTGCAGTGCTGTTTTTGCTTGTCTTAAGCAGTTTCTTCGGTTCTTCTGCAGCTGCATCCACCCAACCAGTAGCATCTGGAAATGCCGTTGTCATAGCGGATTTTAGCGTTCCGGTAGATCCTGGTTCAGCCGCTTTTATGTCTCGTGTCGTCGCCACCGCCAAAAGCGAAAATGCAGCTGCAATAGTTATCCAGATGAATACGCCTGGCGGGAGCCTCGGCGACATGCTCTCCATCGTATCCTCCATCACGGCGGCGAATCAATCAGGCATTCCAACATACACTTTTATCGTGACCAACGGCTTAGGCGCTTCCGCTGGCAGCTACATAGCCATGGCAACAAACAGGATTCTTATGGCGCCAGGCTCAGAAATTGGTCCAAGCACACCCATCGTGGTGGGCGGCACAGAGCTGGAGCAGAATCATACTCAAGCTGCTATGCTGGATTATCTCACGAGCCTTGCGGAGAATTGGGGCCGCAACACCACTGCAGTTTTCTACATGGTTCAGTCTGATCAGGCGTTTTCAGCCAATGAGGCAGTGGCGGTTCACGTTGCCGATGGCACAGCAAACTCGCTATCCGACGCGCTTAACCAACTGGGTTTGTCTGGAAACCCTCAGGTGTCTCTGAGTGAAGACCTCTACGAGCAAATAATCAGCGCCTTAAGCAACGCCATACTCGATGGCATTCTCTTCCTCGTGGGAATCATCGCAGTTGTGCTGGATGTTTACCACCCAACCATCTTGCTGACCATTTTAGGTGTTATCGCTATTGTCGCGGGCTTAGTTGGAGCAGAGATAATTGGTGCCTCGCTGCTCGGCATCGTCATACTTGTCGTGGCTGCGGCACTGATTGTCGCGGAGTTGAAGCTGGGACACGGGTTCGCGCTCATGGCAGGAGTAGTGCTTGGCGCCTTTGGCATTTACTATCTTTCGTTAGGGTTGCAGTATTCGCCTTCGCCGATAACGGAGCTGGCGGAAATTGAGCTTAGCTTGCTTGTAGTGTTTGGAGTAATCATCGGCTTGTACATCAGGTGGGTGATCGGACCAATCAGGCGGCGCTCGAAGCTCACGGGGTCCGAAGCCATGATAGGCAAAACAGGCATAGCTATTACTGACCTCAAACCTAAAGGAGAAGTCAGGGTAATGGGGGAAATCTGGCGCGCTGAATCGCTATCTGGAGACATCGAAAAAGGCGAGCAAGTCAGCGTTAAGGCTTTGAACGGTCTGGTTGTAATGGTTGAAAAAGTTCAAGAACAAGCCAAAAAACCATCAGTGAATTAGGATTCATTTACTCCTGAACAAAGTAGCCCGGGAGAGATTCGAACTCTCGTCGGCGGGTCCAAAGCCCGCTATGCTTGACCACTACACCACCGGGCTTCAAGGCTGACGCTAGAGTTTTAGGACATTTCTTATCCTAATAAGCGTTCTTCATGCAAGGTTGACGTTGGCATACTTGTTTTTTCTGTTGACATTTTTTTACGTTATTTTCCATTAGCAAAATTACTCTATGCTTATAATTCTAAGGTTATATGTGCAATAGCTTTATTAAAACCACAAAGCTTAAATAGTAGTAACGTTCCTTCGTTTAGTTTGCGCGGGCCGAATGTACTATTTTCTAGCCAGATTGGCATATAGTGACGGTTCTACGCATGTTGAAATGGAGCAGGAAAAATTGAGCAAAAAAGAAACTAAAACACAAACGCGCTTGGCAGACAAGTGCGCAGAGTGCGGTAGCGAAAACCTAGTTCACGATTACGACACTGGAGAAACCGTATGCGGCGACTGCGGGCTGGTCCTGTACGAGCAAATGATGGATAAAGGACCAGAATGGCGCGCATTTACCCAAGAGGAAAAAGCGTCAAGAAGCCGCGTTGGAGTTCCCACATCTTATTCTGTTCATGACAAAGGCTTATCCACAGCCATTAGCCAAGTGGATCGAGATGCCTTTGGAAGGAAACTGCCATTGGCCACAAGGCTGCAAATGTGGCGTTTGCGGAAATGGCAAATACGGAGCAGAGTGCACTCATCCATTGACCGAAATCTTGCTCAAGCCATGGCAGAACTCGATCGTCTTTCAGATAAAGTCTACATTCCACCACCAATCAAGGAGAAAGCCGCTGTCGTTTACCGTAAAGCCTTAGACAAAGGCTTGGTTCGCGGAAGGTCAATTGCCGCTATCGCTGCTGCTGCGCTTTATGCTGCTTGCCGTGGAAGCGGAACACCACGTACATTGCGGGAAATTGCTGAAGCCAGTCTTGTCGATAAGAAAGATGTCGCACGATGCTACAGGCTACTGTTACGTGAGCTTGAAGTTCACATGCCTATCGCTGACCCGTTGACTTACGTGTCTAAAATCGCGGAAAAAACTGGGATTTCAGGAAAAACTCAGGGTGCAGCCATCCAAATTCTCAGAGACGCAAGACGCAAACGTGCTGCCGCTGGAAAAGATCCGATGGGTTTAGCTGCCGCTGCCCTCTACATTGCTTGTTTGCAGAACAACGAGAAAAAAACACAGAAAGACATCGCTGAAGCTGCAGGCGTAACAGAAGTAACTGTACGCAATCGCTACAAAACGCTTAAGAAACAATTAAATCTTGAGTTGCCAGATTAGGGCATTTTTTTAATCAAGCATCAGTTTCTTCTTTTTCTTTTTCAAGTTCCATAACTATGGTTCCAACGTAACCGCAGTCTTCACAATAGTATTGTTTAGGCGTTAACCCAATAGCTAGACTACTTGTTAGGTGTATTTTTGGGCTACAACATCTTGGACAGTAAATCTGCGTTGGTTTTCGATGTTTGACTGCTTTGAATACTTCGCGAATATCGTCTAGTTTTTTCATCAAGTTGCGCCTTTGCCTTTTGACTTGCGTTTATTGTAATTCGATGTTTTCTGCCGGATAACCTATTTTGACTAAGAATTCGCGTACTCTGTCTCGGTGATCTCCCTGCAGCATAATTTGACCGTTTTTGCTGGTTCCACCGCATGCGCAATAGGTTTTCAGTTTTTGTGCAATGCTAGGTAAGTTCGAGTTTTTATCGTCCATACCGTCGACAATGGTGGTTGGTCTGCCAAATTTTCTTGTTTCAAGTCTAATGCGAATTCTCTGTTGCTCTTTTTCTATTTCGCCACAAACGCATAAGTCCTTTGGAAGCCCGCATGTTGAACAAACTTCAGCCATGACACTCAACAGTAAATTAGCATCTGCAATATATAAAAGTTTCAAATCCAGAATAAGTATTTCTTTTCATTCCATTGATTGAGGTTCGTTTGATTGCACTTTTTGTTCTGTGCTTGGAAAATTCTGTAGTCTTACCTCTTTTTTGAAGGATGAATTATTAGGCAGGTTAGTTGTAACTGCTCATGGAAACCTTCGAAGGCAGCTGGCACTATGCCCAAAAATGGTAGGCTTTTATCTTTTTTAAGCCGCTACTCCCTACTTGTTTCTTATAAGTTCAAGTGTTAATTGTTGCGATTCGTTTTGCTAATTCAGCGATTTGTTTTTGGAACTTTGCTCTCATTTTACCAAAGCGCATAGCTGCTGAAGGATGAATAACTTCAATGTACTCTATGCCTTCTAAGCGTGGAGTTTCTTTTGCGGTTGCGCCTAACAGCACGATTATTTTTGGTTTAATGACGTTGATTTGCGTGGTCAAGTAGGGTACGCATGCCGCTATTTCGTCAGCGAAGGGTTTTCTGTTCTGCGGAGAAGTGTGCTTTACGATGTTGGTTATGAAGAGTTCTTCGCGTTTTATGCCATTTTCAGCGAGCACTTTGGTTAAGAATTTTCCTGCTCTACCAACAAAAGGCCTGCCAGTTTCATCTTCTTGTTCTCCTGGGTTCTGTCCTACCATCATGACCTTGGAGTTTAGTGGTCCTTCGCCTGGTACACCGTGTTTTGCTCCTTGCCAGAGCTTGCATTTTCTGCAACCGTAGATTTGATAGTTTAATTCTTCAAGCGACATTGGTTTTAGCCTTTGTTGTTGGGTAATGACAGCCACACAACCTTAAAGAAACACGCATTATTAATTAATTAAGCTCTTGTTAACGCTGAACAGGAGCGAGGAAGATTTGTCAAATTCTTATGTGAAGGATGAAAAATGACTCAGGAAGAATCGGCATCTGGCTCACTCATCGGGAGTGCTATTCGTGTTCTTTTACGAGTTGCTTTTGCTTTTGAACCTTTGGCGCCCACCGCCATTACGGTATTGATGAATCAACAACTGCATAGGTTCAAGGAAGCGGGCGCAATCGGGAATTATAAAACTAGAACTAAACGATTGGGAAAGTTCCATTACCGCATCGAAATCAATTCGGATTTGACTGGCATGCAGGCGATTCATCTTATCGGTAACTTATTCCCAAGCCAATTTAAACGGTTCAGGAGGTGGTTCCATGACTGAAATGGCAGAAAAGAAAGGCAAATTGAAGATAACAATAGAGGTTGAAGTAAACGAGGAGCTAATAGATTTAGCTAAAGATGCGATGTCTAAGATGCCTATGAGGATGCAGGAAATGTGGAAGGGACACGGCGGAGAAAAGAAAGAATAAGCGCTTCAATCGAATGCGATGTCGAGTTTTTTCTTAATTTTTTGAAATATCATTTTTTTCTTTCAAAGAAAGATTTTATACCCAAAGCACGCACTCTTCTTGATGATAACTATGAAGTTTTTAATCGTTCAAAAAGTTAAACGCGATGTTCCCATAGAAAAATGGGCTAAACTGCTTCCGTTGCAATTCAAATACTTTGACAAGTTGGAGAAAGAGAAGACGCTTGAAGTTTATTACCACCTTATTGGACAGCAGGGCAGCATGCTAATTGTGAACGTTGATTCAGACGAGAAACTCTCAAAAATCATAGGTCAAGACCCCTTGTTTTTTGAATGCGACCGCGAAATCTACCCGCTAACGACTCGGCAGACGCATGAGAAACAAATCCGAGAACTCCTCCAGCCATAACCATAAACAGGTTTTCAATGCATGGGTTGCCATGGCGGTTTCGCCCTCGATGAAGCAACTAGGCGCGTCTGGTACAATCCAGAGGCTATACTGCAAGACTTACGGTCTGGCATGATATTCGCTGATATAGGTTGCGGCGACGGCTTCTTCAGCATTTTAGCAGGAAAAAAAGTAGGCGAAAAAGGAAAAGTTTACGCCGTGGACATAGACGCTTCAGCAATTGAAAGGCTCAAGCATAAAGCCAAAGCTGAAAGCTTGAAAAACATCACTGCTAAGGTTGGCGCGGCTGAGGAAACTGTTTTCTGCAGCAAATGCGCTGATTTTGTCTTCTATAGCATGGTGCTGCACGATTTCGCTGACCCAGCAGAAGTGCTGCAAAACGCCAAACAAATGCTAAAGTCCAATGGTCGGCTGGTTGATTTGGACTGGAAAAAACAAGAAATGCCTTTTGGTCCGCCAGTCAAGATAAGGTTTAGCGAAGAGCAAGCATCAAATTTAATCCGAAATGCAGGCTTTCAGGTTGACAGCGTCAAAGACACTGGAAGCTACCATTACATTGTGATTGCAAAACCTTCGCCTTAGTAAAATCAGGTTTGCTCTGCGATGGCGTAAAGTTCTAGCAAGTCTCGCTTGAACAGTTCAGGCTGATCTTTATACGCTGAATGTGCTGCGCCATTGTAGACTAGGAGTTTAGCGTTGGGCAGTTTGCCTGCTAGGGTTCTCATTTCTTCCCCTGATATGAAGTTGTCTTGTGAACCCCAAATTATCCTAACTGGAAAATTAAACTTGCCAAAAGACTGCAATAAATCTTCTTCCAGTGCTCTGGCAGGCGCAATCAAAAGCAAACCCTTAACAGGAAACCTTGCCGCATACCTCAATGCAATGTGACCGCCTATGCTAGCGCCGACAAGAACAGGCACCGCTGAACCGAACACGTTGCGGACTGCCTCCGCCGCAACCGCCAAGTTAGCTTCGGCATTTCGTGTTTTAGGTTGGCACCTGCTTCTCAAACCGTAAGGCATGTCTAAAGCTAAAAACGGCACACGCTTCTCAATTAACAATTCCGTTATGCCAATGCGTTGCCAAACATCTATTGTATACGATAAGCCGTGCAGGAAAACAATTGGAATGCCAGGCGCAGTGTAGTATAAGGCTTGGCATTTATGGCCAGCGGCGTTTAATGTTTTTTCCATAGATTTTAGTAAGGTTTCGTTTCTTATAACATTTAATTGCGCGCTGGCTTGTCCCTTTATTATGTGTTGAAGTAGGGTGTTGAGACGGCTTTGTCTGGTCGTCTGATGTTTTCTGCTGCTTCTCTGTCCAGAACCAGACACAACAAACTGTAAAGTGCGTAGGAAGCGATGTTTGTTACGCCTCTAACCTTGTTTATGGCCAAACTGTACTGCGTCTTCAAGAAACTGTAAACCGCTTCAATACGCGGCAGGTCCAGACGCAAGTTATAGTGGCCATCACCTACCGATTATTGTTTGCAACTATTTCATGTTTACCGTAACCAATTACAAGCGAAGAATAACTTGTACACCAGCGGTTGATAAATTTTGGGGGTCTGACATGTTTTTGTTTAAGGTCAAGATGAGTTGACAAAATTTTCGATACTTATGCTCATACGCTTGCTCGTTTTAGCATAGCTAAGCAGCCCAAAATAAATGCCGTCCCAAAGCCTGAGAGAGCTAACAAAGATAGCCAAGGAAAAGGTTGTCCTAAAGCTGCGGCTCGAAGACACATGCTTGAGTGAGTAAGAGGCAAAAAGTATAGAACAATTTTTAGAGCCTCAGGGAGTTGGTTAAGCGAAAAGAAAGTACCACTTAGAAATGTCATGGGCAATACTACTATGCTGCTGAATGTATTGATATCGCTGTGCGACTTTGCCCATAATGCGATAAGCACTCCAAGAGCCGAAAATGTGAATAAGGAAACAACCAAGACTATCGCAAAGAGAAGGTTAATTGAAAACAATGGCGAAAATGCAAGGCATAATACGAGTAAAGGTAATGTGCTAACTAGACCACGCACTACTCCCACCAACGTTTTCCCCATGACTATTGAAAAGAAACCTATTGGAGACATTAAACATTCATCGAAACATCTATAGAAAAGGCGATCAACGTGAAGCTTCATTCCTGCACCATTAAAGCTGCTTGTCATGACAGTAAGTGCGACTATGCCTGGAAGAACAAATGCGAGGTAATCATAACCATCAATGTACAAGCCTCGTCCTAAACCATACCCAAAAGCTACCAGATAAAGCAGAGGCGATATAAGGCTGGTTAAGAGGGTTTTGGGCCAGTTCCGCCTAAGAAACCTCAAATCTGCCCATAACACGGAGTAAATGTCTTGCAATGTGCTTATCATTTTCAGTTGCCGCCTACTTTTTCACCTGTTAGTTCTACAAACGTGTCTTCCAGGTTTGATTCTCTAATCAGGATGGTCTTTACATCAGAAGAAAGGCTTTGAACATAGCTTGTTGCTGTTTCTCTGCTTGAGAAATAGTGATAACGGGTGTGCATGTTGTTTTCAAGAGTTTCTACGGTAAATAGTCCTATTTTTTGGCGTAATTCTGTAGGGCTTCCTAATGCTATTAGGTGCCCTTTGTGGATTATTCCCACCTGGTGACAGAGGGCTTCCGCTTCCTCGATATAGTGAGTAGTTAGGAAAATTGTGGTGCCGTCGTTGTTGAGGCGACGTATTAGGTCCCATAAGCTTCGTCTTGTCTGGACATCTAAGCCTACAGTTGGTTCGTCAAGAAAGAGCACTTTGGGCTGATGAACAAGAGCACTTGCGATCATTGCGGATCTTTTCATACCTCCTGAAAGGCTTCTCACCATCTGGTCACCTTGTTTGGAGAGTCCCACGTAATCAAGCAGTTCATTGATGCGTTTGTTGCGTTCAGGCGAATTTATACGTCGGAATCTTGCGTGCAACTCCATGTTCTCCTTTAAAGTTAAGTCTAGGTCCAGTGTTAGGTGCTGTTGTACCACGCCGATTATTTTTTTCACTTCACCAGGTTCTTCAAGTACATTAAAATTTGCTATCCATGCATTTCCTGAGGTGGGTTTGGTTAAGGTGGTGAGTATGCGAATAGTTGTTGTTTTGCCTGCACCATTTGGTCCTAGAAAACCAAATATTTCTCCCTGGCTTACTGTGAGGTTCAAATCTTGGATTGCCCAACATTCCCCGTATTTTTTAGTCAACTTATCAATTAATATGGTTGCTTTCAAGATCAAGCTCTCCTTTTTTGCTCTTCTCCATTTAATCTTGGCGTATCTTCTTAAAGATGGATTATCCAGCCACCCCTACGTTATCTATTTCACCTTTAAAGGTTTACCGAAAACTTGATTTCGAGCAAAATTTTTGACACTTTAAGCAGAAACGTCGTTACTTATTGCCATTTTTACAAATTGAGGCACTAGCCACACCCGAGTGTCGCGCGCTAGCGGATATGCGAAAAGAATAATAGCCCTCTAAAGTTTCATTAAATAGGTGATTTTATGGCTGTTAAAGTTGGCGATAAAGCGCCAGATTTCACACTGCCCTCACAAATGGGCGACAATGTGACACTTTCAGAATTCTTCGGCAAAAAGAACATAGTCTTATATTTTTATCCGAAAGATGAATCGCCCGGCTGCACACGGGAAGCCTGCAGTTTCAGAGATAGCTATGAAGAATTAACAAATTTGGGTGCTGAAGTACTCGGTGTAAGTGGTCAAAGCGTGGAATCTCACAAATCGTTCGCTACCCACTATGGTTTACCGTTCATTCTTCTCAGCGATAAGGACAATAAGGTTAGGGAACTGTACGGTGTGCCTTCAACCATGGGCATAATTCCAGGACGAGTCACCTACATAATTGACAAACAAGGCATTGTCCGCCACATTTTCTCTTCCCAAACCCAAGCAGAACGGCACGTGGAAGAAGCAAAAAGAACGCTTGAGGAACTGGAAAAATAGCAACTTGCCGCTTAAGTGGAGAAGCCGCTAATTGCTGAATTTATACAATAGCCTTACACGAAAAATTGAGCCGTTCAAACCCGCAGAAGACATGCAGGTTAAAATGTACACTTGTGGTCCCTCAACCTACCAGCGAGCGCACATTGGAAACTACCGCACCTTCCTCTTTGAAGACATTCTTCAACGCTACATGGAATACTTAGGCTACAAAGTAAAACGGCTCATCACACTAACCGACGTTGAAGACAAAGCCATTGCTCAAGCAAAAAAAGAAAACCTCACCATAGAAGAACTAACAAGAAAAAACGAAGCCGCCTTCTTCCAAGATTTCAAGCTCCTAAAAATAAAACCGCCAGATTACGCCGTAAGGGCTTCCTCAGCCGTGGACCAAGCTGCAAGATTAATCGCTCAGCTTTTAGAGAAGGGCTACGCTTACTGGTACACGTATAGGGGCGAAAAAAACGCTTGTTTCGACCCATTAAAATTTAGTGGTTTTGGAAAACTTGCCCATTTGGACATGAGTAAGTGGCCGAAAAAGAAGCGCCGCTTTCACAAGGACACTTACCCTGGGACTCCATGGAATCTTGGGGATTTTATTCTTTGGCATGGCTGCAGGCAAGATGATGTTTGCTATGACACGCAGATTGGCAGTGGCAGGCCAGCGTGGAACATTCAAGACGCAGCCATAGTAACCAAGCATCTGGGCTTCACAATTGACGTTGCCTGCGGTGGAATCGACAATTTGGTTAGGCATCATGATTATACGCTTGCCATTGCAGAAGCTGTTTCAGGTAAACAGTTCTCGAGGCATTGGCTTCATGGCGGTCACCTTTTTGTTGATGGCAAAAAGATGTCTAAAAGCATTGGTAACGTGTATTACCCAAGCGACCTTTTAGAGAAAGGTTTTAGTGGCGAGCAGTTGCGGTTCTTTCTTATCTATGGGCATTACCAGGAAAAACTAAACTTTACCGTCGAAAAGCTGGCTGAAACTAGTCGGAAACTGGATTCTCTCAAAAACATGGTTAAGGAGTTGCAAGAGTCAAAATCTGATCATTCCAATCCAGAGACAGAGGCGCTGACTAGCAGAATTGCTTCTGAGTTCGAGGGTGGCATGAATAATGATTTAGATGTTAAATCTGCCTTTGATAGCCTGTATGAAACAATCTGTGAGTTGCACAAGACGTGTGAATCATTAAACGTTAAAGATGTAAAAAATATATTGAATAGTTTGCGCAGGATTAATTCTGTGCTTCAATGCATTTTCTAGTTAGACTAATTCGCCTACCAGCTTAACTCTCTGAAAAGTTTCCTCTCTATGTGGAGCCATCTCTAATTCTTCAGTTAAGTCTTTTCCTGCTTGGTGCATGCCTAGGTGGTCTCCATCCATCCAGAAACTGCTTTGCGAGACATCGTAAACTTTGCCTTTGTATGCTATGTAGGCTGGTTTGCCGTTTTTTCCGTTATTTTCTTCAAGCTCTTGTCGGGTTACCTTTTTTTGTTCAATCAAAAAAATTCCTTCTTATTTTAAAGTTAGCGCCTGCATTTAAATCGTTTACGGCTCTAGTTTCTTATGCTGGGACCGGATGATGATTGGTAGGCTGCGTTTATGTTGATTCCGCCCACGCTTGTTTTGAGGGTTATGAGGAAGTTGCTTTCAGCTGGGTAATTGTTCGATTGTATTGGTGACTTGTCTCCTGAAAAGTTGTTGAGATTTGTTGTGATTTGTCCAATTTGCGTTTGCGATTCAATCCTTGCTCCAACGCCATTATCAATGTTCATTGCAAGGTTAACTGCGCCTGTTGTGGTGGCCGCGTTAACTTGAACATTTCCTGAGAGCGCTTTGTTTTCCGTTATGTCAGTGTCAACTGTGCCTGTGGTTGTTTGCAGGTTAAATGTGTCGTTGCCTTGAACGTTTGCTTGGTTCATTCGGAACGAGACGGCTCCAGTTGTTGTTTTAAGTGATATGTCTCCTGCAATTACTGTGCCGTTTTCTATGTTCGCTTGAATCATGCCTGTGGTGGACTTAAGGTTTAACGACTCAAAAGTTGCCGGTTCAGCGGCGGTTAAGCTGATTTGTCCAGTTTCCGTGGTGATATTGAGGTTTAGGCGTACTGAAGGGCTGATGTAAATGGTGCAGGTTACCCTTAGCGCTCTTGAGAAAAGTCCATGATTAGCGTAAGTGACTTTTGATGTGACCGTTAACGTGTTGCCAGCGGTTTCGTTGCTGAAGGTTACTTGGATTGGGTTGGTTGAATCAAAAACGCCTATTGAGCCTGTTGCAGAAGTGCCGATTAGGATGGTTCTGCCCGTTAAGTTTTGGGCTATAACGTTCACTTCTGCCACGTCAGCTTGAAAATTCAAGTTTAATGTGTTGATGTTTGGTTGGTTTACTTGGTTTGTTTGGTTAAAATTCACGGAGTGAAGCGGCGCAAAAATTATGGCGCTTACAATTACTGCCGTAACTACTATAGCGATTAGGATGATTGCTGTTACTATTAATGGGTCTTTTCTTATTGGTCTTGCTGGAGGTGCAGGGGTAAAAGTGGCTACTGGTGTTCCGCACTTATAGCAGAACCGAGCGTCTTCTTCCAGTTTAGTTCCGCATCTTCGGCAGTAAGGCAATTTGCATGAAACCTCAAGATACGAGGTATTGCAACTTGAAAAATTTAAGCCTTATCAAAAACTTTTCTCGTTTCCTTCTTTTTAATTCTCCAACTGTACTGTGGTTATAGCAATTTTAATAAGGACGACACTAAACGATTTGTTGGAGATACATTTGCCTGAAAAAGTTTTAGTTACATCCGCTTGGCCATACATTAACGTCACGCCACACTTAGGCAACCTTGTCGGCTCCGTCCTATCAGCCGACGTCACAGCACGATACTACAGGTTGCGCGGCGATGACGTTTTGATGGTGAGCGGTTCAGATGAGCATGGCACCCCCATAGAGGTTGAAGCGCTACGGCAGGGCATTACGCCTAAAGAGTTAACCGACCGAAACCATGCCCGCGTAGCCGAACTCTTCCGTAAATGGGACGCTTCCTTTGACAATTACACTCGCACTGAAAGCCCAGTGCACAAGCATTTCGTCCAAAAAACCTTACTGGAAATCCAGAAGAACGGTTACATTTTCGAGCAGGACACTCAGATGCTTTATTGCCTGCATGACCAGCGCTTCTTGCCCGACAGGTTCGTGGAAGGCAAATGCCCATACTGCGGTTACGAGCGAGCCCGCGGAGACCAATGCGACCACTGCGGCAGGCTTTTAGAACCTACCATGCTTGTTGAGCCGTACTGTGTAATCTGCAAAAACACGCCAACCGTGAAAACAACACATCACTGGTACATCGACCTATCCAAACTCGCTAAGCCATTAACCCAGTACCTGCAGGATAACCAGCAACTTCCAGCCAACGTGAAAAACTTCAGCTTAAACTGGATAAAAGAAGGCTTAAAACCGCGAGCCGTCACCCGCGACATTGAATGGGGCATCCCCGCACCTTTCCAGGGAGCGGAAGGCAAAACCATCTACGTTTGGGTTGACGCCGTCTTAGGCTACGTTTCAGCAACCATCGAGCAGTGCCAACGCATGGGGCAACCAGAAAAATGGCGCGAATACTGGTTTAACAAGCAAGCCAAAACCCTCTACTTCGTAGGCAAAGACAACATTCCATTCCACACAATAATTTTGCCCGCTTTGCTGTTGGCTTCAGGCGAAGACTACAACCTGCCATGGAACGTTTCCGCCACCGAATTCCTCCAGTTCAAAGGAGAAAAAGCCTCAAAAAGCCAACGCATCGGCATATGGATAGACGAAGCACTCGAAATGTTCCCTGTGGATTATTGGCGCTTCTTCCTAATTGCTACAAGACCCGAAAGCAAAGACACCAACTTCACATGGAGCGCATTCATCGAAAAAATCAACGCTGACTTGAACGATACCTTCGGCAACTTCATCCACCGAACCTTAAGCTTTATTGTTTCAAAATTTGATGGAGAAATTCCAAAACCAACAAAGCTGGACAAGGACGACCAAGCAATATTGCAGACAATAAAGGAAAAAGTGGAAACTGCCGCCAGAGAAGTTGAGAGCTCATGGTTGCAGTCAGCCGCTAACACGCTTATCAGCATAAGCCGTATAGGAAACCAGTACCTCAACGACAAGGAACCATGGAACCTCATGAAAACCGACAAGGAAAAAGCCGCAACCATATTCTACGTTGCCGCTCAGGTAGTGAAAGCCATTACGGTGGTTTCAGCGCCTTTCATCCCAGAGACAGCGGAGCAGCTTTGGCAAACACTCAACCTTCAAGGAAGCGTAAGTAAAAGCAACTGGGATGAAGCATTAAAACCGTTAGAGCCAGGGCACAAAATAGCTAAACCAAAACCGCTGTTCCACAAAATTGAGGATGACGAGGCAAAACTGGATGAACAGTTGGCTCAGGTTAGAGCTAAACTGGCAAGCCAGCCTAAATAAGAAGAGGCTAATAAATGCAAATTAAAGCCGACCTACATGTTCACACAACCTACTCGAAAGATTCACTGATAACACCCAAAGACCTCATTTATTTCGCAAAGAAACACGGCTTGGACGCTGTTGCCGTCACAGACCACGACCAACTTGAAGGCGCACGTAAAATAGCTAAAGAAACAGACTTCCTTATTATTCCAGGCATGGAAGTTTCAAGCCGTGATGGGCACATCGTTGCTCTTAACGTTCAAGAGTTAATACCTAGGGGTTTGAGCGCTGTTGAAACTGTCGAGCGGATTCATAAAGCAGGCGGAGTGGCAATTGCCTGTCACCCCTACGTGTACTTCAAGGGATGCTTAAGAGACAATGTCTGCGCCACGTTTGATGCTATCGAAGTCATAAACGCCCGAGCTTTCCCATTCAAGAGCAGTGTAAAAAAAGCAGAGCAAACCGCGAAGAACCTTGGGCTTTCACGCGTGGCTGGAACTGACGCCCATTATGGTCCACAAATAGGTTACGCTTACACCGTTATAGAAGCCGCTGAACCCAGCGTTGAAGCAATAACTAAAGCTATAGTGAAAGGCGATTGCCAACCCTTTGGTGAGCCAGTGCCCGCTATTCTAAACGCACAGCAAGAGTTCCAAAGGTTAAAAAGGATGATTAAAAAATTCAGCCATACTTAAGAAGCAAAATTAGGGCATTGTTATTTTTAAAATGAATAAATTTTTTGGGTTAATTAGTTGCGTGTGTTTATTTGTTGGATGAATTAAGCCTGAAAGCCAACATATCCAAACCTATCTGTTTAGCATCTTGAAGAAGGTTTACTTTTGACTCACCTTTCTTTCTTTTCTCAGACCACTTAACTCCGACTTCAAGCACTGGAAAACCAAGCTTTTTGCAGCGCACAATCATTTCAGTGTCAAAGAAATAACCATCCGACTTAGAAATGCTCAGCACTGTTTCTGCAACTTCTCGGCTCATTATTTTGAAGCCGCATTGGTGGTCATGTATTCCGTCAAGAAAAAGCAGCCTAACGAACAGGTTGTAAGTTAAACTGAACAAGGTTCTGGAAACACGGCGCTGAACACATGAGCCTTCAACATGTCTGGAGCCGATTGCCATTCCACCGTTTTCTGTGACTAACTGTAAAAGCTGGGGTAAACATTCAAGATCAGTCGCCAAATCCACATCCATGAAGACTATGACGTTGCCCTTAGAGGAGCTGAGTGCGTTTTTGATAGCTTTGCCTTTTCCTAAACGGCTAGGTGAATGCAGTAAAACCAAGTTTGGGTTAAATTTAGCCATTTTTGCCACAATAGCGTCTGTTCCGTCTGTGCTTCCGTCTTCAGATACTATTATCTCGTATGATTTGGAAAAGGAACTAACAGCCGCTTCAACTTCCAGCACACATTTTTCAATCTGTAACGCCTCGTTGTATGCAGGCAGTACGATTGAAATTTCCTTTTTAGGCTGCACGTATTTCACGACATTCTACCTTCCCAAACTCAAAAAACTAATGCTTCTTTATCATAAATGACTTGTGTATTTCCCCGAAAATTTTAACGGTGACATTCTTCACGATAGCATAAACTCTTTTTAGAGGTGCCCTATTAATTCTCATTCTAAAGGGGTCGCTAAAAAATAACGTCAACAACCAGCACTAGCGGGCAGCCTCCATATAGAAGAGCAAGGCTTAGAAACCTAGGCCAGCGAACACTTGCATTTATGGAAAAATACCGGTATGAACTGGCATTATTGATTTTCTTAGCTGTCTTCGCTTTTGCTGCGTTGTATAATTTGGGTTTCATGTCTGTTCAATGGGATGAAATGCCCCACTTAAACGGAGGCTTGCTCCTAACCCGCGGGCAAACGTACGAGTACATGACAACTTACGGCTATTACCCGCCACTTTTTGATTTAATAACGACGGGTTACTTGCAAATTTTTGGTTTAACTTCGGTTGCAGGAAGATTGGTTTCTGTGACCTTTGCATTGCTCGGTATTTTGGCTGTATTCGCGTTTTCCAACCGCATGTATGGTCCGAAAAATGCTCTAGTCGCAAGTGTTCTGCTTGGCACAATGCCCGGCTTCTTTTGGCTTTCAAGAGTAACAATGCTAGAAACAATGCTCATCTTCTTTTTCACATTGGTAATGTTCGTTTTTTACTCTTGGATAACTAAGAATAGTTACAAAGCGCTTTTTTTTAGCGGCTTAGCCTTAGGCATAGGCATTCTGGCGAAGTATCAAATTTTAGTCGCAGCCATAGCAATGATAGCAAGCGTTCTGTTGCTTTGCAGAAAAAGATTGAAGATAAGCTTGGCAAAGCTCATACTCATACTTGTAATAGCAATATTGGTGGTGGCACCTTGGTTTTTAATGATTTACCAAATTAATGGTGTAACTAAATTTCAAACTATACAGTATGTTTTACAAGTCGGCGGGGAAAACCGACCAGGATACAGCAACCGATTTTTTTCTCCGGTATTCTATTTGGTTGAGATGACTTGGCCGTTTAATGACATTCCAGTCCACCCAATCTCGCTGCCTATTTTCATTTTAGGTTTATGCGGTTTAGCGTTGTTTGCTTACAGAAGAAAAAAGCAAGACATTTTCTTACTCACATGGTTCATAATAGTTTACGTTTTCTTTACCATTATCCCAGACAGACAATGGCGCTATGTAGACCCGCTTTTCCCAATTTTAGCAATCTCAGCAGCCAGCTTCATTATTTTTCTATACGGAAAAATCCGTGCTTGGAAGCCCAAGCAGATAGGGCTCAGCGGTGACCGCTTTAAGAAGTTTGCAGCGGCGCTTTTCATTGTTCTTGCTACATCAACGATTGTTTATAGCAGTTATGATGCTTATCAGATGACTGCCCGAGACCAGATTCACATACCCATAGACGAGGCAACAAACTACTTGGCTAGCCACTTGAGCCAAAACCAGTCAGCAGTGATTATTTGCGCTTCCAACCTTTTGGACCAAGACATGTTTAGGTTTTACTTGCCTGCAAACATGTCAAAAGACCAGATTTGGCAGTACCCGGACTTGGCTGTTGATGCTTTTACACCTAACTTCAACATTACAGAATTTGTTGGTCTATGTCAGCAACGTAATGTTAAATACATTATTCTTTTTGATTATGGACCTCACACTCAATTTTTTAACACTACGCTAGATTATACACAAGTCGAAACCATGATTTACAATACCCATAGATTTGGCGATCCATTGGACCAGCCTTTCTTTGGCTATTTCTCTAACAACAAGGGGTATAGACTTTTTCTAGTCCGTTTCTTAGGTTAACTCCTTTTAGCCGATTTCTAAAAATTCAAAACCAGTATCCTTGCTTTTAGCTCTTTTAGCTGAAGAACCAGCCAGTTCTAGAATGACTACTTCGCCTATTTGCCATACATCAACTCCCATGCGCACGCAGCCTGTAACCGCCGTGTCATTTCTTCCGAAGCTTGCATGCATGTGCAGTTTCGGTTGCCCTTGCTCGTCAGCGAAGATTGTTCCTACACCGCAGGCTTCATGCACTCCTTTCAAAAGCGTTACCATCGGTTCAGGAGGAAGAGCTTTGCCGTCTTTTGGTCCAACGACAATTTTGCTTTTGTCTTCTGCGCCGCCTAAAAAGAAGCACAGCGCACTGGAAACTTGCTTTTGGGAAGCGAATTTTTCTATAACTTCATGTAAGCGTTCGCCCTGGTGAAGCCTGAGTATGAAGATTCTTCCAAGTTTAGCTTCAGTAAATTCCATGTTTTTAGCCCTCGCTTCAATGAATCAGACTGTTCGCTCATCAAGTATTAAAGATTGGCTTTTCAATAATTAAAACGCTGGTTCTTCCATACATCGGCATTGTCACTGTATCCGCGTCGTTCCCAGAAGCCTAACTCTTTGCCCCGAGTAAACCGCAAATGCACCACCCACAACGCACTTTTATACGCGTATTTGCTTGGAACTACAAGGCGCACTGGAAAACCGCACCCTTCTTCCAATGCTTCACCATTAAGTTTGTAAGCTAAAAGCACGTCATCGCCATAGAGTTCTTCTCGGAAAAGCGAAGT
Organism: Candidatus Bathyarchaeota archaeon; assembly: GCA_963715865.1. Classification (GTDB taxonomy): domain Archaea; phylum Thermoproteota; class Bathyarchaeia; order Bathyarchaeales; family Bathycorpusculaceae; genus Bathycorpusculum. The sequence continues at coordinate 394,809 of OY970280.1, forward strand.
GGTATACGAGTCGGCGCATTCAAAAGTTACAGCCCTAGCAACATCTTTAGGTTTAACAAGCTTCTCGATGTCGCGGATGCGTACGCCTTCCCATTTGCAATCCAGAACGCTCCAGCCCTCAACGCAATGAAAATCGCTAACTGAGACGGACTTGGGCAACTGCATAAAATCATCCCAGCTTAACTTAACTGGATTTTCAACTTCACCATCAATTGTCAAGGTGTAGGTTTCGAGTTTCAGCTGTGGATTAGTTGAGGTTATGCCTGGATGGTCAATGCCCCACCGTAAAATGCGGTCTGTCGCTGTTTGGTTGGGCGGCAACTTCCTGTTCAACTTTTCAGAAGACAAATTGGACGACCCTAGTTGAAAATGGCTTTACATGAAGAAAAAGTTTACTTTGATTGTTAGCTTGTTTGGAAAAAGCTTGTTAACTGCTTTTGCTGTGGTTCTTCCTTACTGAATCCTGAGACTTTAACGCCGACTCTTCGAACTTCAAGCTGGCTTTCGCTTAGGAATTTTTCGAAGAGTTCTTTTACGTTTTTCCTGATTGTTTCTGGGTCTTTTGCTGATTGCTCAAGCGTTATTGTTCTGCTTTTGCTGCTTAAATCAGTCATGACCATGTAAATTGCAACTTGCTTGAAGCCCAAGTTCTTCTCCGCTAGCTCCTTTGAAATGTCATCTGTTAACTCGTCTGTTTTCTGCAAAATAAATGCTAAATCACGCGAGTCCTGCTTTAAGGTGCCGATTCTGCTTATTGATTCGGCTTCGCCTTGCTCTTGAACGGGTTCATTATCAACCGCGTTTGCAGCATTATGAAAATAAATACCAAGCGTTTTGCCGAATATCTCGATGAGTCTTTGCACATCATAATTTGCTAAGTCACTTATTGTTTTTATGCCTAAGGAATCCATTTTTGCTGAAGTCTTTTTTCCCACGCCTAAGAGGCGGTCAACAGGCAACGGAGAAAGAAAACTTTGTGCTTCTTCTGGCTTGACGATTGTTAAGCCCTCGGGTTTTTGGCTGTCACAGGCAATTTTAGCGACAAGCTTGTTCGGTCCAACGCCCACAGAGAAAGAAATGCCCACTTGGTTTTTGGCTTCAGTTTTTATTTTTTGAGCGTAAGTTTTAGCGGTTTCGAAGCTACCTTGAACGTTCGCTGTAACATCCAAATATGCTTCATCTACGCTTACCTGCTCGAAACTGCTTGCGTAGCCACGAAGAATCCGCATTATGCTATCGCTTATTTGCTCATAATATTCGTAATCAACTGGCAAGAAAACTGCGTCTGTGCCTTCTAGTTTCCGTTTAGCAAGAAACAGGGGCATGCCAGATTTAACGTCGTATCTGCGAGCAACGTAGTTGCTGGTGCTTACTGCTCCGCTTTCCTCTGTGCGCCCCGAATAAACGCCAATGACAACGGGCTTGTCTTTGAGCGTTGGGTTGCGTAGCTCCTCGCATTGCGCAAAGAAATAGTCAAAATCAACCAGCATGACCACACGGTTCTGCAATCGATTCACTTTCCTCTATCCTTAGGCATAAGCCAAGACCCATCACACGGCGCCGTGTTTAACTCAGCTAAGCCTTCCCTGCAAACACCAAACTTCATCCCGTTCGCCGCTGCCAAGTCACGAACGCTTTTAAGAAGTCTGAACCTGAGCTCTTTTGGCAGGAGCGTGTTGCCGCCGAGTTTTTCGCCCTGCTGAAAATAGAGCGGTTTCAATTTCTCAGCAACTTTAGGCATGGCTTGCGAGAGACGCATCCAATTGTCTGGTTTAGCCTTGTAAGTTGAGCATGTTAAATGTTTAACGCCTAAACTTGCTAGAGCGGCGATGAGTTTTTGCGGCTGGTCGTTTACTAAGGGTATAATGGGGTCTATTCGCACAGAGACAGGTATGCCTTTTTTGATTAAGTCTTGCGCCGCTCTTAAGCGCTGAGATGGCAAGGGCGCATGCGGTTCGATGAGTTTCGCTAAGTTATCATCGTCTGTTGTTATGGTTAACGCTACGGTTGATGGAACCTTGCTTAGCAGGTCATCGTCTCTAACTACAATATTGCTTTTAGTTATGATTTGTATTTTGCAGTTACTTTCCGCAAGAATTTCAAGGCACCGCCTTGTCAAGCCAGTAGATGCTTCGGCACGCGGGTACGGGTCAGAAGAGTTGGCTACTGAAACTGTTTCGCCGTTGAGTTTTGCTGCTTCCCGCTTCAAAGCCGCAAGCAGGTCTTTTTTTGGTCTGCAATCGCTGAAGCTCGGAATGTAACTGGAAGCGTAACAGTAGACGCATTGGTGGTCGCATCCAGTGTAAGGGTTAAACGTAAGCTTCGGCGGACAAGTGCACAGGCCAGAACGCCATGGGTCAAAGCGTGAAATCAACGGCACCTAACTTCACTTACCAGTACTATTCAGTGAGGTAAACAAAAACCATTCGCAGGAAAATTTACCGTTCTTCAAAAAACATAGCTTGAAGTTACTTTCTAATTTTTATATCGTGATCTTTCATTTTAATCTAATCGAGAGCGAAGTTCTCATGGCTCATCGCTGGCAACATCCACTCAGATACAAAATGTAACTGTGCTGGGAAAGCATTAAATCTCTTCGTTTTCCACTATAAAAGCATGAAAACTTTTCTTAGCTTCCTAAAAGAGGAAAACATGAGCTTATTCACCGATTTTTATGAGTTAACTATGTGCGCAAGCTACTTTGACAACAAAAACTTTGAGCCTGCCACCTTTGACTTGTTCATTAGGCGGCTGCCTGAAAACCGCTCCTACTTCTTATTCGCAGGGTTAGAACAAGCCCTGCAGTACTTGCAAAGCATCAAATTCACAGAAGAACATCTGGCTTACCTTAAAAACCAGGGGTTTAGCCAAGATTTCCTTGATTATTTGCGCGGTTTTAGGTTTACGGGTGATGTTTGTGCTGTTCCAGAGGGCACAGTGACTTTTCCAAATGAACCCTTAATCCGCGTTACAGCGCCGATTATTGAGGCTCAGCTCGTTGAGACTTTCCTGCTAAACACTGTCAACTTGCAAACCATGATAGCCACCAAAGCCTCACGTGTAGTGCACGCAGCCAAGGGAAAAACTGTAATTGAGTTCGGCTTAAGAAGAGAACAGGGCATTGATGCTGGAATGAAAGTGGCACGGAGCAGTTACATAGCTGGATGCCAAGGTACCAGTAACGTTTTAGCAGGGCAAGTCTATGGCATTCCAGTTTTCGGTACCATGGCTCATTCGTTTATCATGTCTTACCCGAAAGAGATTGATGCGTTCCGCGCTTTCTCCAAAACTTTCCCAAACAAGTCCACCCTTCTCATTGACACTTACGATGACCTTTCAGGTGCGGAAAAAGCTGCAGTTGTAGCCAAAGAGCTTGAGGCTAAGGGCTTTAGGCTTGGAGGCGTCCGCTTGGACAGCGGCGATTTGGCGCAAACAAGCAAAAAAGTCCGAAAAATCCTTGATGACCAAGGCTTGGCTTATGCAAAGATTTTTGCCAGTGGCGACTTGGATGAATTCAAAATCGCAGAACTGCTCAGTAACGGCGCACAAATTGACTCCTTTGGCGTAGGGACAAAAATGGGCACTTCAGCGGATAGACCTTATTTGGACGTGATTTACAAACTCTGCGAAACAATGACCACTGATGGCGCTTTTTCGCCTATAATGAAGTTAAGCAAAGACAAAATCACTTTGCCCGGTCGAAAACAAGTTTACCGCTTCAAAAACGCCGAGGGAAACTTCGAAAAAGACGTCATCGCTTTGGCTAATGAAAAAGTGCAGGGTGAACCGTTGCTTGTTAAAGTCATGGACAAGGGCAAATTAATTTATAACCTACCATCGCTTGATGAAATTCGAGCCGCTGCTGCCGAGAACCTATCTAAACTTCCAGAGGACTATAAGGTATTAACTGGTGCGCCTGTTTATCCGGTTGAGTTAAGCAGAAACTTGCAGAACCTGATTAAAACCTTAAAGCGACAATTAACCATAAATGAGATTAACCATGGAGTTTCTAACTCGCAAGCTTAACGTTTCTTCTATTTTCATGCGAAATATGGCAAACACTTAATAGTCTTTCCAGAAAAGGATAAATGCTATCAAAAAAAGGGGAGAGCACATCTTGCAAGACCGTCCAGCTATAGTTGCTGTTGGTAGAACCAAGTTCGGAGAGCATTACGGCAAAGAGCCAGAAAAACTAATTGAGGAAGCTTGGCTTGCCGCTTCAAACGAATGTAACATAGAACGCAAAGACCTAGAAGCCTGTTACATGTCAGATTGCTTTCTCCCAATTACAAATAAACTAGGCTTAGAAGAAGGCTTCCTTTCAGAACTCACGGAACTTCACGTGCCTATGGAAGTAACTCGCTCTTTCAGCGCTGCATTGTTAACCGCTTGTCATGCAATTCAGGCCGGAGTCTACAACACAGTTCTAGTGGGCGGTATAGAAAAAATGACTGACCGCTGGGACAAAATACGCGACGACCTCATGCTTCTAGAAGACCCATGGAGCTACTATGCGGGTGGCACTCCGGAGTCAAATCATGAGCTTATGCTGAGAGCTTACATAAAAAAGCACAATATAACCGGCGAAAACCTTGACAAACTCTACATCGCTCTTGCTCAGGTGTCAGTTAAAAATCATGCGAATGCAACCAAAAACAAGTATGCTCAGTTCCAAAGAAAAATCACTGTTGACCAAGTCCTAAACGCTAGGAAAGCAGCGCATAAACCCTTGGGGCTCTTCGATTTCGCGCCAATTTCTGACGGCGCATCAGCTTTGATTCTTACAAGCGAGGCAGTTGCCAAAAAGTTAAGTGACAATCCAGTTTACGTTTTGAGTTGCACTTCAGCCACTGATTACCTGAATTATCCCGCAAGAGAAGACCTATCCCATTTTGTTGCAGCTGAACTTGCCATGAAGAATGCTTCTCAAATGGCTAAAATAGCTTTGTCTGACATGAAGGTTATCGAAGTAAATGACCAGTCAACCATGATGGAGCTTGTTTCCCTTGAAGATTTAGGCTTCTGCGAACCGGGAACAGCTTGGAAAAGCATATATGAAAGTTGCCAAAACAACCAAAACTGGTACGAAATAAACGGCAGGCAACTTTTCGTTAACACTGATGGCGGATTAAAAGCAGATGGAAACCCGTTAGGCGCCACTGGTGGAGCGCAAATTTTCGAGATTTACCGCCAGTTAAGAGGTGAGGCTGGCGAACGTCAGGTTAACATTGGTAAAGGTTCACCGAAGAATGGTTGTGTGTTAGAATTTGAGGGCTTTGGAACTAAAGCTTACGTTAGCATTCTAGGAGCGAAGAAGGATGAGCAGTGAACCGATAGAGCGAAGGGTTTCTTATTTAGGCGACAGGTTAAAAGCAAGTCGCTGTCAAAGTTGCGGCAAAGAATATTTTGAAATGAGAGATTACTGTAGCAACTGTGGCAGAAAAAGCTACGGAAAAATGGATAGCATAGACCTGTTTTATGATAAAGGAAAACTTGAATTATGCACTTTCATCAATGAACCCACAAACAAGTTCACGAAACTCTCAAGCTTCGTTTATGGAATTGTTTCTTTTCATGACGGTAAAATCCGCCTTCCCGGAAGGCTAACTGACCAGCTGATAAATGATGGTGACGATGTTGATTTTTCAAGTCTTGAGGGAAGAGAAGTGATTCCCCGTTTTAGAAGACGCTATTCAGTAGGTAAAAGCGACTTGATTCCAACAATCTCTTTGGCTTTCACTTTAGCCGACGAGTACTATCCGCATCAGGAGTACAGTGTAGTTGCGCCAAACAAAGAATATGATATCCCTGGCGTTGTAGGTTATGGCGTTTACACTTCCAGGTTTCGAATAAAAGAAGTCGGCCTCGAACGCGCTGTGCCCTTTATCGACGAAGATGCAGTAACAGCTGCAGTAGAGGCTGGAAAACTAGCGCTGATTCATTCAGGCGTCGACAGCAGATTAGTTGGGAAAGTTTACGTTGGCTCAGAATCTAACCCGTATGCGGTTAAGCCTATCGCGTCAAAAGTAGCTCAGGTTCTCAAGCTTGGCGAAGAAGACGGTGATATTCAAGGCGTTGACGCAGTAGACACAGAGTTTGCTTGTAAAGCTGCTTCAAGCATGTTTAAAGACGCGGCTTCCCTTGTCAGCTACTCACGGTCAGGCATAAAGTACGCTATGGTTATCGGTGCAGATAACGCTCAAGCAGCACCAAGAGGCTGTCCTGGCGGTGAACTGGACACGTTTGTCGGGTATGGCGGCGCCGCGTTCATTTTCGGAAAACATGACGTTATCGCTGAAGTTGAAGGATGGTACTCATGCACTTCTGATACACCCGATTTTTGGCGCAGAGACGGTGAACCTTTCCCGATGCATGGTGGACGATTCACTGGTGACCCAGCTTATTTCAAGCATGTTCGCAAGGCAGCTAGTAAACTTATGGAACGCTTAAACCTGAAAGCAAGTGACTTGAACTATTTTGTGGCGCATCAGCCTAACCCCCAGTTCCCAGTTAGAATCGCAAAGGAGCTTGGATTTAGAGATGAGCAGTATTTGCCTTCGCTTCAAATCAACAAGTTCGGCAACACTTATTCTGGTAGCTCGCCTGTGGGTTTAGCCGCAGTGTTAGACATCGCAAAGCCTGAAGAGCGTATCTTAGTTACAAGTTACGGTTCAGGCGCGGGAAGCGACGCGTACCTGCTGAGGACGACGAGTCAACTTTTGGATAAGCGCAGTCGGCAGAAAATGAACGTAAAGTTCCAGGCAGAAAACCCGTTTTTAGAGTACGTGGATTATACAACTTATCGTCGGCTTAAACTTGGCATGTAACAAAGGTTCTGCAAATCCAAGGTTGCAATGGGTTTAAGCTAGCAAATGTTTTATCTCCCTCCAGCTCTGATTCCTAAACAAGAAAAGGAGGGCTAAATCGCTGACTTGAAAAAGACTTTGATAATACTGCTAATTGTTTTGCTCTGTTCCCCCTTTTACCTTAATCTTCAAGTAGTTCACGCGGATGAGCCAGCCACTTTAGCTGATGCCATAAACAACGTTTTAAGCAACATTCAAACAACCGATTCGCCTTGGGAAGTGATTTATGGTCAAGTTTTCGGGTTACAAAACCAAACAGCCTTTGACGATGCGATATTGCAGGCTTTAAACCAATCAGACTATCAAGACGTTATATTTATTGCTAGACTTGCTGAACTAAACAATTATTCCTCATCTGTCATAAACGATAGTGTTCGTGCAGCGTTACAAAATATGCCTATGTGCGGTAGCTTACCAATAACTTACTATAATAATGGCGACAGCGATTGCGCAAGCAGTTTTTTAGTGTATGATAGGTACATGGTTAACGCTTACAGGTATGCTCAGGAACTCGGTATTTCAGGATGGAATTTAACACAAGCCTTCATAGATTTTGCGAACGCTTACTTGAAACCTCCAGAAAACAGTCAATATGGAGAAATGTTGTGGATTAATCCGCTGGAAAATTTCTCTGAATCCTTTAGCAGCCGATATTATGATGAACATGCTGAGACTTTAGATATGTTTTTAGAGTTTGCTCTTGCTGGAGTAAATGAAACTGTTTCGTATAATGGGTTAACACTAAACGCTACAGATTTTGCAGATGATTCTTTGATAAATACTCAGAGTCATTGGAGTGGTTCTATTTATGGTTATGATTCCGCTAGTGGAGAGGTTGAATGTGAAATGGGAAATTTCGCTCAAGTAATAGCAGAATACCAAAATTTTAGGGGCAACCTAACTTATTTCGACAGAGTAATTCAAGACTTAGAATATAAACTATTAGCAGAAAACTTTAGTTCTCCAGCTTGGGGAACTGTAGGCGTTCTTAAACACGCAGATGGCAATCCACAGTTACGTTTAGGCGAAACAATGGGAGCTTTAATTGCTTTGCAAATGCTGTATCCGTATTTTTCACCAGATATGCAGGATAATTTTGCAAGTATGTTACAGAACGGTGCTTGGCAGGGATTATTAACAAGTAGTCTATATGGTAATGGGCAGTTCAAATTCTTAAGTACGGATACTGGATACGGTAGTGATGCTTCATCACTTGGAGCTATGATGTTGTTCTTAGACGGTATAGTTCCAAACACAGGCTACTTAGCTATGAACGCAAGCAACGAACGTTATCAAGATTACCGAACTTGTTTTCCCACTTCGCAATGGAGTTTCAATTATCAAAACCAAACAATCTGTATTCCTGTGATAGCTGGAAACTTATCGTTTTTATTCGGTTCCGAGGAGGTCTCACAAAATTTTCCTTCAAACGGAGTTTACAACATCCAATTTGCTGACGACTGGAACAGCATTATTTCAATAACTAAGGTTGCAGACATAAGCACAACAACATTGCAACCTGTCACGTTGCAAGCTATACCGCGATCGACCTCAAGCTCTACGCCAACTCCACAGCTTACGTTACCACTAGCCCTCACTCTAACCCCGACTCCAACACCTACGCCTACACCATCACCGACTCCACAACCAACCCCAACATCGGCACCCGCACCTACGCCAGCACCAACCTCAACTCCAACCCAGCAAGATACGCCTACTCAAAAACCCTCAGAACCCCCAATGCAAGCATATGTCATAGTATTCATCATGTTTGCCGCATTCGGGAGCGCTACAGCATTATACTACGTTAAGAGAAAAAATCGCCAAGTTGGCACCTTAGGTAACAAGAACCTTAGAACCTTCATATGTAGAAATAAAAAAAGGCTTTGACAGAACCGTAACAAATACTTAATTAATCCGTGTGAATTCTCAATAGCGAGGTGCCAAAAGATTGATTATCGATGACATCGTAAAAGTGGTTTATGCGCCTCAGAAAGCATTCAAGCAATTAATTGAGAACCCAAAATACTTGGGCACACTACTAATTCTGCTTCTTTTCATAGGCATACAAGTTGGGTATGAGTACGCGCAGTTTTCGAAAACTTACACTGAGCAGACATCGCCCACGGTTGACCAGTTACCAGCATATACCAACGCGACTTTATGGCGAAGCGGTACGGGAATAGCATTAAGCAACAATTACAATGACTACTTCAACTACAGCGTTTACGTTGCAGCGCTTGGCACTACACCGACAGATCCGCAGGGATATTATAGTTTATTTGGAAACAGCAGCTTGGAAATTGATGCTGTAAACACAAACAATATATCAGCAGCTTTAGGCGACGCTTTCAACGTTGACTGCAGTGCCAGTGGCTTCCAAAACCTTTCAATGACAATAAAAATGGTGGCGCCTCAAACTGCACCTCAAAACGCAGCTTTAACCCTGTACTCACTTAATGACTCCAACTACTACACATACGACTTAACATCTTCCTTATCAAACACGACAGCAATTGGCTTATGGCAAAACTTAACCATCCCAGTTGGGTCAGCTGCCCAAGGTTGGACTAGTGGTGGTGCACCTACTTGGGGTAATGTGACAGCTCTAAAACTAGACTTCAACTACCTAGCTAATTCCAACATAACCATACGTATCGGCGCATTATTCTTCCGCGGTCAATATCAAACGCCCATCGAGTACAATAACACTGGACTTCTGCTACAGTTTTTGCAAGTGTTCTCCTTACAGTTCATTTTCAGCTGGTTCCTGTTGACAGGGCTGATTTACCTATTCTTTAAAGGGCTAAAAACCAACGTGGCTTGGAAACCTATTTTTGTTGCTTTAGCTTTTGCTTTGTTCGTAATGGTTATTCGAGCATTAGTAAATCTTGTCGCAGCACTTACTTTGCCACCAGTTTATTATCCCTTTGACCTTTCGCTTGGCGTACGTTTTGACGCTTTTGGATCAGTATTTTATCCTCCAGAGGCAGTAGGCACCCTATCAGCGCAGTCTCAAGCAATTTTCAGCAGTGCTGATTCGTTGACTTCAGCTTTCAGATTTGTAACTTCGGGAATATTTTACGTCGCATACGTGTGGTTAGGCGCCTTATGCACTATAATCGTTGGAACACTGAAACCAGAGTTTTCAATGGTGAAGAGAATAGTGATATCCGGTGTCAGCATAGCAGTCACAATTTTGCTATTGCTTTTGCTGGTGGGTATTGCTTAAACCAACGCAAGACAATCTCCTTAATTTTTTCCATTTTTTATAGCTGAAGCAGGCGCAGTTAGCAAGATTTATATGATTGAAGGTCAACTTTGCAAGTGAAAACCCTTAGCAAGGAATTTACACTTTAGGTGACTGAAAATGGTTGCAATTAAGGATTTGAAGAATGGAATGAAACAGGTTAGCGTTGAAGCGAAAGTTGTTGAAAAAGGCGACCCGCGAGAAGTTAAATCACGATTCAAAGATGAGACTTACAAGATAGTTGATGCTGTAGTTGCAGACGAGACAGGCAGCATAAAACTGACATTGTGGAATGAGCAGATTGACCAAGTCAACGTTGGCGATAACATTAAAATTGACAACGGTTACATTACCAGTTTTAAGGGTGAAATCCAGCTTAACGTTGGGAAATTTGGAAAATTAACTGTTGAGTAAAGCACCAGTTACCGTTATCTATCAGTCTTAAAACATCTACCTCAAAGTAATATATGACGGGTTATTTGTTGGTGCACTGGTAGCGTTTGGTTTAAAACGTTGGCAGTTTCACCGATTAAAAGCGCGCAGGAAAAACGGTGAGTTAAGTCTGAAGCGAATAGTAAAGGGTTGAAATAACTAACTTTTTAGAAAAAATTTATTAATTCAATTCTTAATTGGGACATTCCTTGTTTATTTGCGGAGAAGCAACATGCAGTTCAAACTTATAGCGCCATACCAAGCCTCACCAGGGCAGGAAGCGGCAGTAGAACAGTTAGTGAACAACTTCTCCAAAAAAGAAAAACAAACCCTTCTCGGAATCACCGGAAGCGGCAAAAGCGTCATATCAGATACAGATATTGTAATAAAGAAAAATGGCGTTCACTCAAAAGAAAAAATAGGGTTGCTAATAGACAGCATCATCGCGGAAAATGAAAGCAAAGTAAAAATGGTGACTGGAACAGAGGTTTTGGATGCCTGTGAAGTTGAGGATGTCTATGAAGCTTACAGTTTCAATCCAGAAAGCAAAAAATCGGGATGGAACCGGGTAGAGCAATTTATCCGTCACAAATCCCCTAATAATCTTTATAGAATAAAAAGCTCATGCGGAAGAGAAGTTGTAATTACAGGAGATCATAATTTCTTCGCGCTTAGAGATGGGAAGCTATTGCTTTTGAAAACTACAGACCTCAAGAATGAAGATTTCTTGCCCATTCCAAACAAGATCGAGGAACCAGCAAAGCTCTTGGAGAGCATTTCTGTAGAAAGTATTTGTTCAGAATTAAAATCATTCGCTTCATTGCCAAATCTTGCAGTTTCACTAGAAAACAACAAGAAAAGAATAACCTCTCTGATACCTTACTCAAAACTATACAGAATCTTACATTTCAATGAAAGGGTTCAATACAAAACCTACAAAGAGCTACTTGATATCGATCCTATATCTTGTAAGGGGGCGAAATTTGGGCTTTTTCATGGCGATAAGGATTTGCCGCTTAATATCAAAATAACTGATGATTTTCTTAGATTTTTAGGGTATTATATCGCAGAAGGTCATGGAGAAAAAGAGTATTTTATTATATCATCTGGCAATGAAGCGATTATCTCGGATTTTCTCCAGACCATCGATAAATTAAGAATTCACAGTTCTAAACGTCCTGAGACTTACGATTATGTCTGTTATTCCACTTTCTATACATCGGTTATCAAAGCTTGGTGCGGCAGAGATTCTGGCTCCAAGCACCTTCCCCATTTCTGGATGCAACTTTCCAATAAGCAGCTTGCTAATCTGCTTATGGCTTATTTCTCAGGCGATGGATGCGTTAATGCAAAAACCGTATCATGCCTAACAAAAAGTAAACAGTTAGCATCCGACATAGCTTATTCGCTTCTTCGTTTTGGCATTGTTACACGAACTAGAAAAAGAATGGTACTTCTCCCACGAAAGAAAAAACGACTACCTTATTTTGAAATATGTATTTCAGGGCAAAAATTCTTGAAAATATTCAAGACAGAAATAGGATTCGTGCAAAAGATAAAAAATGAAGCTCTGGAAAAGATTACATCAGGTTTAGGCAATACCAACGTTGACATTATTCCGGCGAATTCTTTGATCAAGAAAACAAGAGAAGCTTTGAAAATCTTTCAAAAAGACCTATCTTCTTTAGCTGGCGTCAACCAGTCGTATATATCCATGATTGAAAATGGTCAAAGAATGCCTTCGAGAGACGTTACAAAAAAGATAGTTGCGGCTTTTTACCATTTAGCCAAGCAAAAAAACATGAGTGAAATATCTGTAGACATAGCCAGATTGGATAGTTTACTTGAGATTTTCTGGTCTCCAATATCAAAAATTGAACGTATTGAAGGCGAAGAATTTGTTTATGACCTATCTGTGGAAAGCAATGAAACTTTCCTAGCGGGAACCGGAGGGCTATTTCTTCATAACACTTTTGTCATGGCTAACTTGATTAACAGGCTTCAGAAGCCAACGCTCATTATCGCACATAACAAGACGTTGGCGGCGCAGCTTTACGGTGAATTAAAAGAGCTTTTTCCCCACAACCGAGTGGAATACTTCATTTCATTTTACGACTACTACCAGCCAGAATCATATTTGCCAGCCCAAGACATGTACATCGAGAAAGACTCAACCGTAAATGAGCAAATAGAAAAAATGCGCATGCATGCCGTATCCAGCATCGTAAGCCGAAACGACACGATAATAGTAGCCAGCATAAGCTGCATTTACAGTCTTGGAAACCCTGACGACTTCAGAACCATGGCCGCCGAATTAGAGGTTGGAAAGCAGACCACAAGGCAGGAACTCATCCATGCCCTAGTAGACATGCAATACGAGCGAAACGATATGGTGCTTGAAGCGGGCAGGTTCCGTGTTCGGGGCGACGTGTTGGATGTTGTGCCTTCCTACGAGAATGATATTTTACGTGTTGAACTTGAAGGAAACCGAATCAGCAAAATCAAAGAGGTCAACCTGTTGACGGGTGACGTGAAGGTAACTCTTGATAGGCTTACGCTTTATCCTGCTCGCCAGTACGTGGTGCCTGAAGAGAAACATGCCCTCGCGCTTGAGCATATAAAGCAAGAATTAGAAGAGAGATTGCCCCAGCTTCCTCCGCTTGAGGCTCAACGGCTTAAACAACGAACAAACTACGATTTAGAAATGATTAAGGAAGTCGGCTTCTGCGCAGGAATGGAAAATTACAGCAGACACTTCGATGGACGCAATTCTGGCGAGCCACCGTTCACGTTGATGGATTACTTCCCTAAAGATTACCTCTTGATTATTGATGAGAGCCACCAAACCATTCCTCAAGCACACGCCATGTACAACGGTGACTACTCAAGAAAAAAGAACCTTGTAGACTTCGGCTTCAGACTACCCAGCGCACTTGACAACAGACCACTCAGGTTTGAAGAGTTCGAGCGGAAAATGGGCAAAACACTCTTCGTCTCCGCAACCCCAGCCGAATACGAACTAGAAAAAAGTCGTCCACCAGTGGAATTAATCACTCGACCAACCGGGCTTTTGGACCCTGAGGTTGAGCTTCATTCTATAGCTGGACAGATGCAGCATTTGATGCAGGAAGCAAAGAAAACCATCGAGCGAGGCGACCGCATCCTAATCACAACCCTAACAAAGCGGATGGCTGAAGATTTAGCGGATTACCTTGCTAAAGAAGGCTTCCGCGTAAGGTACATGCATTCTGAAATCGAAAGCTTAGACCGAATAGAACTTGTACGGCAACTGCGAGTCGGCGAATTCGACATTTTGGTCGGAATTAACCTCCTGCGTGAAGGCTTAGACATTCCAGAGGTTGCAACAATTTTCATTTTAGACGCCGACAAAGAAGGTTTCCTGCGAGATGAACGAAGCCTGATACAAACCATTGGGCGCGCATCAAGAAACGTCAACGGCAAAGTAATACTCTACGCCGATGTTGAAACAGCGTCGATTAAGCGAGCCATGAAAATCACCAGGTACAGACGCCAATTCCAGAAACGCTTCAACCAGCTTCACCATATCACGCCTAAGACGATAGTGAAGAGTGTCTCTTTGAAAGAGGGCACGATTAAGGGTACCAAACACTTGGCGAAATCGGACATTAAGCGCCAGTTGGTTGAGCTTGATGCGCAAATGAGGGAAGCCGCAGAGAAGCTGGAGTTTGAGCGGGCTATTGAGCTTAGGGATGCTATTGCAGAGTTGAATAGGGCGTTGTCTAAGAAGGTGGAAAGTGAGCGTTAAACCAAGAAATTGAGGGCTTTGAAGCAAAAAGGTTGAAATCTTTCATGCTTAAACAAGTTACAATTTACAGAAGCGGAGTAGGAAACGGTTTACGTTATGAGAGATAACATTTCAATTAAGGGTGCAAGAGAGCACAACCTCAAAAACATAGATGTAGAGTTGCCCAGAAACAAGTTTATAGTGATTACTGGGCTCTCAGGCTCCGGAAAATCCACCCTAGCCTTCGACACTATTTACGCTGAAGGCCAAAGAAGATATGTTGAAAGCCTATCTGCCTACGCAAGACAATTTCTCGGCTTAATGGATAAGCCAGATGTTGACTCGATTGAAGGGTTATCTCCAGCAATCTCCATTGAACAGAAAAGCACCAGCAAAAATCCCCGCTCAACCGTTGGCACAGTCACTGAAATATACGATTACCTCAGGCTGCTTTACGCGCGCATTGGTACACATCACTGCCCAAAATGCGGTAGTTCAATTCATCCTCAGAGCCCTGAAAACATAACCAGTTTAATTATGGCTGAGAAAGAAAAAACACTCATTTTCCTAGCACCAATAATTCGGGGAATAAAAGGCACACATGAACAAGTTTTTGACGACCTCAAAAAACAAGGCTACACCAAAATTCGCGTTGACCAAAAAATTTACGATTCAGACACAATTAAAGAAGAAGTTAAACTTCTGCGTTATGAGAAGCACTGGATTGAAGCCGTTATTGACACAGTGAAAATTGTCGATGAGGAGCGCTCACGTATTTCTGAAGACGTGGAGCAGGCGCTTCAAGTAGGCAAAGGAACCATGATAGTCATTGACGCCCAAAAAGCTGACGCGGAAAAGAAGAAGGAGCTTGAACGCTTTGAAGATGAAACAATGTTCAGCACTTTTGGAGCCTGCCCTAACCATCCAGAAATAGTATTTGAAAGTCTCGAGCCGCGCATGTTCTCGTTCAACTCGCCCTTTGGCGCTTGCCCAAGCTGCCACGGCTTAGGTGAAATCACAGAAATTTCCGAAGATTTAGTGATTCCGGACAAGAATCTCTCTATTATGGATGGAGCTTTAGCTGTTTACGGCGGAATGGACCTTAGCTGGCGGGCACAGCAGCTTGCGACGGTGGGCAAAAAACACGGATTCGACGTTTTCACTCAAATGAAGGATTTGACAGAACAGCAACTGCACGTGCTTTTGTACGGCGACAAAGAACCATTGAACGGTCATTGGTCAAATGGGGCAAACATGTGGATGCGTGACGGTTGGGAAGGTGTAATCCCGCAAACGGCGAGGCTTTACCGTCAAACTGAAAGTGAATGGCGGAAAGAAGACATTGAAAAGTTCATGACCTCTAGGCCCTGTAACGCGTGCAAAGGGAAAAAATTGCAGCCAGTAGTGCTAGCCGTAAAAATACTGGACAAAAGCATCATCGACGTTACAGATCTCTCAATCGAAGAAGCGGTTGACTTCTTCCACAACTTACCAGCCAAACTTAACGAGAAAGAATTAGCCATTGCCAAGCAAGTGCTCAAGGAAATCAACGAGCGATTGGGCTTTCTTAAGAATGTTGGTTTAGGCTATCTTTCGCTTTCTCGTGCGGCAAGAACACTTTCAAGCGGTGAAGCCCAAAGGATTCGTTTGGCTACGCAAATTGGCAGTAACTTGATGGGTGTATTGTACATTCTTGATGAACCCAGCATTGGTTTGCATCAAAGGGATAACGCTAAACTCATAAGCACACTTCACCGCTTACGCGATTTAGGCAACACGCTGATTGTTGTAGAACATGATGAAGAAACCATACGCAATGCAGACCATATTGTCGACATGGGACCCGGCGCAGGAGTCCACGGAGGACACGTTGTCGCAGAAGGCTCACCAGCTGAAATCATGGCAAATAAGCGAAGCCTCACAGGCAAGTACCTTTCGGGCGAATTAAAGATTGAATTGCCAACGACAAGGCGAAAACCTGTTGGCTACATCAACGTTAAAGGTGCGGAAGAAAACAATCTTAAAAAACTAACTTTGCAATTGCCGTTAGGAGTATTATGTGGAGTTACTGGTGTTTCTGGTTCTGGCAAGAGTACACTGATGAATTTGACTGTTATTCCGCTTTTGCGGCAAATGTTCGGCGAACACGTCGATAAAGTAGGCAAACACGAATCGATTGATGTCCCAAAGTTAGTCAGGAATGTCATAGTTATCAATCAAGACCCAATTGGAAGGACACCGAGGAGTAATCCTGCAACTTACACTAAGCTTTTTGATGAAATTAGGCGCATTTTTGCTTCAACTAAAGAGGCAAGAGCACATGGTTACAAGGAAGGAAGGTTCAGCTTTAACGTGAAAGGCGGCAGGTGTGAAACCTGTCAAGGCGACGGCGTATTGCGTATCGAAATGAACTTCCTGCCTGATGTTTACGTGCAATGTAGCGAGTGCAAGGGAAAACGTTACAATAAGGAAACCTTAAGCGTTCTTTACAAGGGCAAGAATATTGCTGAAGTGTTGGATATGACTGTGGAGGAAGCGGCGAAGTTCTTTGAGAATACTCCAAGGATTTCACGCAAACTTGGCACGCTCTTAGACGTTGGGCTTGGGTACATTAAACTTGGGCAAAGTTCAACCACATTGTCTGGTGGAGAAAGCCAACGCATCAAAATTACGCGTGAACTTAGCAAACACAAAGTTGGGCACGTCGTTTACATGCTTGACGAACCTACCACGGGTTTGCATTTTGATGATACTAAACGGTTGATTAAAGTGTTAAATCGGCTTGTTGACAACGGCAACACCGTTTACATCATCGAACATAACCTTGACGTCATTAAAAGCTGCGATTATCTAATTGATCTGGGTCCTGAAGGCGGAGCTGCTGGCGGTGAAGTACTGGCTCAGGGAAGGCCTGAGGAAGTTGCACAAAACGATGGGTCTTATACGGGTAAGTTTTTGAAAAAAATACTTAACCGCCAGCAAGAAGAAAATAGTTTGGCAGTGAAGCAGTCTGCATGATCCAAATAACTAACCCCTCAGACTTCAAAAGCTCAGATATGCCAACAAACCCGGGAGTTTACCTTTTCAAAGACGAGCAAGGCGAAATCCTATACATCGGTAAAGCCAAAAGCCTGCGGGCGCGTGTCAAAAGCTACTTTTCAAACACAGACCAACCAGCGAAAACACGGCAGTTAGTTTCTAGGATTCGAAATATCGACTGGATTATTGTGAACAATGAGGTTGAAGCTTTGCTTTTGGAGAACAAGCTGGTTAAGCAGCACACGCCTAAGTATAATATTGACCTTAAGGATGCTAAAACCTACGCTTACATCTCACTCTCAAGAGAAGCTTTTCCGAGGATACTTACCAGCCGCAAAGTTTCACGCAAACTCGAATCCTTCGGACCCTACACTGACGGGTTTACAAGGCAGGATCTTCAGCGCTTAGTTGTAAGAGTATTCAAACTGCGCACTTGCAAGACGATGCCGAAACGCGCGTGCTTAAACTCTCACATTCACTTGTGCACTGCACCATGCATTGGAAACGTCACCGCTGAACAATACTTAGAGCAGGTTAAGCAAGCGCGCTCCTTTTTGAACGGAAACTATCAGCAAACAATCGAACAGCTCAAGTCTCAAATGCAGGCTGCCTCTGTAGAGCAGAAGTATGAAGGGGCCCTTGAGCTTCGCAACCAAATCGCTTCCATTAGGCTTTTGACGGAGCATCAGATTGTGGATAATGAGAGGCGGTTTGACCAGGACGTTTTGGTGTTCAAGCAGTTTGGCGAGAAAATGCTTGCTGTCCAGATGGGAGTGCGAAGAGGCGTTTTACTTGGCAAAAAAGAGTTCAGTGTTGACGTTCAGCCTCAGATTGAGCAGGAATTTTTGAAGGCTTTTTACACGACCAACCACATTCCGCGTGAGATATTGTTGAATAAGCCTTGTTGGCAAGGAACCGAAGAGAAAAAAGCCCTGGAAGAGTTCCTTTCAGCAAAAAGGTGTGCGCCTGTTTCGTTGACGATTCCCAGGCGAGCGGATAAACTTGCACTTGTAAAGCTTGCTGAGAAAAACCTTGAGTCCACCTTAGAAGTTGATAGTGCACTGGTTGATTTGCAGACTGAGTTTAATCTTCCAGTGTTGCCGCGCGTGATAGAGTGCTTTGACATTTCCAATTTGGGGCAGGAGCACGTGGTTTCAGGCATGGTAAGCTTCAAGGATGCGAAGCCTGACAAGAGTAACTACCGTAAATTCAAAATCAAAACTTTCGAGGGGCAGGACGATTTCGCTGCCGTCAACGAAGTCGTCATGAGAAGGTACAGGCGTTTGATAGAAGAAAAAAGCCAACTGCCCGATTTAGTGGTTGTTGACGGAGGACCAGGGCAGGTTAGCGCTGCCAAAGCGGCTTTGCAATCGCTTGGGCTTCAGCTTCCGCTTATTGGTTTAGCTAAGGAGCATGAGGAAATTTATTTGCCTGATGAGTCTGCGCCTAGAAATTTTGATAAGAACAGTAGGATGATGCTTCTTTTGCGAAGGGTTCGTGATGCAGCTCATGAGTTTTCGCTGGGTTATAACCGAAAGAGAAGACAGATGAAAATCAAGGAAGAGTTCAAATCGGGTTAACTTGCCAATCTAATTAAAAAATAGAAACGCGTGGTTTTCTATAAATCGCAAATAAGCTGCGCAAAATTTTTACATGGCTATTTTGACGATGGTGGCGGGCCCGACGGGAATTGAACCCGCGGGTATAGTTGATTTGGCGAAAGCGCTGGTTGGGACTCATGAACGAAACGCTAAGGATCCTGAGTATTTCTCAATTTTATGTATCTACCTTAAAAGTTTTTAAGGGTTGTTATATAAGTAACTACTATGAAAAAGTTAACGCGGTACATCTTATCAAAATTTGGCGGAAACGTAGCAACCAAAGACGAAATAAAAGAAGCCTGTAAACGCTTTGATTCCGACCCGGACAGCACGACAAATTTCATGATATCATACGGGTATCTCGTGAGAATTCTTAGAGGACTCTATTACGTAAAGACCGTGGAAGAGTTTGAGCTTAAGAAATCGCCAGGTGCTTATAAAATTCTTTTCCTCGGCCTAAATAAGCTTAAGGTCAAATGGTACTTTGGACTATACACCGGTTTAAGACTTAACGGTTTAACACATGAATTCTTTGATACAATTTTCGTTCTCAACGACCAGATTTATCGTCCTAAAGCGATAAAAATAGCAGGAGAAAAGGTCAAATTTGTCAAGTTGACAGGCAAACTCGTTGAGTTTGGCATAGTGAACGAAGATTATAAAAGATTTTCCGATGTTGAAAAGACTCTTCTGGACCTCATTTACATTTCTAGGTATCGTTCTGTTCCAGAAGGAAGAATAACTTCCATGATTGAGGAACATAAGGAAGAAGTGCGAACCGCCAAAGTTTTAGATTACTTGAGGTTTTATCCCAAAGCGGTAGAAAAGGTGGTTAAATCTGCTGGACTTATCTGAGTTTGTTGCTTTCGTTGCTGAGAAATCAGGTATTGAAAAGCTAAGCTTGATAGAAAAAGACTTGACGATTCACAGAATGCTGAAAGACCTATATGATTCGAGGCATTTTGCTGAAAACTACCTCTTTAAGGGAGGCAGTTGTTTAGTCAAATGCTACTTCGGCTATTATCGATTCAGCGTTGACTTAGATTTTACTTGGCAAGATCAAAAAGCGTGGCTAAACCTGGGAAAATACCAACTGAGAAGGCGCCTCCTTGAAGAAATAAGGAACATGGGCGCGTTACTAGAAAATGCAGCTCAAGATATTGGTTTAGACTTTAAGAATGAACTGGAAAATGCAAAGTACTTTGAATTTGGCGGCGGCTGCAAAATGGTAACTTGTAAATTATGGAATAATACTGAGTTAACAAAAATACAAGTGAATTTCACCGATGAAATATTATTTCAACCCAAGATAGCCACTGTTAAGACATTATTAGAGAACATTCCACTTTCAAAAGATGATACTGCCTATTTCAGGGAACAGTTAAGTTTTTACAAAACCTTCGCGGTGCAGGCATATGATGAAAAAGAAATTCTCTGCGAAAAAGTAAGGGCAGTACTCACGAGACGCGCGCGGAAATTGCGCGATTTCTATGATTTGTATATGCTTGAAAAATCAGGTTACAAAATCGAGGAACTGAGAGAACAAATTGTGGCAAAGGTAAACGCATGTCTGAACTACAAAAGGTATCGCGCAAATTTAGAGAGGAACATAAAATCGTTTGAATTATCACCCGTTTTGGAAGAGCCATTTGAAAGAGAACTATTTGTGGTTCAGCCGCCAAAGGATTTTGACTCCTTTCTCAAACGAGTACCCGATAGATTAGCCGACATTATGAACGGAGTCTAAATCGATCCACACCAAAATTGGTTAAGACATCTTTCTTATAGCAGGGACCATAAAACTGTTTTTTGTGCATCGGAAAGTTTTGACTACATTGATGCATGGAAAATCCCAAGTAACGGGAATTGAAAGTGACCGAAGCTATTGGGCTATGCTGGGACCTATGGAAGGGCGGCAGGCTACAGGGCAGGCCCTCGTGTATGGTGAGAGCGAACCTGCGTTTTTTCTCCTGCGGATGAAGAGGTGAAACCGGCGGAGGCGCCATTCTACGCGCGGATCGTTTCCCCTGCATCGCGTGTAGCCTAGCGCGGTTAGGGCTGCGTACAGGGTTTCCTCGTCTGCTCGGAAGTCTTTTCTCATTTCGGCTCTATCTAATGCTGTTTTGAATAAAAAGGGTTTGTGCGCTTAGGCTTCTCGAAGCTGCTTGTTGAAGTAGCGTTGGAGCAGTATGCCTACGGGAAGGGCGACTAGAATCATAACCATTATTAGGGCAACAATAAAAATCCAACCTCCTGGTAATGGTAACAAGAACCACATGATCACGCAGAGGAAGATTATCGTGGGTGCATTCAAGGCTAAGTATTTAACTTTCGCAAAACGCGCAAAACGCGATGATACAGTCAGCTTGTCGGCAAAAACTGGACGGAACACTTCCTCGTACTCGCTGAATTGAGTTTTTTCCTGGCCTGCAAGTCCGTTAGACAACCAGTGAATCTTTCTTGCGGACGTGATTATGCTGATGGATGCGCTTCTTCTCCCGAGTTTCTTTAGCTTAACCTTCTCAATCGCAGAGACGGGTATGGCGTAGTTGTCTTGGCTGGCGTTCAGGAGCTGTTATTAGTGGTGTTGGGGAGATAAAACTTTTGCCAGCCAAGTAACCAATCAAGCCACCTGCAAGGGGTAATACTATAATGGCAAGAACTAAAAATCCTAAGCTTCCAATGGCTGCGATAATCTGATTAGCAAACAGTAAAGTGACTCCGAAAAAACCGACTGCAAATCCTAACCCAATGCCAAGTACAACATAGTCTATTCTTTTGCGTAAAACCATATCCGCTCGATTAAGCAGCCGCACTATTACAATCAAGATTATTAAGCCGTCCACTATTCCAGTGAGCCCAGTGAGCACTATTCCAGTGAGCCCAGTGAGCACTATTCCAGTGAGACCATAGCCCAGTATGGTACTATCGATGTAACCAAGTTTTAATATTAATAGTATTGCCCTTGTTGAAAGGAGGTAAGATAGGGCTAAGCTAATCCAAAAGCGCTTATTGAATTTGAATTTTAAACTAGTTTTGTCTTCGCTTTTCATTATTGTCACGGACAATATTAACACCCTCTTAATTATTTTTCTCACTTGTTTTTATGCTTTATGTCGATTTTCATACTTTGAAAGGGTTCCAAAAAAAGGGGGAAAAGATTGTTTTGCTCAAGGAGTTACTTTGACTGAATCTATAAGCAGATTGGCGCTCATTCCGTTGTCGTCTATGGCGACGACAGCGATGTACCTAAAAGCGCTTCCATAATACCCGCAGTCAATCCACCCTGCTGAGCTTGGATAAACTGTTTGAACAGCTTATTTGCGGAAATCAAGCAAGATTATTCTTCTCAAAGCATAAGTTGTATTTGGCGGGCCCGACGGGAATTGAACCCGCGGCCTACGGATTAAGAGTCCGCCGCTCTGGCCTGACTGAGCTACGGGCCCGCATAAAGGCTTCTTTTGAAAAAGGTTCCACTGAATAATATAGAGCTTGCGGTTTTGTTGTTGCATCTTGATGCAGTGAAAAACTAATAACAAAGCAGCCCTTTAATTTTTTATGGAGCAGTTTTTATGGTAAACTCTTTGGGCGAAGTTTTCATTCTAAAAACTACGGATAGAGCAACAGGCGTTCCTGCACTGCTCAACAAGTTTGGCTTAGGCGATTATTCTGGGAAGCAGGTGGCTTTGAAGGCTAATTTTAACAGTGCTGACCTGTTTCCAGCATCAACCTACCTTGACACCTTAAGAACCATAGTGCAAACCCTAAAAAACGCAGGTGCAAGTAGCATAACTTTGGCTGAACGAAGCGGCATGGGCGACACAGAGCAGGTTCTTAAAGCGCAGGTTGCTATGCATTAACACGCATGAGTATGTCTGGCTTATCGCTGGCTATGCCGTCCACGCCTTTCGCAGCGTATTCTTCTACTTCTTCTGGTTTGTTTATGGTCCAAACTATCACTTTTAAACCGTTCTGGTGTGCTTTCTGAACATTAGCCGTATGCGTGAACCTATAGAAAGCAAGAAGATAGTTCGCTTTCAACTCTAACGCTGCTTTCACTGGATTCTTATGCTTAGCGTAAATCAACCCAATCTCAATGCCCTTATCTAGTTCTCTAACTTTCTTCAACGCATCTTCAAGAAAAGAAACGATTACAACACTCTTCCCTAATCCTCGCTCGTTCACTTTCGAGAGCACTTGCTCCTCAACGCCCGCTTCCTTCAACTCAATAAACACCTTCACTTTCTTATCCAAAAAATCAAGCGCTTCCTGCAAAGTCGGAATTTTCTCGCCTCCCGCGGCAGAAAAACCTTTGATTTCTTTAAGCGTAAGCTCACTTACCAAGCCTTCGCCATTGGTTGTCCGCTTAACATCTGCATCATGAATAACGACAAGTTGGTTGTCTTTGGTCTTTCTAACGTCTAACTCAACCGCATCTACGCCGATTTCCATGGCTTTCTTAAAACTCATCAACGTATTCTCAGGAGCATAAGCCCTGGCGCCCCTATGACCAACACGCAACATAATAAACTGTTTCTTCAACAAAGAATAATACTTTGTGCAAGTTTCCTCTGCTCAAAGCATTCACAGGCACTTAATAGTTATAACTTTGGCATTAGGCTTGACTTTGACTATACTACTGTAGAACTGCCAGCTGGATTGTTTGAACAAAACTTTTACGCGATCGAACATATGTCACTAGCTTTTTAATCTCCGCCAACCGTTCACTTAGGAAAACTGACTTTATCATAAACGCGTCAGAAGCAAGCTCAATAGTCATCACTTTAGCGCTCGGCTTCACTATCACTATACTAGAGTAGGCTATTCAACAGGCTCAATAGTTGCGACTATTGCGCCGCGATTAGTTGCAACTAAAAAATCTAGGCTGAATCTTCGATTGTAGTTCTGACAATTTTTAATAGCTACCTAGCTAACATTATTTTACGAATCGAATCGAATGCTTATATAGATTCGAGACCCACTCAAACGTTGAGTGCGGTGACCGATGCCTTTTCAAGAAAAAATCGTTCTAAACCCAATCGGTTATGTTAAAACTGAAGCGGTTGGCGATGAAGTTAAAGACAAATCCAGAACCTCGCAAATCGTCCTTCGTGATAATTTGGTTGAAGCTTTAGACGGCATCACGGGTTTTTCGCATTTGTTTGTTCTGTTCTGGCTGAGTCAAATCCAAGATGAGCAACGAATGATTATGAAGGTTCATCCTAGAGGCAGAATGGACATGCCTCTGCTTGGAGTTTTCGCTACCAGAACCAACCTTCGCCCAAACCCCATAGGACTAACATTAGTTGAGCTGTTAAAAGTTGAAGGCAACACCTTGACTGTCCGCGGTCTTGACGCTTTCGACGGCACACCAATCTTGGATATTAAGCCCTTTGATTCTTGGGACACCGCTAAAAACGCCAGAGTTCCTGATTGGTGGATTAAGCTGAACGAGAAAAAACCGTAAAGGCTTATAGCAATTCTTGGATGCCGTATTTTGCGTCAAGCACTTCCAAGAGTTCTTTTCTAAGATCTTCACCCTTTAAACCACCCGCCCTAATGCCTCCAATTTCGTTGGCAAGAGCTGCATCTTTGCAAGCCTCTTTTAGCCAATTTTCAAAGTCGCCCCTGTAAAGGTGAAATTCAACTGAGTCTATTCTGACCTGTTTGATAAACTTGTAAAATTCTTCAAGCGTCTGTGCAGTTAAGTTTGTGGGCTGATTAATGTCGTAGTAAAAGTGGAAACCCATTTCTTTCGGAACTGGCATGAACGCTTTAAGGGATGCTTTTCCTTTTTCAGTTATGCCATATCCGCCGCCGACTCTTTGCAAAAAGCCCTTTTTTGCTAATTCTTGGATTTGCTGTATTGTTTGGTTTGGGTTTAAATTGACTTTTTGAGCAAACATGTTCAGGTCCATGCGGTTTGTGGCTTCACTTATCGTTTTTAAAACTTTAAATTGTTCTTCTTTCAACAACCTTCCCTCAAGTGTTCGGTTACTCAACCATTCCAATTAATACTTATCTAGGGAAATTTAAATGTCTTAACCACCACTTAGCTAAAGAAAGGCAACCGTCAAGTTAATAGCAAGTTTTTTTATTCCCAAAACTAAACATTACTCGGTGAAAGCCATTGAAGAACAGTTACATCATCATATTAGTTACCAGCAAAGATAAGCAGGAAGCAGAAAAAATAACGCAGTCGCTTTTGAAGGAACATTTGATTGCTTGCGCAAACATCGTTAATCCAGTCACATCATTTTTTCATTGGTCTGGCAAAATCGACAGGGCTGAGGAATGCTTAATCGTTATGAAATCACGCATGGACCTGTTTACTCAAGTTGCTGAGCGCGTGAAGGGCTTGCATAGTTATGAGATTCCAGAGATTCTTGCGCTTCCGATTGTTGAGGGCTCGAAGGCTTATTTGGATTGGATGAGTAGTGTGCTCAAGCCTTAAGTACATTTTTGTACCGATAAGCCTTAAATAGTACATTGGCGTATGCTTCTGAACCATACGGAGAATAAACAAAATGGGGAATCGCCTTTGGTTCACAAGCATTAACCGAAACCAAACCAGCTAACCCCCTAAAAATCAAAAAAATCACAATCACACAACAACCCCTCGAAATATTCTCAAAACTCCAAAAACAATACCAAACAACCTACCTTTTAGAATCCATCGAAGGACCAAAAAAACTCGCACAATACTCATTCATCGGATTCGACCCAAAAATAACCATCCAAGCTAAAAACAAAAAAGCCCAAATCAAAAACGAGAGAAACGGGGAAATAATTAAAGAGGTAACAAGCGACCCACTGCAACTTATAGAAGAACTGCTTAAAGGCGACTCTGTTCCCACTCGTAAGTTTCGATTCGTCGGCGGAGCTGTTGGCTATATTTCTTACGATGCCGTTCGTTACTGGGAGAAACTGCCCCTGAAGTGTCAAGCTGACCTTGACTTCCCTGACTTGGAGATGGGCATATTTGACGACGGCTTAATTTTCAACCACATAAAAAAACAAGCCTTCTACTACTACCGCAACGAGAACCGCTTGGCTGAAGTTGAAAACCTGCTCAGGCAACCTGTTGATTTTGACGAATTATCTTTCACTCAACCAAAAGTTAACACTAAAAAAGAACACTATGAACAGGCGGTAGAGAAAGCAAAAGAGTACATAACCGCAGGCGACATTTTCCAAGTTGTTCTCTCCAAACGCTACCAGTTCCAAATAAAAGGCAACCTAATCCCATTCTACCAGTCGCTGAGAAGCATCAACCCTTCACCCTACATGTACTTCTACAAGTCAGGCGAGCGGCAAATCGTTGGCTCTAGCCCAGAAATGCTCGTCCGAGTTGAAAACAGAAAGGTAGAAACCTTCCCAATTGCAGGCACCAAGCCAATTGCTGACAAACCAGGCGAAAACAAAAAGATAGCTAGAGAATTGCTTGATGACCCTAAAGAGCGGGCTGAACACGTTATGCTCGTTGACTTAGCACGCAACGATATCGGAAGAATTTCTAAGTTTGGAAGCGTTCACGTGCCCGAATTCATGAAGGTTCACCAGTACAGCCACGTACAACACATCGTCTCACAAGTTGTTGGCGAACTTAAAGAAAACCTTCAAAGCTACGATGCGCTAAGGGCTGTTTTTCCTGCTGGCACGGTTTCTGGAGCACCAAAAGTACGCGCCATGGAAATCATTGACGAACTGGAACCTGCAAGGCGTGGACCATATGCGGGTGCTGTAGGCTACTTCTCATACAATGGCAATGCAGACTTTGCCATAACCATCCGCACACTCTTCGCCGATAAGAACCAAGCTTACATCCAAGCTGGCGCAGGAATCGTGGCTGATTCCGTGCCTGAGCGAGAGTGGTTCGAAACTGACCATAAGGCAAAAGCTCTGATGCAGGCGCTTGAGCAGGCTGGAGGTGCAAAACCATGAAGGTAGTGGTAATTGATAATTATGATTCGTTCGTTTACAACCTTGTCCAGTACATAGGTGAACTTGGCGCAGAAACCATAGTTTACAGAAACAACCAAGTTAACCTAAAACAGTTAACCCAGCTTAAACCCGACAGAATCGTGATATCGCCAGGACCAGGCACACCTGAAGATGTCAAGTATTTTGGCGTTTGCACATCAATTCTGCAGACTATGAGCCGAACAACGCCAACTTTAGGCGTTTGCCTAGGTCATCAAGGAATAATCAACGCGTTCGGCGGAAAAATCATCCATGCAAAAAGGCTCATGCATGGAAAGACTTGCACCATAAAACATGACCAAAAAGGCATTTTCACAGGTGTCCGTAATCCTTTCACTGCGACAAGGTATCATTCGCTTGCTGGAGAACGGTGCTCCATTCCTTCGTGCTTAGAAATTACTGCAGAATGCGTTGATGACGGAGAAATCATGGGCGTTCGCCATGTTGAGTACCCGATTGATGGCGTACAATTTCATCCTGAATCAATTCTCTGCGAGGACGGGAAAGTTATAATTAAAAACTTCTTGGATGGCAGACGACGGCAATGATTAGGGAAGGCATCCAGAAACTCATCGAAGGCTACAGCCTAACAAGCGATGAATCAGGAGAAATAATGAGGGAAGTTATGTCGGGAAAAGCAACAAACTCGCAAACTGCCGCTTTTCTAACAGCCTTACGAATGAAGGGTGAAGCGGTTGAGGAACTCATCGCCTTTGCATCCGTTATGAGAGAGCATAGCAGCCAAATACATCCCCACGTACATAGCCGCCTAGTCGATACTTGCGGGACAGGCGGAGACAAAATAAAAACCTTCAACGTAAGCACAGCAGCAGCCTTCGTCATTGCCGGAGCCGGCGTCGCAGTTGCTAAACATGGAAACAGGGCTGTAACCAGCAAAAGTGGAAGCGCCGACGTATTAGAAGAGCTCGGTCTTAACCTACATTTGGAACCTGAAGCAGTTGAAGGCATCATAGAAAAAGTCGGCATAGGCTTCATGTTTGCCCCAGCTTTTCACCCTGCTATGAAATTTGCCGCTGAGCCAAGACGCGAGATAGGCATTCGCACAGTATTCAACGTTCTTGGACCATTAACGAATCCAGCATGCGCTAATGCTCAACTGCTCGGCGTTTACGACCCAAAACTGATCAGCCCATTGGCTTATGCTCTAAAGCGGCTTGGATGCGAAGAAGCAATGGTTGTTCATGGATTAGACGGGCTAGACGAGATATCAACTGTAGGAAAAACAGTAATTGCGCACCTAAAGAAAGGCGAAGTAACAAAGTTAGAAACTATTCCAAGCGATTTCGGCGTAAAAAAAGCAAGAATAACTGACTTACAAATGTCAACGCCTGAGGAAAGCGCAGAAATCCTCTTTAAAATTCTAAATGGCAACGTTGCTGATGACCCGAAAGCTGAGCTTGTGCTCGTCAATAGCGCTGCAGGAATCATTGTGGGTGGGAAAGCAGAAGATTTCAAAGGCGGCATGGAAATAGCAAGAGAATCAATCGAAAGCGGAGCTGCCTACGCTAAGCTTAAGATGTTGGTTAAGGCTTCAGGCGGAAGCCTCTCAAAACTAGAGGAGTTCGAAGCGCAATATGAGTGACTTTCTGGATATGCTGGCGCATGATGCCAAAGAAACCATTAATAGCGGATACTATGAAACGTTAAAAGCTACAGGAAGCATGCGCGTTAGTTTGAGGAAGGCAATTTTAGATAGCCAAGTTAATCCGGTCATAACTGAAATTAAAGCTGCTTCACCCTCAGCCGGTATAATCAGAAGAAACGTTAAACCAAGCATGATTGCGAAAGCCATGGAAAAAGGCGGAGCAGTTGGCATTTCAGTTCTAACTGAGCCAAAACACTTCAACGGCTCTCTAGAAGCGTTGGCTCAGGCACGAGAGGCTGTGAAACTTCCCATACTCATGAAAGACATAATCATTATTCCCGAGCAAATAGAAACTGCCTCACAATTAGGCGCCAATGCAGTCTTGCTAATTGAAGCTCTTTTTGAAAGAGGCTATTGCGAAACCAGCGTCGATAAAATGATAGCTTTTGCTCACGCAAGGGGCCTTGAGGTTTTGCTGGAAACACACACAGAAGAAGAATTCCAATCGGCTATTGAAACCAACGCTGACCTTGTTGGAATTAACAACCGAAACATCGCAACCCTAAAAATCGACTTAAGTACAACAAAGCGCATCCTTGAAAAACATAAGAATAATGGCAAAATGGTCATAAGTGAAAGCGGAATAAACACGCCAGCAGACATACGTTTTCTTCGTGAAAGTGGTGCATGCGCTTTCCTTGTCGGATCAGCCATCATGTTAACCGATAACATTGAAGAGAAAGTTAGGGAGTTTGTGAATGCAAAATGAAACTAAGCAATTACCCGATTGATGGAAAATACGGGAAATATGGCGGCCGTTTTGTTCCAGAAGTTCTGATGGCGGCGATTAAGGAGTTGGAAGAAGCCTACGAGCAAGCTCGAAAAGACCCGAATTTCCAGAAAGAGCTTGATTATTACCTTTCAGAGTTTGTGGGAAGACCAACACCGCTTTATTACGCTGAGAACTTAACGCAGAAACTAGGCGGCGCCAAAATTTACTTGAAGCGTGAAGACTTGACCCATGGAGGAGCACACAAAATAAACAACACAATGGGGCAGGCGTTGTTGGCGAAGCGAATGGGCAAGAAACGTGTAATCGCCGAGACAGGAGCAGGCCAACACGGCGTAGCAACAGCAATAGCATGCGCTGCCTTAGGCTTGAAAGCTGAGGTTTACATGGGTACAGAAGACTGCGAACGGCAACGGCTTAACGTTTTTAGAATGAAGCTTCTAAACGCACAAGTGCATCCCGTAGAAACTGGCTCAAAAACCTTGAAGGATTCTATTAACGAAGCGTTTAGGGATTGGGTTACAAACCTTGAGAACACATACTACTTAATCGGCTCAGTAGTGGGCCCTCACTCCTATCCCATGATTGTTAGGGACTTCCAAAGCGTAATCGGCAAAGAACTCAAAGAACAATTCCAGAAAAAAGAAGGCCGACCGCCAGATGCACTTGTTGCTTGCGTAGGCGGCGGAAGCAACGCCATGGGCACCTTCTACCCATTCGAAGATGATTATGAAGTGAAGCTTTATGGTGTTGAAGCTGCAGGTCAAGGCTTAGAAACAGGCAAACACGCAGCCTCACTTGGCGCAGGAGCAGAAGGAGTCTTTCACGGCATGCTAACGTACGTTCTCCAAGACAGTAACGGGCAAATACAGAACACAAGCAGCGTTTCAGCAGGCTTAGATTATCCTGGTGTTGGACCAGAACATTCCTTCTTAAAAACGTTCAAGAGAGCACAATACACTTCAGCCACAGATAAGGAAGCGGTGGAGGCTTTTCTCACCTTGTCCAGAGAGGAGGGCATTCTTCCTGCATTGGAATCCTCGCATGCAGTAGCTTACGCAATGAAGTTAGCCAAGCAGATGAAGAAGACGCAGTCAATCGTTGTCACATTGTCCGGACGAGGAGACAAAGACGTGGAAACCGTAGCAGACTACATAGGGGCAAAAATATGAACGCTATAAACGAAGCATTCCAAAAAGCAAAGGCGCAGGGAAACGGCGCGCTCGTCGGCTACATTATGGCTGGAGACCCAAAGCCAGAACTGACACCGAAAATTGCTGATGCCCTAATCAAGGGCGGCGTAGACATTTTGGAGCTTGGGCTTCCCTTCTCTGACCCAATTGCTGATGGACCAACAATTCAGGCTGCAAGCGTACGCGCGCTGGCTGCTGGAACAACGCCTGTTAAGGTGCTAGAAATTGCTAAGGAAATACGACAAAGCCATGATGTGCCAGTTGTAATAATGACCTACTATAATCCTGTTTTCAGGATGGGGCTCGAGAGGTTTTTCGGTTTAGCTGAGAAATGCATGGTTGACGGAGTTATAGTTCCTGATTTACCAGTTGAGGAAGCAGGTGACTACAAGAAAGCCGCAAGCAAATTTGGTGTAGACACAATTTTCCTAGCAGCACCTTCCACTTCCAATGAGCGGCTTGCAAGGATAGTTTGGTGCTCTTCAGGCTTTCTGTATCTTGTTTCGCATTTCGGGGTGACAGGAGCAAAAGCAACGATAGAAGATTCAACCATTCACTTAGTCAAGCGTGTTTTACCCTTCACATCCGGAAGAATTCCATTGGCGGTTGGGTTTGGCGTTTCGAAGCCTGAGCATGTTCAGCGCATTGTTGGGGCAGGAGCTGACGGCGTCATAGTTGGAAGCGCCTTCGTCAATCTAATTCAAAAGCATCGGGAAAAGATTGATGTTCTGCTAAATGAACTGCAAGCGACCGCTTGTAAATTAAAAGCGGCAACAAAAATCATCCAATAATTTGTGAAAACCAGAAAAATTCGTTTTGTGTCTGGGAAAGTTTTAATGTTCGTTCTAACCTTTAACTTTCGGCGGTGGATCTTAGGCGGTGGGGTAGGGGTCCATTGTACCGTAAACCCTCTATACGACGGGCCGACATCTGCGGATGAGGCGTCAAAGGCCGCTTGGATCTTCATTTCCGAAACATTGACTATCCGTCCTTTGGGGCTGGCGGTCAGTGTGCAGCTTCCGTAGGGGAGTTGTTTCACTGTTCACCAGGCGAACCCGGCTAGGCTCGGGAGAGAGCAACCTAAGTTTGGACGTTATGCGCTCAAGGGGGTGCGGGTAAGAGCGTAGGGCTTGAGGTCTCCAGGCGGAGTCTAGGCGTCAAACCGCAGTGGTCCACCGCTACTGTTTTTCAGCAATTTATCCCTACAAAAAATTCATATTACTGGATAACCCAATAAGCTCAATCAGGTTACTATAGAATGGCTAGGAGTGTGTCTTTTGAGCCAATTTGAAAAATGGCAACAAAAAATTTTGGAAAGATTATTCTTTTACAAAATGGTGCTTTTCAATGAATCTAGCGGCATCCAGAATTTCTTGTGCCTGCTTCACACTTAACCTAAACCTTTTCTTACCCAACTCGTCAACCGCTCTTTCCACCTCACCTAACCCAATGTAATCTTTGCTTAAGCCTTCCAAAAGCAGCGTCCAAGTACTCCAAACCCTAAGTCCATACATTTTGGAAAGGTTCGAGAGCAGTTTTTCATCAGCCAACAGCTCGGCTTTTTTCTCCACAGCCAATAGCAAGGTTTCGGCATCCGCTATGGAAATGTTTTCGCCTTCAGCCAACTTCAAAGCAGACTTGGCTAAACGTTCAGGAACAGGCTCAATCCTCAGCCAGCCATCTGCCAAAGCATTGCCGACTGCTTTTGCGTCAGCACAGCCGAGCCTGACGCCCTCATCAAAAACCTCAACCTTAACCCTCTCGGTAACAATTACGGTGCCAAAAAGCTTCTTCAACAACGATAGTTTGCCGATCTGCGCTAGGTGAATTAGCGGTCCCGCATCAGAAACCACGGCAGGCAATGGGTTTATTCTCCGTACTTCGCCTTCAAGTACTCTTTGACTCCTTCGGAGTCCCAGTTAACCGCTACGCATTCACGCTCAAGCAACTCCAAAAACTCCCTTAGCGAAATACCCAAAATCTCTGCTCCTCGTCCAGCGCTCAGTTTGCCTTTCTCGTAAAGGCGTACTACGCAGTCGCGTAAGCCGTCCTCGATGAACTCCTTAAAAAGTGTTGAGCGGTCAACATTTTCAAGGGCTCGAACAGCCTCAACTCTACGCAAGTTACGCTTTGATAAGCGCACGGTGACAACGCTGCTTTTTTCAACTTCGACCATGCAATCGCCTTACTTATAAAGAATACAATGTAACACATAAAACTTACGCAAAAAAATAAAACAAGCGAACCCATTTTCAAAAATCTAGAAGTGTTAGGTTTCATTTGTTAAAACTGGATATTGGCAATTCACAATTAATATAAATAATACAACTGCAAATACAGCAATCGAAAACCATGAGCATGCAACAGGAGCTTCCGCAATGCCCCGTATGCGGTTCAACAAGCGGATACGAGCTTTCAGGAATGGTTGGAAAATTCGCTAAATGCTTCCAGTGCCAAACCAAATGGAAATTGTTCATAGAAAACCAAAAAATAACAGGCTTAACGCTTTATGAACTGCCAAAAAACGGAGCCGCACTATACAAAGTCGCAAGCACAAACCTCCCCTTATTCATCGCACTCGGCAAACCTATTGCATTACCTTTCTGGAAGAACCTTAAACTCGACGGAAAAATAGACTGGGAATTCCTATCGAAGGCAGTAGACCCAACCATTTTAAAATCCGTCATAATAGACAAATCAGAACTCGTCCTAAATGCTTGGACAGGCAACCGCTACATACAAAACATTAATGTGGCACCAGGTCCTGCGCGTGCAAGAATGATTTTGCAAATAGGTGCTCTTCTGCTTACAAGTCGCAGGCTTATCTGGCTGGAAAGGCGACAAATCGGCGTGTGGAAACCACAAATCACCTACCAAGTCGCCCTCGACATGCCACTGGAAAACATAAAGGGCATCTTAGCAGAAAGCGGAGACTGCGGCACCTGGGCATCCGCAAAAAAAGTTTCAATCGTCACCAACGACGGCGAAAAAACCTTCAACCTGCAAAGCGCCTTCCAAGAACTGCTCAGGCCAATGATTGAAAGCGCCATAAAAATGCGAATAGACGAAAATGAAGCTGAAAAGAAAAGAGAAAAAATACATGTCATGCTGGACTTCTCTTTTTTGAAATCAACCATGGAAAAAGGCGGCCTAGTAATGCAAGTGCTCAAATGCCCCGAATGCGGAGCCACCGTTGATTTTCCAAAAACCGGAAACGAAACACAATGCGTCCACTGTGGAAAAACAATTTACGCTCAAGACGTTTTCGAAAAAGTGAAAGGACTAATATAACAACTTTCATATCAGTTTCTAACGTTCTTCAGCGTTCGCGTAATGCTTACTTTGATTCATCAAGGCTTTTTTTGTAAAGCGCTTTGTCGATTATTCTTACGTCCAGGTTTTGTTTGGCAGCTGTTTTCCTCATTGCCAAGAGCAGTTTTAGATAATTCTGAGTTGTTAACAAGTTAGGCGGTGGATTGCCAAGCAACGCTTTCCAAACTGCTACGTCTATGATGCCGTATTGTTTGGGGTCAAAAAACGCGAGGATCACGCTGGCTAACACCGGGCTGACGCCTTCCAGCAGTGTGAGGCAGTTCATTCGGTAGGCGTCTTCGCAAGAAGGAATGCTTAGAGCTTGGCTTGAAAGGCGGTCAACAGTTGCCTCATCATTTCGAGTCACTAACGCTAAAATCCGCGCTTTCTTCTCAGGCTCTTCTTTAAACTTCCACTCAACAACCTGCGCTAAATCACCGCAAGTTAACGCCTTTGCCTTTCTGAATTTGGCGCCCAACTCCCGCTCTTTCTGCGCTTGCCAACCGAAGCTTTTATCGTACTTGCGGCTCCACAACAAGAAATCAGCTTTATCCACGCAAATTCACCTACAGCGAATAATTGAGAAATCGCTTACATTTCTGCCTTTGCCCAAAAATAATCAAAAATAAATTAAGAAAAGGTTGATGGTTAATTTTGGTCTACTAGATGCGCTGTTCCGTCTGGACAATACACTTTCTCATCTTTGCCAACTCGACTGTAACGTTCACTGCACATGTGCAGGAGCGTGCAACCGTCGCAATCTCTACTCAGCATTTCTTCGCCTCCTTTAGGGGCTTTCACGATGCTCAAAATTCGCTTATAAAACTATGTAACATGCATGTATATACATGCAATCGCCAATCCAGCATGCATTCGCAAAAGTTGTAGAACACTTAAATTATGCATTCTAACTATTTGTAATGATGCACGCTTGAGCAGCAACCCACAAAGCCAAGAAACCAAAAAATTCTATTTCCAAGAAATCGACAAAATAATCTGTTTTCCAAACCAAGGAAACCAAGGAAAATACTGCAACTACCACATACAACTCAAAGGCAAGAAAACTGCAAACCAGCTTGGGGAATCAGCAGTCCTCGGCGAATTCTTGGATAGTCGAGAAATCGAAAACAACTACCCTTACACGGTAGGCTACTACAAGGAATACAGAGGAGAAGGCGCAAGCTTTAAGCCTGAATACTTGGAGTTACGGAAAATCTGCACGATTGAAGAATTCTGGCTGTTTCTTAATGCCTCAAATGTTTAGTCGTGCGTCGACTACATAAAAACTAACCCGCAACTGCACATGGATTTTAAACGGATAATTGCCGAAGGCAACCTTGTAGCAGTCCACAGCCACCTAAAACCCAACCCTCAAGACAGTGGAGCAGCAGTTGTCGATATTTTCCGAGTAGAAGATGGCAAGCTGGCGGAGCACTGGGACGTAATCCAGCCCGTTCCAACACAAGCCGCAAACAAAAATGGCATGTTCTAAACGTGACTTTCCACGCGGACGATTGGTTTACCCATAATGTCTCGGATTGTATCCGCCACTTTGAATGGCGAGCGGACAAGCAGAAGTTTGGTTTCTCGTTCACCCTGAGAGTTAACCGTTAAATCCCCATAACCAAAAATCCTGCCGCCAATGGACTGGTAAACCATTAAATCCCCAAAACCCGAAGGGGTAACAACAAACGAATGCAACCTAATAATGCCATGGCGAATTTCTAAGCCATCCTGCCGTAGCACGTAAGTGTTGGATGCCCGAAAAACCAGCAGCTCCAACATGCTAAGCAACCATATCACGCCAAAAGCCAGAAGAGTCCAAGTGGCAACTGCTAAACCAGCCATATATGAAAAGGCAACACCGAAGTATATTTCAAGCCAGAGAAAGAGAACTGAAACAACAAAAACAGTGACCGTTCGAACGATAGCTGCTGGGGTAACCCAAGGCTTTCCCGACCAAACCACAGCGCCATGCTGAACATGCTTATCAGAAGACAAACTAAAACACAACCACTAGGCAATAAGCAAAGAGCGTATTTAAGCATTAAAGTCAAATGAACTATGCAATTAACGCTTCAAATATTTCAAGTGTTTCGTCTTTCTGCGCCTGTTTTTTGATCGCATTGATATTCAATTTGGTGAAAGCTAAAATTGCCTTAACATCTTCCTTATCTTTAATTGCGCGTTCAGGCGGCAGGGTTACCTTAATCATCCTGAGTTTCGCTACAATCAAGCCTTCAGGTGATTGAAAAAAGGTTTTTAGGCTATCGATTTTTCCTGATTTTTTATCCAGTTTGCCATCTGAAAGTATGATGTCAACAGTGTATGGTGTAGTTTTGTCTTTGAATGTCGCTATTTTATAACCTGATGTTAATGCAGTCTCAATTTTTCGTTCATCAACTTCTAAATCTGCCTGTCTTAATGAAGACGCAATTTTTCTTTTCAAGTCAGTTTGGTTAGTGACTGCAATTATCATGTCTACATCAGTGGTGGTTCGGGGAACGCCGTAAAAACTCGCTGCCAACGCACCAGTGAAGGCATAATCTAAGCCTACTTTGTCAAAGGCATCAGCAAGCTTCTTAACAAAATTGTAAAATGCTTCCAACGCTAATCACCGGTTACGCTTGGCCCATTCAAGACGCTCACGCAATTTCTCAAGAAGATCTTCCTCGCTAATTCCTGGATACTGATTTTTTATGCCATCCGCGCAAATGCGCACGCATCCATCAGTCATGTCCATGCATATTAGCACTTTTTCTTCAGGCTTTAAGCGTCCTAAACGTTTCCAGTCCTTATCCATAAACAGTACACACGCATTCAAGAATATAATTGCGGGGTAGTGCTTAAAATAACCTTACATGACTTCAAATTGAGCACACAGCTGGTAACCGAAAAATATCGCTACATACAACGCCATAAAATCGTCCATTCGCCGATTGCATTAATGCGCTACTTTTTCTCCCCGTTCCTCTGAGGCCTATGAGCAGGCCAACACTTCTGGCAGTACACGGGTCGATCTGCACGAGGTTGAAATGGCACTTTGCATTCGCAGCCGCAGTCGCTGCAAACAGCGGTGTAAACTGGTTCCTGGTGAAATTGCTTAAACAAATGGTAATTCTTGAGGCGTGGCCACCCAGTCTTGGCGTAGCGTAGCATTTCAGGGTTGTCTTTTAGCCAGCGCATCATGTGGAAGAAGCTTTTGCCTCTTTTTTCTTCACGTTCAGCTAATGGTTCATAGCCTAAGTTGCGGATTTCATCTAGATACGCGATTTCTGTAAGCTTCTGCGCTTCGCCGACGACTCTTATGCGTTTAACGCGGTCTTCACCGTAAACTTTGCGGAGTTCCTCAGCGGCAACATCAAAGATGCAGCCTTGGCAAATGTGGATTGCCTCGTCTGGCTTAAGGTTAAACCATGCGACAAGTTTAGATACGATGCGTGAGGATTCTTGCAGGTACTCTTTTTCGCGGAAGATTTCTTGGTAGAACCTTACGTCGATGAGGTCGTATTTGAATTCGCCTGTTTCTTCTCGGTAGGCACCGACTACAACGCCGTAAAGCAAGTCGCCGCTGCCTGCGTCATCAACAATAACTGTCAAGTAATGATGTTCCCTCTCTTTCTTCTTATGCAATGTTTAATTCGTGTATAAAAATAGTCCTCCCAAAAAGAAAGAGAACTAAAGGGGCAGTGCCTTAAAGTTTATGATGCTGTTGCTAACTGTTGCTTAATACCTTCCGCAGGGCTTTGTAATATGCTGAGAACTCCTTTTTTTCCAAGGCGCAGTTGTCTCTCGCCTCTAAAAATGCATACGTGGGCATTCTTTATTTCAATGTTTTTTCCAACAGCGATGGAGTTTATTTGTCCTTCCCATAGGCAGAGTTTGATTTTTCCAGTTTCGTCTCCAACCAAAGCGTTAACTACCGTGACAGTGTTGCCAAACTGCGTGTGAACCTGCGCCGGTTTAGGAATCTCCAGAACTTCAGCCTTCACATTAATCCGTTTCATACCAGCCCTCAAATCATGAACAACAATGTAAATTGATTCTGTATTTTGTTTAGCGATTTTTTTGCATATTTTATCAGTGCTCATCCAGCTTTCAAAAGGATTATCCTTTCTCAACAGAAATTGTTCATCAACTCTGAACTGAGCCACAGCATTGTTGTCTTTTTTTATTAGAAAAATTATTTCATCTTTCACTTTGCCACGGTATTCAACTGTAAGGTTGCCGCAGACGGCTTTTTCGTTGTTTCTTGCTTTAATTAGTGCTTGGAAAACTTCAGAGGGGTAAATGTTGTGTTTTACTGAAAGAAGAGCAATGTGCTCCCCTAAAGTTGATTTTTTCTGTCTCAAATTCCTTCTCCCTTGTCATGTCATAGTTAGGAGAAAAAGTAAAGTGCAAAGTTGATTTATACTTTCTCTCAAATATGTCGAATGCCTACATTATATCAAAGGTACTTATATTAGTCTGACTATAAAAAAAGGCATTTCATGCTGTTTTTAAAGAAATTTAGGACTTAACTTATACTTATGAAAGCCTTTCAAAAATCCCCTCGGCTTCATTTTTCCCTCCATAGAATTCAATCAAAAGGGGGTTTGGAATAATAATTGGATGTTTAATCTAAAAAATAGAAGCATTCAATTTATAAGCATGGACGATACGTTAAAGGGGTAATGTGTAAGAAGCGATTTTTGCACACCAAATATAGTAGGAGTTGAAATAGCGAATGTATAATAACAAAGAAATGCACAAGGCAACCTGCGCTGACTGCGGAAAAGAATGTGAAGTTCCTTTCAAGCCAGACGGCACAAGGCCAGTTTATTGCCGCGAGTGCTACTCAAAACGAAGACCACCACGAAGATATTAAGCTCATTAGCTGAACATCTTTAACTTCGTCTTTAGTTATTTTCTTTTTTTATTTTTTTAATATTCTGGAGCTAACCCCACTCTGTCTTGCTAGAACCACAATTATTATAATTCTCGCCTCAAATAACAACGCTACATGTAAAAGGGAGCCAATTGAAGTGAAACAGTTTCTCATTACACCATCGGCAGGTAAACGCTTAATCGCCAAAGCATTAGCAAATCACCCGACGATTTTAACTGCAATTAAAAACGGCACGCTCGTAATCGTCGCTGGAACAACAAACGGCTACATAGCTGAAGAAATACTAAAAACCCAGAAAAACTCCGGCGATTTCTCAAGAAAACACTTTTTCCGCGGAATAACCCTGCCTCCAAACAAAACCGTAAGCGTGGAAGGGCGACTAGCTGACGAAAGCAAGTTTCCCGGAGACGCAATAATAGTCAAAGGCGTTTGGCAAAAAGGCAAAACAATAGCCGACGTAGTTGATTCTCTCAAAGAAGGCGACGTCATCTTGAAAGGCGCAAATGCTTTGGATTTAGAGCGCAAACAAGCAGCTATCCTAATCGGTCACCCGAAAGCTGGAACCATAGGCTTAGCATTGCCCGCCGTTGCAGGACGCCGAGTAAAACTAATAATACCAGTAGGTTTAGAGAAGCGCGTAAACGACGATTTATATGCTTTAGCTGAAAAATTGAATGCGCCCGGTGCAGGTGGCTACCGTTTATTGCCTGTTCCCGGCGAAGTGTTTACTGAACTTGACGCGGTGAACTTTTTGACTGGAGCCAATACTGAGTTGATTTCGGCTGGCGGAGTCTGCGGCGCAGAAGGGTCATGCTGGCTGGCTGTTATTGGCACAAAAGAACAAGAGGAAAACGCAGAAAAACTTGTGGCTTATGAACCAGCATTTAATCTGGAAGAGTGAAAAAGCGCTATTTGATGGACATAGTAGGGATTAAAGACGGAATAAGAGTGTTTAACATGGAATAACTCGTTTTGCCTAATTCGGTGGAACACAGAATGAAACAGTAGCGGCTTTTTTATTCAAACTGTCAGTAGGCGGTAAGATGCACACGCTGTAATAGCTAAGGACTCATTCAATAAGAACTGAAAAGGCGTTTAACAGTGAAAAAGTCAAACCTCATAGCTTTAGTTTGCGTCATTGCCGCAATCGGAGCCATCAGCCTATCGTTGGTAACATTAGCCAGCATAGACCGATATGAGTCCAACGGTTATGTAGATTCCCATTCCTCAGACTCAGACTTCCCCTATGTTCAAGGCGTCACAAAAAGCAATGGCTACTACAATATTTCTTTAGCATTTTCAAACGTAACGGATCCTATAAGATTAGACAACATCCTCATCAACCCAAATAGCCAAGAAAACGTCACAGACCTAACCATTTACGTAAACGGTACCACCGTAAACACATATCCACTTAGTTACCTACACAGCGGCGATAGCCTCCAAGTCAACCTCACATTACCCTGCACCGAATACGCCTCAGGATCAACAATATCACTTTGCGTCATGGGCGACTGCATTGGGTGCGGCGAAGGCGTTGTGCTTCCATAACAGGACTTGATACCAAAAAAGAAACATCAAAACACGGGTCGCGACAACCGGAGCAAAACATAAAATAAGTTGTTTCTAGATAACCTTTTAAAACCGCAACTGGAATTGCCCTTCCTCGGCAAAAAATAAAAAAGAAGTTTTAACATGCAAAGCAAAAATAATCCTTAACTAAAATTTACTCTTGACCATGGTGCATAATCATTCCTATGCCATGTCCTTCTTTTCTTTTAGACCACATCCTTGATCTCCAAACGTCCGCACCCTGTGACGCTAATTCTGTCATAATATCAATATCTTGCCTGATTAACTCCATGATTGGCTGGTTTAACTCAAGCTCGAAAGTAAATTTTACCTTGCCACTTTTTTCGTCTGCCGTAACTTCACCTCCTAAAACACTCAACAAAATCAAAAATCTGTTTCGACGATATTACTAGGGTTAGATGGGGCTTTTTTAAGTATACGTGGCTGTGCCTGTACTACAACATTAATCAAGTTTATGCTGATTAACTTGTTTCTTGGCTACGCTTTTTACTTTATGCTCCAGTATCGAGCTAACGCCGCTAACGCTTCCTCAAACAAGTAGTTCTGCGGCATCACGTCAACTTTTATGCCCATTTCCCTCAAGGCTTCAGCAGTTGTCGGCCCAATGGTTGCAGTTGTCACTTTGCCATTTATTATGCCACGGAGCTTTTCCATGGAGGCTTTTTCAGTGAGCATTGTGAAAATGTTTTTTGCACTTAATCCGCTGCCGAAAACAATCGCGTCAATCTTTCTAGAAATTAAATCTTGAAAAAACCTGTCTTTCAGTTTCTCGTCCACTGGCAAGCCTGACTCGTAAACATAAACCTCTTCCACTTGGGCGCCCATTTCCTTGAGCTTCTCAGTTAAAGTCGGCGTTGCCCCAGTAGTCCTTGGAATGCGTATCTTTTTGCCTGAAATGTCTTTGCCTTGCAAGCACTCGATTAATCCTTCAGAACTGTACTTCAATGGGACTAAGCCCACATGTACGTGGTATTCGTCTTCCAGCGCCTGAGCAGTTCGCGGACCAACCGCGATAACAAAAGCTTTACCTAAGCCTTCTTTCAATTGGCTGGATTGCTTTAGGCTCTCAGCAGCGCTAAAAAGCTTTCACGCCGCCTCTAGAAGGGAGAGTAGCTATCGAAAAATTCCCAAGCAACATTGAATCGCCAAGGGTCACCCTTTTCTGTGAGCTGTATTTTTCCATCTTTAGTTTCAATTAAGCCCTTCACTTGCAATCGTTGAATTGCCTCGGGGAATACCTCTTCGGGTAACTTTCCAAACCGAGACTGAAAAACGTCACGATCTAAAGGAACACGAATGTAAATGAGCATCATGGCTTTCCTCATCTCATCTTCAACCGAAAGCTTGGTAACCCGCTCAATCGGAAA
The DNA here is from genome assembly GCA_963715865.1 of Candidatus Bathyarchaeota archaeon. Taxonomy (GTDB): domain Archaea; phylum Thermoproteota; class Bathyarchaeia; order Bathyarchaeales; family Bathycorpusculaceae; genus Bathycorpusculum. Next base: position 436,495 of record OY970280.1, read on the forward strand.
AGTACTGCTTCCCACCGCTTCAATATAAGTCTGGACATTCTCGATGTCAGAGTACAAAAAGTTGCCAATATGGCCCATAAAAAAGCCCGCTCCAGAACCTACTACTTCGGAAGAAGGCTTTTCAAAATCCTCCTTAACACGGGAAAATCTGTTGTGACAAGTAGGATAATACCCATTCTTCCTGAAAATATTGGAAGCTTCAAGATACATTTCCATTTCGACACTGGCATCGCCAGTAGCAGGCAACTCGCCAGATTCAATTTTCTTTGCAAGAAAAGTATCAGGATACAAATCTAAAGGATAACAATCTACACTCTCAAGTTCAAGCTCCAATGCCTGTTCTATGTCTGCTTTCCATTGCCTAGGCGTTTGGCCTGGTAAGTTATAAATCAAATCAATGCTAACACCAAGTCCCTGCTTTCTAGCCTGTTTTAGTTTTGCCGCAACTTCACGTTTGCTGTCACGGAGCATCAGAATTTTGCGGAATGTGTCATCAAACGTTTGAACCCCAATATCTAATTGGTTCACCTTCTGTGAATAAAGCAGGCGTATTTTACTTTCGGAAAGATTGGTGGTGCAAGCTGCAAATTTGGTCTGATGATCCTTGCTAAGGTTGAAGTTCTCTCGGCAGAAATCCAAGATATCTACTGTTTGCTCATTTGCAAGAATAGAGGGGCTTCCACCGCCAATGTAGAGTTCATTAAAAAGGCTGGACTTGATATAATTGTTCTGGGCGTAAAGACTCAGTGCTTTCTTTAGAGCAGTTAGATAAGGGATAATACTCTGCTTATCGCAACTAACAGGAAAATAGCAAAATGCACACTTTCCTTCACAGAAAGGAATCCATGGTTGCAACTCTCTTGTTTGTTCAATCGTACTGCCTGTTTTCAGAAATTCAGCAAAATCTGTCAAGACACTGGAAGTAGGAAGAGCCCTATCTCTGTAAGTCATAGGAGGCCAATGTTGAATAGTCTTGTATGGCCAACCATTATTTGCATCCTGCAATAAGCGGCACCTTTTGAGTAAAAGTGTTATTTTGTCTTTTAAAGCTAACCATACCTCGGAAAGAATAAGCCTTTAACAATCAATATTAGTCTCAACAAAAGTCAGCAAACGATTATAATAGCGGACAATTCTGGAGCGGTTCGTTAGACAGATTGACTAGTTGGTAGCTCCAAAGTCCATGACGCTGTTAAGTGTGCGCGAGTAGTAACCCGGGAGTTACCGTTCCCAGACTGTAATTTCTACCGAAATCTCCCCTTTTTTCAACAGATACGGGGTCGCTGGGGTACGCTTGATTTTTTTCCAATACTCTGTATGTTTCTTTGTGCTTGGACGCCTTCGCCTCTTCAATCCTTCCTCTATAGACTCAGTCACCTTGCGCACAAACTCGCTCGGTTCAAAATTTACCAAGTGGGTATAAACAAGACTGTTCTCAATTCTCTTGTGTCCAAGTATGTGCTTGACGTGGAGGGCGCTTTTAGTCCTCTGGTACTCGTGTGTGGCCTTCCAGTCTCTGAAGGATTTGAATGCTACTCAACTTGACATTAGCTTAAGTTAAGCCAAAGTTTATATAGGGCTGGATAATCCATCCATGCTGTAGAGGGGATTAAAGATAGATGAACAACAAATATGTCATTTATATTGCCACCATTATAACCATCGCCTCAATTGCTTCTGCCGCTTTCATGTACGTTAATTATTCAGCACAGACTGCTAACCTGAAATCTCAGAATTCCAATCTGACGTTTGTAGATGATGAAGGTTACGTAACCAATTTAACCTCTGTTCCTCAGAGAATTATCTCGCTTGCGCCGAGTTGTACGCAAATCTTGTTCGCTATAGGCGTGGGCGACAAAGTTGTGGGTGTGACAACCTATGACGATTACCCGTACAATTTCTCAGCTTGGATCGCAGCTGGCAACATGACGAGCATAGGAGGCTATTCAACTCCAAACATGGAAGCCATTGCTTCGCTTCATCCCGATCTAATAGTCTCCGACAACATAAACGATGCTAGCCTCCCAAACATGAGAAGCTTAGGCTACAAAGTACTCGTGCTTAATCCAAACAGCATCAACGGCATTTACCAAGATATATCGCTCCTAGGCAGGGCAACAGGCGCCACACCTCAGGCAACCGCGCTGATTAATAACATAACCAGCAGCATCAACGCGATAACCGCGAAAATCGCAGCCACAAACATCACAGCTCCTCTGAAAGTCTACTATGAGATTTGGTCCAATCCGCTCATGAGTGCGGGCTCAACATCTTGGGTAAGCGATGTTATAGCCAAAGCTGGAGGCGTCAACATCTTCGCTGACGTGGCCCAAGGATATCCAACTGTTAGCTCTGAAACCGTAGTACAACTTAATCCAGACGTAATACTCTTGCCCACAAGTCCAGGAGGCTCAGGAGGAATGGCGTTCTACGGAAGCATTGCCCAAGTCGAAGCAAGACCAGGATGGAACTCGATAAGTGCGGTGCAAAACAACAGAGTCGACGCCATCGACGAAGAACTCTTCGCTCAACCAGGACCGAGAGTCGCTGACCAAGTGCTGGCTGTCGCTACTTGCTTGTACCCGCAACTCTTTAACTCAACCTCCTAATTTTTTTTGTAGTGAAAACATGAGTGCGGACAAAGTTGAAGGCACATACTTTAAGCGCTCTTCGCAATGGAAACTAATTATAATCACGCTAATAGTAGCTTTAGTTGCAGTCGTCATTGTTTCTCTTAACGTGGGTTATGCTCCGATTTCATTCTCCGAAATCCTCTCAATAATAGGTAAACAAATTCCATTCTTGAACGGCTCAATCAATCCGTCATCCATATCCGCAGTGGATGAAGCAATAATTCTTCAAATTCGCCTTCCCCGCATTTTAGCAGGTGCTCTGGTTGGCGCCGCGTTGGCTGCAGCAGGAGTATTGTACCAAGGCGTCTTCAAAAATCCGATGGCTGACTCCTATCTGCTCGGTGCCTCAGCAGGAGCGTCGGTAGGATTTACCGTTGCCGTCCTGTACGTCACTTCAGCCTTAACGTTCATAGGCTTTGGAACAGCGCAAATCTTCGCTTTCATATTTGCTTTATTAACTACGTTTTTGGTGTATTTCATTTCAAGAGTTGGAAACAAAGTCCCGATAACCACGTTGCTGCTTTCCGGCATAATTGTAAACATCTTCCTGCTAGCGATAGAAACAGTTATGGAACTCCGCTCCAATCAAGCTCTCATGGGTATAGTAGCGTGGCTTGCAGGCGGATTCTCCGACATCGTGTGGGCGGACGTCTGGGGAATACTGCCCTTCGTTCTGATAGGAACGGCAATAGCGTACTTTTTTGTCCGCGACCTCAACGTGCTTTCCCTAGGGGACGACACAGCACAGCATTTAGGCGTGAACACGGAAAGAGTGCGACAAATACTTTTAATTTTAGGTTCTCTAATGACGGCGGCAGCGGTCTGCATAAGCGGAATTATAGGCTTCGTGGGCCTAATAGTTCCTCACATGACAAGGCTCATAATCGGACCTGACCACAGAATTCTCTTGCCTGCCTCAACAATCGTTGGCGCAATCTTCTTAGTGGTTTGTGATGCCATAGCGCGCGTAGCAACGGGGGCTTCCGAACTGCCTGTTGGTGTCATAACTGCGCTTGTAGGAACGCCTTTCTTCATCTACCTTCTTAGGAGGAAAAAGACAACTTATTCACTTTGAGAGGAGAATGAAAGCGCATGGTGTTGCTGAATGTTGATGGCGTCGAATGCCGTTACGGCTCTGTAAAGGTTCTTGAGGGAGTTACCCTTTCAGTCAAGGAAGGTGACTTCGTGGGAATTCTCGGACCAAACGGGTCTGGAAAAACTACGCTTTTCAAAAGCATCAGTAGGACACTTAAACCTCACAAGGGTACAATACTGCTCAACAATGCTGACGTATACACTCTCAAGAGCATAGAGGTGGCGCAGCACATGGCCATTGTTCCACAAGAAAGCAGCATAGGGTTCAGCTTCAACGCGCTCGATATAGTTCTCATGGGGCGTAACCCGCACATGCGCAGGTTCCAGATGGAAACCGCGAAGGATTTGGAAATTGCCAAAAAAGCCATGAACATGACGAATACATGGTACCTGGCGAAGAGACCAATAAACGAGTTAAGCGGCGGCGAAAAACAACGTGTCGTTATTGCCCGTGCGTTAGCGCAGGAGCCTGAAATTCTGTTGCTGGATGAGCCGCTTACTCACTTGGACATAGTTAACCAACTGGAAATAATGGACCTTGTGAAGGGTCTTTGTGTGAAAGAGGGCTTGATAGCCCTAGCAGTTGTCCATGACCTCAACTTGGCTGCTCGTTACTGCAACTATGCCTTGCTTCTAAAGAACGGAGAAGTCTTCGCTGCAGGATCTTTGGATCAGGTTCTGACAAGTAAAAACATAAAAAGCGTGTTCCACGTAGACGCTATAGTGAAAAAGAATCTTGTCACAAACTCTCTCTACGTTATTCCGTTGTCACCTCCAAAGTCTTCACCACCAAAAAACTGCTCGATTCATTTGATTTGCGGGGCTGGCACCGGAACCGCGCTCATGAAGATTTTCTTGGAAGAAGGTTACAGCGTCACGGCTGGGGTGCTCAACGTGTTGGACACCGATTTTGAGACAGCGGAATTCCTGAATATACCGGTGGCGAGTGAAGCGCCGTTTTCTCCCATAACCGAGAAAACTCAGAAAGCTAACTTAGCCATGATTAGTAAGGCGAGCACCGTTGTGGTGACTTCGGTTCCGTTTGGCCACGGTAACCTGCAGAATCTCGAGGCGGCGAAGGAAGCCCTGAAGAAAGGCATTCCGCTTTTCGTCATTGACCAGGTGCCTATTGAAAGCAGAGATTTCACTCAGGGACAAGCGACAGCGTTGTTGGGGGTTTTGAAAAGTATGGGCGCCGTTTTCGTTAAGAATCAAGATGAGCTTTTGCATATGCTTAATGTGTCAGAGGAAAAGTTGAAAATGGCGAAGGATGTTCTGCCAAGTATTGCTGATCACTTAAAAGCTGGGCGGGCTTCTTTAGGAAAGCCAGATAACTGATAAAAAGCGAAATGGGGAAAAGAAAATGGACTTGATTATTGGCGGCGGAAAATACGGGTGCAACGCAATTGAATATCTCAGACGGAAGCGCAGAAGTTTCGTGGTCGTGGATGTAGATTCGAGTTGTCTCGCAGTCCAAAGGTTCGCTCTGAAATCTTCCGTCAGCATCGGTTCAGAGGGTGAATACTTCGTTATTGGGGGATTTCCGAAGGTTTTAGAGTTGATGGACTCCTTGAAGCCTGAGTACGTTTTTCCCACTGCTCCGGTTCACATAGCCGCTGATATGGCGAAAATCAAGTTTAATCTTATCCCGTGGAGTGAAGCAATAAACAGTATTCTGCCCAAATTGCCTGAGGTTGTTGTCCTCCAAGCGGGAAAAGGAAAACTGATCTTAAGCTTCAACAGAGACCACGACTGTTTGGATAACTGTGCAATGCCTGAGGTTTGCCCCTCTTCAGGGACGAAGAAACCGTGTACCATGATCAGACTGATGAGGTTTGCAAGTCCAGAAGCGTTTATTCTGATAAGTTATTCGATGGCTCCAGGCATGGGCGCGTTGAAGGGTAGTGAGCTTTCGGAGTTTTTTGATTGGGCCAAGACCAAAGAGAATTTCGTCGTTGGCACAGCTTGTGATTGTCACGGAGTCTTTTCAGCTTTTCATAAAGTTCCAGTAAACGCTGAGAGACTGAAGTAAGCAGCGTAGTCAAATTGGTCTTTTAAGCTGTCAGGATACTGCTTTTCAGCCGCTCAGCCGCCATCGCTGCGTCAAGAGACTTAAACGTTTTCGTTCTTGTAGTAGGCAGAATGGTTAACCGCATGATCCAAGAAATAGACCAAATCAACATGAAGACCACGAGCAACATAATTTACGAAGTCAAAGACGCACAAATTTCTTAACAAATTCATAACTATATTATTGACGCCTAATACGAATCCCCAGTTTTTCTTTTACTTTAGTGCAAATTAAAAAAAAGAATAGGTTGGTTGATTGCCAACATTTGCGGTTTATTTAACTGGTTGCAAAGGTTGAAGCAGGTATTGTAGCATTCACGACTATGTTGTAGATAGTATAGGAACTAGTTCCTGAGGTGTATGTGTAGTCTCCAGTCCCATTCCAATTGACAAGCGCAGTATCATAATTGTACCATGCTGCACCCCATGTAGACCAATCAGCAGTGTAATTGCCCTCTGTCCATGCGCCATCATTAACTTTGTCCCAAGATTTTTGTTGACTTACGCTTAGAATATAACTGTAGTTACCAGATGCACCACCAGGTATATCAACCCTCAGCATAAGACTTGACGTATTCACGTTATTGCCTGCGAACTCATAAGTTACTAGTGCCCCATTAGTAGTTTCATTAACGCTGAACTGCAAACTAGTCGCACCTACAACACTCACTGGCTGAGTGGTTCCGCCATTTCCGCTATTATTAAGCAACACGAATGCTGCCACACCTGCAATAACAATGACAACAACTAAAACCGCAACAATAATGTATATTGTCTTCTTGTTCATCGAATCACCGATTTTGCTTTACCCTTGTTTAATGAAAGGGCATATAAGCTTTTACCCGAATTTAAACTACAAAACCGTAATTTTCCAAAGACCTTTTACAGTGTAGTCTTTGAAAAAATTATCGTTAAGCTTTACCGTTCAATTGAGATTTTGCTGACTCCAGCCTCTTTTTCAAGAGTAATCACATGATCAGCTTTTCCTGCGAATGCTTCACTGTGTGTAACTGCGATTATTTGTTCAATTGCTTTGAATCGGCTTATGGCTTCAGCTAACCGCTCTATGCTGCCATCTTCGCTGCCAAGGTTTTCTGTGGGTTCATCAAGCATTAGCATGCTTAAGCCGTGACCAGTTCGCGACTGCATAATCAACTGCCCCAAACCTAAACGGTAAGCAAAAGCCAAAAGCGTGCGTTCTCCGCCTGAAAGGTTTGAAACTTCCCGGTCAACGCCTGTTTCGCTTTTCACGTAAGGAGTGTAAGTTTCATCAATAAGCACGTTGAGCATGGGTGTTTCTCCGCCAACTAGACTATCGAGGACTTGCTGAACAAAATTGCGCAAAACCTTCACAAACTCGCTCCGAAGTTTAGGCTGAATACTACGGTAAGCATCACGAATAGCGCTTAAAAGTTCAACGGTTCTGCGGATTTTCTCCATGCGCTCAAGCTTTTCCTGTGCAAGATTAATCCGCTCTTTAGTTTCGTCTAAGCGTCTGAAAAGGTCTTTTTTGCGGTTCTCTTTCGTGCACAAATCCGACTCTAACATGTAATACTGCTGGAAAGCCTGTTCACGCAGTGTTCTTGCCGCGTCAAGTTCTGATAAGTCAAACTTGCCGATTTCAAACTGTACCAGCTCAAGCTGCAAACGCAGATCAGCTTCAAGCTTCTGTTTCTCCTCAAACTCGCTTGATAGATTATTAAAGTTGTTTTCTTCTTCGCTCAGGCGGTTTTTTAATTCCTCAGCTCTTGTCATGCAAGTTTGCAAGTTCGAGTAAGCTTCAGAAGCCAAAGTTTTTGTTTTCTGCAGACTATCAATTTCAATTCGTAGCTGACTGATTGCTTTTTCGCGTTCACTATTTTCCTGTTGAATCTTTGAAAGCAGATTACCTTTGTATTCACCATCTAACGGTTGCACACAAAGCGGACACTTGCTCTCCTGCGACAACGAAACAACTCTCTTTTTATCCGTTTGCAGGTTCCTTGCCGTCGCTTCTTGATCCGCTCGTAAACTGCTGATTTTATCATCAAACGCTGCCAAAGAAGAATGCAATGATTCAACAGGCTGATTAATTGGCAAACCTGCTTGCTCAAGTTTACCCAAGCACACTTTAGCTTGAGCATCAATTGAGTTTTGGCGCTGATGCAAATTATCCACGATCGTTTTTTTGCCTTCAATGCGCTGATTTAGCGAAGCCAAAGTGTTAGTCATGTTAACAGCGTCGGCATGTAGCTTTGCTTCTTTTCGCTTAAGCTCCTCAATAACTTGTCGTTTCTCTTCCAGCTTTTTCAGCTTTGAATCTGCTTCATCCAACGCTTTCTTGGCAACCGCCAACTTCTGCGTTGCGTTCTCAAGGTCCATTTCTAAAAGTGCGTATTCTTCACTTGCCCTGTTGCATTCGTTGCTGAGTTTTTCTAAGCCATTAACGTCTGGGTCTTTCTCGTAAACCCGTTTTTCAGTCTCATAATCTCGTTGGTACTGCGCAATATTGCTCCATGCTGTTTCGTAATCGGATAAACCGAATAATTCGTCCAAACGTCTTTGCCTATCGCGTGGTTGAGCATCCAATAGCTCTTTGAGATGTTCTTGCCTAAACCAGACAATTTCTCGGTAAAGATCCTTATCTAAACCTGTAATCGCCTTAAACTGCTCGGCAATCGCATCGGTTTTCATGCTAGCAACAAGCGTCTCATCCTCATAGAGCTTGAGTTCTTCAAAATTTTGGATAATACTTTTGCCCTTTCTTTTTAATCCACGCGTAAGCTTGTAGGTGCTTCCGTTCTGCATAAACTGGACAGTGACCCTGCCAGAATCTGCACCTTCACGCAGCAAATACTCAAAACTCCTACCTATCGACTCACCGAACAAAGCGAAGTCAACCGCATATAAAACGCTGGATTTTCCACAGCCCAAACCGCCGACAAGACAGTTAAAACCGCGTGTGAAGGGCACTGTGGATTTAACGTGGCTGCGAATGTTTTCCAGCTGAACTATTTCAATTTTCATTTTGCCAGCTCCTCAATGGTTTGCTTGACTTTCTCGTCTTGCTTTCGCGTTAAAGGCTCTATGAGACTGAGTGCGGAACGTGCGATTTTGTCAGCTTCTTCGCGACTGTAGCGCTCTGAGAAAATCTGCAGAAAATACTCAAAAGCTTTGGTCTTCAAATCCTTAAATTCGCTTTCAAAAATTGAACGCACTATTTCGTCTGAAACAACGCTTTCCTTTAGCAATACGATTGGGTGAACAAGCAAAGCTTTCTCGCCAGCACTTCGGATTTTGGCTATGTCGATTTCTGCTCGGCTTGCTTCAGCTGGTAACGTGCCTTTCAAAACTGGAATTATTATTGCTCCTTCCGAATCAGCGTCTTTTACAAGTTGAGTGGCTAATTCAGTGATTTTTGCTGATGCCATGCCTGAGAAATCTTGCTCAAAAATAACGAATTTACGAGTAGATGTAAGTTCTATGAATTCTGGTTTTACTTCGCCTTTCTCGTTTACTGTAACGTGAAGGAAGCCTTTCGGGTACTTGGCTTCTCTGTAATCAGTTGTTTCGGTGCAGCCACTGTATGCTAGAAAGCCTGTTTTGAACTTGCCCAAGTACCGTTCATGCACGTGACCAGCAGCATAATAATCAAAGCCGTTTGGCAATTGCTCCGGCGAAACTTCAGCTTCAATGTAAGGTGGCTTAACGCTTGGCAAGTCCACAGCGGCGTGGAAAACAAAAATGTTGCAAACCTTGTTACTAGGTGTTGGAGGGTTTTCTTCCATAAACTTTGGGAGTGCCTCTTCAGTTTTATGCTTGTTATGAAAGTTTGGTATGCCATAAACGTAGCAGCAGTCGGGTTTGCGCCAGCATGCGCCGCTGTATCTTGGCAGATGGTGGATTAATCCTGCGCTATCTAGTGGGTAGAGGATTGTGCCGGTTATGATGTTTGGTGCGGAATCGTGTGAGCCGTCAACAGTTAAAACTGGAATGTTGGCGTCTTTGAGGCGTTTAAAGCTTCGGATAGTGTTCTCTAAAGTAACGTTTGATGGTCTTGCTTGGTGGAACAAGTCGCCTGCGATAATCATGAAGTCAGGTTTTAACTCGATTGCTTTATCAACCAACTCTTTAAACGCATTGTCGAAGTCTTGCCTTCTAGCTTCTAAACCGTACTGCGCGTACCCTAAATGCAAGTCTGAAGCGTGAACGAAGCTGAACGGCTTCAAGTTGCCTGTGACTCCCTTTTTGTTCCCCTTCACTTTTGATTAGTAGTTTGCCTATCTTAAAGTGTTTATGCGTGTTCAAAATTTAGGCGATTTTTTGTTTTTTAATGGGATAAAATATAAACCACGATTTGCATGTTAGTTCGAAAGGCGCTTAATTAGATGAAATGCCAGGTATGCATGCAAGAAACTCTTCTACCGTTTCGCTGTCCATATTGTGGTGGACAGTTTTGTAGTGCTCACCGTTTGCCTGAGAATCATGCATGCCCAAGAATTGAGTTTGCTCGTGCCCAAAGGCAGGAACAAGTGATTACACCTCAGTCGTATGACTCTTATCAGTACAGTTATAATTTCGGTCAGCAACCGTTCAAGCGCGAGAGGCATGTTTACTTTAGTCATAAAGAGTTTAAACACATAACGATTGCAGCGCTACTTGTCATCGGCATTGGTTTTTCCATCGGATTGTATGGAAACCTTTTTGGAGGCTTCAATTTTTATTGGACTTGGGATATGATGGCTGTTTTCGCAGTTATCATGACAGCCACTTTTTTGGTCCATGAAATTGCGCATAAAATTATTGCTCAAAAAAAGGGTTTATGGGCTGAATTCCGCTTAACAACTTGGGGAGCACTGTTGACTTTCGTTTCTATATTTTTGCCTTTTAGGATGATTGCTCCAGGCGCAATGATGATTGCCGGGTCGCCGAACGGTGACGAAATCGTAAAGATTTCTCTTGCTGGGCCACTAACTAACATCATTTTCTCTACTGCGCTTCTCGGATTAGGGTTTGCTTTACCACCAAGCACTTATGCGAGCATGCTGCTTTTTGCCGCTTACATCAACGCTTTCATGGCAGTCTTTAATCTGATTCCATTCGGAATTTTGGATGGCTACAAAATTTTCAGTTTTAACAAGAAGCTTTGGGCTTTAGCTTTCATTCCCAGCGTTATTCTTACAGTGTTCACTTTCTTCTATTTCTAAAAAAGATCTAATTTTTATTGCGATCTCGCGAAGAGTGGCTTGTCCCTAAATTCGCTAAAGTTTATTTTTGGGTTGGGGCCTCGTATTTTTGAGTAACATCCAATCTTGGGAGGTGAATCCTAGCGGGGCAAGATGAACACGAGACCCTACAAATTTTACTTTGCTCTTAAAGTTATCATAAATGTTGGTTTCTTTCTCATCTTGAGCAAGCAATAGCTTCTCTGAAGTTTGCTATTGGCAACTTTGTTTCTCAAAAAGTACATTAGGAGCTATCCTTGGGTAGTCTTTCATCACCTTTTGAAGCTTTTTCAACGATACATTTTCGATGACAAAAGTGGGCAAAGGCGCAACTCCGCCTTTTTGGAATAGAGAATTAACAATCTTGCTTTCGTCAACTTTAGGTTCAAAGGCTGCAAATCGAACCCAGAAGCTATTTTGCTTCAAGATTTGAAAGATTTCATCCAATTTTTCATCGGAGAGATAGTCAGGATGTAATTCTACGAGAATTCTCACGTCTCCTTTAAGTGTCTGGGGCATACCCCTAAATATTTTATATTCATAACCTTCGACGTCCATTCGAATAAGGCTTGGCGAAAGTTTATTGTTGAGGAATCTGTCGACTGTTTCTTCAGAAACGCTTTGTGTTCCTATAATTTTGCCTCCGACGGAATTTTTATCCATGGAACATAGATTACAAAAGTTGGAAACATAAATCTCGGATTCTTCGTTGCACTCTCCAAATGCTAGTTGAAAAGTATCCACGTTTTCTAAATTATTTAGGCGCACGTTCTTTTTCAGTAATTTGATGTTACCTTGTACGGGTTCAACTGCATAGACTTTTCCGTTTGCTCCCACGAGTTGAGACTCGATTAATACGTAGTAACCGATGTTGGCGCCAATATCTAAGACAACATCACCTTCCTTGATGACGCCGTCACCAATCAAGTAATCAGTGCAGATAACCTCTCTCTTCTTGTACAAAAATAAGTCCCTGTGAATGGCACCATTTTTTGGAAAGAGAAACATTTTGGATTTGTTTACTTCTACAATGGCACCGTTTTTAGGCAAGTATCTTAGACGCAGAAGAAGGTTCTTGAGTAATACTGCGATGAATATGGAAACTGTCTTTTCAAAGCCTCTCTTGCGAGCCATTTTAATAGTTCTATGAAATGGGATTGTCGTTATTACGAACCTTCTTAATGTTCGCATGGGGTCCTTCGCTTTCACCCGGCGACCATGCATTCATCTTTTTAGCCCTTAAGTAATCCATTTTCCCAGTTTAGCCCCAATTCCTTCCCAAATTAACCAATGATTTGACCTTGCCCAAGCAAAATTGAAGGAACATAAAGTTATACAACGATTAACAGGTCCAAAAACAGTAAACATTAACTCAATTTCGGGACAAGGCAAGCACAATAGTCGCAACTATTGAGCCTGTTGAATAGCCTACTGTAGTATAGTGATAGTGAAGCCGAGCGTTAAAGTGATGACTATTGAGTCTGCTTCGGCGCATTTATGATAAAGTCAGTTTTCCTAAGTGAAAAAGGTTGACGCAATAAGCATACAGGCCAAAAGCTAGAGACATTTGTTCGGTCGCGTAAAAGTTTTGTTCAAACAATCCAGCCCGCAAAAGAAGCCTTGAGCATAGAAAAAGTTGTTAGGAAACACGCATTTGTCTGTCGCTAACGTGGCAGGTTTTCTCTAGGTTTTTATAAAAAGAGATTGCCCGTAAGAAAAATGGGCTAAATTAACGTTTTAAAGTGCTGATTAACTGTTTTTCAGCGTTGAAGACTTCAACAGTTAACGGCATTTGTCCAACTGCAAAGTGCGTTGCGCATCCGAAGCATGGGTCGTAAGCTCGGAAAGCCATTTCAACCATGTTAAGTATGCCTTGGTCAACCTTGCCGCCGTGGATTAAACCTTTAGCTGCATCGCGTACGCTCATGCATATTGCTGGGTAATTGTTTGTTGTTGCAACAATCAGGTTTACGTCTTTAACAAGCGCATCCTTATCTAACGTGTAATGGTGAATCAATGTGCCCCTTGCGGCTTCGACTATGCCAACGCCTTCGCCTGGTTCACCTGGTTTGTTGCGTACGTTTGTGCTGGTGATTTCCGGGTCTTTGACTAGTTCCATTGTTCTTTCAGTAGCGTAAAGCAGCTCGATTAGTCGTGCCCAGTGGAAAGCCAGAGTGCTGTGGACTGGTTTGCCGCCTAAAGTCTTGTACATTTCTTGGTATTCTGCCTGTGCAAGCGGAGTAGCCATGCCGTCTGAAGCGTTTAGTCTTCCAAGCGGACCAACACGGTAAACGCCGCTGGCTGCGCCTGAAACTTGGCCTTTCCAACCTACTGCTTTAAGGAATGGGAATTTGCTGTATGTCCATTCTTCGACGTGTTCGCCGATGTGTTTGAGGTAGTCTTTTGATTCGAATTTTACGAATTCTTTGCCTGATGGGTCGACAACGCGGATTTTGCCGTCATAAAAGTTAACTTTATTGTTCTTGTCAACTGTGCCCATGTAGTAGGTTGGCATTGTGTAAGCTGGGCTTTTGATTAAGTCAACGTATTTGCTGTTGCCTAAAACAATGTCATGGAAAAGTTTAAGCGTGAACTGCGCGAAGTTTACGCATGAAGCAGCCATTTTCTCGATTTCTTGCCTGTTAGCTTCACTTAGTGGCTTGGAGATTCCGCCTGGTAAACCGCAGACTGGGTGAGTTGCTTTTCCACCGATGATTTCAGTTATTTTTTGACCGTAAGCTCGGTGTTTTATGACTTCTTTTGCAACCTCCATTCCTGCTTTCTCGATGACGCCGAGGATGTTGCGTTTTTCTGGTGGTGCGTCTGGTCCAACTATGAAGTCTGGTCCACCAAGATAATAGAAGTGCAATGTATGATCGTAAATGAAATATGCGCTATACATTAGTTCGCGCAGTTTCTTTGCGGCTGAGGGTGGTTCAACGTTGAATGCTGCGTCTAAGGCTTTGGTTGCTGCAAAATGGTGAGCAACTGGGCAAACGCCGCAGATTCTAGTTGTGAGTTGCGGCATGAGTTCGGCTTTTCTGCCGACACAGAATTTCTCAAAACCTCGAAGCTCAGGAATTTTAAGGTAAGCGTTTTCAACTTCGCCTTTATCGTTGAGAAATATGGAAACGTTTCCGTGTCCTTCAAGACGCGTGATTGGGTCTATGACTATTTCTTTCATTTTTTAATCACCTTTCTCTTAAGGATTGATGCTGGTAAACTGATACATGTAGAATGTGCCAACTGGATCTTGGACTTGGCTAAGTAAGTCTTCAATCTCTTTTTCAGTGTACTTGGTTTTGCCTGGTTCACCATCATATCCGAGAATGGAAGCTAAAGCAGATATCATTGCTGCTCCTTGCTCTGGAACGTTCGGAGCTGGTCCACCGCAACCTGTGCAGGGCATGTCAACGTTTAAGCATTGAGCGCCGCAGCCGCTTCTGGTTGCAAGTCCTAGGCAGAGTATGCCTTGTTCAAGGAGGCATTTTTCTGGTTCTGGAGCTTTCTCGTAGACTCGGTAGATTTTGCCGATTTTTTTGTTTTCTCGTTTTCTTGGGCATTCGTCGCATACTGCTTTGAGTGGTGCGAGCACTGAGCCTTTTGGCGGTAGCTTGTTGCTTGCTATCGCGTCTACTGCGGCAGCGATTAGTTTGACTGGTGGCGGGCAACCTGGCAGATAATAGTCTACGTCCACTGTTTGATCTAGGGTTTTTACGGTGTCGTAGAATTCTGGGATTTTTAGGATGCCTTCTTTAACTTGAGTTTGAGTTTTAGGCGTTACTGCTTGAGGGTTGATGTTTGATTTGTCTTTTACGTAAACTTGCTCGAAAATTTCTTTCTTATTGTGTAAGTTTGCTAATCCAGGCACGCTTCCTTGGTGTGCGCATGAGCCGAACGCAACAAGGGTTTTAGATTTTTGCCTCAATAGCTTAGCCATGTGTTCTTGTTCGGAATTGCGTATTGAACCGTTAAAGAAGGTTATGTCAATGTACTTGTCAGGCATGTTTTCAACATCTTTGTATTTGATGTCAATGGCTACTGGCCAAAAAACTATGTCGGCTATTTGTACTACGTCAAGGATTTTCTCGTTTATATCTAAGACGGCTATTTCGCAACCGCCGCAACTTGCAGCCCAGTAAAATGCTATTTTTAACTTGTTTTTACTCATTGTTTGAGTACTCCCTCGGTTACTTGTTTTAGTATTTTTGATGCGTTTACTCGGAGTTCGTTGAAGGCTAATTCTTCAGGTGCCATACCCATTGCTAACCCGAGTAATTGTGGGTAATGGAGAATTGGAATACCATAGGTTTCATTAAACATTTTCTCTATTCGCAACTCGTTTGTATCATACATTATGTGGCAAAACGGACAAATGGTGATTAACGCTTGTGCATCAACCATTTTTACATGGTTTAGTTTGTCTCTTGCGAGTTGCAGAGCGACTTTGTCGCTGACTCCGACGCTTGGTGCTCCACAGCATTCTGTTTCATCAATGTAGTCTAGGCATGTGGCTCCTGTAGCTTCGATGAGCATTTTGAGTGTTTGCGGGTCTTCTGGGTCGTCAAAGCCTATGTATTCTTTGGGTCTTAGGATGTGGCAGCCGTTGTGCTCAGCAACTTTAAGCATAGTAAGCGGTTTTACGACGGAGGCTTTTATTTTTTCTACACCAACATCTTCCTTTAGCAGTTGCAGAAGGTGTTTGGCTTCGATGGTCCCCTTGAATTCTAATCCTACTTCTTTGAGGTGACCGTTAATTTGCTCCTTTAATGCTTTGTCCTCTTTTAGAATCTTGTTAACTTTCTTTAACGTGCCAGCGCAACCTGGGCACAAAGTGAGAATATTCAATCCTTGTTGTTCTGCCAGCGCCAAGTTTTTTGCCGCTAAAATAAGCATGGTTTCATGGCTTACTGGATCTAAAGGTAAACCGCAACAGTTGAATTCTGGCATTTCAACCAGTTCAACGCCAAGTTTAGTTAAGACTTTGCGTGCGGAAATCTCGTAGGCTGAAACGCGATAGGGGATGGCGCATCCGAGAAAAATGAGGTATTTACTGGGCATTTGGTTGCTCTCCTGCCGGTTTTTGGACGGTTTCGATGAATTTTACGCCTTTGAGCGTTTTTCGCACGTTTTCTGCGTTGCCTTTCGGCAGGGGTGGGAGCCCTTGTGATTCACGTTTTTTAATTCTTAACTCGGGAATCTTGTAAGCATAGCCTGATTCAAGAAGACTTGCGGCTTGCTCTTTGAAAACTTGAGGTATGCAACCATTTTCTGCTGCTAAATTGCGAAACACGCGGATTACGCTTGCTACTTCAACGTCTTGTGGGCAGCGGTCTGTGCATGTGAAGCAGGCTGCGCATAACCATAATGTGTCGCTTTTGAGCACGCGGTCACGAAGGCCAAGCTGAGCCATGTGGATTAGGGTTCGTGGACGATAACTGTCGCTGTATCTTGCGACTGGGCAGTCTGATGTGCATGTTCCGCACTGAAAACATTTGAGTATTTTTTCGCTTCCGTGCATTTTCAGCAATTCATACTTGAATTTTGGGTCTAGCTCGGAAGCTTTTATCGGCTCTTTGCCTGATGTTGTTGCTGCTGTCTCAGTCATTTGAATTCACTTGACTGGTTTTCGGTAGCACCATGCGTGCTATTTACTCACAATTCCCAACTCAACTACATAAATGTTCAGTCAAGGCTTAGGCGATTCTTCCATAGTTGCAGGTAGTATCATCTTTACTTTTTCCATGTGTCGATACCAGCGTACAAAGGCTTGTTTGAGAAGTTACAGCGGAAAAAATGGAGTTTTAAAAGTCTTTTTCATTCAAAATGCGCCTATCCTACGTCTTTTTAGGACGAGTTTCACTAGTAAAAAGTAGCCCTCCTCCCTCTACCGGTACCTCATTTTTGAGCCAGAAATCCACTAACAAAAAGCAGCCTACTCTACCCCAGCAACCGCTAAAAACTTACCACGTACAAGCCAAGACTTATGCTCTTTTTGAGCGATTAAAAACAAATTCGCTAGAAACTAAAAATGAAGCAATAACAAAAAGAAAGAAAAAGATTGCTTATCTTACTTTGCGGTCAACCAGTCTGCCATCAGCATCGACTAGTTTTACGTCTAATGGCATGTTGCCGACAGCGTGCGTTGCGCAGCTTAAGCATGGGTCGAAATGCTCTGATTACTGCTTCAACCCTGTTTAGCATGCCTTCTTGGAGCTGTTTTGCTTTAACGTATTTCTTAGCTACCTGCGTTATTGCCATGTTGTAGGCGATGTTGTTGTGTTCCGTTGCGATTACCATGTTGTTCCATGTGATTAATCCTTGCGGGTCAACTTTGTAGTGGTGAATTAGAGTGCCTCTTGGTGCTTCAGCTACGCCGACGCCTTCATAATTGTTCACCATGGCTTTGGATGTGACGTGTTCAGAGAGGATTTCTGGGTCTTCAAGTAGTTTCTTAGCGGTTTCAACACAAAACAGCAGCTCTATCAACCGTGCGTAGTGATAGTGGAATGTGCTTTGAACAACTCCGTTCTTGCCCAGCTTCTTGAATTCCTTTAGTTCTTGGTCTGCAAGCGGTGTGTCACAGTGCGAAGCAACGTTAAGCCTTGCCAATGGTCCGACTCTGTATGCGCCGTCTGGGTAACCGATGGGTTTGAAGTATGGAAACTTCATGTAAGACCAGGGTTCAACGGCTTCACCGATAAATTCATTGTACTTTGTCGGGTCGACACATTCAGCGACTATTTTGCCGTTCTTATCCCTTATTCGAAGTGTGCCATCGTAATGTTCAAGTCCGCCGTCAGCACTTACCAAACTCATATAGTATGTTGGGAAGTTGCCGAAGTTTTCAACTTCTTCGTCGAATCCTTCCAGCCACTTCTTGAATAGCGCAATGGTTTTGAGTGCGCTTTCTTGGGCTTCAGGCAAATTAGACAACAGGTAATCAGCTCTTTCTTTTGTAAGTGGCCATTTGGCGCCGCCTGGCAAAATCCAGTCGCTTGAGTGAATTCTTTTGCCAGCTATTTTCTCGATGAGTTCTTGACCGAACTTTCGAAGCCTGATGCCTTGGCGTGCAAGTTCAGGCTGCTTTTCTATCAAGCCGAACACGTTTCGTACCGCTGGGTCAGCATCCATACCTAACAGCAAGTCAGGCGATGAAAGGTAATAGAAGTTTAATGCGTGAGATTGAATCAGTTGCCCCATGTGCATTAGGCGACGCAGCATTATGGCAGTTTTTGGTGGGCTGACTCCGACGATTGCATCGCACGCTTTGGCTGAAGCTAATAGGTGGCTTACTGGACAGATACCGCAAGCTCGTGATGTTATGCCGGGCATTTCGTAGAATGGTCTACCTTCAGTGAATTTCTCGAAACCTCTGAAGTCAGTCACTTGGAACCTTGCGTCTCTTACAGTATCGTCGTCTTTTAGGAAGATGGTTACTTGAGCGTGCCCTTCGATTCTTGTTATGGGGCTGATTACGATTTGTTTACCGTTTTTTTGTTCCTTAACCATATTTTGATCTACCCTCCATGTTAGGTGTTCTGCCAGCCAACAACTCGGTTAACACGTAGTTAATCAGGTCTGCAGATGGCGGACACCCAGGAATGAAAAAGTCAACTTTAACAGCTTCATGAAGCGGACGAGCCTTAACAAGCAGTTTAGGCACCTGATCTGGACGCTGCGGGTTCAAATCAGACTTGTCAAGGTAAGCTCTCTCCAAAACTTCTTGGTCACTGCGGTCCCAAGCGTTTCGCAAAGCGGTAACGTTTCCTGTTACAGCACAGTCGCCCAGTGAAATCAAGATTTTACTTCTTGCTCTAGCTGTTTTAAGCATAGCTAACTGTTCCTCGTTGGCTAAAGCGCCCTCAATCAAGGTTACGTCAACATTTTCTGGGAATTGCTTAATGTCAGCGATTGGGCTGTAAACTAGCTGTATTTTCTGGGCTAAATCAATAAGTCGCTCATCTTGGTCTAGGAATGACATGTGGCAGCCTGAGCAGCCGCTAAGCCAAATGGTGGCGACTCTAACTTTTGCGGGTGGGGTCATTTGCGGTTCCTCCTTGCCACGATAAACTCGGCAATATCTTTACGCTTACTATGTGCGATGGGTTCTCCTTCTATGTAAATGGCTCCAACAGGACAAACTTTAGCGCATTTGCGGCATGAAGTGCAAGAGCAAGAATTAGCCCAATGCTCATCAAGATCCATGATTACCTGAGAATCTTTACCTCGCAACTTCAGGTCAAGCGTGTGAACACCTTCAATTTGATCACACACACGTATGCACCGAGTACACAAAATGCACCTGTTCCGATCAATAACTAAGAAGTCATGAGTGGAATCAATTTCGTCGCGGCTCCAGTTTCGCTCAAACATGACATGGTCAACGCCAAGCTGGTTTGCCATGTCTTGCAGTTCACAGTGTTCGTCGGCTATGCAGACTGAGCAGATGTGGGTTCTCTCGGCAAGAAGCATCTGCACAACCATCTTGCGGTATTCTTTTAGTTTTTCTGAGTTAGTGGTAACTTCCATTCCAGTGCTCACAGGAGTTATACAAGCTGGGAAAAGCTTAGGTGAACCGCTAATCTCGACGAGGCAAAGGCGGCAGCCGCCATAGGCGGTTAAGCCTTCTAGGTTGCAGAGCGTGGGAATAATGATGCCGATGTCTTTGGCAGCTTTGAGAATCATTGTGCCTTCTGGAACGGTAACTTCAACACCATCTATTTTTAATTTAACAGTTCCAATACTCAAGTTTTAAGCCTCCTTCCCATTTTTGAAACATTTACCTGCCTTGCATTTTTTCTCAACAATATGCTCAAGGTACTCATCTTTGAAGTATCGCAAAGTTGTCAAGACAGGGTTCGGTGCTGTTTGCCCCAGACCGCAAAGGCTTGCGTCTCTTATGAAAACGCCAGATTTTTCTAAGGTTGCAATATCATCCATTTTGCCAGTGCCTTGCGTGATTCCATCGAATATTTCTTTTATTCGTGCAAGCCCTGCTCTGCAAGGAGTGCATTTTCCGCAGGATTCATCAACGCAGAATTCTGTGAAGAACTTTGCTGTATCCACCATGCAGGATTGGTCATCAAGGACAACGATGCCTCCTGAACCCATGATTGCGCCGACTTTTGTTAATGAGTCATAGTCTATTGGAAGTTCAAGTAAAGTGTCTGGTAGACAACCGCCTGAAGGACCACCAACCAAGACTGCCTTGAATTTTCTTCCATCAGGGACTCCTCCGCCAATATCAAAAACAACCTCTCTTAGAGAGATTCCCATAGGTACTTCAATGAGTCCTGGATTGTTGATTTGACCAGTTAAAGAGAAGCACTTTGTTCCAGTGCATTTAGGCGTTCCAATCTTTGTGAACCATAAGCCACCGTTCTGCACGATAAGCGGGACGTTGGCTAGGGTTTCAACGTTCTGGATAAGTGTGGGTTTCTTCCATAAACCAGAATTCGATGGATATGGTGGGCGTGGACGAGGCATTGCTCTCTGACCTTCAACCGAGGCAAGTATGGCTGTTTCTTCTCCAGCTACGAATGCGCCCGCACCGAAGCGTAGTTCAAGGTCAAACTTGAAGGACCCCATTTCAAGAATGTTATCGCCAAGTAGGGACATTGCTTTTGCTTGAGCGATGGCTTTCTGCAAAGTTTGAATAGCCAGTGGGTACTCGGACCTAATGTAAATGTAACCTTTTTGTGCTCCCACGGCGTAAGCAGCTATTAGCATGCCCTCAATTATAGCGTGCGGGTCAGCTTCTGCTAAAGTTCGGTTAGCAAAGACTCCCGGGTCTCCTTCATCCAAGTTGGCGACTATGTACTTGGGAAAGTTTTGTGCTCTTGCTACGAGGCTCCATTTTTGCCCAGTTAAAAAGCCTGCGCCACCTCGACCTCTAAGACCACTGGTTTTAACTTCGTAAATTACGCCTTGGGAGTCATGGTTGCAAGGCATTTAGCTAGGGCAGAGTAGCCACCTGCGGAAATGTAATCTTGAATTCTTGAAGGATCAATTTTGCCAGCATTTCTCAAAACAAGCCTATGCTGCTTCTGGAAGTATGCTTGGTTCTTGTAGAGCATTTCTTTGACTGGTAACCCTAAAACAATGTGGTCACGCACTATTTCTCGAACTTTTTCAGGAGTAACACTCTGATAGAGATAATCTCCTGGTTCAATCAGCACTGCTGGACCAACTGAGCATGTGCCTATGCAGCCTGTACGTGCAACTTTGCATTCCTTATCAACGCCGAATTCTTTAACCGCATCTTCGAATGCTTTTAGCACTTTTAAAGCGCCGAAAGGAACACATCCGCTTGAGCAGCACACATTAATGCGGTATTTGTAGGCTCGTTCAAAATCTACTTCATGCTCAGCTACTTTTTGAAGATCATCAAGTTTCAGTTTTAACCCCTCCAAGTGCACTTTTAATTTTTGCTATCACTACCTCTTTTGTGGCTTTACCGATCACTTCGTCGTCCACAACAATGTTTGGCGCCATTGCACACGCACCAATACAGCGAGTTACAAGCAGTGAAAGCTTTCCGTCTGGTGTGGACCCGCCGCGTTTAAGACTGAATTCTTCTTCGATCGCCTGCATGATTTGTTCAACACCTTTCACATAGCAGGCGGTGCCTAAGCATCCGGTTACGACGTGTTCACCTGGTTTTTTAAGTTTAAAGTAACTATAGAAAGTCGCTACCCCGTAGACATGGCTGGGAGGAATGTTTAGTGAACCAGAAATATCCATAAGCAAATCTTTATCTAGGTACCCGTAAATTTCTTGGGCACGATGCAGTATTTCTAAAAGAGCGCTTTCTTGAAAATTATGTTCTTTCAGAACTTTTTCCAGCAATAAACGTCTATTATCTATCTCAGGCAAGCATTTGATCCTCCATTGAGTTTATGGGAATCATGTTCATCGCAGGCACTACTTGAAGTCCTAGTATAAAAGGTTAGAGGAGCAACTAAATGG
This sequence comes from Candidatus Bathyarchaeota archaeon, assembly GCA_963715865.1. GTDB lineage: Archaea > Thermoproteota > Bathyarchaeia > Bathyarchaeales > Bathycorpusculaceae > Bathycorpusculum. Next base: position 458,468 of record OY970280.1, read on the forward strand.
AATTTTATAGAAAATTTTCATAAAATATAACGTAACTATCAAGGAATTTAGTTGTAAAGGATCAAGAAAATAGGCTTTCCCCATTCTTTTCCTTCTTTTAGAAAACAATAAATTGCTCAACTCATCAATATTAGCAAAAAAATTGCTTACATTAAGCAATCGGAGAAGAGTTAAAATGCGTATAATATCAAAAGAAAACTTTACCGAGTTTGTCAACGCTCTGATAAAAGATAGTTCTTTGAACGTTATAGGCGTCAAAGCCAAAGGTGATAAATTCGCTTTTGGACCCTTAGAATCTGCCAATGAACTGCGATTGGATTACGATGTTACCCTTCTTCCGCCTAAGAAGTATTTTTTTCCACAAAGAGAAACCTTAGTAACTTATAATGTTGGAAAGGGATTTTCCGCCAAAAATCCATCTGAAATCAAGCCCACGGTAATAATCGGGGTTCATCCATATGACATGATAGCTCTTCTCCACATGGATGAAATCTTTAGCGAAACAAAATCAGACCCTTACTATTTTGAAAAACGAAAATCGTCGATAATTATCGGCGTAAACATTCAAAAAATGTCAAAGTGGTGTTTTGCATCTTACATGGGCTCTGTCACAGTAGAATATGGCTATGATCTTATGCTTACTGATCTTGGAAACAGGTACGCCATCAATATTGGCTCGCCAAAAGGTGAAGAGCTTTTAGATAAATATGCCAAAAACGTGGATAATGCGCTTGCAAGAGACAGCCAGCTGGTCGGTCAGAAAAAACGGGAAATAATGGCGATGACTCAGCAAAAGCTAGATTTTCCACCAGAATTAATTCCTGAAATGCTAAGCAAAAGTTATGAAGACAGCATGTTTTGGGAGAAACATTCAGAGAAATGTTTAGCATGCGGTTCCTGCGTCCTTGTTTGTCCCACGTGCTACTGCTTTGACGTTAAAGATAATCCTGATTTGTCGCTTGAACATGGCGAACGAGTAAGAACATGGGACGGATGCTTGCTGGAAGATTTTGCGAAAATCTCTTCGGGAGAAAACTTTCGCCCAACAAGACCGACCAGATATAGGCACAGATACTTCAAAAAAGGCAAGTACTTGTTTGACCGATTCGGATTTATTTCATGTGTTGGTTGCGGCAGATGCTCCTCAAACTGCCTTCCCAACATTGCCAATCCAGTCAACCTATTCAACGATATGTACCATGAAAGCCAAAACAGCGGAGTGCAAGTAACAGTTGCATCAACACCAGAAATTAAGATTCAAACTGAAGGCAACATAGACTACGTTCCCAGACTGGCAACAATAATAAAGAAACAACCCATGACTGCTAATGAAACGTTATTTGAAATCAAGTTAGACGACGGCTCAGTACTAGGTCACAAACCAGGCCAATTCGTTGAAGTTTCAGTTTTTGGAATAGGCGAAGCACCAATTTCTATATCGTCGCCGCCGACAAAGAAAAACACGTTTGAACTATGCGTCCGCAAACTGGGCAACGTAACAACCAAGATGCATACGCTTAATGTGGGCGATAAAGTGGGAATAAGAGGACCATTCGGAAATGGCTTTGACGCAGAATCCCTGAAAAACAAGGACTTGCTTTTTGTAGCAGGCGGTCTTGGGCTGGCGCCATTGCGGTCATTGTTCAATTATGTTCTTGATAACCGAAAAGACTACGGCCAAGTCACGTTGCTTTATGGTTGTAAAGAACCAAGAGAACTACTTTTCGCTGATGAACTCCTTGCGCTCGCTAAGAGAGACGATGTAGAATTCAAGCCTACAGTTAACTGGTGCCCTGAAAACGAAGCTTGGACAGGCAACATAGGCGTAATCACAACTCTGATTCCTGAAGTCAACTTTGATCCAGAAAAAACTTACGCTGTAGTTTGTGGTCCACCAATCATGTACAAGTTCGTTATCGCCGACCTAAAAAGCAAAAACGTTCCAGACGACCACATAATCATCTCTTTAGAGCGAAGAATGAAATGTGGAGTTGGAAAATGCGGCCACTGCCAAATTAACCAAGTCTATGTATGCAAAGATGGCCCAGTGTTTAATTATTCAAAAATTAAAGGAATCCCGGAGGCGCTTTAAATGAAGACAAAAGTAGCATTCTTTGATTTTGCTGGTTGCGAAGGTGACCAATTGCAAATCGCTAATTTGGAAGAAGATTTACTTGCCCTTCTTGACCAAGTTGAAGTAGTTAGCTTTAGAGAAGTCATGAAAGAACACAGCGACAACTACGACATAGCATTCATCGAAGGGTCATGCACTCGGCTTCAAGACGAAGACAGGCTAAAACAGATCAGAAAAAACGCCAAGATAGTGGTTGCCATAGGCTCATGCGCAACAATCGGCGGCATAAACTCGTTGAGAAACTACAGGGAACTAGATGATGTCAAAAAAATCGTTTATGGTGACAGCGCAAAACTCTTCGACGCCTACACCGCAAGACCGATAGACGCCATAATAACTGTGGATGCCTACGTACATGGATGCCCAATAGACAAAGAAGAATTCCTCAACGTAGTTAAATCACTGTTACTTGGAAAGAAACCTGACATACCCACCTACCCTGTTTGCGTCGAATGCAAAAAGAACGAAAACGTGTGCGCTTTTGAAAGAGGCCAATTCTGCGTGGGACCAGTCACAAGAGCAGGTTGCAACTCCTGCTGCATTAACGAAGAAACTATATGCTGGGGATGCCGAGGTTTAGTAGATAATCCTAACGAGAATTCTCAAAAAGAAGTTTTAATCAAATATGGCTTAACAGTGGATGATGCAATTAGTAAGTTTAGGTTGTACTTTGGTTGGCAGGAGAGGAGAAAATGAAAAACCGCAACTTAAACCTTGAAGTACACCATGTTACACGTGTTGAAGGGCATGGCAACATATATGTGAACGTACGAGATGGAACAGTCGAAAAATGTGAATGGGCAATTCCAGAAGCACCTAGATTCTTTGAAGCCATGGTTGTTGGCCGCCAATACAGCGAGTTACACCACATAACCTCTAGAATCTGCGGAATCTGCTCAATAGGTCACACGCTTGCTTCGCTTAAGGCAACCGAGGCAGCCATGGGCATAAAAATAAGCGAACAAGACCTAAAACTTAGGAAACTAGCGCTTCACGCAGAAAACCTGCAAAGCCACATTTTACATTTAGGATTCCTAGTCTTGCCCGACCTTTTAGGAGTAGGCTCAGTTATTCCACTTGCATCTTCAAACCCGAAAGAAGTAAAAACCGTTCTACGCTTGCATAGAAAAGCAAATGAAATGTCAAATCTACTCTGCGGCAGAACCACGCATCCTCAAAGGCTGATGCCGGGCGGCTTCTCAAAAATCCCTTCAATTAAAGAATTAACATCGCTCAGACAGAAATTGAAAGAGTCCGTTCCAGATCTTCAAGCCGTTGCAGAATTATTCAAAAGTTTATCTCCTAAACTGCCTGATTTCACTAGAGAAACAGAATTCATCGCGTTAACCAGCCCTGACGAGTACGCGCTGTACGATGGAAAAATTGGCTCAACTGACACTGGCACAGCGCCGACAAGCGAGTACCTATCATTTGCAAACGAGTACATTGTACCCATATCCACCGCCAAACGCGCAAAACACGCCCGTGAATCCTACATGGTCGGAGCACTTGCCAGATTCAACCTTAACTACGATAAACTCTCACCTTTAGCTAAGAAAACAGCGGAAATGTTCGACCTCAAACCCGTTTGCCATAACCCATTCATGAACAACATTGCACAACTCATAGAAGTTGTTCACAGCTTAGAAGACTCAATTAAGCTGATTAATGAATTGGAAGCGGCAGGCTTGAAGAGCCAACCAGACTACAATAAACCAGAAATCAAAGTTAAAGCTGGGGGTGGAGTAGGCGCTGTTGAAGTTCCAAGAGGCATACTTTTCCACGATTACACATACAATGACAAAGGATATTGCACTAAAGCCAACTGCATAATCCCCACAAACCAAAATCACGGAAACATCGAGTTAGACATGAAAGCACTGCTGCCAAAGATTCTTGATAAACCTGAGAAAGAAATTGAGCTAAACTTGGAAATGCTCGTCAGAGCCTATGACCCATGCATTTCTTGCTCGACGCACTACATAAAAGTTCACTTCGTATAAACTTTCAAACAACTGCAGTTTTTTCTTTTTTTATTTTTAAGAAATTATTGTTGGGAAAATAAAGAGGTTTAACTATGATCTCAAAAAAAGGTTGCTGTTAAGCAGAAGCAACCTCTGGCTGCTCTTGAACTTCACTTTTGTTTTCTTCCGAAACTTGTGTCATCTGCTGTTCTTCTACTGCAACTTTCTGTGAAATCTGTGGTCGGAGACATCGGACATCCACATCCTCATTTTTGAGGTCTAAAATACCTTTCACTGTGCCGTCGCTTAAGTATTCAAGGTTGAAACCCATTTTCTTTGTCAGGCTTAAAGCTCTGTAATTATCCAGCAACATTATCGCATAGACGCTTTCAACGCCCATTTCCTTTGCAATGTCAAGCACGTAATCCACCATTTTAGTGCCTAAGCCTAAACCCTGCCAGTAGTCAGTTATAATGAAAGCCATTTCACCGCTTTTTCCGTTTGGTTCTATGCTAAGGCGGCTTACTCCCAATATTTTCCGTTGTCCATTTTCCACTACTTCAGCAACAATGGCTATTTCTCGGTCGTAGTCAATGTTGCAGTAGCGTACTCGAACTTCATGTGGTGTATCTTTAAGTATCTGGAAGAACCGATAGCGGATAGATTCCTCGGAGAAGCTTTGGAACATTTCCAGCCACATGGGTTCATCTTCAGGTTTTATGGGTCGCAGCAACACTTCTTGGCCGTTTTTAAGAGACCACAGCATCTCGTATTTTTTGGGGTAAGGACTAATCACCATATGCTCGTGAGGTTCAAATTTCTTGCAAACTTTATCTTTGTCAATTACTATTCGTGCATCAATGATGCAAGCTTCTTTCTCATTTATCAATAGCGGATTGATGTCGATCTCTTTTATCTGCGGAAAATCAATAAGTAACTGAGAAAAGAGCAGCATAGTTTCATCAAGCCGTTTAAGATCAACGGGCGGCGTGTTACGATATCCTTTCAAAAGCTGGTAAACCTTTGTTTCCTCCATCATGCGGCGAATGAGCGTCGTATTTAACGGTGGAAGCCCGATGGAATAGTCCTTGAAGAGTTCCACACCTACACCGCCCATTCCGAACAGGATCACTGGTCCAAAGACAGGATCGGTTTTTCCGCCGATTATTATTTCATAACCTTTTTTCTCAATCATAGGTTGGACTGCAACGCCGATTATTTGGGCATTCGGGTTGTAGGCAGTTGCTCTTTGAATTAAAATGTCAAAGGCTTCACGTACCTCACCTGCCGAATTTATGTTTAAGATAACTCCGTCCGCATCACTTTTGTGGACAATTTGAGGTGAAAGAATCTTTAAAACTACAGGGTAGCCCATTTCCTGCGCAAGCGTAACTGCTTCATCAACATTGTTGGCAACGCCAGTTTTTACAACTGGAAAATTGTAGTATTTGAGCACTTTTTTTGCTTCATCTTCAGTTAATACTTCACGGTTTTCAAACCATGCGTTTCTCAGTATAGCCATAATGGGACGTTTAGGTGGTGAAGCATCAACCGGTAACTCTTCAGGAGTTTCATAAAGAAGCCCGAGATTGCGCTGGTAAGTGTACATGTACATGTAGGTTTTGGTTGCTTGCTCAGGCATAGAGTAAGTTGGAATGTTGTTGGCGTTAAAAATATTGTTTGCCTCTTGCACCGCATCAAAACCCATGAAAGAGGTGAGAATTGTTTTGTTTTGGTAGGCTTTGCTACGAATAAGTTCAACTATGCCTTTTGCTATTTCCACTGGTTCTGAACCTGCTTGCTGAGTAAAAATAATTAGTATTCCATCGATAGTATCATCGTTAAGGCAAGCTTCAACCGCGGCTTTATATCCGTCAGCGCTAGCATCCCCAAGAACGTCAATCGGGTTGCCTTTGCTCCAGAAAGGAGGCAAAACACTGTTAAGCGTATTCATTGTTTTCTCACTCAGTTTAGCCAATTTGCCGCCGTGAGCAATCAAAGCGTCAGTAGCCATTACTCCAGGCCCGCCAGCGTTAGTTATTACGGCAAGTCTTGGCCCTTTCGGCAACGGTTGGGTTCCTAAAACCTCAGCCGCATTAAACAAATCAGCTATTTCTTCAACCCGAACTATGCCTGCTCGTTTAAAAGCTGCGTCGTAAATGTCATCTTCTCCTGAAAGTGAACCAGTGTGAGAAGCAACGGCCTTTGCGCTCTCAGCAAATTTGCCTGATTTCACAACAATTATGGGTTTGGTTCTTGCAAAGTGTCTTGCTGCACTCATGAACTTGCGGGCTTCTGTTATTCCTTCTATATACATTAGTATACTCTTAGTTTTTGGGTCAGAACCAAAATAATCAATTAAATCGCCAAAGTCCACGTCAATCATTGACCCAACTGAAACAAAGTTGCTGAAGCCGATGTTTTCGTGAATTGCCCAGTCCAAAATGGCTGAGCCTAAAGCGCCACTTTGAGACAGAAAAGCAATGTTGCCTGGTTTAGGCACCTTATCCAAGAAGGTGGCATTGAGATTTATTCTGGGACGGATTATGCCAATGCAGTTTGGACCAATAACTCGAATGCCATATTTTTTGGCGGCTTCAAGAATTTTCTCTTCCAAAGCCTTACCTTCAGGACCTGTCTCCTTGAAGCCGGCAGAAACAATAATTACGCCTTTCACATGTGCCCTTCCACATTCCTCCATAACGTCAGGAACGGTTTTGGCAGGCGTAGCAATCATAGCTAAATCAACAGCCTCAGGAATCTGATCGACTGTTTTGTAAGTTTTAACCCCTAAAATCTCGGGCTTTCGAATATTCACAAAGTAAACTTTACCAGCGTAGCCTAACTGGGTAAAATTTTTAACTATCGCGTAGCCTACTGAACCTTCAACGTCGCTGGCCCCAATGATAGCTACATTTTGAGGGTTGAAAATCTTGTCAAGGTTTAATGTAACCATTTCTCAATTTAACCTCTGCGTTATGGGTCGTGCAACAGCATAAATTAAAGTTTATTGTTCCATAATCTTTATTTTCGGATGAGCTTCAGTATTTTAAAAAGCAAAAACTAACGTTTAAAGATTACATAGCTGGGTAAACAGCGCTTAAAACTAAGGTTACTGGAAATACTTTTTGATTTCATCAAGCGAAAGAATAGCAACGCCATTAGCGGTTAACATTTGCTCTGCCTTCTCGATGCTGCTAGGGCGCAGTATCAACGCAACTTTGCCGTCAGCGTGAACAGCTGATGAATAAGCGTATTCTATGTTTATGCCTCCGTCGCCTAAAATCTTGGTTATCTTTGACAGCGTTTCCTGCGCAGTTATGAAGATCGCAGTTACTTCCGTGTTCTTCTTGGACTTAGCAAGATTAAAGTCGGCATCTTCCAAGAACTTAGCAGCTTTCTCAGGCTCTTCAGTTATCAACCGCACTAAACCAAACTCTCCTGCCTCAGCAATTGATAACGCGAAAACTTTCATTTTGTTTTGATCGAGCCGCGACATAACATCAAAAAGGGAACCCGGATGATTATCAAGAAAGACGCTTACTTGAGTTATAGGCAAACACGACACCCATACCTCAATTGTTTCAAACGATATTTAACTTTAACCAAAGTATTTTGAAGGAGAAATTGATGGTTTTTCAGAGTGTTTCCGGAAATTGGTTTAAGTTTTTCTGCCTGAGTTTAAGCACTGATTGTACCAAATGGAACACAAATGCTACAATTTGTGACATAAAAGTCGCAATATTTAATAGATATCCTTATCCTTAGAAAGAGTTATCCCTAAAAAAGTGAAAAAAATAATGATTAATCCCGTAAATTCAAATTTTCAAAATAAGGATAACAAAGCTAAATGTCCAGACTGTGATTCAGAATTAAATGTTCCATGCGACATAGAAAAAGGAGAAGTACTGAGTTGTCCTAGTTGTGGACTTGAACTTGAAGTTAAAAAAATAACTGGTGGAGGTGGATGCGTAGATCTTCAAGAGTTAACTATTGAAGGCGAAGATTGGGGCGAATAAGAGTATTCGCTAAAATTTCACTTGTTTTTTAAACACTTTTTCCTATTTTTATTTAAGTTTTCGATTGGGACACGCTAAATAAAATTAAATTGGTTGGTTGGACTAAACATTAGTCAAGAATCCTCCTGTTGAAAACTTATGAATGAAACAGTATTTTTACCAAACTTTATATTTGCACTTTGAATAATTCCTTGCTAATCGGAGAACGGCTAATTTGCTAAAGTGCACAGAAGTCTCAAAGCAGTTTGGCGGACTTCAAGCATTAAAAAAAGTAGATTTCACAGTAAACAGCAATGAGATAGCTGGGCTTGTTGGACCCAACGGGTCGGGTAAATCTACACTTTTGAACCTTATCAGTGGCGTGTACAAGCCAGATTCTGGAAAAATATTTTTTTTAGACGAAGACATCACGAAACTTCCTCCTTACAAAATTTGCGCTAAAGGCATAACTAAGACATCTCAAACCGTTCAATCCTTCCCAGAAATGACCGCCGTGGAAAATGTGTTAACCAGCGTACTCTTTAACGAGAAAAAATCCACAGGCAAAATAGAAGCATTGCCTAAAGCAAAAGAACTATTGGATTTCGTGGATTTAAGCAAAGAAAAATTTGATGTACCAGCAAAAAACCTAAACGTTGTTGAGTTACGGCGTGTCCAACTTGCCAAAGCTTTAGCAACAAGTCCTAAACTGCTTCTTTTAGATGAATTACTCACGGGTTTAACTCCAGCAGAATGTGACGAAGCCATCGAACTAATCAAACTCATTAACAAGCAAGGGGTAACCGTGCTCATAGTTGAACATGTAATGAGAGTAATAATGGGTTTATGCGATCATGTGATTGTCTTGCACCATGGCGAGAAAATCTGCGAAGGAACACCAAAACAAGTAGTTAATGATGAAAATGTAGTGAAAGTTTACTTGGGCAAAAGGTTTACGCTTTGTGAGGAGTAAAACGTGTTAGAAACCCAAAACTTATCCGCGTCGTATGGCATGGTGCAAATACTCCGCGACGTAACCTTCAAAGTGGAAGAGAAAGAAATAGTCAGCATCATCGGACCTAACGGAGCTGGAAAAACAACCCTTGTAAAAACAATCATGGGTTTCTTGCATCCAAAAAACGGAACAATCAAGTTTAAAGGCGAAAACATTGAGAAACTGCCCCCATACGAGATAGTCAAGAAAGGAATTACAATGATTCCTGAAGGCAGAGAAATCTTCCCCCGCATGACCATCGAGGAAAACCTGCTTTTGGGCGCCTACACAATAAAAGACAAAGCCAAGATTAAGGAAACTAAGGAGAAGGTTTACCAGATTTTTCCTGTCCTAAAAAAGAAGGAAAAAGCGTTAGCTCAAACGCTCAGCGGCGGCGAACAGCAAATGCTTGTTATTTGCCGAAGTTTAATGTCTAATCCTCAACTGTTAATTCTAGACGAGCCTTCATTGGGACTGGCACCAATCATCGTGGAAAAAGTGTTAGACACTATACGCACAATCAACGAAGAAGGCGTAACCGTCTTGCTGGTTGAACAGAACATTCACGATTCATTAAATGTGGCTGACAGGGGCTATGTTCTCGAGGAAGGAAGAATCGTTTTAGAAGGAAGGAGTAGGGAACTTTTATCTAACAGTCACATAAAAGAAGTGTATCTAGGCCTTTAAGAGAGAAGGAACAAAAAATGGTAGACGGCAAATACTGGAACGAAAAAATCGAAACCATGCCCACTGAAGAACTAAAAAAGTATCAACTTAAAAAACTAAAAGAGCAGGTAAAAAACTGTTATGAAAACAGCATTTTTTACAAGAAAAAATTTGATAGCGCGGGATTGAAACCTGAAAAAATACGCTCACTAGAAGACCTCCAGAAAATTCCTTTCACAGTAAAGAACGATTTACGAGACAACTACCCGTTCGGCATGGTTACCGCTAAATCTGACGAAATAGTAGAGATTCATGCTTCAAGCGGCACAACTGGAAACCCAATAATCAGCGCCTACACCAAAAACGACATGGATATTTGGCAAGAAGTAATGGCAAGATCCATCTACACCACAGGCGGAAGACAGCAAGATGTCATACACATCGCTTATGGCTATGGTTTATTCACTGGCGGATTAGGTTTTCACTATGGTGCTCAAAAAGTCGGAGCCACAATCATTCCTGCGAGCGGCGGAATGACACAGCGCCAAATAAAGCTCATGAAGGACTTGGGCGCCACAATCTTAGCCTGCACGCCAAGCTTCGCAGTTTACCTTGCTGAAACCATGGCTCAGGAAGGCGTTGACCCAAGAAAAGACCTCAAACTTAAAAGCGGAATGTTCGGGGCAGAACCATGGTCAGACAAGATTAGAGAAAGAATCGAGAAAGAGTTGGGAATTGAGGCTTTTGATGTTTACGGGTTAACCGAACTGTGCGGTCCAGGCGTTTCCATCGAATGCTCTGAGCATAAGGGAATGCATATTTGGGAAGACCACTTTATTGTGGAAACAATTGACCCTGACACAGGAGAGGCTCTGCCTGCCGGAGAAGAAGGCGAATTAGTCTTCACAACCCTTACTAAAACAGGCTTACCCATGCTAAGATACAGAACAAGAGACATCTCCAAAATTGAAACAGAAAAATGCAAATGCGGACGCACACACGCCAGAATGATGCGTGTGCATGGAAGGTCTGATGACATGTTGATTGTACGTGGAGTAAACGTTTTTCCCTCACAAATTGAGTATGCAGTGATGTGCTTCTCCGAATTAGCGACACAGTACTTAATAGTTCTTGACAGACCTGGAGCCTTGGACACGTTTTTGGTTAAGGTTGAATTGTCTGAGCAAGCCGCTAACAACCCGCAGTTGGACAAGAATGCGTTAAAGAATAGCATTCAGCAGAGAATTCACATTGTTACTGGGTTAACAGCTGACGTTGAAATCGTTAAGCCAGGCGAGCTTCCGAGAACTGAGGGAAAAGCAAAAAGAGTTCTGGATTTGCGCAAGGGCAAAATGTAAAGGACTTAGCATATGACTTCCAAGATTGCAGTAAATAAGCCGGGCAGTTTTGCCTTGCTTAACGGCGATGAAGCAGTGGCTAGAGGTGCAGTCGAAGCAGGAGTTAAAGTTGCAGCCTCGTACCCTGGAACGCCAGCTACTGAAATTTTGGAAGCCTTAGCCGAAGTTTCAAAGGAATTTGACATTTATGCAGAATGGAGCACAAACGAGATTGTAGCCACAGAAGTTGCTGCAGGCGCTTCAATGGCAGGCGTCAGAGCCATTGTTTCGATGAAGCATGTTGGCTTAAACGTCGCCGCAGACGCAGCCATGACATTGGCATACACGGGCATTGAAGGCGGAATGGTTATTGCCGTCTGTGATGACCCAGCATTGCATAGTAGCCAAAACGAGCAAGACAACAGGTACTTTGCTGTCCACTCGAAGTTGCCATTGTTGGATGCTGGCAGTCCGCAGGAAGCTTTGGATATGGCGAGGGAAGCTTTTGAATTAAGCGAAAAATTGCATTTGCCAGTGATTTTGCGGCTAACAACCAGAGTGGCGCATGGAAAGGCAAGAGTGAAACTGGGCGAGTTTCAGAAAATCAAGCGGAAACCTGAGTTTGACAAGAACAGCTCAAGATGGGTGATGGTGCCTTCTAACGCTATTAGGCAGCATAGGGTTTTAGAGGGCAGGTTGACGGAAGCAAAAAAGCTTGCTAATGATTCAAAGTTTAATGTGGTTGAGGACAATGGAAGCGAAATAGGCATAATTGGAAGCGGAGTAGGCTACTATTACGCACGTTCAGTTCTGGATACAAAAAAGTTTTCGTGGTTAAAATTAGGTTTTGTTTACCCTTTCCCAGAGGAAGTAGTTAAAAAATTCGCTTCAAAAGCTAAGAAGCTAATAGTGATTGAAGAGTTAAGACCATACATTGAGGAAAACATTCAGCGGTTAAATTTCCAAGTATGCGGAAAAAGCCAGTTAGGCTTAGAAGAGATAGGCGAATTCACGCCCGATAACGTGCGCCAAGCCTTTGCAAGTTTAGGATTGACCGCTAAAGCAGAACCGCAGGAGCCTCTGGATTTGCAGCCTCGACCGCCAGCTCTTTGCCCAGGATGCCCTCACAGAGCGTTTTATTACGCTTTAAACATGGTTAACCAGTACGTTAATTGTGACAACGAGAAATGCGTTGGCTGCGACATTTGCGAGTACGCTTGCTCTTTTGAGAAAGAAAAAGTCTTCAACCCGCTTAAGTCGCGGATACGTTCGGTGAGGATTGGGCTAACTTTTAACACAGCAGTGACCTGCAAAGCCTGCAAAGATGCGCCGTGTGTCGCTGCCTGCCCGGAAGATGCGTTAACGCAATCACAAGAGACAGGAGTAATAACTGTTGACGAGGAGAAATGCAAAGGCTGTGACTGGTGCATCGAAGCATGCGAATACGGCGCCATAACATTGCATCCGAACAAGAACAAAGCAGTTGTCTGTGACATGTGCCAAGGCGACCCTAAATGCATCCCGCTATGTCCAGAAAGCGCTTTGAGTTTGACTGGAAAATCAAACGACAAAATCGTCACAGGCGACATCGGCTGCTATACGCTGGGTGTTTTGCCGCCTGTAAACACGGTTCAAACATGCCTGTGCATGGGAGCTGGAATTTCGCAGGCTGCAGGCATGGTTCATGCTGGCGTAAAGGACAAAGTATTCGCAGTCATTGGCGACTCCACCTTTTTCCATGCGGGAATGCCTGGGCTGCTGAACATTGCGTACAACAAGGCTAACGTATGCGTAGTTATCATGGATAATAGCATAGTTGCAATGACAGGACATCAGCCAACACCAGGGTCAGGAAAAACCGCTATGGGCACTGATGCTAAAATAATAAGAATTCAAGATGTTGCAAAGGGTCTTGGAATAGAAAAAGTAGACGTTGTTGACCCCTATGACATTAAAGCCACAACCCAAGCAATAAGAAAAACTCTTGATTACAACGGTCCATCAGTCATTATATCCCAGAGACCATGCCCGCTTTTAATTGAGAAAGGTGACCCTAGAGAAGTTTTGGAAAAATGCAACGCTTGCGGAGTATGCGTGAAAGCCTTCGGTTGCCCCGCCATCTACTTATCAAGCGAACGCGCCGAGATAGATGCCACTCTCTGCTATGGATGCGGCGTCTGCGAAACTGTCTGTCCCTTTGAAGCCATAAGGAGAAAAGAAAAATGAAACTGGACATCGTTTTCAGCGGCGTTGGCGGGCAAGGAGTGGTAGTTTTAAGTGATATTTACTGTGAAGCCGCCATGCTGGACGGCTTTGATGTGGCGAAGGCAGAGGTTCATGGTATGGCGCAGCGTGGAGGGTCAATAGTGGCATACGCAAGAATCGGCGATAAAGTTGAATCTCCCCTGATTGAAACTGGAAAAGCCGACGTGCTAGTTGGTTTTGAAATTCTTGAAACTGCAAGAGCTCTTCCAATGCTAAAGAAGAACGGCACCGTAATCGTTAACATGAAGTACATTCAGCCAAACTGCATGGTTTCAGGTACCAAACCTAAGAAAATAGAAGAATTGATGCAACTGTTGAGGTCTAGAGCTACGGTTCATGAAGTTGACGGGATAGGCATCGCTGAAAAGCTAGGCAACCTGTTGGTTGTGAATACCATTCTGCTTGGAGCACTCTCTGCTTTGCCTAAGGTTCCGGTGAAGAGGGAGTCTTTTGAGCAGGCGATAGCTGGTAGGCTTAAAGAAAAGTACGTCAGTTTGAACCTCAAAGCGTTCAACCTAGGCAGAGAAAGCGTGTTAATCAGTTAATTTTATTAGCTGTACGCTTCGAAATATAGCAAACAAAAAAGAGAGAGGAAAATAATTTGCAAAAGAAATTGCTTGCTATAATTGTAGTAGTAATAATAATCATTGCAGCAGTTGCAGCAATAGAATTAGCACCACAAGCACCTTCAGCAGAAGCGAGAAACATTCAGATAGGCTTAGTTGCACCAGTATCAGGATCACCTGTCGGAGTAGACATGCAACGCGCAGCTCAGATGGCTGTGAACGAAATTAACAATGCTGGCGGCGTTTACGTGTCTAGTTGGCACGCTCATGTGAACATTACTTTAGTAACCGCTGATACAAAGGGTGATGCTCCAGCCGATGCTAAGACAGCCGTAACCCAATTAGAGAATACAAACCCAGTTGACCTATTCATTGGTGGATACGGAAGCGCAGGCACTCTTGCTGACGAAGTAGTGGCTACACAAGATCGTATTCCATTCATAATAACAGGTGCATCAAACGATCTTGTCACAAGAAGAGGACCACAAGGTGACTATGGCGGTTTCGGACCGACAGGCACATACAGTACTAATGATACGGAAGGAATGAGTTACGTTTTCCACTATTGTACCACAACCTACGATTACACTAAGACAGTAGTTGATTTCTTTGCTCAAGTAATGAAGCCAATGGTAGCAGCCAACCGAAACTTCAGCCTCGCCATACTCTACCGAAATGACGCCTTTGGGCAAGGCGTTGACCAAGCAACCAAGTACTGGATAAAGAACGAAAGCTTACCGATTACTGTTGTCTCCGACAGAGGTTATACTGCAGGTGAAACTGATTTTACAACCGACCTCAAAGTTGTTCAACAATCGAACCCAGACGCAGTATTTGTCGCTGAAAACCCAAACTTAACGCCGTTAGTAATTCAGCAGGGATGGAGTACCGTTGGACTAAAAACTGTTTACGTAGCAGTCGAGAACAATCAAGACCCACAGTTCTATAGTCTACTAGAAGGCATGGGTAATGGTATGGGCAACGGCCAACTGATGGAATCAAAGATGGACCCCTTCATGAATCCTTCATACAGTACAGCAGTTGGAACATACGCAACGAAATTTAATCAGACTTACAGCGTAATGCCTGGAATGATGGGTGCTGACACCTATGACGCGTTCTACATCGCTAAAGCAGCAATCGAAAGTGCAGGAACACTTGACAAAGCAGCCGTGCGCCAGGCTATAGAGAACACGAATATGAAAGATAGCCTTATACTAACGCAAACTGGCAAAATACAGTTCAGCACAGGCGTTAACTATCATGAGATACAGCCGATAACCTTCATGGAGCAACTCAACCGGAACTCGGCGACTAACAAGCTACAGTCCCAAATAATCTGGCCAACAAGCGCTGCGGGCATAAGCAACTTTAATCAAACGTCATTCACTCTGCCAACAGGATACATTGCTGGAAAGTAAAAATTCATTTAATATTTTCTCTTTTTTTGTAAGAATCTAATACTGATATGTTTTAAATACTTAAGTGAGAAATAGTTGAGCCAATTGCCAACTAATCATAAAAAATGAGGAAAAATTCGACATGTTCATTACCGCATCGACTATCATCTTTTCTCTAATCTGGGGGGTGGCAATTGGATGCGTATACATGTTGCTGGCAACTGGATTAAACGTCATTTTTGGCGTTATGAAACTTGTGAATTTCGCGCACGGCCAGTTTCTCATGATTGGCGCGTTCGCAACTTGGGCTATCTCGGTTGCAATTGGATTAAACGCATATATTGCAATTCTTATCTCAATAGGCATCGTTGCAGTCCTTGGTGTTGTTGTTCAACGGTTTACTTTTCGCAAGGTTCTTGGCACAGACAAGCTGAACGAAATTTTTGTCAGCCTCGGATTGATTTACATCTTTGAAAACGTCGCAGTGCTTCTTTGGGGAAACGGGTCCCAACGGATTGTTAGTCCTTTAAACGGTTTAAGTTTGGATATGCAAAGCATTTCGATTAGTTATGACCTCCTCGTTGTCGTCGTTGCCGTAGTAGCTATCCTCATTGCTTTCGGTGTTTTAATGTACCGAACAAAAATTGGACTAGCAATGCGAGCTACGAGCCAGATTAATCACGCAGCCATGCTCATGGGAATTAATGTTGACAGAATTTACTTGATTACCTTCACTTTGGGCTCAGCCCTGGCTGCTACGGCTGGAGGATTATATGGGGTCATCTACACATTTAATTATCAAAGCGGGGAGTTGCCAACTATCATTGCTTTCGCAGTTATCATTCTTGGCGGTTTAGGAAGCATACGGGGAGCCATCGTTGGTGGCTTACTGTACGGCATCGCGGAGCAAATGGCAACTCTGTTCCTTGGGGGAATATGGTCAAGCGCCGTTGCATTTGCCCTGCTAATAGCTGTCCTTATTGTTAGACCTAACGGGCTATTCGGCGAAAAAGGAGAATGACATGCTAAATAAACAGAAACTGAGCACTCTCGTGCAATCGAAGAGCTTCCAACTTTTCCTAATTGCCACTGCAATTTTGGTCTTGATTCCAATTTTCATACGGAATAGCTTCTTCATGTTCGTTTTTACTCTCATATTCATTTTTGGGATTTATGCGGCAAGTTGGAATTTTTTAGCTAATTCAGGGCAAGGGTCCCTTGGCCACGCTGTGTTTCTAGGAATCGGCGGTTTTGCCTCAGCCATAATCGGCACCAAAATATCAGCTACCATAATTTCAGCTTCAGGGGTTTACACGATGCCGATAGGCTTCTTATCGGTGCTAATCCAGGTTCTTGTGATTCTTGTAGGCGGCTTGCTTTCAGCAGGAATTGGCTTACTGATTGGATTGGCGTGCGTACGGTTGAAGGCGTGGTATCTGGCAATAGTTACTTTTGGTTTCTCAGTCATTGCTGAAACGCTCTCAAGCCAGTTTGATTCCATCACAAATGGGATAAATGGCTTTCCGCCTGCAACCTTTGTGCCAAGCGGGTATCCATTTTACCTTTTGGTGATTCTTTTCGCTGTCGCATCAATTTCAGTGATGTATCTATTAATGAAATCGCGAATGGGCTTGGCTTTCAGAGCTATTCACGGCAACGAAGCTGAGGCAAGGATGATTGGGATTAACACGGCGAAGTATAAGCTCATCGCCTTTGTTATCAGCACGTTCTTCGCTGGCCTAGCTGGTGGATTGTATGTTTATTTCTATGGGTTTGTTGATAACTCCATTTTTTCGCCGACTAACTCGTTTACGCCGCTTATAATGACTGTTATCGGTGGCCTAGGCACGGTAGCCGGGCCTGTAGTGGGCTCGATTTTCTTTACCTCAGTCGGGCAAATTCTGTCAACTCAAAGCGTGACACAAAGCCTCAACAATACGCTTGGGCCATTCTTCCCTAATGCTGGCTATGTTGGACCACCTCTGACTTACCTATTTATAGGGGTAATCCTGCTGGTAATCGTGATTTTCTTCCCCAAAGGCTTAACGCCCTTGTTCCACAAGTTTTACAAGTATATAATGACCGAAGAAAAACCAGAGAGGAAGAAAGCATGAAAGGAACAGATTACTTTGCTGAAGAGTTAGGAATCAAGCTGGTTGAAGCCAGGGACGGCTACGCAAAAGTGTCAATGAAGGTTGAGAAGAACCATACGAACGCTTTAGGCTTCACTCATGGAGGCGCCATTTTTTCGCTGGCTGATTACGCTTTTGCGCAAGCATGCAACTATGGAGATAACGTTGCCGTTGCAGTTCAAGTAAACATAAACTTCCTAAAACCTTCTGTTGAAGGAGACACTTTGACGGCTGAGGCAGTCAGGGTTTCTGATGGGAAAACAATGGGCTTGTACCACGTGACGATTAAGAATCAGGAGAAAATGATAGCTTTCTTTTCAGGATTAGCATTCAAAAAGTAATTTTACTCATGCGGTTAGTTCTTATTGCTCTTGTTGAAGGCGCCGCAGGCAATCCCTGGTCTATGATCTCTAGCGCACACTGGAACACCTTCGACGTTCTCAAAGTTGACGCAGTTTACGCAAAACCGCTCGTATGGAGCATCAGGGTCTGAAATCTCTGGTTTTGGCTTGAACTCTTGGCAGCAAACCGAAGGCCCATGATGCATAGCGCATAAGGCAACTTTATCGATGCTTCTTCGGTCCTCGAGGTTCAAGCAGTCTCTGCAACTTTCTATTTGCGTTTTGCTATCACCTTACTTACTCACTATTCTTCAATTTTGATTAAACAACCATTTATTTTATAATAATCTAAACGTATAAAAGGTTTGCTTGAATAATATTGAACGTCTGTTTAAAAGAACAGCCCATAAACCATTATTTGATTAATAAAAACTGCCGCTCAAACTTAATTTACAAATCAACCAAACACAACCGCGGTCCATTCAGAAAAAGGAATTAACCAACAATATTTTTATGTCGGTCTAAACCCTAGAGTCACAATGCTGGGGTGGCCGAATGGTTCAGGCGACAGCCTGCAGAGCTGTTATATATGGGTTCAATTCCCATCCCCAGCTTTTTGGCATAAACCCATATACTTTGGATAAACCCATATACTATTTGCGTTTTCTAAAGAGTTTCAGCTTATCCATTTCACAAACGTATTCGTAGCCTGACTCAATGAGATCTGTTGCTTCCTTGGCGTTTGAAGCTGCTTTACAGATGAAGTCGTCATCCTCGAATGTTACCAGCTGCGTGTAGATTAGAGTGTTTTTGATGTTTTTGTGTCCGAGCAGACGCATGACGCGCAGGATGTCTTTGGTTTTGCGGTATTCCATTGTGGCAAGGACGTTGCCTCGTCCAGCACTAAAATTTCAGGATTTGCAACCAGCGTTTTGGCTAAACATGAGTTGCGCGCACTTTCCCATTTGCAGCATTAATTTATCGATTTGCTCTTAGCAAATTATAATTATCTCGCTCACTTTGGACAAGGTGTTGTTAAGAACGGTAAGAACGATCGACGAGTGTGATCCCTTGAAAGAAAAACCCAATGTTCTAATCGTCGGAGCAGGCGCAATCGGTTTAAGCGTAGCAGGCTGGATTTTTCCTTCCAATGAAAACTTGCATCTTCTAGCACGAGGCGAAAGCGTTGTTGCGATTAGAAAACACGGGTTACGGCTTTATCAAATAGGTAAAGAAGACACAACTGTTCCAATGCCAGTGAAAGTAATTGAATCATTAGACGAGATTCCGCCTCCAGATATTATAATCATTGCCGTGAAAAACTATGATCTCGACCGAACAGCTCAGACGCTCAGGCACCAACTCGGAAATTATCAGCCAATCGTTGCGACCCTTCAGAACGGCGTAGACAACCAGCAGATACTGCCCAAGTATTTTTCCAAAGTAACATACGGCGTCGTCTGCTACAACGCATGGCGAGAAGGTGCCGGGAAAGCCACATATGTGAAACGAGGATACCTAATTATTGGAACCCCAAACAATGGCCTGCAACCCGAACTTCAAAGCGTTAAAAACGTCTTATATCCTGGATTAGAATGCTTTATCACCAATCGTTTACAGGATGCAGTTCACTGCAAATTAGCAATTAATCTCATAAACGCATTAATGGCACTAGTGGGGTTTCGAAAACGGTCCATTGAGTCTGAAAAGATTCTTGTGCACATGACAACTAGATTGCTATGGGAAGGAATTCAGGTGCTGCAAGCGACAGGTTTTGAGGAACATGATCTTGGTAATATGCCCTCTTGGAACGATATCCGAATAGCTGTTAATATCCCAGAATCACCTGCAAATCCCCTTTACGACTTTATCGTCAACAGGGTCGGACCAACCAGCATGACACAAGACGTGTTCAGTGGAAAGACGAACACAGAATTGGAATCATTGAACGGGCATATGCTTGAGTTAGCCCGCAGGGTAGGGGTTCCGATGCCGATTAACCAAGCTATCTATGAGATCGCTAAGGAACGTTTCTGCTCCAGCTTCAAACCCATCCAAGAAATTGACCTTTGGGAAATGATAAACAATAGAATTCTCGACCGTTCGCACGTGCTTATTCGAAAACTTGCAACATTAGGCGATTGCAATTGAAAGCAAATGTTAAAGAACGAAAAGAAAAAAGTGGGTTTGCGGGTGACATCTCCACTTTGGTGAGGGTTCAATTCCAATCTCCAGCTCTTAAGATGAATCATGGATTTCTCGAGATAATTGTTTTCTGTTCACTTGCGTCCTTTCTGGATAGTATAGCTGCAAAAATTGGCAGAAGAATTTCTTCGTTTTCTTCTTTCAGTTTAGCTTAAAGTAAATGCGTCTGTTATTTTTGCCCTTGTTCTCAGTTTTAACAAGTTCGACTTTTCCAATCTCTCTCAGGTTTCTTACGTGAGTACCGCCGTCCGCCTGCCTGTCTACACCGACTATTTCGACGATTCTGAGGACTGGAAGATCTGGCGGGAACGCTTCAGCCATCTTAACGATGCCAGGGATTTTCATCGCTTCTTCTCGGGGCAACTCATACCACTTAACAGGGACATCGGTGATGAATAACTCGTTCGCCTTCGCAAGGTACGCTTCCAGAAGTGCTCTGTCAAATTTTTCTATGCTGAAGTCAAAGCGGACATGGTCTTCTTCAAGCTGGTTGCCCGTGATAAGTGCGCCTGTGCCTTTGTTAAGAAGGGCTGCGAGGACATGGGCGGCAGTATGACTGCGCATAAGTTTGTACCTTCTTTCCCAGTTTAGAACTAAGCGAACCTTGTCGCCTGGTTGAAGACCAACATGGTCAACTTCATGAGAGATTTCGCCTGAGAACTTGCCAACATAGATGACGTTATAGACCTCGTTGCCTTTGATTATCTTGCCCGTGTCATGTGGTTGACCCCCGCCTTTGGCATAGAAAATCGTTTGATCCAGAATCACGTACTTTCCATCTTTGACAGAAACTACGGTAGCGTCGGATTCTTTGAGGTAACTGTCGACCAAGAACAATGCTTTAGTCATGGAAGCATCTCTTTGAAGGCTCTGTTGTTCTTTCTCTAAAAAACTCTATATCAGCTTTGCGTAAACAGCGGCGCATTTAAAAGCAAAAGCCAAAGAAGCACAGAACAAAAAATGCATGCCTGCCTAATCCGTGAATTTCCTAAATTCAAAACATGTTTTCGTTCTCAGCTTTTCAGCATACATCCCCAGCTTTTGAACGAATCCACAACTTCTGAAGGCGAAGTTCAGGTTGAATCATCCTGTAAGCGAAGTTTTTAATTGGAAAGGGGGGGCAGAGGCGGCTATTTGCTTGGTAGTTTAAGGGTCAAAAAGAGGGTATCCTTTGTCTTGTGCAGTACGTAGTTAAGTTTTCAGCGCATAGCAGGGGTAGGGTAGGCTAGTTTTTAGCTAGCGAAACTAGGTCAAAAAACTAGGTACTGGTTGGGTAGGTGTTCTAAGCCTTTGATTGATTGCTAAAATACTCTTTCATCGGGTTCCAGTAAAATTCTGTCCAGCCCTCAGCAATCTCGTCCGCTTGCTCTTTGGGCACATTCGAGTGTACCATCAAAATTTCTGTTCCTCCGGGAACTTCTCTGAAAGTCAACTCTAGTTTTGAAGGAGGATAACCTTTTAGCCAATCCGTCGTCGTCCATTCTTGAACTACACGTTTGCCCTCTTCAAGCTCCAAGTTTTTGCCAAAAATGTACCCGTCCCAAGCTGTGAATTTGCCGCCGACCACTGCTTTGCCTGTGGCTTTGCTGCCCGTGAATTTGCCGTGTTTTTTCGCGTCAACGTAAGCCTCGTAAACTTCTTTTGGAGAGGCTGGAATAACCACTTTCTGCTTTATGGTTGTAACTTCTGTTTTCATAAAAAACGTCACCTATCTCTAGTAGCTGGAAGGGTTTTTAACTCTGACGCTTAATTAGCAGTTATTGCGAAAGGAGCAAAACGTATGGTCACAAGAGGTCAACGCAGACTAGGCAAAACAATAAGGAAACTAGAAGGAAGCGTAGAGCTCAGCACCAAAGAAAGCCACGCAAAGGAATCAGAGAAGAAATACAAACAAAAAGCTCAAGCATCCTTGGGTTACACGGATGATTCGCCAATACAGAACTTACGTGACCCTTCAAAATGGAAAAAAGATAAGGCAGAAGCGTAAGCGAGTTCTCAGCAGTAGAAAAAGGGGGTAGGCTATTTGCTTGGTCGTTTAAGCAGCAAAAAGAGGACCCCTAAGGTTGACCAGGGAATGTATTTACGTCTAAATTGCGCCTATACCCTCCAAGTTTTTAAAGCTGGAAACATTTAGTTTTATTGTGAAAGTTTTATGTCGGCTTCTTTAGATGTGGCAAGCGATTGGAATTTTAGGATTCTTGATAAACGGTTGGTTGTTGTTAAAACTAAAAATGATAGCGTGCGCAAGGTTGCTGTTTTAGACGTTTTAAGCAACTTGACATTTGCGGTTGAAGTGCCAGACACGATTTCAATGCAAGAGCTAAATGCTGAGAAAGAATATTTGGCTAACTTGAAAGTTTACACATCAAAAAACCTAAAAGACGTAGATAAGGACTTCATCAATTTCTTCGAAGCCTTGGACGTGGACCAAAGCATCGAAGACTTCATCAAAGCATATTGGATTTACCCAAGCAAAATACGCTTTGAACTAGTGGACGTAGAAGAGTCATAGTTTATCTTAGTATCATGTTGACGAATTTTTCAGGGTTGAACAGTTCCAAATCCTTGTAAGTTTGCCCAACGCCAATGAACAAAATCGGCTTCTGAGTCACGTACGTTACGCTTAACGAGGAACCACCCTTCACGTCAGCATCCACCTTCGTCAAAATCGTAGCATCAATGCCAACAGCCTTATTGAATTCTTCCGCTTGCATAACCGCATCATTGCCAATCAACGAATCAACGGTTAAAACAGTCAAGTCAGGACCAACAACACGCTTCACTTTAACAAGCTCATTCATCAAGTTCTGATTCGTCTGCATTCTACCAGCAGTATCAATCAAAACAACATTAATTCCATGCGCCTTAGCATGACTCACAGCGTCAAAAGCTACCGCTGCAGGGTCACCACCATAATTGCTCTTAATGACACGAATGCCTAAACGCTTTCCATGCTCATCTAACTGCTCAATCGAGCCCGCACGGTAAGTGTCAGCGCCAGCAAGCACCACTGAATAGCCTTTATCCCCGAAAAACTGCGCAACCTTAGCGATTGTAGTGGTTTTTCCTGTGCCGTTAATGCCGACAAACATTAAAACAAATGGCTCCTTCTTCTTGCGTTTCTCATCTGCCAACTTGAGCAAATCAATTCTTTTGTTAGTAACCATAACTTCCAAGAGAACTTGTCGGAGGTTTTCCTCAACGATTTTTTTTCTGTCTTCCAAGCGCTTAACCTGAACGCCAACTAAGCGCTTTTCAAGTTCATCACAGATTTTGTCTGCTACGGGAAAAGCCACATCGTTTTCTGCAAGGCTCATTTTGAAATCTGATAAAATAGGGTTTAAATTTTCTGCTTTAAGCTCTGTTATTGTAACTTTGTTTACTAAGCCTTTAAAACCTGACTTGAGCTTCTCAAACATTGCTTCAAGGTTTCCCTTCTCTTGCTGTGGCAAGCAGGGTTTCAAGTCTGTTTCTGCCCGTGTTTATTCTTTCAGCCACTTGGGTAAACTGTTGCTGAGCTGAGTTCATGGTTTTTTCCAGTTCATCCAACCGTTCTTTAAGGATGGTTTTTGCTTCCTGCAAGGTCTTTTCAACAGATACTCCTGCACCCATTCCAACAATTACCT
Source organism: Candidatus Bathyarchaeota archaeon (assembly GCA_963715865.1). Classification (GTDB taxonomy): domain Archaea; phylum Thermoproteota; class Bathyarchaeia; order Bathyarchaeales; family Bathycorpusculaceae; genus Bathycorpusculum. Next base: position 482,096 of record OY970280.1, read on the forward strand.
TGTTTGAGTCGGCAAGTTTAACTTTCACGTAAGCACTACCGCCAATTGGAACTAAAAGTTCACCGTTTTCTTTTTCCTTTTCAATTCCATCCAACGTCATGTTAGCATAAGCTAAGTCTGTAATAGCAGCGTTCACCATGCCGATGCGTTGTTGCAAGGTTTCCGCAGTTTGCTCTAGATAACGCATTTCCAAGCTAAGTCTACGAAGTTCTTCCTCTGTTTTACCTCTTTCTGCCAAGTGCTTATTCTCCAGCCACAATTTTCTTTAAAAGGGGATTCTCAATTTCTTCCGCAGAAATTTCTTCAACATTGGCTATTCTAATGTGGCATCTTTTCACGCGGTGTTTGCTGCCTATTTCAGCGTAAACCTTCTCCACTGCATGCTCACTCTTGTAAGCTAACACTTCCTTTACAAAGGGAGTAGTCAATTTTGGCTTATCGATTTCGCCAGTTACTTTGAAAGCCTTCATTTTTCATCTTCCCGCACAACATCCAGCGCATTCCCAATAATAAACATCTCGGGTCCAGTTGTCATAGAGCCAGCCACAGCAGCATGCGAATTAGCTAGTAAGCCAGTTCCAACATATGGGATTCCACAGTTAACTGTGCCCACATCGACTGGAACTTTGAAAACGTTTTCTAATGTTTTCTTCTCTTCGTCCTTTAGTAATGGGTGAGCTAGTAAGCCTTTGTTTGTTGCAGTGGCTAATGAGCCGACATAGGGTAACCCTGCGATTTCTGTTGGCAGTGCCTCTACGCCTAGGGTTTCGGAGATTTGTTTTATTTCAGACGCTTTAAAGCGTGGATCAACCACTGCTCCCTTGTCGCTGGCTAAGACTAGGTTACCATAAGCTGTCTTTTTTGTTTCCATAATGGTAATGTTGCCTTCAAAGGCTGATTTGATTTGTGTTAATTCTTCCTCTCGGACGGAGTTTGGAAGCAGCATCCCGTTTGAATTTGCGCATGCTAATGCACCTGCAAGGACTGAGCCGCTGATTGAGGTGTAGATAAGTTTAACTTTTAGCCAATCGGCGAACTCTTGAGCTTTTTCCTTGGGAACCATTCTTGGAATAACCACTATGCTCTCATTGGCTAACGAGTATACGCCTATGCTTGCGCTTCCAACTATACTGGATAAGTAAACGGTCAAGAATTAATTTCTCCTGATGATGAACATTAATGGCGAAGTTTCACGCATACTCCTTTTTTTAGATTGCGGTGCTCTTTTAACAATTAAAAATTACTTTCCTGCTTGGCCTATTGGTATTTTTACTATGAATGTGGTGCCTTTTCCAACTTGACTATCAAAAGTAGGTATAGTCTCTCTTACGAGCAATAGAATGAAAGAAAATAAAAAATTAAAGAAATAATTATTGAGCTTCAGCTAAGTAAACGGTTACGTTGCCGTCTTTGTCTTTAGCTGCGCGTACCCGAATCTTGCGAGGAGGCTTTTCAATTCCCCTGCTCCAGATTTTCTCGTTAACTTCCTTGCTTATCAAAAGTTGAGGCAGTTCTTCCTCTTCCTCTTCTTCGGACACTTTAACTTCAAGTTTCATGTGTTTTGTTATGAAAGCTTTAATCATTTGGATTGCACGTGGAGCACGCTTCTTTGGGGGCCTAACCAGCGCTTTCTGCAGAGGAATCGTGTAGGTTCGTTCTTCAACAATCTCTTCTTCCTCTTTCTTTTTCTTGCGTGGTTTGGCTTTCTCCTCTTCTTCTGCTGGCTGCTCTTCAGCTGGAGCTTCCTCTTTTGCCGCTTCTTCTACAGGTTCTTCTTTCTCGATTTTTTCGTCTTCGTTAAGTTCTGGTAATTCTTTTGCTTCTTCAGTTTTCTGCTGTTCTTCTTTGTCTTCTTTAACCATGTAACTTCTACTTCTCCTATGCCTTTATTTTCCTGGTTCTCCAGTTTCGTCTTTGCTTAGGGTTATTTCTAACTTTACCATCAGTTCGGGCAATTACCCAAGTTGGAACAGACTCTGCCTCTTTGCCAGCTTTAGCTAGCCTACGTTTTTTTGCTGTAGGTTTAACTCGTGCCATGTTTTCATATCCTTCTTATTGTTGGTTCCCGCTTCCGTGATTGAAGCTGAATCAATATTTGCTTGAGCTGAGTATCTGACAATGGAATAGGCAACTTGCCAATTTGCGCCATCTCAATCAACTGCAGTTCTATTTGCTCTATGAATTCAGGCTTAACCATCTTCAGGTTATTTAGCCTTTGCCGAGCTTCAGGCGTCAATATTTTGCTTAGCAACGCCTGTTTTTGAGCGTCCAATTGCGATTCTGCTTGAGCTTGTCTTTGCTCGTCACTTACTCTTTGCTGCATTGACAATAGTTTTCTTTTGCGGATCTGCTCAAGCTCTTCATCCGACATTGTTGCTATTCGCCTTGATACTTCTTGAGCTCTGGGATAGTTTTAACTATTTCCTTATGCAAGTCTCCAGCAACTTCCTGAAGAAGCTTGCGACCTTTAGGAGTCATTCTTCTGCCCTGAGGTCTTGTGGTTTGAACTAAACCAGCAGTCTCAAGTTGCTGCAGAATCTTGCGGATGCCACTTCCACCTGCTTTAACTACATGTGAACGTTTAACACCATTATTTTTTCTTCCGCCGTAATCAGCACGCAGTTTCTCCAATCCGATTGGACCATGAACGTAAACTTTGCGAAGTATGGATGCACTTCGAGTATACCACCAATTCGGATTCTGCGGCTGCTTTTCTACATGATTGCCTGTTTTAACAAAACTTGCCCAGGGAAGAGGCTGAACTTCATCAACATTTTCCCTAAGATACTTAGCTAACTTATCAATGAATTTTGAAGCTGGAACGTCATAAGGAGTCGTCAAGATGCTCTATCCTTTGTTTTTCCTTGCAGTAAAACAATGAAGCCTAATATAAATATTCTCTGAACAACTAGTAAACTCTAGGTGCTCTTTTTTAATTAGCTTATATAAAAAGCAAGATATAGCTAATTACGTTTTTCTTGAATAGTAATGCTTATAGGTATATACGTAATGTATATCTTTTTGATTCATATGGGGCAGATTGATGTTATTACGGTTAAGGTTCCGAGTGAATTAAAGAAGAAAATGAAGCAGATCAACATCAACTGGAGCGAGTATATCAGGGAAAGCATCAAAAAAAAGATAGATGCGCAGAGATTAAAAGCCGCTTCTGTTAAGCTTGATGAAGTTCGGATGCGAGCTAAACCTGTACCTACCGATGAGCTGATATCCTGGATTAGAGAGGACAGGGAGAGATAAACACGGCTCGCTACGTTGTGGATGCTAGCATAGTCGCAAAATGGGTCCTGCCAGGTGAACCGCATCAAGAAAACGCAGTTAAATTAATGGAAGACCATGTCTCAGGAACTGCTGAATTATGTGCACCTTCTTTCATATCACAGGAGATCGCTAATGCTCTTTGGAGAGCTGTAAAACTAAGAAGAATTTCCGATGAAGATGCCCAGATATCCTTGAAAGCCTTAAACGATATGCAAATAGAACTCTATGAGTTAGATTGGGACCAGCTATCTCAAACACTAAAGATAGCATGCAAATTAAACTTGACAATTTATGATGCATCATACCTTTTTCTAACTCAAAAAGTCAAAAGCCGACTTATCACAGCCGACAACAAACTATACGAAATGGCAAAAGGGCACTTCGAAGTATTACATATCAAAGACTACTTGTGATTCACTAACATAAGCTAATAGCCCTTGTTTTAAGACGCTAACTGCGTAGGCGCATTAGGTTTCATCTAGTTCTATCCCTACAGACTTCAAACATATTTTGAAAATTAAAGTGCAAAAATGGTTGCTAAAGCCGAAGGCAGGCGATTTTATTTTGGGGGCTCTACTGCTTTACGCTTTCTAAAAAGAATAAACACGTGACCTCTAACCTCAACCAAAGCAGCTCCAGTTTGCTCAGCAGCCTTAGCTGCTATCGCCTGAGCTGTGTTATCCCCCTGCAACGCGGCAGGCAAAATCTTTACCTTAACCATTTTGTTCTTCTGAAGTTGCTTCTCAATCTCACCTATCAACTGAGGAGTCAAGCCATCCTTGCCGACCCAAATGGTAGGATTCTCATCTTTCAACACGTGCCTAACATGACGCTTCATTCGAGTAGTTATTTTGCTCAAGTTCCATTTGCTCCTTTTTCTTCCTTAACGATATACGAGTCTGGTTGCCGCAGTTTAAACACGTTATTACAACATGAGGCTCCCTTTTCTGCTTTATCCTAATGCGACAATTATAACCCTGCACAAGCAGCGCATTACAGTTTTTGCAAGTTTCACGCTTGAACTCAACTGGCAAACGAATTTTTGCAGCCATAGCAATTCTCCTAGCGGACTTAATGTACTGCATGGCTAATTGGGGATTAGTCTTGCGAACCTGCTTTGCCTGCTCAAACAATATTTGAATCCGCTGTTTTGCTATTTGCTTAACACTGGTCGGTTTCATCTATTTCCCAAACAACCCAAAAAATACTAGACTCACACATAACACTTGCGTATAAGTTAACGTCTTTTCTTTGAAAGCTCAAATTTCAACCTTTTCAACGCTTCATCAATCTCAAGCGGCTTATTCCGCAATACTTGCTGAGCCTTTGAAGTATCAAGCGAAGAATCCATAGGCCGTTTTGCAGGCCACTTAAACTGTGAAGATAAAGCAGGGTCAATCAGGCTCTTATCCAAGGCAAAAGCCTCAGCGATTAATTCAGCAAACTGGTACCTGCTGACGCGTGTGGCGCCACAAAGATGAAACGTTCCTGTTAACCTGCGCTCAACAGCTTCCAAGGTCATCTCAGCCAAATTTGTGTTCAACGTAGGCGTGTTCCACTGGTCAGTCACAATCTTAACACGTTCACCCTTACCAAGCGCATCAATTAGCCAGAGAGCAAAATTGACTTTTCCAGCGGCAGGAGTTGAACCGTAAATAACGCTTGGCCTTGCAATAAAGTATTCTGCTTGAGTTTTTATCAATTCTTCAGCTTTAAGTTTGGTTACACCGTAATAATTAATCGGGTCAGGCTTATCCGACTCCTTGTATTTACCCTTTTCACCGTTGAAAACGTAATCTGTTGAAATATAAATCAGGAATGAGCCCGTATGTTTGGCTGCTTCCGCGATGTTTTTTGTGCCTTCAACATTTATTTTCCAAGCAAGCTCCTTATTCAACTCACACTTATCCACATCAGTCAAAGTAGCAGCATGAACTACAACGTCAGGCTTAACTCGCTTAAACGCCTCATTAACCAACTCCTTATTTGAAACGTCAAATTTAACGAAGTTACCACAAACCGGCAACTCCTGAACATCACATGAATAAACCTCAAAATTTCTTGCAACGGCAATTTCCGCTAGTTTTGAACCATAAAGACCACTGGCGCCAGTGATCAAAAGTTTCAATGAAAACCACCTAACTTCCAAGGCGTCGGATGAAGAATCACGTCCGTGGCAAACGGCGTCCACCAATGCTCATTTTCTAGATACCACCCAACAGTCGACTCCAAAGATTCCTCGAAACTAAATTTTGGCTGCCAACCCAGCATGGATCTTATTTTTGAAGAATCCAAACTGTATCTTGTGTCATGCCCTGGACGGTCTTCCACAAAAGTAATCAAACTCTCAGGCTTATGCAACAAAGCAATAATTTTTTTCGCAATCTCAATGTTAGGAACTTCATTCCCAGCTGAAACATTGTATATTTCTCCAGCATTTCCTTTTTCAAGAACCGTTGCAATTGCTTCGCAGTGGTCTTGAACGTAAATCCAATCGCGAATGTTTTGCCCAGACCCGTAAATCGGTATCGGAAGGTCCCTTAGCGCACGAATAACGATTTTAGGAATCAGCTTCTCCGGAAGTTGATAAGGACCAAAATTGTTCGTACAACGTGTGATGGACACGTTCAAACCATAAGTTTTATGGTAAGATAACACAAACATGTCAGCAGCCGCTTTAGAAGCTGAGTAAGGATTAGACGGCTTAGGCGGATTATTCTCCGTAAATGACCCTTCAAGCGCTTCGCCGTAAACCTCGTCAGTGGACACCTGCAAAAGCCTAGCTTTATGATTATGCTTGCGTATGACCTCTAAAATAGTAAAGGTGCCAATCGTATTATTCTGCAAAAACACGTAGGGATCTGCAATGCTCCTGTCCACATGAGTCTCCGCCGCAATATTCACAACAGCATCCACTTGATGGATTAGCCTGTTCATAAGCTGCGGATTGCAAATGTCACCCTTAATGAAAGTATACCTTTTGTCATTTTCAATGTCATGAAGGTTAACTGGGTTAGCGCCTATGCCTATCTTGTCAACATTTATCAATTCGTAATCAGGATACTTCGCAAGCATGTGCCTGCAAAAATTGCTTCCGATAAAGCCTAAACCGCCAGTAACTAACACTTTCATAATTCATCACTTATGAGGGGGATAATTCCAATCCCAAGGTTTACCAACACGCGCATCATTCTTTTTGCCGTTGATAATTTTAGGAATAAGTGTCGGGTCATTCCAAGGTCTGCGCTCTTCATCCGGATTAGCTGGGTCATAAAGGTTAGTGGTGAAGTACAACAGCATAGCTGGTTCGTTACCGAGTGCTTTAAAGCCGTGCCAATAATGACCTGGAATACGCACTACTTGCAGGTCTAAGGCGCTGGAGATAATCTCGTTAATTTCTTCTGTTTTCTCATCAAACGCGCAAATTTTTATTAATCCTTTTAGAGCCAAAAAATAGTCCGTTTGTCCTTTAAGGTGCCTATGCCACGCGCGAATAATGTTAGGATACGTTAATGAAAGATTTGCTTGTGCAATTGTGTCGTCTGCAAATAAGTCTTTCCAATCTTTACGCATAACTTCAGTAAAGAAGCCTCTCTCGTCTGGAAACCGGTCTATTGGTTTAATTCTTATTCCTTTTAACATGGATTATTCCTTGTCTTATTCCTAACATATTTTCTAAAAATATTTATAATAGTTGTCATGTTCTCGGGGTTAAACTTCCACTTCCGAGTAATCACCCACATGCAACTTGATGGTTCTGTTCCTTTGGTTTCTTGCCACCTTCGCATTTTTGCCAATTAAACTTTCCTCTAACCGTTCCACATCTTTAATGGTAACGTTTTCTTGTATAACACAATATTCAAGGTTAGAATTAAAAATTTTAGAACCATCACCCACGCTCGTGTACGGTCCAATGAAAGAGTTTTCAATCAACACGTTCTTTCCAATTACGCATGGTCCCCTGACTATACTATTTACTATTTTTGCTTCTGGTTCCATCTTGACCCTGCCGTCTATAGTGCTGTTTGTTACTGTTCCCTTAACATCACGCTGAATAAACGCATCCAGTATTTTCGCGTTAGCGGATAAAATATCATCTTTTTTGCCTGTGTCAAGCCACCAAGAGTTCAGGATTTCGGCTTTAACTGAAAATCCCATGTTAATCATTTCTTGGATTGCGTCGGTAATTTCCAATTCTCCCCGCCATGACGGCTTTATCCTTTCTATAGCTTGATGGACTTTGTTGGAAAAGAGGTAAGTGCCAATAATGGCTAGATTCCCCATTGGCGTTTTAGGCTTTTCCACCAATTTGATAATGTTGCCCTTTTCATCAAGCTGAGCTATACCAAAACTCGACGGGTTCTCAACTTCTTTGAGAATAATAAGCGCATCAAGATGCCCACTCTTAAATTTCTTGACAAACGAGTTCAAACTTTGACCAGTAACGTTATCCCCCAAACACATGACAAAAGAATCCTGCCCTAAAAAACGCTTAGCAGTCTTAACCGCATGTGCCAAACCAAGCGGCTCCTGAGGAATATAGGTAACATTAAGGTTCCAGTTTGAGCCGTCATTAACATAGTCCTTAACAAACTGCCCAGTCTCTGGCGCAGTAATAATGCCCACCTTTTTTATGCTTGTTGCCGCTACCTGGTCAAGAACATATCCCAATATAGGCTTGTTAGCTACTGGAATAAGCTGTTTAGCGCAAGTGAAAGTTAAAGGCCTAAGCCTAGTTCCTTTACCGCCGCTAAGAACAAGTGCTTTCATGTCAATCCCTAATTATTAAGTACTGGTTTTTATTATGACTTGCTATATTACTTAAATAAGTTTACGTTAAATCCTAACCGCGGTTTATCTTTCATTTAATTTATAATCTATGCGTGAAGGATTGTCATCAATTTCTCGATGAGATTTAGCAGAAAATGCAACGGTTTACGAAGAGGACCAAGCGCATTAATAATTTCCCGAAGAGTACTCACCTCAGCTTTGTTAACAGTTCGAATGACCAGCGCTGCAACAGTGAAAACAACCACGAAAACAATTACGCCAATGACTAATTGTATCGGACTTGAAAAAGCCAGTTGAGAAATGAGAACATATGTTAAGATGGCAGCTATTGCTGACGAAAACAGAATCTTGGCGGAAGAAACCCAATCCACCGATACTCCAAATTGCTTTTTAATAAAACGTAAACTTATGAATAAGCCCGGAAGACTGACCGTTAACGTGGTAACAATTAAACCTATGACACCAAACTGAGAAATCAACACGAAACTCTCAGGAAAACCAATCACGGCTGTAAGAATAGCCACTTTCATGTTGAATGTTGTGTAACCTTGTCCGTTTATCAAGGTGCCTGCACTCAAACTTCCAAAAGCAGTATAAAGATAAGTTATTGACAGTAAGGCCAAAAACAATGGCGCTTGAGCATAACTATCTTGGAATATAGTGCCAATAGCAGGTTGCGCAAGAGCAATAACCATAGCTGTAACCGGCACAACGACAAGCGCAGCATACTTCACAGAATACTGAAAAATATTCTTTAGAAGCTCCCCGTCTCTCTGAGAATCCAACTTAGAGAATGCGGGAAACAGCATGGTTGTTACGGGAGTAGCAAAGAAGGTGATCAAAACCACGAAATTTAAGGCTACGTTATAATTGCCGATAGTGGCGTTGTTTATGACATAAATTGCCAGTATGTAGCTGTAGAATTGAGTTACAAATCCTGTAAGAATAGTGCCTATTGAAAGTGGTAAACCATACTTGAACATGGTTTTAGTAGTTGTTATAATTTCTAGTTTGCTGTGGGTTGGTTTAGGCAAAGTTTTGTACATAGTCCACATTAGAAGCACACCAGTTAACCCTGCAAATAGAACGGCAACTGTAAAACCTGTAACTGCTCCAAGAGTGCCTAAACCTAATAGTACAAGCCCAACTATCAGAACAGTTTTGATTGTTGATTGAATTATTAGCAAGACACTGTTGAGGTGCATTGTCTCCATACCCGTGAAAGCCGCAGATGCCGTATTAACCAGCGCACCGGTCAAGATGAAAAAGGAAGCGATTCGGATCAATGGAGCTATTGCGGGGCGGTTTAAGTTCATAGCTAAAAAGGGAGAGATAACAAAAGAGAGAACGGAAAGCGATAAACCTAAAACAATCTCAAACAATAAGCCTGAAACAAAAACACTTCTTATTTTAGCCACATTGTTTTCACTGTTATACTGTGCAGAGTATTTTATCATGGCCGTGTTGATTCCCCAGTCCCGAAATGTGGAAATAAGGTTTGGCGCAGTAAGAGCAATTGCATATAAACCGTAGTTTTCTGGGCCTAGAAGCCGAGCGATAATTATTGTACCTACAGCTGAGATGACCGTAGAAAAAACTAAACCCCATAAGAGGTGAAAACCGCCTTTAGCTGAAACCCTTGCCATCTCTGTAGCCTTGGTCATGTTTCTTTCCCATGTTTGCTGTTGACTTGTAAGTTAACTGTTGTTGGTGGAGTGATGTTTATCGCTTTTGGTTTTAATATATTGGAATTAGTGATAACTTTTGTGGTTGTCTTGTTTTTGGTTTTCTTGTACGTGAATGGTTGTGTTTTTGCCTAGGATGCAGGATGCTGCTTTGAAAGGGTTGATTGAGGAAGAGTTGAATAAGTCGGTTTCTTTGCAGAGATGATGGACACTGAAAAGTGTGTGTTTTGCGCTAGATTTTTTGGTTTCGGCGTGATAACGCATTTCCTAAGTAACGGTGACACCATTTAAGAATACTAAAAAGCACTCAGAAAAAGAACAAAGGGGTAAACTAAAAAATAACAAGTTAAATTAACGTTTAATGGTAAGCATATGGCCCTTATGGTTGACCATCCTATGTATTCTTAGGTCTTCGGGATTAGAAAAATGGGCTGCGCATATTCTACATTTAAATGACTCACTAAACAGGTTTTTGTAAGGTAACATCAAATCTCACTTTCTAACTATTGACTTTGCAAAAAATCGCTTCTTACAAGTCTTAATTAAAGACCGCTCCGCCACTTATAAACCAATGATTATTCTTTCCAAAATAGCTATTACATATTGCTCTTCAGATTCGTTTTTAACTCATCTGAATGAAGTCCTAAAGACCTGCCAAAAAAGTTTAGGACCTATTAACATTCAGATTCCAACGTTTCCGCAAATAAACCAAATCAATGGAAGGTTTGTTAACAAGTTTATAGGCATACTCAAATAGTAATTGTTCATAATAAAAGCCATAAAACAGCAGTATATTCCTAGAAAAAAGAGCCAGAGAGGACTACACTAATGAAAAAAACGAAATTGAAAGCTAAAGGAAAAAGATATTACAAAAACGCCCACGGAAACGTGTACAGAATAAGACCTAATTTTAAACTTAATAAAAAGATTCTGCTAAGAAAAAGACAAAGAGCACTAAAGGCACAAATTAGCGGCTAATTTTTACCATTTTAGTTTTAATTTGCTTATAAGTACGACGACACACTTCTAAGTAAAGAGCTTCTCCGTTCTCTGGGGCTAAAACCTACTGAGTGACCGACTCTTTTCAAATATAAAATAAAGACAAAAAGTTGAACATGCTAACAAGCAAGAGATATCAGATGGATAAAGCTACTGCCACTTTTGGTTAGGTGTAGCTTTTGAGTAGGCCCAGACAAAAGCGCTTTGAAAGAACAGAATGCAAAAATTGCATGTACAAAGCAAGCCCCTACTGCTGGAACCAGTGTCCATTTAACATCTGGCAAAACCAAGCTTAAGCTTTTTATTCAATCATTCCGTTTGGGTGTTTACCCATCCAGTTCAAGGCGAAAGCTTCAGCTTTAGTCTCCTTGGAGAACTCGGGCGAAATTTTTTTGCTTTCAGCTTTATTGGTTTGCTCTCCAATAAATAGCAATATATGATAGTTTTCGCTGAATTCTTTTTTTGCTACGATCAGAGTTTGTCCTGTATTTTCGTTAATATAGCCGCCTTGATTGCTTATTTTCTTCCATCCTTTAATGATCTTCAGTTTTATTTCGTCTTCTTGTAACTCTATTACAAGCTTTAATTGCCATTAGGAGTTAGAAGTTAAAGTAAATAAAAGACGCTTAGGCTATTTTCTTCGTCGTGCCCACGCCTGTTTTGGCTCAAAATTATTGCTACTATTTGTCCTTAGGGGTTGACTGGTTAAGCGTTTGGAAAAGCAAGTTTTACAGTAAACTGGCTTGCCTGGAGTGGGCTTGAAGGGTACAATGGCGATTTGATTGCAAGAAGTGCATTTTACTTCGTAACTGTTTCTTTGAGACATTTTTTCACCTCGTTTAACCTATCGTTAAGGAGAAAATTCTCAGTGACTTTGGATTTGGAAATCTTAAATTGTTTATAAGTTAAGCTTTTTCGCCTCTTTTCTTATTATCTGTATAGCTTTTCTTTCCTGCTTTCTTTCTTAACACACAATTTAGCCGTACAGAAGATTTGCATCTGCGACAGCTTTTAACTAAACCTGCTCTTAACATACACATTTTCATTTACCTATGTCATTTTTTGAAAAGAATCAGTTATACGGAAGGGTAAGCCCAAGAGGATAAAAGAAACTCTTCAACTATGAGTGCTGCTACCATGCTTATAAAGGCATATATGAGGAAATGCTTTTTTAGTATAATAAAAAGCTTTTTTGCAGATAAATTTAGCAAACGTAAAATAAACCATAGAAAAACGTTTTGTGTCTTAGCTATGCTAATATAGTCCACTAAATACTTTATTGTACAACGGTTAGAATTCTTTAGAGGAAAAGTCAGATCGGCTGTTCGCACGTTTTTACTTTTTCTCCAGATTGTTCTGATTATAAGGTTTCGGTATAAGCCAGAAAAAAGAGGTGTATAGAAATGGGTAAAAGAAAAATTACAAATGAGGGCAACCTCGAAAGTATGATCTTGCCTTCCTCAAATGACGTATTAGGTATGGCCGTTAAGATGCTTGGGGCAGAAAGAATTATGGTTAAATGCCAAGACGGTAAAGAACGATTATGTCGAGTTCGCGGTAAACTCAAAAGGCGTGTATGGATCCGAGAAGGAGACATCGTTTTGGTTTCACCTTGGGATTTTCAAAAAGAAACGAGAGGAGACATTTTCTGGCGTTACCGTAAAAATCAGTCTGATTGGCTTAGAGACCACAATTACCTTAAAATGTAAAGAAAGAGGGGCTGAAAATATTATTCTAAAATGTTCAGAATGCGGAAATACTTTCAAACGGGATGGTCTTAAAGATGGCGAGATAGTGGCTTGTCCAATTTGCGAAGCTGACTATAAAATATTAGTTAAAGATGGGAAAGTGCATTTACAAGATTACGTTTATGAAAGTAAAGACTTAGGCGAACTATAAAATGGCATGCTTTTAGCTCCTGTAGGATAGAAGGTTATATTAACTATAAACGACGTATATATATAGGGAATGAACTGAAGTTTTTGGGCTTCCTCCCGAAGTCTGATGGCTTTTGAGATAGACTTGTCTACCTCTGCATTCTGAAGTTGATTAAAATGAGTGTTGAAGATAAAACTGAATTTATAATGGCTATTCGCAGCTATAAATGTACAAAAACAGAAAGACGCTTAGACCGTACTGATGTAACAGCGTCGAATGCGTCAAATGAGAAAATACTTTTGCGCTCAATAGAGTCGCAAGGAGCTGGATTTGTTGGAGTAGATGAAGTCAAGAATATGATTAAAGTGATGAAACATGAAAATTACAACAGTGGCATTCTTATCAGTAAAAGATTCACTACCGCCGCAGTTCAAGAAATGAGACAAGAAAACATCCAGCAAGTTTCAGATGGATATATGCCTCCGTTTGATACAGAAAAACTCTACTTGGCAATAACTAATTGCGTAAATGAGAATTGCAAAGTAAAATGTGGTAAAATTCCGTTGAAGAAATCTGATTGCAAGGGGCATCTTAATGGTAGCTTTTGCAGAGTAAGGGCACTTAGCGATAATTCCTCGTTTCACTTTGAACATGGCTGGATAGACCTTATGAAAAACGATCTTAAGCAACTTTTGTCATTAAGTAAGTCTATCCAGTAAAAATATTGGCTTAATAATAAGTTGCTTTTATTGAAATCGCATCATTTAGGAAGAAAAAGAATTAATTTTTTTGAAACAAAAACTAACTCAACAATTCAACTATTGTACCTATCGCTTGACCTGGAACCCCATGCGCGAATTTTACTCGAACCATACCGTTTCTGCCATGTGCACCCATAATTTTTCCAACAAACTTATCGGTACCTTTTTTCCAGATTACCTTTTGCCCTACGAGTTGGCCTGCCAAAGATGCGGAATCAATCGTTTCAAATTCAATTAAGCATTCTCTTGATGCTTGTGCTTTTAAGCCTATTCTGTAATTAACTATTCTTCCATATACTGTTTGAGCCAAAAATATTCACCACTTAGCTTTCCCTGTTAAGGTACACTAGCTAATAAAGCTGTTCTACTTGGCTTGGAGGACGCTACCGATTTTTTTAACAGCTAATTCTAGCAAATCTATGGTTTCCTGAACTTTCATTGTTACTTTTTTTATTATTCCATCGCCATGGGAAAATACGTATCAGATTTTTTTTGAAAATTTTTTCCGGTTTTTACCTTGGAATTACTGCTAGGAACGGTTCTGGTTCAGTTTCTTTGCTAGCATAACACGCCAGCGCTAAGGCGAAAAAGTTGGTCGTCATGCCTACCTTTTGGATGGTGGAATTTGATGTATGCGTTTTCATTACTCAATTTAAAATGTCCATTGTGAGAGCTCTAATTGGTCTACTGTCCTAATCCTATAGCGACGAATTTCATTTTTCTGCTGAAAATTTTAGGATCATAGATCCTTCTTCCGTCAATCAGTACAGGTTGCTTCATGTTTCTTGTGAAATCTTCGGGCATGAGCTTTTTAAATTCAGGCCATTCTGTCACGATTATGCAACAGTCCGCTTTTTTGAGGCAGCCTATTGCTGAGGTGGCATATTGGATTTTGTTGTTGAAGATGACTTTTGCAACGGGTATAGCGACTGGGTCGTAAGCGGTTACGTTTGCACCTTCTTCTAAGAGTTGGTTTATTATCGGTATGACTCGAGCTTCTCTCATGTCATCTGTGTCTGCTTTGAATGCTAAGCCTAGAATTGCTATGCGTTTACCTTCTAGGTTGCCGAGTTGTTCTTTGCAGAATTGGATTGCTTTTAGGGGTTGAGTTTTGTTTACGTCTTCGACGGCGTCTAGTAGTTTTAGTGGGTAGCCGAGGTTTTTTGAGTATGCCATGAGGGCTTTTACGTCTTTGGGAAAACATGAACCGCCGTAGCCTAGTCCAGCGTTTAGGAATAGTGGGCCGATTCTTTTGTCTAGTCCCATGGCGGTGGCTACAGTTTTTACGTCTGCGCCGGGGATTTTTTCGCATATGTTGGCGATGGTGTTGATGAAGCTGATTTTTGTGGCGAGTAAGGAGTTGCTGGCGTACTTGATCAGTTCGGCTGTTGAGAGTGTGGTTCTGATTGTTGGGGGCGCATTTTTGGCGTAGAAGTCTTTGTAAAGGTTTTCTAAGGTGTCACCAGATTTCTTGTCGTATTCGCCTATGACTATGCGGTCGGTGTGCATTGTGTCTTCGAAGGCGGAGCCTTGGCGTAGGAATTCTGGGCTCATGCATAAACCAAAGTCTGGGCCACATTTCTTTTTTGATTCTTTTTCAAGGATTGGTTTGACCAGATCTTGTGTTGTTCCTGGGACAACGGTGCTTTTTATTACTACCACGTGGTATGTACTTTTTTTGTGGAGCGCCTTTCCCATGTCGCGTGATGATGTTTCTATGAATTGTAGGTCTATGCTGCCGTCTGGTCTGCTGGGGGTTCCCACGGCGTTAAAGGTTAGGTCTGTTTCGAGGACGGCTTTTTCTGTTTGATCAATTAAACATTTTAGATAGCCATTTTGGACGGTTTTTTCAAGCAGATTTTGAAGGCTGGGTTCGTGAAATGGTGGGATTCCTTGATTTATTTTGGCTGCTTTTTCGGCGTCATGAGTCGAAGCGATGACGTTGTAGCCTTTGCTGGCAAATCCAACGGCGGTGCACAAGCCTACGTAGCCTATGCCTAAAACAGATATGTTAGGTTTTTCCATGAGTTTGATTCCTCAATTTAGTGTAATGATTCGTTTTCAATCTTCATTGAGTATATATTAGTTATGGCGGAAAGGTTAGAAAAAAATTTTGATAATTCGTAAAGTTGTTGTTCCGGCTGCAGGTTTGGGAACGCGTTTGTGCTTTTTCTGTTTGGTTAACTAAGCATTTCAGATTGCCTTTTTGTACACTATCCTTAAGCTTTTCTTGGAGCCCAGGCTCATGGAATGGGGGAAAACCCTTGTTAATTTTTGCCGCTTTCTCAGCATCAACATCTGAAGTGATAACATTATAGTTTGGCTTGCGAAGCCAACCGCAGTGCATAGGCCTACGTAGCCAGCGCCTATAACCGAGATTTTTGTTTGTTTTTTCAAAGGCAAACCCTCAAATTAATTGTTAATTTGGATTAAATATTCATATTAAATATATATGGGTTAACATAAGAACAGAGAGGCAAGAGGACGTTTGATGATTCGCAAGGTTATAATTCCTGCTGCAGGCTTGGGAACGCGCTTGTTTCCAGCTACTAAGGAGCAGCCTAAAGAGATGCTTCCAATTTTCTCTAAAACAATGCATGGTGACATGTCAGTAAAACCCGTGGTGCAGCTGGTTTTTGAGCAACTGTATGATGCGGGTCTCCGAGAATTTTGCTACGTGGTGGGCAGAGGAAAACGAGGCATAGAAGACCACTTTACTCCTGACGCAAATTGTGTTAGAAACCTTGAGGGCATGGGCAAAAACGGCCAAGCATCGGACCTTGAGGATTTTTACCAAAAACTCAATACGTCCACCATCATGTACGTGAACCAGCCTGAGCCGAAGGGGTTTGGCAACGCGGTTTTGATGGCGCAACCCTTTGTGCAGAACGAGAGTTGCCTTGTTCACGCTGGAGATAGCTGCATTATATCAAAAGACATGGATTACATCAGAAAGCTGTTGGATGCGTACGAGAGGCTTAATGCGGATGCAGCGTTCATCGCGTTGGAAATTGAGAAACCAAAGCAATATGGCATCATCGAAGGAAACGAAGTTGAAAACGGAGTATACAAAGTAAAAACTGTAGTTGAGAAGCCTGAGAAACCTAAGACGAACTTGGCAGTCATGGCTATGTACGTCTTTCACCCAGTCATCTTTAAGGCGTTAGAAGCAACTAAACCAGGCAAAAACGGGGAAATCCAGTTGACAGACGCGATACAGAAGCTCATAGATTGGGGATTAAGCGTGTACGCAGTCAAGCTCGACAAAAACTATGCGCACCTGGACATTGGCAGTCCAGAAAGGTACTGGGAAGCCCTAGAGCTATCGTACAGGCAATTTTGCAGGAGAACAAATGTATGATGGACGAAATAATCCGCGAAGACATCAAAAAAATAAAAAGCCACGTCAAAGGCGAATTCTTCTCAGAGAAGAAGATGCTGGTGACTGGAGGAGCGGGCTTCATCGGCAGCTGGCTCTGCGATGTTCTGCTTGACTTCGGCGCTCAAGTCATGGTTCTTGATGATTTTTCAACAGGAAGAATGAAGAACATCGATCATCTGTTGCAAAACGCGAAGTTTAAGCTGATAAAATCAGATGTCTGTAAGTTTAAGAGTAAAGAAAAATTCGATATCATTCTTCACATGGCAGGGCATGCTTCTCCGGACGAGTATCAGGTTCACCCAATTGAAACGCTGCAGACTAGCGCTGTTGGCACCAAGAACATGGCGGAGCTAGCTCGAAAGAACGATGCCGCATTGCTGTTTGCTTCAACTTCAGAAGTTTACGGTGACGCGGAAGTTGTACCTACGCCTGAAAGTTACTGGGGAAAAGTTAACCCCGTTGGACCTAGGTCGTGTTATGATGAAGGAAAGCGTTTTGCTGAGGCTTTACTTATGGCTTATGTTAAGCAATATGGGTTGGATGTTAGAGTTCCGAGAATCTTCAATTCCTATGGTCCGCGTTTGCGAGAGGATGGATTGTATGGTAGGGCTATGTCGCGTTTTATTTTGCAGGCGCTGTCTAATCAGCCCATAACTGTCTACGGCGATGGAAAGCAGACGCGGTCATTCTGTTACATAACAGACACGGTAACAGCGTTAATGTTGTTGACGGCAAGCTCGAAGGCGAAGGGAGAAGTTGTAAACGTAGGCAATACCAGCGAAGTTACTATACTTGAGTTGGCGGAGAAAGTCAAAGAAACAACAAAATGCAAATCAACCATAGAATTTCACCCACTGCCCAAAGACGACCCGAAAAGGCGCTGCCCAGACACAAACAAGTTGGAGCGGCTTGTAGGGTGGAAACCAACCGTGAGCTTCGAAGAAGGGCTAAAGAGAACGATTGGGTGGTTTTCGCAAAAGAAGTAGTCGACACTTAACGTAGGATAAGTAACTTTGGTTAGCAGCTAGATAAGTTTGTGTTTGGTGCTGCTATATTTTTATAATAGAATAGGTATTATTATTTTGGTAATACCAAATGGGTAATCAGGTTACTGTTACGGCTAAAATTCCTGCTGAACTTAAAAAGAAGCTCACCAAGCTGGGTGTAAACGTGAGTGAATTGACGCGGGAAGCTTTGCAAAGGGAAGTGGAACGTTTAGAGAGAGAAAGGCTTAGGAATCTAGCTGAAGAGGCAAGTAAAATTCTTCAAAAAGTTCCAGCTGAAGAGATCGTTGAAGCTGTGCGGGCGAGCAGGGAGAACCGTTAATGAAGCGTCCGTTGCTTTTTGATGCTAGTAGCATCTTTGCGCTTGTTAGAGAACTCGGAGGCGAAGCTCCAAATAAGCTTCTGGAGGGCTCCACCATATCGTTGGCTTATTATGAGTTGGGCAACGCTTTGTGGAGAGAGTGTTCTTTGCTCAAACACATAAGTCAGGAAGAAGCAGAAAAACTGCTAAGGGCAATGTATGCAATTCTTCAAGCAATGGACGTAGTTGGGTTGGAAAATGAAGATGAAGGCACCATAATCTTGGATAAGGCATGCAAATTTAACATTACTTATTATGATTCCGCGTATGTTGCTGAAGCGTGCAAATCCAAGAAAACCTTAGTAACAGATGATAAAAAACTTGCTAAAGCAGCAGAAAACGCAGGCATAAAAACCTTAACCAGCAGAGACCTTATTCGATAGGCATTTTTTATCACATGTTGAACTTATGTTTCTTATTCTAATTGTTTTTTTCTCAAACTGCAATTTTAAAATTCTTTGATAGAGTGGAAGCTAAATGTGAGTTTTGAATGAAGGGCTTAAGAGAACGATTGGGTGGTTTTCACAAAGGAATTAGGCGCCGTTAAGGGGTTATCTTGTTTTCAGCTGTTCGTTTCCCTGGCTTGTTTTAGTGGTTTATGATTCGTCAGCGTGTAAAAGCGGGCGAGAAGAATTTTGAAGACTGAGTTATTTTATGAAAATTACGTTTTTTAGTTTTTTGAAGTGTTCGTCGCCAGTCACTACTTCTGCCTTCTTGATTTGTCCAGTGGCGTAGACTATGGAGTCGGCTAATCCCCAGCCGTCGATTTCCTTTTTCATTCTGTTCTGTATCTTGGCGGATTCCAGAGCGATGAGTTCGTCTAACGGCACTAAGGCGCTTTTTTCTTTTATGAAGGTTCTCTGCTTTTCTGCTAGTTCTTGGTTCTCCACTCTGAGGGTTTTAGCGTAGATTTCAGCTAGGCATATTGTCGGGGTAATTTTTTCTTCTTGGCCTTCGATGGTGGGTTTGACTTTTTCGCCTGTTTTGGTTCCCATGAAGTATTCTATCCACG
Source organism: Candidatus Bathyarchaeota archaeon (assembly GCA_963715865.1). GTDB lineage: Archaea > Thermoproteota > Bathyarchaeia > Bathyarchaeales > Bathycorpusculaceae > Bathycorpusculum. The sequence continues at coordinate 501,248 of OY970280.1, forward strand.
CGTAGGAATCGATCACATATTTCATAGACAACGGTCCTTGTGGTCGCGGAGGTCGGTTAGGTCCGTTTGTTTCATAACGCCGAACATGCTGTCTTTTTTGGTGAAGTACTCGATGAGTATTTTGTTTATTTGGTTTGAGATGTTTCTGGCGCCCGCTTTCTCCTTTAAATTTTGGTAAACGTCGTCTCTTAGCGTTATTGTTGTTTTTTTGGTCGTGAACATCACCATAAACATGTATGTAAATGCCTTCATTAATAGTTTGCGAGTTGAAGTTGAGGGCAACTTTGATTTCAATTTTCGCATGGCTGGCATGGCGTCTTCTGATGAGAGAAACTGAACGTTGGGAATTATTAGGAAGTAACTATTTTTGAACTTGCAAAAAAGGTCAAAGAAGTATCCAAATGCAAATCGGCTATAGAGTTTCACCCGTTGTCAAAGCAGTACCCGAAAAGACGCTACCCCGACATAAGCAAAATAGAGAAGCTTGTTGGGTGGATGCCGAATGTGAGCTTTGAAGAAGGACTTCGCAGAGTCTCTATTCCCGTCGCAGTTTTCGAGCGTACTTGCCACAAGAAGTAGGAAGCATCTAGCACTTAACACGTTAAACATTCAGGGCATTCGAGAAAAAGCGGAAACGCAAATTTTGGGTGTCGTGTTTTGCTTTTTGGCGGGGAGTTGTTTGTTATCTTTCTTTGATTGTTTCGGTGGAAATGTTGAATATGGTGGTAAAGGGTGGTAAAGTATTAAAGTGTCTTTTTCTACTTTGTTTATTGGTGTAGTTTTGTGACTGTTACTGTAAAAATCGAGGAGGAGAAAAAGGCAAAAGTGGACCGTTTTTTAGCCTCCATTATGCTTCAGGAAGGTGTGAAGGTAACTCTGCAAGAAGCCATAGGTCTAATGATTGATTATGCGCTTGAAAATGAGGAAGAGGTCATTAAGAAGCTCAGGGAGTTGCCTGTTCTTGAGGAGGATCCGGCGTGGAAAGCGCTTAAAAATCCGAAGCATTGGGGAGTAAAAGATTCTTCGAAGAGGATAGATGAATTCGTGTACGGTTGCTGAATGGCATGGCGGTTTTTGTGGATACTGGAATTTTTGTGGCTATGCACAATGCGGATGACGAGTTTCACTTAAGAAGCAAAGACCTTGTTGAGCGCGCTTTAAAGGGCGATTTTGGTCGGATATTTACTTCAGACTATGTGGTGGATGAGGCGATAACTACTGCTTTGGTGAGAACGAAGAGGCATGATTTGGCATTAGACTTGGGAAGGTACATAATTGAGTCCCCGAGAATCACGAAGGTATGGGTTGGGGAAGATGCTTTTAAAAAGGCATGGGGAAAATTTAGGGTTTTTAAAGATAAGCCCTTAAGCTTTACAGATTGTACCTCAATAGCACTCGTTGAGATGAGTGGGATTAAGCAGATTATGAGTTTTGACTGCGGCTTTGACGGATTAGTCCCCAGAATTTGCTAGTTAGCCTTATAGAACTGGCTCTAAGAAAAATAAAAGAATCCCACAGTGCAAATCCACCAGAGCTTCATCCGTTGTCTTGAGACGACCCGAAAAGACGCTGCCCAGACACAAGCAAACTAGAAAGGATTGTTGGGTGGAAGCCGAACGTGAGCTTTGAAGAAGGGTTGAAGAGGACTGTAGCTTGGTTCTCAAGAAAGCCGTAAAGAACGGAAAACGGTCCCTTTTTATTTTTTGCAAGTTTTGAAGCTAATTCTTCAAAAACTTCTTATTTTTCAATAGGAAGGGGCTTGAAATGGGCTTGGAATTGCTAAAGCTTGAAGATAACGGCTTGCAGTGTTGGAAGTTTGTGAAGGAATTAGGTGTGAAACATGCGCTTACTTGTCATTATTTGCACAATTTTGATGCGTTTGTGCGCGATAAATGGCGTTTTGGGAAGCTTCCAAGAAAATGTTAAGGGTGACGTGATGCAGAAAACAATTCATTCAGAAGACATGTAAACGCTAGCTTGTTTAAGGCTTAGGCTGCTGAAAAAATTATTGAAAAACGATAGGGGCACTCAGCGTAATCCGATTTCGTCAAAGCCCTCTATTGCATATTCCCAGCGTTTACATTCGAGATTCTCAAGCATTTTTTATGTTAAGCAAAGCATCATTATGAGTCTAGTGGGGCAGGAAGAAAGCACCTATGCCTGGAGGTGGAGTTCGTTTTAGTTGCCAAGCAGCCAACGCTAAAGCTACAACGCAGTCATCGTGGTAGCCTTCAGGCGCCCCATACTGCACATTTCCACTTGGCGTAGTCTTGTAACCGTACAGCTTAAGCTCATTGATCAACTCGGGAACCTGTGGTAACGTCAGCTGCTGATTCTCAATCATTATGCTCAAGTTCTCGATAAGGTCTTTTTTCGTTGCGTTCGTGAACTTGTAACCTTCAACACGGATGTTTTCACGGTGGAGCTCATCGCATATTGGATCACCAACACCTGTACTATCGATAAGCAAGCGAGCATCATATCGCTGGGCAAGTTGAACTATGCGTTTACGCTGCAAAACCCAGTCTAACTCGCTAAACCTGTCGAAAGCGCAGAGGTGCCCGTCCATATCTAAAACGCAAAGCACTGTGAAGTCTTCAAGCTTAGCAAGGTCAGCGCCCATAACGTACTGTTTATGTTGTTCAAAGGTTTGAAAGCTGCCTTTGACTATGCGGTCAACGCCTCGGAAAACACTGCCAACATCCTCAAGAAACTCAGCGAGAACCTCTTGACGGTAAGCCAGCTCAGGCATATCCCTGGCGAAAGCCGCAATCTCTGCTGGATCCAAATATGGGTTGCTGGCGCTTGGGAAACTCCAGCTCTTATAATCAGTCTGCGACGGGTCTTGCCCGCGAGTCCAGAGCCGAAAATACCAGTTATGCCCTCTTGGCGTGCCCGTGAAAAAAGCTATTCCTTTCTCATCCATAAGCGCTGGTCTAAGCGCAAGAGTCCAAGCTTCCTCAGCAATCTGTGCACCCTCATCAACCCAGAGAACTTTTACGCCTTGGCTCCTAAGTGAATCAGGGTTATCTGCGCTCTTAAACCAGATATTGCGGTTACCCTTGAGGATAACATGGCGGTCAGCGCGATGAATTTCCTCTATCAGTTCAGCTGGGCAAAAATTGAAGAACTCACTCCATTGCCGCTGAGTATGCCAATAAGTGGGAGCTACAGCGAAGCCTACTATGTTTGGGTCTTGTTTCCACATTTGCCTTATGAATTCGTTGGCGCCTGCAACAGTTTTACCCCAGCGACGCCCACAGTTAAGCACCCTAAACCTTGCTGCGTGATAGTGGAATTCAACTTGCCCAGAGTGAGGCTTGTACCTAATCAGTATTCTTTTTTGCAAACCTTAGGGTCCTCCCATTTGATGACAGTTTCTTCAGGCTCAGCGGACTTTTGAGATTTAGCGCCTGTTAACTCAGCGAGGTCAAAGTTTATCTGCCGCAGAAGATTCAAAGCAGTTATCCGAGCCCGGTCAGACTTAGCCTGCATATACGCGACTACAGCTTTCCGATACAGCTGCTCATGCCTATTGCGAACTTTAAGCAGAGCATCCTTCGTCTCTTGCAACAGAGGCTGCCAGCTCCTTCGAGTCTCAAAATCCAAGTAAACTGCACGCTGAGTAACTCCATACTTAACACTTAATTCCTTCACAATCTCAGAAGGCTGAAAACCGTTTCCTTCAAGCCTCAACAGTTCCAAGCGTCTTTCAAGCGTCTTCTCGTTCATAATTCAGCACCTTTTTCTCTTACTCGGATGAATAGCCTCCGCATGTTCGTTTCTGAGGAATATATTCAAGGGAAACGGTAAGACGCCGCTTACTGCTAGACTTTAGCAATTCCCGATTTATCCGAGTGTCCTCTCGCCCATGGCTGCCATGGCCAACACGCTTAACTCTCCAGTTACCCAGATTTCCGCGGACGAGCTGAGGATTGCTCGTAACCAGATAGAAGGGCAAATTCACCTGAGAAGTGTAAAGCTCAGCGATAAAATTTAGTAGCCTTTTGCCGATACCTATGCCCTGGTAATCAGGCAAGACAACTAAGCGGCTGACGCGATAATAATTTGCCCTCATACGAATGTGCACTACAGCCATGAATGCTACCGGCTTATCCTGATTGACCGCCGCGTAGCATCGGGCGGTTGAAGGAAGTGAACCGCTTAGATAGTGATAGTGCCGAAACATTTTCCAAAGGGAAGCGCCGCACCGATAAACTTTGAGTTCAACGGGCGGCCGAGCTCTTTTTTTCGGTCAAACTCCATCGTATCAGTGCAGAAGACCCAGTCTGGATCCAACCAATCAACTAACGTCATAATGGCAGGTTACGGCAATGAATTTCTTGTCTTTCTGGCGCCGAATTGCCTTGCTGATTGCGTAAGAAGCGATCTTTGCAACTTCTCGGTCCACAACTGACGTGAACTCATCGAAAACGATAACTTTCTGAGAAAGACAGAGAGCACGAGCGATATCAACGCGCATCTTCTCCCCTTGGCTAAGGCAGCTGTAAGCTTTGAGCCAGTCTGGAGGACTAGCAAAGCCAACGCTGCAGAGCAGTCGTGTTATTTCGCTTGTTTCTATAGTCTTCAGGAAAATCATCCAGTATGCATTGGTGCGTGTACTCGAAGCCAGTGAAGTAGGAGTCTGGGAAGAGCTGTTTGGCTATGCTTGATTTGCCTGAGCCGCTGCGCCCCACGATTATGCCGATCTGCCAGTCGTCGCCTTCTATTGGCAGCGAGCCTTTGAAACGCTTCTGCAACTTAACATCGTTTAGCGTGAAGCTGCCCACGACGCTTTGGGCTCGGAAACTGTCTGGTTCACTCCAACTGTTTACAAAATCAAAATCCAAACTGTCAAGCCTCCTAAAGATTCAGGACTCTTACCTTGTAGCCTTCAGCCTTGAGTTTCTCAAAGAAGCACTGCTGTTCCGCCTCATCCTTGCATTCTATAATGAGCTCGTAGCTGCCAGGTATGATGCTTGAGCCTTCATGTTCACCACCAAGGTCTTCGGGAAGCTTCTCGCCAACAGACTCTAACAAGGCTTTGAGACAGTCTTTTTCGCCAGCCTCTATAATGCGCATGTACTCAGCGCCGTCAAGCTCCTTGTTATGCTTGCCCTTGAGCTTGTTCAGAATTTGCCGAAGCATCCTTCTGTCGACGTCAGAAACAGGCAGCCGAAGAACTGGAGCAAAAAACTCGCCATGCCCCTTGCAGACTTCCGCCCGTTGCTCGCCATCAGCAAAAACGCCATCCTTGTTAGTTATGATAGGGTAAGTCCAGCCGTACTTCTGAAGGCTAAGCCAAACCTGATCCTTCTGCTTTATCGTCATCTTATTAGGGTTATTTTCGTCGCTTCTTAAAAGCCGAAGATCTTCAATGAGGGACAGATAAGCGTCAGGAACCTTAATTGTTGTTTTCTTTTCAGCCAACATGACACCCTACCGTTATCTTCTTTGTTGTTCTTCTCTGGTCTTGAAAACTTTTTCAAGCAAGTCTTTTTGCGGTATTCTGATTTCAATCGTGTTGTTACACATTTTTTTATCATCGCAAAATATATATTAGCACCTTGCTGTTATATATCTTTAAGATACATAGCTAAATGATGCGGTATATATCTGAAAGCGCCGAATAGCTGTATATCGTAAAAAACTTGCAAGAGGGGACTATAGATGCCAAAAAGAATAACAAATCCACTGAGAGCAGGATTGCCTTCAAAAATCTACTATTTAGCGTACAGTGGCCCTATAACTGGTTATGAAATAGCACAAAGGATTTACGGAATAAAACCTCCAGCCATTCCGCCAACAGCTAAAACTTACGAATGGATCAAGAAGCTAAAAGATCAAAGAATACTTTCAGAAACAGAACATGGATGTATGTCCAATGTTGAGCCATTGCTGAATGAAATTGAATTGACTCTTAAAAAGAAAGATAGCTCTGATTTTTCAAACTTTGAAAAGCATATGACGGGAAAGATTCTAGGCTGTAGGGAGTTTAGGGCTTTTATAGGTAGATTTAATCTCGAAAGTTTCTCGCAAGATCAAGATTTTGATGCTGCGTTCAGAATGATGGATCTTCTAAGCTTTCAAGCTATCCGCATCTTTTCATCAGGTGTCTCTAAATACGAGGCTAAGACTCAAAAAGAATTTGATAAATTGTTTGATGCGGCTATTACGTTGATTCATAATCCCGAATTTCAAAAGGAGTTACAAGAAGTAAACTTACTTAAAGATATAAAGGATCCCAAGCAATTAAGCGAAACAAAGAAGCTAATAAGTAAAATGAAAAATTACCCTTTATTTGACATCGACAACTTAGGCATCTTCCTAGCAGTTCCCAACCGAACCCTAAAAAAACTGTGCAAACTCAACAAATATTACGAAATGATAGAATCCTTAAGCAGTAACCCGCTATATTTTAAGACATTCCAAGCATTTGCTCAAAAACTATACATCCAAAGACGAGAAAAGACTGACTGATTTTCTATCTCTATAGCAATGATTTAGTCGATTCTCTTCAATCAGAGCTATTTCATTTTGTAGACGTTTTTACGATGACCAACTGCCAAGAGGATAATTTTCCCGCCTTCGATTCGGTATAGGACGCGGTACTTTCCAACTCTTGTTGAAAATACGCCTTTGAATTCTCCATGCAACGGTTTATCTACTTTAGGGTTGTTTTCCCATGAATAGACTTCTTTGATTATTTGAACCTGAGCTTTCTGGTCAAGAGTTCTGATTTGTTTCGAAAAACGATGAGTCAGCTCAACTGTGAACTTGTGTTTCAAGGTGCAAATCCCGCACTAGCTCATCTAGCGTCATGGTTTTTCCCTGTTTAGCTTCGCGCAAAGAAGCCCGTAGGTCTTTTACCAATTTCTTGTCCTGCATGACTTCAAGCGTCTCGAGCAGTTCTTCCATCAGGCTTGCTGCTTTCGTGAGCAGTTCTTTTTCGTCGGTTGTTAAGAGAGCCATAATTGTATGCGCCGTTGTTTAAGATATGAGCGATGGGGTTCTTATCTTTTGCTTTCCGGTAGGGAAAAATTGGGGAGAGCTTTAAAACTAAGCCTGAACGCTCGCATTGTCTGCTTCTTTGAATAAAACCAAAATTAAGAAAAAAGAAGCTAATAAGTGAAATGAGAAATGACCCTTTACTTTTCATCGGAAACTTGGGCATCTTCCTCGCAGTTCCCACCGAACCCTAAAAAAACTGCAAACTCAGCAAATATTACGAGTTTATAGCATACTTAATCGATAGATCGCTAGATTTTTTTACATTCCAAGCATTCGCTCGAAAAACTATACACCCAAAGAGGAGAAAAGACTGACCGATTTTCTATCTCTAAAGCAATGATTTAGACGCCGTTGCTTTAACTATTGAAAAAACTTCGACCCCTCGTTTATAAGGGAATGAAGAAACCGAATGTGAGTTTTGAGGAAGGGCTAAAGAGAACGGTAACGTGGTTTTCACAAAAAAGCTAAAGGAAACACAAAGATAATCAATAACTATTTCAATCATAACTCGTTTCGGGAAGAATTAGGGGAGAAAAAAGCAAAGGTGATAACCAGCGTCGCTATGTTCTACGATCTTGAAGATCCCAACTCGTTTGTAAAAGACATAAAAAAATGCCTTGACCCTAATGGCTTATGGATAACTGCCCCATGCGAACTTTGAAGCAGATAAGGGATAGGCTGTTCCAACCCTTGCATTTTCTGTTGGATAACCTTACAAGACCTATTTTTAGAAATTACTTCTTAAAACATTATCACGTTCATGGAGATCCAGCTAGGTTAAAAATTGCGAGAACGGCCGTTGTCAATAATGCAACCTTTAACTTATCGTCCGGAACCATCTCTATAGAGGATTATGTTTTTTTCGGTTCTAATGTGAGCGTAATTACTGGAACTCATGACATGAACAAACTGGGACTAGAAAGGCTGTCTGTTTTTCCTAGTTCTGGGAGAGACATAACTATAAAGAAGGGCGCTTGGATAGGAAGCAATGTCACCATCTTGGGGCCATGCACAATAGGAGAGAACGCCGTAGTTGGAGCCTGCTGTCTAATACGTCATGATGTACCGGCAAATACATTATGCTATACAGATAATAAAGTCATTTTGAAGCCTCTAAGCTTGCCACATTCGAATTAGCGCACGCGCTACCACAAGCCGCCCTAAGCAGCGGGCTAACTGATACTCCTGCACGATATGAAAGTTTTAGAATTCTTAGAGTTTTATGTATGGAGCGCGCTGCCTTGTCCCTTTATTATGTGATGTGGAACTGATATTATACTTTTTCTAATGTAATTGATATATGGAAATTGTATCAAATGAAAAATAGGATAAAAACTTAAAGGAAACTTAGAGTTATTTCAATAAAGATTTACTGTGTACATCTTAACCCTTGAATGTACTCGGTAAAACTTTCTCAATGTTGAAATTCCATGTTTCCAGCCATTATAAGAAATATAAAATATGGAGACCTACGACAACACAAGAATACGATGAGAAGCTAAAGAGAAAAGAGTGATGCGTCTTCTCAGCGCGAACAAAGGTCACATTATACTTTTACGATTAAGCACTGGTTTCCAGATATAGAAATGATGGGTTCTGGTTTATCTTTGAAAAACTCGTGAAATGCCGTCCTAACGTCGTGTGCAAAGAAGTAATCATGTGAAATAATTATGCCACCTCGGCTCATACGTGGATAGAAGAATTTCAGACATTCCGAAGTACTCTTGTAAATGTCTACGTCTAGATGCACAAATGAAAATTTCTTATCTTTAACTGGGGTTGCGGTAGCTGGGAATAGTCCTTTATAGAAATACACGTTTTGGCATTCTCTAAGGCTATGTTTGACTTCTTCAAGCGGAGCAGCAAATTCCCCCTTGAAATATTGGTTATCAATTTCTTCAGCTTCAGGCAGCCCTTCATAAGTATCGAAAAGATGCAAAACCTTATCGCCCTTTACTTTGCATATAAGTAAAGCTGAGCCACCTTTAAACACACCTACTTCAGCAATATCGCCTTCAATCTTTGAGGTATTTTGAACAGACGTAACGATTTGGTATGCTTCATATGTTGCAAGCAGCATTACAGACTCTTTCTTACATTGACGAATTAAATTAACAATTTTGCTTCTTTCCGCGTCTCTTAGAGAGATGACAACCAAGTTTTGTCTTTCCATTTCATTAAACAAAAAGTTGACCAAGGTCCATTTTATTTTGTTTGCTGGGTTCATACGCATACAGTTATGTTAAGGAAGCTACTAAGCAGTTAATATATTGATAGCACGCTTGAACGATTACACGGCACAATCAGGCAGAGAAACAAAAATCATGCGAGGTTTAGACTGTTTTGAGTGTGAGAAGTCCCTGAAAAGCCTCTGAGAAGTATTTGAGAAGTCTCTGAATGCTTGTTTTTTCGTTGTTAGAACCTATTTTTGAGTGCTGCACGCTACCTCTCTTTTGATTGCAGATTCAACGCCGCTGGTGGACCTCTACGATATGGAAGCAGGATGGGGTTACATGAGTAGAGGAAAGTTTAGAGGCTTTAAGCTTCACGCTGGTCAGGTGGCAGTTCAAGATGGACGCGGAACAAGCTCTAAAAGTCGCCGTGGACGCTGTCAACGTGTGGAGCAGCGGACAAACCTCTACGCAAAAATGGGCAAAACTCACGCAGTATGATGTCAAGAAGCAACAAAAACAATCACAGGAGTACCAGTAATCGGTTCATTGCCAGTCAACAAGGAAATCGAGTTGCCAGAAGAGGCATCTGGGTCTTATCCCGACAGAAGAAAAAGAAACCTTAAATTCGTCCTTTCACCAATTGAGGATTTAGGACGCACTATCGTTCCACTGTTGAGTCATAAAAATTCGTAAGGTCCTTTATGAGTGATATCGATAATTTCGGTAATAAATAATGAGCAACGTGCTAAAGAATACCTACTTCGAGCACTCAACCGTCAAAATGCTAAATACCAGAGTTTGTTGATTGACAATACATCGGGTGTCTACAAAAATGCTGCCCAAGCTTATAATTATGCTGGCTCCAAAGCCAACGGTGATTATCTTGTATTCGTGCATCAGGACGTGTTTTTTCCTTTCAGAGAATGGCTAAAAGAAATTGAAGATTATCTCTCAACCCTATCAGATGTTGGTGTTGCAGGATTAGCTGGTATGGTGAAACCACGTTTCTTAAATGAATTTGAATTGTTTTCACGCTATTTTTTGCTTAACAAAATCGGAAATTACCGCTTATGGTTCTCTTTATATGGTCGAGGAAACTTGCTTCAAGAGATAGATGGTCAACCAGGTCCAGGTAGAATAATATCTGAACCCGTTCCAGTTCAAACGGTTGATGAACTAATGTTGATAGTTCCGGCCAAAGTTTTTGAGACCAACAAGTTTGATGAGAAAGTATGCGATAACTGGCACCTTTATGGCGTTGATTTTTCATTGACTGTATCCAAGAAAGGCTTGAAAACCTATGTTCTGCCATCCTCAGCTATTCATCATTCAGGAGGTAAAATCGATAGTTTTTATGTCCAAACTCTTAAAAAACTAATCGAGAAACATGAAATGGAAAAGATAATAAATACTACGTGCGGATTAATTCCTACTAAAAAAGAGTTCATGGACTTCTTTTGGGAACGTTACCCTTACCTTGTTCCCAACATGGCTAAAAATGGTCATAAGTTCGTTTTTACTTGTTTAAGCCTGTTATGGACTTTTTGACGAACCCTTTTAGCCTGCGCTTAAGGACGACGAACCCAGAGGCTTCACTAGCTTGTTCGTGTCGGGGCAGCGTCTTTTCGGGTACTGCTTTGACAACGGGTGAAACTCTATAGCCGATTTGCATTTGGATACTTCTCTGATCTTTTTTGCAGGTTCAAAAATAGTTACTTCCTAATAATTCCCAACGTTCAGTTTCTCTCATCAGAAGACGCCATGCCAGCCATGCGAAAATTGAAATCAAAGTTGCCCTCAACTTCAACTCGCAAACTATTAATGAAGGCATTTACATACATGTTTATGGTGATGTTCACGACCAAAAAAACAACAATAACGCTAAGAGACGACGTTTACCAAAATTTAAAGGAGAAAGCGGGCGCCAGAAACATCTCAAACCAAATAAACAAAATACTCATCGAGTACTTCACCAAAAAAGACAGCATGTTCGGCGTTATGAAACAAACGGACCTAACCGACCTCCGCGACCACAAGGACCGTTGTCTATGAAATATGTGATCGATTCCTACGCGTGGATAGAATACTTCATGGGAACCAAAACAGGCGAAAAAGTCAAACCCACCATCGAAGGCCAAGAAGAAAAAATGGGAAGTTTTTAATGATGCTGCAAATTGTATCTGGGTTTGACGAAACTCAAGCTGAATTCTTGGCGGGTTTTGCGAGACAAAATCTAAGCGGAAAAATCGTACTAGATCTTGGATGCGGACCCGGTGAAAAAACAAGACTTTTCTGTGATGTAAGCGAAGTAGTCGGAATTGATATAACGACTAGAATTAGTAAGGAGCAAAAACACAAGTTTACTTTTTTATTGGCTGATGCTACAAGACTACCGTTCAAAGATGATTATTTTGATGCTGCGGTGTCATTTGACGTCGTTGAGCATATAGCAGATGATAAGAAGTTTGTTGCTGAAGCATTTCGAGTATGCAAGAAGAACGGCTATATCATTATGGGAACACCTAATCTACTAAGGTTGTCGAACAGGCTAAGAATTTTGCTTGGGCAACAGATAGTCTTTCCATGTTACATAGCAGCTGATGCAATTCATTTTAGGGAATATACATCAGAACAACTTATCTCATTAGCGGCAGGAGCGGGTTTTTTGGGTAAATGTACGTTTATGTGGGTAGGACTATTCGGTAAATTCGATAAAGGTCTTGGAGTATTCCCAACCTTTCTTAATCCCTTTGCACAGCATCTTTTTTTCATCGGTCGCAAACCCTAATTCAAAATAATTAATGTTGTGTAGTTAGCTGCCCGTCTTTATTCTTATCAATAGCTAAATCTATCAATCCTAAATGTATTGTTATTCTGGTCTTTTTTTAAAAAAAGAAACTTCAAAGCGGCAATTGTCAGCTATTTGTTAAGTTGGTGAAAGGTATTGCTTTGGGTTGTCGTAGCGCGCTGCCTTGTCCCGATATTACGTGTTGAAGAATGTTGGTGAGACTGCTTTGTCTGGTCTTCCAAAGTTTTCGGCTGCCTCTCTATTCAGAACCAAGCACAACAAGCTGTAGAGCGCATAGGAAGCGCGCGCTCAAATGTTTTCTGCTTTATCTTCAAGCGGTCAGGCTCTCCTAATATAAGTCACAATTATTTAATCAGCCTGCGCGCCTGCCAGAAGCAAGGTTGTATCCCTACTTGTTAAGGTGTTGGGACCCGATTCGCCGCCAAAGTTCTATAGGGTTAATCTTCACCATATGACTTATGATTTCCTTATCTGAGACTTTTCTTATGTAGTACTTAATCTTTAGATGTTGAGCCCACATATACCTGAAATGCTTCATGTTCCACATTAAAGCCCGCCCTATTGCCGAAAACATAGAGAAATTATTGGTAAATGCAAACCATAGTAACTGCGATAAATCAAACGACAAAATAAGAGGTAAAAATCGGAATTGATAGGGGATGCTATAATTTTTAATTGTCGTCATTATCCTATTCTTTTCTCGGTGAAAAAGAACATGTACCAACTTTCGAGTGGTACCCGAAACTTTGTGGTACATAGTACATCTCGACACACAGACTACCTTGTACCCACTCAGCCATACCCGCCAGCATAGATCAACATCGTCAAAGCCGAAATCGTAGTTTGAATCAAGCAGCCCTATTTGCCTAAGGAGATCTGTTCTAATAAACAATGCAGTTGTTCCAGCGGCGAAAATTTCCGATGTGTCACCGTCGTATTGACCAGTATCAATTTCATATTCTCCAAGTTGGTAGTTAAACCCACATGGATCGATGAATGAACCAACTCCTTGAAGCCGTGTGCGGTCATCCATCAGCAATTGTTTAGAACCAGCAGCGCCAATTTTTGGGTCACTCTCCATCGCATTGATCATACAATATAACCAGTTCACGGTTAGTTCAGTATCATTATTTAGGAGAACAATATATGGTGTCCGCCGATTTACAAGCCGAATACCAACGTTATTTCCTTCTATAGGTCCAGAGTTTCCTTTGTTTTCAACAATTTTAAGGCGAGTATCATGACCGAAGCGTGTTTTAACATAGTCGACACTTCCATCAATTGATGTGTTATCAACAAACACGATTTCAAAATTAGAAAAACTTTGGTTAAAAATCGAAGTTAGACATCTATCGAGAAACTGCTTACCATTGTAATTTAAAATCACTATTGAAACTAATGGATATCTTGCATCAGCCATATCATATCTTCCTTAGACCCTATTATATCAAATGACGAGAATAAACTAAACCTTGGTCCGTATTAATTTTATGTAAACATGCTTGATTGTTTTTCACTTTGTGATTCCGCCTTACTTTTCTCACGGTTGCAAGAATTACATAAAGAGAAACCGAAAGTATCACTACAATTGAAACAGTCAGGGCGGCGATGTAAGTTGTCTGCGGCTCATAGTATATGTCAACTGTCATGGTTCCTGTGTAATTTATGTACCAACTGTTAAACCCGTTGCTGTCTTCGATGTGAGTTGCTAATTTGGTTCCGTTAACTGAGGCTGTCCAACCTGTAGCGTAGACTTGATTAAGTACAAGGAAATATGGCGAAGTAGAAGTAGCTTGAACTTTGTACATGGTTGGGTCATGATATGTGATTTCCACGGTAGCGTTCGAGCTGTCCGCATAAACAACTGGCTTTGCGTATTCGTCCTGGTAAACAACTACGTCAGAAAAGCTCGCAACTTTCATTATACCCGACTGTGTAGAGAGGTGGCTCAATATGTCAGTCACATTGTACGGAGCTCCCACATTGGTGTAAACTACAATGTACTTTATACTGAAGGAACCCCAAATTTCTCCCACTTGCGAGTTGCCGTCAAGAAGCTCATTCAGAAGCAAGCTGCTGTTCGACGACGAAACGCAAGGCAGATTATTGACCTCAGAATAGATGACTCCATTAACCTGTCCATAGGGCCCATAGGACGGTGAGAAATAGCCGGTATTCCCGATGAACGCGCTTCCTCCACCAGGTAGACAAAGCACAAAGTGTTCGTTATCCCCCGCGACCACATTGCTCCATTCCGTGTAGCCAGAAGGAATCTGGTAAAGGTTCAGCTTCAGTGCCGGGCCAAAAATTGGCTTGCCCGAAGTCTGCCCTGTCCACCATGGAATGCTCGCTGAAATTACTAGAATCAAAATTATGATAAAACACACATTGCGGACTAGATGCTTGGACACTCCTTTACCAAATTTGGTAAATGCGCGAGAAATGCCTTGGTTCGCGTATCCTATTAGTAAGGCTAAACCAAGACTTGCTGGAACTAGGAAGATGCTTGGCGCCTCGAATATAGATCCGTATGGTAAGTTGGAGACGAGGTAATGTAAATTAATGTATGACAGATATGAAACTAACACAAAAAGGTAAGCAAGTGAGCAAAAAAGAACGCGCCTATCACGTGGTCTTAATAATAGACCTATTGCAGCCAACAGAAGTGGTAAGAAAGAAAGCAATATTAGCTCTTTGGGAAAGTAGGTTTCAAACTGGTAATTAAATGTACTTCCCCATAACCTGATGGGATCTATTAGAGACGAAAAATGATAGAATTGGCTCACCATTACATTAAAATAGTTACCTTGATAAAAGGACAATGCGGCTGTACGTGATGTGAAAAAGCTTAGCGCGGTCAAGACCCAAATAGATAAAGAGATTGCAGTAAGGATTAGTCCTCTTCGAATGATTTTTAGACAACCTCTGGACTCAAATAAAACAAACAGAAAGCCCAACAAAGGATAAATTAGAATAGATGCCGGTTGTGCCATAGCAATGGATAGTATAATACCATTGATTAACGCATACCGTAAATCATTTGTTTCTAAGAACTTCTTGGTGGTTAAAATCATAAGCGGTAGAAGATCATAAGCAATTAAATAAAATATATAACCCTGCATGAGCCAATTGAATACGACACCTGTAGTCATGAAAAATAGTCCAGATAAAAAAGAAGAGAGGAAACCCAGACCAAATGATCTAGCGAGAAGGTACATAGTTATTCCCGCTATAGCAACAAGTGAAATCGATAACAACTTTATTTCAGCCCCACCGACAAAACCAAAGGGAGCCAAAGCGGCATTTAGAAGTGGGAAGAAGGGAAAACCATAATTCCCAATATTTACGTAGCCGAAGCCGTTATATGACCAAACAAACAGGAGGGAGTGAAAACCGTTTAGCGCCGCGCTGGCTGTCAGAGGTATACTCCAGTCGGCTTCTGCTACGTTCCCACGACTAGTAACCACTCCAAAGAGAAAGAAGACTGAAAGAACCACATAGGTAATTGCAGCTATGAAAAACCCACGAATTCCATCAACAATGGTTAATGCTTTCTTTGGGCTTTCTTGTCTCCAATGCGAATCTAACTTTGCATGAAGCCTTATTGGCAAAGACTTTAGAGTAAATGATATGGCATCGCATCTTCGCCGGACTGTTTCAAGTGGGAATATTGTTGTTATATTAACCATTTTTTAGATTCAACCGATTCTGTCAAAAACGGTTCTTCTCCAAGGATGAACTAGCTTGTAGTACATTAAAGTATAAATGAATTATACAATATCCCTCTAACATAAGATCAAGATATGGATTAGTAGAGTCATGTTACAAATTTAGGTCTCAATGCGCGTTTTGTGAAATCTTCCGTGCTTTGACTATTAATTGATGGGCAAATAGACCTTTCCAAATTCTCCCGAACTTCTTCATAAGCCTATTATAGCTGCCAATGTAAACTATTTCAAAACCCGATTGTTGAACGAATTTCTTTGCAGTGGCTAATGTGAAGAAGTGAAGATGAGTTTTATCTAGTATACCTGATTCTTGGTAATCGAACTTTCCAAACAGAAGCTTTAGCCTAATCATCCAATTCGCTATATTTGGCAAAGAAATGAGAAAATAACCATCAGCATTGAGGTAATTGCTCAACCGCTGCAATGTGGTCATAGGATATCGTAGATGTTCCAAAGAATCTGCAAAAATTATCGCGTCAAAGTGCCCATAACGTGCAAGGTCGTCAATAAGTTCTATATCTGAATTAATTACGCCATCAAGCTTCTCTCGCGCTTGATTAGCTTTATCTTTGTCTATTTCGACACCTATAACGAAGCAATGTTTATCAGACTTTAATCGTTCGCCAAGGTGACCTGCACCACATCCAACATCTAAAACTCTCCAACCATCCTCCACTAAACGGTATATCTCCTCGTTATAAGAAACCATCTTGTCGGAGTTCATGTTTTATTTGTCCCCCAATTTATTCCCAAACTGTTCTGTTGTATAGTTACAAACGATCTTGCTAGACTTGGCTACTTTGGTCCATTCGCGCGCGCTCATTTTATTCTTTTCAGGTAGCCTTTCGGATTAAAGGTCAGGTAGAATTTCTCTCTACTTGTATCCACCACAAAGTTTGCGTTTTCAACTAAAAATTCATCAATGGCTTCCATAGGACCTGGCCCGAAAACTTTTAGAACGGGATGACCGTTTATGTTTGAGTCTTCCACGATAAGATAGTAGCCTTTACTTACATATCTGCTGTAAATTCTTAGCTCTTTTATGACGTGGTTTTTGTGATGGTCAGAATCTAGGATCACCATTACTTTGTCTTTATCGTCTATGAATTTTTCAATGCATTCCACAGTTTCTTTTGATGTTGATGAACCGATTACGTAGTTAATTCTTTTGTGTTTGGGTCTACCTTTCACGTCAGCTATGTCGATAGTGATGATCTTTCCATTGCCGAGCAAATCGCAAATTGAAGCCAGAAACAGAGCACTTCCTCCACTTGCAGTCCCGCATTCAATTATCGTATCAGGTTTGGTTTCAAAAATAATTTCTTGATAAATCATAAGGTCTAACGGGCACTTTTGGATAGGAACCCCTAGCCAACTGTTTTTTTTCCAAACCAACGAGTTATAGTAGAATTGGTGAAATTGTGCGACTATGTTTTTCCGGAAGACTATCTCATAATTGAGAAAATTGATCTCAGCATTTGCCAGAGTCTTTAATGGATTCAAAGGTTTTCTTACCTATATTAGTGAATAGTTTTATTTAGTGTATCCGCATTGCTATTAACGCTTTTGGCAGGTTAGCCCCACGGTGCCCGCATGCTCGTAGTAATCAACAGAAAAATGTTGACTCAAAAAACTGACATGGTATACTTGTAGTATCCGCTGAGTTATAGGCATTTTTCTGGTCAGTCTAAGTATGAGTACGTTCCAATTTAAAACCATCGAAGAGCCATCAACCGAAAGTTGACATGAACCATCATCAACCGAAGACTTGAAAGAACTGCACTCAGAAAGAAATGAAAAAGAGGTAACAGACAAAATTCACCAATCCTTCCCTAATTGTTACTGTCCATTTTTTTCATCATATTATAAACCTACCCATAAACCATTGCCTAAGAATAGTAATCTTTAAACTTTTCTTAATCATCTCTTTTTGAATGACATCATCACTCGCAACTCGTATTTTCTGAATCCTAACGCGTAGATATAAAGCGCTTTTAATGTGCGTAATGTTCCATATGACCGACTTTACTAGCGCTAAAGCCATATCAACTCTTCTTATGGCCAAGTAAAAAACCATTTCACCCGACAAAATTGCAATATATTGAGGAAGTATTCTGATCAGTGTTGAGGTTGAATAATTCTTCAGCAGAGTCCTCAGAATATTCTTTTCAGCCAAGAATCTTATACCCCCTCGATCAAAAATAGATCTGACGGTTGCCGAACCTTTATGATAACTGATAGCAGATGGATTAACTGCTATTTTATACCCGGTCAATTTAACCCGCCAACAAAGGTCTACGTCCTCATAAAGTGCAAAGTATTCAGGATCGAAACCGCCTACCTTGTCAAAAACTTCATGCTTTATCAGAGATGGGCAACCATAGGCAAAAAAAACAGTTGTCTCAAAATCCCATTGCGTTTTATCTACCTCATTTGCGCCTCTCGGTATGCCAAAGCCTAGTATATCTAGTTCGCCACCTACATTATCAATGATTTTAGTTCTCCTATTGTTAACACCAAGTTTCAAGGTTTTAGACGCGCAGACGCCAATAGCAGGATCAGACTCCACCATTTTCACCATCTCCTTGATTAAGTTGGAGTCAACCTCCATGTCGTTGGCCAAGAAGAGGAGATAATCGCCAGATGCGTGCTGTGCCCCGATGTTACACCCTTTAGAAAATCCCACATTCGTCTCATTTTTGAAAATGGTAAATTCAGGAAAATGGTTTTTCACGAAATCAACACTTCCATCAGTAGAGCCATTATCTAGAATAATCACTTCATAGTTACTGTAATCTAATTTCTTAACTGATGACAAGAATTGCTCCAGAAGTCTCTTGCCATTATAGGTCAAAATAATTACACTTACCTTTTTTACCTGTGAACTGGCCATTTAAACCACCGTTTTTTTTTAGCGCACGCTTACCAACGAAGATCTCAGTACCAGAAGAACACTTGAACGGGTCAAATCTAACTATGAATAGGATATGCATAAGAGATTAGCTTCATTTCTTTATGGGCGGTAATTGCAATTTGTAAGATATAAGGTCTTATCAGAGAATTGAGGGAGGGGAGAGCACACACTTGTTGATTGTTCAAATTGGCAGTTACTTGATTGAAATTCCTGTTTTGCAAACATTTATCGTACAACACATTCATTTTTGTAAGCCTTCTATCAGCAGTATTTCTTGTTTTGCAACTTTGTCCCAATCATATCTTTCCATGAATTTCTGACCTGCAAGGCCAAAAATTCGTCTCAACTCGTCATTAGTGAGAAAATTCATGATGGCATCTGCGAATTGCTTCAGATCGCCTAAAGGAACCTTCGAAATATTTTCCCCGTATAAGTCTTTGTATATGGGCAGATCATAGGCGACTACAGGTAGTCCACAAGCCATCGCTTCAGCTATGACAATTGCAAAACTTTCATAGTGACTTGGGCATAAGAAAATGCCGCTCGATTTTAGCAATAGAAACTTCTCATCGCCAGTTTGGGAGCCAACTAGGACTACATTATCGGAAAGACTGTTTTCTGTTATTGCCGCCGTGACTTTTTCTGTTATCGATGCTGAACCACTTCCTATTATGCATAATTTGGCGTTTGGCTTCTTTTCACAGATCAATTTCCATATTCTTATTAAATCAAAAATGCCTTTTTGCGGATGAAAACGTCCAAGAAAAACTCCATCGTATAGCTTGACATCAGTTTTTAAACTGTTTATGTGATCATAATCTACGCCGCCATTAACCACGCTCACTTTAGACTCATCAACGCCTTTGTTGTATACTAGATATTCTTTGTCCATCTTGTTCAGAACCAACATTTGATCAGCCCAACGTTTTCCCCAGGATATAGTGAACTGTTGACTTAAGAAATAAAGCAACCGCCGAGGTGTTGGCACCGAAAGTCGATTATTTTTGTCAAAACTTTGGGTGTAATCTCTAAATAGATTTGGAACAACCAAAAAGATACAGGTAATCCATTTCATTTTTCTTTTTCTCAACTTCCAAACGAAAGCAGGAAAAGCATCCCACAAAAAGTCCGAAGGAGAATATAAAATACCCTTTTCAGTTGGTAAGCTGGAAAGACTTACCCGAATAGTACGAAAAACAGAATCAAGAAAAGAACTGAAATAGCTTGATGTCCTTTTTAGAAAAAACGGTGAAACTTTGTAGTTCGCGTTTATACCATTTTTCATAAAAGTGTTGCATACGCCTTTTGATGAAATCACATATAGATTAACACCTTTTTCTCTACTGATCCTTTTCATAATCTCAATCAGACGAATAGTTCCACCACTTAAATACACAGTATCTGGCGGTTCTGGACCTTGACCATTAATTATTATGTTTAACATTATAAAATCCCATTATCTTGAGTTTTAATTACGGGATATTCAAACTTTAAGAGTAATTTCGTTGCAACCATAAGATCTGAAGAAGTGTTTACGTTAATATTCATCCCATTGATTAAAGCGGCATAGGCCCGTCCTTTTTTTGCAATCAGTCCTATAGTATCGGTAATTTCTTTTTCGTTACGTTTACTCGAAGCGGGGGTTATTTCAATAAAATCAAAAACTTTGGGATCAAACAGATACACTCCTACGCCGCGTAGATTAGATTTTGGAGCCGAAGGCTTTTCAATGATTTCCTTTATTTTGCCGGCATTACCCAAAGCAATACAACAAGCTCTCTTAATTGCCTCAACATTATTTTCAGGTACAGCACCCTCTACAACCCACGCATTTTTTTCCCAAAAAGTCTCAACAAGATTGCTAAGAGAACTTGTAATTGTTAGGTCGTCGCCTAAAATTACCGAAAAAGGCTCGCTAACGAAATTCTTTGCCAAGCTAATTGCATGCGCGATTCCTCTCAGAGGGTTCTGCTCTATATATGTTATATGTAAACTAAAATCCTCGCCGTTGCCAAAGTACTCTTGGATTATTTCTTTCTTGAATCCTACAATCACATATACGTCCTCAACGCCCATTCGTTGCATATTCTCTATTACATACTCCAAAATTGGCTTATTCAGAATGGGCAGCAAACACTTAGGAAGCACGCGCGTTAGGGGAAGACTGTTTAAACGACGACCATACCCTGCAGCGGGAATAACTCCTACCTTAATTTTTTTCATCTAATCAGGCCTCACCTTTATTGGAGGATTAGAATGTAATACGAGTCGCTCCGCCTTAGATTGTTTTTCAAGAAACAGCCGGAGAAGCCAAGGATTAAATGGATGCATAACCTGAAGGATTTCTTTATCAGAAACGGTCCTAAAACTTGAAGTTTCCGACCTTTTTCTGTAAAATAACCCTGAGATCTGTCATAACTTGCAGAATACCCTTTAATGCTGCATATGATATTTTCAAGTTTTTCTTTACTGTTAGCTAAATAAACGATTTTTATCATCTCTACCGTTAAGATTATTGGCGAAAGTTTAAGCAGAGTTTCTATTTCATAATTTTTTATGAGGGTAACAAGGTGATTTCTAGTATACCACGTAACATTGTTAATTCTTTGAAAGTATGTAGCTCCGACAGTGCCTCCTCTGGCATGATAAACTATTGCTTTTGGAACGAAAAACACTTTATAACCGCCCAAACGGGCTCGCCAAGAAAGATCCATATCATCATATTCCATAAAGAAATAGTCGTCAAATACGCCTACTTTGTTAATAACTTCCCTCTTGATCGCGAACGCCATTCCTTCTGCAAAGAACACTTCATAATTTATTTTTGAGGAAGCATAACTATAGGAATAGCCAAACCTGTCTAGATAATTCATTCCAGAGTCGGGAGTTCTTCGATCCCACATAGAGAGAGAGTTACACTGAACCATACCAATATGTTTGTCTGCTTTCATGACCTTGGCAATTTCTTTGATCCAATTGGATCTCGACTATCATGTCATTGCTTACGCATACAATTATTTCGCCCTTCGCAATTCTCATGCCCTGATTGTTGGCAGGAGACCAGCCTAAATTCGCAGTATTCTGAATTATCTTTAAACGTGCATCGTTTGTAAACATGCCTTTGACGAATCCAACACTCCCATCAGTGGAACCGTTATCCACAAAAATTATCTCCAATTTGTCTCTCAGGATAATTACTCGCCAAAATAGACTCAAACAACTGTTTAAGCCACTTTTTCCCATTTAAACTAACGGTTATTACAGAGATTGTTGGCCATTCCGTCTTGATTTCTTGCACGGTTCACCAGTCCAGTTGTTTTTTAAGTACTTCTTTTTCATCAAATAATAAGTTATTGCCTTGAAGAAGGAAATAACTGGCAGATTTGGCCAGAAAATTCAATTCTTTATGAGATATGTATGGTAACTGCAAAATCATGGTAAGTGCCGTACAAAAGCTCCCAATGCGACAGAAACCGTTTGCACAATTTTCATGACGAAAATTCCAACGTAATGCAATGGGTCGGTAATAAAGTAATTACGATGTCTGAAAAAAGAAGGTCGAATTATTGATATTTGCTTCAATCCGCTTAAACCATGCTTTTTGGTGAACAAACCCAGCGAACCAGTTTTCCCATAGCTAAACATTCTTATTACAACTTCGCCCAGAGAAGAAGGCTCACCAAGATGCCATAGGGCAGAATCCTGCAACGAAGACACCCGACACCCTGATTCAAGCAGCCTATTATGGAGATCATAATCTTCCCAAGCAACAATAGTTTCATCATAGCCACCTACCGCCAAGAAAACACTTCGATCAATGAATCGTGGGGCAACATTAACCATATCATCCAACAACATTTTCTGTTCCAACATCCTACAGGATACCCAAAAATTATTCGGCCCATTCGGATGTGGCAAAACTGGAACCACAATAGCCTCAGCCCCCTTATGGCAGAGCTTGAGACATTTTTCTATAAGGTCCTTGTCCAAAACCATGTCTGAGTCGACGCGAAGAATGTATTTCCCACTCGCGTAGGATACACCGTGATTCATTTGAGCTGATCTTTCTGGTCCTTTCGTTAAAGTTTTCACTCCGAGACTTTCAGCCATTCTTTTTGTTCCGTCTGAACTATAGTTGTCAATGACGATTATCTCAATATTCTGATAAGTTTGCGCCTTAACTGATTCAATGCATTTCTCTATTGTGCTACCTGAGTTATATGTTGGAATTAAAACGGAAACTAACGGTTTATCCTCCGGAAGGTTGACTTGATTTCTCAGAGAATTATTTGTTTTTTCCAAAATCTTTCACGTGCCCTAAGACTTTTGCTGCACCCTTAACTGAATATTTAACATCTCTGAGTGAGCGTATTCTAACAAGTTGTTTGAGCATGTATTGTGGTGTTAAGAATACTTTGTATATTTCGTCGCAGAGTTTCATTACTTCTTCAGGCGTCATATCAGGCGTAGTCATGACAGGTTCTTTCATGTCGAAACGTTCATAATCCTTCGGGTCAACTCGGAACCACCCATTCTTCAAGGCTTCAGCGTACAATTTACTACCTGGATAAGGAATAACAACGGTAGACTGCAGGGTAACAGCCCAGCCTTTCTGCATCATCGTTTTTGCAACATTCAAAGTACTTAAGGCGTCTTGGCGTGTTTCCCATGGATAACCCACCATAATCGTTATGTGCGGTTCTAACCCTTCTTCTCGGGGTATTCTGCACTCGTTCATGATATCGTCGATTCGTGTTCCTTTGTTAAGCCTGTCAAGTGTAGCTTGGCTTCCAGATTCCACACCGAAAAGAAGCATTCGGAAACCCGCCTTCTTCATTAACCGATAATCATCCCGTGTTAATGCTCCAAATCGCATGTTGCAGCTAAACTGGACTTTTTTGTTATATCCTCGTTCGATCATCAGGTTGGCGAAGCGTCTAAGCCATTCTCCCGCTGGAAAACAGCCAGTGTCATCAAACACTGACTTAACGCCGTAATTTTCAATTAACAATCCAATCTCGTCTGCTAATCGTTCAGGCTTCATCGCTCGGAAAGTGGGATACAAGGTTGGCCAGGAGCAGAAGGTGCAGCCACCGTCTTTCCTCCACCAACAGTCGCGACCTGCCATAGTGTAGGCGCCTGGAGTAACCTTGAAGTTGCCGTTTCGCTCGTTGTAAAGCTGCCACTTCGTCAAGTCACGATTAATATGTGGTAAATCGTCCAAACTATGATTTAATTTGAACTGCCCAGTATTTTTTATGTTTCCATTTTCTCGATACCAAACTCCAGACTCAAGCTGCTTCACCTTGCCACATAGAAAGTTAACCAAGTTCAGCAGCAGAAAGTCATAGTCGCCACCTGTGAGAACAAAATCAACTTGACTTTGCTCCATTGATTCCTGAGGCAATGCAGTAACATGATCGCCAACCAAAACAACTTTTGAAGCGGAAAGAACCTTTTTCACATCACTAATCATAGCCCAGTGCTTTTTAACCACAGGAGTTTTGGTCTCAATCATGATGACATCGGGACTACTATGCTCAAGGTCGTTTAGCCACTGGTTGTAACTTTTCTCTTCGGCAATACCGTCATCCCATATAACTTCATAACCTGAGTTATCCAACATCGTTGCGGCATATGCGGGAACAACAGGGTAAATGTAGGTTGGTGATTTGAAGTATTGAAATTGCCTGTTTTGTGATAGGAGCGGAACTCCTTTATCTGAATTTATTGGGGGATAAGAGATGCTGATTTTCATCGTTTCAAATCACGCTTCGCTAGGCCAGATAAAAAGAAGGATCCGTAGACTAAGTGTGTTGCGATTATGCCTAACCATACTGAAAGGAGAAGCTTCATGCCCTTCACCTGCAACGCCGCTGCAGTTAAACTCAATACAAGGTACAGTGCTACACCTAATAGTACAACATATGCAAAGAGCGGAAAAAATACTGAAAGGACTATTCCTACGATAAGAGAGGAGACAAGCAGGGACGGAAAGAAATAAGTGAGCTTCGCGGAGTTCTCTGGGAACCTTTTGGCAAAGAATCCTCTGTGTTCCCCAAATCTTGAAACTTGCCTGAGGTGTGGTTTAAAAAGTGAACGCCGATGATGATAGACCGCTACATCAGATGATTCAATCAATTTTCTGCCTATTTTTCTTATTGCCAAGCACATGAGCGTGTCTTCACCTGGCCAGTATTTTTCATTCCATCCACCAGCCTCTTTTATTATCGCTTTTCGAGCTATGAAATTGCATGAGTGTATGTCGTCTGATTCGAAACAGCTTTTAGTTTTGTACCTACTCGATAAATTGCCGACCATAAATGACGAAAGAACGTAACCGCCAGCCTTTTGAAGCAAACCATCTGTTTCAGGTGTTAATCCAGGCCCCCCGACACCACCAACCTGTGGATCTTCAAGATGCTTTAAAGCGTTGGTTAACCAGTCACTTCGGGGATAAGCGTCGTTATCGATGAAAGCACAGAACTCGCCATTTGAGCTTTTAACGCCCATGTTACGTTTGACTCCTGGAGCTACCGGTCCAGTGGCTATGACTCTAACGCCATCAATCGCTTCGGTGGGATAATCAGGTAACAATATTATCTCAAAATTTGGGTAATCCAAGCGTCTACAATATTCAATACATTCTCTCGTGTAATCGTCCACGTCTTTGCAAGGAATAATAATTGAAACAAGTGCCTTTGAGGACATTAAGGTTCACGAAGAACAAATGAAACCATGTTTTGAAAACCGTTTTTCTTAGAAAGCGGACGCTGATACCAATGTATGATCCGAAGTCTGTACGCTATTCCAAGCAAATCAACAAACATGTGCAACATCTCCTTTGGCTTAAACGAAGCATCTAACTTGATATTTACAGGCATCTCTACCACTTTTAAGCCATAAAGATGCGCCACAGATAACAACTCAACATCGAAAGCATAACGCTTCACAGCCAATCTGGGGAAAATGTCAATGAACGCACTCTTTTTCATTGCTTTAAGCCCGGACTGGGTATCTTTGAGAGGCACGCCGGTGAGAAGACGAACTAAACCATTGAAGCCTTCACTCAAAATTCTCCTAGACACAGGCACCTTCACATGCGAATCCCTATGCCTTTTAGAAGCGATAACGATGTCACAATGCTTCAAAGCCTCAAGATATTCTGAGATTGCGCTAAAATCAATTTCCATGTCACTATCCGCAAAAACCACGATGCTCCCATTAGCCTTCGTAAAACCAGTCTTAACCGCAAACCCTTTCCCCACATTCTTGGTGTAGCTTACCACCCTGACATGCCCATTTTTCCCAGCGTACCTCCTCGCTTTTGCTAAAGTGCCATCTCTGCTCCCGTCATCCACAACAACAATTTCATACGGCAAATTCTTATCCGCAATAACCGCCTCTATTGACTCAAGCATGTCCTCAATGAAGTCTTCCTCATTGTATGCTGGAATAACAAAAGATAATTCTACTTGCTCCATTAAACAGCCACCTCATCATCGCTTTTTCCGCGATATTTCAGAAAGCAAGAAAGTTGGAGAAAAACTCCAGCGATCAGGGCATAATACGCGTAAACGGCTACAGTGTCAGCTAAGGAAGACAAGCCTGCAGATAAGGAAACAGCCGCACTGAGCAAAAGCAGCATAAACCCAACTATAAAGGGAGAGCCCCAATTCTCCTTAACGTACCCTTTAACTTTAACCGTAATCTTGTTGAAGCCAATTTGAGTCATGTTATAGAGGCACTGTTCTTCTAGTTTAAAAGCGAAGCTCAGAATTTAACATTTGCTATAATCTCGGAGCACCGTTAAACGAAAAACCTCTAAAGATCCAGATAAAATAGGATCATGGCATAAAAATTTTAGAAACATTGCTATCTTTTGAATATTTTAACATTATTAATATGCATAACAGCTAAAAAGACTGCGAACGAAGAATCAAATACCCAACCACCAGCAGAAATATTTCCTAACTTCTGAGCCGTGAAACTTATTTTTTGAGCCAGAGGCAAACCAATTTCCCTCAAACGACTTGAAAAGCTGCTTTTTATAGCATCTTCCAGCTTCCTTGTGAGCACAGCGATACTTTTTGCTAACTTTGCACTTCGGACGGTATCTACAACTCTTATTGTTAAATCAAAGAGTACTCTGTCTATTCTCTGCAATGCTTTGAACCATGCGCCAGAACGCATAGCTTTAGTTTTCAGATTTACCAATTGTTTTTTATCAAGGAAGCGAAAAACACCACCATTTTGTGCAACTTTAGACATCGTTTGTTTCCTTTCTCATACGGTTATTTTTAGCAACACTCTTTGTGAGTATTTATGAATTATGCATGTTAAATGAAATTTAACCTTTCAGTATTTAGGCTCAGAATATTATTTAAGTCTTGATTTACGCAATTTTTCGTAAGCTAAACCATATCTTGAAATTTCGTCATATTCGAAGCTAATTCACGTAACTACATTGGTCATATTGTAACTGTAGACTGCAATTTTTCCACTATGATAGACTTCGTGAAATGACGGTGACACAGTTGGTTGCCCATACCATCCTTGTCCATTTACCCACCATAAAAGGTATATTTGTGTATGTCCTTCTTGAGCAGCTGTCATTGCCGCCTTCGCAGAGTCGTCAAATCCGTAGTTCCTGACCTGATTATTATTGAGCGTTAACAATGCCCAACTATAAAACACTGTATGCGTAAGCAAAAGCGCACTGCTATTCACGTTATCTTTGAACCATTGGAGAACGTTGACTGTGTCTTGACAGTCGGTAATTGAAATCGTATTCTGCAACATTGAAGATGGCATTTGGTATATGTATTTGTTGCATTGCTCTGGATTAAAGTACAAGAAGGGTTTTTCCGAAGTCATAAATATGAAGCCAAAACTTAGAATAGCTGTTGATAAAACGAGGTATAATACCGCAATTCTACGCACAGTAAACTTGAAACGTTTC
Organism: Candidatus Bathyarchaeota archaeon; assembly: GCA_963715865.1. GTDB lineage: Archaea > Thermoproteota > Bathyarchaeia > Bathyarchaeales > Bathycorpusculaceae > Bathycorpusculum. The sequence goes on from OY970280.1 coordinate 528,846, forward strand.
CATTTAATTGACTTGAGCCTGCTTAGAGCGTCCGTCGCGTAAAATGCAAGCGGATACGTAAGCATTAATACCCAACGATAAGGGCTCACAGAAGCGATTGGAAGCAACAACAAAATCAAGCTCAAGAGAAGCCAAGACCTAAGTTGAAGATTTCCAAGTCGCCACAGACTTACCAGCACCAAGGGCAGTATAGGCAAGAAACAATACAAGAAGAAACCCCCTGCGCTTATCAACATAGATTGATAGGAAGTAAAGCCAGTCCAGCTAGCCAAGGGCGACCCAACATTCGTTGAGTAATTAAGAAAGCCAGACTGCGCCACACCACTTAAATAAACGATGACAAAATAAAGCGCCGCAGGCAAAGAAACCACAATCAGATCAATTGACCCAATAAAATCTTTACGGAACAAGTTATAGGCAACTGTAAAAACAATAACTCCAAACATAAGTACCGATACAAGTTGATGAGATAACACCACGGTCATCATCGCTAAAGAAAGAACAACATAACGTTTCCACGAACTGTCCTTTCGGTTGATAAGCAGAACATAAGGACAACAAAAAAGAAAACCAAACCAAGCTCTTCTCGAAGTTGATCCCAAGAAGCTCTTAAAGCCACAAAATAAACCGTCCCTAAAAGAGCAACAAACGTACTTTTAGATGGCGACCAGCCCAAGCCTCTCTTGGCATACGCAAATATTGATAGCCCTAAGAAACCGAGAAGCAACGGCGAAATTATCTTAAGCACTAAAACCGGTGATCCGCCAGCAGCAACTATTGACATGAAGATGGTGTAGAATAGCGGAGCAGTTTCAAGGTAGCCCCATAGGTTTATGCCACCATGTAGCCACAACAGAGTGTTTGGAACATAAAAGCCCATGGTATCGAAGCCGACGACGTAGGGTCCCATTAAAATCTCAGGTATAGCCCTCACAATTAACGGTACGACAAATGCCAGAAAGGGAAAAATAATATTCCGATTTCGGGTAATCCAACCTTTTACAGGATTACGAGCTTTAGTCACTTTTTATTCTCCAACGTTACGAGCAAATTATAGATTTATTAAACTGTTGATTGCCATCCTAAATGCCTTGCGCTTGTAAAAAGATAGATATGGAAAAATTCCAGAATTATAAAGATAGGAATTCACTGACTGCTCAATCTACGATAACCATGCGTTATGGATTATTCTGTATAGCGTACAGTGCGGCATCTAAGATTAAACCATTCGTATTACTGCCAACCTGATGAAACCAAATTCCCACTATTATCGCACCGTCAGAGTAACCATTTGTAGGGTCAGGAAGACTTTGCTCAAGATAAACAACCATATTGCGGGCAAACGTCGTGTTGTAAAGAGCCAAGAAACTAAATGCCACCTTATTATAAACAACAGGATTCATATCCAAATATGAACTGCTCCCAGATTGAGTTATTTTCCATGTATCGCCGCTGCCTGTAGTCACCCACTCCCATACGAAACCGTTTGGACTATTTCCTTCGCTAAAAGCTACATATTGTCCTGTCGCATTATAATAGGCTTCATGAGCCAAATAAACTTGCTTCGACAAAGCCAGCAACCTAGAATCATTATTATTAAGCTCAAAAACAGAACAAAGCAACGGGTCACCAGTAATCGCAGCATTAGGCAATGAAACATTACCATAAGGTGTGTAACATTTCCAGAATTAACAATGTTACTCAATATTGTACTAGGAACATTTGCAAGTTGTTGGGCCAAAAACTTGCAAAACCGCTATCAAAATAGTAAGCATAAATACTATTCGAACTCAGCACCATTGGCGATGCTAGGCACTAAAGCAGTATAGTTAGATCTCCCATAAAGCTGCCCATTAAGAGCTATGTTATTTATACGCGGCGCCAAACTACTATTGAAAGCTCTAAGATTGTTAAGAGCAACAAACAATCTCCCAGTATCAACAACATCAACAGTGTCCGTTGACAAATCTGATAGTGCATGATAGTCTAATCCAGTTGTCGCATCGTAGAACCAGAACGGATAACCAGTAGTAGCATTAACCTCGCGGGTTTCTAGAAACCTAACAACCTTCTCCAAACGTGCACTAGAACCCCAAGCGCCGTCATTGCCTATCAAACCTGTTTTATTTGCATCAATGACAGCTTGAATATAAACACCTAAATCCCAATCAGTAAAATAGTGAAAACCTGTAGCACCTCCGGCGTAAGGAAGCCCAGTATTAGAATCCACGCCCACACCAGGTTGAAAATATTGCCAAGCATTCGCCGCCACCTGCATCCAGACAGTACTATTGATGGTTTGAGCCGACTCTATTAAGCCGGGAGGCGTGCTATTGTTCAGTTTTGGCAAAATTGCAAAAATAGAAACTAACATAACAGTTATAATCGCGAACACTATCAGACACTTCGCCTTTTTGCTAAATCGCCACCGATTCTGCCTGAAAAAGCCTTTTTTACGCTCAGCCTCAAGAGAAGCCTCTAAAGCAACAAGCCTAAGGCATAGAAGAGAGCGAATTTTTTTGTAATTAACCAACCTTTGCGTCACCGTGACAGGATTGTTTCGTTTTAAGTAAGTGGTAATTCCTCTCTCCATAGAGAGCCAACCACCCTATCGGTGGGAACAATGAATGAATATGCGAAAGTTTAATTTAAAATTATGTTAAAAGAAATCCAATCCTATTGAATTATTTTTTAATGTACTTAATCAATTTTTATGCATGTAAAGCAGGCTAGTTAGCCAAGTTTGAAGTTATGAATCCCTTTTTAACTGTTTTACTCCAAACCCTTTTTCGTCTAAATATTAATTTTAGAAATGCCCAGCCAGCAATAAACATCTGAATAAGCCAATAAAGGTAAATTGAAGGTACCCAGAGAAGGTTTCGAAGTTTAATAGGCTTTTCAGATGCAGTTAACGCAATGCCGATTGAAAATAAAGAAACAGCCGTTAAAGCTATTACTAGCCCTGTGAAGTCTAATATGGGGTTGCTTTGGGAGAGGAATAACGTGACAAAGAACCAGTTCAAATAGCTGAGCAATGATACAACCATCATAAATGGTCCAACAAGAGAGATTTCTGCATCCACAGTTTTTCTATTAAGGCTATCAAGAAGACGCCCATATTTTAGAGCCGTCTCCATGTACCCCCTATACCAACGGACCCGTTGCTTGACTAGGTCTCCTAAACCGTTCGGTGTTTCCTGTCCTGAGCAAACGTCAGGAGCATATTTTATCAGATGATTTTTTTCAACGAGCCGTAGTGCTAATTCCACATCTTCTGTAAGGGAAGTTTCATCCCAACCGCCTAACTCTTCTAGCACGTTGCGCCTTATGAACTGGCAAGTTCCATTTAATGGAACGAATAATTGGAGCTTTTCTCTTCCGCTAAGTAAAGCTTGGAACCAAGCTTTCTCTTCCATCGCGATAACCCTTGTTAAAACGTTCGTTTTCTCATTTAGCGAAGTAGTTCTGCCTTGCACAGCCATTAATTGTTTATCGTTAAGGTATGATGCAACTTTTCTTAGCACTTCCTTTTCAGGAACACTATCAGCATCGAAAACTCCCACGATTTCTCCCGTTACGTAAGGCAGGGCAAGGTTGAGAGCCGCTGGCTTGCCTTTGGATTCTTTTTCATTAATAACCTTGAAAATCTGAGGGTATTTCGCTGAAAATTCCGAGCATATTTTGCATGTGGAGTCAGTTGAATTTCCATCTACGACTATTATTTCCATTTTATCCTTTGGATAATCTACATTTAGGAGACCGTTTAAACAGCGACCAATAACTGCTTCTTCGTCCTTAGTTGGCACTATAATTGAAAACTTTGGAAATTCCTCGTTTTTACCATCATTTAGAGAACGCTTATGTTTACTTCTTATACCGACGTATATAATTGAGCCATTGTACACTGCCCAAAAGAGCAAAACTGCAAGCAGAAAAATTGAAAAGATATCAAAAATTATCATTCATGTTCCAGCTCAATTAACCTTCTACTAGATATTAAGAGTATGTTTTTGAGTAATTGGGCTGCTATATTTATCTCTGACAAGGCTCTGAACCACGCGCCAACACTAATAGCTTTAAACTTTACCACTATATTTTTACTGAGAGGAAACGGAAGCATTTTTCACTACAGCTCGAATATTTGTTTTTAACCTTTTAAGTTTTGTTCATCTGTTACTAATTTATAGTTATTAAGCTATAGTTTAGAACCCAAGCAATAAAAAAGTATCTGAATAAACCCTATTTGCCTAACATTACTCAACCAAGCGTTTACCAAGAAAATCCAATAAACTGCTGGCTTACTCACGAAACAAACAAATTTAGCTACTTAGCAATAATTGCTAACGCTCGTGAGAAAACTTAAAAGGGGTCAAACACATTTTTTTCTAATAGGAAAAGGCATGCATAAGTTTTTTTTATTGTTTTTATTATTCTCAAGTTTATTTTTAACGGCAGGTATTTCTGCAATAAGTCAAGTGCAAGGGCAGAATCAAAACAATTATTCTTTGCAGATTCAGGGGCTTGCTTGGAACCGAACAACACTAAACGTTCTTCTCGTCACCCCAAATAACGTTTCATGGTGGAACCCCATCTATGTGAATTCGACGTTGCGAGCCATAGGCCAATGGAATGACGCGATTCGTTATTTTGCATCTAATTACTCCAACTTTGGATACCTTTCAAGCTTGAAATTTGAGCCGGCAGTTACGAATGAAACAAAAACAGGTTTTGATATCTGCCTTAATTGGACGGAGACTACGCTAGACAATACCGCCGATGAAGTAGGGCTAACATCAACAACTGACCTCGTCAACGCCATAATAAACTGTACCATTAATCTTGCTGCACATACAAGCCATGGTGATGCTTTAAGCGATGGTGACATGCAAAATATTGCTCTTCACGAGTTGGGGCATAGTTTAGGTTTAGGGCATAGCAATTACACTGGCGATGTAATGTATCCAGCGTATACTTTGCTAGGTTCTGCTGAATCAATCTCTACGCTTGATGTTTATGGAGTAGCCACTGTCTTTGCATGGATGTTAAATCCACCCAAGTTTTATCCAGTTAACGAGTGGCTGCAAAGTAATTCCGTGATTTTACCGTCAAATCAATATGAATATTTACCAGTGTCTCCTCAAAACGCTCGCCCCCAAACGCTCGCCAATAATCCTATTGTTCAAACTTTGATTTTAATGTTCGAGATTCTTATCCATCCTGAAATCCTAGCTATCGTGTTATTGTTTATCATAGTCCTGATTATTATCGCCTTAATTCCAAGCAAAAAGAAAAAGACCTAAGGCTGCTTCATAAATTCGATAAAATCTTCAAGGCTTCTCGGCTGCAACGTATAGTTTGACTTTTTTTCTTCGCCAATAGTTGATGAAGGCTTCGGTCCATAGTCATGTCCGGGGTAAACTTCCACGTCATCGTTTAGTTTTAAGAGCTTAATGAATAAGCTATCGTACATGCTTTTGGAGTTGCCGCCTGGCATGTCTGTTCTTCCGCATTCGCCAACAAATAAGGTGTCACCTGTCAACAGTTTCTTGTTATCAACTAGCAGGCAGATACTGTCCATGGTGTGTCCTGGCGTATAAATTATCTTTATTGAGACTTTGCCAACAGTCAATACGTCGCCATCTTCAACTGCAATATCAAAGTTAACTTTTGATAGTTTATAAGCAATTATTTTCGCTCCAAAAATAGAACCCAACTCAATGTTGCCAGCCGTATGGTCGGAGTGCCCGTGTGTATTTATGATAAATTTTAGATTCAGGTTTTTAGCTTTAAGGATATGAATTATTTCGCTTGCGTTAAAGCTTGAGTCAACAACGGCTGCTTCTTTAGTATTTTCGTCTGCTATGATGTACGAAAAGTTATCGCCATGCTGTTGGATTTGCTTAAAAAACACAAGTTTTACCCATTTTGTTCTTTTCTTCTTTGTCTACTTGCGTTTTTCTCGCCAAGCGCTCATCCAAGTAGTATTGAAACTTTTCTATCATTGCAACACCTTCAAGAATCCGGAAACAACGGTTCCGTTTGCCAAGTTGTTTAAAAATTCCTTTTCAGCGTTACCTATTTGGATTTCGTATATGCTGATTTTCCTTTTTAAGTATTTTTCGAATTCCTTAAGGTTCAATTGAGCCTCCTTTTTTGTCACAACTGCAATATCTATGTCGCTTTGTGAAATGTCTTCACCTTTTGAATAGCTGCCAAAGACCACTATTGCTTCGGGTTCTTCATACTCGTCTCTTAGAAACTTTATTAATCCAGACTCAAAGAGAGAAAGGTTGTTGTAAGCTTTCTTAAGGATGAAGAACTTTTCGTTTCTCGAAGCCTTTACGTTTATTACCACGTTTTTCTTTTCGGATACCAGCAGAGTTTTTTCTTTAAGTTTTTTAAGTATCTTAAGAACCCCAGGCGCAGATAAACCGGTTTGCCTAGCGATTTCTCGCACATGGAATTTCTTGTCTGGGTTGTCGAAAAACAACTTCATAACTTTGTAATTGTTATCTTTAGTTAACATCTGTAAATAATGGTTAACAACTGTTATTTAAAGTTAACAAGATTTTTTCCTATGACGAGGTAGTGGACTAAATACACACCTTTTTGGTTATGGCTAAAATAATCTTACGCTAAGAGACTTAAAAGTAAATTTACATCTGAAGGAGGATAACCTGAGTAATACTTGCCGAAATAGCCGAAAACCTCCATTTGCTTGCTTACGAAAGGCTTTATTTTGTCCGCCCATAACTTTAGGTCTCCTCCTCTATCAGCTTCTATCTTGCCCAAGGTGCCTTTGACTTTTCTTCGGTCTCCTTCCCACCTAACGTAAATAAAATCAGAGGTTACCTCGTCGATTTGCGGCATTTGAGAGCTATCCACCCATGCCAAAACAACATTGTATTCCTTGAGAAGCGAATAAAAATCGTTGTTCAGTAACTTTTTAGTTCTAACTTCCACCACATAACGGTGCTCCCTCGGCAAGTCCCTGAGAAAAACCTTCAAAAGAGGAAGAACCCCGTTTCCAAAAGCAGGCGGAAACTGAAGCAGCAGGCAACCGAGCTTCTCCTTTAACAACGCAACCTTGCCGAGAAAAGCGTTTGTTTCATCTTGGCAGTCTCTTAACATTTTAATGTGAGTTATAACTTGCGGAAACTTTAACGAGAACAAGAAGCCATTGGGCGTTTGCTTTTTCCAGTTGGTTATGGTTTGCTGGTTTGGGATTCGATAAAATGTGTTATCAACCTCAACCGTATTGAACTTTGTTGAGTAGTAAGCCAAAAAATCTTTAGAAGCAGTTTTATCTGGGTAAAAGTTTCCTTTCCAGAAATTGTAGCTCCAGCCTATCGTGCCAACATGAAGGTTATGCATTTTATTCTTTCCCTTTTAGCAGTAGCCAATCCTTATCTCCAGCCTTCTTCAAACGCACCAGAATATAGCGTCCTTTGAGCCTTTGACCGTTAAGCGCGAACTCGATTTTGTTTTCATCCCAAACTTTAGCTTCATAATGTCCTTTATCCCAGATTTTAACTGTTCCAGCGCCATATTGCCCCTCAGGGATTGAACCTTCAAAATTAGCGTACTCGATAGGGTGATCCTCCGTTTCCACCGCCAAACGCCGCTGGCGAGTGCTTTCAGGCATTCCTTTCGGAACAGCCCAACTTTTCAAAACACCACCATTTTCTAGTCTTAGGTCATAGTGAAGTCTTCTTGCATGGTGTTCTTGGATTACAAAAATTAAGTTGCCGCCCTTTTTCTCTCCACCCGTAGGTTCGGTGGTAACTTCAAAATTGCGTTTTGAGGCGTATTCTGAAAGTTTATCCTCAACATCTGTAACCTGTCTTTTACCTTCGATTATTTGGTCAAGAGTGCATTCAGCGGGCGATTTATCGTCTCTTAAACGTTGGAAACGTGCCATTCTCAGTTTGATATCACGTGTTACTACTTGATAAATGACTTCGCAAACCAGCTTAGGCTCAAGCCAAGTTACCACGTCACCGACTTCTGGCTTAAAGAGAGCAACATCTGTTTTTAACTTTTCAAATTTATCAGTTAAAATTCCAAGCATCTCTTGTGAAAAACCCGTTCCAACCTTGCCAACATAAACAGGTTTACCATCTTTATCATAAAGCCCCAAAAGTAATGCCCCGAAAGTTTTTTCTCTAGAATCTGCCCCTTTTGTGTAACCAAAAATTACGCAGTCACAAGTCCGAAGTTTTTTAATTTTCAACCAATTCCCAGTCCGTAAACCTTCTTCATAATAACTATCCTTCTTCTTCGCCATTACCCCCTCTAAGCCTTTATCCAAAGCCAGTTGGTAATAGGCTTCGCCCTTCTCTTCTATAAAATCAGATAACAAAACATTATTGCCTTCTTTTAATGAATCCTTCAAAATTTTTTTCCTCTTCATCAACGACAACTTAGTAAGCGGGTTCCCATCCTTCTCTAAAACATCAAAAACAACATAGATTGCTGGTGCTCGCCGAGCCTGCCTTTGAATTTCATTTGGCGAGACAGCTTGACCCCGCTCAAGCAAAGCTTGAAAGTCAGGTTTACCTTCGCGCATAACGACGATTTCGCCATCAAACACTACATTGCTGCTTAACCTGTTTAGTTCCTCTAACTCGGGAAAATTATGCTTGAGCTCTTTTCCGTTTCGGCTCTTTAAACTGTACGGTTCCTCTACGTAGGCGATTGCTCTAAAGCCGTCCCATTTTATCTCAAAAATCCAGTCCTTATCGGAAAAAGGTTTAGGGGCAACCCTTGCAAGCATAGGCCTGTAAATGTGGCGGCTCATTGCTGCTTTTCCAACTGTTTGAGGGTTTCTCGCAGGGCAACCATGAGACTTTTAGCTTCAACTTCTGGAGGCTTCTCAACGCGGATTTTTTCGCCTTTTAGCTTCTGTTCTATGATTTCTTCAACTTTTTTCTTGTAGCTATCCTCAAATTCGGTAATATCAAACTCGCCTGAAAGGTCAGTGACAATTTTTATAGCCAGATCTAACTCCGTTTTGCTTGGCTCCTTCAGCTTCTTTAGGTCTTCAAAATACTGAGGATTCACAACATCGTAGGCATAACGTAATATTGTTAAAACGAGTGCGCCTCTATACGCGTGCAATAAGGCAGGATATTCTTTAGTACGTAAAGTTATTCGTCCAGCACCAGCTTTGTTCTTTCTCTCAAGCGCCGTTAACAATAAACTGTAGGCTTCTTTGCTTTTATCAGGCATCAAAGCGTAGGTTTTATCAAAATAAATAGGGTCAACGGAGAAATAATCAACAAACTTGCTGATTCGGATTTGCCTGTCGGATTCTGGTTTGATTGCATCAAGTTCTTTCTTGTCAAACGTGACATACTCGTTTTTAGCAACCTCATAACCTCTCACGACCTCGTCCCAAGGCACAATCTTGTCATCTTTAGTGCACACTTTCACGTATTTTAACGGTTGACCGTCAACCTTATGCAGAAAGCGAAATGATACTCCTTTGTCGTAAATCATAGGGTATAGTTTAACAGGAAGGTTAACTAAGCCTATAGTGACGCTTCCCGACCAAATTGGTCTCCTAGGGACGCTAGCACTTACGCGTTCTTCTTTCTCTAAATTTTCTTGAGCCATGATTACACCTCAAGTTTGCATCTTTTTTCAAAAATGTCCTTCCACGGATTGCTTTTCCGTTTAACTACATTAAAGATAGTGAAATCCGAGGGGTTTATGCCTTTCTTTACTTCAGCCCACTCTAACGGCGTAGAAACCGTCGCATCAGGCGTAGACCTTAAACTGTAAGGAACAACCATTGTCCGTAAAGGCGAATTCTGAAGGTAATCAGCGAAAACTTTGCCGGGCTTTTTTGTATCCTTAAACTCTGAAACTACCATGTCACTTTCTTTAGCTAAGTTTATTCCGATTTTATGCACAAAAGCCCTTGTTTTCTCAAACGTATGTTCCGGAACAATTGGAATTATGACGTGGAGGCCTTTTTTGCCTGAAGTTTTAACGAAAGGCGTAAGCCCTAAATCGTAAAGTTTGTCTTTAAGCAAAAGCGCAACCTCTGCGGCATCGCTTAACGTGGCTGGCGGTTCAGGGTCAATATCAAAAAATAGAAAATCAGGCTTGTCTAGAGTGTTAACTTTTGAGAATGGCATGTGGATTTCTATGGCTGCCAAGTTTGCAAGCCAAATGAGCGTGTCCAAGTCATTGCAAATGACATAATCGATGTCTCGCTTGGTTGTTTCAGAATAAATCGTTTTTGTCTTAACCCATGGAGGTGTGCCTTCGGGGGCGTTCTTTTCAAAAAAACTTACTTTTTCTTTGTCCACACCATCAGGGTATCTGGTTAAAACTAACGGTCTGTCTGCTATAATCGGGAGCATTTTGGGAGCCATTTTAATGTAGTATTCGACAACTTGCCCTTTAGTAACGTTAATTTTAGGGTAAAAAATCTTGCCTAAGTTTTTTAGTTCAACTTTGGTTAATTCTTTAAGCTCTTCCACCATAATTTGCACCAAAAATTGTTCAAGTTCAAACTTAACTCACTTAAATGTAATGTTTGTGAAGTCTAGCATTTTTCTTTTTTGGAAAAAAGACACAACCATGTAAACTAAACGTCTATATTTGCATGGCAAAAATACGATTTTTGGCAGCTACACCTATATAGTCAACGTAGCATTAATAAATTGTCGAATTAATCTAGAGAAAGTAAATTTTGAAAGAACCATCACAGTTTGCTTTTTTCAAGATAATTCGCTAGGTAAAGAAGGAGAAAAAAAGAGTAGCATGAGAACAAAAAAGCCCACACTAGAAGACCAACTTGCTTTTCTTTCGGCAAAACATAGCGTTTACCCTGCAGAACTCTTTCAGGCTTTGATCCAAGCAAAAGAACAGGGCAAATCAGTATGCGAAGATTTAACGGTTGAATACCGAGGAAACGTAAATGACCAGGCGATCTTTCTGATTAAAAAAGACGATAAGGTAGTGGCACAGTTCCGGGTTCCCGAAGAAACGCTCTTAAAAAGGGACGTTTCATTCGACAATTGGATGGATACCACCAAAGTCCGCAAAGAGATAGCCAAGCAAAACCCCTCACCTGCACACATCAAGATAGAGGATTTACGTGTAGGCATGAAAAAAGTGAATGTGATTGCGGAGGTGTTGGAAACTTCTGAGCCATCCAAAGTTCACACTCAATTTAGAGATAACGCTCTTGTTTCTAACGCATGGATAGGGGATAAAACGGGAAAAATTATGCTTTGCCTCTGGGACCAACAAGTAAACGCTGTCTCTGTAGGGGACTGCATAGAAGTGAAAAATGCTCATGTAGCTACGTTTAAAGGAGAAAAACAGCTGCGCCTTGGAAAAAACGGAACAACCAAAATACTGGAAAAGTCCCTTCCAAGCGAAACAGCATAAAAATTAAAAAAAAATAAAAACGTTTGATGATATTTTATCTTTTGTTAAACGTATTTCTTGTCGTTGTAGCAGTACCATCTTTTGTATTGCGGAATCCATGTGAGAGGTTGATTGCATGTTGGGCAAAGTGGCTGAGTGGATTGTTGCTTGGGCTCTGTTTGATAAGTTTGTTGCGTTTGTTGTTGGGGTTGCGCTTGATAGGCGCTTTGTGGAACTGGCTTTAGGATTATGAAGTCTGATGCTGCTTGAACGTCTTCCCATCCGATGTTTTGGATTTCCCCATCCTCATTCTCCACTGACAGTGAAATGCCAATCTTTCCAACGGCGAAAGCGACATCTTTTACCTTTCCAATTAATCGTCCTTTTGCGTCTATGACTTGCATTGAGACTAGTGCATCTCTGGTTAGAGGTTTATCGGTTTTTTCCATCTTAATACAACTCTGATTCTGAATAGGGGCAACTTGTTTAAAGAATTTTCGTTTCTTACTCAAAGCAGTTTATCAACCCTATTGCAGTGGGATTTCCCAGTAACTGATAATGTCGCCTTTCACCCATTTGCCGCCTAAACTTCGGACAACCTCATTGATATCTTCCCATTCAGCCTTCAAAAATTGAATTGGCTTTACCACAACGTAATCTCCCTTAACTGTGAAACTGAGCAGTTTGCGCTGTTCCGGACTGAATTCATTTTCCATTTTGATTGCGGTTTTGCTTGGTTGAGTTGGCTTTGCACTTGTAGGTTTAGGTTCGGGCTTGGATTCTGGTTTAACGGTTGCAGTTGGCTTAGGTGCTGTTATAGACCCTGCAGTTTTTGTTAGGTTAAATTCTGGGATTGGATAGGATTCGGCAATGTCCTCGAAACTGTCGCTTCTAACTATTGCGAGCACTTGCTTGGAAAACAAGTCAAGCTTTAAGTCTAATAGTTCAATGTCGCTGGGCAGGTTGGAAGTGAAAGAGGATGCTTTACCTTGCAATAATTCAACGAGAAATTCAGGCGTTAGTTTTATTATTCTTATTTTCATATTTGGCACACAGAACTGCCTTTAGGTGACAGATAACTTAAAAGCATTGCCTATCACTCAGGCGCAAACCTTTTTGCTATTGTTACAGTAGAGTTCAAGTTAACCGATTAATTTTGGTAAAAGAGAGGGTTAAAGAAGGTTTATGCTTTCTTTACTTGGGAGTTGGCTCTGAGGCTTCTCCATTCCGCAAAGTTGCCAGAGTACACTCCCCAGCTCTTCAGCCTCGGTGTCACCGTCCTAAGCAAAGCCGGGCATACGGCAAATTGGATAACCAAGTTCAGACCATATGTTGCAAGAAGAACAATCCCGAAAGAGAACCCGCCGAGAATATTTGTTGTGAGAACTCCAAGGCTAAAGAGGTATGTATATTGCCACAAGATATAGGCAGTTCCTACGAAAAGAGTGACAGCATAGACAATCATAAGCAGAACAAGATTTCTTTTTGCCCTACCTTCTGCAGCGTTCCGAGGTATGAGCAGCCAATTTAAGGTGAAGATAATTAACGCGGTAACAGATTCCACCCATGCAGCATAAGGAGGCACCTGCTCGACGTAAACTCCTCCAATAAAAGCGCCAATCATAGAGCCTACAAGTCCGCTCCATCCGAACCATAGAGGAAGGGTGCCTAGCAGAATAACTGGAAGGTAAAGGAGCGTAAATCCTGGTAACATACTTGCTGATGAACCATAGAATAATATGGCATAAAGTGCTGCTACCATCGCCATTATTGAGACTTGCTTAGCTTTACTTTGTTTTGGCATTGTCATTTATCATTCAATCCTTATTTTTGAGCATTTAACGGCTTCAAGCCAGAAATCCAATAAAAGCATTGTCCCTTGTATTACAATAGTAATACAACGACCTAAAACCAGCCCATTAGGGCATAACGAGCAAAAGTGTGACGCGACAATACAGCTAAAGTTTAAAAGTTCCACCAAAATGAGTATTAAAATAAAACTTGCCAATCGCGGATAAAGATGACTGCCAAACCACCATTAACCAAAATCATTTTCATTATAGGAATCGCCGTGATTATCGCGTTGAATTTGTACACTTTCATAATAGCTTATCCAGAGACTTACGCGATCGACGGGGGCATTACTTCAGGCACCATACTGGCAAAAGATTTCTCAGCCTATTACATTGGCGCTTGGAGACTCTGGAATAATCCATTGCACATTTACACTTTCGGAGCATTAGCCGGCGGAGAACCAGTCATCCTTCCTCATCCTGAAGCCTACAAGTACCTGCCGTCTTTCCTGCTAATTATCTCGCCTTTACTTTCGTTGAATTATCAGCAGGCACTGTTAGCCTTCGACATAGTCCAGTTTATGCTTCTTCCCGCAATGGCGTATCTGCTCTACAGGCTCTTAGATAACAAGCATCTTGCAGTAACCTTCGTGGTTATGACTATCGCTTTGCTACTGCCTTTCCCCACCTTGCAGTGGGGCTTCTCGCCAAGCTACTATTGGCAGTGGGGCGAAGGACAAGCCAAAGTGTTCGTCACCTTTCTGCTTCTCCTCAGCTTCTACTTCGGCAAGCGAGGCAGACTAATCCCGTCTGGAATTGCCTTGGCATTTGGGTTTTTTGACCCAAGGTTCGGACTGTTGGCGCTGCCTCTCTTCATAATGTACAACCGCAAAAACCTCAAAGCTGCAACGGCAAGTGCAATCAGTGCGTTGGTCTTTTCAAATCTGATGCTTCTTTATCCGGGCATGGGCTCTGGGTTCATAGGCATGGTTTTTGCCTCTGGTGTCACCACGCCTCTTTACTATTATTCTCTCATACCCTTCTTCACTTTACTGTCTCTTATCGTTGTTAACTTCAAAGAATTGGTTGCCGCATTCGATTACAAAGAAATCTTTGCCAGCTTCACAGGTGCATCAAAACGGCAAGAAAAGTAACCCAATGTTTTCCTAAGCATTTCTTTTTAGCAGTATGCTAAAATACACTATATTGGCTACTACCGCGCTTTTTCATGTTTTGTTGACCTGTTCAAGCATCAATTGTTTCCTGACCTGGCGCTTGGACAAGACTAAGACTATGATGATTATTGCAGCCCCAGAAATGATGGCACAATAGGCAAGCCAGTAGTTTGAACCAATTCGATCCAGAATATCCACTGTGGCTTCGTTGAACCCCAAGATTATGGTAACGATCCCTAAAGCTAATCCGAGAATTTCTAGTGCCAGAGATACTCTTCGTCCAAACCTCATAGTCCCAGTGTTCTCCTTTGATTGGCCATTTTCAATGTGATCTAAGTCGAGATTCTTAAAATATAAGTATTTTTTTCTATTTCGGAGGTTATTGCAGTCTGTTAGCGCGATAGCTTGTTGCAAAATTGTTTTAAGTGGTATTTTTTTCGCCTTTTAGGATTTGTGGGAGTTTTGAGCAGCCAAGACGGTGGTTCTTCAACTGGGAAAACGTTCCGTCTCAATATAGAATACAAACTCAAATGTTAAATCCACGGAATGCAATACCTATAGATGGGCTTTTATGGATGGGCTTGGCTGGCATCTAGAAGAATAAGCATGGTGAGGAAATGGAGACACCCGCAAGTACTAAGGAGAAAAGTCAAGAATCCCTCTCTGGCAAGACAAAGGCAATTACCATTGGATTAGTTCTAGCTATCATTGGCTCCATAATATCTAGTTCTTACGCGAAAGACACAATAACAAATTACACAGGCTTCTTCATGCTACTTGCAGGAATAGCCACCTTCGTTTTGGGTATATTTGCAACAGCCACAGCAACCATAAAAACTCGTTTAAGCCAAGAAGCGCCAGGAAGTATTAAAGTTAACAAACCGAAGGTCCTTTTTCTTAGCATATGGGCAATCGGCATCGGCATAGTTCTGGCTGTGATTGGCTCCATACTGGGCAGCACCTATGCAAAAAACACAATAATAAACTACGCAGGCTTCGGAATGCTATTAACGGGAATATGCGTTTTTGTCCTCGGCATATTCGGAACAGCGTTAGCAACCCTACAAACTCGCTTAAATGAAACTGAAAAACAATCAGGCGTTAAGGTCGATAAACCAAGGTTTCTATTTTACAGCATATTATCGATTGGCATTGGAATAGTTCTAACTGTTATCGGTTTCATTGTAGCTGGCTCTTACGCAAAAGAAACAATATTGAACTACACTGGTTTTGGAATGCTACTAGTAGGGATAGCCATCTTCAGCATAGGCATATCAGGAACGGCTATAGCACTCATAAACAACCGCTGGTGCCTAACTGGAAAACGCACAAGCGAGGGCAGACCAAGAGTTCTATTGGGAGGCATATGGGCAATCGGCATTGGCTCAATGTTATTCATTAATGGTTCATTAATAGCTAGTTCCTATGCAAAAAATACGCTAATGAATTACGCTGGGTTTGGAATGTTTCTAGCAGGTACAGGCGTTTTTGTTTACGGGATATTTGAGACGGCTCGAATTTCTGCAATGGGTTACTTGAGTAGCAGGCGTAACAACACTTGTAACGAAGATGTTGAAGATTTGGCTTTAAAGAAAAGAGAAAAATTTTCTAAGCGCTCGAGAAACTTTTGGAACTATCTCGTAACCACGCGTGCCCTTCTTAACATTGCAGGCATAATGGTTGCTATGGGTTTGCTTTTCTTTAGTCTCTGGCAACTGGACCTTATCGTCTCGGGTCCAGTTTGGTGGGAGTCTAGCCCCAAGGGCCAGGGATGGAGTTGGAGCGGTCCTGGTGCATACGCAAACGATTACTTCCAATGTTTCCTCTGGAAAACCACTATTGGACAGGCATATGACACCTTGTTTTTAATGATATTCATTTCGTTCATAGTGCTTTTTGCAAGCGCATTCTTCTGGCCACGATGGCGAGTCAAAAATAATGAATTAAATTAAGGAGTCAAACCTAAGTAACAACATGCTTGCTTGTTATCGTTATTACAACCAATTTTTCTCGCTTCTTAAGCTTTCATCATTTAAAGCTATAGAAGTGCAGTTTCTATCTTTAAGATACTAACATTCTACCTTGCGAGCGCCCATTAGTTTAAGCCCTTGACTGGCAAATTAATAATATATTCTATATTGATCATATCATTTAACTAATTTACTAATACGAACAGCTAATTCTACTTGAAATTCTGAAAGAAAAGGTTAGGTGAGTTTCCTACTCAACGATTGGAAAATAAAAACCCCTAATCCAGGAAGAGAGGGGAAATTTGGTTCCCAACCGTTGAGTAGGCGCTCACCACCAAGTTAATGCTTGCTCGCTTGATTTAAATTTTAGCCAACCAATCAAGCGCGTGTGATTGGACAATGTGAATACTAACAGCATATTTTTCTTTGCGCACTCACCAGCTCCGCCACCTGTAAGATAAGACAAATTATTCTTTGCAAGTTACGTTACGGTTCAAAAAAGAGAAAAGGAAAATAAAGAAAAGTCTATTTCGGCTTTTTAAACAGTTTAACCCATTCCACCTCGCGAACAAACTCAAAACTTTCCTCGATTTAACATCACATATTCTATCGCATCTTTAGTGATTGTTATGGTGCGAGGGGTGAGACTTGAACCGTAAAAACGGATTCGCCTTGGCCAAATTAACTGACTGTTTCCAAACCACTGAGAGAATAAGTGCAATTAATAAAGTTGCTATAGAGAAAGCTTTTCTTACCGCCGACCAATTATACATTATTTTTCCTCTTGCAAACTCTTTCTTTGTGATTAAATTAGTAGGCAGTATAGATGAAATTTGGGTTTATCGGGGATTATAGATATTAGGTTAGCTTGTCCTTTACTATGTGTTGGTTTGTTATGAAATTTAAGTTACAGATATTTACTCAAGATGACATTGAGGACAATTATTTGGGGAGGCGCTATCGCTTTGCTGTGGTTGACTCAGACAAGTCTAAGGGTTATCCATCTAATTTCATCTGCTTGTTGCCTTCTCAGATAAGCGTTGAACAGAAAAAGAACAGTGTTTTCTCAAAGCTTTTCGGAGAAAAATGTGAAGAGCAAGCTAAAACACTGTTAACGCATGCTTTAGTGAGTGAAAACAATTCCGAAGTTAAAACTGAAATTGAACGAAGACTAAAGCTGCTTGATCCTAAAACAGTTAATCAAATAAAATGTAGTTCATGCGGAAAACTCTTCCAGCCCCGGCGAATAAGAAGGCTTAAACGGAATTTCTGCCAAGACTGCATGAATAGAAGTTATGGCAACCGAGGAGAAGAAACTCAATAAAACATTTTTCCAAGTGTTTTTTCACCAAGCTAAGTTCGGGGTCTCCTACGTCAAAATGTATATCCTTTAGATTTCTCCAAGTGAAATCCTTACTTCTGCCTTCATCGTTAGGATCTACCCAAAGAGAAAGAGATAGTCTAACTCATTCTCTTAAACAAACTGAAAGGAAAAAAAGCAATACAGCACCCCACCCGTAACAGGGTTATGCTGTTTCAAAATATCGACATATTCATGCGGTCGAAATATGCTTTAAATTTTGAGTTGAAACTATGGGAATACGGGCGCATCAGACATTAGTACGGGGTGAAAGAAGATGGATTATACTCCTGCCAAGACGTGGTTCGGAATACTTGGTGTTTGCATAGTCTTCGCAATCATGCTTTGGTTGTTAATTTAATGATTAATGATTAATTTAATGTCTAAGACCCCCAAAAAGCTAGGTTGCGATAGAAGATTTTCTTATCAACCGAAAGGTAACAACCACACGGAATAGATGAATCAACCGAAGAAGTAACAGAACCTTCGCATGGGTATATTTCCTTTGATAAGGAAGGTAAATCACCCCCTCAATGTACTCTGTAAAACTATGGAAAATCAATCAGCAAAAACCCCCTATCCCTTGACCTTAGCAAACGAAAAGTAACAGGGAGACGAAACCGACTCAGAGGTAACAGAACCCTTTTTTTGGTTCTGTGAAATCTTCGTCACTCGACCTGAAATGAAGCCTTCTCAGAATTTTTGTGAAAAATCGTCACCTACTGATAGGAGGTGTTTCTAACCATAAATTTTAGGCAGACAATTTATTAGGCGTTCATGAGGTTGCGTCTTTGGTGTAAGTTAGGGCTATTGATATGGCGTTGCCTTTGCCGGTGTCGTTTTGTTGAAGTGTGTTGCGTTTTTTGGTTATTGAACGTCTCTGCTTTTTCTCCAGTTGTCTGGGTATTGATAGACTGTTTTGGGGCCTTCCTTCCAGATTGTGTCGTAGACCTTTAGGAATTCTTGGCTGGAGAGTCTTTTGTGCTTTTGAATTTTAATCATGGCTTGAACCGTTTCTTCGTCGGGGTTGTTCCCGTTTTGAGAAAGCTTTAGTTTTTTGAGCAATCTCTTTTTGAACATTTTTTCGCCTCAGAACAGTTTGAATTTTTTGCGTGTTGCTCTTTTAACCCTGCATTTTGGCATTGGAAAATCAACGCCGTAAGCTTTTTCAAGTGCTTTTCTGCATTTTTCAGCAAATTCGCCATCAAGATTTTGGGTGAATTTTTGGTTTATCATTTTTTTCTCTGATTGAGCACTGGAGGAACAGAATATAAAAGCAGTATTTCTAGCATACATATATGCCGAAAATGGAAATATTGTTGGAATCGTTGCTTTTCAGAACGAGAATATGTTGGCAATTGGATGTTGCGCTATATGCAGATACCGTTATTGTTAAAGATAATATACTAAATCGATTGAAAACCTCAAACTTTGGAGCTAAAATTCCCAGGCGGCATACCGATAGTCATGTGGGTACGGTTCAATATTGGAAAAAGGGTTTGATTTATGCTCATGATACTCTCATCCACCAAGCGTTTCATCTATTACAGAAAAGAGCATCTTATTATTTATGCTCGGCTAAAACAGAAGCTGAAGCATGTGTACTAATTGAAGCAGGATTTGAGTTTGTGTGTGATTTCAATGGGCATAAAATATTCAAGAAGAAAAAATATTAAACCAAGTGAAATTTATCGCCAAGACAAACTCCTCGTACTTTTCAACATAGTGGTGCCGGGGGTGGGACTTGAACCCACGAAGGCCTGCGCCAGAGGATCTTAAGTCCTCCTCCATATCTTAGGCAATCTGAATCTGGCCGCCTATTTAGACCTGGCTCGGATACCCCGGCACCAGCAACGTAAGTGACAACATGGTATTGTTTAAGTTTTTTGCATCCGCCTTGCTTGCTGTTTCTTTGTTTGTAGCACGAAGGTGACAACATAACATTATATTATGATGAGTGAAGCAATATTTGCCAGTTGAGGAACACGCTCTACTGTGGCATCTGTGCTGGTCTTTAAGAAACTGCCAAAGGGTTGTCTGAGATAACATCAAGGGGAACTTTTTGGCAAGTGCTAACGGCTAGTCTGAGGTCGCTGTGGGGTTTAGACTCAACTTGGCTTATTTTTTTCTGCCTATAAATCACTCTTAACACAGGATTCGCTAATTTTTTGCTTGAAATTATGTTATGCTTATATGCGGGGATTGTTGTATTTTGTTTTTAAGGAGACTGAAAAAGGATGCCCGCTATAGAAGTTGGCAGAATATGCGTAAAACAATCAGGCCGAGAGAACGGCAAAAAATGTGTCGTAATAGATGTAATGGATAAAAGTTTCGTTTTAGTAACTGGTCCAAAGAAAATTACAGGAGTCAAGCGGAGAAGAGTCAACATAAACCATATTATGCCTCTCCAAGACAAGATTGAAGTTAAACGGGGAGCATCAGACGAGGAAGTTGCCCAAGTTTTAGAGGCTGCAGGCAAACTGCAAGATATGACGCAGACCGTTAAAACCGCGTAATTTTAAACTTTAATTACCTCAAACTTCTTTTTCTTACAACATGTTAGGAGAGAAAACGTATAGATGCCTAGAATAATCCCTCCATGGGAAATCAAACGTGAACTGTTGACTAAAGCAGAGGACACGACCAACCCAAAGTATGGGCACAGGCCCTCTGAAAGACCAGCAAAAGAATACATCCAATACGGCACAATAAACCTTGACAAACCAGCTGGTCCAACAAGTCACGAAGTTGCCGCATGGGTAAAAAAAATCATGCACCTGAACAATATCGGCCACGGCGGAACTCTAGAGGCTTAAGCAACAAGCCAGAGAAATCCCAAAGTGACCGGCATTTTACCCATCACCTTAGAGGATGCTACGAAGGTGGTTCAGGCGTTTCTCTACAGCGGCAAAGAATACGTTTGCGTAATGAAACTTCATGGAGATGTTAAAGAAGAACAAATTAAACCGGTTCTCAAAGAATTTGAGGATGAAATTTACCAGCGTCCACCTTTGCGTTCCTCAGTTAAACGGCAACTAAGAACCAGACGCATATACTACATAGACTATCTGGAACTTGATGGGCGCAATGTTCTTTTCAAAGTTGGCTGCGAAGCGGGAACATACATACGCAAACTCTGCTTTGACATCGGCGAAATCCTAGGCGTCGGCGCTCACATGCAAGAACTGCGCAGGACACGCTCAGGATCATTCATTGAAACTAGCGCTACAAAAGTTACCTTGCATGATGTGGCTTACTGGTTTGGGGAATGGGAACAGAAAAAAGACGAAGCAATCCTGCACAAATTCATTGAACCTATGGAAAACGCGTTAACTTTGCTTCCGAAAATTGTGGTTCGTGACTCAGCTGTTGATGCACTTTGTCATGGTGCAAACTTGACTGCTCCAGGCGTATTGTCGGTTGAAGCAGGCATCGAGAAAGGTTCGATTCTGACTATTTTCACGTTGAAAGGTGAAGCAGTGGCGTTGGCGAAAGCGCTTGCCTCGACCGAGGAAATGTTAACTTTAAAGCATGGTGCTGTTGCTGCTCTCGAGAGAGTGCTGATGCTGAGGGGTACTTATCCGAAGGTTTGGAAAAGCGGTAACGTGAATGAGCAGAGACAATAAGGGCTTTGAACATTATTTTGCATCTGCGCCTAAGTCTGAAGCAAGGTTCGGTTTAGTTCGAACTTGTCTGTGTGGAACATTCTTCGAGTTTTTGACTGCTTCAAGCGTTTTTTCGAAGAGACGAGTTGATTTAGGCACCAGACTATTAATCGAATCGATGGTTCTGCCGAAAGCAGGCTATGTTCTTGATATTGGTTGTGGGTATGGTGTTGTTGGGATAGTTGCAGCCGCTCTTAATGCAAAGCTAAGTGTAGTCATGACGGATGTGAACATGAGGGCTGTGCGTTTGGCAAGAAGAAATGTTGAATTAAACCAGGTGGTTAATGCTGAAGTGCGTTATGGTTACTTGTATGAGCCTGTTGAAGATTTAGTGTTTAGTTGTGTTCTTTCGAATCCCCCTGTAAGTGCGGGTATGGACACGGTAAAAGCCATAGTGAAAGAAGCCCCAAAAATCATGGCAGATAAAGCCAGTTTCCAAATGGTTATTCGATCTAAAATCGGCGCTAAAGTGTTTCCTTCCGTTTTCAACGAAACCTTTGGGAACTGTACGGTTCTTGCAAGAGAAAGCGGGTTCCGAGTGCTCATGGGGCAGCATTTGGCAGTGTAGGTTTATTTGTTAGTCTTTGTCAAAACAAAACTACAGTAATGCCAAGGAAATATGATATGCTTTGCTAGCATGCCTCTTAATTGGTTAATGAGGTCCCAGTAATGATAGCAGCAATTTTGCTTTGGTGTTTGAGTAGTAAAATGAGGGGAGGGGGTAGGGCCTGTTAGGCAAGTTTTAACCTCATTACAAAGCTCATTCACGGGCTGAACAGATAACCAGCCAGCGTTGGCGTATTGGATAAATACCCGTTTTAACATTGAATGTTTGCATGCAAGGGGCTAAACTAAAGCGGTCATAGCGCCTTAAAGTCATTCTTTCGCCATTCTTAGTGTCTCTGGTTGCTACTACGCTTCATTTTGGCAGACAAACAGTTTACGTTTATCTGACAAGGACTTATATGGTAAGCTTCTTGCATTTAACCAAATTGACCATAAATCAGCGGTTTACAATGGTGACAGCTTGATGTCTGATGATAACAAGAGAGAGCGCATCACAATTCGACTTACGAAAAGGTATCTTGACTTGTTAAACTTGTTAATTGAAAAAGGCGTTTACAACAGCCGTAACGAAGCCATCAGGGATGCGCTCAGGATCCTTTATGAGTATCATGGGTTGAAAGTTTCGCCAGAAAAAAAGCATGCGTTTAATCAGGCTAAAGCGAATGATGTTTCCAAGGAATAAGTTTGACTTTAAAATGCCTCGTGGCTAAAGCTGATGCTTCAGATAAGTATTGACTGCTGCTGCGAAACGGGGCGTTAAAGGCTCATGCGTCACCTGAGACCACAGCGCCTACTGCCACAGCCGATGGAGTCACGGAGCAGGACAAGGCGAAAGTGCGCAACTTGGAAAACACAGGATTTGATGGCTGAATACTTTGATTTTCAAGAAAAATCGCTGTTTTCACCTTAAAATTACTCGCCTTTTCTTTGCGGTAAACCGTAAAATTGAATAAGCCTTTTGTGCCATACAAAAGGAAACAACACAAGACGCAGGTGGTCAATGTGAAACTGAATAAGACTGATGAATTAGTCGTTAAAACCTTAAAGACTGAAGGTAAAGCGTTAACTCTTCAAGAAATAGCGGACAAAACAGGCGAAACAACCAAAAAAATCTTCAAGTCACTCCGCAAACTCTTCGAACACGAAATCATAGAAACAAACGCACACAAATACAAACTTACAGGCAAAAAACCCGACGGCGCCAAGGAAGACGAGCCTGAATTACCAGAATAAAATTAAAAGGAGCCTCGAGCGGGCCTTGATCCCGCGGCCTGCTGCTTACAAGGCAGCCGCTCTACCGGGCTGAGCTATCGAGGCACATGCAGTTCTTAGTTTACACCATGACATAAAAGATTAACCAAATAAAAGTTACTGCTTCTCTTTAAAAATTTCATTTACTCTTCATTAACAGTTACAGGATAGACGCCATCACCTTTTTGACCAAAATAAATTTTGTATTGTGGGTCTGTATGGTGCTTGATTATATGTACCTTTATCAATTTTCTACCATTATAAAGTTGATAAGTAGCGTTCATAATTCGGTCATACCACTCTTTTTCATTTAGTCGTAAAACAGCTTTGCCAATTGTTTCAATTCCATCGTCATCATTTAGAACAAAAGTAATCTTTGACTCCCTCGTCATCCAATTTTCAGGGCTGCTAAGATTATACCACCAAGTGTCTTGATTTCCAGTGGACAACTTTTTTGATGAAAGTATTTTAAGTTCTTTAATTCTACCTTCCCCTCTTATATTTAGAGCTTGGTTGTTTCTTAAGCCTTTTTAAAATTTTATATAGTACTTCCAGACGCTCTATTAGCGCTTGGCTATCAAGAATACCATTTATATTAAAAACAGTCGAGGCTTTAGGAGAGTGTTTCTGCCAAGTCTTTGCACACTAGTTTTGCTTGTTCCAGTACAGTGTCGGTTGCTTTTTCTTGTTTGTCTGGTGGGTAGCCGTATTTTTTGAGTATGTGTTTGACCAGTACTCTCAGTTTTGCTTGTACGCTGTCTCTTATTGTCCAGTCTATGGTCACGTTTTTCCTTACTGTTTCGACGAGTTCTCTAGCCATGGTTTTTAGGGTTTCGTCTCCCATGACTTCTTTGGCGCCTCGGTTGTCGGCTAGTGCGTCGTAGAATGCTACTTCGTCTTCGGTTAGGTTTAGTTTTGTTCCTCTTTGTTGTTCTTCTCGCATTTTTCTTGCTAAGTCAATAAGTTGTTGGATTACTTGGGCGGTTTCTATGCTTTTGTTGGTGTATGCTTTGATGGCTTTGTCGAGGAGTTCTTCAAAGCTGCGGGCTTGGATGAGGTTCTTTTTCTGTCTGAACCGGATTTCGTCGTTGAGGAGTCTTTTGAGTGCTTCAAAAGCGAGGTTCTTTTGCGGCATCTCTTTTACTTTTTCTAAGAACTCTTCGGATAGGATGGAGACGTCTGGTTTTTTGAATCCTGCGGCGGCGAAGATGTCGATGACTCGGTCGGATATGATGGCTTTGGATATGATTTGTTTGATGGCTGTATCTACGTCTTCTGTTTGGGTTGTTTTGGTTTCGGTGTTTTTGACTATGGCTGCTTTTACTGCTTGGAAGAATCCGACGTCGTCTCTTATTTTGAGTGCTTCGTCGTTTGGTACGGCGAGGGCAAAAGCCCATAGCAGTGTGCTGACTTCTTTGAGGTATCTTTCTTTGCCTTTTTCTTGCTTTAGAATGTGGTCCATTGCTTGGAGCATGATTGACATTCTTTCGTTGGGTGATGCTGGGAAGAATCTCTTGTAATCGAAACCGTGGAATAGTGCTGAGACGATTTCGTATTTTTCCTGCATTTTGGCTACTGCGATTTCTTGTGGGATGCCTGTTAGTTTTTTGTCGCTTTCCGTGTATTCTGCGAGGGCTTGTCTTAGGTCGTTGGCTATGCCGATGTAGTCAACGATTAAGCCGCCTTGTTTGTCTTTGAAGACTCGGTTGACGCGGGCGATTGCTTGCATGAGTGTATGTCCTCGCATTGGTTTGTCGAGGTACATGGTGTGGAGGCTTGGAGCGTCAAATCCCGTGAGCCACATGTCGCGGACTATGGCGATTTTCATGGGGTCAGATGGGTCTTTCATGCGTTCGCCTAAGTCGTGTCTGCGTTGTTTGTTTCGGATGTGTTCTTGCCATTCTGGTCCGTCGTCTGCTGAGCCTGTCATGACTACTTTTAGGATGCCTTTATCGTCGTCTTTGCTGTACCATTCTGGTTTGAGCGCTCTGATTTCGTTGTGCAGGTCAACGCAGATTCGTCGGCTCATGCAGACAATCATGGCTTTGCCGTCTAAGACTGATACTCGGTTATCCCAGTGGTCAACTATGTCTTTGGCTATGCGTTTGATGCGTTCTGGGCTGCCGACGACTTTTTCGAGTCGTGACCATTTGCTTTTGAGGTATTCTTTGCTGTCGATTTCTTCGCCTTCAGTGACTTCCTCAAATTCTTCGTCTATGTAGGGTCGTTCTTCTGGTTTAAGTTCGAGTTTGGCGAGGCGGCTTTCATAGTAGATTCTTACGGTGGAGCCGTCTTCTACTGCTTGTTCGATGTCGTAGATGTCTACGTATTTGCCGAAGACTGCTGGTGTGCTTCGATCCGCTTTTTCTATGGGTGTTCCGGTGAAGCCGATGAAGGTAGCGTTGGGAAGTGCGTCTCGGAGATATTTTGCGTATCCGTACTTTAGAGCTTCTTTGTCAAGGTTCTTTGGAACTTTAAGTCCGAAGCCGTATTGGCTTCTGTGTGCTTCGTCAGCTATGATTATAATGTTTTTTCTTTCCGATAGCAAGGGGTATTCTTTGGTTTTGCCTTCAGGGAAGAATTTTTGGATTGTTGTGAATATGATTCCGCCTGAGGAGACTTGAAGTAGCTCTTTTAGTTTTTCTCGTGTTGTTGCTTGTTCGGGTTTTTGCCTTAGTAGTTCGTGGCATCTGCTAAAGGTTCCGAATAGCTGGTCGTCCAGGTCGTTTCTGTCCGTTAAGAGAACCACTGTGGGGTTTTCAAGCTGAGGCTCCAACACCATCTTGCCCGTATAGAAAACCATGGTTAGGCTTTTGCCTGAACCTTGCGTGTGCCAAACGATGCCGGCTTTCTTATCTTTCTTTGTGGCGTTGACTGTTGAGGTGAGAGCTTTTTTGACGGCGTTGTATTGTTGGTATTGGGCGATTTTTTTGGAGATTTTGACGCTGCCGTCTTTCTTTTCTTTTTCAGCCTCGAAAACCACAAAGTGCCTAACCAAGTCTAACAGGGTTTCTGGGTTAAGCATGCCCTTTAGAAGAACCTCAATTTGGGGTGCAGATGTTGATGTTTTTTTGGTGTTGATGGTTTTCCAGGGGGAGAAGCGTTCCTCTTTAGCGGTCAAGGTTCCTGCTTTCGCGTAGGTTCCGTCGCTTATGACTAAGACTTCGTTGTACCTGAAGACTGAGGGAATCTCCTGCTGGTAAGTTCCAAACTGCTTAAAGGCAGTCGAAATTGTTGCGTTCTCGTCTGCAGGATTCTTCAGCTCGATCAGAACTAAGGGCAGCCCATTAACGAATAAGACAATGTCTGGTCGTCGGTTGTGGCGCTCCTCAATAATCGTAAACTGGTTAACAGCCAAAAACTCATTATTGCTTAAGTTTTGAAAATCAAATAGCCAAACTAACTCGTCCTTTATGCTTCCGTCCGCTCTTTTGTACTGAACATTAACTCCACTTGTTACTAACCTGTGGAAAAGCTGATTGTTAACCACCAAATCTTGGCTCTCAGTTCTCAAAATCTTCTTAATAGCCTCATCAATCGCACTGTCAGGAATAGACCTGTTAATTCGCCTAAGAGCATCCACGCAGCCTGCTTACAAGCACGACCTCACTGTACTTTCGCTCTTCCGCAGGGCCTCCTTCAGAAATATCAGGACCATAACATAAGCCATAACCAAGGTCTCTCAGCATGCCAAGGCAAGCGTCTTCAACTTCTGATTCAGTTATTATTTTAGACATAATGATGCCTCCACGTTTTCTTTCTGAATAGGAATTCTGATTTTTCCAGACATGAGCTTCGGTAACAATAAATCTCGAATTTCCGAAAGGACTTTCGTTTCGACTTTTATCCCGCTTATTCTCTCCAGTATCGGAGCTAACAGTTTGTCCATTCTTTCAAGGGTTTTATCGTCTGGAACAATTACTTGTGAAGCTGTTAAATGGTGTCTTTGGATATGCCCCATGGTGGTTGCTTTGCCAGCGGCTATTTGTCGGAATTCTGGTAAGTAGTGAAGAACCCAATAATAGAAGAACCATTTTGAGTATTTTGAAGACGTTACCTTAAACAAGTGTTGGTTTAAAGCGCCCTTACCAAAGCCCCAGATAACCACTTCTAAACTGCCAGACCACGAAAACAAAACGTCGCCATTATTTACAATGTACTCTTCGGGTAGGTCAAGATTCGCTTTGTCGCTTGATTCCGTAATCCCCTGTCTTAATTCCCTAATTTTAATGACTGGCAAATATTCTTCGCCCTCTCTGGCGGGAAATTTCTGCAGCGCGAGTCCATTAAGAAAATCGGCAATTTCATCTATGGGTTTCACTTTCCACCCTTCTGGAACCTCTTTGCCCAACTCTTCGCTGAAAACTATTTCTCCGCCTGATGATTTGTAGGGCTTGCCTTCTTCATTGGGAAACTCAAAATCGACAAACCAACGCTCATAAGCAGCTTGTCCAATCCCTTCGAGTGTGGTGTTCATTTTTTTGTTTAGGTCAATTTTACAGTTTAATACAGACAGTATTCTAGCTATTTGTTTCTGTTCTGCAAGAGGCGGAAGCGGTATCTTAATGCTTGTTATCGCTTCTGAAGAAATGTTGGCTTGATTAGCACTACCTGCAGCACTTTTTGCGAGATAGTATTGAACCTTTTTTGTAGATAGAAAAAGGTATATGTAATCCTTGTCTGCAATTGCTTCATCTACTATTATTTTGGCAATTCTTTGATTCAATAATGCTGGATTATTAGAATTAAATCTTGCGACCTTTCCAACTGCGGAGGCGAATTGGTTTACATGTGACCCTGTCATCGATATTAATATGTCACCTTTTTGCAATAAGAAAGGTTTTAGCTTTGTATCTACAAAGCCACCATAGCATTTAATTTCTTGAAATGTTACCTCTGGAGGAGTTATATTTTTAATTTTTATAACGGCAATGCCCTTATTTGTAAAATCTGAAGATTTAAAAGCGAAGCCATTTAAGACTTTAACAAATTCGCCTAAGCTCTTTAATTCCCAGCGTTCGGGAAGAATAATGTTTAAGTCAGTTTGAAAAGTCATTATCGAACGGTCTCACGTTTTCTTTTTCATTTTCTTTTTAGATTGGATTTCATCTAATTGATCTTCACAGAAGTCATTTAATATCAAACGTTTCATTGCTTGAAAGGTTTCAAGGACTTGGCTCTCACTCTTGCCACCAACCGTTATTACTTTTCCGCTCGAAAAGACTAAACATGTTACTGCTGTGCCTAGAGGCTTGTAGATTAAACCGGGAAATTGCTCTGGTTCATAAATCGGAGAAGGAGAAGACAAGCTCTCATAGAGCCTCTCTAAATCTATTTTTTTGCCACCACAAACCGTTCCAACACCTACAACGTTTTCAATTCTTATCCATTCCACGTTCTTGCTACTAATTATAGAGCCTATTTCGTCAATTTTCTTTATAGTATCGAATATGGCTTGTTTTGCAATTTCTTCAGTTTTGGCTCCATGGCTTGAAATTTTCCCGCTTTCAAACATGATGATAGTAGGATTGGGCTTTTTTTGCCTATAAATTAACCCAGAGAAAATTTCTGGATTATATTCTGCACCTGGGAGTGCCTCCACTAAAGCTTCGATGTCAATTGAACTTTGCATTTTTGCGGAAGCAATTATGTTAACTATTTTCAGACTTGTACGACCCCATTTTTCTCAAATATTTGAATTTTTGAGTATTATGCTGTAGAAAAGAAGCTAGTCTAACATTAGATATTATATCCAAGCTCTCCTAAGTTCTTTTTTATTTTTTCTTCCAACCGCTTAGACTGTTCAAACTGCTCCGAGAGATTAGTTGTCAGACTTTTCATTTTTTCTTCAAAATCTTCTTCGTTTCCTTCATCTTCTTCAGTGCCCACGTATCTACCAGGAGTTAGTACATATTCTATTTGTCTTATTTGTTCGATTTTTGATACGTTAGAAAATCCAGCAATATCTGTGTATTCTATTTTAAGTCCTTCTATGGGTTCGCCTCTCCAAGCATGATAGGTATCCGATATTTTTTTGGTGTCTTCAGCGGTTAGTTCTCGATGTCTTCTGTCAACCATTATTCCTAGTTTTCGGGCGTCTATGAATAGGACTTCTCCTCTTCGGTCTCGGAATTTGTTGTTTTGTTTGTCTCTGGCTATGAACCATAGGCATGCTGGTATCATAGTGTTATAGAATAGCTGTGAGGGCAATGCAACCATGCAGTCTACTAAGTCTGCTTCAACTATGTTCTTGCGTATTTCTCCCTCATTTGACGTGTTCGAGCTCATAGAGCCATTGGCAAGGACAAAGCCTGTAATCCCTCTCGGCGCCAAATGGTGTATAAAGTGTTGCACCCATGCAAAGTTGGCGTTTCCAACGGGGGGAACACCAAACTTCCACCGGATGTCTTCTCTGAGCATTTCGCCTTTCCAGTCAGAATCGTTGAAGGGGGGATTGGCAAGAAGATAGTCGGCTTTTAGGTCTTTATGGGCGTCGTTTAGGAAGCTGCCCTCGTTATTCCAAACAACAAACTTCGACTCGATGCCTCGGATGGCGAGGTTCATTTTGCACAGACGCCAAGTTGTCTGGTTTGACTCTTGACCATACACGTTTATGTCGTCAAGTCTTCCTTGGTGGACTTGAACGAATTTCTCGCTCTGAATAAACATCCCTCCCGAACCGCAGCAGGGATCAAAAACTCTTCCCTTAAACGGCTCAATCATGGCCACAAGCAACTGCACTATGCTTCTGGGCGTGTAGAATTGCCCGCCCTTCTTGCCTTCAGCATCCGCAAACTGTCCAAGGAAGTACTCGTAGACTCTGCCCAGAATATCTTTGCTTCGACTTTCCTTATCACCCAAACCAATCGTACCGATTAAGTCAATCAATTCGCCAAGTCTCTGCTTATCCAACGCTTCTCTCGCATAATTCTTGGGCAAGACGCCTTTCAGGGAACTGTTATCACCTTCAATCGCATCCATCGCATCGTCCACAATTATGCCTATTGTTGGCTGCTTGCCGTTCTTCTGCAGGTTATGCCATCTTGCTTTTGGAGGAACCCAGAACGCATTCCGCGCCTTGTACTCGTCTTTGTCTTCGGGGTCAGCGAGTTTTTCAGGGTCATTCTTCAACTCGTTATAGGCTTCTGTGAAGGCGTCGGAGATGTACTTGAGGAAGATAAGCCCCAAAACAACATGCTTATACTCAGCCGCATCCATGTTGTTTCGCATCTTATCCGCAGCCGTCCACAACTTCTGCTCAAAACCCAAATTAGCTCCGTTGGAACCGTTAGCTTGTTTTCCATTCAAATTCTTTCCTGCCAAGCCCTGCACTCTTCCAGACCTCTTTGTGGTTGTTTGTGTATATAGAGGTGTCGAAATAGGGTTGCAAGTGGTTTTTCAATAGGTGTTCATAAGCCTTCAAATGGAAGAAGTTTTTGCCATTTGGAAGGAAAAAATAACTCTTCAAGCTTGTTAGGTTTTGATTAGTTCTGGTGCGTATTTTTCTAGTGTGTAGTGGATGCCTTTGTGTTCGTATGTTCTGACGATTTTTGATAATAGCACTGCTAGGTCTATTAGTGGTCCTTCGTGTTCTTCTTCGCCGACCCATGCCAGTTCCTTTAAGGCTTGTTTAAGTGGAGTTAGTTCTTTGATGGTTTTCACCTCTTTTGTTTGCATGCGTCCTGGCCATTTGAGCGGACAGGCTATAAAGTTTTGTGTGAGGGTAGCATTGGTAAGAATTCTTACCATATGGAAGAAAAAAATTACCAATAACGTTTTCGAAATACTTAACCATATATTGAGTCAACTGCTCAGCAAGCATGCACATAAGAAAATGGCAAAACTCATAGGGACAAGTCACGGAATTTTAGTGGAGGTGATGCATTGAAGGTTTTTTGCAGGCTTAATTGTTTGAACAAAACTTTTACGCGATCGAACAAATCTAGCCTACTCCTCAATTGTCTCGACAAAAGAATCCAGCCCTCTCACCACAAATTTACTATGTTCAACTTGCTTGTTTACAGCATCAACCATCCTCTTGGGAGGGAAAAGTGCGCACTCAAAAATCAGGCTTAATAGTTGCAACTATTGATTTTTGATTAGTCGCAACTAAAAAATCTAGATTAAGCTATATAGGGGGCTATAATTTCTCAGAGCACTAGAGTTCAAGGTAGCAGTAAACAGCAGGAATACACAGACAGCAACACTCAGCAACCAGCCGCAACCAAAAAGACCCAAATTACAAAACCAACCCTCAAACCATCCAAAAAAATCTCACACCATTAAAAACCCTTTTTCAAGAAACCTTATTATCTTTCAACGTAATCCTTATATTAGCGAAATCCGCTTCTAATGCAATTCAGCAAAAATGGGTTATACCATCAACATGATGCAACTCCCCACCACATCGATGAGGAGTGAAGGGTGAACTGACTTCGCAAACACGCGCGAAGATCAAAATGACACCATGCATAGGCCAAACAACAACGACGCAACACACACATACGAAATATGTTTCACCAAACGCCAAACAAACACCACCAATGGCCCGAAACATGCCACGCTGTCTGGAGGATGGCTCGGCTTGAGAGCCGAAGAAGGGCGCGGCAAGCCGCGATACCGCCCCGGGTAGGCGCATGCAGCCTTAGATCCGGGGATACCTGAATGGGACTTCCTAGAATATGCTCCTTCACGGAGCGGGAACCCCCCGAACGGAAGCATCTTAGTAGGGGGAGGAAAAGAAACCAAACACGGGATTCCCTTAGTAGCAGCGAGCGAAATGGGAAAAGTCCAAACCGAATCCCACACAGAAATGTGCGGGAGATGTAGGGTTAAGGGCCTGGCTTCCTCTTCGCTGGTTAAGCTGAAGTGGCCTGAAATGGCCCGCCAAAGAGGGTGACAGCCCCGTAAACGTAAGCCAGAAAGAGTTGAGCTAGAGTCCCAGACTACCGTACCATGGTTTTGGTGCGGAAAGTTGGGAGTCACCAACTTCCAAGACTAAATACGCCTCAAGACCGATAGCGCACTAGTACGGTGACGGAAAACTGAAAAGTACCCCGGAATGGGGGTGAAAAGTGCCTGAAACCAGACAGTTACAGACGTGTGCGGCCCAGAAGAGTAGATCCTTTCCATAGGAAACCGCTGTGAAGCGGCAGTACGAGGAGAGGGGATCAGGGTTGCACGTTCCGTCTAGAAACACGGGCCGGGGAGTTTATAATTATGGCAAGCCTAAGGGTTAAAAACCCGTAAGCACAGGGAAACCAACAAGCGCGCAACTCCGCAAGGAGCCAGGCGCAGGGTCTGAAAGGGCCCGGAGTCATAACTATACATACTAGAAACCAGACGATCTAGCCCTGGGCAGGGCGAAGCTAGGCGAAAGCCTAGTGGAGGCTCGAAAGGGTTCTGACGTGCAATTCGTTCCCCAGACCTGGGGCTAGGGGCTAAAGACCAATCTAGTCTGGTGATAGCTAGTTCCTTCCGAAGTGGGCCTGAGCCCAGTCCCGAGCGAGGTGGCTGGTGGGGTAGAGCACTGATTGGAAAACAAGGACCCGAAAGGATCCACTTTCCTTTCAAACTACGAATCCACCCGCGCCTAAGACCTTGGGAAACGGGTTACAGGGGGTAAGCTCCTGGACCGAGAGGGGGACAACCCAGACTGAGGTTAAGGTCCCCAAATGCTGGCTAAATGTCAAACCAAAGGGCGTCGTCAGCCTCAGACAGCGGGGAGGTAGGCTTAGAAGCAGCCATCCTTCAAAGAAAGCGTAACAGCTCACCCGCCGAGGCTGACGGCCCCGAAAATTGACGGGGCTAAGCCAGCTACCGATACCTCAGAACGCAGTTTAGCACTGCGCTGGTAGGAAGGCGTCCTAGCTGGACAGAAGCTGGGCTGTGAAGTCCAGTGGACCGGTTAGGATTGCGAATCCCGGTGGTAGTAACAGCAAAGAGAAGTGAGAATCTTCTCCGCCGAAGGGGCCAGGGTTCCCCGGCAACGATCGTCAGCCGGGGGTAAGTCGATCCTAAGGCATAACTTAACCGATTATGCCGAAAAAGGGAATCCGGCTAAAATTCCGGAACCATAGAGGTACATGCGGCGACGCAAGCTTAGTGTTGACGTTTCGGGGTAAGCTAAGCAGGGTCTTCGCCTTGTTTAACCGTATAAACCTAGGGAGTGCCGTAATGGCGAGAACTAGGCGAAATCGGGAATAGCAGCCCGTTTTAGGGAGGTTTAGCTGATCTCTGGAGCCACTGAAAAACGCACTAAGAAGGATCCTTTATGATCGTACCTAGAACCGACACAGGTGTCCCTAGGCGAGAAACCTAAGGCGTGTCGGGTATACACTAATGCGAGGGAACTCGGCAAATTAGCCCCGTACCTTTGGTATAAGGGGTGCCTGTTCTTTCAGCCTTGTGCTGTAAAGAGCAGGTCGCAGTGACAAAGGGGTCCCGACTGTTTAATAAAAACACAGGAAGCCGCAAGAGCGAAAGCTTGTGAACGGCTTCTGAATCCTGGCCAGTACAGGTACCTGAAACCTGGGTCCAACTGGGCCAAGGGCCTGCAAACGCCGGGAGTAACTCTGACTCTCTCAAGGTAGCCAAATGCCTTGTCGGGTAAGTTCCGACGTGCATGAATGGATCAACGAGGGCCCCACTGTCCCCGCGTAGTACCCGGTGAAACCACATAACGTGGACGAACAGTCCACGATCTCCCAGCGGGAAAAGAAGTCCCTGTGGAGTTTTACTGCAGCCTGCCGCTGGAATACGGTTGTGGATGCAGAGCGTAGTCGGGAGCCGTCGATCTCAGGTTCTCCGGGACCTGGGGGAGGCGCCAATGGAACACCGACTTTCTGCAACCGTGTTTCTCACCAGCCCCTTGCGGGCTGGAACAACGGTAGGTGGGCAGTTCGGCTGGGGCGGCACGCCCTTGAAAAGATATCAAGGGCGCCCTAAGGTTGGCTCAGGAGGGACAGAAACCCTCCGTAGAGTGCAAGGGCAAAAGCCAGCCTGACTGAATCCCAAACAGTAAGGGATGCAGAGGCGAAAGCCGGGCTTAGCGATCATCCATGTCTCCCTTGGTGGGTGCTGGATGTGTCAGAAAAATTACCCTAGGGATAACAGGCTCGTCGCGGGCGAGAGTCCCCATCGACCCCGCGGCTTGGTACCTCGATGTCGGCTCTTCCTATCCTGGCCCTGCATAAGGGGCCAAGGGTGAGGCTGCTCGCCTATTAAAAGGGAACGTGAGCTGGGTTTAGACCGTCGTGAGACAGGTCGGACTTTATCTGCTGGGAGTGTTGGCTGCCTGAGGGGAAAGGGTCCCTAGTACGAGAGGAACGGGACGCTGTAGCCTCTAGTTAACCGGTTGTCTGATAAGGCAGTCGCCGGGCAGCCACGCTGTTGTGGATAAGAGCTGAAAGCATCTAAGCTCGAAGCCTCTCCCGAAAAGAGGCAGCCATTCCCGTTTACCGGGACGAAGGCTCCCATAAAAGATGGGTTTGATGGAGCCGGGGTGTAAGCTAGAAGACTTCGGTCGACTAGCTCAGCCTGCGGCCACCAATCGCCTGAGATGTCGAGTCCATTGATGGTGTTTGAGCGATATTTGCGTGAGACAGTTTCGGTGTGGAGTGTGATAAGTTATGTTTGGTCCTGTGCATGGCGTATGTCATAATTTTGATCTATTTCAATTATAATCAGCATTCTAACTTAATTTACTTCAATTGTTTACGTTACGATAAATTCAAATTTCTAAACCAGCACAAGGCTTCTTGAGCATGCATGAGTGAGAAAAAGCGGGGTATCTTCCATTTAGAAGGTGACGATTTTTTGCGGAAATAGACCATTTTTCCATTATTTTCGCTTCCTGTAGATCGGCACGTTAAGCGCCTGGTCGAACCGCACAAACTCAAATCCAGCTGTTATCAATTCATCTTCTTCTTTGGGTGTCTGAGGTCGCTTAGTGACGTATTCAGCATTTGAATAACTGCCATGCTGATATCGGTCAGTATTTGAAACGCATTTATGCCCAGTAAGTTTCTTAACTTCGTATATGTCGCCTGTTCTTTCAAATTCCCGTGAAGCTCGCCAATGTCGGCATGTATGAAAATGTATCTGCAGCAGTCGGGGATTGCCCGTTATCCTCGCCATTTTTTCCCTTGTTCGGTTGAAGGTTTTACGCTGGGATACAAAGAGGGGGTTAAAAACGTGCTTGCCGTGATTCTTTTTAAGGTTCTTAACCATCGCTATAGTTTTCTCTGGTACTTTAACGGTTCTTGCTTTGCTGCCTTTTTCTGGGTGGTTGATAGCTATAGTGTTGTTTTTGTCGTCGATGTCTGTCCATTCGATTTTTCTTATTTCCCCTACTCTCGCGCCTGTGTCTTTTGCTACCTGTAGGAATGTTGCGGTTACTTTGCTGCAAGCATTGATCAGTAAGTCAATTTCTTCTTCCTGTGGATAGAAGGGTTCTTTCGGTTCATAATGTGTCTCTAAGGGTTCCCACTCGATTTTGAAGGCTTTAGTAAACGCTTTGTACGCCTTAACTGCGTTATATTTAGTGGCGTCCGTCCATTCTTCAGTGCAAAAAACGGTTTCGACCGTTTCAGGGTTTCTTAGGTCCGCGCCTAACTTCACTATCCTAGTAAGATACAGCGTACGGTTCTGGATTGTTGACAGGGCCTTGTTGCGTTTCTTCATTTTCCATTGAAAGTCAAAGATTAAGCCTTGCTGGGTTTGGTCTATTTCACCCGCGCAAACAGTCTTCATTTCTGCTTGCGTGTCCAAGTTTTTCGTCTCCTTATCGTTGTCGACGCATATTTGGCAAGTAGTAGCTATATCGTTGGTGCTTTTTAATTTCATCGATTCAATAGTTTGAGCTTGTTGAAACGCTTTTCTGGCATTTTCAACGTCAACTGGATCGCTAAACTTGTAACTGCAATCACGGCAGCTCCATCGCTGAATAGGTTGTCCAAACATCGGTGTCCTATGGCCATCACGCCAGACTTTTTTGCTGCCGCATTGTGGGCATAGGGGGCTGGTGCCGGCGTCCCCTTCAAGGGGCGACTTACAAGATTTGGAACCGGCTTTACCAAATATGCAATCTGGGAGAGACGCCTTTGATGTAAGCTCAGCCATTCCCTCCCACCTCTTCAGCACTCAAGCGTTAATGAGATTGGCTCAGCTTGGAGAATGATGGCTCTGATTTTTTCCGCATAAACGATTGCCTGCTTATTGCAGTCGGATTTCTCAATCTCAAGGAGCAATCGGTTGATTTCGTTTACCTGAGGGTCGGTTAAGGCCTTCATTTTTTGATTAAGCCTCACAGTCGTATTCGTCGATTTCGTTTTCTTCAAAATCCTTGGTGTGTGCTTTGCCGTGGAGTTTGCCTTGGCATTTGCATTTGCATTTTTTCTTGTCTGATTTCGCCTTGTAGCAGCCAGAACTGCATATACCCCTCCAAGCATCAGCCTCAGAGGCTTCCTGTTCGCTTTCATTTTGAAGGGTTAAATCGCGGGATACAGCTCTGGCCATCGGTTAAGCCTCAGTTTACTTGAAGAATTCTTCGTCTCGGAGTTTACGGCTGACTCTGATATAGCCATGTCTCCTGCAGAAATCGAGGATTTTGTTTAGCTCCGGATCGTCGCCAGACGCATACTCTTTTTTGAAGCCCACCCTTCCAGTTTGTACACGGATTTCAAACATTCCATCAGTTGCGAGGAGCTGGTAGAAACCCAGCTTTTCTCCAGCATATTCCTCAAGGACATCCCAGTCCTCAATGATGTTTACCAAGTTGTTGTCACCTTGAACTATCGTGAAGCCTGAATTCAAAAACAATCTGGCACCTTCAAGGAAACTCCTCGTAACCCCCCTTCACGGAGTTTCCTTGTGAGGGGGTCTCACGGAAACTACCCAAAACAGTCAAAACAAGCTTATGTTGCTTCTGTGATGTTGAGAAAAATTGCCTGTTTTATCTCAAAAAAACAATATAAGCAAAATTTCTTACTTTTCTGGTTGACGTAGAAGAGTTAGCTTCTACTACTTGCCAACGGGATGTCCTTCAAAGAACCGGATAAGATTGGACGCCACAGGCAGTTAGACCCGGGTTTAGCTAACTTTCTACGTTACTCACTTATAACCTAAGAACCACTCAATATTGAAGCGAGCAATCTGCGTTCTGCTTTTCTTCGATGTTCTATTAAAGCAGAGCTTTTTAACCCTAATTTATTTGCAAGTTCCTTTGACCCGATTCTTCTTGGAACATCATAATACCCCTCTTTGAAAGAGGTAACAAGCACTTCCCTTTGTTTTTGTGTCAAGCAGGAAAGAGGTGCACTCGGAGAAAAACTTGCATCTGTAAGCAATACTACTTTATAATGCAAACCGATGTTTTCGAAGGCTTTAAGCAAAGTCTTGAGCTGCTTGGGTTTTCCCAGAAAAGTCATCCTAATCTTGCCATCAGTTATTTCTAATGGAGTTAGGAAGTAGCCTCCAAACGACAACCCAGAAGACGTGAGTTTTTGCTGCTTGGTGCCTTTGGGCAATTCACCTTTAACAAAATAGGTAAACCCACCATTTTTATCCTGTTCTAAAAGTTCAATCTTGGCGTTAGTAAGATGAGTGTAAGAGAGCATGTCTTCAATTTTGAATGAAGGGTCTTTGAATTCTATTCGCATAACTGCTGCGAATTCTTTGTCGTTAAATCTTAAAAGACGCAAGATTTCGTTTGACTTTACCATATGGACAGGGGTGTTCGGTAATTTCTCGATTTCTGTTTCTGAAATCTCAAGGACCATTTTTCGCATGAGTCTTGAGTATCTGTGATTTGATAATAAGGTTTGTGAATGAAAATTGCTGAAAAAGCCGACCTTAAGCGGTACAACTGTAATCCGTTACGATGCGATTAAGGTAGCTTCATAAAAGGTGAAAAGATGAACAATGAAATCAAGAAAACAGTTGTTGAAGCTGTCGATTTAAGAAAAACCTATACTATAGGAAAGATTCCAGTTGAGGCATTACGTGGAGCGAACCTTCGAGTAGAAAGTGGCGAGTTTCTCTCAATTTTGGGTCCTTCAGGAAGTGGAAAATCAACTCTTCTCAATCTAATTGGAGCATTAGATAAGCCAACTTCAGGTAGACTGCTCATCGATGGAGTTGACCTCTCAACACTCAACGATAATCAATTGACTGATGTAAGACTAAGGATTGGGTTTGTATTCCAATTCTTCAACCTCATTCCGAGATTTTCTGCTCTGGATAATGTCGAATTACCCATGTCAATCGCTGGTCTGAACAGAAGTGAACGGAGAAAACGTGCAGAACAACTACTCGAAAATGTAGGATTGCGAGACCGTATGAACCATAAACCAACTGAACTAAGTGGTGGTCAACAACAACGTGTTGCAGTAGCAAGAGCATTAGCAAACAACCCTACTTTCTTGCTAATGGATGAACCAACAGGAAATGTAGACTCAAAGACTGCAAGTGAAGTTATTGCATTAGTTAAAAAACTCAACAATCAAGGAGCAACTATAATCATGGTAACACATGACCAGCGTCTTGCAATGGAAGCAAATCGTACTGTCAAGGTTCTTGATGGAGTCATTGCTTCGGATATGGTGAATTAACATGCAAACAAGAGATGTGTTTTCATTTTCCTTCAGTGCTATTAAACTGCGAAAACTTCGCGCTGGTCTTACAATACTTGGCGTTGTCATTGGTATCGCTGCAATTGTAGCATTACTTTCGATTTCGCAAGGTCTTCAAACTACTATCACAAATCAAGTGGAAAAGGGTTTAGGAGCTAACACTCTAATAGTCACTTCTGGTACAGGTGGAGTTTTAGGGAGTGCATCAGGAGGTCTTAGCGGTGGGTCTCTTATTCCTTCAGCTCCATCATCTCTATCGGGAACAGCTTCGGCACCTAGACTGTACCTAAACTATACTAACGAAATACAGGCACTTTCACCAGATATTAAATCAGCGGTGGCTGTAGTTCAGCAGTCGGGATTCATCCAAAACGGAGACAAAGTCATCCAAATCAGTGGTGGAATCGTAGGCGTCAATTTCTCGGAGTATGTCGATACATATGGCGACACCTTCAAAGCAGAGAGCGGAGCTATACCCTTGAGTCCTTCGGATAATGATATTGTTATAGGTCAACGTATACATGACCCATCACTGAACGGGACAATATTTGCAGATGTCAACAATGAAGTTAATGTGCTTTGGACAAACACAACTCAACTTCCATACACAAACCAAACTTATACTGCAAAGGTTGTAGCAGTGCTTCCTAAAATTGGAGGGTTCCAGATTAGCGGTCCTTCAGACACTGGTGTTTATATTCCGATCGCAAAAGCTCGTAGCTTCTTTGGGACAGATGAGGCATCTTCAATTATTGTTACATTAAAGAATAGTGACAACACGACAATCACAAATGTTTCGAAACTCATAACCAACTACTTTGATAACCAAGTCACTGTCACCTCTGCTGCTGATATTTCATCCACCATATCGACCTTATCTTCCACATTGAATCTTTTCCTTGGAGGAGTTGCAGTCATTTCGTTGTTTGTCGCAGGGATTGGCATAATGAACATTATGATAGTCTCTTTGATTGAGCGAACCCGTGAAATAGGAATACTCAAAGCATTAGGAATGAAAAGCAGAACGGTTCTCGCCATCTTTCTGGGTGAATCTGTAATAATTGGCGTAATCGGAGGAGTTGTAGGCATCATCCTAGGTTGGGTCTTATCAAACGGTGTTGCTCTGGTCTTCAGCGCTGGAAGTAGCGGGATTACAATAAGTCCCATCTTGACGCCTGAAGTAGCTCTGCTTGCGTTAGGATTCGGTGTATTGGTGAGCACAGTATTTGCTTTGTATCCAGCTTGGAGAGCTTCAAAATTGAGACCAGTAGAAGCATTGAGATACGAATGAGTGAAACCGAAGGTCTAACACATTGACTATGTCGAGGAGTTCAAGAATCTCCCTGTTTCTTTCCTTTCTTAATCCCTCATTGCATCTTTACCAATCAGAGGCTGTTTAGAGATTGTCTTGATCTTTTTCAGGCAGCACAACGTTTAGAAGCGCTAATAAGATATGTGCTGCTTGCTTGTCTGTTGCTTGGTCAAGGATATCTTGCATGCTGTGTTCTTTGAGAAACATAGCAAGGTAAGCTTTCATTCGCAGTTCGTAACTCATCTGGCCTTTGGAATCCTCTTTTGCGGGTTTTGTTTCTCCAATGTAGCCCTTTTCCTGCAACGAGTGCAGCCGTTTGGTTAGGCTTGCGTAGTATGTTTCCTCGAGGCCTTCATATTTGCCTATTTGCTTGAGTAGTTGCTTGATCGTCTGGGGACTTTCTTTGACGAGGATATCAAAGATGGCATCATTAGCCCTAGCTGCTCTGTCAACAAACACTTCAAGCTCGGTGCCTTTGTTTTTCTTCCGCGCCAAAGTTTTCAGTTCGCCTCCAACGCTGAGAGCAAAAATTAGGGCTTTCGGAACTAGCTTATCACATTATTCGTGGCTGTTTTTGCGTTTTTGACCGAGGCAAAATCTTTCTTCGGCTAGAAATGCCTTGGGTAAATTTTTTCTGGAGACCCTATTTATGCAAAATTTGAGTTTGGATGGACCAAGTTAGGTTGGGTCTGGGTTTTTTGCCGCGTTTTGACGGGGTGTTTTCTAGCCGAAGAAACGTTTTTCCCATCACATTTCTTCGGGTGAAAAAGCAAACTGAAAGAAAAAAATTTGTTTGCGGGGGCGCTTCCAAAAGCAGATTTAGATCATATGCGTTTTTCGCTGCAAACTTGCTTGGCGGTTTTGTTTCTTGTCATTGTGATAGTTATGATTTCTTTCTCAGCTGTTTCTCTACTTGCGAAGTCTAACTCAAAGTCTTTTTTCTCATGAGGCTCAATTTTACCATTAAGTTTGGTAGGCAAGCCTAGGTCGTAGTGTTTGTAGCGGTATTCTTGCCTTTTCTTATAACGTTTCTTTATCCAGCGCACTCGAAATCTTACCAACTTCAAAATCTCCAAGAACAACCTGAAATCTATCTTTGAAAGGCCTCAAGCTCGTGCTTATGGTTCGGATCGCTTAAAAGATAAGTGAACAAACTGCTCAGCTGCGCAGTGGAGAGGTAAGTGAAAGTGAAAATCTATGTGCATAATTGACTTTTTAGTGAGGTTTGCTGAGGCTCTGGACCATTTTTAAGGAGAAAAGAAAAATGATAGCTTGCTAAAGGCTATTGCTTTTCGTGAATTTTAACCAGAGCCTTCTCAGCCTTATCTCTTCTCCATTGCTTTCTAGAAACTAAAAAAGGGGGAAATGTTGTTTCTGTTTGGCGTTTTTACGGTCGTTTCCTGAGCATCAGTATTATTGCTACTTTATCTGCCTAGGCTCAACAGCATAAACAGATCGTTTCCTAAGGAACAGTAGTATTACTAGAGCAAGGGTTATGATGATTAGAACGAATAGGCCGGCGATTGCAGGAACAAAGTACTGTTCAGAGACTGGCATTGGAGTAGATGTGGGTGTTGGTGTTGCTGGATTAACCTGAACTGCACTGGTTTCTGCACTAGACCAGCAGTAGGCGTTGTTTCCTTCGAACCGTGCCACAAATGTGTAGGCGCCTGTGCTTGGAGGAGTGAAACTGTACGTGAATTGTCCTGCGGAGTTTGTGGTTGTGTTGCCGAAGTCTGTCCAAGTTCCATCTGATGCAATATAGCTTAAGATAACTGGAACCCCACTTACACATGGGGATTGCAGTGTCGGATTTTGTTGGCTGAACGGAGACTCATCAGTTACCGAGCCCGAGAGGACTACCGCGCCGCTCCCAGCAGTCATATAATTCGTGGAAGCTGCGAGAGTTGTGGTTGTAGGACCTGCGCCAATACAGTAAACATAGTGAAGCTCTGCGGTGACGTAGCCATATCCATCAGCAATGGTAAGCTTTTTAGGCTCATAAGGAAATGCCATTTTCCATACTAGGTTGCCTGTAAAAGCATTCACACAAAACAAAACCCCTGGGTAAGTGCCTGGAGCGGGATAGCCCGTGACGGTAGAGGCCCAAGAGGGAAAGTAGATATTACCGGCAGCAATGGTAGGCTGTAACCAGTCCATGCTTCCTTCTGCTTTGAATGTCCATAATAGTGTGCCGGTCGTTGCATTCAAAGCATAGAGATTCCCCTCCTCGCCACCCGCTAAGTAAACTATGCCGTAGGCACTGGATATTTCATCCAGGTAGGCGCTTGGAGTAGCAACATACGTCCACAGTAGGTCTCCAGTCGTAGCGTTCAAACAATAAAGAGTGTTCGTGTTGCCCGATGGTTCGTAAACCCTGCCATCAACAACGTTTATTGTTTGCCAAAAAGTCTCGTTAGCAACGCCTGGCGTGAATTTCCATATCAATGTGCCAGTTGTTGCATTAAGACAGTAGATATTGTCAGCCCCGAAATCACCAAAGTAGACTTTTCCATTGTCGACACAGAGGGCATGCTCCCCCATACTAACTGAAAAATTCCATAATTCCACCCAATACTGATCCCCACTTGCTATCGTATTCACACACCCATACGCTCCTCTTTCTTCGTAGCAAATGACATAAGATGGGCCAACGCCAACATCAGTTTGCACAGTAGCATATATCATTGAACCATTGACAACAAGTACTCTCGTCATCCCAGTTGCTGGCAAAACAGTAAGATCTTGACCAGCGGGCACCGTGGAATTCCATATTTGCGGAGAGCTCCACAGCAGAGCTCCTGTATTTTCACTGAAAGCGTAAACACTAGTATCGCCTGCACCCGACCCTACGTAAACGATGCCATTGAGCGGTGAGACTGAGACAAATTCCGCCCCAAAAGCCCAACCGGTTGGGTTTTGGGCTTCCCAAATTATGTCTCCCGTATAGGCATCACGACATTCTAGAGTATTTCCCTCGGCCATAAAAACTCTGCCTTTGTCGATGGCACACATTTCAGCTGAACGATCGACACGCCATAGTATGTGGGTGCTGTTTGGCGCGTCGCTTGGCGTGTAGGATGTACCCTCCTGGTCATAAAGTTTAGATAGGAGCCAAGGATAGTTTGTTACGCCAGACTCTGGGCGATATTCGCCATTAGGTGTTGTAGTTATAAGGTTTATCCAGCTGCTCGGCGTCGCTGCCGGAAAAGGCCCCGTAGTTTGAGTAGTCGCTGGCGGAACGCTGGCCGCAGCTTGAGGAATAGCAGTCATAAACGTTGAAGCAGCAAACATCAGAATCAAAGCAATCGTAATAGTTGCAATTTTATTTTTAGCAATTTGCATTTTTTTGTTCTCCTTTTTTCTGTATTGTTTTTCGCATTTTTTTTCTTTCCTTTTTTCTGTGAGACACTATTGGTTTGGGTTGTGTATATATAATTTGTGGCACTAAAGTGGTGTCTCAATTTGTGTCTCAGAAAGTATCATGTAAGCGTTTTAGAAGATTTTTGTGGCACCAAAGAGGAAAAACAGAATGCAGAAAGGTAAAGGTAGATTCATCAACAGACCCACAAGAACCGGAGGACGTAATTATGACAAATTCTTCATATATATTCCAACAGAAGTTGCAAGAGATGGAACATTTCCCTTCAAAGAAGGAGAAGAAGTAGCACTGCACATAGAAAACAAAAGGGTAATAATAGAGAAAACAGAACGAAATTGAAATAAATTCAGCAGTTCCGTCTATATTAT
Organism: Candidatus Bathyarchaeota archaeon; assembly: GCA_963715865.1. Lineage (GTDB taxonomy): Archaea > Thermoproteota > Bathyarchaeia > Bathyarchaeales > Bathycorpusculaceae > Bathycorpusculum. The sequence goes on from OY970280.1 coordinate 572,709, forward strand.
AGAGTATATTAGAGAAAATTCTGAAAAAAGATATTTTCATAACATTTGATAAAGCACATGGGAAGAGTTCTCTTAAACAGGTTGCAAGGTTGAATTCATTATTGACCCATGACTAAGCCCTAAAGCTAACACATTTCCCTTTATACAGAGGGGATATAAACTGCTCCGAGCACTAGAGTTCCAAGGCTTTTTACAACATAAAACAAGGTTTAACTTTCATTATATGAAGTTTGTGTTGATGAAGACAATCTTGCTGTTTGCTTGATAACCGTAATTGATATTAACCGATTATCTAAAGTATCAGAAAAGCAGCTCCTAAGTTGGTGACAAACGTCTTCAACATACTAATCGCCATCATCATACTGGTTTTAGCCATAGTGTTAGATTTGGTTCTTGGCGACCCATCACCAAATTATCCTGCCAAATGGGTTTTCAAGTTGCACCCAACCGTCTTGATGGGCAAATTCACTAAAAAAATCGAACCCTACTTCAAAAACAAAGACCCAAAAATAGAAAAGCTCCTAGGCGTTTTCTTGGCGTTAACAGTAAGTGTTCATTCAATAGGTTGGCTGTGAACTTGAAGGCTTTGCTGGAAACCTTTCGCTCTTTCGATTTACGTTTTACCGTGTTAGTATAAGATCTCAAGTAGGCGCACTAAAGTAATATTATCAAACTCTTAAGACACTTTTCCATCTACTGAAGATGGTGATTACGACAAGAAACGAACAAACACTTTGCCTTCGAGATAAATTAAATTAAAAAAGAAAGAGGTTTTGCTTGAGGTTTTGGCGCTATGGCTTTTTTCTCAGCATTAGTAAGCCGACCTAAGCGCTTGGTCCTGATTGACTATGCACTTTCTGTTCTTACTGTTATGCCTTGGAATTGAACCAAAATTACTTTTCGCTAAACACTTGAAATCAATGCTTTCCTACGGATGGTTAAGAGATAGTCGATAAAAATAGGAAAAATCAAAATAATACTAAGCCGCTAAAAAAGTATTATGAAATTTGACGGCTTTCCGGGAGAAAAGACGATCTTATCGTTTAAGATAGCAAATGGTGTGGACTGGTTAACCACTCATCGCCTCATCATCCAAAAGGAGACGCATAACCCGCGCTTTAACATCATGGAGAGGCAAGACCCTGAAATGTACCTTTTACGCGATTTTGAGAAAGCCGAAATAAAAGGATGAAAAGAAGCCCCCACCTCAAGGGATAAGATTACTTGGGGAAATCTATGGCAAAGCAAATTTTAAGGCACTGTGATTCTGCATATAACTTAAAAGAACACAGACATAATAGTCAGTTGCTCTGGATGAAAAAAGCTGAAAAAGAGTGAAAACTCATGGAAGAATCAAAACTTAGAGAAATTGCAAAAGAGTATCTGACAAGAGAATTTGAGAAAAGTCGCTTTCATATGCCATTTGAGATTTTTCATGGGAAAGGACCTCTTACCATGCATCTTAGGAGAAAGTTTCACGGAGATGATTTGACCACAATTCCAAACTTTGATGTTGCCAACGTAGAGCCTGATATTGCAGGAATAATAATTTCCTCAATTAATGACCAGAAATTATGGATAATTGCAGAAGTGAAAGCCAACGAGCAATCAGTTTCGCAAGGCGACCGCAGACAAGCTGTAGATTATGCCAATGCAACGAATGCTTTCAAGGCGTTTCTAATTTCCGACGGTCAACTAGGGCAAGATGTTAAGAAAGACCTCAAGGTTGGTCTGCACAAATATAATGGCATGTTTGAAACTGGTCAGAAAGGTAATGGTTATTTAGTCTTTATCAGATATTTAGAGAGGACTGGACAGTTTGCCCCAAATCGATGACATATCTCCAAGAAATGAAGAAGCTAACGGAACAAATATAGCGAGAGCGAAAGAAGAAGACGCACTCGATACGAATGGCGAAGCAGAGAAAGTGATGCCAGAAAAAGGTGCCAAACGGTTAAATGATTTGAATGGAGCCACTTGGCTTCAGTGGTCAAAATCAGTTTGGCGGTTTAAAACTCCCGTCCTCAATAATTTTGGGCACCCCGCTATTTTTCCAGATTTTGTGGCAGAGAGACTTATAAAAATCTTCACAAAAAAGAATGACTTAGTATTAGACCCTATGGCTGGCATAGGAACAACTATTTGGGTTTCCAAGAAACTCGGTCGGAATGCAGTCGGGATAGAACTATCACCCAAATACTGTGAAAAAGCAAACTCAAGATTGAAGGATTCGCAAATAACCAGATTTTTGTCTGAGAGTTCTCTTCAGAAGACACTTGCAGAAAAAGAAGAGCCGATAACCGCTGGTCTCTCTCAAAAGATAATTTGCGACGATGCTCGAAATCTCCTAAAACACGTTTGTCCAGATTCAATCGATTTTTGCGTAACTTCTCCACCATACTGGATTGGTCTTCATGGCGTAAATGGAAAATACACGGGACAGACCCAGAAGGAATGGAAAATTTATGGCAATAATGAAAAAGATTATGGGAACATCGAGGACTATCAGAAATTTGTTGATGAGCTTAAGAGTCTTTTTTTAAACGTGTTTAAAGTCTTAAGAGAAGGCAAATACTGCGTTGTTATTATTCAGGATTCCAGAAGAGGGTCTACCGTATATCCTTTGCATATGGATTTCTGTTACGCAATGAAATCAATAGGATATAGCTATCAAGACTCGATCATATGGGAACACCCAACTTATACTACACGCCCACTGGGTTACCCTTCGACATTTGTAATATCACGTGTTCACGACTTTATAATGGTTTTCAGAAAACCGAAGCTGTAATTAACAAAATTCATATAGCAAAAACTCTGCATATGCAGTTTAGAGTCCCTTGCAACATAAATCAGAAGAATGCTATTTCATTGGCTTGTTAATAGGCAGAGGGTCATTAGAGAACAGTACTTCACTCTTCGCACAGAGCGAACCCTATGGCAAATACGTACTACGCGTTCCGTCCTTTAAACACTCATCTCTTGGAAAGGCAATAGTTCAAACTCTAATATCTCATCCCAATGGACTTGATTCTAAAGAAATAATTGACAAAACGCCTAAATTGAAGGCTAATCTCAGTCTAACCCCAAAGGTCGTCGGTCAGTTTTGCGGAAGGAACCTTCAGAACTGGCATCCAATCAGTTTAGAGGTTAGCAGGCCCCTGCTTGAAAGAAAAGGGAAAAAATGGGCAATTAGCGACAAAACCTTGGCGAATAGGTACTTGGAAGAACAAGAAAAATACTTTGAAAGAAACAAGAGGAGCTTAGATTTTGTTCTTAATTACATCCAGGATTTTCTGAAACAACTCTCAGTTAATGTTTATGTTCTTCCACCTGAACCTGGGCCATTTAACATGGAATACTTCTCAATAGAATGCCACATGCCACCAGTCTTTTTTAAGATGCTAAACTCCAAGTATGGTCTGTCTTTAGGGGATGCGTACAGACACCTAGAATTGCCACCCCCAATAGCGTGTTCTTCGCTTGAAGAAAAACGTGAATTCATTCGAGGCTTGGCGGATTCAACAGCCCATTTTGACTTGGGTCCGTATTGGTACGGAACAGGAAAAAAAGGACTATGGCAAGTTAGACTAACGCTGCTTGCGGATTCAAAACCTGAACTTGCCGTACAAATCTGTCGCCTATTGCAGGAAGATATCGACTTACCCGTACTTTCAATAAACCCTATAGAAGGCGACATGCCCAGTAAGACTAAATATCGAGGCGGACGCGAAAGGCACATAATAATATGGGTTACAAATATTAGAAGGCATTTTCCCGCCCCATTCTTTAGAAATGAATGGAAAGAAGAATTCTTAGAAGAGTGTTGGCAACAAGACCAAGCTGTTCTCAAGCAGCTCGTTGGAACGAAACGCAGGATTGTCAGAAGAATGCTTTCAACGTGTCCTCGAACAACTGAACAGCCTCCATATGCCTCCTTCTGTATTCCTCACGGATGCAACAGACAAAACCAGAAAACCAAGAACTCATCTCAGAGCGTGCTAACAAGGAAAATAAAGGCTGATAAGTCCGAATCAGATACGCCTAAATCTACTTAGCGTGCAACCATCTCAACTATTTTAGCCTTCCCTACGATTTTTCACTACTGAAAACTCCCTTTGGCCATGACTATCAACTCGAATTTCGAGTACGTAGTAATTACTGAGTACATTCCAGACCTTATGATGTACGTAGTAAATAGCTTCCGCTAAAACAATAAATTAAATGCCGAAAAAAAGACTGAAAAGAAGCTCCCTTTCAGCTTAGTTTTCAAACCCGGGAGATTGTTTAATTTTGAGCCTGCCAAAACAGATAAACTTTTGTCTGCAGAAGCATTCCAACAAGCTTTATCAGCTTAGCCATCTTCGGCAAATCCGCATTTTCAATGGATGCTACGTATTCAGATGTTTTCCCAAATGGCTGATGTCTACTGACTGCGAATTCCTTCTTGAAACGCGGATGCTTATTCCTGATGAATAACTCTTTGAGCTTTCCTATTTGTGCAGGATTTAATTCCTCGATTTTTGAAAATACGTACCGGGAACTACCTAACAGTTGCAGGTCAAAGCCAAATATAGAGAGCAGCTCCGAGATTCGCAAGATGCCCTCGGTCGGCTGTTGTTCCGCTATTCTCTGCATGCCCGCCTTTTCGGCAAACGGGTTATACTTAGCCATGACCGCAACCATCTCCACGTAAGGAGTGCCGGCTAAAGGCAGAGTTTCGCGGATTAGTTTGGCGCCTAAGCCGATTGTTCGGTATTTCGGGTGAATGACAACGCGGTTGATGATGCTGAGTTTCTGGTTTAGTTCTTGCATGGTCATGTGAGGCAGCATGAGGCGGCGCCCAAAACATGTGGGCGGTGGATAGCAGTAGACGATTACGCCGCAGAGTTCTTCTCCTCGGACTAAACGAAAGATTTTCCTTGGACCTACAACCAAGTGTCCTCGGTAGTGAAAGCTGGCGAGTTTGTGCCAGTCGGCTATGGTTCCCTGTTCTATCTTCATTTCTCGGATTAGACTGCATTCAGCCGCGGCTTCGTTCGGGTAATAGTTGATTTGGATCTCTTCTCCGAACCGCTTGTGCACATGGACGCTTGGTTTCAAGTCCTCAAGTAAGTCGCTGTGAGTTGTGGCTGCTATGACTGCTTTGCCTTGTTGGCGTGCGATTTTCTGGAGGTTGAACGCGATAATTTTGGCTGTATCCCTGTCCAAGCAGGCTGCGAATTCATCTGCTATCCACCACTGCTTTCCGTTTTTTCCACTCTCGATTAACTTCGCGATTCGGTAACGGTATTTCTGCCCGTCACTTAATTGGCTGTATGTACGTAGGAAAAGAAAAGCATCATTCAACCCAACCCTGCTCAGCAATTCTAAACCTTCCTCAACTGTGGCGCCTACGGTTTCGATTAAGGGCTTTTCAAGATCCACGGTAACCTCGGATAAGTCAGCCGCTTCATCGCCAAGGTCTGCCCTGATTGCTCGCAGTAAGACGCTTTTGCCTGACCCAGAATCCCCCGTGATATACATGATGTCTCGCGGTCCAATCTTCAACTCAGCATCCAGAACCTTGAACTGCTGCGCCTCGTCAATGCCTAAACCGAACGCTTCAGCAACAACAAGGCTTCTCGGAGTAGGCTTAGTATGCGTCTCGTAGCTTATGTTAAACGTGAACTTGCCCGCTGCCCTATCATAAACTCTGCGGAACTGCCTGATACGGAAAAACTCGTCACGCCGCCTCGCGATTCGACATTCACCATTAACCTTGCGTTCAGCCAGTTTCTTTCTAACACGAGTTAAGTCAGATTTACCTTTCCTCAATCTGCATAGCCTCCGCTGACACCAATTAACAATGCACAAAAACAGCGATTATCTTGCTACGCCCGTGACCTGGCGCTCCTTCAGCTTCTTGCGAATTTTTTGAAGCTTAGGCCTAAGTTTTTTGCCCAACAAAAATACCCATCACTGTGCCAGTAAGCCCAGTTATTGCCGCGAAAACTTCACTATTCCACATGCCGAGAAAAGCCATGCATGCAATCTCAAGAGCTGACAAGCAAAAAATCATGCCCATGATAAATTTTACACATAAAACAAGCGTTTCATTCGGCTCCTCGATAATAACTGGACGCCCAGGAACCCGACGCCGACGGGTTAGGGCACGCTTAATCAGGTCTGCCATCAACGCTTAACCTCTGCTGAAAGATGCGGCGCTGAAAAGTCCGCGGGCGTCTAAGCGTACGGTGCCCGCCCAGCATGAAGCTGTTAACAAGCTTGCCAGCCACATCTTTAGGAATGTGCTCTTTAACCAGCACCGATATATCGACTGTCCAACCAAGCGGAATAGCCGTATAATCCAAGTCAAACAAGCCGTCAGCATAACGAAAACTATTCTGCGCAAGGACGATATGCTTAGCTTTCACACCTAAAACACCAATGAAAATTCCCCAGCTTCGAACAGGCACATCAATCAGCGCACCACTACCGCTACTCTTGCCAACACTAGCATCACACCATTCAACACAGATCAAGTCGCCTACACAAAGCGATTCAAGCTGCTTCTTCAAATCCTTCTCTTTTTCTTTGTTTTCCAAACCTTTTCACCATTCAATTACAATTACCATGAAACAGCAAACAATACCTACCGAAAAAACCGCCAAAAACTAATATACCCAAAAAAACACGCTAGAAAACAACAAGAACACCACGTTATAGCAAACTTTACGAAGAGAATACTATGAATAAAAAACAATTAACAATATGCGCTATTTTTGCCATAGTCCTTATTATTGGAGCCTACATCACTGGGAGCAGGATGCTGCCTGCGTCTAACCCAACTTCCAACCCGATTGAGAATGATTGGGTAGGAATTAGTGTGCATTCTCTTTCAGCGAATGAGGCTCAGCTGGTTAATGAGAGCGGTGCACGTTGGATACGTATAGATGCTTCAGACGATTTTGGAACGGCAGTCGCAAATGCAAAAGCATACAACTTAAAGGTTCTCGGAATACTTGACAGTTGGATGTTCAACGGAACAAGCGCATTTACACTTGAAGAATGGCGTAATGCTGTCACACATTACGTTTCAAATTACTCTAATAGCGTTGATGCATGGGAAATCTGGAATGAGCCAGCAAATCCAACTTACCCACTATTGAACTTGAATATTACGACCCAGCAAAACATGAGCCGCATCGTTGAATTTTATTACTCAATGGTGCAGACAGCTTCACCAATCATCCGCCAATACGACCCAACCGCAAAAATCGTACTCTTCGGAGGCTTAAACCTGTGGTCAGGAAACGACCCTAACCTCGCACTTGACAAGGAGTTTGCCCAGCAACTCGCAGCCATGAACATTACACAGTACGGTGACGCAATCTCAGTCCACGCTTATCCTTGGATGGAGCAAGTTCAGCCGTGGATTTGGGAAAAATACGATGAATCACTAGCATATTACCGCGGACTTTTCACGAATAAATCTCTTGAGATATGGGTAACTGAGACTGGACAACCAATAGAATCCGGCGGAGAACAAGGGCAGGCGCAGTACATGACTGATACCCTTCAACATTTCCAAGGAAACATCACACGCTTATTCTGGTACTCGCTAGTAGATAACGCTGCAGACAAAAAAAGCTTCGGATTAATCGGAAACGCGTCGACGCCACGACTTGCCTACTACATATTACAAAAACAATTAACAGGTAAATCAGATTAGTAAAGAAATGAAAACTCGAAAACCGCATACTCCAGAAAATAGACCTAGAAAACGGGTTACCACGTACATCCTAAGGCTCTAAATGTACGTAGTAAACGGTCCAATAACTCACTTCAACAGCTAACACTTATCACTTCAGTGAAGTAAGCCCATACAGATAATCAGCCAGCTGAGGCTTCTCCTTACCCAGATTAGCTGTTATCTTAAGCGTCTGAGGCTCAGACGTCTCATCAAGCTGGTACTCAACGTAGTCGATGCGGAAATCATCGTCCACATCATCATTAGGCAAAGTAACATGAACTTTATCGCCTCCTAAAAGAGGCGTAGTACCATAATCGAGGACGGTGCTACTAATCGTCAGAGACACTGCAGGATCCTTAAAATAAGCAAGAAGCGCTTTAGCCCGCAAGTCACATTCATTATCGCTTGCCAAATCCGTATCCGTCTCAGCATACTCCCTCAAAGCATAAGCACTTTGACTTGCAGCATCCTCTTCAACGGCACTATATTTCATTCCGCCAAAGTATAAGCCGTCAACCCAGAAATCTCCTGAGCCTGAAGCGCTTCCGTCACTGAATAAGCATGATATTTCAACCTTCTTTATCTGCGTCCAATCAAACCCAGTTTGGTTTACCCCCGGCACCCAGCTATCAGCGTTCGCTTTTCCAACATCAACCGACGTGGTACCCCATTGCGTATTACCGGTGAAATTCTGGGCTTGAGTCATTTGCTTGTTGTTGATGTCAAATAGTGTAATTGCTCCTCGGCCACTAAGCACTGTTTGTAACAGGTTGAAAAATGCTAATTTAGGATACAAATTAGCGTTTACTTCATACCCTGAATTAAACGTGAATATGATTGCGCCGTAAGCATTGTTGACAATGTGACATTTAATACTGCTTGTTCCAATGGCTTTAACAGTGCTATCCTGCGCTACAGTAACGCCATCGCCAAAGGCTGTCCAATTGCCTTGTGGTGGGCTCAGTATTTCAGTCCAAGCATCCTTATCCAAGGGAGTGCTTTTGTCAGCTACGCCATACACGGTAATTTTGTTTCTAACACGCGAAATATCTATGCTGTAACTGCTCTGCTCTATGCTTTCACTCAAATCCACAGAGTTACTTTTGCTGTTTACTGGGAAAAACTCGAACTTGCCATCAGGCGCCACACGAAAGTCAAAGCCGATAACCCCGTTTTGGTCAGCGCTCCCAGCTATGTACTTTAAAATATCAAAAACCTGCTTGTCACTATACTGCAAATCAAGATACTCAGTGTTTGTGTCTTCAACAAGTTCAGTACTGTTGCGCGAATGACTTAAACTTGTATAGTTATCAATTAAATCTTTTACTATGGCTTCGCCCTTTTGATTCAAGTATTCTTTTGTCACTAACTTGCGGAAAAGTTGCTCACCCCAGCAACGCCCAGTCACATGCACATAAAACTCGCCAGATACACTAGGCGCATTGGGGTTCTCCTGGTACTCCACGGCTTCTATTCTCAGCGAAATAACTGCAGGAGCATTAGCTCCACGTCCAAGGCCGATACCGCCAGTTTGACCAACCAGAATCGGATACGTGCCATTAATGCTATACTTACTATTCCAATTCTGCAAAAGAAGATCAAAACTGCTAACCTCCTTCGTCGCACCACAATGAACCAAAAGCTTGACAACATCTTCAGGTGGAACCGCAACAGCCAAACCCAAACTAATTATTACGTTTGGGAGATCAACACTACCACTCACGATTTCACCTACTTACTCAATACCCCGACGAAGCAATCCTGCCGCACCCGCACTCTGAATATTACTCATAACTCCAGGCGTCGCAGCAGCAGAAGCATTAAAGTTCTGAACGCTTGAAGCTGCCGAATTCATCTGCGAAGCAAAATAAGCCACCGCAACAGCCGCGGCAATAATCACAGCTATCCCCACACCAGTCAACGCTAGAAAAGTAGCCTGACTAATGTTCAATGCGTCCTCCGCAGTAACCGCAATCCACGTAGCCGCCGTCTTAATGTTCATAGCTACAGTTGACGCCATACTAGCAACCACGCTTCCAGTTTCCGTCGTCGTATCCAACGCTTCCGCCGCCGCCTGACCCTCCGTCGCACTTGTCGCTGCAACAGTTGAGGCAGCATTAGCCGCTTGCGACGAAGTATCAATCGTAATCGACGCAGTGTGGCCTTGCGTAAAAAGGGTGGCGTAATTCATCATGCGAGCAACCTGGCTCACAACAGTCACCACCGCGAGAGCATCACGCACATACTTAGTTGACTGCGCATCAAGCAAGCCAAAATCAGTCCCAAGCGTGGTTATGCCTAAGCCCAAACCGCTGACGCTGCTTATGCCCCTGGCAACAGTCGTAAGCTTAACCGTAGTCGCTTCAGCCTGAGTTCCCAAATCATCAAAACTTGATCCAGCAACCTCAACGTCAGCGCCCATTTCAGTCGCGGCAACACCAACCTCATTAAAACTCGTTTGAATAGGTGTTGTATCAACAGGCGGAATAATTATGGGCGGAACATCTACGGGCGCAAAACTGATTGTTATCGGTGAAGCTTCAACCTGAGCCTTAACGCTTGCTGCGTCTTCCGCTACTTGGTTAATTTCTGGAGAAGCCAAATTCTCCACGTTAAGCGTCATCGGCGAACTTGAAATTGCAGAAGCCATCGATGCGGCGCCGCTGCTAATTTCCGCAAACTGCGACGTAGCCTCATCTACAGCTCGAATCGTTACAAATATTTCACCCATGCTCATACTGAAGCCTCCTCTGCAGCCTGCTGCAAAGCTGAATCCATTATTGAAATAAGTTTAGACGCGTTTTCCTGCAGAGCACGAGTCAAGAAAAGACGCGGCATAATGCGTCTTGTGCCAAACTCCTGAAAAAGCGCGTAGGGTACGTAGCAGCCAACTTTAACCTGGTACTTATCAACGACTTGTGCGTAAATGTTCTGCATAAGCCTACCGGTTTTGACGGGCGCAAGCTGCTTCGCACGAAGCATAATTTCCTGAGCAGTCTGCATAAGAGCCTGCTGAATATGATCCTGCATACCCGCACCTAACACGTCCATGTTACGCGCAACGTCTTCTGCACCATCAATTGTAACTTGGAATTCAACGCTCAATACTAATGCCTCTTCGCCTTTTCCATTTCGGCTTTTACTTGTTTATCCTGCTCACTTAAAATGAGAAGAAATTGGCTGATTGCTTTCGCTGGCTGTTCACGCAGTTGCAGCGGCGTCCAACCGAATTCCTTACAAAGACGATACTCCGTTAAGGCTGAGCTTGGTTTGCCTCCGCGGATGGCTCGGATAAAAAACGTGCCTCTTCAACGTTAACCGCATTAAGCCTATTGACCAGTTTCGCAAACAATTCGCCTAAGCCAATCGGAACACCATTTTCTTCAGCAAGTAGTTTTTCAAGCGTAACAGGCTTCGTTTCAGGCTGCTCCTTAAGGCCTGCCATTACAGTTTCAGCTTGAACCGCAACGTAATCACTGCTCTGCACCTGACCCGTCATTTGACTGTACTTCGTGTACTTCTGAATGATGCGGCTACGCTTCGCCCACGTAATTTCAGCGAAAACGTATTTGCCCTGGTACTCAGCACCGAATCTGCAGTCTAACTCTATTTTTTCAGTCTGCATTTCTAGTCACCTTAAGTGATAACTGGTTCTTGTGCTGTGAACGCCGCTTTTACTGAAATAAGATCCTCAACTTTCGTCGGCGATTCTATCTTATCCCACTTGCAATGCGTAAATAAAGCGTTGCTCGTACCGCCCAAGCCAAACTTCAAGCTGAATTCAAAATCGTGCGTTACCTCAAGATACTGCGTCATATCTTCAAAATCAAGCGTTAATTCGCCAGTTAAAACCCGATGACGCTCCTGCAAATACTTAAGCAAATCAGCGACTAAATCTTCAGTGTACGCACCTGCGGCAACAGTATAAGTATTAACCAAATTGTTTAGCATAGTCAAACTGTTGCTTGCGATTGAATCAATTGTGTTCCACTCAGCACCGTTGGTATCTTGAATTTTAACCATGTCTCCAGCGGTGAATAACATGCCATCCGTAACCGGAACTACCTTTTGGTTAGCTGCTGCGGTTCCAGTTAGTAAACTCGTATTGTTTTGCCGTATCACAGGCACACGTTTAAGGTTGTTTTCAATGCTGAACTTCCAATCAGTCACCGTATCAAGTACGACCTGAGAAGTACCGTCTGCGGCTCCTTTACTCACGTAACTTTCATTAAACGCAACTGCGCCGCCATCTTGGCTGTACGTTGCTCCCGGAATCTTCGCGCTTTCAGGATCCAAGTTTTGCCCAATGATATCTACAGTTGCTTCAATAGCTTTTTCAACGCTACATCCAACACTTGCCTTATCCGAGATGCATCCCATATGACGCAAATCAACAATTTGACCGCTAGCCACTTTGTCATAAATAAGCTCAGCAGTGAACGGGTCAAGCGTCATAACGTAGTTTAGAAACTTAGTTGGATTAGCGCTGGGCAGAGCATAAACCACTTTCAAAGCCACCTGCTTCAAACCTTTCTTTATCGCCGTCAAATCTCTTGAACCGATACCTCGAAGCTTAATCAGTCCCGGATTAACCGAAGGCTCAACGTCCGTGATGTTCTCTATACCTGACATTGCGGGACTCGCCGGTATCCTTCCGTATGTTGTTTCGCTCACGTAGTAGAATTTTGCTTCATGCGCTCCATATTCACTCATTTTTTTTGTTTACTCCTTTTTTTTATATCACACTTGTGATGTGACTATGCTCCTTGGATAAAACTTGCACTTAACCTGAATCAACATCCGCGCAAGATTGAAATCTTCACCTTGACTCTGCTCAACGCTGATCACAACGTCACCTATGCCCGGTATCCTGCGTCTGCAAGGCGACCCGTTAGCGTACGTATATTCGGTATTCCAAAGAGGCGCAAGCACGTCATACATGTGAATTATGCGTTCAACCTCCGCCTTCAAACTCTCACGCCTCAAAACGTTATCGCCAACAGCAGCACCCGCAGCTTTCGCAACTATTTGCACGGCTACATCCTCAAGCTTAAGCCACAACTTACGCGTCACACTGGAACTGCCTAAACTGTAGCAGAAAACAGCGTTTTTCTCTTTCATCTTGAAAAAGTCTAAGGCTCCCGGTTGTGCTCCAAGCGCTAACTCAATCGGGTTATTACTCCAGAAAATGTCTGTTTTATCAATGTCGTGCTGCCACTCACCCATCAACGTCTGCAGAATAACAGTGCTTCCCTGCATCGTGCTCATCGCCGAATTCAAGTAATAATGCAGAAACGCTAAACTTTGACTTGCTTTTCCGTCTGTCTTGCCGAAGAAGTACTCGTAAGGCTCAAACTGGATAACCTCTGCACCAATGTTTCTACAAAGGCATGCATGTCGAATCAACCAGGAAATAGGCATGTTCTGCGGATCGTTTACAGCGGAGTATTCAGGAAGCCTATGCCGCGTCTCCCAATACCAGCTCTGGACACTTCCGCCCCAATGCGTAAACAGGCCTTTCACGAGGTTAAAGCCGTCCCAAGGTTCAAGCTCACCTGAATTAGTAGAAAAGCCAACAGTTACAACATCCTCAAATCCAACAATGTACCCTTGAATATCTTGAAAAACATGATCAACCTTATACTCTGCCCAAAACACTTTCAAACCGTGTTCTTCACAAAAAGCAAGAATAGATGTGACATAATCCGTTGGAAACGTCTGACTATACGCTATATACCAGCTTTTAACTTCAAAAAACCTCAGCCATTTAACGTTCGCTACCGCCATGACCTGCAAAATCTGGTCAGTAGTCAACTGCGTAACGACATGATCAGCGTACGGCCCACCCTCAAACGCAGTTAACATAATCGGAATACCCGTCGGTCCTCCAAAATTGTCAGTGATCCAGTCGAGCAAATCCTCAAAAACCTCGTTCCCGTTGTATTCAGGCAGCAAAACGATATTCGCGTATTTACCATCATTAGCAGCTATAATCTGCGCGTAAACAGCAGCGACGTCGGGAATGTGAATATCCCCTGTTTTCTCGCTAACATGATAAACAATCGTATTCAAATTTACCATATCATACATCTACTTGAATAAGTTCAGTTTTCTGATAAGGGTCAAACAATCTCTTGTAAGCGTTCTTGAAATCTTTGAACGACTTGAAAACACCGAGATTCGGCCTCGGCAGAGGAAACTGCACAACTGTTGTCCCATCGTCAAAGGTTACTCCGACTAGAAGCAAATCAATGTCCTTTTGAGGAAGATATCTTCTCACTAGCTTGAACGCTTTCAAAAACTAATTACCTCGCTTCTCCTTCTAATAACTGATAAATTGCACATGCAGTTTTAGCGAAGCATTGCTGCAGTCTTTTATTCCTTTTTCTTGTCCTAAATAACACGCTTTTTCTGGCACGTTTATTACCGCACAGTCACGCTTTATCATTCGTCGGAATTACCGTACTGCGCACTTCAAAAACAATGTCAAAACCGTTTTGACTTACTACGAAAGTGTCAAAGGATGACTTGTATTTTTTCACAGCCAAATCCTAATCGCCTCCTCATAACTAGCGTTTAAATGATTTTGAACATCCGAATATTGAACATACGTTACGGTCATATTTTCACCTTGTTAACGTTCACCACGTACATAACCAAGGCCTAGAATGTACGTAGTATAAAAAAAGGGAGAGGCCACGCTCATGTGGGAATCATTGGCAAAACGATTTTCCCCTAAGCAGGGTTTAACCCGAAGCCGCTATGGTTGTCGTGTACCCGTAGCTTGTGTTTACAGGAGCATTAGCCAAAACGCTGTCTGTTGCAACTACCGGAATCACTCCGCCTGGAGGCGTATTCACTGCGCCTAAGAAGTCTATGCCTGCGTAAATGTAGGTGTTCGCGTTAGTTGGAGACCACGCCGACTCGGTAAATGTCCAATTACACGGCGAGTTACCCATGTTCTTCATGTAAAACGTGTAGTTCATGCTGCTGTCAGGCGACAAGGTTCCCCAGCTAATTGATGTTAGCGGCTTAGACGCTGCTGTATCTGTGTAGGCTGCGCAATTAATTGTTTTTACGACTCCAACGTTTCCCGCGTTAGTCACGTTTATTTGAGCGAATATCAAGCCAATTACAACGATAAGCGTGATAACGGTTCCAATAAGTACGGCTGTTGCAACTTCATAGTTGCTTGACGGTTTCTGAGTCAATTCAATTCACCTCCGATAACGGTTTTTTAGAAAAGCCAACTTTGCCTTGTGAAATAGGTTCTTTCTTTGACGTAGACGGAACTGAGTTTTGTTGCCGCTGGAGTTGAAGTTGGAGGAGTTGGAGCTGAAGGAATAGGAACAGATGATCCAGCCCATTCTTTCAAAGCCAAGATCGCTCCTGCAAGGATAGCGCCGACTACTAAGCCGATTGCGAGCCTGCTGGTTGGAAACCCAGCATAAGCCCACCCTGCAAGCGTAGACAGAACCACGCCAAAGAAAACCACTATTGCTTGCTGTGCATCATTCAAAGCCATTTAATCACCTCCAATGTACGTGGTAAACAAAAAACAAAGAAAAAAAAAGAAAAACTAAGGAAGCTACAGTGTAACAGCCGGCATCACAGGAATGGGGAACAGTCCGAGTATGCGAAAGTTCTTCACGAATCCCGTATATCCCGCGTCTGAATTAAGCACATACAACGAGATAACATCGTTCATATTGACTGCAACTTGTTGGCTGTATTCGTAATACGTTGTTGTGCTCATCCCACAATCAGATCCTACTGCTACTCCGTTTTGGTATAATTTACCGGATACCCAATGACCAGAAGTTCCAGCCTTCTCTGAAAAGTTAATCCTAATCGTACCCTTGAAGTATCCAACATTAAACTCTTTGACCTTATGGTAAGTCTGCCCATCAGGACCATTTATCTCAGCATCGTTTGACAGCAAAATGTTTGTTACAGAATCAGCGTAAGGCCCACCAACAGCAGCGTACAAAACTGGTAACAGCGCTGGCAATATAGCCGGAATATTCGTGTCCAATTGTGTAGCGATGTCTGCTGGAATAAGGTCAGTTTTAGTCTTAACCGCAGCTACGTTTCCGCCAGTTTCCAACGCGACAGAAGCACCGATCAAATCAGTCTTGGCTTTAATCGCTGGAACATTGGTGTCAAGTTGAGTAGCTGTATCTGCAGGAAGAAGATCAGTTTTCGCTTTGATTGCTGCTACGTTGCCTCCTGTCTCGAGAGCAATACTTGCGCCGATAAGGTCGGTCTTGGCTTTGATAGCTGGAACATTGGTGTCTAACTGTGTACTTGTATCTGCTGGTAATAGGTCGGTTTTAGCCTTGATGGCTGCAACGTTACCCCCTGATTCAAGAGCAACCGACGCGCCTATCAGGTCTGTTTTAGCCTTGACCGCAGCTACGTTTCCGCCGCTTTCCTTAGCAACAGTAGAATCTTTAGCTACCGTAGAATCCTTGGCAACGGTCGAATCTTTGGCTAAAACTGTAGAACCTTCAATTTGACTTAAAGTTGCTCCTACGCACGTCGCACCGCCGCCTCCACCGCCTGCAGCAACCGCGACGTTAAGGTTCCCGTTAGCATCCGTGCTTAGCTGCTTTATTGATCCATCAGGATTAATTACTTCAATTTTAGCAACTACTTCTTGACTCATTTTTCATGTCACCTCGTCGCCGCAATGGCAATTTTAAGGTTTCCATTTGCATCAGTGCTTAACTGTTTTTGCGTGCCGTCAGGATTGACTAGCACAAATTTCGCTACGATTTCTTGACTCATTTCAAACTTCAACTCTTTGTTTTTCTTTAATCGACCATTAAAGGTCTTTTCTGCGGAACCTGACTCGCAAGCTTAGATTCGCCGATTTTAGCGACCGTAGCAACGTTTGTTAAGGCTCCGCGAAATTCTGATTCAAAAGCTTGAATTGCAGCAAGGTAAACTTCCTTAGTTACATTAGCCCTAGTCACCAAAAGATCGCCAAGACGGTAATCGAAAGCGCCTTGCAGCGCACCGCCCGAAGCCGTAACAAGAATTCTACGGCACGCTAAAGCAACAGCCGCTTGAATGCAAGCACGGTACTTTTTGCTTTTAGGATCAACCTGATCCGTCAAGCTGTCAACGTACCCATTAGCAAAGTTGATATGCGATAAAACAGCGACTTGAGCTATAGGAAGCCCAAACACCATAAAAGTTTTAGACGCTGAATCAAACGTCATCTGCAAAGCGTTCACTACAGCCCGCTCATCAGCATAAACGGCAGCACCTGCTTTAAGAGAATCCACAACTAAAGCCGGGTAATCTTTAACTTGCGTAAAATTGGATAATGTACCCGTAACTTGAATCATCCATAAACCTGTCGGAGCATCGCCCGCGAGATTATACAAAAACTGATACATCCCAACGCTTTTTTTCGTTAAGTTAGAAAGACTTTGCGTCGCGACAGTTCCACCATTCGGATCAATGATTATTACAGAAACTGTAGTCGGATCAAACAAACTTCCATTTTGATCCTTGAACGTAAATATTTTGGCGACTGTACCGCCAGGATTCAAACTTTCACTCATCAACATTACCTGATTATTTTGATTATTTTGATTTTAAAAAATAAAAAAAAGGGAGTAAAGTTTTTGTGCTTTTTGTGCTATTGCGTTTAGCTTGTTAGACAGTTCGTAATTTTGGCTATGCATTCACCGTTCGTGATTACCGGCGCGTATCTTGTCGTTAAAATTGGCTTAACAAGTTCTTTGCTCTTGAGCAATTCAACATCAGTGGTCAATGGGCGTTTTAATTCTCTGGTGCTATTGAGGAACAAGCCTGTTCCTTATGGCTACCATCTAAGAAAAATCCAAGCGGCGCTTGCACTTAATCATAAAAGGCTGCTATGGTTGCCTTCTGATTAATATATGCCGCGCTTAGGTTTTTGCCCGTACTGATGCAATACACTGTACCCGCAGGCACAACGTTGCTCCAGCAAAGTTCCCATTCGCCAAGCATCTGCATTGGTTTCTGGGTAATTGGGCTGATAACGTCGTGGTATAAGCTGTAGTTCGGCAAGTTTTTGATGTCTCGTTTTTGCACTGGATTGCAAAGTATCGTATCCATCAGGAAGTCAGCTTTATTGATTAATGCTTCTGCATTATTGAAATCTTCCATACCAGGCGTGCCTGCCTTCGTGAATTCAGTGCCTGTGACAGTGATAGTTTTGCCTGTGCAAGCGTTACTGTTTGCTCCTGGGCATGCCAGATCAATGACGCCTGAGCAATCTAATTCGATTTGGAAGGCCAACCGCCTCGCAAGTCTTTTGAGTTGCTGGTTAATCACTGGTAGGTCAACGTCTTCAACGACTTCCTTGGGGATTTCAACGGATTCGCCGCGTTTATACGGGCTTATGGTAACGTAAGACATCGGTGTATAGTCAACTGGAACTGCAGTGCCAGGCGCGATTTCGCTAATTCCCGTGCTTCTTACACCTGCTTCTTTAACGTAAGTTTTTGTCCTTCCAGATTTTAAGACGTCGTCAGTGAACAGCCGCTTCGTTATCAAGTTTGGCATAGTCAACTCAAGAATTACCTGATGCAATTCGGGGTACTGAATGGCTGCTGAATCAACAAATGCTAAAGCATCTTCATTAAAACTCATGTTTGTTTTTTCCTCCTGTGTTTATCCGAAGATTATCTGCACTTGAGCGTTGGCTACTCCGCCAATTACTACAACGCCCCTTCGGTTTTGCTGAGCGTTGATGGCTGCTGCGACTTTAGTTTCATCTATGCCGCTGGTGTCAAGATCTCCGGCGACATATGTGTGCATTAAAGCGATACCCGCGTTGCCTGATGTGATGACGTTGCCTGCTACGAGAGTTACGCCTGACGTGTTTTTGCAGCGTATTCTGTGGCCGAAAACGTACACGTTGAGAGCTCCGTTTCCGCCTTTCGCAACTGACTGAACGAATCCGACAAACGCTGGATTTGCGCCTGCGCATAAGCTAACTTTGTTGTCGCTTGAAACGTAAACTGGGTCGCCAACTGCTGGGCTTGTGTAACCTGAATCAGGGAAGAATGTCTGCTCTAGGTCTGGAACAACTTTTGGTCCTGAACCTTCAAAATAAGCCATTTTTATTCCTCCTCTTCCTCGTGCACAGTTAAGTCGGCAGTTAAGCCGCCCATGCGCTTCGCAGCAGCCGCCAATTCAAGGCCTGCTTTTTGCAAGTTACCTTTTCTGGCGAATATGTTGTTTAGCCTTTGAGCATCATCTAAGGGAGCATTCAAGCTTCCAACTGTACCTTTACCTGTTGGTTTAGGTCTAGGCACTAATGCTGCTACTGCCGCTTTAACGTCTGCTTCCAATTTTGCTTCATGTTTAGTCATTGCTTCCGCGATTGCAGCTTTGCATGCATCCAGAATTTGCGTTGTGTTCTTAGTCATTTCCTGCACAAAATCGTCGTACGTCAATTCCGCGCCAGCTTTCGTTGGCGCCATTGGAACCTGTGGTGGTACTATCGGTGTTTCTGGTGGTTCTGTTGGTTTTGCACTCATTTGTTTTTTTTCTCCTATTTTTATTGTTTGGTTAAACTCGGGTTTGCCGAGCTGTACCTTTGATTTAAGCTCCTTGATGCCGCATGGACACTTTGACTTATCCGCGCACTCGCAGACTGAAGCTATCAATGTCTTGCGCTGCGATTCATCCATTGCAGCAGCGAACCCTTTCGGACGGAACTTACTGTTTTTATATGCGCCCTCTGCAACGATGGAAAGTTCAACGCACTGCGGCTTATGCACTATCTCGTAAGCACCAGCACACAAGTGAACCATAACCATGTTGTCGTCTCTTGTTCTGCCACTGCACAAACTGCAGACTATTTCGTTGGAAACAACTTTAGGGCTCACCATAGTCAAATATTTTTTTTGAATCTGCGTTAAAAGCACGGGGTCGCTGGAAACTTCAGCCTCAAACAAAACCTTGTTTCCATCACGCCGAGCTTTCCTAACCAAGCCTTTAACGTCGCAAACGTCAGTTCCATGATCTATTCGAACCTGCACGCCAGTAAGCGTAGCCGCAAAATAATCCAAATCTTCCGGCGGTACCTGCCAATTATTCTTGTTAATGGAAACGTCGATAGCTTCGCCTTCGATAATTATGGTTTTTTGGATTTCATCAAGGCTTGCCTGGACGTCCACATCGTATTTTAATTCCATTTTTGCTTTACCCGCCCATAACTTTCAAAAAACGTCTTTCTAGTGCACTAGAAAGTGATTTTTGTCGGCATTTGCTTTTGATTTCCCTGGTTCTCGCCAAAATTATCGAAAGTAGATTGCTGCGGCTGCTTCAAGTTACCGCTGATCGTTTCTGGTAAGCCAAGTTCAGCGCGGGCTTCCGTGTTGCCCATAAGCATGCCATTATATAAATCGAGAACACGCTGCATTTTCACGTCTGTCGGCGGCTCCCAAATAGGCTTCCACTTCATCCTCGGAATTTTATCCGCAGTTATCAGGCTTTCAGGAAAATCGCCGCGCAAAATTAACGGAAACAACTGCGTCTCGTAAACGCCGCTTTTGTGTTTTTGGCGCATTCTGAGCCGCGTAATAAATTCCTGCATGACCACTTCCGCAGTTGCTCTATTCGTGCCTTCACTTTCGCCTAGGAATATTTTGGGTACGCCAAGCTGGGAATCACGCTGCCGCTCCAAATATTGAATCCACCATTCCACCCTAAGATCGCGAGTCATCGAGCCCTGAGGCGTAACCTTGACCTCTCCACTCAAAACCAAATCCGTACCTTGATCGCGCTGTGACACTTCGATCCAAAAGCGCCTGCATTTTTTCAGCGCTCCACGGCTGCTGCTGCACCTACAGCTCCGTCTCCACCGCATGAAAGCACAAGCATAGGCTTCGTGTAAACCTTCATTATTTTAGCCATATCAACTTGAAAATCATCAATCAAGGCTTGAACATGAAGAATTGAACGTAACGCAGAAGTTCCATAGGCATTTTCAAACCGCCACGATTTAACACCATTTAAAGTCCTGTAAATTTCTTCAGGATCAAAAATGACTGGTGGATAAGAAGTAAGTTGAGCATAGCCAAAAATGTTCTTATAGCAATCTTGGCGAATTCGCATATCGCACGGATCCAAAGTTTTCAGCCATTCCACGCGGCTTGAATCTTCATCCATGCACGGCTCCGTATAGCTTGAACCAAAGACCAAAGCATCAGTTTCCTCACTGCGCATAGTTGAAAGTAGATCATGCGACTCAATCCATTCTTCCAAAAAATCTCGGAAAGTAGCTGTTCCGCCTTCGAGAACAAAGCCGTTAGAAATTGTTAAGATTAACCTAACATCAACGATAGCTTGAATTCGCGGAGTAAACGAGTACAAAGCCTTGTACTTCGGCAAATCCTCGATTGGAGTAACTCCCCAAATGCGATCCCAAAGCGACGTATAAGGACTGCTGACAAAGCCTATACCAGCCGCCTTCAAAGTGTAGTTGTTAACGTACTGCATAAGATTCCAGTCGCCGCGCCAAGCCACAGGAACTTCCCTTTCACGCTGCGCAACGGCTATTTCATTTGGCACGTTACGCAGCGGATTAGGCATAGTCAGCGACAAATCTTTCCTAAGCGGCATTTACATTTTTTCACCTACTGCTTTTTCCTCGGTTTCTTTTCTTCTTCAACGTCGGCGGTTATTTGCAAGTCATCCAAAACAACGTCTTGCATCAAGTCAACACCGTTAATTTTTACGTGCAACTTACCCATCCGCACGTTTGCAACTTCAATACCAAGAACCTTAACGATTTCGTCCTTGGCATTTGCAGACAACAAAGTTTTTTCCATTTTAATCATCATCATCAACTATTTTTTTCCTGATCACTGCGACGCCAACGCCTGAGGAAGGCAACGGAGACCGCGCAGCACCATAACACGCCAAAGCCATGCTCCAGAAGACATCATCATGCCCGCCTTCAGGATGACTAAACCGCAAATGCCCCGTCTTCATCAACTCGTACTTTTCAATGTTCAATTCAGCCGTCAAATCAACATCTTCAATCTTTCGGGCTGGAACATAAGGAATCTTCACTTCACCGCCACGCATCTTCTCACGCAATATCGTGGCCATCTCCTCTTTGACTTTGAACCGTGAAAGTCACGCCCAGCAACGCCCTGGATTCCGCTGCGCACCATATCCTCAACAATATAGTTGCCAACACCGGTAACATCCGCATACACGGCTCGAATCGTTTTCCAACGGTCCTGCAGGCTCTTAATGTACCCGATTACTGAAGCATATTCGGTCTTAAGCGGAAAACGGTGAACATGAATCACCCGCAACAACGACCCTTGCTTCTCAACCACCAGGACCACACTGAAATCCTGTTCCTTGCCAAAATCTACGCCAACATAAAACTCGCCTTGAGGCAAGGCCTGAAAATCAAGAGGCTGCAAGTTACTGTCAATACAGGTAACAATAAGGCTCTGCGTAAGCCAAGCATCAACATCCTCAACGAATTCAGCCATAAACTCCCGCTGAAAACGCTCAAACGGCAACTGAGACCGCATCTCATCAATAAAACTCTGCTTAACAAGCCCGCTGCGCACAACATCCTCGCAGGTTATAGCATGCTTACTAAAATCTTTGCTCTGACACATACGGTAAAAAACGCTGTCTTTACTCCAAGGCGTGCTCAGGCGATCAAGGCGCCATCCGTCGTAGATAGCATCGGATAAAGCACATTATAGAAAACGAGCTCATCATCCTTGAAGAACGCGCTCTCGTCAGCAAATAACTTGGTGCGCAGTGTAACCCCTGAGCATCTGAGGACTATTAGGCAAAGCAACAATACGCGATACCATTCTTGAACCGAACAGTCGTTCTTTGCAACTTATCAACAAGTATCAATCTGCTTTTCTTTCGGTAAGCTCGCCGAGAAAGTCTTGAATGCGATCGGACATAATCATGCTCTGCCGCAACAGTCGGCGCCACAATCAACGTCAACGTCTTCGGATAGCGTCAAGCGCAAACCAAATCGCCCTCAAAGCAATACACGTGGTTTTCCCAGCTTGCCTACTCCAGCGAACACAATCCGCTTGCTCTCATCCCGCAGAAGCTCAGCCTGATAAGCCTTAACATCAAAGCCAAAGAAGTCCCCAGCAACAAACAAAACTGGATCTTCAGGAGTCACTGAGCTTTGGAGCTGCCTCCTGCTGGTTTTGCTGCTCCTTGAACTGCTTGATTTCCTTGATTTCCGCGCTCAACTGATTGAGCTTCTTGATCTCATCAACCAACTGCTCCAACTTCGCTAAATCCTCATTAAACTGACGCTCATCATACCCTCGCGCCAAATTACCCATAACCAACGCGACATGAGCTGCAATATGAGCCCACATCTGCCGTTGCTTAGGCGTTATCAATTCCTCTTTCCCACCAACCCTTTGAGAAGTAACCTTGCCCACAGCAATTGATGTTGCAAGAGTAAACAACTCATCCAACTTATCAATCCACTTTGACCTGAGGACTTGCGTATCACGCCTCGCGGTTCGCTGAAGCTGGAAAATACGCCTCTTAACCAGAACAGTAAACCCAGGATTACCCCTCACACTCTCTATCTCCCAAAGTTTTTTTTAGGTCTTCACACGTCAATAAAGCCTTCCAGACCTGTTATTGACGTAAAACAACCCAATTTTTTTCAACGTTGAAAACTCCCTTGGCCGCGAGAATTAATTAGAACCTCGCCTTTTTCCACGTCAGGCACATCGCTGAGGTGAACAGGTTGAGCTAAGAGCGATAGAACATCTTCCCGAGAAACCTGACTAACAGTTTCACAGACAATCCTATCGTCATAACTTCGCAAATAGATTACTCTGCGAATTTGCCTCTGCAACAACTTATCCTTGCTTCGTTTATGTACCATAAAAACTCTTCCGTACGCCACTCAAAGGCGGCACAAGAACACTACTATAGAGGTCAACCCTGAGAAAAACAGTAAGCCCGCCTTGGGAGAGAGACTTACCGCTTTTCCCAAGGCTGCCTATGTACGTAGTAAACCTATCACCGCATCCTCTTATATAATTTGCTGTGCCCCAAAACAAGCCCCAAACCCAAAAACCGCCAAAAAACGGGGATTATTCACCGAGTTTCTTCCCTTGCTAGGATACTGTAAACTTATTTGTCATGGTGTAGATTTTTTAATGTCTTGAAAATTTCGGATGATAAATTACATATTCTCTGGTTCGATTCCCATTTTCAAAACTATATACAAGATTCCTAAAATGCCTATGAATAACAGAACAGAAGAGCTAACAGTTAAAAGAAAAGTCAATTTTAAACTGGGAACTGTTTGAGTAGCATTATCAATGGTCGCAATTCCGAGTGCCATCATCGAAAAGAAAAAAGAAAAAACTAAGCATACTAGCGAGCTAAAAATAGCCCAAACAGCTTTTCTTTTGTAGTTCATAATTTTGTGTTTTCTACTCTCAAGTTTTACCCAGTTGCTAGTTTGGTTAGCTAATCGTTCATCTATTTTGTCAATTTTCTGGTCAATTGAAGTTAAAAAGTAAACGCTAATAGCCCCAAATAACCCAATTATAGTTGCATCTGCTTCAACCAAAGCTTTCAAAGCATCGGATGATAAGAATATAGCCAAACCGAAAGGAATTAAATATGCAATTCCTACCGAAACAATAGCTACTAAAATTATTATTGAATTGACAATTTGAATTATTCTTAATCCTGTTGATGTACTGAATTTCATGTTTTCTTGCTTTTATTGTTTAAGTATTTAAAAACTATCTTGTAACACAAGAAAATCCACCCTTTTTCTTAGTTTATTTTTCTTTTGAGGTTGATTAAAGTTGAGTTACATTGGTAGAGGCGGTTCAAGTTACGGCAAAAACATTAGGAGAGCGCAAAGGTTTCATGCTAGACGTAGCAACACAACAATTCAATTGAAGTTCTAAGACGAATTGGTTTTCTAAGTTTTGACGAAAAAAAGGACTGGCAGAATCTTTACAGTCTACTCTCCAAGTTCATCCACACTCCAGAAGAGTTTGTTACTCGTATCGAACATGGAGGCAAATTTGAATTGAAGGGAAAGATTACATGTGCAGCAGCCACGTATTTTAGCGAAAAACAACTAATTGAGTGGTCTAACTGCTATCAAAAAGTTTTCGCCATATTGCTAAAAACCATTGCAGAATTTCATCCCGAAGCCTTTGAGACCGAATCTGGAAGAATTGCAGTTAAATATGTCAAGTCGGAATTGGATGGATGTGAAAAACAGATAACTGTCTCGAAAAAGATTAGGCAAATATTGTCAACAATCCACGATTCTGATTAATTCCCGCTACTACTGCGAGTAACCTCTTCCTCAGTCTCACCATACACATCAAAAGCAAACTTTGTCAAAGCCCAACGATGCCCACGCTTCTCAAACAGCACATGACCAGTCTCAACATGCAAACGCTTATTCATCCGCACAATCCTACGGCTCACATCATAATACGCCAAATCATACTGAGCGAGCTCTGCAGCCACATCCTTCGGAAACATGCCATTATCACCACTCGTTTTTACTAAATCAAAAATCGCTTCATCAACCTTATCGACAAAAGCAAACTTCTCAAGCATAGGCGTAGCAAAACGCATAAACCCAGCACTCTCCAGAGCGTTCCGAATAACCCGCAAATCACCCTTAACCTCAGCAATCTCAGCCAAAGCCCGCTTCAGCAAAACCTGATTATACTTGATTCTGCCAATTTTCTCCTCTGAACTACGCCCTTTTTCAGCCTTTTGAACAACATTTTCGCCAAAACCCTGTTCATCCTGTTTAATCAAGGAAAAACCCTCCATCAACAACACCAAAAATATAGCGTCCGCAATCAGGACTAACCACTATCAGAAACCCCCAAGCCGAAAGCATGGACTTTTCCCATGCCTTCCACAAGCATTTTTCAACATGAAAACGTGGTTTACGCAACCTTTCACATCCAAAAACCCAACACTACGTACATCAGACAGGGCACAGAAAACTCTACCACGTACATACGCCAGTCTACACCAGCGGGCCCGCCGGGATTCGAACCCGGGAACCTCTGCAGGATAGGCTCCTGAATGTACGTAGTAATATACTAATGATAATATACCAAAAGGTAAGCCCTTAGAATGTACGTAGTAAATCTTAAGACACATAATCTTTACCTCCAGAACCCTTAGGCGCCCTCTTATCGACATCAACATCAAAAAGCTCAGTTAGAATCCCAGTTATCTTCTGAAGCGCCTTATCGCTCTTCTCCAAAGCATCAAGCTTCTGCAAAGCCAAATCAATAGCATCCGAAAAACTGGCAATAACCTCAACCGCATCCGGATGCGTCCTGTCACCAACCTTAATCACAATGCCATGGCTCAACTCAAAATCGCGAATAACCATATACGGCAACCGCTCACCGCTACTGTAAGGAAAATGCCCGCTCTTAGGCCTGATACGCTCCAAAACAGGATTCAACAACTTCATGTCAGTAAGCAGGCCAGTGTTAACGAACGCGTCACAAAACAACTGCTTCGCCTTACCCAAGTTACCAGGCCGCCGAACATGCAAAGTAACCGTACCACTCTCAAACCAAACCACACGCCCCAAACGGCACTTCCAAACAAGAAACCTATTTCGAGCCTTACTCAACACCCAACCAAAACCAACCCCGCACCGCTCAACGTCTAATTTAACAACACGCCTTAACGCTTCACTTAAAGCGCCATCAAGCCTCACCTTAGCCTTAAAACAATGAAAACTTGAACACTTTGAACCTCGTTCATTTCGATAGTAATACTTCCACTCCCACTTAGTCTTAGAAACATAGTTGTGATAGCGCTTGTAGCTTAAATCTAGCAATTTGCAGATCTGTTTAGGAGTCAACAATGGATCAGAATGCCCATCGCCATCTAAAACGTCAAAGATTTGTTTTCTAATATTATTACTATTACTACTCTTACTGTAAGAGTTCAAACCGCGTGAAGTGGTGTCCGGTAGTTTAGCCAAAAAAATGCAGCTCCGCTAAGTTTGCTCCTTCAACTTTTCAATCCGCTTAGCAAAATCAAGCAGGTTCTTCTCATCTAAGCCTCCAGGATAAAGGACGTCGACCTGAACCTTCACAATCCTGATCTCTGTAGCGTAAGGGCTAGACTTAGGCGAAACATCATAAAACCTAACTCTATCTCCTCCAGGTATAGCACGTTTACATTTCAGCTAGCCTGTTTCTGGCCATCTCAGCAGCCTTACGATTACGGCAGATAGCAAAAACAACTATTCCAGCAGCCGAAACAGTGCTTTTGAAAACTACATAAACAGCATTAGCCATTAGAGATAGCCTCCTGGTTGCCAAAAACAAAAAAAGAAAGAAGGGAAATGATTACGCGGGTGATATCGCCACGAGGATAATCTTCCATTTAGACATGGATCACTTCTACACCGCGGTTGAGGAGCGGGAACGTCCTGAAATTAGGGGTAAACCTGTAATTGTGGGCGCTGATCCTAAATGGGGCAAAGGCAGAGGCGTCGTTAGCACAAGCAATTACGAAGCCAGAAAAGCTGGCGTACGCTCAGGCATGCCAATTTCCCAAGCTTGGAGGCTTTGTTCAGAAGCGATTTATTTACCTCCGAATTTTCCCTTGTACATTAAGGTTTCAGGCGAAATCATGGACATAGCACGCAAGTACGCGGATAAGTTTGAGCAGTGGGGAATTGATGAGGCTTTTTTGGATGTTACAAGCAAAGTTAAAGATTATGCTGAAGCAGAAGCCTTGGCTCGAAAAATAAAGCAGGAGATTAAAGAGAAGCAAAGCCTCACTTGCTCCATAGGTGTAGGACCAAACAAGCTTATCGCCAAAATCGCGAGCGATTTTCAAAAACCTGACGGTTTAACAATTGTTAGAGAAGAGGAAGTGGAAAAGTTCCTTGCGTCGTTGCCGGTGCGTAAGTTATTGTGGGTTGGACGTAAAACCGAGGCAAAGCTGAAAGCATTAGGTGTAAACACTATCGGCGACTTGGCACGTTATGACCCTTCAGCGTTAACCTCAATGTTTGGTGTGATGGGTTTGCAGATGCATTTGATGGCAAAGGGCATTGACCGAAGTGAGGTTGAGGAGAGAACTGGCGTTAAAAGTGTAAGCCATGAGACCACGTTCGAGGAAGACACTGCAGATTCTGCTGTCATTTTACAAGCGTTAGAAGCGCTTTGCGTGGAAGTTCAAAAAGCAACCGAAAACCAACATTTACTCTTCAAAACTGTTACGTTGAAAATTCGTTATGAAAACTTTGAAACCCATACCAAAAGCAAAACCCTGCCTTTCCTAACCAACCGCCTCTATGACCTACAAAAAACCGCGAGAGAACTACTCTCTACTTATTTGCGGAAAGACCGCAAAGTCAGGCTCATCGGCGTTAGAGTTTCAAGCTTAGTTTCCGGAGAAAAGCAGAAGACGTTAATTTAAAGGTCAGTAACCATTTCTGATACTAAGTGTTGACCAAACGTTTCTTCACTGGCAACCTCGCTGAGAGTTTTTCTTGCCCGCACAAGACGCAAAAGCTTACTTGATAAATCCAGTTTTTCACGAGCGTAGCCGACTGCTAAAAGCAAGAGAACCTCAAAGTTTTCAGGAACCTTAACCGCTGCCTTAACTTCCTTCTCATTAAAGCTTCCAACGTAGCAGGTGCTTAAGCCTTCGCTGGTGGCTGTTGAAATCATGTTCTCCACTGCTAAGGCAACGTCGATGGCGTACCAGTCGGGCGAAGCTTTCTTGTCGCCGCAAGCAACAATCACGACTGGTGCTTCAGCAAGGAATTTTGCGAATCTGCCCTTTGAGAGGATTTTTCTTTTCTCGTTGTCAGTAACTGCAATAAAATGCCATGGTTCAATATTTCTCGCTGAAGGCGCAAGTCTGGCAGCCTCCAAAATTGTCTCCAGCTTTTCTCTTGGCACAGGCGTGTCTTGGTAGACGCGGATTGACCTTCTTTCCTGCACAGCCTCAAAAACGTCCATAACATTCCCTTACTAAACTAGAAATGAATTTCACGGTATATTAGCTTATCAGAGTCTACGCTTCATACTTTGTCGGGTCTGGCACGCCTGCTTCACGGAACGCTTTATTTGTGTGGAGGGTGCTATTTCACTGTGGGGGATGATGTCGCCGTCCCAGTCTGATAGGGAAAGATGAGGAGCTTATGACGGACAGACCCCGACGACTTATTGTCAAATATTTCATGGTATGCTCATAGTATTGTCATCACCCGATTGTTAATAGGGGATGCTCGCAGTAATTGTATCCCACGATGGTTAACAGAGAACTACCCGAAAGCCAAATCCCACGAAGAGTTAACAGAACCGCTGGGCGAAATATTAATAAATCTCACGGGAAGATTACATGGTGCTACTTCCTAGTGGATGGCATTCCGCGGAACGGAGTTTTAGGGAGCACAAAAACTATGTCACAAAATAATACAGCTAGCCAATTAGTCCTTAAAGGAACAACTACAATAGGCGTCGTCTGCAAAGATGGCGTAATATTAGCTTCAGACACCCGAGTAACCATGGGCTTTTTCGTCGCTCACAAATTCGGGAAAAAAGTCTACAAAATAGATGATCATTTGGGCATGACAATTGCCGGAACCGTCGCAGATGCCCAAAGAGTCGTGGATATACTTACGGCTAACGCGCAACTCTACAAGATTGACAAGAACAGGCCAATGCCAGTCAGCGCAGCTGCCAGGCTTGTTGCTAACTTGCTGTTTTCCGCACGTTACCTGCCTTTAGCAACACAGGTTCTAGTCGGCGGCATAGATGACACTGGACCGCACGTGTACAATCTAGACCCGTTCGGAAGCTTAATGGAGGAAAAGTCGGTTTCAACTGGTTCAGGTTCACCAATCGCTTATGGTATACTCGAGGATAAGTACCGTGAAGGCATGACCCTTGCTGAGTTGCTGCCAACGGTTGTTAAAGCTGTTAATGCGGCTATGAAGCGGGATGTTGCAAGCGGCAACAGTTACAATATCACGGTAATCGACAAAAAGGGTTACCGAGAATTATCAGACGAAGAAAAAAGTAAACTTCTCAAAGCAGGAAGTTAAACACTGTGGCGCGCACCCAAGAAAAAGAAAAAGACAAGATAGAAATTAGCCAATACATTTTGGAAAAAGTTCCAAGAGAGGCAGAAGTAACCAGAATCGAATACGAAGGACCCATGCTAGCGGTTTACACAAAGAAACCTGAGATTTTAGTTGACCAAAGCAGCATAGTGGCAGAAATCGTCGGTGTGATTCGCAAAAGAATAGTCATTCGCCCCGACCCTTCAGTTAGAACACCAGAAATTGAAGCCGAAAAAATCGCTCGTGAACTAATCCCTCCTGAAGCCGAAATCACCGACATAAACTTTGACCCAAGCCTTGGCGAAATAATAATTGAAACAAAAAAGCCCGGCTTGGTGATTGGAAGAAACGGCGCTGTTTTGCAGGAAATTATAAAGAAAACCAAGTGGCGCCCCCATGTTTTGCGGAGTCCACCGATTAAGTCGAAGATTGTTACTCACATGCGGCATTATCTTCACTCGGAAAGCAAAGAGCGAGAAAGAATCCTTCGCACTGTTGGCGAGAGAATCTTTAGACCAAAAATTTACGATGTCGGCGACATCCGAATGACTGTTCTCGGTGGAGCACAAGAAGTTGGTCGCTCAGCCTTTCTAGTTAAAACACGCGAAAGCAGCGTACTCTTAGACTGCGGCATTAACCCTGGTTCAAATCGGCCTTTTGAAGCGTTCCCACGCTTTGATTCGCCAGAATTCCAGATTGATTCTTTGGATGCTGTGGTTATTAGTCATGCTCACCTTGACCATTGCGGTTTAGCGCCGTTCCTATACAAGTATGGTTATGACGGACCAATTTACTGTACTGCGCCAACTTCAAATTTGATGACCATGCTGCAGTTGGATTATTTGGACGTAGCCAGCAAACAGGGCGTTACTCCATATTATGACCAAAAGGACGTGCGTGAGTGCGTTTTGCACACGATTCCGCTTAGGTACGGTGTTGTCACCGACATTGCACCCGATATTCGCCTGACTTTACATAATTCAGGTCATATTTTGGGGGGTGCAATGGTTCACCTGCACATTGGCGAAGGCTTACATAACATTGTTTACACGAGTGACTACAAGTTTGCGAGAACTATGCTGTTGGAAGCTGCAGCAACGGAGTTTCCGCGCATTGAAACAGTGATTACTGAGAGCACTTATGGTGGAGCAGAAGATTTTATGCCTTCCAGGGTTGAAGCTGAAGAAGCTATGACACGCGTCATTAACCAAACTTTGGAACGCAAAGGCAAAGTCCTAATTCCAGTGCCAGCCGTTGGCAGAGCTCAAGAAATCATGCTTATCATCGACGGTTACATGAAGCGCGGCTTAATGAAGGAAGCCCCAGTTTTCATCGAAGGCATGATTAGCGAAGCTACAGCCATTCATACCGCCTACCCAGAATACTTGGGCAGGGAAGTCCGCCACAGCATTCTACATGAAGGAATTAACCCATTCCAAAGTGACTACTTCACCATCGTGGAGCACCCGAGCGTTAGGCAAAGCATTATGGAAGGGGAACCATGCATTGTTTTGGCTACTTCAGGCATGCTTGAGGGTGGACCAGTAATAGAGTACTTCAAGAACTGGGCTGGCGACGAGAGGAACACGATAATTTTTGTCAGTTACCAGATTGAAGGCACCATGGGCAAAAGAGTCCAAAAAGGCGTTGGTGAAGTAACAATGATGGACAATGAAGGCAAAATGGCAGCGATACAGGTTAAAATGAAGGTAGAATCAATTGAAGGATTTTCAGGTCACTCAGACAGGCGGCAACTGGTTAATTATTTGACTCATCTTACACCTAAGCCTGAGCGAATCTTTGTTTGCCATGGAGAAAAACAGAAGACTATAAACTTTGCTAACTACTTGGATAACAAGTTAGGCATTAACACCGTTGTTCCTGCAATTCTAGAAACTTTTAGGCTGCTGTAGGCAAAGGCTCATTTGAAACTGGCGTTTTTTCCCGCCAAATCCTAATATTTTTTGGACAAATAACCACTCGCTCTTCACCTAGACGTGCAATGTCGCCGCCGATGGATTCTGTAAAGTCATAGAGTTCGTTTACCGCGCTTTTTACGTCGTCGATACTTTTATTTGCAAGAGGAGTAACTCGGAGAATGATTATGTTTCCGTTTTTAACTTCGTTTTTTATATTTTCTATGTCGGTTAGTTCTTTTAGAGGCATGGCTTTTAGGTAGGTTTTGTTCAGGGTTTCAGCGACTTCTTGTTTCTGCTCTTCCCGGGGCTCAACGGTTTCTTGTGCAGGTGCCGGTTGCTGAGGAGCGGTTGCTTCTTGTTTCGGTTCCTCGGAGACGGCAGTTGTTTCTTCTTTGGGTTCTTCAGGAGGCACGGCTGGTTTTTCTGGTTCAGGTTGTTGTTTGGATTTGCGGAATAGGCTGAATTTCATTTTCCTCTCTCAACCACATATTATTAGGGTTGCAACAGTTAAGCGTTTCTTTAACTGAATCCTAAATGGTAATACGCGTGAATATTTTATTTATGTTTTACTAATCTGTATTAGCAATCACAGGTTGACTGAAAAGGGCAAAGGCGAGGCTTTGGCGTTTTTACTTACTTATGCTAAGAGAATTATAAGATTATTTGCAACTACTATAACTAGAAATGCAAGGATACCAGCATAGGCAACTTTCA
Organism: Candidatus Bathyarchaeota archaeon; assembly: GCA_963715865.1. Taxonomy (GTDB): domain Archaea; phylum Thermoproteota; class Bathyarchaeia; order Bathyarchaeales; family Bathycorpusculaceae; genus Bathycorpusculum. The sequence goes on from OY970280.1 coordinate 605,218, forward strand.
AAAATTTGCAAGAATATTTGAAGGATTTCGTGCTTTTATTTTGAGTTTTCATAAGGGTTTTGTTCGCCAAAATATATGTAAAAGCTATGAGTATCGTCGCTGCAAGCTTGATCACTAAAAAGGCTCCAATGTTTGTGCTAACTATGCCTGCCATGAAGGGGTTTAACTCGGCAGCTCCAAAGTATAGAACGCCTATAACGGTGGTTAAGCAGTCTATGGAGCCCATGAAGATAAGAAGAAAACTTGTAAGTGACTCTCTCCTCAGCATGTATACGCCTTCTCCCTTATTCATCAGGCGATTATGATATAGTTAAGTCTTTATGAGTTAAGCTTGCCGTTCTCGATATATTCCAAATTGCAAAACATGCGCTATTTTTATGCGATAGTTGTCAAGAGTTAGAGAGCTATTGAAGGCAAAAAGACACAGCATCTTCGCATAAGCCTTATATTTTAAATGTTAAACCTTCTTGCTGGAAGGATTTAGGCATGCACAAGAAACTCTTGATTCCTGGCCCAACAGAAGTCAGCCAAGAAATACTTAATGAGCAAACTCATCCTCTTATAGGTCACAGAGATAAAGAATTCTCAGACTTATATGGTGGAATAACCGCTAAACTAAGCAAATACTTCGAGTTACCTGCAGATTTCAAACCCACAGTCACCACTTCCTCAGGCACACTTTGGTTTGACATTATCGGAAGAAGCATCGTAAAACAAAAAGCGTTAGCATGCATAAACGGCGCTTTCTCTCAACGATGCGCTGAAACCCTACGTGCATGCGGCAAAAACACTGATTTCTTAGAAGTTGAATGGGGCAAAGCCGTCAAACCGGAAATGATAGCTGAAAAACTTGACAGCGGCGAATATGACACATTAACAGTATGCCACAACGAATCCTCCACAGGTGTAAGAAACCCAATAAGCGAAATAGGCAAACTTGTACGCAAAAAATACCCAAACATAATCTACGCAATCGACGCTGTTTCCTCAATGGCAGGAGACAAAACACTACCCCGAGAAATCGGCTGCGACATAATTTTTGCTTCAACACAAAAATGCTTCGCTCTGCCACCAGGATTAACCGTTGCATTAGTTAACGACCGAGCAATTGAGAGAGCTAAAGAAGTTCCAATCAGAGGCACATACACGGATTTGGTTGAAATCTTCGAGTTTGAGAAAAAACATCAAACACCCTTCACCCCATGCATCCCCTTACTCTACGCTTTGAATAAACGCATGGATCTTTTGCTGGAAGAAACATACGACCATGTTTACCAGCGCCACATGGAAATGGCTCAGTATACACAGCAATGGGCAAAAAAACATTTTGAAATGTTCTCTGAATCAGGCTACGAATCAATAACCGTAAGCTGCATAAAAAACACACTTGGCAAAAGCGTTAAAGAACTCAACCAGAAGCTCGGTGAGAAAGGCTACATGATATCCAACGGTTACGGGAAACTAGCTGAGAAAACCTTCCGCATCGGACACATGGGCGAATGGAACCTAGCAGGAATCAAAGAAGTCATAAGCCTAATTGATTCGATTTGGGGATTAAAAACGTGACATTCAAAATCCTCATAAGCGACAAAATATTCGAAGAAGGTATAAAACTTCTCGAAGAAAAAGGCTACCAAGTCACACGAGCATGGGATACTCCAAAATCCGAACTTCCCAAAATAATAGCTGACTATGACGTATTAATCGTAAGGTCAGCAACCAAAGTTAAAGGAGAACTATTAGATAACGCAAAAAAACTCAAAGTAATCGGACGTGCAGGTGAAGGCTTAGACAACATTGACTTCAAAAAAGCCAACTCCCTCGGCATCGCCTTGGTAAACACTCCGCATGTTTCCTACATGAGTGTTGCAGAATTAACAATAGGTCACTTACTGGCGCTTGCAAGAGGCATCGTGCAAGGAACTGTAAGTTTGCGTGAGGGAAAATGGGAAAAAGAAAAATTAATTGGAACAGAAGTCAACGGCAAAACTATTGGAATTATCGGTTGTGGCTACATTGGAAAAACAGTTGAACGCTTAGCCATATCATTGGGCATGAAAGTACTCGCCGTTGAAGAATGCGTCTATGACCGGTTTGTGCCCCTAGCTGAAATGTTGCCACAAGCAGACTTCATCACAATCCACGTGCCCTTAACGCCTCACACTAAGCACATGATTTCCACAAAAGAGTTTAACATGATGAAAGACGGCGTAATGCTAATTGACTGTTCCCGCGGTGGAGTAGTTGACCAAGAAGCACTTTACCAAGCATTAGTGTCAGGAAAAGTTAAAGGTGCAGCATTGGACGTTTTCGAGGATGAACCGCCGAAAAACAGCAAATTATTAACGCTAAACAATGTGATTGCTACGCCGCATGTTGGTGCTCAAACATATGAAGCCCAGTTAAAGGCAAGTGTACAAATAGCTAAAAGAGTTATAGAAGCGCTGGAAAAAACACCTTGAGCTGAAACGTTTGGTAGACATTAGACCCTTCAAAGCCATACGGTACACGCAAAAAGCTGGTAATCCAGAGAACCTCATAACTCAACCGTACGATAAAATAGATGCTGAAATGCAAAAAGAATACTACCAGAAATCACCGTACAATTATTGCCGACTGATTCTGCCAATGGAAGAAAACAAGTACCAAGTGGCGCAACAGCGGATTCAGCAGTGGCTAAAAGAAGGCATATTAGCCAAGGAAACTGAACCAGCAGTTTTCGTTTCACGCCAAGAATTCACCTTGGACGGCAAAAAATTCGAGCGCACAGGATTAATCGCTGCCTTGCGCCTTTACGATTACAGCGAAAACATGGTGTTTCCACACGAAATCACTTACAAAGCACCAAAAGCTGACCGGTTAAACATGCTTCGCACCGTCCAAAAAGACCTTGAACCAGTGTTTCTGATTTATTCGGACCACGAAAGAAAAACCCTCGCTTTCCTGCAGGAAGTAGCGAAGACAAAACCAATAATCCAAGTTACTGACTCATTGCAAGTTAAGCATACCGTTTGGAGAGTTACTGACCCACAAAAAATAAAGCAACTGCAAGCAAACCTAAGCAGCAAAACCATGGTAATAACTGACGGACACCACAGGTACGAAAGCGCATTGGCTTACCGAGACGAAATGCGCAGCAAAGGAAATTGGACAGCGGATTCAGCGTTTAATTTTCACATGTGCTACGTGGTTCCAGTTCAAGAGGAAGGGCTTGTTGTTTTGCCCACGCACAGGCTTCTCAAAGAATTCAAGTTAACTGATCAAGTTTTGCAAGGGCTCAAACGCTTCTTTGACGTTTCAGAAATAAAGCCGACTGTAGAATCCTTAGAGGATTTCTTGAAAAGCCATGTTAATGAGCATGCTTTCTGCGTTTATGATGGCTTGAAAGCTTACGGTTTATCGCTAAAGCATGACAAAAGCGTTTATGATTTTGTGAACGCTAACGTTTCTAAAGAGACAAAAATTTTCGATGTAGTAATACTTCGAGACATCGTTTTCAAACATATTTTGAAAACAGGGCAATTGAACATGGATGAAAATATCCTTTACGTGCGGTGGACAAAGGAAGCGGTGGATAAAGTTAACCGTGGAGAAGCCAGCATCGCATTTCTGGTTAACCCGATAAGCGCCCAAACCGTTGCAGAGATAGCACAGCAGCATGAATTGTTGCCTGAGAAAAGCACGGATTTTTATCCCAAGATGGTCTCTGGGCTTATGATGATGGATATTTCTGTAAGCGAGAAACTTTAAGCTAAGCTTTTTGCAGGGAAACTATTATAAGCGCTAACTTAGAAAGCAGAGAGCCAAATTGGAAAAGGAGAAAGAGAGTTTGGGTGAAGTAGAAAAAACAATAAACGAGATACGTGAACCACCGCCAGCGACGCCTCAAATTGATCCTATGAAAAAATACGTTGCTGAACTGATTGGAACAATGGTGCTGGTGCTGATGGGCTGCGGCAGTGCAGTTATTGCAGGTTACTACATTCAAAACGTGGGAGTGGCTTTTGCTTTCGGTCTTGCCGTGTTAGCTATGGTTTACACGATAGGCAGCATTTCTGGATGTCACATAAACCCCGCCATTTCAATTTCAATGTTGGTTGCTGGAAAACTAAGCATAAAAGATACGGTATTTTACGTTGTTTTTCAGTGCGTGGGCGCAATAATTGGTGCAGGCATACTTTACGCGATAGTTATAGGAAACTCAGGGTATGATTTGGCAGTTAATGGCTTGGGTGCGAACAGTTATTCCACTTATTCTTTAGCGTCTGTATTCATTGCTGAAATAGTTTTAACCTTCATATTCGTGCTTGTCGTTCACGGTTCAACCCATGAAAGGGTACCTAAAGGATTTGCGGGATTATCTATTGGCTTAACCTTAGTGATGATTCATCTTGTAGCAATACCTATAGATGGCACTTCAGTGAACCCTGCGAGAAGTTTGGGACCAGCGCTTTTTGTCGGCGGTACAGCGTTGACTCAGCTTTGGGTCTTTTGGGTGGCTCCGATAATTGGCGGAATCTTAGCTGCTGTTGTCTGGAAACTCTTCAAGTAAACCTAAAAAACAACTAATCCCTTTCTTTTTTGTTTGTGACAATATTATTTGACGAATTTTGTGGCGTGCCTCTTGAATCTTTTCTTGCAAACAAGGCTGCAGAAATGGTAGGTTTCACCCTCATAAGTGATTTTGAATTTAGCTGTATTTTCGTCAAGAACCATGCCGCAAACAGGGTCTCTAAACATTATTTGTTTTAATGCCTCATGCATGATTCTACTTTCTGCCTATTATGATTAGCGGTGGCGAAAGTTTAAAGCATCGAGGCTCTTGTGCTCGGAGCAGTCTGATACCTCCCTTATTCAAAGTAGAAGAAAGTGGAAGTAAGTTGACGTGCAAGCTCTCTTATTGGTTAATGGTTTAGCTGGTTGGTTAATCGTCTTCCGCGTCTTCCTTCGCTAATTCAACCGAAATTGTATCGTCGTGGCTGACGGCTTTTTTTCGTGTTTCTTTCTTGCTTGGCGGTTCCTGTTCTCTTCCTCTCATGAATCCTTCTTCGGCTGCGCTGATTTCGTCCTCATCTAGCATTTGTTCTCTTTCCTGTGTGTCGTATATGTCTTCAGTTTCGTCTTCTGTTTTGTCTTTCGGTTCTCCGGTGTAGATGTAGGGTTGGGGCTTTTTTCTTGTTTTGCTCATTTTTTCTTTAACCTCTCTAATTGCTGGAAAAATTTTTGACTTAAACAAACTATAACTTCGAATTACTTTTATGACTATGTGACTGAGCTCAGACAGTCACATACATCGGCACAAAAAAGTTGGTGCTAAATCTAAAATGGATAACAATAGTCACTCAAACTATTTTTCATGTGCATAATACTCTTGATTGTAAAAATAACATAATTACAAAAATATGCCCTTTCTAACTGCAAATTACCCGTCTTTGAAGAAAACCTAACTTTTAACGTACTCTTTTGCCTGAAATTGTGCTAAACCTTTTTATACACCAAACCCGACTGTTGGGGTGTCACATTAACTCATGTATCACAAAGCTCCTGAAGCTTTTAGAGAAATCATGAAAAAGTTCTGTGGCAGGAGAAAAAATAATATATGCAAATTCAATCATTTAAGGACTTTCCCTTAACTGGGGAAATCCTCAGAAGTATAGAAGAACTTGGGTTTGAGAGTCTTTTTCCAATTCAAGCTCAAGCAATAATGCCGTTGCTTGAAGGCAAAGATGTCATCGGGCAAGCGCAAACGGGAACAGGCAAAACAGCCGCTTTCGGCGTTCCCATGGTTCAACGGTTAAACCGTGAAATCCGCGGTGTTCAAGGCTTGATTTTAGTGCCAACCCGCGAATTAGCCGTGCAAGTAGCCGAACACATGGCGTGTTTCGCAAAATACGCTAGACTGAAAGTTTTAGCCGTTTACGGCGGAGAATCAATCAACAAGCAAATACACGCCCTATCAAGCGGTGTTCATATTGTTGTCGGCACACCTGGCAGATTAATCGACCTCATGGAAAGGCGAGTGCTAAACCTCTCATCCGTCCGCATAGTGGTTCTTGACGAAGCAGACAGAATGCTTGATATGGGCTTCATAGAAGACATCGAGCTTATTCTTTCGAAAATACCGTCAGATAGGCAAACTAGCCTTTGGTCAGCAACCATAGATCAATCAGTAATGAAAGTATGCAACAAATACATGAAAAACCCGCAGAAAATCCTTGTCAGCAAAGACGAAATCGCACTAACACAAATGAAACAGTTCTACACAGTCGTCAATCAACACGGAAAGTTCGAAGCCCTATGTACCATTCTTCATAGCGACCAAGTGGATAAAGCCATCATTTTCTGTCGAACTCGCAGAGAAACAAGCCGGCTCGCTGACCAACTCTACCGCAAAGGTTGCCGAGTACAAGCGCTGCACGCTGGCTTTACCCAAGCGCAGAGAGACCGCGCAATCAACGACTTCCGCTCGGACAGACTCAACCTCCTAGTAGCAACGGACGTTGCCGCAAGAGGCTTAGACATTCAAGGCATAACCCACATAATCAACTATGATGTGCCGATGGATGCGCTAGTATATTTCCACCGCATAGGCAGAACTGCACGCAAAGGAGAAGAAGGCACAGCCATAACACTGGTAAGCTACGGTGAAATGTCAGACTTCAACAACATCAAAGCCCTGACCAAAACAAAAATTCAAGAAATCAAATCAGCAACCGCCGAAGACGACTCACCCATTAAGAGTTTCTTTTAAACTATCAACCTCTCAACTGGGAGAGGCTTGACTCTTAATTCTAATAGTTGGCGTTTTCTTTTTTTGAAATAGTAAAGTAAGCCTACAACGGCAACAGCAAACGTTGCAGAGGAAAACTCTGGTTCAGAACGCAAGCCAAAGCAAACAAAAACTAATTTTTTCTTGCCTTTTTCCGTTCATACCAAAAATCATACGGCCTAAAGAAACAGTAGGCAACAATTAGTAATCCAACGTAGAGAGCCACAGTCACAAGTGCAACGTTAACGTTGTTCAGTTGCTAAACTCTTCCATTTCAATCGTTGGTTTTGCTGGAAATAAAAAAACTTAGCTATGCTCATAGAATGCTCTCAGTATGCTCCTAGTGTTTGCAGAAATTGACACATTTATGTTAATTTGCTATGGTTTCAGATGGGATTAGGAAATAGTCGTGATTAAACTAAACAAAAATGACTTAAAAGGTGCTTGCGATGTTGCGTAAAATCTTCATGTAAATATTATGAAGCGTTATTATTTCTTTTTGCCCATGAAAACTCATGCCAAGGCGAAACAGGGCACTTTCCATTATGGCGATGCCAATAGCGATTCTCTTATTTTTTATTGGATGGAGTCTCTATTGGATAGGGCCCAAAAAAGAACCGCGCAGACACAAAGTTAAGTTACCTGGTCAAAAAGAACTCGCCTTCATTGTGCCAATACTAGAACAGCAGCATGCTATCATCCACCTATCCCCTCAATGTATGCAGTAACAAAGCGAGCAGACGAAAAGTAACACCTAAACGGAACAAAAACAGAGGTAACAGAACCTATTAATCTTTTCTGAGTTGATAACCGTGGCGGGCGGGGAGGGATTTGAACCCTCGACCCCCAACTTAGGAGGCTGGTGCTCTATCCGTACTGAGCATCGAGAAAGAGTCATGAGTTGGCCCTCTTTACTCGCCCATATTTCCCGTCCAGCAACTCACTAAGAATATCGGGTGTAATAACCCTAACGTTTGAATTATCAAGTAACTGTGAGTATTTTTCTCTGTATTTTTGGGTAGTTACGATGAGTACCGTTTTGATATCTATTTTGAAGTAGTCGTGGATTTTCTGTTGCAGTTCTTTAGCTCTTTGTTCTACGTCATGCCAAAAAGTGCTTAACAGTATCCTTAAGGAAATATCCAAGATTTAGGATTAAAGTATGATTGAGCTATCTGTTTCATTTATGAGTGCTCTTCTACCTTCTTTTATGTCTAGCGTAGATGATTGACGTAACTGTGATGCCTACAAAGAAGGCTAGTACTGAAGCCAGCATCGTCCCCATCATGGTGATTGATAATGCGGCTGACCCTCCGAAAAGAATTGCTAACAGAAGGATGGTAAGAACCCTTAACTTCAAGACTCGTCTCATTCTCTTCACACAAACCTCAATGTTTATTTAAATTGTCCTCGTAAATAAAGAGTCTTGCTATTCACGTAATATATCGAAACAGTAAAAGCAATAGCTAAAACAATTGCCCAATAGGAAGATAATTTGTAGTATTTTATATATTTCTTTTTAGAAAACCACAAGTTATATTAAAAATAGGTTGAATAAATTAATTTGCAGGGGTTTTTTGCGTGGATAAAGAAGATGAAATATTAGTAGAGTTAAAGAAAATTAGTGCAGCTTTAGAAAAGGCTTCAATACCTCAACCGCCAAAAGGCTTATGGAATGAATTCAAAGATTTCCTGTCAAAATACAAGATTCTTGGCTTGGCTGTTGCTTTCATTTTAGGCTTGTATTTGGGTGCTCTGGTTCTGGCGCTTGTCAAAGACTTCATTATTCCGCTCTTAGGTTTAGCTATTCCAGGCATGTCAAACTTAGCTACATATTCGGCAACATTGATGAATCAAGTGTTTAGCATAGGTGACTTTCTGATAGCGCTGATTACTTTCATTGTAGTGGCTTTCATAGTGTTCATTTTGGTGAAGGTAGCTAAGAAATGGAAAATTGAGTAAAACTTTCTCTCTCTTTTTCCTTTTTTCAAAATAATTTAGATAAAATATTGGGGGTTTCTCATTTTAGTCTATGGTTCATTTCTGAGTTAATGTCAAAGCTCTAAAAGACTGTCAGGTGACCATTATTTAAAATGGTAGAACATAGATTTGGAATGGTCAAGATTTTTAGAAACAAATGAAAAAAGAGACAAAAGCCTAACTCTGATGGATAAGGATGAAATATTACATTTATAGGAATATGGCTTTTATTCTATTTCATACTCCTTCAAAATTACAGAGGGCGAAAGGAGAAAGACTCCATCACCCAGGAACTAGGAAACTTTATCCTCAGTTCCTAGTAAACCTTCTAAGTCAAACTCACATGACAACAAGTCTTAAATCTACAAAGCGTAGAAATAGCCTAACATGGTGAATAGGGCTAAGAAAAAAGAGAGGTTATTAACTTGAGAAAGAAGCTAACTTGGTACCTATTGTTGGTTTAATGTTGTTTGTTTACAGTCACACATTTTTATTAACTTGAAGATGATTTGGGATTATCTGAGGCTGATTTTTGTGAGTAAAATGAACAGTCAAAGCAGTGTTAAAGATGCGTTGAACCACATTAAAAACGACGTTGACTATCCAGCTAGCAAACGGGACATAATGCAGGCATGCTCTGGTTTTTCTGAAGTTTCTAAGAATGAAAGAGACTGGTTTGACAACACGTTGCCTGATAGAACGTATAACAATCCTGATGAAGTCATAAGAGCTATTTTCGACAAGATTTAAAAGCCGATTTTTTGCATTCTCTTTTTTCTTTTCTTTTTTTGATAAGGCTTAAGCAATTATTTGTTTAGGGTTTTAGGTTCTGTAACTTTTCATTTGGAAGATGAGCAGTGCTCAAATCCCACTGCCGCTGCAGCCTTCAACAGCCTTACTATTTCAGGTTTTAACTTATCAACGTCACTTACTGCTATATGCCTGACGTTTTCCGATTTCTCTGCTTTACCTCTACTTTTGAGAAGATCTGAATCAAGGCTTGCTCCCATGAAAAACTCCAAATCCACGTGGTCTTGGTAGTGGCTTATCCAAACAAAGTCTTTACCGTTTAACTTGTAAGCGATTTTTCCCTGTCTCACTATTTCCACAGTTTCTGGAACAACGCTTTTTATTAGTGCGCGAAGGTTTTGTATGGTTTCCTTCTGAGCGGGTTCAAGGCTGACTAAAATTTCATCAATTGTTCTTTGGTTTACCATAAATAATAATTTGTTTTGCGGATTTTTATTGTTTCCTACTTTTCCGAGGCTTTAGGAAACTAGCATGGAAAAATTATAGCCCCCTTGTTTAAAGCAGACAATAAGAGACATAGCGTCTCCGTGACCTATCCCCTCCCTCTTTACACAGTTTGGATTTGCAAACGGGTTGAAGCTTGGTTTGCCGTAAGATTTCTTGACTAAGCAATCCTGCCCTTAGTTAAGTTAGATTGTTTTCTATGCAAGTTTCCCAAAGTTTTAAAGCATTGTAATCAAATTAATGTTTGCAAGTTAACAGTGGTTAGTTTGACTTTAAATTACCATTACATGCAGCTTCCTCGCGAGGTCATCGTCGGAAAAGGAACCCTGAACCGTGTTCCTGAAGTCGCAAAACGGCTAGGCCTAAAAGGAAAGGTGTTGGTGATAGCTGGGTCAAAAAGCTACGATTTAGCGGGAAAAACCGTAAAAAACTTACTTGAACAAATGGGCTTACAGACTGATGTACTTATAATTAAAGCAATGAGCATAAAAGAAATGATAACTATAGAAGAGCAAATTGAAACATTAAAACCGCAGGTGCTCTTCGGCGTTGGTGGCGGAACAATAATTGACGCTGCCAAAATAAGTTCAGGAAGCCAAAACATTCCCTTCATCAGCGTGCCCACCACTGTCTCTCATGACGGCATCGCAAGCCCGTTAGCTTCAATTAAAGGTTCAGACAAGCCTTACTCAATACTGGCACAAGCGCCACTGGCGATAATTGCTGACACAGACGTTATTGCTCAAGCGCCCTGGCGTTTTGTAATAAGCGGCTGTGGAGACGTGATCGCCAAGTTTACAGCCGTTAAAGATTGGAAATTAGCACATCTGGAACAAAACGAGTATTATGGCGAGTACGCTGCCAGCTTAGCCTTAATGAGCGCAAAACTGGTGATTGAAAACGCCGAGCTAATCGTTTATCGAAGAGATGAAGGACTACGTGTACTTCTTGAGGCTTTGATAAGCTGCGGCGTCGCCATGAGCATCGCTGGAAGCAGTCGTCCATGCAGCGGCTCAGAGCACTTGTTCAGTCATGCTTTGGACATGATTAATTCACATCACGCCATGCACGGTGAACAATGCGGTGTAGGCTCAATATTGTGCGCTTATCTTTACAGGGCAAATTGGCAAAGGATAAGGAATACGCTCAAGCAGATAGGTGCGCCAACAACTGCTAATGAATTAGGCGTTAAAGACGTTGATGTAGTTAAAGCGTTGGAGGTAGCAGCGAAAATAAGGCCTGAACGCTACACAATCCTTCACAAGTTAAATCTTAATTTTGAAGCCTGCGAGAAAACAGCGAAGGCAACAGGAATAATCAATTAAATCGCTTAATTTTAAACACGTAACGGCTGAATAAGTGCAAACTGGTTTCCTTCAGGATCTTCTGCGGCAGCTATCCAGCCAACATTAGGAACTTCCTGTTTGGGCGAGATTATTTTTCCACCAAGCTTTAGGATTTTAGTTAAGTAATCGTTAATGGACTCAACGGCAAAATAGTTGATAGGCTTAATTTCAGGTTGTTGCTTTCTAAACATGCCACCGTTTACTCCTGGCCTTAGCGGCGTGCCGTTTGCGTCAACAGGAACGGTTTGTATTACCCAGTAATCTATTGGTCCTGGATACTGGATTATTTTCCAGCCGAAGACTTCTTCATAGAACTGCTTTAGTTTTTCTACATCTTGGGCTGGGATTTCAAAGTGAACTATTGTATGATCCATCCCGGTTTTTTCACCTCCCTTCGAACCCTTGCGCGAGAAGAACGGAAAACGTTAGTGTTTTGTATTATAATTATAGGGGCATGATGGATTTATCTTTATTCTTAGCTCTAAAATAAAGTGGAATTTAATTATAAAAGGGAAAATTGTTTGCTAACGCTTTTTTAGGGCGCGATAGCTTGCACTTCTGGTGCCGGGGTGGGTGCTGCTGGTGCTGGTTTGGGTTCAGCTTTGAAGGTTTCAACGAATTTTGTCTCAGCTAGGTCAGGGATGAATTTCTGGATGTCCAAGGCGATGCCGCGTTTTGCAATTTGGATACCTTCAATGTAGAAGGCTACCTCCGGCATGTCAATGGTTAAGCTTTTGCCTTGTATGGTTAGTTTGAACTGGTTTTCTTCAACTACGGGTATTCTGCGGTGGACAAGAGCGCCAATTTTTTCCTCGTTGCTTTCAAGTTTCTTGTTGACTGTGACAGCGTAAATTAAGGTTTTTCCAGCTAATGGAGGGTTGAAGTCTAAAAGTACTCTTCCCGCGCCTATTGCGCGAACACTCGCCATTTTTCCTTGATATTCTATGCGTGCCCCAATAACGGGGTTAATTTCTTTTGCCAGTAATTGCTTGAGTGATACGCGCCTCACTTTTTCCGGGTCTCTTTGTCCGAAGCCTTTGTCAGGTGGAATTTCAACGGTTGCAGGCTTGTTTATCTCCATAGTTGTTAAACTGTCATCTAAGGCTTTGAGTACCCAGCCTTCGCCTATAACTACCAGGTTAGGTTCGTATATTTCTCCTTCTTTATGCAAGTGCTCTTTTTTGGCTACTTCTTCGTTTGTTGTATCGAAAACTTCGTTTGTTTCCTTAACTTTCGCTGTATAATTGATTAATATGAAATCTCCTTTTTGTAGGGCCATCTTGAATCATCCTTTGTCTTAACGGTCGAAGTTTAAGTTTCAAACGCGAATAAAAACTTTGTCTAGCAAAAAACTATTATGCTCTAGAGTTGTTAACATATTTAAAAATTTAGATCAAAAAAAAATTAGTTTTAACTATCTAGCGTAACATCGGTTATTAATTGAATTTCATAATGCATGAACAGTCGCCTTAAAGCATCTTTAACGATTTCTGCTTGACTCTCATAGAGCCCATCTTTAATTAAGAGTTCCATTCCTTCCAAGTAAGATTAGCCATTGTTACTTCAACTCTCTTCTTTTGCACTACACCCAAGATATCATGTACCCCCTCTCTCGATTACTTTAAGAAATCGATTAGCTTTTAAAATTAAATTTGATTCAGAATTGGAATAAAAAGTGCAGCAAACCTTCCGCTCTCTCATCCGGTACATTCAATCTTAACGTCGTTTTTATGAATCTGCCCATTCTTTAGCACATAACCATTGGTTGTAGGAAGCTTCTCATACAAATCAGTAGTAGTCAAAATCACAGTAACCTTCTCTTCCCTGTTTATTCTACAAAGCATCCTTACTAAAAGCTCAGAGTTTTCATCATCCAAACTAGACGTAGGCTCATCAGCCAAAAGCACAGTCGGATAATTAACTAACGCACGAATAACAGCGATACGCTGCCTTTCTCCTCCGCTAAGATTCTCTGGAAACCGCTCAGCCAACTGAGTCAAATCAAAATACCGCAAAAGCTCAAACGCTCTCTCATGCCTAGAAGACTTTTTGACCCCGGCTAAAGCCATCGGCAACTCAATATTCTCCAAAACAGTTAACGACGGCAAAAGATTAAAAAACTGGAAAACCAAACCAAGCTGCCGCAACCGCAAACGTGCTTTTTCATCCTCACTAAGTGCATAAACGTTTTTTCCAAACAACCTCACGGTGCCATCACTAGGCAATTCTAAAAGTCCCACAAGTTTGAAAAGGCTGGTTTTGGTCTCTATTAATATAATTTATAGAAAAGCTTATGTTTTGTTCTAGAGTGATTGTTAAATAATTTGAGGAAAAAGTGTGAGTAGAGAAAGAGAGGGACAATTGCAGGTTACTAACCATTCGCCTCAGGCTTTTGCTGATGCTTCTCTTGAGAGAATCAAAGCGCAGAAGGAACTGGTTGAGGAGCTTAAGGTTCAGTGGAAGCTTTTATGGAGTGAGCGCTATGCCGATAAGGTGAGGGCTGAGGGGGTTTCGGTGAATGATTATGTTTGTTTGCGTGTGGAGCGGGGCACCATTATTCACGCGACTAGGGATTTTAAGGCGTTAAGTTTTAAGGAAATCCTTGAACAACATTTGGTTGAAGATCTCGATCGTTTCGTTCAACCAGAGGTTCATGTGGGAGGCTGGAATAAATTCGTAAAAACCAAAATCACCAATCGCGAGCCTCAGAGAAACAAGCGTACTTTGCCGTATGCTCCTAAGAAGCGGGAAGTTCAACAGCCCAAGAAAGGCGGGCGCGGTTGGCTTCACGCAACCTAACCCTTTGCTTAATTATTAAATTCAGTGAATTTTATTTTGGACGAGTCTACTTGCAAGATAGCAGTTTTAGACAAAATCTCGAATTAACAGGGAAACGAGGCAATGGTTAGATTTTTAGCCAGTTGAAGAGGGAGGTTTTTTCAGGTATTTGATTTTTCCATGCGAGAGCCGGGTTGTCATTCTTGTTTATGAGTATTTTCTTGATTAAGCCGGCGTTTTCTGCTTCATCAAGTTTTTGTGCGACCCAAGTTTCAGAAGGGGGTGTTTGAGCTAGTTTTTGGAATTCAAGAGTTATAGCTTGGGTTGTTGGGTTGTACATGTTTTTGGCGTTTGTGACTGCTTTCATTATGAGTTGGTCTTGTGATGGAAGTTTTAGGTAGAGGTTTAAAAGTGCAAGTTTCTCTTTTCTATCTAAGTATACAGCGTAGAGAATGAGTAAAACAAGAATTGCGGTAGCGCCTGCTGAGAGTGCAAGCCCGTTTTGGCTGATGCCTAATGCGATGGTGGTCCAGGTTTGTATTGGTTGCCAATAGTTGTTGATGGCGTTGGCAATTGGCAGCTCCTGGTTTTCAGCTTGTGATACGTTTTGGGGAGATGATGGGTACATAACTAAGCTTATCATTACGCTTTTTGTTTGTGCTGTGCCGTTTGTGTTGAATGTGGCTGTTTCGTACCAGTAGAGGACAGCTTGGGTTTGGTTTGTGTCTTTGTATTGGAAGGCGAAGTAGCGTGCTGTTATAGGTGGGTTATCTTGAATCTGAATGTCTCTAAGGTCGAGTTGGTTTACTGACGTCTGTTCTCCTAGGCTGAGTGGGAAGTTGATGAGGCAGGTTTCCCATCGGTGTTCGGATGTTACGCTGGTTGCTATTTGTATAGCTACCCACACGGTTGATGTTGTTCCGTTAGGTGAGCCGTAGGTGTAGACTAGTGCTACGTCGTCGCCGGATGATTGTTCAAATTGTGTGTCGCGGTAGACGTAATTTAGAGCATATCCTGTGATGTTTGGGAGCATGGAGCTTGATGTGTTTATTTGAACGCCTGAGGGTGTTTGGATCATGACTTGAGCTGGGCCTTGGGTTAGCGCGAACACTGGCGCTTGGATGGTTAAAAGCATGATTGTGATTATGGTTATGCCTGCGATTTTTGTGATGTCGGCTCTGTTGAGTTTTGCTTTGGGATATTTGAAGAGTTTTCCGCAGTTTGGGCAGAATGGTTCGGTTGGGTTTGTTGGGGTTGGGTTGCATGTTGGGCAGGGTTGGGGTGGTTTGGGTTTTTTAAATGCTTTCTCTGTTACCGCCAGCAGCAGAAGCGTGCCTATGAACATGAGTACTGTGGCGCCTACTGCATGGAAAAATTGGAGCGCTAAGTTTTCGCCGAAGTTATAGCCTATTGCGAGGATTGTTGTTATGCGAATTATGTTCAATGCAACAATTAGTGGTATGCCCATGACGAGAATGGCGAATTTGTTGCGCAGTTTACCGCGTGTAATGTATGCTATGAACAATACGAATATGACGAAGCCTATGATGCTGTAGATTCCTGAGCAAGCCACATCCACACTGAAAGGTAAGGTTGTGTGGTCTGGTCTGGTCAGCGTTATTAAGGGACTCCCATTGCTGACGGAAAGCGCTGCATGCATTCCGAAAACGTTTGCCAAGGTGTTTGATGCTGATGCGCTTAGGTTTGCGAGTGCTGAGCCGATGCCGTAGAGGATTTCGGCTGGGGGTGGTGCGAGGAAAATGAGGAATGCTATGGGGAAAAGTAATTGTTTTAGTGTTTGGGTGTTGAATAGTATAAGGGTTAGTCCTGCTGTTAGAAAAGGCAGGGTGAGCATGTGATATTCTAGTGGTGTGAAGGTGTAACTTCCATACCAGTATGTGAGTATGGCGACGGCACATAATGATATTCCCGCTAGTGTGCTGAAGTATTTTTGGAATCCGCGTGTGCTTGTTTGAGGGGGCTGAAGGGCAGCGTTAATCATTTTCCGTTTTCTGTATATTAAGTAAGCGAAAAGGAAGGGTATGACGAGTATGTGGTAAGTTGATTCGTCGGTTAAAGCACCCGTGAAGACCATGCTTAAGTCTTGAAAGTACAGTGCAACTACAACCAGGGTTATAACGGAGAATTTTAGTGCGATTGCTAATCTATGCTGGCTTAGCACTAAAGCCATCTTTGTGGTGGTGGAGATTTTGGTTTCTTGCATGCGGTACACTGTCAGGGTTAAATAGTAAAAAAGAGATTGTGGGCATTAGCGATAGCTTTTGTGAAGTGCGGCGGTCTTAGTGGTTTAGGTTTTGATGTGCGAGGTCAGAGCTGTTTTGTCGGTGTGTTTTCCGCGTATTTTGAAGAGGGCAAAGGCTGCGAAGAAGACGAATAATGCGAGCAGCGTGCCTACACCATATTCGGGAGCACGAAAAGGCGAAGGCAAAAATGAAGACGAAGGAGAGGGAGAGGATGAGGGCGAAGGCGAGGGAGAAGATGAAGGCGAACCGTCATTAGTGCCCGTGCCCCCGAGTGGAGTTCCTGTCAGGGCGATAGCGGCGAAGGTGCCAACTAATGTGTGGGACGATTGGAACTCTGCGGACACAGAAATCCATTTGCCTTGGGTGGTATTGTAGTAGTACATTGTGCTGTGTTTATTGAAGTTCAGGTTTGTTATAGTTACTTTCGCCATCACGTCTGGGCTTAAAGTAATGTTTGTGGTGACTTTTACGTCGTAGTAGCCTGCGGCGGTTGCGCCTTTAACTGCGAGGGGGCGCCGGCGTCTTGAGGGACATCAGTGCCGTATTTAGTCGTGGTAATCGTGAAGTATGCATCGTCAGGCAGTGAGCTTCCGCTGATTTCTACAATAATGTTTGTGGTGGTGCTGTTAACTTGGTGAGATACGACTTCTCCATGTTAACTGTCGTGAGATACTTAAAATTTTTAAGCTTTTTCTTTTCCCCTTTTTTTCTAGTGCAAACCCTTAAAACCATTAACGCCTAAACGATAAATGGTGTTGAGAATATGTCTGCCATAATTGCCTTTGATTCAAAAGAATTTAAGAGACCAAACAAAACTGGGGGGTTAGCTTGGTATACGCCTTTTGGTTGTGGTGTTAAAGTATCAAAACCTGATGAGTTCATTTCTACTTACAATAGCAAATTAAAAGAGCTGTTAGGAAATTTCGGGGTAGAGCAACTGTGTTCATGTTTCCCTACATCAGAATACTTCTCAAAAATTGGTCATGCGAAAGCGTACAAAATAAGCGATGAGCTACTAAAATCAGTGCAACAATACATTGATTCCGTTTATTTTTCCTACGCTGTGCTTCCACCTAAGCAGGTTCCAACGGTAGAGGTTGGTGGATATAAAACAGCAAAAAAGGAACTTGACATTTTTGATTTTTTAAGAAAATTATCGGTATATTTCTCATATATTACTGCATGGCGCTATTTGGGAGTAGAAAGCCGAAAAAAAGACAGAATACTAATTGATGGATTCCATGGAAAGAGAACTACGGCATGGGATGAGCTGGAGAAAATAACTAAACCAATAGTTTATTCTCATGGTGATGAATGTAACCCCTTCATTTCAATGGCAGATGTGATAGCCTCGTTAGCTGACAAGAAACTCTATGATAATTACAAGAAATTAACGCCTGAGAACTTAGCTGAAGTATGGCAAGGTTATTCCTTCAATGTCGAAACACACTTTTTAGACCAAGGTATTATTTCACGGATAAAATGGTACACTGATGACCACATAGATTTAACAAACTTCTATGCAAGACCAATGATTTTCTTGAAAGCTGACGGGTATAATGCTGATGAAATAAAGAGTTTGATGGCTTATCCAAAAGCCACGTTTTTTGCACAAAAGCTAAATGGTTCTCTTCAAGGTTTTGACAAAGCGATAGATTCTCCAAAATTAAGAAATGGTGATTATTTTATTTATGCAGGAAAAGAATCGGAAACACTTGCGTACACAATAAAAGATTTAGGTAAAATAACTACGTTGCCATTTAAGGATTTAGAAGAAAAAACATAACAGACTTAAACATTCATTACTCTACTACGATGGCAAATGATGCCGACGTGGAACCATTCGCATTATACCCGTTATAGCGCATAGTATATAAAACTTGTTACGTTACAAGATACAACCACATCTGAACAGCATGAATGCAGAAAACGCTTTAACGTTCAAAACTACTCTTTTCTACTTGCGTTTTGTATCAGTGTTTTCCATTTGTTTTGTCCTTCTATCTGTATGCCACATGCTTCTGCAGGTGTTTTGCCATCTAAGCCTTCATGTGGTCTAAAATAGTTGTGGTAAAGTTGGTATCCTTGAAGGATAGGCGTGTCATCTTTTTTGAGTCCACGCATGACCTTTTCCCTATCTCTGACTTCTCCGTTCATGCGTTCCATTTTGTTGTTGTTGTGGTCGCCTTTTAGAGTGATGTGTCTGATATGCTTGGTTTGTGGAAGTCCGAGGGTACGGAACTCTTTTTTGTAAGCGTCATGGTAAGATGGTAAACCGTCAGTTATGAAAGTTAAAGGCTTTTTTCCCGTTACCTCTTTAGACATGCGTAACAGGTTTCTTGCGTCATGCCTATCTTTAGATTCAGCTACTTCTTGTGCAATCCAGAACCTTGTTTCATCATCCATCATAGCGAAAAGATACTTCATGTTGCCGTTGATTTTAATGTATAATTCGTCTGCTCTCCATGTGTCGCTTACGTTTGGCTTTACTTTCTCAAGGTACTTGTTCATTAATGCGATGTACTTGTTTATCCACTTGGCAACTGCTACATGGCTAACTTTTACGCCTTGAAGTTTAAGGAATTTTTGAACGTTTCTTAATGATTCTCCTGTGAAGTAAAGTTGCATTGCAGAAGTGATAATTTGCGGTGAAACTCTCATGCCTTCAAAACCCAAGTTAAAAGTGAAACGCTTAATCCTCTTCATTATCGACGCAAATATTTTATTAGATTCATAATTAATTAAGAATTATTTACATTCGGAATCTAAACTAGAAATTAAAAAAGAAATATACAGATAATTGCCAAAATAATGAGCCAACATAATTTCCGATAAAACTTTAAATTCTGCTTAGGTCAGAGAAAAGGTACGAACCAGCTTCAATCCAGAGTTGGTTTTTCATTTGCCGGGGTCTCCTAGCCAGGCAGGGAGCAAGCCTGGAGATGCTTGCAGAAAAGCAAGCACCAAGCAGCTTGTGGCCTCTCGGGGCCGCGGGGGTTCAAATCCCCCTCCCGGCGCCACCATAATAATCTCGCCCCTATGGCGGTGTTATGCATTGTTTTCGTCTCCTGAAGATTTTGTCGTCGCTAAACTCGCAAACGTATTCGAATCCAGCTTCACGCGGCGTCGATTTCAAGTTTTTCTTTAGCGGCAAATTGTAGACGCACCATAAAAGCCAAAATCACACAGGCATTAATTTCAGGAATGCTGCATAATGCGACGTCTATTTATGAAAATGGTTCTTGGTGGGCTACTTAGGTTAGAACCCACGTTTAGATGCACGGTGTTAAGAAACTACGTGAGAACTACAAAATGGCAAAACAATCAATGAAAATACCGACTAAATTCGGGAGTACCAATGCCATTTGGGAAATTGCTTAAAATCACGACTTAACATATGTCCTCCATTTGAGAAGGTCTTTAATGGCTGTTAACGTGCGCCAATTAAAATATCTACTCGGATGGTTAATCGCAGGATCAAGAGGCGGTCCGATGCGTGCCAAAATGATTGAGATCCTAAAGGAGACCCCGCAAAACGCAAATCAGCTAGCAACCATACTGAAAGTTGATTACAAGACAATACGGCATCATATTGAAGTTCTCGAAAAGAACAATATGATTACTTCAGCTGGAGGAGTTGGAGGAAGGTATGGAATCACATACTTCCTATCACCAGCGTTGGAGGAGAATTACGCCTTGTTTGAGGATATTCGGAAAAGAATGTGGCAAAAGTAGAAAAGAGGGAAAAGCAACATGAAGAAACGTATGCACAAGAACTTAAAAATAGTGTTAGTGCTGGTCATCTTGATAGTTGTGGCTTTAGATGCAGCCCTTTGGGCTGCGTACACGTTTTATAAGCCATTTAACCCTTTAAGCCCATTGCCGCCGCCTAATAGTAATCCTGGTGATCTTGAGGTGTTTTACGCAGCGGAAGCTGTGGTTTCCTCTCTTAACATAGCGCTTCTGGTTTTTCTTCTCATCACGAATGCCGACATGTTTAGGAAGACACGATCCAAGTTCACGTTTGGATTGTTGATTTTCTCAACGGCTTTTCTCTTCAAGGATCTAACGTCCAGTCCTTTGGTGATTTGGGTCTTCGGTTACCACCAAGAGGGTCTAGGTCCATTTGCGTTGTTGCCAGACTTGTTCGAGTTGGTAGTGTTGTGCGTGCTACTGTACCTCAGCTTCGAATAATAGGAACTTCTCTTCCTTAATGGTCAATGAAACGGGCACCACCTTAAAGATTTAACGAGTGATATTCTGGGATTTCGTTTCCCCAATACGTGTCTGCGCCGGAAAAACCTTTTGAGAGCTGGTGTCGTTTGCTCTGTGTTGGCATCTGAATCTGAGTCTGTGATGATAGTTACATCGGTCTCGTATGACGTTTAGAGAACACGAGGCAATTAGGGCGACAACTCAGTCGGCTGCAAAGCATTCTGGACTTAATGTTGCTGAATTTGGAGTTGAGTTGGGATTAATTTAGAAGAGAATGGGTTTCAATTTTGAAAAATCGTTTAATAACGGATTGGGCAAGTGTGTTGTCAGATAAAAAGGAGGCGAAGAAAAATAGAAAGAAAAACCGCGGCTTTGACTCTACTACTAATAACAGCATGCGCCGCAATCATCGGAGGCTTCATAATGACGGCACATGCAACCGACACAAATTCAACCACGACTTCAAGCATAAGCTCTACAACAGCCATCACTTCGGGCAGCAATGCAAATAACCCTCAGCTATGGGGAATGAGCGGTATGAATACAGGTGACCAGGGATTCGGCGGACCAATGGGGTCAGGAAGAGGCCAAGGAGGATTCATGGGCGGCATGGGCAACATCGAAGTCAGCTCAGAATACACAGCCAACGTAACCGCCATACTCAACAATGACACAGACGTGCAGAACCTAATCTCACAAGGCTACAACGTAACATCAATCAACCCAATAGTCAAGAACGTCATCGAGGGTGACGGAACAATCGCCACACAAGCAACCACTGCGATAGTTACGCTCCAAAACGGCACGTCTGGATATGCAACTGCCTACGTGGACGTCGAGCAGGCAAAAGTCACTCAAATAGTCATCATCACAAGAACTGTAATTGACAAGACCACCGGCTAAACCAAAAAAGCGAATATGCAACATAGAAACAATGCCATAAGACGGGGAAGCCAAAGGGCTATCCCACTCTTCAACTTTTCTTGTTTATGAATGCTAACTACGTAAAAACGAAGTTGGGGCTGAGAAGGATCTGGTTAATTACGATTACTAAATCAGTATCGTGATAGCGCATTTGCATTTGCGTTCTTTTCTCCTTAAAAGTGTTCCAGAGCCTCAGCAAACCCTCTTTCTTCAGAGCCACTTTTCTCGGTTAAGAACTAGTTGCAGTGGACCGAGGAACAAGCTGCCTTTCGCAACAAATCCGGCGCCAGCTTTTTATAAATTCAAAAACTTTAATGATGGTTCGCCAATACTTTGAATGTTCTTGCGCAATATTCTGTATACTGCTCTTTCATAATGCACGGTTAGATGCTCACCTTCATAACTAATAATCTTCCTCATCATTTCGACTGAAAATCACGGTTCCTTCTTTCCAAAAATGTAATTTGTAGTGCTCCGGCCGGGATTTGGACCCGGGTCCGCGACTCGAGAGGCCGCTATACATAGCCCCTTAATAAGAAGCCTTAGTAAGGTTTGACCGGACTATACTACCGGAGCATTCGGAAGATGGTTCTCTCTTAGAGATAAATATCTTTTTATGCGTTTAGACTGTGCAAGCAATCCATTTTCTTTGAAAGCTTATGTTTCATCGTCTACGTTTAAGAAACGCTTTATGGCTGCTACAATTTCCTGCAATCCTTTCTCTGTTAAAGGCGGCTCATAGGGAATTCTGAGCACATCCCAGCCTTGAGCTGTCAAAAGATCAAAGATTTCCTCATCATGCTGTTGCTGTTTATCGCTTGAATGCACTTGCACGCCGTCTAAGTAAACGATTTTCCGCTTGTTCACCCAGCAAAAGTCGGGAATCGTTGATTTTAGAACAATTGTTTTTTGCGTCACCATACCGCTGGTTAACCCAGCTATGCTCAGTGCTTTGAATACTTCGATTTCTGCTTTGCTGACTTTAGGATGCATGTTTCTTTTATAGCTCAATTTGGCCCCCGAGAATTAGCATTGCATCTAACCCTTAATAAATTCTATACAAAAAAGCAACAAAACTGCTTATCAAGCAGTAACCAAAAATAGGCTTGACGGATCGCCACTGTTAACCCAAGGCGCGAATCAAAAAGAGCACCTGAATTGTCAGGGTGGTAATCCGCGTCTCGTTTAACTGCTGACCCGCCAAGCATGGGTGTACCTCTTGGATGGCTATTTCTCGCAAGATAACAACTCTTCGCCAAGTATAAATGGAATTGTGACTGTGCAATAACAGCAACAAGCATATGCTAACTTCTATAAGACCACTTACCAAAAAGTCCTAATTTATTAAAAAAAGAATACTTACTTTTTAATTACACAGTTTTTAATGCCAAAAATCATCAAAATAATTTATCTAAAAATGAAACGTTCCCATTCTGGAAGTTTTCCTTTCTTCAATCGCCCTTTGCATTCCAATCCAGTACAAACTCCACCCGAAAATAAAGATGAAGGCGAATGCTGGGAGAAGAATCAATCTTACGGCTTTGTAGCGTTTATAGGCAGTTTTAGGAAATGCCACCAGTGCACCCGACTACTCAATAACTGAGCAACAAAATTTAAGCTTTTGCTTGGGAAAGCAACTTTAATGAAAAAATGACAACTTGCTGTCTTTGCGTTGATGTTTAATCTTCGATTTTTTTCTCTTGAATTTGGAAAGGAGGATATTCTTTGAGTTTCTCTGCCATTTCTCTAAGTTGCTTGTCGACAAGGTAATTTACTGTTCCTTCCTCAAAAGTTCCATCTGCTCGTCGTTCACCAGCTTTGGTGCCTGTGACAACCTCTATGCCTTCGGCGATAGTTTTAACAGAGTAAATGTTAAATTGTCCAGCCTTAACCGCCTCCACGACTTCCTCTTTCAGCATTAAGTTTTGCACGTTGCTTTCCGGTATCATCACGCCTTGCTGTCCAGTAAGTCCCTTTAGCTTGCAGACTTCAAAGAAACCTTCGATTTTCTCGTTTACTCCGCCTATGGCTTGAACTTCACCTTTCTGGTTAACTGAACCGGTTACTGCTATGTTCTGCTTTATTGGAAGCCCAGAGAGCGCTGATAAAATCGCGTACAATTCGGTGCTTGAAGCGCTGTCACCTTCGACTCCTTCGTAATTCTGTTCGAAGACAAGCCTTGCGGAGAGGCTTAACGGTTTATCTCTGGCGTATTTGTCATTTATGTAGCCACTGAGGATTAAGACGCCTTTGGTGTGTATGGGTCCGCCCATTTTAGCTTCTCTTTCAATATCGATTACTCCTTCTCTGCCTAAGCCTATGCTTGCTGTTACGCGTGAGGGGTTGCCGAAGGCGAAGTCGCCTAGTCCCATAACGGATAAGCCGTTTACTTGCCCAACTTTCTCTGCGATTGTGTCTATTAGGAAAAATCCGCGCTCGATCATTTCTTGAATTTTTTCTTGGATTAGTTTTGAGCGGTAAATTTTTTCTTCTATTGCTTTCTTGACATGATTTCCGTTTATAAACTCAGCATTTTCCTGCGACGCGTAGTAGTTGGATTCGCGAATTATGTCAGCAATATAGGAGAACTGCGTTGATAGCTTGTATTGGTCTTCTGCAACCCTTGAGCTGTACTCTACTAGTTTAGCTAATCCTGAGCCGTCGAGGTGTTTGAGGTGTTCTTTTTCGCATAGCATGCAAACGAAAGCGGCGTACTGCTTAACTTTTTCATCAGTTCTATCCATTACTGTATCGAATTCTGCTTTTACCTTGAAAAGTTCTTTGAAATCAGTATCCAATCCGAATAGCATTTGGTAAATGTAGGGATTTCCAATCAGGATTACTTTGGCTGTTAAAGGAATGGGCTGGGGTTTAAGGGTTTTAACACTGAGGAAACCATAACGTTCTTCAGGTTCCTCTATAACCAAGTTTCCGTCTCTGAGGTCTCTTTTTAAGCCATCATACGAGAACGGGTTTCGGAGTAATTCTTCAACTGGAATAATTAAGTATCCACCGTTAGCTTTGTGTATGGATCCTGCCCGGATCATTGTGAAGTCTGTGGTTAGAGCGCCAAACTGAGCTTCCTTCTCTGTTTTACCAAGAAGGTTAGGGTAAGTAGGGTTGGTTTCCACAACTACAGGTGCACCTTTAGTATCTGAGTTATCAATGACGACGTTTACCTCGTATTTCTTGAAGGGTTCCTCTTTCATCCAAGGCATTTGAAATGGAAGTTGCTGTTGGGATTCGCCTCTTTTAATAAACTGTTGCAGATTGTCCAGAATGTCATTTTGTACGTCTTTCAGGTAGGTTGTTACTTCTGGGGTGTCTTTGTACTTCTCGATGAGGCTTTCCACTTGGTTGCCAATGGCGTAGAGGGCAACTTCCTTGTTTAGTTTCTTTAATGCCTCGTGAATTTTTCTCTCCATGTCTATTAGTTGCCTCATTGTGTTTCTGAATTCCGTTTCCAACTTTTCCCTTTTTTCTTGGAGTTTATCCTTCATTTTTTGAGGCAATGCTAACATTTCTTCTTCACTGAGCGGTTTGCCATCTAACACTGGAATAAGTAGCAGGCCAATGGGTGTTGTTTGAATTACAAAGCCTTCCCGCTGAGCCTTTGCGCTTAATTCGTCAATTAACTGTTTTCTTTGATTTTCCAACCCTCGAATTGTGGCTTCTCTTCTTGCAGCGTAATCTTCACTTTCAAAAGCTTTAGGAAGCGCATTCCGAACAACATTTTCAATAAAATTTTTCATATCATCTCTAAATTCTTTCCCTTTTCCAGCGGGCAACTTAATCGCTTTTGGCTCATACGGATTAGCAAAATTATTGACATAACACCAGTCGGGTGGAACTGGCTGAACTTTAGCTTGCGCTTCTACGAAGTTTTTAACCGCGGTTTTTCTGCCTGTTCCAGGGTAACCTGCAACATACATGTTGAAACCGTGGTCTTTGATGCCTAAGCCAAAATTTAAAGCTCGAACGGCTCTTTCTTGACCTATAATTTCGCTTAGAGGAACAAGGTTCTTGGTTGATTCGCACTGCATAAAATTAGCATCACATTCTCTTCGGAGCTTTTCTACTGGCAACTTGTTTATCATTTCAAAATCCCTTCATTAAACTTACAAAACTAATATAGCTTTTAATTTGCTTAGTAATTAAGTTTCTGTTGGCTAATTTTCCAGTGGTGTCTAATCAGGGACTATCCTTATTATTCAGTTGGATGAAGCATTTGATTAATTCAGGATTTCTTACTTCTGGATGAAAAAGCATACCATAAATTGGCTTGATTTTATGCTTAATGATTTGGATGCACTTTGCTGATTTTGCCCAAACCTCAAAATCCGCTGAAGACTCGACGCAATAGCTATGAAGTGAGTAAGCCTTGAACTCTCCAGAGAAAAGGGGATTTTCCTTTAGCGTAGTTATCTGTGTCATGCCTATTTCCAAACACTTAATCAAGCGCATACCGAAAACCACGCCTATCGTTTCCATACCTGCACAGATGCATAGCACTGGTTTTTCAGTTCCCTTGACCCAGGGGAACTTTTCTGGCTGACTTAAAGTCGCTGTATCCTTGAGTGCTGTTCCTGAAAGAATAATCCTGTCACATCGACTTAGGTCTTCATTGGTTACTTCAAGATAATGTTTTACCATGCAATTGTCCAGTGTTTCAGCAATCGTGACTATGGGTAAGACAAACTCGTAAAAGCCCAGCGAATTCTTCTTCCAATTCATGTCAACAATTAAAATCATTTCGAAACCAGCCGAGCTTGCTTAATCCTGAACACTCCAGAATTCCCCTTTGCTTCGGTACTATAATCAAGGACGTCGATTTTCTTTTTGAACAGAGGCGCGTCTAAAACTGTCGTCTCAATTTCACCCCCTTCTCCTGAGGGGCTCAAACCGTATTTTTGCTGAAGGTCAACTAGCCTTTCTATTAGCTGGGTGTCGATTTGTTTTCCAAGCCATTTTTCGTCAAGGGGGTAAGCGAAAACTCCTGAAATAATCACTTTGAACTGTTTCTTTAGCAGTTCCTCTAAAAGGGCTTTCTGGTCGTGTTTCCACAGTGGGTTAAAGCACCAAAGTCCAAGCCGATTACATATGCGTTGGACGCGTTCGGCTTGGTAAACTGATTCCACTGCGCCCGTTACAATGCCCTCTATCTGGAATTTCCTTGCTGCCTCAGCGATTGCATCTTCTAGGTCTGAGAGTTCTTTTTCCTTTTCGCCTTCAGTTGTCTTTGTTATTTGGGGCAATCCTAAGGCTTCTGCTTGGAGTGCCGTAATGTCGATATTTGGGGTATGGAACATGTAGCTTTCCTTGTTTTTCGAGAGTATTGTGATGAGGCATACGACTTCTTCTTTCTCCGCGGCTAAGAGAAGAGCAAGTGTTGAGTCTTTGCCGCCTGAGAACAGAACCCCTAATCGCATGGCTACTTTAAAAAAGAAAACTGGCTTATATGCCTGCTTGAAAGAGAGTTTTTAGCTTAAACTTTCACGTTGCAAACGTTCGTGATTGCTTTGAGCTTTTTTATTATTTCTGGGCTAACTTTTTTGTGAAGCACGTAAACTGATATGGCGAAGCCGCTGTTTCCTATTTGCCTTGAATAGTTGGCTCTTATGTTTATGTCGTTGTCAGCTAACACCGTGTCAATGCTGGCGAAGACTCCTGGCACATCACGGTGGTGAATAAATAAAGTGTAAACTGGTTTTTCTTCCAGCTCTATGCTTTCGCCTGCGTTCACTACATTGGCAAAGTCTCCGCCTAAAAGATAACCTGAAACTACGCGGGCAATCTCAATTGAAGTTTCCCTTTGAGCGTCAGTTGTTGACGCGCCAAGGTGGCTGCTGAAAACCACGTTATCTAACTCTTTGAGTTTGCTCTTAAATTCAGCGCCTTCCGCTTTAGGTTCATCCGCATAAACGTCTAATGCGGCGCCAGCGATTTTTCTTTCTTTTAATGCTTTGTATAGTGCTTGTTCGTCAACGTTGCTGCCTCTTGAAGTGTTAATTAGGTAAGCGGTTTTCTTCATTAACGCGAATTCTTTTTCGCCGACGACTAGGTCTTTTCCGCCTGTATGAATGCTTATGTAATCGGCTTTTGAGAGAACTTCCTCTTTTGACATGAATTTTATTCCTGATTCAAGGCATGGCTTTATGTCATAACCGATTACTTCCATGTCAAAGCCGCGGCGTGCAATTTCTGCCTAGTCTTTGCCCGATTCTTCCGCAGCCCAAAATGCCCAAGGTTTTATAAGACAACTCGGTTCCTTTAAACTTCCCTTTTTTCCACACACTATTTTTTAGTGAATGGTGCGCTTGAGGAGTATTTCTTGAGATGCTTAGCATTAAACCGATGGTTAACTCTGCCACTGCATTGGTGCTTCCGTATGGGGCAGATTTTACAACTATGCCATTTTCTGAGGCGGCTGCAGCGTCTATGTTGTCGTAGCCTACTCCTGCTCTTCCGATGATTTTGAGTTTGCCTTTTGCGCCTGCTTCAAGGACTTCACGCGTAACTTTTGTGGCACTTCGCACGATTAACGCGTCAAACTGGCCTATTTCCGAGACAAGAGCGTTTAAGTCTCTCTTTTTTGTATCCGTTTCTATGCCAGCTTCTTGGAAGAGTTTTAAGCCTTCTTTTTCTAAACCATCATTTAATAGTACCTTCACTTTAGCCAACTCCTTTCAGTGGTTATTGAGGTTGGAGATTTAAGTTGATTGGCACCGAGAATATTAAATCTTCTAGAAACCTGAAAATTTTGCCCTATTGCACGGTTAAGCTTTGTTTTTCAGGGCTGGGATTGGTTTGCTAATTCTGGTGGATGCTATGTTAAAGGTTGATAATTTATGACAGTAGGGGCAATGAAGGCGCCGTTTGTTTCCATAAAGTAGCGAGGTTAAGGTGGCTCCCGGAACCCAATGGAAATTAAACTGTTTTCTGCAGTTTGGGCAGGTAAGCCTTGAGGTGTAATGTGGCCCATATCTGGGAAGTAGAATGAATAATACTATGAAACCTATAACGATTATTGGGCTTAGAATGTATAGAATGTCTACCATGGTTTTCCAGTCTCAAATGAAATATGTGGGTTTATTAACGTTTAGGCTTGGCTAAAGAATTTCTGGCAAGTGAAAAGGAAAAGAGGGCTTAAGCCTTTTTAATATAGCTTAAAGCTTCTTCTACGTTTTGGAAGCAGTATTTCACTTGGTTAAACTCTTTCTTTAACGATAACACGTCTTCCTTAACCTGAGCGGGTTTACGTTTGCCCTTTATCACGTCGAGCATTAGGTTACATAAGTGTTTGATGTCGCCTTCTTTGAAGCCGCGTCTGGTTACGTCTTGGAAGCCGATTCTTAATCCTGAGGGATCATCTTTGCTGCTTTGGTCATCATAGGGCAAGAGGTTCTTGTTGAGGATTATGTTTGCATCTTCGAGGTCTTGAGCAATCTTTTTGCCGCCGCCAAAGCTGCGAATATCAACCGCAATTTGATGAGATTGAGTGAAACCTTTTTTCTCAGCGAGAACTTTAACGCCGTTCTCATACAAGTGCTGTCCAGCTGTCTGCGCGTTCTTTACTGTTTGCCTTGCTAGTTTAGCGCCGAAAAGCTTCATCTCTAACGCGGCTATGCTAAGCGCTGGTAACCTGCCCAAATGGGTGTTTGAAGCGCTAAGTGGAAATATGGCGAACTGAATTTTTTTCACCGCTTTTTCTAATGCTGGATTGGTTGGGCTGCCCATGATGACGCCGCCTTGCGGGCCTGGGAAAGTTTTGTGAGTTGAAGAGGTGATAAAGTCTGCGCCTTCTCGCAAGGGGTCTTGGAATTCGCCGCCTGCGATTAAGCCTAAAACGTGGGATGCGTCGTAGGCTACGTATGCGCCTACTTCTTCACAAACAGCTCTTAACTCTTTAACTGGGTGCGGGAATAGGAAGAGGCTGCCGCCGAATGTGACTATGCCTGGTTTGGCGGCGCGTATGACGTAGGCTGACTTGTCTGGGTCTATGTTGAATTCGTCTATGTCGTAAACGTGGTTTATGTTGTCCAATCCTAAGATGTTGCCTGCTAGGCCAGCGTAATCGTGTGAAATGTGTGCGCCGCAGCTTAGTGGAGTGACGACCATTTTGTTGTTTTTTGAGGCTAATGATAAGCCTTTAAATGTGGCTAGGTTCGCGTGGGTGCCTGAAACTAGACGGACGTCTGCCCAGTCAGTTTTGAAGAGGCTTTTCATTATGTCTGTTGCGTAGTCTTCGATTTGGGACATGTATTTTTGTCCTTGATAGTACCGTTTTTTCACGTGCCCTTCTAGGTCGTTTTCGCCTTCGGCGTATCTGCATTCGAGGTCGTGCGAGAGGCTGAGCATTTGGTTGACTGCTGACGATTTGAGTCCCTCGCTTGCAATCATGTTTATGCATTCTTTGTCTCGGTACTGTTCATGTTTGCTAGTTGCTTCGATTAGCTTTACGATTAGGTCTGAGAAGTTTTCCATTTGTTCTTTTTCCCCACTCTTAAATCATCAACGGAATTAGGCTTTGCAGTATTTAGCCGTTACTGGAAGCAAGTGAAGGTTCAAGGGTTGAATGTTGGCGAGTAATTCACTTCACTCTTATAACACGTACATTATTATGTAGAATATTTCTCCTGTGAGGAAAGCAAACCACCAGACAAAGAAGAGAATCTTCGCTAGTTTTCCATGCCATCTGTTGGGTGCTTTCTGCTTTAGCTGTGACAAGCCGATAGCGAGAACGGCAACTTCTAGAGACATTACTAAAATCGCAATTGCTCCGTGGACTCCGAAATACACATCCAAAGTTGGAGTTAACTGTAGAGTAGCGCCTTCAACTGCTCCGCCGAAAGAGCGGTACAGCATGTAACCGATAGACATGGTAAGGTCCCATGAAATCGCAAGTACGCCTGTGACAGGGTGGAAACGGTTTTTTCGTCTGCCGCTTAAGAAGGCGTGGCAAACAGAAAAGCCACTGGAATCAAGCCAACAGCGACTATTGTGCTTGCAAGTGGAGCAATGGTCATTTTTAATCACCAGTTTTGGAAGTCTTTTCTTGCGCTTGCTAATTAAGACTGCGCCGTTTTTCTTTCCGTTTGACTTGATGCTTGTGTTATTTTTGCTATGGGTACTGCGCCCGATAGGACGCTGTTGTTAAGGAAGGTTATTTCTTTTCCAGAATCCAAAAGGACAACCGTGTGTAATGGTGTTAATTCTTTGATTATGCCCTGCTCATTCATGAATGAGGTAATTACTCTATCTCCTTTAGTGTAGGGTATTCTGCTTTCTTGTTTTCCCTCAAACTTGTGGACGGCAGTTATGATTACTCCGCCTGAAGCAATTGCACTGTTTGGAATGCTAATTTGACCTACATCAGTTCTTATCCTCATGACAAGCGCGGTCATGTCTGTAACTCGTCCGGGAATGTTGTTAACCATAACGTCGTCGCCTACTTTGAACTGGTAAGTGGTGAAAACTAATGCGCCTGATAAGAGGCTGCCGACAAATGTGGATATTACAAGTCCAGCGGTGATTGAGATTATTCCTGCACTAGTCAAAAGCGCCGTTGGAGAGACGCCCAAAGAGTTTAGGAGTCCGAAGGTCATGACTAATATTGCTATTGCAAGCATTGCGAACTGTAGTATTGTTGCTGCTTGGATTCCTATTTTCGGCGTCATGAGTGGTTTAATGCGTCGTAAAAGCATTATTGCTGTTAACCAAAAACCTAAGATGATGATTATTCTTATGGCTTGTATTAATAACATGGGTAGGCTTATTGGTGCAGCAACAAACAGGTCAAAAACGTAGAGGGTACCTATGCTTAAGATTACTATGAATATTAAGTAAACAGCGAGTCTTTCTAATGAGTATATAACGTGGGCCATGTTGATCCTTCCTATCCTTAATTTGCAAGCATATTTCTATAGTTTTCTCAATAAAAGATATGTCGCTGCGCGCGCGTAATCGTAAGGGAGACAAAGTGTAAATTTAGCTTGGGTTAATTTTGGTACAAAAAAGGGAGAGGAGAGGAAAAGGAACTCTTTCTGGTTTAACCTACGATTTGCGTTATTTCTTTGGCGATTCCTCTTTCTACGTGCTGAGTCCACAGCATTTCGGGCACGTCAACAGCGAGAAACAGCCAAGACAGCAAGATAGCTTCGACTGCTGCTACTGCTAGGTTCTGGATCCATTTGCCTACGCCTATGTGGATTGAGAAATCATTCGGCTGCCCGGTTACTAGGATGCTAAACGCCCTGTCCGCAGTGATGATGTCCCGTAAAATCCCGGCTTTTTTCGCTTGTATAACTATTCCCAAAGGTGCATTGGCTGACTGTGTTTTGTAGCCTTCAGTTGACAGTTGCTGAACAATCTGCTGTGATAGTTGATTTAGGTCCTTGTTTTTTCCTTGAAAACGCATTACTTTTTCCGATACCAAATTTAAAACCTCAACATCCAGTTTGGGTGCTGCGCTCTTTTAAGATATTGTCAGTCACACTCTTATCTTACAGTCGAACCCTCTCATCAAGCGGGTTGAAGATCCCAACGAAATTCAATCACCTAAGTAAAATCGCTATTTCGTCTCTTTACTATAGATGATTACGTTTTCAGAGAGTTTATTCCACGTTTCTTCGGCCAACGCCCAGAACAGGGTGACAATGCCCTGTTCAAGAGACCAAATAGCTTCACGTGGAATCTGAATTAAAGGACTAGACGAAAACATGCATTCCGACTCAGTTACAACGAAACTTACAGGTCTATCTTTGAGCACCCGTAGACTAACTCTTCCGCTAAAATTTTGCACGACTTCATTGTTCCTTTGATCGACTACCGTTACCCATCTTATCGAAACACTTCTTTTTCTCAAGTCTTCAAGTAACGGAATCATCAACTCAATACTCTCATTATTTACATAAGAAACTATAAACAACTTTGATTTGGCAGCAGAAGCAACTTCGATCAGTTTTGCCTTCACCTTTTCCTCTCCCTGAATGACGGAAAAGCTTTCCACTATTCGTCCGCTTCTTATTGCGTCTATCCCTATGACCGCAGGCACAGAAATGTTCCAGACTTTCTCAAAAAAATCCCTCATTAGGTTTATGTGGCTGGAATCATTGGTCCATAGTTCGTGCATTAGTTCACTGCCGACAGAGTTTTCAACTGGATATATTGCTGAGCCGATGATTAGCTCTTTGTGATCAACAATCGTTGCCACGGAGGTGACTCCGAGAGAGTGCTTTATCTCGCAAAACTTGCTCAGTTTTTCCACCTTATCAACGTTTGTTTCATCGATCTCCGTGACTATTCGCACTTTCACATTTCTTTTGGTACAGTTGTTAAGCAATCTATCCCTATCAACTGCTATGCCACGTTTAATCTCGGCCTTAGGAGCTATCCAAAGAACCTCATTTGTGGCTTTTTGCAACATTTCCCTGATTCTCTCGTTGATTAAATTTTGACCGGAAATTAACATGAATCGAATTGGCTCTGGTCTGACTAAGCCAGCTGACCTGTCTTCTACTTCTTTCAACTCATCCTCTAACTCCGTCTTCTTTCGCCGGAGATCGGAAAGGTGCCTCTCGAGAGTTTCTTTTTGAAGTCCGATAAGCTGTTTCAAAACATCGTGGGGACTAATCGCAAGATATTTGGTGGGTTTATCAATGATTACTTCGACGAGGCCTATTTTTTCAACCCGTGGCAAGACTCTGTAGACTTCTTGTCTAGGAATATTGGCTAGTTTTGCAATTTCGGCCGCACTTGCCTTACTGAGTTGAAGAAGTGATAGATACACCTTGGCTTCGTTTCCAGTTAAACCAAAAGAGGTTAATTCGTTGAGTAGCTTATCAGAAATCGGCTTAATTGTCATTCTGTCACCTTACCACAGGACTAAAGATTGTCAATGTTACTTTTAAAAATATGGCATGTGCAAAAATCATTCTTAATGGGGCAACTGATATCTTGCCAAAAATACTCGTTGTAGTTAGGGAGGGCAACTTTGGAAAAAAACACAAGGTCACTTCAAATACTGTAAGGCGACAATCTGACTGTCATGCGTTAAAAGGAGAGAAAAGCGTTCTCGTTCCTTTAATTGACTGTGTATGAAAAGGTGATGTAATGTTAATGCAAAAAGATCATGCTGTTTCATCGAAATCGCCGGTTGAGAATGATGATAAAATGGGGAAGGTTCTTGATAAAAATTTGGCTGATTTCTTGAAAGACCAAAAAATCAGGATGAACCTGCGAAAAATTTCCGATTCAGAGTTCTGGCTGGTAGATCCTTACGGCTTTCTAACTGCCAGATTCTTAGTGGACGAGGCCGCTCTCGAGGTAACATATGACGTTTTTTCTCCAAAATATGATTTACATTTAAGGGAGTCAAGCCTCAAAGACGTTGAACAGTTGGAGAGGATTCTTGAAGAAAAAGGAAAGTGGAACTACGCAAAGTCGATTGAGGATCTGTGGCTTGTCCTGGATTATGTTAGGATATGGACTCAAAAAAGGGGATACAGCATTAAGGAAAAACGCTAAGTATAGCAGCGCCATTCTTGCGAGCGCAAAACTAAAGTTAATAGTTTCAAAGGCGCATTATTTTGTCATTCTCCCTGACTAAATGAAGTCAGGAGTTTTCTTGCAGATTTTTCTATAAGGATTTACGACATCTGTTAATTCAACAAGGCAAATCGTTCAAGAATTGTAAGATTACAGTCTGACTGTCACATCTTAAAGAGAGAGAAAATTAATTCTGCTTTGAGCGAATTGTGTGAAGAAAATGCTCATAGCAATGCAAGAAGAACAGGACGGCAAGCCAAAACTGATGACCAGTTCAAAACCGGTGCTAGGCTACAAGTTGCAGTATCTGAATGCGAACCATTCACAAATTATCCATAGTGTTGAGGTTAAAAGGCTCTACGTTCAAGACATATTGCAACACCTTCAGCGAGGAGAATCTGTACTGATCACACCAAAGCTTCAAGAAACCTTACAGGCCAGAACAAAAGACTTGACCCAGTTACCTTGGTACTTTACCCATCTCTGAAAGAAAACAAATATGTACACGATAAAAATGAAGTTGAATACAGAGGGAGAAGTTTAATGTCTACTAAAAAAGTAGTTCGTAAGACAGCAAACAGAGGATCAGCCTCGCAAATTCTGAGATCCGTTTCCACGAACAAAGCATTCCGTTTCTTTACGCGCGCGCGAACCTCACTGTGCGAGAATATTCGAGAAGGATAAGAACAAGTGAAGTCACCCAGTGCTTCTCGCGAGTTTGGTTATCTTAGAAAATGGGTTCCAATCGCTATTTTGATAGGTACGATCTGCGGATTAGGAAGTATTGTTTTCTATGAAGCAATTAGACTTGTAAGCACGGTTCTGCTCGGCGATGTTGCTGGTTTTTTTGCGCCTTCACCAGTCGGAGAAGGCGGAAGCTTGGGATTACTCTCATCCCGTCTTTACTTGATTCCGTTGGTAACTACTGTTGGAGGACTTTGCAGTGGTATACTCGTCTATGGCTTGGCGCCAGAAGCCGAGGGCCATGGAACTGACGCAGCAATAGATGCTTTTCACAATAAAAAGGGTGAGATTCGATCCAGAATACCTTTGGTTAAGCTTGTGGCCTCAGCATTAACGATCGGCTCTGGAGGAAGTGCAGGCAGAGAGGGTCCGACAGCGCAGATAGGGGCAGGCTTCGGTTCCTTCCTGGGCAGAAGACTTCATCTCAGTTTACACGACAGAAGAATCGCAGTTGCGGTCGGTATAGGTTCAGGAATTGGCTCTATCTTCAAGGCGCCGTTTGGAGGGGCCATACTGAGCGCTGAGATTCTTTACATGGGAGACTTTGAGGTGGAAACGTTGCTGCCAGCTTTCATAGCTTCAACTGTGGGATATAGTATTTTCGCGTCATATGCTGGGTGGACGCCTATATTTGGCTACATGAATCTAGGTGCTTTCAATGACCCACTTGATCTGCCCTTTTACGTTGTTTTGGGTATAGTCTGCGGTTTAGTGGGCATTGTGTACGTCAAAGGGTTCTACGGCACACGGGCTTTTTTTCAGCGTCTAGGAATGCCACGTTTCTTGAAGCCGGCTCTGGGAGGATTTTTAGTGGGTATTATTGGAATGTTTCTACCGCAAGTGCTCGGCATGGGGTATGGCTGGCTTCAGATAGCGATGACGGGCAACTTTGTCTTACTCCCCATAATTTTGATTCCAATAATCATCGTAGCCAAAATAGTTGCCACTTCTCTTACTGTAGGATCAGGAGGAAGCGGAGGAGTCTTCGCACCAGCTCTGGTGATAGGCGGCTTGCTAGGAGCAGCACTCTGGATATTTCTAGATGGGCTTTTGCCAAATTTCGGTCCTGTCATTGCCGCATTTGTTATCGTGGGGATGATGGCATTTTTCGGAGGCGTAGGCAAAGTGCCTATTGCCGTCATACTTATGGTTAGTGAAATGACTGGAGGGTTTGCTCTGCTGGTTCCCTCAATGGTAGCCACTGCCATTGCATATGTGATCACAGGAAAGTATACGATCTATAGAAGCCAGGTTCAATCAAGGGCTGATTCGCCAGCCCACAGAAGTGAATATTCCGTTCCTCTGCTGCAGAAGCTCTTCGTCAAAGACGCAATGACCAAAAAGGTCATCACAACTACTCCCAACTCACCACTTTCAGAGGTCGCTGAGATAATGGCAAAGAACGGAATAAAAGGTATACCGGTCTTGGATGACAACGGCAGACTTGTGGGTATGGTCACACTTACAGATGTTCTTCAGCTCCATCCAGACCATAGAGCTACGACCATGGTAAGCTCCGTAATGACGAAAGAGCTGGTGACAACGATTCCTGATGAAAGTCTTTATACAGCTTTTGACAAGATGACGAGTAACCAAATCGGACGCCTGCCAGTTGTTGAGCCAGAGGACAGCACGAAGCTGATAGGCATAATCACTCGAGAAGACATCTGGCGAGTCTACAACATAGAGATAAGGTCAAAACTGGAAGAGGTTAAACTTTCAGGAAGCGTCGAAGAGAACAGCGAGTCAAACTTCTGAACAGAAAGATGCGCGCAAATGACTGCTTCCAAAATTGTCAATTGTCAAAAATGGTGCTAAATTCTTATTTTGCTCCTTCTACAGACAGACCATTTAGCGGTCTTCATTTTTAGGGCTGGAAGGCTTTTTTAATTTTTTGAAAAAGGATAATGTGATATGAGAAAATGTAGATGAAGCAACGTAAGGTTGTTGTCTGTTAGACAAAGCTTCTTCGTGCCCCA
Organism: Candidatus Bathyarchaeota archaeon; assembly: GCA_963715865.1. GTDB lineage: Archaea > Thermoproteota > Bathyarchaeia > Bathyarchaeales > Bathycorpusculaceae > Bathycorpusculum. The sequence continues at coordinate 642,017 of OY970280.1, forward strand.
TTAATCTGAAGAAGTGAATCTTTAGCTGGTCGGTTATCAGGAAACTAAGCAATGCATAACCCCATACAAAGGCGGCGAATCCCCACCCAATCGGATTCATAAATACACCGTAGACAGCAAACAACGTACCAATAACTTGAGTCACCTCAGTGGTTACAAAGAGAATGCTGGCTGGAAGTGGACGTTTCCAGAAGTGATTCACTCCCGTGCGCGCAAGATAAATCGTGAGGTGCCCAGCAACGGCCATTTTAAGGAAAATCAGCGTCTGCAGCGTGCTAAAGCTTAAATGGAACACGTTTAACCCAATTATGAAGAGCCCGAAGCTAGAGACAACGCCCGTTGCTCCAAGCAGAGAAGCCACGATCAATACTCCACGCATGTTCCAGCGAACGGGTTTCTCTTGCACCCTCACGTTATCGTATGCAATTGTCATGATAGGCATGTCATTAAGCAAAGCAAGAATGACTATCATAACTGCCGTCAAGGGATAGAAGTTGAAGGCAAGAATTGCAAGCGACAAGAAAATTAACACTCTAGTAGTCTCGGCGATGCGGTAGACGGCGTAATTGGTCATGCGTTCGAAAATCTTGCGGCTCTCTTTTATCGCGTCGATGATGACAGAAAGCCCCGGCTTCGTTAGCACCACGTCTGCTGCGGATTTAGCCGCGTCAGTTGCTCCCGCAACAGCAATCCCTGCATCTGCCTTCTTTAAGGCAGGAGCATCGTTAACTCCATCGCCTGTCATGCCGACAATGTGTCCTTTTTCTTGGAGCAACTGAACAATGCGGTACTTATGCTCAGGAAAAACTTGGGCGAAACCATCAGCGTTTTCAATAAGGCCTATTGTTTCGCTGTCGAGTTTATCCATGAAAGAAGAAGCTGGTATTATGTTTGTGCCCAGATTAACTTCTTGAGCAATCTGCTTAGCTATAGCAATATGGTCGCCAGTGACCATCTTGACGTTTATGCCCATCTTCTGGGCTGTTTTTATTGTCTCAGCAGAGTCTTCGCGGGGTGGGTCGTAAATTGCAAGAAGACCAACAAATTGCCAGTTGCCCTCTTCGTCTCCCTTAATTACTCCTAGTGCTCGATGCCCTTTGCTTGCAAAAGTGCTTACAATTTCGTTAACTCTATCTTCGATTTCTGTCTTGTTGGAAACAAGAGACAAAACAACTTGCGGTGCACCCTTGGACACTTTGAAGCGCCCACCATCACGGCTCTCCACCGTGGCTTCAGTCCTCTTCGAAACAGGGTCAAAGGGCTTAAAATCAACCACGCTGTATCGACCAAGAACATCGGCAAGTGCACTGACCGACCTGGCTTTGGCGATGACGGCATCATCAATGGGATCATGATTTTCTTCCCTGGAAGCCAATGTTCCATACAAGAGAGCGTCGTCAATTTCGAATTTGCCCAAGGCTTGCGCTTCTGCAATAGTAAGTTCATTCTTCGTTATCGTGCCTGTCTTGTCCGAGCATAATACATCAACTCCAGCCATTTCTTCAATTGAAACCAGCTTGCTCACGATAGCTTCTTTTTTGGCGAGGACGATTGCCCCAACAGCCATAGTGACTGTCAAAACGGCTGGCAACGCTACAGGTATTGAAGCTACAACCAAAACCAGCGCAAACTGCAGAATAGCTAATGGGTTGGCATGTCGAAGGAGAGCTGCAATGACAACGGCAGAAACCATTATTGCCGCGAGGATGATCAAGTAGTTTCCTATTCTTATGACTGCTTTTTGGAAGTGGCTTACTGTTCTGGCTTCCGCCACCAGTTTGGCGGTTTTGCCAAAGAAACTGCTTATTCCTGTTGCCACGACATAAGCGTCCATTTCACCTTGCCTGACGATAGCTCCTGCATAAGCAACATCGGAAACGTGTTTCTCTACGGGCAGGGATTCACCGGTTAACGCGGATTCGTCCGCGAGCAAGTAGGCGCCTTTCATAAGTTTAACATCAGCAGGAATAATGTCGCCCAAGCGGACTCGTACGATGTCTCCCGGAACGAGTTCCTTTGAGGGTATCTCATGCCATGTCCCGTCTCTTAGCACTCGGGCTTTAGGGGCAAGTCGCTTTTTTAACAATTCTATGGCGTTGTCTGCTTTCCGTTCTTGCCAAAATCCTACTACTGCGTTCACAAATAGCAACGTGAAAATAATCGCAAAATCATCATAGTGCTGTATGATTATAGATAGCACTGAGGCAATTTCTATCATCCAGGGAATAGGTCCCCAGAAATAGCCCATAAACTTGCGAAAAGGACTAACTTTCTTTTCAGGAATTTCGTTAGTACCATACTGTTGAAGCTTTTTCGCTACTTCTTCTGAAGATAGTCCAGTCTTAACGTATATTGAAAATGGAGTTTCTTCTTCAGACGGGTTTTTTGACTGTTCGGATTCCACTAACAAGCCTTCTGTTGTACTAGGCGAATAGATTTTCTATTAACAGAATAGCCAAAGTTCATAACACCGCCGCTTTTTAATGTTTCCAAACTATTGAGGAAAAGCCTTCAACCTTAGGGTATGTCCGACGATTTTCCTCTTACACAGTAGTATTCTAGTTTCAATCCGTATTTGGAGGCTACAGGACAAAAACTACACAAGCAACCTGATTCGAGAACTGTTTCTTCGGATTTTCCCCTAGAACAGTAAAGGGCGCTGCTCAAAGGCGAGTTTTTATAGCTTGGGCACTCAGGGCAAGCGCACATCTTCAAGTTTTCACTGTTTTCCTCTACAGTATTTCCCATCAAACATCACTCATGTAATTAAGCCGTTACAAGCACTCAGTTTCGACTGGCTCATACCACATAACTCATGCACAACCTAAAAAGCTCTAACACCTTTAAACCTTTTTTCCTGAAAAACTGAATTCAGGAAATATTTAAATTGAAAAAAAGAGATACATAACAGCTATGCGCCCTTCAGAGTTGAATGGTAAAAAAGTTGTCGGAGCTGGAGCTAAGATAGCGGGAACAGTCTTTGACGTTGAAATAGACCCAATAAGCTGGAAGGTGACCAGTTTGCAGATAGAATTATCTGACGAGGCAATCGAGATTCTGGGCTACAAGAAACCATTCATGGGACGTGTAGATATTTTACTTTCAATAGAAGCCGTAGCGGTTGTAGCTGACGTAGTAAACCTCAACAAACCAATCACGGAGCTAAAAAAGTTCATCCAGCCACCAAAGTGAAATATTTTTTTGTTAGATTTTGCCGGGAAAAAGTTTTTTTGTTTTCCCTATTTTTCCTTTCTATTCTTCCTTGAAAGGAAGATAACGCCGATTGTTGCTATGACTGCCGTGGACATGATAATTACTACAGCAAAGTTAATGAAAAGAGACGCATAGGACAAGCCATATTGTGCGGGCAAAGTCGCCAGAACGGCAGCTGCTAAGCCACGTGTAAGCACAAAGGTCAAAATAGGTCTTTCATTTTTGAGTTCACTCCTTAAGGTCGTCAGATATACTGCACCGTACCTAACAAAGAGTAAAAGAAACGATAGGGCAATTCCAAAAAAGATGAAATTCACATTAGATATGGTTGCGATTATTCCGAGGAACACGAAAAAGAAAGTTCTTATAAAAAATGCAATTTCCGATTCAAAACGCTTTAATCCATCATCTACCGCCAAGTTAGTTGTTGTTTTTCTCCGGAGGAATTTGAAAATTGCAGTTTCGTTACCTAACATTAGACCAAAAAGAAGTGCGCTTAGTGCACCGCTGCCTCCGAGGGTCTCTGAAATTGCGTAGGCGAAAAGAGCAATGGCTAATGTCAACATGTAAGAAAAAGGCAAATAAGAAATTCGCCTCAAGAGAAAGAGTCCCAGGATTCCAAGGGCTGTGCCAATTCCTGCACCAATTAGAAATTTTCCTGCAATTCCGGCGCCGATTGACATGTAATCAGCCTGGCCTGTCATTATGACTCCGATTAAGGCGAGAGAAACTACAATGCATAGAATGTCCGTTGCTGCCGATTCGAGCACTAATGTGGTTGAGCCCTTTTCGCTTATTTTGATTTTGGCAGCCAAGGAGATTACCACTATTGAACTGCTTCCTCCATAAATGCTTCCGAAGAGTAGACCGTAAGAAAGAGGCATGCCAAAAAGTAAAACCATGAAAAGCGCAACCACTAAAACACTGAAAAGGAAACCCAACAGAGCAAGCAACGCTGCCCTTGGGCTGTGAGAAAGAACCTGTTTAATACCTATGCCCATGCCGCCATCGAATAAGATGAAAACAAGTGCCAATGCTGAAATGTAAGGAGCAAATCCCTGAATTGCACTGGTGTCAAATATATGCAGTAGTGGCCCGACAATCATTCCTAAGACTATGAGAAACAGCATGTCAGGAATGCCTTTCTTTGCAAAGAGGTAGTTGCCCAAGAAACCTATCACAATAATAAGAGCGCTCGTGATCAAGGCTAACGAGACAAGGTCTACCATTTTGAAACACGACGAAATAATTAGTCGGGAATGCTTAAAAGATTTCTCAAAAATCCTAGCTGCAAAACGTTGCCCGAATCTTGATGCAAAAGATTATGAAATCATACAAGGCTCTTTGTCGTTTCCCAACATATTGTCCTTTGAAAACACAGGGTGCCTACGAACTGCGATGTGAGCGGATAGTATCTTTACGTTAAACTTCTTGAAGTTGTTAAGGATGTTATCGATTTTCTATTAGCTCATGGATTTCTTTTTTCGCTTTCGCAACCCGGGCTGGAACAAGGGGACACACAATAAAAGAGATCTGGGGTCTGGGTTTGGTTCGATTTGGCAACTTTGGAGTTTGAGATTCCAAGTCAAACTAGAGTTTCGTTTTTTTCAATTCTTCAGTAATTTGTTGGCACGTTTCGTACACGTCCTCGATTTGAATCGGCGGTCCTTTAACCTTGGATTGAAACACTCCAGCGGACATCAATATGATTCCAAGACTCTCGCTAATAACTGGCACTGGAACCAAAAAAACGGTTAATCCTAACTTTATTAGCGGTGAAACAGCTCCTTTGTTTTCTCCTCTCATCAGCTTCTTCGCTCCCTTTGCTTCATTCAGGGACTTGCTCAACAAGCTTACGGTTTCCTGATAGCTCATCCCCATTTCGCGCAGCACTTTAATCAGAGTGGCAGCATCCTCAATCTTGGGTGGATCCATCAGTTTCTCTCCGCGGAATTCAACCTATCCTTAGTGTTTGAAGAGATACAAAAACCTTCATTTGCACAACACAGTTTTAAAGCCCCCAAATAAAAGCTCTTTTGTTTCTTTTTTGGCTCGTTTTGTCATTTAATAAAGAGGCTCTTTTGGGGTAAGCATCGCCAAATATATTTCAATTTAACGTTACGGATTTTCCTCAAAAGTACGAGCTTTTGCCTTTACCTTAATAAAATGGTGAAAATACCAAGAGAAAAAATTGGGAATTGCGGGTGATATCTCCACTGTGGTGAGGGCTCAAGTCCCACCCCACGCCATGTACAAACCTCGCCTATTTTGAGAAGGGGTACTTTGCGTTTTCTGAATAGTTTTGCAAGTTTGCAGACAAATTCTTCCTCTTTGAACACAGTGAATTGCGTATAGATCGACAAATAACAAAGCAATTATCCAGAATATATTAAAGATTAATACTTTAAGACCTTTGATATTGAGTTAAGAGTGACGGATATGCCTGCTGCAACTAATTTGACCCCTGATAAATTACGCCGAAGAAAGAGAACAATCGGCATAATTGCAATAGCTCTTCTGCTGCTGTTCACTGTTTTGGCTCTCTTAGGAGTTATTTCGTTTATAGTTTGGATTTTAGCCGATTTGGCTGTGGCTTTGATAGCCAACGTACTGTTGAGAAGAGTTGGAAGAGGAAACCCCTAACGAGACTGGCGTAGCTGCATGTATAAATAATAAAAAAGAATGAATATTTTACCCTCACGCGAGTCAAACAAATGCCTCCAGCATCAAAGCTATCCGAGAATCAAAAATGAAATGGATGTGAAAAACCGAGTTTTCTTTAGCCAAAAGAAAAAGAGGGAGGATTGCGCGGGAGATATCGCCAGTTAGGGTATGTTCCGATAAACTGGTATCTTGAATTTAGAGCAGATAGAATAGCGGCAAAATTTGTAGGGCGAGAGTACATGAAATCTGCTCTGACAAAGCTGGCCAAAAGCAAGAACTATGACGTCAATGAGCCTTCCGAAACGCATCCTTCAATAACTGAAAGAATCAAAGAGCTAGACAGACTGAAACTTTGACGCACAAAACCAAACCTGTATTCAGTCTCACCCACATTCTTCATCACGTAACATCGGGACAAGGCAGCGCGCAAACAGGGCGGCACCGTTATTTATCATTCATTTTTTGGATTCATAATTATTATTAAACGCGTTTTCCACAATAATAAAGGTCAACCTTTACATTGAGAGTTCCATTATGATGAACGAAGCCACGACTGAAAAGACGTTTATATCTTACGCGACGATAGCGCGCGCGCACGTGCTCTCGGTTTGCACGGATAAAATAGTCCGAAGGAAGACCGTGGTTTACTCGACTCTGGTCGACCCGACCGTCATAAAGGTGACCGGAGAGAGGCTAAAACGACGGTTGTTCACTAAGTTTGGGATTCTGAAGCCTAACCCCGCATTCATCCAGTTAGTTTCCATGGAGAAATACTACGAACCCTACATAGTGATTAGCGCCAGATACTTTCTCGATTACTACCGCATGTGCGCTTACACCATTTCAATCGATAACGACGTGCGTGAGGTCATCCTGCTTGACCAGAAATTTGATCCGGTGAAGTACCAGAATTCGACTGCGAGCATAAAGCTTGAGGGTGAAGAACGGCTTGTGATCGAGAAGAAAGCCTTCTTCATGTTAGCCAAGGATGGGCAAGAAGCGAACCTGGAAACGTTACCTTCCGCGCCTTCAGAGAAGAACCCTGAGAAGACAATCGCGAAGCACGGCATCACGGAAATCGATTCGGAAGCGGACGTTGACTTTGTTCGGAAAAGGCTTGTTCACCGACCGGAAAACCTGAGCCGCATAGTCGACGAGGTTTTTGAAGTCGGCGAAAGAGTCGTAATTTACGCTCCAAGGTTCAAGCTTACGTACGTTAACGCGTACACTTACCAAGAAAAATCAATAGAGTTTGACGGAGTCACATCAAAAAGAATCCACGACGAGAACATCCGTTCTCGAGTAGTCCGAGCCATCAAGTCCGCCTTAAACGCGATCATCAAGAAGTAGAACAAAACCCCGCTGACTTTTGTGTAGTGAACGGCTTTTCCAGCGTTTCACCCACCTGCTTCAACACTTAATGTCGGGACAAGGCAGCGCGCGGTTCGCCATAGTCATAGATAGAAGCTGTGAAATCTTTTTTAGTTTTTGGATGTTACGGTTTTGGAAATATGGCTTATATACTTTTTGGGCGTTTTGCTTGTTTTAGGAAGAGGGTTCCGTGCGGAAGCGTGGTTGGGGAGCTATTACTGTTGATATTTTAGAGGCAACTTTAACTCCTCAGAAAAAGACGAGAATAATGTATACGGCCAATTTGAATTATAATCGCTTTAACAAGTATTTTGTTGATTTTGTGAGAAAGGGTTTCATAGTAGAAGCGGACGATTCTGATGGGAAGCCCGAGTACAAGATTTCTGAGCGGGGTAGAACTTTTTTGGCTGCTCTTAGAAAGGCGCAGGATCTTGCTGCTGTCGAGGAATACTAAAGGTTTATGACCACCTCTTGGATTTTGTCGTTTATTCTTAGGGTTAACTCGAGGTCAATCTTGGTAGCGTTTTGGATAAGCGTGGATTGAATGTTGACTGTTGTTTCTGGCGGGATCATAACTGTGGCGACCGTGATTTTGGGTTCAGTTGCGGGTTCCTTTTCTTCTGGGATCAGTTCTTTCCATTCGGGTTTAATCTTGATTCTCTGAGTTTGGTCTTCATATTCGATTATGCCTTGTTTGGAGAGAAACTGTGAGAATTCAGTGAGTTTGTCTGCTGGAATTTCGATTTGTTTTGCTAACTCAGGTATGTTGTGCCATTCTCCGTCTTTTAGGATGGCGAAGAAATTTTCGATGTCCAAGGTTGTTCTGGATTGATGTATTGGTTAGGGTGTATTTAAGTCAAGCAGAACCTTTGGTAGAGCTTCAATTAGTTTGTGCTTCTGTATTTTTTGGTTGATTTTTTTAGAAAATCGACGTGTATAATCAGTATTTTTGAGCTGTATCTGAGGTGTATGCTCTTTGAGCAGTACCTTCAGAGCCTTACTTTTGGTTCTACATATTTTATAACCTTTGCAGTGTTACGTATAGATGCTATTTGAATCCGAGTCTGAGGAGAAGCGGGCCTCGGGTTCGCGGTTGCTTTTCTGCTCTGGATGGCACGGGGGGGATGACTAAGTGTTAACTCGTGAGGAGGGGGTTTCGCGTGTGTTGGCGGATGATATCAGAGAGGAGTGGAGGTTGCTGTGGAGCGGTCGCATCGACGATAAGGTTCGCGCTGAGGGCTTAGCGAGCAAGAGTTTCTCGTTGTTATCTGTTGAACGGGGCACCGTCATCAAGGCTACCAGGGATTTTAAGGCGCTAGACCTTAGGGAGATTCTGTGCTCACACAGAGTGCAAGACGTTGAACGGGTTTTGGGTCCTTGCCCCTCAGTGGGCGGGTGGACGAAATTCGCCAAGACAGTTTTGAACAAGCAGGGTCGCACTCGAAGGTTTGCCGAGGAGTTGCCTGAGCGGAAGTTGAAAAAGAATATGCAGCAGAAGCAGTGCGGTAGAGGCTGGCTCCACCTGTAGTTAAAAGCCAATATGGGTTTTAGGAAATTTCTTCTCTGTTCTGCTTGGATTCTCTGGTTTTTCAAAGTAGTGTAGAGGTGTTTGTTGTGTTGTTTTCTTATGGAAATGGTAAGAACAAGAATCGGGGCAAATTGGATATTGTTCGTGAGATGCTTAGTGTTGCGTCCGTCAAGGTGCGGAAGACCAGGATCATGTATCAGGCCAACTTGAGTTTTGTCCAGGTTGAACGGTACCTTCAAAGTTTATTGGAAAGCGGCTTGGTCGAGTCTTTTGATGGTGCTTTTTATTTGATTACTCCGAAGGGAAAGGAGTTCCTTCAAATGTACACTGAATATTTGACGCGGGTACGGCGAATAGGCGAAGAAGCCGCCGAGACTGAGAAGAGCAGGCTGCAGCTTGAAAGTATGTGCGTGAACAACAAGAAACACTCTGAACAGAGCGTTAGCTAGGAAAAAATGTGTTTAGGGTTATCGTTTGTCGGGAATCGTCGCTGATGTGGGTTGAACATTGAAGATAAGGTTCTAGTGGTTCTTGTTTTGAATCAGGTTCCATGCAGAAACGAACCAACCCGCGATGGGAGGGGTTTGAGAATGAAAATCGGCGCTAAAACTTGGGCTTTGTCATTTTTGTTTTTGTTGGTTGCGTCAGGTTTTGTTTCTGATCGGTGTTTTTGTGTTTCCGGTGATAGTCAAGGTTCTTCAAGATTAGCGGATGCGGAGCAAGCGGTTGGCCAGGCTTTTAACGCTGTTTTGGCAGCTGAGCATGCTGGGGCAAACGTCACCAGCTTGCTAAATCAATTAAACGGTGCAGAAGACCTTTTAGCTCAAGCAGAAAACGTATACAGAACCGGCGATGACAACACAGCCGCAAACAAGGCCGACGCCGTTCTTCTGATTGCACAACAAGTTACAACAGCGGCACAAACTGCGAAAGAAACAGCTCCAACTTTGGCTCAAACTTTTTTTTGGTCAACTATAACAGTGATTTATGCTATTGAGTTCGTTTTGGTCTTGTTTTTGGTTTGGTGTCAGTTTAAGCGAAGATACATTAACAGTTTATCTGAAACAAAACCCGAGGTAACCAGTCAATGAAGCTAAATGATTACAAACTTATTTTCGTCGCTGTAGGCTTAATTGGCATCTTGCTCATTGCGACTCCTGCTTTAGTTTCTGTTATTCGTCTTCCAGGTGGAGAGCAATTTTCCGAGCTTTATCTCTTAGGTCCAGGGCAAATGGCTGAGAACTATCCGTCCAACGTTATGACGGGTCTAAACTATTCGGTCTACGTAGGCGTGGGTAATCATTTGGGCTCTTCAGCCTATTACGTGTTATACGTGAAGTTTGGGAATCAAACCGATCAGTTGCCCGACAGCACCAGTGCAACACCCAGCCCTCTTGCGCTGTTGTATGAATATCGGTTTTTTGTCCAAGACGGCGGGACATGGGAAAGCCCATTGACTTTTTCGGTGACTGATGCTTACGTTTTGGGCAATCAATCCATGATAAAAACGCTAACGGTAAACGGCCTCGCGTTTGGTGTGGACAAACCTGCTGCCTGGGACGTGAACAGCACCGAGTTCACTTATCAGCTTTTCTTGGAGCTCTGGATATACAATGTCCAAAACAATTCTATTCAATTTAACAATCGCTTTGTCGGTCTTCACCTTAATTTGACGCAGACTGCCATTCCAAGCACATCTTAAATGGTTGTTTACAGGGTTTTCATGATTTTTTGTAGAGATTGTTCTAGAATTTGGTTCGCGTTAATTCCATGTTTGTTTAAGTGTTGGTGAAATGAAATGAGCATTGGAATACATTCTGGTTTGCAGGCGGTGTCGCTAGTTTGAAGGGGGTAGCAGGGACGCTCTTAGTTCCTTTGTTGAAAATTCCCTTAGCGAAGCCTGTGTTTGATAGAGAGATGGAAGAGGCAGCAGTCGAAGCTCTTCGAAATGAGCGGTTTGTTTTGGGCGAGAGTGTTCGGAAATTCGAGGAAGAATTTGCTAAGTACTGTGGAACCGACTATGCAGTGTCCACTAATTCTGGAACAGACGTGTTGCATATTGCTCAGTTGGCTACGGATATTGGTCCAAATCGTCGTGTAGTGACTTCGCCAGCTTCGTTCATTGCCACTGCCAATGCGATCATTCACGCCAATAATTTGCCTGTCTTTTCGGACATCAATTTAGAGAATTATACGCTCGACTCTGAGATGTTAAGCAAAGCTGTATGTGCGAAAACGAAAGCGGTCATTCCTGTGCATTTGTATGGTACGCACTGGTTAGTGTTCTTTCATTTAAAATGGCTGAATCGCAGACTTGGCGTTTGGAATATTAACAGAAAAAAAATTGTTGATTTTTTGGAAAGGAGGGTGGTTTTGTGACGTTTCGGTATAACTATGTTGGAAGTCTGATGGAACGTCTATTGCAGAATAATGGGTTCCCTCTTCAATTGGAACTTCATCCTGGTTCACATTGTGGACCTTTTGATTGCCCTTATTGCTATGGTAAACAGCAAGTATTATGTGACGGCTCGATGGACACGACAGACTATGGCCAGTTGTTCGATGAACTGGAGGGGTATAGATTATTTGTTGAAATCTCCGGGATTCGAAGTGATCCTTTAAGTTATCCTGATTTTTGCGGCTTGCTAGATATTGTCAAAAGAAAGAAATTTAGTTACGGTATTCACACAAAAGGATACTTCTTAAATGCACAAATAATTAAGCTTCTAAATTCGGAGTCTGACTCACCAGATTGCATCACGATAAGCGTCGATTCTGCAAACGCCAGTACTTACAATAACCTGCATGGGCTATCCCCAAACAGTAACGTATTCAATATGGTAAGGGAAAACATTATTCGACTTCACCAAGAAAAGGTAAAAAGAAAATCGTCTCTCAAAATTAAACTTGCCTATTTATTGTTTGCTGACAACTCTTCTGAAGAGCAGATCAAAGAATTCATCAGTACTTTTGGAGACCATGCTGATGTCATACGTTTCTCAATCCCACAAGTACCTAACGCGGCGGAACCTCAAAACTATCTAAAGAGCGAGTTTATCCCTGAAACCTTTGACATGCTTAAAAAATATGAAAACGACAAAATCATAATATTGAATTTCCGGCAGTCAAAGCACAACGAAAGTTTCCATTCCTGTTGGTCCCAGCGATTCAACGCCACAATCGACAAAGCAGGTAACGTCTTTCCATGTCCGCAAGTTGCTCTCAGAAACTATGCGAACTTGATCCTCGGAAACGTAAGAAAAGACCGATTTTTGAATATATGGAATTCTGAAAAAAGGAGCCAATTGTTAGCTATGCCCGTCAAAGAAATGAATTGCAGAGTTTGCGATCGAAAAGATGAGTCCATAAACATAGAGCTGAACAAACTGATGAACGTCAATCGATTTGTCATAAGTAGTGAAAATGGATAGTGCAATTTAAAAAAATAAGGTGATAATAAACTGGAAAGAATTCGAATACCAATATGCGAGCCAACTTTAACTGGAGGGCGCGAAATTGAATACCTATCAAATTGTATTAGATCAAACTGGATATCGTCAAAAGGAAATTATGTGACTGAATTTGAAAAAAGATTCAGCAGATTCTGCAATGCGGAATACGGAATTGCCACTTCGAGCGGGACAACTGCCTTGCACTTAGCGTTGGTGGCTTTGGGAGTGGGAAAAGGCGACGAGGTAATTTTGCCCACACTCACCATGATTGCGACGGCCAATCCTGTAATTTTTGCGGGTGCGACTCCTGTTTTTGTTGATTCAGAACCAAACACGTGGAACATTGATGTTGCTGCAATTGAAGAAAAAATAACTGATAGAACTAGAGCAATACTGCCAGTTCACATATATGGTCATCCAGTGGACATGGATCCGCTCTTGAGTCTCGCCAAAAAGCACAACTTGTTTGTTGTAGAGGACGCTGCTGAAGCCCATGGAGCCGAGTACAAAGGCAGGATTGTTGGATGTTTGGGTGACATTGGATGTTTTAGTTTTTACACAAACAAAATCATAACGACAGGAGAGGGAGGAATGACGGTAACTAAAAACAGTGAAACTGCAGAAAAGCTAAACCTGCTCAGGGATCTTGCTCATAGCAAAGAAAAAAGATATCTACACTACCAAATTGGTTTCAATTATAGAATGACGAATCTCCAAGCAGCGATCGGAGTAGCACAAATGGAACGAATTGACGAATTTATCAGAAACAGGCGAAGAAACGCGAAATTGTACAACTCAATTCTGAGAGACATAAAAGGAATAACTTTGCCCCCTGAAGCAGATTGGGCAAAGAACATTTATTGGTTATACTCTATATTGATACAAGACGACTTTGGAACTAGCAGAGACGAACTACTAACAAAACTAGCTGAAAGAGGAATTGAGACTAGACCCTTTTTTATTCCGATGCACAAGCAACCTGTGTTTGAAGAAATGGGATTAATTAGCGGAGATTACCCAATTGCTGATGAACTCTGTGCAAAGGGGATATGCCTACCATCCAGTTCTTCTCTTAAAGAAAACCAAATAAACTACGTTTGCGATGCTATCAAAGAAATCCAAAAAACTGCCAAGTAAAATGGGATTAGATTCAAACGCGACAGTTGTCATGCTCCTTCTAAATGGCGGACTTCTCAAAGCGTTCGACGTGGCAAAAGAAGAAAGGGCAAATATTAAAAACTTTTGCCTTTCACGCTTGTTTTTTCTTGTTCTTGAATCCAGCTTATGAGTGACCTTTTGTGGTGAATGGTCTATCTTTGGTAATGGCAACCCGAAACGAGTCTGAGTGCATTGTGGAAATAGTCAGAAAGCTCGCTTCGGTTCTTTCCAAACTGCCATTGAATACCGAACTTATTATTGCCGATTACAGCGAGGATGATACGCTAGAATTGGCAGTAGCGGCAGGCGAAAGATACTCGCTAAAAGTGGTTCCGCTAGAAGTCAATCGTCCCGGAAGAGGATATGCCGTGCGGATGGGCCTTGCAGCTGCATGTTTTGATTTGATCTGTCTAATAGATGGTGATGGCAATCACGATCCAAAATACATTCCAAAGCTGCTTGAAGCCTACAAGCCAGGATGCATCGTATCTCCAACACGTTTTCCTCCGCTCGGATGGAGTGAAGAGCATACTTTTTTCCATTATTTTGGAAATAGGCTTATGGTAATTTCTGTTAATTTGCTTTTCAGGTCGAGTGTATCTGATATTACAAACGGCTTCTATCTCATGAGCCGACAGGTATGGGACTACCTTCACCCGGATTCAAACAATTGGTCGCTCGACGCTCAAATAATATGTCGAGCTATAAAGAGAGGCGTTGAAATTATTGAAATTCCATATTATGAGCCCAAACGCAAGGGAGGGCGAGCTGGTCTGAAACTTGTTACTGCCTTTTGGAGAATAGGTGGGCGAGTATTCTTAGAGAGTGTAGTACTGTAGCAATTGGAGCACTATATCCTCGTATTTATAAATTAAAACGTGACCATGAATGAGCGCGTCAACCAAGTTATCCCTATCAAACTTTGGCAAGTTCGCCTTCTCCGGGCTTTAGCAATTTTATGAAAGAGATGAACAAAACATGAGAATATTAGTTTTGCCTCCAAACGACTACCTAGGTAATCCCAACCCCTGCAGATTACATCACATTTTTGAGCAATTTCCAGCCTTTGGCGACGAGATTTTTGTAATGCGTTTTTCACTGCGGGACAAAATAATTAGAAAGAGCAACTTAAACGTACTTTCCATTGGGGATGTTAGGTCTAAATCACTTCCTGCCTACTATCTCATTAATAGTGGCATCTTCGCAAAAGCATCAATGGAAATAATTAATAGATTTGATATAGACATTGTTCTTTTTGCAAATTTGTACCCGCCATACGTAGTTTCAAAGGTAATCCCACCAGAACTTCTTTCCATTGTGGACCTTGTCGATCACTATCCGGCTGTAGCCGCGGAAAATGTTCCAAGAATCATCCCGAAACGATTTGTTGACTCCGTATTCTCCCGTATAATGAAATCTGTTTTCACTAACTCCGACTCTACGATAGCCTGTTCTTTTCCTCTTGCCGAATACGCAAAAGAAAGCGGAGCAAAAGATGTTCACAGGATTCCCAACGGCGTTGAAGAGTTTTTTTTCTGGGATTACGAAAAAGAGGGTATTCAACTTCGCCATAAACTTGGTATTCAAGACTCGGACCTTTTAATGTGCTTCGTCGGAAACATAGAGTATTGGTTGGATATGGAAAACTTGCTAAAAGCAATTTACATGGTCAAGAAAAATGCTAAGAAAAGAATAAAGTTCTTGATTGTTGGAGGAAAACTTACAACAAACTACGTAAATGTTATCGAGAATCAAGCAAGAGCACTAAATCTAGAAGAAAATGTAATTCGCGTTGGTTTCATTTCTCACCATGAGGTCCCGAAATACATCGCTGCGTCCGACATCTGTGTCAGTCCTAAGAATATTCGAGATCCAGTTTCTTACTACTCATCACCGGTTAAGGTCTGGGAATATTTAGCCCAGGGAAAACCAGTCATATCTACTCCCATACCTGAAGTAGTCGTTACTGCGAGTGAATGCGTGTCAATGGCGAACACGAGTGCGGAATACTTCTCCTGTATCATGTCCTTCTTAGATGATCCAAGCGTTCTACTCGGGAAAGCGAAGAAGGGAAAAGCGCTTGCCAGTGCCTATTCTTGGTCAAAGATTGCCAAGTCCTATAGGACCATGCTCTCAGGTCTTCTGAACCAAAAGAACAGACTATGTAGCTCGCCAGTAGCGCATTAATTAATGTGATCGAACTCAGTCCAAAGGGCGATTATTTAAGCATATTCCTCTTTTTGTTTCAGCGTACAATTGATTTTGTAAGAAATCAAGCGCAGGTTTTTTTGACCAATCGAAAAGTGGTTTGAGGAGACATAGGTCTAATTGAGATCTACGAATATTTGGGTGGTCATGTGAAAGTAGCTTTGATTAGCGAGGAGGGAGGAGGCCTCTCAACAGTTTCCAAGGGTATCGGCAAAGGTCTCTCGGAAAAAAAAATCTATACCACAATATTCACTGGCGCTATCAAATCTGCTCCTCGAACTGAAAGACTTAATGAGTATTTTGAAATCGTGTATCTGCCTAATCTTGATTTCCCTCCGAGACCCATTTGGTTTCAGGCTCAAAACATAGCAAGGCTATTGAGAACATTAGATCACTCAATAATCCATGGGGTGAGCCCAAATGCCTCGCTTGGTTTGGCTCTCTTTAAGAAACAACTCGCAAGTCCATATGTCGCAACGATTCAGGATCCCATCAGAACACGTCAAAGAGAATTTGTTAATCAACCTTTCAATTCATGGAATTTGCAGGAATTTGGGTACTTCATCTTGGAGTACCCCCTAAACTATTATACTATCGAAAAAGCCCTGCACTGTTCTGACCATACAACTTTCTGTAGCTACGCAGTTTTGAGAGACATAAACGCCTGCATGAACATAGATCACAGCAAAACTTCGGTGATCTACAATGGCGTGGATTTTGAGGAAATTGAAAATGTTAAGGTTGTGCAATCTGAGAACGGAAGTGATATCTCGATAGTCTATGCCGGACGATTGTACTCATCGAAAGGAGCGATGTTTCTGCTGGAAGCATTTGACAGAATAAAGAATGATGTTAAGAATATTCGTCTTCAGATTTTTGGAAAAGGACCATTAGAGTCAAATATTGACAGTTTTATTTCAAATTCCGGTCTAACGAATAGGGTAAGTCGCGTGGGTTGCGTTTCACATGAGAGGTTAATTTCTGAAATCAAGAAGTCGGATATCGTTGTCTTTCCAAGTTTGAGCGAGGCCCAGTCAATGTTTATGCTTGAAGCGTGTGCGTGCAAAAAACCACTGATTGCTTTTGATTTACCATTTGCACGCGAAGTTATCTCGAACCTGAAAACTGGTCTATTAACTAAACCTGGCGATATATTGGACCTTTCCGAAGGGATCAAAATGCTTGTCCACGATGAAAAACTGCGCCGTAGACTCGGAGAGGCCGCTTATCAACATGTTAAGAAAAACCACAATTGGGACAAACTGGTCGAACTGTATCTAGAAGTTTACGAAAAAGCGAGCGCTCGTGCCCTACATTGCGCACCTTGATGTAGCCGTTAGTTAAGGTTTAAATATGAAATCGACTGGAAAAAAGATTGTGTGGGCAAGTCCACTCATTTTAGATTCTCACCTTCACAAGACGACACAACTAGAAATCTTGAAAAACCTATCCAAAAGGGGACACAATGTTCTTTTAATTGGGATGAGATCAAAAGGCACTTTCAAAATCCGCGACAATTGTTTCAATTCCCAAAAATGCTTCTGTTTCCGATAAGATACTTCCCGATTATCACCCCTGAAATGTACGCGTTCGTACTGTCGTTTTTTCTTCAGTTATATATTGCTCGTTTCGATCCTGATTTCATTATCATTGCAGCCTATTTTTTTGGTCGTGACAAAACCACTAGTTGGACGTGACACTTTGATTGCATCTAGCACCCAGGAGTATATTCTACCTACATCGTAGCGCGAGCACATGCAAAGAACTATAAAGATTTGCTTATGCTGAATTGTGAGAGTTGCCAAAATGGGTAACATGTTGATTACAGGGGGTGCGGGGTTTATCGGAAGCCATTTGGCAACGCGCCTGCTAACCGAGGGTCACAACATAATTGTTGTCGATAATCTATCCCGTGGAAACCTGCGAAATTTGCCTAATGTCTCCGATAAACTGCGATTTGTCAAAGGAAGTATTACTGATTATGATCTAATCGATAAGTTGGTCAAAGACATAGAGGTTGTTTTTCACCTAGCTTCATTATCGAGGGTCATGCCCAGCATCGAAAATCCTGAGAAATGTTTTAAAGAAAACGTATATGGTGTCGAGATTATTGCAAGGTTATGCTCAAAATACAATAAGAAACTTGTTTTTTCCTCTTCACGAGAAGTCTATGGGACTGCCACCTACATCCCTGTTGATGAAAGTCATCCATTAAATCCTGAAAATCCATATGGGGCTTCAAAAATTTGCGGAGAAAAAATCATAGTCGCTTATTCGAGATGCTACGGCTTAAACTACGCAATTTTAAGGTTAGCAAATGTCTACGGTCAAAAAGACTTTGAAAGAGTAATACCTACTTTTATAGAAAAAACCTTGAGAAATGAACCGTTGATTATTTATGGTGGAAAGCAGATTATAGATTTTGTTCACGTGTCTGATATCGTGGATGTACTTCTAAAAGCTTCAAATTATGATAAAAACGTCATTGCCAATGCAGGCAGCGGAAAAGGCACGACTATAATAGATTTAGCAAAACTAATCCAAGAAATTAGTCATGGCACAAACAAAATTATCATGTGCGAAAAAAGGCAGGGCGAAGTTGAAAGTTTTGTCGCGAAAATTGACTGCGCCAAAAAACTGTTGAAATGGGAACCAAAAACAGGGCTCAAAGAAGGAATAGCATCCCTATTGGCAAGCGCGCTGAACTATCCTTGAAAGGTATAACTTCAAAATCTTGGTTAAGAAGATGATTAACTTAGTGTGTGAAGATAATATTCGATAGACAAAGGTTTCTGTTCGATTATCAACAATTTTGACTTTAGGTTGGAGGTCTAAGAAATAAGGGTCTCAATAGTCTCGGGTACTGAAGTCTTTACAACCGGCGCTGGAACAAGCTATACTGTGCTAAAAATAGCCAGATACTTAAAGACCAAGGGTCTAAACACATCCGTGTTGTCAATTTCGGAAAAAGAAACGGGGTATTCCATTGATGGTATTGAATTTGTATTTTTCAGAAAAGGCAGGTTGCCAAACTTCTCATGCTCTCTTCTACGATACCTATTGACAAGTAACTCTGATAGATTTGTTTTTGTTGGGTCTACCTCTGTTGCTATGTTGCTACCATGGCTTAGGTTCAAGAAAATGATATTGATTCCTCAATGGCATCACTCTTATTTATTCAAGAACA
Organism: Candidatus Bathyarchaeota archaeon; assembly: GCA_963715865.1. Classification (GTDB taxonomy): domain Archaea; phylum Thermoproteota; class Bathyarchaeia; order Bathyarchaeales; family Bathycorpusculaceae; genus Bathycorpusculum. The sequence continues at coordinate 660,798 of OY970280.1, forward strand.
AATTTTCGTCGTTGTTATACCACATTTATCGGTTCCTTTTTGACTATTCTTTAACGTGTATTGCGCAGCCCGATGTTGTATGTTACACTGAGACGGAGTATTCTCACATTAGGAAGTTTGCCAAAAACGTAACAAGGGTGCCCCTTGGATTAGACTTTGATCGGTCTCTGTGGAAAGTCTACGACAAATTAGGGCCAGCCCAAAAGACCAATTGCCCCAATCTCCTTTTTGTAGGTCGTGTAGTAGATCACAAGTTTCCAATCTTCGTACTTGAAGTCATAAGACGTTGCATGAAGAAATTTGAAAATAGTTTTGTTTTCAATGTTGTAGGTCCGATTGATCAAGCTTATTTTTCGGAGCTTAGAAAAAGACTTGAAAACACATCTTTTGGCGATCGCATCATTTTCACAGGTCAAATCAGTGAGGCAGAATTGGCGAGATACTATAGGGACGCCGATGTTTTCGTTTTTCCATCTTTTTCAGAATCTTTTGGTTATAGCATCGTTGAAGCATTGTATGCTGGATTACCCGTTGTTGCGACTAGGACTGGGATCGTACCATACTTGGAGAAACAAGGGCTAGTGTCGGGAGTCACTTATGGTGATGCAGAAGATATGGCGAACAAAATACTTGATTCGGTTAGAAACTCGGACGTAATAAAAAGAAAACTTGTTGAGCGAAGAATGTTTTTGACGAAAGAATTTGACATGAACAACTTTCTCGAGTCCCTCTTCAATATCGTGAGTTAAAATAAATTTTCTGAGAGTTTTAGATTTGTTCGAAAAACGGAGTATCGCCAATATTGCAGTCTTAGGGGCAATTTGCTTCCTTTTGGCAATTTACCCTTTCTTCTTTAGGATGGACTTCGCTGCGGCAACAACGTTCGATGCAACCGATTTTCTGCACTTGATTTCCCCTGCTGCGATTGCTTATTTGTTGATTCTGTGTGCCCTTTTAGGTCTTTACATTTGGACACTATCCAATAAGAATACAACATTTCTGCTCTCCTTGGTCATTGTTCTAGTTTTTTTCGCGCTTTTCACAGTTTCGCAGTATCCAGCTCTCTCTGACGCTGACTACTTCCTTCATGGCAGACTTGCGGTAGAAATAATCAATACTGGGCACTTCCCATCAGCCTCGATACCAGGAAATTACTATATTGAGTGGCCAGGCGCCTTCACTATGCGTGCTGTATTCAGTTTGGTTTTGGGTTTACCTGAGATAGAATCAGTTCGTGTGTTATCATTTGTGTTTCAAATTCTAATTGCGCTATTCTTTTACGTGTTTGCCAAACAAAAACTTGGAAGGTTTCTTGCTGGTCTAGTTCCAGCAGTGTTCTTGTTATCCAATCTAGTTTATACGTTATCTCAAACAGACTTTTTTTGTCCTCAACTATTTTCACTTTCGCTCTTCTTGTTGATTCTTTATTGCTGCACTAAGACTGTATCTCGAGATATTGCCACTAAGATGCGAGTTGTAATAATCCTGCTTAGCTTTACAATATTCATTTCGCATCCGACTACTTCTTTGTTCTTACTTTCGGCGATAGCTGGAATATGGCTATTGAATACATACATGTCGCGTCATGGAAAAAAAACGTTCTCACTGATAAATTTTCGCTTAGTATTTTTGCTATTTATTCTATTTTTGGCTTGGTCGATTTTCTCAGCCTGGGGAGAATTTAGCATAGGGATTTCACAAATTGTCATACTTGTAAATCCGAGGGCAGTTGCGGAAGTGCAACCCCTCCAGTATGAGGGTATATTACTTAATAGTCTTAGTTATTACTGGAAAATACTTGATCTGATAATTGTAATAGCCGCTTTCTATTTGGTTAGTCGCTTTTTCCGGGGAAGGGTGAAAGAAAGAGAAAATCTCGTAGCTCTTTCCGGAATTTTTTTAGGGATTGCCTTGGGCGGTTTTCTTTTTTCTTTTACAGGATTCTTTACTCTTACTCGAACGATAATGTTCATTTTGATTCCAGCAAGTTTTCTGGCCGTACTTTTTGCGAAAAGATATGTAGGACAAAAAGTCTTGGCGTTTATTCTGATCCTTCTCCTTATTCCATCCTTTTTGTCAATCTACAGTTTCGTAAGTGTAAATCAATCCTTCCAACATACTTGGGAAATCAGTGCCTGCCAGTGGCTCGCCAGAGAGAACATAAATAGAAAGTTAGTATCAAGCGATTATTACACAATGATGATCTACAGTTACTACGATCCTAATTCTTGGCCCGGCGGTATCGTTCCTAACGATCAAATAACTAATTATACTATTCCTGTAGCCTCCAATCCTTTTTTCACAGGAGATTTTATGATCAGGTCTATCCGTCAGGACTTGTTCAAAACAAACATATTTCAGGAAGGAAACAATCAAGGTCTTGAGTACTGGACCCAGATAGATTCATATGCGAATAACTGTTCAACATTAGATAAGATATTCGATAACAATTACGTGAAGGTTTATGCCAGAAATGGGTAGTGCGCTTTTGAAAGTGTCAATTGAGTCTCAATTGTTGGCTTGCTCAAAGGTGTTAGCGGCAATAAATCTGTCAAATACTACCCAGTTTCCAGGTGGATTTCCAGCATCTTGGTATAGACCAAACTCAGGCCATGCAGCGGGGGGCTCCCCCATAGCGGTTGTGTCATAGTGAATATCTGCTTTCAAAACCCCGTTCTGCCAGAGCATGACTGTCCCATTCACTGATATGTTGATATAAATAACGTAATCAATCCATTGTCCTAGAGGGATGGGGTTTGGGTCCATCCATAACGCATCTGTAGGGGCTATCTCTGATTTCACAATATACAAGTGGTCTTTTCCATCGGTTGAATTGCAGATCTGCAATTGGGCAATGTGAGGCCAATTCGCCACTTTAGATACGTACTGGTCCTCTTCAAATATCTGCAACCAATTTGGTGCATCTAAGGTTGGTGAAAGAAAAACACTGAACCCATAATAGCATTCGTTTAAGTGCAAATTACCTAATTCAGACAAAACTACTTTCGCCCTGTTGCTTGTGCCTGGGATGGCGCTTGGGTCTGTTTGAATGCACCGCATGGAGTAGTTGCCTTCGCGTACTATGTCGGTCACTATGGTGCAATTAGAGATTGGTGGATCGTCAGCAATACCGCCGAGTTCTCCAACTTGACTAAAGTCCCCTGTCTCAAAATTTACGTCTGCGTAAATCAGTGGTGTGGGTGTTATTGGGTTGCTTATCATGCCACTGCTGCTTATGTTGACACTATAAGTAAGAATTGCGCTTCCATGGTTCATACTCATGAGCACAATCGAAACCAAAACTGCTATGGCGAATGGTTTTTTGCTCAAGACTTTTTCCACCACTCCGTATTCTGCTTTCTTTTGTATGGCAAATTGACGGGACTATTGTATAGTAATACTCAATACTCGTTTATTAAAGTATTGTTCAATTTTCATCATCTTTAATTATTTAGAGAGTCAAGGAACTGAACGTGATTACAATGCCCCCAAAGAAACCAATCAAAAATTTGTTTGGTAGAATGAAAGTCTTCTCCAACTGGTATAGTGTGGAGCTGATGCATTCTGGATTGCGAGAGCCAGCCACTTGCAGAGTGAACACTTGGAAGGGATTGAAAATTCACGTTAGAGACCAACACGAACTCTCTGTTCTGGACGAGGTTTTCATATCAAAAGTTTATGACCCAAACCGAAAAGTCCCTTCAAATGGTGTTATCGTAGATGTCGGAGCGCATATAGGTTCGTTTTCTCTTTATGCCGCTTCTGTTCGCAAAGCAAGAAGAGTATTCAGTTACGAACCTTGCCCAGATAACTTCACTCTCTTAAAGGAGAATATAGAGCGCAATGGTTTAGGCAAGGTCATAACCCCTATCGCCAAGGCCGTAGCTGCAACAAATGAAAATCGTACTCTTCATCTTTCTTCGAAAACCAGTGGGAGCCACTCCTTATTCGGTAAGGGCAGACCGATTCAAGTTCAATGTGTGACTCTGAAACAGATTTTGGATGACAACAACATTGATCATGTTGATTTTCTCAAACTAGACTGCGAGGGAGCTGAGGTCGGAATTTTGCAAAATATTGATAAATTAACTTTGGATAGTGTCGATAGAATAGGTATGGAGTTTCATGATTACCCGAGGCAATGGTTTGTCTCACGACTGCTGGATTTAGGGTTTTCAGTGGTTGAGTCAAAGGAAGCATGGAGAAATGAACTCTATATTATTGCGGACAAGTCTGATGTATCTCGCAGATAAGATTTTTGCCACATTATGACAGAGCACTTCTTTCATTTCACCACGTCATATTAAATCGGAATCCGATAGCGCGCCAGTCCGTTGTTAATCGAATGTGAAGAAGAGAGATAATATTGAACCGGATGATAACATGCGTATGTTCGTCGGGTTAGATGTTCATAAAAAGTATACTGAATATTCCATTGTCGGAGATGGAGTCGTAACAGAACAAGAAAGAATAGAGAATGAGTACGCGCGTGCTAAACATCAACCTTTTTCTCGTGTTTGTAGGAAAACTCCTATCTCACAAAACAAATAGATACTCAAATTCAAACAATGGTGCATATCCACAATGCAAAAATCGCGCAAAATAAGCCTGACCCAGACCAGGACAGCATTGTACTCAATGCTGACCCAGTCGTCATCAAAATAATTAACATAATCACCGGCTCCTAAACAAATTAAATGGATGACCATTAAAGTGACAAGAAACCTGAGTCAAGCCGCAAAAAACCAGGTCAAAGACCTCATCATCCAAACGGCAAAGCAGGAAAAACCCGAAACCGCAAAACAACTAATCGCCCTAATGCAAGAACACCACGACATACCGCCCGAACAATCAACCGACCTGATTGGTGAACTGGAAAACGAAGATCGCCTACACTTCACAAGGCAGGGACCGTCAACACCCGCATCCGCACCCGCATCTGCAAAAGAATATGTTTTCTCAAAACAAGCCACATGGTACTGGACAACAATAGCCCTCGCCATAGCCACAGCAATAGCCGTGTTCACCATTCCCGAAAACGCCGTCCCATTAGTTTACCTGCGCTCTGCGCTCGGCATCATTTTCGTCCTGTTCTTGCCCGGCTTCGCATTCATAAAAGCCATGTTTCCTACTAAAGTGCCACTCAAAACATCTTCAGAAAACACGGACACAACAGAACGGATGGCACTGAGCCTCGGAATGAGTCTGGTCCTTACTCCTATAGTGGGATTGATATTGAATTACACGCCCTGGGGCATTAGATTAACACCCATAGTCCTCAGCCTTCTCGCACTAACAGTCGTCTTCGCAACAGCGGCAATAATCCGAGAATACCAAACAAAACAGAATCCAACCTAACCAACACGCTTGACCAAGGCTCAAAGAAAAGAAACAACGACGAAACATGTTAAATCTCGATGAATTAATTCCTGAAGGTGGTGAGAAACAGAATGAGTAAAGACCAAACAATAGGCGCGCTAATCCTTGTGGTCTGCATCGTCGTCGCTGTCGGCTACGTCGTCGGACTTTTCCTCTACGGACCCCTCGTTAAACCCTGGCTTAATATCGGCGCCGCAAGCAACGTTCAATTTTGGCTGATCGCCATACCCGTTTTCATAGGCTTCGTCGCCATACTCGCCATCGGCGCCTGGATCGGCTACACCATGGCCTCAACGCCGCCACCAAAACCCATAGAAGAAATCACAATCGAAACCAAACAAGAAACAGAACAAAAATCCGAAAAATAACATTCTTGTGAATGCTACGGCTGCAATGAAAGTATCGACAGCCATTCTGCCAGAAACTTGTACTGGCAGCTGCTCGATACCTACACGAGAGCATAAAAATTTATTAGCTCAGCCCGTGCGTTTTTCTCTCCTACAAAAGCTGCCGGACATAGACAGAGAGAAACTTGAAAATGAGAAAAGAGAAGGAACTTCGTGATACATTGCTCACGTGTAATATTATCGTAGTGTAGTCTTATCGTGATAATGAGGCAATGGATTAAATTTTAGTCCCCCTCCTCCTCCTCACTACGACGACGGTGACCTGCCTGAGTAACAGTGGCTTGAGAAGACGGCAGGGCATCAGTATATCCTTTTCAGGATAGGGATATACAGATTAGAGAATCAAAGGTAAAAATTACGCGTATATCCCTAAGGGTAAAAGGATATACTCGCAATTTGACTCCCGAAAAATCGAACGTGTGCGCGCTAATCTATTTTTTGATTCATATTTTTGATTCATAAGGCTTATTTTCTTTGAACCTCAAAAACTTAACGAAGACACGTAGAAACTGGAACGCGAAGGCATGTTTTACAAGCTCCCACCGAGAGAGAACTAAATGAAAAACCAAAAGAAACGCCAAAAGGAACGGCGAAAGCAAATTTTAGAAAGTTATTAAAAATGAAAGCTAATGATAAATGTCCTTCTTGCAGTTCAACTGAGACCGAAACCGTCTATGAAGGCGAATTGGTATTAAGTGTTTGCAAAGTTTGCCGAGTAATGCGGTCAAAAAGCTGGTTTTGAAAAATACCCCTACCCTAAAACAATGCGTGTGAATTAAAATTTAGTCCAACCAACCAACGGAAAACTACTCAGAATGACCTTCTGAAAGGACTTCGCAGGACAGTATACTCGATTCAGGCCATATAGTCTATGAATGTACTCAGAAGAGACAGGGTAGTAATAGAAATCAAGTCATTATAGGATATGGTATAGTCGGAATCGAGTATACTCTATTTAAACAAGAAAGCCCCACTTCCCCTTCTCTCAGCCAAGAGTCGGAGTTTCTCCTACTCCAAAGGCTCGACCTTGCGCTTGTGATAAAGCTTGCATTCTTTCACAACGGCGTTTCTGTATTGCGACGTATATGCTATGCCCATACTGGTCATCGAAATCAACGGCAAAGCCGAATCATAACGCCTTTCTCTGTACTCGGGGCAGCCTTCGCACTGATCTGGAAAGTCTCTGAAGCAGGATTCATGCCTTTGCATTCCCACTCCCCTAATAAACTATTTGACGACCCAAATATTTAAGCCAATCTAAATCCCGCCATACAGTATTGCTCTATCAAGGCATCGGTGCCGTTTTTGTATAACAACTAACTAAGAAATTTTCCACCCTTTCAAGGCAAAGAGCGAAATCCAAAATGAAAGTCCGCGAAGAATTGGGTGCCCGCTTTAACATCATAAAAGCATACTCAAAGTCAAAACTTTGCAATTATGTCGCTCCATCTCCACCAAATTGGGCTTGCAGACAAAACTAGTCTTACGTTAATTCAGGTTCTGTTAAGTTGGTGTGGGATTTTTCTCGGTGTTAAGTTTCGTGGGATACGGATTTTTGCGAGAATGCCACTGTTAACTTTCGTGGGATAACTAAGTTTAGTAGCCAAAAGCGTAAATTCACAATATATGATTCTATGCAAAGTTTTATGAAGGAAAAGAGAAGATTAATTTCTTGGTGTAGTAAATTGATAAGTTGTCCTAATTTTCTTCCCCGCCTTTTTCTGATTCCTTAGTCTCTTTGCCCTCAGAATCTGCAGTGGCATTTTGTTCACCTTCGGCACTTTCGCCCGCACCCGCATTTTCGTCTTTTCTCTTTTCCTCGTCTTCGTCCTCTTTCTCTTCGTCCTCATCTTTCTCTTTGCCCGATTCTTCGTCCTCTTTGTCATCTGATTTCTTGGGTTGCTGCTGGGGCTGTTTTTGCTGTTTTTGCTGTGAAGGCTGTGGTTGTGCTGTTTCATCACTGCCTTTCGGCTTTATTTCAGTCACTTTTGGGGGCTCTTCTTTCGATTCGTTTGGTGGGTACGAAAGCATGTACCGCTGGGATGCGCTTAATTATTTAAGCGAATCCGAGTAGTTGATTTAGGAAAGTTTTAAATTAGTTGGGTGCCAATCTTACTGTGTAAGATATTTAAGTCTTACTGGATGGGAAAACATGACCTTAAGCTTGGGATACTTGACTGCTAAACAAAAAATGATCTGGGACCTAAAAAGCAGAGGACAACAAGAAGCCAGCATCGCAAGAAAACTCAACGTCACCCGCCAAACAATTCACAGTGTCCTCGACACCGCCAACCTCAAAATCGGCGAAGCCCTACAAGAAGTAGCAGAAATCAACAAAATCGAAGTCGAAACCCTCGACCCAAACAGAGGATTCCTCAAAGGATACAGCAACCACTTCAAAACCCAAGCCTTCGTCACCTTCTCAGCCAAAAACGGCATCCAACTCTGGTACAAACACGAAGGCGACTGCGAAAAATGCCAAAAACTCCAAACCTGCCGAGAAACCCTGCTCTCCGAGGCAAAAGACCGCAACTTCCTACTGTTAGATGATACGAGCAAGATTTTGCCATCCAAATTAGCAGAAGCCCTATTCACAAAAATCACCGGTGAATAAAAATGGGTATGCGTAAAAGATTTAGGGATTTTAGAGATTGGTGTCCCCAGCCGCCAGATCGTCTGCCTACAAAACTGAAACATTATTCTGCTCCAATTGCCGTTGTTCTCTCTGTCACGCTTTTCTTGGTTTCATTCTCTGTGTTTTTCTCAAGCTACGTTTTCCATCCTTCTATGCCACAAGTACCCCTGCCAATAGTTAACGTAATATCTTCATCGACTGAGCCTCCAGCGTTGAACTGGGTCTCGACGTTTGGAACGGGTCTTAGCGATTCAGCTTCAAAAGTGATTCAAACCAGCGACGGCGGATACGCAGTGATAGGTACATTAGGAAACGGCTATGCACCGAGCACCGCGATGCTTGTCAAGACCGATTCCTCTGGAAAAATGCTTTGGAACCAAACCTACGATTACTTATACAGTGGCATTGCTGTGGTGCAAACAAGCGATGGAGGATACACTATAGCGGGTAATGGCAACGATGGCGGCTTCATGCTTGTCAAAACTGATTCAAAGGGCAATGCAATATGGAACCAAACTTACACGGTTTCTTACCAAGGAAACAAAGGTGGAGACGCCTTAACTATGACTCAGACTAGCGATGGCGGCTACGTTATAGCTGGCGCTTGCACGCCATATCTTTTAGGTGAAGGGTCAAATAACGCGTTTGTTCTCAAGACGGATTCGTCGGGGAAGATGCAGTGGAGCAAGACCTATGGAGGGTCAGGAATCGACTTTTTCCGTTCAGTGGTTCAAGTCAGTAATGGAGACTATGTTTTGGCAGGTTGCACAACCTCATTTGGGGCAGGAGGTTTTGATGCTTGGCTAGTAGAACTTAACTCATCTGGTAATCAACTCTGGAGCAAAACGTATGGAGCAGGACCCACGTCCAATCCAACACAACCACAAACGGGAACAGTGGGCGATGATGAGGCAAACTCGGTAGTGAAAACGAGCGATGGATTCGCTTTAGCGGGATATACCTATTCCTTTGGTTTAGTCGGCGCTAAAAACGCTTGGCTTATAAAAACCGACGCTTCAGGCATCATGCAATGGAACAAAACATACGGTGGGCAAGAGCAATCTGCGGCAAATTCACTTATTAAAACAAGTGATGATGGATTGGCGTTTGCTGGTTCAACGTTAGTTAATACAAACTGGGGTCTTATTGATGATATGTGGCTTGTTAAAACTGATTCATTTGGAAATAAGCAGTGGAACCAAACCTTTGGCGGAATGACGGCTACTCCAGACACTGACATTGCGAATTCGCTTATCCAGACAAGCGATGGCAGCTTCGTTCTTGCAGGGTCAACAAACCCAGGAAGCACAAGCCATGGCGGATACTACTATGTAGTGAAAACAATGTCAGTTGAACCAAGTCCGCTTCCCACACCACAGACAGCTGGCAATGCAGTAATCAATACTGACGGTTCAGTAACGGGCACCAATGTTATTGAGCAAATCGGTAGTACCTACGTTTTAACCGCTAACATTCCCAACGGTATCGATGTCCAGAAAAGCAACATCATAATAGACGGAGCAGGCTACACGCTTGACGGAAACGGCACTGGAGGAATAGACTTAACAAACGGGGTAGGACAAGACCCAACAAGGTCAACAATTAGCAACGTAACAATCGAGAACTTGCATATTCTAAATTGTGGCAACGGAATAACTACTAATGGCGGTGGCAACGATACTTTCTACGACGATTACATATCAAATTGTACTTGGGACGCATGTATCATGCTAATAGGCGACTGTGATTACAATAACATTACGTTTTGCACCCTTAACGGTTCAAATGGCACAGAAGCAATAGGAATGGTTTATGGAGCGAATTATAATGGTACAATAACAGAAAATAACATCATGGGTGGCGTTATGCTATGGTTAAGTGTGGGCGGAAACGTTGACAGAAACTATTGGAGCGACTACTTAACAAGGTATCCAAACGCTACAGAGGTCGGTTCTTCAGGAATAGGAAACACACCATATGTATATGCAACAGGTTATCAAGATAGTCATCCGCTAATGAAACCCGTCGCAATTCCGTTAAAAGGCTCAAGCCCTGAGTCTATACCTACGTCGTCTTCTTCATCTGCGTCGTTTAACACTTTGTTCATTATAATTGGGGTGGTAGTTGCATTTGTTATTGTTGCCGCAGTGGTTTTCTTAATGTTTCAAAAGAGACTGAAAACTAAAACGAAAAATCCACCAACTACACCGCAGAACTCTACCTCAGTTTCCTCTGTTCAAATATTCCAAAGATAGTTTTTGCACTTAGGAATCAAGATTGTAGCAGCTGGTACTGGAGCAACCTCGAAAGCGCGGTTGAACGTATGATAAAAAACAATAAAAAGAAAAAACGCAACTTAAACGATGATACAAATCAGTCAACAAGCATCTTGCAGACAAGGATTTTGAAAGATTGAAATGGAGAATCGGCTGGGCGCTTTCGGAACTGGATGAGCTTAGCAGGAAGCTGCTTGAGGACGGCTTGGATACGGTTGCCCGCTTTATCAGGAACTCAGCTAACTACATGGTTACGTTTGCGAAGCTAGCTGTGAAAGAGGTTTGCATTCCCATCACGAATAATCTCGTTGAGCGTTTGATGGGTGAGATAGCTAAGCGCATTAAGCATAAGTGGATGCATTGGAGCACGAGGGGGCTGGAGAATCTGCTGAACATTCTTTTGGCGAGATACTGCAGTAGACGCGTCTACGATGAAATGAAAGAAAGATACTTAAGCCCAAACACCACACAAATCCAAATAGCGATAACGTAGGAAAGCTAGCCGATTAGGAGACACAACCAAAAAAAGTTAAATCAGCATTGAAATAAAGAGTATAAATGAGGAAATAGAGGAAACTGTTAAGTGCAGAAAAGAAGAATCATATTGGTTTCTTTGGTGGTGGCAATCGTTGTCATAGCCACCGTCAGCTATGAATTCTTTGTAGCTAATTCGCTCTCAGGTTATACCAAAATCACCTTATCCCCTTGGTGTTACCCGCCGTGCACTGTAAAATTTGGCAATACTTCTTACTATATAGTCTTCTTTTATATTGGAAAGTCGATGGAGGAGTATCCCTCAATAAATACCCCTCCTAATCCTTTTTTTCAAGTCACAACGGAACAGACGCTCATTATTAACTCAAACGAAAGTTTCGGAGCAATTCAAGGAGCTAGATACAGTTTTGAGGGGCTTCAAATTGTGGTAGGCAGCGTAAATGTAAATTCTAACCAATTAATCCTGTACGTCAAGTCTACCATCTCAAGCTCTGAGCCAATAATTTCTCTTACGGCTACACCAGCTATTTCGCCTACGCCTTACCAATCATCGCCTGTTCTTGTACCTACGACGCCGCCCTACATAGTTAAGTAATGACCCTACGTTATCCTATTCTCGGTTGCCATTCTTTCTTTTCGCCTTTGCCTACGCCCTAATAACTCCTATATTGGGCGTCGTGAAAGCTGATATTGGCATTAGAAACGGCGTAATCGTTGGAATTGGAAAATCTGGAAACCCAAGCATAATGGACAATGTAACTGAAAACATGGTTGTTAGCAACTCTACAGAAGTAACGGCTGGAGAAGGATTAATCGCCACTGCTGGTTTCTTCGACACTCATGTACACTTGCCAAAAGAACAGAGAAGAGAAATTGCAATCTCTGTTCTCGTCATATCAAGTCATCGCTGTGTTTATTGACTAACAACTTAATGAATTATCCCACGACACTTAACATGGAGAAAAACACCGAGCAAAACATCCCACTAAACTTAACGGAAAAACCCATCCCTTAAGAACTTAACAGAACCTTAATTCACAAACCCTATATACTACTAATTCTAACTTTGTACTACTAATTCTAAGTTTGCTGAGCGATTCGCTATGAGACGATCTAAGCTCGAAATGTATGTAGATATCCTGAAGGTCTTGGCTCACAGGGGTCCGTTGAAGCTGACGCACGTCATGTACAAGGCTAACGTCAACTGCAGCGTGCTGAAAGAGTACCTTGACTTCTTAGCTAAGCAGGGGCTGGTTGAAGAGAAAATCATTGGAAAAGAAAGAATAGTCTACATGATCACGCAACGCGGCGTGACAGTGCTCAAGCAGTTCAGAGAACTCAAAGAAGTGCTTCCCATAGTTGAAGAAACAGGAAACGAAGCAAGAAACCAAGGACCCTATTTGTTCTAAAGCGCAAATTCTTTAGCGCGCCGCGCACCCACATCTAGTTTCTTTTCAAGTTTGTTTATGCGTTCCTCGATTATTCTGGTGAGGTTGTCTTCTCCAACTTTGCGGATAAACCTGCTGAGAACGCTTCTGGGATATCCTGCTTCACCAGGTTTGATGAGGCACAGTCTTCTAAGCCGCAGATCAGCATCAAGCAGCCGGGTCATTTCTCTTAGGCTACGGACAGCTTTCATGCGCATGACGATGAAGGTTCTGAACAGCCCTATCGGGTTTCTTGGAGGCCTACCCCAGTTCAGAAGCGTGAAAGCAACCTTTCAGTACGTGTTTAGCAAAGCTTAAGTCGATGTTTCTGAAGAGGGTTTCAAGGGTCTCATGTTCATCTTGTCCCGCTGGGATTCACCTCCTAAGCTTGGACGCAACTCATTTGATACGAGGCCGGATTGTGGATTTGAACCCGTTTGGGTCTGCGTCTCGGCGACCGCACCAAAATTACTCACACTAAGTTTGTAATACATTGTTAATTAAATAATATCAATCGTGTTAAGACGCTTTTTTGTAGAATAGCCGTTACGCAACTGCACGAATTTTGCAGGTTTATATTAATTATGTGAAGTATCTACATTAATTTGTTTCAAAAGCAATTCTGGCATGGGCACTCTGTTAAAAATGATGTATGCTCTAAAGCTTCTGCCTGCACTTTTTTACTTAAGTTTGAGAGTAATTCTATTAAGCTTAAGAATTATTAAATAGAAATTTGCGTGGTTGCGTCATGCAAAGGCGCGAAGCAGTCCGACTTTTCAGAGAGATAAGTGAGTGCATACCAGGCGCGTTTATAAGCGGCGTGTCGCTAACGCAAAGCAACCGTTTCAAAAAAGAATTTGAACTTCATATAAACGTGTCTCTTGATGACAAAAGTCTCAAGAATGTACAGTCCCTCGTGAATAAACATGGAATGATTTTGAAAGAAGACAAAGGTTCTTTATTGATTTATGCATCTGAAACAAAACCAATTGAAATGGAAATCATCGCATAAGATTAAATTCCGAAGAAAGTTGTCTTCTCCGTGAGCGAATAGCTGGGATACACCCGAAAAAGCAGTGAAACTTTTGCTTAAATAACCCATTAAATTCCAGATGTTAGAATGATGAACATGCTTTTAAGCAAGGTAAACAATTCTTTTTTTTCAAGTCGAAACGAGGGTTTACTGTTTGGGAAAGAAAAAAGTGTTAAGCGAAGGCGCAATCGGCGAGTTAGTTTATCCTAGAGAAGGCGAAGTCTTAGGCGTAGTTGTGAAACTGCTTGGTTTTGACCGCATCTTAGTCAAGTGCCAGGATGGCGCTGAACGTTTATGCCGAATCCGAGGCAAAATGAAAAGGCGCGTTTGGATTCGTGAAAGCGACATCGTTATTGTTTCACCGTGGGAGTTCCAAAGTGACAAGCGCGGCGACGTGGTTTGGCGTTACACACATTCGCAAGCTGATACGCTTAGACGCAAAGGCATTTTGACACTTTAATTTTCAAATTTTAACCATTCTTCTTCATTAGCCCGTCAATAGCGACGCACCTTATTGGTTTTGCAAAATTTTTTAGTCAAGCATAACATTGGGCTCTCTTGTTCGAGTGGTTTTAAATACCCTGAAACGATTAGCATGGTTGAATATTATGTCTAGAAAAGCTCAAGAACGCCTTGCTCATAACGAAAGAAGAGTGGAACGACGAGACAAAATGCTAATACATGACATGTCAAAGGAACGCGCTACAGTGGAAGAGGTTTTTGACCAGAAGACACGCATGATTGTTTTTGACTTGTTGAATAGCGGTGTGCTCTATGAGGTCAATGGCGTTGTAAGTTCTGGCAAGGAAGCGCGAGTTTACTGGGGCAAAAACAAGGAAGGCACTGACTTGGCAGTGAAAATTTACTTAACCTCATCCGCCGAGTTCAAGAAGGGCATGCTCAAATACATCGAAGGCGACCCACGCTTCAAAGCAGTTAAACGTGACACACGAGCGCTGATTGCCGTTTGGGCACAGAAGGAGTTCCGCAATTTAAAGGAAGCTTCGGAGGCTAATGTGCGTGTGCCAAAACCCATCGCCGTCAAAAGTAACGTTGTAGTTATGGAGTTCATTGGGAAGGATGGCGTTAGTGCCCCTTCGCTGAAGGAGCAGCCACCAACTGATCCAGAGCGAATCTACCGCATACTGGTTACTTATTTGAAGCGGCTCTACCAAAAAGCAAAACTTGTCCACGGCGACTTAAGCGAATACAACATTATGCTATGGAAGGGCAGACCAGTGATTTTTGATGTATCCCAATCCGTTTCCATTGTGCATCCTATGGCTGATTTCATGTTGCGAAGGGATTTGACGAACTTGAATAGGTTCTTTAGTCGGTTAAATGTTAAGGTTTATCCCGTTGAAAAACTGTATAAAATGGTTGTTGGTTAAAAATGGCTGGTCCAGACACATTTGTTAGGATTCCGAAAGAACGCGTTGGCATTTTAATAGGTCCCGAAGGCAGAGTGAAGCAGCATATTGAAGAGAAGCTTCAGGTTAAGCTTGAAGTTGACAGCGAAGGAAGCGTTACTATTGTGCTTTCAGAAAAAGCGTCTGATCCATCCTTACTGTTAAAAGCTAAAGATGTGGTTACAGCTATTGGCAGAGGATTCTCGCCTGAAGTTGCCTTCCGCCTGATACGCAATGAGGATGACATTTTTGACCTGATAGATTTACGCTTGATATTTGGGCGTTCGGAATCCGATATTAAGCGCATTAAAGGCAGAATAATCGGCGCCGACGGCAAAACAAGAAGGCTAATTGAAGAGTTAACTGAGGCTGACGTGGTTGTTTATGGTCACACGGTTGGGCTTATCGGCAGTTTTGAGCAAGTGGATGCTGCACACAACGCGGCGCAAATGATAATTGAAGGCTGCCAGCACCACACAGTGTACAATTATTTGCAGAAGAAGAGGACGGAGCTTAAGAAGCAGAAGCTTGAGCTATGGGAAAAGCCGCCAGAAAAAGGATAGCAGATATATTTTTAGGTGGGCTCTTAGGCGTGCACTTGAAAATCAAATGCAAGCAACGCACTCAAGATCCACATCATCCTTAACGTCTACGGGGCCAGAGTCGTCATCGCCCACCCAACAAAAAAACAGCCCAGTCAAACATTAAAACGTTAAGGTTAAAGTTCTCAATGGAGCCCGATCATTGCGCCATACTTTGAATATACTTCCGCTACTAATTCGCCAGCCTTGGGATTATTCCAGTCATGCATCCACTCGGAAACCAAAGCCTCAAGAGTAAGCGGGACCACTCCCACCTGCAACATCCTTTTAACCCCATACTTATGCGCATCTATAGTGGAGTCTCCTGCAGCATCAATTAATCCATAAACTTCGTACTCTTCCCTGATGGCATGGATGGCGCTGTACGCAAAGCACATGCTTGTCCAAAGCCCTGAAATAACCATCTTATTTTTCCCTGTCCGCTTGAATGCTTCCCAAGTTTTCTCGTCTTCAAAAGCGTCAAAGCTTGGTACTTTCCTTGCATAAACCTCTTGGTTTGGGAAAATCTGAGTAATTTCTGGGATAAATTCGCCGTTAAGTTTAGGATTAATCGATGACAAAACAACAGGAACCCCCAGTATTTTAGCGGCTTTGGCAGCGCAAACCGCGGCGCTCTTAATTATAGTTTTATCTCCAGAACTAATACTCCTAAACATTGAAGGCTGATAATCAACCAAAACCAGAGCACTGTTTTTGTCTGTTAAAAATTCTAATTTTCCATTTTTTGACAACATTTGAAAAATCACCATTTATGGTAAATTAAAATTAAAAATATAAAACTTTCTGCCAACCGCTAAACTTTAAAGTTTAACGCTAATTTCCAGCCCGTCGCCGCCCACTTGCACGTATCTGCTTTGATACTTTCCAGAGTTCCTAACGTAATCCAAATAATCCCGCATTTGATCGGCGAAGATTCCAGTGTTATCCGCAACGATAATGGCGCCCTTATGCAGTTTGTCTTCCGCTAGGCGCAGGTACTGGAAGTACTCGCTTTTCTCAGCGTCAATGAAAGCGAAGTCAAAAGAGCCATTCAAAGTAGGGATTACTTCTATGGCATCACCAGTGATAATTTTAATTTTGGGCGGTATGTTTGCCTTAAGAATGTTGTCTCCTGCAATTTCTGCCTCGTCTCGGTGAATTTCTATCGTTACTATCTCAGCGCTTTCATCGAGCGCCTTGCCCATGAGAATTGCTGAGTAACCAATTAAAGTGCCAACCTCCAAAACATGCCGTGACTTAGCCTTCCGAACTTCCTCAGCCAAAATTTTCCCCTTATGTGGTCCAACGATTGGGAGAAATTCCTTTTCTGCTACCTTCTCAATTTGCCTTAAAACTTGGTCGGCGCTACTTGAGACGAGCTTTTCGGTAATCATAGGGGCACCTTGATTTTATCCAAAAAACGTTGCTGTAACTTGGCAATTTTCGGGGCAATGACGGCTTGGCAGTATTGTTCTTTCGGGTGTTTCTTGTAGTAGTCTTTATGGTAGGTTTCAGCTTTATAAAACACTTTCAGGGGCTCAAGCGTTGTAACGATTGGTTTATTCCAAATGCCTTCTTTGTTGAGTTCATCAATCAGTTTTTCAGCCGTGGCTTTTTGCTCTTGGTTATGGTAGAAAATTGCTGATCTGTACTGCGTTCCGATGTCTTCTCCTTGGTGATTCAGCGATGTTGGGTCGTGCATGGTGAAGAATATTTCCAAGATTTCTTTGTAACTGATTATTTTTGGGTCGAAAAATATCTGTGCAGCTTCAGCATGCCCAGTCGTGCCCGTAGAAACCTGCTCGTATGATGGATTGGGTACTGTGCCGCCTGTGTAGCCAGGCTCAATTTTTTCTACGCCTTTTATTATGCTGAAGGCGGCTTCGGTGCACCAGAAGCAGCCACCGGCAAGCGTTGCAGCTTCCAAATTCTTGTTATCGATATGCTCTTGACTCATACTTCATCTTCCTTGAAATTAGGTTAATGCCTCTTGTAATGCTGAGTAGCTTTGAACTTAATTGTTTGTGGCTGTCATGATACAGCAACTAATAAGCGGTCTTAAACAGCGGAATCCATTTTACTATCTATGACCTTAGGCTTTTAGCAAGATTTCTTTGCGTGACTGCTAACATGGAAAAAGAAAAAGCGAATAATCCGTTAAGCAAGATTAAGATTACTCCGTTAGCAGCAGAAAGCTTCGGCGTCCGCTCCATGTGCACATTAATAGAAACGCCCGATGTAACGGTGCTTTTGGATGCTGGAATATCGCTTTGCCCATACCGTTTCAGTTTGCCGCCGCATCCAATTGAGTTTCAAACAATCAATAAGCTTCGCAAGCGCATAGCAGAAGCCGCAGACAAGACTGATTTGGTGACGATTAGCCATTACCACTTTGACCATCACACGCCTTCCTATGAGGACTGGGTTGTAAACTGGACGGAAGCAAACGAAACCGCACGCCAAATCTACCAAGACAAAACAGTTCTAATGAAAAATCCTAAAGAAAAAATCAACGCAAGCCAAAGGCAAAGAGCTTGGCTCTTCCAAAAAACAGGCGGCAAATACGCCAAAAATCTGGAAGTAGCCGACGGAAAAACATTCACTTATGGGAAGACTGTGTTGCGTTTTTCTGAACCTGTCGCTCACGGCTCTGAAGATACAATGCTCGGCTGGGTGATAATGGCAGTTGTGGAGCATGAGGGTGAGCGGTTCATGTTTGCGCCTGATGTTCAAGGACCAATGTCTACCCATACGCTTGAGCTGATTAAGAAGGCAGAGCCAACCGTGATTATGCTGGGTGGACCACCGCTTTATCTAGGCGGCTTCAGAGTTGACATGGCTCAGTTAGAGCAGGGATTGAGGAACTTGGAGAGCATTGTTCAAGCGGTGCCGTTGGTTATTCTTGAGCATCATGCGTTAAGAGACGAATCGTGGAAGCAAAAAATAGACAAAGTATACCAGCAAGCTTCCAAGGCTGAGCATAGCATTGTGACGGCTGCAGAGTACTTGGGCAACGAGAACGTGTTACTAGAATCCAAGCGTAAGCAGCTTTACCGCGACTTTCCGCCGTCCCCAGAGTTTAAGCAGTGGATAAAAACCCTGAACAACAAAAAAATCGCTAAACCCCCAATATAACGCGTAACTGTTCATGATGGCTTAACAGTCATAACTTTGGCATTGGATTTGACTTTGACTATACTACCGTAGACCTGCCGGCTGGATTGTTGAACAAAACTTTTAAGCGACCGAACAAATCTAGCCTACTCCTCAATTGTCTCGACAAAAGCTTTCTGCCCCGACACCGCAAATTTAGTTCAAGCTGCTTGTTTACAGCATAAACCATTCTCTGGAAACTACACTATCATTTAGTTGATAATTCTGGCTAGAAAGCAAAGACCAAGCGAAAAATTTAACGAAGATGAAACATGCAAACGCAAACCCGCATAATCCTGGTTAAGAAACTTTAATATGTCAAAAGTGAAATAGTTCAATTCTGAGGTTTTTGTTTTGGATAAAAATCATTCAGTTATAGCCGAATTTAGCATAATACCCATCGGTCAAGCAGGAAGCAGCGTCAGCCGTTACGTGGCAGCAGCCATCAACGCCTTAAAGAACGTAAAAGGACTAGACTTTGAAGTGACACCCATGGGAACCATTCTCGCAGCAAAAAATCTCGACACGATATTTGAAGCTGTCCGCCAAGCGCATGAAGCCATCATCGCCACGGGAGTCAAAAGAGTGGAATCCACTCTCAGAATAGATGATCGAAGAGATAAGCCACGCACAATGGACGATAAGGTAAAAGCAGTTAAAAAATACATGAAACATGCTTAAACAGATACCAGCCAATTAATAGGCAAGCCAACACGCCATACCTCATGAACAACATTGTCCCGACAATTGCTGCTATTTTTGTTTGGACAAAAGAAAATACTCCAAAAACCGATCAAAAAGCCCCCAATAAAAAAGCTATATTTTCCGACTAATTCAATATGTCGAAAAAAATTCAGCGAAAGAAAAGGAAGGAAAATTCTTTTCCATTTAAGCTATTGTTAGTTTTTTGGTTTCCTTAGGTTCCTTCTTAGGTAAGGTAATCTCCAGTATGCCGTTGTTTAAACTTGCTTTTGCATCGTCTGACCGCACCTTTTCAGGCAGCTGAATTCTTCTGTAGAAGATTTGTGCAGTTCTCTCGCGGCAAACATAATTTTTTTTCTTTTCTTCCTCTGCTTCACTTCTTTTTGCATAAACCATTACAGAATCGCATTTACGGCTCGAAGAAATTGAGTTGAAGATTCGCTGGCAAATGACGGATTAACTTGGCGCAAGCTAAAAAGATTCTTTCGGAAGAGAGAGAGGGGACTTTGTCGCTTGCGTTTCAGTTAACCGTTGATTTGCCAAACGCTTTTGGATTTACTAAATCCTATGCGTTTATTACTCATAGTGCAGGTTGAATCTTAAATAATGATGTGACTGCTATAGCACTACAACAAATCAACTTCATGATGTGGCCCTGAAATCACAAACATACATTTCCAAGATTTTCTAAGCAAAAGAGCCTAAAAACTTAGTGTTTTCTAGGCTTTATCATTGTCATGGCTTTCTTTAAGTCTAGTGGTGTGTTTATGTTGAAGAAAGTTCGCAAATCTGGGTCTAACTGTTCTATTACTAAGGTGGAAATATAGCGTACTCCTTGCATTTTACTTATCATTGCATTCATGTCAAGTTCATTATTTGCTAGCGCTTTTTTAGCTGCTTCCAACGCTTGCTTTGTATGGTAAACTGCATGCAAGGGTTCAATTTGGTTGTTGGGCCACCTTGGAATAACCGCTGACTTGTCAATACATAACTCAAAAAGCAAAGACACAACATCTCTAGAAACAAACGGAACATCAAACGGCAAAAGCAACGAATATTTACCCTGAGCAGCCTCAAAACCAGTTAAAGCGCCAACTAAAGGTCCCCTTGACTCGCAAATATCAATGACAAACCGAACATTAAACGAAACCATTTTAGAGTACAAGTTTGCCCGTTCCTTAGAACTGGTCACAACAATTACTTCACTAACAATGCCTTTAACAGCGTCAACTACATGGTTTAACAAGGGTTTATTATCCAGTTTCAAAACGCCCTTGTCTTCCCCGAACCTGCTCGAGGAACCCCCGACTAGAATAATGGCTGATCTATCCAAACAGTTGGCACTCCACTTTGCGAATTCTAAACACATGGAGTATTCTTTAAGGTTTGCATCTTTTAAGCTACAAAACAAAGATAAAAAAAAATAAAAAAGGCTGATTAGTTTACTTCATTATTATCTATCTTTCTTGCCATTTCAGCAATTATCTTACTGAACGGATGATCAGGTTTGTCCTGAACAAAAATCAAGTTGCCTTCAGCCCTCAAAATCTCACAAAAACAAGGCACAATCCCCAACATAGGCACCTGATAAACCGTTTTAACTTTAGCGCTCATTTCAGATTTCTTAGCCGTGGCAGATGAATCAAGCACTTTGTTTAGCACCAAACCCGTTTTCTTCTCAAACAAGTTGTACAACTCCTGCAGCATGCGTTTTGTTCCATCTACATCTGACCTATCAGCTGTTGTTGCTACAACTACGAAGTCGGCAGCCACAATAGCATTTATCGAGGAATACTGTAATCCTGGGCTTGTGTCAAAGAACAAGTAATCAAACTTTTGGTCCCTGAGCAATGATTCTTTAAGAGCAAGAAGTCTACCTAAAGCACGCATTTCCCATTTTCTATCCTTCGATGACATGTCCCGGATTGCTTCAGTTGCAGGGTTTGCAAAGCTAACGAAAAACTTGCCGTTTCCAGGAATCCTACTGCTTAAATCAACAAGAACCTTATTGATGTCACAGGTATTGTTCAAGTAATCGTTAAACCAGAATTCAACATTTTCAGCTTTAAGAGTGGCGAACAAGCTTGGCGCTCGAAAATCAAGGTCGAAAACGCAAACTTTCTTACCGTTTTTAGCCAAGATAGCTGCTAAATTCACTGAAAGAAGCGTTTTTCCAGTACCGCCTTTATAGGAATGTACAGCGATTATCTTACTCACAGTTTTCACCCTTGCGTTTCCCTGTCAACGTAAAAGTAGGCTTTTCTTCCCTTTCGCTCTTTCTTAAGGTAACCCATAATTACAAGCTGATTAAGATATGCACTTTCCACCGCTCTGGCTCGCCTTGTTTGCTCAGCAATTTCTTCAGCCGTTGCTCTTCCACATCGACAAATCGCCATGGCTGTTTTCCGTAGATGATCCGGCATGGAAAGAAGCGTCATAACATCCAATGGCGCATCGGGCAATGTTGGAGCAGATCTTTGGTTGCCATTACCGTTCTTCTGAATTTCAATCATTACCTCCATTTTCTCGTTTAGCTTCTCGAGGTTTTCTTCAATTTTTTCAAGAATGCTTATCGGTTTTTTAGTTAATATTTCGTCTTTAATCACGAGTTATCCCCGAGTTGTTTTGCATGGGTACAGTTGGTTAGTTTAAGTAATAAACTGTTTATTAAGTCTTGCGAAACTACAGTATTTATTTCAAACAACCGAAATTATAACATATCAACCTGTTTTAATAACAGAGTTTAGCGAGTAAAATGATTAATTTTAGAAATTAGTTTTGTCTAGAAATTTGATGTTGGGAAAAGTGGGGTTTTTAGTAGGGGATTAGCGCTTGGTTTCTTGCTTCCTCTACTATAGGTAAGACTTGTTTCAGTTCTCTGAAGTATTTTAGAACTGTTATGCCGCGTTGTGTAACGGCGTAAACTACACGTCGTTTTCCAACGGTGCGCTCTTCAACCAAGCCTTGTTTGATTAGGAAGTCAAGGTACTCTTTGAGAACGCTACAGTTAACGTTTGCTTTGTACATGACATGGGTTAGCTTCAGCGGTCCTCGATGTGCCAGAACCGTAATGATGTCAACATACATTTCTAGTTTTGAACGCCGCACTTTATACTCCTCTTTTTTTGTTTAATTCCATTTTTTATTATAAAACATTTATGTATTAGTACTCAGTATTTTTGTCCATGTTTGCAGCTAATTATCGGTTTTTTGGCTTGCACGGTTTAACACGTTTAATCTATTTTCGAATGCAGTAACCATGTCATCTAGCAATATTTCACGCAATTCGGTAGACAATCCGTTGATTTTCTCTTGGAAAACGTTCGCTAACTTAGCTTCTAATTCTTTTCTGTCTTTATCTGCAAGTTGTTTCATACACTTTTCTCCAGACTCTAATACAACCCAAAATAGCTAAAGCTATTTAACTAACTTATGAAAGCAACCTATGAATCCGAAATAAATAGCTAAAAACAGAACTTTTCTTGTGCTCTGCGCTGTTTACACCCTCGAAATAAAGAATCGATAGTTACCTTGTTCATTGCCCCTTTATTTTTGGAGCATCTTGGTTTTCTTGATGAACCCAGTACACCTGAGTTTTCTCAAGTTAACCGAACTTTGGGCTATTAGTATGCCAATTTTAGGCTTAGGTTTTATTGCAAAATCTAACGAATAAGCGCAAAATAAATTGTCCTATACAATTAGTTGTAGCGCGTATATGTTTTGAAAAAAGTTGCTGTTGTTCTGCAATCACAAATCAATTTAAATCCCATTGACAATTCATCATGCGGCAAAGTTGTCATTGACCGTGACATAATTGATTGTTTTATTAGGAAGTAATTTTTTTTAATGTTAAACTCTGTTAAGGAGAAATCTTGGAGTGTATTACTCATCAAAGGGCATGTTTTGAATAATCAGGTCAGGGCTGAACGCTGTGAAAACTGCAAGTCAACAAGTAAAGTTTTAACAACTAACTTTAGCAATCCTAACCTATTGCTGTACGGTTGCAAAGACAGTAAATGTAGACACAGGCTTTTGCGCTTGGATTTTAACGACGAGATAACCCCAAAACTGAGCAATTCTAGCGTTGACAAAAAAAAGCGTGGCTTAAAGCGAACTACTCGGCGCTTACGCGGCGAGCATCTAAAAGCAAAACCTATGAAGCATTAGAAGGCAGCTTGGTGTAGATTTTTTAGTCGCAACTAATCGCAGTGCAATAGTCGCAACTATTGAGCCTGTTGAATAGTCTATTGTAGTGATAGTGAAGCCCGACGCCAAAGTGATGACTATTGAGCCTGCTTTGGCGCATTTATGATAAAGGCAGTTTTCCTAAGTGAATGGTTGGTGGAGATTAAAAGGCTAGTGACATATGTTCGGTCGCGTAAAAGTTTTGTTCAAACAATCCAGCCCGCAAAGACTTGAGCATAAAAAAGCGCGTTCATTCTGCCGCTAACGTGGCAGGTTTTCTGCTAGGTTTTTTACAAAAACAACTTGCAAGTTAACGTTCTTTCACTATAAAGTCCAATCAACATATTGGAAGAGACCAGATGCTTGAAAGTACCAGGCCCTTCTCAACTTTCCAATTCAACTAATGGACTAATGGTTCGCTCTTTGAATAGGGAGGCGCAATTTATTCGAGCAGCTAGCTCCAGAAGGTTTAATGTAAGCTTAAATCTCTACCCTTGAATAATCATTAACATGGAGAATCAGCTAAGTGTCCTACGTCTTTAACATACCCTACCGAAACAACATCAAACTCAAGCAGGCAATGGAAAAAATAAAAGAAGACAAGAAACTGCAAACCTACTGGAAATGCGCCAACGTTATGGCAATAGAACGCATGGGCTACACCGATCATGGTCCAACACACGTTAAAATCGTAGCCAACCTTGCGCTGAAGCTTCTACGCATTCTTGTCGAGAAAAAACTCATCAAGCCCAGCATAGTGGAAAATTACGGTATGAAAAATGAAGACGCGGAAGTGGTTGTTGTTCTAGGCGCAATCTTTCATGATTTAGGCATGATTGTACAAAGAAGCAACCATGAAGAGTACAGTGCATTCTTGGCTTTAGAATTCATCGAAAAATGTTTAACGCCAGCCTACAATGAAGAAGAAAAAGCAATAATCACCTCAGAAGTTCTACATGCCATCGTAGCCCACGAGCAACCATACAGCATTGAACCATCAAAAAAGATATTAACCAAAGAAGCAGGCATAGTCGGCATCGCTGACGCGTTGGACATGGAAGCGGGAAGAGCGCGAATTCCCTTCCAAGCAGGCAAAGTGGACATTCACGCTATTTCAGCATTATCTATCGAAAAAGTAGAAGTAGAAGTAGCTGAGACAGGCAAACCCATCATCATAAAAATTAAAATGTCCAATTCAGCAGGCGTATTCCAAATAGACGAACTACTAAAGCCGAGAATCGTCAACTCAGGACTTGAACAATTCTTCCATGTAATCGCCGAAATCACAGGCGAAAAAGAAAGAAAAATCATCGAAAAATTCGAAATCTAAATTAAAGTTTTGAGGCAACCAAACAATTGATCCACGAATATGATGTTGTGGTTGTTGGCGGCGGAATTGCAGGATTATACACAGCACTAACAGCGGCGGAACAATGCCGAGTCGCTGTCGTCAGCAAAGTGCATGTTACACGTTCCCACTCTGTTGCTGCGCAGGGTGGAATTGCGGCAAGCCTTGGAAACGAGGAAGAAGACCATTGGGAATGGCACATGTACGACACCGTTAAAGGCAGCGATTACCTAGCAGACCAAGACGCAACAGAAATCCTAGCTAAAGAAGCGCCAAACGCTATAATCGCACTTGAGCACATGGGCGTACCATTCACCCGCAATGCACAAGGGAAAATTGAGCAACGCCGATTCGGAGGACACACAAGAAATTACGGGGAAGCACCAGCTAAACGGGCATGTTACGTTTCTGACCGCACAGGCAGAGCAATAATGGATACACTCTACGACCGCTGCATAGCGAAAGGAGTAGATATGTACAATGAAGTTTTCATCTTGAAATTGTTGTTTTCAAGCAACCACTGCTGCGGCATAGCCGGCTATGATATTGCAACATGCGAGCCTCAAGTTTTTCACGCAAAAGCAATCGTATTAGCTACGGGCGGATGCGGCAAAATCTACAAAACCACATCCAACGGGTTCGCTTCAACAGGCGACGGCTTCGCATTAGCCCTTGATTCGCTTATTCCTCTTGAGGACATGGAGTTTGTCCAGTTTCATCCTACTGGCATCTACGGGCTCGGAATTCTCATTAGTGAAGCTGCCCGTGGTGAAGGCGGCGTATTACACAATGGCCTCGGTGAACGATTTATGGAGCGTTATGCGCCTAATTTGAAGGATTTGGCTCCACGAGACATTATTTCAAGGGCAATACTAACCGAGATAGAGGAAGGCAGAGGCGTGGAAGGCAAAGACTACGTTCACTTAGACCTCCGCGAAATAGGCAAAGAAAGATTGACGCAAAAATTGCCCGAAATCTCATCCTTCATAAAAACTTACTTAGGCATTGATCCAAGTGAAACGCCTGTCCCTGTGGCTCCCACATGCCACTACATGATGGGCGGAATACCCACTGACACTGAAGGACGCGTTTTGATTGATGAAACAGGCACAGTCCTGCCGGGGGTTTTCGCGGTTGGTGAATGCGCATGCGTCAGCGTTCATGGAGCAAACCGCTTAGGATGTAACTCGCTCATTGACCTGGTTGTTTTCGGATGTAGGACAGGCATCAACGTTGCAAAACATGCAAAGGAAAAAGATTTACCTCCGATTCCTCAACAAGCCGAAAGCATTGTAGTCGATAAAGTTAACAGTTTACTGAACTGTTCGGGAAACGAGCGCGTGCCAGTTTTGCGTGAGGCAATGCAGCGTTTGATGACTGAGAAATGCAGCGTTTTCAGAAACGGTGACGGACTTGGTCAAGCGCTGGAGGAGATTCGCCAACTTGAAAAGCGATGCCTAAATGTTGGTTTAGCCAATAAGAGCAAAATATTCAATTATGAGCTAGAAGAAGCACTCGAGCTCGGAAACATGCTAAAAACCGCAGAAGCCATAGTTTTTTCAGCCCTCCAACGAAATGAAAGCCGCGGTGCCCATTACCGAAGCGATTACCCGGAAAGAAACGATGAAGAATGGCTAAAACACACCTTGGTCTATATGGCACCACAAGGGCTAAAGACCGCTTACAAACCCATATCGATCACACGGTTCCCACCTGAAAAACGGAGATACTAAACATGAAGGTAAAATTGAAAATTTACCGCTTCAACCCTGAAACCGACAAGGAACCGCATTACGACACGTTCACCGTTGAAGCAAACCCAAATGACCGAATCCTTGATTGCCTAAACAAAATACGATGGGAACAAGACAGCAGCTTAGCCTACAGGATGTCTTGCGCTCATGGAATCTGCGGTTCTGACGCGGTAACCATCAATGGGATGCCCGCTCTAGCCTGCCAAAAACTAATCAAAGACTACGATTACACGCGGGAACTGCTGATTGAACCGTTAAAATATTTTCCCATAATAAAAGACTTAACCGTTGATATGACGCCTTTCTTCAAAAGAATAGAGGCAATAAACCCGAACATGCCTGAAAAACCGCTCAATGCTCCCATGGACAAGGAGCGTGTGCAAAGTATTGAAGAGCGAGGCAGAATCGATGATGCCATCAAATGTGTATTATGCGGTTGCTGTGTTGCTGCTTGCCCAGTTATTCTTGAGCAGGAACCAAAATTCATCGGTCCAGCCGCCATACTTCGAGCGCAAAAATACATTTTTGATTCTCGGACAACCGATAAAATTGAGCGCATGCAAGTTATGGAGAAACCTTATGGGATTTGGGGTTGCAAAAGCTACTACATGTGCACAATGGTCTGTCCAAAGAACATTAAAGTCACTGAAGCAATACTAAAGACTAAGAAAAAAATAATTCAGGAACTTCACCCTAAAAGCGAGTAGGAGACCAATTTAAATGGAAACAAGAAAAGAAATCGATCCGTTAGGAAAGAGATTAATTCCGAAAGATGCTTATTATGGCATTCAAACGTTGAGGGCAACAGAGAATTTTCTCGTAAGCGGAATCAAAGCGCCCTTGCCGTTCATCAGGGCTTATGTTCTCATAAAAAAATCAGCAGCCATCGCAAACGCCCAAGTAGGCTGGCTTGAAGAGAAAACTGCTAAAGCAATCATCCAAGCATGCGACGAAGTATTAGCTGGCAAACTTCTGGACCAGTTCATGGTTGACGTTTTCCAGGCTGGCGCAGGCACTTCCTTTAACATGAATGTTAACGAGGCTTTAGCTAACAGAGCACTGGAAATTTTGGGCAAAGCGAAAGGCAACTACAAAACTGTGAACCCGAACGACCACGTAAACATGGGGCAATCCACCAATGACACGTTTCCCACGGCACTTCACGTTTCAGTTCTCATGGCTTTGCAGCCATTGCTTTCTGCGCTGGATGAACTAGCAGACGCCTTTAACAAGTTAGGCAAAAAATACGCTAATGTATTGAAGTCAGGCAGAACTCACTTGCAAGATGCTGTGCCAGTAACTATTGGGCAAGAGTTTAACGCTTATGGTTCAGCAATCGCTAACGCTTGCGCTGAGCTTAGGAAAAGGCAGGAAAGCCTGTATTCTGTAGCTTTAGGCGGCACAGCAACGGGAACAGGAGCCAACACTCACCCAGAATACAAACGGATTGCAATAGCAGAGTTAGCAAAGATGACTGGTTTTCCCTTAAAGCCTGCATCAAACAATTTCGAAGCGCTCCAAAGCCACAGAGCAGCGCAAACGGTTTCAAGCGGTCTTAAAGAGTTAGCCTTGGAGCTTATCAGGATAGCAAATGACCTGCGCCTTCTCGCATCTGGTCCCACGACTGGATTAAATGAGATTACGCTTCCGCCTGTGCAGCCTGGCTCGTCCATTATGCCTGGAAAAGTCAATCCGGTCATGGCTGAATGCTTAGACATGGTAGCTTTCCAAGTGGTTGGGAACGATTTGGCGGTTTCCTTAGCAGTTCAGGCAGGTCAGTTGGAACTCAATGTCATGACGCCAGTCATCATGTATAACATGCTCTTTTCCATTCAAATCTTAAACAACTACATTCCAGTATTCACAAAGAAATGCGTTCAAGGAATAACCGTCAACGAAAAACAATGCAGCCAATACTTGGAAAAGAATCCCTCCTTAGCCACACTCCTATCACCATACATCGGCTACTTGGAAGCAGCTAAAATCGCCAAACAGGCCCAAGCAGAAAACCGTTCAGTAAAAGAGATTGCCTTGGAAAAGAAATTGCTTAAGCCAGAGGAAATAGAAAAAATATTCAGCCGCAAACGATTGCTTAACGAACAATAATTTATCCTGCTGTGCCATAACCGCTAACTGTAACAACTGCGTTTGTAGAGCTAGAGCTTGATTTAGCATCAACTAAAACAGCCCAAATTACGCTCTGTGAAGGATACAGCTGCATCATTTCGTCATCAGTCAACCATACTGCCCCGCTACTGGTAAAGGTTTTAACAACGCTGTTTGAAATTACATTGTCTGCAAATTCCAAGCGAATCCTAACAGTAACAGTCTCGTTATTTGTGAAGCTGCCGGCAACTTGAATTTTAGGTTTGAAATTGAAAATTTTAAGCGGAAGCGTTTGGATACTCACGTTAGCGCCATACTGGTTGTTTAAGCCTACAGGAACATTGACGTTTTCTCGCTCAAAAGCGCTGCCGACTCCAGAAATCCACACGCTATAGGGGTTGTGAATTCTAGCTGTCCAATTGCCTAGAAAGCTGACGCCGCCGTCCAATATCGGCGCTGGATTAGCAGTTTGTCCAATGTCCATTGCAAACATGTTGTTGGGTTGGTCAGTGAAGGATTCGAACACTACACCAAAGAGCAAAGTCTGGTACATTGAACCGTCAACTAAAAGTCCTGTTTGATTAGTTTTCCCATCTTCACCCATCCACATTCTTACATCTTGCAATTGGCTATCTGAAAACTCAGCCAATGGTTCAACGTTGATGCCGACGGAATTGTCCCTAATGTTGAAGAAGCAACGGTTGATTTCTGAGCTATCGTAAGAACCTGTAGCATTGCCAACAGGTGTTCGGAAAGCTATGCCTTCAGTTGCATTAATAAAATGGCAATCTTCGATTTTTGTGTTTTCGCTCCAAGATTTAGTATTTGCCAGCTCGATGGCGGTTGATGTGTTTTCGAAGATTATGTTGGATATGGTTGTTCCAAACGAGTTTTCAATTCTAATTGTTGCATTTATTATTGTTAAGCCTGAAATGGTTGCGTATTGTGAAGTGGTGAAGTTGTCGCCGCTTATGATTATTTTTTTACCGTTGCCAATTATGGTTGCGCCATCGCTGACGATTTTAGCGTTCATTTTATTGGAAACCAAAATGTCTTCATCTAAAGTGTAGGTTCCAGGGTTAAGGTAGACCGATTTTCCCTGAGCTAAGGCCGCATTAATAGTGGAAGACGCACCTTCGGATATGGTCTTTGTACTTGTTGTATAACCAGTTAACATGTTTTTCAACTGATAGTAACCGCCAACTTGAGAAACAACAAAATCATAACTGACAGCGCTTGTATCAACTGGACCGCTGGTTCGTTCAAAAATCAGGTAAGTATTAAATGCGGAAAAAGCAAGCAAAGCTACAAGGAAAAGAACGATAACGCGGTTAGAGATAGTTATTTAAGTTAGCTTTCATCTTGAAGAGCTCGGGCAATTTTGAAGTACATGTAAAGAACCATTGTTAATTAAATTTTATGATAATACGCCCCTTATGAGCAAGCATGCAGCCAAAAGAAAATGGTTGCCTATAGACTACCATAAACGTATTAATTATATCCATTCTCTAGTTCAATTTGGTGCCCAAGTGGAATACCGTTCTTTTGGAAAACTCGATTGGAAAGCTTCAGCGCTGGGATTCGGTACCATGCGTTTACCAATCATCGGTGAAGACCAAGCAAAAGTCAACGAGCCTGAAGCCATAAAATTGATCAGATACGCGATAGATCAAGGCGTAAACTACGTTGACTCAGCCTTCACCTACCACGACGGCAACAGCGAAGTAACCTTGGGCAAAGCGCTCGCAGGAAAATACCGCAAAAAAGCAAAAATAGCTACGAAAATGCCAGTTTTCTCAGTGAAACGCAAAGAAGACTTGGATAGAATTCTGAACATGCAGATGACACGACTAAACACAAGCTACATCGATTTTTACCTGTTCCACAGCCTAAACAAAACATTATGGAACAAAGTTAAAAAACTGAACATGCTAAAGTGGGCTGAAAAACAAGTTGCAAAAGGAAGACTTGGCTACTTAGGTTTCAGCTTCCATGATGAATTGGAAGTGTTCAAGGAAATAGTCGATAGCTATGACGGGTGGACTCTTAGCCAAATACAATACAACTACTTGGACGAAAATTACCAAGCGGGAAAAACCGGTTTAAAATACGCAGCATCAAAAGGATTAGCCGTTGTAATAATGGAACCTCTCGCAGGCGGGCTTTTAGCAGTTAATCCACCAGTCGAAATCCGAAAAGAATTGGAAAAGGCAGAGGTTAGAAGAACACCGCCTGAGTGGGCTCTTCAATGGGTTTGGAGCCAGCCTGAAGTGTCAGTTGCCCTAAGCGGCATGAACTCCATGCAACAGGTCAAAGAAAACATAGAAAGCGCAAAAAAATCTGGCGCAAACACATTAAACAGTAAGGAACTTGAGCTGATTTCTAGAGCAAGTGAACTTTACCTTAAACGCGGATATATAGGCTGTACACAATGCCGCTACTGCAGTCATTGCCCTCAAGGCATCGACATTCCTGTAATTTTGGCATTGCTCAATAAGTACGCAACCAAGTGTAGAGAGCTAAAAACTCAATTAAAATTAAAAGAAGCTTATGCTAAAGCGGTGCCTTCTGCTAAAAGGGCAAGTAACTGTATTCATTGTGGACAATGTGAAGCAGTTTGCCCCCAGCATCTCCCAGTACGCAAACTACTATCAGAAGCAAGGGCTAATTTTGAATAATTCAGGCAAAAGTTAACTTTGTAGTTACAAGAAGTTGTAACTAGTTCTTATATAGCATTGTTTTCATCGTTATTAATGGAGAGCCCTTTGCTTTACTAAACAAACAGCTGTTTACATTGCTTCTGAAATACTGAATCCTATCAGCATTCGGCCAATTAGCAAGGCAGGTTTAACAAAAAAGGATCTTTCAAAACCATTCAATGAACCTTGAAAGAGGTAGCCTTCTACCTAAAGGAGATATAAATGATAATATTTGTTCACCAGCCAGAATATATGTCATGGCTTGGTTTCTTTGATAAACTTGCAAGATGCGATACTTTTGTCATCTATGATGATGCACAATTTCAACACGGCGGATTTCACAATAGAAACAAAATTAGAACGGCGCAGGGTTGGGAATGGCTAACTGTACCCATTACTCATGGGCACCCACAAACTATTAAGGATGTAAAAATAGCAGGAACCCAATGGAAAAATAAACATTTAAGTGCAATAACGAACAATTACGAAAAGACACCTTATTTTAAAGAATATTTTCCTTTAATTAAAGAAGCCATAGATTTCGACCATGAACTACTAATAAGCTTAAACCTGCACCTCATAAGAACATTTGCCGAAATCTTATCCATAAAAGTAAATATTGTCCGTTCATCCGAATTTCCTTATTGCGGAAAAGAAAAAAACGAAAAACTAGTATCCATGTGTAGATCTATGGGGGCTGACACGTATCTGTCAGGTTCTGGAGGAAAAGCCTACGTTAATGAAAGTTTGTTCTCACAAGCCAACATTAAGATTCAATGGCACTACTACGAGCACCCAATTTACAAACAAAGATACGAAGGCTTTCAACCTAACATGTCAATCATAGACTTGCTATTCAATACTGGCCCCCAAGCCAAAGAAATAATCCTAAAGGGCGGCACCATAAACACAAGCAACCTTTTAGATAACTTAGCACTTCCTAAAACTTTAATCATTGAACCAATAAAAAAAGCAACAAACAAATTTAGAATTTTACTATTTGGGCGTATTAACAAAAAAGGGCGACTAACTGAGCATCTCCCTCAATAAAGGTTCTCCTTCAATGCGCGAATATTGGAAATTTAAAAAACGCGAAGAGCGTAAAAAGAAGGCTAAAAAATGAAAGATGAGGAACCCAGTGATAAATGAACTAGTAGAAAAAATCAACGCAATTCCAGCGGGACTTAAAGTTTTAGCAATCATAGTTTTCTCAATTGACGCTGTAATTGTTCTGATTACTTTAGGAATCATTTAAGGAGTTTACCCTTAATGAAGCACCAAAAAACTTTAACTAATAACATGCGTTTAAACTTGAAATATGTATTCCATATCGTAGGGCTTTCAGGCTTGTTTGGCGCTGTTTCATTAATGTGCTTGACCTTCTACGGTATATCTACACAAGGCTATTTTCTTGGTGTTGAATCTAGATTGTGGATTCGTTACCCTGAAATTGGCTTAACCATCTTCAGCATGATCTACATTCTGTATTTGATTGCCGTTTATATTAAAGTGGTGCTTAAACTATGAAGGCAAAAACACTTTAGTGTACATTGACCTGGAAAGACTTGCTTATCCTAACGGTGGTGACGACTACACTTCTAAAGCAGCAAGAACCGAAGCTGAAGCTTTAAGCCTAATCGAAGCTGGATTTGACTATGTTTGCGATTTTCAAGACGTTAAACTGTTTAGGAAAAGGAAATGACAATGACAGCAAAAGTTTACTATTTATCCATAAGCATGGTTAAAACTTCACGATTTGGGCGTGAGGTATGCCCTCTATTTTCAAAACCGCTTCAGGATGCACATAACCCTTCGCTATAGCTTTTTCAACACAGCACTTGCCTACAAGGTTCACTATGGTTGAATTATCAATCATTCCAATAGCTTCTTCAACACTCGCCTTTCGACCATTATAAAACTCGTCTCTAACATGAAAGACAATTTTGCCTTCCCGAAGCGTCCTGCCGAGCAATTCACAGTCGCAGATAGCTAAAAGCACATTTCTGCCGTCCTTCTTGAGGTTTACATAGACTTCCAATTTTTAGCTCTCTCACAACTGTTTAATAGATGATTTTGCACCGCAAGCGTTGCATACTAGAAAAGACAAGCGTTTTTCCTTAACAACTCTGGTGTCAGGGCGCTTGCAAACTGGGCAAATTACATAGTTCTCTAAATACCTCTGCAATAACCGTTCGAAACTATCGGAGCGAAATTTTCCTTGAAATATTGCTCTTGAATCTTGAAAAGTTGCGGCTGTAGCCATTTCCCGCGTCAAAAACTTCAAAATATGCTGAGGATCACGATCCAAGGCATCCGCTACTTCCTTAAAATTAGAAATTATCGTTCGCATACCAACCGTGTTAACAAACAATCTTGGTAATTCTAAGCGCTCACGCTTTGTGGAAACTTCTGGCATCTGAGCGCACGCCCTCTTTAGCAGTTCATCATAATTAAAGGTCATGTCCACATCTCACCAAATCATGGTGCCAGCATATATTTAAAATTATAATTTAAAAACTATGCTTTTGCATGAACGAAAGAACGGATTTTTACATACAAATCAATATAAATTTGAAATAACAATCAACATTATCTTTAGTTTACATCAGAGGCCCGCTCATGACAGAGCACCAGAAAACCAGCCAAATAGAAGACATTACCCAGCAAATTGAAAAGCTAAGAGAACAAACTAGCTTAGCGAACGCTCAAATCAAAAACTATGTTGAAAAAAGAAACCAGTTGAACGACCAAGTCAGGAAAGCCCATCAGGAAATCACTGAAATAAAAACTGAACGCGACAGCATAAATGAAAAAGTTAAGCTGCTAAAACAGCAAAGAGACTCTATCAGAGCAAAATCCACGCCGATCATCGATGAAGTAAACGCCATAAAACAAAAAATCTCTGAACTCAAAAAGAAAGTACCACGCGAAAGACAGCGAGACTTGCAAGAAGAGCTTGAAGCAATTGAATGGAAAATACAGACAAACTCTCTTGATTTGCAAGAAGAAAAAAGGCTAATAGAGAACGTCAAACAACTTGAAATCCAACTTAGCAGCTACAAAAAAATCGACCTGCGAAACAGAAAAATCAAGGACTTACTGACCCAACGGAGAACCTTTGAGGCTCAAGCCGACGCGTGGCATAAGGAATTGACTGATTTAGCTACGAAAAGCCAAGAGTTACACTCAAATATGATGGAAAAAGTAAATAGTGTGAAAATTAACAAAGGTGAAGCTGATAGCTTACACCAAGCTTACATTAAAACAAAAGAACAAATTGCTCCCTTATATGAGAAAATCCGGGAATTGACTGAGCAATTAAAAAACTTGAAAGCTTCAGTTAAAGAGGAAGATAAAGTGAAGAAAATGGCGACTGAGCAAGCTATTAAAGAAAAGCTTGGGGCTGAAGCTAGGGATAAGCTTCAAAGGGGCGAAGAATTAAGTTGGAATGAGTTTCAACTTGTTATGGGTGACGGCGCTCAGGATGATTCAGAAACACAAGATTAAAGTTAAATAGCAATATTATGGGAATAGAGATAGATGGCGAAAAAGGAAACGCAAGAACAAACGCAAAAGCGAATCCTAATTTTATGTGTGGATAGAGATGGCGATATAGAAACAAAAGCAGGAATAAAAACGCCTCTTCTAGGAAGGACCGCAAACTTAGACGGCGCAGTTGCCTTAGCCCTAAAAGACCCCGAAGAACCTGACGCAAACGCTATGTTTGAAGCCGTCCGCCTTCATGACAGGTTACAAAACGAAAAGCAGCCAGAAGAAATGTTTGAAGTCGCTACCATATCGGGTTCTGAGTTGGGTGGCGTTAGCGCGGATAGAAAATTGGTTGCTGAATTAAGTAATTTGCTGGATTCTTTTAGTGCAAACGAGGTAATTTTGGTTACAGATGGCTATTCTGACGAAGCAGTTTTACCTCTTATTGAATCCAGAGTGCCCGTTTCATCCGTCAGACGGATAGTAATAAAGCATAGCGAATCAATCGAAGAAACTGCTGCCCTCTTCACAAAATACGTTCGACTATTAGTGGATAATCCTAGGTACGCTCGCATGGCGTTAGGTTTGCCTGGATTACTGGTTTTTATTTTTGGTATTCTTTGGGCTATTAACAATTTCGTTTATCCAGGCGCTATTTACTTTTACGGAATTACCATTGTAATTGTTGTAGGCGGTTACTTGCTTATCAAAGGCTTCGGCGTTGACAAATCAGCTAAAGACTTCTATAAGTGGATAAAAGAATATTCGCCGCCGCCCCTACCAATGCAAATCTCAAATTACACAATTTTCGCCGGAATCTTATGTGTAGCCGTCAGCGTCTACCTGGGAATAGCAAACGTCACTATCAACGTGGCACCGTTTCCCAGCAATTTTGCCGGATGGCTTGCTATCACTCCAAGAATTGCTACATTCTTTATCAAAGGTATCATGGACCTTTTAGTGGTAGGGTTAATCATTGTTCTTCTTGGACGAAGCGTACGTTTATACATTGAAAGAGACTCAAAATTGCTACGCAATGTTGCTTTGATAGTTTCAGTTGCGTGGTTTCGTTGGATCCTCGACGCAACAGCAAACATAATTTACAACCCAAGTAGCACGGGAGCGCCAATAGGTTTAAATGACCCGTTTTTTTCAAATTTCCTTTTCACAATAATAGTAGGCATTCTAATCGGCGTTGCTTCTGTACTATTAATTTTTATTGTTAACAGGTCAGCTAAAGACTTCTTCCAAAAACCAGAAAAGACCCAAGCGACAAAATGAATTTTTCCTTGCATTTTATTCTCGAATTAGAGCAAGACTTAATTGAAACTATCAAGGTTTTAACTATAATGCATAGTTGCATAGAAACCCTTGAAGAAACGTTTAACATGCGAGGTTACGCTTAGTGCTTAAAAAAGTTCTTTCTGTCATTGGCGCATACAAGATGTATGAGAAGTGGCTGTGGGAACAGGTTAAGAGCGGAGTAAAGCCTGAACACATTGCCATAATTTTAGATGGGAATAGGCGTTGGGCTTCAGAAAATGAGCTTAACCCATGGCTGGGGCATAAGCAGGGTGCGGAAACGGTTGAACATCTTTTAGATTGGTGTTTGAAACTTAACGTAAAGTTCATAACGCTATACGCGTTTTCAACTGAGAATTTTAGGCGTTCTCCTCAAGAAATAGAGGAGATAATGAGGATTTCTGAGGAAAAATTCCGTAAACTATTAACTGACGAGCGCATTCATAGAAACAAGGTTCATGTTAAAGTCATCGGCAGAATTAATCTTCTTCCAGAAAGCCTACAGCAGCTAATTGGTGAAATGGAGAGCGCCACAGCAAATTATGATAATCAATTTTTGAATTTTGCTTTTGCTTATGGTGGAAGAGCAGAAATTGTTGATGCTGCCAAAATCATTGCTGAGCAGGTTAAGGATGGCAAGTTGGAACTGGATGATATTAACGAGAGCATGTTTGAGAAATATCTGTATACATCGCACATGACTAAACAGGAGCCAGATTTGATTATTCGAACTTCAGGCGAAGAAAGACTGAGTGGTTTTCTGCTTTGGCAATCTGCGTATAGTGAGCTGGTGTTTTTGGATGTTTATTGGCCTGATTTCCGCTTTATTGACCTTCTCCGTGTCATTCGAACTTACCAGCTACGTAAGCGCCGTTATGGCGCCTAACCAAGCGGTCAGGCACGTTTTTTCGCGCTAACTATTGAGATAACATCTCTGTCCTTTAAGATGGCGTCTTCGCCGATTCTTCTTTTGTCTCGAGCATCGATAGCGTAGATGAAGCTTTCTCCAAGTTCTGTGTGAATTAAGTAGGCGAACTGGCGCGCAGTCGTTCCTTTAGGTATAAGATAAGCATCTGGCAAAACTCTCCCATTATGGTCAGATAGGTGCTCCAAATCTTCCACGGGGTAAACGGTTATCATGTTTAGAAGTTTAAAGTAAGCCATGTTTATGGCGTTTTGGATACCTGTTGAACCTTTTTTTTGGAGCACTTTTTCACGTACAGCTTCCAGTGCTTTAATTTGGTTTGGGGAAAGTTTTTCTGGCTGCGTTACCTTAAAGTTACAGTCACCTGGCTTGTAATCGATTAATTGTTTTTCGGCTGCGCGTCTAAGTGCAAGTTCAGCTTCTGCAGAACATGGAATAACCATGTAATCAAGCTCCTTCATCCTCTCCAAGTTCGCCTCAGCAGTTGGCAGATCGATTTTATTGGCAACTATCAGCATGGGTTTTGATATTCGTCTTAAAGTGTCAACAAACCGGTAAAAGTCTTCGTCAGACCATGTGGTGGGTTTATCTACGTTTAAGTTCGCCCTTTTGATGGCCTCAGCGACATGTTGACGTCTTATGCCTAAACCTGTTAAACGCTCTTCAAGGGGTACGGCAACGCCCTTTTTATCTGCTTCCGCTGTCCTGGCGATTTTCGGCCAATCTTTCTTAAGTATGGTTACCATCCACATTGTTATTTCATGTTCAAGAAACTTAACATCCTCAAGCGGGTCATGCTCGCCCGGTTTACAAACACGCCCTTCGCAGTCTGTTCCGCCTGAAGCGTCAACTATGTGGATAAGCGCGTCTGCTCTGCGTATTTCGTCTAGAAACTGGTTGCCTAAGCCGCGTCCTTCCCATGCGCCTGGAACAAGCCCAGCAATGTCGATTAATTCTACGGGAACAAGCCTTACACCATCTAGGCAAAGTGAATTTTTCGGGTTATCTTTTACTTTGAATTCCTCATGGACGCAGGGTGTGCGTACGTAGCCGACTCCCCTATTCGGCTTAATCGTCGTGAACGGGTAATTGGCTATTTCTGCTGCTACCAAGGTTGCGGCGCTGAAGAATGTGGATTTTCCCGTGTTAGGCTTTCCAATTACTCCAAGTAATCGCGAATAAGACCTTTGCATGAAAGACACTTCACTGTTAGATACTGTTGCTGCTTGTAGTGCTATATTATTTACGCTTCAAAAAGGGAAAGTGGTGTTGTTTTGTTGTTCAGGCGCATGAAAAAAAGCAGACACCGACATTATAATAAACAAGTTATCCATAACTTTAACACAGTTCCATGAACTAAAAAAGGGAACTGAGACAAAGTGAATCGAATACGCTTATCAAAATTTTTCGTATTCCTTGTTGTTTCTTTATTTATTTTAAGCTACTTTGCACAGGTTAAAATAACAACTTCGGCTGCGCAGCCAGAGGATGAATGGGTAGCTTATCCCATGCATATTACTCAACTATCTGGCTCTTCAGATCCAACAGGTTATTCCCCAGCCCAAATAAGAGTAGCGTATGGACTACCATCTTCAGGAGGCGCAGGAACCACAATCGCGATAATTGATGCTTATTACACACAAACTATTTGGAACGATTTAGGCAACTTTTCCGCCCAATTCAATCTGCCACTTCCGACAAGCAGCAATTTTGAGGTACACAACATGTCAACAACTCTTCGTATAGCAGACAGCAATTGGACAATGGAAACTTGTCTCGATGTTGAATGGGCTCATGCTATCGCTCCAAATGCAACAATACTGTTAGTGGAAGCTACGAATGCTTATGATAATAGCCTTTTATTAGCTATTGATTATGCTAGAAATCGACCAGATGTGGTTGCTATTTCTATGAGTTGGGGCAGTGATGAATTCTTTTGGGAGACTAACCTTGATTCACATTTTACCAGTAGTTATGGGGCAGTTTTCTTTGCGTCCTCAGGGGACAGCGGGGCAGGAGTTTGGTGGCCTTCTAGTTCACCAAATGTGGTCGCTGTTGGAGGAACTACACTTTACTTTAATCCTGATGGAACCGTAAGTTCTGAGACTGCTTGGAGCGGAAGCGGCGGCGGACCAAGCATCTATGAAGCAATACCTAACTACCAAACAAGTTATGGTCTCAACTACTCCAAACGAGCTGTCCCTGACGTTTCTTACGACGCGAATCCTTCAACAGGGTTCGCTGTGTATTGCAATTCTTTATGGTATAAGGTCGGAGGCACCAGCGCGGGAGCACCTCAATGGGCAGCAATTCACGCTCTCGGTCTCTCAGCAACAAACGCTAACCTGTATCAGAAAGCGAAATTAGCTTACTCTTCTTACTTTCGAGATATCATTTCAGGATCGAACGGAGGCTTCAATGCAACCTCAGATTACGATTACGTTACGGGGTTAGGTAGCCCATTGACATGCGATTTTAGTTCACTTACAGTTTCCCCAACTTCAGGCCCACCCGGTGGCTTAATTACGCTTAGTGGAATAGGCTTCACAGCAGGCAGTTCCGTAAACATTTCATACTTGAATCCCTCGAATTCCACTTGGGTTCCAATAGTTAATAACTGGGCAACTGATTCTCCACGTTTCACTTACAATATGACCGCTCCAGACCTTCTACGGAACAATCCAGCAAACGACAGCCAGCCCATCTTTGACACCATCGTTTTTCGAGCCCAAGATAACAGCACCGGCAATTCATACAACACAACAATTCCATACACGGAATGGCGTAGAGGCTTAACCCGAATAGGCAACGCAGCCGCAACAGGATTGTTTGGCAACAACACAAACCTTGCTACATCGGCTTTCGTTCAAAATGGTCAATCAATAGTTGTTGCGGGTAAATGGTTTAGCCCTGGCACTGCATCTTTGCTGTGGGACGGCACAATAGACTTGGGTACAGTGACAACAGACGGAACTGGACTCTTAAACGCAACAGTTGTAGTGCCAACCACGTCTGCAGGGCAGCATACGCTTACTATAAACGATGGAGTCTCAAACTTTTGCGTAAACCTAACTCGTTTGCCAACAGTAACCAATGATTACGATGGTTTATGGCATGTAACAGATTTTCTCATAAATTTAACCCCGGACTACAACGTTAACGAAACATTTTACTCAATAAACAATGGATCCGTCTGCAACGTTACCGTTAATGGGCAGCCAGTCATTACTACTGAAGGTAGCAATAACACGCTCGAATGCTGGAGCACATGGGACATTTACGGAACAGGCACCATGGAGCTTCCACATGTGACCTTAACGGGAATTGAACTGGACAAAACAGCTCCAACAGGTTCTATAACAACGAGCAGCAATCATGTTGACACGACTATAATCACGCTCAGTTTATATGCAACCGACAGCGTTTCAGGGGTTGCACAGATGCGTTTCTCTAACGGTAACGATGAATGGTCAAGTTGGGAGCCATACGCTACTTCAAAAACTTGGACCTTACAAAACGGTGATGGCCAAAAAACCGTAACCGTTCAATACATGGATAACGCAGGCTTAATCTCCTCGCAATATAGTTGCACAGTAATTCTTGACACTTCGGAAACTTCAAACCCATCACTAGCAACCTCAAGTCCTTCGTCTACTCCAACTCCTTCGCCTGCTCCAAGCAATTCACCATCTCCTGAGCCTTCGGCAACACCTGAAATTCCAGAGTTAAGCGTTCAAATGATTCTTGTCCTGCTTGCTGTGTCAACCCTTTCGCTCGCGGTTGCATACAAAAGAAAAGCGCCAAAAAATCAATGCTAACTCGCCATCCCTGATTGAAAAAACCTCAAGGTTTTGTTGCTGATAGGTTTTTAAGGCTGAGCAATTTAGTTTTTCTGATAGGTGTTTCGCATGAAAATTGTCGATGGAATTTATCAAGTAGACGGAATCAACGGCAACGTGTACCTTCTTGAGGATGGAGAGAAGCTTATTTTAATTGATACTGGCTTGCCTCGGAGCCACAAGAAAATAGTAAAGTATATCGAAAGTCTAGGTCGCAAGCCAACAGACGTTTCCATAATCGTGTTAACTCACTTTCACATTGACCATGTTGGAAGCGCCAAGAAAATGAAGGAACTCACCGATGCCAAGGTAGCTGTTCACGAGTTTGATGCAGATATTGTTGCTGGAAAGAAGGCGCCGCCTAAACCTAAGAATTTGATGTTTAGAGCATTTAGTTCAGTTGTTAAACCTGCACCAGTTGAGCCTGACTTACTTCTGAAAGAATACGATAAAGTTGGAAGGTTAAATGTTATTCTAACAAGTGGGCATTCTGAAGGAAGCATTTCACTTTTAGATACTGAAAGAAAAGTCATGTTTGTCGGCGATGCCCTTAGGTTTGTAGATGGCAAGATTACGGCTCCACCTGAGCAGTTTACGTTAGATGCCGATAAAGCAAGGGACTCTATAGGAAAAATTTCAACTTTTGATTTTGATGTTATGCTTAGTGGGCATGGCCAACCGTTGATGCCTGACGCGTCGCAAAAAGTGAAGGATTTTTATGCTAGTTTGAAGTAGCAGTCTTTGCTGAACCGTTTTCTAAGCACCCGTTTTCAGAATAAACGTATTTTTTACCTCTAAGCGCTGAGAATACTGCTGCGGCGAAACATAGTATTGCTGCAATTATGAAGGCTTGTGTTAGCGCTGTCATGAATGGCGAAGCAATAG
Source organism: Candidatus Bathyarchaeota archaeon (assembly GCA_963715865.1). Classification (GTDB taxonomy): domain Archaea; phylum Thermoproteota; class Bathyarchaeia; order Bathyarchaeales; family Bathycorpusculaceae; genus Bathycorpusculum. Next base: position 702,827 of record OY970280.1, read on the forward strand.
CATTCGGGAAGAAGGTTTGACCCTCCAAAACAGTTAGCGTGTGCTGTGGCAAGCTTGCAGCTACAGTTGGACCCATACCTTGAAGTAACGTGCCTATAGGATTGTAGCCGAGGAAAGCAGCGAAAAGTGCGCCTGAAGCAGGCGTATGACTGAATGCTGCTGCAATTTGCGTTGGAGCACCTGCGCTGGCTACTGATGTTGCAAGTGCTGCTGGTAGGGTGGCATTTAATGATATTATGATTATGGCGAAGAATATTGCTTGGCTGATGGTTTGTCCACAGTTCTGAAGTGTTGCCCGCATGCCTGATGCAGCGCCTCTGTGTTCTGACGGACAAGAATTCATTACTGAAGCCATGTTTGGTGACATGAAAATGCCGTTGCCTATGCCCATGACTAAAAGTATTATTGCAAAGGGCAAATAATCAAAGTTAGCAGGCAACAGAGTGAACGCTAAGAATGTGATGCCTGTAATTATCATGCCAGCCGTCGCCAGCACTCTTGCGCCATGCTTGTCAGATAGCCAACCGCTCAAGGGGCCAGTGAGGGCTATGCCTATTGACATTGGAATCATGAATATTCCAGCCCAGAACGGTGCTGAGTCGTAGCTGAAACCGTGAAGAGGAAGCCATATGCCCTGCAAGAGCACTATGAGCATTATCATTATTCCGCCTCTTGAAATCGCACTTAGAAAAGTGGCGATGTTGGCTGTGGCGAACATTCGGTTTTTGAAAAGGTCAAGCTTAAACATTGGGTCAGGCACATGGCGTTCAATGAATGGAAACGCTACCAGCAGTGCCGCTCCGGATACAAATGAAGCTATTACCCATGGGTTGCTCCAGCCCATCGGTGAATTACCGTATGGTATTAACCCGTAAGTTATGCCTAGCAAAATCAGGGTTAAGCCTGCACCGAAGGAAATGTTGCCCCAAACATCTAATTTCTGCTTTTTCCTTACGATATGTTGTTCTTTCAGTTTCCAGTATGACCATATTGTTCCGATGACTCCTACTGGAACGCTGACTAAAAAGACTAAGCGCCAATCAAAAACAGCCAGGATGCCGCCTAAAACTAGGCCAATAAGTGAACCTGCCAAGAAAGCTAACTGGTTTATTCCTAATGCTTTGCCACGTTCGTTTTCTGGGAAAGCGTCAGTTATTATTGCAGCGCTGTTTGAGAAAAGAAATGCTGCTCCGACACCTTGAACTAATGCGGAAGACTATCAGTTCCATGGCTCCAGCATCGCCAACGTTTGGAGTTAGGGAGAGCAGTATTGAGCCGACTGTAAATATGGCAAAGCCTAGGTTGTACAGTTTTACCCTGCCGTATATGTCGGATAGTCTGCCGAAAGTTACTAGCAAGGTGGCGGTTACTATGCTGTAGCCGAACATTATCCATAATAGGTACTGGAAAGATGAGAATGGGTCAATGCTTATGCCTCTGAATATTGCGGGCATAGCGATTAGCACTATTGTAACATCGATAGAAGCCATAAGCGTGCCGAGAGTTGTGTTCGAGAGTGCTACCCATTTGTATTGTACCATAATTTTGATCAGACTATCTTTTTCTTTCGGCTAAGTGCTGTGCGGATTATAAAAAGTTTGCTTGAGAGCTTGGAGCTTTCACAACTTTAAGTTGCGCTTTTGTTACTGTATCCTTTAATTGAACAGCGGTGTTCCCAGAGTTCCTAGACTGCAAAAGCGCTTGCAAGGTCTTATGGCATTTGCTGCACTCGAACATTGAGTTCCCACATGAAGGACAGAACAATTCTTGCTTAAGCATGCGCTCCAAAAGCGTTAACAATTCCGCTTTGTTTTGCAGTTCACGAGTACTCTCTTGCTTTAAAGCCGGCTGCTCAGCGACTTCTTTTTTAACTTGCGCGTTTCCGCTTGAAACGATTTCACTGTAAACTTTGGCAATGCTGGCTTTCCCTTCGCGCAGCCTCTGCTTGTCATCTTCACTTGCTTTTTCCAGTATTTTTTTGCCTCTTTCAAAGGTTCGGGTTGAAACGCCTGCTTTTTTGGCTACGGCCTCAGTTGCTTTAGCCTTAAACTCGGGCTTAGCGTCATCTGGCGCTAACCCTAACTGCAGGTTTCGCCCGTTTTTGCCGCCTTTAGCCTGCCGCTTTTTCGCGAGCGCTTTTTCAATCTCTAACAATGGCACCGCTAACTCTACGAGCTGAAAATTGTTCAAGTGGCGGCGCCTAAGGTTTGTTTCAATTACGAATTTTTTTTCAAGCAGTTTATCTTCAAACTTGCGCACTTCAAAATCTGGCTCAATGCCCAGTTCGGTGCATGCGCGGTACCTGTGGTGTCCATCTAAAACTTCTAAGTCCTCGTTCACTGTTATTGGGTAGTGTTGGCCTTCTGCTTGTATGGATGCTTTGAGCTCGGCGAATTCTTCCTCAGACATTTTCGGCAACAGTTTTTCATATTCAGGATTAAAGCGTAAGCTCATGGACATCGCCGTTGTCTGGTATTTACCTTTTGTATGTTATTATTATTTAAGGTGAAGGGTACAAGCGTTTCTATGTGGCATTCTGCTTAAAGCTGAGCCTTGGAATGTTGTCTCATGGTGCAATCACATATTCTTTTATTTTTTCTTGAGGTTGATATGTATGCGTATGAAAACCCGCGTAGCTCGTTTGGCAGATCATCAGTTAACCGAAAATGCGACTGGATCTCTCTCCTCGCTCTTCCTGAATTACTTTTAGTTTGTCGCATTAGGTTAACATGGCTGGTTCGCCAAACCATACTTTTCGTTAAATAAGTAGAAGAAGTGTGCAAATGTCCACTTATTTTAAAAGGTAGTTCTATACCTGCTAGTAAAGTAGATGAATCGTTAAACCACAAGTATTATTAAACAGCATGCACCTAACTTCTATCAAACTAATAAAAAATTAAAAATCTCATCATTGCGAGAAACACTCGCTTTATGTGATTTAACAAATAATCAAATAAAATCATTAGGAAGTGCATACTTACGGGAACATCCCAAACATTTACGATAAAGTACGTTGTACATGCCAGATTTGAAATTGAAGGCGTAGTAGAAAAACCCGATGTTATAGGCGCAGTTTTCGGTCAAACAGAAGGACTTTTTGGACCTGAACTTGACTTAAGAGAACTCCAAAAAACAGGACGCATCGGAAGAATCGAAATTGATTTACACTCAAAAAATGACAAAACCACCGGCGCAATAACCATCCCGACTAGTTTAGATAGGGTTTCAACGGCGCTTATTGCTGCAAGCATAGAAAGCATTAATCGTGTCGGTCCATGCTCGGCTAAAGTTAGCTTGGATAAAATTGAGGATGTTCGTGAAGCACGCAGAAAAATAATTATTGACCGAGCAAAAGAAATCCTGCATAAATGGACTATTGAGTTAATGCCAAGCGTAGATGAGGTTTACAAAGAAATCTCTGATACCATGAAGATTGGCAAAGTGGAAAAGTACGGTCCGGAAGATTTGCCTGCTGGTCCAGGTTTAGAAAGTGCTAAAGAAATTATTGTTGTTGAAGGACGCGCTGACATAATCAATTTGATGCGTTGCGGAATCTTTAACACTGTTGCTCTTGAAGGCGCCAAAGTTCCTGAGTCAATAAAGAAGTTGACTAAAGAAAAAACAGCCACTGCATTGCTAGATGGTGACCGAGGAGGCGACTTGATATTAAAAGAGTTATTGCAGGTTACGAGTGTCAAGTTTGTTGGTCGCGCTCCAAGAGGCAAAGAAATCGAGGAGTGCAACTGCAAAGAAATCACTGAAGCTCTAGAAGCTAAGGTTCCAATGACAGAGGTTTCAGAGGTTTCTAAACCTAAAAAGCCTGAGCGTATCAAGGTTGAGGTTCCAGAAACCATAAGCCAAGCTACAAAAGCATTACAGGGCACACTTGAAGCAGTTTTACTCAACGATAAGCTTGAGTTGATTGAGCGTTTGCCAGTAAGCCAGCTAGCAGAAAAGCTTCAGCAAGTAAGCGGTGTTGACACAGTAGTTTTTGACGGCATCATTACCCAGAGAATCGTTGATATTGCCGGCGAGAAAAACATCAGGCGGATAGTTGCTTCCCGAGTTTCAGAAGCCGTAAAGCCAGCGTTAAACGTTGAATTGGTAACTTTCCAAGACGCAATTCCTCAAGCCTAAATATAATCCATTAAGCTTCTGATTTCTTCACTTTCTTTCATTTTCCTTTTAATCAGTTCTTCTTCGGTTACATCAAAAAATCCGAGTATCCTAGCTGCCGCAGGGACTACTTGATTGGTTACATAGTAGTCAACGTCTATTTCATCATACTTGGCGAAAACGTAAGGTTTCACGCGATTGTAAAATCGTCCTTTGCCTGCTAGTATGACGAAGCCTACTTTGTCGCCGCCTGTTAAACGCCACCCCTTTTCCTTAAGCATTTTTGCCGCTTCCACATGCGGAGCTTTAACAGCGTATTCTTCTGGCGGTTTAGTCAGTGTTTTCCAAATTATTAGGTCACGGAACGGAACTTTCCTTTGCTTTAGCGCCGCTATTACGGTATGTACGTAGTCAATTGCATTCTTAGGCGACTGCTCCTTAAGAATTATTTCAAGAACGTGCTCTTGCACTTTTTTAGCTACTTCCGCCCAATCGCCCCGAATTACTTCTAACCCAACAATGTCTAAACTGCCATCAAGCCTTAAGCCTGCATACCGTTTTTTGGCTTCAGTGAAGAAAATACGCTTGTAAACCTCGCTGACTTCTACTTCTAAGCCTAAATTCTCATTAATCTCGGTTTGCAGTTCAAGGATTTTCTCTTTGTCATTAGTTAAGAACAGGCTGTCAGTGTCACCGTAAATAATCGTTAATCCTTTTTCTTCAGCTAAATGAGTGGCGCTTAAAATGGAGTGCCTACCCCAAGCTGAAGCTGCTTCGGCTACTGGTTTAATGTACCATCTTGCGCCAATCCAGCCAGCATAGCCATAGGTAGCGTTTGTTATGATTTTTACAGCTTTTTGCCTCGCATCCAAGATGCTGTATTCAACCGTGCTGGGGCTTAAAGTCTTCATTTGTGCCCGTATTTTGTTTCTTACTTCTATTAGGAACGTTAATGCTTCCTTGTAGAATCCGGGCGGTGCTTTGCGGAATCGGTGCTTTACTTCTGGCGTTTCGTAAACTCCACTTGGCGGTTCAGGTTCCTCTGGTGCAACGTATGTGTCAGGCGATAAATTGTATCTTATCATTATGTTAGGGTACATTGATTTGAAATCTAAAACCGCTATGTTATCATGCAGTCCAGGTTTTGGTTTAAGCACTAACCCTCCAGTGTAAGGCTGATAGAGCTGTTCTATTCGTTTGGGGATTAGTTCGCCGATTTTCCGTGTTTGCTTAATTAGAAACCATTCGACCCTAAAGCCCACAGCTGCAGTCATAACGTGGTCTAATGGCAGGCTCACTAAGCGTGATAGTTGCATTGCGAAATCCAACAGCAACATTGCGGAGCCTTGGATTTTACGAGCGTTGTTTAAGCTGAACTGTTTAAGCGCTTCTCTTTTCTGCGGTTCGTCCCAGTAACTGGCAAATTCAATATCTTCAATTTCATTGCTTGATTCGTTTTTCATTACGCCTAAATGGTAAGCTAAGTTGGAAAGGGTCTTAACCTTCACTTCTGGAAAAACATCCATAAAATCAGCAAAATCAACATTAGCCATGCCCGTGAAGGAAACGTGACCATAAACGCTGGTATGTGGTTCATTTCTTGCGCGGTCAACATCAAATGTTCTTTCAAGCCTGTGACTTCTTTTTATTAGGTAATCCCAATCTTGAGCGTTAGCGCCAAAACTAACGATGATATCAGGATCAAACTGGCGAACATAGGCAACAAACTGTTGAATAACAGGCTTATCATTTTTTTCGTTGCCTGCTATAAACTGCTTTTCTTCGCCGTTGCTGGCAACGCTGGATATTATTACTACAGGATTTCTATCTGGTTTGGGCGAGCCTTCACGACTATAACTGATCATTGAAAAACTGAGGATTCTGAGCAGGGGCTTGTCGACACTACCAAGCTGTTTTGGAATGGACTCTGCAGCATAAACCTTATTCACTTTTACGCCTAACACGTTTTCTTCTTCATCGGCGTCTACTTCATGCCATGCACAGGGGGTCACATTATTGTCGATTAGGTACCGCATAGGAATGCGAATATCATCTTCGAGGCAATCTTTTACCCCTTCGAACCCTCGAAGTTCCCTTGCAAGCTTTCCTATTTCGATTGCGTTTTTGCAGGAAACTTTTATTGCCTGCACGGGTTTGCCGAAGAACCTGCGCTCTGATAATTCCGCCTTCACTATTGATGAGGGATAAGCGTTCATGATTTCCTGTGCAGTTTTCGACGGGTCAAATCCTTCTTTAATCGCAACGTAAAAGTAAGCAGTAAAGTTTCTGTCAATAACGAGCACTCGGTTTTTGTTTGCGTCAATTCCCCAAAGCCACAATTCAACAGTGCCATTTTCGATTTTTGGGTTAATGTCTAGAAGCCAAAAAGTGATTTTCACAGGCAACCGCCTATTGTAGCATAGAACAAATTCGCCTTTAAACCTTTAACGAGCGAACAGTGGCGAATCACCCGCGTAAACTCCCCTTTTTCTTTTTTTGGAGGCTTTTAGCTTGGTTAACACTAATCGGGTTAAGCGTAAATTGCCAAGTCTTTTAGTGGATGGTGTTACAACTGAAAAAAAGGGCTGGAATAATCTAATGCGTTTTCGTTACCGTCTTGAGCGATTAAGGAAAAATAACCCTGAGAAATTCAATACTTTAACGAATAACCTTATTGCTGATTTAACTGAGTTTGAAAAAGCAGTAAATACTAAAATATTTCAAGCCTAATAACCATTAACTTACTATTACTTGCTTTTGAATTAAACTTGATACACCTGTCCAAGTTCATAGGTTTTATAGACTACCCTAGAATAATGCATACAATGCCTCAGCCTAAACCGTACTCAGATCCAATCAGTGAAAAACATACTAGAGCTAAATATGTTGGAAAAAAGAGCTAAATGAGGAGAAGAGGGAAAATAAGTAGACTACGGCTTATCTGTTAAATTTTAGAGGACCTAAATGTTTTTCATTTTTTCTTAAGAATGCACTTTCTACGCCAGTTATGACAGCCATTACTGAAACAGCGCCTTGCAGCTCCTTATCGACTCTTGCTCCCCAGATAATCTTTGTTTTTGGTGGCAATGAACGTTTCATAATTTCAGCAGCTCGATTGACTTCGGTAAGCGTAAGATCTTCTCCGCCTGAAACATGAATGAGTAAGCCCTTTGCCTTTGTTACATCCTCTATATCAAGCAGACGTCCGTTTAGAGCTTTTTCTACCGCTTGTTCGACCCTAGTTTCGCCGGTGCCTTCGCCAATGCCTATTGAAGCTAATCCTGAGCCTGTCATGATCGCTTTTAAATCGGCATAGTCCATGTTTATTAGGCTTGCAGTTGTGATTGTTTCAGTTACTCCTTTTATGAATTTGCCGACGGTTGTGTTAGCTACGCCTAAGGCTTCTCTAAATGGCAAGTTTCCAGCAACTTTTACGAGACGGTTGTTGTCAATCACTACAACGGTGTCGCATGCATCTTTTAATCGATTTAAACCCTTCTTTGCTGCAGCCATTCTTGCTGTTTCAACATCGAATGGAAGAGTGACAACGCCTACTATCAAAGGCGCCATTGGATTTCCAGCAGTCTTCTTGTGCAAAGCATCAGCTAAGCCGACAATTGCTCCAGTTCCTGTTCCTCCGCCCAAGCCCGCTACCATGAATATAATGTTCGATTTTGATAACTCATAGATGACTTCGTTTGCGGACTCGTATAGGGCTTTTTCTCCTACTTCTGGATAACCTCCGCTGCCAAGACCTCTAGTCAATTTTTCGCCTATTAAGATTCTCTTGTCTGCTTTAGTAATTTTGAGGTGTGCTGCATCTGTATTTACTGCTACTAGTTTGCCACCTGTGATACCTTTTTCTTTGACCCATGTTATAACGTTGCATCCTGCTCCGCCTAGGCCGACAGCGACTACTATTGGTGCAGCCATCCTTGCAAATTTTTCGATTTTTTCTTCTTGCGTCTCCCTGTATGGTGTTTCCGTAAACTCAAAAGGTGCCGGTCCGTTTTGTTCAGATTCTGATATTTTCTTACCCCCTTTAGTGTATCTTAATAGTTATGATATTGTATATAAATATTGTGAGTAAGGATTCTAAATGCATATTTGTAAAACACATATACATAAGTGCAGTGTTACACGTTTCGTAATATACCTTATATAGCTTATTTTCCAAATAAATCACTCAACAATTAGGTTTCGAGTCGGGATATTAAATGAAAAAAATCAGGCTAATGAAAAAATTCATGAAGAATTTTGTTGGAAAGGGTATTAATTTAGTTATCAAGGAAAAAGACGGCACCTTCAAAGTCCACACCATTGAAATTATGCAGAAAACAGACGATACTTGCCCTGTTAAAGAAATAGCAATAGGAGATTATTTTCTGCGTTTAGTGGCTACAAATCCTCAGGGCCGAGAAGCTTCGATAGTCTGCAACTGGACAGACGATCTTTTGGAAAATCTCATAACAAGATACAAAGACGCCAAGGATGCAAACTCTTCAGAAATAACGATGTTTAAAGACCCCCAATCTATCAATTCGAACAATTGGCTCATTACATGGAGCGATCGCAAACAGGAAGAGCAGGAGCAAAAAAGCGATCCAATACGTTATATTACTTAAGATAACCTTTCCTATTTAATACCTGTAATCAGTGCAGAAAAATACTACCTATAATAATTAGGGTCTTCAATCAGGTTTGCCATTGCGAATCTTTCTGCCAAAATTTTGTCTGTAAATAGGCTGTCTCTTTTCATTCGTTTTAGTTCTAGGTTTGTTCCCTGTTTCAACAGTTTTGCGGAAACTTTTTTCTCTGGTCTTGGAAATCCTATCGATTGCATTTTTAATGGATCTATATGTGTTCTTATTGAAACGTTTTTGTACCAATGTTCTGCTGGAGTTTTTGGTTTTGCGTTTACCCAAGCTATTTTTTCGTGTTCAATTTGTTCCTCGAATTCAGGGAATTCGGGTGAATTTTCATCTAGGATGTGACCGAGCTCGTGTCTTATTATTAATTTAGTTGTGTTTGTCAGCTTACCAGCATCTATGTCTCGTCTGGCGGCAATTTTAATGTCTTTATCAGTGACTTCTGATACTCCTCCAATTTCGTAAGCATTCAGAGCCTTTATCTCAAACATATCTAGTCTTTTTACTGCTTGATCACCGTACTCACCTTTTAAGAAAAATCTTGCATATTCTTTTATTTGTTCCTCTAGCCTTTTTGCAGTTGTTTCCAAATTCCTTCTCCTTACTCAAGTCATAAGTTACAATAAAATTGCTTTAATGACTTGTTCCACATGCCGGATTATTGTGATTTCAGTAATACCTTTTTATTTTTAATTGAAAAATTGAGTCATAGCCAAATAGAGAGCGCTCCAAAACGGTTTACGATAATTCCAAGTATCTGCAAAAAAAACAAGTAACGACCAAAACTCATAAAAGATTTAACCGATCTTGATAAAGCAGTTTAGTCTATCCTTTAATTTTTCTTTTTTTAACCCTTACTTAAAAAGAGGTGATAGAATTGGCGTTTGCGGCATCGCTTGCTAGAAATGTCCTCGGATGCAAAAAGATATGTGCCCTAATGGCAGTGTTGGCTGTGTTGCAAGGAAGAATAAAATGTGTCAAATCTGCAAATGCGCCTTCAGCAGAGGCGTGAAATTTGAATGCCAAGATTTCCCTTGTGAAACCACTAAGAAAGGATCAATAAGCTATGTTACTGCCAGTTCATTTCAGGCAAATCCTAAACAGAAAAGCCTTATGCTCTAAAAGAGTTAGTTTTAAGTTTGCGGTTACAACTCTAGGTTTGGAGTGCTTATGGGTTCTCAAGAAGTTTTAATACAAGCAAAGGGTTTAACCAAGAAATTCAACGATTTGACAGCGGTAGACCACATAGACTTCGAAGTATACAAAGGCGAATGCGTAGGCTTCTTAGGACCTAACGGTGCAGGCAAAACGACCACTGTCCGCATGATGTATTGCTTTCTGCCTCCAACATCAGGCGAATTAACCCTTGCAGGATTAAGCGTCAACAAGCAATGCAGGGAAATAAAAAACATAGTTGGCGTAGCTCCGCAAGAGGAAAATTTAGACCCAGACTTCACAGTCACAAAAAACCTCACCGTTTACGCCCGTTACTTCGACATCCCCAAAGATGAAGCCTTAAAACGAGCTAATGAACAGTTAAAATTTTTCCAGCTTGAAGAAAAAAGAGAAGTACCCATAGCCGCTTTGTCAACAGGTATGAAGCGGCGGCTGATTTTTGCTAGGGCACTGCTAAATCAACCGCAAATTCTACTCTTAGATGAGCCTACCACAGGTTTAGACCCTCAAGCACGGCATTTGGCTTGGGATGAGGTGCGTAATTTAAAGAAGAAGCAGGTTACCATAATTTTAACAACGCACTATATGGATGAAGCCGCTGTCTTATGTGATAGGATACTGATTATTGATAGAGGAAAAATTATCGAGGAAGGCAAGCCTGCCGAGCTTGTAAGGAAACACATCGGCGAAGAGGTTCTGGAAGTTGATTATGACGAGAAACTTCTGCCGACCCTGAAAGAGGCTTTTCCTGATGCACGTTTTGAAAGGTTAGGCGACCGCATGCAAATCTTCACAGATAAACCCCATGACGTCTTTGAAGGCTTCCTAAAAGAACACTCAATGCAAAACGTGACCATACGTACCGCTAACCTTGAGGATGTTTTCCTTAAACTAACAGGAAGGGGACTTCGAGAAGAATGACTAGTACTAACATTCGCAGGTCTCCAGCACGTTTTTCCATACCGAAATTAACTTACAGAGTTTGGAAGGTTTGGCACCGAAATTTTGACGTGTTCATGAAAACCATAAAAGTCAATTTTTTACCCTCACTTCTTGAGCCGATTCTGTACTTGTTGGCGTTTGGCTATGGCCTCGGCGGTTTCATTCAAAACATTGGAGGCCAACCCTACATTAATTTCATTGCACCTGCACTGGTAGCGATTGCAGTTATGAATGGCGCATTTTTTGAGTGCACATTTGGTTCTTTCGTGCGCATGTACTACCAGAAAACCTTTGACGCCATCGTTGCCACACCTGTAAGCGTTGAAGAAGTCGTTGCAGGAGAACTTCTTTGGGGAGCAACCCGCGCAACGATTAACGCGACCATTGTATTAATTGTGATTGCGGTTTTCAGGTTAATTACAAGCCCACTGTTTTTGCTTGTTCCATTAATAGCGTTCTTTGGCGGGTTAATGTTTGCCTCTATCGCAATGTGTTTTACTGCCTTAGCGCCTGATATTGACTTCTTTAATTATCCCTCATTCCTGTTTGTGACGCCGATGCTCTTTTTAAGTGGCACCTTCTTCCCGTTGACATCATTGCCATCTACCGCACAAGCAACCGCAATGGCTGTTTTGCCTCTGACCCACATTGTAAACATAATCAGAGGAGTTGTTGCTGGGCATACAGAGGCAATCCTGGGATTTAACCCTCAAATACTGCTACCCATAAGCATCGCTTGGATAGTGTTAGTGGCCATATTCTTCTTCATAGTCAGCATTAACCTTATGAAAAAACGGTTAACAGGATAACCTTATGCTAAACCGTGATGCCTTTAATTTCGGCAACTATGAGGTAGTAAGCGGCTAACCCTTTCCATGTGCCCCACGACTTAGCGACTTCCCGCGCCTCAGCACTCTTTATTGGTTTTCCATTGCAATAGTACCTTGAAATCACTCGTCTTATGCCGAAATCGTCAGCTGGCAGGGCATCCAGTTTCTGCATTCCTCTTAGCATGGTTAACTCAGCGGTCCAAACTCCGATTCCCCTTATTTCATCAAGTTCAACAATGATTTGCTCGGGGATTTTGTTGTTTTTTAGGTGCTCAAGATCCAACTTTCCTTCCGCTATCAGTTTGGCTGCTTCTCGGATGTACTCGGCTTTCCGCTGGCTTAACCCGCAGTTGCGTATTTCTTCAATGCTTGCACATGCCATGCTTTGAGGCGTTGGATATGCATAGTAGGAGTCGCCGTTTAAGGTGAGAGTTTCACCGAATTTCTTCGCCAACTTTACCTCTACGATTTGCGCTACTTTGATGGAAATTTGCTGTTCAACAATAGAATCAACCAAGGCTTCGAAAACTGTCGGGGTAGTTGGGTTTTTTAATCCATACAACTGCTTGGTTATTTGTTGCATTGTTCGGTCCTTTTTTATGTCTTCATAGAAGGATTGCAAGTCGAAGTCTAAGTTGAAAATGAATTTGACTGCTTCTTCCGCTTCTCGCTTATCTTGTAATATTATGGGATTGTTTGATTTTAATTCAACGTTTATTTTGGGTTGTTCAACGGTTCCTGTAGAGGTTAATCTGATTAGGACTAGTTTGCCGTTAACTTTAAGAACTTGGCTGAATTGACCGTTTGCATAGCTTCGAATTTGTTTATCGCCATTTGCGAATATTTGAGCGGTTAAATCAAAATTGAAAGGCGCCAATGCTTGGATTGTAAAGGTTTCAGTGAAAGTCATCTGGTTTCATCCTTGAAGCGTTGTCTTAACTGCTGCTTGAGGGATATTAAAGATTTTTAACCTGAAAGTTGTATTATAAGCAAACAAAAGGAAGGTTAATTATGCGTCTAGTAGTGCGAATAGGCGGCTCCGTTGTAGCATCACCAGTTAATACTGAATTAATGAGCAAATACGCTGACCTATTAAAAACGGTAAAATCTCAAGGCCATGAGGTTGCGGTAGTGCTTGGCGGTGGAGCTTTGGCACGAGAATTCATTGGAATTGCTCGTAATTTGGGGTTGGATATGCAGGCGCAGGATGAGGTTGCGATTTCTGTTTCGCGCTTGTTTGCTCAGCTTTTCCTCAAAAAGCTTGGAAACGCAGGTTGTAGTAAAGTGGCGTTAACACTTGATGACGCAGCCGAATGTTTACGTGAAGGGAAGATTGTTGTGATGGGCGGTTTGAAGCCTGGAATCACCACTGACGCGGTTGCAGCGTTGGTTGCTGAACGGGTCAATGCTGATTTACTGGTTAAAGGCACGGATCAGGATGGCGTTTATGATAAAGATCCGAGGAAGCATGCGGATGCGGTCAAGCTTGATCGTTTGTCCTTTGATGATTTGCCAAAGATTTTCGAAGAGAGCGTACACAAAGCCGGGATGCATCAAATTATTGATCCTGAAGCCGTTAAGGTTCTGAAGCGCCGACGCTTGAAGTTGATTGTTGTTAATGGTTTTAAGCCTGAGAACATTTTGGCTGCGGTTAATGGTGAGAATGTTGGAACGGTAATTAGTTAATTTTTCTTCCATCCCTCATGTATTTCTAACTTTTAATTTTGCAACAAGTTTAAATATCACTTGTGATATCGCATGTGATATCAATACGATATCGATATCGATATCGAGGTGATATTGAATGGATAAAGAAGAAAGAGAAGAAAAAAAGCAAATAAAACATGAAATGCGCGAAGAAAAACACATGATGTTCCACAGGCGAAACTGGCTACGACACAACGCCATGGTTCCAAAAGGATTCCTACGCTACCACGTACTTGAAGCACTCAACGAAAAACCAATGTCAGGCTCAGAACTAATGGATGAAATCCAAAAACACACAGGCGGAACATGGAAACCCAGCCCAGGCTCAATCTACCCGCTGCTCGCTTGGCTCCAAGACAACGCCTACATAAAAGAACTGCCGACCGAAAACGGGTTCAAACGCTACGAACTAACACAAAGCGGCAAAGACTTGCTTGAAGAACAGACAAAAATCAGAGAAAAATTTAGCGCAAGACTCAGGTTTTATGGCAAGTCCCTTCTTTGACAGATTCTTCGGCAACATACCTGAGGAAAAAACAAACCAAATTCGCGCCTCAATGAAACGGCTATTCGTTTCATCGATAAAACTGGCTAAAGCTTTGAGAGAAAACTATTCTGAAAAAGAATTAGATGAAGCATTAAAAGTGCTTGATGAAGCTTCAACAGAAACTTGAAGAAATAAGAAACAAAATAAAAGGTGAAACAAAAATGAGTGAAAACGAAGAAGTCATAAAAGTTGAAGGATTAACCAAAGTTTACAACCACAGCCTAACCGCCGTGGACCACATAAACTTCAGCGTTAAACACGGAGAAATCTTCGGTTTTCTAGGACCAAACGGCGCAGGAAAAACCACAACCATCAGCATGCTAATAACAGTTATGAAACCAACCGAAGGAAAAGCCACCATTCTAGGCGGCGACATCGCAAAGCAAAGCATGGACGTACGAGGCTGCAATCGGCGTTGTTCCGCAAGAGTACACTGCAGACGAAGACTTAACAGGCTATGAAAACATTCTCTTATGCGCAGACCTCTACGGTATTCCACGTTCAGTTTCAAAAAAACGAGCGCATGGAACTACTGCAACTTAGTTGAGTTAACCAGCATTCAAAGATAAACGAGTTCAAACTTATTCAGGCGGCATGCGACGAAGACTAGAGTTGGCATGCGGCTTAATTAACCGTCCAAAAGTGCTCTTCTTAGACGAACCCACATTGGGCTTAGATGTGCAAACACGGGCGGCAACATGGAACTACGTTAAGATGCTCAAAAAAGAATTCGGCATGACCCTTTTCTTAACAACACACTACTTAGAAGAAGCAGATGCACTGTGCGACCGCATAGCAATAATTGACCATGGAAAAATCGTTGTAATAGGCAGCCCAACTGAACTTAAAGACAGTTTAGGCGGAGACATCATAACCTTAGCATCCAAAAAGACGAAGACATCACAGAATTAATCAGCAAAATTGAACATGTCAAAGAAGTCAAAAAAGAAAACGGCTCCTACATGATAAAATCTTCAAACGGAGAATTAACCGCACCCTTAATCATTGAAGCACTAAGAAAGAACGGTCATGTTGTAACAAAGCTTTCACTGACAAAACCAACCTTAAACGAGGTTTACCTGCAGTACACTGGAAAATCCATGCGTGACGCAGAAGAATCACGGGAAGCAGTAATGCAGCAAAGAATGGCTATGAGGAGGGCAAGACAATGAGCGAACGAAGAAACAAAGTTTCAAAAAACAGATTCCACGGTCTATGGGCTTTAACTAACCGAGAACTCAAGAAATGGTATCAGCAACCCGTTCGTTTTCGTAATCGGCATAATTCAGCCGATTCTTTGGCTAGCGTTACTTGGAAAAGCAATGAACATAGCGCAATGTTTTCCAGCACATCATTCCACCTTGCCCAGCATGCAACCTTAGTCACACAGCTTCAAGGGTTAGGCCTACTTTGCTAGTCTGCAGAGCAAAATCATGATCTCTACTTTCAACACGGGAGATTACTTCTCTTTCATGGCTATGGGCATGGTCGCGTTCGTTACAGTCTTTACCACAGCTTTCGTCGGCATGTCAGTAGTTTGGGACAGACGCTTAGGCTTCATGAACAAAGTACTCAGCACACCAGTCTCGCGCTCAGTCATAATAACTTCAAAAGTGATCTCCGCAAGCATTCGGTCAGTATTCCAAGCAGCCATCGTGACAGTCATTGCTTACTTGCTCGGTCTCAAATTAGGCGCAAATTTCAGCGTCTTCAGCATATTCGGAGTCTTCGCAATAGTGTTCCTCATAGGCTTTGGCTTATCGTCGCTCTTTACGGCTATTACTTTAAGGACAACTAGAATGGAAACGCCACAAGCAATCTTCAACCTGGTAACCTTGCCTTTAATGTTCGCTAGCAGCGCTTACTTCCCGATTAATTTGATGCCTGATTGGCTGAAACCAGTAGCATACGCTAATCCAATATCGTACACAATTGATGCGGTTAGAAGACTGATGGTATTCAGCGATGGATTTGGGCCCCTGCCGCTTGACTTTGCATACGTTGGCGTCTTTGCAGTCGTTGTAACTGTCATATGTGTCGTTCTCTCCTGGAGATACCTAAACAAATAAATCGCACGACCAAATCAACAAGACCGATGTCGAGGAATCTGCATGGTACTCATCGTTGAAGCCGTAAACGTCAAAAAAACATACATGCTAGGAAAAGTCCCGGTAGAAGCACTCCGAGGAGTAAACCTCAAAGTTGAAACGGGAGACTTCGTTTCCATACTGGGGCCATCCGGAAGCGGCAAATCAACGATGCTAAACCTAATCGGCGCATTAGACAAGCCTACTGCAGGTACACTGCTAATTGACGGCGTCGACATCTCCAAACTCAACGACAACCAACTAGCCGATTTGCGAAGGCGAATCGGTTTTGTTTTCCAATTTTTTAATTTAATACCAAGATTAACCGCAAGAGACAACGTTGAATTATCAATGTCAATATCTGATATGGGAAGAGCGCAAAGAAGAAAACGCGCAGAAGAGCTTCTTGAAACCGTAGGCTTGAAAGACCGAATAAACCATAAGCCAGCTGAATTGAGCGGTGGACAGCAGCAACGCGTCGCAATTGCGCGTGCTCTCGCAAATAACCCCAAATTTCTCTTACTTGACGAGCCTACTGGAAATATTGATTCCAAAACGGCGAGCGAAGTTTTAGGATTAATCAAGAAGTTGAATGTTGAAAATAACGTTAGCATAATCATGGTTACTCATGACCAGCATTTGGCTAGAGAAGCAAAAAGAACTGCGCAAATGTTTGATGGTCAAATTATTTCAGAAGTGGTGAATCAGGAATGAAAGCAATAGATATTTTTGGTTACTCTTTCAGCGCAATTAAACTTCGCAAGCTTAGAGCAGCATTAACCACCTTAGGAGTGATAATAGGCATCGCTGCCATAGTGGCGCTACTTTCGATTACGCAGGGCTTGCAGGCAACCATAACTAATTCGCTTCAACAAGGATTATCAACCAACACGTTAATTGTTACACCAGGCAGTAGCGCTTTAGGAGCAGCCACTAGCGGAGGTGGCGTGGGAGCACGTGGCGGTGGTGGCGGAGGAGGCTTGGGTTTAGGCGGTTCCAGCTCAAGTGGTTCTGGGTTCAATTTATATGTCAATTATACTGATCAAATTGACGCGCTGTCACCAGATATAGTATCCTCGTTTGCTGTGATACAAAGGACAGGTTACGTTGAGACCAGTAGTGTTAACCGTTCAGTTAGCATTTATGGTGTTGATTTTAACCAGTACGCTCAGCAGTACAGCAAAACTTTCATAGTAGCAACTGGAACCATACCGTTGAGCCCCACTGACAATGAAATAGTTGTTGGAACACGAGTAAATGATCCTGGACAAAACGGAACATTACTCTTCCATGCAGGCGACAACGTCGGCGTCATATGGACCAATGCCACAACACTTCCAGTAGTAAACGAAACTTACACAGCCCAAGTTTCAGGCGTACTTCAAAAAATCGGAGGCTTCGGCATTGGTGGACCTTCAGATGACGGCGTTTATATCCCAATAACTAAAGCAGAGAGCTTTTTTGGAACAGACCAATGTGACATGATAATCGTTCAACTGAAAAGCAGTGATAACGCTACGATCACCAATGTTTCTAAGGCTATTACTGATCATTTTGGCGGTCAAGTTTCCGTCATATCTTCGACGGCGGTTCTAAGTTTGCTTTCAACAGTTTTTAGCACAATACAGTTGTTCCTCGGCGGCATCGCAGCTATTTCGCTGTTAGTCGCAGGCATTGGAATAATGAACATAATGATAGTCTCGTTGATTGAACGCACACGTGAAATCGGCATACTTAAAGCGTTAGGCATGAAAAGCCGAACCGTGCTGACCATTTTCCTTGGCGAATCAGTCATAATCGGCTTAATCGGCGCCGTTGTCGGCATAGTTCTGGGCTGGATCTTAGCAAGCGTCACCGCGAGAGTTTTAGCTTCAGGAGCGTTCGGCGGAGGCGGATTCAGAATAACACCACTGTTAACTCCAGAGGTATTGTTGGGCGCTTTAGCTTTCGGTGTGGGAGTCAGCGTGATCTTCGCGTTGTATCCAGCGTGGCGCGCGTCTAAGCTTAAGCCCGTCGAAGCTTTAAGATACGAGTAACATAGAACCAATAGAGGCGTTCCCCGCGTGAAACGGTTGTACCCTGACCAGCCAATCGTAGGCATCGGCGCAGTAATAGTCAGCCAAGGCAAGATAGCGCTTATAAAACGCGGAAATGAGCCAAGCAAGGGAAAATGGAGTATTCCAGGCGGATTGGTTGAGCTTGGCGAAAGCCTTGAGCATGCAGTCATCCGTGAAGTTAAAGAGGAAACTTGTCTTGACGTTGAGAATCCAAGCCTAATTGATGTAGTGGGCAACGTTGACTTAGACGAGAAAGGCAAAGTAAAATACCATTACGTAATAATTGATTACTTAGTGCATGTGAAAAACGGTACAGTTCAAGCTGCAAGCGACGCTGCAGAACTACGTTGGGTTCCATTTGATGAAGTGGAAAAGTATGATTTGACAACGTCGTTTCGGATTTTCTTTAGGCATAACAGGGAAGGATTGGAAAAAGCTAATTCATATCTTTAAAGAATAGTCGTGTTTCTCCCAGTGTTTTGATGTCTAAGGCTCGGATTCTGGCAACTATGGGGAAGTCGCCTACGACTTTGCCTAAAGTGAGGCAGTGGTGGGGTGGCAAGTCTCGGGCGATTGACCGCACTGTTTCTGCGTCCACGCGGGCGGCTCGGCTGACAACGTCTAGGTCATGTTCGTTGGTGAAGTTGAAGAGGAAAATGTTGTCGGCTTGGCGGTAAATGTTTTCCTGTATGGTGTCAGGCTGGTTGGTTATGAACGTTGTGAATATGCCGAAGTGGCGCATGCGGGTTACGATGTCGTCCCAGTAAGTTTCTCTCAAATAAAGGTGGGCTTCTTCTGCGAAGAGAAAGACTGCTTTCAGTTTCCAGCTTGAGAGGGAATCAACCAGTTTTCCAAGAACGTATTCGACCACTATTTGCCGGTCGATGTTTGAGGTGTTGCGTAGGTTTATGACGATGGCGCCGCCCTGTTCCTTAGCCTTCAGAAGGCTCTCATCTAAAAGCGTTGCTTCACCCAAGCAATCAGTGAAGAAACCAGAATTAACGAAAGAGTGGAAGCGTGAAGCTAACGCGTCGCGCACATGCTGGTTGCAGTTTAAATCGCGTATTGCTTCGCCGAGTTCATGCATGTTTAGTTTGCCTTTTTCCTTGAGCATTTTCCATAATTGCCTGAACTCGCGGGCTGATGTTCCTGGCAGGTGCAGTGCATGTACTAGTATGCCCATCACGGTGTTTAGGTGGAGTTGTTCTAGGGCTACTTTGAAGTTCTGCGATGGCGTTAAGGTGTGGATTTTGTCGTAGTACATGTTTCTTTTGCCGTCGTTTGTCATGCCTAGGCTGGAGTATTCGCCGTTTAAGTCGAAGATGACGACGGTTGCTTTGTACCCGATGAGGTTTACCATCAAGAGCTTGGATAAGTGGGATTTGCCGCATCCTTTCTTGCCTGTTATAATGTTTAATGTTCCATCTATTGATGAAGCATCAATAGTTAAGAGCGAGGAGTCCTTGGTGCCGCCCAAGATTATGGGGAGTTTACCCTCGACTTTTGCCATTTTCATAAGCATTGGTATGGATAATTTCTTGATGGTTGATTGTGAACGGCTGGGAAGCCAGCTGCTGCTTGGGCTTAACATTTCGTTTTCCAAGGTTGCCCTTATCTTGCAGATCAGCAAGCTGGCGTCTTGAATATAAGTGATGTGTGGGGCGATTTCCATGGGGTCGATGTCTTCGCCTTGGAGTGGTTCGCCTCCGTCTGGAAGCGTTCTCAAAAGCTCCTCAAGTACTCCAGGGACAGCCGCGAATTGTACGTCGATGACTTGGGCGATTAAGGCTTTTCCTGCGTCTTGGTCTTCGACGAGCAGATAGTCGCCTTTTTCAGCGCTTTCAGTTGGGAAACTGATGATTTGGAGGATGTTGCCTTCTTTTTTGTAGAGTTTCATGCGTAGATTTCCCCTTTGCCGAATGGCCCGAAAAGCAGTTTGTGCATGTCTGGTCTGTTGATTAGTTGTATGCCGTGTTTGCGAGTGATGAAGTGTTTCATGGCTAATACTTCGTTAGCGGTGAAGGTGCAAAGAATATGCGATAATCGTAAGGTTTCTGGGTAGCTTTGCGTGTACAAGTCGTTGCCGATCAGTTTTTGTATGGCTTCCATTCTCTGCGGAATGGGTATTTCTTTGTCAATGTCTAAGCGGAATGCGAAGTTTGCCTTATTTAATCGTGCCACGTAAACGTCGCCTAGCAGTATTATTGGCGGTTTGAAGTGTATGCCTGTGGTTTCAAGCAGGTATGGCGGTTCATGGTTTGGAAGTTGCTCTGTTATTAGGATGCCGTTGGCTCTCAGCGTGGTGGCTTTTGAGAACGCTAAGACAGTGCTGTTGTTTCTTCTTGCGTAGCTGAGGATTTCCCTCATGCGTTGGGCTGGTGTATCGATGGTGCCTGAGATTAAAGAGCCATCAAAGAGGAGTACTCCGTGGTTTACTGTTTTTGCTAGCATGGTTTGCAGCCATCGTTCGAGGAGACTTGCGAGTCTTGTGGGCATTTGCATGATGTTAGGTGCTGCTTGGTGACTGCCGCCATAACTGGTGCAAAAATAAGCCCGCTCAAGTGCATTGTAGACTTGGTTTTTGTTTTCTTCTGTAATGTGGAATATGAATGGCCCGAGGCGCGTGTACTTGTAGGTGCGGTTTTGGCGCCATGTGATTGCTCCTCGAATGGCAATTATCATGCCGGTGCTTGTTTCGCCGATTTTTATGGTTGAGGTGTCGATGGCGGCGATTAATGTTTCTTGGTGGTCTGGTTTTATGAGGATTGGTTGTGGTTTTAGTTGCAGGTTGGATGGGTATTGTTCGGTTGTGTTTAGTTGTTGAAAGTTTTGCGTGTTTAGCTGGAGGGGTTGGTGTTGCACTTGTTTGAGGGAGTATAGGCTTTGTTCTAGAAAGCGCTGTGGGAGTGTTGTGTCGATGGTTGGTTGTGGAAAGTTATATTTCTCAGTAATTGTATATTGTTCAATCACCATGATTCACCAATATGCAATAGTGTTATTGGTGAAATATTTAAATATTGTGCATGTACATCTTGCACAATACAATATACAATAGGTGAAGACTTGACAGAAAAACAGCAAAAACCACCAATACGCGTAAAAATGAAAATCGGCGACATAGAATTCGAAATAGAAGCCCAAGAAGACCAAATCCAAACCGCCGTAGACAGAATACTTGCAACAGTAACCGAACGCCTAAAAACCACAAACCTCGCCCAAGTAGCCGAACGCCCAGCTCCACCGCCCAGAGCAGAAACATGCAAAGGCGTAATCCAAAAACTCTGGGAAGAAAACTGGTTCAGCGAGCCAAGAGGCTTAGACGACGTCCACACTGAACTCGCACGCAAAGGATTCCACTACGACCGCACAGCAGTCGCCCATGCACTAGTGGATTTAGTTAAAGATAACATACTTACACGAATAGGAAAACCACGCAGATACCAATACGCACAAAAAAGACCGCCGACATAACAAGTAAAAAAATCTCCAAGCAGTTGCCGCATACAAATATACTAAGCCACCCTTCAAAGTTATTTCAGTGATTTTGGGAGCGGCAACACTCACTGCAACGGTACTCTTTGTCACAACACGGGATTATGGTTACTTGGGGCTTGGCGTCGGCGGCATGGAAAGAATGATGGCTTACCCCACGCTTCTATGGATAATCGGCTTAGGCGGATACCTACTAGGCGCTTCCAGCGAGAAAATGAGCCATTAGTAGCTGCTTTTTAGCAAAAATTTTGGAAAAGAGCGGGTTTGTTTGAATTTATAGCAGCCCGACTTCGCCGAAGCCATCGCATTCTTGACATACCTTACCCATAAAAGCAAACCGGTAATCCTTGCCTCTGCCTGAGCAAGAAGGGCATTTTTCCGTTGGACCATCTGGAAATGAGCGCCAACCTGTTCCATCACATTTTTCGCATCTTACTCCCATCGGAGAATCAGTTTTATCTATGCCTGCCCCGTTACAAATTTTGCATCTGACTTGCCTGTACCTAAACTGAATATTTTCAAGAGAGGTATCCATTGTTGCTCTCAATTGGATTCACCAGAAATAGTAAATCACAAGATTCACTATTAAACTTTTATTAACCCTTAATTTTAATCCCCACTCAAAAGTAACAATAGCATTTCACAGCTCTTGCTTTATTTTCTTTGCCATCACTTCAAGTTTCCCTCTCTCAACCTCTCTAAGCGCACTAAAACTTGGCAGTTTCTGCCCTTCGAATCTTGGAACCACATGCACATGCAAGTGAAATATGTCTTGAGCAGCAGCTTTGCCGTTTTGCTGAATAATACTGATGCCATCAGCTTTAGTGGCTTTTTTAACTGCCACGGAAACTTGTTTGGCAACCTTGTGAACTTGGCTGAGCTGGTTTTCTGGAATGTCGAAGATGTCAACGTAATGCTTTTTTGGTATAACAAGCGTGTGTCCAATGTTTAATGGTCGTATATCAAGGAAAACTATTACTGTTTCATCTTCGTAAATGATGCTGGCAGGTGCTTGTTTTTTCACTATTTTGCAGAATATGCACGACTCATCAAAGCTCAAACCAAGTCACCACTAAATTACTACGTACATTAGGCTTTAATCAATCAGTTTATATGAAAGGGTAAACTTTTTAATAAAATGATATACTGCCGTCATTATTTCCGTTTCCTAAAGAGTTTTTTGCCATCCATGTCAGTGACGCACTCAAAGCCAACTTCAAGCAGTTTACATGCTTCATCTATTTCTGAAGTAAGTTTGACAGTATATTGGTCGTTCAATGTCAGTTTACGCAAGTTATTTAAGCGCACCACAGAATAAACGTTATGACAGGAATGTGACATGGTTCAGAGCAAGCCTACTGCAGCAAGCAGAATATGTCCTCAATGTGGCAGATTTTTGAGCGAGGGAATCAAATTCTGCCCATACTGTGGCAAGAAGTTAGGTTGAGAATGATGCGGCACGCAATATGAGTTCAGCAAAGAGTAGCGCACTAACATTGCTAATGGTAGGAAGCATTCTTCTGTTCATTTGGTCAGTCTGGCAGATATTTGAAACGGTTTTCATCTATAACAGTTACTACTACGACAATTACTCAATCATCTCCGTGGGCTTGGAATTTGTCGCGTCACTTTTGCTTATGATAGGCTTCATTCAATATAGAGGAGAACAATCGAAACCTGCTCAGGTAGGCTATGGTGCAGCTTCGATGCCAAGTCCACAAATTCAAGGCGTTCCAGAAAGATTCTGTCCAAAATGCGGAAGGCAGATTCCAGCAAACGCCCAATTCTGTCCGTTTTGCGGATGGCAAGCAGAAGGGCAAAAGAGAAAATAGACCACAAAGCGTGAACTCTTTTCTGTCTTCTGTGTAACAATGTGAGCATGTAATAGCCTTGTTCATTAAGCTATTAAATTTCTTAGGGTTTCGCTTCTTGAAGTTTTCAAAACGATAACGCATAAACGCTTTCCAACCTTTCTTACTGTTAGTGCTAGCGTCAACCAATAGCCTTGGCAGTTTACGCTTAATCATGTCAGCATCCACCAAAACAGAAAACCCCTTGATGTACGTAGTAGACAAAAAGGAAAAGAAGGAAAATTAATGCGGGAGAAATCGCCATTTGCAGATAGTTTATATGTTATGCCACTTCATATTTCTTTCACCAAAACCAGAGGTTAAAAAAATGACCGAGTTAGAAGATAAAGTACGCCAAGAAGTAGGCAAAGTGCAAGACCCAGAAACAGGCCAAACATTCGAAGAAATGCAAATGATCCAAAGCGTAAAAGAAACAGAGCCAGGCGCAGTCACCGTGGAATTTATACCGACAAGCCCATTTTGCCCTATAGCGTTCAAACTTGCAGCAGACATTAAAGCCGCAGCAAAATCTGTTCCAGGCGTCAAAAAAGCAGTGGTTTTCTGCCGCGGACACGCGATGGAGCAGCAAATCAACGAGATGACAAATAAGCAATAAGGCTAATTTTTCTTTGTTTCTTTTTCCAATTTTTGGGTTTAAATAAAAAAGAAAAAGGATTATATTATCTTATGTAAGCGCAGTTTCTATGGCGTGATTCTTCGCTGTCCATAGAACCATTGTAATCTCTAAAGCCTGTGTGAACCTTAGCCCTAATTTCAAAGCGTAGCCTAGAAACACTTTTCGCATAACGTTTTATCATTATAACAATCTTGTAGAAGTTCATTTGCCTAGCAATCGCCACAAACGCAAGCATGCTAACAGAAGCCAGCAACACGACGAGTGGATTAATTAAGAGTGCCAGTAAGCCTACAATTGCAAGCAGAGCAAGGTAAATGATGCTTCGTATTTTTCGCATATTTGTCACCAAAAACTCCATTATCGGAAGTTGCTTAAAGATTTTTTTATGACTTAAAAATTTGGTCTAAAAGTAATCCGACTAATTGTTAATACAGGAATTGAAAAATGGGGTTTATTCTAAGCTTTTGTAAAAGAATTAAGCGTTTTAGCAGCCAATTTCTACTTCATTCGAGTGAACGCCCAAGTGCCAATTATAATCATAATCAAATCAAACAAGCCAACAATTCCAAGGTCCATCCATAAAGGTTGAATCTGAAAAGATGCCCATGCTCCACCCAAAATAACGTTCCTTAACGCGTCAACAGCGTAAGTTAATGGGTTTAATCTTGAGGCGATTTGCAGCCAGTTTGGAATACTTGCTCCTCTAAGGGGGAAAAGAGCACCGCTGAGGAAGAACAAAGGAAGGTTAATGAAGCTCTGTATTGTGCCGAAGCCTTCTAAACTTCCCATGAAACTGGCTAGCGTTAAGCCTATGCTGACCAAGCCAAAGGTGACGAGCAGCATGATGGGCAAGAGTTCGAGGAACGTAAATATGTTAAGCTTTATTCCTAACAGTAGACCAAGAACGAAAACGATTATCCCTTGAATTACGGCATCGGTGCTGTCACCTATCATCTTACCTAAGAAGACCGATGTGCGCGAAATGGGTGCAACCAGTATTTCTTTCATAAAGCCAAATTCTCTGTCCCAGAGTACGGAGATTCCCATGAACATGGAAGTGAAAAGCAGGGTTTGCCCTATTATGCCTGGAAAAATGTACTGTTGATAATTCAGTCCTGGATATGGAAGAGACAAACGGACGCCCGTCCCGAATATAACTAGCCAAAGTAAGGGCGTGACGAAACTGCTGACTATTCTGACTCGGTCTCTCAGGTAACGTTTGACTTCTCGAAGCCAAAGAGTGTAGAAGCCCCTAAGTTCAGTCATCTCGCAGCCGCTCTCCTCCGTGCCTCGGCTAAGCCATGAAGTTCCTTGGTTGTGTCTGGGCGTATGGTTCTGCCTGTGTAGTGCAAGAATACGTCCTCAAGGTTTGGCTCGCGTAAACGGATGGATTCAACGTATATTTT
The DNA here is from genome assembly GCA_963715865.1 of Candidatus Bathyarchaeota archaeon. Taxonomy (GTDB): domain Archaea; phylum Thermoproteota; class Bathyarchaeia; order Bathyarchaeales; family Bathycorpusculaceae; genus Bathycorpusculum. The sequence continues at coordinate 728,323 of OY970280.1, forward strand.
GTTTTGAGTCGCCATGTCCACTATCCTCGGTAGCAGGCTTTTTCCGTTTTGCACCGTGATTTCTAACGCATCATCGACCATGTGAGCTTTCTGAAGTCCCATTTTCTCAGTTATGACCGAGAGAAGAGCTTCAAGATTGTCTGCTTTAACTGTTATCACGTCGCCTTCGAGGGTTTCTTTCAATTTAGAAGAAGTGTCAAGAGCAATGATTTTTCCGTAATCCATTATGGCGATGCGGTCAGAAAGCCTATCTGCTTCATCCATATAATGCGTAGTTAAGACCACAGTTATGTCGTGGGCTTCTTTCAATTCTCGGATGTATTTCCAAACGTGATCTCTAGTTTGTGGGTCAAGCCCTATCGTAGGTTCGTCCAAAAAAAGAACCTTGGGATAATGAATAAGCCCTCGGGCAAGTTCCAATCTGCGCCTCATCCCGCCGGAATAAGTTCGCGTAAGATCGTCAGCCCTTTCTTCTAGCTCAACCAATTTCAGAACGTTATTGATTCGGTTGTTCTGTTCGCTTGTTGGAACTCCGTAGAGGTTGGCGTGCATGAGGAGATTTTCTCGCCCAGTCATTCTGTCGTCAACGCTTGGGTCTTGAAAAACAATGCCGATTGATTTTCGCACCTGCATAGCTTCCTTAACAATGTCAAAGCCGTTTACTGTTGCGGTTCCAGATGTTGGCTTAAGTATTGTGCAAAGCATCGATATAGTGGTAGTTTTGCCTGCACCGTTAGGTCCGAGCAAACCGAAGATTTCGCCAGACTCCACTGTTATGTCTAGTTTATCGACTGCCTTAAGTGAATTGAAGGCTTTTGTTAACTGGTGAGTCTCGATGATATGGGTCATTATTTCGATTTCTCTTCCAGCAATTGAAACGTAAGGTAGATTTAAGGCTATTTACGCTATTTAACCATAAAACGAACAATTAATTAGTTAATGCTTCACTGAAGACTTAGCGTATGACTGAAATTAAACCACAAAGAAAACTCTCACTCTTCGACGTAACAAATCTGGTCATAGGAGCAATAATAGGCGCTGACATTTACGTGGCTTCCTCGTTTGGCGCAGGATATTTAGGTCCGTTTTCGCTGGTTGTTTGGGTAATAGCGGGATTAATCGCAATCGTAATTGCTCTATGTTTTGCTCAATGTGTAATGTTACTGCCGAAAGTTGGTGGACCATATGCTTATGCAAAAGGTGCTTGGGGACCATTTGCAGGTTTTATCGTCGGCTGGTCATTGTGGCTGGCGGAATGGATTTCGTTGGCGGTTTTTCCGCTTGCGTTTACTAGGTATCTTATGTTTTTCTTTCCTAATCTTGACTTCTTAACTCAAAGTTTAATCAAAGTTTTGTTTGTAGCTTTTCTTGCAGTAACAAACATAGTTGGCGTTAGAGCAGCAGGTAAAGTTAATGATGTATTAACCTTGTTGAAGCTTGCACCATTGGTTTTCTTTGTTATAGCAGGCTTAGGATGGATTATTTTTAATCCAAGTCAAGCCTCAGCCAATTTTTCACCGTTTGCTCCGTTCGGATTCGCCAGTTTCGGGTCAGCGGTTGTCTTGATTTTTTGGGCTTACGCTGGCTTTGAAATCTCAACCATTCCGGCAGATGAAATTGATGAGCCAAGCAAAACGATTCCTAAGGCAGTTATCTTTGGCATTTTAATTGTAACAGTTTTCTATTTAACAACTAATGTTGTGCTTTTTGGTGTTCGTAACTGGAGTCAATTGGCCACTGACACAGCGCCTCTAGCAACAGCCTCAAACGGTATTTTAACTTCAAATGCGGTTTTGGCGTTGTTGGGTGGGGCTTTGGTTGGTGTTGGAGCTTTGATTTCTGTTGCTGGTTCAGATGAATCAGGAATGATTGGCACGTCAAGGCTTGGCTACGCACTGGCTGCTGATGGCTTGTTTCCAAGGGTTTTCGCCCGAATCCACAAGAAATTCAAAACTCCATACGCATCTATCATCATTCAAAGTGTAACGGCGCTTGCAGCCTCTATTGTTGGAGGGTTAAGTTTGCTTATTTCGGTTTCAGTGTTTTTTATGGCAATTGCATATTTAGCGACAAGCGCTTCAGTGTTTCCTTTGCGCAAAAAGAATCCGGTTCCAGACGTCGTTTATGGTAAAAGGAATATGGTAATTCCGGTTCTGGGCATAGCTTTCTCAGCGTATTTGATTACTCAGTGCACTTTAACTCAGATTATCATTGGCGTACTGCTGCTTTTGGTTGGGATTCCAATTTACATAAAGTATTCGCCAAAGAAGGAATTAACCGAAGCGAAAGAGGCTTTAATATCCAGCGAGAACATTTTCCGCAGGGTGTATAGGCAAGAACACGTTTTCTTAGCGCATGTTTTACATCATTTGAGGAAATTGTATAGACGATTGACAGGGAAATCTACGGAAACAGAGGTTCCATAACATTAAATTTCTTCTTTAACACTAGCATTACATGGTGATTTTATGCCGGAAATGAATTTTGAAGGAACTGCAATTTGGAAAGGCGGAACAGAATGCGAACTCTCAGTTAAAGGTAAGCAAATCGTTACTGTTAGTCCACCGCCAATGTTTGGAGGAAAAGAAGGCTACTGCGTACCTGAAGACATTTTCGCCGCTGCGTTAGCCTCATGCATCAACACGCTATATCTTTTAATCGCTAAAAACAGCCAGTTAGGACTTAAAAATTTGGAGACAAAAGCAATTGTCAAAATGAATATCGAAGGCATGGAGAAACTAATTTTCACAAACGTACATTTCAACATGAACGTTGGCTTACAATCCGATAATGAGCGTGAACGTAAAAAAGCTAATACTGTTTATCAGATGGCGCAGAAGATTTGTCCAATACGGCAATCTTGGGGCGAAGATGTTCCTATAAGCTTTGAACTTAACTTTAAGTAAAAGTCTTTGGAATCTAATTCATAAAAAACATATTTTTTCAGGTTCCGTTTTTTTTCTTTTTATTTTATGAAGATGTTTGGATTATTATTTGTATAAGTAAACTACAGCTAAAAGATAGTGGGAAATACTCATTAGCCTTAAATACCGATGCCTTTCTCTATTTGCAACTCGGTGGTCTCGTTTAGCATGTACACTCAATTCGCGGTTGAACTTAAAGACGTAACAAAACGCTACAATGAAATAGTAGCAGTAAACAACCTTAATTTAACAATAAGTACAGGTGAAATCTTCGGTCTTCTAGGACCCAACGGTTCAGGAAAATCAACCACCCTCAAAATGCTACTGGGTTTAGTCCAACCTACCGCTGGATCAGTCAACGTTTTAGGATTAGACGTTCAAAAGCAGCCTGTGGAAGTTAAGCGGCTAGTTGGTTACGTTCCAGAATCCCCGAACATTTACGAGTTTTTAACTGGAATCGAATACCTAGACTTCATAGCCGACATTTATGGTGTGCCAACGGCTGAGAAAAAGCAGCGGATAACCGAGTACCTCAAAGCCCTCCAGCTTGAAGGACGCGAAGGCGACATGATAAACAGTTACTCGGATGGCATGAAAAAGAAAATAACTTTAATTTCAGCCTTTCTGCACAAACCAAAGCTCTTGATTCTCGACGAGCCACTCAACGCTTTAGACCCGCGTTCGGCAAGGATAGTTAAAGAGTTTCTTTACGAGCTTAAAACGCAAGGCGTAACCACCATAATGTCAACGCATGTTCTTGAAATTGCGCAGGCATTATGCGACCGAATAGGCATCATGTACCAAGGACAATTATTAGCACTTGGCAACATGGATGAGTTAAGACAAAAAGCCAGCTTACCAAAGTCAGGATTAGAGGATATCTTCTTGAGGTTAACTGGAACTGAAGATTTGAGAGCTGTTGTTGAGGAACTCATGAAATGAATTGGAAGAACGTCCTCTTCCTCATGCAGGTTGAACGCAAATCTGGCAGGCTGCTCAGAGGAATAAAAGCCACGAAATATAGGGAAAACACTTTCCTTGCTTATTGGCCATACTGGGTAGCAACAATAATCGGTGTACTGGGCGGTTTACTGGCTAACTATATTACGTCTATTGTTTATTCAACCGCAGCAATTCCTAGTCTACCGTCATTAAGTAATGAAACACTCAGCGTTTTCGTTGTATTGCCAACGATTGTTTTAGTTATCAGTTTAGTATTCACCTTGCTGCAGCAAATCCAGCTTAGCGGTATCAAGGCAACAGCCCAGGTTATGTATTGGCTGCCGGTAACATGGCAAGAACATACTATGGCGTCCATCTTTGCTAACTTACTCGGGTTACCGATTGGGATTGTTCTAGGCTTAACTTCCGGAATAATCGTTTTTTCAATTTTCAACGGTTTAATTCTTCAGGCACTATTAACTGCACTAGTCTTTGTGTGCAGCGGCTTTCATGGCTAGTTCCATAACGGAAATCCTAAGAGTGCTGCAGGTGCGTTTTATTGGTGCAGTTTACAAGTCAAGCGGCAGAGCAGCGATATGGGTCAGATTCATCGGTTCATTGCTGTTTTTCATCATTTTTTACATCTTATATTTCTATATAACTTCAGGATTTACATCATTCCTTCAGAATCTAACGCAAGCTCAGAGCGCTCTTTGGTACATACCTTTCATATGGCTAGCCCTAATCCTCTCGTATATCATCAAAGGGTTGTTTTTGCAAGGCATCCTATTCGTAGGCCTATCAGCATTATTCATTGCAGGCTTGTATTATCTTGCTGTCTCGTTAAACAAGCGGTTTGGGCTTTATGAACCGCCAGCAATAACGATTCAAAAAAGCGGTGTCTACACACCGAAAACTGGGCTTCTTGGCAAGCTTGGTTTCTCCAATGTCGAAGCAGCAATAATCCGAAAAGATTTGAGAGGCTTCACTAGACGTCGAGAGGTAATAGGTATTTTTATCGCACCCATTATTATGATTATAATACCGCTCATGCAATCAATAGGTGTAACAAGTGGATCGGCAGCAAGCCAGGCTAACCCAATTTTTACAGGGATAATTTTTCTGTTGCCTGCCGGGTTTATGGCTATGCTGTTAGGAGAGATTTTGATAGGCGAAGAAGGACAAGCGGTATGGAGAATTTACGCTTCTCCAATTTCACCCAAGAACTTAGTTAAAAGCAAATATTTCTTTGTAACACTCTTTTCAACAATTATTCTACTGATAAGTGGAACAATAGGGACCATATTTTACCATCCATCCGCACAGGATGTAATTGTAGCTTTCCTTGAAGCTTTCTTCGTAGTTTTGGCTGTAGGCTCAATTTCACTTTCAATCGGTTTCAAAGGAGCTGACTTCTCCGAAACGCGTAGAGCAAGAATGATACGTCAAGAATGGTCTTTGATAGGTGTAATTGTCTGCGCGGTTGCTGGTGCAGCGGTATTGGCGCCTTTGGTCCCGTATGTGATAGCTTCGTTTGCTTCATCTTTTATTCCTGGTTTATCAGCTAGTTCGTTTAACCTTGCCATTTCCGTTATCATCAGTGGAGTCATCTCTTTAGCCATCACCGCAGTTTTCTACCGGATAAATATTGGCCTAGCACAGGACCTGTTAAGAAAAGCTGAGGTTTAAAGAGAAAGAGCTTGAGCGATTCAGCCTTGCCTATTTTTACGGCAATGAACAGTCAAATTTAAAAGCATATAGCGAGACAACGTTAACTCGGCTAAGTGATGGCTATGGGTAATGAGGGGAAGGGAACGATATTTAGGCGAAAAGACAATAGATACCTGCTTTATCTGCCTGTTCGCTTGGTGGATGACAGCATGTTTCCATTAAAGTGTAATAGTTCGATGCCTGTTAAGGTAAGTTTTAGCCCTAACGATGGCAAGTTGATTGTGGAGAAGTGGAAAGAGAAAAAACCCTAAAATTTCCCCTTCGGCAACTTTTATCTAACAGATTAAACATTGTTTTTTTAAGCGATGCTTTATGAAAGAATTATCAATAAAGAGCCCAGCATTTGAACACGGCAAGCTAATTCCTAAAAAATACAGTTGCGACGGGCAAGACATCAATCCGCCTTTAACTATCGAAGGCATACCTAAAGAAGCGAAAACGCTTGTTTTAGCAGTGGATGATCCTGATGCGCCAAGCGGCACGTTTGACCACTGGATTGTCTGGAACATTCCAGCCTCAGCCAGCAAGATAGGTGAAAACACGGTTCCAGGAACAGAGGGAATGAACAGCGCAAGACAGCAGGGCTATATGGGTCCTTGTCCACCTTCGGGTACGCACAGATATTTCTTTAAGGTTTACGCTTTGGATGCGGAGCTTAGTTTAGGTGCCAGCTCGAGAAAGAAAGATGTTGAAAAAGCAATGCAAGGCCACATTTTAGCTAAGGGCGAATTGGTAGGGTTGTATCGTAGGTAAACTTGCAGGAAAAGTTTGATGCATATTGATATGCGAGGCCCAGGCGAGCAGATTTTCTTTTCGTTTTGTCAGCGATTACTATTCAAACGTTAAATACTGTCGTTTAATGATTATGTTAGCGATTGGTTGAGCACATTTGAACCGCAAACACGTCATATTAGCCGCAGTTTTGCTTATCGCGCTGATTTCTGTATCACTTTTTTTAACCGTTAACATGCTTAACAAGCAAACTTCAACTACAACTAGGACCACAAATAGGCAATTTTATGTTGGCGTTGAGTTTGCTTATGCCGACCAATTTGGAGAATTGAAGGCTGTGGTGGATAAGGTTAAGGATTACACAAATCTTTTTGTCATGGGCTCAGTGGGTTTATCATTTAACCGAACCGCTTTGGATGAATCAGCCGACTATCTTTTTCAATCAGGGTTAAGTTTCGTCATTTTATTCACCAGTTTCCCCATGTACAATAATACGGATGGTTACTCGGACAATTATACTATTTTTAACTGGATGATTGATGCACAGCACAGGTATGGAGACAAGTTCTTGGGCATTTACAGGTTTGATGAGCCAGGCGGAAACCAGCTTGACAAGGGACAATTTATGCTTATCAACGAGAGTAGCAGTTACGCTGATGCGGCTGAGAACTATGTTGGCAACCTTTCATCCCTATTGAAATATTACCTTGATAGAGGTGCTCGTCAAATATTCACTTCCGATTATGGACTTTACTGGTTTGACTATAAAGCTTCATACAATACTGTTTTCGCCGAGTTCGTTGGAAACGAAAGCAGACAACGAATTATCGCACTAGATAGAGGCGCGGCAGAATCATTCAACAAGAGTTGGGGCGTTATAATTACTTGGAAATACGACCAGCCACCGTACCTTGAGTCAGGAGACGAATTATACTGCGACCTATCGCTAGCATACAGCGCTGGTGCGACATACGCGGTGGTTTTTAGCTACCCTAACGTTACCAGTTATGGCACGTTAACCCAAGCGCACTTTGAGGCTTTAGAAAAATTCTGGAATGATATTCACACTAATCCAGGCAGCTTTGCTTCAAGCAACGCGGAGGTAGCGTATGTTATACCTAAAGATTACGGGTTTGGCTTTCGCAACCCCAACGACACTATCTGGGGATTATATCCAGCTGACGCGTTATCTCAAAAAATCTGGGACGACACAAACATCTTGCTCGCCAAGTGTTATTCCCACTTGAACATTATTTATGACGAACCTGAAGTGATCGCGCCAACCCTAAAAAATTACACATCGATTTTCTACTGGAACCAAACAATAACCTGACTAATCGCGAGAACTAGAATTTTTTTGTAAAAAAAAGAAAAGATGAAAGAATTTAATTTATTGTGTTAGGTCGATTTGTGCTGTTTGTGTCATGTCTGTTAGGCTGTTTAGTTTCACTTCTGCGTTTGATATTGTATAGAGTGTGTTGCCAATGTAGAGTGACCGGGTTATCCAGTAGTTTTGGCTATTGTAGTAAGTTGAACTGTCATTCAAGTATCCTTGGTTGTTGAGTAAGGTCTCGTTTAGGTGTGTCACGGTGCCATTCAGCGTAAATCCGCCGTTTAAGGTGAGGCTAAACACGTATGCTCCTTGCCAATAACCATAACTGCTGATGATGCTTGGGCTGACTCCTGACATTGACGGTGGAAGTGTCTGGGTGCTCTGGAGGTATATTTCTCCGTAGTTGGTTATTGAAACAGGAATTACTAGCAGCTGCTTTTGTAGGTCGAAGAGGAAAGCTTTTGGATCATTAAGTGCAGTGGAACTGGTATAGTTGCCTTCAACAGTGTAATTTGCTATTTCCGTTGGGTTATTTATGTCTGTTACGTCGAAGAGCGAGAGCTTGAGCGTTTCGTTCTCCATTCCTAAACCGATAACGTGGTTTGCATCATAAGGATGGAGGTAGCTTGAGTAGCCTGGGATTTTCAGTTGACCAGCAACTGTGGGCGCTTCTGGATTGCTTAGGTCAATTACAAAGAACGGGTCAGTTTGCTTGAATGTTACAAGATAACATCTGTCGCCCATGAACCGCACGGAATAAAGGTTTTCGTTTTGTGCAAGACCTTCAAGTTTGCCTACGATGCTTAGGTTGGAGTTTAACACGTAAATGTTGTTCATTTGTGTCTCATTCTGCCAGTTGGTTGCTATTCTAAAATAGCTGTTGTATTCGTCCATTGAGTACTGGTTTATCGTGTAGCCTGGCACGCTGCCTTGTGCTTCAAAGGTTAATTGTGTGCCGTTAATGCTGACTCTGTAAATTGAAGTGAACTGCCCTCCGTCTGTCCATGTTGGATAGGTTACGTACATGTTGTTTTGGGAAACGTACATTGTACTGGCGCCCCCCATCATTACAGTCAAGTTTGTCGGCGTTTGTGCATCATCTAAGACGTTGATGCCGAAGAAGCTGGTGAATGTGTAGTAGCTTGGTTGTACCATGTCAGTGTAATAAACAGATGTTGGCGCAATGGCGCTTTCAGACTTGCCGTTGTAGATTGCTGGAAGAGTAACCGCGTTATTATATACCATTGCAGGTTGGCTGACGACAGCGTAAACATCGTTGCCTATCATTCTGGAGTCGAAATAGCTTCCACTGACAGTAAAGTTTCTGGTGAGCACAGGATTAGCTTTGTTGGATACGTCATAAACGTTAATGTAAGTGTAAACATCAGCTTGGTATGCCACTATCATTGGCATTGCAACACCTCCTGAACTTGGCAGCCCATTGCCGTAAGTGTAAGTTTCATATTTGCTTGCTAAAACTACAAGTTTGCTGCCATCTTGACTTAGGAACAATCCTGCTGGCTCAGTGTCATTTCCAAGAGATATCTTTGATACGACTTGTGGGTTTTGCGGGTCAGCATTAATGATATAAACTGCATTGCTTGTTTCAGAGTTGTAGCCACCGAAATAGTAGCCTGTGTTTTGGGTTGTCGATACAGTGTAGATATATTGCCCGTCTGTTTTCACCGTGTCCGCTTCATCGACTCCAGCGACTTGAATATTGGTGGTTGAATAACTTTCACTTGGTTGAGTCCAATAGGTAGTGGGCAAATTTTGTGAATTGCCTGTTGACTGTGAAATTGAAGCTGGCACCGGTATTGGAGCTTGTTCACCGAAAAACTGAGAGTCTAAAGGTCCTCCGACAAAGGAGTAACTTTCTTGCGAAGTATTATTTATGTAGTTTCTAAGTTCTTGCAGAGAAGAGAAAGTTTTCATTCCTGACACAGAGGGGATTTGATTTGGCGGAAATATCAGCGGAGCAGAACCTAAAACGTAAATCATACTAACTAAGACTATGGCTGAGAGCACTGCGACGGTTCCGTAAATTTTCGTTTTTTTTCTTACTTCTTTTTGTACCATACTTTTTTCTCCATTAGGACTTATTATCATGTTGTTATTTTATGCTAAGCTTGCGAACAAGCTGTTCTAACAGTTAGAATGGGCGCATATTCCATATTCGGTATGCCTCATACCAGAATATTGTGCAAACGATTGCTCCAAACGAGATTATGAAAAGGTTATCGCGAGTAAAACCATCAAAGAGCACCAGCAAATAAGCCACGTAAAACACGGTTGAGAACAGCGCGTAGAAGAAGTATCTCGGAAAAAGCAACTTGCCAAGCTTCACGAAATGGCGAACCACACCAATCTTCACTTCACTAACCAACGAGTAGTGACCGCCAATTTCCTGTTTTTGCACTAAGCCTAACTCGCGCAACTGCTCAAGATGATGAAAAGCAATGCTGGGGCTGCTAAAATGCAGGGCACGCTGAACCTCACGGACTCCTACTGGACGACCGTTTTTGAGAAGATACCAGTAGACTTTCCACGCTTTGCCTCGCAACGCGTACTCAAGCTCAGTTTCATCGTTCCCATTCAACCAGTTGAACCCCGCTGGAACATACAACATTGCAGGGAACATATAAGTCCAATCATTAGAACAGCTTGTCTTATAATGTAATCCACTGAGCAATGGCAACGTTTGCTTCTACACGATTGCCTAACAAGTTAGGAAAAAAAAGAAAAAAGAAGGGGCTAAGAGAAGAAGCGCTTCGTTTGCCTTAAGTTCTTGATTTATTACTCGCTGCGCCAGCTGGCATTCCAGGAGGCAAATCAGGGAAGTTTGCGCTGACTCTTTGTTCTGCGACGGTTGCTGCTTCAGCAAGGATTTTTTCCGCGTCTTCGTTTACAGAGTTGAAGTTCAGTGACATTCCGCTGCTTGTTCCTGCTTCAAACATTAAGCCGCTCAGCATGTTGCCGATGTCGCCTAGTTCGCCTTCTGCCTCAGGCAAAACACCGCATAATCCAACGCTGATACTGCGCAGTACTCCAATGCATGGTCCCAATGTGACAACGACGTCTCCTAGCTCGGATACTGTCTTGATGCGGAGTGAAACTTGGTCGAGTGCAAGTCTTGCGTTCATGATTATTTTTGACATTTTGCGAATCTCAGCTAGTTCGGTAGCGTAAATGTTGGCGTGTGCTGAATCATGTTTGGTATAAGCATCAACTAATTTAGCAAACAATGTCCTGTCTTTCTGTGTGAAGCGTTCATTAGCTTGGTCAAGCTTGTTGATTTGCAAGTCTAGTTTTCTGACAGCGAAGTCTAAGCGTGGTTTTAATGGTGCTGGTGGCTGGATTGTTTCGAGTACTGTGTTAACGAGTGATTTTTCTTCTCTGTTAGGTTCCCATTTTTTAGCGAAATTTTCAGACATGTTAACATCCTCTTGAATGGTGATGCAGCATAATGGAGATTTAATTGTTGCTAACATGCAGGTATATACGTGAAAAATAATACGCGTTTTTTATTTGAATGTGCCAAAAATGTACGCTAACAAACCTATTATGAACCATAATAGAACCATGTTTTTGATTCGCCGAGAATTCTCACGCGAATAATCCCTCAGCAAAAGCACAGAAGAACCTACAAGCCCAAAATCAGTCACCAAAACAAACGGAACAAACCAGATGCCCACCAAACCCAAAAGCCACGTAACAGGCGTCAACGCCACCGCAGAAACATAAAACAGCACAGCAACAACCGCTGCGCTTCTTTCTCCAAACCGCACTGCCAGCGTCTTCATGCCCTCGGCGCTATCGCCTTTCACATCCACAATGCCTTTCGTGATTTCCCTGCCCGTGTTGGACAGGAAAGCCATAGACGCAAACAACACCACATTCAAACTAACCCAACCAACAGCGACTATGCTACCATAAATGAAGGGAATAGCCACGCATGCGCTGACCAAAAAGTTTCCAGGCAACCCACTTCGCTTACCCACAGTAAGGTACGTTGCAGTTATAACCAGAGAGGCCGCCGCCACGGCAAAGCACAGGATGCTTATCAGATATGCGAAAACGAAGCCCACAGCCGAAAGCACAACAACAAACGCCAAAGCTTCCCTGGTTTTCACTAAGCCGCTTGGAATGGGGCGAGATGGCTCATTGATGGCGTCGATAGCACGGTCGTAATAGTCGTTGATAATCATGGCCGCAGCGCAAAAGGTGAAGCCAGTCAGGAAACCGAACAAGATGCTTAGCCAGTTAAGGCTGCCAAATTGGGGGATAGCAAGAACCGCGCCTACAAGCACGGCGAAACCCATCATTAAGCAGTTGACTGGTCGCATTAACCGGATGAAGCCGCCAAGTTTATTCATACTGCTCTAACCATTTTTAACTGTTAAGTCTCATTAACATACGTATAAAAGCTTATACTAGTTTTCCTAGCCAGATTGCGCCTGGTCTCACTCTTTTTAAGAGTGATTTTCATAGGTAAAAAGAGGCATCCCCTCACTACTTTGGCAGCCGCTGAAAGAAGCCAGTGCTCTATGAAGTTGGCTGAGGAGAGGGATACCCTCTTTTTGCCAGTCAAACGCCCAAACAAAATGCACCTACCCCTCTTCCCTCTGCCGCTGAAAACTCGCATGCCGCAAGAATCAACCAGAACATCATTCTTACCGCCTAAGTGGGAAAAGTAGCTATTTTTAAAGCATAATAGGTTATGAGAAACATTAAAAGGATTAGCATACAACCTATCTTTATAAAAGTAGATTGTTGGTGAAATGTTGAGCGCCAATTACGCACCCCTAGTCGGAGACAATTATGCTCCTGAAAAAATAAGAGTAATCATTCCAGTAGGCGGAAAAGCAACACGCCTCTTGCCCCTGACGGCTGAAACAAGTAAAGCCTGCTTACGCTTTTTGAACAGGCCGCTTGTGGAGTTTTCTCTTTTATCGCTGGCAAGCCAAGGCATACGCAACTTTATCTTCGGAGTGAAAGGCTACACCAACTACCGTGACCTGTATGATTACTTTGAGTCAGGCTACGGGTTCTCAGCCCGCTACAACATCAAACCACGCATCCACATAAAATATCAGCCTAACGTTGAGGATTTGGGAAGCGCTGATTCAGCAAGAATAAACATGGAGTACTATGAACTTAACAGCCCAGTTTTCGCGGTTCAAGGCGACAACATTTTTGACATCAAAGTGAAGAGCTTAATTGATTATCACAAGGAAAAAGGCGCCGCCTTAACCATCGTGTTACGGGAAGTTGAGAACGTTGAAGGCTTAGGCATAGCCGACATCGACAAGAACGGTCGCATACAACGATTTGTTGAGAAGCCTTTGCCTAAAGATGCACCCAGTAACCTTGCGAACACAGGTTTGTACGTGATATCACCTGAAGTGAAAAAGATTTTCAAGGAAAAAGGCATTCATCAAATCATTAAAGAAAGAAACAGGTTAGATTTCGGTTACGACTTCATTCCCTATGTGATTCAGACTGGACGCCCAGTGTATGGTTACACCTTGAAAGGCAACTGGTTTGACGTGGGCACGCCTAAAAATTACTTAGGAGCCATGAAAAATCTGCTGCACGGCAGCTTATCAACCCTCAACGATTTCGGCGGAAGGTTAAATGAATCAAGCCTAATTTGGGTTCAAGGCGAGAGCAATGATTCAGAAAAACGCCGTCTAGAAACTATCCAGAAAATAAAGCAAAAGAAAATCACTATTGAAGGCGCTGTTCTGATCGGTAGACATTGCCAGATAGAAGACGGCGCAAGAATCGTGGACTCATGCATTGACAATTTCACTAGAATAGGCAAAAATGCTGTTGTATCCAACTCTGCTGTAATGGACAGAGTGATAATCGGAGAAAACGCTGAAGTATACGACAGCATAATCGGCAGACATGTAGTTGTTAACTCAAGCCAGCGTAAACCAACAAAAATAACCGCCGTCTCAGTAATAGCAGATGACGTAAAACTAGAAGAAGGCTGCTCCCTTACAGCATCAAAGATTTATCCGCACCAGTACATCCGTGGAGAATTCCAAAACCAAACAATAATAGCAAACTAAGCACTACTATCGAACCTTTATTTTTTTTAATCGTTAGCAAAGAATTTTCATACGTTTTTAAGAATGTTGAACTTTTCCTAAATGAACTTTATTTCAAAGGTGATTATAGAATTACAATCTTAAAAGTAATCTTATTAAGTAACCTAAATATCATAATAAATGATGGTGAGCAAGTATGGGTGAACAAGTTAAGGTGCTCCAAAAAGGGAAGATTACTATTCCAGCAGATATAAGACAAAAATTGGGAATAGACGAAGGCGACTACGTCATATTGCAAATAATAGACAACAAAGTGGTCATTTTGTCTCCAAATACTGTTCCAAATCCAACAGAACTACTTAGTGGTTTAGCTGAAGGAATAGAAATTAAAGAGACAGTGGAGCAAGAGCTAATAAAAGCATCTGCGGCAGAATTAAATAAGAAGCTATTGAGGGCTAAGTAAATGAGATTTGTTGATGCTAACGTCTTCATTTATGCTATTGTTAAATCCCCTCAAAAGGACCATGAAATTTCCAGAACAATACTGCAAAGGATCGAAAGCGGCGAAGCAGCGGCCACAAGCTTAGCTGTCATTCAAGAAGTAATCAACTGGTTACAATACAATGGTCGAAAAAGGGAAGTCGGAAGCTTCCTCTTAGCCATAAACTCATATTTATCAATGAGTAAGCTTTCTACAAATTGGGACAATTTTTTTCCTTCTCTTGAAGACATGTATGGGAAACAGATAGATTTCGTTGATTCATTAACTTTGCAAATAATGAAGCAGTACAAAATTAACGAAATATACTCAAACGATAAAGATTTCGACAGAATAGAGTGGGTCAAAAGAATCTGGCAATGAAATAATATACATAAGAAACGGTTCTAAATTTAAGCTTTAAACCACTTGAAAATCAAATACTTAATTTTATTTGAACCCAAATCTGGCACAGCAATAATAAACCGTTTACGCACCGTCGTAGCCAACCGCCCAGCCTTAACAATCTCAGTGGCTGACATGTCTGAGTCTGCCTTCTTAACGGAAACCGTGTAAGGGGCATGTTCAACGCCTGGACCGTACTTGTAAACGGCGAAATCGCAGCCAAATTTTATTCCGGGCGTAACAATTAAGCCGCTGTCCCGAAGGTCACGGTAAACAGCGTATTTTTCTTCAAACTCATCGTATAACTGTTTAGCTTTTTGTCTAAGCTTTTTGAGGCTAACCCTGCTCTCGCCTGAATTCTCATAAATCACTATTTTTTTATTTTCCACAAGGTACAAGCCTTCCATCAAATCCAAAATTAACGGGACATCGAACTCTGGGATTTTTGGTTTAGGAATCCCGAGCGGTTTACCATAATATCCTGACTTGTATAATTGGGAGCCATCCGTTGAATCCCACACTACTAAGAAGTTTTCGATGAGTTCAACCTTTATTTTTGGCATTAAAGTCGCTCTTGCTACATGATGAAGGAAAGCATCCGTGCGGCGTCCGCTGCATCTTCAGCTTTGTCAGCGGAGTTTTCTAGCAATTGAAGAACATCTCTTAGAAGCATAAGCACGGGCACATCAAGTTTACCGCTGAGAACTTTTATGGTTAACGCACGGTACTGGTCGTCAACTATTCGTTCTGCGATTTCCACGTCTTTTGCGCGCTCCAGGGTTTTTTGTGAACCATAGTTTAGAACCATCATTGTTTCCCTGAGCTTAAGCACCGAGTCCAAAACAGCTAAAGAAAGTTTAAGCAGGTCTTTTTTGACGTCTGGCGAAATGCTCCAGTTGTGCTCCATTATTTCAACTAGGTAATAAGCGATGCCTTCAGAGAAATCAGCTATTTCGCTTGATAAATTTGTGAATCTTAAGAAGTCTTCGCGGGCAATCAGAATGGCACCTATCTCGGCTAGCTCTTGAGAAACCATACGTCTTGCCTTGATAACTTCTTCTTCGCCTGTTCTGATTTCGCTGAAGAGTTTCCTTGCGTTTTCTTTATCGCCGCTTGCAAAGTACTCAACAAGTTGAGGGATTTTTCTTGAGACATCTACAACCTTGCGTAAGTTATCTTGGCAAGCGTTTAGGGCTCTCCTTTTCACGCGCTCTTCTGTTTCTGATGGAAGTACCACTTGTTCCCCCGCCTATAACTATCCCTGACTTATGATGTTATTATTCTGTGTGTATTAAAAAAGTTAGCTACTTAACTTTTGATAATGCTTCCTAATTGTTCAAAGTTTACTTTTCCTTCAAAGTACTTATGCAATTGCTTTGGTAAGTCTTTGATTGCGCAACGGACTTGCTGCCAAGAATCCCGGTCTCGTATGGTTACTGTGTCATCGCTTAACGTATCATAGTCAATGGTTATTCCCAATTGAACGCCAGCTTCGTCAGCTCTTGCGTACCGTCTGCCGATGGAGCCTGTTTCGTCAAATTCAACCATGAAACCCTCATTCGCCAGCAACCTTTGCACTTCCGACGCTTTAGTGTCTAAGCCGTCTTTGCTCATTAAGGGGTAAACGCCAACTTGCACTGGTGCAATACTTCTGGGAAAACTCATGACAACTCGGTCGTCTTTAATGCCGTAAGCGTACTCTAATGCCACGTAAAAGAGCCTGTCAGAGCCAAAACTGGGTTCTACCACGTGCGGTATGAAGCGGGTGCCGCGGACAATAGTTTTTTGACGGCTAATGTCCACTTGCTCAGGTTTGACTTCATAGTTTTCAACCATAAAGTAACCTTGCTTTTGCATGGCATCAGCAACCTCTTGGGCAGGAACTTTAGCAAGCAGCGCAGCAACTTTTGAGGCTTCATTCTTGTATACTGGACCAAGCTTAGCCATAATGGGCTTCACGACAAGCTCTTCTTTTTCCACTGGATTAGCGTATTCTTTGTAAACGCTCATGTCAACACCGCTGGCTTTCATATGGCATGACAAATCGTAATCTGTGCGGTAAGCGTGTCCGGAGACTTCTACCCAGCCCCAACGGTCAACTAGGACCTCTTGGTCGAAGCTCTGGCTCGAGTAATGCGCTTTTTCCCAAGTAAGTTTTTCGATGAACCGCTGTTTCTCCGCTGGCACGCCAATTTCAATTAAGAGTTTTTTAGCCATCGCCATGAAAAAGGCTTGCCATTCTGAACGGATTATTTTCCGGTCAAGCGCTTCCCTAACCGTTAGGTCTGTTGTGTCCTCACATTCTTTAAGCCTTGTTTCGCATAGGAGAATGGGCAATACTTCGTTTTCCACTTCTGGAAGCAAATGGCAGCATGGCTCTTCAGGGTCAAAGAAGAACTCTAAATCAGCAATCGTGAACTCTCTTAGCCTAATCAAGCCTTGCCTAGGCGAAATCTCATTACGCAAAGCGTGACCTATCTGGATAACTCCAAAAGGAAGCCTTTCCCGTGCCACAGTGTAGAGGCGGTTGAACTCAACGAAAATATTTTGTGCAGCTTCAGGACGCCCATAACCAACCGCACTCGAGTAAGGTCCAATAGTGGTTTCAAACATTGTTAAGAACTGCTGTGGCTCTCCAAATTTGCCACCGCAGTCGGGGCATAAAATGCCATGGCGCTCGATTTCTTCTTTAATTTCGTTTAAAATCATTTTTTCAGCTTCAGCCGAGCTAATGCCTGCTTTTTCCTCAAGCAAATGGTCAGCTCGAAAACGACCGTGACAGTTTTGGCATTCTACCATTGGCTCTTTGAAATGGTCCACGTGGCCTGACGCTTCGAAAACTTTTTCGGGCGCAATTACGGATGATTCCATTTCGTAAATCCCAATTTTTTTAACGAAAAGCTCTCTAAGCTTAGCCTCAATATTCTGTTTCAACCTTGCGCCAAGGGGACCGTAAGTTACAAAGCCGCCGCTACCACCGTAAATTTCAAAAGACGGCCAATAAAATCCTCTGCGTCGCGCTAACTCGTTTATGGCAGTGAACTTATCGCATTCTGGTTTTGCACATTTTACTTCGTCGTTCAATTTTGTTTACCTTTTTTAAGCTTAGTACTGTGAGTAGATTAAAAGGTTACTAACGAATTAGCATGGTTATTCAAGCGATAGAAAGCAAAATTTTGGAATAGAGACGACGTTGCTTGGATTTTTTTTCCGCTTATTTTTAACTTAGTTGGAACAACCTTAGAGCATGCAATTTTTTTTAATACGTATGTCAGTGTCCTGAATTCGAAAAAAAAATTTATTAAATCTAGCGCTTGTTTGAAGGACTAGGCATAAATTTATAAATAAATTCAGGATAAATAATAACTCGGATAGATACTATCCATAAATTTAAGGAGAAAAAGAAAAATGCAAAAGCTAAAAGGTAAAACTATGGCTATTATGATTGCAGTACTTTTAACAGTTTCAATGGGAGCTTCAACGATGCTAGTGCCAAATGCTGGTGCACATACACCAGCAGTGACATATCCGACATATTCTTTCATGAGCGTTTCACCAAACCCTGTTGGCGTAGGCCAAACAGTCCGCGTCAACTTCTGGGTCAACTTACCACCACCAACAGCGAGCGCACAGTACGGCGACAGATGGACAAACATGAGTGTTTATGTTACAGCGCCTGACGGGACCACTACCAAAATAGGTACATATACTTCGGATGACACAGGAGGAACATCAACTACCTACACGCCTACCGTAGTCGGCAACTACACTTTCCAGATGAAATTTGGTGGAGAAACATTGGCAGGCAACAACCTCTCTCCAGGGACTCCTACATCCGCTTACCCAGAAATTGGCGATTACTATGGACCTAGCGACAGCAATGTATTTACGGTGACAGTGCAACAGGAACAAATATCTTATCCTCCAGTAGTTCCGCTTCCAACCAACTATTGGACTCGCCCGATTTACGGCGAGAACAACGGATGGTATTCAATTGCTGGAAACTGGCTTGGTCTTGCTGCCTCGACGTTTGCTGCTACTGGAATGTACAATGCTACTGGAAACTATAATCCGTATACTACAGCGCCAAACACTGCTCACATTCTGTGGACTAAGGCTGAGGCGTTCGGAGGCATAATCGGAGGAGAATTCGGCAGTAGCGAAACAGCTAACTACTATGCGACTTCGCAGTATGAACCAAAGTTCGCACCGATAATCATGCAAGGCATTCTCTACTACACTTTGTATCCGGGCGCTTCAACTTACCCTGAAGGGTGGGTTGCAGTAGACTTGCACACTGGACAAACGTTATGGACGAAGACTGAAGCTCAAGTTAACGGTGAGGTTTTAAGATGCGGTCAAATACTCAATATGATCACACCCAACCAGTACGGAGCCGAAGCATTCTTGTGGGCTGAACCGGCAAGTGGAGCTGGCTTTATGGCTTCGCCTTCGTATTACTCGATGTACGATGCAATGACAGGAAACTGGATACTTAACATTACCAACGACTATATTCCTGGTGCCTACCCTGGCGAGCCATCAGCCTCAATCACACTTCCTTTAATGACACTTACAGAAGATAACCACGGAGACTTGATAGGCTACTACGTTGACTCCACTAACCCATATGCACCAACGCTGAACATGTGGAACTCAACCGTAGACATCAATCTATATGTAGCTAACTACGCTGGCGGTCCACCAGTTGCAGATCAATGGATGTGGAGACCTCCACAAGGCGGACAAATCGCCTTTGTTAACGGAACTAAAGTATTGAGTGCACTGCCCATTGTAGACACTTCAGGCAATCCATTAGTTATCATGGAAAGCATGTTCGGTTATACTTTTCCTGCATATTTGCTAGGGATTTCAGCAGTTCAGAGCGGCGTAGTATACTTATCAGGATCAACTGCTGGTTCATCTTTCCTCTACCAATCTGGTTGGATGGAGGAAGCAGGCTTCAGTGCAACAGATGGCTCACTGCTATGGGGCGTAACTAATCGGACCGAAGTACCATATTCCATCGTATACTCTGGTGGCGTATGGTCTGGAAGCGGCGCTTACGTAGAACTCACGGAATCCACACTGTCAATCAGCGGTTACAGTCTCACCACAGGCAAACAGCTATGGGGACCAACTGCGCTTCCAAACGCTAGTCCCTTCAGTTCACTCGGAGCAAACGCTATTGTCGCTAATGGCTCAATTTACATATGGATGTACGGAGGAGACGTTTATTCCTATAACATCGTTACTGGCGCTAAGAACTGGGAATATCACACTCCACCAGGCGGCTACGAATCTCCCTATGGTGTAGAACCCATATGGACTTTCACCGTAGGATCAATCGCTGATGGCAAGCTGTTCGTTCCTGAAGGTCACATGTACAGTCCGCCACTATTCCACAAAGCGCAGCAGCTAGCGTTGAATCTCACTAACGGCAAGGTAGTATGGAGTATTGATGCTTTCGACGTTACTAGTGGTCCAGCTATTTCAGACGGCGTCATGACAACGCTAAATGCCTATGACAACCAGATATACGCCTATGGCAAAGGACCGAGCGCTATGACTGTTACGGCACCTGACATTGGCGTTACAACCGCCACACCAGTGACGATAAGAGGTACAGTTACTGACATCTCTGCCGGCTCACAACAAGAAGCACAAGCAGCGAACTTTCCAAGCGGTCTTCCATGCGTATCTGACGCAAGCATGACTGGTTGGATGGAGTACGTTTACATGCAGCAACCCTGCCCAACAAACGTGACTGGTGTTCCAGTTACCCTAAGCGTTCTTGACTCTAACCACAACTACAGACAAATCGGCAGCACAACAAGCGACGGAACCGGCATGTTCACTTTCACTTGGACACCTGACATACCCGGCGATTATACTGTAGTCGCTAACTTTGCAGGTTCCGAGTCGTACTATCCATCGAACGCCGAAACATCTTTCACTGCAAGCAGTCCAGCACCAACAGCAGCACCAACCGTTGTACCTCAAGCAAACCTAGCAACAACAACAGACCTAATGACGTACATGGTCGCTTCAGTAATCGCTATAATCATTGCAATAGCCATAGTCGGCATACTACTGCTCAGAAAAAGGCCATAAAAAACAAGCAATAAACCAATCCCTTTTTCCTTTTTTTGTTTTTAAATAAATTCTCAATTAACTATTGCTGATTACGCAAACTTCTCAAACATGTCCTTCCCACTCCAATTTCTTGGAAACGCTTAAAACTATCTGTTGATATTTTAGCGGTTGAATAGGAGAAATGGTCTTTTGGTCTCGGCAGAAAAAGGCAAACTTACAGTTGATGAGTTACTTGCGAAAGCCAAAAAGCCTGCGCAGTTAGCTTCTTCAATGCACAGGTTTTATGAGGGAAAGATGCAGGTTATTCCTAAATGCGCTGTTAGAAACGTGGATGATTTTGCCATTTGGTATACTCCAGGAGTGGCTGCGCCGTGCCGGGAAATCCAGGCAGACCCTGACAAATCGTTTGAGTTAACAAACCGCTGGAATTACGTAGCAGTGATTTCAGATGGAACCCGTGTTTTAGGTTTAGGCGACATTGGCCCTGAAGCGGCGTTGCCCGTGATGGAGGGAAAAGCACTTTTATTCAAGTATTTAGGCGGCGTTGACGCGTTCCCCATCTGCCTTAGAACAAAAGATCCAAACGAAATAGTTAAGATTTGTAAAGCTCTTGAGCCGTCTTTCGGCGGCATTAACCTTGAAGATATTGAGAAACCGAAATGTTTTCATGTTCTTGAGAAAACCCGTGAACAGCTAAACATTCCTGTTTGGCATGACGACCAGCAGGGAACCGCCACTGTAATCTTGGCTGGCTTGATTAACGCTTTCAAAATCGTAGGCAAAAAACCACAAGAAAGCCTAATAACACTGGTTGGTTCTGGAGCAGCAAACATTAGGACTGCTTATGTCCTCATGCGATGGGGGGTTAAACCAGGCAACATAACACTTGTTGATAGCAAAGGTGTCATTCATAAAAACAGAAAAGACATCACCAAAGAAGAAGACCCATGGAAATACGATGTTACGCAGAAAACTAACGCTGAAGGCAGAACCGGCGACCTAGCAGAAGCATTCAAAGGAGTAGACGCTGTCGTGGCTGCTTCAAAACCAGGTCCAGGCACAATAAAGAAAGAATGGATTAAAACAATGTCAAATGATTCAATAATCTTTGCATGCGCTAATCCAATACCAGAAATTTGGCCATGGGACGCCGAGGAAGCAGGAGCCCGAATTGTAGCTACAGGTAGAAGCGACTTTCCCAATCAAGTGAACAATAGCCTAGGATTTCCAGGAATTTTCCGAGGCGTCTTAGACGTGAAGGCAAAAACTGTAACAGATGACATGTGTATTGCAGCAGCGCAGGAACTGGCAAATTACGCTCAAGAACGTGGAATAAGTGAAAAGGATATTTTGCCGAGAATGGACGAGTGGGAAGTTTTTCCCAGAGAAGCGGTTGCATGCGCATTAAAATCAATCGAGCAAGGTGTAGCACGGGTTAAGCTTAGTAAGAAAGAATTGTATGAGCGCGCTTCCGCCATTATTCAGAATGCTAGGCAATCAACTGAGTTATTGATGAAGCATGGTTTAATTAGGCAGCCTCCAACAGAAGCCGACCTTTTGAAATAATTCGGCACGGAAAAAATCCTGCCTATTTTTTCTTTAAAATTTAGAGGTAAATATGGAAAGTTATTTAAGGGTAAATTTGAAGTAGTGAAGAAAAGTGAATAACGTATGCGTTCAGATTATACACTATATGCATTAGCAGTTGTATTCTTTGCGATAACCATAGTTTCTGCGGTTTCGCTTACAGGAACAGACCAAACCATCTGGATTGTAACCTCAGGCTTGTTAGGAATCCTTTCCCTCAGCTTAGGCTTCATTCAAAGACCAAAATCTACAACGCAAACTAACCAGCCGTCACCAACGCCGGCAACAGCAACGCCAGCACCCCAACCGACAGAAACTGCAACGCTTGACACCCCAAAAGAAGAAGAAAAAATGCCTCCTCAAACAGTTCCAGCTACTGAAGCTCAAGTAATTCAAGAGTCAGTAGTCACTGCGGTGCAGCCTGCAATGCCTGAACCTCCAGCCAACACAGTATCTTCCGGAGAAGCCAACGAGCCTTCAGTGGGGTCTGTTTTAACTGAGGTCAGTGGAATTGGAGAAAAAAGAGCAAGTCAACTTAAAGCTTTAGGCATAAACAATGTTGATGATTTGGCGAAAGCGTCAGTTGAAGACTTAGCTAAGAGTTTGAAGGTTTCACCTAAAATCGTAGCTAAATGGGTTGCAAGTGCAAAACAGCTTTTACAAAAATAAAAAATTTGAGTTTAAAGCGGCGTTATTTTTATTATATTTCTTTTTTCAAGCCTTCGCAGTGCGTCTAAGCACTCGTCTTTTTTCTCGCCAGTAATGTTAAGGTTAAGCATTATGTCTTTAACTGTAACTCCGGGTTTGCCAAAATTTTCATGCCGCTTGTAGAGGTGACGGACAATCGATTTTTCAAGTTTACCGCATCGCCAAGTAGTGTTGCGGATTAAAACAACGATGGTTCGGACAAGTGTCTGCTCGTTTGATTTTCTTCCACGGGAATCTCCCATCTCTCCCCACCACAAGAAGTAAACTGCATCATGGTTTTTAAACGTTTGTTCCTCAGTGGAGTGAGGGCTGTAATTTGGGGAGAAGCGATTTTTTATAGGGTTTTTTTGAGGTATAAACCGTGGGTTTTGCCGTAGTATTTTTCTAGTCTGCCGATTTTTTGGTATCCGCTGTTTTGGTAGAGTTTTAACGCGGCTTTGTTGTCTTCGCGGACTTCTAAGTGGCATTCTGTTATACCTTTCTGTTTGAAGATGTCTTCTATTTCCTTGAGCAGTTTAGTTGCGATTCCTTTTCGCCGGTAGTGTGGCGCAACGTTTATGGTTATTATGTGCCCGTAAAGTATGTTATTTTCTATTTCTACTTGTGCTATTACGAATCCTGCTATGTCGCTGTCTGCTTTGGCTACTAACGCGATGGTGTTGTAGTCTGTTAGTAAGTAGGCTATTTGCCGTTTTGTGAAGGCTTCTTGGTCAAAGCATTGCCCTTCAATTTCAAAGAGCTTGTCGAGTAGCCTGATGGATGCGGTTTCAATTTTTATTTCCATTTTGTAGTCTTAAGAGTAATTAGGGTTGAGGGTTGATTTTAGTTTTTTCTGTGTTTGCCGCGGCTGAAATTGCTGGCTTTAGTTCAAGCCATTGCTGGGCTGCAAAGCCTATGAAAAAGCGGAACCATAGTGTTATTATTCTTGTTAGTATGGTGGCTGTGGCGGCTAAAGGTCCGTATATGCCCATTGAAATGTAAAGGGTAGTCATTACGGCTTCTGGAAGCCCAACTTCGAACGGTATACCTATAGGTATCGCTTTGACGGCTAAGAATATGGCTGAAGTGACGATGATTATGCTCCATGAAACTGGGTGTCCAAGTGACATGAAGACAAGGTATGGTATGCTTAAGCTGAAAAACCAAGATATAATCAAATAGAATAATGAGCCAGCTATGGCTTTTGGATTATGCCTGAACTCTTTCATTGCGTCGTGGAAGTGCTCTGTTATTTCGACTGTTTGTTCCTTCAAATTTGCCAGTTTCCATTTGCCCATAGTGATTTTATGTGCAAGATTGGTTGTAAAATTGATAACTTTTAATGTCCATTGCTGCTTGAAACCTAAAACAATCATTAAACCGATTATGCCTATTATTGCTGCGGCAACTAGTATGATTGCGTTGAAGATTAAGGGGTTAACGTTTCCGCCGAAGGTAAGCAAGATTATCCCTGCAACTAGGGCAACAACGTTTAATGCCATGCCGAGAAGCCTGTGTGTAAAAAGTGAAGCTACTACTTTACCGAATGAGCCGCATTTGTCTCTTGTGCACAGGTACGTGCGGGTTACTTCTCCGCTTATGGATTGTGCTGGAACGATGGTGTCAACGTAGATGCCGTACCAAACGTAAAGGTAAGCTCTAAAAATCGATAGTTTGATGGAGAGATAGTTGGTTAACACGTGCCAAGAAATCGTGAAAAACAACACGTCTAGCAGACCGAATATTATGGCTATTGAGTAGATGGTTGGGTCGGCGCTTTTTGCAGTGGCTAATATGCCTAAAATGTCAACATGGAACAGGTAAATGTAGAGGAAGAAACCCAGTAAACCTAGCAGTGGAAAAAGCACTGTCTTCCAAGTTAATTTTGGTTTAGGCGATTCCATTTTGGTTTTTTGCACCCAACGTAAACCGTGAGATATGCGTATGCGATTATATACTTTGTCCAAATCCATGCTTTCTTTGCTAAAGAAGTGTGTTCTCCAGCTGTTGGAGAAAGCGCACACCAAAAAGGTTAGACAACCAACCTAAAATTCAGGGATAGCCAATACTGAAATTACCCCT
This sequence comes from Candidatus Bathyarchaeota archaeon, assembly GCA_963715865.1. Classification (GTDB taxonomy): domain Archaea; phylum Thermoproteota; class Bathyarchaeia; order Bathyarchaeales; family Bathycorpusculaceae; genus Bathycorpusculum. The sequence goes on from OY970280.1 coordinate 753,379, forward strand.
TTCCATAAGAAATATTATTACTTAAATTAAGAATTATAAAAAGCAAAAAAGGAAAAAATTGATCTTTTCAACGCTTGAAGCTTTAGTATCTTGGTCTGTAACCGCCGCCAGAGCCTCTTCGGTCTCTGTCTCTGCTGCCGCCGCCGTAACCGCCGCCGCCACGCCTATCTCTACCGCCGTACCCACCGCCGCCTCCGAATCCTCTGCCGCCGCCTCTGAATGGTCGTCTTTCTTGCTCGTATGTTTTGCTGGACACGTTGTTTTCTGTGTTCACTTCTACGGTTAGGGGTTCTTTTGCTGGTTCAAGTTTGCCGTATTTGCCGATGTTTAGGCGTATGTTGCCTTTGAATAGGGTTACATAACCGTTTTCTACGCGGATAGTGTCGCCTTCGTTGACCTTTTCGATGTTGTCATCCCAGAGTGTCACGTATACTACGCCTGTTTCGTCGCCGACCAGTGCGTCGCTTACTTTGTGGGGGGATCCGTCTCTTCCCATTGGGATTTCGCGGATTTCTGTCTTGGATACTACTTTGGCCGTAACGTTAACCGCTCTTGATTGTGGGGTTAAGTCGCCGACTTTTGCTTCTACTGGTTGCTTTTTGTTGTCGAAAAAACCTTCAACAGCCAATTGGTTCTACATCCTAGTTTTTAATCTAAGAAAAACTACATTTTCTCTACACTTAAGTGTTTCGCTTTAACAATTTTATTTTTTTAGTGTTCTTCATTTTAATAAGTTTACATTGCATTATATTTGCGAGAAAAATTTTAGATAAAGGTCGCTGATTTTTTAAAGTTAGGACTAAGTTAATTGTTTAGAGTTCTTTTGCATTAGACATGATTTTTTTCTTGTTTAGCTGCTTTGCCGTAAGGACTATTGCGGCTGTTCCTAAAGCAATGAATAGGGCAAGTATGGTTGTGCTTGGAAATTCTGGAATAACTGCGGTTACTGAGTCAACCGTATCTTGATGATCAATTAGATTAGCGGTTTCTCCAGCTGCAGGGTGATCAGCAAGGTCTGTTTGCAAGTTTAATCCGGTGGGTCCTGTGCTTGTAACGTTAAATGTAAGTGTTGCTATAGTTCCGCTTCCGGTGAAACCAGGGGTTGCTTGACCAACCGATTGTGCCACGAGGTGGTAGCTCCCTGACACTTTTTCTTCTTGAACATATATGTCGCCAGAACTAAGTGAATTGGAATCGTAGTTCAGCTTATTTCCGTGAAGAACACCATTAGAGTGAGATTCTACCCCTAGATTAAGAACTACGTTTGAGAGGCTAAGAACTGAAGAGTTCCATTGAAGAGTAGCATCTATGCCAGCGAGATTTTGAACATTTGAAATTTTAAGGGTAACTGTTAAGGTGCTGCCTATTTGAGGTTGGCTTGTGGATGCTTCTGCGTTCACCACCGTGCTGCTTGACTGTGCTGAGACAGTATAGATAAGGCAAAATGAAAGCAAAGCGCAGATTAAAATGGCTATAATTTTCTTGGGTGTTAACTTAATCGGGCTTTTCATTTTATTCACCTTTTACCCGTTCTGTAAGATTCACTATTTTGTCTCGCCCATTCTTATACCTTGTTATATTACCCTTCCTCTCTAAAGTAGCTAATAGTTGACTTGTTTTAGCCTTAGAAAACCTGCACTGCTCGACGATAGCTGATTGGCGCATGCTGCCGCCAGAAGATTTGAGGATTTTTATTACTTTATCTTCCTCACTTTCAATCGGTGATGCATCTTCAAGGACAACTGATGCAGATTTACCGTTCAATTTGCGGCGTTTAAACCTGTAGAAGCCTAACAAGGATAATGTGGCTCCAACTGCTGCAACTGCGCCTATGATTGCATACTGTTGCCAACCATTATTTCCGGTCTGAGGAGTGCTCGTTAAAATAATATTAGGTTCGCCGTTAACCAAGTCTTGGGTTCTAGACCACACAAACGTTTCGGCTGAATCGTCACGCTCGTAGGGTGCAGGAGAAATTGATTTAATGCTAAAGTTTGAGGGGTAGCTTACTTGTAGAGAAGCATCTCCAAAAAGTTGGCTAAAAAAATTATTGGCGTGAAACACGTCGCCAAATATGATTTCATTTCCCTGAATTACACTGAAGTTTTGCCACAGGAAAGAGTATTCAGTGGTTTTAGATTCTGAAGATATAGTAGTGCTAATTTGGAGGGAACTCTCATCTACAGCCATTTCTCGATGAGTTGCGCTTGCTACGAAATCGACAAGATTAAAAATTTTTTGTTGAAAATCTTGCCACGTTTCTATTGTGGCATTAATATTCGAAAATTGAGTCACAATCCAAACCGCTGAGCCATCACTGTTTATTTGAACTTTATACTCAACATAATTTTGGCACCTTGCTTCGTGGAGCGGAAGAAGCAAAAACAGTAGCATACAGACGGCGAAGCAAGCGATTAGGCGGTAAACTCTCATCTGGATTCTATCCAATGGAATGCTTCAACCACATTTAAAATTATAAATGTTTTTAATCTTTTTGAGATTCCCCCGCGCACTTTCGCTTTCGTAACTTATTTAACAAAATCTTATTTCTTACTAAATGACATATTTATAGCTAATTTAAACGCAAAAAACCATATTTGAAGCTTATAAATTAAATTAGGCACAAATGAACTTTTATGAACTAAAATGAACCATTATTGCGATTTTTTAGCTAAAACAAGCTCAGAAACGCTTTTATCCGTAAACAAATAAGAGCGTTTGAGAAACACAAAGAAGAGGACGAAAAATGAACAAAAAAATTCCAATGGTACTTGCATTCATAGCATTAGTCGCAGTAAGCAGTTTAAGCTTAGTAGGTGCTAACGCATCCTTAGTCAGCCAAGCGAACATGGTAGCAAACGCTCAAAATGGGCTCTCTCATCGAAGCTACATACGCATTAACGGTGTCATATCCCAGTGGGGAACAACCCCCGTGAATGGCACACTTCAAACCCAAGCTAGAACAGCACTGTTTGAAGACTCAAACACAAACCAGTTAGCTTCAGCCACTGCCATATGGACAACCAATACGTCTCGTCCCATCAGCGCTGTCCAATCAAAGGAAAACTTCACGTACACTTTCTACGCAGCAAGATTGGCGAATGCTTCAGTATCAACTTTAAGCGCTAGTTCAGTTGCCACCGACTATTTCCTTAACGGCACATGGAACGTTTACACAGTGACAAGCAATGTGACAATTATTACCAACGCAAATGGAGAAATAACAGAAGTCCACCGAACCTCAGACACCTCCGTTCAAAAGGCATACGGAGAACTTAACGTTACTGACAACTGGAGCAAATTCACACTCGCAATAAACGGAATTGACCCATTGACAGGTTCAGTGTTCCGTTCAATGACAAGGCAAGTTCAGTTTAACCCATTCCAAGTAACTGACGATACAACAAGCAACGCAGTTACCAGAGCAGATATAGCTGCAGTAATACAAAGCTACGGAGCCATGCCAGGCTGGGGCAACTACGATTCCAGAATGGACTTTTGCGGTCACTATAAAATAGACATCGCTGACCTATCAACAGTAGCTTGCAACATGTAAAAAATCCCTTATTTTTCTTTTTTTTGTTTTTCTAAAAAATTGGTGGCTAAGTTAATTACTATAAATGTGTCTATTAAGTGAGTAATGGCTGAAACAATGGCGGAAGCTAAAAAAAGCATTGAAAAAACTGAGGAGCAAAAATCCGTAAAGTTGCCGTGCGGATGCGTGTACCAAGATAAAGGCTGGATGCTTACTCGAGTTGACGAATGCGAATATCATAAGCGCAAGCGAGCAACTAAGCGCCCGTACAGGCCTAAAGCTGAATGCGTAAGACCATAAGAGAAAAAAGGGTATTGAGCAGCATTATACTCTAAATTTAAATTCAAATTTTTTCCGCAAGAGATTTAACAATCAAAGCAGATGTTCATGCACCTTGGCAACCTCAAAAAAACCCCGTGAGCAAAAACAAAAATCACCTAATTTACGGCGAATGGTTAGAATTCTTCTCCAAGTAGTGCTTATGGTCGCTATTTTCGGCGCATTACTCTGGTATGTGGGAATAGGTTCGCTGTATAATGCATTGCTTACCATTAAGATAGAGTATTTGCTTCTTGCTTTCCTTATGTATTTTGGAATAAACCTTCTCTTTACAGTACGGCTAAGACGGGTCCTAGGTAAAGATGGCGTAAAAACATCTTTTGGCAAAACACTTCTTGCTCAATATGCTGGAATGTTAACGAGCGATGTCACACCTGGACGCTCAGGTTACATTTTAACCCCAGTTTACCTTAGAGATCAGAATGTTCCAACATCAAAAGGGCTCTCAAGCGTCTTAGGTATACAAACAATAGAGTTTTTAGTTAAAGTGATCGGCGGAGTAGGAGCAGTAATTTATCTAGTTAAAGTAGTACCAACAGAGACCTGGAATCTATTATTCCCCCAGACGGTTGCGGGGATAAATTTGGGTTTAATAGTCGCAGGATTAGGCATAGCATTAATGCTCACAGGAGCAATCTTACTAGCGGCTTTCACATGGTCCCAAAGAGCCATCTCATTATTTGACCGAATCGCAAATTCTAGACTACTAAAAAGATTTACAGGCGGCTTAATGGGGAAACTTGAAGAATACAAAGAAAGCTCCCATAGCACCCGTCGAGCAATCCCAGAAATAGGCATCTTAACAGTCGCATGCTGGATTTTGAAGGGTTTTGAATGGTACTTTTTAGGCTTAGCCTTAGGAATTACGCAGATACCATGGATAGCTTACTTCCTTATTCACCCGTTGGTAACCGCTTTAGCTTTTGTTCCCATAACTCCCGCTGGGGCTGGCGTACAAGAATTCGGAATTATTGGAATCTTTGGACTCATACTTAACGTACCTGCTCACCCAGAACTGGTACCAGTAATTGCTGCATTCGCTTTGCTTGCTCGTGGCTTACTGATTTTTGAAGACCTCGCAGGAGTGCCCCAAATTGTAAAGTCAACAAGCCTAATCTTTTCACGCAAGAAGCCTACGGAACAGCTAGAGCCACAACCTGCAAACCCCATTTAGAACCAGCACTTTCAAACCAACAATAGTATAGCAACGCTTTTTATCATCTTATTGCCAAAAAAGGAAGCGTGCGTGAAATGAATTCTGAGTTTACTATTAGAAAAATGACCCAAAGTGACACAGGCAGTCTTAAGCAAATTGTAGGCTTGTCTTTTCCAAGGTTCTTCCGCTTCTTCGCCACCCACAGCCTAAACGAAGAGGGGGAAGTGCTCGTAAGTGAAACCCAAGGCACAGCTATAGGCTTCGCTAAACTAGTAGAGTTTCATGTGGGCGACGGCAAAATCGGTTGCATACTTTGGCTTGCAGTTCACCCGCAGTTTCGCCGAAAAAGCATTGCTAGTACACTCGTAAAAGCTGGAACCGAACGCCTCAAGCACGATGGTGCAAGAGCGGTTTTTGCTTCCGTGCAAAGGAGAAACGTTGCTTCCTTAGCGGTTTTTAGCATGCAAGGTTTCAGAAAAATGGGTTTTCTGGGTTTATGGCGGCTTTTTGGTTGGCGCATTTTTGAGTTTTATAGGGATATTTGGTTTGCCCCTAGAGAAATCGTGTTAATGTACGATTAGTTAATGCTGCAACATTATGTCTTTTGCGAAAAATCTTGCAGTATAGTCAACTTCAAAACCCGACTACTTGTAAGGCGCGCATGGGTGTTCCTAAATTAGTTTGCAAAGTATCTGATGCTTCTGGCTTTGCATTGATTATGCGTGTTGATGGCTGCTTGAGCCGTTAGAAGCATAATGACGATTCAGAGCTGAAAATGAAAGGTGACTTTGGCTAATCCTCTCAGATTGTGCTGCGTGAGGCTGACCAAATTCTTAAGTCTGCTGAAAACTCGCTCAACAGCTACCCGTTTCTTGTAGGCTCTTCTGAACTTTTGAGGCCCATAACTGCGTGCGCGGTTCAAGTACCCTAAGACCGAACCGATTCAAGTTTTAATCCGACCCGTGTAACGATGCCTTTAGATTCACCCGACAAAGAATCTCTAGTTCGTAAAAGATTAATTACTAGTTATTATACACTGAATTTCAGTTGATTTTCAGGATGGATGAAATAAGATGGAAAAAGAGAGGAAAGCTGAGCCGGCGCCGTATGACCCTTACGGTCGTGGGAAGGAGTCATTGCCTTTTAAGGTGGTGGTGAAGCCGCGGTCGGTTATGGGCGATTATATCGCGCTTCATGGTCTGTGTCCCCAGAACGAATTGCCAGAGAACATGCGTGGAAAGATTCCTGAGGATGAAATTTGGATGCGGCAGGATGTTTATGATGATCCAAAAAGAAGGGAGCGGATTCTTCAGGGACACGAGAAGTACGAGCTCACGTTGATGGAAACAGAGGGTTTAACGTATAAGCAGGCGCACCGTAAGGCGGAATTGCATGAGAAATTTTACCTTTTTGAAAAAGACTTAGGGAAGCTTGAGAAAAATCTGAGGATGAAACACCATGAGCCTGTGAATATTATAGAGCCAACGCGAAAGTTTGAAACGAGCAAGAATAAAGAAACAAAACAAGCTAATAAAAAAACAGATGCCAAGAGCGAGGAAAGAAGCAACAATCCATCTGGAAAAGGAGAATAACAAATAGTTGAAATGATTAAATCGCATACAGAAAAAAGGACTTGAGAGACAGAAAGCAAAGATGCACTAAGAGTTACGTGTTCCTTTTCACCTTTTCTTCCAAAGCTTTCATCGAACTTCTAAGTCGTCGAGCCTTTTCTTTTCTGCGTGTGCAGCTGCAGAAGTATGCTTCTTTAATGTCTCTTCAAGCTGCGCGCTTCCCGGAATCAAAACTTATTAAGACCAAAAGAAGTTATTGACTAAAGAGCCAAGTTCTCAGTTGGTTTCGTATATGACTTCAACTTCAATCGGTGACCAAAAAATCGACGAAATGACTCAAAAAATTTTGACAGAAATTGAAAATAAAAGCTCGAAAGAGCTTGCAGAGTCCGACGAAATGATAAAGATTCTGCATTTGACAAATATGCATCACGCGAAAACTTTGCTGCAGCATATGGATGAAGCGCCTACTGGAACCGAACGGAACGCCGGGAAACAGGCTCTTGTAAAGGCACTGCTGCTTTCTGTGTGGCATCAGAGGTTATATTTCATTGTACGTTCATTCATCATGGGCATACTTGGTGCTTCGCTTACGCTTGTTTTCGTGCTGATTTTTGGCTCCATAAACCTCATCTTAGAAATTCCTTTGGGCATATTCTCTTTCGTGTTTACACTGGCCACCTCGCGACTGCTCGATGTGCAGATTGTCAAAGCCACAAGAATTATAGTTGACCTTTTAGCGAACCATAAGAGTTTGAGGGATTTTGTTCTAAGCCACTTCTAACGCCAGAATTCACTAGGGCCATCAGGGGCCTCTGACGCCTGCCTGACTTTTGAGGGCCACCAATTGTACTTCTTGGCGATGGCTATAAGCGCGCGTTAACGAAGATCTTTCTTTATGGGCAGGACGTTTTCGACAGCCTAATATGTGGGTGCTATGAATCTATCCTTTTGGGAATGGAAGAACTTTCAGGCGCTGAATTACTTTTCTTTTGTCAAGGTTAATTAAAAAATTATTGTTCGTTCATTTTTTGCACTTATGTTCAGTAATTTTGAACGATATTATTTAAATGCTTTCTTAAATAGAAAAAACACTAAGAAGCATATTTCTTTAGAATTAAATGGTCGGGAGAGCAGGATTTGAACCTGCGACGGCTCGGTATCTGTGGCCTGTGCAGGCTAGAATGAAGCCCACCATGGGTAGACCTCTACAGCGTCTCCACCAGCTAAGCATGTTAGCCAGTTCGAGAGCTCTGCCAGGCTGAGCTACCTCCCGACAAAGACCATAAGGATATGATAAAAGAATTTATGTTTTTTGGCATTTTCCGATATCTCCAGCCATACTAAACATTTTAATCTTCTATCAAAGTGTGTGTCTCAGATAGGTTTTTATGTTGAAAAACTGTAACGCGTTTTAAGGGCAAAAAGAGGCGTATCTAATTGGCAAAAACTATCGGCATAGTCACATCTGGTGGAGATGCACCAGGCATGAACGCTACCATCCGAGCGGTAACGCGAATAGGTCATGCGAAGGGTTTTCAAGTTATAGGTTTCGAAAGAGGATGGGACGGACTATTAACTAACTCGTTCAAAAGGTTGACTCCTCGCAGTGTTGGCGGTATTATTCAGTTAGGCGGCACCATACTTCACACCCTACGATGCCCAAGTTTCGAGGAAGATGGCGGTGTCGAAAAAGCAGCAGAAACATTGTCCATAAATAACGTTGATAGTTTAGTGGTCATTGGCGGTGACGGTTCATATAGAGGCGCCTTAGACCTAAGCAGAGAAAGCGACGCCTTAATGATTGGGGTACCGGCCACCATTGACAATGACGTTTACGGAACAGACGAAACAATCGGCTTCGACACTGCAGTCAACACTGCGGTAGGCGCAATCGACAAAATCAGGGATACAGCGATTTCTCATGAACGAGTATTCATCGTGGAAGTAATGGGTCGGAAAAGAGGCTTCTTAGCATTGGAAGTAGGCATATGCGTGGGTGCAGAGGTGATTTTGATTCCAGAAAATCCAATGAGCCTATCTGATGTTGCAAAGGTGATGGATGAAAACGCTAAAAAAGGCAAAAGAGCTGGAATAGTAGTTGTTGCAGAAGGCTTTGGCGATACAAGTAAATTAGCTCGGGGAATGCAGCGGCAAACGGAATCAGAAGTTAGACTGTCCATTCTTGGCTATGCACAGCGTGGTGGAAGTCCTACAGCACGCAGCAGGTTTATGGCTAGTTTATTCGCTGAGAAAGCTGTTGAATTAATCTGCGAGGAAAAGGGCAACATGGCGGTTGGATTACAGAACGGTGCAATTGTGGGTGTTGAGCTTGAGAAAGCAGCTAAAAAAAGGAAGCCTTTGGATTTAAGGTTGCTGAAAGTAGCTGAAATGCTTGCAACATAAACCTTATCATTTTTATTAGCATTCTTTTTTAGAATTTTAGAGTAGTGACTCGTAGATTTTGCTTGTTTCTTCAGCGACTTTTCGCCAAGTAAAATACTCCAGCACTCTTCGCCTGCCGTTTTCACCCCAGTTCTTAGCTTTTTCAGGGTTACTTAGCGTTTCATTTATTCCCCATGCTATGTCGGCGGGGTCTTCACTGTTAATGTGCACTCCGTTTTGGTCTGGTCCACTATTTACCACTTGCTCTTTGAAGCCTACCACGCCTCTTGCGCCTACTACAACAGGTTTCTCCATAGCCATTGCTTCTAAACTTACAATTCCAAATGGCTCATAAATTGATGGAAAAACACAAACATCAGAAGCTGCATAATGGAGAATCCGTTCCTCTTCAGATACAAAGTCAAAGCGGTAAACAATTTTATCCTTAATGTTTAGTCTCTCTGCTGTTTCGATGATGTCGGCTTGTTCTTCGCCTTTGCCTAAAATAACCAGTTTAGTATTAGGGTACTCTTTCAAAACCATAGGCATCGCCTGCAAAAGGTTTCGAACGCCTTTTACCCAAGTAAGCCTTCCCACGAAAAGCAACATGTTCCAACCGTCAGGAATGCCGTATTTTTCTCTGATGGCTTCAACGTCTTCTTTCTGTACTTTTTGCGGATTGTACGTTTCAGGGTCCACACCGTTCCAGACAACGCTGATTTTTGAAGGCGACCAGCCGTGTTTTACAAGGTCGTCCTGCATAGCGTAACTTACAGTAACTATGCGGTCGGAATTTTGAGCCATAGCCCTCTCTAAATGGGACACTACTTCGGAGCCTTGCCCGCCGCTTCTGCCCCATTCTGTACTATGCGTGTGGAAAACTACCGGTATCTTGGTTTCGTTCTTAATTACTAAGCCTGCAATACTGCTCAGCCAGTCGTGAACGCAGACGACGTCAAAATTGTAATTTTCTTTTTTTATTAAGCCGTTAATGAATTTTGTTGCGCTTAGGATGTTGTAGATAAAAATGTCGTTAAAAAGTTTGATGTTAGTGCCCCATTTTTTTAGGTCGTCTACCACAAAGAAGGGCCAGATGTTGCTTGCGTCAGCTATTAACGGCCTGTGAACTTCTACTCCTCGCAGGATTTCTCGTGTTTTTAACCCGTTATTATTTAGCGTAAAAACTGAAACATCATGTCCAATGTCAACGAATTCATGGGTAATGTACTCTGCGTAAGTGCCTAAACCGCCTACAAGTTGAGGCGGATATTCATAGACGAAAAAGCCAATTCTCAAAAAACGTCACCTAAGCTTGCTTTAACTATTGCTTGCATGCTATTTATACTTTAAATATCCGTACTGAGGGTTCTGGTGTTTCTTCGGGTGACGGGAAAAGGTGTTTTTCATCGGGTGATGAGTTAAAAAAACCTGTTCTATTCTATTTAATCCTTGTTGGATTAGCGTTGTTTTTTATGTCCGTCATAATCCATGTAAACCTTTCTGGTGAAATAGGCTGGAATACATTTAACATCAATTATGTAGAGTCATTTATTACAGAAATTACTGCAATTATAGGTTTAAGCTTGTTTATGGTATCTGTTTTGCTTTTCGCTTTTGTCAATCGTCTTTCTTTAGTTGAAACACAGCCTCAAGAATAGGCTGAAGCATTAGAAGACTAAATGCGATAACGATAAGGGTTAGTTTGGTTGCTAAGTCATCGAATTGCCAATTAAAAGTATCTTGACTACTTGAAATAGTTAATGTTGAAACTGATTGCGTTGAATTGTTAGGGGCACCAATCGAAACACTGGAACTGAATAAAGCGGGCACTGGTAACAAATAAGTGAAAACAACCGATTCAATAGGCCATATCAATGTTGCAGTTCCACGATATGACCCATCAGGCGCTTGTTTTAAGAAAATATACCCGTTTTGTTCTTCGCCTCCAATGTATTGAGACTTAGAAGAATAAAGAACTGAACCCCAAAAACCAAGCTCTCCATAGTATTGAAGCAGATTAGTTGTGTTAACATCGGAAATAATTACTGATACTGTAATCGGGTTATCTGCACTGAAGCTTCCTCTTGCTGTAAAATAGTATGCGAAAGTCGCTGTTATTGTTGGAATACTACTATTTGGTGACGGAAAAGTTCTAGTTTGAACGTACGGGGTATAATGAACCATGCCTGTAGTTGTAAATAGGAATGCATCAACCATGATAATAGCCCATATAACTAGAAGAGATAAAGCAAGAACTCGCCTAACTGTTGTTTTCTTCAGTTTTAATTCGCCATCTTGGAATTTTATTAAATAATTGCTATTCTATTGATTGCTTTTTATGTTTTTGGTTGCGTTTTGTATTAGGGTTATCCACTTGTTTTTTCCTTCAATAGTTATTTCGCATGCATCGCTATTTTTATTATTCAGTAAAAATACCTAGTCGGCAGTGATAAGTTTGAAGTCAGCATTAATAATTTACTGGTCAAGCACTGGGAACACTGAAAAAGTCGCTTACGCCGTAAGAGAAGGCTTGGAAGGCGCAGGGTTAAAAGTTGATTTGAAAAAACCTCAAGACGCTGCCGCCATTGACTTTTTCGATTATGATTTGGTTTGTGTTGGTTCTCCATCAATTAGGTGGCAGCCTGCTAAGCCAATGGCTGATTTCCTTAAGAGCAAGCTGAATTTTTACCGAAGTCAAGGAAAAATTAAGCCGTGCGCTCCTAAAGTGGAAGGCAAAAACGCGCTGGTTTTCTGCACGTATTCTGGACCGCACACAGGCATGGATGAGGCGACGCCAGCGGGAAAAACAATGAGGCAGTACTTTGAGCATTTTGGCTTTAACGTGGTTGGTGAATGGTACGTTTTGAGCGAGTTTCATGGAAGAGAAGACTTGAGCACACAAGGCAGGCTTGGCGACATCAGAGGGAAGCCCACAGCGGAGGATTTGGCGAAAATTAAAAAAGACGCTGAGCAAATAGCAAAGAGCTTGTAGTGGTTGATATGGCTAAAACCGTTAATTTGCCTGATAAAATCTATGATGATTTAGCTAAGACTGCTGAAGAATTAACTTTCATGGCGAAAAAGCCGATTTCGCAATCAATGGCAATAAATCTTCTAATTGAAGTTTACCATGCACACATGAACAATCCATGTGCACTTGACGCTTTCAGCCAGCAACTAGCAAGTTTAGACATCATGTCACCAGAAGAATTCGACAAATACTGGGATGAACTCTCAAAAACACAAGAGACAAAGCGCAAGGCAAAAACCAAAAAACAGTAAACGCGTGGTCAAACATCAGTTTAGGGTTCTCTTTTGAGTTTTCTTCTTCCAAACGTAAACAAGAGTAACAACTGTTCCAATGGCAACTACTGTCAAAACTAGCAATAAAGGAAAAGCTGAGAAAGACGATGAAGGAACTTGCATAGGCGGAGGCGTAGGAGTGAAGACGGGCTCTGCAGCTGTGGCATACATGCTATAGACAATTAAAGAAATTGGAAATGAAGCGGGAAGTCCAGTGTAGGCTATATGGGCGTTGCCGTGAGAGTCCATTGCTATGGGACCTGCTTGAGTCGCGAGGCTATTTGGACCGACGATTTGCATGTCCCAAACGCTGCCTGTCCATCCGGCATAAACCAAAGAGCCAGAATAGCTATCCATCCCAGATGCATTGCAGTAGTCGATGTGGGGGTAATCATAGGAGTCTAACGCAAGGAAAACAATGTTGCCCACGTCTGCGTTTGAAACCACGGTTTGAGTATTCCAAGCTGACCCATTCCAACTGGCGTAGTTTAAGGTACTGTTACGACTAAAGGATATTGGGTAATCTTGTCTGTAAACAAAGTGTGGATAACCTTTAGAATCTAAAACCATATTTCCATAGGAGCTCAAATTGTAGAAGATAGTTTGGGTGATCCAGCTTGAACCGTTCCACACAGCATATTTCACAGTTGTTGTACTCTGGGGTACAGAAATATCGTACCCGTAGAGTATGTGCGGGTTGTTGTTTGAATCTAATGCCAAATACACGCCATCCTGATAGCTTATTGGTAAGTCTACGGTTTGGGTATCCCAGCTTGAGCCATTCCAACTAGTATACTTCAACACTGAAATGTCGTCGGTGACTCCTTGAGGATAATCAGAAACGGGTAAATTTGCTTTGTAAGCTATGTGCGGGTTGCCAGCTGAATCCAAAGCAAGAAAACCCCCGCGAGATCCATCTTCGGTCACGGTTTGTATGGTCCAGTTTGACCCCGTCCACCAGGCATACATTAAGCCATCGATACCGGCGTATGACAGGTGTGGATTGTTATTAGAGTCCAACACTAAATTGAAAGAGCCTTCGATTTCTGGTGGTATGGTTTGGGTGTTCCAGCTTGAGCCGGTCCAGCTTGCATACATCAATTCTGAAGGGCCGGGGTGGACCGAACCGCTGTAGGCATTGCCTGTTTCGTAGTGAGCATAGAGTATATGCGGGTTGTTGTTGGAGTCTATAGCAATTAAACCGCCACCAGCGCTGGTTGAGTCTATTGTTTGGATACTCCAGGTCGGTGCAGCGTGAACTGGTACTGCCGAGAAGAAAGCTACCAAAAGCGTGGACAACAAAAGAATGTTCAAGATAGCACAAACACGCATGTCGCCATTACCTCGTCAAAGACCCTAAGGACCTTATAATTTGACGACTATAAAAAACTAAAGCAATAATTACCTAAAGAGCAGCTAATGTTCTCTTGGTTATCTCTTCAGCCAGTCTATCCCTATTAGCTAATGTTACGGTGAATTTTTCTGCGTCGTTTCTTTGTTTTGCGTCGTTTATTAGCGGGTCTCTGGCTTTTCCGTGCACAACAGCTAACACCAGCTTTCTGCTCTCTAACGCTTGCTTTACGGCTTGTTTGAACTTCTGCGAGAAAAGCTCCATAGGACCAATCTCATCAATAGCGACGACGTCGCATTTTTCTACTGCTTCTGCAATGGCTGCGGTGCCAATTTTTTCGAGGTCTTCCATGTTAACATGGTACTTGCCGACTTGCGGACCCGTTCTCTGGTTGATGTGCGCCAGCCATCCATGTTTGGAGTTGGTTAAGTCTATGATTTCGAAACCTATGCGTACGTTGCCTTCCCGGGCTTCGCGGCTTATCATGCCGCCAACACTGACGCCCTGCGCTTTAAGAGCGTCCACTGCCTTGATGAGCACAGTGGTTTTTCCAACGCCCGGAACACCAGTTAAAAGCAAAACACGTTTCTGCAACCGATTCACACCACCCTAACCAGAAGTCTAATATGTCGATAAAATTCTTTTCATAAACAAAACCGCTGAGGCGCACCGTTACATGGTTGATGAGGACTATAAGGCAGATTTTCCAAGCGAAATAATCAAGGAAGGCAAAGTACAAGTTCTAGTGCCAAAACTCGAAGCCTACGGAGTTGCGCCTTCAGACTATGCGCCATCTAAAGCTCCAGTCTTCTACAACCCAGTCATGGAGTTCAACCGTGACCTAACAGTTTTAGCGTTCCAAGCCTACCAACGCATGGTTAACAGGGAAATCTCAATTTGCGACCCGTTTACCAGCCAAGGAATCCGAGGCGTGCGCTTTGCCGCCGAAATTCAAGGCGTTAAAAAGGTGTTAATCAGCGACATTAACGAGCGAGCATTCAAACTCGCAAAGCACAACGTGCAAATAAACGGTCTTGAAAAACTGGTCGCTGTTAAGCATAAGGATGCGAACTGCGTTTTAAGCTGCCATGCCTCGCCTAAGAAACGGTTTGACATTGTTGATGTTGACCCGTTTGGCACTCCAGCGCCATACTTAGACTCAGCCATCCGAGCAATCCGCAATAACGGCTTGTTAGCTTCAACGGCAACCGACCTTGCGCCGCTGTGTGGAGTGCACGTTAAAGCCTGCATTCGCAAGTACGGCGGCAGACCCTTGCGAACGGAGTATTGCCATGAGCTTGCTGTTCGGCTTTTAGCCGGTTGCACCGCCGCCTTAGCTGCAAAGCATGACATTGGCATTCGAGTGGTTTTTAGTCATAGCAGTGAGCATTACATTCGAGTTTATGCTCAAATCGTGTATGGCGCAAAGAAGGCGGATGAAAGCGTCAAAAGCCTCGGCTGCATTCTGCATTGTTTCAATTGTTCCCACCGAGAGACAACGCGCAACCCATTCGACAAAAGCATTGAAAAATGTCCTGAATGCGGCTCAAAAATGGACTACGCTGGTCCCCTGTGGCTGGGAAACATCTTCGACCCTAACTTCTGCGAATCAATGATAAAAGAAAACAAAACGGTAGCTTTCAAGAACAGTGCTAAAATCGCAAAACTTCTCGCTTTAACCAAAGACGAAGCCTCAGCACCCATAACATACTACGTACTTGACAAGTTAAGCGGAAAACTTGGCCTTCCATCCCCTTCCATACAAACCTTCGTCAATGCGCTCTGCAACAGCGGTTTCCAAGCTTTTCCAACTCACTTTAACACGAGAGGAATTAGAACAGACGCTCCTGCCTTGGCAATGCATAAACTGCTCAAAGAAGCAAGTGGTAGTTAGATAACAATTTTTTTGTAGCAACAAAAGTTTAAAGAGCAAAGCCACCAGTCCTTAAATTAACAAAAGTGAACAATCATGAACGATAAAATCACGATAATTGGCGCAGGCATGATGGGCGGCGCCATAATCAAAAGCCTACTGAAAGGCGGCTACCAAGGCAAAATAACAGCGGTTGATATTCAACCTGAAAGACTCAAGGAATTTGAAAATCTTGGCGTAAAAACGTCAACCGATAACAAAAAAGCCGCTGCAGATGCGGACATAATCTTCATCATTGTTAAACCAGGTGATGTAGAAAAGGTTCTCAAAGAAATCAGCCAAGAAATCAAGGACAAACTGTTGATTTCTGTAGCTGCAACTGTTCCGTTAAAGTTTTTGAAAAAGAATGCTCCTGACGCTAGGATAGTTCGCATTATGCCTAACCTTGGCGCTTTAGTGCAAGCAGCCTACACGGCTTACTGTTGCGAAGCAAACGTTACTCAAGAGGACAAAGACAAAGTTAAAACTTTGCTTAACATGATGGGCATATGCGATGAAATCGACGAGAAATACATGGATGCAATAACCGCAATAAGCGGCAGTGGACCAGGATACTTGTCGATAATTATTGAGGCTTTGACTTATGCTGGATTAAAAGTTGGGTTACCGCGTAACATAGCGTTAACCAGTGCAGCCCAAACGGTAATGGGCACAGGCAAACTTATTATTGACTTGCATGAGGAACCATCAAAGATTAAGGATATGACAACAACTCCGGGCGGCACAACCATCGAAGCCATATACCAAATTGAACAAAGCCAAATCAGACCAGCAATAATACGCGCAATCGAAGAAGCCACAAAGAAGAGCCAAGCAATCAGAGAAAAACTAAACTTAAACTAGCAAGACCAGCCATGTTTGAAGCGGTAATTTTCGACTGGGATGGCACCCTAGCCGACACACGACAAGCAATCGTTATCGCATTCCAAAAAGCCCTAAGCGAAATCAACTGCAAAGTCAGCGATGGGTACATTGAACGCCGAATCGGAATTGGAGCAGCAGACACTTTCCGCGACACATTACGGTCAGCAAAAATGCAGTTTGGCGAAAAATTGATCCAGCACTTAATCGAACGCAAGAGCCATCTTGAAATCGAGCTAACAAACCAAGTGAAACTGTTCCCGGGCGCCAAAGAGCTCCTTGAAGCGTTACATGGCAAAGTGAAAATGGGTCTAGCATCAATGAATAACCGCTCAGTAATCATCCACTTGCTAAAAGCAAACGACTTGGGAAAATACTTTGATGCCGTTCTTACAGCCGAATCAATTTCACACTCAAAACCAGACCCAGAAATTTTCTTAAAAGCCGCGTCTAAACTGAAAACTATCCCTGAAAAATGCGTAGTTATCGAGGATTCGATTTTTGGTGTCAAAGCCGCTAAAGTGGCAAACATGAGTTGCATTGCGGTTCTAACAGGTGTTTATTCTAAACAAGAACTTGAAAGGGAAAAGCCCGATTTGATAGTTAAAACGTTAAAAGATAGGCAAATCCTGCCGTTTATTGTGCAGTAATATAACCTTGTGGTAGTGTTTTGACAGTCACATAGCTTTAAGAATTTTTGAAATTAATATTAAATCACTGTCAAACTGTGGGAAGGGATGATATTCTTGAAGAATCTGCTTGCAAACAAAAAAACAAATCCTCCAGTATTCCAAGTTCTGCTGCTAGACAATGATGCTAGCGAAGACGTTGAGGTTCAGGAGGCAAAACAGGTTGATTTTCTCCAAGTCAAGGAGCACCTGAAAAACGGCGGGTCAGTCTTCATTACAAGCAAAGGCTCGCAAAAACTAGTTTACCCCAAAGCCAAAGCGCAGCTAAACTATAGCAAATCAAGAAAAAACTATGGAGCCCTCTTCCGACAGCACCTGAGAAGTTCATAAACGTGTGACGTGCATCCAGATTAAGATTCCCTTTACCCCCCTCTCTCTTCCGTATGTTTTTTTGGGTGCACGCCACTCCTAGTTACTCTTAATGCGTTTGGCGCGTAAAAACTTGCTTTACGATTAGAAAAGAGGTATCTCTTTATTTTATAGATATAACTTGGGTTCTAAATGCATATGATAAGAAAATAAATTTTTAAAGATTAAAATGATAAGCGCCTTATTCTTTTCGCCTCAAAGCTTTAGGAACGTAGGCGCATCGTGGGTCTGAACCCAAAATATCTCCAGTATAAAACAAGGCTGAAGATCGGCAGCCGCCGCAAATCTCGCGGTACTCGCAAACGCCACATTTGCCCTTTATGTGGCTTTTATCTTTAACTTCAGCGAAAAACGCTGAATTTTGCATTTCAGCCCATATTTCCTTAAGCGACTTATCCTTAATGTTCCCAAGCCTGTAGACATCATTGTAACTGCAGGGAATTGCATCGCCGTTTTCTGCAATGCTCATGAATTTGCCGAAGAAACATCTACCCAAGAAAAAGTTGTTGAACCAGTTATCAAAATCAGGCATCCCTCGCTGCTTGGCCACTCGCGCGTAGAAGGGAATGTAAACGTTAATTCCTGGTTTTCCTTTATACTCTGAAGTCAAGTCGTAGAGTTTGTTGCAAACCCACTCGTACTGCTGAGGTGAAGGGTCAGCTTTAAGGCTGCTCTTTTCTTTGCTGTAAGGGATAAAACCGTGAAAAACCACCCAGCGAGCATCATATTGACGTGCTAAATCAAGAACATGCGTAATATCTTCCGTGTTAACGTTTGTTACGGATTCGCCTGCGTTGGCAAACGTGTATACAAGGCAGTTTAACAGTTTCTCGCGTGAAAACTTCTCTATCGCTGAAACCGCAGCTGCATAAGCGCCTTTTCCACGAATAGCATCATTTGTTTTCTCTGCGCCATCGATGCTGACAGAAATTTTAACCGCGTTTTTAACAATGTTTTCAAAGGCTTTCTGGTCCATCAAGCGTCCATCAGTTATGATGCTTGTGTTCAAACCAAGCTTTCTAGCATAACTTATAACTTCGAAAAGGTCCTTTCTCAAAAACGGCTGTCCACCGGTAATTCCGAAGAAGCTTGCGCCAAAATCGTAAACTTCATCAACAATTTTCATGGCGCCTGCCGTGTCAACTTCGTCTGCAACAGCCGTTTTGCCCGCAGAAGTACAATGAACACAATTACTATTGCATGCGAAAGTGCAGCGCCAAGGAACAATGAACAAGGGACCTTTACTTTTCAAGCTTCATCTCTCCGTGGCTTGTTAATATGCTATCCAAAACGACCATGTTATTTAACACTTCACATTCAACTGCCATTTTTTCTCATCCTACAAATTATAGCTGATAGAGGTTTCCAACACTATTCCATACTAACGCATCTGGCAACGCTTGTGAAATGGCAAACATTGCTCGCCAACCAGTGCAGTGGGAAGGTACAATCAGTTCAGGGTTTATGCAAACTAACTCTTTAATAGGCAACTCGATTTTGTCTTCAAAGTCTTTTCCAGCCAAGTGAAAACCACCCATAACAGCATAGACCTTCTCTACTCCGCTGATTTGCCTTGCATAGTTAATGGTGTTTATTATGCCTGCATGTGCACAGCCTGAGAGGATGACTAAGCCTTTTCCTTTAACGTTCATTACGATTGCACGGTCATCCATAATCAACGGGTCAGGTTGCCATGAACCGTTAACGAAGGATTTGTGATTCATAAGACCAGTTTCAAAGCTTGTTGTTCTCGGTATCTCACCTGTTACGCAAACACTGCTACCAGCTATCAGAAACGGTTGCTTTGTAAAGATAACTTTGGCTGAATTTAACTGTGCTTTATTTGGAAACTCAGCGTATTTCCTGATTGTTCCGTCTGAGTAAGCGGTTCTTCTATCTCTAAACATGTCTTCATGAACAATGATTGGCAAGCCCACTTTACCCACCGCTTTGACCGCTGATAACAAACCGCCGAAATGGTCGTAATGCCCATGAGACAAAACAATACAGCCAACTTCGCTTAGGCTCATTCCCATCCTTTTGGCGTTTTCAATTATAGCTTCAGGGCTACCTCCAGTGTCAAATAGGATGCTCTCTGACTTGTCTTGGTTGAAAATTCTGATTAGCATTGAGAATCCATGTTCAGCAAATGGCAACTTGGCATGCTTGCTTGTCCATTCGCCGCCATACCGGTCTCTTGTCCATTGCATAAAGGATTGAACATGCTTATTGTTTACAGTGGAAAGGAAATCTATTGAATTATCAACCAGGCTAATTATTTCCATGCGGTCAGTTTCTCTTATTTTAAAAGTTGAGGTTTTAGCTGCTTTCAATCGAGGAACACCTGCTTGTTATAGTGTGCCTTTGTAGTGGTTTGTTGCTGGGCAACCGACGCATTTCTGTGTTTCATATCGGTTGCAGGGATCACAGTCCACGTTGCATGGTGTGACCTTTTTTTCTTTGTGCGCTAGCGATTCTCTTATCTGAAGGAGCGGAGAAAAGTAAGTTTCGCTTACGGGATAGAATTCTGAGCGACGTATCCCTTTACTGCATCTGAGGGAACATTTTTCCATGGATATGCTCTCAAGGGTTTCTTGGGTTTCTGCAACGACAAGCGCTATCAAGTTGTAGCCGCCTACTGTTTTGAATATCTGGACTACTCTTGGGCACTCTTCGAATCGGTTGAGGAGGTCTTGCATTGCTTCTGCGCTTTCCATTTCCAGCATTACGATTGCTGGATGCAGCTTGAGTACACTTGGATTGATTAGAGCTGATATTTTTATCGTTCCATTTTTTACGAGTTTTTCGAGCCGTTTCTTGGTTCCCATGCTTGTGAATCCAGTGGTTTTTGATAGTTCTTCAAGTGTTGTTCTTCCGTCTGCTTGAAGTTGTGTGATTATTTTCTTGTCAATCTCGTCCAAACTAATCGCGCCTGTTTATTTTATAAACATAAACTATTAATAAGGTTTAGGTATTAAACTATTTCCACGTTAAACCGGTGAAAAAATGAGGAATCTCACGAAGCAGATAAACGTTCCAGAAGAATGTGATGGAAAATGCGATTCATGCTCAACATCCGACGGATGCAACGACCAAAGAAAGAAACAATTTGAAGAAGAGCAAAAACTTAGACTTAAACTAAACAAGATTAAGCACAAGATAGCCATAATAAGCGGTAAAGGAGGCGTTGGCAAGAGCACCGTAACCGCAAACCTCGCCATGGCTTTTGCGATGCAAGGACACAAAGATAAAGTCGGTGTACTCGACGCAGATATTCACGGTCCGTGTATTCCAAAGATGCTAGGCCTCAAAGGACGAACGCTAATAGGTGGACCTGGTGGAATGTTGTTTCCAGTTACCGGCAGACTAGGGATAAAAGTTGTATCCATGGACTTTTTGCTTCCAAATGATGAGGCGCCAGTGATTTGGCGCGGTCCGTTAAAAATGAGAGTTATCCAGCAATTCTTATCTGATGTAACGTGGGGAGAACTCGACTATCTGTTCATAGACCTTCCGCCTGGAACCGGAGATGAACCCCTTAGTGTTATGCAGTTGATTCCAGAAATGGACGGCGTAATAATAGTTACAATGCCCTCCGAAGTCTCTGAGGGAGTGGTTAAGAAGGCTGTTACGTTCGCTAAACAGATAGGCGTTCCCATAATCGGCGTAGTTGAGAACATGAGTGGTTTTGTCTGTCCAGACTGCGGAGCAAAAGTAAACATTTTCAAAACTGGTGGAGGCAAAAAGATAGCCGAAGACCTATCGGTTCCTTACCTCGGCAGTATTCCAATAGACCCTAAGGTGTGCAACGACTCAGATAATGGTGTGCCTTTCATAGCTGAAAACAAAGCTTCGCTTGCAACTAAAGCGTTCATGGAAATTGTCAAAAAGATTGAGCAATTCTTAGAAAATGAAGAAACTGCAAATGGACACGCGAAAGGCCCGCGAAACCAAGGAAGTGATTAAATGAAAATATGTGTAAGCGCAACAGCAAACAATTTAGAAGCCCAACTAGACCCTCGATTCGGTAGATGCGCCTACCTGCTAATTGTAGATTCTGAAACAATGCAGTTTGAAGCCATTCCAAACATGGCTGCGGGCGCAACAGGCGGTGCAGGGATTCAAGCAGCTCAAACAATAGCGAACAAGGGTGTCAAAGTGGTCATAACAGGAAATGTTGGACCTAACGCCTTCGGAGCGTTGTCAGCAGCTGGCATAGAAATTGTGACTGGCGCGTTTGGAACTGTCAGAGAGGTTGTTGAGAAGTTCAAGAGAGGCGAGCTGCAGAGAACTGGTGCACCTACTGTTGGTGGACATTTCGGAATGGGTAGAGGGCGAGGTGGAAGAAGATGGAGCGCATAAACAAATTGAACGTAGTTAGACCAAGCAAACTAACATCTTTTGGCGAGGAGGTGAGGTAATTGACAGATAGAATAGTAATCCCTACGGAAGATCAAAATGGCTTGAACGCTCGTTTAGCAGAGCATTTTGGAAGAACTCCATATTATACCGTTGTTGACTTTGATGAGAATGGTGAAGTTTCAAACGTTAAGACTGTTCCAAACGTTAGCGAACATGCTGGTGGAACTGGATACGCGCATGATCAAATCGTGGAGTTGAAGCCAAACGCGATCGTAGTTTACGGAATGGGACCGAGGGGATTGAGCACTTTCCAAAGCGCTGGAGTTGAAGTGTTAAAAGCCAATGCAAATACGGTCAGCGAAGTGGTTGCCGCGTATAAAGAAGACAAGCTCCAAGAGCTTACAGAAGGCTGCGAGCATGCACATCACCATTAAGGCAGAAGCTGAGCGCGATGACGTATGGTTGTGTAGGTGAGAGAACGTCAAGGAAACTATCAGAAGAAGAACTAAAACTGATGATAGAGTCAGGGTATTCCAAGAAAGCAATCGAACTATACATGAACAACGTTAACGTGGGAACATTGGAAACCCCAAGCGTTGCCACCACTTTTCTTGGTCCATGCGGCGACCTCGTTAAGCTATATCTAAGAATTAGCAGAAGGAACGTTATAGAAGAAGCCAAGTTCTACTACCTAGGCTGTCCAGGTTCAGCTGCTTCGGCATCTGCAATGACCACGCTCCTGAAGGGCAAGACTCTTAATCAGGCAAAGAAGATGACAGAAGATGATTTATTGGTTGAACTTGGAGGTTTACCAAAGTCAAAGCTTGACTGTGCAAAACTATCCATAAAAACTCTGCGAAAAGCCATTGCTGAATACGAGAAACAAAAAGGTAGCTCAGAAATATAGCCAATTTTCCATTTTTTCCTAAGTGTCTTTCAGGAGATAATTAAATGATTGTGACAGTTGCTAGTGGTAAAGGAGGCACCGGAAAAACATCAGTAGCTGTGAACATGGCTCTTTCAGTAGGTAACGTTCAACTTCTAGACTGTGACGTTGAAGAACCGAACGCCCATTTACTCTTACACCCAGACCTGCAAAAAATGGAGCCTGTTTACAGTTTGATTCCGCTTGTAAACGAAGAACTGTGCAGTCATTGCGGAGAATGTGCCAAATTCTGCCAGTGCAACGCTATATTTGCAACCGCCGAGAAAACTCTTGTCTTCCCAGAGCTTTGTCACAGCTGCGGCGGATGCGCCATGGTCTGTCCCAAAAAAGCAATCACTTGGGAAAAGCATAGAATTGGCGCTCTGAAGTTTGGTTCAGTTGGAGACTTGGAGCTTGTTTATGGGGAACTTGAAATAGGGAAGCCTATGGCGGTTCCAGTTATAAAGGCCGTCAAAAAGCAGATCAGAGAGGACGAAAATGTGATTCTTGATTCTCCACCTGGGACTTCGTGTCCTTTCGTGGAAACTGTTAGGGGTAGCGATTTCTGCGTTCTCGTGACTGAGCCTACGCCTTTTGGTCTGCACGACCTAAAGATAGCTATTGAGGTTTTGAAAAAAATTGGTATTCCTTTTGGTGTCGTCGTTAACCGTGCAGGCATCGGCGATAAAGCAGTTTACGATTACTGCAGAGAAGAGAGTATCCGCGTACTGCTGGAAATTCCCTATCAAAGAAGAATAGCGGAGCTCTATTCAAGAGGCGTTCCATTCAGCTTGGAAATGCCTGAATGGGAAGAGAAGTTTCAAACGCTCTACAGCGAAATAAGGAGGTCTGTCAGTCGATAAAGCAGTTAACGATTTTAAGCGGCAAGGGTGGTACTGGCAAAACATCAATAACCGCTTCGTTTGCTGTTCTGGCGAAAAACGCTGTTGTGGCAGATTGCGATGTGGATGCACCTGACCTTCATATGCTTCTGCATCCTGAGGTAATTAAAACGCAAGAGTTCATAGGTTCAAAGGCGGCTGTCATTGACAAAGCAAAGTGTATTGACTGCGGTTTATGCAGAGAAAACTGCCACTTTAACGCCATAACCAGCGATTTGAAAGTTGACGTTATTGCCTGTGAGGGATGTGGTGTCTGTGCAGTCGCTTGCCCAGCTGATGCCATAGCTTTTATCCAAAGAATCTCTGGAAACGCCTACCTTTCAAAGACGAAATACGGCTTCATGTCACACGCCCTGCTCCATCCAGGCGAATCCAATTCGGGAAAACTCGTCACTCTGGTCCGGCAAAACGCCAGAATTTTGGCTGAAAAAGAAGGATGTGATTTGATTATAATTGATGGTTCACCGGGAATTGGCTGTCCTGTTATATCTTCTATTACAGGGGTGGATGCTGCATTGGTGGTTACGGAGCCTACCATGTCGGGCATCCATGATCTTGAAAGGGTCTTGACACTGCTTGATCACTTTAATGTTGCTCCTTTTGTTTGCGTAAACATGTACGATATAAACGTAGACAACACAAACAAAATCTTGAATTTCTGCAAAGAAAACGGAATTGGCGTTGTGGGTATTATTCCTTTTAATCCTGAAGTTACTCAGGCGATGGTTAACGGAAAAACCATTGTTGAATACTCCCAAGAAAGCAATGCAGCAAAAGAAATAACGAGTATGTGGAAAAAGATTCTGCAATCTATGAACTGAAAAATAGCGCGATAATTCTCGTTTTCGAAGAGCAAGGAATAAGCTATTTCATTTCCGTATCGTTTTGCGTGTCCTTGTTTGGAGTAGACGTAACTATGTAGATTGGTCTTCCTTCACTGAGGGCTTGCGCCGCCTTCCTTCTTGCACTTTGAACAAGCCTCCAGATGGTCCCTCTTGAGATACTCATTCTTTGCCCAGCCTCTTCCTGTGACAAACCCTCCATGTCTACCAGCCTGAAGGCTTCAACTTCCGCAAATTCAATGAAAACTGGTTCCAAATTCCTTGACGGATTAGGCGTAAAGCTGGTTATGGGCGGAATAACCCCTAAGGTAACGGGTTTTGGAAATCTCCCTCTTCTACCGTATCTGTGTCTTCCTCGCCACATCGTAGATTTTCTCCTACTTCCAAATTGTTTGCTTTCGCTTAGTACGTTAATAGACTTTTGGTCTCTTCGAGAACCCACTCCAAGGCTTGTTTCGCTGCTTTTCTAGCGATGGTTTCAAACTCGGTGAATGGTCCACCGGTTAGCGTCTCATTTTCAAGATCCCTTAAACGTTTTCTGATTTCTTGCTCTGTTCTCATATTCTTCACGTTTGATGCTTTGCCGAGTTACGCTCGGTTCATAAATCTTATGTTATGCAGAACTTTTATATATTTCTGTGCACTGTCACATTAATTGATTGTGTGCATAAACACAAAAATAATCTTGGAGGTGAAATTAAAAATGGGATGGAGAAGAAGAGCATATTTTGATCAGTGTCTCGGCAGAGGACCCTTCAGCCACTTGCCACCATGGCAAAGACCAGGACGTGCATACGGCGGCAGAGGCTATGGCAGAGGATTGGGCGCTGACCCACGAGCATGTATAAGGTATCCGTGGCTCCCAAGATGGTGGTGGGCAGACCCAACATACGCATATCAGCTTCCAGCGCCTACGCCACAAGATGAAATAGCAGCGCTAGAAGACTCCAAAAAGGAAATTGAAGAAGAGAAAGCCAGCATAGAGCAAGAAATCAACGACATAGAAACGCAGCTAAAAGAGCTAAAATCCAAGCTTGAACCAGAGAAAAAACAACCTACAGGACAGTGACAATGTCAAGTTTATTAGCCGAATGTTTCTCAACATTTCAATACTGCGAACGAAGAATTGGAGGCATAGAAATTTGCTGTCAAAAATTCCAATAAATCTTGAAAGAATAGCAAAAGAAGACTTGGACAAAGAAATACTCAGAGCAGCAATAGTCGCTGAATTAGATGCTGTAAGCCTTTACGAACAGATGGCAGCGTTAACCGAAAATAAACACATAAAAACGGTCCTATTGGATATAGCCAAGGAAGAAAAGACACATGTTGGAGAATTCCAAGCCCTGCTGCTGACGATTGACAAACAACAGGAAAAAGAATTGGCTGAAGGCAAAAAAGAAGTTGAAGAATTAATTAGTTAGATTGGTGCTAGGCGTAATTTGTCCAAGCAGCAAATTCTCCCCTTTCTTAGATAGCAATTAAGCTTTCACCCTTTAAATGATTAGATGCAGAGTTACCGTCTTAAAAAGAAAATAAGAGTGTATTTAGGCAGGTAAATATGCAGATACAGATGGAAACCTAGGAGGTTCATAGATGAACGAGAAAAGAATACCCCTCAGAAAGGGAGAAGAAGCAGCGAGGCTTTCCACCATTATTCTTCTAACACTCGGTATTTTGAAAGGAATCACGTCCATTGCAAGTGGTAGCGTTGCCCTCTTGGCGGGCACAATCGACTCATTCTCGGATGTTTTCTCTTCAATAGCTGTGTGGGCTGGACTCAACATTGCAAAGAGAAAACCGACCGAGAGATTTCCTTACGGATACTACAAGGCAGAAACTTTTGCGTTGCTAATAGTGTCTTTGATAATCGTGGCATCCAGCGTTTTGATCATGTTTGAGTCTTTTCAGAAGTTTTTTGAGGTCTATGTTATTTCATTTTCGGACCTAGCGCTTGCTGTGTCAGCGTTGTCAGCGGTTGTTTATTATCTGCTTGCTAAATACAAGGCGAGAGTAGGGCGCCAAATTGGTTCGCAAGCTTTGATCAGCGAAGGTTTGCATTCTATGGTAGACGTTTACGCTTCTGTGTTGGTTTTCGTTGGGGTTTTCCTGGGTGTATTTGGTTATCCGGTTGGTGAGGCTCTGATTGGCTTCATGATTGGTTTGTATGTGCTGGCAAGAGGATTATGGTTCGGAAAAGATGCAGTGCTGGTTTTGATGGATGTTTCACCCAGTCCACAAAGGGTCAAGGAAATGAGGGAAATAGCTGAAAGTGTTCACGGAGTTAGGGGGACCCATGAGATTAGGTTGCGAAAATCCGGTCCTGTGTTCTTTGGCGAGATGCATGTGGAATTGCAAGAAGGGCTATCTTTGGAAAGAGCGCACGTGATATCGGAGGAGGTTGAAGCAAGAATTAAGGAACATTTCAAAGACTTGGAGTTAGTTACTGTACATGTAGGGCTTGCGCATAGGAAAAAGACGAGGATTGCTATTCCAATAGTGGAAGACAAAGGCTTAGAATCATCGGTTAGTCTTCATTTTGGAAGTGCACCTTATTTTGCCTTCGTAGACGTTGAAGAAGGACAAATAGTAAGTTCCTACGTTAAGGAGAATGAAGGAGCAAAATTGTCTCATAAGAAGGGCATACAAGCCGCCCACCTCTTGGTTGAAGAAAATGTTGATGTGGCACTGGCGGGGGATGTTGGAGAAGGTCCATTCCACGTATTAGGAGACAATCTAATACAGATTTATTCTATCCCTAAATCTATGGAAATAAGAGAGGCAGTTAACCTCTTAAATAAAACCTTGTTAGAAAGAATGACTTCGCCGACTGAAAAGTCTGATGAGGATAAAATTGAATGACAACCAAGCATTTTGCCAATCAAAATTAAAACTTAACTCTGGACAGCACATGACCCACATGGCAACTGGTCTTTCCCTAACACAAGGCTGGAAGATTAGGCAAGCAATCACAAGGTCGAGATTTCAAATATGATGATAAATGTATAATGACTAATTCCACTCGAAGAAAGCGGACTAAGTGATAGACTTATGAGAACATTCACTATGAATGCTAATTATCTAAAACATAAACAGCTAAGCTTAAATTGTAAGCATACTAAGAAAGGGGCTGGTGAATAAGAAATGCCCAAAGTTAAGGCAAAAGCAACATGGGTTGAGAACGTTCGCTCAATCGTAGATAACCAAAGAACTCATAGCGTCGTCTGCGACCTCTCGACGGTTGCGGGCGGAACCGACAGTGGTCCTACAGCGTTAGAATTGACTTTAATGGCTTTAGCTGACTGCGGCGTAACCATTTTCGCGGATGTTTGCAAAAAAAGCAACATCCAACCAGACAAAGTTGATGTTACTGTTGAAGCTGAAAAATCTCCAGATTCACCAATCATAACTGGTGTCAGCATGAAAGTTAACGTTTCATCGAAGACGAGGAAAGAACTTTTAGACGCTGCTTGGAGAAGAACTGAAGCAAACTGTCCAGTGCTGTCTATTTTCAAGGAACCTATATCCGTTAAGGTTGAGTTTGAAGCAAAACAAGAATAAATTTGTTTTTTTTCTTTTTTTAACTGCCTGGAGATTAAAGCAGTCGCCAACATTTACGTTATTGATATTGCAGCGTTATTCTTGTTTACTCTTGTATTTCTAGCCATAGCTACTGCTGTACTCAAAAAAAGACTCACCTGACAACAAGTTAACCTGTGGCGGTTTGCCAAGCGCAACTTAAATTGAGATTAGCAGCAATAGTTCTGAAAGAAAAGTGACAACAGACATTTTACGGCTCTAAATGTAAATCACGGATTGGTAGGTTGCCATTTTGTAAAATAGAGTTTATCTCCTTCCTTGAAGGCGCGGATTAATTCACAGTGTCGAAGAATCGCAAATTGCTGCTCTAACTCTTCAGGTTTTATCTTAACCACCGTCAATAGTTCTTCTTTAGTGATTTTTCCGTGCTCCCCAATTGTGCGGTAAATCTTCTCCTGTAGCTCGGTTAGGCCAGAGGCACCTGTTTGGCCCAACTGTTTTCGGACGGACAAAGCTGATGCCACCGCCATAGGATCACAAGCTTTAGGTGGGTTTGTCACGTAAATGTAACAATCTTCACATAAGATTTTTCCGTGAAAATCATAACTTTCTCCTTCTTTAAGAAGTAAACCGCAACGCTCACATTGCATGACCCATAAACCCTCTGACGTTATTTACGGTTTCCATGTATATTTCAATTGTTATCCATCATCAAAAAATTCAACACTTTTGCTTTGTGTTGTAAACAGTTAGGTTATACTAAGCGCAACCATGCACATTCAGCTATGGTAACAATCTTGTTTTCAACTGGTCATTTAATACAATACCGAAAGCAAAGAACCATGCTAATGCTATAACAACGTAAATCGCGGGTATTGGAGCCAATCCCGGTATGCCGACAATTGAAATCAGCGAGGAGATAACTATATCTACTATAACTGCTGTTAAGAGAGGTTTGCTTGGTTTTGACTTATAGAAGTTACCTCTCTCTCGCACCACAAATATGGTAAACAACCCTCCGAACAATAACATGTCAAAGACGAACGTGTTTAGCTGAGCAATGTTAGACAGTTCCAAGTATGATAACCCTAAATAGAGGAGACCGAGGGATTCAGCAACAATAAAAATGCCCAGCATGATGGATGCCTTTACCAAGGCAGTGATATTCCAAGTCTCAGGCTTTTCTGATGGCCTCACGTTGTCAGTGGCAAGTGAAATCGTAACAAAGTCCACCAAGAACAAAAGCAAAACAACTTGAAAAGCATCTACAACAAATAGTCCAGTCAAAAGGAAAGCTAAGACCACAAATAGCACTATTTGGAATGTTTTAACTACTTTGTTAAGTATCCACGTCACAATTCTCTGATAAATCATTCTCCCAGTCGTAACGAGGTCTAGAATGTTGGTTAGTCCAGGTTCTGTTAAAACTACACTTGCCGCACCTTTTGCGACATCGGTTGCGTTGCTTACCGCTATTCCGACTTCTGCCTGTTTTAGCGCCGCGGCATCGTTTATGCCGTCTCCAGTCATTCCAACTACATGTAGGTTAGCCTGTAAGCCTCTGACTATTTGATACTTACCAGCGGGGTAAATTTCTGCGAAGCCATCGCTTTTTTCAACAATTTCCGTAGCCACTAGGGCATCTTTGTTTGCTGTTTCTTTTATGTCAGGCGTGCGTGTTATTTTATCACCTAAATGTATTTCTTGGGCTATTTGTTTTGCAATCGGTAACGCGTCTCCAGTCAGCATTTTGATGGATATTCCTAACGCTCGAAGTTTATCTATCATTTTTGCAGAGTCAGGTCTTGGTTTATCATAGAGCGCCACTAACCCAACGAGACCCATTTTTGACTCTTCGCGGCTTACTGCAACAGCTATAATTCTGTATCCCTTGTTGGCGAAAGCGTCCATTTTTGCCTCAAGATCAGCAAGTTCTTTTCCTTCAATTTCGCACAATGGCGCTATTGCAGAGACTGCTCCTTTAGCAACTCTTAATTTCCCACCCTGCTTCTCTACAATTGCCTCTGTTCTTCGAGTAGAAGGGTCAAAGGGCATGAATTCCTTTTGAATGTAACCATCTAACGGTATGTTTCTTTCATGAGCTGCCGCTAAGAAAGCCATGTCAATGGGGTCTTGGTTTGCTTTTTGTGAGGCTAAGGCGCCAAACAGCAGGGCGTCATCTTTTTTATAGTTGTTAATTTCCAGTACGTCTGCTACGGTTAGCATGTTTAAGGTGAGCGTTCCTGTTTTGTCAACGCATAGAACATCCATGAGGGCGGCGTCTTCAGAGGCGCTGAGTCGAGTAACTAAGACCCCTTTCTTTGCGAGTTCTAATGAGCCTAGCGCCATTGTAATCGTGAACATGGTGGGCAATGCGACGGGTATTGCTGATACAAGCAATATTAGCGCCAGCGACAACATATCCAGGAGATTTATGCCGCGTATCCATGATACAGCGAAAGCTACGAGAAGTAGGGAGACAACCAAAATTAGAAGCCACTTCATTAATCCTGTGATGACCGCTTCCATGTGGAGCCTAGGTTTGGCTAGTTGGACGAGCTGGGCTGTTTTTCCAAAATAGGTGTGTATTCCAGTGGATGTTACCACGCTTGTGGCTTCTCCCTTTCGTATTATGGAACCAGAGTAAATGATTTCGCCCTTTTTCTTTTCAAGGGGCATGGATTCTCCAGTGATAGCTGATTGGTCTACGGTGACTTCTGCATCTATTATTTTGAGGTCAGCGGGAACAAAATCACCTGACCTTACTCTAATAATATCGCCAGGAACTAAATCGGCGGCTGATATGGTTGACCACGTTTTGTCTCTCAGGACTCTTGTTTGCAGTTGCAGTTTTTGCTTGAGCGCTTTGACTGCTCTTGTTGCTTGCTGTTCTTGAGCAAACCCTAAAATGGCATTTACAAGCAGTAGTGCGGTTATTATGTAGAGGTCTAAGTATTTGCCTAAAACGAACGAGAGTACTATTGCTATTTCAAGCATCCAAGCTGTTAAACCCCAGAAACGTTTTAGAAATCCAATTAAGGGATTTTGCCGTTTTTCTGCTACTTCATTGCGGCCATACTGGTCTATTCTTCGTTTCGCTTCAATGTCGGTTAAACCTGTAACTGGATCAGCTTGTAATTGCTTCAGAGTTTCATCGACGGGGAGAGCAGCAAAGCTATCTGAGCTTCTTTTTTCTTCCATTTAGACATATTCACCATAGAGCTAATAATGAATTAATTTACGGTAGTTATTATCAAAGAAAACACCTGCTCTATAAAGCTCTGATGTAATTTTTTGTTGGTCAGGAGAAGCTTTGCAGTAAATTGTTTTAGCAATCATTAACAATTTTCGGTAAATACTTTAATAGTCACGCAACAAAAAAGGGCAACATAAGTTAAGGTTATGAATGTTGGCTGGAGAGACTGGAGTAAAAGCGATATTATCTATGGAATTGTTGTTCCTGTTATCGTGGTTTTAGTGATTGTTGGTCTCTCTAGGGTAAGTTCCATTGTAGGGTTTAGCTTTTCTGGCTCTTCTGGCATCATAATAGGAATCATCATGGAGCTTGAAGAGTTGACTGTTATTGCTGTAGTTCCGCTTTTGCTTGGGTTGATTTGGAACCTTTAAGCAGGCTACGTCTAGCACTGTTGTGTTCCAAAAGAGTTATTACTTTATTAAAGATGATAAGAATTGGGGAAGGAGGATGGATGAGGAAAGGCTAGTGGGCACTAGCCAATTTGTTTGTGATCATGAAAAACAAAGATTATACACGCAAAAATGCTTTGACATACTCAATGGTTTTGAGTTGACTTTTACTCGATGCATTAACTGCCACAAAATTATTAGTTTAGAAGCAAAGAAACTTGCAAATCACTAAATTCTTAGCTGTGTTTACTGGCTTTTGGCATAAAGATAAAGCGGCCCCTCTTGTAGCAAATCCAAAACCCGCTGCGTTTGAGTAGTAGATAACTTACATGTTTTAGGCTCGTTTAGAAACGGAAGCTTTTCAGGTGCATTTTGAATTATATGAAGGTCTTCCCAATTTACCTTGATATCTTCAGACGGTATGTGGTCATCAACATCCATAACCCAAGTGCCAGCATCCAATTCATCTCCGCCTTCAGTTAAAGCTGTAAAGGGTCCAAGCAGACTCTTATCATCAACGTTATAGAGGAAAATTACTGAACCCTCCTTAATTTCAGTGGGCTTGGTTTTCTTATCTGCGCAAGTGTAACGTTGCCTGCTGAGACATAGCTGCCGAGATGGCGTATTGCAAAAAAGAACGTATCCTTCATACATAACTCTATAGAACCTTCTTCTAGTTGTAAGTCTCTCGGCGTTTATTTCCTTTTTCTTTTTCCATAAACCATTAACAAGATTAATACACATGTTGGTTCTGCACTGAATCCACAAGGATATTTATTTTTGATAAACTCTTATGAACAAAGCACAGCTTACCTCAATTGTTTACTTTTTCTCTAATCAAGCTAAAAAGAGCCTCTAAGTTTAGAGATTGACAAAAATGGTTAAGAAAACACGTGTTCTCAAGGCTTCATATTTCGCAGTAATCTTATTTTTAACAATAGTTATGCTGCTCGCAGCAGAAACACATGTAGAAAGTTTTGTTAATTATAAACTGCCAACCCACATTACCCTATACTACAATACCCTAAACACAATACACGCAGATAATGGCAAACAAGGAAACAACATCGGTTTCACGGTTTTAGCTGACCAAGAGCAAGCACCATTGGATGATCCAACTCCCACTCCAACGCCAACTTCAACCCCTACTCCGACCCCTTCACCAACTCCGACCCCAAGTCCAACACCCAGCCCTACGCCAACACCAACGCCGTCTCCAACGCCATCACCGACGCCTACACCTACGCCAACTCCAACGCCAAGCCCTACTCCGAGCCCAACCCCTACACCAACGCCCACGCCATCGCCAACGCCCACTCCTACGCCTTCACCATCACCAACCCCTACACCAACTCCAACGCCCACTCCTACACCAACTCCGACTCCAACAGCCACCCCAAGACCATCGCCAACACCAACCCCTAACCCAACGCCCACACCAACACCTGCTCCTTCAGCGACATTGTCGAATGGTTATGTAGCTCCATTATCAGGAACCACCGCTACAAACTTCTCCTATTATGTCAATTACTATGACCCGAGTGGAGCGAGTCCTTCCTTGCCATACGTTATCATCGATAACACGCCTCATTCGATGACTGTCTACAGCGGTTCTGGCTCTAACGGTATCTACCGCTATTCAACAACTCTTTCCCTAGCTCCCATACATACTACTTCATGTTCACAAGCAGTTCATCAGGCCAAATAACGGCACTAGGTTGGCCACTTCAGTTTTCAGGTCCAACCGTAACAGGGCCTGAGCCGTCCCCTAGTCCAACACCAACAGCCATGCCTACCCCGACGCCTTCGCCATCACCTTCACCAACCGCTACGCCAACGCCAACTGATTCACCAACGCCCCAACCAACACAGAACCCAACACCCACACCTCAACAAGCTAATCCTATGACCACACCCACCCCCACTAATTCACCTTCGCCCAGTCCTTCGCCATCGCCAACGCCTGAACCTACACCACCTCAAACAACAAGTCCTTTGCCTACCCCGACTGCTATCATCAACCCAAACGAATTTTATGCAAGCAGCAGTACCTTTCCTCTATGGGCAGTAGCTGCCGCAGCCATTATTGGGGTCACATTATTGGCAACGTTTTTGATTGGGAAAAACCAACAGTCCACGGAATCGGCAGATGATTTTAATTACGAATAATGCCCTAACAATGCAGGATTTAGAAAATTATTAAAGCTAGATTTGATTGCTAACTCGTATTAGGTGGAATGCGCTTTCAAGGCTCTTTCAGTAGCAAAATTCGGCGGCAGCCTCTTAGACGCAGAAGGCAAAGGAATCCCAAAAATCATAAAACGAATAAAAGAAATCAACGAAAAAGACCGATTTGGTCCAATCGTTGTTTTTTCAGCGCCTACGGGCTGCACTGACGCGCTTATAGGGATAGGTGAATCCTATGCGCGGTCAACACCGCTTCCTCTGGAGCCTGTTTTTGAAGTTTATGGACGAATTGCGAAGGCTCACGTTAAAGGCAAATGGCATGAGCAAGCGGTAAATGAATTGGCTAATTACAAGGCGTTAACAAAGGCTACTCTTGACTCGGTTAATAAACGTTTCAGCGGCAACATTAAAGCAAGAATCCTCACTTTAGGTGGAGAACTCGCAATGTCCACCTTGGGAGATTACATTTTGAAAAGCCACGGCTTAGATTCCTGCTGCGTATCGCTGCAAGATTGGCCCATTGTAACTGACGACAATTTTGAGGATGCCATGCCGAATTACGAGTTAAGCAAAAAAAGAATTCACACATTAATCGAACCGCTGGAAGACGGCAAAATAGTTTCTTTAGCAGGCTTCTTAGGGGTTACAGCTGATGGTCTTGAAACCATATTGGGAAGAGGCGGTTCGGATTTAACGGCAGTTTTCACTTCCTGCCTCTTGAAAGATCTGTACAATACTGAAACACTATTGTACAAAGATTTACCAGTACAAAGCGCTGACCCGAAAGTGGTGCGTGGACAGAAGACTGAGTATGTTAAAGCGCTTACTTATAATGAGGCTCATAAAGCTTCAATGATGGGTATGAAAATAGTGCAGAGCCCTGCAATAGCCATGGCCAGACGCTTCATGCAACCCTTGATGGTGGTGCCAATCGACGAGCCTGAAATGTACTCGGTAATTGAGTCTGAAACAAGCGGAGGAGAAATAGTGAAATGCTTAACAGGCAAATCCGGCTGCGCAATTCTATCAATGAATGACGAGAAAAGCAGGTCACTGGAAGATTCCTTGAGAATATGGGAAAGAAGAAACGACTTCATGGATTTAGGCGCCGAAACTATGGAGACAGGTGAAAGGATCCGCGATTTCCTCTTCTTAGACTCAGACTTCTTAAAGAAAAACGAGGAAAAACTAAAGGGCTTTGACGAAAACATGAAGGTAGAATACGGCTTAGGCGTAGTCACCCTCATCGGCGACAGAATGAAGGATTCGCCAGGCGTAGCTTCATTAGCCATCAGCGCAATATCAGGCATTAACATTAAACGCGGCATCTTTGCTCCTCACACCTCACAAATAATACTTGTGGTTGAAGAAAAGAATGTTAACGCAACCGTTGCAGCCATCCACCTAAAGAAACAAGAAATGAACAAGATACACTAACCACAAGTTCATTTTGCCTTCAAATAAGTGGAGCCATATTTTTTCACGCGCTATTTTCTAAACGTCAAGGAAGCAACAGAAAGGAAAAATGTTTAACTTTTTAGGTAACTATTCAATTTCGAAGAGTTTTTTATCGATTTTATAACCCAATAACATCCAATTAACATCAAAACACCCTTTTTACTCCTCATCAAACATTAAAAAGTCATCATCCAACCAGCTTGCGTTTCTTAACACCAACAGCAATCGCATGGAACAGCGCACGACCGCAGTTGACTAGTGAACCTAGCGTATTGTATAGATAAAAACGGTTGTTGAAATAGAAAAAAAGAGTTTTCTTCTAGAGAATATTATTTATATATCCATTATGTAAACACTGTTTAAGCAAGTGCTCTGGGGAGAGAGCGAGGCCAAAGGGAGAAGGTGTAACCAGCATATCAACTAAGGTTCTTATCCGCTCCTGTCAGGGAGGGAATTGAATAGAGATGGTTATGGACCAAAAAGCATTAGTTGACGAACTTAAAACAGAATGGAAAAAACTCTGGCAAGAAAGAGTCGATGACAAAGTCCGGGCCGAAGGCATAGCCATCCACGACTATTCAATGCTATATGTTGATGGAGGAACAATCATCCATGCAACAAGAGACTACAAAGGATTAAACTTCAAAGACATCTTACAACAACACCAAATAGAAAACGCCGAAAGATACATTCCTCCAAGCCAGGCAGTCGGAGGATGGAATAAATTTGTCAAAACTCAAATCACAAAACAGCAGCCCCACAAAAAGAAGCGCGCTGAGGTTTACCTCGCTGAGAAAACTGAAAAGAGACGGCAGCCTAAAAAAGGCGGCAGAGGCTGGCTCCACAAATAGTTTTTTTTCAATAGCTAACTAAAAATTAACCATCAACATTCGCAACCATTTCAATATTCACGTTATTTGAAGTTATTGAGGAATTCATCTTGGCCAATTATAGGCGAAAACTAGACATAATAGCTGATATACTTCAAGTTGCCAGTTCAGATGCCAAAAAAACGCATATAATGTTCAAAGCCAACTTGAGCTATAAAGTCTTAACCAGATACTTATCTGAAACTCTCGAAGCATCACTAATAAGCTTTGAGCATGAAAGGCAATGTTACGTATTGACCCCTAAAGGCGTCGATTTCCTAGCGACGTACAAATCATATAGCCGTAGCAGCAAACATGTTAAAGACACAAAGATGTTCTTGGAGAACCTTTGCCAAACAAAGGATTTGTGAGCAAGCAAAAAAGTGTTTTCTTGGAAAATGGAGAATTTTCCAATCAAGCTTAGATTGAAGGAATGTCTTTAATGCAAGATCCAAACTTAAAATATCAGTCTATAAGTGTAATTGTTCCTGCTCATAACGAAGAGGCAACTATTGCAGAAACAATCATCCGACTTTCTAGATTACAAAAAGAGTTACCAGACATGGAAATAATCGTTGTTGATGATGGATCAACAGATAATACCCAACAAAAAGTGCAATCCTTTAGCAACGTCATCTACATTAGGCATGCTAAAAACGAAGGTAAAGGCGCAGCTTTGGCTACAGGCATCAAAGCCTCATCGGGAGAAGTCATCGTAGTTCAAGACGCAGATTTAGAATATTTTCCAGAAAAAATCCCAGAGCTTGTAAAACCAATTCTCGCTCAAGAGGCTGATGTCATTTATGGAACCCGTGTTTCAAAAGGAATCCCAGAAGGAATGAGCTCTTCTCACTATGTTGGCAATAGGCTCCTTTCTCTTGCTACAACTATGATGTACGGTGTTAAACTTACCGATGTCATGACTGGATATAAGGCTTTTAGACGAAAAGTCGTTAACCCTTGCGGATTAGAAAGTAAAGGCTTTGATGTAGAAGTAGAGTTGACTGTCTTAGCTTTGTGTAATGGCTGGAGGTTTAAAGAAATTCCACTAGAATATCGCTACCGTCAAAGAGGTACTTCAAAGATTCGCTTCAAAGACGGCTTCACATGTTTACGGCAACTTTTTTTGGGGCGGTTTGAATACTCATACTTGTCATTTGTTGAAAACTTGACGAAAAAATAATGGTTTTAGCTTGATTAATACGTATTACTAAAGCTGAGTGTTTTTTAAATAAAATAAATTCTTTTAATATCAAATCCATTTTCAAACAAATAACAAAATGGTCTACACATCTAAAGTGGTACTCGCCATAGGAGCTCACCCCTATGACATAGAATCAGGCTGCCGAGGAACACTATGCCAAGTAGCTAAAAACGGCGCCAAAATCATGGTTCAACTTTTTTCAAGCCTTTTCTAAGCAGGTTTGCCTTGATACGCAAACGATGATACTATTACAAAAGACTTTTCTATCAGCCTCACCTGACGCCGAATATGCAATCTATTCCTTGATAAAAACTAAGCATGCGGAATGAAGCATAAATGAAGGTCCTCTTCTTAGGTGCTGCACATCAATTCTCTTGGCCAGGAGGGGAGGCAAATGTTGCTAGGATATTACGCTCCGCGCTCTCGGAACGAGGCATGGATATCCATGCTGCCTCCTTATCCCGCTCAGCAACAAATCAGAAGTTCCCTCACCTGTCGTCAGCCACACCTATGTCAGTAGTAGACCCAGGAATTGTTAATCTGTACCGACGATACATACAAAAAACCAAGCCTAACGTAGTCCTCACATGCTACGATTATGACCTTTCAGCGTTCTGGGCAAGTGTACTTTCTGGAACTCCAACGATCGCTCAAACCTTGAGCCCATGGCCTGTATGCCCAAAAGATGACCTATTCATCTCAACCAAGCAAACTCGTTGTGAAGGCCCAAACTTGATCTGCGGACAATGCCTAGCTCGAATATCAGAAAACCAAAGAATGAAATCGCTTTCCACCTCTTCAGTTGGGCAAGTACCTTTGTCGGTTCTTTCAGTTATGAAAATTAACAAAGTCAGACGCATGATATCTAAGCTGAACTGTGCTTCAGCCATAGTCGCGGATAATCTGTTTCTAAAAAACAAAATGGTACAAATCGGTTATGACCCACAAAAAGTCCACATGATTTATAACGGCGTAAATGCGAACAAGAGCAAATCAGCAACAGATGCGCACAAACCAAAAACAGTTCTGTTCCTAGCTTATCAACCCACCGAACACAGACGAACACTAAAAGGTTGCCATCATTTTGTTCAACTTGCAAGAAACCTAAAGCCCGAATTTCGAGACGTACAGTTTCTATGGGTAGGTCGGGAAGGAACTCAAACAAATGACAGCTTTGACACTATAAGTTACATTTGGAAAGACCAAGAGCTTCAAGAAACCTACGAATCATGCTACATATTCCTCTTACCATCCCTGTGGCCGGAAACAATGAGCTATGCCGCTCAAGAAGCAATGGCTCACGGAAAACCCGTGGTAGCATACGACACAGGAGCAAACAAAGAAGCAATAATCCACAATGAAACCGGCATGCTGGCAGAATGGGGAAACATCGCCCAATTAACATCTCACGTCAGAACATTACTACTTGATGAGAAAGCAGCCAAACGCATTGGAAACAACGCCAGAAAACTAGCACAGGCAAAGTTTAGCATAGAGCAAATGGCAAATAACTATGAAAAACTGATAGAAGAAATCGCATAAACACCTTTGAGGTGGTTAAGATTTTGAACACAATTCCTTTGTATAAACCTCAAAACGCATTAGGCAACGAAGAAATAGACGCAGTTAGAGAAGTCCTCAAATCAGGATGGCTAACCCTAGGTCCAAAAACAATCCAGTTTGAAATAGCCTTCGCAAAATATATAAAAGTAAAATACGGCGTTGCCACGAACTCGTGCACGTCTGCTATGTACTTGGCTCTAGACGGTTTGGGAATAGGCAAAGGTGATTCCGTTGTCGTTCCAGTCAACACTTTTGTTGCTACAGCAAACGTTGTTCGATGGCGTGGAGCCGAACCTGTTTTCTGTGACGCAGGCGAAGACGGAGAAATTGACCCAGTTAAGTTGGCGAATATTCTTGAAACGAATGAAAACGTCAAATGTGTGATACCTGCACATATTTACGGTTTCCCCTGCAACATGAAAGTCATCAGTCGATTGACCAAGAAACATGGCGTGAGAATGATCGAGGACTGTGCGCAAGCCCATGGTGCGACATTCGGAGACAAAAAAGTTGGCAGCTTCGGCGACGCTGGATGTTTCAGCTTCTACGCAACAAAAAACATAACAACAGGCGAAGGCGGAATACTCGTAACAAGCAACAAAAACGTGCAAAAAAGAGCCTTATTTGTGAGAAACCACTGTCAAACCAAAACCCCAACTGAAAAGGCCGCTGACTGGCACTATGACGTTACCGATCTTGGCTTTAACTTCCGAATGAGCGAAATCGAAGCTGCGATAGGACTTACACAAATGAAGAAACTTGACCTCATCACAAAATATAGGAGGGAACTTGCAGGGAAGTACAAGAAAGCACTGGAAGAGATCGAAGGTATCAAGATGCTCCATGACCCTGGCGATAGTCTATGCCACGGCGTTTTTCATTTGCTGGAAGTAAAGGTTGAAAAACCATACCCATTAACTAGAGACGAACTGTACAGCCATTTACGAAAAAGAGGCATAATCACCGGAGTGCACTATATTCCTCTGCACAACTTTTCTTATTACAGAAGAACCACAAAATACAAGAAGGGAGATTTCCCATGCGCCGAAGCATTATTCTCAAAAATTTTGTCACTTCCAATGTTTCCGTTCATGACAGAACAGGAATTTCAAACCATAATCGAAGCCCTAAAGGCAAAGGCACTCAAATAGTTGCCACCGCATAGTGGAGAATTTGCTAAAATAAAAAGCCATAACCTTGTCTGAAATTAGTGAAATTAATGGAAAATACAATAAATTATGTAGGTTGGGCAACTCCCAACAACAACTTGGGCGATGAGGCACTATACAGAATTAATCAAGACATTTTTGCCAAATACAATTTTAAGCTGCGTCGAATAACTGATCCGCGCAGGCAGAAACATAGTCAGACATCGCTTGTCAGTGGAGGTACCTGCCTACCTTTAATTGCTATGTATATGCGACCTACAAAATACGCATACGTTTTTGGCACAGGTGTCTTAGACCCATTGTTTTACGGTCCGTTTGATCCAGAGTTAATCGACAGATTCAAGTTACTCCATTTTAGGTTTATCGGCGTAAGAGGCAATATTTCAAGAGCACGCTTGAGAGGCTGGGGAATAGATTCCGAAGTGATAGGCGATCCAGGCTTATCCCTAAAACCTACAAAAGTCTCAGAAAAGTGCAACAACAAAATTGCTATAAACATCGGCGCAGGCGATCCCAAATTCTCTTGGAAAGCCCAAGATAGAGTGATCACAGAGTTGAGCAAAGTCTGCAAGGTCTTGAAAGCTGAAGGCTACGAACTGGTTCTCATTCCATTCTGGAAAAACAACATGGAGGATGTCGAAAATCTTTCCAAACTGGTAGATGCCGGCATCTTTGAAAAATGGGTAGATGCCGAAGCGACCATGAATCTGATTTCAACCTGTAAAATATTTATCGGCGAGAAACTGCATTCTCTGGTTTTTAGCGCTGCCGCAAACACACCCTTTATCGGACTCGCCTATTCACCAGAACACTTCGATTTTGCAGACAGCGTGGGCTTTTCAGAATTCACCATGCCTACCACTGAAATCACAGCTGAAAAGATAATTGCAATGTTCCATGACCTCATCAACAACTACGAGACAATACAAGACAAGTTAGCGGGGCGCGTCAACGAATATCGCGAAAAGCAGCGCAAATTTGCAGCCAGAATAAGCTCAGATTTAGAATCTCTCCCAGAAGATAAATGGGCCATTCAAAACAACTTTGGAAACACGCTACTGCTGCGAGCAGACAAGCAATTTTACACAAAAACGGGCAAAATATGGAATGTTTGGAATAGGGCTGTTTTCTCGCAACTAATGCCTTACCTGATTTAAAAACGAATTAAGAAATATTGCATATGGTAAGCATGAAAACAACAAATATGTTGTATATGCCGATGAGCCACTATGAAGAGGACGGTAAGATGAAAAATCTGCTGATTATAACTGCGGATACGGATGATTACAACAAAAACGTGGGCGATTACGGTCGTTACCCCTATATGGTAAAACACTTCAGTAACAGATATCGTATCCAAATACTGAATTATTATGCTACTCAGGGGCATGAGCGCATAACTAAAAAGCTCTTGCATCCAACCAAAGAAAATGAAGAAGGAACACCAATCAAAACATTAGGCGTCAAGCTGCTATTTGAAGTTCTTCCTCTCAAATCTCAAATGTTTGATCGATACCTTTCTCCTTTATTTTTTACGTTTTTACAACCGTTCTTTGTTGTTTTGATAGCTTTTAAGCGCTTAGGTAAGAATGACATTTGTATTGCAGGGGGATTGTGGGGAGGAATAATTGGATATGCTTTAAAATGTTTAGGTAAAACAGACTGTCTGGTTTATGAGGATTTGGACCTTTTTCCTTATTTTTGGGATAACAAGTTATTCCAAATTACGCTGTATGCTATTGAGAAATTTGTGGTGAAAAAAGCCGATTTAGTGGTAAGTGTAAGTGATGCGTTAGCAGAATTAAGAAGGCTTCAAGGTGCTAAGAACGTAATAGTTGTACCAAATGGCGTAGATTACAATTTATTCAGCAAAGGGCAGAGCAAAAAAGAGCATGTTCCAACCTTGGTGTATGTGGGTGGTCTAGTAAATTATCAAGGGGTTGATTTGCCGATAAGGTGCTTGCCAGAACTAGCTAAAGCCTTTCCTAATATTAGATTTCTTATTTTAGGTACAGGTCCATTTGAGAATGAGCTTAGAGTATTAATTAAAAATCTTGAACTTGAACGGGCTGTCTTCCTTTTAGGCGGGCAAAAACATGAGAAACTACCAGATTATTTTTCCGAATCAGATATTGCAGTAGCAACAGCCAAACCGAGAATTTTAACTCGATATTCCGCGCCTTATAAGATTCCGGAGTATATGGCAGCAGGCTTACCCATTATAACAACCAAGATGGACGAACGACAAGAATTGCAAAATAAATTAAAAGGAATTATTTCAATTAACTTGCGGGAAAGAGATTTCAAAGATGTTGTCTTGAATCTTTTTTCAGACGCTGAACTTTATAGAGAATTATCTGAAAAGGCTATAAGAACTGCAAAAGAATCTGATTGGACTGATTGTTTCAAGATTGAATTTGATGAAATAGAAAAAACCTTTGAAAAAAAGACTCTTGAGAAATGATTGGTTTTTTATGGTATTAATAGAGCCTTCAATAATTAAGGTATTAGATTTGGAAAACATCCACGGGTATTCTGAAATCTTGGTTTAATTAATAAATGAATTGTGTCATTGATTTTACTATTGAAGAGTATGAGGCTGCTCTTCCCGAGATTTTTCTTACTTTACAACAAACTTGGCTTTTGTCAGCCCTAGGCGGAGAA
Source organism: Candidatus Bathyarchaeota archaeon (assembly GCA_963715865.1). Taxonomy (GTDB): domain Archaea; phylum Thermoproteota; class Bathyarchaeia; order Bathyarchaeales; family Bathycorpusculaceae; genus Bathycorpusculum. The sequence continues at coordinate 796,201 of OY970280.1, forward strand.
AATGAACGCACGAACAGAAAATCCATACATTAAAATGCTTAGAATGGTTTCTTTTGATATACGCAATTTTGATCCTTTTCTCCTTACCACTTATTTTGATCTGCTACGCGGTTCAATACGCACTAGAGTTTCCAAGGAAGCCAATTTCTCATCAGAAAGATTCTTTTGGACTCGTTTTTTTCATGAGCGGAAAAAAAGGTTTGGTTATGTGATGAGATGTAAATCAGCTTCTGTTTGTTCTCCAACTACGGAAGCTATCCTCTCAGCGTTAGCAAAGCTTGAAAAATCTTTTCCAGCTCCACTCTTGCTTATTGATGTGGGTGCTGGTCCATTTTCAGCCTTTAATATTGACAGTCTGGTCAATCGAAGCGATTTGAAAATAGTGACTGTTGATCCGTTAGCAGATTTTTATAAGGAGTTGCATAGAAAATTCCAAACGAACTATGCTTCGAATCTTGTAAAGGGTTATGGGGAGGCCTTAGATGAGCATTTTGAAAAAGACCGCTTTCATCTAGCCATCACTGAAAATGCACTTGATCATGCGATGAACCCTAAGCTTTTCATAAGAAAATTATTCGACATCGTTAAACCTGGAGGCTACTTGATACTAACTGGATATGTTAATAATGGCTCGATTGAAAAGTGGCAAGGGTTGCACAAATGGGATATTGAAGTGATGAACGGAGAATTGATTCTTTCGAATCAATCTAAGACAACTTATGAGAATATTTTTTCTGGCCTTAATGTTTCTCCCATCAAGAGAATCATAAAGAAAGGGGACATTGACACATATTATTTTACTTATGTTAAGAACGATAATACCAAATAAAACAATCAAATTCGAATGCCCTCTCAAAGGACTAATTCTGACTCGTGCGTGAGTTCTGAAACTAACAGGAAGAATTTCCTTATTTTGGTCAGGAGCGACAAACAACAAAAACATGTGGATCTTATGAAGATTTACATCACAAATGATGGATGTGAAGTAGGTAAGCTTTACTCCTCATACATACAACAACTTTTTCTGAAGACTAACCCACGAATAGTTAACACATCAGATCCAAAAGAAGCCGACCTAATCCTCTTCTATGCTTGTGGACTAACCGCAACCAAAGAAGAACAATCACTACGCATAATCGAAGTTATTAAGTCCATGATGAAACCCTCAGCAAGACTTCTTGTTTGGGGCTGCCTCTCAAAACAAAACCCCGAATCGCTTAAAAACAAATACTCTGGTCCCATGCTTGGGCCCTCAGATATGAATTTCTTTGAGGAAATTTTGAGACAAACAACAAACGAACCTAAATGCTCGAACATAAATCAAATTCCAGACGCCAACTTCCCCTTAAAGGGAGAAGCGCTTCAACCCATTTCATCAACTAAGCAAAACATCATGTACCGTGTTTTCGGTGACCTCGATGGATACCTAAGCCAACTATTCTTCAAAGCAAATTCCTCCATTTTCTACTTAAGAGTCGCCGAAGGCTGTACATCCCATTGCACCTACTGCAGTGAGCGGCTCGTTTGGGGAACAGTGAAGAGCAAGCCAATCGAAAAGGTAATCTCTGAATTTGAAAGCGGCCTAGAAAAAGGATACACTAACTTCTTTCTCTGCGCAGAAGACTTCGGAGCCTACGGAGTGGATATCGGCTTAAAGGCGACCGATTTGCTTAAACAGCTTGTTGACGTTGGCAACGATAAAAATTATAAAATAATCATCAATGAACTAAGCCCTCCTTACTTAAAAAATATGTTACCAGATTTTGAAAAAATCTTCAGTACTGGAAAGATAAGCACACTAGGCGTTCAAGTTGAGTCCGGTAGCAACAGGGTTCTCAAACTAATGGGCCGACAATATAAAGCAGAAGAATGGAGAAACCTCATGCTTCGCATTAATAGAAATTTCCCCAGCATCGACCTCTCAACTCATTTTATGGTCGGTTTTCCTACGGAGACAGAAGAAGACTTTAACGCTACAATGAAACTACTCGACTTTCCGTTACTTCTTAAAGATATTCTAATATTCAAGTTCTCACCTAGACCAAACATCCCAGCGGCGAGGCTGTCTGGACAAATATCTCAAAGCGTCATCGAACTCAGGGCAAGAAGACTGCAAAGAAAGTTTTGGTATACATATCCTTTGAATTTAGCAATTCGTTATCCATATTCTCTTATCAAGAAACCAGCACGCTCCTTCAATGACCTAAATCATCAATCACCTCCATACAAGCTAAATACCGAAACTACAAGTGTCCATGCGAAACTCAAAGGATCCTAAGAATTTTCAATCCAGTATTTATCTAATCAACAAAGAATTAAGGAGCAATAAAACCTTGAAAACAATCAATGCTTTTGGAGAAGAATACTACTCATATGAGCACCAGAAAATCTTCGAAGAGTTCCTTTCAAATGCACAATCTCAAAATCTAAACATAAAAGTCATAAAGCAGTTGTTTCTAAAGCCTTATCTTCCAGCTACGGAAATCTGCAAAGAATTTGGAACCAGCAAAACCGAACTTATAAAAACCTATGACTTCATCAGGTCCTTTTACAAAAGCAAAGAACTGTTCGCATATTCTCCATATCCATACTTGGTTAATGTCCTAGGACAGTTATCAAAGGATGCCGAACGGATTCAAACAATACTCAGAGGAGAAAGACCTTTTCCACCATCCGATAGTTTGGAACTGTTTATCAGCGAATCTTGCAACGCAAAATGCAAATTCTGCTACAGAAACGACAACATATATCACCATAAAGACAAAACTCTAACAGATTCAGAATATGCCCAATTAATAAACAATTTCGCCGATCTAAATGGTCAAAATCTTGATGTAACCGGCGGTCTTGAACCCCTGCTCAGCCGTTCCCTGCTCGGTATCCTAAAAACTGGAGTAGAACGCAAACTAAACGTCCATTTGTACACCAATGGAATTGCACTTGGCAAAGACAGAAAGATTACCGAACAAATAATGAAAATAAAAAGAGTCAGAATCAGCCTCAACTCAACTAACAGCAAAAACTACAAAGAAGTCATGGGAGTGGACAAGTTCGAGCGAGTAATAGAAAATTTGCGACAACTCGCTGAAACCAAAAGAAAAACCAAATCAAACGTCCAAATCGGCGTTGGATTCGCAATATTCAAACAAAACTACACATGCATTCCTGAAGCTCTAGAACTAGCCCAAAAACTTGAACTTGACTTTTTAGACCTAAGAGCAGTCGAAGTAACCAATGTAGAAAGACTCGACCAGCAACAAAGAACAGAATTGCAGTCTATCCTTAATGAAGTAAGACGAAAAAAAATGCGAAACGAATACGGCGCATTAAACGTAAGCATCGCAGACACATTCAACACAGTTATCAACCCTGAAAATGATTGCATGAAATACGTGAAAGAAGACTTAGTAAAGGAACTCTGGCACTTCAGAGTCACGGTGACACCTTATGGCAAGGTCTACGCTTTAAACTTCATCGGCCAACCTTCAAGAGAGGACGATCGGTTCCTGCTAGGACAAATAAGAGAAAACAAAGATCTTTCAAGCATACTAAGCAATGGAAAGAATATTCCTTATGACGAAAATTCCTTGGTTGCTCACGACATGACTCTAATGATGGCACTTTCTAAGATAGCCTCTGACTTAGAGTTTGGAATTAACCTAGAAGAAAACCCATTCAATTGGAATAGCCTACCTTGACCGCTCTTATGGGAAAGATGCTCTCGCGCTCATTCTAAGAAATGTGATTCCAAAACAACGCCAACACGCTATGATAACCGAAACATCAAGGAAACTCAAGGGAAACTTCTTAAGGCAATGAGTTCAGCCAAACCTGAGGTCATCAAAACCAAATGATTCCATTCATAGACTTCAAACGAGAACTTGCCGAGATAGGCGATAAAGTAGCCGATGCCATGCTAACGGTTCAAAAGAGCGGCCAATTTATCTTAGGCGAAAATCTAAAAGAATTTGAAAGAGAATTCTCTAGCTATATAGAAGCTCGATATGGAATCGGTGTAAACTCTGGCTCCGATGCATTATACTTGACCGTAAAAGCACTAGGAATCTCCAAAAACGACGAAGTCATCACCGTTTCACATACCATGAGTTCCACCGTTGACGCAATAAGCAGAAATGGAGCCAAACCCATCTTCGTTGACATCGATCCCGAAACCTTTACAATGGACGCAACAAAAGTCGAAACTAAAATCTCAAACAAGACACAAGCGATAATACCCGTACACCTCTACGGTCACCCAGCAAACATGACTCCACTACTCAAAATAGCAAACGAGCACAATATACCGATAATCGAAGATGCTTGCCAAGCCCACGGCTCAGAATACTGCAATAAAAAAGTGGGAAACATCGGAGACGTCGGCTGCTTTAGTTTTTACCCAACAAAAAACCTCGGCGCCTATGGTGATGCTGGCATGATAACCACCAACAACAAAGAGCTAGCAGAAGAACTGACAAAAATGAGAAACTACGGCCAATCCGCAAGATACAGCCATGACTTCATAGGCGTAAACAGTCGACTAGACGAAATCCAAGCTGCAATATTACGCGTGAAATTGCGAAAACTCGACGAATGGAATGAAAGAAGAAGAAGAACTGCCAAACTCTACAACGAACTCCTAAGCAACGCTAACGTAACAACGCCCATCGAAAGAGAATACGCAAAGCATGTGTATCACTTATACGTGATAACCCATAACGAACGAGACAAGCTTCAGAATCATTTAACGGAAAAAGGAATTCAGACACTAATACACTATCCAATTCCAGTACATCAACAGAAGGCGTACGCAACAAAAGTAAAGCTTCCAATAACCGAGAAAACTTGCGGCAAAATCCTCTCTCTGCCCATTCATCCATGGCTAGACGAAGACGAAGTCAGAAAGATAGCCGACTGTATTAACGAATACTGCAGAAACTAAAACAAAGCTACAATCGGCATTTTTTATACCACTTGAAATTCCGCTTCGTCCTTCACCAAACTTGGTAATCACATTCGGGGTTATTCGCCAAGATATCCAGGGGCGAAGCTCCATTTAAAGTCTCAAATCCATAAGAACACGCGCGCAAATCAACTAACATAACTGTGGGAACGCCAAACCCAAGAGAAGGATGTGAACTTGCCAAACAAAGTGAAAAGCGTCTTCGCATTCAACTGGGCATCCTTCCTGCGCTCACCTAACTGCTAAACAACAGCGCCCGATTCCTGCTACTATTCATCTTTTGATTAGCAATGTAATATTGGTGGTAGTGGGATTTTTGGGTTTTAACTAAATTTAACATTGATTAGTACGTATTACTAAACCAGATATACCGTTCTCGCCTATTTCACATATTTTTAGAAATTTTGCAAAAAAACCAAATTATTTTTTAGGGAATCAAAAATGGAAACAATTGATAAATCTGAAATTTTCTTTATCGTATTAGCTAGAACACAAGAGGGCGTTGCAGAAAAAGCAGTTGAACTAAGAAAGCTTGGTATGCCATTTATTGTTATTTGCGGGGAAAAAATGAATCATCCAAATGTGGTTTACAGACAGAAAAAAGGTAAATTTGATGCAATAAATTTTGCCGCCAAATTTATCAATAAAGATATTAAAATTGTATGTTTGAATGATGTTGATACTAAAATATTTAATTTCGAAAAGGCTCTTGAATCAATGCGTGGTACGAATGCTGGTTTAGCTTTCTGCAAAGTTAAGGTTAATGGCGGACCTCAGGTTCAATTTTACTCTTTAATGGACAAAATAAGACGATACGTACCGATTACATCAAGCGGCGAACTTATGTTAATTCGAAAAAAAGTGTTCGATAAAATTTTACCCATTCCGCCTTGCAAAACAGAAGATAATTACGTTTCATTCAAGGCTGCAGAGCTCGGTTACAATGTTCTTTTCTGTGAAGATTGCTGGGTAGAAACAAAAAGAACACAAACATTGGAAGAAGAATCACAGTATAAAACTCGAACTGTAACTGGTATCTACCAAGCTCTCTCCTTTACTAAAACTGATCCTTTGGTTCGCGTCTTTTACCTTGGCCTTCCTCTTATTACTCCGCTTTTGCTACTTCAAGGTAAAAGGGGCGCGGCTTGGACTAAGGGAATAATTCAAGGGTTCACAAATTTTCTTAGAGGTGATAGTGCAGGAGCATTCGAAAAAATTGCGGGTTAACCAAAAGCCAGTAGTTAACATTTTTTAGAGGAAGTCATATTGGAATCTCTTGAGAAGTATCCTTTTGTCTCAATTATTGTAGTAGTACTAAACATGGCAAGCATGATTGGTGCATGTCTATCATCGCTGATTTCTCTTGACTATCCAAAAGATAGATACGAAATTATAGTTATCGATGGTGGGTCTACTGATGGCACGCTGAAAATTTGCAAAGACTTTGGCGTACAATGCTTTATCGAGAAAAAAAGAGGACGCGGCTTAGCTAGAAATGCAGGAGTCAAAAAGGCTAAAGGAGAAATTATTGCGTTTATTGATGCAGATTGCAAAGCTTATAAAAATTGGCTTTCAATCCACGTTTCAAACCACTCTGATAAAACGATTGGTGCAGTTACAGGGTCAGTTATCGACCCATATTTAGTCACGAGCACTAAATCTGCAATTATGGCTCATTATGTAAGTTTTGCTGAATTCGACGAAGCATTAAAACGAAATTACACCTATCATGCGCCAACTTGCAATACCAGCTTTAAAAGGAGCGTATTACAGGTCGTTAATTTTTTTTATGAAGAACTCGATGCTTATGAGGATTTTCTTTTAAGCAGAAAAATCACAGATGCAGGTTATAAAATTCTTTTTGAACCACAAGCTAAAATTCTCCATTTCGGAATACGTGATGACTTAAAATTTGAATCATATTTGCGTAGGGAATGGAAAAATGGAGAAGCTCATTTTAAAGCTCAAGCAATCAACAAAAACATGTTCGGTAGGATTCCAATGAACCCGCTGGCATCATCTATTTTTGCACCATCAATAATGATGGCAAGAATCGCACGTGAATCATATAAATTACTTCGAATTCCTAATTTTGCCAGACATGCAATTACATGCATACCTTATTTGTTGAGCGGAGGTTTCGTGTGGAGTTGCGCTTACGTCAAAATGTCCTTTTCCCAGAATAAATGAGAAGTTATGGTTAAAATTAAATGATAGTTATAATTTTCAGTCCTGGTTTTCCTCCGTGGAATATTGGAGGAGAAGAGTATTACGCTTACTATCAAGCTATAGAACTGAGAAAGTTAGGAAACGAAGTTTATGTAATTGCCAGCAATATTGGCAACACGGCCAATTCTAAAGGTAAGCCACCCACGTTTTATTCATTACGTGCTCGTTTGTCCTTGGCAAGGCCTCAAATGCTTCGGTATGCATTTACCAGTATCTCTGTATTTTTCTCGTTTTTGAAATTACACTTAAGGCCTCATGTAATTCACGCTCATGATCCATACGGTGAAGGCCTGGCCGCGGTAATAGTCAAGAAAATCTTTAGGATTCCAGTGGTAATTACGTGGCATGCTGCAGAACTCGTAGACAAGGGTGCCAGGTTCTCAATTGTTGGAGATACCTGCCGACGAATCGTCTTAAAAAATGCTAATTGTATAATTGTAAACTCTGAGCTATTCAAAGAGCTAGCGATCAACAATGTTGGAGGTAAAAATTTAATTTCCAAGATTTGCGTGGTTTCACCAGGTGTTGATGTTAATAGATTCAATCCCCTGAATAATAACTCCTCTAAATCAATAGCGTTTATCCCTTCAGATTCTCAGGTTATACTCGCGGTTTGTCGTCTGGAAAAAATAAAAGGTCTCGATATTCTAATTAGGGCTACACCGCACGTTTTAAAAGAATTTCCAAAAGCCCGGTTTATCTTAGTAGGATCTGGAAATGAAAGAACATATCTTGAAAGACTTTCACAAGAATTAAACGTGCATAACAATATTATCTTCACCGGTGCTGTATCAGACGAATTACTTCCAGCTTATTACTCAATATGCGATATTTTTACAGTTCCAACGCAAGGCGAAGGCTTTGGAATGGCATTTCTTGAAGCCTGGTCATCTGGTAAGCCAATTATCGTTACTGCACATGCCCCCGAAATAGCGAAACTTGTGCAAAAGCATGGGAGTGGTTTCGTTGTGGCTGATGATCCGCAAGAACTCGCTAAAGCAATTATTAAGCTCCTATCAAATCCGACACTTAAAAGTAGGATGGGAAAAATCGGCAGGCAAATTGCTTTAACCGAGTATTCATGGGAAAAAACAATTTTTACCATTTATCAAAGGTATCAAACTGTTTTAAGGCGAGACAATTGAAAATAGCTATGCTCGTTGAAAATCCTCTTTTCTTCGGTGGCGGAGAAATTCATGCTTATGAAATAGCAAAAAATCTTTTAAAATTCGGGCATAAAGTTGATTTTATTCAACTTTACGGTTTTCCTAGAAAACGCGAATTCGGTTCATCCCAAGAATTGAGTCCGTCAAGATGGGTACCTCTCCCGAATTCTAGATTTACAAATTTCATATATGCTCGAATTTTGTGGTCTTATAGCTTTCTTACGGTTCCTTTGGTTTTAAGGGAATTATTCAAAGGTAAATATGATATTGTGCATGTGCATGGATTTGGTTATTCCTCTCTATTGATATCGGCGGTTATAGCAAAAAGAAGTAACCATTCCAAAGTATTCTGTACACTTCATAATGATTTGCTTCATCATGTTGACCACAAAGTTATGCAGATACTTTCTCAATATGTAGATCAGTTTATTGCAGTCAGCTCTTCAATCCAGAAGAGGTGGCAGATCCTTTACAATTCAGATCCATTGTTAATTCCAAACGGTGTTGATGTTTCCCGTTTTAACCGCAAAGTTGATGGTTCTTTAATAAGGAAACGTTTGGGAATAGAGAGCAAGTACGTTGTACTATCAATTGGGCGGTTATCCAGCCAAAAAGGCATTAAATACCTTGTTCAGGCGTCATCTTCCCTCAAAAAGGATATACCTAATCTAATCGTTCTGATCTGTGGGCGCGGTGAAGAGGAAGCTTATCTGAAAAAAATGGTCAAAGACCTTGAATTAGACGGGATAATCAAGTTTTTAGGATATATTCCGTCCGATGAGCTTCCGATGTACTATGCTGCCTGTGACGTCTTCGTTCTTCCTTCAGTTTTCGAAACATTTGCGCTTACATTACTCGAAGCTTTAAGTGTTGGAAAACCAACAGTATGCGCTAAAGTAGGCGGTGCAAAAGAAATTGCTAGCCAATTTGAAATTAACTATTATTCTAAACTTGTTAAACCTGAAGATTCTGAGGATTTGGCGAAAGGTATTTTATGGTATTTTAGTCATCCTGAATTTTCGACGATTAATCGCAAGAAAATTGTTAATCGGAAATTAAAAATCTATTCGTGGGAAAATATTTCACTAAAAATAAATGAGCTCTATGAGCAGTCGTGAGCAAGCAAATAGCATTTTCTAAAACTTGGTTACCTCCGAGACTACCGTGATTAAGCAAGCAAACCTTAGCTTCAAAGTATAATTTCAAAAGCGTGATCAGCAATGTCGAAAAAAACTGCGTTAAAAAGCAGAGTTAGCCTAAAGATTCTTTCGATTTCGCTGACTACAATCGGCATAATGCTACTGATATGGTATCTAAGATTTGTCGAAACTGGGCTATCAATTTGGCTACTTTATGCGGGTGTGGCAACATTAAGCATTGGGAACATGCTAGCCTTTGTCACTCTTGAAAGTAAATCAAAGAATATTCATTTCATACTTGTTCTCTTTCTGACAACCATTTTTTTAGCAAACATGTATACCGTACGTTTTGACTCACTACAGGGATCAGACATATTATATGAGTATACAACGGCTAGAACAACACTTCAACAAGGAACATGGTCATTGGCACGCTCGCCATTCGAGAACTATTTTTCAGCAATTTCAGTTTCGCTAGTTCCCGCCCTCTTATCTCAGATAAGTGGGCTTAATCTATTTTTGATTTTTGAAGTAGTTCTTCAACTAGTGGCGGCTTTACTTCCTATAATTATTTTTATAACAGTTAAAGAAGTTTTCAAAAATACACGTCTTGCTGGCTTGTCTTCGTTACTATTCAGTCAACTATACTTTAATTTCACTTTGCTTCCTTCATTAATGCGCCAATACGTTGCAGAAATTACGCTTGTTCTATCAATGTTTATTTTAATAAGAATGTATCAAAAGAAATCCTCAAAACTTTGGGCTTGGACGCTTCTTTTATCAATATCATTATTTGGTGTTGCCGCTTTTCACTATACAGTGGCTTATTGGGCAGTTGCTATTTTTCTTGCAATCTTTATTTTCGAATCATTACTTTCTTTCTTCCCTAAAAAACTCTTGAAAATTTTCAAATTTTCTACAGTGATTAAACAGCGACAGATATTTCGTGCTGAATATCTGTTGTTATTTTTTGTTTTCCTTGCTTTTTGGACAATAACAACAAATCTTGTACCTTTTTTGACCGACGTTCATAATCAAATTTATTTACTATCTGGAGGCACACCTGCCGCTTCGGGGCAATACCAAGTTGGATGGTTATCAGGTAGCACAGTAGGATTAACTACTACTGCTTGGTTTATTTGGGAGGCCGGATTGGGTGTCTTAGGTTTCATCTATTTTATGTTTAAAGTTCCTAAACAAACAAGGCATGTCCCCTGGATAATAGCTGCCTTAGTTATGTTTGCTGCGGTAGCAATCTGGATTAGTCCTTCCTTTTCTGGCGGTTTAATTTATCTGGACAGAGTTTATTTAATTGGTTCTATCTTTTTTACTGCATTTGCAGCAGGTTTACTTCTGAAAATAAATTCTAAATTGAAGGTAGTAGTCATTATATTTCTTCTTATAAATCTACCAGTTAATATGCTTATAATTCCCAACCAAAGATACGTTTTGTACCACAAAGAAAGCGATGTCGCTCCTGCGGATGAAATGTTAGCGAATATTGTCCGTCAACCTTCCATGGTTTTGGCGAACTGGTTAAATCTTCATCCATCTACAAACGCATCAGATACTATTTACACAGATAGTGTTACTGGTCCCCGATCACTATACTCCTTGAACTACAACTACACAATTGTCCCACTTTCATTTATACCCACAGATCTTAATGAAACAGGTCTTTTTTTCTTTCATTATCTTAACCTAGAGTATGGATTATGGCAAACTAGCGAACGGACTAACGCAAATATTGATGTGCAAAACACTTTGAATGATACAACGATTGTTTATAATAACGGCCAAGCAATGTTAGCGTATATACAACAACCGGAGAATCCCTAAGATGGCGTTTGACATATTAACGCTATTAACGTCGCCATTGATGTATACACTGGCTTTTCTTTCGTTCACAGCTGTTCTTTTCTTTCTGTTGGGAAAGTTTCATCAATCTTTCTTTAGAGGCTTCTCTCTGCTTGATAGAGAAAAACTTGTTCTTGTGAGCAACATTTTTTCTGTTGCCAGTATAATATTATCAATTTATATTATCTATATGCAATACATGCTTTTGTTTTAGTAAAAAACCAATGGTGAAAAAAATTGTATAAACGATTTTGGCTTATCTTAGCTGTAACTATACTCACTGATGTTACAGTCTTGAAAATAAGCGAATTTTCTGTTTTTATACCTTTACGTTGGGTTATTAGCCTTATTTTTTCTTTAGTTCTTCCTGGTTATTGCTTGCTTGAAGCCTTGTTTTCCCCTAATGAAATCGACTTAGTGGTTAAGGCTTGTTTAAGTGTTATTTTGAGTTTCTGTCTTCTTGCGTTAGTTGGATTGCTTATAAACTATCTATTCGGCAATATTACTCTTTTAAACTTGATGATTTTCATCTCTTTTGAAATAATAATTTTAGCTACAATCGGTGGCCTCAAGCATTCACGATTTCAAGCCACTAGAAACATCATAGTCGATTAAGGCACTGTTAACCTGAAAGAAGAATATAATAACCGATGGGTCAAAATGAATATGATGGCATATTTAGCAAGGGTCTATTTCGCTATAGGTGGTTCATAAACTGCTTTAAGCCGCTTGCTCAAGATTCATTAACTCATGACTTCAATGCAAGAGGGGTCGTCGGGAATGTTGCGAGTTCTAGTTTGACTGGTGTCTGGAGTGCTAATGCGTTGAGTAAAGTTAAGTGCGGGATGATATCCATAAAAGTTAAAGGAACCCTTTTATGCGGGGAATGTGAGAAATACAATTTTCAAAATTAACTTCGAAAATTCAGGATTAAGGCTGTTGAGACTTGTATGGTAAACCTAAAACGTTTTAAATTGAACAGCGATAAACAAGTATTAATAGCTGGAATAGTTTGCTCTGTTGTCTTATTATCTTTTGTAGTGTATGTTTTTACGTTACCGGCACCAACTCAGCCCATTTTTCCCATGTGGGTTGTTGAACAAAACGGTGCGATTCCAAGTTCAGAGATGAACATAACCTTAGGGAATCAATCTGGACTTTTAATTGGCGTTCAAAATCAAATGGGGAAGCTTCAGTACTGTTCGATTGTGGTAAAATTTAGGAATTTATCTTCCCCCCCGCCGGTCTCTGCCAATGCAACTGTTCAAAGCAAAGCAAGCCCTCTCCATCCTATAATGAGTTTTAGCTTAGTGCTCACCAATAATGAAACATGGGTAACACCGTTTAACTTTAAGTTCCTCTGGGAAGGCAACATTGACAACAGCTACACTATCAATTCAGTGGTGATAAATGACCAAAGTTATAATTTAACCGAGCCCATACAAAACGGAAACTTGCAAAATTCTTCATACCAATTTTTGTTTGAACTCTGGACGAAGAATACACCAGAAGAGAACTATAATTTTTCGGGAATATGGGTATCTTCTCCATTCTTAATATTTAATCAAAATATAAGCCTAACTTCTACTTCGACTCCAGAACCAACGCCAACTTCGATGATTAATGTTGATTTTTCTGCTACTGACTCTGTTTCATCAATCAAAGATGTACTATAAAGTCTACAACCATAATACAAACAGTTAGGTTTTCTCCACTAACGTAATGTTGCAAAGGCACCCTACGATGACGATAAACCGTTCTTGGTATTATACTTTCTATGTATGGGTGTCCGTCAGACTCACAGAAGTTCATTGGGATCAAAATATAAGTAACATTGGCACATAAGAAGCAAAAATATGGTGTTGACCCTATGAAATTGAACTCAATAGTAAGGTACTCAATAGTTATGATTACTGCTGAGGTTGGCATACTTCTTTTCGTGTTGTCTTTCTATTATTTTCCATCGAATATTCTTATGATTTTGACAGGCTTAACCCTTATAATTTCGGCTGTTTCCTTTGCTTATACAACTTCTACTAGGATGGTACAAGCAAGAGTTATAACATCACAAATAAGTAGTTTAACTTTGACTCTTAATCGCCTACTTAAGGAGGCAGGATACGAAGGAAAAACTTGTTTCTTGCCCCCTCAATTACCGGGGGAACCGCCTGTTCAGTTAATAGGTAGTAAACCTATTATTCCCACTGGTCTTCATCTTGAATCAATTTTTGAGAAAGAAACTGGGGTTGATTTTTTTTCAATCGACCTTAAGCAATTAGAAGAGCTTTTAGTGAAAGTGATTGTCGATAAGCTCGAAATTGCTAGCGGATTCGGAATTTTAGATAAAGACGGAGTCATATACATTCGGATGAAGGGTTTTGCATTGTATGAATTTTACAATTACTTGCAGGAGACGACTTCTCAAGATTACTTATCGCTGAGTCCTACTGTTAGTGCCTTAGCATGCGCTATTGCTAAAGCTACCAAAAAAGCCGTTTGGATTGACCAAGTTTTTCTTAGAAAACAAAATCTTGAAATTAAATTTAGGTATGGTTCCACAGATGTAGGGGTAAAGATTCCTTGACTTTCTCAATAAAGCGTTATTAGATATGAAAACAAAAAAAGGATGTGGCTGGTAACTTTTATGGGCAAGCTTTTCTCTTCAGGACCACAGCCTTGGTCAGAAACTCCGTGGCTGGAAAGAAGTAAATTCTTTGATTATCTTTTTATGCGCTTTCTTGAATTTAACGATGCTAAAGTAAATGGTGTCTGTGTTGACATAGGTTGTGGAGACGATAGGTCTATTGGCAACGCTTTGTTTCTTTTAAAGTATTTCTCGGAAGTAGTCTGTACTGATTTAAACAAGCAAGGACTAAAAAATCATCAAGAAAAATCTAAAAAGCTAAGAAAGCAAACTGCATATGTGGTTGCAGATGCGCAGCATTTACCTTTTAAAAATGAATCAGTCGATGGAGTCTCTGCTTTTTCATTAATTGAGCATTTGCCTAAGCAGATTGAATTTATTGGTGAAGTGAGGCGTATACTTGTGGATGATTCATTGTTCATACTGCAATTTCCTAACAGACAATTTCCACTTGAAGTCCATACTGGTGTACCTTTTCCAAGCATTATTCCGATAAAAGTACAAAAGCGGTGGGGTCAGTTTATGTATGGATGGATTGATTTCGAGCTGAATAGCCTTACGAAGAAGGCAGCCATAAAATTATGCGAGATGTCGTTTAAGTCGATCTCCATTCAAAATGTCAATTTTACCGAAAATCTGATTCCAATTAAATTTAGAGTAATTAAAAAGGTTTTGGAAAAATCAGGTTTTCTTAAATTTGTTCCAATGGGTTACTTTTTCATTTGCACTACCTGACGCAGTAAAGTTGCCAATATTAGGGACATTTGGGTTAACCGATGAAGGAGAAGGTCAAGAAGAAAGCGGATCAGTTCCAGAATCGCTTACTCCAACATTTCCATGCAGGTAAACTTGCGTGCAATGACCTAAGCTTACTTTTGTCCCACTTATTCCGGTGAAATTGCTGTAAAGTATGCGAACGTAATGTGAGTTCTGCACATAGTCCGTGACACCGTTTGCACCAGATAAAGTCACGTTTAGAATGTTAACGTTCAATGCTGACACGAGGCATATAGCGCCATTATAGTCAGTTGGAGAGTTAATTGAACCTCCAGAAATAGTGACGTTGTTTGCTCCAATCCATATGGCGTTTGAACTCAGAATGGTGTTATTTATGAATTGAACGTTAAAAGTCTGAGAATTTGTGTAAGTTGCTAAAGGAAGGTTGCAGTTAGATACTGTGTTGTTGGTGACGATGTTGTTGTTTGAATTTAAAATGTGTATTCCTGCACTTTCACCTATATTGTTCTGCCCGTTCACTATGTTGTTAGCAATCAGGGTATTATTCCTAGTTGAAGCTAAATCATCTTCGCATGCTGAAACGTTATTGTTTAAAATATTGATGTTTTGACTCCATTCTGCCGCGATTCCCCAGTGGCTTGCTCCAGAATATTGAGTAACGTTTGAAACGGTGTTTCCTTTGATAGTTACATTATTAACATACCAAGAGTTTATACCAACATCTTGACCCCCATTTACAACACAACTTTCTACGGTAGTATTACTGTAAAAGCTTGCGTCATTGCCTTCAATCGTAATTGGATTATCGCCAGCGTTTATCACCGTACAATTGTAGACATATCCATTACTTACTTGGCGTAAGTCAATGCCTTGGCCTATTACATTTTGTAAAACAAGATTTTTGACGATAATATTACTGTAAACTGCACCATAAAATGATATGCCAAAGTACTGACTAAAGTAACTACCCCATGTGCTTGTTCCACGGTGATCTACTAATGTACCTTTATTTCCATTCCAGTTACCTCCGTCGACAACAAAGTTTTGCACGTTTGATTTCGTAACAAGAAGTGAAATACTTGCTCCAAGACTTGATGGGGTGTTTTGGTAAATTGTTGCTGAGGATGAAACTTGAAGGTATACGCCAGTTTGTGCGATTAAGGGGGTATTTAATCGGAACGACCCATTTCCTATTTTTACTGTTCCGCCTCCGTTTTGGCTCGCGGTTTGCATGGCATCATTGATTAGTTTTGAGGCATAATTGGGGTCGGTAGCGTATGTTTGCTGATTTCCTTGATTGACAGCGTAATATGTGCCGTTGCTGTATTGACCGATATAATAGGTGTTCACTGAGTAAGAGTATGATATCTGACCTGTGCTACTTATTGAAATGCTTACATTCAGTGCTGAAAGTGCCAAAGGAGATAATAAAAGGACTAACAGCACTGCTAGAATGGCTAAAGCCACATTTTGTCTCATTTAAAGTCGGTATCTTACAGTTTCAGATATAATTAAATCTTTGTGCGGATGTGTTTAACAGATAAACAGTTTAAATAGTCTGTGACATTTTTTAAATTTGAAAATAAATCAAACAAACTAAATAATTTGAAATAAGGGTAAATCCAGTTAGATCTTTCTTGGTTTTTGATATGTTACGGGTCACACTTCCGCGGTTGGAAGCTTTCAGTTGTTTCTAGGGAAGATGCTTTCAACCATGTATGTTCATAGGCATATTTTGGACCTAGAAAAAATACGAAACCGTAATAGACTTTAAATCTTCAGCAAAAATACTTCTAGCTTCGTCGATTGCAGCCATGATCACGTACCTCTTCTTGTATTTTCTCAACATGGCTTATTGGATTCAGCTTGTAACTGGTTTAGTCCTTTTTTGCGGAGCTGGAAAAAGCCTAGTGCCTAATCCAGCAGCTGGAATGATAACTTTACGAATCGCCAATACCCTGTTTACCTCTTCCCTTCTCATTTCTCACCCGTCCGTTAAATACAATATGAATAAAAAATATGAATTGCTAAATAGTTGCTAGAATAACTTGAAATCAGGACACCCTCGTCAGGGCATTGTAGATACGATGATTATGAACGAAAATGGAATTCGCAGGAACTTGCCCGTCTATTATAGTCGATAATGTTCAATTAACCCTTTCGGGACTGCTTTCCACGCTTCGGAAACTACGCGGGTTGTAAGTAGTATTTTGCCTGATTTCTGCAGATGAAAAAATAGACGTAAATATCATCAAATATATTTACTACCAAAACATAAGTAAGAATTCCCATATATTCGTTTGAGGAGTAATTTAGGAGAAGAAGAGCACGGTATGAGGAGAAATCAGCTAGCAGTAGCGAATATGCTCTGCTTTTCAGCAAAGGTTGACATATCCCAGTTTTTGAACTATTCAAGCTCTGAAAACGTCGCTTACACCATGATACCCGACTCTCCAACTACAACCAGACATAATAACCCCTACCTCTATGCCAAGAGCCCAAATCTAAGTCAACAAAAACCATCAGGATGAAAGAAACATGAAAAAACTACAAATCCTAATAATCGCATTTCTAATTTCGTTATCAATATGCGCATTCGCGAGTATGCAAGCCAAAGCTGTGGGACAGTACCAGGTGACGTTCTCCAGTTCTGTTCTTGGTGCTGATGCTACTGGAAACTTGGTGAGTTTCAGCGTTAGTGGCGGCTCATATTCTGGTGCTACTAGTCCGATTGACGTTCCTGGCGGTTCCATCTTGGTTGATGACGGTGCGACCGTTATCTACAGCTTCGTTAATCCTGTAGCGAGCACATTTACTGGCGAGCAGTATCGGCTTGACAGTGTTACTGGTTCTACTTCTCCAATTACTGTTACTGGCGACACCACGGTTACTGGCAATTATGTGGCTCAGTATTTGTTGACTGACTCTTTGGATTCTGGTGCGGTTAATTCTATTACTGCTTCTCCGACTGGTGATTCTTGGTATGACAGCGGGACGACGGTTATTGTGGTTTTGAATAATGTTTGGGATGCTTCTTCCTCTACACGGACCAACTTGTTCAGCTACACTGTTGATTCTACTCCTACGCCGGTGACTAGAAGCAATACTGGTACGGTTACTGTTCCTGATATCGTCATGAGTGCTGCTCACAGTATCAGTGATGCTTCTAAGACTCAGTATTTGTTGACGGTTACTGGTGGAAACGGCATAACTTATGGGACTGCTTCGCCTACTGGTGACCAATGGTATGACTCGGGCACAAGCACAACAGTCTCTTCGAATTGGGTTTGGGGTACTTCTGGCTCAATGCGTACTACGTTGACAAACTGGAACCTTGATGGTGGTTCTAACCAGAACCCGGCTAGGGCTAATTCTGGAACCCTAACAACTAGCTCTGTTGCTATGTCCGCAGCTCACACGGTCAACTTCATTTCAACTATGCAGTACTATCTGACGGTTACTGGTGGAAACAGCATAACTTATGGCGCTGCGTCGCCGACATCGGACAACTGGTATGATTCTGGTACTTTTACGACGGTTAGTTCCAACGGAATTTATAACCGAGCAAGCGGAACTGGAACTCGCGTTTCATCATGGAACATTGACAGCGGCTCAAACACTAATGTAGCAACAACTGGAATCGTTTCGACATCTTCCGTCTCGATGTCAACATATCACACTGTAAACTTCAACACGGTTACTCAATATCAAGTGACGCTGGATACTGGTGCAACCAGTGCGCTTTCATCTATTACTTCACCAACAATAAGTGGAGATAATTATTGGTATGACAGTGGCACTACAGTTACAATTGCTCTCAATGGTGTCTATGGAAGAGGTAGCGGCGCAGGAACAAGAATCACAGGATATGAACTTAATAGCGGTTCAAACAATCCTGAATCTACAACGGGTACGTTTAACGCTTTTAGTGGTGCTATTTCAAATCACGAATATGTTACGACGGCAACTGTAACTCAATACCAAGTAACTTTAGATTCAGGTGCTACATTAGCTCTAAACTCTATCACGACCCCAACAATAAGTGGCGACAACTATTGGTACGACTCAGGCACATCAGTTACTTTGGTTCTTAACGGAGTCTATGGCAGGTCTGGAGGCTCAGGAACGAGAATCAGCGGATACAAAATTAACGCTGGCTCCAATAACCCTGAATCCACAACCGGCGCTTTCGTCGTCCTTAATGCATTAAGCATCAGTTCAGCCCAGTCGATAACAACCACAACCGTGACACAGTTCTTTTTGACGGTGACTGGTGGCAACGGAATCACTTATGGGGCTGCACCCACAATTTCAGGCGATACAGGTTGGTATGACTCTGGAACTTCCACGACCGTTTCGTCCAATTGGGTCTGGAACATAGTAGCTGGTCAAAGTCGAACTGCACTTACAAATTATGCTATTGATTCTACGAATCAAAATCCTACACGATCAAACACAGGAACTTTAACGACCTCTTCTATTTCTATGACTACATTTCACACAGTTGCGTTCGCTTTGACAACACAATATTATCTCTCTGTCAGTGGGGGAAACGGTGTTTCTTATGGAACCGCTTCACCTACCAACGATAATTGGTACGATTCAGGCAGTTCTACTACTGTTTCGTCTAACTGGGAGTGGAATGTGGTTTCTGGTCAGTCCAGAACAGCGATAAACAATTATGCGATAGATGGCTCGAACCAGAATCCTGCGAGGCAAGGCTCTGGTACATTAACTACTTCTTCAATCATCATGTCCACTTACCATACCGTCGTTTTTGCATCCACAACTCAGTACTATCTGATGGACGCGACGATTTCTGGTTCTGAATACTCGATCACGGCTTCTCAGACGAATGATGGCTGGTATGACAGTGGAACTAACGTTTACGTGGTGTTGAACAATGTTTGGGGTGTCTTGGATGGGAGCAGAAGCAACCTTGTTAGTTACACGGTTGACACTACGACTACGATGGTTTCTAGGAGTGGCAGTGGGACCGTTTCGGTGCCGGCCATAATGATGAGTGCCGCTCATTCAGTTAGCGATGCAGCTCAGACTCAATACCAGTTGACGCTTTCTTACTCTGTAAGCGACGGCGGTTCTGGTTATTCTGCCCCCTCGTTTACGGCTAATCAGTTTGGTTCTCTGTACGGTCAGACTTTGACGACTTCTGCTGCAGGTTACTGGTTTGACGCTGGCTCTTCGTGGACTGAGACAAATCCGTTGGGAGGTTCAGGAGGAACTGAGCGTTGGCAGACTAACCAGGCAGTTTCTGGCTCCGTTAGTTCCGCTCAAACCCTTGCTTTCGTTTATTATCATCAGTATCAGGTGACTTTTGCTGTTAGTCCTTCTGGAAGTGGATCAACATCTCCTGCTGGTGCCAATGTTTGGGAGGCTGCTAGTTCTCTTGGCATATCTGCCACAGCAAACAGTTTTTATGTGTTCTCAAATTGGACAAGCAGCACTGGGTCAATTACATTTAGCAACGCAACCTCTGCATCTACGACCGCGACCATAAGTGGATCTGGAGTAATTACAGGTAACTTTTCACCTGTTTCGGATCACTTTTTCTTTAACCAAATTGGTTCTCAGATTGCGGGCACGTCGTTTACTGTAACGATTACGGATGAGGATTCTTCAGGGGGAACCATTACAAGCTATAGTGGCACGCCGACTTTCACGTATTCTGCTGGATCTGTTACTCCGTCTTCTGCGACTGGCGGCTTCTCGAATGGAGTTTGGACCGGTTCAGTTACGGTGACTGTTGCTGGTTCAGGCGTTACTATTACAGCTACTGATGGTAGTCATACTGGGACGAGTAACTCGTTTACGGTAAATCATGCTGTTGCAGTCGCTAACGTTGTGATTTCTCCTGCTGGTTCATCAGTTACAGCTGGGGCATCTAAGACTTATTCGGCTACGGCTTCTGACGCTTACGGTAACACATGGGATGTGACTTCTTCAACGACTTGGAGCATAAGCTCTAGCGCGGGCGGTTCATGGAGCAGTAACGTTTACACTTCTGCGACTGCTGGTGCCTGGACAGTTACGGGCACTTATGCTTCTACGGCTTACACTGCTGGTTTGACGGTGAATCCGGCTGGTCTGGATCATTTTGTCTTTAATGCTGTTGCGGCTCAGACTGCTGGTTCAGCTTTCAGCATAACGGTTACTGCTGTTGATGCGTATGGCAACACGGTTACAGGCTATACTGGTACGCCGTCTTTGACGGTTTCTGCTGGGTCGATTAGTCCTGGCACTATGAATGCTTTCGTTAACGGTGTAGGCTCGACTACGGTCACGGTGACTACTGCGGGTTCAAGCGTTACTATCACGGCTACTGATGGTGGTCATTCTGTGACGAGTAACTCGTTTACAGTGACGGCTGCACCAACTCCTACTCCAACAGCAACGCCATCACCCTCACCAACTGCCACTCCGACCCCTACACCAACTCCAACACCTATACCTACAGCTACTCCTACTCCCACGATACCGTTACCTACTCAAACTCCATCAGCAACACTGCCGCCAGCACCATCATTAGGACTTGTGATTATCGTCGTCACAACCGTCGCCGAAATCATTGTAATATTCACAGTAATAGCCATCAAACGTTCAAGACGAAAACCTGGCAACGCCCGTTTTTACACAGACAAGCTGACAATTATTATATTCCAATCCTTGCAATAAGACGCAGAGGGAATTGTATGATCGTTAGAAGTAATATTAATCCTTTCGCTAAAATTTGATATCCTGACCTCGTCAACATATACGATAGTTATGTAGGTGAAGGCACCAAAATAGCAAGCTTCGTCGAGATAGGCAACGCCAGAATTGGAAGGAATTGCAAGATCGAGGCTTTCTCTTTCTTGCCTCCTGGGACAGTGATTGAGGATAACGTTTTCATCGGTCCTCATGTAATAATAACAAACGACCGCTACCCAGATGCAAAAAGCAAAACTTGGAAAAAAGAGCCCGTCACAGTTAAAAAAGGCGCAAGTATAGGCGCAGGCAGTATTTTAATTGCTGGTGTTACTGTAGGTGTTACTGTAGGCGAAAACGCTATAGTTGGTGCAGGCAGCATCGTGCCGCGTGATGTACCCGACGCCACTTAGATTCTTAGCGGGAATACAGGCAATTTTTCCAAACTTCTTACATTAGGCGGAAATTCACTGTCTTCGAGATTCGGCGTTTATTCAGCCAACCCATCCGTGAAAGTTGATTTAAATAGTTGCTTTCAATTGCTCGGCATCGCCCCGTAAGATTTGATACGTCCACCGCGTTGCATTCGCCTTTAGAAGCCACAATAACGTAGGTCCTCCTTAAGTGATCAGGCAAAGTGATTAGTGAGGATTCAGGTACGCCTACGGGCTGTTGCCTCCAACCTGAGAAGCTGTTTTCAATATCGTCGAGGCGGTGACGTATACTCATCATCTCTTTGAATATGCTTTCAAGAACCGATCTCCGAACCATTTTTTCCCCTCATTTTTCCCTTCATTTCATATCAACCAACCAAGCGAAAGTACACAGAAAAAATGATTTAACATTTTTTGAGAACACAACTTAAGCGATTTGTCAACCAAACTTGGAAAGATGCGAAGCCAACTTCGCAGGATTGCAAAGACAAACTCGCAAGAACGTTTTGACATGCAAAAAAATCTAAATTCAACAAAACAGTGCGTTCCTTCTTCCTGTTACTGATGATCCAAAGATGCTTCCTTTTTAGATTAAAGAACACCGAACCGGTCGGTTGTGTAAATACCTCTTTTCACGTAGCCAATACAAACTTTTTTCCTATTCGTGCAAAAAAAAGATAAGGTTAGAATTTTGGCTTAGCCTGTTCCATATATTAATATCTGGACGCTGAAAGATGTGATTCCAGTTATGCTAGAAGACACTGACAGCGTAATTGCCGCCGCAGTGGATTGCCCAGGTGCCAGCAAGGCGCCTTCTTTGTCCCAAGTTATTGTTAATGGTCCATTCGCGTTTGTTGGGTTCCAGTTGCTTGTCGCCATACTAAGCGTCAACGAAACTCCGCCTCCCGTATTTTTGACGTAAACTGTTCTGGTTATTGTTCCCCCTGGCGATACTGAACCCCAGTCTATAGTTGTCATAGGAACGGTGCAAGCACTATCAGAGTACACGCTTAAGCTCGATGAGAGAGCGTTTGAAGTGGCGGATATGCCCGATGAGGTGCCCGATGAGGTGACGATTGACCCTGATGAATTTATGCTTGTCCTTACGCTAATTGCGCCGAAAGCAGTTAAGGTCAAAGCTAATTCGACTAAAACTATCGCTATTATTGTTACCCTTGAGAATTTTCTCTGTGCCATATTATATCCTCATATGGCAAAGGTGCATTGTGAGTCTAAGAATTTCATTGTATAAGAGAACAACAAAAATACACATGCCACTTCTTCAAATCTCCCGCACAAGGTTTCAATTCTGGCGTTGCCTATCTCGACGAAGCTCGCTATTTTCGTGCCTTCCCCAAAGTGCTAATATGCTCTATGGCGTTAACCTGAAGACAAAAAGAAGTTTCCACTGTAAGCATTAAGCGCAAACTTCTTCAAGGCTCTAAGCATTCACAGGATGCTCAACAGTTATAACTTTGCCAAGCGTGACTTTGACTATACTATTGTAGAATTGCTAAACAACCTCTTTTCAGGCTCAAGGCTTCTTTTGCTGGCTCGATTGTCTGGACAATTGCTTTAGCGTTTGTTTGGACAAAAGAATTTAGTAAAGTTAAGAAATACGCGAACGTTCGAATAGTAACTACTCTGTTGTCTGCCGCTCTTATCGAAAATGGAACCTGAATCATTCTCGTTTGTCTTCCGGGTTCTGAGACGAAGCATCAAACCTTGGAATTACGTTTAGATAAAACAAAAAAGGAAAGAACGTGGCGGCGCTTTTAGCCTGTTCCTGATATCGTGATTGTGTTGCTGAAGCTCGTAATGCCAGTTATGCTAGAAGACACGGTCAACGTTATCGTGGCAGCTACTGACTGTCCAGCTGAGAGTTGCGTCCCTTGCTGATTCCAACTTATGGTTATGTAGGTGCTTGCTCCTGAAGGGCTCCAGCTGCTTGCGGTCAAGCTTAGAGTCATCGTGCCGGTGCCTGTGTTCTTAACATAGACGGCTTGAGTGGCGGTGCCTCCGGCTGCTACGGATCCCCAGTTTATCGAAGTTATGTTGGTAGCGCAGTTGCTGTCGGAGTACACTCCTATGTTTGGGGACGTTGTGATTGTTCCAGAGGAGGAGACGTTCTGACTGACGTTTATTGCTGCTAATGTTAAGGCTGCCAGCGCGAACGCGGCTACTGTTAAGACGACTACCACTAATTTTGAGGTTTTAGCCATTGCCATGAGGTATTTCACCATTGTTACAAGACGTGTATTAAGACTTAATAAACATTACTTTATAACAGTTCACAGGGTACACCCGTTCATCACAAATACAAATTAAATGGCGAGAAAACAAGTTTAATGAGACAAAAGAACTGCTAAAAGCACCTTCTATGTACAACACAACCACAACCACTCTTAACACAAAAAACGCAAAATGCTGCGAGCCAACACCAATCTTTTGAGTCAATCACGTAAAAATTCTTGTACAGGCGCATATCAGATATAACATTCATCATTCTAAAAGGGTAAGTAACTCATCAGCATAACATAATACAGGAATAACCCGACAAAGAGGAAAAAAGATGTTAAAGAAAGAACTCTTGTTCTTTTCTGCGATAATTCTGATGGGCTTCTTAGACTGGTTAACAACAGTCACAGGAGTTCTCTTCTTCGGAGCAACAGAAGTCAACCCTCTACTCTTCGGACTAACAAGATCAAGCATGATACTCTTCAGCGCAGTAAAACTCTCAGCAGTCGTACTCGCAGGCTTCGCATTCTACAAAGCAGCAGCCATAAGCAGACCCACAACTAACGACTGGCACTTCATAAAAAGATTCCTAGACGGAGGATATTCACTAACCTTTCTCGCCCTCACCGCAGTAGTTGCCAACAACATGATAGCAGTCTTCAGACTGTAAACACCAACAGAAAAACACCCACTGAAAACCGACACCATTAACCTATTGAATCCCAAGGATCTTTTTATTTACGAATCCAACGAAAATACCCAAAAAAAACCAAAAGACAGAACAACCCACATAAAAGAAAAACCCAAAACAACAAAACAGTTAAGTTTTAACACGATTATATGAAGAATCATGAAAAAGGTCCTAGTTACAGGCGGAGCAGGCTTCATCGGCTCGAATCTAGTTCCGCGCCTCATAGAAAAAGGGCACTCTGTAATTGTACTTGACAATTTGTCGTCTGGGAAACTGGAGAACCTGAGTAGCGTCCGAAATAACCCTAATTTTTGCTTTATACAAGGCGACATCCGTGATAAAACAGCGGTGCATGAGGCATTTTGCAGGGTTGATGCAGTTGTGCATTTAGCTGCTTTGATCGATGTTTCAGCCTCAGTAATTGATCCTTCAAAGACCCATGAGGTTAACGTTACAGGCACTTTAAATATGCTTCAAGCAGCAGAAAACAAAGTTGATCGGTTTGTTTTCGCTTCTTCTACAGCCGTGTATGGGAATACTGAAGCCTTGCCCATTAAAGAGACTGAAGTTCTTAGGCCAATTTCTCCTTATGCAGCGTCAAAAGTTGCAGGCGAAAGCTATTGCAGCGCTTTTACAGGCTGCTACGGCTTAGACGCGGTTGCTTTGAGGTTTTTTAACGTGTATGGACCTAGAAACGAGAATAGTCCTTACAGCGGGGTTATTACAAAATTTCTCAGAAAAGCTTGCAACAATGAGGTTTTAACTATTGAAGGGGATGGAGAACAAACCAGAGACTTTATTCATGTGAGCGATGTTGCTGAGGCGTTAGTGTTAGCTCTAGAGCGTAAACAGTTGCAGGGTGAGGTTTTTAATATCTGTACGGGTGTGCCTACGAGTGTAAATCAGCTTGTTAATGTTTTAAGGAGTGTTACAGGCAAAAATCTATGCGTAAAACATGACTCGCCTAGGCAAGGCGATATTCGAGAAAGCTTTGGGGATCCCGCTAAAGCAATGGATAAACTTGGTTTTAAGTCTAAAATAAGCTTGAAGAAAGGATTAGAGATGTTGCTCAAAACGTAAAGAGAACTTATGCCTTTGTAAAGCTTTAATTCAAGTTTAGATAGAGGATTTCTAAAAAAACATGTGCCCCATAATCAATATAAGGTCCGTTTGAAAAACAGGCAAAAATAGCTCCAATCAACAACCCACCCAAAGAGAGATAGCACCTAAAATCAGATTTTGGAAGTACAATTCTAGAATATCATGCCGCTACGCGTTAAGTCGCAGGGTTCAAGCAAAAAACTAAACCCATCCAATTTCATTCCTCGTGCCGTCATCATTCTCCACCAGAAAAGGAGATGGCGAGCACCTAAACCTAACTCCGCAAACCAAAATCCCGTTACCAGCTCCGACCACCACACCAACCCCAACCCAGCAAGCACTTCAATCAGCATCTATATTGATAGCAAACGATTAGGTTGCGTGAAGCCAACCGCGCCCGCCTTTCTTAGGCTGCTGAACCCCCCGTTTCTCAGGAACATAAGAAGCAACACGCTTATCACTCTGAGGTCTGCGACCGGTGATTTCTGTTTTTATGAACTTATTCCAGCCTCCCACATGCGCATCTGGCTGAACGAAACGATCAGGGTCTTCAACCAGATGCTGCTCAAGAATCTCTCTAAAATGTAACGCCTTAAAATCTCTAGTCGCGTGAATGATGGTGCCCCGTTCCACACGCAAACTAACATAATCATTCACCGAAACTCCCTCAGCCCTCACCTTATCGGCATAGCGCTCACTCCATAAAAGCTTCCACTGAACCTTAAGCTCCTCAACCAATTTCTTCTGCTCTTCAACTCTGCCCTCACGGGAACCACCAATAAAAGCCTGAGCTGAATGGCGTAACCTGTCCAATTTATCCCCTCTTTCTCCACTCACATTTCGCCGAGACCTATTTAACAATTATTCTAGAACAAGATGATTTTTCTATAATCACTATAGAAAAAACAACAGCTTATACAAAAACTATAAACTCAAAAGCCGAGTCAAAACATATCGGCGCGAGTTTAAGTGAATTTCAGGAATTTCAGGAACTACTAATGGATTTTGTTAATCGTGATTCCAATAGTGCTACGTAACCAGTTTAGTTCTGACTGGAAAAAAATGGTTTTTGAGCGTTGCCGCCGGTGGAAACCTTTTACGATAAAGCAGCAAGAAACCCCACGACCTCAGAGGGTGAAAGCAACCATGTTTGTTTGTGTTCTATAAGCTAGAAAGAAAATGCACACAACAGTTTTTAGAAATCAAAAATGAATTGGTGGACCGGGCGGGATTTGAACCCGCGGCTTCCGCGTTGCGAACGCGGCGATCATACCAGGCTGATCTACCGGCCCGTTCAGGCGCTTTTCTGAAAAAATACCATATTTAGCACATTTAGAGCTTTCGGTCAAAAAGAATCTTCTTCAAAAATAGAGTAAGGTTAGTGGTGGATTGAAACTAGCATGCCAGCAAAAGCTTACCCTTCACCATATCCGTGTTCTAGTCTGCCGTGAGTTCTGCGGTAAGAAAACTCGTGTTCTTCTTTGCCGTTGCCAAACTGGTTTATGTGTTTTTGCAGGTCTGCTTTTGTTAAAAATATGCAAGCGCAGTGAGGGCACTTGTAGTATATGTTGTTGTTTGCTTCTTCCGCCATTTTTTCCCCTTCTATTTCATGGTTTCAGTGGATGTTAATGTATATTCTTTTGCCATCTAACTCGGATTCGTGCCATTCTGCTTCAACTTCGCTACGACTGCCATGCAAATACACTTTCCTAGACCGTACCAAACCAGCCATCTCCTCCAAATACGGTTCCAAGAGTGTCATGCTTTCAGCTTCCAATTCGGCAATGTGAACCGACTCTAAAACATCCGTCGGCACAAAACCCATCTCTTTGCGCAATGCTTGGACACGGCGCGCCAAATCGCGCATTATGCCTTCACCCAACAGAGTTTCGTCCCGTTGCCCGCTTACGAACACGGTTATGTCGCCTTCTTGGCTGGAAACCCAGTTTTCGCCTCCAACGTACTCTGGAACCTGCGCTGTGTATTCTGCGGCTTTCACGTTTGTAAGCTCTAAGAACAGTGGCTCAAGATGCTTTAGGGCTTCAAGTGTTTTTTCTGGCGCAACCACGATTGCTTTGCTAAGTGGCCACCTGCGCTTCAGCTTTCCCTGTTGCCTTGCAGCATAAGCTATTGAAACAGCCTTAAGCAGAATCTCAAATTGCGCTTCGAGGGTTATGTTGCGGATTTTCTCGTTTGGCACAGGCCAAGAAGCGAAATTCACTGATTCGGGCAGTTTCGGTTCAAGTTGCCTGTAAACTTTCTGGTACAATGCCTCACTCAGATAAGGCGTGACTGGATTGAAGAGCAACGTTACCGTCTTCAGCGCATGATGCAGCAGTGCATAGATGGTTTGACGTCTCTCAAGAGTTTCAGGCTCGTCAGTCCAAAGTTCCTTTCGTATCATGGGCACGTACAGCCTGCTTAATGTTTCAATCACGAAATCATCCAAAACTGCAACGGCAGCGTTGAATTCGCATCTTTCAAGCTTATTGGTGTAATCTCCGATTTTCTCTTGCAGTTTAGACAAGAGCCACAAGTCAGCTGCCTGAAGCTGATTCGCCTTGAAAACCCAATCTAACGTGTACTTTCTGGGATTAAACTCGTCAAAAGTTGCATTTTGCATAAAGAACCTGCTCAAATGATAAAGCGTAGACAAAACTTGGTATGGTCGACGATTTAGTTCCTGCATGTCAAAATTCATAAAATCAATCGGCGAACATTTGCGCATCATGTAAAAACGGCACAGGTCAGCCGAGTTCTTCTCCAATAGCTTGTTGGTTTCGACCACGTTGCCTAAGCTTTTGCTCATTTTTCTGCCTTTAGCGTCCTGCGTTAAACCCTGAAACAAAAATGCCTTATATGGCCCTGTCGGTTTTCCAGTTAAAATAACGTATTCAAGCAGCAGGGAGTTTGCCCAGCCTCGAGTTTGGTCAATACCTTCAGTTAAGAAGTCTGTTGGCACAAACTTCTCAACTTCTTCATCTGAGAAGCGCGCGTATGGCGAAGCGCCACTGTTGTGCCAAGTGTCCAGCACGAAATCTTCGCGGCGCATGGTTCCGCTGCATTTTTCGCATTTAAGTGTGATTCGGTCAACCCATGGCTTGTGCAACTCGAAGTTTTCTGGAATCGTTTCCAGCGCGTTTTCTATGAGTTCTTTTTTGCTTGCAACTAGACGCTTATTGCCGCATTTTTCGCATGCCCAAATTGGCAGCGGTGTGCCCCAGATGCGTTCTCGGCTTATGCACCATGGCTTTCCTTCTTTGAGGAAGCTTAGGAAACGGTTTTTTGGTTCTTCAAAAAAGTACTCAATTTTTTCGGCAGCCTCAAGCACTTTGCTGTTTACCTTGTCTGTTCGTAAAAAGTACTCTTTTCTTGCTAGCCAAACTAGTTTGTGGTGTGAACGCCAGCAAGTTGGGTACTCATGTTTCACCTTTGCGACTTTAACGAAAGCGTTGCGGTTGCGCAGTTCCTCAACCACCAAGTAATCAGTATCACGAGCAAAGACACCGACGAATGTGCCCGCGTCTTTGGTGAATTTTACTTCATCATCAAAGGGAGCGAAAATGGGAACTCCTCTCCGCTGAGCTGCCCAAAAATCGTCTTCGCCGTTTCCAGGCGAAAGATGGACAACGCCTGTGGCGGTGTTAACGTCAACGAAGTCTTCGCCTATAACTTTGTGCACTAAGGGATGTTTGGTTTCGAGTTCTGCTTGTTTGGGAATTATGTCTTTTAGTGGGTAATCGTATGCTGTTCCTTCCAAACTTTTGCCCAAAATGGATTCGGTGATTTCATATTTTGTTATTCCGAGTTCCGCCATGACTGGCTCAACGCGTTGCTTCACCATTACCCAGATTTCTTCGCCGACTTTCACTTTCACGTATTCGGCATTTGGCTGAACAGCAAGCATAGTGTCTGTTATTATAGTGAAGGGCATCGTTGTCCAAACAAGGAAAAACTCGTTTTTGCTGCCTGCGACTTTGAATTTAAAGTATAATGAGGGGTCTTCAACTTCTTTGTAGCTGCCTTCGTAACCGACTTCTGCGCTGCTAAGCGAGGTTTGGCAACCTGGGCAATAAGCTACAACGTAATGTCCTTCTTCGAGGAGGTTTTGTTCCCATGCGCGTTTGAGAATTTGCCACTCGCGCTCAATGTACTCGTCTTTGTATGTCCAGTAAGCTTTCTCTTGGTTGATGAATACGCCTAAGTTTGTGTCGGCTTCAAGCCACATCTGGTGGTAGCGCATGATGGCTTTTTTGCACTCTTCAATGAAGCGTTCTTGACCAACACGCTCGACAAGTTCACGCTTGTTTTTAACGCCAAGGAGCTTCTCAACCTCGAGTTCCACGGGTAAGCCTTGGCAATCCCATCCAGCCCAAAACGGCATGTAGTAGCCTTGCATGGTTTTCAATCGGTAACGAATATCCTTCATTACTCGTCCACGAGCATGCCCGATGTGTGGGATTCCGTTTAGTGTTGGTGGACCTTCAACGTAGCCTAAGATTGCTTTAGCATCCTTTTCGATAAGTTCCAGTTTGTCGCGGATTTGGTTTTTTGTCCAGAATTCGCGGATTTCTTTTTCTAGTTCAAGCGGATTGTAGTTTGTTGGTAAGCTTTGGTTTGAGTCGGCTTCTTCGTTTTGGGCAGTCACTTTTTCATTCCCGTACCGCAAAATACGCTAAAAGAGTATATAAAAGTATAAAGTGCCTTTGCGGAAGAGGGCATAGAACCCTAGTGCTCGGTAGAAACTTCCCTCGAGCGCAATTTATACTTTGATGTTCTGCTTGATTCTTGTGGCATGTGAGTTTTCAGCGGCAGCTGGAAGAGGGGTAGGCGCATTTTGTTTGGGCGTTTGAGTAACAAAATGAGGGGAGGGGGAGGGGTAGGAGGTTTACTTTTGCCTCTGCCACCTTGATGTGGTCATGAACCTTTTTTTAAGTAAGCTTAGCTTACCAGATCGTTGTGAGGCAGCTTTGCAGTCTGTACTATAGCTGCAACAAGCCTGGTGGCAATAGTTAAGATTATAGAGCAGTCATTAACCGCTTGAAGACCTAGTTACCGTTTACTTCTTTTGGGGCAGACGTATAATGAATTTCGTGCCCTTGCCTTGTTCACTTTCAAACGATACAGTGCCACCGAGAGCCTCAGTCATGCGTTTAACCACAGCTAAACCGAAACCTTGACCCTTCGGTTTAGTTGTGAACAACGGCGTGAATAGTTTAGGCTTGATTTCTTCGGGAACGCCAACGCCTGTATCTTGGACTACGATAACCGTGTCACCTGCTTCTTTGTATGCGTGTATGACGAGTTTTCCGCCTTCCGGCATGGCTTGAACCGCATTATTCACCAAGTTGCTTAAGATGCGCTTCAACAACTCAGGGTCAGCATCTAATTTCTTCGCTTGTTTCTCCACTTTGAGGGCGGCATCGATGTTTTCTGGAACGCCATTCTTAAACAGCACCTCTTGACAGAGCCTCTCAAAATCTGTTTCCTGCAAAGTTGGCTTAATCGGTTTAGCATAGTCCTGCAGGTCTTGGACAATCTTGTTAATGTACTCAACGTTCTTCTCAATGCCCTCAAGGCTTTCTTTCATGCTGTCTTTCGCCTCACCTTCAGGCATCAAAGCCAAATCAGACTTAACCAAGTACACGTCGCTGGCAATCCCCTGCAAAGGATTGCGAATGTCATGACCCACCATGCCTGCAGTTGTGCCGATAGCGGCTAAACGCTCAGCGTCTTTGAGTTGCTTGGTTCTCTCTTCAACCGCCTTCTCTAAGTTTTTGGCGTATTCATCGATTTTTTGCTCGTTTTCTACGCGTTCAACAAAATCTGCTGCTTGACGAACCAACAAATCAAGCAATCGCAAATTAAACTCATCAGGTTTATGTGAGGTTTGATAATATGTAGTGATAACGCCTAAGAATTTGCCAGAACGAGTAAAAA
The DNA here is from genome assembly GCA_963715865.1 of Candidatus Bathyarchaeota archaeon. Taxonomy (GTDB): domain Archaea; phylum Thermoproteota; class Bathyarchaeia; order Bathyarchaeales; family Bathycorpusculaceae; genus Bathycorpusculum. The sequence goes on from OY970280.1 coordinate 828,043, forward strand.
GTGGTGTGGACTGAACAGCCCTAACTCCCGCTTCCAATAGAACTTTCAACGCAGGAGTATTGACAAATATGGGACTTTGGGTTACGTCATCAAAAATTACACGCTTTTTACTTCTCATTGCCTCGCCATAGACAGTATGACCGTCAGCATTAATGCACTTGAAAAAGTCCAAATAAGACTGTTTAAACCCACGCTGAGAAACAAATCTTAATGTGTTATCCTCATTGAGTAGTTGCATAGTGCCCATGTCAGCATGGGTGATTTCTATCGCAGAATTAACGATTCCGTCGAGTAATGCTTGCATTTTGTCTTGGCTTACAAAACGCATGCTGATTTCTTGCAGCTTAGATAGCCCTGCCAACTCTTCTGCTAAGCGATTTTTAGTAGCGGTTAGTTCTTCTTCAGCTTTCTTGCGTTCGGCAATTTCCCCCTCCAAATCGGCTTTAGAAGCAGTCGTCGTTTTTAAATTCGCTGCCATTTGGTTGAAAGATTTGGATACTTCGCCGATTTCATCTTTTTTATCCGCTTTAATTGAATAGTCGAGATTTCCAGAACCGATAACTGCTATTCCAGCTTGCAAATCAGAAATTGACTTCAAAGTGTTACGGTAAGTTATGAGATAATTTGTGATGAAGTAGGCACCAAACAATCCTAACAAGGCAAAAATGAGTATAATTTCTGTCAAGTTTAGTTGGTCAACTTGATTGCGAATAGCTTGTGATAACTGCTGTGCGTCAAAGGCAAGAGCTTGGTTCTGCACCGCCATTCGACTCCAATCAGTCTGAAATGCTGGCAGAACCCTCACACTAACGTTCATAGGCTCATTTTCAAGATACGAAACCACATCAGTCCAGACACTGTTTAACTGCTGCGCATCGCCTTTAACATTGTTAAGCAGCATTTGCTGCTCTGGGCTGGAAGGATTTAATTTTGAAAGGTCATTGGAAAGCGAAGAAAACGCTGATTGCCACATAGTAAGCTGTGAATTTTCTTGATAAAGGAAGTAATCATTCGAAATATAAGCGAGATTGCTGGCTCTAGTTTGAATGTCTAGTGCAATCGCTTCCTGACTGCTCAACTGGGCTGTTTGTTGCTCAGTAATAATTACTGAAGCGGTGATAACGGCAAGTATGATTATGAAGATTGCGATGCTTATGCGAAACTGATTCTTAATTTTCATCTTTCGTCGCCTCAACCGATAATGTTTACTGATTCAGGCTCTACGGATTTTAAGCCATTTACGTATGTGCAATTCAAGAAATTAGGAACAGCTGTTGCGTTGGTAAAGTTGTTTTGTATTAGCCAGCGTGATTCATCTTGCATAGCCAAAATAAGAGATTGATCAAGCGAAAGCGAAAATCTGTATTGGGACCAAACCTCCTCGACGTATGCAGCAGTAAGGTTGAGGCGATTCTGCAGGATGATTTTTGCTTCAGCTGGGTGATAAATAATATATTGCTCAGCCTGAGCGAGCGAATTCAAGAATCGCTTTACCAATTCTGGATTGCTGGATATCCAATTGTTTGTGCTGACGGCGCAGTCAAACGCCGCCTGCCCACTTTGGGCATCCCACATGACTGTGCTGTTACCTAGCCGATTTTCAATTGCTCCAACATAAGGCTGCCAAGCAACCACGGCGTCAACTGCTCCGTTTTCTAAGGCATCTTCTACTTGTGAAGGAGTAACATTAACAAGGCTTATTTGGTCAAGATCCATGCCGTTTAGCTCAAGAAATCTGCCAAGATAAAACTCTGACGCCGTTTGCACCGACAAACCAACTTTTTTTCCTGCTAGGTCTGTAACGTTTTCGATTCCTCGGTCTTTGTTGCCAACGATATAAATCTGTAGGAATTTATCGATAACCCCGAAGGTCTGGATGCTCTGGTTTGCCAACGCATTATTGGCAACGACGAACTCGGTTGCTGTGGCAACGTTTACTTCGCCATTTAGCATTCCATTAACCGCAGCTGAACCGGAAGCGTAATCTTTGATAGTTACGTTGAGCCCATTTGCCGCAAAGTAGCTTTGGTTTTCAGCAACGTAGACTAGGAGGTTAACCTGATTAGGCTCCATTCCAACAATGAGTGATTCAACGTTTCCTACGTAGCCGCGCTGGGAATTGAGGTAAAGAAAAGAACCGAGCACTAATGCCACGATTAAGACGATAACTGTTAATATTATTGAAAACCGTTTTAGTGGTCTTATGTTAATTTGAGTCATATGAACTTCACATTAGATTACAGCGCATAAATAGCTATTAAAAATAACCAAAGCCACTAGTTCATATTAACCTTTTCAATCTCTGACAATATCTGCTTGAGAAGCTACTGATTATACTTCAATTATCGCTCTGACTACCCTTTTTCCTTGTGTTTGAACAGATTTTTCAGTGGCCTCATATCAAAAAGTAAACTCAAAGAAATCGGCAATTTCTACAGCAGCAAACCAAGCAATCTAACTTATATCTAAAAGTAAGTTAACATTAGCTAATCAAACGAAGAAACACCAATTAAAGAAGTGCACTGAATGGGAAAGTTTCGGTTAGCCGTCTTCAACACTCAGCCGCCTCACTTGTACTTTGGAGGAGTGGAAAGGCGGATAATCGAAACAGCCAAGCGACTGCAAAACCAAGCGGACATCACCGTTTACAGCGGCACTAAAGCAGGCTTCAAAAAACCCGAGGCTATTGATGGCGTAAGGTTGGTTCCGTGTTTTTCAACGGATAAGCTTTTTCCATTGGATAACTGGTTTTTCAACAGAAGCATAGCCAAAAAAGCAGTCGCTATCAACGCTGATATTTATGAAGCCCACGCGGTAAGCGGCTATGGACTTTTAAAAGCGTTAAACAAGCAAGGCATCAAAAAGCCATTCGTACATACGATTCACGGTGTCCTCGCTGACGAATATGAACAAGCAAGAGAAAACGAGTATCAATCATTCAGGAGCAGGATTGCTAACTATTTCATGCATCGGCTTGCCAAATTAGAAGGAGAAACAGCGAAAAACGCAAAGCTAATAGTCACAATAAGCAAATACTCGCTTGAAAAAATAGAGAATCATTATGGTGTTGACGCAGCAAAGGTCAGGATTGTTCCAAACGGCGTTGACACAGAAAAATTCAAGCCAGTTGCAGAGACAGACAGAGAGGGGAGTAGGAGACGGTTTGGGTTAGGCAGTGAGCCCTGCGTGCTTTTTGTAGGCAGTTTAATACCTCGGAAAGGCTTGCCTTTTCTGGTTGAAGCAGCAAAAAAAATCGTCAAAAAATACAGTGAAACCAAGTTTGTAATCGTCGGTGAAGGACCATTAAAAAACCGACTGCTCAGTAACCTTGCGACTGCTAATCTTTCAGGCAACTTCACGTTTTTAGGCAACGTTAAAGAGGATATGCTTCCAACCTTGTATAATTGCGCTGACGTGCTTGCTTTGCCGTCAATTCAGGAAGGGCAAGGCATAGTGCTGCTTGAAGCGCAAGCATCAGCTAAGCCCGTTGTGGCTTTTGACGTTGGCGGAGTCAACGAAGCCGTTCGCAACGGCGAAACAGGTTTACTTGTTAAGCGAGGCAGCAGTGAAGAGTTGGCGGATGCGTTGTTGAAGCTTCTTTCAGACAAGGCTTTACGTGAAAAAATGGGCGCTAACGGTCGAAGATTTGTTACTGAAAACTTTACTTGGGATATTTGTGCTCAAAAAATGCTTAACGTTTACCATGAAGCGTTAGCAATATGAGACGTTGACTGATTTTGCTAACTTTTTAAAGTCGTACTCGCTCATCCACTCGGTTTTAAGGTACAAGCAGATTCTTTCCTCGCTCAAGCCGAGGCGTCTTGCTTCTTGAACGGTGTAACGGTAAGCTTCAATCTCTGTGGGGCGTTCAACATATTCGTATCTTGGGTCAAAGAGTTCTTTGCCTTCGATAAACTGTTTAACATGGTATAACTCATGGATTAGGTCCAAGTAAATGTCAGTTTTATTGCCATTGCTAAGGTAATTTTTGCTTATTACAAGGTGACCATCGGAGCCGTCCACATACATGTAGCCGCCAACCCAGCTGAGCTCAACCTTGAGGTGATGAAGAACTTCCTCGGTCTTTTCGCCAAAAATACCTTTTACTGAGCCAAGTTTCTCAAAATCCTTGAAATACTCTGCGAAAATTACAGTGGAGCTTCCAATGCTAAGTACGTTAACGGGGAGTCTTCTAAACAAACGCAATATTCTAAATGTGACGTATTCTACTGCTGGCAAAGCATACAACCGCTCCTATTTGAAATCGAGATACTCAAGCCTCATTCCTCGACGCACCAAATCAGCAAGGTTTTCTACGGTTCCTACACTGGCGTCAATGTTACGGTGTACTGGGTGACCCCACATGCCTTCTGGGGCAAGGTTAAACTGTAAAGGTACTTCCGTTATAACGTTATATTTTTGGTTCAAATTTTTAATCAATTTTCCCTCTCTGCAAGCAGTACGGGCACAAGAGTAGCTTTGCAACAATTGAGGAGAAGCAAAGGCACCGACGCCATGCCAAAGCGCCGCATCCTCAGGTGAACCTAAAGAATAAAGAAAGAATTGGGGTGTAGATGGCGTCTCCGAAAAACTGTAATCGGCCAGTTTTTCTCCCACTATAGTGAAACTATCCTCTGCTTCTGCAACCGCAATATCAGTTGGGTCGATGCCGTTGGGGTAAAGCATAGTGGTTTTGTATTTGACCACAACATCCAGCAGCTTGCTGCCTTCAAAGTGTATTTTGCCGCGAGCTGCCCGTTTGGAGCCATAGCCTTTCTTTGAATGAGGCACCGTCAGCAGAGTGGTTCGTTTCGTCATGCTTCTGCCCATGCAAGAGTAAGCTTGTTCGACAGCTTCGTAATCGCGGTGACTCTCACTGATAATGTAATGCAGTAAGCCATCTTTTCTTTCTGCTTGCAAGGTTGAAAGAGGCATGCGTAGGGCACTAAGTGACAGGTCCATGCCTAAAAATTCAGATAGCTTCTCAAGCTGGTTGTATTTTAGCGAATCAACAAAATCCAAGTAAGAACCTTTAGCGTCCTTAAGGCTGTTGCCAATTAGTTCTGCTTCTTTTTTAGAGATTAAAGTTCCGACATACTTTCTCACGAACGCCTCATCAACTTTTAGCTGGTCAGTTTTTACATATACTGCAGGAAACGCGCTTTGCCCACTGGCTACAATGGAATATTTCAGAGGATTCATGGAGTACCGGTCTGGCTCCACATCATCAGTATTCAGCAAGAAAGGAACAGCACAGCCTTCAGGCGTCTTCTTCAACATCTCGCAAAGCTGAACAACATCGCTGCCGTTTGGTTCATGCAGACCATACTCGACAAAGTAGTTTCCGCAAACTTCAAGCAGGCGTACACCAATAATTCCCTGAACTTCCTCAACGGTCAACTGAGGATTCGTGTACTCAACTGAGCTTCTTAAAAAAAACCGGTTACCCTCAAATTGAACGTTGACTTTTTGATCATTAACATAACGAAATAATGTTACCTGCCTGGTGCGTTTCTCCTCTCTGAAACTGCTTAGCTTTTCAACCATGACTTTTACGGTTGACCAAGAATTCTTAATAAAATCTTCAAGCAAAATCTTACAGTAATCTTCATGCATAAATATTAACCTCTTTCTAAAGATTCAGCCATGTATATACAATTTTTCGCAACAGCTTGACCTAAAAACATTCTTGATACACAAAAACCTTCCTTAAAACCAAAACTTGAAAGCATATCCGCAAGAGCAGACTCCCTTTTTGGTAGAAACACGTAAACGCTCAAGCCGGTTAGTTTTCCAAGAACCGTTTTAAGAAGCGAAGCAGCGACATCAACATGACCCTCTTGGCATATTAATGGTCCAATCTCAGCCATTTTCTCATAAACCTTAGCCGCCACATACCCCACAACCTCATTATCCGCAAACTTACAATAGCTTAAATTACCCGCTTCGAGAATGATGGATTCCAGCAGTTTTTTCCTGTTTCCACCAAAACATCGGCTATCAAACTCTGCTATTGCCTGAATTTGCTGCGTTCCCACTTTTGGCAGAGTTTCAGCAGTCAAGGAATCAAGGGTTTCTGCACGCAAAACGGAAAAATCCTCATCACGTTCGAAACCAAATTTGCTGTAGAAGCCAATCAGGTTTGGATAAGCGTAAAGCCCAATGGTTTCGACACCTTTGCTTTGCAAATAGTTTACTGCGTGCTTTACAAGTAGGCTTCCTACACCCTTGTTTCGATATTTTTCTTTAACTATTAAGTTGCCAAACCAGCCTACTTTGCCGTAACTGATGCTTGTAGCTATGCCTAAGCGTTCCGAACCCTGAAAAACAACAAAACAGCCCTCTGGTTCAAGCGAAGATAGAAACTCAAAATCTTCTGTTGCCATGTTCCAGTTCATAGTGTTGGCTAGTATAGTTGCAAACGGAAAATCATCAAAGCTCATTGGCTTCACTTGAAACATAAAAAATACACTGTTATCTCTAGGAATTAAGTATTTGAACCTAAGTAAAAGTTTTTTCCACTATCTATAATAACTGTAGCTAGGTTTTCATTTTCTAATATACAAATGACAAATAGCCACAATGTTGAGTTGACTTCAGTCTCAGTTCTTACCGCTGGTGGATCAAGCTTTACGGTTAGTTATCTAGCAGGCAGGTAAAAAGTAGACTATTGGCCAGCAGAAATGGCTGCTGAAAGAGCCTCAGAACTCTTCTGAATTTCCTTTGTTACACTTGAGAGCAGTTTTATGCGGTTCTCTAATTTGCGTTTTTGCATGCTTGTTAAACTCTTGAATTTTGGCATGACATCTCCGACAACTGCCATCATAAGGTCGCGGTTTTTTTCTTCGCTTAAGTCTTTGAGCTCGAGGTGGCCGTCTTCAAACTGTAATACCAAGTGTCCTGTTGGATCAACATGCGCCTGAACTACATCTCCAACTTGAGCTGGAAGTGCTAATTGATTTACAGCTATCGAGGGAGCTAGGGGTTGCATGAGTTTAAAGAGGGATGAGAAAAATTGAGCTACCAGTATTTTTTCTTCAGAGCTAAGTTCGCTTATTTGGCCAATGTCGTCAGCTGTGCTTTTTAGGGATTCAACAAGTTCTTGGATTGTCACCTGCTTTTTCTTCTCAGATTGTTTGAGTTCTTGTGAAGCGAAGAGTTCTGCAGGCTCTTCCTTAACTGCCACTTCTTGAGTCAATGTTGATCGAATGGTGATAGCGTTTCCTAGACAGAAAAGTGCTTGTATGTCTCAGAGTCTATGCACAGAAATTTTAGGCCCTTTCCTGCAATGTGGAAGCAGGATTGAATAGTACATGTTACGGCATATACCAAGTAGTAATACATAATACTTATCTATCTGATTGCGAAACCAATTAACACATAGAGGCGGCGCTTCCCAATGAGTTATGGACACCAAGGACTTAAAGAAAAAGCAGATGCAAGCAGGGTACAAGAGGTTTCCTCTCTTAAAAAGGACAAGTTTAAGGTAACCGTATCCTTGGATAAAGAGCGCCCCATGTCCAAATCACCATTATACGAAAAATACGACATACAAAAGTATGACCTTATTCCGAACTTCAATTTTGCCCACTTAGACGGCATGATACCGAAAAACACGCCTGAATACATTGACCATGGACAACACTATGTTGAACGCATCGTGCGTGCACTGTACTATTTCAAGCAATGCAGCTTAATCGGACCATCAGGAACAGGCAAAACTCACATTGTTTACCTAGTGGCAGAACTCACAGGCTTGCCAATTTGGGAAGTCAACTGCGGCTTATCAACATCTTCATTTGACCTTATCGGACGATTCATCGGTTTAGGAAAAGAAAACTGGGTAGATGGACTGCTAACCCAATGGCTAAGAAAAGGCGGCATCATGTACCTCGACGAAGCTAACATGATGAAGCAGGACGTTGCCACCAGATTAAACCCAGTTTTGGATACTCGAGGCCACCTAGTGCTAAACGAAAAAGACAGCGAAGTAATCGAGCGCCATAAGTACGGGTACCTGATCATTAGCATGAACCCTGCGACAGCTGAATTCTCAGGAACAAAACCGTTAAACGCTGCCATGAGACGACGCATGGCTGTCTGGATAAACTTTGATTTCTTAAGCGTCGGAGAAACCATCTCACCACATGAGGTGGAGATGCTGCGTAAAAGAACAAAGATTGATCAGGATATGGCTTATAAAATCATTCAAGCTGGCGCCGAGTTAAGAAGACAATACAAAGCTGGCGACTTGCCTTATGGGCCCTCTTTAGGTGACTTAATCAATTGGGCTACTTTGGTGAATGATGGAAATACTCCTTTAGACGCAGCTGAGGAAACTATAATCGGGTTAACCAGCGATAACGTTGAAGTTCAAGCTGATGTGAGGAGAATCATCGAGGCAGTTTTCAATAAATCGCAATAATCCGGAGTTATTGTATTTTGGGATTAATTGATTACGCTTGGTCGGTTTCTTTCCAGAAAGATAACACTAAAGTAAAAATTCTTCAGGACGCAGCCCTAGTTCAGCCTGTTCTCCAGATTGATAATTTTGGGTTTACTATCAAACTCCCAACAGTTCACTTGTTGGAAGATGGGAATATTTCATTCCTTGGATACAAGTTTGCCGCAAACAATTCAGGTAAATCTAAAGTGGGGCGGTTATTTAGGGCGTCAGTTTTACACCTGACAACTCACACTTTTGCTCCGTTTCCCAAAGAAAAAATCGCTCCTAAAGAATCAGACCCAATCACCGAAGCATTCGCCAAATCGCTAATCAACGACACTTACATCAACGCCTATATTCAAGCGTTGTATCCCGATAGATTTTTTGACATTGCTTATGCAAATGCGCTGGCTTACCAAAAAATAAAATCGTCAGAGAGAATCTTTACCTCTTCAACAAAACTTATGGCGGCTTTACTAACAAAACTTAACACAGGCTTAATCAAAAATTCTCCCGGCGTAGAAGAAGAGCAAACAGTAAATCAATTATTCAACGACTTAATGGCTCTCAAGGAAACGTTCTTAGTTTCGATAGCTGGCGAACAGATTAAACTGGAAGAATTATTCGACGAAAAGGTTAAAGATATAAAGCGTTTGCTTGAGCCTTTTGGCCCATTTTTGGAAGCACCCTCACTTCGACACACTGAAAGCAACGGGCGCTGCAGTATTTACAGCGAAACGGAAACATCTGGAGATAATGATTTTGAAAGCCTATTTGCGCAATCCCTCATGAGCTTAGGCGGCACTGTACCTGCCTTAGATAACATAGACCAATGTTGGAGACCAGAACAGGACGCAGAGGCCTTACAAGCATTTAATTCTGACCATTACCAGAAGCAACGTGAGGCAAAAATACTTTCAAAAATCAACCCCTATATAGCTTTGACTAGATTTAGGTCAGTTTCTTTTCCTGAGGAAGATTACACTCAATATCTTAGAGCTAGAAGTTTGGTGCAAGGGGCAAGCCGGCGACTTCTTGATATCCTTCGCTCAGGCTTTAATTATCTTGATGAGGACCCAAGGCAAGAGATGGGTCAACTAGATTTAGCTGCTGTAATTCAATCCTTGGCAAGTAACAAACCAGCGACAGATGTGTTTTTCCTTGATGAGTATCTTAAGCCAAGTTTCGCTTGGTCCTTAATTTTTGACGTCAGCAGCAGCATGCAGGTGAAAGGAGAAGATGGTCGAGCATTAGCTATAGCTGCGGCTGAGGCAGTGAAAGACTTAATGACTGATCCGACTTCCTGGTCATTCTTCGCTTTCAGCGACAAACTCTACATACTTAAGGATAGTACGGAATCTTATTCAAAAAGGGTTAGTGCTAGAATTGGCGGCCTGAAATTTGAAGGGCTCACTTTCATTCCTGATGCGGTTCAGATGGCGGGAAAAATGCTGGCTAAAAGGTTTGAAGAACAGCGCTGCTTAATAGTTATCTCTGATGGTTGGCCATATGGCTATCCCAACATGCCACTAGCATTGAAGGAATGTGTTGATGACTTATTAAAGAAAGGAGTTATAGTTATAGGAATTGGAGTAGAAACAGAGAGAATGGGCAATTTCTTCCGAGTGCACGCCTCTGTTTACACTCAAAAAGATCTCATCAACAAGTTCGGCGCAGTATATGCTAATGCGTGTGAAAAAGCACTTGAAACATGACTAGGTTAAGACTTTTTTGTGGAGTTCTGATTCGAGAATAAAATATGAATTCTGGATTCAGATTTTGAAGTCGTAATTATAAAATATATAATTTGTCAGTATTTGGTAGTCATATCCGAATCGGAGAACCAAAAAATGAACCCCCAGATAGAGCTTGCAATGGAAAATGGCGAACTTACGAAAGTGTACGATAAACAAACTGAAGCATGGAAACTAGTCAAAAAAGACCAAACCTACAACAATCAACTAACAACTATTGAAGAAACACTTTCAAGGTTTGGACTGCTCAAAAACGAGATTAAAGTCTACTTGCATCTTGCAAGAGCAGGTGAAAAGAAGGCTGGAGAGATAGCCGAAGCAATTTCGCTTCACCGAACTGAAACCTACCGAATCTTAAGGGATTTAGAGAAAAAAGGAATAGTTTTTTCTATTTTCGAGAAACCTCTAAAATTCACAGCTGTTCCCTTGGATAAAGCTATTGATTTGCTTGTAAATGCACAAAAAATAAAGATTAAGCTTTTAGAACAAGAAAAAGCAAGCCTTGTAGAACTCTGGCAATCCATGCCTCAGCCGAAAGTTGCAGAGACGAAAAAAGAGCTTTTCCAAATGCTCGAGGGTGAACAGCAAGTACTAATGAAAGCTAATGAACTACTTGAAAGAACCGAAAAAGAATTTCAAGTATTCGCTTCAGCTGATTATTTGTCTCAGCTGTACTACAGCGATTTTTCTGACAAGCTGAAGAATCAAGCTGACAAAGTTAATGTCACTTTGGTTACTGATAACTCGTTAAAAAGCGCTTATTTCATGGGGCAACTGCAATGGCTAAGTGAATCAAATAGAATCGTTGATGACCAAAACTTGCCGTGCTTTATGATTTCTGACAATAAAGAAGTGTTAATCGCTTTTCATGAAAGAGACGCAACAAACGATGAAGATGTAAAAAAGAAGTATAAAACAGCGGCTATATGGACAAACTACGATGCCTTCGTTAAGGTCTTGCGAATGCTATTCTCTAAACTGGCGGAAACATAAACCGTGAAGTGCAATTAACCAACACCTTTTATGCCATCTAAACTTTGATTGTTACCTCGTTTTTTGCGAAGTTTAAGCAGCAAAAATAAAGCCGCCAGTAAAATCCCAAACACCGTGACTGCGTAAGCGATAAACTGGAAACTTAGCCCATTGCGGTCTTGGGGAACGCTGAGTTTAACAACGTAGAAATCATATAGAGCCTTGCCAATTAAGGCAGGTTGCCCAAACGGGTCCGTCCACCCCACCATAACATACTGGTTTTCGCCGGCTTCAATGACGCTGTAAGCCTCTTGGAAACCCTCGTTGCCTTGAGTACAACTCCATAAAATTTGTCCAGAACCGTCGATTTTGAAGAGCCAAAAATCACGGTTTCCTGCGCCGAAAGAGAAAGTGAAGCCGCCAACTAAGTAACCGCCATCCTCTGAAGGAGTGATACATGATGGTGAATCAGCGTTTTTGCCGCCAACGGTTTTAGCCCATAACATATTACCGTTCAAATCAACCTTTACCACCCAAGCATGAATATCAGTCCCTGTCGATTGTGTATCCCCGACAATTACGTAGCCGTCAGGGGCTTTCGCCATTGCATGGGCTTCTTGCGTCCCTGTTCCACCGTAAGTTTTATTCCAAACCAAGGTTCCATCCGTGTCAATTTGCATAAGTAGAAAATCATAGCTTGCTCCTCGAGGGTTCGTGTAACCTGCCACCACATAATTGCCATCAGGAGCTAAAACACCGGTTCTTGCAACTGTGTCCACTGCGTTACCGTAGGTTTTGCCCCAGACGACATTGCCATTTAGGTCAAGTTTAACTACCCAAGCATGAGAGTCTCCATTCGTGTCGTAGGAGGTTGAACCAACGAGTACAAAGCCGTCTTGAGCGGCGAACGCTGAAAAAAGCTTGTTAACTCCTTCTCCGCCGACTGTAGCGTTCCATATTGGGGTTCCTTGAATATCTATTTTTACAACGTAACCGTTAACGTCTCCGGACGGTAAGAACTCGTTGCCTACAAGCAAGAAACCGTCAGTTAAGTTAATGGCATATCTTAGTTCGGTGCCTGATCCTTCAAGGTAAGTTTTGTTCCAAACAGCGTTGCCGTCCTTGTCAAGCCTTAAAGCCCAACCCACGGTGGCGTTTGGCACAATTGATTTAGTTGAACCAACAACCAAATACCCGTCACCAGCGGGCACCGCGTAAAATGCGCGGTCGTCACTTGCTCCGCCATAGGTTTTTGCCCAAATCACATTTGCAGGCAAAACGCTGACTGACGTACCATCAAGCTTTGGAGATGAAGGATTCTCAAAAGCGCTAATGCTTACAGTCAAAATAATTAAAACCGCTAATAGCAAAACTAAAATCTTAATTGCTCGATTAGGATTCATTCTGCCGCTTCTCTCCTCTCATTGAGCAATAAACAAAGCTTTCCGCATTTTAGATTTTTCATTACCCCACGGAGCATGTTAAATTCGCTCCAACAGTTATACCGCGTTGATCCTGACAATACATAGAAACAAGAAGAGTGCCGCTTGGCTGATCAGTTTCAGCAATAAACGATACTGCGTATGTTCCATTGCCAAAATTAGTTATGCTTGGCGAATCAACTTGTATCCAATCAGTTGCATTCTCGAAGTAAAAGGTGAAGTTTTGCGCTAAAGCAGGTTTGCCTTCGTTGAGTACGTTGACTGTTAAGTTTACTTGCTTAAAGGTGTCGTTAAGTTGCAAATAGTTTCCGCTCAAATTGACCGCGGAAGTTACATTTACCGCGTATTCCAAATTAGAAGTCGTGGATGAGCCTGAAGAGTTAAAAGCAAAATTGACATAAGCGCTTGAGACCCCATGACCATCCGTGCCCCATGAAATCCAAATACCGTTTTGGTAAGGAGCTGCATTCAGCGGAGTGAAATCCATTTTGATTATGGCTTGGTATGAATTAGAAGAGATTGCTGAATTCAATTCGTTTAGGTCAGCGGTTAAAACGCCTGCGTCGCCGCCGTTGGTTACGTTTGCTAGTGCGCTAATTAGAGTGTTTCTTGTGCTTTGCTTGTACGCCGGGAAAGCGTTGTTTTCGTCGGTTCCGATTGTCGGTACTTCTTTTTCAGTTTCAATAATGTAGATGGCAGTGGATAGTAAAAGCAACGCTACCAGTAAAGCTGTGATTACAAGCACTTGACCTGAGTTGTCGCGTTTTAGGTCGCGTTTTTTCATGTTAATCCACCAGTGACAATTGCAGCCGCAGGATGTAGATTGTGTATGTGCTGTTTTGGCTTGCGCATAAATAGTCCATTGAAACGATTTTGTCACTTACGGCGCCAGCGTTGCAGATGGGAAAGTCGTTTATGCTATTCATGTCTCTGTCGAATACTGTTAAGTTAAACCAGACTGTAAGCGGAAGAGCAGATTCAACACAGTCCTTAAGCGCTGTCCAATTTCGGTTATCGACCAGGTTTGCCAAGTGTCCGTTGCTGTCTAAACTTAACAGAATGTTTTGAGCTGTTGAAACAAGATTTTCTGTTGAATCCTTCAAGCTTGACTGCGCAGGAATAAGCGTTAGACATGACATCAACAGGACTGAGGCTAAAAATGCTTCTATTATGCGCACTTGCCCTTTCTTGTCTTTTAGCAGTCTCACGAAACCACGTCTCCCAAACTTACATCAAGCCTATAGAGTACATCGTTTATTGTAACGACGTAGCTGAAGATGTTTTGTTCTGAACCCTCAAAGTTTGAACCTGCTCTCAATGGAATTTGAGGATAAGCGATCCATTCTTGAAAATACGTGCCGTTATTGAGACCGCAGATAACCATAATTAAGGGGCTTTTGTCAATTATCTCTGGAATTGGGCATTGAGTGGCGCCTTGCATGTAAGTGAGATTCTGCTGATACGAGTAAGAGAAGACGTAGCCTTTTTGAACCATTAAGCCAGACGAATTTGATGTGAAACTTAGCGTGTAATTAAGCGGACTTAAAACTAAAATGCCATTGCTCGGTGCTGATTCCTGCGTGGAATTAAGGAAATTGTAGATTGCATATGAGGTTATCCTGTCGTCAAAAGAGGCTCTTGCGAACACAATGAGCATAGCGTTGCCAGTTGCTGCGCTTGGGATTTGAACGGTAACGTAGCCAACTCCAACGTTTGAAGTGCTGTTGGTTATGTCGCTCAGATAGTTGTTTGCTACAACATAGCAGTGTAGGTTTGCGCTTGTGGGTTCGGAATCAATGCTGGTTGAAATTCCAAAGGTAAAAGATACTTCGCTGCCTACTATCGTGCTGTTGCTAAGTTGCTCAATATTTATGGACATAACTTGAGAAACCATTATGCCCAAAGCTAAATTGTTTAGCTTAGCGGCGTTGGCCATGTCACCGTAGGATAATGAGTAGTTGTTTAGATTGTTCAACCTGCTGATTTTATCTATGTCTAGTTCATAGGGGATTGTGGAGGGGCTTGTTGCTAAACCGAAGTCAGCGGGAACACTGCTGCTGGACCCCCAGTTGATGGGGGCTCCAGAGTTTGTTATGAGGTGGTCGGCTATGGCTTTGAGGTAACTTTCTTTGTTAATGTCTTGTGTGCTGGTTATTCTGGTTTGCATTGTTGAGCATAGAAAAGCGGTTGCTATCAAAGCTGCGGCTACTATGATTGTGCATGCGAAGAAGGTATCCAAAGAGGCTGATGGCAAAGGATTGCTCCTCCTTTTAGGTGGTTATTTTCATTCCGAAAGCGCCTGTAAGAAGTATTTGAGAGACAATCAAAGATACGTACGCAGTTGTTGCCAGCAAAGCTGAATGCTTGAATCCGGCGCCGAAGTTGCCTTCGCTGATTTTTCCGATGAAGAACCCTGAGATCCAGCATTGAATGATTATGCCCACAGAGAAGGTTCTAAGTTGGTCTTGCATGGCTATTGAAGCGACTGCCGAGAGGTCTGTGCTGACAATGGTTGTCATCATGGACGAGGTTAAGGCTACTATTGTGGTTGTGACAGCGATTAATGCGCTCCAGATGAAAGCGAGAAGTATGTAAGGCTTCAAGAGTTCACGCCGATTGACTTGTAATTCGCGTTCTTTTTCACTGTATTCGGAAAGTATCTCTAGCGATTGGATTGAGTTGCCGCCGATTTCAATGGTTTCCACCATCATGGCAAAGTTAACTATGACAAACCAGCTCCGAATTTCCTTGCGTAGGTTATCAAAAGTTTTTCTTAAGGGTATGCCCCATTCGATTTGGCTGCGGATTAAATCTAAAAATTTGGAGAATGGTCCGTAATCTTTGCGTTTTGTAGCTTGCACTATGCTTTTTTCTGGTGAAAGCCCAGTTTTTTGTGATTCGGTTATGTCTCGGATGAAGCTGGGAATTGATTCTTCTGCGTTGTAGTTAATTCTGGCAATGCGCCAATATTGGATAGCAATCGGCAGTGAAGCAGCAACTAAACATATGGTGGTGATTTCAGGTAACCCCACTGGATTTAACGCTTTTGACAGCGAAGGAACCATTGAGAAGACAGCTATTATGGCGAATGCTGGGGCTATGAAGAATAAGGCTTTTTTGTAGAGGTCTTTTAGGTCGGGGAAAGCGCTTCTTTGCATGTTATGCGCTATCAAAATGAAGATGCCTGACATCACAGGCATAAGGATAAACGCTATTAGGTAAGACGTTGTGGGCGAAATAGAGACAGAACTGCTTGAAAGCAGCTGCATAACGCTTGTCGATGCGAAAACAACAAAAAGAATGTACGAGCACAACACTACGATTAGCATGACCGAGTAGGCTTCAACCAAAGTAGCGATTCGCTCAATTGACCGGTTCAGGTTAATGTATCTCAGTTCAAAGATTGCTTTCAACTGGCTTTTCATGTAATCAACCAGTTTTCCGCCGCTTCTAATTGAAGAAACAAAGCCGCCAAGAAAGTTTCTGTATAGCTTGGAGTTCGTGTTTTCTGAGCGCTGTTGCATTACGGTTAAGGGGTCTTTGCCTAAAACTTCAACCTGTCGAACGACTTCGTCTGCTTCTTGTTTGAATGTTGGAAGGAAAGTAAGTTTTCGCATTTTTTTCCAGCTATCGTAGGGCGAGATTCCGCTTGCAGCCATAAGCGTAAAAATCATTACAGCGAATGGCAGTTCCTGCTCAGTTTTCTCTTTTTCTTCACTAGTAGCCTTAGAAAGTAAACCGAAAATTTTGCCGAGGAAACCGCCAGGAGCTTTCATTTGTTATTGCTCCTTTGAAGCTTCTTTGGCGGCTAATTCCGCAAGATTAAGTGAACTGTTTAATGCTTTGTGGACGCTTCTGAAGTCACGAAGGTTTTTCTCAACCATCTTCAGCATAATTTGTTTTCTTCGCTCAAACTCTTCTTGAACAACGCTCAATGGAGCATCAAGGTTTTGGGCTATTTTGGATAGTAAGTAGCTTTTGTCCAGGTTTTGTTCGAAAGTGTCTGAGGACAAGTTCCAATTGAAAACTTCGTGGGGAACGCCGTTATTATCGATTTCAGCGACTTTAACAAATTTTCTGGATGACATTTTTCGTTCTTGCGGGTTGATATTTGAGGTTTTGACTTGCTTAACAACTATTACGCAATTCATCAGTGACAATATGGTTTGTGGAATGTTCATGGGTGGCTGTGTTAGCCTTTTAATGACTGTTTCCACGTCATCAGCGTGCATTGTGCATAATCCACCGTGGCCTGTGGCTAAGGCTTGGAATAGAACGTATGCTTCCTCGCCCCTGATTTCGCCGACAAGGATCAATGCTGGTCTGTGTCTCACTGCTGACTTTATTAGGTCGAAGAGTGTGACTTCGCCTTCACTGTCTCCTCCGAATCCTATTCGTGCAACGGTTGACACCCAGTTTTCTTGGGGAAGATTAATCTCTTGAACTTCTTCAACTGAAATCATTTTAAAGTCTGGTCGAACTAGGCAAGCAATAGCGTTCAATGCGGTTGTTTTTCCTGCGCCTGTTGGTCCTACAATCATAACTGACATTTTGTTTTCCATTAGCATCCAGAGGAAAGCGCCAATTGACTCGTCGATGGTTTCGTTTATTATCAAGTCAACGATAGTTAGTGGATCTTCTTTGAATTTTCTTATAGTGAAGCTTGTTCCGGCAGGGGTTGTTTCTTTTCCGAAAGATATTGCAAGTCTGTGTTTTCCTGGAAGGGTTACGTCTACTATCGGGTGGGCTATGCTTACGTGTTTGCCTTGTCTGTGTACAACTCGTGTTATGAAATCGTCTAATTCTTCCTCATCAGTAAAGATAATGTTGGTTCGTGCGTTAGCGTATTTTCTATGGTAAATGTATATGGGCTTGTTTGTGCCTAAACAACTTATATCTTCTATTAACGGATCGTTTATGAGTCCTTCGATTTTTCCGTATCCGATTAAGTCTTTTTCAAGGTAGTAAATGATTTTTCTTAGACCCACTTGATTGGTTCCTTCAAGAGCTTTTTGGTGCTCTTCTAGTATGGCTGGAAGCTGCCTATGGAATGAATCGACTAAGGTTTCGTCTATTCTGGGGGCTTTCAGTTCGTATTCGAGGATGTTTTTTAGTTGTTTGTAGGATTCTCGCTCTTCTCTTGACATGGGAAGTTCGTCAACAACGTAGAAGAAACTTCCTTCAGAGTCGTCTTGGAATATCCAAGCATAAGAGAACGGTGGATTGAGGGGGTAACTCTCGATTTGTGTGTAACCTTCAGGTACCTGGTAGCCCTGAATGCCTAAGTAGGCTATCAGTTCCTCGTCTGAGGTTTTTTCTTTTTCTTGGGTTTCTTCTTGTTTCTTTTTGCCGATTTTCATCTTAATCACTCACTGGTTAATGTTAAAGTAACAGTTTGGTTCTCGGAGTGGCATTGCAGAAAAGCCCTGCCAGAACAGCTAATGAAAGACCCTGAAGCATCAATTTGGGCAGGTATGTAAAGGCGAGGGTAGCTTGGATTAACGGTTGTTCCAAAGCCTGATTCAACCCATGCACCAGACGAGTCGTTCGCTATTCGAATCCAGTAAATTTGATTTCCGATTTGTGAAGGAATATCCAGAAATTGAGTGGTATTTTGGTTGTTTTCGGATGCATGTGCTAGAAGGGTTAGGCTTTGTGTTGCTACATACTCATCAATGTTTGTTAACTGTTGGTTTTCTGCTTCATTTTTTATGTTTACCATTGAAAGGCTGCAGCTGGAAACTATGATTGCGCCAACGATAAGGGCTGCAAACAGTGAGTACACGTAGCTTGGAATTATCGACGGCATTTTACCTAATCCACCTCTCGATTGATATGTTGGAAATGACGGTCTCTATGTTGATTATTGCGCCTTCAGGTGTGCTTGAAATCGGAACTGAAACGCTTCCGTTAGCGCCATCCAATTGTGAAGTTATCGCTAAGTTTTCAGGTTGATAGGAAACTTGGTAAGTTTCAGTGGTTAATTGTGTGCTTGTGCAGGAAATTTTTAGGGGAAGCTCGCCGTGTAATGCTATGGTGTCTGAAGAGTTCAAGTTAACTATGTAGATGCGAATTTCGGTGACGGCTTTACCGTTTTCCAATCCTGCAGTCGCATATGACACTGTTGGCCGATACCTCAACTGGATTTCAGGCCCTTGGTTGCCGTTTGCTACATAAAGCTGACTTAGTGAGGAGCCGCTTTGATTGGTTATTGTTTGGCTGTCGCCTTTTAGGTAAAGTCCAGTTGCTAATGAGCCTAAATATGGAAGTTCATATGTGACTTCGCCTACCGATGAGTTAAAGATAGGTTCTTCAATGCTTGAGTTGTCATTGATGCTGATTGTTAGAACATTGCTGGTTGGCTGAATGTTTGTTAATCCGCCTGAATCAGTCAAGTCAAACGTAGCTGAGGAGCCAGGCTGCCATAAAGTTGAAAGAATAACATCGTCCAGAGATAGAAAGTTTTGTTTGGCTGTGGAAACTTTGAGAGTTTCGCTTTGCGTATTGAGTCTTTCAACTGAAAAGTAATAGGTAACTGAAATGATGCCTAGCGTCGACACTAAAAGTATCAAGAATGTAACGGGTAAAGCTAAAGCAACTTTAGATCGAACAAACCCTCTGAAGAGTCGATTATGCAAGACTGCGGCCAATTACATCCTCTCGTATGTATGCATTACTATAGAAGAGCTGGAAGAATGGATTAAGCCGTTTGTGTGTATAAACAATTTACGTATTACTTGCAGGATTCTACGTAAAAATTGGATAAGCACAAAATCAGCCTTTTTGAATTTAGCGAAAATTTATTTTTAAAAATAAAAAAGAAAGAGGGTGAGGGTTGTTTGGGGTAGATAACTCTTAGGTTACTTTATTCTAGCCCTTTGCTTATGCTGGTGCTACGTACGCTTGGACGTTTGCCTCTTGATAGTACATCGCTTGCGAAGTGAACACCGTTATTCCAACAGTTAAGCCTATGTCATTAATGGTGACGCTATCTGGGCCTACAACGTAAACAACCATGCTATCGCCTGATTTCAATGTTACGTCGCCTGAAGCTACTGCCAATGTCATACCCGTTTTTATAGTATCTGCAGTTGTTAAAATAGCAACGGCATTGTTGGTTGTTCCATCTGTTCCCGGTACGTATACGAGGTCAGCAGTTACTGAGCCAACAGCAGAATAGACCTGAGCCCAGGGTGATGCTTGTCCTCGAACAGTGATTTTATTTATAACTACGTCTCGACCACCAGTGTTAATGATTACAAAAGCCGCCTCAGCGGGATATTGACCATCGATTGCGCTTGCGGATTGTGGACACCATACGTGTAGCATTTGCATGGTTAAGCTTTCTTCTTGAACTCGGGTGCTGGTAACGTTGATAGCAAAGTAAGTAACGACGCCTGCGAGAAGCACTGAAACCACCAGAATAATCAGCGTAGTAACGACTGTACTTAGAGCCAAACGATTCTTCAGTATATTCTTCATTTTCATTTTTTGTTTCACTGAAAAACCAATCAGCAAATTTTAGATAAGTAAACTTGTGCATACAAAAAAATACACATAAACAAGAACCAAGCCAAAAAAATAATAATTTATTTTCTTAAACGAAAAAACTTATTTTTTCAAAAAGAAAAAAAGAAGAGAGGGGGATTTTTGTGGGGGGTTTTAATGAGCTTTTATTGACCGCTGCCTTCTGCTATTATCAGCTTGCTTGGACGTTGGCTTCTTGGTAGTACATCGCTTGCGAAGTGAACACAGTTATTCCAACAGTTAAGCCTATGTCATTAATGGTGACGCTATCTGGGCCTACAATGTAAACAACCATGCTAGCGCCTGATTGCAACGTTATGTCGCCTGAAGCTGGTGTCAATGCGACATTATGACCTGAGGTACCGTCTACAGCGAGGGCAGATGCAGGAGCATCGGAATCTATGTATGCAAGGTCTTCACTTACGGTATGAGTTGCGACACCAGCAAAGACTGTTGCACCATCCCAAGCTGCTGCTTGTCCTCGAACAGTGATTTTATTTATAACTACGTCTCGACCGCCAGTGTTAATCATCAAAAATGCCGCTTCACCTCTACTATTAGCTGAATCGTACCATACGTGTAGTTTTGTTAATTGTAGGCTTTCTTCTTGAACGCGGGTGCTGGTAACGTTGATAGCAAAGTAAGTAACGACGCCTGCGAGAAGCACTGAAACCACCAGAATAATCAGCGTAGTAACGACTGTACTTAGAGCCAAACGATTCTTCAGTATATTCTTCATTTTCATTCTTAATTCACTGAAAAACCAATCAACAAATTTAAGATAAGTAAACTTGTGCGTACGAAAAACGACACCTAACAAAAAAGAAACAAAAAAGAAAGGATCGGAGTTTGTTTAACTTTACCCTTTTACGGGCCTAGACTGCTGGAGTTACTGGAGCGTATGCTTGAACGTTGGATTCTACGTAGTACATTGCTTGCGCCGTGTAGAGCGTTAGGCTTACGGTTAAGCCGATGTCGTTTATGGTGATGCTGTCAGGGTTTATCACGTAAATTAGCATTGTGTAGCCTGATCTTAGAACCAGGTCTGTTGCGGCGTAATTGAACGTATATGGAGTTCCGGGTACTGCGTCGTCAGGATTTAGAGATAAGGACTGCGTTGGTTTCACGGGTGGCGTTCCGGCTGGGGCGGTTTCGGCTAACATACCTTTCTGGAAGTACATGTCTGTGGATACAGGTTGGTTTGTTATCGAATAGACTATGAATTGCGTATCCAGTGCTTCTAACCCAGATGTCCACGGGCAGTCTTGGCCTCTTACGGCTATCTTATTGATGACGACGTCTCTACCGCCAGTGTTAACGACCCTTACTGAAGCCATCGAGTAGGTCGGGTCTCCTGGAGCGGCTGCAGGGTTGAGCCATACGTGAGAGCTGGTCATGGAAAGGCTTTCTTCTTGGACTCTTGTGCTGACGACGTTTATGGCGAAGTAGGTGACTACGCTTGCCAGTAGCACTGAGATGACTAGGATAATGAGCGTTGTTACGACCGTGCTGAGAGCATACTTGTTTTTTAATAATTTATGGAAAGAACTGTAATTCAATGTATTTTTCACCTCCTGCTTTCGGGGATGATTTGATGAGTTGCTGGAAGCTTTGGGGTTGTTTTCATGTTCGACATGTCCCTTATCTTTGAAATAGCAGTACGGGTTTTTCTTATAAATGTCTTCTGTAGCGAGATTTAATACACAATATAATGCTTACAACTAAGGAAGACAAAGCCAACTCTAAAATATGAATTACCAATAAATGCCCTTGAACACCTTTAATTTTCAAGGGCCTATGTTGGGCTAATAGAACACATGAAAATCTGGCTAAAAGCAAAAGTTTCTACGGATAATTTGCTTTTAGAGCATAGAATCATTTTGAATCCAATTCTATTCTAAAAATATAGATTCAGCCTTCATAACCAATATTGTCCACCACCCGAATATATAGCGCTTGCAGGCTGGTAGCCATGCATCTGAAAATCAACCCCCACACAAAAACCCTATCACTGGTTACAATAGTAGTGTTAATAATCAGTCCCTTATTCATGGCTACAGCCTTCAGCATCCAATTAACTACCACTTCAGAATACACCAACTACGTACACAACTACGTCAACTCACCTCAAGGAAACTACACTTACATTGAAAAACCAATCTTCCCAGTGCTAATTAACAATTCTCAAATACAAATCGGCCAAAACTGGACCATCATCTGCCCTCTACAAGAGGGCCATAACTACCACATTTACTGTTATGGAGCATGGATAAATACCTCATCCGCGGCAAAAACAGACTACAACATCTACGTCTATGACCCACAGGGAAACTTGGAGAGTTCACACACTGAATCAGCTGGTCTTCCAGAACACTTAGGTACAACAACTGATGACGCGCTTTTTACGCCGGTGCAGTCAGGCAACTACTCGTTTGTTATAGTGAATAATCCAGTTGATAGCGCAGGTGCTCAGCAGGCGACTTTTATGATAATTGAAAATCTTGAATGCGACAAATGGTACACGAGTTACGTCGAAGGCACAATTGATAATAATTCAAGTTTCTACACAAACTGGGCGTACGAGTTCGTAACTAACGCGTCATATGTTGAATTGTACATAAAAGTTCCAGAAACGCTCGACATGTATGAAGCTAGGCTTTACTTGATGAATAACGCTAATTCTTCAAGCTTAAACTCTTATCCACTGCCTTGGGAACCAGGCTTGTACGGCAACTTAAGCAGTCCTGTCGGCGGCTACAACTTTGAAAGCGAAGCCTACAGAGGTGTAGCCTACGCAAGCTGTGAACATATGGGTCAAGCGATGTTTCTAAATTACACGTCGCCTAAGAATAATGGAACAAATCTCTATCATTTAGCGCTCATCGGTGAAGTAGGTTCAGGGAATATAGAGTTCATGTTGAAGACTCATTTTGAAAATGCTTCCTTGATACCCTTAACTATTCCAAGAAGAGTCATTCCTGAAAATCAAACTGAACTCGCCTTCACCTCAAACAACACTAATTTGGAGACGGCTCAACTGTCATACACTACCAATAATTGGACAGATATTAATACCGTTGATATGGAAGTCAGCAACCAAACATGCAATGCTACGATTCCAGGCCAAAATGCAGGGTCATTAGTGCAATATAAAATTCAAGCAATTGACGTTCTAAAAAATAGCTTGAAAGCAGCAGGCAACTATACTGTAAAGGCGCCGTCAACTCTTAACATTACTGCAGTTGAAGAAAAAATAGGCCTTGGCGAAAACATCACAATTGCTGGAGTTCTGACTCCAAACGATAATTATTCTAGAGTTAATGTGCAGTTCAGCAGCATCAACTCCACCCAAACGGTAAATTGCACTGTGAACAGTAATGGTACTTTTGTTGCAACTTTCAAACCGGGCTCTTCTGGACTTTGGGCTGTTAGTGCAACTTCGCCTGAAACCCAAACGTCTTACAGGTGCGATAGCCAAGAGTTAACGGTAACGGTGACCGAGCCGCCAATTTACGTTAAGTATTCTCTTTTTATTATTGCTGGGCTTGTTGCTGCTTTTGCGGTTGGTGGAGTGGTTTACTTTTTAAAGTTCAGAGAAAAATGATCATAATCGCGTTGTTTATTAAAGCAAACCCAGTGATTCTAAGACAAGGAGACAGGCAAGTTGGTTTTAGTCTTCGCGGCTGTTGGCGTAAGCGGTTCAGGCAAAACTACCACACTTGAGTATTTAATTTCACACCTGACCAGCGAGGGCTACAGGGTCGGCGCAATAAAACATATTCACCGCGAAAACTTCACCATTGATAGGGAAGGTAGCAACACGTGGAGATTCAGCAAGGCGGGCTCCAAAGTAACAGTAGCTATCTCACCCGAGGAAATAGCAATAATAAAAAAAACAAATGCCTCCCTCAATGATTTGGATAAAGTAGTTAAACTATTAGAAAGCGAAAAACTGGACATTATTTTCATTGAAGGATTCCACAGTTCCATTTCAAAGAGACCAGACATCGTTAAGGTTATAACCGCAAAGAACCCTGACGACCTAAATAGGACGCTGAAGGAAACTGTTCCGCCAATATTAGCAATAACAGGTTTGATTGCTAAAAATAAACCTCCCACAAGCGAAATCCCCTTCATTAATTTACCTGACGAAGGAGCCCAGCTTCTAGAACTTGTAAAAAACCATTTAGCGCCAAGAGGAAATTAAGCATCATCAGGAAAATTAGATAAACTGCCTTTATTTTTCTACTAAACAAGGTAGTTGAATGACTAGACGAGCAGCAATCATCCTAGCTGGAGGAAAAGCCCAAAGATTCCAGACCACTCAGGGAAAATGGCAAGATAAGGCTCTGGCTGAGCTTTATGGAAAGCCTCTTCTAGTCCATGCTATTGAGAATGCCCAAGATGTTGTTGATGAAACATTAATTGTAGTAAATGAAAATGAAAACCGAAAACCACAATATAAAAATGTTTTAGCAAAGTATCACGTTGAAAACGCCAGAATAATTACCGACATAAAAATCGATCATCTAAACGGACCTCTCGTGGCAATTTTAACTGGGCTAAAATCTGTCGATGCAGATTATTGCCTTACGGTTCCCTGTGACATGCCTTTGCTTAGTGGAAAAGTTGCTGACTACTTATTTAACGAAATCAAAGGTTCCTATGTTGCTGTTCCAATGTGGCCTAACGGTAGGCTTGAAACGCTTCTTATGGTTCTTGAGCGGTCGAGCACTATAGAAATAGCCAGTGCACTTTGCCTATTAGGTCGCTCTCATCCTGACGATATTATAAGAGGCGCTTTACACGTCTTGCTTGTTTCTCCGTTAGGCGAAATTAAAGCTTTGGACCCAGAACTGAAGAGTTTTGTAAACATTAACTCTCAAGAAGATTTAAGTCGGTTGCAACCCCGCCAAGGTCAAGGTTCAGTTATTGAGAATCTGCGGTTAAACCTTGGAACTCTGCCTATTGGAGAGTTACAACGTCTTCAGAAAGCGTCTTTGGAGCGAGATAATACTGATTTTTTGGAAGCCGCAAAATTATTTTCAGCTTGCGCCGTTAATTTGGAGAAGGAAAACTCGTTTTTTTGGGCTGCCTTGAGCCGAGAGAATGAAGGAAAATGTTGCCTATGCTTGTCTAAGCAGCAGAGTAAGCTTGAATTCATCAACCTTGGTAAAGGCGCACTCTTAAAAGCCGCGAGTAACTACGGGTTGGAAGCTGAAATGTACGAGCATAACCGCTGTTACTTATTGGCTGAACGGGCAAAAGCTGACAAGTCATGGTGCGAATCACATGTTAAAAGCTTGAACATAATTAAATGATTATTCTTTCTGGCACAGTGTAAACGTTCAGGCGTTTTCCACGTACAAACCCAGCCAAAGTCAAATTCGATGCTTCAGCCATCGCTATACCCGAAGAAAGTGCCGCTGCCAGCGAAGCAACAATGGGCAAACCAACCTTAGCAGCCTTGAAAGCCACATCACCAGACATGCGCCCGCTCAAAGCCAAAAAGCACATGCCAAAATCAACCCTGTTCAACGCAGCCATCCCAATCACTTTGTCAACGGCGTTGTGTCTGCCTACGTCTTCAGCCAACGCAACCAATGAGCCGTCGCCCTTGTAGATTGCGGCAACGTGAAGCCCGCCTGTTTGCCTGAAACCTTCAGCTTTGAAGTTCAGCTGGTTAACGCTGTCAAAAATGACCTTGGCGTTAACTTTTAGGTTTGATTCAACCTTAGGGTTTTTGCCTGCGTATTGGTAGGGTGAGCCGCCGCCGCAGGCTGACGTAATAACGCGAGCATGAAGCCTTGACAGGCTAATGCGGTCATCAACGTTAACGCTTGGTTTAAGTTTAACGTAGCAGGCGTTTTCCGCTTCTTTTAGGGTTACCTCCTCGATTTCATCGATTGACTTCAATATGCCCTCGGAAAGCAGGTGCCCGACTGCCAGCTCCCTGATGTTGGTTGGCGTGCAAAGAATGGTTACCCAAAAAGCAGTATCAACAAAAAGGTGAAGAGGACTCTCTTCAGCAACAAAATCAAGTTTTCTTTCAGCTTTTCCAGTTGAGAGGTCAATTTTTACAATGTCAACTTGACGCATAACTCTGTCCTCTTGTGCTGTTGTGTTTTGAACTCAGCGCTGTTGATAAGGCATTCGGCTACCCAAATTATGTATAATGAGGTTTCAAACCTTTAAAAATTGAATTAGGGAATTAGCAGTTTGCCACCGCACATAGGACAGAAAAGCTTATGCAAGTACATTAGCTCAATCCAGCATGTATAGCAAAAGTAAATTTGGCATTTTGAGCATATTGAAGCCAGCGCCTATGAACTTTCCGCAAGAATCGCAAGGTCGAGTTAAAACAAAAATGGTAGTTTTAGAGGATTAAACGTTTTATAAAACAAGTGAAGAAACGATGTTTTAGCACAGTAGGGGCTTTATTGAAAGTAAAAACTAGGCAAAAAAGCGCAAAGAGCAAACACTAAGACTTTTTTTGCATCCTCAGTTTGGTATTTCCTTTACCTTTCGATACATTCTAACTAATAGGTCACTATACTTATTGATTGAAGGCTTCAATTCTTTGATTTCGTTGTAGTCTAAGCAGGGTTCAATAGAGTGTGCACCTGCATTTCCTTCTTCTTTTACGTCAAATAAGAAATTAACAAATGATTCTTTCTCTTTCTCTAATTTGAAGAAATCGTAAGGCTTGAAATCGTCTAATTTATCCCTCAAATTAGGAATAAGTGTACTCAAATTAAGAAATCCATCGGAATAAAAAAGCTCCTTTCGAGCCATACCGTACTTTTGCCTAAGTAAATCAATTATTAATCTCTCAAATAATTTTCTAACTAACACCATAGTGGCAGTATATAGCCCTACACGGAAGGTGGTGTTTATCTCAAATTTAAGGTCATCATAGACCTTATCGTTAAACATGATATCTATTAATAATTCAGAATTATGTAGTGGCTCTCCACTAGTACCTTTTATTTCAAAATCCTTTGAGCCTTCAACCCTTTCCTCAGAAAAAATTTTGTTAGCCTCAGAACATAGTTGTGGTGGACTTGTGCCTTGAAAGCTCTTGTAAACTAATTCATCTATCTCTAATTCAAGCCCCATATTTGCTTTTATTGCATAGTCTCTAACAAAATTGGGTGGAAGTAATAACCGTCTTAGGTAAGTTACATCATTACCGTTGCCAGTATACCATCCCTTTGAAACTACTCGAAAATCAAACGGTTTATTTATAACACGCTTAACACAGCAGTTTTCATCCACCAATATAGTTAGAGTACTTCTAAGGTACGTCTCGATTCCAGTATCAAGTTCATAATATTTGGCGATTCTTTCATCATCTATGTTAAGCTGAAGCATGAGTGGATTGTTATCAGTTCCTTCAATTTTCTTTCGAATAATATAGGGCATTTTAACCTGTCAAATCTTATAGATTGGTTTGCTTTTTCAACTTTTCTATTACAATTCAGTCAAGCAACTTAGCGATGCAAAAAAGCGCAAAGACTAAAAACTAACGCATAAAGAGGGCTGCTTAGTTTTTTCATACTGCTTAATTTACTGTAAAGCCATCTCGAACAATTTTTTTTGAACTGGAACTAGTCTGTCATCACACATTTTCTTTAAAAGGTCTTCTAACATCCGTATCAATTTCATGTCAATTATGCCTTCATTAAGTTTTTTCAAGATATCAGTTGACTTATCCTTTGAATCGAACTTCAATAGGTGTTCCTTAGACATTGAAAGCATAAGAGCCTCAATTATCTGGTCTAAAATGACTTTGAAATCATCAATTATTGCATTATCGCATGAACGTATAACCTCTTTATGTTCTTTCAAGAAATCATAAGCAATATAATATGCCCTAATCTCATAGAGTAAATCTCCTAGTTCGATATGCTCGTTCTTAAAAATATGCGGAAGTACATAGAAATTGAAGTTTCCGCCAACTGCTGATGTTTTCACACTTTCCATTAATATATCAATGAGGTCTTGTGAATGTTTTACTGTTACAAATTTTCCATCCGCTATAACCTGAATTTTTACAGGTGTAATGGTTAGACTTATACCTACATCCTTTGGGTTGTCATGGAGGTACGTTAACACATCATCTCTCGAAAGGTCTAATGGACTTAGAATACCCACTTTAGCTGTTTTTTTGACTTCATCAATAGCCTGAATAATTGCTTTCGAGGCGGTCGCAAGCGTTTTTTTCTTTTCTGATTCTTCTTTTAGTAATCTAACTTGTTCATTTGAGCTTTTTGCTTGTTGGCTCGTATACACTAAGCTGATAATAGAAATTACGAAGGCAAGCGTGCTAAACACAATGGTAATTATGATTGTTATATCCATACTCATCCGTTCTTAGTTTGAAGATTTTACTTCTATATGTTTTACTAATGCTATAAGATTTTAGTCCCTACCACTTTTTGTGTTTTGACTTTTAAATTGAGCGATGCAAAAACTTAAACGCTAAAAAACTCAATTCTGCTACCAAGATAAAAATGGCTCATAGAAATAGACGAGGAAAATCAATAATCAAATGAAAAAACAGCGAGAAGAAGAACAATATTCAATGCAAAATGCTATGAATAAGCTTGCAGAAATATGCAAAATTATTTTTGAGGACAATAAGCTTATTTTTCTCAAAAAAAGTGAAGAGATTGACGAAACTCTTCTTAAGACTCTTTCATTGTCATTTACGACACTTTCTACCTTGTTTGAAGACGCTATAGAACATTGGTTTGGTTCAAAATTAAAAGGTCCTGACGCTGTTCAACCCTCGGAAAAATTGGAAGACCGAATTGATATTAAGCTTTATCAAACTGGCAGTCTGGATTTCGAGCAGTTGAAGAGAATTATGGTTCGTTTGAATAGGATTGATGATGCATTGGGAGGCATCGAAAGAATAGCGTTCTACCTGACGCATTACGAGAATATCTGTAAAGCGAAAGGTCTTAACAAATATGCTGAATTGTCCGAATTATTCCGTGTTTATAGTATTGAAGAATTTGGTAAGAGCCTTAAAATGGAGGCAAGCCAACTTAGAGGTAAAGTTGAAAGAAGTAACTTATACTTTCAATCCAAATTAAACACAACGACAGTAAGAATAGCTTATTTTGCTTTAGCGATTTCAGTTTTGTCGGTCTTAATAACCATACTATGGCTTCTATTTGGAAAATAACGAATTTGCATTTCCTTAAAACCTACAAGCGCAAAAAAAACCAAAAAGTGCATTTACAGTTTACAAGATACAGGAGCCTATTTGGGTCATACAGTGGACCGAGGGGTAGGGTGTGAGAGAGACAGAAGGCTCTTGCTACTAATGCTTAAAGCGCCGTTTTGACTATTTGGGATGCGATTTCGTTTAGTATAGTAAACGCAATTCTTATATTTTCGTTTACTATAGTAAACGAGCATGGCAACAATCGAAGACTTCCGATACATAATGAACCTTTGGAAAAATTTAGAAATTCCCACAACGGTTAGACGAGAAATCGACATAGATATAAACGCTGACAAAATAATCACAGTTGCTGGAGTCAGAAGGTCAGGAAAGACAAGCCTAATCTTCCAATGCATAACAGACCTCCTAAATAATGGAGTAAAAAAGGATAACATAATTTATGTAAATTTTGAAAATGAGCGGTTAATGGGCGCAAAAGCTACAGACTTAGATAAACTGCTAATTGCGCATAACATGGCATTCGCCCCAGAGCAAGGTATAATCTACCTTTTCCTAGACGAGATACAGATTGTAGAAAACTGGGACAAATGGGTAAGAAAAATATACGACCTTCACAAGCACCGAATTGTCATCACGGGTTCATCCTCTGAATTGCTAAGCATCGAGATAGCAACAGCTCTCGCAGGAAGAAACCTCTCGTACATAGTTTACCCCTTTTCATTTCGGGAATTCATAAAGGCAAAGGGCATAAAGGAAGAAAAAGAAGACTTAAAATACTCGGCGAAGAGAGGACTCGTACTTAAAGAGCTCGATGAATTTCTTGAATACGGGTCATTTCCAGAAGTGACTCTAACTAAAGATGACGGAAGGAAAATGGAACTTTTGTCTTCTTACTTTGACGCCATATTCTTTAGAGACATAGTAAAAAGATACAAGCTCAGGGAAACGGGCAACCTAAGTGTTTTCCTAAGAATATTGGCAAGTAACTACGCTGTCTACTTCAGCTCCAGCAAAGCCTACAATTATTTTTCAAGTGTGGGCTTGAAAGTAAGCAGGAAAACCATTCTTAACTTCTTAGAGTATGCAAAATCAGTTTTCTTTGCGGCAATACTTGAACAATACAGCAAAAGCCCCAAAAAACGGTTTGCAAGACAACAGAAAACCTACGTCATAGACATAGGGCTTTCAAAGTTGTTCGGCGATGTAGATAAAGGAAGAGCACTCGAAAACGCAGTCTTCATAGAATTATTGAGGCACAAAAAAATCGGAGAATCAATTTACTATCTAAAACTAAAATCAGGCAAGGAAATAGACTTTATAGTGAAAGGAAAGAGTACACAATTACTACAGGTTTCATATGACGTATCCTCATCTGAAGCTCGGAAACGGGAGACTTCCGCTCTTGTGGAAGCAGCTAAAACATTCGGTTTAAGCAACTGTAAAGTTATAACATATGACTATGAAAATGAAGAAACGGTGGATGACTTAAAAATAAAGTTTGTTCCCTTTTGGATTTGGGCATTATAAACCTGTGTTATGGTTTGAGGTGAAATATTTTCATCCGCTAAAAAATTCGGAGTTTAAGACACCGCGTACTCGAAAGCTTCTTCGTTCTTGACAATTTGTGTCAGCGTAGTTAACTGCCGCTTTAATGTCCTCTTCCGTCAAGGTTGGGTACGCTGTAATTATGCGCTTGAAATCGTAGCCAGCTGATAATAGTTCAAGTATCAAGTACACAGGAATCCTAGTGCCTTTGATTACTGGTTTCCCGCCTAGAATTTTAGGATTCACTTCAATACGTTCGCTCAATTCTCATCCCATAGATTGCTTGTGGATGATTAGAAATTCATTTTGAATTTCAAACCTTTAGTATTCAATTCATTACCAAAGAATTAAAGTTTTTTGGCTGAATTATAGGCACACAACTGCTAAAAACAGAAGCCTAGCCTAAACACATGCAATTTTACAGAAATAAGTATGGTATAAGCAGACGCTTGAAAGCGTTGCCCATTACTGAGAGATTACAGGTATTTTTCGTATGTTTTAAGCTGCGGATTGTTGGCTTTTGAGACGAAGATTTTGCCTGTGCCGTGCTCAGCTAAGTCGCCTAGAAACACGTAGAATGGGCCTGCCGCTGATTCGGTGTCGTCAATTTTGACTTTAGGCTTAACATTGTCAATGGTAAACGTGGGCATTACTTCATCTATTTTTCCAGAAACAACGATTTTTCCGCCAGTCATGTTCGTGCCGACTCTCGTCGTAGCATCTTTTTCAACGTGAATAATGCCATCGCGCATGTGGAAACCTAAGAATTGGCCAGTGTTGCTGCCTTTTATCTTGATTAATCCGCCGTGCATGTAGGCGCCTGAGTCGCTACCGACATTGCCGTCTACTACTATTTTGCCTCCACGCATGCCCTCGCTAGCTCCGCGGTAAGGTGAAGCTAAATAGTCATTTGCGTTTCCGTGAACTTCAATTAAACCGTTCTTCATGGCGCTGCCTGTCCATTGGCCTGCATCGCCGTTTACCGTGATTTTGCCGCCTACCATTTTCTCGCCAAGGTGCATTCCTGCATTGCCGTTGATGACAATTTCTCCGTTTTTCATGCCTTGACCTATCCGTCTTACTTCGCTTACGTCACCGTTGATGGTTATGCTCGGAGTTTCAGCGCCGTCTTCTTCTATTTTAAAGAGGTCGCTGAGCTTTTTCGGCTTGTTTCCTTCGTAAACGGGCAACTTTGCGATTTCAGCAGTGTCTTTACCCTGAAATACATCAGGACTTATGCATTCAGCTTGAACTGGAAACGTAAATTTTCTCAGCGGTGTTAAAGTTATCATTTTAAACGTTCGCCTTCACAGTTATCGGATCTTTAACTTTAACGTAATGATCGTACACTGGATAATTGTCATATTCAACAGTCCAGTACTGCTTGAATTTGCTCTTCATGTCTTCGTCAATCTTGCATGGCTCATTTGTTTGCACGTCAAGCCACATGGTTCTGCCGTCGACATGCCCTACTACTTCGCCGTCTTTAACAACGATTTTGCCGTCCTTAATAGTGTAAGCCGCATGCTTGAACGCTCTGCGCACAGTCTTGTACTTTCGGGCTATGTCGGAAGTTTCAGGATTAATGTTATATATTGCAATGTCAGCGTCAGCGCCTACGCCGAGGTGACCTTTATTTTTGAGCCCTAAAGCTTTGGCTTGTCCTGCACGAGTCATTATTGCCAACTCATAGAGGCTTAATTCACGGTTAATTGAGGGTAGCAGACTCTTTTTCTGTGCTTTCTTGTGGCACCTCTTTAACGTTGCCATGCGTGCATTCTTGCTCATGAGCCAAGCAAGGATTCTTGGGTAAGCAATGAATGGTCCACCGTTCGGGTGGTCAGTGGTCAAAAACATTTTCCAAGGATCATCAATCAACAGCGCGAGTTCTAAGGCTATTGACCATTGTGTAGCGTTCACAGCGTTGTTACGTTTGTAATGGAATGGGATGATTCCTCCGCTTGTCTCCGTTTCCACGTCACCGTTAACCCATTTGTGCCCGCTTAACTGGTAGAGCGTGTACTCGAAGGGTCCGTCAGCCGTCATCGTTGTGGTGTCAGTGAAGATTACTTGTCCCATGTCAAAAGTCATGTGGCTATGATTGTTAATGTACTTGGAAATTTCTTCAGCGGCAGAACGCATGTTTCCCCAGCTGTCGCCTCCGAAACTGCTAAACTGCAAGTGAGTAATGTGACCAACGGGTCTGCCCTCATAAGGCACGCTTTCTAAAGCCTTCATTGTTTCCAGCGTAGTAACGTAGTTGCCTGGTAATCCAAGATTGTTAGTGTGAAGGTGAATGGAATGAGGCAGGTTGAGCATTTTGTTAACCTTTGCTAAGCCACAAATGATTTCTCTAGGGGTAATGCAGAAGTTTGGAACTTGATCGTCAATGCTATGAACATTGTGTCCGAAACCCCATGATTCCAATCCGCCTGGATTAACAATTTTTATAGCATAACCTTTAGTGGTGTCGAGCATCCAAGCGACATGCCTTGCGCACCCTTCCAAGTCACCTTTCTGCAGATATTCAAGGACAAACCACCAGTCGCCAATCAACGGGTAAGTGGCTTTGTCTAAGAGGGGTATGTCGTTTAATTCTTCATGGGTATGTTTAGCTTCCAGAGGCGCCATGGACGGATTCATCACAGTAGTGTAACCCATCTTTGAGTAACGATAACCAGTAATGAAAGTCGATGGAACCGAGTAGCCAGTACCTGATCTAGTTATGGCTGTTTTGCTTACAGCATCTTTAACGTGATCTTCAGGTCGAACGATTCGACCAGTGTTTACTTCGCCACCAGCAATATGAGTATGAATGTCTATGCCACCTGGCATTATGGTTAAGCCAGTAGCATCTATCGTTTTACCTCTATGTTCATGCACTTTCGCAACGATTTTGCCGTTTCTAATAGCTATATCCATTTTTTCGCCGTTAATCCCATTTAAGGGGTCAAAGACGAAGCCGTTTTTAATCAACAATTCAGCCATTTTCAAGTAGCCTCCACTTTTTGCTTTGTCTTTTGAGATTTTATTACTCTGACTTCTTCAAGAATTTTCTTCAGGATTTCCTCGTCAGAAAGTATTCCCTTTGGGGGTTCAACAACTTTCTTAAGCGGAAGTGGCACGTTATCCATGCGGTAAGCTGTTCCTTCAACTTCTATGCCGACAAACGCAGCTGGAAACACGACGTCGCCAAGCATGGCTGTAGCGTTCATGTGCGGGTCAATAACTATCAATGGGTGCTTAACCATGTTTTCAACGGCTCTCTTAGGAAAGTTCGCGCCTGGATCAGACGCAATAATCAACGAGGCATCGTTTTCTCCTCGCAAGAGAACATCCATGCAGGTGGTTTCTCCAGGGTTATACCGTGGGTAACCCATTGAGAAGTCAACGCCGTATGGGTAGCCGCTTTGCCAAGCAGAAACCACGTTCGCGCCAGTAACATTGAAGTGCCCTCTCATGGGCATGATTAAGAATTTTGTCCGCATGTTCAAATCGCGAACCAGCGATATGGCGACTTCTACGTTTCTGAATTTGCCAGCGGTCTGCGTTAAGCCCATGCCGAAGAAGATTACGCCGAACTCACAATTCACTAATGCATCAGCTACTTCTTTGAGGTATTCTACTGGAACACCGGCGACTTGGTCAACGTCAAGCTCTTGGTCTTGAATCAACGCTCTTAACGCCTGCATCAATTCATAATCCTTGTTAGGCTCAACTTGAATGAAGTAATCAGCCATTTCAGCCGACATACTTTTCCGAACATCGATTACTATTAGTTTGCGCCCGCCCTTTGCCATTGCAGGAGGAACTCCGCCAATATAACAAGCTTGAGGCTTTGACCGTTGGCCTTTCACGAAACCGCCTCTAATGGCGCTTTGAATTTTCTTTTGACCAGCCTGCGCCTTTAGCTTTTGCATATATGCTTTCCATTCGCTTTTCTCAAACCTGCCTTCCGTGAAACTGGTGTACCTTTCAAGGTGCCTTGGGTGTGCACTCCACGGGTCACATCCCCAATAAATTATGAGGTCTGCACGGTGCCTAATCTGCCCCAAAGTGCACGTTGGAATTCCTACTTCTTGAAGCCCCAAGATAGATGGACCGTGGCATACAACGGATGTGTTATCTAGAACGCCGCCGACTTCTTCGGTTAATTCTACGCCGACGCGTTGGGCTTCACAGCTAGTTGAGCTCCAACCGTACAGTATTGGATAATTGGAGTTAGCAAGAATTTCCGCGGCTTTATGCACAGCTTCGTCCATTGAGACTGGAACCAACTTGCCATCCTTTCTGATAAGTGGCGTACGGATTCTGTGCTCGCCTTTGTAACCGAGAAATTTGGATTCGCAGACGGCGCAACCGTTCTTAACCTTGGTTACCTCATTGTTTTCAACTGTTAATTCGATGTCGTCGCATAAGCAGCCGCATATTGGACATGTTACAGATTTAACTATTGACACTTTTTACCTCCCAAATTCGCTTTTAAGAAGTTCCTCCAAGCTCAGAACTTGTTTACTTGGGGCTGGTTCAACTTCAGCTGGAGTTCCCTTGAATGAGGGCGTGCCAATGCTGGTAGTTTTGTCGCTGCAGACAGCGTTTGCCCATGGTCCATAGGGAATGTAAATTAAGCCCGGGGTGGCGGCGCGAGGGTATTTTACGGCTTTAAGGACAACCGAGCCGTCAGCAGTTGTCACTAAAATATTAGTGTTATTTTTCACGCCGAGTTTCTTCATCTCTTCTGCGTCCATATAGCACATTGAACAGGCATCAAAATATTCTTTTGAGCTTTTTCCTTTCTCTTTGCCGACGCCTTGCTCTATCGTGCGACCTGTAAGCAAAGTTACCTTTAACTTTTGCTCTACCATGATTACGACCTTACCAATAGAATTTATATAGTTATATTTAAGAGTAAGTTTAGGAAAAACGCAAATTTTACCATCAAGGACAGCACATACGGAACCAACTACAGCATCAAATAGCCAGCGACTAAACGCCAGTCATTCGCAAACAAAATAGCCTTTTGTTTTTATCGAAAATTTAAAAAGCAAACGTTCCTTCAACTTAATTATGAAGTTATCTTTTAAAATAGGCTCTGCATGGGGCATTCCAATTGAGCTGCACCTTACATTTATCCTGTTAATAATAGCGGTGTTTATTCTTTTTTATCCTCAAATCTACTCTTTTGTCCTCATACTATTCCTGTTTGTTTTCGTAGTTTTCCATGAGCTTGCGCACTCAGTTGTTGCAAGACGCTACGGGATTAAGGTTCGTAAAATTATTCTTTACCCAATCGGCGGCGTGTCAGAAATAGAGGAAATTCCCGAAAACCCCTCAATAGAATGGCGAATGGCAATCGCTGGACCAGTCACAAGCTTAATACTTGGAGGCGCCTTTCTGGGCATAAACCAGTTCATATCAATACAAATACCGTTATCCACGGTTTCGTCCTCAATACTTTATTCGGGAAACCTGCTGCTTGACTTAGGATTCCTAAACCTGTTCCTCGGCGCATTCAACTTAATCCCAGCTTTTCCCATGGACGGCGGCAGAGTTTTCAGGGCTTTGCTGGCTGAACGGATGAAGTTTTCTGATGCTACAAAATACGCCGCTTATATCGGCAGAATATTTGGCATTTTGATGGCTGTGGTGGGAGTTTTATTTAATTTTTGGTTAATAATAATCGGCGTCTTCGTTTACATAGGTGCCAGTGAAGAAGCAGAGCAAACAATAGTCTCCACGACTTTAGCGAGTGTTCGAGTTAAAGATGTCATGCAATCTGAGGTGGGCGCGGTTCACCCTGACCAAACCATCGCTGAGACCTTGGAAGTTATGTTCAAATCCAGATATCATGATGCACTTGTCGAGAAAGATGGCGTTTTTCAAGGCGTGGTTATTTGGAATGAAATAATCAAGGTTGCACCAGAGCAACGTAATAACCTGAAGGTTGAGCAGATGCCCCTAAAGAACATTTCAACCTATCCGGATGAAGCAGTTCTTGAAGTATACAAACTTATGACTAAAGAAAAAATTGACCTGGTACCTGTTGTTGATAGGGAAACGCCTACAAAAGTGATAGGTGTCCTGACAAGTGAAGCTATAGCGAATGCTTATGAGAAAGCTAGGAATCGTTAAAAGCACTAACATTTGTTATACTGTTTGAGAATCTTATGTATTACTACACAATACTTTTATGCTGTACAGACAAACTAAAGTCAAGACCTTTGCAACCAAAAAAGTCCACCCATGGAAGAGGTTCACGTGGATCAGGGCAAGTATAAAATGAAAAGCAAACCAATTGAGCTATTAAAAGTTGGATCGTGAGCAACAATCAGCTTGAACGATTCAATACAGAGGGCGAGGGGGTTAGCTCAAATTACTGCTTTTCGCAATTTGCCATGAAACCACAAGAACCTCTTCCATCAGCCCAATCACGAGATGATGTTAATAACAAACTTTCTCAGACCGACTTTGAAAAGAGTATGTAATTTCTGCCATAGACAAATCCTATTATCCCAAAAATGACCATCTTATCCTACATCTAAATCTAACAGTCAATTGAAAATGTGAAAACGGAGTGAAAAATTTGGGAACAGAAATTCGCACCTTCACCTCACTAAAAGAATTAGCAGAATTCCTAGCAAACCAAACTCTACAGTATCGATCATTATTTGAAGATTACAGCCAATGGCTAGGCACATTACTGCGAGACTTCGAAGGCGCCCACAAAAACGAAGAATGGTACCAAAAATCAGCAGCCCTGCAAAAAAACCTGCGCAGTCAATCAAAGAAACCTCCAGAAACAGCAGAAAAAGGAAAAAAGGGTGCCAAGGGAAAAGAAGAAGCCTCATGCTGGGTTCAATCAGGCGACATCCCTATTTCATTTACTGAACAAGGACAAACAGAAATCTTGTTTGAAGCCATTGAAAAAATAAACACTAAAATTCAGGAAAATGAGAAATTTAAGACAACCGTCCAACAACTTGCACGTTTAGGATTAGGAACAACCGTCAACTACATAGTTTACATTGAAGAGGACATTCCGAAAAAAATTGTGTTAAAACCAAAAGCCAGCAATAAAGGAGATGAAGCTTTCAAGTTCATGGCAGAGCTTTCTGTGCCAGCATTCTATAGCTGTGATAAACCATAAACCCTAACTTACCATTCTAATGGTGGTCAGATGCTGGCTGCATACAAAAGTTAAATATTAAAACTAACTGAAATGATGTAAGAGGGGAATCAGCCGTAAATCCACAGTATTCTGTCTCCGGAGTCATCGTTTCCATCAGTCTCAATAGTTTACAGGCTGAACGAACTGGTGAATATCTCTCAACAGAAGAACTGTTTTTTGATGTGAACGCAAAGCTGGAAGAACAAAAAAAAGGCACTAACCAAATAACTCTCAACTTCGAGTTGGCGATTTCCACCAAGCCAAACGTTGTTAAATACAACACCACAGGCTCCGTAACTCTGGCTGGCAAACCAGACGACATCAAGAAAAAACTAGAAGTTAACCCTAAAACAAAAATTCCCCAAATACTCTTCACCATCTACCAGCACGTCTTCAACTCAATCTACATGCTATCAGCCAACCTAAATACACCATATCCACCGCCAGACCTTCTTCATCCAATGGCAGAAAAAATCCAGATCCTATCAAGCACACCCCAAAGTCAATCGCCGCCAGAAAAACCTGAAGCTCCAGCAGCAGCACCTGCGGCTTCTCCTGCGCAACCGGCAGATAAACAAGCGGCAAATAAGTAAATTAATGAAAAACCAAAAATTTGCTGATTGCTTGAATCTTACTCGGAAGAGCTAAAGTAACACAAATAACAATCATTCAGTCTTTTTTTGGACATATTCTCAAAAGGAAATAATTAGAAAACAAGAATAACGTATTATAAGTTTTTCCGACAAAATAGGTATCGGGAAGGAGAAGACTTTGGAAACAACAGTAACCAGTTTACTTTTGGTAACAGCAGCTGTGGTGCTTGCTTGCGTAGTTGTTAATTACGCTGTAAATATAGTGCAACAGGTTGCTAATAATGATAATATGCCTCAGCTTGACAGAATAAAAAGTATTGAAAACAACCTTCTGAACCAGACTGATCAATTATTTAATGAAACCCAACCGCAACTGCCAAGCATACCGTCGCCATAAACTACCGCTTTTCTTCTAGTATAGTACTGGAGTGAAAGGCTTTTTCGAAGTGGAGCCTCTGTTAATTGGAAATACTGTTTCTAAATTCATAAATCCTAAAATGTTGAAGCGCCAATTCCTCAGAGGAAGACTCATGTCGACTACTCCAGCAGAGGTCTCACGGTTCGACGCCGAAAATGCAACAGCCATGACAACTGACTTCCTGAAAAGGTTAGGGTACAAGGGAAATTGGTTGCCAATGAAAGTTGCTCTTGATGGAGAATTATACGTTGTCGAAATGATGTTTCAAAAGTTAACGGCTAAAGTGCAGATAAATTCTAAAACCAAAGAAATAAGAGAATACGAATTCCAAGAAGGCGAAGCAGCAACAAACTCGCTATTTAAATCAAAAGGAAAAATAATATTTCTGGTTGCCGCAATTTCAATAGCTGTTGTTATTGTAAAATTGATGGGCATTTTTTAAATTCGCAGATTTTTTCCTACAACCAAGATGCAACCAAAAAAACAATTAAAAGCAATCAATAGCACCAGCAACAGCTAACCGCAACAAAAAGTAACCTATTTGCAAAATGGTGGGGCTGGAGATCCTTGAACCCAAAAGGGTTCAAAACCTTATTGTTGCCAAGTGGTCTTTTCTCTCAAGCTTCAAATTCAGCGAGTGTAGTGTGGACCGGACCCGGCTTACCCGAAACGGGTATGAACCCTCGCCTAAACTTGAAGATTTAGTCTTTACCTATGCTTTTCTAACAGCATCTTTAGGACATCTTCATCCGTTAAGTCGTACCAGTTCACGTAGGCGTTTGCGACAGCGAATGATGGCCCGCTTCTTATGTTGAGGCACACGATCTCATCTACTTCGGGAGCGAGCAGTTCGATAGCGCCTAAGGAAGCTGTGGGCACAGCGACGATTATTTTTTTAGGTGCTCTCTCCCTCACAGATCTCGCGGCAGCCAGCATAGTAAAGCCCGAGGCCAACCCGTCGTCGACGAGTACCACAACCTTGTCCTTTAAGTCGGGCATGGGTTTATCTCCCCTGAACTTTCTAAGCCTCTCTTGAATATTTCTCTTGGTCCTCAAGATTGACGTCTCCATCTCTTCTTCTGTCAGGTCTAACTGCTCAATCAGGCCTTCGTTTAGGACAATTTTGCCATCCCACGTTATCGCGCCAAATCCGGCTTCAGTGTTCCATGGAATTTGAACCTTCCTAACCACCATCACATCCATCGGGACAGCGAGTTCCTTCGCGACCGTATAACCCACTGGAACTCCACCGGCAGGCACAGCCAAGACGATTACATTTCCGTTACCAGCGTATTCTCGGAGTTTGTAGGCCAAAAGCTTGCCAGCCTGAAACCTGTCCCGAAATACAGATACGCGGTCTCTGTAAGCTGGATTCTCAATGATCTTCGCAGTCATAACCTAAACCTTACAGGGATAAATTATGAACTACACCTGATTTATCCTTACCTTTCAGACTATGCCAGTTGCTGTTGTGACCCGAATCGGATCCAACAAGCCCTTATATCGCGGAAATCGGAAATGTTCTTGCTAATTCTGGTGGAACAAATGAAAAAAATGTTAATTTTGGTAGAAAACGGCGTAGAGGATTCAGAATTCATTTACCCGTACTATCGATTTCGAGAAGAAGGCTACAAGATGGACATTGTTGCGCCCAAAGCGAAGAAGGAGTACATCGGCAAACACGGCGTGCCATTTACTTCGGAGATTTCACCTAATGAGGTGAATTTGGATGATTACGATGCAGTGATCATTCCCGGCGGTCAAGCCCCTGACCGTATGCGTATCCATCGAGACCTAGTGGAAATGGTAAGGGCAGCAAATAGCAAAGGAAAAATTATCGCTGCGGTTTGCCATGGGCCTCAAATGCTTATTGAGGCGGACATTGTTCGAGGAAAGACAGCTACGAGTTGGCCTTCTGTTAGAACGGATCTGAGAAATGCGGGTTTTAGATGAACCTGCCGTGGTTGATGGAAACATTGTGACTTCGCGCTCTCCCGATGACTTGCCAGATTTCTGCCGAACAACGATAAAGCTCTTGGCTACTTTACAGAAGGATTCGGAAAAAGACGTCTAAATAAAAGAGGAATCTGCGGCTCAACCATAGAAACGCTAATCGGTGAAGAATGCCATCTGTTTGCAAGCTATTTAAGAGATGAAAAGAAAGAAGGGTTCCAAGAGTAGGAATAACCGTCCAACCAAAAATATACTCTCAGATGACCCGATTTCTCGATAAAACTCAATACTCTTAATGAGTAGACGTTTTTTTAGAATATTGTTATCTGAACGCTTTCACTTTTACCATATACTCTACTGTTGGGCAAGGTAGTTTGGTCATTCATTTATATGAGATTTGAGCCCTAAAGCATGCGTTTATAGATACCTAAAGAAACTACCATAGCGCGTTTGATGGTTTTTAGGATTTGTAAAGTTTGTAATTGTTGACGTGCAGTCACAAATAGATATAGAGACGCATTGAACAGTTTCTTAAATGGTTTTATAATGCTTGAAAGCCATATTGAGGAAAAACAGCGACCTAATTCTTCTGCGGTTGCCCAATCACGTAGAGCTTTGAGCGTTGTCAAATATGATTGTGGCTTCCATTTTTATATCACCCTTGGAAACTATACAGGGGTAACTGCAACAAGCCTTCAAGACTTAGCTCAAAAAATGCGGACAGTCAGTCTTGATTCTATTAAGTTCCATTTCGAGCGCGGAGATTTTCAAAGATGGATAAGATATATTTTCTGTGATCCTGAATTGGCAGAACGCATAGGGCTAATCAGCCCTGAGTTTTCAGCTGAAGATCTCAGAAAGGAGATCATAAATAAAATCGAAAGTCGCTTAATCCAATTGAAAGAGATTGCTAAATAGATATGCCGCTCACGATGAGTTAGCCGTAGAAGGCATATATGGACTGTTGATTTAATCTGGCTTAAGTCAGAGCTTGGAAAGCCTAACCGATAAAAAGGGAATGATCATTTCTTCGCTTGTCATGCCTCCATGCGTTCCTAACTGTTGATGAACCCTATCATCTTCAAAGAAAGGATACTGCAAAGCGTTTTGCCTAGTGCCTAAAGCTGTAAAGTCTCCAACTTTTTCCTTTAGCCCTTCAGGATCCATCGGTTGCCCGAAGGCACCCTTATCGATTAATTCATTAGAGGAAAAAAGCTTGAACCCTTCAATGTTCTTTTTGAAGGCATCTGGAAAAGACTTGAGTTGACCTGGCTTTGAAAAAAGAAAAGTTGCTCTGCTATCACCAACTGGAGGCAGCATCAGTCGCGCCATTACTTCACTAGCATCCTTTAAGAAGTATGTTTTTCGTGTTTCCGCTACTCCATGGTCAGCCGTCAAGAGCATTAACGTTTCCTTCTTTGTCTTCGCTGAGAGTCCGCTAATAAAATTCCTAATATCATGTTCTAAAGAGGTTAATTCAAAAGTTACCTCTTCTGAGTATGGCCCATATCTATGCGCAAGAGTATCAATCCCACTATAATACATTACAAGTAAAACGGGCTCTTGCTGTTCGAGCGCCTTCCTTGATCGCACTAGCATGTCAGACCCCAACAGGTAAGGTATCAACTTTTGGTCTTTATGTATAACCTGAGACAACCCGCTTCCAGCAATCGATGCTTTAGTCGCAACTAACGTTTTAACACCATTTTGTTCCAGACGGGGTAGCCATGGCTTGATATTTTGCGAGTAGTCTTTAGCTAAATCAACTTGGCCACTGTAACCATAAACTGGCCTCATATTCAAAGTATCGAAAACCAAGCCGTATTTTTTAGAGAACATGTGATAGCCAAGTATTTGATGTTGCGCAGGTGACAGACCGGTGAATATGCTTGCTAAGACAGTTGAAGTTGTCGAGGGAAAAACTGTAGTTAAAGGTTTAAGAGTACCTTTCTCAGCCAACTCCATGAAAGTTCCGTCATGGCTGTTTAGATGAGAAAGAAAACGCTTATACCCCAACCCATCCAAAATAAGTAAAACAAGTTTCTTGACGTCTTGTAAATCATCAAAATAATCATTAGGAAAACTTGGCGCGCCATGAGAGGTTATACCAAAAATTGCTCCAATTTGAGGCAAAATATTCTTAACATTAAGCCTTTGATAGTCAGGCAAAACAAAATCTTCATCAAAAGACCGCTCCCTTGAGAGAATTTCCATTTGCTCTTTAAAAATATCAGTTCTCATTAAGCTCTATCAAAATAATAATCCGTTAAGGAATATTAACTTTGAACTCGTCAAAGCGAGCTCTCACTTGTTTAACAATAAAATCTCTTAAGGCTTCTCCTTTCAAAGTGGTTCTTCCCCTTATGCTTAACAAGCCAAAACAGAGTCTTCCAGTGTATCTCTTGCCCATCTTTCAAAGTCTCAACGATAATAATGAAAAGCCAGCGATAGATTATCGATTTTTTCTATTGCCTTAGCAAAATCTGCCAAGCTATTCGCTTTTTCCCCAATTGCGTGTCCTATGGCTTTGTAGAAATAGAAGCTTTCTTGATCAGAGAGTGTTCGTAAAACCTTGTTAACGTCAACCTGAAATGGTACTTGTTCGCCGCCACAAGATTCCAGAACTGGAAATTGACTCATAACAACATCCACCAAAAAAGCAGTCATCAAAAAGAACATACTAGCATTTGTGGCTACACAAACACACCAACATACACTCATAACACTAAGAAAAATTACCAAAGACATAGCCTTTTCAAAACTTGGCAGTGGATAGTGCTTGTTAGATAATAATGCATACAACCTACTAATGCAACTAACGCAGGAGCACAAGATGCTCTGGCGAATAAAAAACAGTTACAGAAAGATGCCAAAGCTTGCTCTGAATGCAAAGAATTTTGGGCTAAAACTCGAAAAGGAAGGAGAAGAACGCAATGAACGCCTCGAACAACTCCTAAAGCCACACATCAAATAGCCCAAACAAAGCGATTGCTTACACTCTGTTAATTCTAATCTATAGGAGGTGGAAAATTGACTGAAGAAAAAAAGAAAATGTACTACTACTATGGCGGCAAAGAAAAGAAAGCCGGTGAAATAAGAAAGCGAGAAGAAGAGATAGTTCCGTACTCTTTCCAACGAGACTTTGACAGGATGATGGAAAGGTTCCAACGTGAATTTAATGACTTATGGCAAGGGCCTCCAAAAATGAGGCATTGGATACAGTGGAAACACGGATTTCCTATGATGCCTTTCGGGCAAACAATGATGCCATCTGTTGATATAGAAGACCGCGGAAAAGATTTCCGGTTGACTGTTGACCTGCCTGGCTTCAGTAAGGAGAATGTTGAAATTGAAGTTGCCGAAGACGCGATCATGATTCACGCTAAAAAAACTATGGCAGAAGAAGAGAAACAGAAAAACTATGTCCGCAAAGAAAGAGCCGCTCAAACATATTACAGAAGAATTGAGCTGCCTGAAAAGGTGCGCTCAGACGATGCAAAAGCAAGCTTGAACAACGGTGTACTTGAGATTGTCTTGCCAAAGAAAGAGCCTAAGGAAACCAAAAAACTAATCCCAGTGTA
The DNA here is from genome assembly GCA_963715865.1 of Candidatus Bathyarchaeota archaeon. GTDB lineage: Archaea > Thermoproteota > Bathyarchaeia > Bathyarchaeales > Bathycorpusculaceae > Bathycorpusculum. The sequence continues at coordinate 872,641 of OY970280.1, forward strand.
AACAAAAAAGAGATCGTTCAACCTATCAAGGTTTTCCTTTTTTTTCAACCCTTGTAAGTGCTTAATAGCAACCACTTAGTCTTAAGAAATCTAAACGACAAACTAACTTTATTACCAAATTATTTAACTAACATCACACTAAATGTTATTACGGTGTGCTTTTTTTGAGGTTCAAAACTGGAGCGGTCTTTTCTTGAAGAAGGGTTAGCGGACTGTGGCATTCGCCTGTTTAAAGAGGCATTGAACGGGGCAAACGTTGATCAAGTTAAGGATTTTGAAGTCGTCTCAGTGTTCATTTACTCCAACCTAAACAGAAGTACTATTGATAAGCTAACTAAAGCCCGTTTAATCGCTACTCGCTCAACAGGCTTCGATCACATTGACCTTCAAGCTTGCAAGAGCAGAGGAATTTTAGTTTGCAATGTTCCTCTTTACGGTGAGGTCACGGTTGCTGAGCACACGTTTGCTTTGATTCTTTCCCTATCACGGATGATTCATGATTCCTACCAGAGGACTCGTCAGGGAGACTTTACATGCGAAGGTGTTCGAGGCTTTGATTTAAACGGCAAAACCCTTGGCGTGCTGGGGACAGGGAGGATTGGCTCTAAAGTGATTGAGATTGCCAAGGGCTTTAAAATGAAGGTTTTGGCTTTTGACAGGTTTCCAAACTGGAATTTGGTAGATGCATTAGGATTTGAATACACGGAATGGCCGGATTTGCTGTCACAGTCGGATATAGTTACCCTTCATTTGCCATTCAACAAAGACACATATCACTTTTTGAACAAGGATACAATCAGCCGCATGAAAAAAGGCGCCATCGTAATCAACACTGCAAGAGGAGGACTCATTGATACTCAAGCCCTTACTGAAGCACTGTTAAACGGTCACCTTGGAGGTGCTGGCTTGGACGTTTTAGAGGAAGAAGCGCTCATTCGTGAAGAGGCTCAGCTCCTTTTGGATAATGTTCCAAGGGAACGGTTAGCAACGATGCTGCGCGCGCACATTCTTTTGACTTTCAAAAACGTTATCATAACGCCACACTGCGCATTCAACAGCAAGGAATCATTGGAGAGGCTCGTTAATGCCACCATTGAAAACATTAAAGCCTTCATTGATGATAAACCGCAAAACTTAGTAAGACAATTACCTTCTTAAGCCGAAAAATAAAAACATTCGCAGACAAAGAAAAACCCTTGATTAAGGCATTAATTAAGATAAAAAGCAAAAATAAAGAGCTTAAGCTAGGCATACTTTATGCGATAGATAAAGAGACTAATGGAGGCTTCTTCACACAGAATAAACTTCTGGAAATAATCTGCAAGTAAATTGGTTGTTTCGATGGCTGAAGAGACGTAGAAGAGCGTTTTTTCGGCTGGGTTTGCCTTGCTCCTTGCCGTCAATGCGAGAAATAATAGATCAAAACCCATCTGGTTAACAAATCACCAATAATCTTTAATCGAGAGATTGAAAAAAATAAGGATATATTTGTCTTAGTGGTCAATTATCATAAGTGTTAGTGAGCTGGTTACGCCGGCTATCTGTCTTATTCGTAATTTAATTATGTCTTTTAGCTTGTCAATGGTTTGGGCTTTGATTTTGATTATGAGGTCGTAGACGCCGTATAAGCCATGGGCCTCTTCTACTCCCTCAATATGTTTTAGACTTTCTATTACTTCATCTTGGGATGACCCTAATTCCGTATTTACTAACACTACTGCAGATATCATGCATTTTTCCTCTTTGTTTCGCATCTACTCGCGACAAGATAGTTAAGAGTGTGTTGTTGCACAACAGCAGTCACATGCTTTCTTATTTCTCAATGATCCTTATGCATGATTTAACTAAAAAATAACACAAAAAGGAGGAGTGGTTGAATGGATTTTTGCTCAGAATGCGGGTCTCGTCTCACTCCAAAAAAGGTGACATCTGGAGGGCACGTTATGTTTGTGCTTGCATGCAGCAAATGTGGGCACAAGGTAAAAGACCCAAATGAAAACGTCAAATTAACCGGCAAGACAGTAAAGCACAGTCCAAAACAAATGGTTGCAATTATAGATAAAGAAAAGCAACTTAGTACATTGCCGACAATACAAGTCGCATGCCCAAGGTGTGGAAACAACGCTGCTTATGCTTGGCAGGTGCAAACAAGAGGCGCAGATGAGTCATCCACCCAATTCCTAAGATGCACAAACTGCGAATACACCTTTAGAGAGTCCACATAAGCCGTATTTAAGAAGACCTCAAAGTTTGTAACTGTGTACAGTCACATCATTATTTATCATTCAACATGGACTCATTGTTAATAACGCGCAGAAAGGATTAGCCTAAAAGCGTGAGGCAAATGGTTAACTTAGATGCAGGCGAACGATTCCCCCCTCTCTAGCGCGCGAAAAACAGGACATGCATATCTGCGAGAAGTGCAAGCCAACTGAGAATAAAGTCACAAATCTCTTGGAAAGAAGTTTCCGCTTCCGATGCTTAAAAATAGATGATCTTGCTTTGCGCAACATTATGGAGGAGAAGCTTGTTGCGGTCACGGTGCATGCGACCGTGAAAGGTAAACCCTTTGTCGTAAGCGTTGCTTTCTCCTTCGAACACTTGAAAGCTTGCGAGAAATGCGGGGCGTATCCGCTGAAAGTGATAAGTGACAGAACAAGCACGCAGGACGTTGGGAAGGAAGAGCACATTGTAAGGCTGGTTTATTACGAGTGCCCTGCTGGGCATCAAAGCCAGCTCAGAAAGGTTATCCAGAAAAGGTTTCCGTGGAGGAATTAGAATTGAGTTACAGGACGATACGAAATTTCAGTTACGCCAAGAAACTCAAGGCCAAGCCTGGCGTACACAACTTCAAATTTGAAGGCCAGCGAGCCAAGGGGCTGATAGCGCCAGACGGCAGGTCACTCAAAATCATTGGCGCTTCGCCAAGCGTCGCTAAACAAATAAAGCAGATTCCAGCGGGCACGAAGCTTGTGCCTGACGGAAACGTTCTGCGGAAACGGTCAACTTCCCCTGCGCCTGCAAAAGCTTCTCCCGTCTCTCCCGTCTCTACTGCTTCCACCGTTTCTCCAACTTCTACTGCTTCTCCCGCACTAGTAACTCCTCCTGCTCCTGCACCAGCCGTAATCGTACCTGCTAAACCTGTGCAGACAGCGCAACAACCCGATGAGGAAGAAGAATCTACTAGCAATATTGTGGCGCTTGCTTCTCCCCCTGTCTTGAGCGATAAGGATTGTGAGGCTGCAAGAGCCATTCCTATTCCAGCCACAGGGCCGATTCCTACGAAGTACATCGATTGGAATGCGATTCCAGAAAACTGTAAGGTCAAAGGCATTTCCTACTACGATTACCCAACTGATTCTGCTCCTAAAGGATTCCTGCCACTTTTGCGTGACTGTTTCAGGCTCAACAGGCTTTATCAGCATAAGAAACCGACGAATGTGATGATAGTCGGACCGCCAGGTACTGGAAAATCAACGTTGATCAAAAAGTTCGCTGAGGACACAGGTTTACCGTACTGGCAGATTATCGGACAAGACGGTTTGACAGCGGAAGACTTGCTGGGCAGATCGCACATGAGGGTGAAAAACGGGTCGACTGTGGATGTTTGGGAAGACGGCATAATTCCTAAAGCAGTGCGGAGCGGTGGCATTCTGCACTTTGACGAAGTGAACGTGTTCCCCCCTTCCGTTATGTTACGTCTTGACGAGTTGCTGGATGCTAAACGGCAGTTGAACATGCAGGACTTGAACGGCGAAATCGTTAAGGCGCATCCTGACCTGTTCATCATATTCACGAAGAACCCTGACAACTACAACGGCGTTAACCCTGTGCCTCCTGCCGTTATAAACAGGACTAAGGTGCTTTGGCTACCATTTGCGCCTATGAATGTTGAGTTGAACATCCTGCAAAGCCAGCTTCGGGCTCTCGGCATAAAGGCCAACGAGTTCTCTGTTAATCCTAAAGGCGTCACTTCGGGCAAGATGGGGTCAGAAATAGCGGATTTCGTCAAGATCGTTGACAACCTGCGGAAGAACAAGCAATTACCAAGCCACCCAAGCATGAGGCAAACACTGGATTTCGCGCTTGCTTTACGGAACGGTGACAGCTTCCAAACAGCGTTCAACGGAACTATCAGAGACTACTACATTGCCCAAGACGAGGAACAGTACGGCCAAGCAATGGATCAAGTGCTACGTGATGTGGGAAGATCAAAACCGTAAATGGAGAATAGTTAATGCCGTACAGTAGCACCGCCCACACGCAATACGGCAACCAAAAACTGCCGATGGCTATTCAAGCCAACATTTCAGGCCTAACCCTTTTCCGATCCAAGTTTCTAAGCGGAAAAAACAACATCCTGATTTCGCCAAACAAAGATAGCAAAGGCTACAGCGTTGGCCGACAGAAACTGCAGAACGGCGCTACTATCTTCAACATAAACGTTCCCCATTGGGAAACGTACATCCTTCCTTTGGATGACAAAGACAAATACCGCATATACGTGAACGGTTGCTGGCACGAATCGATGCATTGCAAATATACGCCAGACGAGGTTTACAGTTTCGGGGCAACGGTGTCCACAGACCCCTATGAGAAGGGCGTAGTGACAGTGTCGCTCTGTCCAATCTGCAAGCCATCTGAAGACTGGCTTGGAAAATATGCATATTCTGAAAAGGTGCGTAGTTCGGGTTTATGGAATTCTAGCTATGTCTTTGAAGCCGAACAAAGACTTAACCCATATGACCTGGAAAAACTTCAGGAGATAATAGGTCAAACTTTGAACCTTTGGAAAAGAGCCTGACTATTTTTTGAATTTGTCCAAATCAAATTACTGTGTAATACTCTTTTGTGCCTTATATCTTACGAATTCATAACACTTTTTTCTAAGTGTGGCCCTTTATAGACAGGGTCATAGCAATTGGATAAGCGGCGCACTAATCCCGGCTCTTTATTGTAGCCGCCAAAAACATTGACTTGCTGCCCATTAACACCCATGGAGAGCGAATTCGTAGTCGTGTTTGGTGGAGGGCGAGGAATTGCTTGAATGGCACTCCCTATGTTCATGGATGGTGCAGCGCTACGCCTATCCGATGTGTTAGTCGAGTTAAAGATAGATGCAGATGGTGTTCCAAATAGCACCAAAATTATGCAAATGCATAGAAACCGATTAGTTAACTGGTTCAGTCTCTCTCGCCTGTTTTTTAATTTACTGGTTTCAGAAACTTGAGTATGTTTAGATTTTATATTTAAGATTAACCTATTTGCCTCGTAACTTGCCGACTATAAAAAATCATGCAAATTTTTATCTGATGCCTTAAAGTACAATTTAAACCCCAAAAGCCCAAACAGCTTAATTTTAGCGCTTGCGTTTCTTGAAGTAGACCAGAAGACCAGCGCAAGCAACAGCAACCAGAGCTACAGAAGCAGTTATTACTAATGTTGTTGAGAAGGAGTTTTGAGCTACGGTGACATCGTGAGGTATGGTGAAATTTTGAAATATTATGAAGGTTATTGGTTCAGAGTCTGCATTCACTGGGTAACTATTAAGCGCTGTATAACCATTATTCACGTAGAAGCTATCTGCTTCAGCGCTTACCGTAATGTTATGCGCTCCTGATGTCAAAGTTAGGTTAGCTGAAAAGTTCAAGGTTCGTGGTGGGTAATTATTGAAAGGAGAATCGATGTCATGCACTGTAATATGGCGTTCACCGCCGTCCACTACGTAATATACAGAGGTTACATTTCCAAAAACGTCATAGGCACCAGTAGGATACCATGCGTCAGGTTTGATTACTGAGAAGTTTAGCCAAACGTTGGGCGAATCGTAAGTTTCATTTTGAGCAGGCGAGTTCACAACAATTGTTGGCGGCGTCTTAATGGGGTTAGGAGGAAAGGGAAATAATGGTGCAGGATTAGCCGTTGTCAAACCAACAAATGCAGTTGTATAAGAAAGCAATATTGCCAATATTAGAGATAACCCTAATACTGTTTTCTTCATGATTTTCTAACTCTTGCATCTCTTACAATAGCGTTGGAACCATATCAAATATAAGTGTATTCGTCAAGGTTTCTCGACTAACCAAATGCTGACTGAGCAATTTCATTTCATATCTCCAAAAACCCAAACAACTTAATTTTCAGTGCTTGCGTTTTTTGAAGTAGACCAACAAACCAGCAACCACCACAACCGCTGCTGATGCTCCTGAAACAGCGGCAACAGTTGCGGTTGGAAAAGGCTCTATCTTTGTGTTAGGAGGCGTGACTGTGGGCGAAGGAGACGGCGAAGGAGTAGGCGAAGCAAGCCAGCATCTCAAACGGCGAGAGCCTCAGCAGGATAGTCCAAAATGCTACGTTGAGAACGGTTTCGGGTTACAGGATTGTGCCGCCGCTTAGTACAGGATCTGAAGCAAGACTACTGATGAACGAATATCTCAGACAGGTGTATCGTGGGCAATGACGATTTTTGTACAACTGCTTGACTTGACCACTGGATTCATCAACTTCTATGGAACACTCGGTTGTGTCCAGCCGAGAAGAGTGGGCGATCTGCAACTCGTAAACTCGATAGCCATTTGATGTCGAGTAACCGAGACAAATTATTTATTAAATCACGCTGCTTTTGCGGGGCAGGGGTGCGACGAGCCGAACTTGAACCCAAACCAGACTGCGTGAAAACTCAAACCGCGTTCAAAAAGTTGCGCTCTACGTGTATATGCAGCAGCGTCCTGCTACCAACATTTTTCACACAAAAAAAGCATTTTCCTGAAACTCAATCGAGTTTTTACACAGTCTCAAACAGGTTCAAGCCCCAGACCAAACGCAAGCAGTTAAACTCTTGTTTAGTCTGTAAACTTAGGGTTTGCTAAATCTAGTCTCAGCCTTCACCGATTAAGAGTAAGTTGTTCTGCCATAAATGACCTTCGGCAAATTTAGTGTCGTTTCTGAAATTGTTCACATGGGGTAACCTGAACTCCTTTTGTGGTCTGAGAACACATATTACAATAAGCCTTGGCAAAAGTTTCTCGCAAGTTGAAACTTTATTCAAATAGGGGTGAGAGATCTTGAATTCCATAATGAGATTCAACTAACGCTGTCGCTTTTTTTATAAACACATTTTCAAGAATACTTCTGAATTTTTCCAGATCTTCTAAATTCAATTTGCAAGATGTTTTTCCATGAATGAGGTTGTTTCGCTCACTCCTTAATTTACGTATTAATTGTTGGTCGTTGCTCGTCAGAGATACACCCAACCTCTCCAGTAGCTTTTGCCATTTTACCATTAAAGGCGGTTCATTCACTTTCTTTAATGTCTCAACCAAGGCAACCTCTTCTTGAAGTGGCAAAGCAAGATTTTGAACTGCCAAGATACTTTTGTTGATATTTTCCTTTTTAGCAAGTTTGGATACTTTTTCATTAGTGCATAGGAACTCGAACGCAATCCAGAGTTGAAGTAAATTATCAATTAAAGATTCTATTTCGAAAGACTGCATAAGCCAACTGAGTGTTTCATATAGCGATTGAACACTTTCATTATACTGACTCTTAATTTGTTCCAGCTTGTCAAGCGTTGGAATTAATGGATCGAAGAAATCTTGAGGACTATGATGGAAAACTAACTGATGTCCAGATTGCACATTCAGTAAGTTGAAGACTGCGCCTTTTGTTATTGAATCAATAGCCAACCCATAAGGTATTAAATGACACTTTGAGAAAGCTTTACTCATGTTATAATTCAACAGTACTTTTTTGCCATTATCGTTTATAGAGGGTAAAGTAATATCTGTTCTAAATTGTATCCAATCCACCGCTCGTTTAGTAACTGTCTCAGCCTTAGTTAATGCATCTAAATAATGTTCGGCAGTCACTTCGACCACGGCAAACGATGGATTGCCCTCCCAAGGTTGATTTCCAAGTGTTTTAGAACCTCTTATTTTATCAGTTAATATTTTGCTGATGTCATTAGTAAATAGAACTTCCTGTATCGTAAACTCAGATGGAAGAATAAGCCCACGTATCGGAAAAATAACTTTGAAGTTACGTTGAACTAAAAGGGGCTGATTACCACCATGAAAAATGGGGGGCAAGTTTGTTGACTTAGCCACAAAATAAATAGCATCTTGGGGAGATCTTGAAAAAGGCGATGCAAGTGAAGACTCAGTTCTGTTTCTTTGCTACGCGGTCTTCAGGTTTAGGCGTAGGCAAACACAAAGCTGAAAAAACACTTTCCTCTGTATCTCCAGCCACCGCAACTTTATCTTTTGTCAACCCTTCGCTGTACTTCAACCTAAAACCTTTTGACAGGGCATAACTCGCAAGCCACATGTTATGATCTGCTGAACCCGTACGGATAAGCTCTTGAATGCCAAACGTTTGCTCAGTTGCACGGTAAAAATCAACTTGAAAAAGGCTGTTTTCAAAGGGATAGTTTAGTTTTATCACGCTTTTTCCCGCACAAATAACCTTAGCCTTCTTTAAGGCTTGAACAATTTTGCCCCAGTTACATTCAGTTCCAATAGCAACAAAATCCACGTCACCAACCGTTGGCCTCTGCCGTCTGATGGAGCCAACTACCTCAAGCTTATCGCATAATGGCTTGACTACACTTTCAACTTGTTTAGCAAGTAGCTGTGCGTTTACTAACTCAAGCTTTGTTAAAACATTAGGCTCTTCTTCGCCGAACAATTTAGCCTGCTTCAATGTTCCATTCTTCCCCAGTTCTCAACGGCAAATTTATGATTTCTCTTCAATCTCCAAACGGAGCTGACAGTTTTCTTTCCCAATACAGTAATCGCAACTAACATATTCTTTTTGGGTTTGGCAATCAATCACTATTTGAGCATACATACTTTCTCAACCTCGGGAAGCAACCCTACTTGCAGAACTAGCTTATAGGCAATATCGACTAAATGACAGCACTATTTTAGCTGACTAATGCCTTTTCATCATCAATTGTAAACAAAAATATGAGTTAAAGGTCTCTGTTTCCAGTCAACGATAATAGGCAAATGCCTCTAAAAGGTGGCGAGCCCGCTGGGATTTGACCCCAAATGGGGTCGGAACCTATAACATGGAATCAACAACTTCCGAGAAGACACTGGAAAAACAATACAAGCCCTCCGGCAAACAATTTTTCAAAAAAAACAATTCTGTTTTTTTATAGCGGGTCCGATGGGATGCGCTTAAACTATTAAGCGAATTCCACGAGTTATGAGCATAGAAGCAGTCGTTCCTTTGTTAACGAAGGTCAATCTCTCCGTATCTCTTGCTTTCAATAGATAGTAAGAGCAACATGATGAAGCGTTACGATTTCTGTAAGTGAAGAGATAGCAAAAAAGTTAGAGGAAGAGCGAAAGAAACGTCTATTGGATTCGATTTCCGAAACAATAAGGGTGATATCGAGCGAATACTATTCAAAAAGATGACATTCCCACCACTTCTCCGTTCGCCATTTTATAAAGAGTATAAAGTCTTCCAAAACTGTCTTCCTTATTTAGTTTTTTTGCTTCTTCCATTTTAAGACGCAAGTAGGATACAATATCTTTGTGTTCTGAATCGTCTCTCTTCTTCAGTTGGTAAAAAGCGTCCCTGAAGTCGCTCCCAAGTGTTTGCCACTTCGGGTTGCTCCACAGGGTGCTGGCATCATCGATAAGTTTCATTAAGTAATTCTTGGAATATTCATGTAATTGTAGAAGTATGTTGAAAACATTGGAAATAGAAGTAGTGTCGTAATTAGGGTCATCGTAGAATTTGCCTATTTCTTTTAGCCATTTTTGGTTGATAGCGGTTGTAACTTGTTCGCTAAAATGATTGATAATCATGGCGAGAAATTGTATATACTTCTCGGCATGAGACTCATGGAAAAGTTTCTCAGGTATAACACATTCTAAGGTTTTCTCAATTTCGTCTTTCACTTCGTTCCATTTGTAGTTGTCGCAGAGAGTACGGAGCTTATCCTGAAAATTGTCTAGCATTATTGCTTTTATGTCTGTGTTAGATGCTTCCTGTACTGCGTCTGATGCTTCTTTAAACGCATTAATTCGATTCGTATATGTAGTATTGCGCTTAGTAATAAGCAGTTGTTGAGATTTCCACATATTATAGAGTTCGTTTGTTGTAAACCAAGCAAAAAACGATAATAACCCGATACCAAAAAGAATTAGACTTATCTTACCAACAAGAATTTGGTTACCCATATTAGGTAACGCAGGCGTGACTGACAAGCTAAAGGCAATAGCGATTACTGTTACGCCCATGATTAGCATTGTAATCATGGTAATCCAAACCATTGGTCTCTTTTCTTTCTCTATGGGCGGTCTTCTAAAAAACTTAGAAAGTGAATTTGTGCCTTTTTGGATAGGCGGTGATATTGTGACATTTTCGCCTTTGGCGCCCGCACGATTGCGTCGTGCGTGAATCTGATAACCCAGCCAAAGAGCAGAGAGAAAGAAAATCAACAGAGCCAAAACTACGAAGAGTATAAAGTAATTTGCCAAGAAATCAACTCCGCGAAATAGAGGTTCGGGTATAAAACCCAACAAAACCAAGAGCCACAGGATTGAGCCGATGTTGCTTGTTGCTGAAAGAAGAAATTTCAACACACTCATTATCTTGTGGGTTTCCATGGTCATCAACATGTGCCCATTTAAATTTAACTTTTACCCCGATAGTTACACTGACATTCTGAAACTCTCAAACCCCGAAAAATTATCCGAACCCCTTTTCGGTTGTTTTAAATAGCCCTTCTTTAGATACGAAGAAGTGAAAAGCAAAACGTAGGAACTAATAGACTTGATGCCTAACACAAGATGTGTTAAATTTGATGTCCCCAAGGATTGCAAACTAAGAAAATACTCGGAGCAATTAGTGTACATTTTTAAAAACAAAGACTACAAAGAAGATTTCAATAACTTTAGCGACCAACTATTCCATGATAGCTTTGCTTTCGTCAAAAAAGAGCTAAAAACAGACAAGCATCCTGTTATAGTAGTCGAGTTCGTTTACACTCAAACAGAATATGAAAGACTTGAAAAACAAGTAAACCAATTTGTGTACCAAAGAGAGAAGCCAAAAATTAAAACTCTTGGGTTTACGATAACAAGTAACTTCAGCAACAAGATTTACATTAATTTTGAGCCTCTTTTTGGGCTAATAGAAAAAAATTGTTCCGCCTTCGTGTTTAATCTAGTTTCAACGCTAATTCATGAAATTTTGCATTGCTTCTATCGTGACTTGAAAGATGAGCAAGCAACTTACGACCTTCACTGTAAAATGCTTGAAGTCTTTTTAGGCATAACTTTACCCGATGAAATGAAAGAGACAAAAGCATCCGATTACTATACATCAAAGATGCAGAAGTTAAATAGCTTAGGTGACGATTTTTCAAATAGACAAACCTAAAAAGCGTTGCCCCAAGTCACTCATGTAAACGAAGACGCACAGCAAAAAGAAAAAAGGAAGATTTAAGATGATTCTCTTACAGCAAAGAGAGTTTCCATCTTTTTCTGGTAATCTCTAAAACCGAATCCTGGATAAATCAAAAGAGTTTTTGGTTCAGCGACTACGCTTTTTAGATACCCCTCATAGATTTTCTTGTTGTTTTTATCTTCCAAGAAATCCATTATTTGATTTAGCTGTTTTTCTCCAGCTTCACCAAGCTTCTTTTCTATGTTATCTATCTTCTCATCAAAGTTCTCAGAATCTTCCGAGTAGCGAAGCGGATTAGTTAGCGAGATTTTAATGCTTCTGAATAAGTCTTCAAGGTCCCAAGGTTGAAATATGCTGTTTTCTGCTTCTTTGAGTTTTTTTAGATGTCGCATAGCTTCGTAATAAACTGCTTGATCCGTTGGTTCACCTTGCTCTGGAAATTCTTTCTTCAAGCTGAAACGTGCGACAAGGGCAACCTGATTCAATCTTGCTGTTTCCACTTCTTTCTGTTCTTGTCGGCAAACAAGATTATAGGCTTCCAAAAGTAGCTTTCTGTATCTTAATATGATTTCATGTTCCTTAGGACCGCGCTCTGAAAGAACAAATTTTTCCCATATGTTCATAATTCTTTCTTCGACTTCAATAAAAGGAGAACCCTTTGAAAAATCGTCATCAATTAGCTTTCTAAGAATTGGTGAATCTGTAACAATCAGCCAACGAAAGTAGTAAGAAAGCCCTAATTTATTTTTGTCCTTTTCATGCAGCTGTTTGGAGAATTGTTCATTCAAGAATTCAGAAATATCACTGAGGAACATAGACTCTAAGCCTATTGGCTTTCTCTCAAATTTACGGGTTTCAATATTTCTTTCAATTAAACCTAGACTTTGAAGATGTTTTAGGTAATCGGAAAGGAGCGTAGGTTGATGAGAAAAACCAGACAATTCCCCTATCTCTTTATTCCTTTGTGGCCCTTTTTCCAGAGCCTTTAATATTCTTATTTCGCCAGGAGCCAGTTTCCTCTCCTTACTTTTCATTAACTACACCATAACTATAGAAACTACAGTATAAGTATATTAGTTTTTCTTGGATTTTAACTATGATTAATGAGAAGTAACAAATGCCAAACATTAGAAAATTAATGAAACTTTATTACGGCAAAGAACCACGCGAGTGGTATATACTTCACAGGTTTTTCGGAGGGATTCTTTGACTCAATCGTTTAATGTCATGATTTGCGCTTCTCAAGAAACGCATCCAGACTTCATTAAATGTGCTGAAGGTGTTTGCAAAAAGAGACGATATAATATGATTTTCTCTCCATACAAATCACAAGAAAAACTTTTAGAAAAATTCGAAAACAGTTTACCTGACGCCAATATAATTTTAATGGACGTAACACCTCAAGAGCTTAAAGATTCAGAAAATAAAACACACTACATTACAAATCAAGGAGTACTGATCGAATTTGGGTATATCATTGCCTTAAGAGACTATTACAAATTTCTTTACATTTTTTGTGATGCAACTAAGCTAGAAAAAACACACCCATATGTTCGAAACGAAACCATCAACAAATATTCAAAAGACAATCTGAGAGAAAAAATTCTCGGAAAAGTTGACGAACGCCTAAAAAGAATACCTTGCGAGTACATTACAGATAGAAAACGAATTAAAAACCTAGAAGAAAAAATTCTTAGATAAAGGAACGAGTTAGACGGCAAAGCGTTAACCTACGAATGGACAGACATTCCCTCTATTGGTGCTCATGTTTTTGAACGCTTAGATTGCCCAACCAAAAAATCCTCTTGCTTCTAGAGAGAATATCCAAATTGATCACGAGAGAGGGAGAAACTGTTCTTGACCCCTTCTGTGGTTGTGGAACTACAATTATGGCCTTTAAGGGATTGAAGAAACGGTGGATTGGTAAAGACTAACATAATTGGCAATTTCATTTATTCATTCCCGTCTGACCTCTGAGAAAGCACTGATGATCACTATAGCGGCGGGGTCAAATTACAGCATCCAACAAACGTTGCAAAGCGGGTCATACAAAGGATTCGCTTAATGTTATTAGCGGGTCCGATGGGATTTGAACCGTGTTGGGTTCAAGCCGCATTTATCGGACAACGCTTCTCCCGAACCAAACCAACATTCTATCTTGAATGCGGACCCAGTGGGATTTGAACCCAAAAGGGTTCAAAACCTTATTCAAATAAGAAGGGATAATCTTCTCGTCTCAAATAGGAGCGGGCGGAAAAGAAGACTGACAACTCTGCTAATAAAATGTTAAGAATTATCCTCCAAAAGCGGGCCCGCTGGGACTCGAACCCCGCGGGGCGAATATGTACTATCCACCTTTTTCCATGCACAAAAATTTAAACAGAGAGCCGCTTTTCGTGTATTAGAGGAAACTAAGTGTCTGGAAAATGGCTTAATTCTCACACCTATGGCTTAATGGCTCTTCTGTCTGGTATAACAGGCATCTTGTCTATAGCGGTTTCGCGAGCCTATTTGCCTGCTGGTTCATTGTTTGCGTTGCCTCTTTTAGTTTTAGGTTTATTTCTAGTTGTGGTTTCGGTTGTTTTCTTGTTCTTTTTCTTTACGATGCAGTGGCGTTGGACACATGGTCAACCACAGCCACGTCCATTGACCTAAAAGCTAAATCGTTACGTTGTTACTAATCAGCCTTTTGTCACCCTTGCAAAGTTATTGTTTGTCCTGCAACATCATAGGAAATTACATTATACAAGTAGTTACCCAATAACAGAGTTTGATTAGAACCTAAGTCGTATTGAACAATTGGTTTACTATGTTCAAAAGTCGGAACAACAGGTGGCAGAAAACTTGCTACAGTTTGATTCATGTAAACTAACGTGTATTGAGAATCGTCTATCTCGTCCCCAACATGATAAGTTGCAGTAACTGGTATTTGCTTTTGAGAATTTTGAGCATTTTTAATTATCGGCTCTCCATACAGGACAAAGGTGAAAACTATGAGTGTCGTAACGACAATTGCTAGGATGATTTTTTGTTTATTTTTATCCATTTTTACCACCGATTTTAGCTTTTTCAATCTCCACTCGCTAGATGTTTTCATCTTTGAAGAATAGTGTTTGCAAGCGGGATTGCACGGAAATAGATGGGGTCTGAACTGCTTTTTTCTTTACGTACGACGTTTTCGTCGCCGAATTAAAATCATCACTCCGTACATCACTCCTCCAGTGAATAGCGAAATAAAGACTCCTTGAAATAGATTATACGCCAGACTCTCACCATCAAAAAAATTAGAGATTAAACCAAACGATAAGAAGAAACCTACCATAATTATAATAATTCCCGCGTTTGGAAGCTCTTGAATCTTGAAAAGTCGCTTTAACCTGTCTTCAAATGAGGACAAAGTAGATGCCACTACCTTCAACACATTGTGAGAGCAGCAAGTATTTTACATTTTTCCCTGTCTTTGGGCAGAGCGAGTTTCTTGAATACCGATGGCGGAATACGCCAAGATGTACGTGGTAAGTTATCCCACGAAAAGCTTTCAAAAGGTTCCAGTCAAACGATAATGAGTAAATGTCTATGCAGGTGGCGAACCCGCTGGGATTCGTTTAATTATTTAAGCGAATCCTTTGTCTTAACCACAAACGAATAGTGGATCGCTGGGATTTGAACCCTAGGACAAGTGGAGATATCTCCCGCGCCATCTTCCCTCTTTTTCTTTTGGCTAAAGAAAACTCGGTTTTTCATAACCATTTCATTTTTGATTCTCGGATAACGTTCGTGCTGGAGTCGCATTTTTTATTATTCATACTTGCAGCTACGCCAGTCTCGTTAGGGGTTTACTCTTCCAACTCTTCTCAACAGTACGTTGGCTATCAAAGCCACAGCCAAATCGGCTAAAATCCAAACTATGAACGTAATAACTCCTAAGAGAGCCAAAAAAGTGAACAGCAGCAGAAGAGCTATTGCAATTATGCCGATTCTTTTCTTTCTTCGGCGTAATTTATCAGGGGTCAAATTAGTTGCGGCAGGCATATCCGTCACTTTTAACTCAATATCAAAGGTCTTAAAATATTAATCTTCAAGATATTCTAGATAATTGCTGTGCAATTACAGAAACTCAGAGAGGTTAGCTGGTCTAACCCTGATGTCCCGCTCAATGAAGTCAGATTACTTTTTAGTTTCATCAAAGGTTGGGACCGCTTTTTTCAAGGGGATGCTGACCACTTTAAAGAAATCTATACAGAAGTTTTTCCTGCAATCGATAAGGTAAGAAAAGAGAAAATTGAAGAAATAATACTCACAGACGAAATGACTGTAGAAATTCGTAGAACCTTTGATAAAATAGCTAATTGCACAGGATTTGATAGATAGGATCCACAGATGCCTCCAAGATTCTTCATACTCTTGTCCCAAACTTCTTCATAATGTGGGATGATCGTATAAAGGAGATGACCGTACAAGGTGGAAACAACGGAGCGGTTTATGCTATCAAGTTTTTGCCAAAAATGCAATTGGAGCTGAGAGAAGCAATTGAAACTTGCAAGAAAGATAATGGAACAACACGCGAAGAAGCGATTAGATACATCTGCGAGAAGTGCCACGGAAGAACTCTAGCCAAGATAGTTGACGAATATAACTATATGAAATATACTAAAGGATATTCTACGCTCTGAGTGCAGCAAGAGTTGGTTGGATTACATTTTAATTACTTGAAACTTCTCAGGAAGCTTCTCTCTTAATGCTTTAACAAAACTGTCTTCCTTTGCATAGGCAGCGTATTTCAATTCACCGCTAATTGAGCTGGGGAGAGGAGCTATAATCATACAGTCCAAAGGCGAGTTTCTGAAGATCGTTTTCTTGATAAGATCTGGAGAAGCAGAGAGTTCAGTGTAATGACATAAAGCCGCCAAAACAGTATCTATAAAAATGACAACTATTTTCTTGAAGCCATTGAAGTCAGAATAGTCTTTTGCTGCTGCATGTTCAATTGCTCTGTCCACATCTCCAGTAAAATCTTCTTCGCCTCTTGTCCTAATTTGTTGAGTTACCTCTTCATTCTCAGCATATTGTATTGAAGTTATCTCGTACACTATTTTGCAATCGGGGATTTGAAAATCAGGTGTTTTCTTTATTGATGTTGGTATTTTGGTTGATTTGCCAAACTTGCCCATTATTCGCTTTGCTTCGTTTTCGCGAGTACCATCCATTACTTCACCATCAATATATTTTTGGTACTTCTTTTTTCTCTCAGAATTAGCGGGTGTTGGGTTGT
This sequence comes from Candidatus Bathyarchaeota archaeon, assembly GCA_963715865.1. Classification (GTDB taxonomy): domain Archaea; phylum Thermoproteota; class Bathyarchaeia; order Bathyarchaeales; family Bathycorpusculaceae; genus Bathycorpusculum. The sequence goes on from OY970280.1 coordinate 889,340, forward strand.
AGTAAATATCTTCCAAATCGGGCATATCTTTAGGAAGGAAGTTTTTTACCATATCCAGCACTTACATGCAGTTCCTTTATATGCCTTATCTGCTTGAGCAATTTTTAACATTTTAGCTTTCATTACCAGTTAATGCCAGACTTATCCAGACCTTGTGATGCTTGCGGTAAGATGATTGGCGGAGGCTTTAAGCACTGCCCAAGATTTCAAATCTACTTCTGCTATACCTGTTGGATTGAGCTAATGTATATTCAAAAGAAGCTTCCGCTTGAATGCCCTATGTGCGGTGGAAAGCTTATTATTCCTTAAACTACGAGCGCGCTTAAGCAACCAGACTCTCAAGCGTCCATACGAAAACTACAAAAGACGTAAATCGCCGATTGGAGTAGTGCTCATTGATATGGATGAAAGGCTTAAAATTAATTCCATTCGTATTAATCTCTTTAGTTTTCACCTTCCTCGCTCTTGGTGTAGCCTACGGGGAAACAACCTCTACTACAGTTCAAAATGTGCCTTCCGTGAATGATGTAACTACTTCAACAACAACGACTTCCACAACAACAACTACATCAACAGTGACTACATTCACTGACTCAAATGGGATAGTACATCATGCCTACAATATATCGGTGTCAGAATTAACCCCCACTATGTTAACATCGGCTACCGTAACTACATCGAGTGGATTTATAGTACCTGCGCGTGATGCAGACTCAGATCCGTCCCAAGGATACGTTTTCGATTACTTGAATTTTGAATATGCAGGTATCATGCTAACAGGGATTATTTCTGCATTACTACTGTTAAATGTACCTCATCCAGTTAAAACCTCAAAAGTAAAGTGAATCGCGCGCATGCTTGTTCCGAAATTAGTTGGCGAAGTATCTAATGCTTCTCGTTTTGCCAATTTTGTTTGTGTTAACGGCGGCTTGAGCCGTAATCAGCATGATTAGAATGCAAAGTTGAGAATGAAACGTTAAATTGGTCAAACCTCGCAGATTGTGTTCTTTTAAGCCTGCTAGGTTCTTGAGTCTGCTGAAAACCCGCTCTACAGCCACCCGTTTCTTGTATGCTGATTTGAATTTTCGTGGTCCGTGACTCCTAAACTTCCGATCAACTCTCAATATGCCTTTAACGCCTTTACTCTGATTCCTCGGATAAGGAATAACCGGCAACGCTCCACACTCCAATGCTGTTTCCCTCAGATTTGCTGCGCTGTACTGTGAGTCAGCCAAGAGCTTCCTTGGTTTTACGTATTCTGATGCTTTCGCAAACAGGCTTATGGAATGTTTCTTCTCGTTCTCGTTTGCCGAAACCACAATCATCGCAATCGGCAGCTCACTTTTGACGTCAACAGCCAAATGAAGCCTGTAACCTAAGTCTTTGGATTTGACTGCTCTTCCAATCCTTGATTCAGGATCGCTATAGCCTGTGCGGTCAAGGTTTCGCCTTTTATCTCGGCTTTCTCAAAATCACGTAAAAGGTACATTTCAGGGTCTTGCCTCTCCATGATGTTAAGGCGCGGGTTATGTGTCTCTTGTTGGATGATTAGGCGATGAGTGGTTAACCAGCCTACACCATTTGCCAGCTTGAAGGATAAGATTGTTTTTTCGCCTGGGAAGCCGTCAAATTTCATAATGCTCTTTTAGTGGCTTACCACTATTTTGATTTTTCCCATTTTTATCGACTATCTCTTAACAATCCGTAGGAAAGCATTGCTTTCAAGCGTTTAGCGAAAAGTATTTTGGTTCAATTCCAGGGCGTAACAGTAAGGGCAGAAAGTGTATAGTCAATCAGGACTAACCGCCAAAGTCGGCTTACTATACTAAGAAAAAAGCCATAGCGCCAAAACATCAAGCAATACCTCTTTCTTTTTTAATTTATCTCGAAGGCAAAGTGTTTGTTCGTTTCTTGTCGTAATCACCATCTTTCCGCAAGTTTTATATTTGTCGTCACCATTCAATTTTCAATATTTTCACTATTTCCAAGGTTTTATAAGTAAGTTGGAGACAGAGAGGGCTCTATTGGGCGAGAGCATTTACGCTTCTTGCTCGATAAAAAATAAAATTATAGGAAAGGAAAAACACAAATGAAATTTGCTAAAAACAAAACTATTGCTATTGCAATCGCTATATTCTTAATGCTTTCAATGACAGCTTCAATGATGCTAGTTCCGGCTAATGCTCACACACCGGCATGGCAGGTTCCTACATATGCATTCATCAATGTCGCACCTAACCCAATAGGGGTAGGGCAACAAGTCTCTGTAACATTTTGGCTTGATAAAGTCCCGATCGGTGCAGAAGGGCAATGGGGATCAAGATGGCATAACATGAAAGTAACTGCTAAGGATCCTGACGGAACCAACACAACAATAGGCACGTTTAACTCTGACCCCAACGGCGGTGCAACAACATATTTCACTCCGACAAAAACAGGCACCTACACTTTCTACTTTGAGTTCCCAGGACAGATAGCACAAAATGAAAACCCATACCCATACGTAGGATTCATCGGACTTGGACTTGACTACGTCAACGACACTTTCTTACCAAGCAGCGCCTCCACAACACTTACAGTACAGTCACAAGCAATCTCCTACGCTTATGGAGCATCCCCCCTTCCAACTGCATACTGGACACGTCCAATAAACTCCATGAACAGAGAATGGGCACCCATCACTGGCAACTGGCTAGGCCTTGGAGCAACATCCTTTGGCGTAACCGGCATGTACACTGACACTGGAGGAGTAACCTCTGCAGGAGGAAACTTTGACCCATACTCAACAGCACCAAATAGCGCCCACGTCATGTGGACGCAACCTATAGCGTTCGGCGGTCAGATTGGAGGAGAATTCGGAACCGGCGACGCAGCTATCTATGCCACTGGAACAGCTTACGAATGCAAATTCGGCGCCGTAATACTAAACGGAATTCTCTATTATACCGAGTATCCGGGCGCAGGAACCAACCCATCAGGTCTGAAGGCTGTTGACTTAAGAACTGGCGCAACAGTTTGGGACAAGAACATCACCGACCCGCTAAGATGCGGCATGGTAACAAACTTCCAAACCGGCGACCAATACGGAGGACACGCATACCTGTTCACTACAAATTCCTATGAAGGATTCGCTGAGCCTTACTCTGCACTCACCGCACCCACTACTTGGGGAATGTACGATGCAATGACCGGAGACTGGATACTAAACATTGCAGGTGTACAAGCCTCTGATGATCTTGTAGAAGGTCCAAACGGAGAAATACTATGCTACTACGTTAACAGCTCATCTACAACCGGTGCAGCCTCCCTTAGCATGTGGAATTCATCTTTATGCATCGCGCAAGGCTCCCAGTCAAATCTTTTCTATCTTACTTACAGCGCTAAAGAAATTTGGCGACCCGTGCAAGGAGCAACTATCCCATGGAGTGCAGGAATCCAATGGAGCGTACCCATCGCGACCAGTATCAATGGTGTTTCAATGGCTCCATACACTTTAGGCGTAGCAGGGATCGACAACAACACCATACTTATGACCGCGACTACAGGAGGAATATTCGCCGGACCACCAGGCGGAGCATCATTAGGCTTCAGATATGATGCAGGTTACAGTACAACAGGTCAACTGCTTTGGGGTCCAGTGAACCGCACGTTAACACCATTCACTACACAAGTTCTGTCAGTTGGTGACGGAAAATACGCTGAATACACTCAACAAATGCTGACGTGGACAATGTACGATCTCAAAACTGGAAACAAACTATTCACAACGCCACAATCGAATAGTTCCTGGAGCTACTATGACTTCACTGGTCCAAGCACTTTTGGATACGGAAACTTCTACACTTGGGGCTTAGGTGGAACAGTATACTGCTACGATGACACTACCGGTCAACTTAAATGGAGTTGGTCCGCTGGAACAGCAGGTCTAGATACCCCATACGGAACCTGGCCTTTAGGTACCTGGTCAAGTCACCATATCCTTGCAGACGGCAAGCTCTATGTTAGAGCCGGACATGACTACACTCCACCAGTCTTCAAAGGTGCAAAGATTTACTGTATCAACGCTACAACTGGAAAAGAAATTTGGGACTCACTTAGCTTCGACATCGTAAGTTCGCCTGCACTCGCAGATGGATACATGGTCTGGGATAACGGCTATGACAACCAAATATACTCTTACGGCCAGGGACCAAGCGCATTGACTGTTTCAGCGCCTAGCGTTGGCGTGACAACCTCTACGCCTATAACTATAAGCGGCACCGTAACCGACATCTCTGCCGGAACAAAACAAGACGCGGTAGCATCGAACTTCCCGAACGGTCTTCCATGCGTTTCTGACGCAAGCATGAGCAGGTGGATGGAATACGTTTACCAGCAGCAACCATGCCCAACTAATGTGACTGGTGTTCCAGTTACCCTAAGTGTTCTTGACTCAAACGGCAACTACAGACAAATCGGCAACACCACAAGTAATGCAGACGGCTTGTTCGCTTATACTTGGACACCTGATATTCCAGGCAGTTACACTGTCATCGCTAACTTTGCAGGTTCAGAATCGTACTATCCATCATCCGCTGACGCAGCCTTCTATGCCAGTTCTCCAGCGCCAACAGCATCTCCATATCCAGTGACCGTTTTGCCTCCGACTGAAATGTACATTGGCGCAGCAGCAGCCGCAATAATAGTTGCAATAGCCATAGTCGGCGTTATAATAGTAATGATGCTTAGGAAGCGACCATAAAAATGCCAAACAAAATCCACTTTCCCCTTTTTTAGTCTCTAGAAAGCAATGGAGAAGAAATGGGCTGAGAAGGCTCTGGTTAAATTAACGATTGACCAATAGCAAATCGAAATAGCATTTGCATTCTTTTCTCCTAAAGAGTGTTCCAGAGCCTCAGCAAACCCTAAATGCTCAAAGATGTCGCCAATCAGTCATTGTCTTTTTTTAGGAAACATGGTTTAGTCTTTCCAAGTGGCGCCGGGAGAGAGGGATGAAGATTTGAATCCTTGAAGCGTCAAAGGAAAATTCGAATTTAGGTAAATAATTTTTATGTAAGGTTCCACTAGACTTTGGGTTCGGAGCCCAGCGGCCCCGCCATTAAGAAAGCGATTTGGCTGACTCTAAAAAACTGTAAGATAAAGATTGCGGCTTGAACCCGTTTGAGAGTGTGTGAAAACTCAAATTTAGTTTTAGAAATTGCAGCTTATATCTAAAAACACGTCCTGGCACCCTACCGAATCGACGTAAAAGTAGCAATTTTCTGAAATTGAAACTAGTTTTCACACAGTCTCGTTTGGGTTCAAGTTCGGCTCGGCCCATATTAGACTCAACCCCGAAGCGGTCTGAGTCCCAATTTGTTACGCCACTAGAAGTATAGGATTATAAGTACGTACTCGTTTCTTTGAAGGCGGATCATTTTAAGTAGCAAAAGCCACAGGCACAGATATTTAGTTTTTTCATGTCTGTCGCCTGCAAATTGAAGACTCTAACTTGCTTATAAAATGAGCCGAAAGCTTATTCCATCTGCAAAAATGATGAATCCTTATACTGCATAGTAAGTTGCGAAAGTTATAAGGAAGTAGAGCGCGTGTGGTGCATCATATTATCAGAGAGAATATCGCAATTATTTCTAGGGCTATTCCGATGATGTGTAACTGATCAAACTTGTTGCTTCTCTTTACTGTTTCCATTTTTTCATTTCCCCGTTTTGCTTCTCAGCTGGAATGCCGAGACAAAGCGTACTTTCATCAATGTTGTTTGGAAAGGTTGTGATTCCTTAGCAAGTTTCGATTCACTTGGAACCTTTCGAGCTCGCTCCCTTAAACTGAAGGTAAAGGGCTGCTGGATTTGAAGAATTTTAGTATTCATCGAATTTTCCTCCTGGCTTTTTGAGCCTGCTGAGCTGAAGCCAGATCGGGACCCTGGCCAAAAACAAATCTACACTTAGCTCGGCGTTTTCCTTATTCAGAATTTCTTTCAGAGGCGCCCCCTGGGGAAAGGCTTCTTCAACAAAGGCCTTCAGTCTTGAAATCTCCACTTTACCTTTCGCACTATTTGTTCTTTTAAAATAAACTTCTGTGTTCTTTTTTCTTTTATTTTGGTTCTCAATACTTTGGTTCAAATACGACCCGAAAGATGAATAAGCCACAAAAATCTCTGTGTATTTAGCTGCTTTACGCAAAAAGGGAAAGATTTTAAAGCTAAAAATAGCATAATGCTAATGGGTCTACATGGGCTACGTTGTGGGAGAACATTACTCGATCGACGACAACACATTGTTGGGCATGGCTAAGATGCTCCCTGCAGGAGCCCGTCTGAAGCTGTTTAACGTGCTCTGTGAAGCTGTTGAGAAGCGACCACTTGAACGAATATGGCTTGAAACTGGGATCAGAAAAACAGATCTATACAGGTATCTTCCAAAATCCAAATCAAGAAAGGGCGGGCTTGTCCCAAGCCCAAAAACCACAGTCAAAATAATAAGAGCATTACTAAGGTGCAGCAGGACTGAGACCGTAGTAAGAATACTCGACCAAGCTGAAAGCGAAATGCGAAACAGTTACCTTACGTATTTCAAATGGAAACGATCTCTAAGAAGGCGCAATGTTATCTTCAACCCATGGTCACCAAGTGAAATGGACAGAATCAACAAATCAATGTATTAAAAAATACCATAGTTAACCTTACAGATTAATGACCATCATCGGAGTTATTCCGGGCTTATTACTTATCATACTTGGACCGCCACTTGGAGACCGAACTAAGCTGTTTAGGTTTTGTTCATTTTGATAACAACTTTATTGTTCGGAAGCTTGTCTACGTATTCCCAGCCTTTCGCCAAATAATTATTTGCTTCGTCAACACTGACCACTTTCTGCGAAGCCCCGTTCGGCGCTTGTCCACCTAAAAGTCTCTTCCTGAGTATATTTTGCAGTTCTTCGTCGCTCATCGAGGGCACATCCATTTTGTCCAACTCCGCCTGAGTGAAACCAGCCACCAACAAAAGCTGCTTCCTAAAACTGCCCTTAAGCTTCTCCTCGCTGGTTTCCTCCTTCATCTTAGTCTGCAAAAACTCCTCGCTTCTCGCGTAAGCAGCCCGCATATCCTCCAAAACAGACTCAGGCAACCTCTGCTTGTTAGTCGTATACCGGTTTTCAATATCCCCCTTATGACCCATCCAAAACTGCCGGTAATCCCTGAGCACCAAACCCTTCGACTCAGCAAGCATCAGCATCGTATCAAAATAACACCGTAAAACGTACGGTCGCCAAGGAAGCCCAGCACTTCTGATGGCTAGCCTCATCATATCTCCAATGTTCACTGTACGTATGAAAGGTTTCTGAGCAAACCTAGGAATGACAATAGCAGAGTCAGGTATCAGCAGTTCGCCGTCTCTGAGGCGTTCCTCCAAGTAATCTTTCAGGTAGCTACAGGCTTCTTCTGTGAGGAAAGTGAAGTACTGATGACGAGCCTTACTTAAGCCTGAGCGAACAACAACCATCGTGGGTATTTTCTCAAAGCTTACCTCGGACCCCTTGATCTTGAGTTCGGGTAAATCCCGCATTCTCAGGCCATCGTGACCCGTATAGTTGCCAAGGGTCTCCAGCCTTAAGCCTGCATGGGCGATTACAGCACAGGCTGTGCGGGCCTGTTTGCTTCCGGACAGGAAAATGCGTTTCAGCTCTTCTTTCGTGGGAACACGTTCGTCATTGAGGGTCGGCGTCTCATGGGCACCCGTGATCTTTATCTTGCGTTTAAGCTGGATTTCATTATGTGCAAGCCATGACTTGACAACTTTGGTCGTGTTGTGGATATAGCTGCCCGCATGCTTCTTCTGCGCGGACGTAACGTAGTCCATGAGCAGGTCTTCTAATTCCGTAACAGGCTTATGCGCGAGTTGCCCTGGCGTTGTGCCCATGAGCTGGCAAAAGTTTCCTAGGTTCCGTAGGTAGATTTGGGCGCAGGCTGGTGACCCACGGATAAGGTTCTCGTACCAGCGCCGCACATCCTTATCCTCAAGCAGATATCGATATTTGGAGCGCGGATGGGCAGAATCAGACAAACTTCTCAGCCTCATCTACAGTAACATAGGGTTTCGGCATAAAAGATTTGTGGTTTTGAACCAGAAGTCTGGTGCGGTCGCCGAGATTTGAACCCGGGTCGTCAGCGTGGCAGGCTGATGTCCTAGACCAAACTAGACTACGACCGCATTTTGCTATACTGGAGTACAATGGCGATTTAAATTTACATCGAGCCTTATTTCCTTTTCCGAAAAACTTCACAAACTCAACAGCCTTCACAAATTCAAAGCTGATATTTTCCGCCTTCTTGCTGTTGCTGTAAGATGACAATCACATATGGTTATTTTTTCAATTGCAAAGAACTAGTTATAGAAAGCTTATGTCAGACATTATTACGGTGAAGAATCTTGTTGAAATTTATTCTGATGGCACAAAAGCCGTTGACGATATATCCTTTAGCGTGAAAGAGCAGGAATTTTTCGGTTTTTTGGGACCAAACGGCGCTGGAAAAAGCACAACCATCAAAATCTTGACAACACTTCTTCGAAAGACCTCTGGTTCAGTTACCGTGGCAGGACACGATATTTTTAGTGACGCTGCTGAGATACGCAAAATAATTGGCGTTCAAAGCCAAGAGACAACAGTTGACGGCGACCTAACAGGCAGAGAAAACATCATGCTTCAAGGTCATTTCCAGCAAATGGAAAGCAATAAACTCAAGAAACGTGTAGATGAACTTTTGCAGCTTGTAGGCCTCGAATCTGCCACAGACAAGCGTGCAAGAAACTATTCAGGCGGAATGAAAAAGCGGCTTGATTTAGCAACAGCGCTTGTGCATGAACCGAAATTGCTGTTTTTAGATGAGCCGACAACTGGGCTTGATCCACAATCTCGCACGGCAATATGGGGCTATTTGCAAAAACTAAACAAAGAAGAAGGCACAACCATATTCCTCACTACACAATACTTGGAAGAAGCAGACAAGCTATGCAAGCGCTTGGCAATTATTGATTTCGGCAAAATAGTGGCTAACGGCTCACCCGCAGAGCTTAAACGACAAGTCGGCGCTGACTCCATCAGGATTGGGCTCGAAAACTGCGAACGCGACCGCGACAAAGCAAAAAGCATCATAAAAACCATGACGGGCGTTACAGAAATCGTAGATTCTGAAGAATGCATAAACGTTTATGCCCAAAACGCCTCGTCGTTAATTGCTGATATCGTACGCGCCTTGGACAGCACGGACATTCGACTGACGTCAGTTACTTTCTCCCAACCGTCCTTGGACGATGTATTCGTGAAACATACTGGGCGAAGAATACGGGCAGAAGAACTCGTTAAGGCTCCAAGCGCCATGTTCGGCGGGAGACGATAAAAAATGACACTGCTTTCTGATACACGCTACTTGTTTGTGCGGTACCTTAAGAAACTTGCCCGAAACCCCATCCTGCTTTTCTTCTCGCTCTTTCAGCCGATAATTTTTCTGGTTCTCTTCACGCAGTTGCTCACGAAACTCTCAAATTTTCCCGGCATACTGCCTTCAGGAGTAAGCTACTTAGAATTTGCAACCGCTGGGATTCTCCTGCAAAACGCTTTCGGCAGCGCATTACAGTCAGGCACTTCCATAGTTCTAGACATCGACTCGGGCTTTCTGCAGAAAATGCTTGTGACACCAGTCAGAAGACCTGCAATCTTACTGGGCAGACTAACCAGCGACGCCTTCAGAGTGGCGTTGCAATCAGCTATAATTTTGGGGCTCGCTTATGCGTTAGGCGCAAGCGCCACAACGGGCGTTATTGGCATTTTGCTTATCTTTTTCACCATTGCGTTCTTTGGATTGGCATGGTCAGGCATTTCTCTGGCATTAGGAATGAGGACAAGAAGCTCCGAGACCGTATTCGCCATAGGTGGATTCATCACGTTTCCGCTGCTGTTCCTGAGTCCAGCTTTGTTCCCGATTAGTTTTCTGCCCTCATGGGTGCAAGATGTGTCGATGTTTAACCCAATAAGCTACGCAGTAAACGCTATCCGAGCCCTCATGATCAATGGTTACGAATGGGGCACAATACTTCCTGCTTGGGGCGTAATCGGGCTAGTCGCCGTTGTGACGTTGAGCGCTACATTGTACCAGTTCAGAAAAGTAGTCAGCTAAGGGTAAACGTGAGCATCCACATCAGCTGGCTTGGCTAACCGTTTAATTTTCACTTCAATCAATTCAGGAGCCTCATCCAGCCCTTTTAGCGATTTCGAAAACCCAGCCATAATGTTACCAATGGTTTCCTGTACAAAATTGTTCAAAGGCAACTTTTTTCCATCGATAAACATTTCTGTTTCAAAACTTTTTTTCATTATCCTATGTTTTTGTTCCAAAAGCTTTCACCAACTAAACTTTAGATCTTAAAACTGATAAAGCCTTCTGTTAATATTCAACGCTGAAAAAGCTCAAGCCACTAGTTTAAAGTAACAGCTAATATACTTGAACAATTAATTAACTTCTCCTTTAAGCAAAAACCCTCTCAAAGATAGGAGTAGCACCGTGCTTAGCAAACTGTGGAACAGACTCAATGCCTTGTCCTCTAAAAAGCCCTTAAAGTACTCCCTTTACCTTTCCGCAATCATCATTTTCTTTGCAATAATTCTTATTCCACCCATCATTGGCATTCTAATAAAAATCGGAACAATCCAAAATGTCATAGACCAACCAACTTTAATGAATACAGCCTTGGGTGCAATCTCGAACTCATTCATAATTGGTCTAGTTGTTTCCGCCTTAGACTTAATCGCTGGAGTTCCGTTGGCTTGGCTTATTACGCGTGGAAAATCAAGGTGGCTAAGCGTCCTTGACACTTTAGCTGACCTTCCCTTCGTTGTGCCAACAGCCGCCTTAGGCTATTCGCTTTTGTTGTTTTGGAACTCAAGCGGAGGAATATCCTCACTATTTGGGCCATCGCTTGTTTCTCCCGGCTGGCTTCTTGTTATGCTTTTGCATTTCACTTTTTCATTTCCAGTTGTTGTCCGCGTTATCGTAGGCGCACTGCTCGATTACAAGATGGAGTATGAACGTGCATCAAGAACCCTTGGAGCTCCACCGTTAACAGCTTCAAGAACCGTGACTTTCCCCATTATAAAACCCTCATTAATCGCGGCGTTCTCGCTTGCATTCGCTAGGTCCCTTTCAGAGACAGGCGCTACCTTCATTGTGGCAGGAACCTTCCTGAATGGGCCAGTCTTCATCCAAACCTTAAGCAATGAATTTAAAAGCGGTTTAATACCCCAAGCCACTTATGAAGGCGCAACAGTCTTTGCAAGCATAATTTTAATTTCTGTTTCACTGGCCATTTTTGCTTTAATACGCATTTTAGGACAAAGAATAAAGCTGCCCTTCGGCCATGGCTTGCCAGTTTTCGAAAAGAAACTCAGCTACAAAAAGGCAGCGTTCTCACGTAACAGCATCACGTTATTGGTTTTCATAGTAATAGTGCTGGTTCCTTCACTTTTCGTGGCGTTGCCAGCTTTCCAAGCAATCGCTACTGGAACCTCTTTAATTGAGGCTTTTAGCGGTTCCGGCATATGGGCAAGCTATTGGCAGAGCCTACTTCTATCGTACAGCTTAGCAGCTATAGTTACGGTTTTAGGAATCATCATTGGCATACCCATGGCAATACTGATTGCACGCAAAACATTCGGCAAATTGCCCTCAGCAATCCTTGACACACTGATCAACGTTCCGATAATAGTGCCGTCTATAGCTTTAGGTGTTTCATTGAAGTTTTTCTGGCAAGGCATACCGGGTATACCTGAGTTTCTCCTATTGGTCTTTGCGCATTTGGCAATTACTTACCCATACTTTGTCAGGTCCATGTCGGCGGCAATGGAGCGAATAAGCGTTGACATGGAGGAAGCCGCAAAAACCTTAGGCGCTAAACCCTTCACTGTTTTTCGGACAATTGTATTGCCACTTGCAAAGTACTCGATTCTTTCTGGCGCAATCATTGTTTTTACAAGAAGCGTAAGCGAAACAGGTGCAACATTAGCTGTAACTTCAAGGCTGCAGACGGCGCCTGTGCTGCTTGTCAACTGGGTTAATTCACTTAGAGGAACCGTAGCGCCAATCCCCGGGGTCAACGCGCTAACTGTAGGTTTAGCATGCGGCTTCTTGATACTGTTCAGTTTCATAATATTGTTAGTTTTGAGGCTTTTAACTAGAAAAGGAAAGTATTAGAATGGCAACTGATAAAAGCTTTAAAACTGTTTCAAAGGGAGAGTTAACTTATGCCTGAAGTCCGAATCGTTAACGTAACAAAAAAGTACGGAAAAATCTACGCGTTAGACAACGTTAGCTTAACTATATATGACAAAGAATATTTCTCTCTTCTGGGACCAAGCGGATGCGGAAAAACCACACTTCTTAGGCTTATAGCGGGACTTATTGAACCTGACAGCGGCGAAATCTACATCGGCGGCAGACGCGTTGATAAAGTGCCTCCTGAAGACCGAGACGTAGGCTTTGTATTCCAAACTTTCGCGTTGTTTCCACACATGACCGCATGGGGTAACGTAATTTACGGTCCAAAAGTCAAGAACTATGATGCAAAAAAGGCAGATACGATTGGGCATGAAGTTCTGGAGCTTGTAAAGCTTGACGAGCGCTTAAACGCTTATCCCAGTGAACTAAGCGGAGGTATGATGCAGAGAATAGCTGTTGCCCGCGCGTTGGCTGCAGGCGCCAAAACCTTGCTTTTAGACGAACCGCTTGGTCAGTTGGATGCTAAAGTAAGAAATGAAATACGATATGAAATCAGAAGAATGGCGAAAGATCTCAAATTAACGGCTATTCATGTGACGCATGACCAAGCGGAAGCCATGTCAATCTCGGATAGAATTGCAGTAATGAAGAAAGGAAAAATCGTGCAGATTGGAACTCCACAGGAACTTTATATGCATCCGAAGAGCTTGTTTGTTGCCCACTTTATCGGGGAATCCAACTTTTTAGAAGGCTACATTACTAAGGCAAATGGTAAACTCTCGGAAATAGAGTTACGGGATGGATTAAGAGTTAAGGCCGTAAATCCAGACATCAAGCAAGGCGAAAGAATAGTTTTAGCTATAAGACCCGAAACTTGCGAAATTAAAAAAGGCCGCAGTTCTATTGAAAATGGATTGTTTGGAAAAATTGAAAAAATCACTTTCGAAGGAACTATTGTTCGTTATGAAATTAGGCTTGAAAATGGAGACCGTTTGGTAATCAACCGGCCTTCGTTGACTGAGGAATGGGTTGACGTTGGTGAAGAAGTCACAATTACTTATCCGCTTGAAAAGGCTTATCTCTTTGCGTACCCTGAAGCTGGTTTAACTGAGGAAATTTCGGTTTAAGGCTCTTTAAGCGTTGATTTGCCTGTTTTCTACTATGAAGCGGCAATGTTTTAATTTGGTTTTTTTTCAATTACCTTTTTAAGAATCTTACATCTTTTTCTTTATGAGGGTAACCATGGGGCTAAAAAGTGATTCTCTTATAGCGTATAATATTTTAGAAAAACGAATTATTAATTCTGGCCTTTGCACGCTATGCGGAGCGTGTGAAGCCGCATGCCCAGTTGGTGCCTTACATATCGACGGCGAAAAAGTCAAACGCACATACGATTGCTCCAAAGATATGGATTTGTGTCCTATTTGCTATGAAATTTGCCCCCATTCGGAAGCGCTCCTGCTTCGAAGCTTGAGTTTCGTCGCAGATGCTCCAGTGAAGAACGAGGCGTTAGGTTATTACCGAAAAATTGTGCTGTCTCAAGCCGTAGACCCTAAGATACGCAAGTTAAGCCACGGTGGAGGTGTTGTCACTTCGCTGCTTAAATTTGGCATTGAAAACAAAGTTTTCGATAGCGCCATTGTCTCTCAGGGTGAACCTGAAAATCCTGCTAAACCTAAGCCTTCCGTGGCGCTGGTGCCTGACGATATACTTTCAGCAGTAGGAAGCAAGTTCTTTCCCTCTTCAGTAGCCAAAGCATATGGAAGTGCAGTGTACGGTTATGGAAAAACAAACATTGCCTTCGTAGGCGTTCCCTGTCACGTGTTGGCTCTTCGTAAGCTGCAGGCTTGGCAGCATAAAATTAGTGGCAACTTAAAGATAACAATCGGCCTCTTCTGCTTCGGCACGCTCTCGCTTAGCGCCTTGCTTGAATACATAAAAAAGAAATATAATGTCGAGCCGTCAGACATCAAACAAATTCGCTTATCATCAAAACTTGTATTTCAAACAGAAAAAGGCGAAATCAGGCTTCCATTATCTGAGGTTTCAGACCACATCCTGCCTAGTTGCCGCAAATGCACAGATTTTACTTCTGAACTCGCCGACATATCCGTTGGAGGAGCCTATCCTTTGAAGGATTGGTCAACAGTGATTATCAGAACAAAGGCTGGAGAAGACTTCTTCTATAAAGCAGTTGAAAACGGCATCATCAACACTTGGGTCATAGAAGAGGAACCCACAGTTATCGAGCGTGTAATGGTTGCAGCTATGCAAAAGCGAACAGCAGGCCTCAAAAAAGCTAAAGAAATGGAAGAAACCAGCGGATATCTTCCTGCACTTTTGCTTAGAGAAACAGATGCTCTTGCCAACATAAAGATTGGTGACATAATGGCTAAGAACGTTAAGACACTAACACAGAACACTACTGTACACCAATTCTTAGATTTGGTAGCAAGAAACCACCACATAGGCTATCCCTTAGTAAACGAAAACAATGAGCCTGTTGGCTGGGTGACTCTAGAAGAAGCTGCAAGCGTTGACAAAAACAAGAGAAACGAAACTTTAGTTAGCCAAATAGCCCGGCGAAAACTCGTGACCGCTTACCCCGATGAAACCGCTTTAGATGCCTTCAAAAGAATGAGCGAAATTGAAACAGGACGTGTTCTCGTCTTAGACAGGGCTGACCCGAAGAAACTTTTGGGCGTTGTAACTAAAACTGACCTAATGCATATTTTAACGAAAGCAGCAAACAACCGCTAAATCACCTTTATTAAGGTAACTCACGTTAATTTATCAATTAATTCAGGTTGCCCTGATTTTATGGCTGAATGCCCTGCAGAAAAAAAGCAAGGAACCAATTCTTTAGCACTTACTTTATTGATTATAATAGCTGTTGTGGCTGTTTTTGGCGTCGTTTTGAGTTTAGTTTATCCAGAATTTATTAGCCTGCTATCTGGAGGAACGTATGTCTCGGGTGGTGCTATTTACGATGCGATTTATGTTGTGCTTACCATGGCCGCTGATGCGCTCTATCTTTTCGGCGGTGGTGTGATGGCTTTTGGCGCCATATTGGTAACGATCCGTTTTATTCAATATAAACTTAAGGATCCTTTTCAATCATCATCTTCTACGCGTTTCTTGTCAGGATATTTAACGTTAAGTCTGAACTTTTTTATTGGCGCAGAAATCATCCGTACAGTGGCTGTTAGATCTATTCCCGAGTTCGAATTGCTTTTTTTGGTAATTTTCAGCCGGGGTCTCTTCAGCTTGATTCTTTACTTGGAAAGAAGATGGCATGGGACAACAGAGACAGAATAATCCTTCTTTTCCCTCTGCTTGGCAATTTGTTAAAGACCATGGAGTTCGCGCTGTTTCAGTTGTTAATATTTAAATCTGAGTACCATACTTTATAGAGAACTAGCTCGGGGTAGTATGGGAGAACAAAGAGCAGTACGAGAGAGTATTGTCGATAACATTGTTTGTTTGCACAGCTTTTATGCAGATAAACTTATATACGTTCATAATACCGCTCTTGGTTATAACAAGTGCAAATTTAACTCTACCCTTGAGGCAGCTTTAATGATTAAAAGCAAAAGCATTAATGGAGAAATGTCGCATGCTTGTTGAAGCCCTCATCGCATTTATATTAATATTCATATCAACATTAGTAATCTACACTTTGGGCAAAAGGTCAGCGCCTAAAACCACCATAAGCGAAAACGAGCAAGCATCATACGCTTGTGGAGAAAAAGTGTCATTCCACGGGTTAAAAGTCAACGTATCCCTATATAAGTACCTAATTTACTTCGTAATCTTTGACTCGTCCGTCATATTGCTAGCTTTTGCTTCTTTTGCACTAGCAGGCACAAATCCGCTGCTCTTAATCCTTTACCTTGGCATAATTCTTGCCGCCGGCTTGGTTCTTTTGGAAGGAGGTAAAGACTAATGGCAAACACAGTAACATGGGCACGAGTAAAATCACCATGGGTCTTGCACTTCAACTCAGGCGCCTGCAACGGATGCGACATAGAAATAGTCGCCTTACTCACCCCAAAATATGATGTTGAACGCTTCGGCGTAAAACTCGAGCCTTCGCCAAGACACGCAGACGTCCTACTAGTAACAGGCGGCGTCACACACCAATGTGCAGAACGACTAAAACGAGTTTACGACCAAATGCCACAACCCAAATTCGTCGTAGCCATCGGCGCTTGCGCGTGCTCAGGCGGAGTTTTTGCAGGATGCTACAATGTGGTCGGCGGCGTAGACAAAGTAATTCCAGTTACAGCTTACATACCTGGATGCCCACCGCGTCCAGAAGCAATCTTAGATGGCGTTGTCAAACTTTTAAACGCGTTAAGTCCACCAAAACCAAAGAAGCAGCCTAAACAAGAAAAGCCTCTTGAATTGCCTATGGAAGAGGCAAAGCCTGAGGCTACAAAACAAGAAGCAGTAGCCCCACAAGAGGTTAAACCCAACATTGAGGAGGCAAAAACAGATGCCAAGCAGTAACATAGACATTATCAACGTAATCGAATCCAAGCTTAAGGATAAAGTCCAAATTCAAATAGGGCAACTTAGCACAGCCACAATAATTACCAACAATGGCTTGCACAGAGACGTACTTAAAGCTATGATGGACGCAGACGAGAAAACCGCCATTATAACCATCACAGGCATAGACTTGGGCGCAAACATCGGCGTCTACTACCATGTACGCACATCAAATGCTTTCCTAACAATCAAAGCTGAGGTTCCCAAAGACAATCCCAAAATCCAAACAATAACCGACATCATTCCAGGTGCGGTCTTCCACGAAATGGAAGTAATGGACCTTTTAGGCGTAGTCTTCGAGGGGCATCCAAACCCAGGGCGGATTGTCTTACCAGAAAATTGGCCACAAGGCGTTTACCCGCTTAGAAAAGATTTTAAAGCAAGCGAGGTTAAGCTGGAGCCTCCCAAGGCAGAAGCTAAGACTTCAGATGAAGAAAAACTCGTAAAAATTATCATTGGTCCTCAGCATCCTGCACTATTGGAGCCAGAAAAATTCGCCGTAACAGTTGACGGCGAAACCGTAACTAATGTTATACCTAGAATCGGCTATGTACACCGGGGTGTAGAAAAAGCATCTGAATCCCGCACTTACCTTCAGGATGTTTACTTATGTGAGCGTATCTGCGGCATATGCAACAGCATACACGCTTGTGCCTTCGTTGAAACTGTTGAAAAAATATTAAAAACTGAGATCCCGCCAAGAGCCAAGTACCTGCGAGTAATAACTTTAGAACTTAACAGGCTACATAGCCACTTATTAACACTGGGTCATGCCGGGCTAGAAATTGGTTACGAAACTTTGTTCCAGTACTTCTGGCGCGACCGTGAACCAATCATGGATTTAATTGAGTTAACTAGCGGCAACCGTGTTTTATCATCAGTCATGACTGTAGGCGGTGTGAGACGAGACCTAAAAGACAGCGATATACCTAAAATCAAGACAACCTTGGCGGATCTAAGAAAGAAATTGCCGTTCTACAGGCAAATCTACGAAAACGAGCCTTCAATAAAGATGCGTATGAAAAAGGTAGGCACACTCAAAAGAGAAGATGCATTGAAACTTTGCGTTGTTGGTCCAGTAGCCCGAGGATCAGGCGTTGACATTGATGTGCGTAAGGATGAGCCTTACGAGGTGTATGGCGAGATTCCATTCAAAGAAATAGTTTACACCGCTGGCGATACATGGGCGAGAATGAATGTCCGTATGGATGAAGTTGAAGAAAGCATCAACATAATCGAATATGCAATCGACCACTTACCAACAGGACCATTCAGAGTTAAGGCGCCCAGGGTTGTGCCTGCAGGCGAAGCGGTAAACCGCGTTGAAGCTCCAAGAGGCGAACTATTCTACTACATTAAAAGCAACGGCACGGCTTTTCCAGAACGCGTTAAAGTGCGCACTCCAACTTTCTCTAATATTCCAGCTTTCCTCAAAACAGCAATAGGTGAGAACATAGCTGACATTCCTCCAAACTTTGTTAGCTTAGACCCATGCTTCTCATGCACTGACAGGTAACAATGAATGATTGACTTCGACCTAATCTTCCGAATACTTGTCTTCCCCGGCTTCACATTCATACTATTGTTAACTTTATTCTGCGATTGGCTTGAGCGAAAACTCGAAGCCCGCATACAAAACCGTGTTGGCCCCATGGTCGCAGGACCAGCTGGAATTCTCCAGCCGTTAGCAGACTTCATAAAGCTATTAACAAAAGAAGACATTGAACCAAGAGACGCAAAGAAAACAATCTTTAAGTTTGCACCCCTCGTAGCGTTCACAATTATGGTTTTCGCAACATGCTTCTTGCCCATTGATGGTGCAAGCGTACTTTCCGCCAGCGGGTTCAATGGTGATTTAATCATTATTTTGGCACTTGTTACAATTGCTAACTTTCTATTGTTCCTTTCTGGATGGGCATCCTGCAACCCTTATGGCTCTATTGGCTCAGCAAGGGTGTTAACCCAGTTCCTAGGGTATGATATACCGCTTTCCCTGCTCGCATTAACACCAGCATTTATCGCTGGAAGCTTAAGCATTGCAGTCATAGCTTCAAGCCAGATTATCCCATTCATAATTTTGGCGCCATGGGCTTTCGTGTTGTTCATAATAACTATGCAGGCAGAACTGGAAAAAGATCCCTTTGACATTCCGCATGCAGATAGTGAAGTGGTCGGTGGATTAGAAACCGAGTACACAGGCGGCAAACTAGCCTTTCTTCACTTAACGCGTGACGTGCAAATCGTTTTTGGAGCGGCATTAGTAGTTGAATTGTTCCTTGGCGGGCCATACGGGCCAGTATTCTTTGGGTTCCCAGCGTTCTGGTACTCTTTGTGGTTTGTGCTGAAACTGTTAGCGGTCGTAGTAGTCACCGAGTACATTTCATGTGTATTTGCGAGGTTGCGCATTGACCAGGTATTGTCAGCTAACTGGAAAATACTCTTGCCCTCAGCATTATTATCGCTAATGCTAACCGTAGCATTGGTTACATGGATTTATCCAATGGTGGTGTAAAATGGCGAAAAAATCCCGTGTATCTCCAATGTTTAAAAGAGCTGTATCGCATATCTTTACCAAACCAGCAACAACCAAGTATCCCTTTGTGAAACCAACGCTTCCCGATGACTTCCGAGGCCAACAAGTGTACGACATTAAATTATGCATCAGTTGCGGTCTATGCAGCCGAGATTGCCCTGCAAAAGCAATTGAAATGGTTGAAGTTGAAGGCAAAAGGCGCCCACAATTCAAGCTGGACCAATGCATTTTCTGTTACCAATGTGCTGAAAGCTGCCCTAGAAACGCAATTAAAAGCTCAGTGTTCTACGAGTTAGCCACAACCGATAAATCCTCATTAGTCCTAAAGCCTCAAGCAAGTGTTCAAAAAGGTGCATAACAATGATCCTTGAAGCCCTCTCAATAGGCTTAATAGTTTCCGCTTGCCTAGCCCTGTTTCTCGATGAAGCCGTTTATTCTGTTGCCGCTTTGGCAGGAACTTTTCTTTTTACAGCATTAATTTACGTGTTAAACGGCGCGGTTTTTGTAGCAATTTTCCAGTTTGCGGTTGGTGTAGGCACGTTAGCCATCCTGTTTTTATCAGGAGAAATGTTGAGTGATAAACCAACAAAGAAAACCTCGCCTAAAAACACCGTAGCCTTGATTGGTACAGGAGTAGTTCTATCGTTACCAGCAATTTTCCTTTCCGTTTCAGGTTCAGCGGGTTCGGGTTCCAATGTTTCTTTTGGTGATGCCTTATGGAACCTAAGAGGCGTGGATGTTATTTTGCAAGGCTTAGTTATTTTGACGTTGGCGTTAGGAATCGCTATCGTCTTGTATGAGAAGAAGAACGGTGGAAAATAATGGACTTTGTAATTTTATCGCTGGCAATGCTGGCAATCGGCATCTACGGCTTGCTAACCAAACGGCAACTCTTGAAAGTGTTCATTTCTATTGAGTTAATCGCTACTGGTGCAACGTTGAATTTTGTGACGCTTGCTTCTGCCATGGGTAAAGGTTTAGGCGAAGCGTTTCTGATCTTGGCGTTTTCTACAGATACTGCCGTTAGTGCGGTAATTTTGGCGTTGCTTGTTATTGTATCGAAAAAGTATGGAACAAGTGACATCAGTGAAATAATAAAGATGGAAGATAAAGATGAAAGTGAGGCTGAACTATAGTGTTGCTTGATAATGTTTCTTCGTGGCTCGTTTGGATACTACCACTCGTTTCCAGCCTGTTCGTTCCACTATTCGCAAAATACAGCGCTAAAGCCCGAAACTACTTCGTTATAGCAGTCTCTGTGGTTACTGCTGGCTTGGCGCTTTCTCTTGTACCAAGCGTCTTTTTCGGCTCTGGGCAAGCTACAGGCACATCAGTTGCTTGGATTGCAGGCATCAACGCTGGCGTATTCATTGATCCACTCAGCGTCTTATTCACTACACTTGTTGCCTTCTTCGGCTTAATCATTGTTGTCTACTCGTTAGGTTACATGGCAGGGGAAGAAGGATTAACACGATACTACTTCTTGCTTATGCTCTTCATCGGTTCAATGATAGGCCTTGTAATATCAGATAATCTCCTTCAAATGTTTATTTTCTGGGAAATGGTAGGCTTATGCTCTTACGCGTTAATTTCTTTCTGGTACAAACGACCCGAAGCAGTAAATGCAGGTGTTAAAGTTTTCATTATGACCCGCATCGGCGATGCGTCCCTGCTTGCAGCCATAGGCATCCTTTACGCGACTTTCGGAACTTTCAGCTTTCATGGAATAATAAGCGACATCCAATCAGCCGCGGCAGCAGGAACTTTGAATACTGGACTCATGGTTACCGTTGCCTTCTTGGTTTTGGGAGGCGCTATCGCAAAGTCAGCTCAGCTCCCATTGTTCACTTGGCTCTATAGCGCAATGGAGGCGCCAACCTCAGTCAGCGCCCTCCTCCACGCTGCCACAATGGTTAAGGCAGGTATATACCTTATTGCAAGATTCATCCTCATAGCCGCAGCAGCCGCACCCCTAATGATCGCGCTTCAACCGCTCTGGTTGCCAACAGTCGCCTGGGTGGGCGTCTTAACGGCGCTTGTCGGTGCTACGCTGGCTTTTACCACTACCGATATCAAAGGAGTTCTCGCATACTCAACTGTTAGTCAACTCGGTTTCATGATGGCTGCTTTAGGTTCGGCTCTTACGGGACCTTCATCTGTCGGCTGGTTTGCCAGTTTATTCCACATGATGAGCCACGCTTTCTTCGAAGGTCTCGGATTCCTCTTGGCAGGAGGCATCATACATGCACTTGGCACTAGAGACATGCGGTTGATGGGTGGCTTAAGGAAAGCTATGCCCGTCACCTTCATTTTGGCTCTGATAATGGTAATAACTACGAGTGGTTTGCCTCCTTTTGCCGCATTCTTTAGCAAAGGCTTAATCATCACAAGCGTAACCGACGCAGGAAACCTCATACAAATAATCCTGATCTATGCCACAACAGCAATTACGTTTGCTTACAGCCTGCGGTTCTTAACCCTTATTTTCATGGGCAAAGAATCAGAACACTTAGTTAAACAGCATCCCCATGAAGCTCCAAAAGTCATGCTATACCCAGCTGTAATACTTGCAGGTTTATGCATCGTTTGGGGTGTCGCTGAGCCTTTGGTAGCGAGCTTTATGCATGTGGACATTGGAGTTACACTGTTGGGCTCATTTGTTAGCTTGGAAACACCTATTTTCCTAGCCCTTCTCCTACCGACTGGCTTAATTATATATCTAACTTACTACAAGAACAATCAAACTATGAGGAATATTGCGGCAAGCAAAAATCCAATATCTGCTCTCCTAAGTCACGGTTACTTCTTTGACGATTTTTACGGAGTAGTAGCAAAAGGAGTCGCACGTTTCTCTGGTGGTTTGCGACGCTTTGAGGATTCTTTGTTTAGCCGCTTTCCACAACTGGTAGCATCATCAGTTACTCATACTGCTAATTTGGTTCAAAAATACCTTGACGTTTTAGCGGATCAATTACTAAACATCTTGGCAATTAGGACATTGCGAGGCGCTTCAAAGTTGAAAAAGGTGCCATCTTCATCGCTTCAACACTATGTAGCTGCTGCAGTACTTGGTTTCGTCCTAATCGTAGTGCTGATAATATTGACGGTAGGTATAAGGGTGTAAAAGAAATGCCGTTTGCTCTGCTGTCAGTATTTCTGATTCCGGCTATAGGCACACCATTTGTATACTTTGCTGGAAAGAAATCGCCCAAAGCTGCAGCCATCTTAATAGCCCTGATTGCTATTGTTAACATAGCGCTTGTTCTAACAACTGTTCCAACTGTTCTTAACAGCCCCGATCACCGCTATGTAGAATCTTACACGTGGATTACAATATTAAATACATCATTCACACTTTTCGTCGATGGAATTAGTGTTTCAATTGCCCTCATAAGCCTTATTCTTATTCTGGCTGCGGCTCTTTTCTCAATAAACTACATGGCTGAAAAAAAGAACCTACCCGCGTACTATGCACTTTTATGCATGCTTTCAATCGGTTTAGTGGGGGTTTTCTTGACATCTAACCTTCTGCTCTTCTACTTCTGTTGGGAACTAATGCTCGTCCCAGCCTACTTCATCATAGGCGGATGGGGTTATAAAGACTCATACAAGGCAGCATTCAAACTCTTCATATTCACACATGCAGGCGCCGTCTTCGTACTCCTAGGTATCGGCACAATTTACATGGCAACAGGAACCACTGACATGTTTGCAGCTCAAACCGCCTTAATGACGGCTAGCCCAGATATTGTCAAGTGGGTTCTTATCGCCTTAACCGCAGGATTTGCCGTTAAAATGGCCGTCGTGCCAGTCCACATGTGGCTTCCCGATGCTCACTCGGAAGCTCCAGCACCAATGTCAGCGCTATTAAGCGGTGTCATAATTAGCGCAGGAGCTTACGCAATTCTTCGCCTTTCACTGGGAATGGTTTTCCCAGCAGTTGGAATAACATTCGGAACAAACTTCCTGCATGCCTTAGCAATCCTCGGCATAATATCCGCTTTCTTCGGATCGCTAATAGCATTGGTTGAAACCGACATAAAACGGCTTATCGCCTACTCAAGCATCGCCCACATGGGTTACATAATGTTCGGTCTCTCACTGTTTCCCGTTAGCGTGGCCGCTGGAACAGCAGTAGTACTAATTTCAGCAATAGCCATCACAGGTACAGTGCTTCACATTATCAGCCACGCAGTAAGCAAAGGTCTTTTCTTCCTTTCTGCAGGAGCAGTGATGCATCAAACTGAAACCAGGGACATCCGTGAAATGGGCGGTTTAGCCGGTAAGATGCCGTTTACAGGTGTTTCAGCAGCTACAGCAGCCTTAAGCATAGCTGGAGCACCCCCGTTCGCATGCTTCATTAGCGAATTTCTAATATTTATCGGCGCTTTTCAAATAATAAAGACTGATGGTTTCTACCTGTTACCCACTGCTCTTATGCTCGTAGCAACGGTGCTTTCGCTTGCTTACGCGCTAAGATTTATTTCACGTGTTTTCCTTGGACAATCAAAGAATGGAGAGGAAAAGAAAATCTTTGAGGTACCAAACTACATGAAAGTATCTTTGGCCATCTTAGTAGTTTTAGTCATCCTTATAGGAATCTACCCAACCTTCTTCCTAAATTTAATTCAAACAGTAAAATTTGGTTAAATCTAGGTGAAATCCAATGGTTGAAATTATAGACATTATATTACCAATAATCACTTTAGTTATCTCAGCATTACTAACCATTCCAGTATTCAGAATAATAAGAAAAAGCAATCACAAGACTGCCTTAACCCTCGGCTGGTTCATATCTGTCTATATAATTGCAGGTGCAGCCGTCGCAAACCTAGCATTAAAATATTACAGTACACCATCACCATCCATTCTTAACCTAACATTAAACAATAATGCACTCTCAACATTTTCAAGCGCTTTCATGGTAGATGCCATTTCAGTTTACATGGCAATAATCATAGTAGCAATCAGCTCAATAGTCCTAATCTATACCGTATTCTTTGTAGGCTCAAATGACCGACCGTCAGAACGATACTTCGCCGTCATGCTAATGGTTACAGCGGTTTTGCTGGGCGCTGTCCTTTCAGGCGATCTACTAACACTTTTCATATTCTGGGAAGCCGCAGCAGCAGGTGCAGGCTTCTTAATGCTGTATAAGAAAAACGCGTTAACTTTGAATGCCACATTAAAGTATCTGGTCATGGTTATCATTGCTTCAGCATTCATAGTTTTTGGGCTTTCAGTCGTTTACGGGTTAACCGGAAGCCTAAACTTCTTGGCTGTTCGGCAAGCCTTGATATCTTTACCTAATAAAAACCTGCTTATCATAGCCTTCATATTCATAGCAGCTGGCTACGCCATTGAATCTGCAATTGTGCCTTTCCACTTCTGGCTACCTGATGCTTATACTGCGGCTCCTGCAACCTCATCGGCTTTCCTCTCAGCCCTCGTTGACCAAGGCAGCTACTACATTCTAATCAGAGTGCTAGTATTTATTCTAACTCCGTCTGGAGTGTTAAATTGGACTTTCATGTTAGCCATCATGGCAGCGTTAACCATGGTTGTCGGCAACTTGTTTGCATTAATACAGAATAACGTGAAACGTTTAATAGCAAACATCTGCGTTGCTGACGTCGGCTACAACCTTGTAGCAATAACAAGCGTAACCTCACTTGGCTTAGTGGGCAACCTTTACTTCTTCCTAATAGGCGGTATAACTACAGCGCTCGCTTTCATGGCCGTCGGCATCATAAACAGTCATGGATTCAAAACCTTAGAAGATTTCTCGGGGCTAGGTAAGAAAATGCCCCTTGTAAGTTTAGCCTTGGTTATGGCTGGGCTGTCGTTTGCAGGAGTTCCACCTTTCGGAGGATTTTTGGCTAAGTACTTAGTTTTCACCGCAGCAATCGAAGCGAACCTAAGCTGGCTAGCGGTTATAGGCGTTTTGACGAGTGTCCTTCAAACCGCGTACTTGTTCAGGCTGATAAATGTCATGTATGCAAAGAACCCCAAAGACGAGACGGTGATAAAAGAATCCAAAGGGTTACTTATCCCAATCTTCATCTTAGTTGCTGCAATAATAATCTTGGGACTATACCCAGAAATCGTTTTCAAGCTAATTCAGCCAGTGGTAAACCAACTACCATTCCTAACACCAACACTATAGGAAACGGGTTACACAAAAAAAGCCGAATGCTATGACCATAATCAATTGGGCTACTATTCTAACGGCTAATTCTAACAAGCTCTGCCTATAAGGTAGGGCAAGTTATTTTCTGATTTGCCCATTACCAAAAATAACATATTTTGTCGTCGTCAAGTGTTGCACGCTCATGGGTCCTCTTACGTGAAGTTTCTGAGTGCTGATGCCTATTTCTGCGCCTAAACCAAACTGGTTCCCATCAGTAAACCGTGTGGATGCGTTCCAGTAGACAGCGGCAGAATCCACTTCCCGCATGAACCGCAAAGCCTTGTCAAAGTCGTTTGTAAGAATGGAATCTGAGTGTTTAGTTCCATACTTGTTGATGTGCTTAATTGCTTCATCCAAGTCTTTCACGACTTTTACGCCCATAATTAAGTCCAAGTATTCGGTGTACCAGTCCTGTTCAGTTGCAAGTTTCACGTCTGCAACAATTTTTCGGGTTTCTTCGTCGCCTCTAATTTCCACGCCTTGCTTTCTGAGCGCAGCAATCACAACTGGCAAGTAGCGCTCTGCGATTTTGCTGTGAACCAAGAGTTTTTCTGCGGCGTTGCAGGTTCCTGGCCTTTGGCATTTAGCGTTTATGACTATGGGTGTTGCTTTATCTAAGTCAGCGTCTTCTTCAACGTAAACATGGCAGTTGCCAGTTCCTGTTTCAATAACTGGAATTCGCGAAGTCTCAACCACAGTCTTGATTAAGTCTGCGCCTCCACGAGGAATAAGCACGTCAATGTATTCGCGCATACGCATCAGTTCTTCTGCAACCTTGCGTTCAGGAGAATTCACCACTTGAACCGCGTCAACTGGAACATTTGTTCCCGCCAAAGCTTCTCTAAGCACATCGCCAATGGCTACGTTCGAGTTTAAAGCGTCTGAGCCGCCTCGAAGGATAACTGCGTTTCCAGATTTTATGCAGATTCCCGCCGAATCCGAAGTGACATCTGGGCGTGATTCGTAAATTACTCCTACAACACCTAAAGGCACGCGAACTTGGCTGATTATCAAGCCATTTGGCCGTGTCCAACTGCTTATGATTGTGCCGATTGGGTCAGCTAAGGCTGAGACTTCCCTTAAGCCGCGAGCCATAGTTTGTATTTTGCGCTGGTCTAGTGCTAACCGGTCAAGTAATGCTGTTTTGAGCCCTTTGGCTTTGGCAGCTTCTACATCTGCTTGATTTGCAGCCAAAATTTTATCAGCATTAGCTTCAAGAGCGTTAGCCATCCTGCAAAGTGCAGTGTTTTTTGTTTCCGCCGAAAGCTTTGCCATTTCGACTGAGGCTGCTTTTGCTTTTTTGCATATTTCGGTTATCATTTTTCTTCCTCAATTAAGTGTATATTTCTATGTTCAATAACTTCTTTAGGTTTATTTGAACCAAGTTTCTTTTGTGCTTGTGTTATTTGTAATCCTTTAATTAGGTTTAACTCACCGCTAGTATAATTCGGATTACCTTTTGCAAACTCAACCTTGTTTTCGTCAACGATGCTGACTACGTCGCCAACGTTAAAGTGCCCCACAACCCGTGTTATGCCAACTGGTAACAAGCTTGAGCCTTCAATTATAGCTTTCTTTGCGCCTTCGTTCACGTGGATTTGTCCTTTAACTGCGGCGCCGTACGCTATCCAGCGTTTTACAGCTGACATTGGATTTTGCGGCTTAAAGAAGGTGCCAACATCTTTCCTTGCAAGAATGTCCAACAATACGTTTTCTCTTCTGCTGTTCGCTATCACCACTGGAATACCGCATGAAGTAGCAATTTCAGCAGCTTTAATTTTGCTTTGGATTCCTCCTCTGCCCAACTTGCTCTTTCCGTTAAGTGAACTTTTCAATTCAGGCGTTATGTCTTCCACTGTTTTTATCAATTGTGCGCCTGGCTCTTGGGGGTCAACCGTGTATAAGCCGTCAACGTCTGAAAGTATTATGGTCATGTCTGCACCGATTGCACTTGCGACCAGAACTGAGAGGATGTCGTTGTCACTGAAGTTTACTTTGTAGCCTTCTGTCCGTCTAAGTTCATCTACCGATGTTACATCATTTTCGTTAATTATTGGAATAACGCCTGTTTTCAGGAGCATTCTTAAGACGTTGCATGTGTGTACGTAGGATGCTCGGTTGGAAAGGTCTTCTGCAGTAAGCAGGATTTGCGCAACTTTTAATCCATGCTCTTTGAACAGTTCACGATATTTAGCCATGAGTACACTCTGACCAGTTGCAGCCGCAGCCTGTTGAAACACCACATCATTAGGTTTTGGCGGTATACCAAGTTCCGCTATCCCTGCGGCTACCGCTCCTGAGGTTACGAGGACTACTTTGTCGCCTTGCTTGGTCGCAGCTGCTATTTGACTGGTTAGTTTTTGCATTTCTTCTTCGTCAAGGTTTCCTTCGCTGGTAGTTATGCCGCTTGTGCCAACCTTAACAACTATTAATCTTGAAGGCATCACTTAATCACTTTTAAAGCACAGACTTATTGAGATATGTTTGACTTGCTTAAAAATGCAACCAAATAGGCAATAGCAGAATTATGTTTAGGTTCATGCTAATTGCAGGTTCAACCAAAACATTGCTTAAAACTCTGAGAAAAATATATGAGCGATAGGGGCATCGGTTTTTGGCTTGGCTGGTCAACATGTTCATCACGTTACAATCATTAACCTCATTAACATTTAACTCCCCAATCGTGTTTTGGCTCGCGCCAACAGCGGGCATAATCGCTATAGTCTCTTCACTTTTACTCATGCGTAAAATAGGCAAAATGAGTCCTGGCGCACCGAAAGCGGTGGAAGTAGCTAATCATAAATACCGCTTGAATAAATTTAAATATTGTCAATGAATCCCAACGTTTGTATGCCTAACGTTTTTTCTGCCTTGCATTGTAGCATGTTTTTATTTCTTTGTGTGCAACTAACTAAAGAGATGTGCAGACTGTGAAGATTATTGAAAAGAACCTTGGGCAAGGTTTCGTTAAAGTGGTTCCGGATTCGCCAGATGACCTTTGGCACTTATACAATGTCATCTATAAGGGCGATGAAGCTTACGCTTACACTTCCCGAGCAATAAAAAATGACACAGAAACTTCGCGTCCTAAAAGTGCTGAGCGCGTTTCAGCCTTCATTGGTGTAACAGTGGAATCAGTCAGCTGGGATAAGTTTCTTGGTAAATTGCGGGTTCACGGGTTGATTTGTCATGCACCTGATATTATTCCTACTGGTGCCCATCACACGCTTAGTATAGCGTTGAATCAACCGTTAACGATTGTGAAGAAAGAATGGCCTAAACACCTTTTAGACAGGCTTACGAGGGCAAGCGAAACCGAGAAGTCCATGCTCATAATTTCTATTGATGACGAAGGTTTTGCCATTGCTGAAACCAAGCAATACGGCGTAGAAATCAAAGTTGAAGAACGCATGAGGTTGCCTGGAAAACATGAAGCCGACAAACGCGTCGAAGCCACAAAGGCGTATTTTCGTCGTGCACTCAACAGCCTAAATCAACTGTGGGCTCAAAATCACAGTCCAATCGTTATTATCGGGGCTGGTTTTGTTAAGAATGACTTTGTAAGATTCCTTTCCGAAGAGGCTCAAGAAATGTCCAAGGCTGTTGCGGATGTGAAGAGCGTTAACAATGGCGGCACAGCAGGGATCTATGAGGCTTTGCGTTCTGGCGTTTTGTTACGGGCGGCAAATCAACTGCGCGTTGTCGAGGAAACAGAAACTATTGAAGAAGTTTTGAAACGCTTAGGCAAAGGTGAAGGAACAGTCACATATGGCTTAGAAGCAGTAGAAAATGCCGCTAAAATGGGCGCTGTTGAAAAACTGGTCCTTGCCGATGTGACACTTCGTGATGCGGACGAGCAGCAACGATTGAAGCTGGAGGGACTCATGAGGGAAGCGGAAAAGCGAGGTGCGAACGTAACTGTAATCAGCACAGAGCATGAAGCAGGCGCAAAACTGTTAGCTTTAGGCGGAATCGCAGCTTTGCTACGGTTCCCAATCTACCGAGACACCACAACGCAATAAACCTTGAATCATATAGAAACTCTGCTCGGAACAAGTTAAAGCCCCCTATTTAAAGCAAAATTTTTTATTCTGACCAATGTCGGGGTAGCACTTTTTTCATCTGATTAGCGGTTGAGTGCTCTTTATAAATAGATGCTGTTATATACCCCCTGTGCTATTTAAATACTCAAGCATGTGAGTTGACATGAGTAAACGAAAACCGATCATTTGTATACAAAACATTGTTGCTTCAGTTTCGCTTAACCAGAAAATCGACTTACAAAAAATCGTAGAAAAATTCCCCCAAACTGAATATAACCCAAGCGTGTTCCCAGGTTTAGTTTTCCGACTTAAAAAACCAAAAACAGCCACATTAATCTTCGGCACGGGCAAAATGGTTTGTACAGGCGCTAAATCAGAAAAAGAATCACGCAGCGCAGTTGAAAAAGTAGTTAAAGAACTGCGAAGCGAAGGAATCCAAATCACAGAAAAACCAATCGTAAAAATCCAAAACATAGTTGCCTCAGCAACACTAGGCGGCGAAATTGACCTTGAAAGCCTAGTCTACAAACTCAGCAAAGTCATGTACGAGCCAGAACAGTTCCCAGGCGCAGTCTACCGAATGGATGAACCCAAAGTAGTATTCCTAATATTCTCAGCGGGAAAACTCGTCTGCGTAGGCGCCAAAAAAGAAGAGCAAGTTTACGAAGCAGTAGACAAAATCCAAGCACTACTCGAAGAAAAAGAACTCATCTTTTACCCCGCTCCCTCTTAAACTATTTTTTCATTCTTCTACGAACTGCAGGATTAGAGTCAGAGAGTTTTTTGAGCGCTAACTCAAAAGTCTCGTCTGGAGCCAATTCTCTTTTAACAAAAACCCCTGTTCTACCAACAGCGTCACGCTTCAAAAGCGCATGAACCCTGTCAAACACGGTTTCAGCGGATATTCCCAAAATTTTAGCTGCAAAGTCTTCTCTGCCGATGATGCTGCTTTCCACATGCCCCTTTTCTGTGGGTTCAATAAGCATAAGTCGCTTATCCACACCCGCGACCCGAACGTCCGCTTTAAGCTGGTTAAAGTTTACTTCGCCGCCGAACCTGTAAAACTCCCTCTCCACCCTGCGCATTTGCATAAGAGGAAAGGAAACAGTGATTTGCTCGCTGATTTCAATGTGCGCTTTCATAGCGTAGGTTGGCGTGGCTTGAACAATTAAACGGGCATTAACCGTTATGCGTGCTTTTTCTAGGGCGGTTTCTACAAGGAAACTATTCTGCACTTCAGGAATGAAAACGTCGATGTCGCTGTCCTTGTTCACGTCGCCTCTGGCTATGCTTCCATGCACAAGCGACTGCAAATGAAACTCTTCTAACGCAGTCATAATTTCAGTTGCTTTGCTTCTGAGCTCGTTTAGCAGTTGCCAGCGTGCACTAGTATATGTTACTTCCTTGTAATCTGAAGGTTTTGTTAGCTTAACCGCCATATTTATCAGCCATTTTAATGAATTAGTAGCGGCATTGTTTATTTAGTTTAATAGTCAATCAAATGTTAAACCGTGAAAGCCAAATGACTGCGCCTGTCTGTAGCGCCTGCAAAACCAGAGAAGCCTTCTTCCACAGGCAATACTCAGGTGAAACGCTGTGCAAAAAATGCTTCACCCAATCCATCGAAGCAAAGGCGAGAGCAACCATGACGCGCTACCATATGCTGAGCTTTGATGACCATTTAGCAGTGGCAGTTTCAGGCGGCAAAGACAGCCTAAGCCTACTGCATATCTTGGCGAAGTTGAAGCGGTTTCGCCCAAAAACCACGCTTACTGCGGTAACGGTGGATGAGGGCATTAAAGGCTACAGGGATGAAGCCTTAGAAATTGCGGCTGCAAACTGCAAAAAACTCGAAATCCCCCACCACATCGTCTCATTCAAAGAGCTTTACGGCTTCACGCTAGACGAAATAATACTTAAAGCACGCAGCAAAGGCGAAACAGAGTTAACTGCCTGCGCTTACTGCGGCGTCCTGAGGAGAAAAGCCATAAACATTGGCGCCCGACAGGTTAAAGCAAACAAAGTCGCGACTGCACACACCTTAGACGACGAAGTGCAAACAATTCTCATGAATATTTTTCACGGAGACATCATGCGGTTGGCTAAGGAGAAACCAGTCACCAGCGAAGTGCACCCGCTTCTTGTTCAGAAGATTAAGCCTTTTTGCGAAATCCCCGAAAAAGAAAGCGCCCTATATGCTTATGTGAAAAAAATCTCTTTTCAGGATACGCCGTGCCCCTACGCTTCCGAAGCCCTGCGCAATGATATTCGCGGGATGATTAACCGCATGGAAGCGAAGCATGCTGGAACAAAATTTACTGTTTTCAAAGCCATGGAACGCTTAAGACCCGCATTGGAGGAGACAGCGAAGAAAGAAAGTTTCAAAACATGCGTTGAATGCGGCGAACCATCAGCATTGGATTTATGCAAGACCTGCGAGATGCTGAGGCAAGTGCGTTAAGCTTTGCGGGTAAATCCCTGGTCACTTTTTAATTTGCGAAGCATTTTTGAAGCTTCAAACGCGTTGCTTGCTGAGGCTACCTTTTGCGCCCGCAACAAATCAACATGCGCGCCGCAGTAGGGACAAATTTTTGTCCTTTGCCCTTTAGCTGTTAACATTAAACCTGCACATTTTGTACATTTTACTATTAACGTTGCTCCCATTTCTGGTTTGCTTCCGAAAGGCTTTACGTCTTATCTCCAATTTGCATCTCCCGCATAATATCCCTTTTTCTTTTTTTGTCAAGTTTGCGAGGTTTTCTTAATATGAGCGACACAGTTTTTGAGCCTTTCCTAAACAAGAATGTCCTAGTTGAAACCGACAACAATTTTCAGGTTAAAGGAAAATTAATTTATTACAAGTCCTCAGAGAAGGAAGACCATGAACCCTTTGTTTTAGTTTTGAAAGCGCAAGACCGCTTTATAGTTCTAAGGAATTGGGTTGTAATCAAAGAAATTAACCCCTGGAGCAAAGGCTTCTAACATGGTTAACGCTGAAAAAGTTAAGCGGAAACTGCCTTCCTTACTCTTAGACAGCAGCACTAATACTAAGAAGGGCTGGAAAGCCTTTATGCGCTCACGTTATCATTATGACCGATTCAAGAAAAAGAACCCTGAAAGATGCGACACTTTAACAAACAAGATTATAGCTGATCTTAACGAGCTGGAAACAGCGGTTTCAAGCGGTAGTTAATCATAAGCGTTAATGCAGCCGAGAAACATAAAAAAAAGAAAAAAGGGATAGTGCTATTTCACTTCTTGATCTGTTATTTCTGGCTTATAGTTTCCGTCGCCTAAGAGTTCGTAGAATATATCACCAAAACCAAGCGCTATAGCGACTTCCTCGCCACTCATGGCTTCCATAATGGACCGAGCGCTATCAATTATCACATACTGCATTTCTTCTTCTAGTGAAGAAGTGTTATCATGAGCTTGGCGACGATACCAATTTGCTATCGATTTTGGCACTTTAACAGTTACAGACTCATACTCTATAGGTTTTTTTAATTCAGACATTTTTTATTTCTCCTTTTTCGTTTGGAATATTATAAAGATATTCCTGAAAGTATTAATGGGATATACTTATATTTAAGAATATCTTTAAGATATATGTGGTGTCAAGGTTGGAAAAAATGCCCGTGAAATTCAAAATAAGCGTTGTATTAGTCGGCAAGTCATTAAAAGTAACTATTCCTAAAGAACTAAGTGAACACATCAAAATCAAGAAAGGCGACATCGTTTCAATGTGGGCGGATAACTCACATATAGTCATGGAAAAAGAGAAACCTTAACCTCTCTTTATTTTTTATATGTTTCTCGGATTATTTCTCAAACTTTCTTATAATTATTATACGCTATTTAAAAAGCTGATTTGCTAAACGCTTAGTCATGGACACCGCTAAACAATTCAAAAATTCACCTGAAATAAGGGAATACTGGAAAATCCACAAGCGCCAACAGAGAACAAAGAAGGCTAAAAAGAAATGAAGCATAAAAGCGCCCTAGCAATCATGTGCATAACAGTTATCTTAGCCATGCTCACGCTACCATTCGCTTCCGCCATCACAGTGCCAACTCAAGGCGTATATTTGCCCTATGAAAACGGAACAACCGTTTTTTTACCATCAGGAACATATAGCAGCATCAACCGCACAAACAACGTTTGGTATGTGAATGGCGTGGTATATCCACAAGATTTGTCTTTGTCAAGAAATGACCTTGTACTAATGGTTGTCTTCTTCGTCTTTGTGCTTTTAGCATTCATAGGGTTTGCGCAGATAACGTTCGGTGTGTGGCT
This sequence comes from Candidatus Bathyarchaeota archaeon, assembly GCA_963715865.1. Taxonomy (GTDB): domain Archaea; phylum Thermoproteota; class Bathyarchaeia; order Bathyarchaeales; family Bathycorpusculaceae; genus Bathycorpusculum. The sequence continues at coordinate 923,222 of OY970280.1, forward strand.
GCTTGTGGCTTCTTATCAGCATAGCTTGAAGGATAAGAAGGGGGAGAAATGAAAGTTAAGATTTTGGTTCTTGTTTTCTTGCTGGTTAGTTCGCTGTTTCTGTTTTTGTATGTTCCTCAAGTTCATGCAACTGGAATAACGTGGGTTCAAGGCGACGGCTCCACTAATGGTCATGCCGTTGGAAGTGGCAGTTCAATTTCTCCTTCCATGACTAACACGCCTGCCTCAGGAAACGTTTTGATAGCCACGATAGGCATATCGGATTATAATGGTGCTGTAACTGTTTCAAGCATCAGCCAAACCAATGTGGCATGGACTAAACAGAAAAGCATCAATGGTTATCCGTATGGTGATGGTCATTTTTGGCTGGATTCTGAAATATGGTTAGGAGTAGTTAGTTCAGGTGCATCTAAAAATATTACCGTGAACTTGTCAGGAACTCCAAGTTATGCTTCTGTTGCTAATATTTGCGAGTACAGTGGAGTGGCAACAAGCAGTTTTCTTGACCAAACAGCAAGCAATTTCGCAATATCAAACCCCAAAATAATGGACACTGGCACAACGTCTGCAACGACACAAGCTAACGAATTATGGATTGGAAGTGTAGCAGCAGAAGCCTATGGCAATTTGTCAAATCCAGCTAATGGTTTTACATTGCTTGACGGGGTACAAGTATCGCCTAACTTGGGAAATGCCTATTTAGAGAAAATTGTTTCTTCAACTGGAACTGCAAGTAGCAGTGTTGATGACCCTGATTCTGTTGATGGTTTTGCTGGTTGCATCGCCACTTTCTTTGCGTCAGGTCCATTTAGCGGGTACCATTATGTTAATGGTCAAAACAGTCAAGTGGACAGCGTAGCTGACATAGGCACTCACAGCAACTTCACGGCGCAGCAGCAAGCCCCAGTAGCGAACAATCCTTACAATGACACTTTAACTGAGGCAGATAAAGGAGCCGCAGAAAGCTGGGTTAGCCCCACTGGATACCAAGACCCTTCCAGCGGATGGAACAATGAAGCTAAAGCTTATGACGGTAACGCAGCGACAAGTTCTGATTCTAACCTTATCGTTAAAAATACTTGGTCAACTTGGCTTGTTCTCAACTTCACAAATTCCGTTAGTGGCTCAAAAGTTGAGTACACGGTGCAAAGAAGCAATACCTATATAACAACTATGAATGTTAGTGCAGCCAACCAGACTGGTTCTTGGACATTGCTTTATTCTGGTACGCCAACTTATAATTCATGGGAAAATCGAACTTTCACTAAGAGTGCCATGACGGCTATTCGTTTTGCCTTTTACAATTCTTATACTAGTACTGGAACCCACAGTTACTATGCTTACGTTAACGAAACAGCATATCTAAATGATTATGTCGCAAATTATCAGCTAGGCCTTGAGGAACAGTTCACTTCTGTTCCAGCAGGTTACACTAATCAACAACTCGATATCTTTATGGGAACTTGGACAACAAGCGATACGGTTGGTGTTCAAGCATGGGGAGGAAGCAGTTGGACAAATATAGAAACCTTAACTAAGAATCAATGGAACAATTACACTTCAATAGGCACTTACATTATCAGTAACACTTTAACAATCAAATTTGTTAATGAAACTCAAGCAGACCATACGGTTCAAGATTCATGGAGCAAATGCTCATGCCTACTATACCTATGGAATAGCACAGGGCAAGAATATTCTTACATGCAATATAGTTCATCAATAATTTTGTCTTCTTCGTCACTTGGCAACGAAAAAGGTTTCTCATCAAGCAACATTCCAATAATATTAGGCATGACCGCAACAGGATTGGAAAAAGGGTTTGTTTCAAGTGGTCAAGCGTCGCTTTTGTCACTGTTAACATTTGGTCTTGAAAAAGGATTTAGCCAAATTTCTACAATAAGTTTGCTTAGTGGCATGGTTTTAGGAATTGAAAAAGGGTTCATATTTAATTCTGTAACGCAAATTCTCGGATTAAATACGTCAGGACTTGAGAATGGTTTCTTATCAATCAACATTCTTCAGATTCTTGAGTTAAGTTCATCTAGTATTGAAAACGAATTTAGCCAAAATGAACAAGGAACTTTATTATCTCTATTAGCATCAGGCATAGAGAAAGGTTTTCTTCCACTTGAAATAGGCAGTTTACTAAGTAACATTGCTTTAGGACTTGAAAAAGAATTCAGTTCAAGCATAACTTCACTATTAGCATTTACAACTTCACTATTAGCATTTACAAGTGAGATACCTTATGCATCTTTTACTTTTATATTTTCAAACATAATTCGAGGCTTAGAAAACTGGTTTGGCACCGCAGAACTATCCACAACATCAACCCCAATCACCATAATCCCCGCCACTCTTCCCCCATTACCCTACGACCAAACCGCCTCACTAATCACAATGCTAATCCTATTCATCTTCTTCCTGTTCCTAGCATTCATAATCCGCACCCCCTTCATATTCGCAGTAGAAGCCTTCATCAGCATAATTTTCGGAATAAGCCTAATGATAAGCTACAGCAACACAAGCGTAGCGTGGCTTTTCGATATCATAGGCTTCGCACTAGTAACCCTTGGAATATGGTTGCTAGTCGCGGCTTACCAGTACAACATGCAAACAAAGAAGGCTAAAAAATGAAAAAAGAAGTAATAGTAGCGCAAAACCTTTGGCAGAAAGGTAAACCCATCACTTGCAACAAAGTAAATGGCGGAAGCAGAGGAAAATAAGAATGATGTTAGATTGGAATACCCTGATTAACTCAATGATTAACGGTTTGTTTGTTGGCATGGGTTCAGGTGTCGGAGTGTGGATTGTGACAAGGCACTTGATAAGGCATTTAGAAGCCCTTGAGGAAAAACTCAAGAACGAAAACGGAAAGGCAGGTAAGAAGGAAGAATGATCTCACGAGATTGCGATGGATGCAGTATTCAGAGGGATTGCTGCATGCGCTATAGGTTAGCGGTCATAGGCGATAAAGTCTATTGCCCTGATGGAACGGCTCACCTGATAGATAGTGGATCTGCTTGATGGCAACGGAAAAGCAGAGTAGGAATTAACGTAAAATGCAGGATAACGAAGTCTATCGGCTCCGTTCTAAAGTTTGCCCACACATCATTAAGGCAGCTAGCCTAAAACGTTGATGCAACCAAGAAACATAAAAAAGGGAAAAAAGGGTGAGGTTTACTTTTCTTCTTGATCTGTTATTTCTGGCTTATAGCTCACATCACCCAATATATTATAGAAAATCGGGCCTACCTCAAGCATAGCGATTAGTTCCTTTCCATTCAGACCTTCCATTTCAGCGCGCACATTATCAAGCAAGTCATATTCTATTTCTTCCTCTACCTGGACGTCCCGCTGCCCAGCTTCGAAGCGTAGAAAAGCCATTATTCGCTTAGGCACTTTGATAGTCACTTGTTCATACTCAATGGGTGCTGTTTGTTCTGTTTTTGCGTTAGTATCATTCAAGCCCATAGTTTCTTTTTTCATATATTCTCTCTCCTTTTTAGCGGTTGTATGCTGGATATTAACATAAGTTTTATTTAACACTTGTGCATAACTGCATACTAAAGGACATAAACGTAAAAAGGAAAGGTGATTAACATAAGTGTCATGGTTAAGAAAAGAATAGCCGTCACAGTAAGCGATGATCTCTTAAAATGGGTTGACCGCAAGGTTAAGGAAACAACTTTCGCCAATAGAAGCCATGCGATAGAACATGCTTTAACTAAACTGAAAGAAGCTGAAGAAAAGAAACCTTAACCTCTCTTTATTTTTATGTATTTCTCGGAACTTTTCTTAGACTTTTTAAAATATTTTATACGGTATTCAGAAATCGCGTCATTTCTTTTCATGCCTTAACGATTTTTGATTTATTCTGTTGCTGCCGGCGTCGGAATTTTGTATTCTGTTACTGTTTTTGATTTATCTACTTTTAGGCTTGGTTGTGGTGGCGACGGTTCCTTTTTCGATGGTGCTATAAACCCAAGCTTGTTAACCTCTTTTTCTCCGCCTTGAGCATATACTCGTTGTACTGTGAGCTCCCTTGATTCTCTTGGCTCGATTTTACCTTGTATTTCTTTTGCAGCTATTCTGTTGCTTCCTGCATCGGTTTCTTTGTCTCTTTCGGCCTTTTCTTTAGACGGCTTTTTTGGAGCATGAACTTTTTTGACTGCTTTCTTGATTAAATTAGAAAATGTCTCTTCCGATGGTTTAGCTGTCTTTTTATGAGGTAATTTTGGTTTTGTTTTCGGTTTCTGTTTTATTTTAGGTTTGCGTTTGGTTTTGCTCTTCTTTTTGCGTGCAGGCTTCTTTTTATGACGTGTTTTGTTGGGTAGCTTATCTTTGTCCTTGTCCTTATCTTTGTTAGAGCTTTCGGCTTTTAATGGTATATCTTTACTCTTGACAGTTTGCTTGACCTCTGTAGCCGATTCGTCTACATGCGGGCTATTACTGGGTTCTTTTGAGGTTTCTGAAGGTGCTTTACTTCCTGGTTCCTCAGGGGGGCTTCTTTTAAGTTGAGGTGGATCCCCTGCAGGATACGGAGCACCATCCGTATCCCTTCCATGTGTAGCTGTCCCTTTGCCTAAATATATTGAATGCACTTTTGAGCCGTCCCGTACGCTTTCATACATGTAAGGGCCGCATCCATAGATTAATCGGTCATACACCATTACATTTACACTGCATATTGCTATCTATAGCCACTAATTTAATGCTTACGCTTTTTGAGTAGCTACCCAAAATTAAGTAATGCCTTATATTTACACTACAGACAGTCAATAACATGGAAAGAAGCAAGTGTTTAGACTGGGTATATTAATGTAGAAAAGGCTTATCTCGATACATGGTTTAATCTTTTTTGTCGTTCCACTGTTCCGTCTTTTGTGTGCCATGCAAAGCGTAAAACTCCGCTGTTCTCTTGCTAATATCTAAAATGTTCGCTATGTCAACCAAGCTAGCGCCGTCCTCACTAGCAGCTGTACCCACTGAAGAACGCGAAAGATGCAACCAAATAAAGGGATTAACAAGCATAACACGCCGATAAACAAAACCCCCCGACATATAACCCCCAGGCACATTGTAAGTATAAGCTCTCAATTCTTCCGATCCATCTCTAAGAGTACATAAAGTATGAACGGTTTTTTGGCTGGGTTTTCGGTTATACGGGAAAAGATATTCTGTTTTCCTTCTAGATGTTAAACGCCAAGTGTCCCATTCTTTAAGGTACTGAAGTATATAGGGCATAGCATAATGCTCTAAAGTTTTCTTATGAAGATACATTTTATTAACAACAGCTTTAGTTTTGCCTTCCTTCTTACCCACATAAAACCGAACAAACAAGTAACCGTCTTGTATCCAAATATCCCGACGCTTCAATCTGGAAATTTCATCTCTCCTCTTGCCCCACACGGCCGCAAACCCTAACCAAGCAGTAACCAAACACCAAACATTTCTTCAGCTTTGTTTAAGGTTTCAATCCATTCAGGTTTATAGATTATGTCAGATAACCCTCGAGCTTTTCGCATAGCTAACCTATACTCTTTGGTGTGCCTTGTCTTGATTAATACGCCGTCTTGCATGTACTCATATTCAATAGACTTCCTACCACTGCCTTTTCTCGATGAGTTAGACCTGGGTATTTGTGTAATAATGTTCTGTGTTTTCTCTAAGTTTGCCGTTTGTTATCGCTCCTTTGGTGTCTTGCAGTTTACTATATCCACTGCTATATCTTTTAAAGATGTATCTTTAGCAGATACAAACATAACAGTGTTATAATACATCCTTCCTATTTTAAAGTTATGGTTTTAACTTACATGACTGTAAGTGTTGACAATCAACATTAGAACGATATTCTCATACTATCTACATACAGCAAGAATGAAAAATGAGAAAAATAATAGCCTTTAAACTCTACGTTTCTTTTTGTCTATAGCGTCGAACTTTGCGCTAATACTTTTCAATGATTCCTTAAGAGCAGCTATTGATTCAGCGCTAGCCACATAAACGTTTGATTCCTGTCATTGTTCTTTTTAGTTCTTTCTGGATTGGTACAACTAAATGTCTCGGTCAAAGCGCGCGCCGATAGCTTTGGAAATTAGATCAAATTTGTCTCTTTCACGATTGCATATTTTTTGAATTGTTTTTACAATTTCCTTGTTTTCAGGAGAGACGTTCTTTAGTATCTCGCTCATTTCAGTTTTGCTGATAAAATTTGTAATTTTGAATTTAGAAGCAATGGACGCGTCCAAAATAGCAATTGTGAGAGCTTCATAAAAGTAATTTTCGTTAAAGAACTTTAAGTTTACTTTAGGCTTCAACTTTAATAAAGCATCAGCTAAACTCTCTGAAGGAATACCGTATAGAAATGATGGGAATTTGTTTTTTTGAAAATAGTACTTAACTGCTTTACTCAGTTCTTCTTTTTGCAGGTCTCCATCAATTATCAGAGTAGCTAATCCTCTTGGCGTAAATGTTGGTGACTGTGCGCCTCTTTTGTCTAGTTTTCCATTCTTTCTTAATGTTTTAGTCGCGTTCAAAAGACCATCTTGCCGCATCTTTTTAATATGACGAAAAACCGTTGCGTAATTCGATTGTTTCCCAGTTTCTTTAAGGGTTTTCTCTAATCCGTACATGCTTTGCTGTGAGTCAAACAAAGCCAACATTATTTCTTTATCTAACCTATCCATTTTTCCACCTTTTTTAAATATAATCAATTCACATGGTAATTATGTACATAAAGCGAATATATAACGGTTATTATTTTGTTAATACATGCCAATCATTAGAAAACTCTTGGAAGTTGGTAATAGTCGAAGCATAACTCTGCCTAAATCATGGCTTGAAAATGCAGAGCAAGAAGAAGGCAAAAAAATAATCGCTGTAACGATGGAAGTCAACGGACAAATAACGATAGCTCCAGTTTTTGAAAAGAAAAACGAGCCTATCCCAGCCCAATAATCAAAAAACTAACTGTGGAAGGGCAGGTTCCACAAAAATGACTATAAGAATACAACCCTTAAAAAACTTTGCCAAAATGGAACGACATCACAGATTCCCAGATGCATGCTTGGTGTTATGTGACGGCAGCCCTAGCGGAAAAACTCTAAACGAATATCTGCCTAAAAAAGTTAAGTTTGAAAGATGTTGCCAGTGTTTGCATTTTAAGAAACGTTGCGATTTAGGCTATGTCGTAAGCGCAAACTCTAGGCCCTGCAAGCAGGGAACACCATACGGCAGGCAAAAGCCATGACTGAATCGGTGCCAGGTTGCTATACAAATTATCCACATGCACTAGCGCCTAATAACTGCCGAAAATGCGATACAGAATTAAAAAGCCAATGTCAACTGATCGCGGTAAATAAGCCAAAAACGGAGCTTCTAAAATGACTGAGCAGCAGGAACTTAAGGCAGCGGCAGAGGTTTATCACGAGTTAGGCATGTCCATTATACCTTTTTACATTAACCCTCAAGCCGATGCTAACGGAGTACATGACAAAAAACCGATAATAACCACTTATGCACAATGGCAAACAACACCACAGACAGACGAAGAGTTTAAGGGCCTAGACTGGAGAGGATGTAACGGTTTTGGCATACTGTTAGGCAAGAAAGCCAAAAATGGTTTATACCTTTCTGCTATTGACTTCGACACAAAAAACAACAAAAAGACCCCTGAAGAACGCGAAGCCTACGAAAAAGCAATAATCAAAGGGAAAGAAATCTTTAACGACTTTCCAGTAACCATGATAGAAAAGACCGTTAATGACGGATTGCATAAGCTCTATTGGAGTAAGATTAAACCAAAAATCGAAGGCACTTTTCACGATACGATAGCCCTTGAGCTTTTAGGAGAGAATAAACTCTGTGTTATGCGTCCTTCATACGGTTATACTAATATAGGCTCTGATGTAATAACTGAAGTTGAGAACTTAGAAGAAACTTTTTACTATATTCTAAAACAGCATGGTTTCAGTCTTGATGAAGAAACAGAAATAGCAAACCAACAAGATAATTACAGCTTCGAGATCAGTAAGATTGTTGACTTATCCAAACTGGAAAAGCAAGCAAACGGCTATGAATACCAAGGCTCTCACCCGATCCACGACAGCACAACGGAAAAGAATTTTTGCGTAAACACCAAAACTAACACATGGTTCTGCTTTAGACACAACAGCGGAGGCGGTGTACTTCAATATTTAGCCATGAAGGACGGCTTAATCAAGTGCGAACAAGCCAAAAAAGGCGCGCTTAGAGGAAAGAAGTTTAAAGACGTTCTTGAGTTAGCAGTCGCTAGTCACTTGTTAGACGAAAAGGTACTCACTCAGAGCGAAATTAACCCGGTGATTTTGGCTAAAGATATCATGGAAGATTATGTTTTTGTGGTTGACAGAGAAGCAGACGAACTTTATTTCTATGATGAATCTGAAGGCATATATTCCAATATGACTGAGCAGTTTCTTAGAAGGCAAATTACAAAGCGTCTTGATGAAAATTTCAAATCCCGATATCAGACAGAAATAACCGAGTTTATCCTAGGCATAGCACCGCTCGTTATAATGAATTCTGCAAAACCTGAAATGCTACCGATAAAAAACGGTTTATTAAATGTCCTAACTAAAGAGTTCTCAGAGTACACTTCAGACGTTTACATAACCAATAAACTAACCGATGTTACCTTTAATCCTGCAGAGCAAAGCACCGTTTGGCACGACTTTTTGAATCAAGTATTACCAAATAAAATACAGCAAAGACAGCTCCAGCAACTCATAGGACATTGCCTTATCAAAGCAATCTTAACGGAAACATGTGTTATTTTACTTGGAAAAGGTGCTAACGGTAAAACTATTTTCTTACTAACTATCACTAAGTTTCTTGGAGGCTCAAACAACGTTAGCAGCCACTCAATACAAGCCTTATGCTACGACAAATTCATAACTGGAGAAATCAGAGGCAAACTTGCTAATATTTGCGCTGACCTACCGCATAAAGAACTCTTAAACACAGCAATTTTTAGAGGCTTAACGTCCGGTGACAGTTTACAAGGCTATATCAAACACGTTCAAAAAACCGTATCATTCATACCGACAGCTAAATATATCTTTTCAGCTAACCAAACGCCTCCAGTAGCCAATGAAGAGGACTGTTACGCATGGTACAGACGTTTCGTTTTTGCAGATTTTAACGTAACTTTCACCGGTGAAAACGCGAAGCCACGACAAGAATTATTAAACAGCCTATCAACTCCAGCCGTATTCAGCGAAATCTTGAATTGGGCCTTAGACGGTCTAGCTGACTTAATTAAAAACAAATGTGAAATCTCAGAACGCCCAACAGTGGAATACATAACACACCAATACATACTCCGCTCAGATACAGCCCTAGCATATTTTGAGGAAAAAGTAACAATCACGGATAACTCTACAGACTTCGTTTTTACAGATGATTGGCATAGAGATTATGTAACTTACTGTCATAACACCGATTTGAAACCTAAAAATCAAGGCGAATTCATTGAAACAGTAAAACAACATTTACCAGGTGCCGAACACTGTAGAATTCGGCCCTACTATGCAAAAGGTGACCATAAACCGAGTGCTTTATCAGCCTATCGTTATGTTAAAATCGTGAAAAGTGTACCACGTGTACCAGATGTACTGGCTCCCGAAATTATAACGCCAAAACAAGAAAAAAAACAACTAGGTGATTTTACTATTTCAGGGGGAATAATTCCAGAAGCCAGTACACCCAGTACCAGTGGTACACAACGAGAGAGAATTCAGCGAACTTATGATTTAATCAAGCAACAATACAAAAAATCAAGTATGCCTTTAGAAGTTAAGACAATAGAAGATCAAGAGGCAGTTACGCAACTTATCCGGGAAAGTAAGGTGTTTTTCACTCAAGCTGGGTATATAGCGCCAACGGAGGCTTAAGATGGAAGCCCAAGCCGTTATTAAGTGTCCTGAATGCGGCAGCGAGAAATTCTTTAAAGACGGGGTAAGGAAACTTTCAAACAAGCAAGAAAAACAGCGTTATGTTTGCCGTGTATGTGGCTACAGATATACATACCCTACTAGCTTAAATTCTGTCTCGGACAATTCAGTGAGCAGCCAAATATGCGTCGCGGAGACGAAAAATTTGGAACCAGTGCAGAAAACAAAAGGAAAACTATTCTGTGCTGGAGATGCAAAACTAAGTGCTGACACCAAAGGATTACTAACACAGTTCTACGCCTACCTAGAAAAAGAAGCCTATTCTGTTGAAAGCGATTACGTTGATAAAGTTAAGCACCTTGCCGTTCTTGGAGCTAACATTCGCGATCCAGAACACGTTAAAACCGTAATCGGACACATGCAACGGAAAGACGGCCAAAAAACTAAAAACGGCACTAAAATGCTGTACTGTTATTCCTATGATGCTTTTGTTAAAATGCTTAAAATTCAGTGGGATATGCCTACCTACGTTCAAGAGGACCATGATCCTTTTGTTCCTGACGAAACCGAATTAGACGCATTAATCAGCTCTGCTAAATCTAAACTGTTAGCCGCTTACCTACAATGCCTAAAAGAAACGTTTGGCGACCCCGGCGAAGTGTTAAGAATCAAATATTTAGACGTTGACACCAACAACAAGGCAATAAGCATACGTTACCCCGTAAAAAATCACCTACCACGAACCCTTCAAGTATCAAACCGACTGTTAGCCATGATTGAAGCACTACCAAAAAAAGACGATAGAGTTTTCCCGACATCTTACGCAAACATGCTTAGACGTTTCGTGACTATGCGCAAAAGAACGGCTGATATCCACCAAAACCCCAGGCTATTAGCGGTTGACTTCACAGCCTTTAGAACTTGGGCTGGAACCATGATCGCCTACCACACAAACGGAAACGTGCTAATAGTTAAGAAACTGCTAGGCCACAAACAAATCAAAAACACAATGAAGTACATAGGCAAAATACAGTTCCAAAGCCAAGACTTTGAAACAACAAGCGCGTCAACCGTTGAGGACATCTTAAAATTGGGTTCTCAAGGCTGGATAGAATACTCAGTTGATAAAATCAACAATGTTGAATATCACTGTTTCAAGAAGCCTAAGAGGTTTAGCACTTATGTCTAAAATGTTAGTAGTAAGAATAAATCAACATGAAAGTTGGAACAGAAAGGCTTTTCCACACACAGGTTGATAACACTTTAGGGAAGAGAGCGAGCGACATGAGCATTGGACAAGAACAGCCGAAGTCTAGGGTACATTTGGTTGAGTTATCGGTTCAGTACTTCAAAAAGGAAGGCTATAAGGTTAACAGGGAAAACGTAGTGCTTGAAGGCTACAGCGGCAATACCAGGCACTTTGACCTCATCGTACAGAAAGGCCGCGTGGAGCAAGGCGTTTGGGTCAGGGACTGGAACAGAACCATAGGCGTAAACTTAATCATCGGCTTGGACACGTCTTCTGAAGATGTTGGCTTAGGCAGCCCCATCATGATTGGCGAGAAATTCAGTGATCATGCCAAATCATATTCGAACAGGCGAAAAATTACGTTGTTGACTAAGCAGAAATTAGGCAGCTTCAGGTAGTCAAAAGGAACTTTTCCTGCTTATTTTAGCTCTTGATAAGCTATTTGTGCGTGCACAGACCTCCCCCCGGGTCTACTATATGCTTCTAATATGCCCAACTATGTTTCAACATTAGGTTGCATAGACTTGTCTGACTGCAATTCTGCTGAAATTCCAATAATTAGGCTTTCAAGTACTGGTCTGTTAAGCCTTCCCGTTCAAGCATGCCCAGCCAATCAACAATGCCACTGTAGCATTTCTTGCCATTTTCCAAAACATCCATGATGTCACCTACGACTTCTTCAACCGTTCTGCCTGTCACATCTAACTCGCAAACCTTGCCCGACTGCGACTGCACAGCTTCGATGAGGCAAACGTCGAGGATTTCAGCGGACAGGTTCTCCCAAAGCTTGGCGCCTTCAAAACCGCATTTTTCCATGAACCGTTTTAGTTCTTTGGGGTTTCGACGCAAAACAAAAACGTTGGTGACAAGGTTTGCCGGGGTCACAGCGCTGGCATAATGCCCGTCGATGATGACGTTTGCTTTGTCTGTGGCGTTTATGGTTTCGGCGAGTTTTTGGCGCATTTTTTCTTCGTCGATTATGATTGTTTTTCTTTGTTTGTCTTCGCCTGACGTTAAGCTGTGCGTTTTGGCGTAATCGGTCAAGTTAAGGTACAGGGCATCCAGTTTGGCGGTTAACTGTTTTGCAGTGGTTGTTTTTCCAGTGCATGGTGTGCCGGTTATTAGGATGACGCGTTTATTCATGAATAGTACTGATGAGTTGGGAAATTCTTATTGCTTCCGATAGCGCATATAGGTGTGGGCTGGCGAGTTGGTGTGTGGCTTTCGGACCCAAAAAATGCTGGGTCTGAGGAAACTCCGCCCACGTGTAGAATTGCAGTGCCCCAAGGGTACAGGGCGAGAGCCTTGGCTACGGAGCAGAAACGAAACGTCCAATTGGACTTGGCGATGAGACATTTGTGATGTCGAGTGTGCCAGTTTGGAAGCGGTGAAACGGCCGTCCTGCAAGTGGAAAGGGCAAACAGTCGCTGATGAGGAATCTACCTGAAGGCGCGGGTAGCCCGATTAGCCGAATGCCACAATAACAGAAGGCGGGTTACAACCAACACACCACCCCAAATCACTTGTACACCGCCTTAGAAACACCCAACGACACATCAATACTAAACGTATTAATCAACATGAAAAACAACAACAAAAGCGACAGCACAATCAAATTTACAAGAAAAGCATTAAACAGATTAAGCAGTAAAGCAAAACTGAATGAACCCAAAGAAATAAAATCATTCATAGCCAACCTTAAAACAACAAACGCCTACAAAAGAAACCTCTGCATCGCATACAACAAATACGCAAAATACTATAAAATTCAATGGGAAATGCCACTATACCAACAGGAAGAACAAAACATAGCACTCCCAACAAAAGAACGAATAGACGCACTCATAGCAAACGCAAGTACAGTAATGTCAACCAAACTAACATTAAGCAAAGAAACAGGACTACGACCCGTAGAACTATGCAGACTAAAAGTCAAAGACATAGACACCGACACAAACAAAGTTTATCCAATAACCGCTAAACATGGACAAGCCAGAACACTAAACATAAGCACAAACCTAAGCCAAAGACTTAAAGAATACATAACCAAAAACAAACTACAAAAAGAAGACAAACTTTGGCAAGAAGACGCAGACCACTACGGAGCAAACTTTCGCGAAATGCGAAACAAATTAGCCATAAAACTTAATGACCCAAAAATAGCTGAAATCAGACTATACGACCTAAGACATTACTTCTGCACAATAACACTGCACAACACAAACGACACATACTACACAATGGTACAAATGGGTCACAAACACCTAACAACAACACAAAAATACTTACACCTAATCGCAAACTCAGGAAACGAAGAATACACAAGCAAAGCAGTACAAACAGGAACACCAACAACACTAAAAGAAATCATGCAACTAATAGATGAAGGATACACCAAAGCAGACGAAATCGAAGGAATCCACATCTACAAGAAGAGGAAATAAACAACCCTCTCTTTTCTTCAGACACAAGTCAAACACATGCTACGCTCCGCTACGCTCCGCTACGCCCCTTTTTTTAACAAAAAACATAAAAACAAAAACATTATGAAAACAAAACCTTCTCAAAAGCCCCACAATCAGGATTAACACATACAAACAAATCATTATGAATAACACGAATATCAAATTCAACATAATATTCTAAAATAAAACCACAAGAAGGACACAATTTCACATGTAATTGAGAACCAAGTTTAGATAAATAAGAACGCTTAGAAACAGGAATATGCCAACTCATAAATTAGCTATCACCGCCAAACCAGAAACATCATTATCCAAACCATAACGAAACTCCATTTCAACAGAAGACAAATCTTGAAGAACCAACAAAAGAGGAAAAATACCAAAATTACCAAACCGCAAATAAAAACGGTACTGAAACTTACCAATCCCTTCACAAGCAAAAAAAACAACATCATCCGTCAAATAAAAACCATAAAAAACAGCCTTATCAACCACTTTTTTACCCTTAACAAACTTAACCTCAGAAACAGGAACCTCAAAAGATTTATTCAGAGTTACACCTCAAATTACCATCCGAATCCTTAACAAACAAATTACCGCCAAAAGCATCATACATATCCAAAATCAAATGCCTATGAAAATCAGGCGAACTCTCAACAGTACAAATCTTAACCCCACCGCAACCGCATTGACTAATTCTAACAAGTTCCAAACCGCAAAGAGGACAAACACGCTTATCCTTCTCAGGCTTATAATGCAACTTATGATAACCAGCCACACCAAACCAAGTCAACGGATAAAACCGTTTACCACCCTTAAGAGAACTAATCTTAATCGACGAATGCCCTAACTGATACCAAATCGTACCAACAACAGTTTTACGTTCACCCTCAACCTTACAAATATAACCATCAGTCTTATTCTGCTCACGGGTCAACTGCTCAAAACCATCACAATGACAAGCCCGATTACAACCCGAAGAAGTACCCCCATGAGAAATCCATTGAGCAAAATCAGGACAATTTCGACACCGAGCATAGCTCTCTTTCAGAAAACCAACAATATGCCAATGAGGAGCAAAAAACCACCCTAAACTTGCATCAGAAGTATTCAACTGTTGCCACTCACGAAAACCATGATACCGAAAAGCATGAAAGATGACCAAACCGCCAATAATACCCCGCTTAAACGCAATCTTCAACGCCTTAGCATGTAACTTCTCATAACTTAAACCATAATCAGACACAGGAACACTCAAAATAATATGCTCTATCTTTCCAAATTGCTTAGAAGCAAACTGTAAACGTTTCTCAGCCTTCCGAGCCTCACGAGAAGCCCAACCAAACTTATAACAGACTCTACAAGACGGCTTATTACAATGAATCGAAGCAACATAAACATAAGCCTTATTCGCAAAATTACCAACTAAACTGTTCACATGACCCTTAACGTTAAGGCATCCTTCTAAATGAGAATGAGAACCACACGAACGATTAGTTTGCTCTTCAAGCCCGACTAACTCAAAATCACCATGACGACCCCAAGTCGCATTAACCGCCTTAAAATCAGTCTCAGCAGAAACCTCATCATTCTTCATATCTTTCTGATAAACACGATAAATCTGTTCAAACTCACTGTCACAATATAAACGCAAAGGAAAAACGCAAAGCGAAACCTTCTTAGTCAAACACCAAGCCCCCCAAGTTTTTCAAAATGAAAATGGCAACAATCCTTATTCCGAGCAGGAACCAACAAACCATCTTTCCAATCACACTGAAAGCCAGCTTTAGGATTCAAACGACAAATACAACCATTAGCGTAACAATCCACATAATCGCAGTCACAAACACCAAAAACAGGAACAGGCATCATTCAGAACCCCCATTATGCACCTTACGAATAAGCTTAATCAACAAATCAGCCAGCTCCTTACTAAAAACACCTAAAAACGGAGAAGTAAACACAATAATAGCAATCAAGCCATAGCCAACAGAAGCCAAAACAATCAACGCTCCAAATCTGGAAAACCATCCAGCTTATCACAAATCCACGTTAAATGAAACCCATCAAAATGAAAAGAAAACCTATAACGTTTACCGCCAGACCGACAAGCCCCAGAACCCAAAACACAGAGGCAAAAAGGCTTACCAAAACGAGTTAAACCAATGAAATTAGCAGAAGGACAAACACTCAAACGGTCTTTTTCAGCCTTACCAACGATAACAGAACCAACAACGACTTCTATATTCTTACTCAATCTTAACAAGCTCCAGACCATCGAATATTAGAAGGGATTTACCCTTATCCAAACATTCAACAGCCCAAAGCTGATTCTCCATCATCATAAAATACAAATCATCGACACAAAGGTCGAAAACAATACTAAATTCTTTAGAGGCACGTTTATGATAAACATAAACAGACGAACCGTTATCACGAAACGCCTTAAGTGCCATAACCCCTAATGCAATCTACTAATATAAAAAACTTTTCATGTCTATAGCATATACCGTAGCATGATATAGTCAACGACTATAAAACATTACACACAACAAAAACGAAAAAGGGCTTGCGTACCTAACAGATGTTTAAGCCATCTGGCAAGCCCCACACAAAAGGACAAAACAAAGACAAAGTAACTCTTTTTAGGAAAAGAGATTACAGAAAAACCTTGAAACTAAACTGGAAGCGCAACACTCACAAAGAGTGTGCGAATTAACGAGCCATCTACTCTTTCCAGAAAGAGATAGCAGAAAGCAACGCAACACGGCGAAAAAAGCTAAAAGTGGCGAGCCAGAGGTAAAAATGAGCCAATTTTTTTCCCTAAGTGCAAGTTCTCCAATTTCACGGAAAAAAAATGCTTGATAGCCCGTATTCCCCTTTTCACATATAATAGAAAAGGGAACCCCGAGCGGTGCCTCATTTTTATCCACTTTTCCGAGCTTTTTTCGCCAAGCCAAAAACGAGAAAGAGTGTTAATAATGAAAATATATAGAAAAAGGCTAAAGACCAAACTTTCTTAAAAAAAGTTACAAAGAACTTATGGAAAAGAAAACATGAACGCATACGCTAACATATTTACGATATACCTGTAAAGCATCATAAACCGTTAAAAAACAGTTAATCTAAAAACTACAAATTAAAACGCTAAAACAAAAGTGATAAACAGCTAAAAAAAATGTAGAGATTAACCTACACTCAAACAAGCAAATGATAACAAAGTAACCATTAAACCACAGGTTAAAAAAAGGTACAAAATCACCACCCCAACAATATCGTAACAAATTGTACCAAATAGAACATTAATGTATCAATAATATATAAAAACATATATACAAATATCAATATATCCTAACATACCTATGGTGAAAATTAAAATGGGAAAAACAACAATAATCTTAACCCAAGAAAACGAGAACCAAATCAGAATACGAAACCGTAAAAAAGGAGATATATCAAACACAATCAACCAAGCATTAGAACAATACTTCAAGAAGGTAGAACAATGACAGAAACAACAATAGAAATAATAACAACAGAACCCACAAAAGAACGTACGATTAAGGCGGGTTACAACCAACACACCACGCCCAATTTCTGCTTACAATTGCTAAACTTACTTCTTTTTGTAAACTGCTTTGTCAACAAAGAACAGCATGATCTGGCATTAATGCAAAACTTGCAAAAGAATAGCAATAATTGCTAAAGAAGCTGCAAAATATGGTGATCGTGCTACAGCCTTTAAGGTATCAATGGGCGTGACAACTGTTATCATTGACGATAACTCTGATATTGGGTATTCCTTGTCATCTCTTCCAGTTTTGATATTTTTTAAGGCTGTTAAAGCATCTCTAAGATCCTCCTTGCGTTGGGCCACACGCAAAGACTTGAGGAAGAGTTCAATTTGATTCCTGACTACAATCAGTTCATCATCTTTTCCCGCCAGAAATTCGCAGCAAGCTATCTTGCTGTATTCTTTTAAACCCTCAATACTGACATGGACGACCATAACTTGATTGAGATAGTCATTATAAGCGTCTAACCCGGTATCAAAA
This sequence comes from Candidatus Bathyarchaeota archaeon, assembly GCA_963715865.1. GTDB lineage: Archaea > Thermoproteota > Bathyarchaeia > Bathyarchaeales > Bathycorpusculaceae > Bathycorpusculum. The sequence continues at coordinate 940,929 of OY970280.1, forward strand.
AGATTTGAAAAGCTCTTTATTATTTTCTTTCTTTCAAGCTCATCTTGTACTTGTCTTACATTTATTGCTTTAATTAAGGCTAGTTTAATGTAAATACGAGCCTTCCTATATTTTGATAAAGAGCCGATTAGCAAAAAAACCGATATTAGCAATAATGGTAGCGTAAGATTGAGAGAATAATCAATTAAAGAGTAAAGTCCTCCATTATTTTTAATCCATTGTGGATAATAAGCAAGCAATAAAATGGAAGTAGCAAACAATAATGTGAAAATAAACATAAGGAAGGCAACAAAATATGTTCGGTATTTGTCTATAAAAATGAGGTTGCCTGGGTACAGTTCTTTCTTGCTTAATGAAATATAAATTCGACTATGTATTAAAACTGCAGTTGCAAGAATAATTGTCCAAATATAGATAGTTAAAGACGATGGAGCTAAATAATATATAATCTCAAAAATGGTTAAGATGATTATGATTAAGCTTAGCTCAATGAGCCTAATGTGTTGCCCATACGAATGATAAAACCTTTCGCTCAGTTTTATTCTCTTAAACGCTTTTGAAAACATGTGTGATTAAATGACCTTTGTGGTTAAATATTTTGGCGTTAGATCAAGGTAGAGTCTTGTTGATTTGTTTTAACTTAAATAAAACGCCTATTCATAGACTGAAACTCTTCAATTTTTAATTTAACTATTCCCAATATGCTTAAATTTAGTTCCTCACCAAAGAATTGCAAAGGTCTCTCCATAATGGCAAGTACATTCAGTTTGAAAAGATCCTATTTGGTGTTAATTCTATTAGCTATTTTTTTTAGCGCCTTATCTTCTTACTTATTTTTTGCTTACAAAGAACAGTGGTTCTCAGCTTATTCTACCAGCATTGCTTCAGGGATTGTAGGTTCATTAATAGTGATTTTTCTTATTGACCGAATAATTGAGAGAAACCGAGAAAGGGAACAAATGCAAATGAGAAAAATTGCTCTGGAAAAGCTGCGCATACCAATTGTATGGCAAATGATGTTGTTATGTAATGTGTATAAAGCTGCTTCAAAAGACAAACCACAGAAGCTACCATCCAACTTTCAAGAGATATTTACGGACAATTTTTACACTGAAGTATCATTCCTTGATTTTGCCAAGGATGCTGGCGTTACGCCGAAGACGGATTGGTTCAACCGCTTGGATTCAGAGCTCCGATTCTTTAAGAAAAAAATTGAGCAAACCATTGATACTTACGCTATTTTTTGTGATAGCTCATTCATTAGTCTGCTTGAGAAGCTCATCAACTCACACTTTACCTTTTTTATTATTCAGGCAAAAGCTATTCCGATTGTAGACATGCAAATGGGATTCAAACGTCGCTATACTATGTTCTCAGGAACTGAAGAATTTTTGAAAGAACATGCTCTTCTTATGCTTCAGCTAATTGATTACTTCAATTCGGAAGCTGAAAAACCAATTGAATTTGATACAAGTATTTGGAGAGATGATGTTTCTCCACTATGGGGTAGCGGGCGAGTTCAAGGTTAGCCAATATATAGCAAAAGGAAAAAGCCTAGCTTTATTGATAACCCACCATCTATTTGGGTTTTCTAAAAGCATGATGCCTTCGGTAGTAATGCAAACAAAGCTGAAGCCATCTTCAGTTAGTCTCTGAGCCTCTTCTGTCGTTTTAGCAATTGCTGAATAGTATTTGTCTCCCTCAGTTTTGATTAGATGCGTATATACCATTGTCGAGTTTATATTTTTATGACCTAATCTTTCTTGGACATGCAGAAGGACGTTTGTTTTAGCGTATTCTGTTGAACCAAACCAATGTCTGAGGCTATGAAACTTTATTTGATTAAGCCTTGGATTTTGTAATTTTATCGCAAGTCTTTTTCTCTGCTTTTCATAACTCCATCAGTGACGCTTCAATTTTGCTTGGATTCTTTGTAGAGAAGGATTAGCCCCGCCAAGATAAGTAATGCTGGAACTACTCTAAAGATGACATTGAAAAAATAAATCCAACCCCAAGGAATGATGTAGGTTAATACAACTTCCATCCTAAGATAAATGTAGCTAATTACAATGGGTAAAGCTATCCATCCAACCGCTAGCAAAGCAGAGCCGACACCCATAATTAGGTATCCTTTCTTCTTCATCTTGAGAAAAAAGAAAGTTGAAACTGCTCCGACCATACCAAATATTATTGCTGGCAAGTAACTATTCAAAAGATCATACAGCAATGTTTCCCACATTTTTACGCCCTCAATTGGTTAGGTATTAAGTCTTACCGCTTATAATTTTTTCAATAACTTAACCTGTAACCCGCTAAACAACACGAAATTCTATTAGTGATTGCCAATTAAAGATTAGATTATGCCTTAGATTTTCTCAAGATATGACAGTATATCTCAAGTTAAGTCTCGGCGTCGCTCCGCTCCACCTCGACGTTTACAAAATCAACCAACCGCGTTTTCGATGGCAAAACTAAAGTCAATTCCAATACCTAAACCACTTCTAAGAAACAGAACTCGGCAATCAACCTTTGAGACTGACTTTATAATGGTTCAATTTGATATTCCTTAAATATAGTGTTACAACAATTAGCCTAGAATTGTCGATCCGATGTTTTAGTATTGCATGAAAATGCCAAAAGTTTTATCTTGTCTCTTAAACAATACTTAAACTTTAATTGAAGGTAAGACAAATGGGAAGACTTAGCCTTGCATTCAAAACAAAGTATGGCGATATCAGAATTGAAGGCGATTCACTCGCAGATTTCAAGAATATTTTGCTAGAAATTGGAGTTTCAGAGATAGACATAGAGAGTATTAGAAACACAATCACATCCCAAATCGAGCATCAAGACATTATTGTTAGTATTCCTTCAATTCCAATTAGTTCATCAAAACCCGAGCTTACGGGAGTAATTGAGTATGGAAATGATGGGACTCCTCATATCACAATATCTTCTGACAAATTAACTGCAAGAGAAGTTATAGGTCTTCTTCTGTATACAAAAAGTCCAAATTCAATTTCCATGGGCGAACTTACTAACTTAGTAAAAAACAACTGGAAAAATGTTGATATGACGCAGATTTCGGCTAATCTAAGTTTTATGCGAGCTTATGTAATTAAAGAAGGGACAAGAGGCTCTTATTCATACAGACTCTCTGGGTCGGGCAAAGAATGGATTGAAAATGAACTGCTTCCAAAACTAAGGATGAAGTCAGTAAAGGCTTAGGTGTGCCTTATGGGTGATGCTGAGAGAGATGGGGTCTGGTTGGGAATAGCATTGCAGAGTCTCATAACACTAGGGACAACTAAAAACGTGGTTAAGGAACAGGGTGGGATTTCAGATATTTTAGGCGAACTTATCGCGACCTATAACAGAAGTGGAATTTCTGGAAATTTGCTAGCCGAAGCTCAGAGATGGGCGAATTATTTTAGAGACAATTATGCAGGAAATGAAAGTTTAAGACAAGCTGACTCGGATAGGTTTGTTGCAGACTGCAGTAATTGGACTAAGTCTTTGATGGATATAATGAAGGAAAGGTTTGCTCACCCGAAGGAACTTTATGATAGACTGCCCAAAATTGATTTCATTCTTGATTCAATCAAGCAAATACAAACAGTAGAGCATCAATTTGTTTGTACAACACCCAATTCTCGCATTATTAAAGAAAAAGCCTCCGCAGCAATTGACGCAACTAATCAAGGGGATGTAATCCTTTTAACTGGTTATTTTGATAATGCTTTAGTTGACAAATTGAGTAGAGCATTGAGACGAGGGGTTCAGGTTCGGTTAATCGTTCCAACCTACCATGCGAATGAGCATGATAATATTAATGCAACTAGAAGAGTTAGAACTGCAAATGGTCAGGTAAAACAGCACGATTCAAATCACGCCAGACTAATGGTTTTCGGTGTAAGAGAAGCTATGGTTTCCTCTGCAGACCCAAAGACGGATGGTTTAGACCAAAATTACGAAGCTGGAATTTGGACCACCAACAGAACCATAATCCAAAACTGCAAGGATTTTTTTGAAGAGATTTGGAATGAAGCATTAGATTGGAATATGTAGACATTGCCCAAGTTGGCAACTATATGCAAGAACCTGTCTAAATGACGCGAATAGAATCCTGTCATAGTCAGGCAGACTTGTGAACTATCGCAAACATCAAGACCGAGTCAAAAGGGGAACCCCACGATAAACTCGGTTTCCGAGCTTGGAACTGCACGAAACTCAGGCTAAAACCAAGCTATCACTTGCCTTTCCTATGCTCGAAGGAAAGAAAAAAGGGTTATGAGCTTAAACTACTTTAAAGGATGCGTTCCCTGAATGCATCAACAAATGGAGTAGCTTAACCCCAAACTCCAGAACCCCAGACTCCTTAGGGGTTCTTACAAGCAACTGACACCTCGCTTAGCGAGTACACCTCTCCTAAAGGGCACCCCCTCGCAAGCGAGGACTCTGTCTTACAAAAAAGTAAGTACTTAATGCAAATTATTCTTGGGTTTATAGATTATGAATGTGTCTGGGTCTGTTTTGTTTATAGACCGCTTTGTTTTCCACATACTGCCAGCTTGGTAGGTAAGTTGATGTTTCATTAATATTTCTTGTATGCGTTTTTTTGTTTCTTCATCAAGGGCTGTTTTTATAGTAATTTGGTACCCTCCCATCATTGACAAAGAGGCGTTAGAAGATGATAATTCCAAATAATGACCATCAAGACCACTACAATTGTCAAGGAGTTCCTTCAGAACCGATATGGCTTCTTCACGTTTCAAAACAATCCCCTATAATTCTCTTAAGAACTTCTCCTAAAAAAGATTCGGTAATACTCTCTTCAAAGGGAGTAGCATCGCTCCCGACTCCCCCCTTTAGTTTAAGCCTAAAGGAAACCCCCTGCCTCTAAGGAATAAAATGAGAATTAGATAAGTAACTTTCTTAGAAAGAAAGGTTACAAAGAACAATTACTCTATGTCTGCACAAGAGTAATCAGAAAGCCGTTTTTTTGGCACCCCAAGACCCAAAAAAACCAACAACACCCACCAAGCCATCAAACCACAGTTAAGTAAAAACACCTCAGGTAGCGAACAACTTTGGTGCAGAGCACCACCTTTCGCACCTAAGGACTCTGTTTTTTGCTCAGACAAGAAACAACAAAAGAGGAAAGTGAAAGATTATTTTATTGTGTTTAGCGCGCGCGGATGTCTGCATCCCTTCATTTGACTCTCCATTTTTTAAATTCATCCAAGTTTTCTTAGGATTGCTTAGGTTTTTTAAGCATTGAACCAGCATACAGCCCGATGAAATATACTACCACAGAAAGGACAACATCGATTAACACTGTCAGCGCGAAATAAGCGAACCAATCGTAATTTGTCCACGAGCCCGTAGAGAATGTACTCTGGATGGAGTCTTTGAAAGCAGGACTTGCCAGCGGAGTGCCAAAGAAAGCTACAAGGAATATCATCAGCCCAACCGTACTCAACATAACTATGCTGCCTATCGCTTTCAGTCTTGATTCCTCCTTAATCTGAGCAGCAAAAACGTAGCCGACTATCAGCGAAGTTACAATATTCGAAATAATGCCAGCAACAATAGTCATGGAGTTGTTGTTCAGTGGAGCAAATAGTACGAACAAGACAGCATCAAACAGTAAACTACTCACGAATAATGAAGCTGCAGCTATAACCACGTCACTAAATTTCAACCAATCACCTCCTCCCAAACTGAGCGCAAAAATCTATTTCATTATTCTTGGCTTAAATAATTTGTGTTGTTGATTCATTTACGGTTGCATTTTTTTTGTTTTTTTAAGAATGTTTGATATTTCCGTTCTTATTAGGCTTGTTTTGTTCGACGCTCTCCATACTCTAAATATCAAAACTAAAATTCGGTTTACTTAACAGTGTCTTCACAACCTGAGTTGCCACAAGAAGTAACCGTCTAAAAGCTTATAACTAGACATTAACAATAAGAACACAGGGATAAAAATGAGTAAAGAAACAAGTAAAAAATTACTAAGGCTAAAGGCGGGTTACAACCAACACACCAGCTTCACAAATCTCACTACTTGGTAACTAGACTATTCTTATATTTTCTTTGCCAACACTGGCGAGTTTCTGGTCTCTTGTTAGTAAAACCTCATTATTGGCAAGAGAAATGCCCGCAATAAGCAAATCGTTCTCGTTAATCATTCTTCCAGAATCCCGTAGCTCTTCAAAAAGCAGGGCGGCTCTTTGGGCGGCGGCTCTGTCGAAAGAGTAGACGGTCACGCCAGACAGGAACCTTTCAGCAGCTTGTTTTCTTATTTTAGTCTTGTGTCTAAGCAACTCGTATTCGGTTATGGTTGTGGTTTTCACGTCTTCTCTCCTTATGATTTCTTGGATTAGAGCAACGATTTTTTGGTCGCCCGCCAAGAAATCTATTATGACACTTGTGTCTAGTAGTGTCACTCGAATGTCCTTCCGTAATTAGCCTCTCTTTCGGCGGCTATTTGCTGCTTTAATCGTTCAAGCGTCTCTTTATCATCCTTTAAAATGCCAGCTAAGCTCATGATGTCTACTTTTTCTTCCTTTGGGCAGAGGTTTTCTTTGATTACCTGTGAAAAACTCTTTTTGCCTTTTCTTTTTGATAGAAGTTCATAAACCTCATTTGAAACTGAAATCTGCCTTGCCATAAACATTCCCCATATACATAATGTATACACATCATTTATTTAAACTGTGTTTTACGAGCTACTCATGAAAGGTGCTTTTAGCGATGAGCATAGAGCTACACTTTTCTGCTTCTAATTTTGGTTAGCAAAAAGATAGGGCAGAGTAGAGGCTGTTTTTTAGCTAATTTACTGGAACACGGCGCCTCAGAACGCATTTTTATTTTCCAAGTCATTTCTTGGGAAACAGACGTTAACTGAATCCCTGCTTATCCAAACGTGCAATTATCATCACAGGCGCCATTACAAAGCTAAGTTTCTTGAACTGGATAATAACAGTATTCAGTTTATGCTTAAAAAAGGAAATTTACTTTTGATATTTAGGACGTTTGGATTCTCTCAACCAAAATTGAGGGTCATCGACCGTTATGATCTGAATTTCAACTACGTTTTTCGGATTAGTTATTGCTTCGCGGAATTTCGGAGATAAATCAGGTTTTCCCAGAAATGCCATTCTGGACTCTTCCAACTCATCTGCAACGCGTTCACTTTTTTTGTTGGCGTAGCCACGGTACTTTACGCTTTTTCCTTCAACGATAGCTTTATCGAAATCCTCTTTACAGCACTGCACTAGTTTGGCGCCATCTCGGATGAACCAGTGGGGTGAAGTTGGAGAAGTCTTGGACATAATAATCTGTTAGCAATATCGTTTAGGTGTTTCTTAATTAACATTGTCATTGCCGAATGGTAAGATGCGCCTCAGAATTAGATTTAAAGCAAATCATCTCGAGGAACTGAAATCCTCTTCAGACTGACGTGTTTATCATCATAGGCAATTCTAAACAATAATTCGGACAAAAAGAATAAGGTTACTATAAACCTGCGTTTGCACGAATGCGAATAAACAAAAAGACGGGAAGGGACCGTAGGATCATTTTTAGCTAGTGAAATTAAGTCTAAAAAGTAGGGAATGAGAGGATAGGTCATTTTTGTTGTTAAGTTTTTCTACCTAAATTGAGGTAGGTAAGCTAGTTTTTAACTAGTGAAACTAAGCCTATGAGGTAGGGCTCTTAGGGTAGCTGGCAGATTTTGATGTCTTTATTGAAGCGTTGAAGGTTTATATCTTGAGAATAAACAAAATTAGCCGCTTGGTTGAGTGCTGTGGCCACAATTAAAGCGTCAGGTAGTCTTCCGCCCCTCTTAGCTCGCAGGTTAGCGGCTAAATCAGCAATTTCAAACGTGACTGGCACTATCTTAAAACTGTTAAGAGTCAAATCGTTTAGCAGTTTTTTCACTTTACTGGCCTTATTTGCGTCTGCCATGTAGAATCCGGTTAAGACTTCTGCAACTGTTACGGTTGAGATGATTCCTTCATTCTCCGTTTTCATGAATGTATTCAATATTTTTTGAGCTTTGCTTGCTTGAGGCTCGATTCCTTCTAAAAAGTAGATGAGGATGTTAGTGTCTAAACCTATTTTCATTGCTGGCATTCCCATTCTTCTCGGAGTTTTTTCTGGTATTTGACGGGGTCTCCGAAGACGCCTTTTCCAAGCCCCTTCATCTCAGCTACTGGATTAAATGGTTTTAAAAGCAAGCCCTCTTCTGTTTCGTTAATTTCTATTATAATCCCATTTTCAATGTTGAATTTCTTGCGAAGCTTTTTGGGGATAACTACTTGTCCGCGCATGCCAACTTTTACTTTTTCAGACAAATTTTTCACTATCAGATAAATATTTAATCAGAGAAATAAAGTTTCTTACTCAAGATAGTTGCAGTTTGTTACTGTCTCGTATTTTGTGTGCTGTTTGATGCCGAAAATTGTCGTGACAGCTACAAATACAGAAAGAAACTATTTGAAAAGGCAATTATTAAGCCAACTTAGATTTGGTAAAATATTGGTATCACAAATTTTTTACCACAGGTCAGCGCATTAATAGTTTGAGGGAGTATTATGGCCGTTCTCGAATGCCCATTCTGCTATGAAATCCTTGAAGTTAAACCGCCGGATAGACTCCATACAGCATTCTCATCAGTAAAGCCAATATCAAATAGTTACTATGGCGATGTTGTGAAAAAGAAGTATACGTGCCAAAACCCAGATTGCAAAAAATCAGTTACAGTTTTCTGGTATGCCCCACTAGAATACTTCAACAGAATATGATAACTCCAAATAGTTAATGCGAGCAACCGACTAGCGTCAACTCTTCTGCAGACACTTCAGAGTTTTCTCAAGACATAAACAGTATACTTCACAAGTAAATGGATAGAAAGCTTAAATCTAAATTACATCTAATAGAGGCAAAGGCTGAAAATCTCATGGATAACAATGTTTTATTGTCGGTAACGGTAAGCCGAGAAAAAGATGAAATTGTTTACAGAGTTGACCGCTCAAGCAACTTAACAAATGAAGAACTCGAATACTATCTTGAAGAAATAATCGAAGGCATATGCAAATGGAAACCAGGCGTTTGCGAAGAAGCAGTACAAAACTTCAAAGGAACAATCAGAAAAAGGAAAACAAAAAAGTAACTAGTTCGGCGTTCGAGTTACCAGCTTTCTGGCAAAAAAGGTAATTGTTAAAAGCAACGATATCCATCCATGTTAAACTCAATGTTGTTTTTTTATCGGTCACACATTTTTTTAAGCTTTTTGCCGCTTTTGCGAGCTGGAATGAAGAAAAACTAACTAAAGAGTTACTAAATTTCCTTGGTGAAAGCGTTAGCGAGAAAGTTCCAATGCAAGTCCCAGCATAACAACATATGCTTTCTATATTCAATTTTTTTTAATGCTTCATTAATTATGCTCTAAAAATATTCCAACAAGCAAAGATAAAATAAGCTGATTATAACTATAAATGGCGAAGCATGAGCTTTTAGGCTAAAATTTCTATGCCTGTGTTTTGCTCTGCTTTTCCTTGCGTTTCTTTCTTTTCTCGTCTCTCTCTTTCTTAGTTAACGGTTTTTCTTTTTTCATTCGGATTTTCTCCGGATGCTAGTTTATGCTGATTAGAGCTTTAATAGCTTTCGAAAAAAACAAGCTAATTTAAGTGTATTCCCTGAAGGTGTGACCGCACTTTGTGCAACGCATGAATTGGGTTGATGCTTCGTCGCCGCCGCGAGTCTGCACTTGCCAAACATAAACCAAATTGTTTCCGCATTTCTCGCATTTCATGCGAATCGTTGGCATAGTCGTGATTTTTTGTTCTTCTTCGCTTATAACAGTCATAGACGGCTGAGACGTAGGTTGAATAACCTTAACGACCTTAGCCTGTGCCCTATTGCTTGCAGCTTGCTTAATGTAACCGCATTTTGAGCACGCAAGCACTATGGAACCTTCAGCTTTTTTTGGTTCAAGACGACAACCGCATTCTGGACAAAACTCCATAAATTAGAAACCTCTCGCGTTATTCCTCAATCAAAGCAAACAATACAATATAAGTGTTATTTTTCAAAAGTCAAACAAATTCTGGTTAGAAACAAGTTTTGCTTTCTTAACTGAAGGAATAATAAAAAAGCGCAAATTAAAATATCCTACCCTATTGTATCAGCAAGAGGGTAGCATTTGGAAAAAGAGGGCGTGCCTATAAGCGAATCGCAAACGATTGACCATGCACTCGCATATTTGGCACGGGCAGATAAACTTCCGCATCGAACAGAAGCTGAAAAGGTACTGTTTGAACAGATTCCCTCAAGCGTCAAACGTGTTCTCGACTTAGGAACAGGCAATGGAAGGTTACTCTCGCTGGTTAAGCTAAATAATCCAGAAGCTGAAGGGGTGGCGTTGGATTTTTCCGAGCCAATGTTGGAACAAGCCAGAAAACGCTTCGCACAAGACAAACATGTAACCATCATAAAACATGATTTTAGTTTTCCGCTTCCATCAAAGGAACTTGGCTGTTTTGACGCTGTAGTCTCCAGCTTGGCTATTCACCATTTGACCCACCCAAGAAAGAAACAGTTATACAAAGAAGTATTCGACCTGTTAAATCCAAAAGGCATATTCTGCAATCTAGAGCATGTCGCTTCTCCAACACAGAATCTCCATCTTAAGTTTCTAGCCGCAACAGGCTTAACTCCTGAGACAGAAGACCCCTCAAACAAGCTCTTAGATGTTGAAACACAGCTTCAATGGCTAAGACAAATAGGATTCACCGACGTTGATTGTTACTGGAAATGGCTTGAAGTAGCCCTCTTGATTGGTGTAAAGCCATAAAGCTTTCAAACTAAACGTTTGAAAAACCCTTTTGTGGTTTCATAGTGCTTGTCACTGATAGAAAATATTAAATAATAATTGCTACAACAAAGCTAACAGGAGTTTTAAAAAGATGACAACCGATATTGAGCAGATAAACTGGAATCATTGGATATTTCGTTTGATTGCATTGATCATCGACAGCATAATACTTGTTATTCCAGCAGCAATAATATACTATCTTGCACTATTGCCACTTCTCACACCATCTGTCTCCGTCTTAGGCGTCACAGTATACGGAGTTGCTCCTTGGTGGGCTTCTTTTATACTTCCCTTCCTCTTAGGAATCTTCGAGTTGTTCTACTTTATGATTCTTGACAGCGTTTGGGGTGGAACAATAGGAAAGAGAATCTTAGGATTGCACGTACAGACAGTAAACGGCGGCAAAGTACCCTTTGATAAATCATTTATCCGCAATATTAGCAAAATCTATGGATTCTTTATCTTTATAGATTGGCTAGTAGCAATCGTTACCCCTGGAGCCGATAGACGCCAAAAATACACAGACCGCATTGCAGGAACCACTGTTGTTCAAACAGGGCAAGCATTCCAGTCAACCGCGCCTCCACCGCCTCCGCCACCGCCGCCTCCAAGTTAAAAAACCCCTTTTCTTTTTTCTCAAATAGTTTTCAAGTTAGCTTTTGTTCTGTTTCCGCTTCAGTAAAGCAGTCAATAATAGGGTTCCTCCAGCGATTACTATTGCAATTATTGCTGCTTGAAAATACATGTTAACCGTAAGAGCGTGTTTGAGAAGGTGTTGAAGCAATTTGGCAAGCGCAATACAAAGCTGGCTTACTAGTGTCGCTTAAGTTATCGAACCTTAAACTCCTCTAGCCAAACCTTAAGTTGTTTTTCACTCAAGCCCACGCCAAATTTTCCGTCAAGCCGCCTGCTAACCTTACCTTTTTCAAAAAATATAACTGTCGGAACGGCGTCTATAGAATAATCATCCCATAATGGATTGTCATATTCATTTAAGAGGACGTGAAGGGCGCTCCCAAAGGCAAAGTTATCTACTTTTTTGTCAAAAACAGGAACAAAACTCACACAGTAAGGGCACCATGAAGCGTAGAATAATACGAGAACCTTTTCATTCTTCTTTAATTCGTCGTTTAAGTCTTGTTTGTTATCAACTTTAATCATTATTCTCATGTTAAATCGATTTTACGCTGTTCATAAACATGCCGTTTTTAACTACTTTAACCATGAACTGCAAAGTTAAGCGACAGCCTAAATACCGCAAGCCGCTAGATGGATTAAGGAAAGAAAAATGAAGACGAAAGCTTACAAACGTGGGTATCCTGTTGCAATCCTCATAGGAATAGAAAATGATCATGCTGCTTTATGGCAAGTTTTCAGCCAAGTTGCTAAACACCAACAAACCATACCTTTAAGCGGTGACAGAAAAGACTCAAAAGCATTATACAACTTTCATGAATCCATCGTGAACGCGTTAAGGCCAACATTGAAAGAAGGTGTAAGAAGCATAATAATAGCTGCCTCAGCAAAAACCAATTATGCACAAGACTTCCTTAATCACATCAGAGCACATCACACCTGGCTTATTCAAGGACCAAACAAAGCAACATTCTCGCCGATCACAGGTTCAGCGAGCACGCCACCGCAAGTAGCTGCCTTAACAAAGACAGCCCTGTTCAAACAATTAATCAACGAAACCACGGCTGAAGAAACAGAAAACCTGCTCGAAATCCTTGAGAAACGGCTCAACGAAACCGACAATCTTGTGCTTTTTTCGCTGGAAGAAGCTGAAAACCTCATCCTTGGCAAACAAGCAACAGGAAAACCCAAGCCGGAATACCTGTTACTCACGGATAATTATCTTTCAAGAAGCCGCCAAAAGAACAGAGTTCACAGGCTGTTGCAGATTGCCACAAATAGAAAAGTTAAAACAAGAATAATAAACGCTGAATCAACCGCGGGCATACGCCTCACCCAGCTTGGCGGACTTGTTTGTTTAGCAAAAATTGAATAAAATTGGCTTAAAGCAACATAGCCTGCTTCAGATCATCCATCGATATTTTTCCTGAATGCAAAGCAGTAGCCACCAACACGCCTGACACACCCAAATTCTGCAACTCAACTAAATCCTTAATGTCTCTCACTCCACCACCAACATAAACATCTATTGATATGTCTTCAAGCACTTTCTTCAAAAAATTAACATTAACTCCTTCACCACTACCAACACGCGCCAAATCCAAAACAATAACTCCTGAAACACCCATTTCCTTAAACTCACGCAAAAGACACATAGGACTCTTGCAACCAGCAAACCCCAATTTAACAAGGACTTTGTCACCCTTCAAGTCTAAGCTAACAATCACGTGGTCGCTTCCGAAAAGCCTGACCGCTTCACCCACGAAGCTTTTGCTTTGCAGCGTTTCTGTTCCAATAACAACTTTTGAAACTCCGCAGTCCAGCAATTTCTTCGCCGTTTCAAGGTCAGCTGCTCCAGCATCTACCATCAACTTAAGGCTGGTTTCGTCAACGATACGTTTGAGAACCTGAGAATTCACTGAGCCACGGGTGATTGCGTCTAAATCTGCAATGTAAAGCTCGCTGAATCCCAGCTTTTTGAATGCTTTAGCAACCTCTAACGGTTCAACCGACTTGCACAGGTTGCTTTGGAGCGGTTGATACTCTCGCCTTTTTCCCCTGACAGCATGAACCACTACGCCGTTTAAAATGTCGATTACCGGTATAACCTTCAAGTTCTCAGCCTATCCATGAATTGTCTCTTAACGAATAGAAAAACCTAACCGTCACTACAGCAAAACTTTTAAAGGCATCGTTAATCCGCATGAGTATGATGCTATTTGAAGTTACTCATTAGCCCCACGAACGAAAAAGAAGCCTCTGAAGCCATCGCTGGAGGCGCAGACATAATAGACGTAAAAAATCCCCAAGAGGGAGCGTTAGGCGCCAATTTTCCATGGGTTATCAAGCGAATAAGAGAAATCACGCCAAAACACATCCAAGTAAGCTGCACACTGGGAGAAATTCCGAACCTTCCAGGCTCCATATCATTGGCCGCGTTAGGTGCAGCATCATTAGGGGTTGATTACATTAAAGTAGGGCTTTACGGACTAAAAACGCCTAAAGAAGCCACCTATTTGCTGCAGAACGTCAACAAAGCTGCCAAAGAATGCAATCCTAAAATCAAAGTGGTAGCCACAGGCTACGCGGATGCAGAAAGAACAGGTGCAATAGAGCCGCTGCTAATTCCCGAAATAGCATTTAAGGCTCAAGTGGACGTAGCAATGATTGACACAGCCGTTAAAGATGGCAAAAGCATCTTCACTTTCTTAACCGTTAAGCAACTTGAAAAATTCGTTGATTCCGCGCATAACCTTGGCTTGGAAGCGGCGTTGGCTGGTTCGTTAAGAAAACAAGACTTGCCTGTAGTGTATGCTTTAGGCGCTGATATAGCAGGTTTACGCGGTGCAGCCTGCAAAAAAAACGATAGAGTCAAAGGTCAAATTACCAGAAAACTAGTGCATGAACTAGTTGAAACTGTCAAGCAAGCGGAAATGCAAGCCAACATAAAGAGGGTTTAATCATTGCGTGATAAGGGGTTAAGCAGAAAAGCGGTGCTGGCGGAGCTCAAAAGAACCAGTGAAAAAGACAGGCGGTATGATGACGGAAAAATTTTGTGTTCAATGTGCACAAAACCCCATCCCTTAGCAGAAAAGGCTTATCGACTGTTTTTAAGCTCCAATCTGGGTGACCCAGGACTCTTTCCCGGAAGCGCTCAACTTGAAAAAGAAGTCATAAACGAACTGGCAACGCTTCTTCATGGTGAAAACTGCGTTGGCTTCCTTGTTTCAGGTGGAACAGAAGCGAACTTGATGGCGCTTTTAGCTGCACGAAACATGGTACGTGTCAGTCAACCGGAAGTGGTTTTGCCAGAATCAGCTCATTTTTCTTTCACTAAAATTTGTAACCTGTTGAATCTAGAGCCAGTTTACGCAGGTTTAGATAGCTCTTTTAGAGTTAGCTCTTCGTCGGTTGAAAAATGCGTCAGCAAGAACACAGTCGCCATAGTCGGCACGGCTGGAACAGCTGAATTAGGCGTTATTGACCCCATCGACGAGCTATCTCGCATCGCTTCTGAGCATAATGTTTGGTTGCATGTTGACGCAGCCTTCGGCGGCTTAGTAATCCCATTTCTAACCAACACTAAGTACAATTTTGATTTCAATTTAGAAGCTGTGAAGTCCGTCACCGTTGACCCGCACAAGATGGGTATGGCGGCAATCCCTGCAGGAGGAATCATCTTTCGAGACAGCAAAACCTTGGATTTTATTAAAACTGAAACGCCTTACTTAACTGACGAGTTCCAGTACACCTTTGTTGGAACAAGAACAGGTGCATCCGCAGCCTCAGCATGGGCAGTTTTTAAATCTCTCGGCATGGAAGGATTCACTAAAATAGTTGGCAACTGCGTGAAAATTACTCGACTTTTGACTGTTGGGCTCAGAAATGCTGGGTTTAAACTTGTCGTGGAGCCAACTTTGAATATAGTAGCTTTTCGCAGTAGGCAGAGCACCAAGCATCTGGCAGAAAAACTTTGGGAACGTGGCTGGTTTGTCTCTTATGTTCCACGCTATGACTGCATTAGAATTGTTGTAATGCCTCACGTGAAGAAGCAGCATGCTTTGGCATTTCTGAAAGATTTAATTGAAATCGATTCTTGAAGGCGCACCATTTGAAGGTTATTGTTTACGAGCACATTTCAGGCGGTGGATACGCAGGGCAGCCTATTCCACCTAGCGTTTTATCTGAAGGGTTTGGAATGTTGCGCTCCCTTGTTTCTAATTTTAAAGCTGCAGGACACGAGGTAACAGTTTTACTTGATGCGAGGATTTCAAAACTGAATCCGCCCATAGCTGTCGACTGCATAGTCCCCGTTTTTTATCCTCAAGAACCCAAAAAATTCCTCGTTAATGTAGCTAAAATTAATGATGCGGCTTACGTTGTTGCCCCTGAAACAGGACAAACCCTGCAGTCACTTGTGGAACTTGTAGAGCAGACGGGTAAGGTTTCGCTTAACTGTGAATCCAGCGCTATTCAAATGGTTGCAGATAAAGCGGTTCTCTGCGAGATTTTGAAAAAAAATGGTCTGCCCACGCCTAAAACATTGGTACTCAATGTTGCTGATGGTTTAGCGGAAGTTAAGCGAGCTATCAAAAGCAAGTTAAGTTATCCTGTAGTGTTCAAGCCTATGGATGGTGTCAGCTGCGGCGGCTTAAGCGTCGTTAAAGAAGAAGATGCCCAAGTGGAGAAAGCCATTGCAAAAATAAAAGCTGAATCGGCAGGGAAGCGTTTTATTATTCAAGAATTTGTTGAAGGCGAAGCTGCAAGCGTCAGCTTACTTTCCGCAAGAGGCAAAGCGTTGGCAATTAGCTTAAACAAGCAAAGCGTCAAGGTTGCTACGCCAGGGGCAGTTTCAAGTTATGAAGGCGGTGCTGTTCCCTTTAACCATCCGCTTAAGCAAGAAGCTTTTGCTGTGGCAAAGAAGGTTGTTGAGTCCTATCCTGGCTTAAGAGGATATGTGGGGGTTGACTTGGTTTTGGCACAGGATAAACCGTTTGTGGTAGATGTTAATCCACGGTTAACGACGTCTTACGTTGGCTTATCTAGAGTTGCCGATTTTAACGTTGCTCAGGCATTAGTTAACGCTGTTTTGAAAAGTGAGCTTCCAGCTAAACACGAAAGCCACGGTTTCGCTTGTTTCTCAAAAATAGAAACGCCCAAGCCAACAATTAGCGCTTTCCAAAAAGCGGCTCAAATAAGCGAAGTTGTTTCGCCTCCTTTTCCATTAAACGATAACACCAAAGCATGCTCACTAATCGCTGGTCATGGTGACTCCTTGGAGAATGCAAGGTTACGGTTAGAAGAAGCTAAAAAGCGCACACTCAACATTATCAGCAGAGGAAAATAGCTTGGTAGACGTGTTAGGCTACGATATTGGAGGCGCCAACACTAAAGCCGCCTTCATAAGCACACAAAACGGAAAGCTTCAAGATGCCCGCGTGGCAGTGGAGTACTTCCCAGTTTGGAAAGAGCCGGAAAAACTCACTATTGTCCTTTTAACGCTTAAAGAGCGGTTAGGCGCTAACAGGCTTGACGGTTTAGGAGTAACCATGACCGCTGAATTATCTGATGCTTACACAACTAAGCGTGAAGGCGTCCACCATATTTTAGCATGCGTTAGAAAAGCTTTCTCTGATGCGCCTATTTACGTTTTGAACACTGAAGCAAAATTAGATCCCCTCGACGCCGCCGAACAGGAGCCGCTTGGCGTTGCCGCTGCTAATTGGGTTGCAACAGGCTGGTTGGTAGCCCAGCGAGTTAAAGATTGCGTGGTGGTTGATGTTGGAAGTACAAGCGCCAGCATCATTCCCATAGTGGACGGGCAGGTTGCAGCTAAAGGTAAAACGGATTTGGATAAGCTCATGTGCGGAGAGCTTGTATACAATGGAAGTTTAAGAACGAATGTTGCTGCAATTGTGCATTCTGTTCCAGTTAAGAACGGGGTTGCCGTTGTCGCTTCGGAACTGTTCGCGTTATCTGGCGATGTTCACCTAGCATTAGGCAACATCACTGAGAGGGACTATACTTGTGAAACAGCTGATGGTCGAGGAAAAACTTTGCCTGAAGCTTTAGCGCGGTTAGCTAGAGTAGTCTGCGCTGACACAGAAATGTTGACTCAACAAGAAATCGTTAACATATCGAAGTACATTTATGATAAACAAGTCATGCAGGTCGCCGAAGGCTTAACCAAAGTCTACTCCTATACAAAAGCGCTGACTTCCAGTAAGGTTCCAGTGGTGGTTACGGGTCTAGGCAAAGATTTCATCGCAAGGAAAGCCGCTGAGAAAATTAGCGTTGACGCCATAGTTGATTTGGGAGCGTTAATGCAAAACGATGCTGCCGTGGCTACTCCTGCATTTGGCGTTGCCTTGATGGTTGCAAGCAAACTTGAAGGAGAAATCGTCAAATGGATGCCACAATAGTGAAAGTTGGCGGCAGCTTAGCGTTATACCCTGAGAAGCTAAGAGCCTTATGCGCAAAATTAAGCGAAATCTCCACGAAGCATAAGCTAATAGTGGTGCCGGGAGGCGGCGAATTCGCTGATGTTGTAAGGGACTTAGATAAACGGTTTAAATTATCCCGTGAGGCTTCGCATTGGATGGCAATTTTAGGCATGGACCAATATGGTTTCTTGTTGTCTAATTTGATGCCGTGCTCTTGCGCCGTAAATCAGCTTGAAAATGCTCAAAAAGTTTTGGATTCGGGGAAATTGCCAGTTTTTTTGCCTTCTAATTTGTTGCTTAGCAAGGACCCATTGGAGAACTCGTGGGATGTAACTTCAGATTCCATCGCCGTTTACATTGCAGGTCAACTGAACACAAGCAAAGCTTTGTTGGTGACTGACGTTGATGGGATTTATACATGTGACCCTAAAAAGCATTCAGATGCTAAATTGATTAAGAGGTTATCAGCTAAAGAGCTTCTAATGATTAATAAGCGAACAAGTGTTGACAAGTTTTTGCCTAAATTGCTCGTGCAGTTGCAGATTAAATGTTTTGTTGTTAATGGGCTGTATCCTGAGAGGGTTGAGGCTGTTTTAGATGGACGAGATGCTGTTTGCACATTAATTAATTAGCAAGTCCTGTGGATGCTTTTTTTATTTAGATCGCATTATCACTTGAGTTTCATAAGCAGGCATCATAGACTGGCGCTTACTTTTTGTTCCAACGATTTTTTGCAGTTCCAACCATTTTTCCAAAAAGATTAATCCTTTTCCTGTTATTTTTAATTTCTTTTGACCACAATTCTCGTCCACAAGCTCTAACCATTCGCGCAGAAGCAGTTGCATAATGCAATTTTGAAGCACAGCATAGGAAATATTTGTTTGGCGTCTGATGTAGGTTTTAGTTTGAGGGCTTCTGCATGAACTAAGCATCTCCGCGACGATTTGAATGCGGTCTCTCTTCTTGTTAAAAGCCGTTCCTTCCTTCCTCTAAGGGATTGGCAGTTAGTCAGGCAATTAAACGTTTGTTGTAGCGGTTTAGCAGTCACAAATAAGACTGGTAAAAAGAAAATTAGAAAAAGGAAAATTGGAAGCTTGCGTTTAGATTTTTTTCTTGTCTAAGACTTCTCGGAAAGTCTTGTCGCAGCATTCGTAAAGCGCTATGGTAAGTTGTGTTCTTTTTCCTTTTTTATCTGGTTTGCCAGCCATCTTCCAAGTTTTCTTTGCGGTTTTGACTTCTTTTCCACAAACTGGGCATTTTGCCATGATTAATCCCTGTGGTTCAATGTTATCGTATGAATCAACATAAAACATTTTCTATCCATTGCCTGTAAAATAGCTAAAAAGGGCTCTTTTAATGGAAAAATTATTGAAAAAACATCATTTTTGCAATTTACAAGTAAGCCCTAAGAAGCTATATTGCGGTGGGCTAACTTGTAAGCGTTAAGTTATTAGCATTATTTTAGCGCAAATAAGATTTTTAGTGCCGAGGACTTGCTTGAAGAAGCGAAATCTTGTGGAAGAATTATTAGCATAGGCTGTAATTCTATTTTGAAAGAAAAATGTCGATAGTTGGTTTAGATTTGGCAGGCGTTGAAAGCAGACCCACGGGTTTCTGCATACTTGCAGATATGAAAGCAGAAACTTCCTTGGTTTACACAGACAAGGAAATGCTGAAAAAAATTAGAGAAAGCAAGCCACGAGTGGTTGCCATTGACGCGCCTTTAAGTCTGCCTCCGGGAAGAAATTCCATTGAGGAAAGGACAGCCATCCACCTAAGAGAAAGCGATAGGGAACTCCTGAGAAGAGGCATAAAGTTTTTTCCTGTCACGCTTGGTCCTATGAGAAAACTAACCGAGCGAGGCATAAACCTGAGGCGAATCCTTGAAGCCGAAAACTTCATCGCAATAGAGGTTTATCCTGGAGGCGCCCAAGACGTTCTTGGGATTCCCAGAAAACAGAAAGGACTCGAGAAACTGAAAGCAGGCTTGGAAAATTTGGGCATAAAAGGGCTGAACAGCCAGATGAGCGACCATGAACTTGACGCGGTCACATGTGCTTACGTTGGAAAACTGTTTTTGGAAGGAAAAGCCGTCACTTACGGAACCCCCAGTGAGGCGATAGTGATGCCAAAAGGCGAAAAAAATCCAAAATAGCGCCCATAGAAGCCTCAAAATCGCTTTGCTATTGCATATGTTGTTAAGGCAAGAGCAAAGGAAATTTGTCGCAATAATTCACGTAACATGCTGATTGACCGACCGCTCATAAGCTTGTCTATGGCTTATCCAAAATAATGTTGTGGTGCCGAGGGCAGGGTTTGAACCTGCGACGACTCGGTCTTCAGCTTCGCCCCCAGCTACCGAGAAGTAACTAGGTCGAGCGCTCTCCCAGGCTGAGCTACCTCGGCACCGTGTGCTGGGAGTGACACATCCAAGAATGAAGTGAAATGTTTTAAAGGTTTCTGAATTTGACTTTGTTGGCGTGTTTTTGGATTTGAGAAACCTATCTCCGCTGTCCACTTGGTCAGCATTTCAATACCGTATAAAGCCACGTGGAAGCCCTCTTTCTCGGCACCGCGTATTCGTGCTCTGAAACCATTAACTGTCAGAAGCGTTTGCATTTGTTTTGCCAACTCAGCACTACATGTTCTAAGCTCGATTGTTCGGTAAATTGGGCGGGTGTAGGTTTTCTTGCTGAAAACAGTGTTCCATCAGTGCTCTTGGTTATTAATTAGTGCAGTAAACCCATGAAGTGGGTTAAGAAGTAGCCTATTAAACCGCTGCCTAAAAAGCACACGAACATTAGGAATCCTTCTTGATCAGGCGTCAATTCGAAATTCAGCTTTTTTCTTAGCCCCATGTCTTGCACCGCTATGCTGTTTGTTTTTGGGAGGGGAAAGGTTTTATGAAGGGAAAATACGTAGTTTCAATCCACAGCACCCCGCGGGCCGTTAGTCTAGCTGGCTAGGACGTCGCCCTCACGCGGCGAAGATCACCGGTTCAAATCCGGTACGGCCCACCACTATTTCGCGTTTTTCTCGTTCAATAAAGAGCCCTTACTATGTCTTTTCAAAAGAAAGTTTATAATAAATAAGCTTCCGAAAGATGCCGCGTAATATAATGCCATCCACTCCGGGTAAATTAGCATCAAAACTGTTAATCCGTAGAATGGGGTGAAGAACAGCATCCACAACAAATTGAATAGACTACCAGCATAAACAAGCGGGTAAATGAATGGAACCACAAAAATTATGAATGCTGTTACCCCTAATCGGTGCTGCCTATACGATGACTTTAAAACCCAAAAGAGACCAAAGTACATGATAGAATCTGCTAATGCAAAAAGAAAGTAAGCGATTGACGTACTAACATTCAAAGCTATTCGCCCCGCTGCCGCTTCTTGGTCGCTGACTATCTATGGAACCTATAGCCAACTTATCTTTTTAATTCTGTAGCCTTCTTCTTTAAATCTTTCTTTAAGCTTGTTGTAAATGGGTTTGCCACTAATAAGTAAGGCGCCAAGTAAACACACAACGCAACAGCACGATAGATAATAAATGAAAGCAGCAATCCATAAGCAATTGGCATATACAAGGTATGGGAAACGTTGGATCATCATAATAAAGCTGTGGTTGCAGTTTTCTTTTTCATAAATTTTAGGTTCGTCGATTTATCACCAAAACAGATAAAAACTCGACTTTGCATCCATGAAGGCTACTAATAAGAGGAAACACGTATGCCGTCTGAAATTACTGATGTTGAAAAGTTCGTGGCTATGAGCGCCAAAGCAAAGCATTGCTCCGTTATAAGACTCAAGGATACAGTTAAATTGAAGCTTCGCACACCAAGCCAGCTTTATACGCTAAAAATTGAACCCTTACGGGCTGAGGAAATAATAAAGAAGCTGCAATGCGAAATTCAAGAGAAAGAGAAGTAATCCTTCTTCTCACCTGCTCTTTTCTGTTTTTATCCATATCGCTTAAAGACTAAACTGAAAGACTTTACGTTACATTATTTTTGTATACAAAAGCATCAACGGAACCAACTAAAAACTAACCCGCTTTTTAATTTTGAGCGGTCTTAAACTTGCTTAATTTTTCGAAGTATAACGAATCTTAAATATACATGCCCATTTGAATGAAGAAATTAGGAAAAAAATAGCACTCGACGAATCATAAACGCTTTCTAAACAGACAAGAGATGCATAAAAACTTGAAAAAAACAAAGACTAAGTGGAAATTTGCTCGTTATAAGGCTCGTTTAAGCTCTTTTTACTGTCAGTACGTTTACTCTTGAGCTTACTTTTCCAGCCAATTTGCTTTAGGTTTTTCCTATTAGTGCTTTTTTAGTCAGCGAAAAATAGTCGAACGTCCATTTTTTGCATCTAAAAGTTAAAAAAACCGTTAACTCTCGTGTGAAAATTGCATGAGTTTGTTAAGTTAACCATGCCTTTTTTGTTTTTGAGGGGCTACGGTTTGCGAAGGCTTGTTGTTTGGTTTTTTGCGAACGGAAAGAAGGATATTTCAGTAAGGTCTGGCATAAGCGTTTTAGCAATGGGTAAAACAGGGGAGCATGACAGTAAGGAGTTGCTGGAGTGGCGTTGTGGAGGTCAAATGTCTGAGAGGTTTAAAATAGTGGGTTTGGTTGATGCTTTTGTATACCGTTTTTGGAGGCATGCTGTTGAGTATCTTCTTAAAATCATGCAAGAATTGCCATTTATTGCTTCCTTTGTGTCAATTTATTTGAGGGCTTGCCATGAGTGTTGAGCGTAATCTGGTAATTTCGCTTTTGAAATTGACAAAAGAGGGGTCTGTTTTAATTGAAAGTGTTAATAAGGATGCCAGGGTGCCATCAGCCACTACAACGAAATTGCTGAGAAAACTGCAAAACGAGGGTCTCGTTTATTTGAAACAAGACAGCGTCGAAGTAGACAGCAACGCCAGGCTTAAGCTAGCGGTTAAAGCAGCATCTTTAGGTGCCGATGTGGAGAATGTCAGTAATTTGCTTTGTTGGCAAGAGTTTGAGGAAATTGCTGCTTTTGCATTGAAAAATAATGGTTATGTGGTGACGAATAACGTTCGCTTTAAACACGCAGGTCGCAAATGGGAAATAGATGTGGTCGGTTGCAAGAGACCCTTAGTCATTTGTATCGATTGCAAACATTGGCAGCATGCAATTGCGCCCTCGGTTTTGAAGAGAATCGTTGATTCACAAGTAGAACGAACAAGAGCATTGGCTGATTCGCTGCCAAACATTTCCCTTAAACTTGAATGCACAAAATGGAGCGATGCAAAGTTTATTCCATCCATACTATCACTCACACCTAGCTCATTCAAATTCTACGATAAAGTTCCAGTCGTTCCCATATTTCAACTGCAAGATTTCATAAACCAACTGCCAGCCTGCACTGAATCGCTCAAGTTTTTTCCCAAAACTTTCAACTCTTTAAGTCATAATTTTTAAAATCGAGGTTTTGGCTAGCCTGAATGCTGGGTAAAGGCTAAAAATGAACATTCCAGCCAAAGCTGCTAGAAGCCAAACAGTTATCTCCAAGATAGTAAAGCCCGTAACCAGCGGTTGTTGCATCAAAATGAGCAAAGTTATAATAGTACCGAGCGATATTCCGACTGCAAAGCTGGAAATCAGCACAATTACGCTTTGGATTGCCAAAATAAAGATAACTATTTTCGGTTTAGCTCCCACAGCCCGCAAAACAGCGAATTCTTGATGCTGTTCATCTACCGCAAGCATCATGTAACCTACCAGGCAAAGGGTAGCAGATACCAAAGTAAAGAGTGGCACAAGCATTATCGTTTGCCATGTTGAAGCTAAAAAATTTGTGTCCTTAGCAATAACATCATCCAGCTCAAAAACATTCAAATCTGGATTTACTGCTTGAATTAACGTTTTGATTTGTGCAACAGCTGCAGAGCGGTCAGTTGAATTGTTTAGCTTAACTAACAGTAAGTTAGGGTTAGAGACACCAGAAATATTCTCCAATCTGTCAATGGGAACGTAAGTGACTAAACCATTATTTACAGGATCAACGCAAACTCCGACAATACTAAAGGTGTTATTTTGGAACTCTATGCTTTGAATCAGAGGATCAGATAACATTATGTGCTTGCTAGGATCAGGAGAGAACATTGCCTGAGCAACTGAATCGCCAATGACAGCCTCCAAATCATCATTTGCATTTAAAAATCGTCCTTGAACAAACCATGTTCCAGAAAGGTTTTCTGGGTTAACACCGACTACTATTGCGTCTCCTTGTCTACTGTCCCCCACAGAATAGGTTTGTTCAGTGTCAGGGTTTACGGTGAAATTAGAAATTTCATTAACATGCTCTTTTAAAATTAAGCGTGAATCAACCAAACTCACGTTTGACATGGCACTTAATTGCTCAATAACCCCTTCTGGAATAGCCAGTTTTGGGTCTGAATAGTTAAAATCGCCTGTTTCTGTAGCTCCAGAAAACTTTGATAAAAGCAGTTTATACTGGTTACCCATGCTATTATGGGCTATGACAATTGTGTCTTTACCAACGGATTTTTGAACCCATGATGCCGTGGTGTCGCTGGCAATTATTCCTCCCGCAACTGAAACTGTAAGCAGAATGAAGACTACTGAGAGCAAAATGATGATTCGAACACTCGCTGATTGCCGACGAAACAGGCTCCTGGAAGCAATCCTCCAGGTTATACCAGACCTTGATAGTGGCTTGTGCTTGTTCGTTGTGGTTAAACCGTAATAGTTCACGGCTGAAAGCGCCTTTACTGGTGACATTCTAGACGCTTTAAGGATGGGCTGAAGACCAAAAACTACTGAAAGAACAAAAAAAGCAACAAAAACCAAGGGTGCAAACCAAAAATTAGGCAACTGATAAGCTGAAAAAACCACATTAGCGACGGCGTAATCTATGAAAAAGCCAAGAGCGATGCCTAAAATGCATCCGGCAAAGGTTGTTGTTAAAAGTTCAGTCATAAAGTATCCTGCAACAAGACTATTTGGACACCCAGCCGCCTTAATCAAGCCGAAATCGCGGGTCCTTTGAGCCATCATCAAAAAAGCAATAAAGGAAGTTAACACTGCGCCTACAGCAAAAATCAATACGCCAATGAAAAGTATGAACTGGGAGAAGATGGCGGTTAAGCCTTGAGTTAATGTGCCACTGGCTGAGGCTATGCCAAAGCCCAAACGGCTGCTAAATAGCAAAAGAAACAGCGTAGAAGCAACACTCAACGTCAAAGTGGCAATGATTAAGCTTGTTTGAAGCTTCCTTCGGCGCAAATCGTTGATTGGAAAAGCCGCTTTACTCATTTTTGCTCGCCAATTTGCCGTCTTCTAGGCATAAAACTTGGTCCGCCAACTCTCTTATTTGCTGATCATGGGTTGAAACAATAACTGTTTTTCCCTTTTCCTTCAACAGCTGAAGAACTTGAGTGATTTTCTGAGCGTTTTTTGCGTCTAAATTGCCTGTTGGTTCATCCGCAAGGATAAGCTGCGGATCATTCGCTAATGCCCTGGCAAAAGCTACGCGTTGCTGCTCGCCACCGCTAAGTTGAGCGGGAAAATGATTCGCTCGGTGCTGTAAACCCAAAGTTTCCAGCAATTCATTTACGCGTTTCTTTATTTCTTCCTCAGGCTTCCTAGTCCACTCCATTGGAAAAGCAACATTCTCAGCCACCGTTAAAGTAGAAACCAAATTATAAGATTGAAAAACAAAACCCACATTGTTGCATCGGAAATCTGACAGGAAATCTTCATCTTGAACCGCCAAATCTTGCCCCTCAACAAAAATTTTCCCACTTGTTGGCCTATCGATTCCGCCGATTATGTTGAGCAGGGTTGTTTTGCCTGAGCCTGAAGGACCGCAAATTACGATAAATTTTGATTTTGGAATTGACAGGGTTATGTCTTTTAACACTTCTAGTTTTAAGTCGCCTACTTGGTAGGTTTTTCCTAAGGCTTGCGCATATATCATGAGGTCTTCTATTGTTGGCATTTTCGCTTCCTCTTACGATTAACTGTAACTAATAATATAGGTTGAGGTACATTTCCTTACACGTTAACTATAACTTGTATCCAAGTTAAGATTTCCCCTGTCCCGCTTGAGAATTCTGACTTTCTCCGGAAGCTTATTTTTCTCCCAATCTACCCAACTGATTTCTTTAAAAAGCCACCGCTTGCCCAGATGAGCTGCGGCGACAGCATGTTTATGACCGTTATCCGCAGGGATAAATTGGTCGAGAAACCTGAAAAGTTTATCGATTTGCTGTTTAGGGAAATAGGCGTAGTAGCTAGCGTTTTTTACTTCAAAAGCGTAAACGTGAGAGCCTTTTCTGGCCATGATGTCTGGCAAGGGATTGAGACTTGGGTTGCTTACTGGAACGCGGACAGCGGTGTAGCCTTTTTTGTGCAAGAGCTTAACCAGTACGGTTTCACTGTAGAAGCCTCTTTTGCGCCAACGGCGAAGTTTGATTCTGTCGATTTCTTTGCTCAACAGTTTTTCCCTTGAACGTTTGTTACTTTATCTGGTTTTAGAGATAAAAATTGTTGCCTAAAAGGCTGGGAAAAAATGGGCTACGTTGATGCTTTTGTATACCTTGCAGTGAACTGGTGCGTCTGGAGCGTGCTGGTGACGTTGAATTTTCCACGTAATACTGGCATCACTAAGTTTACTGGCAGCGTAAAAACCATCATTCACCGATGGAAAATCTCAGCCAGTTTAGACTACATTAAGCACATGAAAAGTAAGCGCTGACCCCAAACAACCTAAAAACAAAGCCCTTAGGCGACAAAAATTCGCCAGCACAAGTCTCGGTGAAACGGCAAAAAATCGCTTGATTCATGCTCTGTATACAGAAGCATCACCCAAACTTATTTTCCCAGGGCAGAAACCTTTGCTCGGAATACCTTCTGCTGCGAGCTTTCGCTGAACGATATTCAGCGCCAAAAATAGGCAGACGCACCACCGCAGAGATTAGGTCTCTGCATAAAGCAGGGCTTAGAAAAACGCTAACTGCTCAAGAGCTTAACTGGTAAAAAAAATTGCGCTGAAACGCTAAAGTTTCATAACTCCCACAAAAAGTGTTGCAAACGCTCGAAGCTAAGCCGAAAAAACAGGCTTTGGCTTCACATGGAGATTTTCGGAGGTACTTATATGAGGCCACGATATTCTCCATGCCTTGGCATTAAGGCAACCACTGAAAAGGCTGAAATGAGGTTTTTTTGCTGTTTTAGCCCTAAATTAGGCTGTTAAATTATCGCTCACATAGAAAAAAATTCGTTGGTTTTCCAACTTCATCGTTTCGGAGAAAAACAACTGCGAAAGATCCAATTTATGGCAAAATAAGCCTGAATATTGGCTATCTTGGCGAAATGGGCTAAACGATAAATCGTTATCTTTAGAGAGAAAATTTTGCAAAATCTCAGAACTTTATAAAAAATCCTGGCTGGATACCTACCGCGTTAGCGACAGGATGGATGCGTAATTCCTAACAACACCTTCTACACTCAAGGCTTCTTTTGCCGGCTGGATTGTTTGAACAAAACTTTTACGCGATCGAACAAATGTCCATAGCCTTTGAACCTGAATCTCATTGTCTCAAAAGCTTCTTTTGCTAGTCTCAATTTTCTGGACAAATCAAAAAATCGTCGCCTATACAAATCTACGACGTTCACGGCTGCTAGTATAGCATCAACCGTTCCCTCGGAGAACAGCTTTTACCCTAAACCTCTCCAAAAAGCTGTCTCAAATAATGTGCACTTTTGCAGTGCGAATCGTGTGCGCTTAAAAATTTCCGTTAAGCTTGTTTGCCTATAGCTAACTCGATAGTTATAACTTTGGTGAGTTTGACTATTAGTTGCGACTAAAAAATTTAGGCTAAAGCAGCTTTCTAATAACTCCATAAGTTTTGCTTGCAGATGCTCCTTTTTTCGCCCTTATTCTTGCGCAACTGCCATATCGCACGTGCTAAGCCTGCCTAAACAGCGCTAAACCTGAGTCATCCCTTGGTAACAAAATTAGGTCTGGTGAGCTTAGTGGCAAAGATATTACTAAATTAATTAACCATCACAGATGACAACGAACTGAAAAGAAGACAAAGTTGAAAGAGCTAATAACAGAATACGCCAATTATCTAAAGGCGGATTGTATACAAAAGCATCAACAAAACACACTTTATAATTTAACCTTCGAAACATTTTTCAACAGTGCAAGACGATAAGACAATTAGGAAAGAGGCTTGCAATGTCAAACTTTAAGGTCGTAAACAAAAGTTATAGCTTCACTACGAAAGGGGAAATAGAATTCATAGATTTATCCGATAAAGTGCAGGAAGAGGTTTCCCTCTCAGGCATCAAAAACGGGTTAGTCCACATCTTTGCACCTCACGCAACAGGCGTACTAATTTTAACGGAAAACGATTATGCGTTACTCAATGACTTCAAGGCGTTCCTTGAAGAAATTGCACCAAAACATAAGACATATCAGCATCCATCTAACGCACATTCACATTTACGGTCCATACTTCTTCCGCCAGACAAGACTCTGCCAATAATTGATGGACAAGTCACGTTTGGAACTTGGCAATCACTGCTTTTTGTAGAAACAGACGTTTACCCGAGAAAAAGAACGATAATAATCCAGGTCATAGGCGAGCAATAAGAAGTAAAGAGTAAAGGAGCAAGCGGCAGCATCTCTTTTTGGTGCACACGCCAAATCTGCAAAGTTTCTGACTCTTCGCTTCTCGTATTATAGAAAAAACGTTAATCAACAAGCTATTTTAACTATTTAATGGTAATTGCGTACGTGGGCAACTGCTTATTTAACTATTTATTGTAAAAAATTAACATTCGAAGAAATTTCGCAGACCGCAAAAAGCACCAACTGCACAGTAAAGAGCCCAAAAGCCAAAAAACTGCCTGCAACCACGTAATGCAACCCAAAAAACGCTTAATTTCGTCATTATTTCAGCACGTTTTAAGCTTCAGCACGCAAATAAGCCAAGTTGCCTCCTTTTTCTTTATCAAACATGCCTTGGACAGCAACTTGGCGTTTTTAACAAGCAGCGTATACTATGAATATATAAGCTTCGCTGTACTTCGAAAAAACTTAGCCTTTTCGTTCAGTGCGAATCCTCTTAACAGACCCTCGAGGACGCATTCGAGCCTTTTTCTTTACAGCAGCCCGCGCTGAAGGCTTATCTTCCATCGCATCAGCTTCAGCTTCTTCTACAGGCAAGGTATCAACCGCGTCTGGAAAATCAGCGGTTGTAGCCTGTTCAGCGTCAGCTTTAATCATTGCCTCAATCGCTCTGTCCACATCACTAGGCTTCACGTTAATGCCTAATGTTGCATCCATAAGCACCACTGTCTCATAGCCAAGTTTTAGCGCATCAAGAACCGTGTTTACAACACAATAATCCGTTGCTAAACCGCCAACAAAAAGTCTCTTAACGCCTTTATTCTTCAGCTGCTCAGAGAAATCAGTTCCATCAAAAACTGAATAGCTCTCCCTTTTAGGATCAGCAGCCTTAGAAATAACAACCGTGCCCGTGGGCAATTTAAGATCAGGACTAAACTTTGCACCTTCTGTTTGCTGAACGCAATGAGGCGGCCAAGGACCACCCTGCGCTTTAAAGGAAATGTGATTTGACGGATGCCAATCTCTAGAAGCAAAAATATGCCCCCCAGCATTATTAAATCGCTCAGCATACTCATTTAAAACGGGAATAATTGTGTCGCCTTGAGAAACTGGCAGAGCACCGCCTGAGAGGAAATCTTTTTGGATATCAGTTATCAAAAGGGCGTCAGAACCTGTTATGTTATAGTTTTTTTTCAAACAAAACACCTACTTAATAATTAACGAATCTTCATTTAAACAGATTGCTGCTTTTGAAAACTCTCAGTAAACTATGGAACAGTATGAAATAAATTTTTTTCTGTTTGCAAAAGCCATGGAAAAGTAATTAAGCTTTTATGATAGTAATGGAATGGTGGAAACATGGCGATTTTAGCCTACGTTCTTTTCAAGGTTGCTTCAGGAACTGAAAGGGATGTCTCCCAAAAACTCATCGAATTTGACGAGGTCATGCAGGCAGACATTGTTTTCGGTGAATACGATGTAATAGCACGGATAGCAACGGATGGTTTGGATAAGCTGGAAGAGTTTGTTTCGCAAAAAGTCAGAACCGTGCCGAACGTTCTTGTCACTTCAACCATGATAATTTCAAGAGAGTACAAAGGAAAAAACTACCGACCAAAAAACAAGTAACTCTCTTCAGCAATCAGCTCTGTTAAGCCGAAATTTCCAAGCAAGAGCCATTTTTAATATATTTTGTTGATGCTTTCGTATACCACTCAAGGATAGGCTTATCTTTTAACCAGTAACAATAAAGTAATAAGGCATCAAAAATGCAAGCAAAAAACAAAAACTCATTCATCACAAGCAGGGAAATGCGTGCTCTAGAAATCAACGCTGAATACTATGGCATCTCACTGCTTCAACTAATGGAAAACGCTGGACACAACATAGCCCAAGAAACCACCCAACGTTTCCCAAACGAAAAGAAGATTGCTATTTTCTGCGGTTTAGGCGGAAACGGTGGTGACGGCTTCGTGGCGGCTAGACACCTTTTAGCAGCTGGTTACAATGTGACAGTTATTCTTGTTGGCAAAAGCCGTGACATTAGTCATGAAGCGGCAATGAAAAACTGGTGCATTCTCCAGTTGATGCAAGATAAAATTCCACTGCTTGAAGTAACCGACAGTTCTGCCGTACCGAAAGTGACTGCCGACGTTGTCATTGATGCCTTGCTGGGAACTGGAACCAAAGGAAAACTTAAGCCGCCAATATCTCAAGTCGTGGAACAAATCAATTCTTTAAGCGCTTTTAAAATAGCCGTTGATGTGCCAACAGGCATAGATTCGGATACGGGTGAAGTTTTAGGCAGCGCAGTAAAAGCTGACCTAACGGTTACATTCCATAAGGGAAAAATGGGATTAAAGAAAGCGAAAAAGTACGTTGGCGAACTCGTTGTGAAAGACATAGGTTTGCCTCAGGAAATAGAACAATATGCTGGTCCAGGCGACGTTTACCTTGCCAAAAAACCGCGCAGCCCGTCTGCTCATAAGGGTGATTTCGGGCGATTACTGGTTATTGGTGGAAGCGAGGTTTTCTCTGGTGCGCCTACACTGGTTTCGTTGGCTGCTCTGCGAACAGGCGTGGACATTGTTTATCTTGCGGCTCCTGCAAAGACAGCTTACGCGATTTCCTCAATGTCGCCTGACTTGATAACTATAAAGCTTGATGGTAACAATTTGAAACCGAACAGCATGGAAACGCTAAAACCCTACCTGAGTATAGTTGATGCGGTTGCGATGGGCCCAGGTTTAGGATTAAACCCTGAAACCATCGATTTTGTCAAGTTATGCGTTGAAGAAGTTGAGAAGGCTGGGAAACCTTTGCTTTTGGATGCTGATGGACTTAAAGCCTTCGCTAAGTTCAAAAGACCCCTAAAAGTGCCGCTTGTTCTTACACCTCACGCCGGTGAATACGCTATACTTACAGGCGAAATTTTGCCTGAAAACCAAGAAGAACGCGTTTTGGCAGTGCAGAAAACCGCAAAGAAACTTAACGCGGTTGTGTTGGTAAAGGGCAAAGTTGACATTGTATGCGATTCTGAAAGGATAAAGTTGAATTTCACGGGCAATCCAGGCATGACTGTCGGAGGCACAGGCGACGTTCTCAGCGGTATCGTTGGCGGTTTAATGGCTCAGAAGGTTGATCCGTTTGAGGCTGCAGTAGCTGGTGCCTTTGTTAATGGTGCTGCAGGCGATTTTGTTGCGAGTGAAATTGGTTTTCACATGGTAGCTACGGACATTATTAATTGGATTCCACGGGTTTTTGATGATCCGATGAGTCACTTGAAGGTGCGCAAGCCAAGTGGAAAATAACCCTGAAAAACCAGCAGCCAAATCTTTGCGAATTACTATTTACCATGCCGCGCAATGCGACCCTAAAAAATGCACTGGACTAAGGCTGAAACGCCGTGGATTCGCTAGGATTGTTACTAAGACCAGGTTTTTGCCTAAGAGAGCAATAGTGCTGAATCCGTTTTCTGAAATAGCTTTTTCACCTGCGGACAGGCAGAGAGTTGAAGATTTTGGTTTGGCCGCGTTAGATTGCAGTTGGGAGCATGCACAGAAAGTTTTGTCGGGACATGTGAAGGGAACCAGCCGCTGCTTACCCATACTCATCGCAGGCAACCCTGTTAATTTTGGCAAAGCAACCAAGTTGACTACTGCTGAAGCTATTGCTGCGGCATTGTACATTGCGGGTTTTAGGAAGGAGTCGGAAGAGCTTTTGTCGATTTTTACTTGGGGGCACACGTTTTTTGAGTTAAACGGCATGCTGCTTGATAGTTACGTGACGGCAAATGATAGCGCTGAAATCGTGGAAATGCAGACAAGGCTTCTAAAAGGGAAAAAATGCAACACTTAAAGTGCCGCTAAAGAAAACGGAAAAAGAGCAACTAACAAAAAAGGAAAAGTTAGGCGCCACGGTTTAGGACTTGCTTGTTTGTTGTTTAGCTTTTAGGTCAGCGAGATACTGTTAAGTCATTTGTGGTGACCTTGAAAAAAGAAAGAAGAAGGTGGGAGTAAGAATACATTGTTATTTTATATATTCAGTCTTGAATGTGTCTTGAAATGCCATGAACCGAGGGCATTTTTGAAATTCGGAAGAGCTTTTACAAAAATCTTTGAGCTCGATTTCTGTTGGCTTGTACCATAGGACAGGTTCGTTTTGTCTTATTAGCATGGCATGACAAAGACACACATTGTTGCTACAGATTAAATAAATACAATCCATGCGTCATCACCAAAATAATATTTAGTTGAGATTCCATTTTTTAATGTATTGGTATCTTATGTTTGTACAAAGATACCGAAGTTAAGTTACCCAACATAAAAATTTTCTGTTGAAATCATAAGTTGTCGTTAACTCGTTGTTAACTCTTGAATGAGATTAACCTCAAAAATACTATAAAATGTCCTTTACAGTAACTTTATAAGTAACTTCTATAGTATGCGCTCGGCTCTAGTAGACTTGCTTATTGAAAAAGGTGTTATTACTGAAGAAGAGTACGAACGGAAAATTAAGGAAAAAATAACAATCAAATAGTTCTTTTCTCAAAAATATCAAATATATAAAGTATGACAGATATGTGTACATATTTACAATCCACAAAGTTTATTTAGAATATGAATTAACCTAATCTCACATACGCAAAAGGTCTAACCAAAGACTCATGCAACAGAGCGATAAATCCCGCAGATAGAAAGTGAGTTTAAAAAATGCCTAAGTATTTAATTTTTAAAAATGATGATTTGTGGGATGCTTCGTTTGATTCTTTGACACCACACATTAAAAAAATTGTTAACGATAAAATTATGAATGACATTGCTTTAGATCCACGCAAAAATGAAGAGCTGCATTTCGAACTCGACAGTCTTTGGAGCTTCAATAGAATGAAAAACGGAACTAGAATCATTTATGCGATTTGCGGTGATTGCCGTAAAAAAGGATTAAACATGCTTAATAATTGCAAGTCATGTTCAGAGATGCATAACGATACCATTATGCTATGGATGGTTGGTCCTCACGATATCTACCAGGCATTATCGAGAATGCGAAGACAGGCATGGATAGATTATAATAAAAAACAAAAGGCAGAATAAATTTTTAGGTAGAAAGCGGTTTGTATGGACTACAAGTCGAACCATGCTTTCTTGCCGCACGTATTGGGTCCATTAATTTCTTGTTTGCTAAAATTGCAAAGGTTTCAGAGTAGCTTTTTTCAAGTTTGAAAGACTTTAATGAGCCTTGGAGAACAGTACTGCCTTTGAGGATGTTATCCACGCGCATGGTCGAACCGTCAGGCATTATGATGTTCATTGCATGAACATAATTTCTTAGTTCATGAGTTTTCATGTGGGCAAAGTTTTTGACTATTTGTTTCATTGCTTCTTGTATATCCTTTGGAATGGCTTGTAAGAATTGTTCGCTGATGCTTTTTCCGATTTCGCTGACTTGTATCCCGTTTTCATCCTCAACTATGAGTTGCTCATCAAGCATTGCTTCGTAGTCATTGTAAAGACCCTTGCTAATCGGACCGTGATTATGCATGAAAAAATTATAACCGAAAGCTCTTTTTCCATCTTGATTAAGAGTGTACTCTATCAAGAATGCTAACTTTTGAAGTTTTGTGATTCCCAGCCACCCTCTCTTTTCGCTTGCTGAAACTAGAGCAAGCATAAGAACTGAGTTTCCACTAAATTCAGGTTTCTGGAAGCTGCTCATGTCACAGTTGACACTCCAATTTTTAGACCGTATCACCTTTGACAACCCTATATAAGAGTTCGCACTAAAAATTTGTTAATCGACCTTGTAAGTATTATGAAGACTGAATTATTATTAAAACTATGTGACTGCCGACGGACATCAACAAAAATAAAATTACTCAACCTCTTTCACCATTATCCTCCATAGGTCACCATTATCTTATTAAATGGTCAAGTTTATAACATTTGCGCAATCGATATATCGGCATGTTAAGTTAGGCTTATGTTGAGGGAGCATGACAAATAACTTAACAGTATCCTTACCACAAAAGACTTAACAGTATCTGTTGCAGTAGCCCCTGAACCGCCACCTATTGTGTCGCTTAGAATAATTTTCGGGTCGTCCGTTGTTGAAGTGAAACCATGTCCAATTTCGATTGCACCGCCGCCGCTGCCGGAAATTGGATCAGATGCGGTCATTAACGCGCCATATGTTTCGATGTCTTTTTGTACCCATAAGCCAAAATCAGTTGCCAGAAAAGGAATGAAATTAGAACCTCCCATGCCTTGCATCATAATAAGATACAGTTTCTGCGTATTGCCATCAATATAACTATAACCTGGATCTGGGTTTCCAGTTGTAGTGAACGTTACACCTGGTCCAGCCAATGATGGCATTACTGGTTTATAGTTTCTCCATGAAGGTGTGATAACGTTCCATGCGTTACCTTGCGTAGAGAGACTCATAATTTCACCCCCTGACCTTCCTTTATTGCTTTATAGCTTTGGATTGGAGTTTTAGGTGCAGCCCCAAACGTCACATTGGCTTGTTCGATGGCTTCACCGTTTTGTTGGAACCCAGCTAATGCATGGTTCCATTTTTCTGGTTTTATTGATTTTTCTAACATTTTAAATCACTTTGATATCTTGAGGCAAAAAAATTAAGGAAGACGAAATATTTCAGAAATACAAGCTAACTTTTTCAGGGGGATGACTGCACCAATTTTCACTACATTTTCTTTTCAATGAAAAGACACTTGCAGTCAGTCAACACTACTTTTAATGTTGAAGCATAACGGCGCCCTTGCCTGGAGGAGATGCCCGCATGGTTACGGCGGCTGCCAGAGCTAAAGCCCATAACATGTCATCATGGCAATGTTGTGGATGGCTGAACTGTAAGTGCCCGCTTTTGCCGTACTCGTACTGTTGCTCATTGATCTGCTGGCATAGTAACCTATGGTACGGAATGGCTAAGCGGTTCTGTTCCATAGCAATTTTCAGCCCTGTAAGCAGCTCCTCTTTTGATTGCATAGTAAACGTAATGCCGTCGACACTTCTCAAACCCTGGTTGTGAATCTCCTCAAGTACAGGTTCACCCACGCCAGTCTGATCCACAAGCACGCCTCGGAACTGAAACTTCTGGTTAGCCCTCACAAGGTGACCAATAACCTGCGCGTATGGTGTTTCAAGCGGAAACTGATACATATAAACAAGCTTAAGCCTGTCGCCATCACGTTGCAAAACAACTACAACGCTGAAGTCTTGGAGCTTTCCGAAATCAACTCCGCCATAGTAATCTCCGCTTGGAAAAGAAGCCTCAAGACTGCTGTAAAGCTCAACGCCAAGCTTTTGGGCAAGCTCGACCGACGTGCGAATCAATGCTTGTGAAAAATAGCTGTTTAAGGCTTCAACAAACTCGGCTTCGTACTCCATTAGATATTCTTCATGGGTCATGTTTTCGCGGTTTTCATCCAAAATATGCTCCGTAACTAGCGGGCACTCACTTGACTTGACACGGTGCACACTATAGGCTGGATTGACGAATGCTCGATAGAAAAAGTGGTTTTTATCCCAAGGCGTGCTTAATAGAATTGCGTAGCCATCGGTTGTGCTTAGCATCGGGAAAAGGATTTGCGTGATAACCTTTTCAGGAATCCAAGAGGCTTCATCCAAAATAATCATGTTTGCAGTGTAGCCGCGTAGCATGTGCTCTGAGCAGGGTAAGGCAATTATTTTGCTTCTGTTGTCAAACTGAATAAGCGTTCCCGTTGCCCTAACAATTCTACTGCGGAGATATACACTATAGAACACAAATGACATTATGCGGTCAAACATAATCATTGACTGCCTAAGCGAAGGACTGGTAATTAAAACTGTAACACCCTTGTTTGCTTGGGCAAAGTAGATGGCTTTCAACGCTATGATTGTCGTCTTGCCAGTTTGACGCCCCATGCAAGCGACGATTCGCTTACTCGGATCTTCCAACAGCACCGCCTGATATGGAAAAGGCTTCACATCCAAAATTTTCTCAGCAAAATCAACAGGCCCCTTGACTTCAAGAGTTTCCTGAAGCTGCAACTGCTTGATTGCTTTATCGATTTGCGGAAGCCTTCTTAGCGCCCTACGCTGCCTGTAACTTCGCCATAGCAACGGTAACCGTATGCGCGTCAATTTTCTCCCTTCGAGTTAGTCTTGTCTTTGCAAAGGGCGTCCGTGTCTACATCTTCTCTTTCAAACTAAGAAGCTGCTCTTCCCAAAGCTTGCGCTCTTGATCTGTTTGCGCTTTTGCAACCTTGTCTTCCAACTGGGCAAGCACAACCCTGTTCAACTCTTCAACATGCCGTTCAACCTTCGCAAGCTTCTCAATATAATCCGTCTGCAGTATGATGTAGCTTTTCAATGCAGGTATGATCAAGCGTATTCGCTTAATATCTAGCCCAGTTAAACCCTTCTCATTTAATCGCTGAATGCATCCCAGCGTCATCTTTGCAGCTTCTTCCACACTGATCAATTGCTCAGCCGGTTTGATGGGTTCAAGCGTTGTAGTTGTTGATGATGAAGATGATGAACAATTGTTTTCCTTTTCAGAAATTACAAGACCTAGTCGATATAACTTGAGCCTGATACCCTCAGGGCTACGATGGAAATGTTCAGCCATCTCTTCGACGCTTTGACCCTGCCCACACATTTCACTTATAGCTTTAACTTCGTCTTCTGTCCAAAGTTTTTCAAGAACCATTCTTACTCTTCCCTTCTGAAAATTTCTCTTCCAAGCAAATTAATCAGACTTTCTTCTAAATGCCTGCAATAGCGTAATGGAAAAACCACGATTCTTTCTCGTAAAAAAGCTGTCCATTATCATCTAAACGCCACTCAGAGGCGGCGAAATGAAATCAAGTGACACCTGCTTCAAAGAATGCATCGGCATGTGTTACGTTGAATCATACATGTTTAAAATTATATTTAGGGCTTGCGAACATCAACCACTCAATCGTTTTGCAAACACATTATGCCGTTATACACCATTATGCCCAAATTCACGTGATTCACCCTTGGATCATGTATGCGCTATCTCAAAATACCAATCAATAATTAAAACCAATATACAGAACTGATTTAAGATAAAAAATAGCTAATTAACCACGAGTGCTTAAATAAATTAACAAAGCAGCACTTCATTAACCGTTAAAGGAAAAAATGGCATGGATACAAACCAGAAAAATGCTGATGTTGAACACTTTAACCGCAGGGCAGCAACTTACGAGACTGCTAGTAGTCAGGGGTATTTCTTTGATAGAGTACAACGACGAGTTCTTAAATTAACCAGACAAAATAATCCTAACGTCATTTTAGATGTGGGTTGTGGAACGGGACGATTGCTTAGGAAGGCTAAGCAACAGTGGCCCAATGCCCAGTTGGTTGGTGTTGACGTAGCCGAGAAAATGATACAGCAGGCAACTCAGCTTTTTCCAGAAGCAGAATTTCATGTCGCCATGGCTGAAGCTTTGCCTCTCCCTGATACTTCAGTTGACCTTGCCTTTAGCACTCTTTCATTTCATCATTGGGCAAATCAAGCGAAGGGTATTAGCGAAGTCGCTCGAGTTTTGCGTCCGCAAGGAAGCTTTTTGCTGGCTGACATTACGATTCCAGCTTGGATGCACATTTTCGTCAAGCATTTCAGGCATAACAACCCAGCCAAAATACGTGAAATGTTTACATCTGCAGGGTTAACTGTTGAGTTACAACAAAGGCCATGGCGTTGGTCAAGAGTTCTTCTCATAACTATTGGAAGGAAGCATTAACGTGAAGGGGCAGGATTAGGGGTATGGCGTTTATCACTAACTTTGGCATGTTCTTGGCTTCAGTGCTTCTTATTTCGCTCTCAGGCGTACTTATGCCAGGACCTTTGTTTGCGGTTACGATTCAAAAAGCGGCAAAAAGCAAAATTTCAGGCGCCTTAATCGCGGTTGGTCATGGCATAGTAGAATTTCCACTCATGTTTCTGATTTTCTTTTTGTTAAGCCAGTTTGCGATGCCGAGCTCTGTACAGATTGCTGTTGGGTTGATTGGAGGTTTCTTGATGATTCTGATGGGCGTACGAACATTCAGAAATAGGAATAAAACTGACGAATCAAAGGTAAATTTGAAAAGAGACTCATTGCTTGCAGGTGTTTACACCACAGCAGTTAATGCAGGGTTTATTTTGTGGTGGTTAACCATTGGCACAACACTGATACTCAACGCTCAACTGTTTGGACTTGTTGGCTTTTCAGTCTTTGCGAGTGTCCATTGGCTCTGCGATTTCTCATGGTACACGGTGGCCGCATTGGTGATTTTTAAGTCGCAGCAGTTCTGGAATGAGCGCACAAAAATGGGAATTATGTTTTTTTGCGTGGCAGTTTTCATCGGTTTCGGAGCATACTTTATGGGTTCAGCCTTATGGTCAATGATTTAGTACAGTTATATAGCAACAAAGAGTAAAATAGTATTCATGGAATTTCAAGTTGGAAAAGCAATCCTGCAGCTAATTAAGGGAGACATAACAGATGTCGAAACAGACGTCATTGTGAACGCGGCAAATTCATCGCTTATGGGCGGCGGCGGAGTTGATGGTGCAATACATCGTAAAGGCGGGTCCAAAATTCTTGAAGAATGCAAACGCATAAGGGCTACAGAGTGGCCTGATGGTCTTCCAACAGGAAAAGCGGTCATTACCTCAGGCGGCAACTTAAAGGCTAAACATGTTATTCACACGATTGGGCCTGTTTGGCTCGGCGGATTTCATGTTGAAGCGGAACTTTTGAAACAGGCGTACAAAAATTCGTTGAGGCTTGCAGTTGCTAAAGGACTTAAGACAATTGCGTTTCCATCGATTAGCACTGGAGCTTACGGTTACCCTATTGAAGATGCCAGCCGCATAGCCGTGAGAACTGTTAAAGAGTTTTTGGAAAAAGAAGATAAGCTTGAGAAGATTGTTTTTGTTTTGTTTTCTGAGCGCGACTTCGAAATTTATTTAGAAACGGCAAATTCGATTTTAGCTCGCTAAAAGAGAGGAACTATATGGGCTTATTATCGAAGATTTACACTAAATAAAAGTGAGTATAAAGCTTTGCCAAGCAATAGTGGAATTGAATTACTGTCTAAGCGTTACTTCTTTCAACTTCCAAAATTTTTGCTTTTAAGAAAGGATATTTCTTTTTTAGATATATCGATTTTCGGAATATATCCAAAAGTGAAATAAGTGATATATTAATAGTCACGACATAACTGTAGTCAAGAAGAACACAACAACAATAAGGAAATTGGGATGAAAAAATGAAGCAACAATTAACCGCCTTATGTAGTCCATGTTTACTTTTAGCCAATGAACCGCTCGAAACCAAATTTGAAACAGCGGTAACAGAGGCAATTGATGATAGTCTCTCGGCTTTGGGAGCTGCCAACAAGCAAACCATTTACCGCCATCTAGAAAATAGGTATGGCATAAAGAAACAGGAGATTCCCTTTAAAATTGCAGACTTTGCCAATGCGGTTGAAGAGACCTTTGGTTCAGTTGCAAAAGTGATTGAAGTAAAAATAATCGAAAAGCTTCACGCAAAAAACAAAGACTTCCATTACGTTACAAAAAAAGATGAATTAAATTTTACCGAGTTCATTTCCTGCTTCCAACGCTTTTTAGAGCCTAAAGCCTGAAAACGCTTTTTTGGCAAAAATGCTTACTGCCAAAAGGCTTAAATTACCAAGTCATGGTTGACTTAATGCTTCTCAGATTTTTATCCGATTAAGCGCAATGTCTCGCGTTAATCTCGAAACAGGCTATTAAACCCGAGTTACTGTCTAGCCACAACAACAAATCAATATAAAATCCGCAACACTATGCATAAACATGTAGCTGGAAGAAGCTGGGGCTTGGCGAAACCGGCTTTTTTCCCCACAGAAAGCATAACGAGAGCAAACCGCGCCCATTCGCGATTATATTTTTCGCCATACTGGAAGAAGAAAATGAATGGTGCTTAACTTGTGCTTTCTAAGAAGCCGAGCCCAAAAAACCGAGTTTTTATCCGTTTGTGGTTTTTAATTGAATGATTGAGTACACATCGTATTTATTGCCTATCGTTTTTCTGCTTTCCAAATAACCCAACTCAATTAAAAAGCCTAAGCCAACCACGTTGCCGCCTAACTTCTCAATTAATTCGATATTCGCTTTCACAGTTCCGCCAGTTGCCAGCAAATCGTCAATTAGCAAAATGTTTTGGCCCTTCTCGATAGCGTCTTCATGAATCTCGATGGTGTCGCATTCGTACTCTTTCTTGTATGTAACGTCAACGCATTTGTAAGGTAACTTGCCTTTTTTACGTATAGGTACAAAGCCGACTCCTAATTCGTAAGCTAAAGCAGCACCAATGATGAAGCCTCTTGCTTCGTTTGAAACAACTGCATCGATTGTTTTGCCTCTGTAATGGTCGGCTAATTGTTTGATGCATTCGTGGAAGCATCGTTTGTCTTTCAAAAGTGGGGTGATATCCCAGAAAACTACTCCTTTGAACTCGGGTATTCTTCGAACTTTTGATTTAAGGTCTAATGTTTTGTTGGGTTTGTTCATTTTTCCGTTTTCTCCTTTTAAACAAATGCTCCTTTCAATGCTTCGTTACATTTGCAAGCGCATTCATTCGGCAATTTGGCAACGGTTTCAGCGATTATGCGCTTAACATTTTCAATGTTTGTCTTCATTGTTGTAATGATATCATCTACACAGACTACATGATCCTTCCATACGTCGTAATCGGTTACGGTTGATATGGAAGCATAGCATATTTCTGCTTCTCTCGCTAAAACGCATTCAGGAACCAGCGTCATACCTACCACGTCTGCGCCCCATTGGCGGTACATTTTTGATTCAGCTTTGCTGGAGAAGCGTGGTCCTTCTATGCAAACGTAAGTTCCTGTTTCGTGCATTTTGATGCCCCTGTTTTTTGCGACTGAGATTATAATTTTTCTTAGTTCGGGGCACATTGGTTCAGCGACTGAAATGTGGCACACCTTGTTTTCTGTGTAGAATGACTGTTCTCGCCGTGTGGTTCGGTCGATGAACTGGTCAACAAATACGATTTCGCCTGGATGATACTCTTCTCTTAGAGAGCCAACGGTTGAAGATGCAAGTATACGTTTGACGCCGAGCTTCTTTAAA
Source organism: Candidatus Bathyarchaeota archaeon (assembly GCA_963715865.1). GTDB lineage: Archaea > Thermoproteota > Bathyarchaeia > Bathyarchaeales > Bathycorpusculaceae > Bathycorpusculum. The sequence continues at coordinate 982,703 of OY970280.1, forward strand.
GCAAAAATATTGGCCCTGACATTAATGTCCGTTGGTCTGATAGTGTGTTTTTTCCCGTGCCTAGGCAGAAAAGCCACGCATTTACCTGCTAACTCACCAATGGTTATGGCGTCTGAAGGCTTACCGTATGGTGTTTCCACCGTTACTTCTTGAACGTTCTTGAGTAGTTTAGGGTCGTAGAGCCCTGTTCCGCCGATTATTCCAATTTCTGCTTGCATGTTCATTTACTTCAAATGTTGAACTTATAAAAATAGCGATTACTACCTTCCGACTTTTTAGATTAAATTGTTCGAGTCTCATTTATTATAAGTATCGTTAAGAGGTAGGGACATTTGTTCGTTCGGGTAAATGCTTTGTTCAACAATACAAAGTAAGCCTATGGACGTTTGTCCGTCCCTCGAAAAGTTTTGTCCAGACAATCCCTAGGGCAAAAGGAGCTTTTACCGTTGGAAATCTGAATTTGATGAGTGTGAAGCTCAAGTTGTACAGCCTAGAACTTACGGTTTCTGAAAAGGAGAAAAATCATGCTTCATCAACAACATCAACAACAAGCATCAACAGTAAAATTGAAGAAACCACAACCTCCAAGCTGTTAAAGGAAAGAACCAATAACTCCAAAACAAAACACCTCAGCTTAATACACACAGAAATTAGTATGTTTGGTTCTTGGCTTTTTGCCTATGCGTTTGTGTGTGCGCACAGCCTATCCTCCTAGTCTACTGGATGCTTCTAATATGCTTCAACATGGTTCAACATAGACTCAACGTCCTGCACTTTCAACATGAATTGATGCTTTTTCAACATACTGAGAAATGCAGAATGCACTGTTTACGCCTAATAAACCATCGCAGAAACGACATATCCAATCAGTGGAGGGATGAGTGAAAGTGAACTATTGCCAGAATTCTGGTTTAGTTGGTTTCGGTTGCATAAACTATTTTTATAACTTAGGTGGAATACTTTGTGAGGTTACTATGACTGAAAATATTACTTTTTCAGCAATACTCTGGAAAGAAGGAAAACTGCAGATCGCTTGGTCCCCTGAACTGGATATAGCCAGTCAAGGGAAAAATGTAGAGGAAGCTATAGGTAATTTGCGGGAAGCAATCGAGCTTTACCTTGAAGATGAAGATGCCAAGATTCCAACCAGTAAATCGCCTATTCTCACAACTTTAAGCGTTAAAACTCACGCCAAAGCTCAAACCTGTCTCAGACCTTATGATTCATAATTTCTAACGCCTGTCAAGAAAGCAGATTTAATTTTGGCGGTTCTCAAGGATTGTACGCTTGTTTGTGCGAGCACACTCTTAAAAGTTCAATCGTTTTTTGCTCGTAAATTGGTCGGTATATTATTCTACAGGCTTTGCCTTCCACAAATCTGTTGCCTGCTTAGCCCTTTTTAGCTTTTTGCTCTTTTCCTTTCAGTATGCAACGCATTGAGAAGGTCAGACGCATTGTCATAAACTTTTGTAGTCTGCGTGGCGAATTCTTTTTCGCTTTCTTCGATTTCCATTTTTTCAGATGCTGATAAAGGCGGACTCTTGACCCTAGATTTTTTTGGAAGAATTTGTTTCAAAACCAAAACTTCGTTGTCCTGTTTCAGTTCAAACTCGGTGCCGTTTTTCAATCCAAGTTTCTTTATCGTTTCTAACGGAATCTGAACCTTGCCATTTTCATCCATTTTAGCCTTTGCCATCAGCTTCACAGACAAAATACATACTCCTCTTAGTAAAATAAACCTTTTCTGAAAAAAGTGAACAGTCTAATCTTAATCGGTAAGGCTCTTCCTAATTTGGTGCAGAACTCCTTAAGGGTTGACTGAAAGTTGAAAAAATTGTAATACTTTTATAAATTGACGAAAAACATCAGTTTGCGATTGTTTGTTTAAGTAGAAAACAAGAGCAGAGGCACACAAGAGATTGAGTGGAACAAATACGCTGTCTCAGAAGAAACAACATCTGTTCATCCCTCTTGTGCCAAATAAAATAGCAAAGTTGCTTCATATAAATTGCTTGCTATGAAGCGAAAAAGTCATTCTCATATTTTTGGGATTAAATTTTAATCCCCAAACCCCAAACGACGAAAAATATTTTTTCCTGATTTTTCTAAATTTCACCGCGAAGCTTAACAGCTATTTTGAAACAGTGGTTGAGATTCCTCGGATAAAAGTTGGGCAAAGACAGACAATTGAGACCTTAATCAACGAAGAAGTCTTGTTGTTTGCCAAGTATTTGAGGAATGAAAAGAAAGACTGGACACCAAGAATAGTCAATTGAGCACAATGCGATAAGTCGAGTTAGTCAAGAAACCTTGACTTAGATTAGTCAAGAGACTTTTACGAGAAGTCTTTTATTTGCCGACATTCCTAAGATTAAGCATGGGTAGCATCAGCAAGTATTTCTCGTTACTTCTTGTTGTTATCTTAGCAGTCTCAAGCCTAATAATAGTTGAATCTGCATTTGCTCAGTCAATACCTAAACCCTCTACCCCAGAATTCAGTTTAAAGTACGTAGACCTCTCCTATAATGTACCACCAACTTATGGAATAGACCAATACACAGGAAAAACCATCATCACCCAAGACGGCTATCACGTGGACAACCGATCATTACAATTCACCATAAAGAACCAACCCTTCACCTCATACACAGACCCAAGCGGCAACCAAACCAGCCTATACTACAACTTCAGAATAAAAGGAGCATACGGAACCGAATGGAATTACTACCCCTTTGCACCCAACGGAGTAACCACAAGCCGATATGGCGGAATCTTCTGGGGCAACAACACCGAATCTCCAGCAGACCTAGCCCAATCCAACACAGGATACACCACCATAACAATCCAAATTCCAGGCCTTTACAATGTGCCACCGGATGCACAGCTACAAGTCCAAGCACAAGCCCTGATAGGATACATGGTACCATCAGACTACATGATGGCAGGACACGTCTACGTTTTCACAGGCCAGTACAGCGACTGGAGTAACACACAAACCATAACAATTAGTTCAAGTGCTCCAACAGCAACACCTAACACATCAGCTTCTTCAACGCCAACCTCAAACTCATCAACCTCACCCACACAGAACCCAACAGCAACACCTAACCAGTTTGGTTCTCAGAATAAATCTTTATTTACTTTTGACTCAGAGCAAATTGTCATAGTAGTCTTTGTCGTTGTTGCTGTTCTGGTGCTTGTTGTGGCTGTGTTTATGCGTAGAAGAAGCGTGAAACCTGCAGTTCAATCAAACAATGAATCTCAATAACTTGTGAACTTGAATTTGGCATGTTGTGTGTGTTTTTTGTAGAGAGAGTTAGTAGGGTAGTAGGAGTTAGTTAGGGAGAGAATTAGTGTGTGTGGGATTAAATTTTAATTTCGCCGTTTAAATTGCGGCTTTCGGATTGTTAGTTCAAACTCTAATTTAGATATAATTACGCACTTCCTTAAAAAGAATATTTCAAAAGGATACTGTTAAGTAAGAATACTGTCAGTATTGATATTAATTAGACCATGGAAAAGAACATGAACCCTTGACTGTACTCGTTAATAGCCCTAACCGTTTAATGTATTTTGCAGAAATAGAAATTTTCCTTGCTTTCAAAAGTCAAAAATTTTGGCTTGTGTTATGAAAAGGTTCACGTATTTAAATCAGAAGTCTTTCGATGCCTTCTATAAAATGAAAGAGAGACTATTACAGCTACCAAAACTACAACGATGACAATAACAGCAATCGCTATAATGGGAATTCCAATAGCAGGTTCATTAGGAGTTACTGTAGGTGTTGGAATTGGTTCGGTAATATTGACTTGGTGAATGAGGGGATAGTTATCGGTATTGCTGGCGTTTATTACGTATGGCATGTTACCTATCCCAGAGTCATCTATTTCAGTTGCGTTAGAATATTTTGAATTGTAGTCACTCCAGTAGTTGCCTACCTTGCCGTTATCCCAATTGTTAACTAAACCAGAATCAACTTCTGCTCCGTGGTCATTATCAATAAAGTTGTTGTAGTAAATGACGTTGTTTGAAGAGTTGTATAGAATAATCCCAGCACTGTAATAGCCCCACGAATTTGAAATATCTGTCAAATTATTTCCTATAATTTGGTTGTAGTAGCTTTTTAATAGCAATATGCCAAACATATCGTTCTTAATAGCATTACCAGTAATCGTAGTCAAGTTAGTATTGATAATGGAGATTCCGCCTATCATCCCAAAAGGTGTAACTCCACCAGTTATTGTATTATTTACAATAATAACATTCGATGAATCTTCTATAGCAATAACAACCGACTCTGTATTTGAAATTGATATGTTTTTTACGGTTACATTTGTAACGGAATTGATTTGAATTAAACCACTATTGAGATTATGACCACTGCCGTCAAGTATTATGTTGCTTTTTTGTACAGTAAATACTGTTGTGTCCGTGTCACTTGTGAAGGTATAGATGTTTCCTGTTTGTTTAATTAGCGTTGTTGAGGGATTTATGCTGCCGTCAGCATTTATTGTAAAAAAGCTTTGAGTTTGAGCCTTAATGGGCGAAATGCAAACTGCACTTGTAGCTATAAGGAAAATGAGAATTAGAGCAAAATCCAATCTTTTCTTCATTCGTTTTCCACTTTGCTAATAGGTGATTAAAGCGATAAAAGGCTTAGGTTATTTCTATGCTATGCAGATTTAAGACTTGTTACATCGCTTGTTAATGGGCTTTCATAATCAAGCTCTATCCCATTCTGCTCTATGTACTCTAAAAGCTCACGTATGCCTAATTTATTCATGCAGTAATTATAAAGTTCTGGATGGTAGTGCTTCATAATCCTAAACCGACATGTCTTTTCTTCAGCTATTCCAAAAAGGCAAAACATGCAACCTGTCCGAGTTAATCCATTATCGTAAACTTTAGAGTAATCTAAGTTTTTCAAGTGTATGTAATCCCATACATCTTTTTCAAGCCAAAAGCCTAAAGGTGTCGATTTAGGTGTTCCATGACTGAGCGAATTACAACCGTTTTTTAAGTATAATCTTCGCCTACTTCCTGAATCAACAGCCATTTCACCAGTAATTGGGAATAATCCGCTTTTTTTGGTGAACTGCCTTGCTGTTTTCTTCTTTAATTATGGTTTCTGAATTTGAACTAAGTTACGAAAAGCCGCAACCTATCTGGCTAATTTTTAATCTTTTTCTCTCTCCTTCCAACTAAACATTAACACGCCTAACACTCACTACGCTAACACGCACGGCTCTAACACTTCTTAACCAAACACATAGATGGGTTAGACTGTTGGGATTCTTGGATTCCAGTCTTTTCCGTTCACTTCTCAGATATTTAGCGAATAAGAGAGCCTCTTCACTAATCAGAGTATCAATAGTTTGTTTGTTACCGTGTTTTATTCTTGGAATTTCAACCATTTTATCAAACAGATTATTCAATCCATCGGCTAAATCAGTAGTCTTATACTCACACAAATGAGCCAGTAAAAATGTGGCTAAGTATCATGTAAAAAAGATGATTATGATAGTTTTCCAATGGTTACAGAGACTGCCTGCGTTTGCCCATTTCTTACCACCGTGAAATTAGCTGTTTGGCCAGGCAGCGTGTGTTGCTCCAGATAAGACAGCAAATCATCAGTGTTAGTTATTCTTACTCCGTTGATGGCTATTATAATGTCGCCGCCGATGATTACGTTTGAGCCTAAAATTGATGTTTGAGTTGTGCCGCCTTTGAGACCATTTTGTGTTGAAACACTCTCTACGAGGACACCGTAGGTAACGCTGGCTCCCATGGCTTGAGCAATCTGATAATTCATATCTGTTCCCGTGGCGTCGATGGTCGGATGCTGGTTGTATGAGCCAGTGGTGACTAATGAGCTGAGTTCCCGAATTATAGTAGCTGATGGAATTGCAAAGCCTAAACCCTCCGAGTTACTCACAGCCGCAGTTGTTATGCCGACGACTTCACCTGCATAATTGATAAGTGGACCACCAGAATTGCCTGAATTAATGGCAGTACTTGTTTGAATCATATCTGGAATTGTTTGGCCAGAACTTTGGCTTGAGCTCGATTCAGTGATGGTTCTCCCAAGTGCGCTGATTACACCCGTGGTTAATGTTCCTGATAATCCATAAGGTGAACCTACTGCTACAACTGGGTCGCCTACTTGTAAAGTTTCGGAGCTAACGAGGGTCAAAGATGTCACATCGCTAGGCATAGAAGCTACAGAAAGGACTGCAAGGTCAGCTTTAGCGTCTGAACCTAACACTGTTGCAGGGTAACTGGCTCCATCTGCAAAAGTTACGGTTTCGTTGATTGCATCTTCTATCACATGATAGTTAGTGACTACGACCAATTGATTGTTTACTTCAGTTATGAACCCTGAACCCTGCTGTATAGAATAACCTGCAAAGTTACCAAACAGACCATATTCAGGTACAAGGTCTTGGATTACAATTACAGATGATTTAACTTGCTGATACAGATTGGAAAGCGAAACATTAGATTCTATTACGTATGTTGCGTTTGAATAACCAGAGTTGCCATTTTGAGAATAACCTCGCAGTTCAGCTTGTACACTATTGAGCTTTCCGTTGTAATCTGAGTAACTTACTGCGTAGCCGATTAAACCTCCTACAACCAAGCCTACGAGGAGGAGAACCACGATGATAACTACTGGAAAACGCTTAGTTTTTTGCGGCAGTGGCATTGGAATGGAAGGGAAAGGCGGAGTTTCCATAAAAAATCCTCAAATTTTAAAAAAATGATTTAGGCTGAGAATGGTTCATCACTGGAGTAAATTGGTTTTTTGCAGGCGGGACATGTATCGTCGCTCATTTGAATACTGCTTCCGCAATGTGGGCATTTGTGATTCTTTTTCATTAAATGCAGACCTTCTTTCTCTTTAACTATTTTTCCGTCTTTGAGTAAGAGCATTCGTTCAGTATGGTGTGCAGCTTGACTATCATGCGTGACCAAGATTATAGTAGTGCCTTGCGTAATGTTGAGGTTGGCAAGCAACTTGATGATTTCTTGCTTGTTTTGGCTATCCAAGTTTCCTGTAGGTTCATCAGCAAGAATTATAGCTGGATTATTTGCTAAGGCACGTGCAATAGCTACTCTTTGCTGCTCTCCAGCGCTGAGGCGTTGCGGTCTGTGTCCTTCTCTTCCTGAAAGGCCAACCAATGCTAAGAGTTCGCTTGCTCGTTTCTTTCGTTCGCTTTTTGATTTGATTCGTCCTTCCATGGGTAACTCAACGTTTTCTCTAGCGTTTAGGTACGGCAATAGGTTGAAGGTTTGAAATACGAAGCCCATCTTGTCTCTTCTAATCTTGTAAAGCTGATTTTCAGGGAGCTTTGAAACGTCAATGCCGTCTAGTAGAACTTGACCACTAGTTGGCTTATCAAGGCAGCCAATAACATTTAGCAGTGTGGTTTTGCCAGAGCCTGATGGGCCCATGATTGCAACAAACTCGCCAGCGTTTACCGTAAGACTCAGATTAGATAAGGCTGGAACGTTGCGTTTGCCAAGCGAATAGGATTTGCTTAGTTTTTCTATTTGTAGTACTGGTTTACTCATACCTCATTGCCTCCGCTGGTCTTATTTTCGCCGCTCTCCACGCAGGATATAGACTGCCTAATGTTCCAAGCAAGATGGCTGCACCGAACGCCAACAGTATAAGCTCAGGACTCAACGTCGCTACTGATAATCCACTGATTCTCGTAGTACCTGAAACGATCACAGCGCCTGCAGCTGACCTGCTTCCTATGCCAACGCTCGGAAGCAAAAGTGACGAAAGCGTAGGTGCCGCTATGCTGCCTATTGCAATACCAACTACACCGGCAATCATACTTAACAGAATACCTTCAAGCATAAATTGGCCCATTACAGTCAAGTTGCTAAAACCAATCGCTTTAAGCGTGCCAATCTCTTTGGTTCTCTCCCTGACAGTATAGAGCATGACAAATAATACTATCAAGCTTGTTGCTGCAACCACCACGATAATTTCTTCAACTGCAGTTGAATATGTTTGACTATTAGATGCTTGTGCAGTTGCCAGTTCAGTATTATAGGTCGATTGCAAGGCTTGAAGCTGACTTAAGCGAGTTTGATCTGTAGTAACTGTAAGCTCTGGATGCACTGAACTTATGGAGGTGGCTACCTGCGATACAACATCACTGCTTTGGGCAAAGACTGCGAGACTAGTTATGTATCCAGTATTGTTAGTTATTGTTTGAGCGTCGGATAGGTTCATGTACAATGTTTGTGTTTGCGAAACTGCTGATGGACTATAGATGCCTACAACAGTAAAGGGTTGGTTTAAAATGGTAATTGCGTCGCCTACTCCTGCTTCGAAGTATGCTGAGTTGTTTTCACTAAGCAAGACAGCTCCATTATCGCCTGCCTGTAAGTTGCTTCCAGCAGTGATATTTGTTGGCAATATAGGATAGTTGTCTACTAGATCAGAAGTCAGCGGGATGCCTTCAATCGTGTACTCGACATCGAGACGCGTTATGTCTCGCGTGTATCCGTTAAATGACAGGGTGGTCGTTACGTTTTGCCCTTCAGACGCTGCAGTATAGGCTCGACAACTGCAACTCCAGAGATAGTACTATTGATATCAGTGTATAGGCTCTCATTCATGGGATTTGATTGCCCACCGCTAAATGCACCGCCACCAAACTGACCAGCTACAATTCCGCCACCGAACTGACCAGGCGTAAAGCCGCTTCTGCCAGATGTGCTACCGTCACCAAAAACAAAACTAGAGCCAGAGCCGCTGCCGCCAGATCCGCTACCGAAACCGAAACCTGAAAAACTTGGCGCAAGACTACAGTCTATTTGAGTTGATGTTTGGTTAATTGATGCGCTGGTTTGGCTAATAACGTTGCTTAAGTTTGATGCTACCGTGCTTGCTGTCTGCTGATTAGCCAAAACACCTGCAGGAATTGAAACCATGATTGCCATCGAAAAGCCTAAAGCAATTATGACTAGTAGCGCTCGAATTTTCCTTCTTGAAATATTTCTTACTGCTCTATTGATGATTCCCATATGCTGCACCTTTCATTTTTAATTTTAAAAAGGCAACCAAAAAGAGAATCGAAGGGGTATTTTATTTGGGCAGTTTTTGGGCTTATGGCCTTATTTTCCATTTTCTACTCTCTTCTTGATTGCCTTTGTCTGCATACTGTTAAAGGGTTATTAAACGATTTTTCAAGATTAGACCCAAATTTACTCCTAATTTTAACCTAAACCTGCATATCTTGGCATTTTAAAAGAACACATTTATTACTTCAGTCAGATTTAAAGTGACAAAGAATCTCTTCACACTCGGAGCCCGTATAAATGTCTGCAAATGCCCGCTCGTTAAAATACTTGCTAGGATGGCTAATCGCAGGTACCCGAGGCGGACCAACTCGCGCAAAAATAATTGAGGCACTAAAGGAAACTCCGCAGAACGCAAATCAACTAGCGACCATGCTAAAAATGGATTACAAAACAATGAGGCATCACCTTGAAGTTCTAGAAAAAAACAAAATAATCACTTCTGTCGGAGACAGGTATGGCGCAACCTATTTTTTGTCGCAAACTATGGAAGAAAATTACGCAATGTTTGAGGAGATTATGAAGAAAATCGGGAAAAAGTAGAAAAAGGAGAAATAGCAAAATGGAGAAGCAAATGAATAAAAGATTAAAACTTGGATTAATAATTGCGATTTTGGTATCAGTCGCTATTTTTGCGGCTTTTTGGACAATAATAAGTCAGCAGCAGATTCCCGGGTTTGAACAAAGGCGAGTTCCACCACCTGGTTTCATTTCGGGCGACTTTGAATTTTTTTACGGCGCATTTACAATAATTTCCACGGTCAATATAGCGCTCTTAGTCATCTTAACATTAATTTACATTAATATCTATGTCAAAACGCGTTCCCAATTCACAATTGGACTAATAATTTTTGCTTTAGTCTTCCTAGTAAAAGACTTGACATCTAGCCCTCTTATAACGTCGCTATTAGGATTTAGAGCTTATGGACTTGGGCCATTCGAGCTTTTGCCAGGCTTGTTCGAGTGCTTTGCATTATCTATACTGCTGTACCTAAGCATTAAGTATTAGGAAAACATTTAAGCAAAGATGATTTAACCCTGTAACACTGCGCGAGTTATGGTCTCAATTTTCGACCAGAACGTAACATTAGGCATGTCAGGAACCGCAGTATTCCCAGTCCTACCATGTACAGCATAAGTCAGAATCGGCAACTTAGACCAGACAAGCGCCGTTGTAACTGTAACAGTCTCATACTACTATTAATCCTTCCTTTTTTTATAATATCCTAAATAAGGGAACCTTGAAGTTCGGTAAACTTCTGGTAAGCTAAAGCAAGCAAGGCTTAGAGCATTTTTTTTCGAATGTAAAGCCAGCGATTATGCGTCTGTGGGGCAAAAAATAAATCGTTAGTCAAACAAGTTTCCTTTGGGCTGTCGCTATTCGCCAAGATATTGAGATTCGAGGGTTAGTCTATTGCTGGAACCTAGCACAACATTAGGAAATATCATACGAAGAAGTAAACCTGCCGGTAAAAGAAGAAGGCTAACCAAGGTGATTGCAAGCAGAGCATGATTCGAATGCTTTCCTTGAGGAAAAGCGCAGAATTAAGCAAAAACTACATAGAGATAAAGTCTGAGGCAGTTAGTTGAATGCTAACTAAAAACAAGAAAACACTGATTATTTCAGTAATCTTAATAGCGGTGGCGTTGAATGCAATTACCTTTTTCTGTGCGTATCCTGAAACGTTTAAGCCAGAATCGCCCACTCTTGCGAGAGATTTCTCGGCTTACTACATTGGAGAATGGCGATTGTTCAATAATCCAACCAAAATTTATACGGGAAGTCCTCAGCCGGGAGATTACCAGATCCTTCCAAAACCCCAAACCTTCAAGTACACTCCTTCCTTCCTGATTCTCTTTGCGCCATTTTTAGCCTTAAGTTATCAAGATGCTCTTATCGCCTTTGACATGGTACAACTTGCTTTAATTCCAGCCTTGGCTTTCTTTGTTTACAAGATTGTTAAAGACAAGAACCTAGCTATCGGCGCTGTAGCAGCCATCATCATTTTGATCGAACCACTCCCCACTCCACCGATAGATCAAGCCGCACTCAACTTACTCCATTACCGGTTCTTTAGCTTAAATCCCCAATCTTTCTCTCCAAGTTACTACGTGGGCTATGTCTTAGCAAATGCTCACATACTCCAAGCCATCCTCTTGGTAGGCGCTTTATACTTTGGATTCACTAAAAAACCATGGCTCTCAGCATTGCTGTTTGCGTTTGGTTCATTTGACCCGCGCGCTTCACTTTTGGCACTCCCACTGCTTCTATGGTACAACAGACAAAAAATACTTCAGTTCATTACTGGCACTGTTACGTTTCTTCTCGCAACAAATTTGCCCTTTTTCTTCTACTATAATATAGGATTCACCTTCTTGCAAACGGAAATGAATGGTAGCATCATCTCCCAAATGTACCCGTACGACTGGATTCCATTATACGCGATTGTCACATTAACCATAATCGAAATAATCAACACCAGCAGCAGAAACACAAAAAAGCCCTTCAGATTTTCACTTACAAGAAAAACAAAAAGGTTAGAAACAACACAAAAGTAATAAGAGCAACATTATGCCCCGGTCTTTTTACTAACTTGCAAGCTTATTTAGGTATCATTCTTTGCGAATTACTTCGAATTTTTTTGGATCTCCCTTTGCGAAGCCTATTAGATGAATAATAAAATTTAGCGTCACTGTTATGTAGCTTGCGGCAGTACCTGCTAGGGCATGTTTCCAACCCATGCATACGCCAATGGTATAAGCTCTTATTGCAAGCCATACAGCTAAAGTGATATATGTTAATGGCAAGAGCACAGCCGGTATATTAACGATGCCTAAATAATATAATGGCAACCCCACTGTTGCAATAGAGTACAGCCACAATCCTGAAAAGCCTATCACACTCAACCTAAGCCTGTTAGGGAGGGGCAGCATTTTACGAGTTAAAATTCTAAGTTGCCCCCAAACCCACCTACGTCTTTGTTTTATGGCATCACCAAAACTTAACGGCGGCATTATGAAAATCCGCTCTTCCGAATTAAAAACAGTATAACCCATTACTGATGCTTTGTGGAAGTAAAAAGCGTCTTCGCTGCTTATCAACTTGTGCTTAGTATTATGCGTAAAGCTACTTATGTCGTAGGAAACGTTCTTGTCGACTTGACTACTCATGCAGGTTCCTTCCCCATGAGCCCAGAGTGGTTTTCCAATGTTAGTAAAAAAATTGCAGAAAATCCCGCAAGCAACACAGCGTTCATAGTCGAGGATAGTGTTCCATACGCCTTTTACTATTGGAGTGATCGTACCTATGATAATGTCCGCGTTAACGGTCAAGCTTTCCTTTATGAACTCGAGACTAGGCACAGCATCGTCGTCTCCTTGAAGTAACAAATAGTTCGGCCCCAGCATGCCCTCGGCAACCATTTTTTGTCTTAGCCTACGAGCATATTCTAACGCACGACCCTTGTACAAATCTTCACATTCAAAATCTGGAGGAACAACAACAACCTTATCGCAAACATATTCGGCCTTATGTTTGTCCCAATCTTCAATGATTACCCACGTTTCCAAGGGCACAGGCAGATCATAGTTTTTCACCGTCTCAAATATCTTATTTACTGACTTTACGTTCCCTACAGTGGGTATCTGAAAGATTATCTTGTCAACTTTCTTCTCAGCCTGCCCTTTCTGTTTCAATAGATTGATCCTTCGCGTCCTGTTGAATATTTTTCCAAACGCTAAGACAGCGAGGTAGAGAAAAGGTGAAAGCCAAATCGCCGAAATCACATAATCAAGTATTATCATGCTTGTTCTGAATCCTTAAATTATATGTTTTAACAGCCTCAAATAGCAATGGATTTAAGCCTTCGCCGCGAAAAGCAGAAATCAATTCATCCATGCACATTGGAAGACATTTTCCTCCAAAGGGGTGACCGAACTTGGACGCGCCATACGTAGACATCCTACTATCAGCGCAGACTAAACGCGCAACCTCACTAGTGGTTAGCCCTAGTTTCTTTGAAAGCTCATCGGCCTCGTTCCAAAAAGTTATCAACACACTGAGGTACGCGTTAGAAAGAAGCTTGGCAGCCTCGCTTTCGATAAGGCCAGTGACGTAGATAGGCTTCTTCAAAGGAGCATAAAGAGTAACCAGTTTCTGGGCATGCTCACTGCAACATTGACCTATTATTATCCGGTCTGGATTCATTACGTCTTCATATGCGCATTGTTCCCGTAAAAACTCAGGATTATTCAATAAATGAACGCCCCAACTATCCATCAAGCCTTTCGCAGTACCTATAGACGTTGTACTCTTAATAACGTAAAGTCCTTCCACACCCTGCTCTACAAGGTTGTTGACAGCGTCAGGCACAACATTTCCGGGAGTACATACAAAAGTCAACTCCACCTGCTTCTCAGGACTCTTAACATCAGGAAAAACATAAGGATCAAAAACGAAAACTTCATGACCCAACTTTTTCAACAAAAACTCCTGTGCCTTACCAACGGTACCATACCCAATTACGTTTACCCTCATCCTTCAACTCTCTTCTTTCGTACATAGCGTATATAGCGTTCCTTTTGTCTACAATTCTTAAAAGCTTTGCTCCAAATCCCCCAACCAACCGGTTAAAAGAACAGCTGACTAGCAAGCGATGACCCGGATTTCAATTTTGAGGGTGCCAACTATACGCCATTATCTAAAGGCAACGTCAACTCTCCATCTATTGCCTTGCAAATCTGTATATGTTGAGTTAGGGTTCTGCGGTTTGCTTAAAAATAAATTAGGAATTCTGAATCAGAGTCGGAATTAGAACAAACAAAACCCGAGTTTTTTAATTAAAAAGCTGTCAAAAAATGGCGCCGGGAATGGGATTCGAACCCATGCGGACCAGAAGGTCCACGGGCTCTCAAGGCCCGCGCGTTAACCACTCTGCCATCCCGGCTCTTTTTAGTGTAATGAGGATGGTTGTTTATTTCTGTTTTTCCTTAGTGAAAACTCAGTAAAGGTAATAAAGCCGTAAATGCATGGGCGTTTCATGGCAAAAACTCAAGAAGTGTCTATGAGTCAGGAGTTACTGGATTCAATTTTTGAGGGTGCAAAACGACTTTACCCGAGGGAGACGATTTTGCTTCTTAGGGGTAAAAAGGCTAAAGATGCCCTTCGTATAGTTGACCTTGTGATTCCGCCGTTGGCGACTTATGGGCATGGGTTTGCTAATTACCCGCTTCATTTGTTGCCCATGGATTTCTCTCTGGTAGGCACCGTGCATTCGCATCCGTCAGGTAACAAAACGCCTTCGGATGTGGATTTTAATCATTTCTTTGGACGAATCCTCATGATTGTAGGCTACCCTTATGCGAGCCAGCAGGATGTTGCTGTATATAATTCGCATGGGGAAAAATTACCATTGCTGGTAACTAAGGAGTAAGCCTATTTTAAACGCGGTTATCTAAACCTTTTTAAGCGACGGAGCCATATCAGTCTATTGGCGAGATAAATGTTAAATCAGCAAGTCGAAAACTGGTTAAGCGAATGCAGAACCGCAAACACAGAACGACAATATCGAATAAGAATAACAAATTTTTTAAATTGGTATAATGGCACGGTTGAACAGTTCTTAGCCTTAACCCCGGCAGAGAAACGTAACGCTATTTTGAGGTTTCAAAACGCGCCTATACACAAATCCAAAAACACCGCTGGCTCTCATGTTGTCGCTATTCTATCCTTCTTGCGATCCGTTGATATGCCACTGGATTTAAGGGGAAAAAAACTTCGCTATCAAATGGATATTTCAAGCCACACCTTCACAAACGGCGACTTGCAAAAAATGTTTGAGGTAGCCGACATAAAAGGCAAGGCACTTTTAGCTTTAGCGACTTCGCTGGGCTGGGAGGTCAGCGCGGTTCTCGGCCTCAAACGTGCCTATGTGGAATCTTTAATAGCGAAGGCAAAAAGCGAAAACCAACAGTTCTATTATTTCCTTTCACAGCGGGAAAAGACTGGAGCGCCACGGTTAGGCGTCTTAAACCCGTTAGCGATTGAATGGCTCTCTAAATGGTTTATCGAAAGTGACCAATACCCAAAACGCAACCGCATAAAGAACCCTAAAAGAGACTATGGAAACAGCGACATATTCGACGTTAATGAAGCATCCGCAAACAAGATAGTACAGCGATTAGCAAGGAGAGCGCATATAGTCACCACGGGCAGAGTGCGTTTTCACAAGATAAGAGGCTGGGTTATGAGCAATCTTAGCCGCGCAGGATTCAACGAGTTTCAGGTTAAGTTTTGTGTTGGTAAGGCTATTCAAGCAAGCGACATGACTTATCTAAATACTTTACAAGAGCAAATAGCAGAGCGTTACCCAGCAGCCTATAACGACTATTTAAGTTTACAAAGCACCGTTCCAGCAAAAGCCTTAGTTAAAATGAGCAAAGAAACCGAGGCTATCAAAGCAGATAACGCTGAGTTAAAGGCCAAGATTGCGAAGATTGAAAATGACATGAAAGAGTTGCTTCTTAAAGTGGTCGCACAGGAACCAAAGCTTCCTGACGAATAAGAGAAAGATTAAAAAAAGAAAAAAGCTATTGTTGCACTAACATTTTTTCTGTTGGTCACAGTGTTTGCATACTTCAGCGATGTCGAGGTCTCCCAACTTCAAAATGTGTGGCCCTCGGTCTATTTTTGGCTGTTGTATTTGGTAACAGGATGGATATTCTTCTTCTTTCTCAATTTGATCGAGTGCTGATTTTGCTTCGTTTAGTTGTAAACCCATTTTTCCAGCCAACCAGTCGAGATAGTCCGCGATCTCATTCATCGAATATCCTTTCTCTTTTAAGTAAATTCCAGTGAGCCTTAATCCTCTATTGAAGCCGTCTTCAAATGTGCATGGGGAAAAGAGAGCTACGCATTTTTTCGGAGATTCTCTATGAACCCAGAAAAGCTCAGGTATCCACTTTGGTTGCTCTTCTATCTTTTTGCCACTAAGTTCTTCTACAGTTAATATTTTTGTTAAGGAGTCTCTTTCTTCCTGCGACATGAGTTTTTCTGCCATCCGTTGTACTTGCCTTCTGGCATCAGAACGTTGAACCACTAAACCAAACTTCAATGTTGGATGGTTCTCCTTCAACAAATGAAAATGGAATAACTTTTCTTCATATCGAGCCTTGAGTTCGACTTCCCAAAGTATCTTTTCTTCGTTTTTCTCCCAACAAACATCTACTATAACTTTAGCCCTCTTAGGAATCTCAAAAGAAGGGTTTCCAATAACATAACCCTTTTCAATTCCTTGCTTCTTAAGCAAATCTGCTAACGTAGTATGCAAAGACACTATTTTCTTTTCTGGCATCTATTCACCTCCCTAAGAGCGCGCTGGCATTTTTCGAATGTAGTATCTTGCCAGATCCGTTGTTTTTTCAAGTGGTTCTATGCCATGGCACATCCTGTCTAACATTTTTCGAAGCCTGCTTATCCCCATTTTTGAGATTTTAATGGGAAGGCAGTGGTAGTCATATTTTACTATTATGCCATCCACTGAGTCTATCAGTTCCCTATTCTTTTCAATGTTGTCTCGCTTTTGTTTGTAACTCGTAAACCATTCATGTATTTTTTGATTTGAGATTTTATCGATGCACACATTGCCGACCTTAGACGTCTTTCCGCTACTATCGGCAACTACATAAATATCTTTGATTCTTTCGTGACCACATACTTGACAATTAAGAAATACTTCTGAACGATAATGGTCAACGAGTCGGTAACTTTCACCTTCATACTGGAATTCGCCAACGGCCTTTATGTATTCTGGAATACTTGCATCCAATTCGCTCAAAACTTCGTCAGTTTTTGATATAATGTTCAATCGTTTCTTCAAACCTGTTTTACTCATTTTTCGAAGATTCCTCCTCTTCCATCAACTCAGCCAACGTCTTTTTGCGATTCTCTGCGTTAACATCATCAGACGAAATTAGTGCATCTACAGCCTTTTGCTCGTTAGACGCGTTTTCGGAGTTATTTTCTGGTTCTAACGCTGATTCTTCCTTAGAAACTATTACCACCAAGGGGTCGCTTTGCACCCTATCATTTTTATTATTTTCTATTGAAGGATTAGATAGGGTTAGATTAGATTGTATAGATATATTATTTTCGCCAACTTTATTTTTACTATCAGGTGGTAATAGTTTAGAAGAGACTTCACTGTTAAATTCAGAGTGCGCGTCCATAATCATTTTATCAAATTCTTCTTCAGTTATCGGTGTTTCAGTTTTATCAATGAAATTAATTTTTGATAGGGCGTAAGTGACACCCCTGGTGGTAATTGTTTCTTTCCATGTTTTGAAGTCCTTTATCAATTTCGCCTTTAAATCAGGGTTAATTGGCAAATTGGCTCTAAGTGCACTAATTTCAGTTTGAATCTCCGAATTTGACGCATTTTTTAACGGGTAATATGTTAATTCTCGACTGTCAGATTGTTCGTCTTCGCGTATGTCAACCCAGCCTAAATCGCATAGTCTTTCTAAATATCGTCTTGCTGTTTTTCTTGACGGCGCTTTGGTTGTTGGTGTCTTTTCGCCTTCATAATTCATGGTAGGATTGTTTTTGTCGTAGATGTGATTTACAATTGTCTTTAAGGTTGCGCCGTTAACGTGGTGTTCAACGTATTCATGGTAAAACGTTAATGTGCGCTTATCCGTGTTTGTCTGTGTGGTTTCGTAAATGAACTTGAAGTGTTTTTCTGCGTTTATGAAGTCTTGAACTGTAGCTACAAAGAATTTTTCGCCTTCTATGGTGAAAATAGGACGCTGGAATAGTGACAGGATCGGTTTTGCAGATAGGAGTTGTTGAAAATGTTCGAAGTCTCGCATGTCTCTTACTTCTAATCCGCCTATTAACTCGTCGCAGTTGGGGAAGGGATTAATGAATTTTAGGTCATACTTTTTGATTGTATCGCGTATATTTCGAATCAAGGCTTTAAACAATATTTTGTCTTGGGATGGTTTGGATTCCCAGGGGTAAGATCGTTTAGTCGCGATTGTTTTTTTGCCAGCTCGGATTTTAGCTTCATTGGTGTCTGGAGTGTCTGAAATTACTCTGGTTGCAAATTCCGAATAGTAATATTCGTCGATGCTACAGAAAATGAAGGCTGGTGCACCTTCAAGAACTACAACATGAACGTGGCCGTGCTCATCGACAAATTTATGTGTAATTCGGGGGCCGTCATGCGACATAGTGCTTTTTAACATCGCTAAGGTTTCTTTTGGTACAGTTTCTAAGAGAATGTAGATTTTGCCAGTGAATTTTATTAGGTCGAATGCTGCTTTAACTTTTTTGTCCCATTTAGGTTTTTCAATTTTGTAAACGTCTAATGCGTCTTGGTATTCTTCTTTCCCATCATAATTTTTGGGTTTTGGCGCGTGCGGTGCATCATCCATGTTTAATGGTTCCTCTTCGCCGTTCTCATTGATTGTCATAAGTTCGCCCTGTTCATGAGTAATAACTTTAGGGCTTTGCGAAGCGACCGTTATTATGTCTTCTTCCGGGAAATACGCGAAGACTGCTGTGGTATCATAGGTTTTTCCGCTTCCGCTTTCGGTGCTCTTGTGGCTAACTGAGAAGGGATCAACATAGGCGCTTAGCCCAGCCGCTTTATTGTCCTCGATAACCGCGTCATCAAACTTAACTGTTCTATGAATATCTGCATTAAATCGTTCTTCAATTTTTGGGTCATAAGCTAATTGTTCCAGCGAGCTTTTCAGTTCCAGTGGTACATGAAAGCTTTCAAGGCATTGCGTGTTGAGTAGGTTTTGCATGATTTCTTTTCCTTTAGCGCGGCATTCAGGGCAAAGAAGCTTGCCTGTTGGTGTTTCGCGCGTGACATCTAAACTTGATATGCCGCAGGCTTCGCATGTCTGCTCGATTTTTCGGAATCGTAAAAATTTAGGGAATTTCATTGTGGAATCACTTCAAGCGCTTTTAACCGCGCTTCAATTTTGTCGAAAACCAGGTTCATTTCACGAATAAGGTCACGGATTGTAAATTCTTCACTTTTTGGGTTCATCATGCAAATCAACTTTTTTCATTTTTTCCCTCCAAGCTCCATCTTCCAGCTTCGTTTTTTGGTTTGCATGTTCGTCGTAACCGAAAGAGCGTTTGCATCGACCATATTTATAGTTTTCCAACTTTTTCTAATTTCTAATTTTATTTCTACCGTTTATTTTCCCCAATTTTAAAAAAACTAAAAGGGCAACCTTAGAGCCTTAGTCGGCAGTCTTACGAAATCCAAAATCCAGCGCTTTTTGGGCAAAGTCAATGAAATTCCAAAGATCGCAAGACCGCTATCGACGGGGTTTGAGTTGCATAGGCTTTTCTGGCGCTCCTGAGGTGAGTCAAGGTTATCCAGACGCTGAAACGCGGAAATTAGACGAATAGATGAAACCGCGCTCAGTGCTCGCGCGAACTCTGAGACGCTGGAACAGCGCATTCGGAGCCTAAGCGCGCTTAGAGCGCTACGTGTGGTAAATAAGCCTGAGTGTTCCGAAGAGGCCTACTTACCACACGCTGACTGGACGGTTGGAGAATTCATGGCAAGCCAACCGGCGCACAAGTGGAGGAGAATCAAGGCTTGTGCTATGTCAGTTTAATGTCTGTAATGGTTTGCGTGGAGGGCTTCTTTGAAAGGGCAGTGAATTGTGGTTCTTGACGGTGCATGGTAAAGCGCTGTATTGTCGCACGTTTCGGAAAAACTGATACCAGTTTGTTGTGGTCTTTCTGGCTCTTCCGCGTTGTCGGTCTGTCATGCTATCGCCTGCTCTTTGCGTGATAAATGGGGCCTAGCGTAGTGGTTCCGTCTGGTTGTGGTGTTGGAAGTCCGCCGCCTATTTCAAAGTCGTCAGAGTTCACGATTTTCAGGTTGCCACGCGAGTCTGTTGTCAGCAGTGCTTTGTCGAGCGGTACATCGGGACTCAATGCGCCGACGAGGTGCGTTCCTTTGGTTAAGTTAGGAACGACTCCGCTTAGGTGTGGCGCGATTTTCTCCAGTTCTGCCTCAATCGCGTTGAACGCGGCAAGCCTTTTATCGAACTTTGCCATTTTCATCTCTAAACATTCTCTGAGTGCGCGCTGTTCACCTAATAATTGCGCAAGCCCCAAAGCTTCAACCGCGACAACGTTGGTTCTACCTCTTAGATGGAGGTCGAGTTTTTCCATCAGATCGCATTCTATACTTAACGCGGCAGTGACTAACTTTGAGGTTTCAATGTTCGCTTTTAGCTCTTCCGTAAATTGTGTCATAGTAGCTTTCCACCATTTCCCGACGGTAATTTCGCTATCTAAATTGGCGAATTGCTTTGCTGCACTGGGAGTATTGGATGTTATGACTTGATGAGTCGGGAAGTCTCGCTGAAGCATTTCATAGGCCTTTTCCAATATAGCGTAAGCGTTCCGCACGTCTGCGTCTGCGTCAAACATTTTCAAGTTATTAAAAGTTTCAAGTTTCATGTTTTTTCACCTCTATTAAAGCCATATCGTATTTTTTTCTTGTACCGTTAAAACTTTTAGTCGCCAATCTGAGCATGGAGCGCCGTTATGAATAAAAGCTGGCGAACCAAGTTTGCAGCGCTCGCGCTTTGTATCATTCATGAGACAGGTAAATTCTACTTGATCGTAAGGCGCGTACATTTTAATGCGCCAGTCGTCTGGGTTAGCCATTACCGCGCTTTGCGACAATTCGACACGGTGAATGTGATCGCATGAACGGCAGCATCCGGGCATTTGGCACTTTTCGCATGGCGGTGAACAGGCGGGTTTAGGCAATTCTGCAACTTCGGATTCTGAAGGTTTCTTAGGTTGATTAGTTTGTTCTTGCATAATTTTTTTCTTCCTACGAAATGGATTTTTCATTTACTTTCAACTCTCGGGTTTCGTTCATTCCAAGCTGTTCTGGCTGACCGAAACATTCCATTATGACTTTTTCAAACGCGCGGATGCGCTTGGTGTGGCTGGAGATATTGCATCTTGTTTTCTCTTTTTTAGAAACTTTGCTCATTTTTCGTTCTCCTCTGCTTCTGGATACTTTGGATATTTGTTTATTGTTTGGGCAATCCGCAAAACCACGACCACGACTCCGTGTTTAATAGCGCAATCAAAAAGTGACATTGCCAAAACGGAGTCAGAAAGACCTATGACGCTTTCAGTTAATGCGAAGTGTTTAATTGGAAAACCGAGCAGTTTTTTGGCGTCGCGGTAGAATGCCTGCCTTCCTTTCCCATTAGCCGCAAAATCGTAATCCACAATGTAATACTCTGTGTGTGCGCCTAATTCCTGAATTTTTCGCATAAAAATGACCTTACTCATTTTCTTTCACATTTCACTTTTTCATTTATGTGATTAAAGGATTTTTTACGCTTGGAACAAGTTGTTTAAGATCGGAGAAAGCTATTTTGTAGAGAATCTGATGATGGCATTCGGGGCATTCAAAAGTCATTATAATTAAGGGGTCTTTGCCGACGTTTATGACTTCAGCTTTAACGGTTTTCAGCAGAACCTCAGATTTTTTATGTACACAGAAGAAATGTTGCTGATTCATCAATGCCTGCGCCATTAACTTCGCCTCCGTTTTAATTCACTCATTCTTATTTGCCTCCGCGATAAAGTTTCTGTTGCGCAAACGCTTGCGATAAAGCCGTGACTAAAGGAGTTTCAAGACCGTTTATGATTGCTTGTGTTAAAGCATTTGTGAAATCCTGCAAACTTGCGTTAACTCCTAAACTTGCAATGCTAATTGTGGGGTTAACAGTGATTTGGAAAGTGTTTTCGTTTGTTACGGAGCCACCGCCACTTTCAGCCGTTGTTGCTAATGGAGTTACTGTGCCGACGTTGCTTAATGCTTCGCCAAGATTTTCGTTTAACGGCATAACAGCTTCTGGGCCAGATTCGCCAACCATTGCCAATGTTGGTTGAGTCACTACAGCGCCCCCTGCTAAGCCAATAGCGCTAAAAGCACCACCGATAGCTGATCCAACACCACCAAGCGCACTTCCAATGGTTCCGAAAAAGCCAGCGATTGGCTTCAACACTGTATTATAAACTGTTTCCAACGCGTCAAAAACAGGTTTAATCAATATATTGTATGCCGAACTGAGACCACTTGAAAGAGTGTTCCACGCAGCAAGCAATGTATCAACAATGAATGTTCCAAGCGGCGCTAAAACGTCGTTCCAAACCAATGTAAGCGCATCTTTAACGTCGTTTACGGCTGTTTGAATAAGGCCCCAAGCAACTTCGAAGGGTTTAAGGTACAGGTTAACCCAAACTTCTCCGATAAATTTGCCCAATGGAACAAGCACGTTATTCCATAAGAATGTTAATGCGCCTTCAATATCATCCAACGCAGTTTTTAATGCTCCTCCTAACACCGAACCAATCTCATTTATTGCATCGCGGAAAGGCGCGCAGTTCTGGTATGCTTCATAGATTCCAACTGCTAAGAGAGCGATGCCAGTGATTACAAGAATGATGGGGTTTGCGGCGAGAAAATCCATTGCTCCCGAAATACCCTCAATCCCGCCAGACACGGCTGAACTGATGCCTGGAAAAGCTGTCATAAGTGTGGACATACCTGCAAATACGCTGGTAACAGCGGGGATGACGCTTACGCCAGTCATCATGAAGTCGTTGTTTAAGTTGCGTTGACCTTCAGTGACTCGTTCATTCGCAACCGTTAACGCGTCCTGCGCTGCACTAAGCTTACTCGCCGCTAAGGTTGCCTGCGGACTATCTGCTCCATACTTCGCGACGGCTGTATTGTACGCATTTTGCGCCGACGTAACCGCATTAGTATCTCTCTCAACTGTAACATGAGCCTTGTCCAGGCTAACTTGCGCGTTTTCGATGTTGCTTACGCCCATGACAAGCATCGCGCCTGAAGATGCTAATTGCCCAACCGCTCCTACCTGTCGCAAAGTGCTGGCAGACGCCGCGTCAGTGGCTGAAACTGTTTGTCCCTGAGCGTTTACAGTCGTGGTTGCACTGGTTAAATTCGCGTTTGCAACATTTTCCGTCGCGGTTTGTGCTCCACTTAAGCTGCTGTTCACGTTCACCATTGAACTTTCGACATTTTGACTCACTGTGGCTGCAGTACTGCTAATCTGGTTTAGACTTTGATCAATATTTTCACTTGCTGTAGAAAATGCATTTTCGACGGAGGAAGCGGCATTTTCCATGCCACTTTCAAAAGTGGTCATTGGGGTACTGACATCTTCGATGCTGCCGCTTAATCCGCTTAATGCACTTTCCATTCCACTAATCGCGCTGCTAACCTGATCTGATAATGTGAATTGGAATTGAACTGGAAAACTCAATTTTAAGCCTCCGATGCTTTTTCAATAATTAGCCGTTCATTGTCGATGCGGACTAAAATTTTAGTGGGTAGTTTAGGAAACGGAAAACTTGAATCTGACATGACACAAGATGGAATGTACACGATCCCAGTTTTCGCGCATGGATGCGCTATTAATCTTCCGACGCTTTCACGCATTTTTCGGTCTCTCTTTTTTCTTGCCTATGTTCCAGAGACCGTTCCACGCTATGCGCGAAAGCGACCTATTTCCAAGTTTTCCTTAGAGAGCATTGGAGCTTTAAGTCACTGAGTGCTTGTCGGGTCTTACACGCGAGCTGGGGTGATACTCCTTCCGTCTCGCCGAAGCTCAGGATACAGTTCCTTCCACTACGCAGAGCCCTGTGACTCCAGTATGGACTATGGACGGTGCCGCACGTCCTCGGCTTACGGTTGCTCCGTTGCTCCCATTACTAAGGCGAAAGTGAAGTAAAGCAAATTTGGCTTCATGCTTAGCTTCGCATTATTAGGCTTGATTTCAATGTTTGTTTGGCTATTCCGCCTTAGCAGATTTAGTATTGTTGCGCCTGCTTAAAAACTTTACGCATTTTTAGCATAAATAATATTAAAAGTAACTTTTTTATCAATAAATTGAATAGAATAAAATACTAACATATAAGTTAGTATTTGTTTGAAATATTAACATATAAGTTAGTATTTGTGATATGTTAAGATTTGTCAGTTAACTAACCACGTTTTTAAAAGGCCGCGCTAATCGCAAGAATCACAAGATAAATTCTCGCCACAGATTGACTTATCCCATCTATTTCTTAATAGGATCGCTGAGAATCGCTTTAAACACTGGATTGACTGAGAAAAAGTGAGTTGTTACCCTACCCTAAACAATGCAGAAAAGCGACTCAGCAACATAGGCGTTTGCTAAAATACAAAAAAAAGAAGGGTTATTAGACTTTTCATTTGTCTTGTTGACGAAGCTCTTGTAGAAGAAGAGAAGAAACGTAATCCGTGATTGATAATCCATTACGTTTTGCTCTATCTTCTATCGCGGCAAACGCTTCTTTACTAACTCTTAATTTCTTCATTCAATCACCTCTTTTTTTCCACGCTATTATCTGCGGGCAGTCACTTTCACACCCTGAGTAATAACATTCTGGTGTTTCGCTATCTTGATCAATTTCATGAGCAGTTTTATTTTTAGGTTTCTTGGTTGTTTTTTGCATTAAGGCACTGCTCCGTTTTTGATTGGATGGGTTTTCATGTACTCGGTTAAGGCCTGCACTGTTTCCTCTGAAACTTTGTAGGTTGAGCCCGTTTTTCTATGAACGTAAAGTGTCCATTCGAGCCAGAACTTGTCGTCTATGTTTAAGCTTGTTCTTTTCTTTGTCATAGATTGCATATTTACCACGTTACTTTACTTAATGCTTTCGTCCCTATTAAACATTACCACATTAACACATTAACACAATGTTTATTAATTACCACGTTATTACGTTATTATTTGAGGAAAGCGAAATGTGGAATCAAACAAACTTGGATGGAAAAATTTTAGAACTCCCTACGGAGCTCCAATCAGTTTGCTGCGAAATTTGTTATAACGCAACCGAGGAAAAATGCGATTGTAAGTGCCACGGCGCCTTTCACGGTCTCGGCAACTTGAACAAGAAAACAGAAACTGAGAAAATGCGCGAGGGATTTTAAGATGGAAGTCGTAATGAACCGCACTAAGGAACATTGGCTTTTCACTTGGACGCCTACTGGCACCGTTAAAACTTACTTTGTCAGCGAAGGACACATTAACGTGCAATGCCTACCCGGCGAGAAAGAGTTAACCAACCAACTGTTCAACGCATTGTACGCTGGAGTGCCCGTTCACGTTCACGGCGCCTATGACAAGGAAACTCACATCCTCACGATTAAGCCTGCCGAACGCGATGAAAATGCGCCAGTCCCCACGCAAACGCCGCAACAGCGCGACCGCGCCACAGACGACTATTTCAAGTGGCAAGAAGAACACCTCAAAAACCTATGCGTGTAATCCGCAATATTCAAGAAGTTAGGAGTCGTATAGGAGGTGAAAAGTGTGAGTGAAAAATTTGAGTATGAACAAGTAACTATCAAAGTGCCTAAGCAAATAATGGCTTTTCTGCGCTTCCAAGCTGGACAGCACGATGTCCAGGTAACGGAAGAAATAGAAGGCTGTGTGCTTGACGATGTGCGAGGTCTAATGGAAGGTATGGAGGGAGAAGAATTGATTGGTTTTCTCGGGATGGACACTATTTTCTATGAGCTATTAGACGACCAAAACTATAAGCCAAAAGGCTAAAAGCAACAGATTAAACCTTCAATATCTCTTTTTTTTATTTTTCAAATATGCCTACCGGGAGGGGTCTTTTTTCCAGACAGACAAACTAAAAATCAATAACCGTCTTTTATTTAAGTTTACTAAGGAGTAACCGCTCTTCACTAAGCGCATAGGGCTTTGTAGGCTTCGATAAATTCCATGGCAAATTTGTCAGCGTATTTCTCTGTGCCTCTATGCATTTTATCCACCGCTTTGCTGCGCAGGTGATGATAAAACTCGTGTAGAATAACGAAGGGGTTCACCATCACGTCACTATTTAGCACTGAAATGGTTTCATTTTTAGATGTATAACAACCGAACGCTTTCATCTTGTGCCCTTTTGGTAAACCAACTTTCAGTTTGGGAACATTCACTTTGTAATTTTTCGCCAGTAAAGTGAGCGCTTCTTCCGGTTTTCCATTGAGAATAAACCAGACCACTAGTGGTTTGAAGTTGTCCTGCGTCATTGTGCCGTCAGCAATACAGAGTTGCGCTGCTTAATTAACTGCCCCGTAAAAAGATTGGATAAGCATAAGGTTACTCGCCGTAAGTGCCTCTTCTAATCTTCTCAGCCAACAAATGGATGAACTCAATCGGCCAAACATCATCACAAACATCGTCCGTCAATATGTTGCGTTGATGATACATGGAAATTAAATCATTTTTTAGTAGAAGTATTAGAAGGAATTTGTGGCCATAAGTTCTTTTGAACAGCGCATATTTGCGAGCTTGCCTTTTAGTCATTTCAAAGTGGGGTTCAAGGATTATTTTTCTTCCTTGAAGTGTCTTTTCTAATATAAAATCTGGGGTGTAAATTTCGTTGTTTGGCAAAGGGAAGCTAATCGTTTCATAACCATATGGAATGTGCATCCTCAAAAGGGTGAGGGCGGTTTTTTTCTCCCATCCGCTCTTGTAGCGGCTCATTTTTTGGTAATAAGCTTGGGACTGCCCAGTTATTTTTTGCATGCGATCAAGAAAATCAAGTGCTGTTTTCAACGTGTAGCGGTTTAAGGTTTTTTGTTTAAGCCATCTGCCCAAGAGGAAAAAGGGAGAATCTACCTTCGCAGGGTCTTGTGGGAAAAGTCGTTTTGCAAAGTCAGTTATTTTTTGCCGTGCATCTGCTGCGGTGCGTTCGTCTCTCCACAGCGATGGCGAAGCTGAGTTTATTACACCCAAGCTTGCAGCAACATTAGCGTTTTCCTTGGTCAATGGAACGTAGAGGTCTTCTGGCAAAAGATGGTCGTAGATTTGCAGGTCAGGTAGAGGTCTCACCATCCACCGCATATAAATCCACGCCTTGTCTATGTGCGGTCCGCTAAGCGCTTTGATGTTTTGTGCAATGTCCTCGATGAAATCCTTAGGCTTACTAAATCTTTGGGCGTACTTTAGCAGGTTTTTTTCTTCATTAGTCTTCACAAATAAGTTAACAGACGCCAAGATTTCGGATGCCGCTTTTTTGTTTGGACCTAAATCGTAATAAAAATCGGATTTTACGATTTCTTCTTCGAAAATATGCGCTTTTTTTATTTCGAAAAGGCTGTTGCCAAAGGCTTCATGTAGATATGCTAGTAGCATTCGTGCGTTTTCAGGGTAACCTACAACTGTATCATCAAGTATAGATGCAGCCAGTAGAAAGTAGTGCGCTATAGTTTTCCGCTCTTCATACTTTTCCGAGTACGGGTTAAAGAGCAACCGTGGACTCATACGTCGGTCCCATTGGATGTCAACAACGTTGGAATTCTTGTTAATGAAGTCAACAAGTAAAGTTAGCACTTCATCGGTTGCCATAGCCCATACCCCGTTTATTGACTATATATGCATTAGTGGCTTAAAACTGCTATTATAGTAAGCGACCATTTAACTAAAGAAATATTTTTGATCTTTAAGACTGGGAAATAGATTAATAGAAGCGGGAATTTTGAATATGCATTACAGCGGAAAGACGAAGCGCCTATATAGGAAAAAGCTGTAAAAAAAATAAGCACACGTGGGCCGGTCGTCTAGCCTGGTTAGGACATCTGCTTGACGTGCAGAAGGTCGCCGGTCCGAATCCGGTCCGGCCCACCAACATTTCATCTTTTAGACAATTCTCAGGTCAAACGGTCATTTTCGTTCTTGACGCTTGCACAAAAAAAGCCAATAAGGCAAAATGAAGGCGTTTCAGGGTTTTCTTATCTTCACCAATGAGGTTTTAGGTAATGAGAGCGCCGTATTTTGTTGTTAAAGTTTGTATCTTTCAAGATCGGATTGAGAACCGCATTTTGGGGTAACAAAATAGAAGATTTCTCCACAGTTGCTACAGCGAAACTCTTGATTTTTGTTTTTCTCTACCGCTGGAGAACTACATTTAGGACAGCGTATTTCAACGTTCGGCGTTTTTTCTTCCTTCCAAGTTTAGCGTAAATTGTTTTGTTATTAAAGATTACGACAAATATGGGTTAGGTTAAAGGGCAAGGTTTTTGAGTGGCGTTGTTTTCTATTGCCTGCCAAGGTTGATGAATTTTGTCTAGAAAAGCAAAGAAAGCCGAGGGTCTAGAAAAGCACAAGAAATTGCAACGGGAAAAGGACCAGAAACGAAAAGAGAAAAAACAGGTTTCACTCCCAGCAAAACACGCCAAAGGCAAAAAATAGTTCTTTTGCGTTAAACGAAGTTTGTCTACTCCGATGTAATCTACTTTTTCCGTTTGTTACCTATTTCTAAATTCTGAGTTTCAGTGGCCAAAGCGCAGAACGTCGCCGGTCCAGATCCGGCCCGGCTCACCAAGCCAACCACAAATTTTTAGCTTTTAGAGTAATTAACTTTTCACTGAAACTAAAGTATATGTTAATTAGATCAAGAAAAATTAAGAAAAAATAATGTTAGGTTTATGCTTTTGGTGGAGGTCTTGCTGCAAGAACAACGGTCACGTCTATCTGTGAGTTTCCTCTAAAGACACTAATAATTACGCTGTCACCTGGCAAAGTATGTTCTTCCAAGTAGGTTGCTAAATCATCGTTGTTTCTGATTGTTTGGTTATTCAATGCAATTACAATGTCGCCGACGTTTAATTTGCCATCTGAAGGCCCTCCGCCGACTACTGAAGCAATCCTCCAGCCATAAGTAACGCTGGCGCCGTATTGCTGAGCCAAACTATAATCCATGTCCTCTCCTGTTACGCCTAAATAGGCGTGCCCAGTGTAATATCCATTTGTTATCAAAGAGGATATTTCTCGTAATATAGTGTCTGAGGGAATAGCAAAGCCTAATCCTTGCGAGTCAGAAACTATCGCTGTTGTTATGCCTACTACATTTCCAGCAGCGTTTAGCAACGGGCCCCCTGAATTTCCAGGGTTTATAGGCGTGCTCGTTTGAATGATATTAGCAATTGCGAACCCTCCAGCTGTGTCTTCCGTTATTGTTCTTCCCAGTGCACTTACAACGCCTGTCGTTAACGAGCCGACTAGTCCATAGGGATTTCCAATAGCGATTACTGATTCGCCCACACCTAATGTAGAAGAACTTACGATATTAACAGGTTTAAACTCCGATGAAAGTGCATTAACTGAAAGAACTGCTAAATCAGAGTACGGGTCAGTTCCAAGGACTGTTGCTGAGTAGCCGTTTCCATCTGAGAAGGTGACGCTTAAACCGGTAGTGCCTTCAACAACATGGTAATTGGTTAATACAACGGTTCTGCCTGAAAAGGTATAAACGAAACCTGATCCTTGCACGGTACCACTGCTAGTGTCGCCTTGTATTAAAACAATGGAGTCACGAACACTTTGGTACAGAGCAGCTAGAGACGTGCCGTTCTGAATTATGTTGATGGTTTGGTAAGTAGCATTTTGGAAGCCTTTAAGGTCAGAAACTTGACTTCGCAGATTCGCAACTTGACTGCTAAGGCTATTTACTTGCTCGTAATTGATATAAAAACTCACTAATCCTCCAGCTAGTAACCCTGCGGCAAACAGGAGTATTAGAAGGCTAGCTAAAGCTTTACTACCCTTGGACGCTATCATTTCATTGAACCTCAAAAGATAATTTGCATTTAAGAAAATAAAAGTTGCTATTTTCTACGGTCAATTATCTCCATTGCCTCAGGTCCCGTGCCAACTAAAACGATAGGCACGCCAGTTTTGATTTCAACCTCTTTTATGAAGCCCTTTGCTTCCTTAGGTAAATCGCTGTATTGTTTGGCGCCTCTGCAGTTTGGGAAAAGGCTGTCTAGTTTTGTCATTGCCGCTTGCGTGGCGCCGTTTATTTTGGCGCTTTTCTTTGCTAACTCGAAATTAAACGGTGCTGAGCGTCTGTCTCTGCCTGTTCCAGCAGCGACTTCAAACCAGCCTCTTTTCTGAGCTTCCTCTTTTGTTATTTCTCCAGGTAATGGTCCGGCGCCAACTCTTGTCATGAACGATTTATACACTATCAGAACGTCGTCAACTCTTGTTGGCCCCACTCCTGCTTCTGAGGCGATGGCTGATGCGCCTGTGTCTCTTCCAGTCACGTATGGGTAGCCGCCGCTCAAGAACAGTGACAACATGAAGCCTTGCGTGCCTTCAAGAAGCACTTTTTTACCTTCATCTAAGCCATCGTTGACTTCTGCCACTTGGTCAGTAAGGTAGGATTTCAACTCGGGAATGTCTTTGGCAAGTTTTGCAGTGCGTCTAACGCGTTCTTCGATGGCAGGTCCTACACCCCAACCTGTGGTTCCTATGCCTTTGTTGACAGCGCTTGCCTTATCCTGAGCGCTATGCTTCTCCTCAATAATTGAAGCGTTCTGGTCTATGCCAATTCTGCCTTGCACTTTTGTTAGTTCTACTTCTTCAAAAAATTTCGGCACATGGATGTTTGCACCTGCAGCGATAAGCAGGCGTGTTTTAGGATTTAAGAAGGCTGCGGGAACCATATGTAAAGCGTATTTTTTGCCTTCAAACCAGACAGTATGTGCTGCATTTACTGAGCCGGTTCTAACGCAGAAATCAAGTTTATCCTTAAGGGCTAAATAAGAGATTATTTTTCCTTTGCCTTCGTCTCCCCAGAAGGCGCCGACAATAACCGTGCAAGGCATAGCAATTCACCTTTGACAAGTCGCATCAAGAATTATTTAAAGATGTAGGGGGCTTTTTATTGTGTCTCTTATTTTCATTTATCAATTGAGCTAAACGGTAAGTAACATAGGCTGAAAAGCTGCGAATGCCTTTTTTTATGGCGTATTCCTCTTTGACCTCGAGCCATTCGTTAAAAAAGTAATCGTAAACCTCAGCCTTTACAGTAATGCTTTTATAGCCTTTTTTTGGCGTTTTGTTCCCCTCTTAAGCATAGCTACCGAACGTACATTTATATAAGGTTTGACAATCTTGCGGTAATTTACCGTTAATTATATATTTACTGAGTACCGTAAAGTACGGAAGGGAGATTGGAGTTTTGCCACGGAAAGGTTATAAATCTATAACTGTCACTGAGAAGGTTCATGAAGTCATCAAAAAAAGATCAAAGGAAACCAACCGAACTATTAGAGAATATGTTGAATACTTGCTTGCTAAGGATAAAACTGCTAAAGAAGGAAAATAATTTTTGACCATCAAAATTGTTCAAAGCAACGAGAGGGTTGCTGAAGTACAATTCGTTTGCGATTGCTGCGGCAAACTAATAAGAACCTGTCTAATAAGAAGAGAAGAAGTTGAAGCTCAAAAAAACACAAAAACAATTTGCTGTCAATGCAAACATGCCAAAAACGAAAAGAATAAGCCCTGATTTTCATTAGGAATTTTCAAGAACGCCTGTTTACTGCTTCGCAATCGATTCTTTCCAAAAGTTTAATCACTCTCTTGCCCTTTAGATTTTTTTCTTTTTCTGTTATTGTATTTCGTGATTGACAAATTTCGTCTAAAATAATTCCTTTTTCTTCATCAAATATAACAGGATATACTCGGCAGCCCGAAGGTCTATCAACATAAACGCTGCATTCGCGTTTTTTGCGGTCGTAGAAAACGCAGTAGCCTTCTCGGTTCTTGAGTTGAGCGTAGCCTTGCTTGTCGAATTTTACAAAGTAGTTTTTGTTGAAGCCTTTCTTTTCTAAGCGCGTGATGTCTTTTTTGGCGAGAAGCATTTCTGTTTCTGTGCAACAGGCGCCACAATTTGAACAACGCATAAGCTTGAAGTATTTTGCTTGTATTTTTGCTTTTATCTTGTGTTTAGTAACATTTTAGGCGACTGGGTTGCAGTATGTTTGGGTTTAAAAGTTCTGCCCACGCGACGTTTCTTAAGGGTATGCGGATGGTTCTGCGGTTGCCACATGTAGTGCACGCGATTAAGCTGTTTTTTCCTGAGCCTTTATGGATTCCAGTTAATTGCACGTTTATTATCACGGCTCCATCCTTTAAGTGCAGGTTAACGTTTTTTCCAATGTATGATTTGGCGCTGTTAGCGCTGAAGTTCTCCATTGTCTTTTCACCACTCGTTTTCTTGGTCAGCTATTTTGTTCCAGCATTGTTGGCAGATGGGTTTTTTTTCGCCTTTTATGAGAATGTATAGTTTGATGTTTTCGCTTTTGCAGTCGTCTTTCCAAGGGTTTTTGCAATGCTCCATTTTTATTACCTCTGAATTACCGTTTTTAGCGTTTAGCGCTTTTAAGGCGGTTGCAGAAACTACTGTTTGGAGCAGGGGAGGGGTGAGTGAAAGTAAAACTTTATACGCTTAGCGTTTAAACTGATTTGGCTGTGGAGTGCATGTCTCTCTTAAATAACCCTTTTGCGCTCATTGCAACGACTAGTTTAACTATTCAAATCATTGTTTTATTTTTGCTGCTGTACGGTTACTCGCTGAAGAGGAAGCTGAGGTTTCGGCAGCATGGAATCGCCATGTCCGCCGCTGTTGTTTTGCATCTGGTAGTAGTGTTTGCGATTATGATTCCTTCCTTTGTTCTTGCGGTGATTCCAGGATATGTTATTCCGCATTTTTCTGGAATAATATCTGTTGTTAGTTTGGTTCATGCAGTCGCTGGAGCTTTAGCAGGTTCACTTGGTGTCTGGCTGGTTGCTTCTTGGCGCTTTCGCGACTTGAAGGGTTGCTTTACGAAAAAAAGGTTTATGCTTTGGACAATAACAGTTTGGTTTATATCATTGTCTTTTGGAATCGCGCTGTACACTATCTTTTATTGGGCTATTCTAATGAGTTAAAGGTTTATTATATACGGCGCTATGGTTTCCTTTGTTATTTTTAGCAACCCAACCGACGGCTTATTCAGGAAAGACGCAGGGTCAGTAGGGCTTCCCGGATTAATATAGAGGATTTTTCCTTCCCATTTTATGCTGGAACTATGAGTGTGCCCATAGACAAAAACGTTGAAACCGTTCTGTTTAGCAATTTCAACCATCTTGCCCGAGCCAAAAAGAATGTTTGGGTCATGCCTGACGCCTATTTTCCAATCGAAAATTTTAAGCGAGTTAAGTCTAGGTAAGGCGCCGCTGACTTCTGGGCCATCCATGTTGCCGTGAACCGCTAAAACTGGGGCAATCTGCTCCAAGTCATCGATCACTGTTAATTCCACTAAGTCGCCAGCGTGTATAATGAAATCCACATGTTCGAAGATTTCAAAGACTTTCTTGGGAATACATCTTGCTTTTTTAGGGACGTGCGTGTCTGAAATTAAGCCGATGATTTTAGCCGCTTCGAAATTTGCTGCATCCCGACTAATTATTGTTTGTGCGCTGGTCATTTTGCGGTTGACACCAAGATAGGTGTTATCTTGCTTGTTAGAAAAGGTAATGTTAGTATAAAAAATTTTACATTTTCAAAAATTTAAAGCATAATTTTAGAGTTAAGAACATCCCCTTTCGTTCAGCCTAGGCGTGGCAGGCAAGTATAGCCTTGTTTTTAACTCATGAATCTTTTCACAGTTTCATAGAGTATACTTGTTCCGTAAACAAGGTTTTCTATAGTTATTCGCTCGTCGATGCCGTGCATTCGTTTGTTTAATTGGTCGTTTGGCTCGTCTGGGATCATTGGTTGAAAACCATAGCATATGCTGCCGTTTTCTCTAAAGAAGCGCGAATCAGTTCCGCCTGTGGTTAAAGTCGGCGTTACTCCGCAGCCAGGTTCAAACTCTCTTAGAACCTGTGTGATAGCATTGTAAAGTGGTGTTTCTGTAGTTGATTCTGAACCGTCATGCGCTTGTATAATCTCAAAAGTTAACTTCTCCATGCCCACATCTTTCAGAAGATCTTTGATTAAATCAATCGTTTTAGTCACGCTTTGCCCAGGGAGTATCCTGCAATCAAACACTGCTTCGCAGTCTGAAGGTATAATGTTCTCTTTGACTCCACCTTGGATCATGGTTGGTGTTATGGTCATTTTGGTTCGGGGCCTGATTTCTTCAGCTAAAGCCCTATCTTTTTTTGCCAACTCGTCTAGGATTTTTTCGCTTTGCTTGGGATTGGCAAGTAAACGTGAAAACGTCTCGTTAAGTTCAGGGTTGTGCTTTGCTATTTCCGCAAGGAACTGTTTGAGGGTGGGGACATACATGGTTTCTGGCTGGTAATTTCCAAGGTTGTTGATGACTTTGTTCATGCGCACAATGGCGTTGTCAGCCGTGTTAGGCGTGGAACCGTGACCTGGGACCCCTTTCGCTTTTATTTTGAGCCATAAAATTCCTTTTTCTGCCGTCTGCACGGTGAAAACGTTGCCTTTTTTTGTGGGAGTGGCTAATCCTCCACCTTCATTTAGAACGTATGGGCACCAAATTTTCTCTCGATGATGTTGCAGAAGGTAGCCTGCTCCTTCTTCGCCGCCTTTTTCTTCATCCGCTGTAGCCGCCAAAACGACGTCGCCTTTGAGTTTGGCATTGTTTTTCTTTAAAAGTTTCATGACGAGCACTTCAATGGTCGTCATGCTTTTCATGTCTATGGCACCTCTGCCATAAACGTAATTGTCCTTAATTATACCACCAAACGGGTCAACGGTCCATTCGTTTGGGTTAGCTGCAACCACATCGAGATGCGATAATAAGAGTATGCGGGGTTTTTCACCTGTGCCCTTAAGCCGCGTGATAACGTTGCCTCTTCCGGGCGCTGACTCGATAATTTCAGTTTTGAAGCCCTCTTTAGCTAAGTATTGTGCTATGTAGGTGGCAGCTTGTGTTTCGTTGCCTGGAGGATTAGTTGTGTTTATGCGTATTAAATCACTGAGGAAATGAGTGATTTCTTGCTCTACCTCTTTTAAAATTTGAAATGGCATTGCTTTCAGAGCTCCTGCATGTTGTCTAGTGGCTTTTTTCTCTTAAGAGTTGCTGTTACTGCTGCCCAGTAAAAATGGGCGGATTTTTCGTTTATTCAACAATGATGTTTATATATGATGTCAAAAACGCTAGTGAATAGTAAAAGTTGATCAAAATGAAAGAACTGAAACCTATAGACTACAAAATTCTGTTTGAATTAATGAAGGATTCTCACAGAAGCGATAGGCAACTAGCAAGATCCCTAGGTGTTTCCCAACCTACTGTAACCCGAAGAAGAGCCATGCTTGAAGAAAACTTCATCGAAGGATACACGGTTATACCAAAGTTTGGTCAAATCGGGTTTGAGATAGCAGCTTTCACATTTTTGAAAAGCAAACTTAAATTTAAAACAGGCGAGGAAAAAGCTCAGGCTTTAAAGAAAATGAAGGAGTGGTACATGAAACAACCCAATGTTATTCTAGTTTTGGACGGAAGAGGAATGGGTTGGGATACTGCCTGCATATCGCTTCACGAAAACTTCGCAAATTTCGCCGAGTTCATAAGGGCGCATGATTCAGAACTATCTGAGTGGGTAGTTGAAAGCCAAACCTTCCATGCTGACTTGAAGGCTGGAATCGTAATCAAGCCATTCCATCTTAAATATTTGATAACACCAAAGTAAATTAGCCCATAAACTACCTTACCTTGATGCGTAAGGTGGTTAACATGCTCTTTGCGTTCTATTTTCTTTTTTTAACAAGAATGGTTGCTGCAATGGATTTTTGGTTGGAATAGGGTAGGCTTTTTGCTAGGTGATTTAAACATCAAAAAGCGGGTAACCCTACTTTTTTGCTATTGAAAATAGGTCTAAAAAGTAGGTAGGTAGGGTAGGCGCAATTTAGCTTGGATGTTTCAGTAGCAAAATGAGGGGAGGGGGGAGGGTATGCTTGGGTAATTTCGCTTTTTAAACAAGCCTTTGTATGCTGGTTATGAACACATAGCTAAAAAGCATTTTCTCAGCTATTAATTTAAAAAATTAGACAGAATAGAAGGCACCGATTGTTTACCTTCTATTTATTTTTTTTAGCAGCCGCTTTTTTGGAAGCTTTGGCTTCTTTGTTCTTTCTACATCCACGGCCAAACCAATCAACCCATTATTATAATTAGTTGTTAACTACATATAAGGCTTGATATGTCGAGCAATTAGAGCCACGCAACACAGTTTAGCGTTGATGTGAGAATAACCGCAACACAAGTTTAAATCGAGTTTTCAACCATCAGTTTTGGTTTCGAGCGTCTTGGAAGCTTTCTATGGCAAACAGAGCTTATAAGAACATGAAGAACATGACGATTATATCTCAATTGGCAAAGATGAAAAAAGTCACAAACGGGCTTAGTGTTGGAGGGGCTGGTTTTTGTTTGTTGGCTACTCAGTGCCATCCGTCATCGAGGAGAAAGGAGAAGGCTTCGAAAACGGAAAAAGGTTTATGGCTTGAGTGATTTAGCCTTCGACCTAAACTAGCCCTCCAATCACTAATAAGACTTAAGATACTATAAAGTGCTTATAAAGCTTATGAATCAAAAATAAAGTTTAAAAATACTAACTTAGCCTATAGCTAAAATACCTTCCAAAATATTCTTTTCAGGAACATTCAGCTGCTTAGACAACCAAGTCTTCAGAATTGAAGAAAACTTTGGAAGCGCGCCGCTATAAGTAATAATCTGGTTACCCTTAAGCGCATCAGCTTGGAAAACCTTTTCATCCTCTTTATAGCTAAAGGACAACGTTTGAGCTTGGAAAGCTAAAGTTTGGAAATCTTCCCACTGCTTACACCGCAAAATCACAGAAGGCCCACTTTGAACTACCGCTGGAGGCGCAGCCTCACCCACCTGTTCCTTAACCGCAGCAGGAAGGGCTTCTTTCTGTGCGCCTGATAAGTAACTAATCAAGTTTGTTACTTCTTTTTGTAAACTGTTTATTTTTTCCTCAACTTTTTCCACTTTACCGACTAATTCACCGGTGTCGCCAAGTTGCTCGGTAACCGTCGCTAACTCATTAATCAGCTTATCTAAGTCTTTCTCATGCTCTTTGAGCACGTTCACTATAAAATCTAAAGCCTCTAATGCTTCATCTTTCGATTGCGGAATCTTCGCCAATCTATCTACCCCCAACTATCTGACAACTCAATATACGAAACTATAAATAAACATAGCGAATTCTCAAGTAATATCACAGCAACGGCATACCTATACTTATTGGCAATTATTTTTTCTAATATATGACGATTTACGATACTACATCTAATTTACCTTTTCCACGCCTGTCCTTATGAATAAAGTAGCCTACTGCCACCAACGCCACGGTTGTCCCAAGTGCTATTGCATATGCAACCGCAAATGGAAAGCCTAAACCCTCAGGGCTGGTTTCTGGAGGCGTAGATGCTTTTTGTTCAGGTTGAGTAGCATTTGCTGGAGGTGCAACTGGTTCAGTGCTGGTCTCATTTTTTGGCGTAGTGGTGGGTTGTGTTGGTATGGGCGTTTGTTGCTGAGTCGAAGATTGCGCTGTTGAGTTATTTGACGACAGTATCCCCGCCAATGGTCCTGGGGCAGGATATGTTGGTTGGCTTATAGTCACCGGGATCGTACTCATGGTTATTGAAGTAATCATTGCTATCCACATGTTGCCGTTATATTCAGGAACAATCAAACGTAGCATTTCAGACAGAGGCGAATCATTCAACTGGTAAGCGATGATTACATTCGACTGCATGGCCTCCTGTAATGGGATGCTGACTGCGTATCCGTCTGAAGCTTGAAAAGCAACTGAAGCTACTGCCGGGTCCAGTCCTGCTTGCTGAAGCAAATAGCTAAGGCTTACTCCACCCCAGTTGCCACTGGTTACCAGACTGCCGTAACAATAAAGGTTAGCGCTTACATTAGTTTCAGGCATTGCCCTAAGTTGATCGTAAGTATAGGTAACAGTGGTGCCTGCAAGATTGCTCACCTGTAAATTCCATTCTGTTTGGGCTGAGACTCTTCCTATTGGCGTTATTAGTAGCAATCCAAATAGTGTTAGGAGAAGGCAGGTTTGGAGAAGTTTCTTTTTCATTTAATTCCTTCATTTGATTTAAATGCTAATTGTTGACAATTGTCATACTTTTAAACTTTTATTAACAATATAGAAAAAACAGCACTTACTAGCTTTGAGCAGATTTGCTTTGAAACAGGGAAAAAGTGAACTCAGGGTTTTATTATTAAAGCTGTTTTAGCTGTTCCTTGAAAATTCCTCTGCTCTCTTCGATAACGCTTTCGCGGTCGCTTTCAAGACCCATTTTATCTATGTTGCCCTTAAGCTCGTCAATGTTAACTTTAAAGTTAGTCTCGTTAGCCAAGTTTTGCAAGACAACTTCAAGCTGAGTATTCTCTTTTTTGTTTTCTTTATCTCCGACCACCTTGCCAAGTAAAAGGTCATTTAACGTGTAATATGCTAAAATCAAGGCTTTCGCGTTCTGGAAATTCGGTTGATTCTCTTTAAGGTCATCGTTAAGGTTTAAGCCGTTAAAGTATTCATATATCGTTTTTAGGATGTTATAGGCTTCTTTTGAAGTTCCTTTTGGAACCTGCCTTTTTATGGCTGAAGAGACATTTGAAAAGTCCAAGCTCAAAGGCGGCATCGTTTGCCCTGTGAAACTCAAGTTCTCCCCAAAACCTTTAGAGTGGTCTTCTACTTGTTGCCAGTTAATTCGCTTTGTTTGCAAACTAATCAGAACATCAAACGATGAATCAATGATGCCTATTGAAGCATTAATTACCCCTAATAGTTCATTCCTTCTTAGAGTGGCTTTTTGTTTGTTCTCCAACGATTTCTGATGCTCCTCAAGAATTCTGTTTACTTCATCACGCAATTTACCTAATGATTCAGCCTTTTCCTTCATGAAAAACGTGTCAGTAACACCCTTCCATGTTACGCTTAGCTCATTCCCAAAATTCTCAACGCTTGTTATTTCGTAAACGGGAATTTCCTTAATGGCAACCCATCGTTTTTTAAGGAATCCTTTTGCAACAAAAAATTTGACAGTATTATCAATAACCTCAACTTTGGTTACGGGAATACCCTTCGGCTTTGGCTTCGGCTGATTTTCTTGAACAGCTGAATCGACGAGTTTTCTTTTTGCTTTTCTTCTATGAACAAAAAATGCAAGCAAGATGCATGCACACACGGCACTTGATATTATAGCAATCAAGAGAATGTAGGGATATTCAAAAAGTCCTGGCAAAGTAAAAGCCGCAGAAAAGGGAAATGCAGTCATGTAGCTTTCAAAAATGGATTCCTGACGTTTAGCCGTTGAGTCAACTTGGTTTGTCATGTTGTGTCTTGTCTTTTATCGATTTATTAATTTATAAACTAATGCATTACCCAAGTTGATTGATACTTAACCGCACGCTAAATCAATAGTGCACACTTTAGAGCCAGCTTCTGATGAAGGCTAGGGACATTTGTTCGTTCGCGTAAAAGTTTTGTTCAAACAATCCAGCTCGGCAAAAGAAGCCTTGAGCATGAAGTCATGCATGTTCCGAGAAAAGTATATTGTTTATGGATAAAGAAAATTCAATAAGGATTCCATGTGCACTTAATCGCTTTCGACACGCAAGCTAACACGCATGGAGCACTGTTGCTTTCAGGCTTGCAAGAAGCGTGCGCTACAACAAAAGAATAAAGATTAACTAGTTTTTTGTGCGTCTTTGCCTTAAGACTGTTCGTGTGTGCGCGCAACAGCCTACCCCCGGTCTACTATATGCTCCTAATAGGCTCCAAATATAATTCAACATAGTTCAACATAGAATTAACTCCCGCACTTTCAACATGAAATAGCGCTCTTTCTACATGTGAAAAGTTTAGTTATGTTGGTTGTAGACAAGTTTTTAGAGTTTTCCCGAGCTAAGTAGTCTTGAAGGCGGAAAGCATGAACAAAACAGGTTTTGTGCCCTCCTCAACTTAAAATGGTAAAACCCATAAAACTTGTTGGAATGCTGCTGCAGAAAAAAGTATACTTATTTGGGAGTGAAAAGTTGCACACTGTTAATGCTGCTATTTTCGATAACTTACAAAAGACTGGAGTTGAATTTTTTGGCTGGTTTATGTATATTTTCCAGCTTTGAGCAGGCATAAGTTTAATTTTTTTCTACAAACTCCGTTTACAGGTTTTTAATAACACCTTGCTTTTGATGTGTGCAGGTATACCAGTATAACAGTTAAGATGTAGAAAGCCATAAATCGTCATAGCTGAAATATAAGATTGATTAAAATGAAACCTCGAGAACGGTTGAGTACAGAAATTGACGGAGAGGTGTTACGCCAGTTCAAGCAATTAGTGATTCGGAAGCATGGCAAATTGAGAGGCAACATGACTAATGAGGTAACTATGGCTTTGCAACTCTACATTTCAAATTTTAAGGAAGAGAGTTAAACATGGCAGTCTTGGGGTGGTGCAACAATTGTAATGTTCCAATTCTAGACGCTGGCGATTGCGGAATTTGTGGTTCAAAAAGCAAGGTCATCAGATCTTGCGAAGTTAAACCAATATTCGACATTGAACGAGAGAAAATTAGAGGGTTGCTGGCTGAGCAAGGTTTAGATCAGAATCTTCTTCCTATGAGTATTAATTTCAAAGATGTAATTGGATACATCATAACTGATGGTATCAAATCCCTTAGGCTCGCTTTTGAGCCTGAAAACAATCATTGGTATGTCGAAAAAACGAAGACTTTGGAAAAAAAGAATGGAGAGTTCAAAGGGTCTGACCGCCAAGTGATGATAAGAGCTAATGAACACATACTAAAAGAGAAAGAAAGAGAGGCCTGTGATTTCATAGGCAAAGTGATGGAGGAGAATTCGAGAATTCCTCTAGCGGTTTCCTTTAGCGGAGGCAAAGACAGCACGGTTGCTCTGCATCTAGCAAGGCAAATTCAAAGCGATGTTGATGTAGTTTTCTTGGATACTACAATTGAGCTTCCTGAGACGGTGGAATATACCAAAGAACTTGCCAAGCTGTGGAACTTGAACTTAATCTCCGTCAGGCCCAGCCATGATTTTCTGGAACTTTGCAAACTCATTGGTCCGCCTAGTAGATTCATGAAGTGGTGCTGCAAGACTCAAAAGTTCTCGCAGATGAATAAACTGCTTCACGAGAGATACAATGAGGGCGTAATAATGGTGAGAGGAATAAGAGCGGCCGAATCAGGGAAACGTGGAAAATACATGCGGGTTGGCAAAATGAAATATACTCCGAACGAAATCATTGCCAATCCAATATTGAAGTGGACATCCCTTGATGTTTGGTTGTACATTTTCTGGAAAGAAATCCCGTACAACAAAGCTTATGAATACGGATTTTCGAGGATAGGCTGCTGGGCATGTCCATCAAAGACTTTGAGGGATTTCTCGATATTGGAGGGGGTACATCCTGAGTTGATAACCAAGCTTTATTCCATTCTCGACAACTTTGCCATGAAACGGAACATTGTCGACAATAAATGGAGTAAATCTGGGGACTGGAGAACTAGAAAGTCTAGAGTTAGTAAAATGAGCGTATGTGCCTCTAAGCCTTGTTCGACAAGCAAAGAGTTTGTGTTTTCTATTAACAATCTTTCAACTGTCTGCAATGTCTTAGAGTTTTTCAAAATATTTGGGAAGATAAAGAAAAGAGGACCAATATCAGTCATCAATGGTACTGATGTGGAACTTTCGACAGTTGGCAAGAGTATTCGAATATTGTTCAAAAACGAGGAGAAAGAAGATCAGATACTCCATTACCTTGAAAGAGCACTAAATTGCATTAGCTGTGGTGCATGCCAAGGAGTTTGCAAAGTAGGAGCGATTACGCAATCTGAAGGTCAACGGTTCATTGATGCAACAAAATGCACGGGGTGCCAGAAATGTCTGATTTTCAGTTGTATTGCATTTCGCTACGGATCCGATCGGATGTCGGTTGAATTGTAATCCTATCGTTTTGGATAACTGCAGTATTTCTAAGTTATAAGCAGAATCATCGATATTGGTTATTTGCATTTGAGGTCCTCAGATGTTAAGTCTGTTTCAGGTGAAATAATGACTCGAATCAGGAACCATCAAGTAATTGGAAAACAAGGGGCATATGAGCTTCTAGGACTCCTTGAACAGAATTTGAACTTAACCGAGTCTTTAATTGTTGACAAACTAAGCAGAATCTTGTCTTCAAAAGAAACTTCTAAACTTACGAGAGAACTTTTAGACATCGCATTTATCAGGCGTATACCTCAAAAAGAATATTTGGAGCTGACTGATATTGGACGAGAAGCCTTCCTCCTTGCGAAAGTTATTAATGGAGCGTCTCTTGATTCAGTCGTAAATCAACTTTCAAGACTTCGAGCTAGGCAGCTTCTCTCTGATTACTCAGGATATTTGCGGATGCTTCCTTAACATGATCAAAAACAGACATGCTGTCGAAGAAGTATACATATGTTCTCCTTGGATACGACTGAGCGACAATTATCTAGCGGATTTAGAGGAAACCACTCGAAAAAGTCATGGGGGCATCGACTTTCGAATTATTACAAGACCACCTTCAGAGCTTATTTGCGGCACACCTTCTTCGTGGCATAATCAATCCCTGAAAACACTAAGATGGTTTAAGGAACACGATGCTGATATGGTTAAACTAAGGAAATTGCATACAAAGTTGTATTGTGCACTCGGAGGAAATTGGCAATGTGCTCTTTTTGGATCCGAGAATCTTACAGAAGCAGGAAACGTTGAGTTAGGAATTCGGATTGATGATGAGCAGATGACGCAAAAACT
Organism: Candidatus Bathyarchaeota archaeon; assembly: GCA_963715865.1. Lineage (GTDB taxonomy): Archaea > Thermoproteota > Bathyarchaeia > Bathyarchaeales > Bathycorpusculaceae > Bathycorpusculum. The sequence goes on from OY970280.1 coordinate 1,025,534, forward strand.
CTTAAGCTACTTTAATCGAATTTATAGTCACAGCACCGAAATATCAAAGGATGAATTGTATGTCGAGAATCGATGTTAACCTGCATGAATGGTTTGGTCTAACCCGAGATAACTATATACTCAGGCCAAGAGAAATCGTTGAGGACAGGAAATTTTATGCTCGCCGACCAGAATCAGTCCAGATAGAGAAACAGATAACCAACCTTGAAGTAGACCTTGCAGGTAAGATGTCTCCCAAGAAGCTATATTGGGGAGTTATTGGTGGAGGCAAGACTCACACTCTATACAATATTCTAGAAGAACTAAGAGTCAGGCTTGATATAGAGGTAGTTTTCGTTGAATGCCCAGTGACAAAGAAATCTCTCAACTTCTCTGAACTTTACAGAAAAGTATTGGATTCAATGGGTATGGACCTTATTGTAAATGATCTGCTTCGGGGCGTAGTCAGCAACGTAGTCCAACGCGTTGGCATAATTGAGCAGGGCAAAGCGGAAAAGGAACTTAACAAGCTTCTTGGTTACGAAGACTTGGCTAGGGCTTCTTACACGATATTAACAGCAGGTTCAGAATTTAATCCTCTTACAATGTGGAGGTGGCTTAAAGCAGAGGAAGTCTCGAGCTCTGAAAGAGACAGTCTAAGAGTTTCAGCTGACCTTAAGACAGACCCAGAAGTACTGGCTGACATTTTGATTCTGATTGGGCGATTTATGCAGGAAAGGAAAAACAAAACTCTTGTTCTTGTTTTTGATGAACTCGATAGGATCCACGATGCTTCGGTAGATGCAAAGGAGACTTTTAAAGCGGCATTCACAAAGCTTACCGAGCCTGGGCAGTCATATGTTTCGGTTTTCTTGTGTGCTTCCGCCGAAAGTTCTGCAAATGTACCAGACCTGATTGGCGAAGCCGTGGAAGACCGACTGAAAGGTGATATCAGTGAGATTCCTACAATGACAAGCAATGATGTGCTTCCTTTTGTAACGGATCTTGTGAAACACTTTAGGGACCCTGCTGCCAATATTAGCGAATTGGTTAAGATCGCGAAAGAGGAAACAGATGAAACTCTGGATGAAGATCTTTATCCTTTTACGCAAGATGCCGTGGAAGCCATCAAAGCTGCTTGCGGCGATAAGAAGACCCCGAGGGCAATAACCAGAGCAATGTCCAAAGGGGCTGGAAGAGCCGTTATAAGGAAAAAGCACGTTGTTTCCAGCAAAGAAATAGAATAAGAACGGAAATACAGGTCTGCAACCTTTATGATAGCTCAGAAACCCATAAGTTTCGATCACGGTTACCGCTTTTTCGATCCTCTTAAACTTGCTCAATTTGGTTCAGAAGGAGATCTTATTGCGGGACTGATTAGCGAGGAAAAAAACCCGGATGCAATCTTCTTTGGGAAGATCGCAGAATTCGATGGGATAATGGGAAAGAATGTTTGGTTTGACACTAAAGGCGCCCATGTAATATACATAATAGGAAAACGAAGGGGCGGAAAAAGCTTCACATTAGGAACGTTAGCGGAAGGTTTGGGCTCAGATACATTTCATGTTGGTGATTCTAAGCAAGCTATCCTCATTTTGGACACTCTCAACATTTTCTGGACTATGGAAAGCGGAGCAACAGACTCAGAACAATTGAAGGAACTTGAAAAATGGGGTCTAAAACCTGAACCAATGAAAAATGTTGTGTGCTTTTATCCTAGGGGGCTAAAAAAACCGTATACTCCTCAACATTACAAAGAATTTGCACTGAAACCATCTGACCTTGAAGGGTCAGATTGGGCAGCACTCTTCGGTGTTGATCCCATATTGGATCCAATGGGCCAGTTACTGACGGAATTGCATGAAAAAGTGGCTATTGACGGATACACAGGGGCAGGATCTTTCGTAAAACCTAACCACAATTATTCTGTTTCTGACCTTCTCCAATGCCTCAGCAGGGACAAAGAAATTTTGAGGTTTGCCACTCAAACTATTGAAGCGGTAAGACGATATCTAAAAGCAGTAGAACGGTCTCCATTCTTCTCAAGTACAGGAACCGATGTAAGAGACATTTTTAGAAAAGGCCAAATAACAATTTTGCTATTACGGGACCTTGATCAGCAAATTAGAGGATTAATAATCGGGCTCTTGATCAAAAAAATTATGAAAATTCGCGGGGAAACGGTTGAATGCGAAAAAAGGCTGGCCATAAAGAAGAAGCAACTTAGCCTTTCTGAAAAGAGTCAGGAACAAACACCTGATGCCGATTCAGTAACCCTGGAAAAACTCGTGGAAAATGGTTTACCGAGAGGTTGGATTCTAATTGATGAGGCGCATAATTACATTCCTCAAAACGGAATAATCGGTTCAAAAGAACCTCTTAAGAAATATGTGAATGAAGGGCGCAATATCGGGCTTTCTATTGCGGTTACAACTCAACAACCATCAGGACTTGATGCAGCAATAAGAAGAAATGCGGATATCCTAGTTGTTCATGCCATTACTATGGCGAGTGATTTGGAAGTGACTGAAGGTATGCTGAATACATCAGTGCCAAAGACCGTTGCTATCGAAAGAAAAAAAGTTGACGCCCATGTCTTCGAAAACATGGTCCGCGACCTCAAAATAGGCTACGCCATCATATCTTGCGTAAACGTCAACAGAGTCTTTCTCGTTAAGGTAAGACCAAGAGCTACCACACATGGCGGGGTTGAATATTAACAAGAAAGGTTTCATATACAATACTCATGAAAGTGCTGAACGACCTTATTATGTATCTGCGCTGATTAAGGAATGTACCAAGCCACGTGAATCAATTTCAATTAACAATCTGGCAATTCTTGTCCACCAAAAACTGCGTCGAGAAATGTTTTTTCCAATCCCTGAGAGAGCGTGTCCATACATAATTCAAACAGCAATAGAGCTTAGGGTTCTTGAGAAAGATGTGTACAACGAAGGCATCGTGAACAGGTGGGGTGCCAGGGGATATGTTCTCAACGAAATATCGCCTCAAATACCTTCAGGGCTACCTGACGACCTAAGGCTTCTGGAAAAAGACAGACTTGCTTTCTTGAAATATTACCTTGACGCCGATGGTCTTGCTCTGCTCTATCTTGTCAACAAGCTCAATTCAGAAGGGGAAATCAAACTTGCGGAACTGGTTCAAGGAAAACAGGTTGAACAAATGTGGAACAGCATCATCAAAGAATCACTGTTGTATACAAAGAACAGCAAGCTTAGAAGCGAAATGCAAGAGCTTATGAAAAGCAGCAGATTCCTGACAGGAAACCCTCGAGCAACCGGCAAAACTTTGGAGCATATCAGGAAACAAAGAGTTACTCCCCATTTGGATATATTGGTGGATTTGGGTATCCTGGAGAGAAGCCCTCCACCCATGAATAGAACCGCTGTCGCAGAAGGTCTAAGAATGAAGGATAATAGAATGAAGAAGGCTGCATTAACAAGCAGTGAGAGAGTTGTCTATCGTCCAAAGTTTGAAAACAACATTAATCGAGTAGAGGCCTTTTTGAAGGAGTTTATGAATGCCCAAACTGTGGACCGCATACTCTCAACGCATGAAGGAGGGTTTTTTTCAGCCGCTGCCTTGATGTATGGTTTCAGTTTCCCCAGAGTTAGTTTAGAAACAGACTTTGTCCTAATACAAAAAGAAGTCGTTAAAGCTTACGAGTCTTGTCGCGATGACGTATACCGGCTAGCCTTCATTGACGCGATTTCTGATATAGTTTGTGTTAACTTACAAGTATTTGCTAAGAAGGTTTGTGAGCCTCAAGATGTCCGATCAGTTGTAGAAAAAATGCACCAAGCTTCGGAGAAAGATGTAAGATTTCACAGAGACAACTATGGAGTTATTACCTACCTAGTGTTAAGCAACGATTATGTCAAGACAGTTTTATCCTAAACTAATCCTGTGGAACTGTTGGGAAATGAGCTTGAACAAATTCTGGTGTTATTTTGTTTGGATAGATCTCATCTTGTGCCCGTGAAGTCAGAAAGTCGAAGTATTTCATAAGATTGCGCGGGGTCAAATCATCCCCTTGTTTTGATATTAATTGAATTGTCAATTTCAAACTTTCTTTGGTGAATGGATAGTATTTGTCCTCCACTTTTTCGTTCTGGAATTTTTTATTGCATAGTAAGTCCGAAATGAATTCGAGACTTTCTTCAAACGTAAGCGGAGGGATTTGAATTGTACGCGAGACCCTGCTTTGCAGGTCCAGAATGAGGAGATCTTTCATAACCGAGAAACTACCAGAAGCAAAGGAGAGGGCAAGTGAGAGATTATCGGGGCAGAGGTCAAACATATCACGTATTCCTTGTTGTATCGCAACAAAGTTATTTTGACTTTGCTTTCTTATTTCGGCAAAGTAATGGCAATCATCTAGCACCCAAATTAAAGAGCAATACTCGTGGCATTTATCATCCTGATAAGTTAACATTCTGACAATAGAAGATGCTGCTTTGACAAAATCCGAATCGTCAGTTAGATTTGCTGAAACGCCCAGAACCGATAAATATCTTTTGGAAAGGCGCTCTCCGGAAAGCCAAGCCTGCGAAAGCAAACAAATTGGGTCTCTAACAGACTTTGACGTTGCGACACTTCTTCCAAGAGCTAGAATGACGTTGGCAATGTCCATCCGCCCGCAAGCTATTTCATTTGTGACGATTTCGATGGCCTTCATCTCTTCATCTAAATTTACTCCGCTGGGATTCAGTTTCGTCCAGATATCGGCGGCGACCTTGGCGAGGGCAATTGGGTTCATAGCTGAAAAAAATCCCTGTTGGTACAAATCTGCAAATCTGCGCATTTCTTTGGGCAGAGGTGAATAAACAACCGTATTCTTTCCCTCTTTTTCGAATGAGTTTTTGAAATGAAGTAGAGAGTGAGATTTACCCGCGCCTACATAGCCCCAAACGCATAGCAGCGTCGACCTCTTCTTTTCTATTGTGTCGGCAAACGACATTTTTAATTCTTCAAATAATTTCTTTCTATCCGCCCAGATATCAGGGGATCGCTCCGGCACCATTCTAAATGGCCAACTTTTGAAATACATAATTTGACTCCGTGCATGAATTTTAGGAATAAGACTATTATCTCTCAACCTAAATAAAACAATGTGGAAATAAAACATGGCTAGGACTGGGTTTCTTCTCAGCGGAGAAGGCTTTGTTTGGGCGCGCCAAGGTCTGACCAAAATTAACGAACTGAGCCCTGGGGACAAATTACTTGGACTAGAATCAGGAAAACCCTCATGGTCCATTCTCGAATCGGTAAGCAAGAGACCCGGTCTTGATCGATTACTTAGAATAACAACGGACGGAAATGAGATTCTAATTTCAAAAGATTCTGAGGTTTTTGCCGTGGGAGGAGTTAAAAGGGCTTCCGAATTAACGGTGGGTGAAATTATTGAAACTTATAATATTCCGCAGGAAACTCAAGAATTAATGAATGACGGAAAGCCGATCTTCGTGGAATCTGAAGCAGGGCCTCTACGAATTGATAGCAAAATAGCATACATTTTGGGCACCCAAGTTAGGTCTCAAAAATTTGAGGATAAAGTAATCATAAAAGACCTTAGTCCAAACCACGCTTATGAAGTTGCCAAGTTGTGCTCAGAGGCATTGAAGGAACAATTCATTCCACATAAGGTCTATTACCTTGATGGAGGAAAAAAAGTCCGAGTTGACTGCGTTCCTCTGGCTCAAGCTTGCAGAGAAATAACTCAAACGAATATCCCAAGATTCATTCGGCAGTCAAATACTACGGTCTTGAGGTATTTTCTCATCGGTATACTGGATACCATCATTTGTTTAAATGAATCTGAAGATCCGCCAACTTCGTTCATTACCCTCGCTAAGCAAAGCGAGTTTAGAAGATTTGTTATAGATTGCTTACGATTGTTTGGAATAATTCCAATAAAGACATACGTTATTCACTCCTCCCAAGGACCTGCATACGTAAAGACATATGCAAATCCTAAAGACTTGATTCAATTGGGTCTGAAGTTCATCAAGGTTGAAGATGCACCGATTCTGACGGCAATACACGAAAAGGATGCTATGAGTTATTGCATTATCAGAAATATCTCAGAGTTTCAGGGGAAGCTATATTTTGTGCCCGAACCTAAGCTGCACTGGAGCCTCATAGCGGACATGGCGCCTTTGCATCGCCACGCTTTCTCTGATCCTTAAGTGGACAGCAGACATATGCTCGTTTGAAAGTACATTGCAACGGAAAAAGCGTGATAAATCCAGTCATTCTTTTAAAGCAATATTGTTATATGTTGTTTCTGTGTCTGATTTGAGACTTGAGCGGTCCCTTTTTGCAGCTTAATCCAGAAAAGAAGCCTAACAGGCTGATTAATGAAAAGCGTCCTTGTCTTCTTCAGCATGCTTACAATCCTGCGGATTGGTTTCCGTGGGGTCAAGAAACCTTGACAAAGCAACTCATCCCTTAAACGCTTGTTAAACGCACTAAACAAGTTTAGTCAAAAGCTTTATTGTAAAAAATATTAAAAACTAATGAAAAGTTAGGACTAAATGAGTTATTGTGGCTTCCATGTGCAGTTGATTGCTTTATTATCGCAGGCTAACACGCATGGAGCCTTATTGGTTTCGGGCTTGCAGGAAGAGCAGGTGTACTTTATTTTTTTCCGGTGCTCCTCCGTAACGGATGCAACGGTCTTATCCTCAAGGTCTATGAGCATGGTTTCCAGCTGAAGTGCTGATTGAGGACATTGCTTAACGCATTTGCCGCAGCCGTTGCACTTGTCTGTGTCGATAGTTATGTAGTAATCGCCTGACCCATTGCTGTAGCCATAATGCGTAATAATAATCCATCAACCCCTTCCGTCTGTTTTTTGCGCCTTCTCATACAGCGCCTTAGCAAAAAGCGCCGCGCCCAACGCACCCGCAATCATCGGGTCTAACCCGTTTTCCCGCCAATTAGGCATCGGCAAACACTTCACGCCCAAAACAACCTCTATTCTGCTGACAACCCCAATGTTTTTCGACTGCCCACCCGTAATCACCAATTCTTTTTCTAAACCTACCCTATCGATTAAGTTAGCCATGCGAACCGCCATGGCTCGCGTGTAAGCAGCCAAAACCATCTCTTTAGACCAGCCCTTACGCAAGAGCCCCATGGCTTCGGTTTTCGCAAAAGCCACGCAGGTGCAACTTACCGGCGGCGGCTCCTCGTCCACCTTTAATGAGATTTCACCAATTTCTTCAATGGAAATTTTTAGTAAATCAGCGAAAACTTCCATGCCTCTGCCAGTTCCAGCTGCACATTTGTCATTCATCAAGAAAGAAACCACTCTGCCTGTTTCATCGCTGCGGATGGCTTTGATGTCTTGTCCTCCAACATCCAGCACGGTTCGAACGCTGGGTCCCCAAATATAATTTGCGCCTTTAGCATGACAAGCAATTTCCGTTACGGCTTTGTTTGCCATGGGAACGTTAACTCGCCCATAACCCGTGCCAACAATATATTTGAGGTCACTTACCTTAAGCCCAGTTCCCTCCAGCGCCCAATCTAAAGCTTTCTTGGCGCTCTCAGGACTGTTAGAGCCAGTTCGTGTTATTCCCCAAGAGTAAGCTTCACCATTAATCATTATGGCTGCTTTGGAGCTGACTGAACCAACATCAACACCTGCGGTGATTATGTCCTTGTTTGTCCATTTCTTGCCCTGCACTACACGATGGTACTCGCGCCAACGCCAAAACTCAACCTCATCCTTAATTGTGCTTGGCTCTTTCATTTTTGCCCCTCCTTAGCTCGGCTTGCCGCTGCAAGAGCTGCACCTAAAGCACCAGCAAAATCTGGAAACTCGGGAATCAACACGTTAACACCTAACTTTCGATTTAGCGATGCAACAAAACCAACGTCCTTTGCTATACCGCCAACCAGAACCACGTCAGGGTTTACCCCTAACCTGTGAACCATAGATGAAATTCGGTCAGCCATTGCATCAAAAACTGCCCTTGCAATTTCAGGCTTAGACTCTTGGCGGTGAATCAGCGACACAACATCGGATTCACCGAAGATAACGCAGGAAGCGTTTATGGGGCTTGCCCGTTCCGCCTTAAGCGACAGCGGACCCATTTCCTCCAATTTCACCTCTAAAGCCCTTGCCATCGCCTCAATGAAAGCTCCCGCACCAGCGGCGCAGCGTTCGTTAACGACAAAATCAACCATGAGACCTTTCTCGTCGCATTTGACGGCTCTTGCTTCTTCGGCGCCAACATCAATTATCGTTCTAGCCTTCGGAAAAAGGTAGACTCCTGCTTTAGCATCAGCGCCCATCATGCTTACGGTGCTTTTGGCATAAGGCGCCATTTCCATGGCTGAACCAGTAGCAACAAAATAAGCCACATCAGATATTTTCAGGTTTGCCTTTTTCAGTGCCTCATCCACTGCTTGTTCGGCGGCTTTGGTTGGATCGAACCCTGAGAAAGCTTGTCCTCTTGATACAACAGCGTCGTCTTTTAGGATTACCGCTTTTACTCTTTGAGTGCCTAAATCCATTCCAACGGTAATCACGAAATCACCTTTAGAAATCCACTCTTGCCGTTAACATTTCAAGGAACGCTTCAACACGCGTCTTCATTTGTCCCACGTCTTCCCTAGTGTAATCTGTGTCAAGATAGTACACGGGTATATTTATTTTGTCAAGAGCTTTCTTAATTCTGGTGTACTCCATGCCGTAGAGCATGCAACCGCGCACTACATAGTAAATAACGCCTTGAACATTCCATTCTTTAACCTTATTTATCAACCAGTTAATTCTATCTTCATTTCCATCGCTAGACGTGAAGCAGGGGCAAGTGGAAGCCATCAAGTATCGTTCTCCAATAGCACTCAGCATGTCATCCATTGTCCATTCGTCTACGCCAACTGGGTCGTTGAGAATTCTTTCGCCTGAACAGAGCTCGTCTGCAACAATAATGCCCTTAGGATTAGCTTCCTCGACTAACGTTGGAAGCTTCCAGTTATCAGGCCAAAACATTGGAGTACCCGTAACTAGTACCCGCGGAGTATCAGGTGAACAAACCCACTCTTTCCTTTGCGCTCTCTGCTCAAGCTCATCACACAATGCCTCAGTTTTCTCTGTCCACCGCTTTTTATCGTCCCACAAGTACGTTTGATTAACAAGCATAGCGTCTCTGCCCATAATTACCGGTGGACCCTTACGCAAATCCTGCAAGCGACGGAACGCTTTTGTTGCCCTCTGGGTCTGTTCAATAGCCTCTTTCAAGCTTTTACGAGTGATTTTGTTGCCAGTAAACTCTTCAATCTGCGCTTTCATGTGTCTTATTTCATCATTCCAAAAGCGAAGTGATTGGGCTGAATCTTTAACCCTTGGAATATTCATTCCCCAAATCGTTTTGTAATCACTTAAAATCTCACTAAGCTTAGTCATTCCGTCACATGTTAAAACACTGATCAAAGCGTCGCTCAGCTCAAGAAAAGGTGACAGCTCAATCATTTTCGCGCCTATAGTTGAACGAATAACTGGACAAACCTCCACTGGCACAACCCTGTCGCCAAGCTTGGAAGTATCATACCAACCTGAATTCACTCGGACTGGAATGGCGTCTGCTGCTAAAATCAACTCTGTCGGAGCAAACAAACACATGTAACCAATAACTTTCTTGCCTTTCTCCTTCTCAGCCGCAATTTCTTTTTGGCGCTGACCAAATAAGTTTGCCATCTCATCAAAATATTTCATTGCTTGGGGCCTGTTAGGGTCAGCTTTCTTCATGCGTTCAATGTTGTCAGCAATTATCTTTTCAGAAGCAGTTTTTATTGTGTTTCTTAGTTCGTCAATTTCTTTCCTTGGAACTTCAGGCATGAACTTTTTTTCTACTTTTTCGCTCTTCATTCTTCCCTTCACTCACTTGTTGACGGTTCTAACCAGTTTCTTGACTTAAATAGTGTCTTATTCCCAAACTTAACTTTCAACGTATCCTCATACGGGCACATTTCCGCACACCGTAGGCATAGCATGCACATTGAAGTGTTAATTTTTCCTCCCTTCTGCTCATACACATCAGTTACTTGCGATTGGCAAACCCTCTTGCAAACGCCACATTTCGTGCATTTTTCCTCGTCTTTTTCAATATGAAGGAGAGGAGCCCACTTAAAACCCTTAAACCTATTCACCACCGCTAATGAGGCGCCGGTTGGACAGAAGCGGCACCAAAAACGTCTCACAAAGAATGAACCTGCCAGCGTCAAACCCACAAAAGCAATAGCGACTGCTTGACCAATGTTTTGGCCTAGATAAGTGAGAACTTCTTGAACATAGGGATAAGTCAAGTTAATCTGGAAAACAGCTACCGCCGCATTAGTCCACGGCACAACGAACGGTATCAGAGGGTCAATCAGAATACTATATGGCCTAAATGGACCAGCTAAAAGCTGCGTCTCCATAACTGCGACAGCCATACTTGGAGGCGGCTGAACCAGCCATAAAGCAGTGGGCACAAACAGGAAAAACAGTAATATTGCGTATCTTGATTTGTGCAGTATATTGTTTAGTCTATCAGGAAGGATTCGGTAACGGATTTTTAACGCCTTTCTAACTAGAATGGTTAGGTCCATGACAAAGCCCAATGGGCAGATCCATCCGCAGTACAGCCGACCTATAACAATAGTCACTGCAAAAATAGCAATCAGCACGTAAAGAAGTGGGACGGTAAAGGTGAAAAAGTAAAAAAGTGATGCAAAAGCAACCGCCTGAATTACTAGTCTCATGTAGGTTATTCTTGTTGCTAAGTTTTTCTTCCAAATCAAAATGGCGAGCACCCCCGCTACTCCAAGGCCTGCAAGCACTGCGATTCTTAGTATGTCGCCAACGATTTCCCAATCCATTCTTTTTTCGCCATTTTGATATTATAAGTGGATTACCGAGCTTATCAATGTGCTAATTCCAAGCAGTATCAATATCCCTGCGCCACCTAACGCAACCCACTTCCTAAATAACGGTGCCTTGTTAAGAAGCCAACCCGTAACTCCTCCTAACAGCAATATGGGAGATAGAGCGGTTCCCAAGCCAAACATGACTGCTAAAGCTACACTGCCAATGGGGTTTGAAAACGGCAAGGAATAAATCAAGAGCGCTACGAGCGGGGGACATATGATTAATCCTCTGCTTAAACCAAGCGAAAAAGCGCCAAAATCAAACCCAAACCTGCCTGTTTTAGCTTTTGCAACTAGGCTTTTGGTGTCAGCTGAACTGCATTCGCATGGTTTTCGATATTTTACAAGCACACTAGCGCCAATTATTATAGTTACAATGCCGAAGGCAAGTGAAGAATACATTTGAAAGGGAGAAATAGCCGCGTTAGATACAAACAATCGAAATAAGCCGCTGAATAAACCGACTAACCCTCCAATCAACGCGTAACCAGCAACCCGTCCCCCACTAAAAATTAAAGTTACGCCGATGCCTTTACGGAATCCAGCGCCGATACCTGCAATGTAGCTTGCAATATAAGGGAGACAGGATGCGGTGCAAACAACTAATCCATATAATAGTCCACCGGCAAACGCTCCTATATACGGGTTAGAGATTTGAGGTATTAACGACATGCAGGTGCTCATCCAATTTTTGTTAACCCAAATAATAAAGGCGAATCAATTTAAAGCTTACATTTTTTTTGCCTGCATATCTTTTTACCTTTTAAATGCAGCTTCCAGGAAGAGAAATGTGCCTTAAGAAGCTGGTATTTCTCTTGTGTTGTACTGTTTGAGATATGCTAAGTGTGCGGCGTCATAGGGGTAACTTTCATTCGCTGGGTATGGGAATCCGCTCATAGCCATGAAAGGCATCGGGTCAACGGTGTAAGTGAATCCGTAACCCCATTGTCCTGGTGGGTCTTTAAACCAGCAGGCTATGAATAGGAAGTAGTCTCTTTCCATGCCTGGTGCAGGTGCTGTTAGGTTGGCGGTTGGGAATTCGAGAGTGACTAGGTCACCTTGTCTTCCAATTACGTACATATCGTCTGCGTTTTGAACTAGCGCTGTAACATCACCATATCTTGTAAAGTTTCCAGACGAAGTAGAGTTGGTAACACAGAATTGGCTGAGAGTTGCAGTAGGACTGATTTTTTGCACTGTTATGTTTTCTTGAGTACTTGTGTCTATTCCGACGTAGTCATAGGTCACGTTCCAGAAGTTGGTTATTCTTATTTGGTAATCACTTATGCCCTTGGGGAATAGTCCTGTTAATTCTACGACAAAAGTTCTAGGGTTGGAGTCTGAAGGTATCGGTATCTGCCTGTCTTGTGGAGCGCGCACCCAACTGCCGTTTGCGGCTTTTATTTCCATGTACGGAGCCGGTGTAATCGGTGTGCCATCTGGTACAAGTCCTTGGGCGGCTGCAGCCTTGAACTGGTCTATCCAATTGTTATAGGATTGGTATGGTCCCCAATCAACAATTCCAGTAATTACAAGTTTTATCTGTTGAGCCGAAGATAGATTACCAAGGTCAAGTGTTAACTGGTTTAGCGTTATATTGTTCCATGATGGGCTTTGATTTCCATTGCTGCCAGGCGTATAAACGCCGTCCTGTTTTAAGATGTCTGGAAGGACGTTTTGTCCTTTTTCGTTGGTTGCTGCGATAGGTGACAAGATGTTAGTTGTGTTTACAGTGTAAATCTGTTCTGTCGAACCTTTGTTAAGATAATTAGTCATGGTTGTATAAGCATCTGTGCCTACTGGATGGTCAACAACCACCAAAGAAGCTGCGTCTAAGTAGAACAGTTCATCCCATTGCTGTGAAAGAGCCATCTCGTAGTAGCTGTTACCATTGATGGTTTGTGTTGCTAGCAGGTTTTTGTCAAGTTTTACGTAATCCCACGGGTTTCCTCCACTAAAGATGATATTGCCATTTTGGTTTATGGAGCCTATGTATCCTAGCCAGCCAGAGTTTGCTACATCAGTGACATAAGAGTACCCTGTGCCGTTCCAGATGAAGAGTGATGGGCATGATGCGTATCCGCTGATTACGTAATAGGTTGCAACTAATATTGTCCATTTATCTAATGTAAAGGTTCTTGTCGGATTAGTATTTCCATCGCTCCAATAGGAAAATCCTACGACGCCAGTTCCAACATCATAAGGGCTTGGTACAGATATAGTATGTTCTCCTGCTGGCAATAGCGCAGTATATGGAGTGCCATAATCTTGCCCGTCTAATGTGAAGGGTAACGGTTTCGGACCACCACCTGACCTGTTAACCATAAGCGTATGGTACCCAGTCTCTACAACTGTGAATAACCCCGGAAGACTGTTTACTGTGACGTTATATCGTCCTTCTGTTGCGCCTGCAGTAACATTGAATTCGACGGTTTGGGTTATTCCAGCATCCAATTGAATAACTTCAGTTTGGACCACTGCACCATCAACTGCTACTTTAACTGTAAGATTATCAGCTTCTGTGGTGGGATTTTGCGCAGTTGCAGTTAAAGTAACTGTTTGATTTGCCCAAACCTCCCATGGATCAACTCTCAAGTTGGACAACACTATTTTACTTGATTCTGGCGGAGCAGGGTTAATGATAAAGTTTCCAGTCAAATCGCCAACTTTAACACTATAATTGCCAGGTGAAGTTTCGATGTCTGTAAACTGGACGATTTGAGACGAGCCTGCTACAAGTGACACGTTCTCTGTGTTCTTTACGGCATTATTGATTTCAAAATTTACCGTTTCGTTACCTTGTAAATCGCCAATATTTGTTACGTTAACTGAAATTTGTACGGCGTTACCAGCGGTTGTTTCACCTGGGCTGATGATTAAGTTTTTTAGAGTAAACTCAGCTGGCCTAGTTGCACCTGCTATCATGCCTTCGTTTTGAAGATAAAAGTAGACTCCTGCGGCTGCACCTACTATAATAAGGTCAATAACGAGAATAGCTTTCAGTTTAACTATGGCTGAGTGAGATAGCATTCTCATAGCACCTTTAACCATTTACATAAGCTAGTATATAATGATAAGCATTAAAGTGTCTATGCGCTAATTAACTTCAACTTTGCTATCTCTACTCCAGTGGTTTCAAAAATTCCAAGCGTTATGTTGTTGTTGCACTACAGTCACATAGTTAAATATATCAAATTCACTTCTTCAAAGAAGTAAGCATTCTAAATTTTTAGGGAGATAACAAAAATTGTTAAAATCTAATAAAACCTTCCAAGTTTTTGCTTTGATTCTACTAGCGTCAGCACTCTTACTAGCGGCTACAAATCCAGGTATCCAAAGCGTGAAAGCACAAGGACAAGACACTGTAGTCATCTATGCCTCAGTAGGCGGAACAACAAATCCAACCGAAGGAACCTACAATTATACTGACGGCACGGCTGTTACAATCACAGCGAACCCGGGCATTGGCTTTGAATTCGTGAATTGGGCGGTTGCCAGCGCTGCAGGAGCCAACACTTTCGCCGATAACCCACTCGTAATCACCGTTTCCGAGAGCGCCTACGCTGTACAGGCAATGTTCCAGCCAATAAATTATATTTCACCAGCCACTTCAAGTACATCTAATAACGCCATCGTCGTGGTCTTGGCTGCAGTGGGAGGAACAACAACCCCTGCACCAGGAACATATGCTTTGGCTAATGCGGCCAATCTTAACTTAACGGCAACCCCAGACAGCGGCTGGGTATTTCACAACTGGATCATTGGAGGCTCTCCACTTACTCACGGTGCATACTCATTCACAGATACTCCCACAGATAACCCGTACAATGTGAATCACGGTTACGGAAACACCTACACTTACCAACCAGTATTCAGTCCCATCAGCACTACTACTTCACCGACGCCTACAGTAAGTGAGTTTTCAACTGAAGCTACAATCATCATAGCTGTCGTATTAGTCACAGTACTGATCGCTTTCGGAACATACGCATACAGCAAAAGAAAGTAAATTTGCCCCTTCCTTTTTTGTTTTTTTAAAACACTCGAAATCAATTTGTCAAGTTAAATTTTTAATTGAAAAAACGGTTTTTAGGGAATTTTATTCGCATTCTGGTTCCATGTGCACAGTGACAACTGCGTTTGCAAAACGCTCCTTAGTTTCTTTTTCAACCTGTGAAGCGATTTTGTGTGCCTCCTTTATTTGAACCTGCTTGGTGATGCAGCAGTCTATGTTAATGTAACGTTTCCCTGCGGAAGCGTATGTTACTATCCGTTTAATGCGCAGATTACCAGCGATGCTTTTGGCAACTTCGTAAACGACTTTTCTAAGTTGAGCCTCATTTACTTCGGCGGCTGGAACCGCCACGCCTGAAGGTTCAACGTGCACGGTGACGTTTTCAAGCGGCTTTATTTCTGCATGTATTCTTCGCTCAATAGCTTCAGCAATGTTATGCGCTTCTTCAACTGACAATTCAGGGTTCACGTACGCGTGCAAGGTAATATAGAGTTTACCGCCAATGTAGATGGTTGAGATTTCATGCACTTCTTTCACGCCCTCAACCGTCGCTAGTTTCTCAACTAGCTGTTCCATTTTAGTCTCTTTTTCAGATGGCTCAATATGAATTGTGGCGTCAACATTGCCAAGGGCTACTTTCAAGTCAGCCTCTATTTTTGAGGCTAAAGAATGCGCTTCTTCCAAGCTCATGATACTTGAAACTTGTACGGATGCGTCAATGAAGATTTTAGAGCTTACTTTGCGGACTTTGAGGTTTTCGGTTTTCACTACGCCCTCATTTGAAAGAATTACTTTTCTTGTTTTTTGAACAAGCTCCTTTGATGCTGTGTCGCTTAGTTCCATAACACTGAATTTCACAAGTTTAAAGCTCAAATAACTAAGCATAATTCCAAGGAAGATTGATGCTACGGCATCTCCGTAAAAAAAGCCTAAGGTAGCTAAGCCAAACCCCAGCAGAGCTATCAAAGTTGAGCTTAAATCTGAAATAGCATCGTAAAGACCAACCTTCATAGAGGGACTTTCAATGTGCTGAGTTTTCCTGAAAACCGTAACTCTTAAAGAAGCAATAAAAAGAGCGTAGCCGATGGCGATGAAACCTGCAAACTCTACGCTTGCAACAATCTTGGGCATGTTCTCTATCAATCTTAGTGCGGCTTCGTAAAAAATCAAGAATGCCACGGCAATTAAGACTATGCCACCGATAAGTCCGCCTATAGTTTCAAACTTCTCATGCCCGTAAGTATGTTCTTCGTCTGGAGGCTTGATTGAAGCGCGAACCGCAAAAAATAACATAATAGTTGATACGGCATCAAGTAATGCGTGCAAGCCGTCGCTGAGTATAGCTAAACTGTTAACAATTAAGCCTACCGAAACCTCAACTATTACAACACTAAAGATTGCAATAGCCGAAATTTTCAATGCTTTAAGTTTGTAGTTTCCTTCAGCGAGAGCCTTGCATTTTGCTTAATCCAAATATGCTCGTTGCAAGGGCGATTTAAGAATTGCGGGAGAAAATAAACCAATCATTTTTGAAATCAAGCGTTCCTCATGGTCACTGTAAGTAAAAAGTTTAAGCGAAGGGTTGCTTAGTCAAGAAACTTCGACTAAAAAGTAGCTGGTTAGTCAAGAAATCTTGACAAAAAGGCTTATATCAAAAAATAGCCTTAGCGAAATAAGAGTGGAACTATGAGCAAAAGTCTCTGCTTGGTGCTTGTTCTCGTCTTCCTTATGGGGTCCTGCTTATTCATTGCTAAGCCTTCTTTTGGCGCCAGTGTGACTGAGAATTCTTGGGTTTCGAAGGCACTGATGCCAACGGCAAGAGGATATTTAGGAGTAGCTGAAGTTAACGGGAAGATATATGCTATCGGAGGAAGTGGACCCATTGGGGCAAACGAAGAATACGATCCTGAAACAGATACTTGGACTACAAAAGCACCTATGCCCATACCTGAACAAAGTTTTGCTATAGCTGCCTACCAAAATAAGATTTACTGTATAGGCGGAATACCCACAGGCAGCACCGGAGTGAGCCAAGTCTATGATCCAGCAACTGATTCTTGGGAAACCAAAGCACCCATGCCCACAGGCAGGTACGGCTTGCAAGCTAACGTTGTAGACGGCAAAATCTACTTAATAGGAGGAGTGAATCCGAATCTTGGTTACAATAAAGGTGTCGAGCCATTAAACGTAACCGAAGTTTACGACCCATCAAGTAACACATGGTCCACAAAAGCGCCGATGCCGAACACAAATGGCTATGTTTCAGCAGTAATAAATAATAAAATATACATTATCGGATCAGGGCTCAATCAAATTTACAACCCTAAAACAAATACGTGGAGTGAAGGCGCGCCCACACCTGTAAACATCAGCGCTGGTGGGGCAAATGGTGTTGCAGCTGCGGCAGCTGCGACAACTGGAGTTATGGCGCCCAAGCGGATTTACGTGTACGACGGGTTTTATCTTCAAGTTTACAATCCCCAGAATAACAGTTGGACACTTGGCGCTGATCCACCTGTCAACCGCCAATACCTAGCTATTGCCGTTGTAAATGACATGCTGTACTTTATCGGTGGTTTTACTGACCATCTCGACAATATCCCTGGCTATTTTGGTGATTATTCGACGAACGAACAGTATACGCCTTTCGGATATGGAACTATTCCGCCAGAATCCCAGCAAGAGCCTTTCCCAACTGCATTTGCCGCAGCTTCAGGAGCAGCCATCATCTTGGTTGGCGCAGGTACAATACTCTACCTTAAAAAGTACCGTCATAAAGCAGTTTCGAGCGAGTGAAGCTGTTCAAAAGTTATCGCTCTTAATTTAAATATGTTTGAGCCGATTGCATTAGCATAATGAAGTTGTCAGCGCTTTTCCGCGGAGACGCGGCGGCTGCAATACCTCTTTCTGTTTTTGTATTTTGGAGGGTTTACGAGCCTATCATCAAAGAAACGTAAAGGATTTTTAACGCTAAATTGCTGAGTTTAGAGAGAAACGGCATTTAACATTAATGTTTTATCGTTTGTTTTGGAAACCCATCCTTTGGTATGATATTTTCATATATGATTATTGCTCGAGAACGGTTCCATGCCTTTTGAAATGTTCCTTGTAAACATCAACTGTGTTCTGGGCACTTTCTCTTTCATCGTATAATTTGCCTGCCCGAACCTAAGCTTACCCACAAGTATTCGAACAAACTAAGACTCCTAGCTCTTTTTAAAGTAAAAATCGTTTAATCAAGCATATCTAAAGTTAAAAGCTTAAAATCGATAGGCATTTAGGTTTGAAAATAAGTATTAAATGGAAATGGTTGAATGCTGATGACTTTGGTAAAAATAGGCGAAGTATTAGAAGGACGCTATCCAGACCAGAAAGTAACTCTACGCGGCTGGGTTTACCGTAAACGTGAAGGAAAAGAGCTAATCTTTCTATTAATCCGCGATTCAACAGGAGTAATCCAGTGTACTGTTAAAAAAACTAGCCCTTGCTGGAACGAGGCACAGAAATTAACAATTGAATCTGCACTCTCGCTTGAAGGCGCCGCTAAACAAGACAAGCGCGCCCCTGGCGGATATGAAATCAGCGCAGAAAACATAACGATTATCGGTTTGGCAGAAACCTTCCCTATATCGAAAGATAAAAGCGAAGAATTCATCCGCGACATGCGTCACCTTTGGCTCCGCAGCAGAAAAATGAACTTAATCATGAAGGTTCGAGCTGATGTGTTAGAAGCAGCACGCCAATACTTTAAAAGCCAAGAATTCACTGAGGTTTCACCTCCAATGTTTATTTCCGCCGCAGTTGAAGGTGGCTCAACACTTTTCGGCTTGAAATATTTTGATCAAGACCTTTACCTAACGCAGAGTTCTCAGCTTTACCTTGAAATTCTAATCTACTCTTTAGAAAATGTCTATTGCATCGCGCCGTCGTTTCGAGCTGAAAAAAGCAGAACAATCAGGCATTTGACTGAGTATTGGCACATCGAAGGCGAATGGCCCTTCGCTGACATGAATGGTTTGATGAAGTTTGAAGAAGGCTTAATGGCGCATGTTTGCCAAAGCATCGGCGATAAATGCCAAAAGGAATTTGCAGAGTTAGGCGCGGACATAAATAAGCTGAAAGCGGTGAAAACTCCGTTTCCACGCATAACTTACGCTGAAGCAATCAATAGGCTTAAAGTGAAAAATCCAGCGTTAACCTGGGGCACTGATTTAGGTTACGAGGACGAGAAGGTTTTAGCTGAAGATTTCGGCAAACCATTCTTCGTTTACGATTACCCAACGGCGATTAAGGCGTTTTACTGCAAAACGTACAGTGACCACCCTGAAGTCGCAATGTCAGTGGACATGATGGTACCAAGAATAGGCGAAATCAGCACAGGCGGCGCAAGAGAAGAAGACAAGGACGTACTTATTCAACGTATGAAAGAGCAGGGCTTAAAACCTGAAGATTACGAATGGTACCTTGACCTGCGACGTTACGGCACGGTGCCTCATGTTGGTTTTGGCATGGGACTAGAACGCCTTTTGACGTGGATGCTTGACTTAGATAACATAATAGATGCCATTCCGTTCCCCAGAACCACCAGAAGGTTCTACCCCTAGCAAGGAGAATTGAGAAAAGGGCAATTTTCGCCCTTTATTCAAAGTCCCTTCCAACTCATAAGGGGTGGCTCAACGTTCATTTGCCAAAGCAGCGCAATCAGCTCGCCCCTATGATGGATCTCCTCCTCAAAAACGTGAACTAAAACGTCTTCCGCTGTGACAGACACGGTTTTTTTGTCATCGTCTTTAGCGGTGTAGGTTTTCTGGAGCTCTTCTTGTGTCAATGATTTGAGGTATTTTTTCATGCGATTTTCAACATGCTCCATGTAGACACGCACTTCCTCGTATGTTTTGTACGCGTCGAATTCTCTGCGTGAATACAGGTTTTGCTGCTGCAGAAAATCCAGCCAAAAATCGATAGATCCCATCGTGTGGAGAAAAATGTTTCTTATAGAGTGGAAGCTCGCTTCCCTGTTCTTTGTGAACTCGCCCCAGGGCAGGTTGCTTAAGGCGTCGAAGTATCGATGTCTCACCTGCATGTTGTATTCCAAGAGCTCTTTGACACCAACCATTGAATGACACCGAAAACCGTTATCAGCATAGGTAAGTATTAACACTTGCCAATTCCGCTGATGCATCGTTTCGCAGGCTACAAGTTAAGAAAAAAGGCGATTTGCGCCTTCTACGCGTGCCCCACAAAGTATTCCAGCTTCAACTGCGTCCCTGGCAGACCCAAAGCGGCGACCACTTTCTGCATTGCAGTCACCATTCTAGGGGGGCCACAGGCGTAGAAAATGCGGTCTTTGAAGTCTGGAACTTCCTGCTTTATCAGGTCTACGGTGACGAAGCCAACTTTGCCGGTCCAGCCCGGGCTGGGTTCGTTGAGGATGTAAATCACTTTTAGATGCGAGTTTTTCTTCTGCATGTCCTCCAACTCTTGCTTAAAGGCAATTTCTTGCTCGCTGCGGCAACCATAGAAAAGCGTAATTTTCGAGTCTAAGCGTTTGTCTGTGGCGTATTTGCATATGCTCATGAACGGGGTTATGCCTATGCCTCCAGCAAGCAGTGCGATTTTGGGGTATTCGCCTTCGAAAGTGAATTGTCCATATGGCGCGTCTATTCTTGCCCAGTCGCCTACTTTGGCGGCCTTTAGAGCCATCGAGTATTCGTGGTCTGTGAATTTTTTAGTGAATTCGAAGAAGTCTTTTTCCGTTGGGCTGCTGCTAAAACTAAAAGGTTTAGTTAACTCTTTGCCGCCTTGTTTTATGGTTATGAAAAAGTATTGTCCTGGCTTGTAAGTTAATTCTGGAGGTCGGGGAAACCCGTAGCTGGCTACGTCAACTGTTCTTGGGATTATTTCTTTGATTTTGGTTTCAAACTTCATGAAAAAGCCTCTCTTCGAAGCGATTTTAATAATTCTTTAATTGCTCCATTAAACTTTTGCGGCTACGTTACGCTGCTAGTGCCTTCTATGATGTCGCTTATTCGGGTTAGATTGCTTGCAACAACATTCCTCCGGTAAGAACTCTGCAGTGTCTTTCCAACTTGCCTCAGCAGATACGATGGTCGGCGGACATGCTCCATGAACGCTTTGTGAATCATTTGTTTTATTTCTTCACAGGGCACGGCGGTTGGGCAAATCTTGGAAACACCCACTCCAGTCTCCCAATCTTCATCCGCGTTCAAGAAGCCCTTTGATTCCATCTCGTTCCAGATGTCGTTTCCTGGGTGTGCGCCTAAAATGTTGAATTGTGGGAGGTCAATGGGTAGGCGTTTGGCAAAGTTTATGGTGTTTTGGATTTCCTGCCTCGTCTCGTCCGGGGCGCCAACGATGAAGGAGCCTACAATCACGTCTACGCCTGCTTTACGGGCGGTTTTCACAGCGGTTTCTGTTTGCTGCGGCGTGATTGTTTTGTTAAAGTAATCAAGTATTCTTTGGTTAGCGTTTTCTATGCCGAAATACAGGATTTTGAGGCCCGCTTTCACCATTGCTTTTAGCAGTTCACTTGAGCAGTTGTCTACTCTTCCTTCGCATATCCATTGGAAATCCATTTTTTCTTTTATCATGCCTTTGCAGAGTTCTATTGTTCTTTTAGGGTTCAATGTGAAGTTGTCATCAACAAAAATTAACTGTTTGTAGCCTTCGCTTACGAGCAGTTCCAGTTCTTCAAGAGTGTTTTGGGCTGACCGAGCCCTCCAAACGTTATGGGCGAATTCTGTACAACTACAAAAGCGACACGAGTAAACGCAGCCTCGGCTGGAAACTATGCTTGTGAACTTTTTAGGCGCTACGTTTGCTCCCGCTATCATGCAGTGATAATCAACATTGATCAGTTTGCGGTCTGGAAAAGGCAAAGCATCCAAGTTTTTGATTAAAGGCTGGTCGGGTGTGGATACTATGTCGTGGTTGTTTCTGTAGTTAATGCCAAGTACGTTGCTTAAGGGTTCATTGCGTTTTAGGCAGTCCGCTAATTGCGTGATTGTTTTTTCGCCTTCTCCCCGTACAATAACATCCACTGATGGGTATCGTTTTAGGATTCGATGTGCGTTAAAGGTAGCGTAATGGTTACCTAGAACGGTTGTGATATTTGGGTTTCTCTCTTTCACTTTACTGCTGATTAATGCCGCCGTTTTGCCTGAGGTAGAAAGCGCTGAGAAACCTAAAACATCAGGGTTCTCCTTCATGACCCAATCCACGGTTTCATTCACCGTTAAGCCTTGACCTGGCTGGTCTAGTACTGAAACTTCAACGCCGTTTATTTTTAGAGCCGAAGCTAAATAGAGAAGGCTTAGGGGCGGAAATGCAGCGATTGATTTGTTTTTTTCCCGTTCGTCCAGCCCCTCGTTAGGACTAGCGCTGACTAAGCAAAACTTCATGTTGACACGCTTGTATACTTATTTTGGTGATAAGTAAGACAACTTAAAGTTTTAGGTAAATTCCTTTTTACAAAATTGTTAGCTTATCTGCTTGCAGTTTTCTTATAAGCCAGTTTAATCAATCTAAACAAGGTTGTGAGAAAAGAGTATAACTAAAGCACTTAAAGAGAAAGGGTGGAAATGGGGCAGACATCAAAGAATTGGCATTCTCAAAGCATAGATGAAACTCTAAGAAAACTTGATTCTAACGCTGATGGGTTAACCATAAAAGAAGCCCAAAAGCGTCTCAGCATTTATGGACCCAACGAGTTGAAGAAGGAGAAAAGAAAGTCGCCCCTGAAACTTTTGCTAGGACAGTTCACGAACGTACTCATGATCATCCTACTCATAGCCACAGGGCTTTCCCTGGCTGTTGGCGAAGCAACCGACGCCGCCATCATCCTAGCCATCGTCATAGCGAGCGCAGTTTTAGGTTTCACCCAAGAATACCGCAGCGAAAAAGCAGTTGAAGCCCTCAAAAAGATGACTGCACCCACCGCCAATGTTCTTCGCGAAGGAAAAAGTATGAAGGTTGCAACCAGCCAACTTGTTCCCGGCGATATCATCTTGCTTTACACTGGCGATAAGATTCCTGCAGACGCAAGGCTTCTGGAAGCCTTCACTCTGAAAGTGGATGAAGCATCATTAACTGGAGAGTCAACTCCCGTCAATAAATTCACCCCGGAGCTATCTGAGCAAACGCCACTAAATGACAGACGCAACATGGTTTTCACGGGAACAATCATCGTCTACGGAAGAGGCAAAGCCGTCGTCACCACCACAGGCATGAACACGGAATTTGGCAAAATCGCCGAAATGGTCCAAGCTGCACCCCAAGAGCGAACACCCTTGGAAAAGCGAATGGCAGTTGTGGGCAAGTGGATAGGCATCATAGCCATAATTGTTACTATCAGCGTAGGAATAGTCGGCATAGTTGTTGAACAGCGCCCTGTTGTCGATATGATTTTATGGGCTGTCAGTCTCGCTGTTGCCGCGGTTCCTGAAGCGTTACCTGCCATCGTAACTGGCGCTCTGGCTATAGGCATGTATCGCATGGCTAAAGTCAACACCATAGTTAAGCGGTTGCCCGCCGTGGAGACGCTTGGAAGCACCAGCGTCATATGCAGCGATAAAACTGGAACAATGACGAAGGGAGAGATGACAGTCCAACGTATCTACGCCAACGACCGGGTCATAAAAGTAACGGGAATAGGGTATGCTCCAACGGGCGAATTCCTGTTTGAAGATAAAGCAGTCTCCCCTGACGATCACCTGAAAACCCTGCTCAAAGTCGCGGCGCTATGCAATGACTCCAGCCTTGAAAAACACATGAAAACAGGAACTTGGACTGTTAAAGGCGACCCTACTGAGGGAGCGCTAATTGTTGCCGCAAAAAAAGCAGGCATTGACAAAGAAGAGCTTGAAAAGCAAGAGCCACGAATAGCTGAAATTCCATTCTCTTCTGAAAGAAAACGCATGACAACCATACATGCTACACAAGGCAGAAAAATCGCCTACATGAAAGGTGCCCCTGAAGTAGTCTTGGAGAGATGCAGCAAAATCTTCATAGACGGAAAAGTACAGCCGTTCAGCAGGGAAACCCTCGCTAAACACCTCAAAGTCACGGAAGCCATGGCACTCCAAGCCTTAAGGAACTTGGGCTTTGCCTACAAAGAATTGCCTAACGAAGCTGGCAAATTAGACGAAGAGCTCGAACATGACTTTGTATTCGTCGGTATAATGGGCATGATTGATCCTCCTCGTCCCGAAGTCAAGGATGCCATAGGCATCTGCAAAAGCGCTGGAATCCGTGTCGTTATGATCACAGGCGACCACAAACTTACCGCAGTAGCCGTTGCTAAGGGGCTGAATTTGCTTGGTGAAAAAGAGGAAGAAGGCAAGGTGCTGACGGGTGCAGAACTTGAAGAGATGACGGATGATCAGTTAGCTGCTGTAGTAGAGAAAGTGGTTATTTACGCTAGGGTGTCACCTGAACATAAGATGCGAATTATCAAGGCTTGGAAGAAAAAAAATGAAGTTGTTGCCATGACAGGTGACGGCGTCAACGATGCCCCAGCACTGAAAATGAGTGACATAGGTATAGCCATGGGCATTACGGGCACCGAAGTGACGAAGGAAGCCGCAGATATGGTTTTGGCAGATGATAACTTTGCCAGCATCGTTAAAGCCGTAAAAGAAGGCAGAGAAATCTACGATAACATCAAAAAATACCTAACCTACCTGCTCCAGTGCAACATCATGGAGATTCTCGTTATATTCTTTGCTGTGATTAGCGTTCCGTACATAGCCCAAATGTTTACGCCTAATCCTGACATAGCCTTGGTAAGCAGCGCTGGAATCGCATTGACTGCTGTACAACTCCTTTGGATAAACTTAGTTACCGATGGATTGCCAGCCATTGCTTTAGGCGTAGACCCGGGCGATCCAGATTTAATGCAACGGAAACCGCGTAAGCCCAACGAGAGCATGTTCAGCAAAGACGTGAAAATTTACCTTACCGTTATGCCGATTTTCATGACTGCTCTTTTGCTGCTGGCTTTCTTCTCTAATGTTCCTTGGGAAAGCCCATTTAAACTGGCAGAGGCTCGGACGCAACTGTTTACTGCCATGATAATGATCGAGTTAGTCATTGCAATTTCTGCTCGGTCCTTAAAGTATACCGTCTTCAAAGTAGGACTATTCAAGAACAAGTTCCTCTGGCTTGCAGTGCTCTCATCGTTTGCCCTGCAACTGTTCGTGCTTTACACACCAGGCGTACAAGCCCTCTTTGATGTGCATACGCCTGAACTAATTGATTGGGCAATTGCTGTTCTGTTTGCATTTGTGGTCTTTAGCGTCTTAGAAATTGGCAAGTATGTGGCTTCGCGACGGAGAAAGGCATGAAGTCCCCCGAAAAGCTTTATAACAAAACGTGCAGAATTCAAGGGTCAATACAATAACTTGGGGAAACATTGAAAATGAGTGATGAACTAGTAACAAAATTGGCGAATCCTGCACCGCTGGGACTACTCGGCTTTGGCATGACCACAGTTCTGTTGAACTTGGTTAACGCTGGCGTTTTTCCTCTGGACACGATGATTTTAGCTATGGGCATAGCGTACGGAGGACTAGCACAGATAATTGTTGGCATAATGGAGTATCGGAAAGGCAATACCTTTGGCACGGTAGCTTTCAGTTCTTACGGCTTCTTTTGGTGGTCCCTTGTCATTCTTCTTGTTCTGCCCAAAGTAACATTCTTGACTGGACTCAATGCACCAACAGAAACCGCTATGGCGGCGTATTTCCTGATGTGGGGAATCTTTACCTTCGCCATGTTCTTTGGTACATTGAAAGCTAATCGCGGGCTGCAGTTCGTGTTCATGAGTTTAGCTATACTATTCTTCATGTTAACGATAAGAGAGTTAACCAACAACCCAGTTCTGTTTGGGAACGTAACATTCAACACAATCACTGGCATCGAAGGCGTCATCTGCGGCTTAAGTGCAGTATACCTTGCAATAGCTGAAGTCTTAAATGAAGCGCACCATAAGACTATCTTGCCGATTTGCCCGACAAGTTAAAAATAACTAAATTCTTTTTTTTATTTTCTAACTTATGACTGAAAAACTTATATTCTTTAGAACTTACCTTTCCCAGCAATTTAAGAGTGAAAGAAATGTCAGAAACAAGTTTACCTTTCAATGAGAAGTATAGCCCAAGTAACGCAAAAGTTTCTTCTGGAGAAAAACGAAAAAAGGAATGGGAAGAATCGTTAAAGAACCCGCAGGAATACTGGTCAGAAAAAGCCAAAGCCATCGACTGGTTCAAACCCCCAAGCAAAGTCTTAGATGACTCCAACCCACCGTTTTACAAGTGGTTCCCTGACGGCGAACTAAACATTTCCTATAACGCCCTAGACAGGCACGTAAAAAGCAACCGCAAAAACAAGCTTGCCTACATTTGGGAAGGCGAAATGGGCGAAATAAAAACTTACACATACTACCAACTATACCGCGAAGTAAACAAACTTGCAAAAGCACTAAAAGACTTCGGCGTCAAAAAAGGCGACCGAGTCGCAGTTTTCCTCCCTGTTATCCCTGAGTTGCCAATAACTTTGCTTGCAACAGCAAGGATAGGCGGAGTTCATGCAGTAGTCTTTTCAGGATTCAGCGCTGAAGCATTAGCTGACCGAGTTAACGATTGTGGAGCAAAAATTCTAGTTACAGCAGACGGATCCTTCCGACGAGGAAAACCAGTCTCTATCAAAGACAACGCAGACCGCGGATTACCCAACATGCCTAACATTGAAAAAGTTATTGTTGTCAAAAGAACTGGCCAAGCCGTTCAGATGAAGGAAGGTAGAGACGTATGGTACCATGACGCTCTTGCAAATGCAGGCGCAAACGCCTACGTAGAACCTGAAAGCCTGAAATCCACAGACCCACTATTCATCCTTTACACTTCTGGAACAACAGGCAAACCAAAAGGCGTACAGCATGGTACAGGAGGCTATCTTGTTTGGGCTTACTGGACGCTCAAGTGGGCTTTTAACCCAACTGACGAGGATATTTTCTGGTGTGTTGCTGACATTGGCTGGATTACCGGGCACACGTACAACGTTTATGCACCGTTAAGCATGGGCATCACAGCGTTCCTTTTCGAAGGCACACCTGATTACCCCGCGCAAGACCGATGGTGGGACATAATTGAAAGACACGGCATAACCATCCTCTATGGCACACCAACCGCTGTCAGAATGTTCATGAAATTCGGTGAACAATGGGTACTAAAGCATGACCTAAGCACCCTACGCATCTTGGGCACTGTCGGCGAACCGATAAACCCTGAAGCGTGGAAATGGTACTACCGCGTCGTCGGCAAAGAAAAACTTCCGATAATTGATACTTGGTGGCAAACAGAAACCGGCGGATTCATGATTTCCCCAGCATTAGGCATAGAACTCACGCCTTTCAAGCCAGGTTCAGCAACATTCCCGCTGCCATCCATCAACGCTGATATCTACGATGAGAAAGGACAGCCAGTCAAAGCAGGCACCAAAGGTGTTCTAGTAATCAAATCACCTTGGCCAGGAATGCTGCAGACACTTTGGAAAGACTCAGATCGCTTCAAGCAGACGTACTTTGGCAGGTGGCCAGGAATCTATTACTCAGGCGACTACTCAGTCCGAGACCCTGACGGCTACTTCTGGCTACTTGGCAGAGCAGATGAAGTCCTCAAAGTTGCAGGGCACCGCATAGGCACAGTAGAACTTGAAAGTGCATTGGTTGCGCACCCAGCAGTCTCTGAAGCAGCAGTGATGGGCAAAGAAGACGCAGTGAAAGGCGAAGTTCCAGTAGCATTTGTAACATTACGAAGTGGTTTCACGCCATCCGAAGAGCTCCGTGCTGAACTCATAAAGCACATTAGAACCACGATAGGTCCAATAGCCACTCCAGATGCCATTGTTATTGTTAACAAGCTGCCGAAGACACGAAGCGGCAAAATAATGCGCAGGCTACTCAAAGCAGTACTGGTTGGAGCACCACTCGGCGACACGTCAACACTTGAAGACGAAGGCTCAATTGAAGACATAAAAGCAACATACAACGACCTGCGAAAGCAACTCACTAAATAAAATTCTTCTTTTATTTTTTCATTTTTCTTAATTACTTTAAACAAGAAATAAGAAAGTTAGTTAAAAGTTCATAAATTGTGTTCCATGTGGCAGCCAGCCTGTACTGATTCCCATTAATGTCAGCACAAGAACGATAAGGAACAATATTACAACTGCTATGATCACCGCTACTATACTTATTGCTAAAGCTTTCAGCCATCCGCAGTCAAAGAAATGCTTCACCAAAGCCAACCAAATAACTAAAAGTATGAGGTACGACAGTATAACCGAGCCTATTAAGTCTTGGAGGAAATAGCTGAAAAAATAAAAGATTACCGTTCCAATGAGCACTATCCATAAGGCATGGGTGAACTTTGCTTTTTTGCCTGCTAGCAGTCTTCCTGAAATCCAAAGAACGGGCGCGATTATGATGATGTTAGCGATGATAGTTACTATTAGGCCTAGCAATAACGGATCTAAATTGAGTGTTGCCATTCTTTCCCCTCGTTAGATTTTTTCAGAAGTATCTCTGGTACAGCTTAAATATTTTATGTTAGGTCTGACTCTGCAGAGTGCAGTTGCAATAGGCGTTTAGAAATGGAATTTTCGGTTTTTCGCTTGCACATCTGTGTTGAACTCTGTTGCTAATTGTTCAATAAGTGCCCTTTGCTGGGGTGTAAGTTTTTCTGGAACTGAAATTCCTATGCGCACAAATAAGTCGCCCTTGCCGTATGCCCTGAAACGCGGCATCCCTCTTCCCCTAAGCGTTATGACTTCGCCTGCTTGTGTTCCTGGATGAATCTTAACGGTTGTGGGTCCATCAAGGGTGGGAACGGTTATTTCAGCGCCTAATGCTGCTTGCGGATAAGTAATTATGGCTACGTGCCAAATGTCGTCTCCTTCCCGCATGAATTGCTGGTGAGGCTTAACGTGAACGACAACATAGAGGTCGCCTGCTTCGCCGCCGTTGGGCGCCATCTCTCCTTCTCCTCGAAGCCTAAGCTGGTAGCCTTCGTCTATGCCCATTGGAATGCGGACGCTGATTTTTCTTCGTTTCCTAACTAGCCCTGAACCGTGACAATTACTGCATAGCGTCTCTATCAGTTTGCCTTTTCCCCTGCATGTTGGACAAGCAGTAACCTGCACGTACATGGCGAAGCTGCTTTTGCGCATGTTTTGTACTTGGCCAGAACCACCGCATCTTGGGCAAACTTTAGCCGTGGTGCCTGGGCTTGCGCCTGAGCCTCCGCATACATCGCATCTTTCGGTTCGGGGGATTTCGATTTCTTTTTCGGTTCCCTTTGCTGCATCTTCTAGAGTTATTTCAAGGTCATAAGCTAAGTCTTGACCTATATTGCTTCTTTCGCCTCCGAATCCTCCGCCGCCGAAGAAAGTTCGGAAAAGGTCGCCGAAGCCCATATCTCTAAAAACGGAGTCAAAGTCGGCGCCTCTGAAAATGTCTTCTGAAGTGTATCTTTGGTCAAAGCCTGAATGGCCAAGGGTATCGTATTGTTGTCTTTTTTGGTCGTCGGAGAGAACAGCGTAAGCTTCAGAGATTTCTTTGAATTTTTCTTCTGCACCTAGTGCCTTGTTTCGGTCTGGATGATACTGCATTGCCAGTTTTCGGTAAGCATCTTTGATTTGGTCTTTTGATGTGTTGCGTTGAACGCCTAGAACTTCATAGTAGTCTCGTTTTTCAGCCATTAGGTTTTACCGCTAAATTAACATCTATTATTTCATTTAACTTTGTAATCTTCCGAGTCAACCACTTTCTCTTCACCAGAGCCTTCGGGACCTGGACCGCCGCTTGGAGGTGGTTGTGGTCCTGCTCCTGCTTCTGGTCCTTGGCCTGGTTGTTGCTGTCCTTGCTGTTTTGCGTATTCTGCTGCTGCTTGCTGGTAAACCATGGTGCCGATTTCCTGCAGAATCTTTTGGAGCTCGTCGGATTTTGCTTTAACCTGGGTCATGTCTTTGGCTAATGCGTCTTTTAATGCTGCTACGGCTGTGTCGATTTTGCCTATTTGCTCTTGTGTTATTTTGCCTGCGAGGTCGGTTTTTGTTTTTTCTGCTGTGTAGACTAGGCTGTCAGCGTTGTTTCGTATTTCTGCTTCTTCACGTTTCTTTTTGTCTTGGTCTGCGAATTGTTCGGCGTCTTTGATTAAGCGTTCTTTTTCTTCTTTGGAAAGTTTGGTTGATGCAGTTATGCGTATTTTTGATTCTTTTCCTGTGCCGCGGTCTTTGGCGGTTACGTTTAGGATGCCGTTAGCGTCAATGTCGAAGGTTACTTCTATTTGTGGGACGCCTCTTGGCGCTGGCGGCAAATCAACGAGGTTGAACATGCCTAATGATACGTTGTCTGATGCCATTGCTCGTTCTCCTTGAAGCACGTGGATTGTTACTGCTGTTTGGAAGTCTGCTGCTGTAGTGAACACTTGGCTTCTTTTGGTTGGGATGGTGGTGTTCTTTTCCATTACTTGGGTGAATACTCCGCCCATGGTTTCAACACCAAGCGATAATGGCGTAACATCTAAGAGTAATAGGTCTGTGACTTCGCCTGTTATGACTGCGGCTTGGATGGCTGCGCCTATGGCAACGCATTCCATTGGGTCAAGTCCTCGTTCGGGTGCTTTGCCCAAGATTTGTTCTACGAACCTTTGGACTAGGGGCATTCGGGTCATTCCGCCGATTAAGATGATTTTGTCGATTCCTTGCGGCGTTAGTTTTGCGTCTTCCAATGCTTTGAGGAGTGTTTTTTCGGTTTTTTGAACGATTGGTTGCGCTAAAGATTCCAGTTTAGTGCGTGTTAATGCGAGGTGTAAGTGTTTTGGTCCTGCAGCGTCTGCTGTTAGGAATGGCAGGTCAATGTCGGTGCTCATCAGCGTTGAAAGTTCAATTTTGGCTTTTTCCGCTGCTTCTTTAAGCCTGGGCATTGCCATTCTGTCGCTTGAGATATCTATGCCTGTTTGGCGTTTGAACTCGCCTAGAATGTAGTCCATGACTGCTTTGTCAACGTCTGTTCCGCCGAGTTGGGTATCGCCGCTTGTGCTGAGCACTTGGAAGACTCCTTTGCCGAAATCCATTAATGTTACATCGTGGGTTCCGCCGCCGAAGCTGAAAACGAGAATTTTCATTTCTTGTTGAATCTTGTCTATGCCGTATGCGAGGCATGCGGCGGTTGGTTCGTTGACTATTCGCATGACTTGGAAGCCTGCGATTTCCCCTGCGTCTTTGGTTGCTTGGCGTTGGTTGTCATCGAAGTGGGCTGGGACAGTAATGACGGCTTTGCGCATTGTGCCGCCAAGGTATGTTTCTGCGTCTTTCTTTATTTTTTGCAGTATGAATGCTGAGATTTGCTGTGGGCTGTACTCTTTTCCGTAAACGTTAACTTTGTAGTCAGTGCCCATTTTGCGTTTTATTTCAAAAATGGTTCCATCTGGGTTGGCGGCTGCTTGGCGTTTCGCCGGTTCACCTACCAAGAGTTGTCCATCTTTTGTGAAGGCAACGACTGATGGAAACATTTTTCCCGCCATTGTGGGGCCTTCCGCGCTTGGAATAACGGTGGCGTGTCCGCCTTCGTATATGGCGGCTGCTGAATTGGTTGTTCCCAAATCTATTCCTAATACTTTTTCACTTGTTTTTTGATTACTCATTTACTTTTTTTCCTCCGTTTGGTTACTTTGATTTTTTGATGATTTTACTGCTACTTTGACGATGCTGGGTCGAATCACTTTGCCCCTCATCATGTACCCTTTTCTTATTTCCTCAATTACGGTAGAGCCTTGAACATCGTCTCGCTCGACTGCGGCAATAGCATTATGCCGTGAGGGGTCAAAAACTTTACCTTCTGGGTTTTCTATTGGAGTAACACCTTCTTGCTCAAGAACCTTTCTGAGCTTTTTCAGGGTCATTTCCACGCCTTCTAGCAGGGATTCGGGCGATGTTGAGATTTCACCATTTTTAACCGCTAACTCCAACTCATCCACAACATCCAACAGTTGAATGACTAAGCGTTCGGTGCAGTAATTCTTTATCTGCTCCGCTTCCCTATCAAACCGCTTCTTAAAGTTTTCAAGGTCAGCCTGCAAATACTTCAGCCTAGTCAAATAATCTTCTGCACGCTTCCTCTCGCAATCCAGAAGCTGCTCTAAGCGGTCAACAGACTGCTCTTCTTCTGCATCAACCATTTTTCGCTTTGCCCCTGTATTCAAAATCAATCTTACACTCTAACAAAAAAATTTTTCTATCCTAAAAAAGATTTGCACCTGCAATCTTTATTGTTTACAATTATCTGGGCAGTTTAGCCTAGATTTTTTAGTCGCAACTAATCGCAACGCAATAGTCGCAACTATTGAGACAGCTTAAAATCAATTTTTCATGAACTCTTTTTTTCTTTTCGTTGCCACACTGTAGAACAAAATCAGTAGCGGAAAAGCCAACAATAAAATCTTGTACAATGTAAATTCTTGGCTTATTGAAACCGCGAGAAGGACCGTTGGAATGATGGTCAATAAGCTATAAGTGACAAGAAGCAAAATTAGCAAAGTGCGTGGCTTTACACCGCCGAGTTCAGCTTTTCCGAAGACCAACTCTGATAGCTTGCCAAAACCCATTGTACAAGTTTTGCAATAGGCGCAAGTCTTACAGAGTTGCTTTCGCACAACGCCATAAACCACTATGAAGGCAACAAACGCGAAAATCAACGCATCCACTGTATTCAGGGACCAAATATTCCCCAGTTAACCTAATTAAAATTTAATCCCGCACACACCAAATCTTATATCTGCGAGAAGGCTCCCCTAATATGAGAGAGGTACTATTTCGTTGCAAAAGTGTTTTATTGTTATGGAGAAAAGGTTTAGCAAAGCAACGCTTGTGCTACTTTTTCTAAGCATATTAACTTTAGCAGCAATAATAACGCCAGTGGCGAAAGCAGAAAACCTGTCGGTAACCTTGAATCCTTCCGAGGGTCCCGCAGGAACAATAGTGGTGGTCATGATATCTGGGTTCCAAGCTCCCGACCCAGTAAGCGTCACCTTTGACACAACAAACGTCGGGACGATAACAACAGGATATTCGTATAATGTTGCAAGCATGGAATTCACAGTTCCACCAGTATCTCTCGGCACGTATACTGTTACCGCTACGGATAGCCTAGGCGGCGGCGTTGCCACAACAACATTTGCCGTCACCCAAGCGCCATCTCCAACGCCCACAGGGACATCTACGGGGATACCAACATGGGTAAGCCCCACGAATAGCCCCGTAATCGTGAGCACTGGATTTTGGTCACCGCTAATGATCGCCATAATCTCAGCTGTGATAGCTTTCGTCAGTTTTATGATAGTCGTATACGTAAAACGCGGCAAACAAAAAACGTCACCAGTTCAGGAGACCTCGCTTTACAAGCCTAGGCCGTCAGCTCCGTCAATGAAGCCTACCGCGGGCTCGAAGATTAATCAGCCGGCGACTAATAGTCCACAACCGCCTTTTACAAAGGTATGCCGACATTGCAAACGAACTGTTAGAGATGACTTGAATGTCTGTCCATACTGCTTAAAAAGGCTAAAGTAGATAGGGGATTTCTAATCTTCTCATTTTTTTGCGTGTTGTGTGTTGTGTTGTGTCGTGTGTTGTGTGCGGCGTCGTGTGTCCCATGGGTGTAGTGTAAGGGGGTAAGGGGCTAAGTAGTAAGCGTAAGCGTGTAAGCGGGTTTGGGTTATTAATTTTTAATCTTTTTCTCTGGTGTGTTCTTCCACTCGTACACACACGCTAACACGCACGAACGTAAACACGCACTCTAACACGCACACACAACATAAAATACTAAGCTATTCTAATAAACTCATTTTAAACACTTATGGAGCTGAAATTGAAAATTTTATGCAGTAAACATGATTTAGTGAATCGACAGAAACATGTTACCGCAAGATTTAAGCTAAGAAACAGACAACAACTTATGTGAAGTGAGAGACGGAGTCGCTGGCAGAAGCTCAACTGTCCAAGGCTATAAGCAAACAAAGAACAGTTTTTCTCCGTTGAACGAAAGCCCAAGACTATCCTCGAAACCGTAGTGACGACCGTGAAGAAAACGAAATCAAAAAAACAGTATAGGTGGTGAAAAATAATGGAGAAAAAAATGATGTACGCTTTAGTCGCAGTAGTTGTAATAATCGTTGTTGCAGTGGCAGTTGCTGGCGCTTACGTGCTAATGAATAGCGGCGGAGGCGGCGGTGGCGCAGACACTTATACCGTGGCGAACGCGACCAGTTTACAGTACAACGCTAACGTGACATATCAGGGGGCGTCCCCGACACTATTCAATGTGGCGGCAAAGAATGTGGGCGCTACGGACATGGTGCTGCGGATCGACATTTTAGGCGGTGAGTCGGGTAATTACACCTACATCATGGACCATGGAACCCAGACGGCTTGGCTATCAAATAACGGCACTTGGACTAACGTTTCCAGCGATTTCACAAATCAGTGGAACACTTGGGTGGGAACGGGCAAGCCGCGGACAACCGACTTGGATGCTCTGGCGACAAATTGGAGCGGCACTGGAGACTACACTTACACTAATTCAGCAACCGGGACCACTATCAGATTCTACAACATAGCCATAAATCCTACGCTGGCTGATTCGCTGTTCCAGCCTAATACATAAGCGGTTGAGCGGTTAAGCGCCTTGAAGCAAAAAAACCAACCTTTTTCTTTTTTTCGACTTTCCCGAGAAAGACAAAACAGCAACCAGAGAAAACAACACCACAATAGTAGTTTTGGGTTTGGGTTTTATTATAATTTAATTAAAAGTAGAAATAAATTTTAGGATTAAACTAAAGCTATAAAGAAGCTCTTTCCAAGCACTAGCGCTTTACCTGTTTCTTAATTGCTTCCTCAGCCGCTTTTACTGCTTCCTGCAGTTTGTCAAGCTTTGTTCCGCCGCCTTGCGCAAAATTCGCTCTTCCGCCGCCTCCGCCGCCAAAAATCGGCGCAACCTCCTTCATTATCATGTTTGCGTTTACGCCTTTTTGCACTGCCACTTCTCCAGCCATAACCATGAGTCTGCAGGTTTTGCCGTCGGAACCATAAAACAGCGTCACGGTTGCTTCGTTGCGTTTTATCATTTCGCTTGCGGTTTGTACCATGCGGTTAACGTCGATGACTTCGCCGAAGTCACGTTTAACAATGGCTATGCCGTCCGCTTCAACTGTTGCTTCAGCCGTTTTCGCTTGGCCAATTGCGCTTTCTTTCTCAGCCAGTTCCTTGATTAGTTTACGTTTCTCAAAATTAGCCTCTTTCAGCTCTTTCACGATTTTCTCAGCCGTCTTATCCAACTTCTCCACAGGAGCCATCAAAACTTCCGAAACCTTCCAGAGCAGGCTTTCCTGTTTCTGCACTGCCTTCAACGCTTCAAGCCCAACCGCGTAACCTAAGCGTTCGACGCCATCTTGCACTCGCTCAGTGTAAACAATTTTTACAAAGCCAACTTCCAGAGTGCTTCCCAGATGCGTTCCAGCACAAGCTTCAACATCCCAATCGCCAGTCTTCACCACGCGAATATCCTTCCCTGGAACCGCGCCGCCTTGGTAGAGCCTGAAGCCGTAACGTGCTTCCGCCTCGTTCCGCGGTAGCCAAGCTGTCTCAACCTTCATGTTAGCCATAATAGCCTGATTCGCTAACGTCTCGATTTTGTGGGTTTCTTCAGGAGTTAATCTTCGGTAATGTGAAATGTCCAATCGTGAAGTTTCCAAGCCCTTCTGTGTCCCAGACTGCCAAACATGCTCGCCTAGAACTCGTCTTGCAGCGCCGTTAACCACGTGCGTAACCGTATGCGCCTTCATCAATGCATAGCGCCTGTCCCAGTCAAGAACGCCGTGAACAGTGCTGCCTTCCTTGAATGATGGCGAAGCGCCGATTTTGTGAACTATGACTTTACCAATCTTCTGAACATCAACTACATCGTATTTTGAAGCGCCGACTGTTAGCCATCCATGGTCTGCTGGCTGCCCTCCCCCTTCGGGATAAAAGCATGTTCCATCCAATACTACGTACTTGCCGTTTATTATTTTGAGAACTTTAGCATCGAACTCGCGCATGTACGTGTCAGCATAGTACAGTTGCTCTGTTGCAGGTAGTTGCTCAGCCACTTTTTCCAGCGTTTCTTCAGCTTGGGTTTCTTCCTCTTCAACGGGTTTTGTTGCCTGCATGTGCCGTTTAGCGATTAACGCGTAAAAGTTCTCAGGAACCTCCACTTGCACGCCTTCTTTCTCAGCCGCCTGCTTAACAATTTCAGGTGGAAGCCCATGCGAATCGTACAGTTCTGTCAGCGTGTCCTGCGGGATTTTGCCTGTGCCTTTTGCCTTTAACTCACTGGCTATTCGTTTAACCATACCTTCTCCACGCTTAAGCGTCTCTTCGAACTTTTCCTCTTCAACCTTAAGCATCTCAACAATTTCGTTTCGCATAGTTTTGATGTGGGGGAAGTCTTTTGACCAGTAATCAACCTGCATATCCACGATATCATAGAGTTTTGCTGGTTCCATGTTGAGGGTTCGCATTAAACGGTAAACCCTTCGGAACAGCAGCCTAGCCAAGTATCCTTCCTGAATGTTCGATGGCACGACGCCTTCGGAAAGCATGAAGCTCAACGTTTTGGTGTGGTCTGTTACTGCCCAAGCATTCTCAATTGGAATCAGCACTTTATCGAGCGTTTTCATGTCGATGCCTGAAAGCTCCGACACGCGTTTCCTAGTGACAAGTCGATTTGCGTTTTTGTCAACGCTAACTAAACCCGAATACTTCGCCACGCGAGATAAGAAATCGTTGTCAACATTGGTTATTCCCGCCATGCCTAGGACTTTGTCGAGCATTTTTCCGTAGATTGCTTGGAAGAGGCTTGGTGTACCTTGGCTAATCCAGGTGAAACGGTCGATGCCATATCCCGTGTCCACCGTGCGAATAGGCAGCTTTACGAATTCGTCGCCGACGACCTTGTACTGCATGAAAACCAACGTGCTAACCTCCAATCCGCGGACGATGCATTCCACGTCTGGGCCAGCGTTGCCGCCGCCAACCCACACATCCTCCTTGTACACGACCGCCTCAGATTTTATGCCAAGCACTTCAGTGGCAAACCTGTGGTGAAAACGCACTGTTTCATCCTTCCAGTACACTTCCTTGTCAGGATAATTGAACGCGTGAGCCCCACCCATCTCGAAAATGGTCAAGTGCCTGCCAAACGTAGGTCCAGTATTAGAAATATCCGTCAGCCTGATGCATGGCTGAGAAATCACCAGCGGATTAGCCGGTGGCGGCGCAATGCCCTCGGTCACGTAGGGTTGGAAATCAATTATGCTTGCGTGAGTTAGGTAAATGTCTTTTCGCCATCTGGCAACAACAGGATAAGGCTTTATACGCGTGTGCCCGTTCTTCTCGAAAAACGAAAGAAACGCCTCTCTCATTTCAGAAAGACTATACTTTTTCTTAGTTGCTGGATTATTAATGAAAGTGTAGAATCCGCACTCATCTGAGCTGGCTTCACCGCAAGTCTCCTGCTCTGCATTCTGGGTCCAGAAATATTCACCGCATTTTGGACAATGCTTCCTAACAAAACCTTCTTGCTTGAAGAATGGAAGTGCATATTCCTCTGCTGGAAATCTTTTCTCAGCCATTAAGATGCCTCTTTTAAACCGTGTTTTCTTTGTTTTGAATTGGTTTATGGGCTTCACGAATTTAAATCATTTCAATAAAATTAGGTGTTTTTTGCTAAATGAAAAAAGAATATTGGCATTGGCGCCTTAAAATAGTGGACCAGCAGGAATTAGCTCTGCAGTTTGTAAAGTGCTTTCAAAAAGCAATTAAAAAAAGGGGAATAGTGGATATACTTTCTATAGTTCAAAATGTGCCCAAGTACGTTGTTTGGGTTTGTTGAGTCTTGGGCTTGCGGCGGCGTCTGTACCATGCAAGGATTATGAGGATTAACACTATGATGATAACGGCGATCACTATGAGCCAGTCAACTGCACTGAAAACGAATGCTGCTGCAGTTGCTGTTGGCGTGTGCGCAGTTGTAGGTGTAGGCGAAATTCCAGTAGCTGTAGGTGTAGGCGAAATTCCAGTAGCTGTAGGTGTAGGCGAAATTCCAGTAGCTGTAGGTGTAGGCGCGCTCGCTACTGTCCAAACGTCTGCGTTTGTGTTTGTAATCGTTTCTGTGAAAGCTTCCGTTTCGGAACCAAATGTGTCAATGCTTTCGTAATACGATGAAACAGCTACACCTTTAATTTTATCGTAGTATACATCTGTTTTGTCATAGTGGTTTACAGATGTTGTTTCGACTAGACGTTCGTTTGTCTGTCTATTACCGCTTTGATAGGTTCTTACTACTGTATAGTTTATGGTCGCGTCCCCGCCAGATGGATAGATTTTATCGTTTGCATTGAGGTTTCCCGCGATTATAAGCGATCCGAAGGGCAGGTGGATAGAGCCAGATTCAACGTCCACGAAGCCTGTTTGTGTATTTGTTGATCCATTGCGGTATGTGCTTATGACTTCGGCGTTTACTGTTGTTCCTGAAATGCCTGTTATTGTGATTTGAAAGCTTTGAGTTTGGTTCAGTTCAATTACGTCGCTAGGTACTGGTAATGTAGGGTCTGTTGAGTTCCAGCTAACATTGTAATTATATTGAAACACGTCTCCTTTGGTTACTCCCGGACTTACGAGTTGAGGGGATTGAGCAGATGCGACTGATATGGACAGTATTGATAGAGCAGATAGAAGAAAGATTGTTAAAATTATTTTGTTTTTCATTTTGCTCTTGCCTTTTTGTTTAATTTAGGCTTATTGTTTTTTAGGCTTTTAATTTTTTGGAAGAAATAAAAAGGGGGTGAAAAAAGGTTTTTGGGTGTCATTTGTACACGGTGATTACCACATTGTCAACCCAAATTGCTGCCCTGCTACTCAGACTTTGGCTTAGGAACGATATTCTGAAATCGGTTGTGAAGACTGAGGTGTCAGCGATTGTTACTGTGTACTGGTGCCATACCATGGGGCTATATACGCTGGTATCGCCTAGGTTTGCTCCGTTTGTTCCAAGAGTTTTCCAGGTTACGCTGTTGTAATTGTTTGTGACAGTTCCACCATAGCGGACTTGGAAGTTTGTTGGCTGCGTTTGGTATATCATGAACTCGAAAGTCACTGTTATGTATTTTGCGCCTGTGGCGTCTATCGGGTTGCATGAGAACGGTCCTTCATTGCTACTTGTTGCTTTAACTGACTGTGGTGCGCTGTAATAGTAATCAGTAGCAACATTCCATGGTGGGTTGGACCAGTAGTTCCATCCATCTTGCCAACTTGTGCCACTGCCATCAAAGGATGAATTAAGCACGACTGTGGGTGTTCCGGTGTTAATTGTGAAGGTTGTGCTTACTGAGGCATAGTTTGTTGCAGAAGCTGTTAAGGTTGGTGTACCTGTAGCGGAAGCCTCATAATAGAAGCTGGCCGTGCTTCCTGAACTGATGGATACTGAACTAATTTGTGTTGTGCAAAACGCATCTGAATAGAATGCTCCGGAAGTCGCAGTTAAGGTAACAGTTGTAGTGCCGCTGGTTATTGCGGTGCCTGAGGCTGTTTGGCGTTGAACTGTGATTACTGATGATGGCTGACCAACCAACAATGTTTGGCTTGCTCCTGCTGTGAATACGAGTTTCTGGCTTGTAGACGAGATAAAGTTGGCGGTTATGCTGCCTGCTCCATTGATTTGCGCTGTGGTCGAAGTTGCTACTGGGTTTGTTATTTGAATTGATCCTGAGAATGTCCAAGATGAGAATGTGTAGCCATTAGTTGCGGTGGCAGTAATCGGTACTGATGCGCTTGCAGTGTAGGTCTGGGTTCCTGTTGGGTTTACGTTTCCACTCCCTGACGGGCTAGCCGCGAAAGTTACCTGGAATTGGTTTCCAGGTGGAGTTGTCGGGGTTGGAGTTGGTGTAGGTGTTGGGGTTGGAGTAGGCGTTGGAGTAGGGGTAGGTGTTGGGGTTGGTGTAGGCGTTGGGCTGTTAATATTGAATGTTGTGCTTACTGATGAGTAGCCTGTGGCTGAAGCTGTCAACATTGGCGTACCTACAGTTGCATCTTTGTACCAGACATTAGCTGAGCTTGCTGGGCTGTTAATTGTAATTGAAGTAATTTGGGTTGTACCTGCCGCATCGGAGTAGAAGGTTCCGCTGGAGGTTGTAGCTAAGTTGACGGTTGTGCTGCCGGTTGTTATTGGGGTGCCAGATAAGTCTTGGCGTTGAATCGTTATTACAGACGACATGGCATTAACAAGGATGCTTTGGCCTGCGCCTGCTGTCAAGGCAAGTCTTGGGTTTGCTGCTGAGATGAAATTGGCGGTTACTGTGCCTGCCCCGTTGATTTCTGCAGTAGTCGAAGCCGACGTTGGATTGTTTATTTGAATGCTTCCAGTGAATATCCAGGATGAAAATATGTAGCCATTATTAGCGGTTGCATAAATCGGTATCACTGTGCCTGTAGCGTAAGTTTGAGTCCCTGACGGGCTTACGGTTCCAGCTTCCGCAGGACTTGCCGAGAAAGTTACTTGGACTTGTACTGGTGTTTGGGAACCAGAGTTGCCAGAGTTGCCTGAATTACCTGTGATCTGCATGAATGTTCCTTCAACGGTGACTATTTTGATTCTATCACCAGGATGGAATGGACAATTAACGACAAGTTCGACAGTTTGACCCACATTTATCGGGATAAGCTGACCCTGTGTAACATCATTGCCGTCTACTCGAAGAATATCTTGGAGGACATCGTTGACGTAGACGCTGCCGTCCTGCTTAAGATGCACTATTCCTTGGCCGGTGTTTTGCACGTAAACGATTAAGTTGCCTCCGGTTACGTAGTTTTGTATTTGTATTGCGTTGCCTGTCTGCGTGGTTTTGCCACCTATGTAGCCCATGACCCAGGCGTAAGCGAATAGTGAAGCTACGACGGCTATTGCTATCATTAATAGAACTGATATTACTGGTGAAATTGCTCTGATAGAGCGTTTTATCTTAGTTATTTTTCGCATACTTCTTTCTCCTTATTGATTTTTGAATTAGAGCTAAAGTTATCGTTTCTCTCCTTTCTTTTGTGTATCTTTTGCGGTCGCAGCTATTTAAGGCTGTATAGAACAAATCTCCAGAACAAAAATAAGCTAAAAAATAATTTAATGAAAACATATGCGGATTTTTTGTTGAATTTGAAAAATAATTATTTAGTGAATGTTAGCGAAGTCGATGCAAAAAGTGAAGTGAGCAAGGGGCAAAAAGAAGCTGCCGCTGCCGTTTGAATTGCAGAAGCTAAGATGGGATTACAAGTAACTAATTGAGTTTGCAGGATTGTGGCAAATGTTGGATTATTGATGTGGCATGTTTTTGTGTTTAATCTTATCTGCCTGGCTTTGATTTGACTTTTTGATTTATCAGCTTTCTCTTTAGGGTTTATGGAGTCTATATTACGAAATCCGAAATATTAAGACGAACGAAACATGACTTATAACACGAAACCGCTTAACTCGAATATAGAGAACAGTTCTAGAAGAGGAGACCAAAATGACCTTAACAATAATCGAAAATTCGCCGAAAAGACGGGACAAACTCGTCATTATGGCAGAAATCATAGACATCGCCAAAAAAGGCACTTCGAAAACCCACATCATGTTTAAAGCCAACCTCAGTTTCAGCCAACTAAAACAGTACCTCGCACTACTCTCGCATACCAGTCTTCTCGAAACATCTGCATACAACGGAAGAGTAATCTATAAACCCACACAAAAAGGCTTAGAGTTCATGGAAAGACAACAACAAATAATGGATCTGCTAAATGAAGATGTGCGTGTATACAGAAACGGCGTGAAAACTCCCCTATTCGACTATTAACGCTCTCCAAAGAAGTTAACCCTTACCGCACCAACTGCACAAAAAATCAAATTTCTAACTTCTCAGTCAAAAGAAGAAAAACTTGCTGCTTCATCGGAAACTATTTTTTTTCCAAACTTAGTATGTTAATAACAAGCTGATACATTTGAAGTAATTTGCGTTATCAATAGTTCATCCTCGTCAAAATTTCAGCGCGTATGCGTGTTCATTAATTGGTGGAAAATGGTTTTAATTCATGTTTTAAGGTTGGGTCAGTTTTGATGGCATGGATTCCGAGCATATTCCAGGATTGGTTGTGGATGCCAAGAGGTGCATTATTACCATTTTTAGCCATTTTTCGGAAGAAGGCAACGCGGGAGAAAAGAGAACTAATTCTTCTTTTCCAAATAGTTTAAAACGAAGAGAGAAAAAGGAGGATTTGAAGCAGCTGATTATTATATTCTGTCGAAGTAGTTCATTGGTGCATACCAATAGATTGTAATGGGTTTTTTGCAATCTGAATTTCGACAAACAAGATTTTGTTCCATGTCGTCACCGTAAAAACTGCCTCTTGAAGGCTTTTCAAAGGAATATGCAGAATGAAGTCTATCTGGAGGATTAACTTCAAAAGGCCAATCGCAACAAGGGCATCTGAGGAGTATTTTGGATACAGCCATAAAACACCCCAACAGTACCTCAGCATAAGTATTATATTAATTTAGAGACAGAGCCCCTTCGCCTTATTGTTTATAATTCTTTATGCTGTAATAGCGTTCTTGAAATGATTATTGTTTAGTTAGCTGTTTTAAAAACATATGGAACATTCTGCTAAACAAATCAATTATATCAAAAAAAACAATAACTACAAAAAATCAATATATACTATAACTCCAAAATCATTCAAGAATACTCTATTAAACTACCATAAAAGCTCAGAAGACTAAAAATATTTGATACCTAGAAAAGACTACCACGCCCCTATAAGGTTAAAACAAGAACTTTTAAATCTAAAAGACCAAAAACAAAAAAAGAAATTATGGAGCTACGAGTCTAACGTAGTCAATTTGCCAGGCACTTTGCGTTGTATCTGATGTTCTGGTTGTGTCGTAGAATCTGAGGTCAAACGTTGTTCCAGTCAGGCTTACGGTGTAAGTATTAACAGTGTTTGCAGTCAATGTGCCTAAGAGTTGCCAAGACGAACTGGTAGTGCTCCAGTAGTAGACTTGAAGGTTTTCGGTGTCAAGTGTTCCTGTTTTGATTTGAAGCTGAGTGTAGGATGCAAAGTTGGTTACGCCTGAGAATTGAACTTCTGAGTCAAGTTGGTAGTTTGCTCTGTTGACGGTTGCGTAGAAGGCGCGGTAGTTATATGTGCCGCTGGATGCGTCTGTTGGGTTTGTCGGGTTGGAGTAGCTGTTGTCATTGTCATATTGGCTTGTACCCCCCGTTGTTCCGACGTAATAAAGCCTAAAGGTATCATCCTGGGATACTATTAGGATCCAGTAGGTTGTGCCGGCCGTGATTGTTGGGGGCGTTGCGAATGTAGCTGTTCTGGATGCTTCTGAAGTGGTGCAGGATATGGCGGTACTTATACCGTTGGTTAAGATGTGCCCTGTGCTATCAGTTATTATTGCTTTGACGTTGAATGTTCCCGAATTTGTTCTGCCGTAGAAAGTGACGCTTGCCACGCTTATGGCGTCTGCGGGGGCTGTGAAGGCTTGCCCTCGTACGTGGTCTTGGTCTATATCACTATAGGAGGTTCCTGTGTTGGTAAGTGTTCCCATCGTGGTTGTCGTTGGAACAGTATTCGCTTCTGTTAATGTATCGTACGATCCGTCGTTTTGCATGTTTGCGAAGCTACTATGGGTCCCAACGTTGCTGTCATGAACAGCACTAT
The DNA here is from genome assembly GCA_963715865.1 of Candidatus Bathyarchaeota archaeon. Lineage (GTDB taxonomy): Archaea > Thermoproteota > Bathyarchaeia > Bathyarchaeales > Bathycorpusculaceae > Bathycorpusculum. Next base: position 1,069,341 of record OY970280.1, read on the forward strand.
TTGAAGTAACATAGATTGACGGTAGAGCTGCAGCAGAAACGGTTACTGGGTATTCTTGGTAGTCAGTTGCACCATCATTGTCAGTAACAGTCAAACGCACAGTATACGTTCCAGCAGAAGCATAAGTGTGAGATGGATTGGTCTCAGTGCTGGTTTGAGTATCACCAAAATTCCATGCCCGAGAAGCAATAGTGCCATCTGAGTCAGATGAAGCATCAGTGAACTGAACCACAAGGTTTGTAGCTGAGAATGTAAAGTCTGCAGAAGGAGCAACATTACCTGAAGGTGGGGTTGTTGTGCTGCTTGGGTTGCCTGTGCTTGTACCCTGTGCGATGGTTCCGCCGACGGTTACTATTTTAATTTTGAGCTGCTCACCAGAAGTGTAGATATAACTCACGGTCAGCCCAACAGTTTGTCCTTCTTTTACTGTTATAGTATTCCCTGACAGCATTTCAGACGGAGCAACTCCATTTTGGATAATTGCTATTGGGACATCGTTGACGTAGACAGTATTATCAGGGTAGTTAAGTTGTATCGCTCCTTGGCCGACGTTCTGAACGTAAACAGTAAGCTCAGTACCTTCAGTGTTAAATGCGGAGCTTTGTATTTGTATCGCTTGGCCTGTCTTAGCGGTTTGGAATCCTATATACCCCATAACCCAAGCGTAAGCGACTAATGAGGCCACTACGGCTATTGCTATCATTAGCAAAACTGAAATCACTGGTGATATTGCTTTAATAGATCGTCGAATTTTAGTAATTTTTCGCACGTTTTTCATTTCCTTTCTCTTTTGGAGAGTAACCGCTAAAAAGCGCTCTCTCCAGTTGCAGTTATTTACGCTTGAGGGACTATTTAAGAATAAATGGAGTAGTGTTCTATAGCCAAACGGAATGTTCGGTCAAGATCTGGTGCAAAAACCTCAACCAAGCGCATTACAACCACGTTAACTCGTCTGAGGAGTTTTGCTCTTTTCCGATAAATTAAAATTCTCAAAGCTTAAGATAAGTAACCAATTCTTGGAGCTAAGACTCATGGACCTTTCAAACATACGCATAAAAGAACACTTTGGAATAGTAACAAACGACACAAACACCACACAATTCAACTTCCTAGTCAGCCCCCCAAAAAACCGCGAAACCATCCAAAAACAGGACATAATCTGCCTTGACCACCCAACATACGGCGACGCATGCCAAGTACTCGCCGAAGTTAAAGAAATAACCAGCTATGAACAAGTCGCAGGCTCAACCATCGGCGACCGCATAGGAAAAATGTTAGCCACAGCCCAAATAATCGGCTACATCGACCTAAGAAACGAAGACCAGCCACTGCGCAAGCTACTTGTGCCGCCAAATCCTGGCAGCCGCATCTACATGCCCTACGCCTCATTCCTAGAAGACGCATTCAACCGAGGAACCGAAGGAAAACCCTATGTGCAGCCACTTCATCTGGGCAAAGCAGAAGTCTTCGCTGCCTCCCAGGAAGCTAACGACCAACAAATAAACTATTACCTAAACGCCGCTGACCTCATCAGCAAGCATACACTTATTTCTGCAGTAGACGGAGCAGGAAAAACCCACATTGCCGCAGTCATCATTGAAGAACTTGCCAACAAAACCAGCCATCCAATAGTAATCTTCGACCCAAACAACGAATACACCACAATAAGCACAGCCAAAAACCCAGACCAAAACTACCCATTCAACTTCCAAACCGCACTAATCAACTCCAACACCGCAAAGAACAGCCAAGACGCAATAGCGAAAAAAATCAAACAAGGCCAAGTCACCATAATAACTGCCGAAAACTTGACGCTCACCGAAAAAACCGAATACTACGCCAGCATCTTAAACGCATTAGCTAAAAGCAGACGAGAAAAAACCACACAGCCATTCCTCCTTGTAGTTGAGGACACAGAAAATCTCCCGCCTCAAGTAATCCAAGAAATTCTCACTACAAAAAATGACATAGCAACCATCCTCATCACATCCCACCCAACCATGCTAGGCGGAAAAGTCCTATCTCAAACACGAAACTACATCATCGGAAAAACCATCGACCCACAGGATTTAGCCTACCTAAAAAACATGATCAGCGGATGTGACGAGCAGTTACCCAGCTTAGGCGTTGGCGAATGGGTAATCAACGGCTTAAACATTATTCGCCCAACAAAAATCCACGTTAGAGAACGCTACTCCAAAGCAAAATAATCTTTTTTTAACCTTTGCCATTGATTTGTACTCCACAAACGTTTTATGTCAAATCCCTTCAAATACTACATTCAAAAGGGGAAAAACAGTCATGAGTGAAAAGAAAAGATCACTAAACATAACCAACGTCCTCGGCGCTGTTCTCATAATCGTATTAGTCGCCTTAAGCGTTTTATTAGGCGTTTACATCCAGCAAAACACCACCTTACAAGACAAAGACAACCAAATAGCTAGTCTCCAAAACCAATTAGCCACACCAAAACTCATAATTTTTGGCTTACAATACACAGATAACCGCTCAGATGCAAATGCGCCTTTCCTGCATATTACAGGCTATGTAGTTAATGTTGGAAGTGCTAAAGCAAACAACTGCACAATCTATGTTAACGCTGTACAAAGTGGAAACGTAACTGCTTTTGACACTACAACAACCATTACCTCACTTGATGCAGGAGCATACGAGGCTATAGACCTACAGTTTCCATACACAGGGCAAGCGTTAGTAGCGTATACTAGCCCACGTCTAGCATGGACTAACTAGGCAAACCCAGCTTTTTTTATATTTTTAAGTAGAAAACACTTAGTTTAAAAAATAAAGTTAATTTTTTTATAGTTAGCGATGTCATGGAGGATAGGTGCAAGAGGCCGAGTTTCCCAGAGTAGTAACAACCTTGAATGATACTTTTCCTGAGCTGTAATGAGATGGTATCAGTACAGATGAACCTGCGGGTACTTTATTGCTAAGCGTATAGTTAGAATGCATCTGATCTGGGCCGCCGCTACCGGATTTAAGGTCTACCCATAACATGGTAAGTTGGGCATCCATTCCACCCACATTAGTTACGTTTAAGTTTAAGCGGTCAGCGGTTAGACTTACCGTGATGGGCGTGTTAATTTTTTCAACATACATGTCGTTCATCTCTTTGGTGGCGGCATCATGCCACAGGTAGACATTCGTGAAAAAGAACAATAGTATGACGATAAACATTATTGTACCAATTACTTCGGCTGTTCCCTTGCGATTTTTAATTATTCTTTTCCACATTTTTTCTTCACCTCACATTTCACGGGGCATCGATTGATTCCACAAAACTCGAGCCTCGCACCGTATTTACTTTGAACACATAAGTGGCGCCACTTATCCAACTTGATGATGCTTGAACAGTGATCGGTACATGAGCGCCAACTGGTACGGGAATATTAAAATTAATAGTGGATGATCCATTAGTGGCTGCTACTCCATTGATATAGATCACGTTAATTGTGGCACCAATTTGTCCTGAGTTGTAGACACAAAGCATTACATGATTGGTGTACTGTAATGGTGAATCTGTAGAGTTTAGACAAATATCCTCGATTGTTAAGGATTCCATTACTGAACTGCCTATTCCAGCCTTGTAATTCTGTGCGTAAACAGCAACGTAAGCAAACAGTAAACTCATGCCAACCATAACAACCATTATCATCAAGATTGTAGAAATGACCGTTGAAAGACCCTTTTTATTCCTGTAAAGTTTTCTCATGTTTTCACACCCAACTCGGCGGAATTGCAAAGAAGAATATTGCATACCCTACGATACTTAGGATTATGGCGTGTTTTAAGCCGCCTGCCACTCGCCGCTCCCCAAGCTTTCCAGCCATCAACCCGCCAGTAACCGCGGAAACCAGCATGTCCTCATAGAAGAAGTTTTTCAATCCGCTTGTGCTACCCAATGAAACTTGGCTCATGATTTGCGGCGCTCCTTGCATGGGAGCAAGGAAAGACCGCACAAGAAGGATTGCTGTAACTATAAAGACGAAAAAAGCCGCGTAAATTATGATTATGTAGGGTTTCATCTGGGCACTTGTTTCCTTGTCCATGTCGTTCATTTCCTCCATGAAACCCGATGTGGCAGTGAAAACCTTCTTTATTGTGCCACCTGAGCGACTTGCCTCAAGCACCAAAGCGCAGAACCTGTTTACTATTGGCGAATTGATGCGCTCTTTGAAGTTGATCAGAGCCTGTTCGAAGGATGTCCCCCAAGACATTTGAACGGTCAGCTTCTTGACTTCGTCAGACAACGGATGCCCTATCATCTTGTTGTCAACGACTTTTTCCAATGCCTTAACTAAAGTTAATCCGGTTTCCTGAGATTCCGAAACTCCACGCACTAGAAGGGGCATTTGGTCCTCTATTGCTGAAACCCATCTTTGGTTTTCGTAGTCGAGTATTGCAGAAGGGACTATGATTACAAGGACTGCCACTAGGAATATTTCGTTAGCATAAACCGTTAGGGCATTGGAATCAGTTATGGCCAATATGGCAACGTCTATTAGAACCAACATAATGGAAACAACAGCGGTGATCTGCCTTTTTTTCTTTGATACCTGGCGCATTTTCTTTACCTCGGGGGAGTCATCGAATCAATCATCAATAGAAGTATGCCCACACCTGCAGGCGTTATCACGAACGCTACGAGCATAAGTATCACCTGTGGGTCAAGGTTGCCTAACATTGATGCGCCACCGCCCAAAAAGGACATTATCGAGAGCATAACCACAAGTGCCAGCGGAAGAGCAATCATGAAGCTAACGTAGACTTCAGCCATGCCACCTAAACTCTCTAAGTAACTCTTCATCGATGCAACCCTTACTTTTTTGTACTTCTCAGACTCTTCCCGCAAATAGGCAGCCAAGTCTCCACCCATGTGCGAAGTGGTCACAATACCGTCAAGCATTGCACCGAACTTTCTTGAAGCTGACCTTAAAGAACCGCTTCTCAGAGCAGCGTTAAGGTCTAAACCTAATAGTTCAATATCAGCAATTATTCTGCGCAATTCTTCACCTACACCAAATTCGTCTCCAACATTAGCTAGTGAACGAAAAATGCGCTCTGGAGGCATACCAGCACTGGCAAGAACAGCCATGAAGTTTGCAGTAAGCGGAAGGTTGGCTTCTATTTTCCTTGCTCTTGAAGAGATTTCGAGCAAGGGGTATATGTAGCATATGCCAAGCGAAGAAAAAAGGGCTACCAAACCAATTAAGACAGAGAACAAAATAGAGGAGTATAAGAACATTGGGAACAAGAAGGAGGATAAGAGCATTGAGAACAAGAAGGCTACAATTCCCGAAACAACTGAAGCGAACAGCATTAATCCCATGTAGGCTTGGAAGGTAATTCTTAAGCTCGTTTTCGCCAAGTTCTTTTGTAAACTCTCAAACTTGGAAAAGATACTTTTTGGTATTAGGTTGGATATTCGCAGGAACAAGGTTAGCAGTTGTTTATTCGTTTTTCAGGGCCTCCGCGAGAATAGGCTCTGGGTTTTCAAGGTAACTTCTGACTATGTTTGAGACGCCCTTGTAGTTTCGCACATTGTTTTTAACCATCCACTGTATAACTTTAGCCCTACGTTGGATCTCTTCACTTGCTTGTTCGGTGGTTATGCCTGTTTTCTCAGCAATTTTCTCTATGATGTAACTCCTACCGGTAAAATCAAAAGTGTCTTCAGCAGGGTTCCATCTATAAACTTCGTTTGTAAGGATTTCTCCTGAACGGGGATCCAGACCTACTATTTCGGAGGTTGAGACGGTTTTCCTCACGGGTTTGCCGCCTATTTCGACTCTCTTTTGAACAAGAATTATGTCTATTCCAGCGATAAGTGTTCTCGGAATATTCATTGGCGCTGACTCTAACCGATATACACGTTGATTCTACTGATTCTGCATGAACCGTTGACATTCCAAGGTGACCTGTGCTTACAGCCTGGAAGAGAGTGTAAGCTTCTGCTCCTCTGATTTCACCCACAATGATGTAGTCGGGTCTTTGTCTAAGTGAGGCTTTGAGCAGGTCAAAGAGGGAGATATCTGCGTTTTCTGTGGAAAGCCCAAAATGTGTTCTTGTAGCAGCGGGAATCCAGTTTTCGTGTGGAAGATTCAGTTCAGGAGTATCTTCGATTGATACGACTTTCAGGTCTGGCTTAATGAACATGCTTAAGCAGTTAAGTAAGGTGGTTTTGCCCGCTGCGATTCCTCCTGCAACCAGAATTGAAACTCTGTTTTCAACTGCATACCAGAAGAAAGCAGCCATCTCAGGCGAGAGAGAATTAAAGCTTACAAGGTCTGTGACTGTGAAGGGGTCCAGCTTGAATTTTCTGATAGTGAAAGTGGAGCCTTTGCGTGTGACTTCGCTTCCGTAGGTTAAGTTGATTCGGCTGCCGTCCGGCAAGCTTGCATCTAGCAGTGGCTGCGCTATTGAGACGTGGCTTCCACAGAGGTAAGCAAGTCTGAGGGCATTTGTGTCGAGTTCATCGGCAGTTTCGAAGCGAATGTTGGTCGGGATGGACTCAAATTTTCTGTGCCAAATGTAAAGGGGCACGTTGATTCCATCGCATGAAACGTCTTCGATTAATGGATCACGCATGAGTGGATCTATTTTTCCATACCCAAGATTGTCCCTGACGACATAATAGAGCAGTTTGCCGCGGGTTTCAGACGTTGGATTAAAACGGTAATCATCAAATATTTCATTGCATTTTTTAATCAGATATTCTCCAGCGGCCTGTTTTGAATGCAGTTCCGTTGGCTTAAGCTGTAACACTTCATTTAGAATTCCTTTCAAGCGCTGGAGATCTGTAACATCAGTTTTGTTAAGCTGTGGCTCTTCCACAGTATAAGTGATGTTGCCTCTGACCACATCTCGGGTTACATTGACATAAGCATAAGGTGCGTTAAGCGGGTAATTTTCTAAAACAGCTAACATTCTTGATAGGAGCTTGCATATCAGCCCCAGATATCCCAAGCGCTATGCCTTGATTATCCAAGTTCGATGAAAGCGGATTCTCCGCAGCTTTGTTTTCGCTACCTAAATTTTCTTGCGAAGTACCTGCAGGTTTCTTTCGATTAAACAATTTCAATTTCCCTATCTGCCTTAAGTGGAATACCATTGCTACATCATCCTTGGTTAAATCAGTTGTTATTTTAAGTTAAAAATATAGGAAAAAAGGGTTTTGTAAGCGATCACTTTCTTATGGGAATGACTGTGTTACTTGACTGAATGTTCCGCCTGTTGTAGTAACCTTGGCAGTCACGGTCACACTTGTTTGTGTACCTGATGTTATCAGACCAGTGTAGCCTGTAACCCCGATCGCCAAAGTTGATTGCGGTTGTATAGTGGTAGAGCTCGTTATGTTAGTGGCATATTGTGCACCGTTGACATAAACAGAGTTAGCATCGATATTCACGGCTCCATCACCGACATTTTGGGCATATATCACTAATCTGCCCGGAGTAACGCCGACTGTTGCGTTTGCCATACTTTGTATTTGTATTGCTGAACCTGTTTTACCTGTTTGGAACCCTACGTATCCCATGACCCAAGCGTAGACTACAAGTGACGCTACGACTGCAACGGCAATCATTAATAGCACTGAAATTACTGGTGAGATCGCTTTCAGATTTCTACGAAATTTACGGAATTTTTTAAAGTTTCATTTTTCACTTCTCCTTCTTAAGGAATCTTGATACTTAATTTAAGAACGCTTGCTTAAAAACAACTATGCAATAATGTTCTACCTAAATTTGATATAATACCAATAACGAAATAACCATTAAGACTCAATAAGAAAAATCCCAGCCATAAAATTCACAGAAAATACATGAATTATTACATCGCTTCAATTGAAAAACGTTATAACACAGCAATTCACAAATAAGATAAGGAAGCCAAACATGAAACTTGTAAAAACAGGAATCGCAGGTCTCGATGAATTCCTAACTGGAGGCCTACCGCCTAAAATACTCCTTCTCACAGGTTTACCAGGCGCAGGAAACGAAATATTCGCCAGACAAATCGCGTACACAAGGGCAAAACAAATCGGAATAACCTACTTCACCGTAAACGCAACCGCAGACAGCGTGAAAGAAGACATGGTAGCTTACAACTGGGACACCACACCACTAGAAGCCACCGGAAACTGGAAATTCAAAACCTTAACAAAAACCAACCACTTAGAAGAAACCGTAATCGAAGAAATGAAACAACACCGAACAATCATCATAGACTCACTTTCCGAATTGCTCCTCACACGCAAAATCGAAGAAGCCATCAACCTCCTCACCGCAATGTCCCGCCAAAACAAAAACACCGAAGAATACCACCTACTCCTCCTGACCGAAGGGATGCAAGACCCAAAAGCTGAAACCGCAATGCAACACTTCGCCGAAGGCGTAATAATATTCAACACCACATGGACAACAGACACCACACACAGAGACATCCTGATAAAGAAGATGAAAGGCACCTTTGTACCAACACGAAGACTACCATACACAATCAGCAAAAAAGGATTCATCATAGAAACAGCCACTAGAATAACATAACAAACCCCTCAAACACAAAAACCTAAACATACTACAAATCATTAGCCAAAATTCATAATTTACTTATCACGAAAAACGATACATGTCCAACGATGATACAATGAAGCCAATTCATAACAACTGGAACGAACTCTTCCATGATTGCATGCTAATAATTTTTGTATGCGGAACAATCGGTATAGCGGTAAAATTCGTAACCTTCTTCAATCAATGGGTTTATTTCCCATCATTCCCAAACGCGCTGGACTCAACATTCCTCATCTCTGCAGTTATGTACCTCGCCTGGAAATCACGCAAAGGCAAATAATCTCTGATCATTCAACCAATGCCATGAAAATTCGCTTATCAATAACCTAAGACCTTTGTTAAAAAAAGAGATAGACGAACCTTGAAAGAACAAATTCAAAGCGAAGTTACATAGAAAAATTGATCGACATCAATTGCCGACTAAGCGAATTCCTTAAAGAAAAGAAAATCATAAAGCGTCTCATAAAAATCTCATGCGCAGTCCAAGGCGTGAATGCTTTGATGGACGGTTTCTTATGGTTCACCTCAGGCTTCCACGTGCCTTCATGGACCATCTCCACACTTGTCGTCGGCTACTCAGTCATACTCCTAGCCTACGACAGACTATAAGTGCCTCTTACTCCGCCCTAGTTTAGACGTGGGATTTGACTCTGCGGTACTCCTCAGTTAGCTGTCATAGGATTGCTTTAAATAATGCACTTCAGAGTTCGCGAACGCTTCAATTTTGTAAATGCATTTAAATAATTTCCCCAAACTTTCAAACAAAAGAAGAATGCCAGCCCTCAATCATACGCTTCTCTTCTAAGTTCTGTTTTTCTAAGCCATAACGCCTCAACGGCTTAGTGAGATGCCTTTGCGACCTAGTAGAAGTAATGTATAAACCAGGCTTGAGTGGTCTTGGAATTAAAACCTCTTTTTTACTGTAGTCACTGAATCTTTCACCGCATTTTTCACAGCGGAATCCTTGGTTTTTGCCCATGGATTTCAATCGTTTACCACAGTTAGGGCAAAGCGGATTTTCCAAAAGCGTTTTTGGTTTAAGGTCTAAGATGTAGATTTTTTCCAGATTAATTGTCAACGGCTTGCTTGATGTTGGCTTATGTACGGCTCCATAAACTTCAACGCTGTCGCCAACGATGAGTTCTCTTGCGATTTTGCGAAGGCCGCCTGTTGGCTCGTAAGCAGCGCAATCCACTTCCGCCGAATCATCCTTAATTGAAAAGATAACGTGGCGCAAGGGAACTATCCGCGGGTTCCGTGAAACAACGCCTTTAGCTATGACTGAACTGTATGGTTCAATCCTGCTTAACGCTTCAACATGCTTTAGGTGAGCATCTGTGCCTTGGTTTGAACGGAAAATAACCCAGCGCTCAACAGGTTCAAGCGGCTTAACCAGCCCGTAAGCTTTCTTTACTATTTCTGGTGATTCGCCTCTGATGCCGAAGAGAATTGGGTCTGGACCTCGTGGCGTAATGATTACCCGTCGTTTCTCTGAATCCACATTGTTAAAAGTGTACGGCTGCGTCTGTTTATCCATTTCAAAAATTGATGGCTCATCAACTTTTCTTTTAGAGCCCCAATTTTGCGGTGTTCTATAAGCAATTAACTCGTAGGTGTGGTCGCCTTCGAGGGTTTCGCCAATTGCTGCTAAAGCGCCGATGATGCCTCTGCAAGAATTAAAGCCTAACGCTTCAGCCTCAAACTTTTTGATAAGCGCCATGGCTTCCTTGAGTGTTACAATGCTTGTTTCAGTTTTTTTCGCAAAAACCCCAAGTTCCTCTGAGATTTCTTGCCCTTTCAAAAAAACTATTCCAGGATCCGTGCCTTTCTCTTTGATGGCTGAGTTTTCTTCCCATAAAGTTATAGCTGCATCTTTTATTTCCCCTTCAAGCTCGGCGTCATGTTTGAATCTTAGGCATAGGGCGCCGTTGCCTCTTGTTTTCCATGGCACGTTAGGATTAAGCCTAATCAAGCTTGGGTAATCAATAAATTGGACTTGGAACTTTGCAAGTTTTTCGACGAGTAATGCAGCAAGATAAGTAGTGCATCCACCTTTCGTTGAGTCTGTGTCGTCTAACCCAATGTGCATTACCTGTTGTTTAGTCAAAGGCAACTATTCTCCAAGTCAAACTAGAGAATTAAGCTGCGAAGCTAAAAAATATTGTTTAGCCTAAAGCTGAGTTTAGCTTTGACTTATAGGAGAATAGGATTTTGTTCAAAAATTACTTGCTCTTGCAGTGTTGTTTGCGGTTTCTCAGCTATTACCATGGTTAATTTTGAATTTATTTTGCCGATTTTCTCAATTCTTTTAGTTATGATGAATTTGAGTTTCTCCATATTGTCTGCTTTTATGTTTGCGATTATGTCGTAGACCCCCCAGAGGGTGTGCGCTTCTTCGACACCTTCAATTTTTTTTAGCGCATTCAGTACCTGGTTTTCAGCTCCTATTTCAGTATTTAAGAGAACCCATGCAACTGGCAATTTTTTTTAACTCTCCTTTAGTTTTGAGGTGGTTGGCTTCAGAGGCCTGGGTGCTCTTTCTTGTTCAAGGGGAACGAAAAAAGGTTCAATGTGAAACCAGACTTCTTCATCCAACCAATAAAAAATTCGGTGCATCTGTAAATAGTGAGAGCTCTTACTATAATTTGGCTACTCCCAGGCATGTTATCTTGGATTTGCAAGTTCGCTTTCATTCTCTCACTACTCAGACACACATAAGTATAAATCGGTTGCAAAAAATTTAAAACTATGTGACTGTATCTACGCAGTCACAACCTACCGTTCATTTTGGAAAAATATTCGTTTTATTAAGCTAACTGCACTTAGAATAGTGGTTTCTAGCATGGGTGTCTAGCTCTTTTCCGTTTTGGAAGTGGGTTCCACACCATGGGCATTTGAATTCTACTTTCATGTGTTATCATGTTTGCATCTGGTTTTTTGATGATTTACGTTTGTGTACGTATTAAAAATGACAACAATGGTTACTGGTTTATTTAGGGATATTAGCAAAAGAAAGGGAATTTAAGTGAAGTTATCGTTCTTCTACTACAATCATTGTTAGAGTTGACCGTACTTTGTCTAACCGTCGAATACGCCATGTCACTATTTCTTTTAGTTTATCCATAGTGTCTGCTTTGACCCTTGCTACTATGTCGTAGACTCCGTAAACGGCTGATGCTTCTTCAACGCCTTCGACTTTTTTCAGGTCTTTAAGTACGTCTGATTCTGAACCTATTTCGGTATTTATTAATACAAAGGCTGTGGGCATATCAATCCCGATCCTATAATAAATGATTAGTTCCGTGTACATTAAAATGTTTCCTAGAAAACCGCGCAAGTCACCGCTTACATTGCCATCTGTAAGGCAAACGTTTGATAAATTAGAAACTAAAATTAAGGAAAGTTATCGTTTTGCTTTTTTCGCATAATTTTTATACCTGCCCATTGCAGGGCTACATAAGAGACGACAAGTCGGAACCACAGGCTCACAACCCTCGTCAGCAAAGTGACAGAAACACTTAGTGCCGCTGGGATTCCAAGAGCAGTAAATGAAATGCTCATGATTAATTCTGGAAAACCGAAAAATGTTACGCCTATGGTTTGAAGTGTTCCAGTTAAAGTAAACACTATAAGCACTTTATCCACTGGCACAGGATAACCTAAGGCGATAAAAGTTAGGAATGTGACTGAGATTTCGAAAATAAAACTTATAATAGCATATATAATGGGTTTAACTAGTGCTTTTGGGTTAGCTTTCAATTGTTGTATGCCGACATGGAATCTACTCAATAGTTCTTCTGCTTTAAGCCTGAAATTTTGAGGGCTCCAAGTTTTTCGGAAAAACAATGCTATGCGTATCGACCAGTTTAGCAAAGTTTTGGTTGCCGATGGTTTGATGCTTACGTAGTAAACGAGCAGTAACGTTAAAATTGAGAGCGCCAAGACGAGCGAAATCAAAAAGGTAACTATGAACGGCAAGGGATAGCTAATAAGCGCTAATCCTAAACCGAGCGCCATAGCAACAACGGTGATTGCCATTGTAAAAATTTTTTGGCCAACAACCGATGCGCCTATTTTTCCTGAATCATGGCTTGAATCCTTGGTTAACAGGTAAGTTTTCGAGACTTCTCCCGACCAGCCCAATTGGGGAACTGTAGCTTCAAAAAACAATCCAACCCACGTAAAGAGCAGCGCCTTCCGAGTGCTAATTTTTACTGACAGGTTGTTTAGCAGGTGGTGCCAAACTAGCGCAGAGAAGAATGCATAAAGGGAATAAGCTACAAAAGCACTTGCATAATAAACGAGATTTGTCTTTGAGAGTATCGCGACAACTTGAGCGGGATTAATGAATAAGATAAAATAAAGAATGAAAGCTACTAATCCTAAAATTAAAACTAGCAGAATCACGTTTTGACGTAACGGTCTTTTTAATGAGTTCATCTAGGATTTCAAGCCTTAGCTAAATTCTCAGTAGCTAAGCTATTAAGCGTATATACAAAAAATTAAAGCCGCTATTTTTCAGTTATTTTTGGCGCTCTTAAAAGCTCCAAAATCGCAAGGGCAGATAACTGGACGAAAAGAAGGAAAACTACAATTTGTCATGAGACATTAATATGTTCATGTTATTAAAACAAAAAAGAGAGCGAGAAGTGATGCCTTTCTAAATTTTCGCCGTTATTCTTCCATCATTATCAGTGTTAACGTGGATCTAACTCTGCTAATTGCTCTTACTTTTCGTGTTACCATGTCCTTGAGTTTTTCCATTGAGTCAGCTTTTATTTTAGTAATTATGTCGTACACGCCGTAGGAAAAGTACGCTTCTTCCACGCCTTCAATCTTTTTAAGTTCCCCGAGAACTTCTTCTTCTGCACCTGATTCAACGTTTATTAATACAAATGCTTTAGGCATTTCAGTCTCCACTTATATTTTAGTGGACTCTTAATTAAAATTTTTCTAAATTAACGGGCAAATTTGCTTACTAAAATTTTATTTACCGCAAATTTTATGAGCACTTGCCTTCTAAAAAGATAAACAAGGAGAAAATAAGATTGGTTTATTGTACAAAATGCGGGACACTCAGCCCTGACAACGCTACCAATTGTTCTAATTGTGGGGCTCCACTTTATGGCGCTAGCGTCGAGAATAAGCCTTACTGGCATGAGCATCGGCATAGGTATTATGAGGAAGGGTATTATTATCGAAAAGGCAGCGGTGCGGGACTTCTCATTGCGGGTTTAATAGTAATTTTAATCGGGTTAGCATTATTTTTCGGTACGCTTTCAATGTTTTGGCAGTATTTCTGGCCGCTTGTGTTCGTTTTGATTGGTATATGGCTTATTGTACGAGGGTTAATGCGCCACAGCAGGAATAGGCAACCACCGCCCCATTAGCCTGTTTACCTGTCTAGCACAAATCATTCTTGATTGCACGTTTTTACAGCTACGCACACAAAAGAGTTATATTAAGTCAGGTTGAAAGGTGTTTGTTATTGCGGGGAAAAGCATGGTTAAGTACATTTTCGTGACAGGAGGCGTGTTAAGTTCCGTCGGTAAAGGCATTTTAACGTCTTCCATCGGTAAGATGCTTCAGGCTCGAGGATTAAAGCCTACGGTTATAAAAATCGACCCTTATGTGAACGTTGATGCGGGAACCATGAATCCCTATATGCATGGGGAAGTCTTCGTAACGGATGATGGCGGCGAAACCGACTTAGATTTAGGCTGGTACGAACGCTTCTTAGATTTACGCCTCAAACAAGAAAACAACTTAACCACTGGCATGGTGTATAAAGCGGTAATTGAGAAAGAGCGTCGCGGCGACTTTTTAGGACGCTGTGTCCAAATTGTGCCGCATATAACTAACGAAATTAAAAATCGCATTAAAAGCGTTGGCAAAGCCGCATGTGCCGAGGTTGTTTTGACTGAAGTTGGCGGAACAGTTGGCGACATTGAAGGGTTACCGTTTTTGGAAGCTATTCGCCAGATGCGTATTGAAGAAGGCTATGAGAATACGCTTTATGTACATTTGGCTTTGGTGCCGATTTTGGATGTTACTGGTGAAATGAAAACTAAACCCTTACAGCACAGCGTTAATGAGTTAAGAGGCATCGGTATTCAACCAGATACCATCGTGGCTAGAAGCCCCAAAATGATTGATGCTGAAGCCCTCAGAAAAATAGCTTTGTTCGGCACTATTCCTGAAAGCGCTGTCTTCTGCTCGTATAACGCTGAGTCTGTTTATCAGGTGCCGCTTATTTTGGATAAGCAAGGAATGGGCGATTTTATCTGCCAAAGATTAGGTATCAAATGTGAGACTAAAGATTTCGGTGCTTGGCAGCAGTATGTTGACGCCGTGGTTCATCCTGAAAATGAAGTTAAGATAGCGTTAGTGGGCAAATACGCTGGGTTAACTGACAGTTACGTGAGCATGACCGAGGCACTTCGGCACGCTGGTGGTGCATGCAAGACTAAGGTTTGTATTTCTTACTTGGAAGCTGAGAAACTGGAGCAAGAACCTCAATGCGTAAAAGACCTTGCGAATTTTGACGGAGTTTTTGTTCCTTACGGTTTTGGTCCACGAGGAACTGAAGGCAAAATTGCGGCTACCCAGTTTGCCAGAGAGAATGATATTCCTTTCTTGGGCATATGTTATGGTTTTCAGTTGGCAGTTATCGAGTTCGCTCGGAATGTTTGCGGCTTAAAGGATGCCAATAGCACAGAGATTAATCCTGAAACGCCTCATCCAGTCATAGACCTTATGCCTGAGCAGCGTGGAATAGAAATTAAGGGTGCAACTATGCGTTTAGGTGCTCACAAAGTGGTTTTGCAAAAAGGCACGCTTGCTTACAGCTTGTATGGGCAGGAAGAAATTTACGAGCGCCACCGCCACCGCTTTGAAGTTAACTTAGACTACTTGGAAATCCTCAAAAAGAATGGTTTATGTTTCACTGGCAAAAGCGCTGACGGCAGAAGAATGGAAACCTTAGAGTTGCCAAACAACTACTTCTTCTTTGCCTCTCAGTTCCATGGAGAATTCAAAAGTCGACCTGGAAGGCCTTCACCTGAATACTTTGGGTTTATTCAAGCATGCGTTAATAAGAAGCTTGGAAAACCAAAACCCATTATTTCTTAGAAATTAGCGTAATTACTAGAAAAGGCTATAATGCATGATTTACATGAGACGGTAAGGATTGATTGAAAATGGCAGAAGAAGGAAAATGGGATTCAAAAGGCTTTGACAAGTTAATGAAAAACAGCAAAAATGAATTAGTTGACTTACAGAATCAACTGCAAAATTTAATGGTAAAGTTTTGCATGCGTGCATTACGTGTTTATCAATCTACAAGGCCTGAACCGCTAAGACCTGATGAAGTCTCTTTGTTAATCAAGAACGAACTGAACAATGCTATTGCCGACCTTACAGCGCAGACAAACATGGATAACATTGTTAAGCTCGTTAAGGAAGAATGGGCTAAACAACAGAAACCATAGGTTAAGTATCTTAGCCCTGTTTTTTCTTACGGTTTATAATTAATGAAGTTAGGTTTGTGTCTGTTAAATCGTTAAAAATTGTTGATGTTGGATAAAAAAAGTGTTATCGCTTTCGTCGATTATTTTGTGCGACAGAACTCTTCCATCGTTGACATTAATGAAGGAACCGAGTAGACTATGTCCCTGTCGTTTATCATGCCTACGAGGCAGCCGTTTTTGTCAACGATTGGTAAGTGCTTGATTTGCCAGTGTTTCATCAGTTTAGCTGCTTCTTCAACTGTTGCTGACTCATCTATTGTTACCAGCGGGTTTGTGTAGACCATTCTTGCAATGATTGTGTTCAGAGGCACGCCATGTTCAACTGCTCTTACGAGAACATCTTTGACTGTTATGATTCCTGTTGGTTTTCCGCTTTGCTCGACAAGTATTGCATCTTTGTCATACTTGTTCATTAATGCAACTACTTCTTTGACTGACGTATCATTACGCACAGTTTTAACATCTTTTGACATTATGTCTCTTACGAGAACATTGCTTGCCATTCAAATTTCACCTTAACGTCTATGACAAAAGCACTTGTCATTTATCAATTTTTTGTTTATTGACCCTACCCTGCTAATGGTGCAAAACTTAAAGGCTCGTTTCCCGTCATTCTTTTTGAAGGCGGCTTGCTTTTTGAGCAACAATTCCAAAGAATTGGAGAGGTTTGGCGTCAGGTTAGATAAAGCTGAAAATTACGCTGAAGTTTGGCAAATTGTAAAGGACACAGTGAAGTTTTCTTTGGGTAAAAGAAGGGATAGTATGATGCTGTTTTTGGATGATTTGCCTCTCCAGTTGGGCGCCTATTATCCCGATTGGAACCAACAACATTGTCCTAAACAGGTCGCTAGTGGAAATCGTTGAGGCATCTGTGAGCTCCAAGCCAATGGTTAATGCTTTGGTGTACAATCTCTTGTTGCATGAGTATTTGCATGCGCTCGGCGAGTATTCTGAGGTTGGGGTTAGGCGCATGGTTGTTGAAGTTGCAAAGAAATGCTTTGGAGAACAACACATTGCGACAGAGGTTGCACGCAAGACACCTTGGGTTTTGCTAAAGGATATTCCTCTTGGACCATTCAACGCGCCTAAACGAGTAATGGAAATCGTTAAGGATTTCGAAAAAACAGGCAAATACATCGTATAAAATATAAAATGCAGTGTGCCCAAGGGCTTTTGAATTAATGTTGATCAATTGCCATTATGGAGAATTGTATTTGTTGAACAGGCTTGTTTGCTTTAAGCCCATCAATTAGGCTTCTAAGACGTTTTGAGGAGCCTTTTACAACCATGACTTCAAGGCAACTTGTTTCAGATAGGTGGGCATGCAGGTATGCGGTTATCATATCGTCAAATTCATGTTGTAGTCGGAATAATTCTTTATTTTCTTCAGTTTTTCCGTAAAGGACTGTTATTGTTGCGATGACGTTTCCTTTGATTTTGTCTAGTTCGTTGTATTGTGTAAGGTACATGCGAACAGCTTGTCGGACTACTTCTGACCGGTTTGCGCTTCGATCTTCTTCTCCAAGGATAGTGTCAAGTTGTTCAAGCAACTCGTTGGGTAATGAAAGACTAATTATGCTCACTAAGCTTCACCTTTACTTAATCTACTTTGTTCTATTAGTTTGCTTGACTTAAATATTGCCTTCATTTCGCCCTAAAAATCAGGAGTTTGTTTACTTCGCTTTTTTGATTGCTTTTTTTGCAGGCGGTTTGGAAAGTAAACATAGAAAGAGTGACTCGGTTATTAAAAAAAGCGCTAAATTTAATAACGTTTAATAAATAGTGCTGCTATTTTAATAAATGGATATGTTCATGCGGAAAATAACCTATTTAGCCGTTGGAGTTTTGATTGCAGTAATTATTGTGGCAACAGTAACAGGTTTGTATCTTACTAATCGTCCAGGAACTAGCTCAGGTTCTCAGTTAAAGGTGCTTGCAACGTTTTATCCGCTGTATGATTTCGCCCAAAATGTGGGCGGCGATAAAGTTAACGTCTCGATACTTGTGCCAGAAACCGTTGATGTACACGAATTTGAACCAACGCCCTCTTCCATAGCAGATGTTGCAAGCGCAAATGTACTCGTTTACAACGGCGTTGGACTGGAGCCATGGATCCAGAATATAATCAGCGCATCTGGAAACACAAAACTCGTACAGGTAGATACAAGCCAAGGAGTTCAACTTCTTCCAGTGCCAGCAGAATTCCAAAGGAATAACCAAACAGTTGACCCACATATCTGGCTTGATCCCCTAAACGCAAAACAACAGGTCAACAACATTCTTCAAGGATTAATCAAAGCTGACCCTGCTGACACTCAATATTTCACGCAAAATGCACAAGCTTACGAAGCTAAACTCGATAATTTGAACTCTCTTGCAATAAATGCCACATCAAACACTGCAACACGCTACTTTGTTACATTCCATGAAGCATTCGCCTATTTCGCTAACCAATACAACGTTACCCAACTTCCCATTTCAGGACCATTTGAAGAAGAACCCACACCAAGCGACATTCAAAACGTAATCAACGCAATTCACCAGCACCACCTCTTGTACGTGGGTTATGAGTCACTTGAGAACCCAGCAATATCCCAGTCAATCGGCAGCCAGACAAATGCCACTCTAATTGAAATGAACCCAATAGAAGGCTTGACAACACAAGAAAAGGCTGCAGGCGACAACTACATCAGTCTAATGCAACAAGACATAACAAATATCCATTTGGCGTTGAGTAAAATTGGAACAAGCTAAACCAGTCGTCGAAATACGGGATCTCAGCGTCAAGTACCCAAACGGAGTCATGGCTCTCGAAGGCATAAACGTAGATGTAAACGAGAGAGATCTAATTGCACTCATAGGACCCAATGGGGCAGGAAAATCAACCCTCCTAAAAGTCATTCTCGGACTCACAAAACCAACAAGCGGCTCAGTCAAACTCTTCGGATGCCCAGACTTGAGTAAAAATCTCAAATACGTTGGCTATGTCCCCCAAAGCGCCCAAGCCCGAGACCCAAACTTACCCTTCAGCGTCTATGAAACAGTTATGATTGGAAGAACTCCCCACGCAGGATTATTTCACGGAATGGGCGCAGAAGACAGGCAGAAAGTTGAGGAAACACTCAAACTGTTTGGAATATACGAGCTCAAAGATAGAAAAATAGGTCAACTCTCAGGCGGTCAATCTCAACGTGTTTTTTTGGCTAAAGCGATGGTTGCTGAACCGAAACTGCTCTTACTAGATGAGCCAACAAGCGGAGTAGACACCACTTCAAAAAAAGAGTTCTACAACATACTTGAACGCTTAAACAAAGAGAGAGGAATAGCTGTTATTTTGTCTTCTCATGACATAGGCGTAATAACAAAGATAGCGAACAGAGTTCTTTGCATAAACAGATCACAGTTCTTCTGTGGCGAAAACGAGGATTTCGCAGCAGATATTGAGATTCACAAAATGTATGATCACCCAGTGGAGATTATGGAACATCATGATCACCCTTGACGTCTTATCTTTACTTCAAGCGCCTTTCATACAGCGTGCATTCATAATAAGCATCATAATTGCAATCCTCAGCTCTATTCTGAGCATTTTTATTGTTTTAAAGAAAATTTCGTTGATAGGTGATGGGCTTTCTCACACTGCTTTTGGTGGCTTAGCCCTCGGGTACTATCTTAGCGTTTTTCCCCTATGGATAGCGGGAATTACTGTGGTGTTAGGATCCATAGGAATTAACAAGGCGCTACGTTCTACAAAGATTTCTGGTGACGCCGCAGTCGCTGTTTTCCTACAGCTTGGTCTTGCAGGGGGCATAACCTTATTGAGTCTTGCCCGAGGCTTCGGCGTTAACCTTGAGAGCCTGCTTTTCGGCAGCATTCTTATAGTAAACTTTGACCAAATTATTACGGCAGCTGTTGTTGCAGCAGTAACCTTAAGCATCATTTTTCTGTTCTTCAAGGAGTTAGTTTACATAACGTTTGATGAAACTCAAGCCCGAGCCGCAGGAATCAAGACATGGGTCTTTGACTATCTCCTAAGCATTCTCTCAGGCATCGTCGTGATTATTGCCATACCTATAGTGGGTGTTCTTTTAATTTCAGCACTTCTAGTCCTACCCGCATTGATAAGCACTCAAGTCACAAAATCTTTCAAACAAACCGTCATACTGTCACCCATAATCGGCCTCATCACCGTAATAATCGGCATACTCATATCAGTCATCATAGACGCCGCGCCGGGCGGAACAATTGTCCTCACAGGCTTAACGATTCTCGCCATTGCCTTCGCAGGTAGAAGAATTCAAAATATAGCAACAAAACCTAAAGTGAAGCCAATCTGAATTTTTACAGCGTTATACAGAAAAATTGAGGGTTGTTAGTAGTTTTCAACCCAAACTTCAAAATAGGCTTTCGGATGAGCGCATACGGGACATTTTTCTGGCGCTTGCGTTCCTTCGAAGACGTAACCGCAGTTTCTGCATTTCCATTTGATTGGCTGGTCTTTCTTGAAGACTTTGCCTTGCTGCACGCTTTCGAGCAGTTTATTGTATCTTCTTTCATGGTAGGATTCTACTTTTGCAACCATTCGGAACGTGTTGGCAACATCTGGGAAACCTTCCTGTTGAGCTACGTCTGCAAAGTTGGGGTAAAGTGTGCCCCACTCGAGTTTTTCGCCTTCAGCTGCAGCCTTGAGATTTTCAGCGGTTGATGCAATGACTCCTGCAGGATAAGAAGCTTTAATTTCAACTATTCCACCTTTGAGATGCTTAAAGAATAATTCCGCATGCTCTTTCTCGTTAGCTAATGTTTCCTCGAAAATAGCGGCTATTTGCTCGTATCCTTCTTTTCTGGCTACGCTCGCAAAGAATGTGTATCTATTTCGTGCCTGTGATTCGCCTGCAAACGCTGCTAAGAGGTTCTTTTCTGTTTGGCTACCAGCAAAATTCATGGTTTTTACACCTGATACAATTAGGTTTCAAACGAAAAATAAAAGCATTGCCTGTAGTCGGTTTAAATCCGATGTATATGCTTTTATCTTGCTTACACTAAATATTTTTTGCCGGATGATGAGAAGGCATTAGCTTGACATTATTTGGATGAAAGTTCAGAGTTACTCAGACGGCAACTATTCACTTCTAACTCCGCAGACAATAGCGTGCAACCGATAGTAATTCTTAAAAGGCTACGAAACACTCTCTTACTCTATTCGCGAGGAAGAGAGAGATTGGCCTCAGGTTCAGGCATCAAAATAGTTCTTACAGCGTCAGCTACAGAAATGAGCGACTTTTATAATAATCCTTTTATCGCTTTTGTCGCAGGTTTCGGCAAAGGCCCGATTCCGCTTGGATTCGTCAGAAAAACACTCTATCCTCCGGTGGAACGCAAGCCTGATGGCAGAGCAAGATTTGCACCTTACGGCTTAAGAAAAGTAGAAGCTATGCTGCTAGAAAGTGGCTTCACAGAAAAAGAAGTAGCCGTAGTTCACCCCGAAGACCTTGAAGACTTCATAGGACCAGAAACCAAGGTTATAGGCATATCTTCAATGGACCCAACAGGCATGGGTTACGTAAGCAAAACTTACTCCTCAATCATTGGCGGAGGAGAACCCATGAATGCAGTTGAATTCCAAAAACTCGTCACTAACCCGAGCATCAAAAAGTTTAAGCCAAAAATTATTGTTGGCGGATTTGGTTCTTGGCAGCTAGAACGCAAAAAAGTATCAGACAGCTATGACGTTGATTGCGTGCTCCTCGGCGGAAGACCAGAACCAATCGTTGAAGTTTTTAAGAAAGCAGTCAATGGCGAAGCTCTTCCGCGTATTGTTAAAGCTGACGAATCAATCAGCAACTGGGATTATAATGCCATAATGCCCTTAACTAAACACTCTGCAATTCATGGCGCCGTGGAAATTTCAAAAGGCTGCGGAAGAAACTGCCAGTTTTGCACGCCTACCATGCAACATAAAGTTGATGTGCCACTGGAAAAAATAATGCAGGAAGTCGCTTTAACAACGGCAGACGGATGCGACCACATAACCTTAGTCACCGAAGACCTATTCCTGTACGGTTCCAAAGACAAAAAATTTATTCCAAACAAGGAAGCCGTTGTAAAACTAGTAAAAAGAGTTGCTAAGTATCCAGGCGTTAAAAGTATTCAAGCATCCCACATGTCTTTAGCGCCAGCAGTTCATAATCCGCAAATGGTAAAGGAACTTGCAGAAATTTTGATTGAGCGCAGTTGGTACTCGTTTGGCAAAAAAGCAATAATCACCGCTGAAACAGGAATTGAAACTGGCAGCACAAGGTTGATGAAGAAGTACATGTCGGGTAAAATGTTGCCTTTTAAGCCTGAACAATGGCAGGAAGTTGTCGCCAACGCGTTTGGCATACTTAACGATAATGATTGGTATCCTCTGGCGACGTTGATTGTAGGTCTTCCAGACGAGAAAGAAGAAGACGTACAGCAAACGCTTGAGTTAATGGATAAATTAAAAGATTATAACGCATTTTATGTGCCGCTGTTCTTTGTTCCACTAGAGAATTGTGTGCTAATGAATAAGAAAGGCGCTGAAATTGATTCGCTCTCACAAGTACGCTGGGACTTTTTCATTAAATGCTGGGAATATAACATTAAAATTTGGAAGCCAACTTTTCTTGAAAACCGCGTACCTAATCCAATCCTGTATAAGGCATTGGACCATATAGTTATCCCGTATTTCGGTAGAATAGCTGGTTTCTATTACGGTTGGACACGCGGTGAACAGTTAAAACAAGCCTTCTGGACGCTAAGTATGTCTCAGCCAACAACAGTTAAGAATAAGCAAAAGTTAAGTTGATTCAGCAGCTTCATCTGCTGTCTCCTGTTTTTCCTCTGTTTCCATCGGCTTTTCTTGGGCTGGTTCAGGCTGGGGTTTGAGGATTTTTCTTGCATGAGTAATGTACCCTGTATGTCCAGTCATTAGCGTTTGAGGTCTGGTTTTTCCTCGTTCGACTTGCATTGCTCGCATCAGACACTCGACTGTTTCTATGAATACAAAACTGTTTTCTTTTAGGGCTTCTGTTGTTTTTACGACTTGGTCGATGGTTGGGCTGAACGAGACTATTATTCCAGAAGGCTTTAGCGCTTCGTAAGCGTGGGGGACCACGAGCCATGGAGTTGCCAAATCCAAAATTACCGCGTCTACATCTCTCTCTTCAATTCCTAAGGTGACATCTCCGCTTTTCATTTCAACGTAATCTATGAGTTTTGAACGTTGCAGATTTTTGGCTGCGTTTTTTTGGAATTCGCTGCGCAACTCGTAAGTGTAAACTTTGCCTGTTGGTCCAACGTAGTGTGCGAGTGCAGTGGTTAATGCGCCTGTTCCTGTGCCTGATTCTACAACTCGGCTTCCAGGTCCAATTCCGCTGAACATAACAATTAATGCCGCGTCTTTGGGGTAGGTGATTTGCGTGTTGCGTGAAGACTTCATGATGTAGTCTGTTAAGGCAGGTTTTAGGGCGGTGAAGGTTATGCCAAGGCTGCTTTTGACGGGTTCGCCGTATTCTTTGCCGATTAACTCATCAAGCTTCAAGTAGCCTTTGTGTGTGTGGAAGGTTTTTCCTGCTTCAATTTTTATCATGTAGGTTCTGCGTGCGTCTAGGTAAATTAGCACGTAGTCGCCTTCGCTTATTTTTTGGTTAGCCAACTGTTCTTCCTCTTGGGAAGTGAAAATGCAGGTTGTATCATTTAAGCTTTGAACTCTATCTGCTCGGAGCATATGTCTATAAAAAACAAAAAGAAGGGTTGGTTGATTTTCAAGAATTAACCGAGTTCCTTGCCACAGTTCGGGCAGAACTTAATATTATCCGGTACTACCCGCCCGCATTGAGGGCAAAATCTATTGACGGCTTGCTGCTGGTATCCTGGAGAATATGCTTGATTCGGGTAACCTTGTTGTGTAATAATTTTTGGTCTTGTAAAATAGTAGAGAATGGCTGCAGGCCAGCAGAAAATTACTAAAATTATCAACACTGCAAGACTATACTGCCTTGTTTCAACTTGTGTCAAATTTATTCCCCAAATTTATTCAATATCTGAAGCTAATATAATTTAAGCTTTTGCAAACTTTAATTTTTAATAAATTGCAATCAACATACAAGTTAGCTCCTAAAAGCACCAGTATGAAACTTTTTTTCAATCAGTCAAGGAATTGGATTTGTTTTGGATTTGATTTAGCTCTTCAATATAAGAGTCTAAACATTTCGTTTTAGCTGCTATAAGATAAATCGAAAAAGCATACGCAAAAACTATAACCAGCCCAACTAAAAACATAAAGAGAAAACCTTTAATTATTAACAACAAAAATAGGGCTTCAGATATTCCTAGCAGGAATCCAGAACTAACACGTATCCAGTTATTGCTTTCTCTTAGCTTTGCACTCTGCGTAAACCAATCAACGGCAGCGACAAGCGGCAAAAAAGAAATAAAAGGAAGATAGAACACAATTGGGAAACTCAACCCAAAAGTGTTGGCTACAAAAACGCCTATTATCCCTAAACCTGTTCCTGTGCATCTTGAACAAAGGTAAACCCTTTTTCCCTTAAAACTCACGCGAATAGTTCGATGAAGTCTATCTGGGGGATGATGCGATCCAATTAGAAACAGTAAATAGCGCCAATTTTGTTTGCCCATTGTTTTCCAACTACATATATTATCATTGACTTGTACTTCAATTTAATAAGTGATTTATGCTAATCAAAGTTTATTCAGTTTAGCAGCCAAGCGGCCAGCCGCCGGTATCTAAGGAAAGCGAACCGTTATTTTTCTTTTCTTGGTTTTTTTTCGTGTTCTGCAACCATTTGTTTTACTTTCTTTTCCAGTTGCCGCTCATACACGTGCTCCGGTATCGGAGGTGGCAGGGTCTTTTTTTTGTGCAAGTCGGTTGGCGCAACAATGCGTCTTTCGCCTGTTTTAACGGTGGCTTTTTCGCCGTCAACGTTATCCTCAAAATCTTCCAGAGCTTCTACAATCCAGTAGCCTTCACTTTCAGTTAAAACCTTAACTTTGTATAATCCCTTGTAGTAGTAATTTTCGCTCATAACAATTCACAACTAATAATTCTTTTAAAAGTAAATAAACACTCCCACTTCGGCGGCTACAACTGGTATTCTCGGCATTTTTCCACAAGCGACACCTGACTGCCAGCGTTTCCCATAAACTTCTTGAATAATTCAGCGTTTTCCGTGTGGATGGGGAAAATCTGTTTGGCATTTATCTTTCTGAGCGCTGCCTTCAACTGAAGCGGCATCATGTGCCCTGAGACATGTACGTGGTATTGGGGCAAGCCGTAGTGGCTTAGCCAATTAATTAGGCGTTCATAGTCAATTTCCATCTCCTCGTTGAAGGGTTCTGATGCTGACAAGACGTAGCAGCTGCCGGCTGCTGGCTGAATGGAAATGAGCTCTTCAAAATCATAGAAGCTGACCGCTAAAACCACCTTGCATTGCTGCTTCGAAACTTCGAACACGTCGAAAATCTTGTTTTCCCCATCAAAGCGTTCAATCAACTGTTTTTCCCACTTGTCATAGCGCTTCTTCGACTTTCGAAAAATCAATATCTCCTCATCATCCAGCGCTGGAACCTGCAAGTGCTTGTCGTTCCGAAGTGCATCCAGCAAATACGCTTGTTTTAGTGAAACAGCAAGGCACCGATTGTTCTTTTTGGCAATGTGGTAAAAAGAGTTCAATCGGTCAACATCCGAGTAACCAAACTCTGCAAGCAAGATGCCGTCGACTTGTGATGCAATCTTGTCCAGTTTCGCCTCCACTTCCACTTCGTTGGAAACTGTTGCTCCAGTCATGTTGGTGGCTTCAGTCACAATTGCCACAGGCTCAGCCTCCTTGGCTTTTTCCACAAATTCATGGGTCATTTCTGGCTTGGCACCGTGGTCTCGAAAGTCGCCCGTGTAAATTATTGTTCCGTTTGAAGTGTGAATTAGAAAGCCGTAGGCGCCTGGAATTGAATGGTCAACATGGAACGGCTCAACCACTAAGTTGTCTACCTGAATTTTTTTGCCTGTTCTGAAAACGTTAAAGTTGATGTCTGCAACGTTGAATTCTAAGTCCGCGCGTCGAATGTCGCTTAGGGTTCGCAGGATGGTTTGTGTTGTTTCGCCGCAGTACACGGGAATTTCCCGTTTAATAAATGACAGATAAGCCGAATGATCCAAATGCCCGTGGGAAAGGAATACAGCGTTTGTTTCAGGCGGGCTTTGGTCAAACTTGTATACCCCGTTTATCTGCGGCAGAATTCCGAGTTCTTGGAGGCTCTTTTCGTTTTTAGGAGAAAGGAATGGTGGCGAGTAAAACTGTTTTTTAGCGGTAAAAGACATGCCGAAATCAAAGAAAACCCTCGTATCTCGGTCTTGGAGGAGGATTTTGTTTCCGCCTATCTCGTTAACTCCGCCATAGAAGGTTAAGGTTGTCTGATTCTTCACCATGCGCTTTCACTTTAGTGCTTCAGTTTTTCTGCAGACGCTTGAAATAGCAGAAATAATGGTCCACATTGTGAATATGCTAAAAACCCGTGTGTATTTGGGAGACCCAGCCTTTTTGATGACATTGATGTCTCCGCCAGCCTTCAAGTAGCCGTTTATGAACGTTTTTGCAATCGATTCAGCTTTACCATTCCCATAAAGCGGTTGAAGGTAATGCCCTGAATAATACAGGAACACAGCTACATCCCAAGCTTTATCGCCGTCTTGAGTGGCCTGCTCAAAGTCAATCATGTAAATAGAGCCATCCGGTTTAACTAACATATTTTCTGGCTTTGTGTCGCCTAATGCAATATTGTGAGAATGAACCTTTGCAAGTATTTCGCCTGCTTTGCCAAGGTTAGCTAGTTCCTCTTCAAATGTTTCGTGCTCTGTAGCCGCGGCTATGCGTTTGATAGCTTGGCTGAGGTTTTCTCCCTCAATGTACTCCATGAAAATTAAACGTTCAGCATTACTCACATGCAAAATCTTCGGCACATTAAACCCTTCACTGAGCAAAAACTCGCTAATGGCACATTCCTTTGCAAGCCTAGCTTGACCTGAAACAGCAAAGGACCTTGCACCTAAAGACCACAAAGTTAATGGAAACCATTTGAATCCAGACCAGTCTTTAAAGCGTTTAGCTAACACCTTCGTTTCACCGCCTTTCGCGTGAACATTGATCACGTATACGTCGTTCAGCATTCCACCGACTGGTTCAACTTTAATATCTTCTCCACTTTGACCCTTCAAAAGCATTTTTTGAGCAAAACCTTTAATGTCAATTTTATCTGCTAACGAAACCAAACCGGCTGAAGTTGGAACGAAAACGTATTTTTGGGGATCAATAAACAGGTAGCCCGGGTCTGGCTGTTTTCTCCAATTAATCTTTTGCGTTTTTAGAAAGGCTTCGGTATTCTGTGAAACAATATTCATTAGCTGAGGGAAAACCCCAAAGAACGACGTGAATATCGTCCGTGGCGCATTTTTTGACAGGTTAATAATTTTGATTCTTGGGTCTTGGCATCGGGCAATAAACTTCTTTGAAATCATTACGTAACCATTTAAAAAGTTAATTTTTCCCTCCGCTTCAAGCTGCCTCAAAGCTTCATTGTAACTGCCGAGTGATTCGGTCTCATTTGATGTGAGTCCATTCACTAAGTCTGAGAGGTCATAGGCAAGCAAAGGGAAAACTCGGATTCGATTCAAAAGCACCTCGTACATGAAGTACTGCGGCTTAATTTGAATTCGATGAGCAAGCTCTGGAAAACTTAACGTCAAATTCTCAAGCAATTCAAGAATCAAACGCTTCTTCAACGTTACCTCTTTTTCATGCAAGTAATCGTCGCCGTAAAGAGTTGAGTGAGGAAAAACAAGTTTACTTGCAATGGCTTCTCCCAGAAAGCCTCTTTCGATGTCTCGCTCGAAAATCCACTGGTCAACCGCAAAAACAAAAATTGTTTTTTCATTTACTGTTTTTAGGTAACTCATTACTCTAGGTTGAAAATCATGGATTACAAGCATTATTTCTATTAATGTTTTCTCGTTAGCTGTTCTCATTGAATATTTATCAACGTGAGCTATAGCGGTGATGTTTGCGGAGCCAGCGACATGTCTACAAAACTCGAGGATTTGATTATTCAATTCGCTGTTTGCGCTGGTGCTAATTTGTTTCAATTGGTCACCGATAGTTTGGCCAATATAGAATTAGCATATTGATATATTTAAAACACGTTTGTTAACAAAATGAAAAAGTAACTTTTTAACTGAACACCACAGTCCAGCTTAAAGGCTACTTTCTGCCAGAAAGCGCATTAAGTTTTTTGATTTAGCGGATTTGAAATGCTAAGCGGTTAGTTGGGTCGCTTCTTCCTTTCTTGGCTATCATGCTTACTGTCGACTGGGTTGGTGATTCAACGGTCATTCCTGCGTTTGTTTGGATTGATATTTTTCGGCATATCAGGTTTAGGGATTCTTCGGTGAAGTTCAGCATGCTTTGTCCATTGCTTGTTAGGCTGTAAATTTTTCTTGGCCTTTCGGAGTCCATGTTCCATTCGCTGTTTACAAAGCCTTTCTTTTCAAGTGTACCTAGCAATGGGTAGATGGTGCTTGGGCCGAAGTATACGCCGAAGTTTTTGCGGATTTTGGTTATTATTTGGTATCCGTGCATGGGTTGGGTGCTTAGGAATTGTAGTATTATTAGGTCTAGTAAGCCTTTCATTAGTTTGGTTGAAACTTCTTTTTGTGAGTTTATACTTCTTAACATTTTTTTATTCCTTCCTTCTCCGTGTATTTTTGTTGTACAGTTTTTCTGTTCTACTTGTATACAATATGTCCTCTTTCGGACATATCTTGAGTATGTTATATTAATAAACCCTAATATAAAGCTTCATACATAACCAAAGCATACAAAAACATAACACCGCAATATAACTCAACACAAAATTAACATAAGCTAAATAAATCAAAACATCAACAATTCACAAACAACAGCCAACAGGAAAAAAACCATGTCTGAAATCTACAAAAAAGAAATTGTACAACACATAATCAGAAACCTACTAGACATCCAACTATTACGAATAGTGCAAGTCCAACCAACATGGGGATACAAAATCAAAAAACAAGTAGAAGCAGATTTTAACATAAAACTAAGACATGGCGCACTCTACCCCGCGCTAAATTCTCTAGAACAAAAAGGCTTCCTTGAAAGCAAAAAACAAAAAAAAGACGGACGAGCAAGGAAAGTGTACACTATAACAGAAAATGGCAAATCTTACCTGCAAACCTACTACAGCGTACTGCAGGGTCAACTTGATAGCGAAACATAAAAACCAATTAAGCCCAATTTCACCGCTTTTATTTGTCAACCAATCAGTCATAAAATTTTGAGTTTTTGATACATAGTTTAACATGCCGACTAACATAGCCTTTGAATAAGCATGAAAAAGCTTTTATTCTAAGTAAGATGACAAAAAATTAGAGGAAAAAACAAATGACTCTTGAATCAAGCAAAATCTTAGGCTGCATAGGCGCAATACTAATGCTAATAGGCTCATTGGTTACTAGCTATACTTTTGGCATTCTTGACCTTGTTGGTGTAATACTCGTTTTGGTTGCACTGAACGGTTTAGCGAACAATTATAAAGAAAGAGGTATATTCACTAATGCACTTTACAGTCTCGTTGCAGGCATAGTGGGCGTAGTAGGGGCAGTTGCGGCGGCTCTCTACATAGTTTTTGACACGACCATATTAACAAGTTTACTTCAGAAGCTTTATCCGTCTTGGAATGGCAGTTGGTCAACAATTTCGTCACTTTCAGGCTTAACGCCCAACACCTCGAACATAACCGCAAGCGACGCCATGCCTATAATAAGCGCACTATTTTTAGTGTTAGTCGTACTTTGGATTTTCACCATAATTGCAGCTTTCTTCGCTAGACGATCACTGAAAGCTCTTTCAGCCAAAGCGAGTGTAGGTTTATTCTCAACTGCTGCTCTACTGTTATTCATAGGTGCATTTCTAACAATAATTCTCATAGGATTCCTTCTAATCTGGATCGCTGTACTGTTGATTGCGATTGCCTTTTTCCAAATAAAACCGCAGCCAGAACAACCAGTAGCAACAATGGCTCCTCCGCCGTTAACACCAACGCCAGTCTAAAAACCAAACAATCTCCTTTTTTTATTTAACAATCCTACTCATTACAAATGTCATCGTCATTTTTTCTATTTTCGTGAATAAGTAAAAGTGACAGCTTCCAAGGCGCAGGGTTTGTAAATCGTAAGTTTGTTGTTTTATCGATGATTAAATTGTTTGGGTTCATTTGTTGTAAGCATGGTTTAGGGGCAGAGACGTTTGTTCGTTTTGGTAAATGCTTTGTTCAAACAATCGAGTTAAATGCGGAGGCTATGGATGTTTGTCCGTTCCTCAAAAAGTTTTGTCTAGGCAATCCCTTGGGCAAAAGGAGCTTTTACCGTTGGAAATCTGAACTTGATGAGTGGGAAGCTCAAGTTGTACCGCCTAGGTCTTGTAGTTTCTGAAAAGGAAAACAATAGTTCATCATCTTCATCATCAACAAGCAGGCATTACGACCGCCTAGACTTGTGATTTCTGAGGAAACACTAGTGTCATCATAAACAACTGGTAAATCTGGAGAACCGACAGATGCCGAGTTGTCTGGGCAAAAGGTTGCATTCGCATTTACATAAACTGACTAGTTTACCTCTCAATAAAGCAGGCAGTTAAGTCGCTGGACCAATATTTACGCCCAAGCTAAATACTCCCGTCATGTTGAAAACAATCTGCATACATCCACCAAAGAACGTTTTGGAATATCACAAGGTTGAAATTTGGGGGACGATGTTTCATTCACGGGGATGATGTCGCCGTCCCAGCCTTAGGGCTTACTGGTTCTTTACTGTTTACTTGTGTGTTGTCTTGGTTTGTTATCTTTTCCATGTTTATATCCCTACACCGTTATTAGGTAGCTTCTCACATAAGCTTTATCTGGGCAAATACACGGGGTACCCTAATGGAAAAAATAGTACTGCTAAAAATTTCAACCATGAAAGGCTCTCGCATAGAGAGCGTTCCTCTAAACAAACTGCGATTATTGGCTGATGACAAGCACAGGTTCTGGTCTTTAGAAGGCGATTTCTTGGTGCTTAAATCCTATTGATTTTTTTATTTCGTTTAGCGTAAAAGGCATAGCTTGCCGATGCTATTTAGGCATGTTTTACATTCCTATTTTCTTCGTTCGCACTGATATGACTTTTTAGAAAAAGTGGGGAAATATATTAAAGTCTTGAGCTGTAGTATTACCTTTGGTGGTTTCATGTCTGAGGGTGTTCTCCTTACGGATGAAGATAGGGCTTTACTGGTAAAGGTAAGCGGTTTACTTGAGGAAATAGTCGAAACTTTCAGCATACTGGAAGATAAAGAAGCTATGTCTTGCTTAAAAAAGGCTGAAGCAGATGTCAAAGCTGGAAGAGTTAGAGATTATGACGCGTTCCTCAAGGAGCTGAAACAAACTGGCGAAATATAAACTGCAGGTTACGAAAACTTTTGAAAAAGATTTTCGAAAGTTTGATACCCAAACAAAACGGAGAATAGACTCAGCGATAAGACTGCTTGAAGCTGACCCTTATGTGGGGAAGCCTTTGAGAGGGAATCTTGCTGGTAAATGGTCGATTAGAAGCGGCGACTACAGAGTCATCTATACAATAAGCGAAAACGAGAAAATAGTGCTACTTTATGACACAAGACATAGAAAGAAAGTCTACGAATAACTCAAACAGCCAATTTGTGTCACGAGTGTTCCTTTGACAAATTACGATTGTTAGCTAATGATAAACATAGGTTTTGGTCTTTAGAAGGCGATTTCTTGGTTTTGCATTCCTATTAGTTTTGTCGATTTGGAGTTAAACGTTTGCAATTAACCTAACCTTTGTAGGTCTATTATGATTAACTTCAACAATCCTCAGGTACGCAAGCAGAGGAGCAACATAGGATGCTTGAGAGTGCTTACTCTTAGTTTTAGTGGTTAACCGTAGGTACTTTTCAAGTGTAAAGTCATCAACATAGGAAGTAGCTTCATGCTTTGCTCCAATCTTAACCCAACTCTTGCCCTTAAGAAACTTTGGGATTCCATTGAAGCTGTCCTTTGAAACTTCGATTTCTATAGTTTTAATAAAGAATACCACTCTATCGGCTTCTACTGATTTAACTGTAAATGGTTTGTCGTAATAGGGAGTGCCCAATTCTAAACCTGAATGTACTTCTTTTTTTATTCTATCAAATACTGACATATGGCATCCAACTTTTCTATGGGTTACGTTCTAATTCAGCGATAGAGGGAAGGCTCTCTCCATTTTCAAGTCTATTCATCAATCTATTGATCCTTTCCAATAGCTTCCTATGTTCGCCTCTCATGTGAATTATAATATAGACTCCGCCAATAGCACTCATAATAAATGCTATATCACCACCTAAAACACTAAGTGTATAGTAGATTGTTACAGAAACAGTGATTAACAGTATTAAACCACCCGCAGCGATTGCACTCAAGAAATTAAACCATGATTCCTCATGGCTAGCTATAATCTGAACTTTCTGAAAATCGACCTCTCGTTTGGTATCCTTTGACTTATCACAAATTGAATCAAGTTTTTCCTTGAGAGCCTTTATAGTATCTAAATCTTTGCTAATTTCCTTCACTGCCTTCTCCAAATCACTCTCAGACATGTTTACGCTATTTCTCGGTTGTTTGAATTTAAAACTTTCTTGAAAGCTTCTTTCCAAAAAAGGTTAACTCTGCCGCAATCGACAGAGCCCTTAGGTGTGTGGGGGTTGCCTTTTAAGGAGGGGTCATCCACTGCCTGAGGTGTCGATTGCTTGTAAGAATCCCCTAAGGAGTGTGGAGTTCTGGAGTTCAGGGCATCGCTGATGTACAGTTTCGGTTTGTCGTTGCTTCTTAAGCTGGGTAATACCTATTTTGCTTAAACATATCTATTACCATGAAAAAGCTATATTTGTCCGTCTCTTCTTTGCTGATGATGCCTCTTTCTACCTACTAAATTGTAATAATTCGTGCAAAAAAATTAATATAGCAAAAACGAAAACCGTATGCAGTCAGTAGCGCGGAAGGAAAGCAGGGAGCGGGAGCAACTCGGTGGTCTTTTCCCGCACACTGGCTCCTTAACGCGGTGGCTCAGGTGCTTGCTTCCTCGTACCTACGCGTCTTCCGCGCATTTTCTACTTAAGACGAGGGCAGTTTTAAGCTTTGCTCTCATATCGAAGTTAATTGAGAGCCTGTCAATCACTAATGAACGCGAAGATTTTGGTCGTTTTTATGTCAATTTAGTATATGGATATCAATTTCTTTGTTGGAATATACTTAGAGAATTTGATGAATGCTGTTGTTTCAAGACCACATATATATAAAACTGTTCCATGAAGAAAGACAATAGCTTTCGATTGAATTTCGCAAAAACTATGTAAAATTTACATAAAGCGAAAATTGTCGTAATTAATTGAACGCAGACTTTTCACATAACTATCAGAGTTTTATTAGGTAACTCGATTAGTTACCTTAATCACATATCCCTGCAACAAGCCCAATACGTTAACAATATTCATATCTAACTGGGATGCTGTATTATTCACGGGGGATGATGTCGCCGTCCCAGTCTGATAGCGGTTTCCCGCTGTTCTTATTTTCTATTTCAGTCATTTTTCAAACCTCATTGGTAGATATAATCGCAATTTGGGCTTAAAAGGCTTGCTAACGCTGAATTATAGATTGGTAGAGCAAAATTAACGTTAATAACGTGCGCCAGAGCTTTAGTTGGTATTATATACCAGTTAAGTTAAGAAACTAACTTGGTAGTGCATGGTTCAATACTCAACACAAGAAGCAGCTAAGCGAATCGGTATTAGTTTCATTACTCTGAAGAGGTGGATTTATTCTGGTAAAATCAAGGCGGTTAAGGATGAAAGAGGATGGTGGAGAATTGACGAAGAAGAGATTGTTCGCATAGTTACTGAGGTACGCGGTACAAGGCAAGGGCTAGCAGAGAAAATTTTAGCTCTTATTTTCTCTAAGCGAGTGGCGTATCTTAGAGAGCTTCAAGTTTGTCTTGAAGAGGATTGCTTGCATAAGGATGTGAATGCTACTCTGGCAAGTCTTTTCAATGTGGGCAAGATTGACACGAAGTCAGCTTTTGGTGATAGATGGTTTTTCCCCAAAAGTTTGACTTGGGAAAATGTCGAGCAGACTGCTAAAGAGAAATTAGAATTAATCAATTTATATGTGAGTCATCCAAGACGTTTTGAAAAAGACAGCGTCGTCTATATGGATTATTCGGAATATCTTGTTGAGCAAGCGTTAATCACAGCTTCGTATGTTGTGGTGTCAAAGGATGCTTACTACTTCAATGGTCGTTCATATCGGCGAAGCTTGACCGCAGGTAGACCTACCGATTTGGACTTCATTGCAAAAGTTCCTCAAAAAGAAATCTTTGTTGGTATTCAAGTGAAAAACAAGATGCAGCACCCTTCGCTTGATGAAGTTAACTCACTTTTAGATATTTGTGGCTTCTTAGGGCTTAAACCAGTCCTTGTTGCTCGTATAATACACCCAAAGACCTATGAATTGCTTAAGGAGAATGGCGGTCGTGCATTAAGGGTTAAACGGTACTTCTTGCAGCCGCCTTTTCCGAGAGATAGGTTTCAAGATATCGTCGGTTTGGGTATTCCTTTGGGTGTCTATAATCGGGCACCTGATTTTTTGGTAAATATGTTCAAGAGTTTACCTGCGGCTCTTTAGCTGTTTACTGTATCATTTCTAAGCAGTAGAATTAAAATACAAAAGTTCTATTATTATCTCGCTTTTCTGTTTGTTACTAAAAAATAATTTTTTGAACTGTTTTAGCTTCACCGATATTAAAACACTGTATTGGTAGAGAGCAGTGCTCCTAACAGAGTTTTGCTCCGTAAAAAAATCTGAAAATGGATTGAAAACAATTGAAAGAAAAAAATATAGCTATAATTTTAAGAATGTTTCCAGAACGATGGAAGCAAGTAAATATCCCATAGAAAAAGCTCTGCCATCGAATCGCCTTACCCCGACTCTCATCATAAAGTGAAACAAATCTGCAAGGCTTCGTTGGTCGAGAGCAAAGAGCCTTTGATGAAATTTTTAATATCCAGCTTCGCCATTGAAAAGTTGAAAAGTGAAACTTAAAATCCTGAGCTATCGCTCTTTACTGAGTCTCGACCGCGCGCTAAAACTCCTCTCCGCTGCTTTTATGGAACTTCCCGTCTTTACAAAGGTGCATGAGAGGAAAATCTTTTGGAACCTCTTTTCTGCAAACTGGACAATTTACATAAACAGGATGTTTCCAACCAACCGGGAAACCCCTCGAATCTCTTTCTATTTTTTCAACAAATCTAATTCGTTCGTTTGTTGTGAGATTGCTTGAATTACGGTTCTTCACTTCTTCTTCGTGGTCAGCCATAATATGGTCTAAAGCTATGTTTTCAGCAAGCTCTCTCCCATACTTACGACCAAACATTTCACCGACAAGTTTTACTGTATTCGAATCATGTCTATATTGCCTGTGAGATTGTGAATAGCTTTTGCTCGGTTCGTCAATATAACTGTGAATATCATCACCTCTAATACCATACCGCTTTAACGAATGCTGGCAATGTTCTTCGTGTTGAGGTACCCCAGACACCTCTTAATAAAAAATAAAATTGGTATTGTTTTCTTTATAAGATTTGTCACATCTCATTTGCGAGCTATCTTTATTTTCCCTGTGTGTGTGAGCGCCAAAACATAGGTATTTGAATAATACAAATATGACAGCATTAACCAAACTTGTGTGTGTTGGCGAAAAAACTATGGTACAAAAATAATAAAAGCGTAGTTTGGTTGTGTGTGGTTGGACTATGGGTATAAAATTAATATCAGTTTTTAAAAAGTTTCACAAATGCTGGAAGGCGCAAAGTCCTAGAAGCATTGTGATATGTTCATCTTTAGACCCATGTTTCGCTTTTGCAGAATTTCAAACTGTTTTTTTCTCTGACTTGCAAAACTGAAAACAAAAAAAGGAGAACTTGCTACTTGCAAGTTTTCTGAATCTCACTATTCAGCAATTTCAGCAACTTCGTCACGTCAGCATTATTACTGTAGTCCTTAGTTGCATCCTTGAAATTTTCCAAAGACGACTCGTTCAGCTTCTCCTCTTTACCTGCTTTTATTCCCGTTATAGTCAATCCTGTCAACAGCTCGTAGCGTAGTTCCACGAGTAGGCAAACCTTGTTTGATAGACTAAGTTTCGCATCGGCTTCAATGAAATTTTTTGCTGTGTCAACGGTCAAAAGTTTTCCGTGCTTCTCTTGTTCTTCCAGAACTTTTCTCACACAGCCCAACTTATCAACCATAATAACCACAAGCCATTATTGCGGTCAATACTAAAAGATGTTTCACTTAAGAAATGAATCCCGCATCTTTTTCTTCCTCTATGTCCAATTCCAAATTTAAAATAACCAGTATTCCAAACAACATCAGCGGTCCCCAAACAAAGAAGAAGAATAAGGATATCGCTGAACCATCAGCTAATTGTCCAAAGACGAGAACAAATGGTGTTAAAAACCTTAGAAACAGTGTAAGCCATCAAAGTACCACTTCTGCATAGCATAGCGTCAAAACAAGGCTTTTTATGAATTTACTGCGAGTTTTCATTGTCGCCTACCGCAATTTTTTTCAGTGGACACACTCCGTTTTAAGGTCTTGATTAGTTCAAGAACTCCTGCCGTGCAGCCGTCATTAAGTCGTTCAGTCACTTGCTCATCTACTTAGCGTGCGCAAGAAAGTGCGGAAAAGTAATTCTTTTCATTTTCATTTGTTTAAGTAAAATTACTAACTGAACTCTTACTTAGCCCTCGCTATGAGCAAAAAGCCGACTAACGTAACCCCAAATATAACCGCAATCCATGCTATTGCATTATAGTACCACCACACATTCAAATGAGGAAACGTTAGAAAATCTCCAATGAAGGTTATTACACTGTTAATCAACAATATTCCAAAAGCAAGCACTGTAACTAAAGCCGCAAGTTTTGTCCACCTATGTTTACGCCGCATAATAGCCAAGCCGAGCGTTATGAACGCAATGATAACCCACAGAAAAGCTAAAGAATATATCCAAGCCGTGGCATCCCAATAACTAAAAATCGGATTAACAATAAACAGTATTGTAGCTATCAGCAATAATGACGCGCCAATTAATTGGAGCTTAGTCTTTTTACTGACCCTTAACTCCATAGGCATCTCAGCACCGCATTTTGGGCAAAAATCCGCTTTATCATCATTAACATCTTGACCCAGACTTAGGACAAACTCTAATGTTTTAGACTCCAGTCGGCGTTTCTCGTTGTGAGTATCTTGTATTTAGCTTTTTAAAATTTGTGCACTAAAGTTTAATCTGATTCCTCTACTTTCGCTTTCTGAATAGCTTGACTCCATCTATTTCTGTGACGTACTCGAAGCCTTGCTCAATGAGATTCTGAGCTTCTTGCAATGTCTTCGCAGTAGCAGAATGATATTCATCGCCTTCAATTTCAATTAGTTGCGTATATCTTAAAGTTGTCCGCAAGTCTTTATGCCCAAGAAGTCTTTTAACATGAAGCAAATCTTTTGTTCTATGATACTCCATTGTCGCCTTGAAGTGTCTGAAGTCATACAATCGAATGCTCTTTAAGCTCATGTCACCGTATGCTTTCTTGTTCATGTTCCAACATGTCAAGAATACTTTATTTGTGGGGGACGATGCTACATTGTGGGGGATGATGTCGCCGTCCCAGTCTGATCGGGAAAGATGAAGAATTCGAGATTTAGACAGACCCCAAATAATTTTAAAAATTCATTGGTAGATGCAATATATCTCTTAGCAACGGGAACGGATGTGATTTAGTCGTGATCTTCGGTGAAAACGTGTTAAGCGGAGTTGTTGCGGTAGAGAAACATGCGAATCTTTCAACTAAAGAAGTGAATAGAAACAACACCTATAGTGGGCACACCTTACGTTGAGATGATCGCTGTCATGGCAAAGTATAATCCGTTTGCAGAAAAAGCGAGTATGCAAAAAATTGCACAACAGCAAGCGGTAGAAAGCGTTTCCATGGTTTCTCAAATGCTCTCGGAGTTGGGTTTTAATCTGCATCTCATAGGCAGTGAACGGTACGTTCGGGAAAAACTTGAAAGCTTAAACCCTCTACAAGCGAGCAAGCTCAAAGAGTCATTCATTAAGAACAAGCATCCACGATTCAAAAAAGAAATTGCAGCTAGTCGGCGTCAGCCCTTTGGAAAAACATCCGACTATGTTGAATGCATTCAGAATGCGGATGTATCGAAAATTGCGAAGCTGGTTAAGCTCGTTGGAATGCTACTGCAAACAAAGGTTTACTTGTTTTGGAAAAAACCTTAAGTTTGATTCTGTGAGGCGAAACAATCGGCAAGGTGATAGGCTGAGCCAACTACGACACCAACACAGGAAGCATATTCGCGGAAGTGGACCCAAATTTGTCGTCCGTGACAGTTTTACACAAGTTTTATAAACAAAATTCAATGAAAGAGAGAGCTATTGAGCGAGAGCAAACCTTACGCTTTCGTTCAAATAAAATTTAGGAGAAAAAGAAAAATGCAAATTACAAAAAGTAAAACTGCAGCTATTGCTATTGCTATATTCTTAATGCTTTCGATGTCAGCTTCAATGATGCTTGTACCAAATGCTAGTGCACATACACCTGCATGGCAGATTCCAACATATGCCTACATACAAGGTTTGCCTAACCCGGTCGGTGTCGGTCAGTCAGTGCACATTCTCATGTGGCTTGACAAGGTAATAGATGGAGCAGAACCAACCAATGACATTCGGTTCCAGAACTACAAGCTCACCATTACTGCACCTGACGGCACAATAACAACACAAACTTTTCCTGTTTGCACAGACCCAACATCAAGTCAGGGCTATACCTATACTCCTACCCAAGCCGGCACATACAATCTCACCTTTACTTTCCCAGGACAAGTGTACACATACACCGAACCAGTCATGAGCTTCTTCGGTCCTCCCGCGCCAAGTCAATTCATAAACGATACTTATGAGGCCAGCTCTGCGTCAGCAACACTTACTGTTCAGCAAGCACCAGTAGGCATATATCCAACTACTCCGCTTCCGACGGCGTACTGGACGCGCCCAATATACGGTGAGAACTGGAACTGGTATACGGTTTCGTCAAACTGGCTAGGTGCAGGTGTACCAGGCTTCGCGAGTGGTTTCCCAGGTGATGCTGTAGGTCCTCTCACTGGCCATGTCATGTGGACAAAGCCGCTTGATATGGGAGGAGTTGTCGGAGGAAACGAAACTGTTATTCAGGGAGACACATACGCCGAGGGATCTGCATACGCTACTAGATACAGCAACCCAATAATAATAGACGGGTACCTATACTACACGGAACCAATATCACTTGCGGGTACCCCAGGAATGTTCGGGGGTACGGGTTATGGACCAACCGTCTGCGTTAACCTGCAAACAGGACAACTTATTTGGTCTCGGACTGATGTACCTGCGCTATCCTTCGGTTATATCTATGACGTTCAAGACCCTAACCAGCACGGAGTTTATCCGCCAATTCTAGTTGCAAGCATTGGAGGATCCTTCCTTGGACCTCCAGTACCGACGACATGGGAAGCTTTTGATGCATACACAGGAAACTTTCTGTTCAACGTAACCAACGTTCCCTCGGGCACAACTGTACTCGGTCCGAATGGTGAACACTTGATAATTAGCCTGACAAATGATGGACCAATGACAATGACACCTTTTGGCCCTGTTCCTAGCGGTCCACCGCAGTATTATTTGAGTGAATGGAACTCCTCTAGACTGTGGGATAATCAATACTCAGGGCCGTCAACAACACCAAGCGTAGTTCCACCCATTACTGACGGAAACGATCCAAGCTTATATGACTGGAACATTTCGATACCATCGCTCAACACTATGACCTCACCACCTACTATAGAAGCAGCTTTCAGTGGTAATATGTTGCTTTGCATGAGCGGCTCTTACCCTGCTGGTCCTAGTACTTTATTCAGTGCAGCAAGCAGTGCTCCCTACACGTACTTCACTGTCAATCTCGACCCAAGTAAAGGTGCGATCGGTTCAGTACCATGGACAAATACAGTTAGCGCACCAGCAGGCAACATAACTGTCGAATTTGTCGGAGCCGATCCAACGGCTGGTGTCTTCGTTGAATACCATGCGGAAACTTTGCAATGGGTAGGATACAGCCTGACAACAGGCAAGCAAATTTGGGGTCCAACCGGCAATCAAACAGCCCTTGACTTCTACTGGATGGGCTGGTCTAGCATGGCCGGGCATATAGCTTACGGGAACCTCTACAGTTGCAATGGTATGGGAGGAATAATCTACTGTTATAATTTGAAAACTGGAAACCTAGAGTGGACCTACGGTAACGGCGGCGCAGGCAACAGTACTAACAGCGGTTTACCGTGGCCTGGTCCATATCCAACTATCATATACGCTATTGCCAACGGAGTAATATACACGATTACTAATGAGCACACTTTCGAAACACCGATTTTCAAGGGTGCATTGTCACGCGCTATTAATGCTACAACCGGGCAAGAAATCTGGACTGTTTCAGCTGCCTCAGCCTCTTCCGGATCAACTGCTATCGCAGACGGCTATGCAACATGGTTCAACGGCTATGACAACCAAATCTACGTTGTTGGCAGAGGACCCAGCGATACCACAGTACAGGCACCACTGACTCAAATTACAGCAGGCAACAAAGTAGTTATACAGGGCACAGTGATGGATATTTCTGCGGGCACAAAGCAAACTCAGCAGGCAGCAGACTTTCCAAATGGTGTTCCAGTTGCATCTGATGCAAGCATGAATGATTGGATGGGCTTCGTTTACCAGCAACAACCATGCCCAACCAATTTCACAGGCGTTACAGTATCAATAGACGCTATTGATCCGAACAGTAATCTCATCCACATCGGCGACGCCACAAGCAATGCAAACGGCTTATTCTACTACACTTGGACGACTCCAAACATCCCAGGGGACTACCTCGTCACCGCAACATTCGCTGGCACCAACAGTTACTGGCCGTCAAACGCACAAACCGCCATGACCGTACAAGAAGCACCATCAGTAGCACCGACCGCTACACCTCAATCAAACCTAGCAACCACAGCAGACCTAATGACGTACATAGCCGTTGCCGCAATCGCTATAATCATTGCAATAGCCATAGCCACAGTCCTCATGCTCAGGAAACACGCGTAAGAACAGCACAACCAAAAAATCCACTTTCCCCTTTTTTAGTCTCTAGAAAGCAATGGAGAAGAGATAAGGGCTGAGAAGGCTCTAGTAAAATTTACCATACAATCGTGATTAGCAT
Organism: Candidatus Bathyarchaeota archaeon; assembly: GCA_963715865.1. Taxonomy (GTDB): domain Archaea; phylum Thermoproteota; class Bathyarchaeia; order Bathyarchaeales; family Bathycorpusculaceae; genus Bathycorpusculum. Next base: position 1,110,981 of record OY970280.1, read on the forward strand.
TTGCATTCTTTTCTCCTAAAGAGTGTTCCAGAGCCTCAGCAAACCTCACTAAAAAGTCAATTATGTAAATAGATTTTCACTTTCACTTACCTCTCTACTGCTTAGCTGAGTCGTTTGTTCACTTTCCTTTTAAGCAATCTGAACCATAAGCACGAGCCCCAAGTAGCGCGCTGGCTTGTAAAGAGAAACCTGTTAATAAATCTATAAGAATGCCTAAGAATATGAGGACTGTTTGATATGTCTGATGGAAGATTTGTTATTCAAAAACATTCAGCATCGCATTTACATTATGATTTGCGTTTAGAGATGGATGGTGTTCTTAAAAGTTGGGCTGTACCAAAAGAACCTCCAGAAGAGACAGGGGTAAAAAGACTGGCTATTCCAGTTGAAGACCATAAACTTTCATACATAAATTTTGAGGGAATTATTCCCAAAGGTGAATATGGAGCTGGGAATGTTGAAATTTGGGACAAAGGCAACTATCTACTGAAAAAGAGAACCAAAGATGAAATTGAAGTTGAATTGTTTGGTTCTAAGATGAAAGGAACCTATGTTCTAACTAAATATGGTGATAATTGGTTATTTTTCAAGAAGAATAGTAGAGTTTCTAATGTTCCTCCTTAAGAACAAGACTTCGAGTTGATAGCCGTTGAAGATGCTGTTGCAAAGTGTTATGTGTGAAGCCTGCTTCGCCCAGAAGTGCGTTCGTCAAAAAAGTCCATTATAGGCATAAATATATAAAAACGGACTTATAACCATTTTTAACCATTTTCGGGACAAGGCAGCGCGCTATTAAAATAATGCACCCGCGCTTAAAGCATAACTTGCATTTACTTTAGCGCCCCATTGTAGACGTATCTACCTTTTTATCTGATTTGTTTAATAGTGGAGACCAGAAATCTATGGGAAATAGTGGACTCTTATCTAAGTAGAGGTCGACTTGATCAATATTCTCGAGTCGATCGGTCATCTCTTTCAATTCAAAGAAGTCGGAAAGCTCTCTCACCGCAACACCTATACACAGATCAAGTGGTGATGCAACAAACCTTATCGACGTGATGACGTTCGGCGTCTGCAATATTTGGCCAAGGATATCTTCTATCTTGTTTTTGTTTTTAGCTTTGATGTATATAAGAACCCAAGCAGGGTATCCGATCTTGCTTAAATCGACTACTATCGTGGAAAGTGTCAGCACGTTTGTTTTGAGTTTTTTGTATCTCTGGATTACGGTATTGGTTGATATGTTGAGTTCTTTGGCTATTTTGCTGAAGGATTTCCTAGATTCCTTTACGAGTATTGCTGCAATCTGGCGATCCAGATCATCGATTTCCGCTTTTTTCTCGAGATCTACAGCCTCTCGTCTGGGTAGTTTCAAATCATTTTTCTCTTTTCCTAATAACAGATTTTCAGGATGTTCCGCAATGGGATGTCCCCAAATTAGTGGGTTTTCTGTGCGTTTGACATAGATGCAGGATTCTATATACTTCAATACTTGGGTAAACTCGTTCATGTTTCGACAGGCTAAAGCTGCACCAATATTGTTTTTGCCGATAGGAGGCAGGATTCTTACAACATTATAATTCATTAGTAGATATTTTTCGACTTCCTTCTCTTTGCCTTTGAACGTTTGGATTGACAAACCTGCAAAGATATCGTAACCCAAGCTGTGGGGGTTTACGAGTGTTATTTCGCCTTTTATGATGCCTTTTCTTTTGAGGTTTGCAATCCGCATTTGGGTTGCGCCAACGGTTATGCCGCATTTATGGGCGATCTCTGTTAGGCTTGTGCGAGCATCGCATAGCATCATCTTCAAAATCTTGGCATCGATTTCATCAATCGTATTTTTATTAGATGAGTTATCCAATGGTTTATCCGCCGAACCTGAATTTGATATTTCATTGGGCTGTTCAGCATTTAAGCATATCTGTAATCTGTTTCTGACTGAACGTTTTTTAGAATTATGAGATAAAAATTGAATTATATTCAATAATCAGCAATTTTGGCACAAGTTTTATAAGCGATGAGATGACAACTTTGATTTCATCAAAAAAAGGAGAATAAAAATACATGAAATTTGCAAAAAACAAAACTACAACTATTGTGATCGCTCTATTCTTAATGTTTTCAATCGGAGTTTCAATGATGCTAGTGCCAACTGCTAACGCGCACACGCCGCCATGGCAAATTCCAACCATGGCCTTTCTCAATGTGGCACCTAACCCTATAGGTGTCGGTCAAACACTTACCGTTAACTTCTGGCTCCAGATGCCACCACCCACAGCAGGCATTACGTATGGCGATAGATGGGAGAATATAACAGTGAAAGTTACACTGCCTGATGGAACTACTACAACACTGGGACCTTTTGCATCCGATGACACAGGAGGAACATTTACCACATACACGCCCACTCAACTTGGCAACTACACTTTCCAGATGAGTTTTCCAGGACAAACATTAGCAGGCAACAATCCTCCGCCGGCAGGCTTCGGTGTCGCAGCACCGTTTGTTGGCGATTATTTTGGGCCTTCTGTTAGCAACACAGTAAAGGTTACAGTGCAACAGGAGCCCATGCCCTCTATTCCGCTAAATCCGCTTCCGACAAGCTACTGGACACGCCCAATAAGCGCTGAGAACAACAATTGGTACTCGATAGCCGGGAACTGGCTTGGGATGGGAGGATCCTACAACGCCAGTGGCAATTATAATCCATGGAGCACAGCGCCAACCACCGCCCATATCCTATGGACAAAGCCTATTGCATTCGGAGGCACAGTCGGAGGAGAATTCGGCGGAAGCCTAACAAGCAACTTCTACACAAACAGGCAGTATGAAACACCGTATGAACCGATAATTATGAACGGCATCCTCTACTACACTGAATACCCCACTGGAGGATCAGCCTACATGGGATACCCCGCTAATAATCAAGGTTGGGCTGCCGTAAACTTGCAGACGGGACAAACAATTTGGACTGACGATTCCGCCAACTACGGTGGTGGTTCTCCAGAGCAGACTGCTCTAATATCAAGTGGCATATGTACGTATTTAGCTTGCGGTCAACTACTCAATTTTGTATCACCTAACCAGTACGGATGCCAAGCATTCTTATGGAGCACCGGAACCCCGGATGGAATCAATGCGGTCGCTGGGTCAACTACATGGAACATGTTTGACGCCTTTGATGGAAAGTATTTGCTGAGCATTGTTAACGGTACTGGACTGACGCTTACGGAAGATCAAAATGGAGACTTGATAGGCTACTACATTAACTTCGCTGATAACACGCTGAATATGTGGAACTCGACATGGTGCATCCAGAACTACGATAACATAACTGGAATGACAACCGGAATCAGCCAGTATACTAATCCTTGGATGTGGAGGCCTATTCAAGGTTCTCAAATTCCGTTTTCAGATGGAATAGAATGGTCAGAACCAATAGCTACTAACTATTCAGGTAATGCTTTGCCAGGGACTCTCTGGCCTGGCGCTATTAATAGCGGTGTAATAATCATGAGCGCAAATAACGGTGCTAACGGTGGAGGCTCAGGTGGAATGGCAGGTGGAGGCATTTTCCAATCTGGATATCAAATTGAAGCAGGCTACAGTGCAGACACGGGTGCACAACTATGGATAACTAACCGAACTGAAACACCGTACACATCGCTTGCTGGTCCTAGCTCATTTCTAGATGGATGTGGAGTCTACGTTGTAGTGAACCAAAACACGCTTACAGCAACTGGTTACAGTATTTATACAGGCGCGGAGCTGTGGACAAAAGTACTTCCCAATGCTAATACTTATGATACCTATATGATTAGTGGAATGGTTGCTAATGGCACACTTTACATGTATGCGCTTGGAGGAGACGTGTATGCTATGAACATACAGACAGGAGCTATCTTGTGGCACTATACTACTGGAAGCGCCGAGTATAATACTCCCTATGGTGTATGGCCAATTTGGGCGTGGAATTATCCGTCGTCAGAGGCTATTGCTGGCGGAGTGCTATTCATCAACGAGGGTCATGAGTATAGTCCACCACTATTCCGTGGCGCTCAAGTAGTAGCCTTGAACCTCACTGATGGGCAACCGATATGGAACGATCTTGGATTTTACGTTAGTGGTGGTCCAGCTATTTCAGACGGTGTCTTGGTAATGCTCAATTCCTATGACAATCAGCTATACAGCTATGGCATGGGACCCAGCAAAACAACGGTTACAGCACCTAGCGTTGGCGTGACAACTTCCACACCAGTAACGATAACGGGCACAGTAACTGACATCTCTGCCGGCTCACAACAAGAAGCACCAGCAGCGAACTTCCCAAATGGTCTTCCATGCGTTTCTGACGCAAGCATGACTCAATGGATGGACTACGTTTACCAGCAGCAGTCAATGCCAACCAACGCAACCGGAGTTCCAGTTACCATAAGCGTCGTTGACTCTAACGGCAACTACAGAACTATCGGCACCGCCACAAGCAATGTCTATGGGACCTACAGTTTAACTTGGACACCTGACATTCCAGGCAACTACACTGTCATCGCCAGCTTCGCAGGTTCAGGATCATACTATGGATCGTCCGCTACAACAGCCTTCTATGCTAGCGCTGCACCCGCAACACCATCTCCATATCCAGTTACAGTGTTGCCTCCTACTGAAATGTACATTGGCGTAGCAGCAGTCGCAATAATAGTTGTAATAATCATCGGCTTTGCTTTACTCTTCTTAACGCTTAGAAAACGCCCATAAAAACTGCAAAAGCAAAAATCCACTTTCCCCTTTTTTAGTCTTAAAAAGCAATGGAGAAGAGTTAGGGGCTGAGAAGGCTCTGGTTAAAATTCACGATGTTAGTCATAGCAATCGTGATTACGCATTTGCATTTACGTTCTTTTCTCCTAAAGAATGTTCAAGTTCCCAGAGCCTCAGCAAACCCTTACTAAAATGTAAACTATTGGTGACATAGACAAGTTACTAATATTCAAATTAATAAAACTCAGCTGCACTGTAACAATAGTTACCCAAGTATAGGAGCTAAAAAAAATGAGTTCAAAAGAGGAAATAAATCAAGAGCTAAGAGCTTTAACATCTGGTTATAGATGGGTAATATTGCTTGTTGTTGTATATTCTTTTGTGGCTTCCAGTGTTGCTTTTGAATCAGCACCCCCTGCCCTTCCTGCAATGATAAAGGCGTTTTCTATAAATGATGTGCATGCAGGTCTCATTATGTCAATCGTTCTTATTCCCGGACTTTTTTTGAGTGTACCATCAGGTTGGCTTTTAATTAAATATCAAGCAAAAAAGGTTGGTGTAACTTCATTAATATTTGTTACAGCCGCTTCCTTTTTTACTTCTATTTCAAATTCTTTCGAAACAGTTCTTCTGTCAAGATTTATTTTAGGAGTTGGAGCAGTTTTAATCACAATAACAGGTTTCGCAGCAATTCCTCAGTGGTTTGAATCTCATGATTTGGGAAAAGCTATGGGCTTACTTGGAACTAGCTTTCCACTCTCAATCGTTATCACTTTTCCCATCATGAGTTTTGTCACAACCAATTTTGGTTGGCGTTTCCCTTTCTACATTGCTACTTCTTTGGCAATTATTGCAACAGTGCTTTTTCTGACAGTTGTTAAAGATGGTCCCTATTCAAAGAATGCGATTGCAAAAGGTAGTCGCAAGACTTACTTTAATCTCGAGATTTGGAAATTGGGGTTCTGCTTACTTTGTGCGCAAGGTGCAACATTTTCGTTCTCAACATGGGCGCCGACCCTTTTCACCAGATTTTCTGGCTTGCCCAATATTCAAGCAAGTTTTTTGGCTAGTTTGAGCAGTTTTCCGACCATTTTTCTTGTTCCTCTTTTTGGATATTTGTCTGACAGAATGGGAAATAGGCGGTCCTTCGTTATATTTGGGTCCTTCTTGATGACAATTGCATTTGTTAGTATGGGGTTTGGTTTAAACATAGCAATGGTAGGTTCAGTTCTATTCTTAGGATTAGCCACTGCAATAATCTTACCAGCTGCCAATTCAATGCCCTCTAAAATCTTAGGTAGTAGCCAAGCAGGAATAGGGTTTGGTATAGTATCAATTTGTAGTTTAGCGGGCGCAGTTTTGTTAGTTACTTTAGTCGGTTACCTAATAGATTCGACTAGCTCTTTAACGATACCTTTTCTTGCAATGGGTTTTTTTTCGGCAATGGGCGTCGTGCTAGCTTTTTCAATTAAAACAAAGTGACAAGGATTCTAATTCTGAATAGAACATACTGGAATCATCCGAGTCGTCATTATAATGAATATACTATTCTGGTTTGACTATGTTGCCCCTTGATTTTATAAGAGTTATATAGTGAAAACTCTGATACGAAGACCAACTAAGGACCAAGGAGAAGAGGATAAATGCAAAAGTCAGAAGAAAAACCAGTCCTTTTAGGATATGTACATTTTGATATGCCAACAATGCGTAATCACATTTCGGAATTCCTTGTAACTCAAGAAATATCAAACAAAGTTTTCCGAAATAAGTATGTAAAAATAGATGACGCAAATAAACACCTTTTCATTGGAAGAGTTATCGAAGGTCCCTTTTTCTTACCCGAAGAAGTTGAAAGAGGGTCTGCTTTTGCCCAAACCTCAATCCTGAGGGGGGACAAATTTCCAGTGGTTCCAAATTATTATGCACTTGCAAGGCTGAGAAAGCATTTGGAAAGCAAAAAGCCTTGCCATGAAAAGGAGAAAGGGCAACCAGAGTGGGTTGTGCTTAAGAAAAGACTTGAGACAATTCTCAACAACATAAATGGTATAGACATTAATCCTTTTGCGGCTTTTCTGACGACTCTTAACCTTACGTTCCAAGTTATAGATATGTACGCTGCTGTAAAACACAAGTATCCTGAGTTTTCTCTTGCATTCAACATAGCAACTCATGATTCACTAGCCGATAAGCCTGTTATCCAAAAAATAGACCCTAAAGTAAACTCTAGAATCAAAGAGGCTTGGATTAGAAGTAAAAAGTACGCAGATTTATGCGAAAGGGAGTTCTCAATAGTAATAGGAAACCCACCTTGGGGAGCAGTTCTAAGGGGTTCAATTGGACCTTTGGGAGATGAAGCACAAAGAGAAATCTATAAGGAAAAATTTCATAGCGCCACAGGAAAGTATGATTTTTATGTGTTGTTTATTGAACGCGGTCTGAGTTGGCTAAGAAGTGATGGTATACTTTCGATGATAACACAAGTGACTTATGTCAGTCAAGACTTCGGAAAAGGAATACGTAAGGTTATAGAAGAAGAATCAGGGATGAAACTCTTCATAGACATTTCGGACTTTGGAGCTACGATTTTTCCAAAACGAACGAATTATCCAGCAATTACAGTTTTAAAACACGGAATAGGAAAGAGAGACTTAGAATTGGTCGAGGTCAAGAGAATTGAGTAATGAAGATACAGAAAATGGAGTTATCAGAAAAGTTGTTCTAGATGCTATCAAGAATGGAAAAGCCGAAATTAAGGGCATCAAAGCTTCCATGAGAAAGGTCAGTATCTCTGAATTGTTCGAGGAAAAAGAATTGCATAATTTTGACGGTTGGTTGGTGACAGAATTGTTCGATCTTGAACAAGGAGTAACGTGGGGCGGAGAGAATTGCAAGGAGATATATGTAATAGGAAAAGAAGTTGCTGGTCATCTTGAGCAAAAACTCCTCTACAAAACCATTGGAGGTAGAGACATCAAGGCGGGAAGAATAGACTGGAGAGAAGAATACTTGATTTTCCCCTATGTTAGAGCAAAGTCCAAATGGATTCCAGTCTTCAGACACCCGAGTCTTGGTGGTGACGACGCACTTGATTTTGCGAAATCAGTGAGCAGTACTGAGGAGGGGAAGGATATTAAGGGAAAGTTGAACTATAGAATCGCCAAAGGTTTGGTCAGTTATCCTCTTGTTGCGAGTTATTTTGTCGAGCATTACGAAAAATTGGAAAACAGAGAATTTGAAGATAAGAAGATGTCCAGCTATAACAAGTGTTGGTATGAGTATCACAGACCAAGAAAGGTTAGTCTTCTTAAGAAACCGAAAATTGGTTACAAGAGAGTAATGAAAGACCCATCCTTTGCGATAGACGAAAAAGGATACTTGCCAAGAGACTCTGTTGTTTCGATGACTCCCAGGAATAAATTCGCTGAATTGAAAGCCAACATTGAGAGTATACTTAAGAAAGAAGTCACGGTGGAGCAGGCTTTAGGTTATGCTGTTGCTTTTCTAAACTCGGATTTGTTCCGCGAAGTTCTTGAGCATAGAAGGTCCAAGAAGCGTGGGGGATATCCAATTGTTGATGAACGTCTAATGAAAAGATTTACTATTCCAAGGGGCACCAGCAAAGACGTGTCTATATTGAACAAAATCCTGCAAGGAAATGCTGATGAGAAAGATCTGCTAATTCTGTGTCGCCCTTCAAGAAAGAAGCAAGCAAAACTAACCCATTTACAAAAATAATCTGCGATCCAAGTGGCCTGGTACACTTCCATCATGTTGTGAACGTTTTTGGTTACTTGCAGTATTTTGCTGTTTCTTCAATGTAATTTTTGACCTCTTGAAGTAATGCAGGCGAATAAAACTGAAGACGAATCTTCGCTTTTTGTCTACCCTTGAAATGTGCGGTGAGCGTTTCGCCTTTTATTTCGGCTTTATCAAAATCGCGTAAAAGGTACATTTCGGGGTCTTGCCTCTCCATGATGTTAAGGCGCTGGTTATGTGTCTCTTGTTGGATGATGAGGTGACATGTGGTTAACCAGCCTACACCATTTGCCAGCTTGAAGGATAAGATCGTCTTTTCGTCTGGAAAACCGTCAAATTTCATAATGCTCTCTCTATCCTTGGTCCTATTTTGATTTTTTCTGTCATCTGCTTTCTCAACAATCCACGGAGCAGTACTTATCTCGCGACAATATATGACTCATAAGCTACAAAGGGGGTGCTGAAATCAAGCAACAGGTAACAAATATCGCTGAAAAACATAACTTCGCAATGAAAGAAGAGAAAGGCCAAAATCTTTCCACAAGATTTATATTTGTAGTTACAATTTTCTTTTCCTATTATTTTTGTTATAAAATCTTTTAAGTAAGTTCGTAACAACTGGGGTTCTGTTGGGCGAGAGCATTTACGCTTCTTGCTCAATGCAAAATAAAAATTAGAAGGAAAAGAAAAATGCAAAATAAGAAAACTCTGATTGCTTTGATTTTAGTGGTAATTCTAACAACTCCAATGATGATGCAATTAGGCCAAGTATTTGCTCAAACGACATTGAATGTCCCAGACTATCTATATGTCAATGCATCACCTAATCCCGTAGGCGTCGGCCAAACCGTATACGTTAGCCTCTTCTTCTCTAAACCTATACCCATAATCAACGGTACCAGTTTCTTCTTGGCGGCAACCCAGTACATAGGTTTAAAAATTAACATTGTCAAGCCAGATGGAACTAATGAGACTCTCGGACCATATACATCTGATACAACAGGCGGTGTAGGTGCAGTAGAATTCGTGCCCGCTGCGGTCGGGAACTATACCTTCCAAGGTATATTTCCTGGACAATCATTAGGGACGGACCCTACTGGTACGACCTATAATATGGACCCAGCTATTAGCCCTGCAGTTAAACTAGTTGTGCAGCAGGAACCGGTAACGACATATTCTAGTCCTCCGCTTCCAACAGAATACTGGACACGCCCATTATACGCATCAAACTATGGATGGCCGCAAACGATTGGTGGAAACTGGTATGGCTTAGGAAGACCCGGATTCGACAATACTGGCGGATATGATGGTTCTGGAAACAACTTCCAACCATACAGCACTGCACCAACTACTGCTCACGTACTTTGGACTAAACTGACAACAACAGGGGGTCAACCTGGCGGGGAAACTCCCGCTAACGAAATGAGCGCTTACACGGCATCTTCCCCACTATACCACTTCTTTGAACCGATAATTCTCAACGGAATACTATACTACAATTGGTACGCAGCTCAAACCGATGTGGCTGGCATTGCTGCAGTGAATCTCCGCACAGGACAAACACTGTGGGTTCAGAATACTACTGACATATTAATTTACGGTCAAGTGATAACATACCACACAGTTGAGGAATTCGGCTCTCAAGCATTTCTATGGACATCGCATTTAGCCGGCTATGGCGCTCCCGGGATGTTTGGCCCCACTGCCCTCTACGATTATAACATACTGGATCCAGTGACTGGAAATCAGATGGCCACCGTAACCGATATTCCTAGCAGTATAGCTAATCTCTTCGGAACATCACCAAATGCACTTATAGATTCGAATGAAAGCAACTGCGCAGGATCAATACTAATCTGCTATGTCGACTACAGCAATAATCTCGTAATGTGGAACTCATCCCTATGTCTTGCTGGTCCAATGGCAAGCGGTGGATTAGCAGAAATTTTCACAGGTAATTTTAAGCCAACAGGCTCCTACAACTTTACACAGGGCATAGAATGGTCAGTACCGCTTCCAACTGCAAATCCAGCATTTGGCATCGCTAAAGAAACTAACCAAGCAATACTCTTGAGTTCACACCCAGCTGTCCTTTCGACGTTTGCCAACCAGTTTGGCGCTTCTTACGCTACAGATGTAGCGTACAATCCTATTACGGGAGCATTATTATGGGGACCAAAAAACCAGACGTTGACGAATTTTGATGACATAGGAATAGTAGCTGCAGGCGACGGCGTATACGTGAGACATGACAAAGACACAAATCAAGTATATGGTTATTCAATGACAACTGGTCAGCAACTCTGGGGACCAACTCAACTTGTAGGAAACGCTTTGAGTACTATCTATAGTGATGCTGCTATCGCTTACGGTCGATGCTACATCTGGGACATGGGTGGTTACGCGAACGCTGTTGATCTTGCAACCGGAAAACTTGACTGGACCTTCACCCGCGGATCCGCCGGATATAACACACCATACGGTATATATCCTAACTGGGTCTTCGGTGTGGGAACCCTTGCTGACGGCATGCTATTCCTTTCTGAAGGTCGTTGCTATGATCCACCGCTGTTTCCAGGCGGAGAGAAACTTGCGATAAACTGCACTGATGGCTCGCTTGTCTGGGAAATAAGCGGCGCTTTCCAGAGATCTCCATCTCCTGTTGCGGACAGCGAAATGCTTGGATGGAACGGTTATGACGGTCAAATATACGCCTTCGGCACTGGACCAACCAAAACTACTGTCACCGCACCTGACGTTGGCGTAACAACCGCAACACCAGTGACGATAACGGGCACAGTAACGGATATCTCTGCTGGCGCATCGCAAGAAGCAGTTGCAGCGAACTTCCCCAACGGGTTGCCTTGCGTATCTGACGCTAGCATGACTCCGTTTATGGAAGCCGTTTACGAGCAGCAACCAATGCCGACCAACGATACGGGAATCCCAGTGACAGTAGCTGTTACGGACTCTAACGGCAACTGTTACGACATAGGCACTGTCACAACCAGCCCAACCGGCACCTTCGGCCTAACATGGACACCTATTATCTCAGGCAACTTTACAGTTACTGCAACTTTCGCGGGCACACAATCATACTATGGATCTTCAGCTACAGCATACTTCTATGCCAGCGCAGTAGCACCAACAGCTGCACCAACCGCTACACCTCAATCAAACCTTGCAACCACAGCAGACCTAATGACGTACATGGTCGCTGTAGCAATCGCTATAATCATTGCAATAGCCATAGTCGGATTCCTCATACTCAGGAAACACCCATAAAAACAGCACAACCAAAAAATTCACTTTCCCCTTTTTTAGTCTCAAAAAGCAATGGAGAAAAGATACAGGGCTGAGAAGGCTCTGGTAAAATTTACCATACAATCGTGATTAGCATTTGCATTCTTTTCTTCTCCTTAAAGAGTGTTCCAGAGCCCCAGCAAACCCCACGTAAAAGTCAATTATGTAACTAGATTTTCACTTTCACTTACCTCTCTACTGCTTAGCTGAGTCGTTTGTTCACTTTCCTTTTAAGCAATCTGAGCCATATGCATGAGCCCCAAGTGAACGCGTATGAAAAAGAAATTAGCTGTTTTAGCCACAGAGGAAGATCTCTTAGTAGATTTGACTTTTCATGGCGTTCCAGCTTTGCTCATTAGCGACTTTGCGGAAAAAATCGTTAGACCTTACTTCAACGGCAACTTGAACGCTGCCATCCAAGACCTAATCCACAAAGCACTCGCAGAACAAGGCTTCGTCTTATCCCACATAACGCATGCCCGAAATTCTGTGGAGGCTTAGAAGATGGGCAAATGTATTCGAAAAATTTGCTCTCTTCCAACACTTTTATGCTAATCTAATCATATTATACAGTGGTGGCTCTTCATGAACGTGAAGGAAGCCTTATCTAAGCTACAAAGTTACTCGAAGGAGCTTGGCCTCGACTTAACTAAAGCCGAGGATAGGTTCAAATGGTTCTTGGCTTCGATACTTTTTGCCAAAAGAATCTCAGCTGAAACTGCCAAAGAGACTTATCTGTATTTTGAACAGGAGGATTTGACGAGCCCGGACGCCATATTGGAAGCTGGGTGGGACCGCTTGGTGGAAGTTCTTGACTCTGGGGGTTACACTAGATACGACTTCTCCACAGCCACAAACCTTCTGGGAATCGCAAAAATGCTGAAAGAAAAGTACGGCGACCTTGAACACCTTCATGCAGAATCTAGCAGCCCCGCAGACTTGGAGAATCGCCTGCAAGAGTTCAAAGGTGTTGGCCCTGTAGGTGTAAACATATTCCTAAGGGAACTGCGGGGAATCTGGGAAAAAGCAAAACCCAAGCCTTCTCCCTTAGCAGTTGCAACCGCACAGAAAATTGGTCTTAACCGAGAAGATGTGGAACGCTACGAATCTCAACTCGTTCGATTAAACCTTGAGTACTGCAAGAAACACCGAAGCTCAGAATGCCCGCTTAAAGAGGAATGCCCAGATAAGTAGGCACTCAATAGCGATTTACACTGGGGCACCAATCCAATTTAGCACTAACTTGCGTTTTCATTTATTATGTCCAGATTTGGAAAAGTCTTATTAGATCAGATTTTTCACTCTAGACCAATGAAATTCAAGCAATTGACAGTTCTGCTTATTCTTCTGTTGATTTTACCACTTTTCCTAAACTACGGTTTGCCGACCAAAGCGGTCACAACACAAACTTCACCAAGTCTATACGTTGGCGTTGATGTTGCCTACGAAAGCATAGCTGCAACTGAACAATTAATTGATAACATTAGTTCTTACACTAATTTCTTTGTAATTGGATGCACTGGAAACTATAATGAAACCAGACTTACTATCATCAGCCAATACGTCTATGACAAGGGCTTGACCTTCATAGTTTACTCCGATATACCTAGGTATCCCTCGAGACAATGGCTTGAAGATGCCAAGAACAATTGGGGTAACAGTTTTCTGGGAATTTATTACTATGATGAAGAAGGTGGAAAGCAACTTGACCAGTCCAATTACCCGTTTGTCACAGCGGCAGTTAACTATAGTGACGCGGCGGAGAGCTACGTTAATACCATGAATTGGCGGCTACGCAGCGGACCGTATGCAATTACCAAGAATTTTGCTTACCCAACAGAATATCAATTGTTCACCTCAGACTATGCGCTTTACTGGTATGATTATGAGGCAGGGTATGATACGGTTTTCGCGGAGTTTGGCATGAATTACAGCCGACAACTGAATGTTGCTCTCTGCAGAGGTGCAGCCACTGTTCAAAACAAGGATTGGGGTGTCATGATAGATTGGACGTACACCCAGCCGCCCTATATTGAGTCAGGTCCAGAACTTTATAACGACATGGTGCTGGCATATGAAAATGGCGCAAAATACATCATCGTGTTTGACAGCAACAAAAATTGGACTCAAAACATTCTACAGCAAGGACATCTTGATGCTATGAAGCAGTTCTGGCAGTATGCCCAAGCCAACCCCAGAACCATCAGCCCAGTAAGCGACAGAACAGCATATGTTCTTCCTGAGGATTATGCCTACGGTTTTCGCGGACCAAAAGACAAAATCTGGGGACTATGGACAAATGATTCACTTACCCTTGACATCAGCATGAGCGTAGCCACACTCTTCCAAATGAGCGGCAACAACCTAGACATAGTTTACCCAGATGGACCGCAAACGATAGAATCTGTAGGATACCGCAGCATCATCTACTGGAACGACACAAGACTTATACCCAATATGCCCACCATGCAATCCCCAAGCCCTATCCTACCTACGCCATCACCTCACCCTCAACAAGACCCTTCCTTGCTGTTTTATGCGATTGCAACATGCATCCTAGTTACTGTTGCGGTTGCTACCGCAGTTTTAGAGGTTCGAAGAAGACGCCGATAATCTGCATATTTTTAAGCGAAGGCAGATGTTTTCAGATAGATAATTTAAATAGGGCACATCTTTAAAATTAATCTTGGAAAATGCCCAGTAAGCTGAGAACGTATGAGCAGGAAAACAATTTACTTCCAGCATAGCTTTCTATTCTTCGCATTCCTACTGGTCTTATTGTTTGTTGTTGTTGCGCTAGTTTTTGTTGGGGTCATAAGCATTGCCTTCGCAGATGTCGGCTTCACTCCTGTTATTATCTTGCTGATTTTGGTCGGAACCTTGATTGGAAGTTTTATCAACATTCCATTGCTGAAACTGAGAACCGCCATGCCCGTTGTACATGAAGATTATGTCAGCTGGTTCGGCATGACCTATCGAATTCCCCATGTGGAGTACGGAGAAGCCATCACAGTGGTCGCAGTTAACGTTGGAGGCGCCCTGATACCAACCGCTGTGAGCATTTACCTGCTCAGCAAATCCCCGCTCTCAACGATTTTTCTCAGCTTCATAGGCGTCTTAGCCGTTGCACTGGTAACCCACGCCGTAGCCAGACCCGTAAAAGGCGTAGGAATAGCCACCCCAGCGTTCATCCCTCCAATAGCCGCAGCAGTAGCTGCAATCATCCTTTTGCCATCGCAACCGCGAACAATCGCATACGTCGCGGGCACACTTGGAACGCTCATAGGCGCTGACCTATTGAACCTTCGGAAGATTCCCAAGCTCGGCGCGCCAGTTGCCAGCATAGGCGGAGCAGGCACCTTCGACGGCGTATTCTTAAGCGGCATAATCGCAGTGTTGTTGGCTGGACTGTAAAATAAAAACAGGGATTTTTTTTTTAACGGGAAACTTGAAAACTTTAGCTGAAATTCATAAGTAATAAAAACGGACCTTCCAAATTTCTATCTGCGTCAGCTTAACCAAGGACGATAATCAGAATAACTAATAGTTGAGGAATAACATATGGGCAACGGGGCGTTTGGTGGATATCTCTCGTTATTTGGCTTTGTTCTTTTAGTCATAGGTATCTTAGTAGCTTATTCATCAGTGGGCATGGTTCAGCAGAATTCTTTTAGTTCAGATTATTCAACGCTCTCAGATGCGTCTTTAATACTATTTATAGGCGCTATGGTTGGAGTAGTTGGAGCAGTGCTCTTATTAATTGGGTTTCTTTCACCAAAACGTGAACTGAGACACCTATACTATTAGCGCTATGAGCGCGGTTTCTTCCTTTTTTTGTTGACTCAGCGTTGTTATTAGTTACTGAGTTTGAATCTTTATTCTGAATTATCAAAGTTTATTTTGCTATTTATAGAGAAGTAATCAGGTGCAAAGTTGGCAACTTCAAAAGGCAAACGCAAACGCAATAGAACCATGATAATTATGCTTCTTCCAGCACTCATCGTCATATTTATTATTGGATGGTTCATGTACTGGATGGGCGACCAAAAAAGAAGTGACAAGATACAGCGTAAACAACCCAAAAAAGACTACGTAACCATTATGCCCATAGTTTTTGAAGAACCACAAGAAAATGCATAATGCAAAATGCAACAGCTTTTTTTCAATCATTTGCCACTTTTAAGCTAAATTATGCGTAAAGGGTGGTAAAGAGTTATTGGTAAAGGATAAGGCTGTTTTAACCTTATTTGGGGAAAATATGGCGCCGCCGAAAGGATTCGAACCTTTGACCGACTGGTTAACAGCCAGCCGCTCTACCGGGCTGAGCCACGGCGGCAAAGCACAATGCATATGCCACTGTGGAGTTTCACAAAAGTATTTAAGTTTAGTCTTCTCGAAAACCAGTTATTCTATCTGCCGCACTTTGGACTTTGCTATTGCCGAGAAGCCTTTGTAGAACTCTTTCATTATGCGCTGGTACCATTTGCCTGAGAATGACCAGTCAAGCAGATTATCAACCCAGCGAAAGTCATGTTCAGCGCATTGAATCAAAAGTTGTTTGTGAACTTCGCTTAGCTTTGTTTCTGTAAACCAGTCTTCACTTTTCAGTTTGCCCAATGGAACAAAGAATAATGGCACAATGAGACTTCGCATTTCCTTTAGGTCATCGACTAACTCCATTGTTTTAATAATGTCTGATTCTTGCTCCTCAGGTAGCCCAACAATCAACGTGCAGGCGGGAACAAGCTTGTTGTCATGCATTAAACCCATGCCACTGCAGACAACATCATGCCAATCTTCAGCTTTAAACGGGTGAGCTTTCGCAGGCATAATCTTCTTTGCTATTTCTGGAGAACCAGTTTCTATTCCTACTTCGGCTCCCCACCACGTTTGATTCTGAAGGATAAGCTCAGATAATTTCGAGATAAGTTTGGGTTTTGATGCTACCGCAGCTAAGGAACAGTGGCTCCAACTTATACCTTTGCACCTTTTCGTTACTAATTCATGCAGTTGCACCAGTTTCTCGTCGTTAGGCGTTGTATTTTTCGAGCCGTAAAGCATGACATCTTCAGCGTGAATACATGCACCGGTGACTTTACCTGAATAAAGATTAACGCTTAATTCACGATCAATTTTTTCAATCGGATACCATCGCAGAGGTCTTAAAGTAACATTGCAAAATTGGCAACCTCTGCAACAGCCTCTGCCAATCTCAATCAAACCGTTAATTGAAGGCTGAACAATGTCAGGGATTTCTTCTAAACTGGGTGCTTCATCAATTCCAACTTCATAATGGCTTGGGATTTCTTCTCCTCCGATTGCTGCCCTGAAAAATTTCCCAATCACATTTTCTGCTTCTCCTTCAATGACGCAGTCAATGCCTAAATCCTTAACGGCTTTTTCTCGGTAACGAAACTGCCATGCCCCAGGTCCACCAACAATAACCTTTAACCCATTTTGTTTCGCTTTTTTAACGGTTTGGCTTTTTAGCAAAGCTTGAAAGTGCTTTGCAAGGTAGGGTTCCTTCTTGAAAATAGAAGCAAGAGTTGAAGAAGCTGGACCAAGCCCAAACGGATCCATAGTGTAAACGCCAAGAACTTTTGCGTCATTAAGATAGCTACGTAAATGGTTTGGACTTACTGTCTCAACTTTAAAGCCTTCTTTTAAAAGTTGAGCTTCAGTTTTTCTTAAGCCGTAAGGCGCAGTCCAAGGACGACCATTTCTTGTTTTTAATGGTGGAAAGAAAAGGTAGCTATAGAGCCATTCTGGAATAAAGTTTGGAGGAGCACACGTACCAAACCCGAGGAACTCGTTATTGTGGTAATTACTCATTAAGGTTCTGTCAGCAGTTAAAAGTACCTCTGCCATAGCCCCGCCCCTTCACACCTTCATTTAAAATCATCTAAAGGTGCTACTTCTAGAAAGTGCGAGGCAGATATAACTTTATTGCTCGCTTGGTTAACATACTTTCAAACACTTTTTAGTTAACTAACCTGATTTAACAATATTATAAGGATAAGTTTTGTCAACTTCAAAAAGCGCAACTTTTACATTAAAGTATGAAATTAATACTTTCTCTAGAAAAATGTATATCTGGCTTTAGTGGCGATTTCTCCCGCACGCTTACCTTCCCTTTTTCTTTTTTGTCTACAGCAGCCAAGAGGATTCTTATTGAAGCAGAAGGAAATTGAGGCGGCAGTAGTTTGCATGCGGATTTTCCTTGCTGAGTTGACGAGGCACTCTGCTTGATTAGAAAAAGCAGAAGACTTAGGCTATGGATTGACAAGAACGTATATTTTTAATTCATAAGTGATTAATAATGAAACATACCTCTTCTCAGGTTAATGACATCAAAATGAGTGAACAAACTGCAAGTTTATCCCTTGCTGAAGTTTCCTTGAACGAAAAACCCATGTCGAAGATCAGAATTCTCCATGTTGACGATGACCCTTGCATTCTAGAGGTTTCAAAACAGATTCTGGAAGTTGAAAACAATTTCGAGGTTGACACCGCATTATCCGTTGAAGAAGCCTTCAAGAGAATGGAAAAGCAGTCTTTTGACGTGGTAGTCTCGGATTATGTAATGCCCCAGAAAAATGGCTTGCAGTTCTTACAGGAACTCCGCGAAAAACGCAACAGCATTCCTTTTGTCATTTTTACAGGGAAAGGCAGAGAAGAAGTAGCGGTTGAAGCGTTGAATTTGGGCGCTGACAGATACATCAACAAAAACGGTTCTCCTGAAACGGTCTATTGTGAATTAGCAGATGCCATAAACAAGACTGTGGAGCATAAGAAATCAAGACAGCAGCTTGCTGCGTCAGAGTCAAAGTATCGCATGCTGGTGGAGAAATCACTTCAGGGAATACTAGTCACGAAAGTAGCTCCGCTCAGGCTGATTTTTGCCAATGATGCTATGGGAAAAATCTTGGGTTATTCTCTTCAAGAGTTGCTGTCACTTTCGCCCGAAGGAATTATGGGCTTGGTGCACCATCAGGATAGGGCTGTTTTCTTGGCTGTTTTCTTTAAGCGTATGGAAAACCGCTTTCGGGGTGAACCGGCTGAGTCTTGCTTTGAGTTTCGTGCGGTGCGCAAGGATGGCTCGTTAATCTGGTTGAGCGCGCTCTCAAATCGAGTTGAGTATGATGGGCAACCGGCTGTGCTGGGTATGTTCTTGGATGTTAACGAACGCAAAAAGGCTGAAGAGGTTCTGAGAAGAAGTGAAGAGAAGTATCGAGAACTGGCAAATTGTTTGCCGGAGATTGTTTTTGAGATTGATCTAACTGGAAAAATTACGTTCTTCAGTCAACGAGCTCTTGAAATAACAGGCTTTACACGAGAAGAGCTCGAAAAAGGCTTCAATATTTTGTCGGTCGTTGTTCCTGAGGAACGAGAAAGAGCAATGGAAAACATAAAGAAGTCGTTGGCTGGAGAAGACCATGGAGCTAACGAATATACGCTCTTCAGAAAAAACGGCGCCACTTATCCTGCGCTTGTGAGGACCACTCCCATTTTTTCCGAAAACAAGGTAACAGGGCTGAGAGGGCTGGTCATAGACATCACTGAAGGTAAGAAAGCTGAAGAAGAACGAGAATCAAGCGAAAACTACCTCAAAGCAATATTCAAATCAGTTTTAACAGGAATTATTATCATAAACGCTGAAACTCACGAAATCGTTGATGTCAACCCACAAGCCTTGGAAACATTGGGCACTTCTAAAGAGCAGACTGTTGGAAAAATCTGCCACAAATTCGTTTGCCCCGCTGAAAAAGGAAAATGCCCAATCAGCGACCTCGGACAAGTCGTGGACAAATCCGAACGCACCTTACTATCACTCGACGGCGAAAAGATCCCAATTCTGAAAACTGCCGTGGAGATGAGTTGGAAGGGCCAAAAGTACTTGGTGGAGAGCTTCATTAACATCACTGATCGCAAAAAAGCCGAAGAAGCCTTGAACCAGGTGATGGATCAGTTGGTGTTGGTTAATGAAAAAGTGGAGGTTGTGGGCAGCTTGACTAGGCATGATGTTCGAAACAAACTTTCAGCGATGACTGGATATGCGTATTTGCTTAAGAAGAAACATGCGGACCAAGCCGACATTGTAGAAGGATTGGGTAAGATGGAGCAGGCTGTTAAGGATATTGTAGCAATTTTTGACTTCGCCAAGATGTATGAACAGTTGGGAGTTGAAGAGTTAACATACATCAACGCCGAGAAAGCGCTAAACGAGGCAATAGCGCTTTTTTCAGGTTTATCCAGTTTAGAATTTATCAATGATTGCCATGGACTAAGCTTGATGGCGGACTCGCTATTGACGCAATTATTCTACAACTTGATTGATAATTCGTTGAAACATGGCGAAAAGGTCACAAAGATACGAGTACATTATGAGAAAGCGGATCAAGATAAGCTGATTGTGGTTTATGAGGATGATGGCGTGGGGATTTCGGCTGAGAACAAGTCAAAACTCTTCAAGGAGGGCTTCAGCACCAGCGGCACATCTGGGCACGGCTTATTTCTATTGCGGAAAATGATGGGCGTCTATGGCTGGTCGATTCAGGAGAATGGTGAACCTGGCAAAGGAGCAAAATTCACAATGACAATTCCACGGATTAACCAAAACGGAAAAGAGAACTTTCAAATTGTCTAATAAAATGTCTCCTGTACACGGGCAGTTACGCTTTTCTTAAACATTAGTTTCTTTAATGTCTAGACTGCGTTTGGTTTCTTCATGCAGAGTGCTCTTTCTCTTTGTTTACAGCTATGACCGTAGAGGAAGCTTGCAAGCTAATTGAAGTTGGCTTTGAATACGTAACTGAAGTAGAAGGCGTAAAACTATTTAGGAAGCGAAAGTAAAAATGAGAACAAAAATACCTAGATATGTAAAAAACTTCGTAGAAAAATGTATATCAAGGTATTCGACAATTAAATGAGGAAACATTTCATGGGAGAAGAGGATTGCTTGAAAAACATGGTAGAGTTTAGATGGCATGGTAGAGGCGGTCAAGGAGCGTGGACCGCGAGTGAATTACTGGCAAGAACAGCCCTTGATGAAGGCAAGTACATTCAATCATTCCCCGAATTTGGACCGGAACGAATGGGTGCGCCTGTGACTGCTTTTACAAGAATAAGTACTGAACCAATAAGGTTACATTGCGCAATTTACGACCCTGATGTTGTTGTTGTTTTAGATAACACTCTGCTGAAAACGGTTCCAGTTACAGCTGGATTAAACCGCGATGAAGATGTACTAATTATTAATTCTACCGAGGAACCAGTTGCTTTGAAAGAAAACCTTAGGGTGACAAAAGGCAAAGTTTGGACGGTTCCAGCAACCGAAATTGCCCTGAAAATTTTGGGGGCACCAATAACCAGCACAGCGATGCTGGGCGGTGTTGCTAAGGCAACTGAAATAGTCACCTTAGAAGGCATCGAGAAAACGTTGAAGGGACGTTTCAGACCGGAGTTAGCGGAGAAAAACTTCATGGTTATCAAGGAAGCGTATAAGGAGGCAAAAACGATTTGAGTCGAGAAAAAAGTTGGAAAGAAATCTCTATTGCTGCAGTATGTCCAAAGTCTAGCATCGGATTCATGACAGGTGACTGGAAAACTTACATGCCAGTAAGAGACCTAGAAAAATGCACATTATGCTTAACATGCGTAATGTTTTGCCCTGAAGGAGCAATAAAGTGGCATCCAGACATGGGCAAAATCGAGTTTGACTTCAGCTTCTGCAAAGGCTGCGGAATATGTGCTAATGAGTGCCCAACTAAAGCGATAACAATGAAAATAGAAGAGGAGTAAAAAACATGAAACAACAAGCTAAACAGGAAACCATTGCTTTAAACGGAGATGAAGCAGTTGCCTACGCGGTTAAACAGTGTGATGTTGACGTAGTTGCTGCTTACCCAATTACACCTCAAACAATCATAGTTGAAAAATTCAGCGAGTATGTTGCTAACGGAGAAGTTCAAACAGAGTTTGTCTGCACTGAATCAGAGCACAGTGCCATGACCGCTTGCCTTGCAGCGTCTGTAACAGGTGCGCGAACGTTTACCGCTAGTGCTTCAGCAGGTTTAGCGTTGATGCATGAGATGCTTTTCGTGACTTCGGGTTCACGTGCTCCAGTTGTAATGGCGGTAGCTAACCGTGCTTTATCTTCGCCGCTTAACATTCATGGTGACCAATCTGACAGCATGGCTGAGCGAGACAGTGGATGGATTCAGATTTACGTTGAGAACGCTCAGGAAGCATACGACTCTATTATTCAAGCGTTCAAAATTGCCGAGGATCTTGACGTGTCTTTGCCGATAATCGTCGGCTTAGACGGGTTCACGGTAAGTCACACGCTGGAGAACGTTGATGTACTAACGGAAGACACTGTGAAACAATTTATTGGAGACAGGCAACTGCCAAATGTACTTACGCATGAAGGTAAAACAGTGCCGTTTAAGCTTGATCCAGAGAATCCGATGACGATGGGACCGATTGCTTTTCAAAACTACTATTTTGAGTTTAAACGCCAGCAGGAAGAAGGCATGAAGAACGCGTTAAAGCGAATACAAGAGGTCAACAGTGAATATGCTAAAGTCAGTGGCAGAAGCTATGGCAACGGGCTCATAGATGCTTACAAGCTTGAGGACGCTGAAATTGCAGTGGTTTGTGTTGGCTCAACCTCTGGAACACTAAAAGTAATTATTGACGAACTAAGGCAAGAGGGCATTAAAGCTGGGCTTCTACGACTACGTACGTTCAGGCCACTACCGGTCGAAGAACTTCGAAAAGCATTAGGCAATGCCGTTGCAATTGCGGTTATGGATAAAAGTATGAGTTTCGGCGGTTTTGGCGGTGCAGTTTTTGGTGAAGTTCGCCATGCGCTTTACGATGATAAGAAGCATCCGACCATTGTGAATTACATTTATGGTTTAGGTGGGAGAGATTCAAGTCCACGTGAACTGCGAAGAATCTTCGAAGAGCTTACGCATATTGCAAGGACTGGGCATGTTGAAAGCCAAATTCATTATTTAGGGTTAAGGGAGTAAATTAGGAGGAAAAAAATTGACAACTCAAGAATGGAAATTCACAGCCAAAGATATTGCGTCTAAACCAGATTTGTTCCTTTCAGGTCACAGGGCATGTGCAGGTTGCGGACCAGCAGCAGTGCTGCGTTTGATAATGAAAGCTACACGTGGACCAACAATTGTGACTGAAGCAACTGGCTGCATGGAAGTAGTCTCATCAATTTACCCTTACACGTCCTGGGCTGTGCCATGGTTGCACACGGCTTTTGAGAATGCCGCTGCAAACGCTTCAGGTATTGATGCTGCATTGAAAGCTATGCGTAAGAAGGGCAAAGTGAAGCAAGAGCACATTGATATTATTGCGATTGCTGGTGACGGTGGAACTTTCGACATTGGCTTACAAGCGTTGTCTGGTGCTGTTGAACGTGGACATGACTTCTTGTTTGTACTGTATGATAATGAAGCTTACATGAACACTGGCATCCAACGAAGCGGTGGAACACCGATTGGCGCAGCAACGTCAACTACTCCTGCTGGCTCAGTTGTGCCTGGAAAACTCGAGAAGAAGAAGCCTATTACGGAGATTATGTTGGCGCATGACATGGAGTACGTGGCTACTGCATCACCATACTACTGGAAAGACATGCTAACGAAAGTTCGCAAAGGCTTAGAAGTGAATGGACCAGCGTTTCTGCACATATTTGCTCCTTGTCCAAGGGGTTGGCGTAGTGAACCAGGCAAAAGCATTGAGTACTCGAAGTTGGCGGTGGAATCATGCGTGTTTCCAATTTGGGAAGCAGTAAACGGCAAACGGCAACTTTCAACGCCAAGTAAACTGATTGCTTTGGCACCGCAAAAGAAGAAGCCAGTTAAAGATTACCTTGCAGGCCAAGGCAGGTTCAGGCACCTGTTTACTCCGCAAAATAAGCATGTGCTGGATGAGATTCAACGTTTCACTGATGAACGTTGGGAACGGCTTCTCCAAAAATGCGAGACAGCCTAAAGTTTTTCTTTCTTTTTTGTTTTTTGCTTTTTGCGATCTATTGCTCTGGGAAAGTTTATAGCCCTTGCATAAGGCGGTTATAGAACGCTTTTGAAATAAAGAGTATTGAATAATTGAAAATGGCAATTTTTGAAATGCTTAATTATTAGTGTACCAATTAAATTAGTGGTGTTTTGGTTGATTTTTAATCAGGGGTGAGTTAAATTTTTAGAGAATTTGTAAGAAAAACAGCGGATTCCTTGCGTTCGACAAAGAAAAGCGATTTACCTTTCGACCACATGCTTACCAGGCCTGCCTTCTTTTTGTCTCAGGAACCTCAGTATTCAAGTTATTCCGTTGGCAAGTTTTCTTACGGAGTAAATTCGCCCCTTGTTTTTAGTAATGCAACGGGAGATAAGAGCGGTTCATTGAAGATTGGCAAGTTTTGCTCGATAGGTTCAGGTGTTACGATTCTGCTTGGCGGGGAACATAGGCCTGATTGGGTTACAACCTACCCTTTTAGTGTCTTATTTAAAAAGTTTGATGATTTTCATGGCGCTTCAACTACTAAGGGTGACGTTGTTATTGGAAATGATGTTTGGATTGGCATGAACGTCTTGATTTTATCGGGTGTTACGGTGGGTGATGGAGCGGTTATTGGAGCCTGCAGCGTGGTAACGAGGGATGTGGAACCTTATGCTATTGTTGTGGGAAACCCTGCGAGATTGATAAGGAAACGGTTTGATCAAGCGGTTATCAATAAGCTTTTGGAGATTAAATGGTGGGATTGGGATGCTGGCAGGATTACGGAGAACATGCCTTTTTTGCTTTCAAATAGGATAAATGAGTTTGTTGAGAAAAATAGTGCCAAGAAAAGTTAGGTTAGCCTTCCGCCTAGTTTCTCTAGGTAATCCAGAAACTTCTCCAGTTCAACCTTGTCCATGTTCACGAGTTCAGCGTGTTCCGCTTTAACGTACTTGCGAAAAGATTCCAAACATAGACTAGCACCAGTGTTTTCTTTAAAGGTGCGTACCTGCTCGCGCTCAATCTTAATTCTATACAGCGTAGCCAAAAAGGTTGCAAGAACAACCAGTGTGTTGCTTACAATAACGATTAGTGAAATGTCAACCAATTGAACATCCCCTCTCGCTTATGCATATTAAGACTTAGGTTATTTTCTCTTTCGCTCAATAGAATATAATCAAAAAGTTCAGTGGTTATTTAGTGGTTGTTTTCTGGGATTATTTTTAGTATTCTAAGGATTTTTTTGAATTCTTCCTCTTTCAACGAGGCTCTTCTGCCGTTCGCGTACATGTCTTTTATCCTTTCTACTACTATGGCTACGGTTTGGTCGTCTGGAGTGTTTCCTGCCAGCTCTGTTATTTTGTGTTTGATTATGCCTTTTCCCGACTGTTTCCCAATCGTTAAACGCCTTGTGTTGCCTACCAGTTCAGGCGGGTAAGGCTCATACGTCCACGGGTCGTTCAAGACGCCGTGCGTGTGGATTCCTGACTCATGCGCGAAACCGTAGTCGCCAACGATTGCCTTGTTAGGCGGAACCACGTAGCCTGTTGCTTTGCCAATGTAGTCGGCGGTTTGCTTTAGCTTCTGGGTTTTGCCTTCAAACTTTTTGACGCCGTAATGCAAGTACAAGTTCAACAGTACCTTCTCGGTTTCAGCGTTGCCTGCACGCTCGCCAATGCCAAGATACGTTGTGCTAGCGTACACCTTATCCCATACGCCTGAAGCTGCCCTAATCGCCGCCATCGTGTTCTCAACAGCGTTCCCAAAATCGTCATGCGCATGAATCTCAATTGCGCCAATTCTAGTTTCCTTCTTGATGGCGACCACTTTGGCTGGAACACCGTTGGGCAAAGGCGCCGCTGGATCAGACAAGCCAATTCCGACAGTATCGCAGATACGGTAACATTCCGCGCCAGCGTCGGCAACGGCGTTGATGAAGCGTCTCTCAAAGTTCCAGTCTGCACGTGTACTGTCTTCGCCATGAACGAAGGTTCTCAATCCGCACGTTTTAGCTGCATACTCAACAACGTCAACCACATTAGCTAAGATTTGCTCTTTGGTTTTTTCAGGCCACTTAGCCTTAAAATGCAAGTCGGAAACAGGATGAGAAATTCCGACCTCTTTAAACCCGCATGCCATAGCGCTGTCAATGTCCTCTTTTAATGCTCTGCACCAGCCAGCAACGCGCAAATCAAGATGCAAATCCCCGATAAGCTTTGCTGCTTTCTTGTCTGGCTCCTGATAATGGAACAGTTCGATGCGTTCGACGCCGATTTCGCTGAGGAACTGGACTATTTTTGCTGAGTCTTTTGGTCCAGCAGCTAAGCCGGGCATTTGAATACCGTCACGCAATGTGGTATCGTCTATTATTGGCTCGGTTTTTAGGGGCAATTTGAAATAGAAGTCTTGTAAGTCCATTTTGCACTATGCTGTCCTTTTTATGCTTCTCCCAAAGCGTTTTTGTAACGTTAATTAACGCTTACATGCAGTTGATAAACATTTCTGTACTACTTTT
Organism: Candidatus Bathyarchaeota archaeon; assembly: GCA_963715865.1. Taxonomy (GTDB): domain Archaea; phylum Thermoproteota; class Bathyarchaeia; order Bathyarchaeales; family Bathycorpusculaceae; genus Bathycorpusculum. The sequence goes on from OY970280.1 coordinate 1,137,337, forward strand.
GTAAGTTTGTCCAAGAGAATACGTGACTTAACTGCAAAATGTCTTATCTAAAAGCAAACAAAACCTTTACACATAAACAAGCAAAATGCTATCTTGCGCTCGCATACAATGCTTTTAGCGTGCCTGAAACAGCCAAAACATGCACCGCAGCCTCTCTGCCCCCGATGCTGGTAACTGTAGTCAACGAAGCTCTCACCATACCCAAAGCGACCAGCGAAACGCGAACCACCGCAACTTTCCGTTCCAAATCAAAGTCAATCAAAGTTAAACCAGTTAAACTTGCGCCAACTTCACCGTAAAGCTTCGTTACGGCAGCCCAAATTGCATCCATTAACTCGCGTTCAGTAGGTACGCCTTCGCATTCCAGTTGCAGGGCTAAGTAGCGCCGTTTAATCCGCTTCAAGGAGTTTTGCCCTCCTTAATTACGTTTATGCCGGGTGCAATAAACCGGCTGCTGAGTTTTTCACGGTTACGCTTAACGATTGCCGCTGGATTAGTTGAAACCGAATCTAAAGCTGAAGCCTCATCTAACCCAAACAGATAAGCTAAACTTGCCATGTCCCTTGGCAACCGCATAAACCGCTCCTCGCCAACACCGCTAGAAACAATCAGGGGCACGCCGAATTCGCGTGCAACAGCGACTTCGCGGCGCAAACTCGAAAGCAACCTAACCCTCGTTGGACCCTCCAAAATCAAAAGCGGTTTAACATCCACTTCCAACGCTGCTAAGCAGTTGCTGGCTAATTCGGCTTCTGCACGGTCAAAAAACCGTTTGCGATAGTCAAGGCTGGGAAAACTTAGGAGGTCAACGCGCCTGTCTTTTGCTGCTTGCCGTGCAACCTCCTTATTGTCGCATGATATGCATATGACTTCGAAACGCCGCCTAAACTTGCGCAAAAAATGCGTTAGTTCATTTTCTGTTTGCGGATGGAAATCGGCTCGTGAAACAAAATCTAAGCCTGCTTCGCTGCATGTTGCTTTGAGCTTGGCGATTTCGTCTTCGCGTAATGCTGAAGTGAATGGGATAGAAATTAGGCGGTAGCCGAACTTTGCAGCCCTGTTGATTAGTCGTTGAGTGGCCTGTTGGTCTTTGGGGTTAATGCGTAAATGCAAGTCGGCGAAAGCTCGTGTCATGGCAGCAACCCAGTATCCTTGAGAATATCCATTATTTCTTGAGGGGATTTATTTTTAAAATGTATTTTGAAGTGGACAGGATCATTTTGCGAGAATTTTGAGCGTTCCCAAAAAGGCAGATTGCTTGTCGAATCGGAGGTATAAGTTTCGCTTTTCCAAATGTAGCTTTAAGTCGCGACATAACTCTTCCTTGTCTAACGCGTTTAAGCCTGCGCCTATTTTTTCAAGTGCTGCTGGAAGGGTTTTTTTGTCTGTTAGTTTGGCTGTAAAAATGATGATGGGATTTCCATGATGCCCCGTTAAGCTTGTTTTTTGGAAAACAAGGGTTTGCGCCAGTTCCTCTGGCAGCAGGTTGCGTACTGCAGTTTGGACTTTGTCTGTGTCCTCGGTTGCGTGCGCAAATACTCGAATATCTATGAAGCCAATTTCGCTGGTGAAGACACCATCTCCGTGCATAAACTTTCCCTTTTTTCTTTCTTTTTTATGCTTACTACGATTAAGAAGGCTTTTAGTTTTATGGTGAATGCTGACCGGGTTAAGAAGAAAATCCCTTCTCTGCTTGTGAATGGTGACACGTCTAAGCGGAAAAACTATAATGCGTTCTTTCGGGAGCGTTATCGGCTTCAACAACTTAAGAAGCGTCGAACCGTTTTAAAATTTGAAGTTAACTTGTTGATATTTGAAACAAAAGAAAAGGGGAAATTTGGTTTTTCCCTTGTGTGGGTTTATGGTCGTCTTCGCAACGTTAGCATAAGTACTGCGCCGATTATGATGATTACGATTATTATCGCGACTGCTGAAGCTAAGACATACGTGTCAGTCATTGATGCTTGTGGTGCGGCTGTTGGCGTGGGAGTGGCGGCAGGTGATGAAACAGCAAATGCAGTCTCTGAGTATGATGGCCAGTAACCGTTAGTGCCAGCGAAAGTTGCGACAACAGTGAAATTGCCTGGAATGTCAGGTGTCCATGTGAGGCTGAAGGTGCCCGTTGCGTCAGTTGTTGCAGTGCCAATGTTCCTGTAGTTGCCATTAGAGTCAAGAACATCTATTGCCACTTGAACACCAGTGAAGTTTGTTGGAAGTGGTTGCTGTTGGTAGACATAGCCCATCCACGCAGCCATGCTTGCATCAGATGAGACTGGAACGCCGTTTGAAAAGTCGGCTGCTTGCTGGGTTTGCATTGTTCCAGCAGATTTGTCCATCACTGTACCGCGTATTACCACGTTCTGTCCGGAGGCTAAACCTGAGTTAGGCGCTGTAACGGTTGTTGCACTTGGTCCTCTACCTACAGTGTAGATTTGTCCATCGTAACCGTTAAACCAAGTGTTGAATCCGTCTGCGATGGCATAGCTCATTGAAGTGAATTCGCTGGTATAATCTGAAATTGTCCAGATTTCTGCACCTGTTGTGGCATTGATGGCTCGTGCTAATGAGCCTTTGTAGATTGGGTCGATTACAGTGTGCTCAGTTGTAACCAAGTAGATCACACCATTGGCGCCAACTGCCTGTATGAATGTCGGGTAATCGCCGTAGGGTGTGTTAAATCCTGCGAGAGTGCTGTTGCCAGATCCGCCGTTACCGTATGTCCATTCTAGCTGTCCAGTTGAATCATTGTAGCAATATACCGTTCCGCCGAATGCGCTGGTGTATAGGTTACCAAAGGCGAGTTGACCGCAGAACTCGTTTGGCGCTGTTTGTCCATAGTAGTCAAGCGACTCCATAGCTGGAGTTGGACCCCATATCTTTTGTCCTGTTAACAGGCTGTATCCAATCCAATTCAGGGTTTCATAGTTTTCTTCTATGAAGACATTTGTTGTTGGGTCGACTCCCGCGTAGTAGACTGTGACGTTGCCTGCTACTGGTTGCAGTGTGTTTATCCATTTGAATGAACCGATTTGGCCTGCGGATGGGTTTAGGTTGAATGCCATGTAGGTGTAAGGTGTATAGCTGCCTGGTCCAGTAAAGCTTCCTGGTGATGCTGGTAGAGATCCGTTCAAGGTAAGCAAAACGTTGTTGTACATTCCTGCAATTACTGAGGGTGTTGGTCCGCCTGGGTTGTTTAGTTGAGGTACTGTAACGTTCCAGTCATATGTGCATTCTGATGGGTACTGAATAGAGTTCAAAAGTGTACCTGCTACAGTGGTGTTAAATCCTACGTTTGCTTGGACAATGAGCGTATTTTGAACGGCTGCTTGATTGGAAGCTGGGAATATTGTTGTAAGTGCATTTGCGTTGCTTTGATTGATGATTGCTGGTGAAACACTTCCTGCGCCTGTGAATGGGTTAATGTCGTATTGCCAGATTCGTGATGAATTCCATTCTGCCAAGTACCAGTTTGGATTTGCAGTTGTACCTTTGTTCTGTAAGACGTATCGTAGTTGTTCGCCTGATGGGCCCGCTGCAACATAGCCTGTTGGAACACCAGTCACGTTAAACAGTACGGTTCCAGTGAATCCATCGACCATTTCCCATAATGCTCCGTTCGGGCAAATTAGTATTGGTGGGAAGGTTCCGTGTTCGTCTGGACTCCAGAGGTTGTATATGTAGCCGAATGATGGCGCTGGTAATGTATTGCTGGTCCAAACAACTTGTCCACTTTGCAGATTAAGGGCAACTAGTGGTCCATAGCTTGGAGCATCGAATCCTAATGGTGCCATGTAGTAGAGTATGCCGTCCATTATTATCGGGTTTACGTATCGTTGCTCGTATGCAGTGCCTTCGTAGTAGCCGACACCTTGACCTGTTCCTGGATATCCACCGCCAGCATAGTACGCGTTGCCTCCGACGACTCCGCCACTTTGAATCGGCTTAGTCCACATTACGTGGCTAGTCAAGGATCCTATGGCGTCACCTGGATTTCGACTCATGATTGCGCCCCACATGCTCATTGGGGGGCCTGTAGAGAAAGCAGAGACCGCGCCTGAACCTACTGCGGGGTTAACCGCTGAGCCTGCGCCCAGCCAGTTTGAGGATATAGTCCACCAGTCACTGTTTTCACCGTAGATTGGACGTGTCCAGTAAGCGGTCGGCAATGGAGAGCTGCCTACAGCAGCTGGAATTGGTGTTTGCTGCACAGTAACTGTTGTTGACGCAGAGCTGGGCATATAGGTGTCGTTGACCAATATACTGTTTGGATTACCGTTGCTTGCTGTGTATGTTTGTCCTGGGAAGCTGAATATCAGTGTGTATGTTCCGACTTTGTCGGGGGTGAATGATGTTAGCTGGTTTGAAGTGGTGTCTTGAACTGTGTCGAAAATTTTTGTTGTAACGTTGCCGTCTGGGGCTACGATGGTGAAGTTGTAGTTGTGGAATCTGTAGTTGTTGGATAATAGTGCATAGCTGTTTGATTCACCCAAGCCTACTCCGAAGATTTGGTTGAGCCACATGAAAACGTTAACTGTCTGGCCGACACCGACTGGGTCCGGATGAACGGAAATGTAAGCAAATGTTGGAATTTGGTATCCTGGAGCGGGGTGTGCGCTAACTTGTGGTATAAGAATTGTAGAAGCTGACATTGAAAGCATTAAGAATATAGCAATCGCAATAGCTGTTGTTTTATTTTTAGTCATATGCATTTTTCTTTTTTCTTCCTTTCAATTTTATTTGAACGAAAGCGTAATCTTTTGCTCTCGCTCAGCAACCTTATTATCTATTTTTATTTATAAGACTTTTGCGGAAATTCCGCATATTTCGTCATTATCTGTTCCAAAACATACAAAAAAAGTAAACTTTGTATGTAAAAGTATTTCAAATGTGGATGTGCCGAAACTTGCAAAACTGGTTAAGCTTGTTGGAATGCTTTTAACATAGTCGGATGCCCTTCCAAAGGGCTGATACCTTAGAAGAAACCATTAAACTTATGGAAATCGGTTTTGAATTTCACGCTGAAGTTGCGGGACATAAACTCTTTAGGAAGCGCAAATAATGAAAAAAACAATGGATGTCTATGTATTCTATTGGCGGTTTAGAAGACATTGAGCACCTATTTTGTTTTAAAGCTTCTATCTTTTAGCTTTTTTCTTCGGTTTTGGCTCGGTTTTTGGCGTTTTAGGTTTTGCTTCTGCTTTTGCTTTTTCTGCGTGCGCTTTTATGGTTGCGATGTTTTCGTCGTGTGATGATTTTCTTTTGACGTCAACGGGTATGCCCATTTGTTTGGCTTGCTGCTTGTTTACGCCTGCTTTGGCTAATTCGGTTGGGCTAAATCCTCTTCCAGTGCTTTGTTTTCCGTTTTGCTTAGTTATTACTGCTTTGATGTGATGCATATTTTACCATCTTTGTTTTTGCTTGTATCTTGCTCCTCTACGGTGGCTTGGTCTAACTTTTTCTGCTCCTCTTCCACGGTGATGTAAGCCTCTGACGTTTTTGCCTGCGCTTGTCAAGCTTCTGAAGACTCTGCTTGCGTGCTGTTTTTCAGTTATCCAGCTTACGTCTTTGTCTGTTTTTATGCCTGGAGCCTTTGGATCAAGCAGTATGACTTCGAACCATTTGTGTCGTCCGTCTTCGCCTACCCAGTAGCTGTTTAGGACTTCCATGTTTGGGAATTTTTTTGCTGTGCGTTCTTCTGCTATGAGTCTTATGCTTTTGGCTGGTTTGAATTTGGCGACTCCCATGCGTTTGGGTCGTCTTCCTGAGCGCGGGCGTTTCTTTCTTAATCCGCCTCTGCGCACTTTTGTGCGTGCCATTACGAAGCCTTGTTTGGCTTTGTAGCCTAGTTTTCTTGCTCTGTCAAGTCTTGTTGGATGTTCGATGCGAAGGGTTGATGGTTGTTTTCGCCATTGCACTAGTCTTTCCCGCATGAGTTCTTCAACGAAGGATTTTTCTGGTTGAGACCATTCTTCCGCTATGTACTTGTATGCCATTTTTCAATTTCCTCCTCAATGTTTTACTTGCTTACGGTTCAGCCTTTCGGCCACATCCCAACGGACATGATTGTCCGCCTGCAATTTCACATCATAGTACCATGCAACAAAATAAACCTTTCCAGCAAACCATAGAATCTTAAGTCTATAGCCTCTTTGCATTAAGGGTTAACTCCAAACCCAAACATTTAGAAGCTCAAATTTAGGTGACCGCACGGAGCACACACACTACGACGAAATATTTTTTTTAGTTTTTTAAAATTTTTATTTTTTGTTTAGTTCAAATTTTCCTTTGCCTTCCTATATATAATTTAAACCCAAACCCAAACCGACTAAACTGACTCTCTCTCAAAAAAACACTTTTGGTCTACGTTTTTTGTATGGTCCAAAGTCTTTTAAACAAAAACAATAGTATAAGAAACGGTGTTTAGTTGGTTGCGGTAGATTTGGGCATTATTACGTTACTGCTCAGTATTACAGCAATCGCAATTTCTATCTTGGTTTTCATAGATAACCGAAACAAGACCAAGATAATGAATAAACAGCTCCATCTTCTGGAGGAAGAATCTAAGGATAATATAAATAAGACCAAGATAATGAATGAACAACTTCTTCTTCTAAAAGAACAATCAGAAGGTAAACAAGACCTTAGGAACGCAGCCAAAATAGTTACCAATGTGCGAGAAAAAATAGCTGCTCTCGATAGAATTAGGTATGATTGGGGCGCTTTTGGCAAATTTGCTAGTCAGAGTCTTCTTGAGCAGCTTCATGATTCGGGTTCTCAAAAAATTACGTGGACCGTATATCCAAACATGATGTTTGGTCAGTTTACCATGTTGCTAGATAGTTTCAACAAATTTGTGAAGTTTTTTGAAGAGAAAATTCCTGCGATGAACAAAAACCCACAACCTGCTTTGTTTCCTATTTTAGAACCTATTGTTAATTTCTCTGCAACGCCGAAAATAGAAGAAAACCCAAACGTCACTGTGGAGAAAATCCTTGTCAAAGACTATGCCGGAGCGATATATTCCGTGAAAATAATGCATGATGAGCTGGAGAGTATAGCGAAAACTATTAACTTATATGACAACTCGCTTATCGAAGAAATTCAAAAAATCTATCTTAAGATGCTAAAGGCTTTTTATGAAAGAACACAAAAAACCAGTGAATTGGAAATTTCTACTCAAATCAAGGCGAAAGAACTACCAGAATACATTCTGAGAATTGTGGCTTTTGATGTATGGAAACAATGCGTTAATGAACTGCGAGAAAAAATAACTCCACGATTGTGCGAGGTTGAAAAGCGCATTATGGCTTCTATTTAATAATGTTTTCAAAAACGACCAATCTTGTTAAGGCTTCTAAAATTACGAGAAAAGTGTAGAATAAATTTTTTACTTAAAAAGAAGGAAATAATAATTTTAAACCCCAAACCCAAACCCTCGATGGGCAAATTATGGTGTGGGTATTGAATTAAAAATGCTTCTTTCGCTTATCGAGTAGTTAAAAACATAGAAGACTTTTGCAGTTTCCTTGTAAGCAACTTTTCCGATAGCCAAAAACTTAAAACTGAAACGGTGGAATAGCCTAAACATGGCAAACAAAAATAAAGACAACAGACCCGAGTTATTATCTAAACTTGACGATGTGACAAGAAAAAAGAACGCGCTGGATAGTGCTTGTCTCGAATTGAAGCTTGAGGCTAAAGCGACTCGGCGCAAATACGCTAAATTTCTTCCATACCTTATTGCATTGGTAGTCGCCCTTGTGCTGAGCTCCTACTTGGGTTACTCTTATCAGGGTTATCCTTATCGTTCTGAGATTGTGGCGTTGTTTTTTGCGGGTGATTATACTACAATCCTAATTGGCGGTGCATTTCTCATCATAATAATTAGAAAACTTGTAAATCCACTCAGCCAATCACAACGTGCTTTTCAAAAAATTGTAAATGCCATACAAACTCTTGACAAATCTCAGGAAAGAATAGCGTATGAAGATGCTTATCTCAGTCTCAAAGGTGCTCTCAAAAACCTTGAAAAGCTGAGTTCATTTTTAACAGGCTTAACCTGGTATGCTGGGATAAACAAAGAAATTAACCAATTCATAGAAGACATTAAGCTTATTGTGCTTCCATTAACTTTAGATTCTACCATTAAGAAAGCTGACCTCGAAGATGTTGCTCTCGCATTGTACAGCAAAAACGCTGATGAACTAAACAAAGTAAGCACAGCATTAGAAGAGAAATATCATAAGAGTGAACCTCCAGCTAAACAGGAGACAATGTGGCATGAATTCAGTCAAACTCGTTTGGGAAGACTTGCTATTTCGCTTTGCCTTGGTTATGCTTTAATTTTGGTACTTAGTGCTTTTTATGTTTTCTTCACTCAGCAAAATTTTGTGGTTTTTGCCAGAGGTAACCCCGACATAATAATTGTTGGAGGTTTAATAGCGTCTGGGATAACATTTTGGAGAGATAATCGAAAATAAAAGAATATTCTTGGGAGCCAACTTGGCGCTACTTACTTCTCTTAAACATTTGTCTAACATCGTCAAGCTTTGAACCCACTATTTCTATGTCATCAATGCTTCCTAATCCTTTCTCGTACGCTCTTCTAATGTGAGAAATTTCCATGGGTTCAAATCCCATGATTCTGGCGGCGGTTGCGTCTGTTGCAACAACATCCTTCCCTGCAATTATTAAGTCCATTTTGACAGGCGTCCCGTCAGTTGGGCCTTTGCCCTCCATTCCTACGAACCCATCTATCAGTGTTAACGCAGGTTTGAGCACTGTATTGATATCCACTATGACTTTGCTTATGCCCTTTGCATGATATTTTCCTTTGAACTTGTCTGGCAAAAGACCAAACATGTTCTTCATGCCTAACGTGACTTTTGTTGACGCATGAGTTTTGAGTTTTGCAGCGCTTATTATGGCGGATTCTGTAACGATGCGCGGCACAGTAATGCTCCGCAATGTTTCACCGTTAGGAATGTCAATTTTGACTCTATCTTTTACATGCCGCAAGTTAAGACATTCAACGCCGTTTTGTTTGCATGTCTCCTTCATCCCAGTAGCTTCAAAGGCTTTGTCAGCATTAGTCATCGTCGCATCTGACTCGACAACGAAAATTTCAACGTGCAAATGTTTCAGCTTTTTTATTATAGCTTCAACAACGATGGGGTCTGTTGTTGCTCCAGTGTCCCATGTTTGGGTGGTTATGAAATTAACTTTTATGAGGACCTTATTCCAACCGGATAGTGCTGACTCGTAGTCTATCAGGTCCAGCGCTTTGAAAACGGGCTCGTGCCCTCTTTCGCCTTTCACAATTGCGACTTTCGATTTCTCCATTTACGACACAGTTCGCTCAATTAACTTTAACGAAGCTTTAAACGTTTATCTTTGGCGACACTGTTAAGTTAAGTTAAGTTAAGTTACCCAACATCAAAATAAACCTGCGAGCACTAACTTTTTGAAAGCTTTCAGTTCTTTTTTTGATAGTAGTCAGAAGCCTTGATTTAAAAGGCTTGTTATATTGTAATTTATATGCTGGAATTTAATAAGCGACTTAACGGTTGTGATTGTCTGCTTACAGTCACAAAAGTTCTATAGCTATCGTCCGTTATTTATAAAAATAGATATAAATTGTCGCGGTTGTCTTTTTTTGTACGCAGTAAGCTTTAAGGGTGTTATCGTAAGTAGTAATATACCATCGATAGGTATGTCCACCGTTCAACAATCGGTAGTCAGAAAAAGGTTAAATAGCAAGCAACCGCATACTGCGGAATCAAAGGGAAAGGCGAAAAAGGGTATGACACTTGTTCAAATTGACAAAAAATCAGAGTTTGCGCTGAATGACATGCTTGCCGAAAGATTTTACAGACTACAAAAGGACTATGAATGGATTCTTAATCATAGAGACAATCTTACAAACGAGTTTCCAAATAAGTACATTGCAGTTGAAAACGGAGTAGTGCGATTTGTAGGCGATACTGTTGAAGGCTTAATGAGCGAAATTTCCCGTAATCATGAACAAGTTGAGAATTTCGCTATTGACTTTTTAAGTCTGTATCCCCAAAGCTTTCTTTTTTAGGAAAAAATTTATTGAAAGTAGTGGCAAAACTAGATAAAAACTACCATGCACAACTAATGGTATATTTTTGGTGCTCTCAGTTCGATGACCCAAAAGCTGTTAATTTTTTTATTGACACAGGCTGCACAACCACCACTATTTTGAATGATGATGCAACTCTTCTCGGAATAGATTGTTCAGCCCTTAATGCAGGATGCTCAGTCTCAACAGCTAACGGTAATGTAGTTCCTTACGAAATACCAGAAGTTATCTTAATTTTCCAAGCTAGGTATGGTTTGTTCAACCTTTCAAAGGGCTTAAAGGGTACTAAATTAACAAAGGTTCACTGTCATGTTCCAACAAACCCTCTCTTAATGACCCAACAAAGAATAGACAATGCATTTAGTCTCATAGGAATGGATTTCTTAAAAAAATTCAAAACGTGGAAATGGGACTATGATAAAAAGCGATTAGTTTTAAGCACATAAAATTGTGAAAATGTTGGGTAACTTAACTTAACAGTGTCATCTTTGGCGCAACAGATTTATCTGGACTAGACGATTATCAGAATTCTCATTGTTACAAGTTCTTCAAATTGTATGTATAGCCTAATAACGTCGTCTATGCTCAAGTCTTTGCAGGCTGGATTGTTTGAACAAAACTTTTACGCGATCGAACAAATGTCCCTATCCTTTGAATCTCTACTCCTTATAGCAAAGCATGATAACTAAAGAAGCGGAATGATTAACAAACCAGTGATTAATCCACCTGCTAACCCTAACATGATTGGAAAAGGCAAGCCTGGAAAGATTCCTTTCCTCTCAAGCATAAAAAAAGTTATGACAGAGCCTACTAAGATGCCGATTACTGACATTATGTATGGTAGAATGTTAGGTAAGAAGGTGAAGAGCATGACTCCAGTCAGCATGGAGTAGAATACTAAGTCGCCTAGTCCCATCTGAATATCTTTAAATGCGAAAGTCAAGCCCTGAAGCTCGTCGAGTCCTGTCTGAGCAATTTTTCCCACTGGACCACGATAAACCGCAATTACGTCGTATACTGCTAGAAAGGCGAGAATTAGCACTGCGCTGTATAATGGAATTGAGAAGCCGAAGAAAATGCCCAGTGCACCGCCTACGCAGATTACAGCCGTGTTTCGCGCGATGCTACCTAAACGGAAAATGACAAGGTCAAACAATATTGTAATGGCTATGGACAGGGGTATTACTAGGATGCCCCAGCTTGGAAAATAGGCGAAGACCGCGGACAAGTAAATCATCGACAACAACAAGGATGCAGTCGTCATAGCAACAGTGATTATTCCTTTGATGATTCTTTTGCTTCTCCGCTTAATCAAAATATAAAACACTGTCGCGGCTACAGCCAAAAGAATGACAAAGTAAAAAGCGTTGCCAAACGGTCCTGAAGGAGTATTCTCAGGGAAAGGCGTTACAGGAATAACCTCTGGTTGCTGAGGCAACAGCAAGTAAGCACAGCCTAAACCGAAAATTAAGCTTGCCAGTATCGGAACCAAATACACTATCTGAAATTTGAATTTATCTTGCTCAGTTACAGTTCCTCACCCTAAATTGCTAATAGCTAATGCCGCTTGCAAATAACATTGGCCACAGAATAAGCTTTGTTTTCTGTCCGTGTCAAAAATCGAGTTAGAAAAATGCATAATACACAAAGACCTCGGACAATGCTGCAAACTCAACGTGTGTCCCAACTCATGAACAGCCTCCTTCAACGTCCTCAACGTTAAAACAGCCGAACCAGCGTTTTCACCGTAAAATTCAGGTTTAAGCCTCCACAACGAAATCAAAGCAACCCTGCCTGGAGCATACGCTTCACCAAACACATAATTCAATCCAGACGCAAAAATGTCAACATCAACCACACCCAAAACCCGATGGTACTCTTCACTTTTAGCCGCGAAAGCCCTGATTTCGTTAAGAATCACACTTGAATTGTACTGGTTACGTTTTTTATCAAAAGATAGCTGAGGAACAGGCAAAACCTCCTTAATAACCGAACAAGCGGTATCAGGAAAAGTTTTAACCAAACCCTGCTGAAGCCCAGCCAACACCTCTGAATCTACGTGCCCAACAGGCAAAATACCAATCTTCATAGCAACAGCCTAAATTTGATAGGTTTCTCCAGTCCTCGGCGCCACAGCATCCAATCCCAACTCAGTTTTCGCCCAATTCGCAAAAAGCTCACAATTACCCTCGGCACCGTGAACAACGAAAACTTTAGGTTTACCCCCAAGCCGCCGCAACCCTTCTTTGAGCTGACTTGCTCCACAATGAGAAGAGAAATCAAAATGCCGATACTGCGCCTTAATCTTACGCACTTTCCCATCAATCGTACAGATACCCTTCTCCAACAACTGTTTCCCAGGCGTCCCAGGAATCTGATAACTAACCAAAAAGACCGCATTACTCGCCTTCTTACCTACTTTAGAAATATAAAACGCTGCAGGACCACCCTTCAACATACCCGCAGGCGAAATAATCACGCCAGGAGACTTCAACGCTCTTCGTCGGTCTCGCCAGCCATCAACCCAATCCAGCGAGTGCATGGCATTCACAAAAAGCCTCGGATCCCTAAGGAACTCTTTGTAGTTCATTATTATTCTGCTAGCTTCCCGAGCCATCCCATCCAAAACAACAGGGTACTCAAAATGATTCGCTGCCAAAACACAAGCCATCTCCTGCGCGCGACCCACACCGAACGCTGGCACCAGAACAGTCCCACCATGCTCTACTATCTCAGTCGCAGCCTCAACAAAACTCCTCTCAAGCTCGGGCCGCAAAGTATGATCCTCACTCGCATAAGTGCTCTCTGTCACAACTGCATCTAAATCTCCATAATCCATCGAGGCGCCCGTTAACAATTTACTGTCTTCCATGTTGTAGTCGCCAGTATAAAGAATCTTCTTGCCATCCGCCTCAATCAGCACCTGAGCGCTCCCAGGCGTATGACCAGCATCAAACAGTTTAACCTTCATGTCCCCGATGGTTTCTTCAACGCCGTAATCCAAATGCCTATTATTATGCATCATAGCATCAAGCTCAAGATACTCAAAAGGCAAATAATAACCAGACAAATGAATAAAATCCTGAATAAGAATCTGCGTCAATTCCAAATTAAGCTTGTTCGTATACAACGGTTTCTTATCGTTAATATAAAAGATTGGTATGGCGCCTGAATGGTCAAGGTGACTGTGAGTTAAAATTACCGCATCAACTTCTTTCGGCGGAACATGCATCGGAAAACCCGGTTCATGGTCAAGCATGACACCGTAATCTAACACAACCTTACTTTTCTCAGATTTAACAGTTATACCAATTCGGCCAACTTCTCTGGCTCCACCTAAAAATCCAACCTGCAATCAGACCAATCCTTGTTGTTAACAGTTAACGATTAAAAAGGAACTATGCTGTTTTAAAAACGTATTGACCCTCTCGTCACCTGAGCAGACAAAGAACCCTTCTTAATCGCCTTCAAAATCTCATCAACATCCAAAGAAGCATCAACCCGCGAGTAAACACTAAACAACTCAGACAACTGATGCGCATCGCTACCCGCTGTCCCAGGCAAACCCATACTCTTAGCAAGCTCCCTTGCCTGATTATTCGCCGCTGCCGTGGACCCGCCATTCAGAACCTCAATAGCATCAACTTTGTAGTTTCTTGCTAAATCGCCCATGCCATACTCACGATAAGGATGCGCCACAATAGAAACTCCGCCTATGCTTTTTGCGTAATCAACGAGAACTTCAGGCGTCCATGGCCTTGGCGGCAACTCGCAGGTACCCAAAATCACCATATCGCCATGCTGCGTGCTAATTTCAACACCTGGAATAACCAAAATGTCAGGGTAAGCCGAAGCCAACTCAACCGTAGCCTTGCATCCTCTTACGCTGTCATGATCCGTCACGGCTGCAACCTTAATAAAACTGTGCGCTACAAGCTGGTCAACGAGAGTTTTTGGTTGAATAACGGAGTCCGAAGAATAAACCGTGTGAATATGTAAGTCAGCTTGAATCAATGTTATTCGCTCAACTGTTTCCGCAAAATGTTCTCTAAACGACTTAAAATCTCTTTGCTTCCTTCCACACTAGCATCAACAGAATCAAACGCTAAACCCTTCGCTTTGCAGGCTGACTTGCATGCTTTTTCAACAGTGTTTTTCCAAAGTTTAGCATCGTTAAGCAAAACAACACTTGCATATGCCGTTCGCTTGATGTATTCACGGGTTTGGCTCGCGACGTAATTCACGGTTTCCAAGTCAAGCGGCAAAGTAGCCTCATGCTGGCTCAGCGGATAAACCTCATCAAGCTCCAGCGGAATAACGCCGAATGGAGCAGCGTAGACGCAGATGTGGATTTTCGATGAAAGCTGTTCGCCTAAACTGCGGAAAAGTTGCCTTATCTTCTTAAACTCAGGAGCTTTATGAAACGGCTTATTTCGGGTTTGCGGCATAAGAAAAAGAACTTTCGCATTATTTGGCGGGTCATATCGTTCGTTTAATCGTTTCCGGTAATGAGTGATTTCTGGACGCGCCAGCCCAACTGGGTCGAAATAGAAGAATCCGCTGCTTTTCACCGTTGGACTAAACTTTTCGAGGAAATCGGCGTGGCTTCGTAGTTTTTTGAGTGCTGAAAGCAACGCTGGATGACCATGAACTCGCATTTCCGTGTGCTCCCACAACCTGCCTTCCCTTATGGCTTGCTTTATGCGTTTTAACTCCGCTACGCAAACGTAAAGGTTGTGCTCAGCCAAGAAAACTTCGCGTTCTTTTTTCGCTTTCCTTTCCAGTCCCCTCGGCGTTTCAGATGCGCATCTGGGGCAACTGCATGGGAAATAATCCAGCTCCTCAAGCCGCCACGTACCGTTCTCAGTCATGTAACGGTTTTCTCGAGCGTACAAGGCGTAAGCGGCTGAATCGAAAAGGTCGCATCCCAGCGCCACTGCCAACGAGAACATGGCTGGGTGCCCCGCACCAAACAGATGCAGCGGACGCTCGAGGGGTAAGCCTTTTTTCGCTGTCAGTATCATGTCAGCTAAAACGTCGTAGCGGTAGCTTTCCATCACTTCAGTTGGGCTTCCAAGCGCGTGGATTTGGAAGGGCAGCTTTCCCATTTCAACCGCTGAGTTAGCGACGAGGTCAAGGTGTCTTCCGCCTTGCACTGGCCCCACCCACAAGATGTCGTCTCGCGTTTTGGTTTTGAAAAAGTCTTTTGCTCTCCGCAGGGTTTCAGCCACGGTTTTTTCGGCTTGTTCTTTGGTTACTTTCCAGCCTGTTGGAATATCAAGCATGGTGGCGATGTCGCTGCCGATGCCTTCTTGGTAGGCCACGATTTCTTTTTGGCTAACATCCACCTCGCCGTAAACGAGGATTTGGTAGGCTCCTGAATCAGTCATCACGGCGCCATCGAAATCAAGAAATTTATGCAAGCCCTCATCTATTGGCTTGTTTTGGTAGCGTTTTTTTAGTATGTAAGCGTTAGTTATGATTGCTTCAAAACCGAACGTTTCCTTGAGCTTTCTCGGCGGAACAGGCTGAATGCTGGGGTTAATTACTGGGAATAAGAGTGGAGTTTCCACTGTTCCGCTTTTAGTTTTTAGTTTGCCTATTCTGCCTAGTAGGTCTTTTTCTTTTATTTCGAAACTCAACGCTGAAGCCTAAACAAGAATCGTTACTCGCTTATAAAAAAGATAAGGTAAATTTTTTTAAATCAAAAACATTCTTGTCAGCTCGCAAGTGAAACGCGATTGCCATTTGGATTAGACATCCTTATATCGCATAATTTGTCTAATACCGAGAAGAGAGATGCGAAAACATGGTTTGCTCAATAGACATAAGCGAAAAACCAAAACTAAACGACCCAATCCTAATTGAAGGGTTGCCCGGCATAGGGTTTGTAGCTAATATTGCAGCGTTACATTTGATAAAAGAGTTAAAAGCTAAACGGTTCGTCCAAATATTTTCCTCGTCATTTCAGGATTTTGCAGTAACAACCGAAAATGGTGGAACGCTTTCGCCTATAAATGAACTCTATTATGCTAAGCGAGAGGATGGTGGACGCGACTTGATTATTTGGTATGGGAACACTCAGGCGCTGACAACTGTTGGGCAATACGAGCTATGCGGCAAAGTGCTTGATTTAGCGCAGGAGCTTGGCTGCCGCTTAGTAATATCTATCGGCGGCTTCAAAAAAGACGAAGCTCAACCTGTACCAGCAATTTACAGCACAGCCACGGATTTGGACACAATGAAAGAGGCGCTTGATTTAGGAACTAAAGTGATGGTTGGACATGTTTTTGGCATTGCTGGTTTATCCATTGGATTAGCAAGGATTAGAGATTTGAAGGGTTTCTCTCTTTTGGTAGATACGCCGGGAATGAATCCTGACGTGAACGCTGCGCGGTTCGCATTGACTACAGTTGGTAAATACTTGAACCTTAACATTGACTTATCAAAACTTGAAGCCAGCAGTGGCGAGATTAAGAAAATTTTAGAATCCTTTGGCATTATTAGAAGCATAACAGAAGAAAAGAAGAAAGAGGAAGAACAACTGCGCTGGTTTATTTAGGGTTTAACTTCGCTCATGAATTGTTCGTATACTTTTTGCACTCGGTCGGCAGCTGGACCTGAGCCTTCAACAACGCCTTTTTCTGTTAATTTCACTTTGTCCATGACCCAGATGAAGCCCTTGTCTTCGTATAGTTTAACCATGGTTGGGAAGACTTTTTCAAGTCTTGAGGCTAAGGCTTTGAGGTCGAAGGGTTTTTCTGCGCTTGATATTTGAGCAACCACGTTCCCGTTTAAGAATACTCGGTGAAGTAAGTTTCCAGATTCGTCTTTTGCATCGGCTATGCAAAGACTCATATTGTCAGGGTTAATGCCGATGAGTGTACCTTTGAATGTTTTTCCAGTAGTTGTCACTACAGACACGGTTTTATCTGCTAACGCCGCGATTTCAGTGAAATACTTTCTTTGCACTACAGACAAGTTTATTTCTCCTTTAAAGTAACGAGATTGCACTACCACTATTTATCTTTGATTTATATAGCATACTAGAAAACGGTCGGCGGCTTGATTTTTCATGCGACAGCTTTGAAAATTGGTTGCTATCTGCACTTTAGTTGGTAATTGCTAATCTGCAAGTTCAAAGTTTATTAGGCTTTAAGTCATAGTGCTCTTTCGCAAAAGTAATATTCTTAGTAAGAAATAGTATTGTTGCTGGTTTAAATGCCCGTTAACGTGAGCCAAATTAAGCAGAGGATAACTGAAGTTTTAGATGCAAAGGCAGAGTTAAATAGGTTGACTTTAAAGCCTTACGCTGAACTGAACGTGGAAGAGAAATACGCCATCAGGTACCACATCATAGTCATTGCAGAAGCTTTGGGAAGCGTATGCCTGCACATAGCTAAAGAAGACCTTCAACAAGAACCTTTATCGTACTCTGAATGCTTTAGACTTCTCGATGAAGAAGGCATAAGTGACAACTGTGCCAAAGAGTTAACTGTATTAGTGAGGCTTAGGAACTTACTAACCCACCGATACTGGATAATAGATGATAGTCAAGTTTACAACTCAATTAAAAACGACTTTAAAAGCGTCAATAAATTTTTAAAGAGTGTGCAGGAAAAATATGCAATCGACTTATGACAGAATACAGTATTACAGGATAGGGCAGAAAGAAAAGGAAGGCATTATCAGGAAACTTAAGGCTTTACTTGCCAAGGAGAACCAAGTTAAGCTTGCTTGGCTTTTTGGTAGCTTTTGCCGGCGAGACAGTATAAGAGACATAGACTTAGCCATCCACTCGGAACCAGAACTTTCTTTCAAAGAACTCCTTAACTTAAACGCGCAAATAGAGCTGGAGTTGAGCTTGCCTGTGGATATGGTAGAGATAGCGAGAGTTCCCAAAGTTCTTAAAGAAAAAATTTACACAAGCGGCGTTCTCATTAAGGGAACCAAAAAGGCTCCAGCATTAGGTTAAAAGGAAAATCGCGCAAGCTTCAATTTTTCAACGCTTCACAGGGGTATGCGTTTTTGGGCTATTTTTATACAGAACAACTAAACGTTTTCAGGTTTTCTTTTCTTGTATTTCGCAGTTCTGCTTAAGGAACGCAACCGAGTTTGCAGGCAAATCGCGCTCAACCATTAAGTTTGGTCCCACCCAACTGTTTACGCCTACCTTTACTCCGGGCATAAACAGCGACTTAATCCCTGTTTTCACGTTGTCGCCAAGGACAGCGCCGAGTTTTCTTCTGCCAGTATCAACCAGCTGGTCTTTTACCATCATTTTGATTGGCCCAGCGTCTAAACGGTAATTAGCCGTGACGGTACCCGCGCCCAGGTTGCAGTGCTCGCCAAGGATGCTGTCGCCAACGTAAGACAAGTGCCCCACATGCGTGTAATCCATGATGATGCTGTTTTTGATTTCGCAAGCGTTGCCTACACGCACTTTTCTGCCTAAACTCGTGCCCGCTCGAATGTAACAGTTAGGTCCCACATCGCATTCTTCGTCGATAAAGCAGGGTCCTTCAATGTAGGCGCCTGAGCGGATGCGTGCTGATTCTGCAACTGAAACTGGACCGATAAGGTGGGCTCCTTGCTCTATCGTGCCTAAAAGTTGGTGCTCAATGCGTTTTAAAGCCCAATTGTTAGCATCCAGCAAATCCCAAGGCCTCCCCACGTCAAACCAGTCATCCTTCGAAATCTCGGCAGCCAAAACCGTTTTGCCTTCTTTAGCCAACAACGTTACGGCATCGGTGAGCTCCCATTCATTGCGGACGGAAGCTTTTGTTTGCTTTATTTTATTAAAAATCTCACGGGAAAACACGTACACTCCTGCATTAGCCAAGTTTGACGGCGCTTTCCCAGTAGCAGGCTTCTCCACGATGCGCTTAACCTTTTTCTCCTTGTCTAACTCGATTATTCCGTAGCTTTCAGGCTTCTCCACGGGCACGACACCCATGACGGCAGCGGTTTTTCCGCGCTTGTACGACTGCAAGACGTTTTTTACGGCGTCTGGACCGAACAATAAATCTCCGTAAACAAGAATAAAATCATCGTCAACATAGGGTTCAGCCACGCTGGCGGCGTTTCCTGTGCCAAGCGCTGCTTTTTGCTCAACATAAATGATGCGTAAGCCAAGTTTTTCGCCGTCTCCGAAGTATTGGTGAATCGCGTCACCCATGTAATGCGTAACAATTATTGCCTCGGTTATTCCAGCGTTTTTTACCGCTTCCAAGCAGAACTGCAAGATTGGTTTTCCGCCAACCTTAATCAAATGCTTAGGACGCGTCGCCGTTATCGGCAAAAGCCTAACGCCTTCCCCAGCCGCTAACAATACAGCCTTCATTTCATTTCAGCCTCAATTTGCTTCTTTATTAGTGCTGTTGCCTTTTCGGTTATATCATTTGCCACTGCTAATGATTCTCCTTCAACAGTTAAGCGGATAAGCGGTTCCGTTCCAGAAGCCCTAACCAGCAACCAACCGTCTTTTAGCGCTAACCGGACGCCGTCAACCGTGGAGAAATCAGTGTAATCTGGAAACGCCGTTTTTAGGGTAGCCCCAATTTTTGCCACCGCCTTGTACTTTAACTCCTTTTTGCAAGTAACGTTTTCCCGCAGCGTAATGTACTCGGGAACCGCACCGACAAACTCAGATACACTTTTGCCTTCATCTTCCAAAGCTTTCAAGAACAACGCTGCAGACAACGGCCCATCAGGACAATAATGAAGCTGCGGATGCACCCAAGCGCCGCATGGCTCCCCTCCGAAAACAGCACCCGACGCGCTTGATGGCTTCTGAAATGTAAATGTCCCCAACTTTAGAGCGAATGACTCTGCCGCCCTGCGTTTGCGCCATCGTTTCAACACACATTGACGC
Organism: Candidatus Bathyarchaeota archaeon; assembly: GCA_963715865.1. Lineage (GTDB taxonomy): Archaea > Thermoproteota > Bathyarchaeia > Bathyarchaeales > Bathycorpusculaceae > Bathycorpusculum. Next base: position 1,157,316 of record OY970280.1, read on the forward strand.
TTCAACATTTGTTACCACTGTTCCACCGCCACTCCGCTTAAGCGCATAAGCAGCATACGCAGCCAGTGAACGGTCAAAGTTGACAAAAGCGCCTTTCTCATCTATGAAGGCTACACGGTCGCCATCGCCATCAAAAGCAATGCCTGCATCAGCGCCAAGCGTTTTGACAACCTTTGCCAAATCCTTGAGCGATTCAGCGGTCGGCTCAGATTTTCGGGCTGGGAAATACCCGTCTGGGTGAGCGTTAAGAGCAGTTACCTTGCAGCCCATGGCTTTCAACATTGCAGGGGCCACGTCGAAGGTGGCGCCGCATCCTGGATCAACAACAATCTGCCATCGCTTGCGGAGTGCAACAGCTTTCAGCGCCATTTCCATGTAAACTTGGCTTGCATCGATGGGGGTGGTTTTGCCGAGGCTGCGCCAATCTGCCAACGCAAAAGTCTCCTCAGCCACTTTTTTCTCCACTGCGTTTTGGTCCTCGTCGGTATAAGATAAGCTATCGCCATTGAAGACTTTTATTCCGTTATACTGTGGTGGATTATGCGAGGCAGTAAGCATGAATCCTGCATCCGCCCCAAACGCTTTAGTGGCATAAGCTAGAGCAGGCGTGGGAACTATGCCAGCCAAAAGAACTTCGGTGCCACTTGATAGCAAACCAGAAACCAAGGCATCCTCAAGCATGCTGCCGCTAACTCGCGTGTCACGGGCTACAACTGCTTTTTTGGCTTTTGCATATGTAGCCACCGCTAAACCAACCTTGCAAGCTAGCAATGGTGTTAAGTCAACGTTTGCTAAGCCTCTTACGCCTGAGCTTCCAAACAGTTTAGCCATCTGTGCCCACTCTTGACAGGTAATCGTTACTGCATGGTTAAGGATAGTTGCTTAAAATAATTTGGCTACAAGCCTTAAGCGTTATCCCTAAGGAACATGGAAAGTTTACTCTTGGTGGGATGCTTGCCTTCGGGGTCTGAGAGGTAGCAGGCTGAAACCGCGTTTGCCAGCATTAAACGGCACTCGTCTGAAAGACCGTTTCTATCGCCTAAGATGTTTCCTGCGTTCCAAGCGTCACCCGCGCCAGTTGCCCGTAAAACCTTAACCTTAAAGGTAGGGACCACAACCTCTGTTTTGCCCTTTAAAGTGGCGGAGAAAACCGTGGTATGCAAGTCAATTCTTGCTGGTAGGTGCTTTGCTAAAATTCGTGCGGCTTCCATTGCTAACTCCGCAAACCCTAAATGCTCTTTTTTATCATTCAAAGTCTTATCAAGCAAAGCGGCGTAAATGATTGCTTCGTTCTCGTTCAGGCTTAAAATGTCCACTTGATTAGATTTCAGAACCATTTCCATCAATTCAGCGATTGCGCCGCTGTTAGGCGTGGGGTCTGCCGTGTCATAGTAAGTTTTGCCTTTGCCCTTCGTTTTTGCTCTGCCGAAAACCGCTTGAGCTAGCGCCGTGCCGAATTTTAATGTGCCAGCCCAGTTAAAGAGGCACGTGTAATCCGCATCCTCTATCAACGCGTAATCGCTCTCGTTGAGGCTTGCTGGACCAAAATCTGCTAGTGCACCTAAGTCTCTGAGCATAACGTTTGTTTTCTCATTTTTGTTTTTGAACTCTAAAGCAGTTGTTATTGAAGCTTTATCATGGATTTTTATGTGCGAAGTGTCGATTGGAGTGTCTTTGAAGTGGTATTTTATTTGTTGTAAACCGAACTCGCTTGTGCAAACAATCGGTGTAACCTTGGCGCCTAGGTTGGCTAGGGCTGATGCCACGTTGATGGCGTTTCCTCCGCGGATGTCAGTTTGGTGGATGCCGTCGATGCTGCCACCTTTCCGTTTAGCCACATCTGCAATTAGCCCTGAAAACTCTGAGGCGTTCCAGTTCAGGTTTATGAGTCTGTCAAGGAAGAAATCAGGCAAAACGACGACTTTGCATTCTTTGGGCTTTTCCTGTTCTAGAAAGTTTTTCAGTTCTTTTTTGCACTGCGCCATGGACATTGAGAGGCTCCTATTAGTGTATTTCCAAAAAGCTAAAATACCTTTTGATTTAATGTTGTCTAAAGGGTATCTTGGAAGAGGGAGAAGAGCAGTTTGCAGTTTAAAACTGAAGTTTGCCTACTAGCCTTGGCAATTACATTGTTTGTGGTAAGCGCTTTCTTCTTTTCGTATCAAACTGGCAGCGCAACTTTTAATCTAAATTGGTCTTATCCATACCGTGGATACGCCCTCGCGTTTGTCGGTTTTGGCTCAGTTCTTATGGTCACTGCATCCGTCTCTTATTCAAAACGCAGCAAAAGCATACTTCAATAATCTTTTTGGTTTTTAGCCGAGGATGAATCGAACAAGCAACCAGACCATATCGCCAAACAGTAAGGCGACAATTAAACCTAAAGTTATGAATATTAGCATGGGTAAACCAGGCGTTGCCCACACATAGGCATCGATTTTTCCTGCCTGAGCTGCGTTAGATAAGCGTTCAACAATTTTATCTCGCCCCTCATCACGTGGAACAACTACTAGTTTTCGTTTTAAAGCGTTCTCGCCGTCATCTTCCACATCTTCCATAGGAAAAACGTGCCATTTCTCCTTTAACTTGGCAACAGTCACTTTGTAACCAGTTATCAAGATAACCACTTTTTTCCATAGTGATTCATGTGCGAGTGTTCCTGCGAACATTTTTTTGCCAGTTTTTTTGTGCCAAACCAAATTGCGCAGAATCATGTATATGCCGCTGGCTGCTGCGAACAAGACGGCGTTGCTGAATATGGTTAACGGGAATATGAACTGTGAGATGGGTGATAAGCTTCCACCTCCCAAGATGGGGGAGAATAGGTTTTCAGGAGCGAAGGGCAAGGCAAAGGCGATGCACATGAGGGCTTTTGAGTCAGCGCCGCCAAACGCACCCGAATAGAACAACAAAAACGCCAACCCGACGGTAAAGCCTACGCTAATGCCGAAAAGGGCAAGTTTTGAGGAGTCATAGAGGAGTAACTCTGCAAGTGAAAGCGCGACTGCAATAGGTGCATAGATTGCCCAGACGCGGTTGCTTACTTCTCGGGTTTTGTAGTCGCTCCATGATGCATAAATGAGGAAGGCTGCTGTAACTGACACCCTTGCCGCAGTGAAGATTACTTGGAAGGTCAATCTAATCCCTTGCTGTTATTTCTTTTGACTTACCCATTTTAAAAAACCGTCTGCTTAATATTTATTATATGAAAGGTAAATACTTAGCAAAAATAAGTATTGAAAATGTGGCTAGTTTTCAATGTCTATAGTTATTGTTGGCGGCAGCTCAGCCAGTATCCAGAGTCCAGGTTGACCGTATCCGCTATAAATTGGGGGAGCGGAACCATCAAAAGTTGCCACTGCACCATACCAAGTCACATCCAAGGCAGTTTGGAATGAAACGGGGCTAAGCGTCACGGGAAGCAACGAGATTGTTTGAGCTGAGGAGTCCGCTTTAATTGCTCCTGTAGCATTTGCGAGAGACATGGCGTCAAAGACGTAAAGCATTTGGTTAGCTTGGTCAGTGAACATTATGCCTGCACCTTTTGTGCTGTCGGTGAATTGGCTCCAGTGATGCACCGAAGTTCCTGTGGAGTTGCTGAATGTTTGTGTGCCGCTTGCAACAACCGGGTCGCCGTTCAAAGTCCCGTTTTCAGTTTGCAATTGTCCTACATTTGAAGTCATGTTAATTGGGCATAGGTCGGTTATTGTGCGGGTTTGCGTTGAATTGATAAACATGAGACTAAGTTGATAAGTGTAGTAGGTTGCGTTAGCAGGTAAAGTGAGCACCATGTCAGCGTAGAGGTTTGGACAATTATTAACTCCGTTGTTCCATTCGGCTTCCTGTTGCACTATGTCTCGAACTACGCCGTTGTATATGACATAGTCTATTCCAGATCCGTAAGTGCTATCTTGATTGTTTATTCGCATGAAACTTGCCGTGCTCGAGGTGCTGGTACCAACAACTGTTGAAGTTACGATGAAACCGCCGCTGAATTGGAGACTTAACTTCCCATTGCTAAGCAAGTTGCCACTTGGATTGTCGCTAGTAAAGTACGTGTTCGTATAAGCCAAGGGAGTTTGTGCTGCTTGGTCGCTGCCGTTCCACCACACAGTGAAATCTGAAACGTGAGTGTTTACAAGAAAAACAATCATTTGCCTGTTACCAAAAACCGTTGTGTTATCTGTTAATCCTAACGGAACAGTGTAGGAAGATGCCCAGTCTTCAATTTGGAAGGGCACTTGTTGATTGACGCCGTCTATGGTTTCGTTAACGTGAATGGCTTTCACGGGAACAGGCGGAACAGGAACAGTTTGAGTCGTATTTTGCAGGTTTTGACCTAACCAGATCATAGTTCCATTTTGAAGGAGCTCGACGGCAACTGTTGCTGCTGGATTTTGTAGTGACAAGAATAGGTCTTGATCAGACTGTGGTCTAAGAAGAGCCGCATCTATCTGCCACCCTTTCGGTATTATAGTGTTGCTGGCGCTGAATCTGATTGTAAAATTAGGCGAGGTTAAATATGAACTGATGGAAAGGTTGTTCCAGCCGCTAACTAAAGAATTTGAGATAGGCTGCCATGCGCCACCGTTCCAAGCGTCAACCGCCAATCCTGCAGGTGAAGATGCACCTGTGTTGATGCAGAGGACTGGGTGAGAATTAAAGTAGGTTGCATTCACGTCTGTCCATTGTTCTTGGAGGTTAAGCATGTAGCTAGGAACATCTGGACTATACTGCACCATGTCCAGATTCAGGTTAAACTGCGTCGTAGTTGATTTAGTGGCTGTAATCATGACTTTCCAGTATCCGCTACTGTTCAAAAAGCTAGTCGGGATAGCAGTGATTGTTTGAGTATTTAATGAATCGCTGGTTCCGATTGTAGCAGTCATGAATCCGTCACCGCTGTTTGGGTACAGCCCTGTGCCCCAGTTGTAAAGCTGGAAAGTGGCAGTTACGCCGCTGATAGAAGCTAAGCTGTCTATTGTCCAAATAAGGTCATTCCAAGGGGTAGACGCGCTTGATTGCCCAGTGAACTCAACCTGTGCAGTGTATTGGTTTGCTGTTGAGTAAGTGCAGTAGATGCTATACGCTCGTTGGTTACCTTGACCTTGATCACTAAGAGATGTTGGCCAAGTTGGGTAGCTTGCAGAACCTCTGAAGTACTCAGCCGTGCCCGAATCGTAGTATATGTTGACGCTTGTATCCGAGGCTTCAACCGCCAAAACATAGTTTGTGGATGCCATCAAATTTAGTTGAGATATAAAGTTGAATGTAACCCAACCATTCACAGTGGTTAATACATTTTCTTGAGTACTTGCGATTAGTGTACTGCCATCACCAGAATAGATGCCAGCCTGCGCTTTGAACGCGGTGAGATAGTTGCATCGAATGGAGTATTGATTGGAATTCGATGAAAAACTTGGGGAGGATGGCCAGTTGCTGCCATAAGTTGATGAGACGTACCGGCCACTACCGCCAGAAGAAGAACGATAAAGGAGTGCGTCGCCACCAGTTCCAGAGTCAGACCAAACAACCAGTATGTAATTCGTATTTGCCGTTAAGGTTGGTTTAGGATCATTGAAGACAAAATTTTGTGAGCCAGTGCCTACCGAAATTAACTTTTCTTGCGTTGCACCAATAAAATTGCCGTTTGAGTCGTAAATAGCTGCTTTGATGTGCTTTGCGCTCACTGTGACAGATATGTAGGCGTCTATGCTTTGAGCGAGGGCGAGAGTTGCTCCAGATGTAAATGATCCGGAGTTAAATATGCTGCCTCTAAGGGTGTTAAGGAGAGTTGGAGTTCCCGATGAACCGCCGCCTGTGTTGGTTGTTCCAAAATTGTTTGATGATGACGTAAATGTTAGATACGCGCTTATGCTGTTGGCTAGACCCGCTTGGGTTATTGTAAAGCTGGAACCCCTAACATAGTTAAAGCCGCTTGGAGATTTGCCATTGGTGACATAGCCGAAAGTGTTGGATGCCCCCGAAAAATTAGACCCGTAAGAGTGGAAACTCATGTACACGCCGTTGCAACTTTGCAGGTCATTTGTTGTACCACTAGCCCAAGTTGTTGAACCTATCGGGTTCCAGTATATGGGGTAGCTTGGTTGTGGCACTGTTCCGGAGGTTGCTTCTGTCATGGTGTCATATATAGCGTCTGGACCTTGCTGTTGTGCTGTAAAGTTGCTGTGGGCACCTTGATCGGGAATAGAATCTATGCTTGAGTTATATTGGTCTACGTAATCTCCGCCGCTCACTACACTGCTGTTGAATATTAGGCTTCCAGTGTAGTGGCTAAATGAGGAAGCTGCAACCGTGATGCCGCGGGTGTCTTGCACCTGAATGGCGAAGCCCTGTGGGTTTATTCCAGACGGGATATCAATAATGTAGGTACCGTTGCTGGAAGAGGCGGGCTCATCGGGCGGGTTCGCCATTGCCCAGGACAAGTTATTATATTCATAAAGATAAAATTTGAAACTTGACATGCTTAAACCGACTACAGGCGTATTTTCGTCTTTGACAACGGTTAGGGAAACTTGATTGTTGGAGGAAGAGGGATTAATCTGGACATCTAGTCGGCAGGATGCTGTGTATGCTATGCCACAGATGCCTAGCCCTGTTAGGTCGTATGTGACGTTTAGGTTTGCTTGGCTATAGCTTGCGTTCGTAAACCAGTTAGTGCCTAGCGACAGGTTAGCGACGTTGAAGGAGGCGCCCCACTCGGGTTTTATGTCAGCCACGTTTTCTAAACCGCTGTCCAAGTATTTTGTGGCAAGCGTTTGGGCATATGACGAGTTACCTGTAACTTGCATAACGGAGCCGTAGTAGCCTACGGTGAAGCCTAAAATTTGTTTCAGCGCCAAGTTAGTTTCATCTATGGCGCTTAAGATTTGGGGTTGATCTTGAATTGGGCTATAGCGTATTGCAGCGTAGGTTGCCGTGACTGAAGCTACTAGAACTATTGCAACCAGCAAAGCGGCAATAATTGAAAACTGTCCCTTATTGTTCAATTTAGGCGCCTCCAGCCAGTCCAAGTTGTAAAACTACCAGTCGGGAAGTTCCTGATGCTGTATATTCCGAAGGGTAGAGACTAGGTTGATAATCGGACAATAAGCCCAGTGCTGTGAGTCTGATGTCTGGAGTTCGCGTTAAACCTAAAGCGTAGAATCCACCTTGGTATTGTGATGTCTGGTTAACCGTAATAAAGTGCCGATAAATCGCGCCTGGGTTCCAACTGCCCACAGTGTTAAAAACGTAAGTTGTCACATTTAGGTGATAACTGTTTAGAATAGAGGTTGGTAATGCTCTCGTCGAAGTCTGAGTTTGTGATGGATAAATACCATAATAGTTGCAGCTTCCCAAGGCTTTATTGGACAGATTTACTAAGCCAGGACTGCCAGTAGTGCTATCACCATATGAATAGGTCTGATTGTCTATCCCTTGAAGGAAGGCGGTTAATCCTGCTGCACCGTCACCACCGTTCTTGCCGATCATATTCATACCATATATGCCCCAAGTGTTCTGGCTGTTGGAAAACAAAGCAACATTTGACACGTAATAGAATGGCCACCCAACTATGCTGGCCCATGTCCAATTGTACTGCAAAACTCTCTGACCTATTGTATAAGCATAGCGTGTATAGGAACTGCTGGCAGAATCATAACCGACTCCTGTGCTCTGGTAATAACCAGACGGAATAGGCACTGCTTCTCCGCATGTGTTAATGATTACGGCGTTCTGAACTGCTTCGCCTTGCAGTGCTGTCCCGTTTAGTATCTGTGCAAGCTGTGCAGTATTCTGCACCATTATTGTGTTAACAAAATACGGCGATAATAGATTGTACAAGTCTTGAGCTAAACTTTGCGCGGTATAACCGGTAATCCACCAGCCGTTTGCATCACTGCAATTCAAAATGTATAGTGTTCCGCCGTTGCCGTTCTCACCTATTTTCTGCGGTGTAAAATTAAAAGTCACGTTTGAAGAAGCTACTGTGTACGTTGAAACATCGGAGGTTGCACCTAGAGTCTCAGCGTTTGAAATAGAAGTTACATCACTGTAAAGTGGCACTCCGCCAGCGTTTACATCATAGACTGTTAGATTGTATATGATGTTCGGTGGCAGTGAAGCTGAAAGAGCAACTTGTAGCCCACCCCAAAGCGTTGAATTATCCGTTTCAAACGCTGCTTTACTTAAATCATAATCAGAATCAAGCAGTTGCAAAGTCGTTAAAGACAGGCGGTTAAGATTTATTGGCGAAACCTGTCTTGGCGCCGGCAAAACAGCAAAGTAGGAAGCTCCTATGAATGCGCCAGCGAGAATTATTATTACGAATAACACTTCGATTGTGCGAATCATTTAGCCAGCCACCTGTACGCCTTGATTCCACAATTCAAGTTTTGCTTGGTAGGCGATGCCGCCGATTGTTACTTGACGTATGTCAGTTGCAACCCACTCTTGCCCCTGAGGATTGCCCCCGAACGTTACTGGAAAAGCTAGAGAACTGATGCCCCAAGGCATCATTACTACGCCGCCTTGAGTGGAGCCCTCTTGTTGGTAGGTAACTATCAAAATGCCGGTTGTACATGTTGGCAAGGTAATAGAGTGATATGGGTTGCCAGGGCCAGAAATACTATAGTTCGCTATATCTGGATTGTTGGAACCTTCAAGAGACAACTCGCTAAGTGTATAATCTTCTTTTAAGATAACAAAAGTGGCGTTATACTTTAGGGTACTTCCCTGTTGACCTGAATTGTTTAGGTCATAATTATGCGCCAATACAACTGTTTGCGAGCCCATATCCTGTACGATAGGAACGATGTATTGGTCGGTAGCTGAGACACGCGTGTGGTAGCCTACTCCTACAATGCCATCCAGATGTGCGTAGGCAATGAATGCATAATTTTGGTTTACATCTGTTACAGTTGGGAATAGTACGTTAGCCATACCTATGCTGATTAGTGGTGATGGCACTAGTTTGTATGGTGTAGGATGGATAGTCGGCGTCAGTTTGAGCCATTGTAACTAGGATGAGGCAGTAGTTTATGGTTGCACCGGCAAATGGAAAGCCTGTTCCACTTGCGCTTATTAATAGATTTAACGGTGAGCCAAGGACGTTCGTTTGATTTACGGATACAGTAATGTCTGGAGTGAGTGTTAATTGGAAGCCGTATGTATTGTTTATTCCAAGCAGTGTCAACGCTGTGGAATAGTTAAGTGCTTGAGCGTTTGGCGTTAGCAGAGAGGCGCCAAATCCTAAACTTGCGTTGTTATAGTATATGCTGGGGCTGGTTTTGTCATATTCAACCATGTTTCCTGTTGAAGAACCCAGCCGCATAAGTGAAAAGGGACTTAGTTGATACTGGGTAAACTCTGGGTCCTGCAATCCGAAACCTGATGGTATACTACCATCGGTTCCCCAAGTGGCGTTTATGCCTGGATTCAAAAGTATGGTATCTAAAAGGTCGCTAGTTTTTGTTGACAACGAGCTGTGGCTTTCGTAAACAATTGCGGTTTGAATGGGTTGACTGAAAAGCCCGATAAAAATCAGGATAGCAGCGATGAACACTATGAGCGATACCATGTGGTCCAATGTTGCACTTGCCATACTCAAGTGCCTCCTTGAAAAGACAGCGAAATGATACCTGACGCTTTAGTGGCGCTTATGAGCGAAATATTGTTACTTTTAAATGTTGAATTGTTTTGCCAATAAGCATTTTGCCCCAAGGTAACGAGTGTTGAAGCTTTACCGCTGGCACCTATGAGGCTAAGAGTTAGGTTCATAACCTCAACCTTACTATTGAGATTTGTAGCATTGCTCAAAGTTATCATGTAATTGTAACCGTTATTACCATCTTCTATTGTAGTCGGCACGTCCAACTTGGCGGTAAGTGCACCGCTAGAAATCGACGCATGATTCATAGTGTAATAAAGCTGCTGGATAGAACTGCCTAAATGCCCCGATACCTCTTGAAGTTCCAATGTCATCCGTGAATTAGACCAAGCACCCATAATTGTTGTGGCAGCGATTGGAAAAAGGAAAATTTGCAGAATCAAAATCGGAACCATAATCATGTATTCAATAGTTACCTGCGGCAATTTTCACCCTCCATGTACTATACTTGCCCTTCAGCAACTTGCACCTCACCGAAGTAAAATTCAACAACCGAATTAGAAATGTTGAGTGTTACAGTGTTGCTAGCAAAATTGAAAAAGGAAGCGTCAAATCCAGAGTTTGCGTTTGGACTAACACTAATAATTACTTTATTGACGCCAGTTTCAGTAATTTTTGTGACGTTTTCTCCAGTCAACGTTACAGATGGGGAACTAGAAAATGTTGTGCCACCCTTGGTCAAATATGGTATATAAAACTTGAAGTAACTTGTTGGCTGGGCACCCGTAATTGTAGAATTAAGCACTCTTATGGTAGGCACTAGGACTATTCGGGTATAGCTTGTGGCATTCGTGGATAGTTTTTCCTCGCAAAATACTTGACTTACTGGCGCTGAAGAACCACTTTGCAAAAATGAGCCGTTGGCAGAAATGGGAACTCGTTCAAAGTAATTGTTGCCTACTGAATATGAACTTACAGGCATATTGTATAGAATGATTCCTGTTTCAGGCGCGGTGAAATTTACCCATCCTGAACTGCTGGTGTAAAGTTGAAAGGTGTAATTTAGCACTGATTCATTAAAATTTAGGACTCCGTACTTGCTTGAGTAGGTAACCGTCTGTGTTCGACCAATCGTCCAAGCTATGTCGTCTATTTGCTGTCCAGTCGTTTGCATGAATTGTTGGTTAGTGCTGAATTCGTTCTGAGCCATCTGTATATTCAAGGTATTATACGCGTAACTCATGGCTACTAAAATCATGACGATGCCAGCAGCAGTAAGTATAACGGTTGAAATGGCGGGACTAATTGCTCTCTTGTCCTTTCGTAAACTTCGGTGACAATTTCTCGTATTTCACTCTCTCCTATCCGAGTTTTACGAATTGTGGAATTAGCTTTGCTGCTATTACTGAAATAAGTACTAGAATGGCTGCATGCTTGAAACCGGCTCCGATAGACTCTTCACTTATTTTTCCGCCAACAATTCCTATAAGGTAACTGTTGAAGATAACTGCTGTCATGAATATCGTTTGCATCAAGCCTTTGCTCTGGGATGCTGTTTGCGTAACTCCCGCAGTTGTTGCGCCAAACCCTGTAGTAAAACTCATCATCATAACAGTTGTTGCAACAAGAAGGATCGATGCTAGATACGGCATCATAACGTATGGTCGCACTGACATCTTCTTTTCCTTCTCTACATCTTGAGTAAGATTGTTAAAGCTGGCAAGAGATTCAATCATGGCGATGGTGCCGCCGCCCACATCTATGGTTTCAACTAGGAGAAACATTACTATTTGCACCATCCAACTGCGCGTACGGTGAAGAAAATCCATCATTACCCTTTTGATTGGGATACCCCACGAAATCTCAGAGCTAATTTTGCGAAGTTCTTTGCTAAAGGTGCCATAGTCACGTTTTGATAGGCTTTCGATGCATTTTTCAGGCGATAAACCTGTTTTTCGTACTTCCGTGAGGTCTCTGAGAAAACTTGTGACGCCCTGCTCCATGCTGTTCTTGGTTTTTGACAATCTTATATGCACGATGGCTGCTGGCGCAGTAGAAATAAACAAGGCAACAGATATTGCTATGGGCAAATCAACACCCCACGCTTGCAAGGTGCTGAAAAAGGGAAGCTGAGTAGCGCCCATGAAGTTTGTTAGCAGTAAGAAGACGATTATGCCTATTACGCTACAGACGCCGAACACTTTGTAGGGGCGCATTTCCACCATCGGCGTTTTCGGCTGCATGCTGTGAGCTAGATATATGAAGAGCATTGAAAGCATTGGAGTGAAGAGGAAAGTGTACATGAGTATACCTGAGTAAGAGGATAAGTCGGTGCCGGTAGTAGTGTTGGTTCCAGTCTGGATTTGCTGTACGGCGAAAAGTATGTAAAAACAAAGAGACATCATCACCATGACAATGATGAATGTTTCAAGTAACATTCCAAGGCGTTCGGCAGCCGCTTTAAAGCGTAAAGCGCGGGTTTTGAATATGTCTTCAGCTTTCCGCTCAAGGAAGTGCCCGATGTCGCCGCCGATGATTACGGTTGAAGCGTAACCGCCTAAGAAGTCTTTGAACATGTCCAGCGGCGTCTTTTTTGCAGCTCCTTCTAGGGCTGACAGCGGGTCAACGCCGAAGACTTCAACGTCCTTCATTATGTCTCTGGCTTCTTTACGCATTGCTGGCATGAGGTCTACTTCTGATAGGCGTTTGAAGCTAGTGTATGGCGCTATGCCTCCGGATGCCATGACGCTGATGTATGCTGCTGCAAAAGGCATTTCGCGCTCCAAGTTTGATGATCTGTCGCTGGCATTTGACATTGGCACAACTAAGAAGCCGCCGACTACAAAAAGCGGAACTGGTACCAAAATAAGCAGGGGTATAAAATGGAAGAGCAAAACCATCACTATAGCCAGCACTGATACTGGAAGAGTTAGCATAGCAGTGAAGAACATTAGCGAAATGTAGGTGTCAGGGTAAATTTTTACCCGTCCCTTTTCCAAGGAACCTTTAACGTGGAAGACATTTTTCTGAAAGTATGGCGCTATGCGTCCGAAGAGGCGAAAGGACAGGGCTTCAAATTTCTCTAGAAACGGCAACTGGCTTTACCTCCTCACCTGCAAGGATTTTTTGATAGAATTCTTTTGGCCTTGCGTAGTATTCTGCGATTATTGAGGCTACTTCTTTGTAGCTTCTGATTTTTTGTTCTCGCATCCAGTGCAGGACGTCGCTGCGTCTTTTCATTTCGTCAAGTAAATCCTGTGTGGTTATGCCTAACCGTTTAGAAAATGATGATAACAATGCGCTGTTGTCGACGGCAATTATTTGCTCATCTTTGAGTGGATCCCATCGGAAAGGATTTAAATAGTTTTCATAGCCAACGATTTCGTTAACGGAAAGTATGCGCCTGTAAGCTTTCTTTACGCCGTTCTTAACTAAATGGACGCGCTGCACGGATATGACGAGATTCATTAATGGAATATATGCTGGAGAAATTTCCATGGGTTTCTGGGTTAACCGTTTTACGGCTGAATCCAAGTTTTCAGCGTGCATGGTGCACATGCCACCGTGACCAGTGGCTAAGGCCTGGAAGAGAACGTATGCTTCTTGACCTCGCACCTCGCCTACAATTAACATGTCAGGGCGGTGACGCATGGAAGTTTTTACTAGGTCAAAGAGGGCTACCTCGCCAACGCTGTTTCCGCCTAAACCGTAACTTTGCCTTGCGATAAGTGAAACCCAATTTTCATGGGACAAGTTTAGCTCTGCGGTTTCTTCTATAGTGATGATTTTGTTGCCTGGCTTGATGAGGCATCCTAATGCGTTTAGTGCAGTTGTTTTACCTGCGGCTGTTCCACCGAGAATCATGATGGAAGCACGATTTTCTAGGCAAATCCATAAGTAAGCAGCCATTTCTTCCGTGAATGTGCCTGTGTTGATTAAATCTATTATTGAGTAGGGGTCATCTCTGAATTTTCTGATTGTGAATGCTGTTCCGAAAGGCGTGATTTCTCGCCTGTAACATACGGCTAACCTGTGTTTTCCCGGAAGGGAAGCGTCAACTATTGGGAAGGCAGAACTGACGTGTTTTCCAGCCATGTGAACAAGTTTAACGACCATGTTATCGAGGATTTCGTCGTTTTCAAATTGCACATTGGTTTCTATGCTTTCGAAGGTTCGATGCCAAATGTAAACTGACTTGTTTACTCCGTCGCATGAAATGTCTTCTATGTTTGGGTCGCGCATTAATGAATCGATTTTGCCAAAGCCGACAAGGTCACGTTCTGCGTGGTAGAGGATTTTGTACCATGAAACATCGGGTAACCAGCCTAAGCTGATTCGGTATTTGTCTACTATTTTTTTGGCTTCTTGGGCGAAGAATTTTCTTGGGTCTGTTATTTCTTCTTTTGGTGATTCTATTTCTGCCAGCAAGATTTCAAGGATGTGATTGTATATTCCTCGTTCCAGTGGGTCAAGTTGAAGTTCGTCTAGTATGTATTTGTATTCGCCTGTTTTGGGGTCTTGAACTATTGCAACTTGGGAAAATGGCTCGTATAAGGGGTATTTTTCAACTATTTTAATTCCTTTTGGTAAGGATTTGGATGCTAAGGGAATTGCTGGTTCAGGCGTTTTCTTTTTAAAACTTAGGTTGATTTTTGGCAATTTTATAGAGACACCTTTTTTGCCTGAGCTTTTTTTGCTTTTTGTTGGTGTTTTGAAGCGTGATTTGATTGCGTTCCCAGCTAGGCGTAGCTTGGCAATAGATTCTTTGAGCGATTGCTTGAAGCGAGGTAGCTTTGGCATTGTTGGTCAGTTTAGGTATTTGCGTTGAACGCTTATTAAATATTACGTCTCACTATACGATAATGCTGAAGTGTTGAACAACACTACAACAAGCAAGCAACAAACATACGCCAAAAACCGTTGGCTCATCAAAACAATTTTAAACCAATAAACCATGTCATACTCAAACACGTTAATGGAAGTATTGTAACTTGAACCAAACCTCAAAAATCATCAGCCAAGCCAAAAAAGAAGGCAGAAAAGCCCTTCTGGAAACCGAAGCCAAAACCATCTGCATGGAATACGGCATTCCAGTCACCAAATTCAAATTAGCATTAAACGAGAAAGAAACGGCAAAACACGCCGATGAAATCGGGTACCCCGTTGTTCTAAAGATTGTTTCGCCAGACATAATCCACAAATCAGACGCGGGAGGCGTCATGGTTAACCTGAAAAACCCAGCCGAAGTCACCAACGCCTACAAAAAAATCATAGAAAACGTAAAAAAATACAATGCAAAAGCAAAAATCGTCGGCGTTTTAGTGCAGGAAATGGCGCCTCAATCAACCGAAGTCATCGTGGGAGCAATCAAAGACCCCCAGTTTGGGCAGACAATCATGTTCGGGTTA
This sequence comes from Candidatus Bathyarchaeota archaeon, assembly GCA_963715865.1. GTDB lineage: Archaea > Thermoproteota > Bathyarchaeia > Bathyarchaeales > Bathycorpusculaceae > Bathycorpusculum. The sequence continues at coordinate 1,172,334 of OY970280.1, forward strand.
GGCGGAATATTTGTTGAAATCCTCAAAGACGTAAACTTCAGAATTGCACCCTTAACCCTAGACGATGCAAAGGAAATGATTACAGAGCTTAAAGCCTATCCTCTTCTGAAGGGTTACAGAAACACGCCGCCCGCAGACATCGATGCCATAGTAAACATATTATGCAACACTTCACGCCTTGTAATGGATAATCCAGAAATCAAGGAACTAGACCTGAATCCAGTAATGGCTTACCAGAAAGGCGCAAAAACAGTCGACGCAAGAATAATACTCGAATAATCAGTATCCTCTCTCTTTTATATTGCAAAAAGTCAACAAAATACGTCTCGTTATTATAAGCAAAATGCATAACTTTAATAATTTTGCTCTCTTTCTCTCGAAATGATAAAAAATGAGCGAAACTCCCCAATCTGATGCCAATTTAAACTTAAACATTAATAAAATAGTCAACGATGCCTTAAGAGTCTTCTTCAAAGATGCCGTGAGAATTGCCCTCACCAGCCCATCTCAGTCGGTTTTCTTTTTGCGAACGCTCAGGTGGCAAAATAAAGCAGCTAAAACAAGGCAGAAGCTGGAAGGCGAAGGGCTACATGTTCCACCAGTCTTAGTTATAAGCGTAACCAGCAAATGTAACCTGCATTGTGAAGGCTGCTACCATCAAGCATTAAGAAGCAAATCTGATGCTGAAATGAGTGATGAACGCATCGAAAAATTAGTGGATGAGGCAAGGGAACTCGGCATTTCTTTTATTGTGCTTGCAGGCGGAGAACCCCTCATGCGCGCAAACATACTGGACATCTCTAAGAAAACCCCAGAGATAATGTTTATGATGTTCACAAACGGATTACTGCTCAACGACCAAGTGCTCGAGCAAATAGCCGCAAACAAAAACATCGTTCCACTACTAAGCCTTGAAGGTTACGAAATTGATACTGACGGCAGACGCGGCACAGGAGTATATAACCAACTGCTCAAATCGATAAGCAAGCTAAAAAACAAAGGCTTATTCTGGGGAGCATCCCTGACCATGACAAGAACTAACTTTGAAGAAGTAACCGATGAAGCCTTCATCAAGCAACTCGTGGATTCAGGATGCAAACTCTTCATGCTTGTCGAGTACACGCCGGTAATTGCTGGAACCGAAGATTGGGTCCTCACGGAAGAACAAAAATCAAAAGTAATACCCACCCGAAACAGCTTCCGCAAAAAATTTCCAGCTATGTTCATCGCTTTGCCTTGGGATGAAGACGAAATAGGCGGATGCCTCTCAGCTGGACGCGGCTTCGTACATGTTAGCGCGGAAGGAAACGTTGAACCATGCCCATTCATCGCTTACTCAGACACTAACCTAAAAAACATGCCACTTAAGGAAGCGTTGCAGTCAAAAATGCTCAAAACCATACGGGAAAACCATGCGGAACTGAAAGAAATACAGGGCTGTGCTCTTTGGGAAAAACGCGAATGGGTTCAATCACTCGCCACAAACAAGCAGTAAAATACCGACAAAAAATGAAAAGTAGCTGTTGATGCCTATCGCTTAGTTTTGCCTGATGTGAGCTCTGCGATTAACTGACTTGCGGGTTCGTATGTTATGTCTAAAGCTCAAGTTATACCGCCTAGTCCTTATAGTTTCTGAAAAGAAGAACAATAGTTCATCATCATCAACAACAAGCACATATTGTGTACTGCCCCTTAGACTTGTGATTTCTATGGAAACGCTAGTATCATCAACATCATCAACAACAATTTGAAGAAGCAACCGCTAAGTTGTTGGGGAAAAGAAAAACATCTAAAGCTTAACACGTACATAATTTTTACATGACAGCTTAGACGCGCTTAGCTTGCTCTTTACCTTAAGAGGGGATGTGTGTGCGCAAGCCGCTTCCTTGGTCAAGCTTTGAAGCTGTTAGATGCGCCTCTGAAGACCTATAGACGTTAGTTCGTTGCCGAAAACGCATTGTTCAAACAATACACCTGCCTGATTAATGCTTGCTCTCTACTTGTAAAGTAGGTTGTTTTTATGAGTCCCCGGCATAGATTACCAAACTAGAGTTTACCTGAACCTCGCCGAATAAGTGAGCAACCAAACCCAACGCCCCACCTCGTTAAATCAACAAAATAAGCGGTTTTTTGGTCTCTGTGTGCGCAACAACCTACCCCCGGTCTACTAGATGCTTCTAATAGGCTCCAAATATGATTCAACATAGTGTGCATAGAATTGAGGGCGCGCACTTTGCATGTAGAATTGCGTGCAAATTTGTTAACTTAACATCCTTGCCTATAAAATTGGGTCAGCGATGATTGACGATTGCTCACAGCTTAGGGCTCGAAGCCGTCGCCTCATATCATCCCAGTACCTAATTGGGTTTTGGGAGATTTATTTATTTTGATATTCAAAAATCAAAATGGTACTAAACCACTAAAAAAGCATTATGAAATTTGATGGCTTTCCGGGGGAAAAGACAATCTTATCCTTCAAGCTGGCAAATGGTGTAGTCTGGTTAACCACTCACCGCCTCATCATCCAACAAGAGACGCATAACCCGCGCTTTAACATCGCGCACGCTGGCTTGTCCCGAAAATGAGTTAATGTTTACTGTTTTTGGACCTGTTAATCGTGGTATAACTTTATGTTCCCTTAAATTTTGCTTGAGTAAGGTCAAATCACGAGTTAACTGGGAAAGAAATTGGAACTAACCTTGGAAAATGTTTACTAAAGGGGCTTACTCTCTCCCTCAATATTGCAATATTGATAATTAAAAGGATGGAGGTGAACAAATGAAAATGAAAACTGCCATTCCAATAGCAATCATGGTAACTCTACTTCTATGTCTCGCAGCCATGGCTAACGTATCTGCGACTCCAACACTTACGGCAGCTCCAAGCAACAGCAACATATTCCAAATTGCTGGAGCAGGATTCACAGCTAATGAAATCGTAAACCTGACACTGTACAATGGAACTGCAATCGTATTTAACTTCAACAATCTCACAGCGGATTCTACCGGCTCAATCAATGGAATAGAAATAATCCCAACAAGCATAGCGGGAGCGAACTACAACATTACTGCAATAGGGTTAACAAGCAATGTTGCTGCTACAGTCGTAAACTACGCAGTACCCAACCTCATCGGAGCTACAGGTGCTACTGGAGCAAAAGGAGCAACAGGAGCAACTGGTGCAACAGGACAAACAGGAGCAACAGGACAAACAGGAGCCACAGGAGCAACTGGTGCAACAGGAGCAACTGGACAAGCAACTAACATGACTACCTCTTACATTGCCCTATTTCTTAGCTTCATAGCTATTGTCATAGCTGTCATCACAGCTGTCATCACAGTGATAAAAAGAAAAGCGCGCGCGCCCCCACCCCCACCCCCACCACCAATGCCCTAACAGCTTCCAAATCCATTCCTTTTTCTTTTCACATCACATTCCAGTTTTCAAGAAGCTCTAATAATTAGGCGAATTCATATGCCAGAAATGCGATTGCAATTGAGAGCATACTTAGGGATCTCACAGAATCCAAGTATCGACGAAGTTTTGACCAATACGGCCCACCCGCGCCCTAACATCATGGAGAGACAAGACACCGAAATGCACCTTTTACGCGATTTTGAGAAAGCCGAAATAAAAGGATGAAAAGAAGCTTCCTTTCAGCTAGTTTTTTAAACCTTAGGAGGTTGGTTAACTTTGAGGCTGCCAAAACAGAAGCATAGGAGATAAAAAAAATTATTGTTTTTTGGTTAATTCTTCAAGAATCTCTTTGGCTCTGTCCACTCGGACTTTTCGTTCCTTAACCATTCGTTCAGCCACCAAATCAACCAGTTCATCCTTTGCGCCCGCGGTAATTGCTATGTTTCTTGCATGCAAGGACATGTGACCACGCTGAATTCCCTCATTCGCCAACGCTCGCAAGGCGCCGAGGTTTTGGGCTAAGCCGACAGCTGCTAAAACTTCGGCAAACTCGTTGGCTGATTTGACGTTTAAGATTTTCATGGCAATCCTAGCTATAGGGTGAGTTTTCACTGCGCCACCGATTAAGCCTACAGCCATGGGTAGCTCGATTGAGCCTTCTAAGTCGCCGTTCGCATTTTTGGTCCATTTAGATATGGAAGTGTATGGTCCTTTTAACGCAGCGTAAGCGTGAGCTCCAGCCTCAATAGCACGATGGTCATTGCCAGTAGCTAAGATAACCGCGATAATCCCGTTCAAAGAGCCTTTATTGTGTGTGGCAGCACGGTAAGGGTCAGCAGCCGCAAAAGCCGACGCGTAAGCAATGCCGTCCACGACTGCTTCACCGCCCAGTGATTCCTTGGGCACGGTACACCATGCTTTCGCCAATCGTTTAGTCGCTAAGTTAGAGATAATTCGCAGGTAAACATGACCGCCCGTAAGCTGCTCAATTAGCGGAGCCACTGCTTCAGCCATAGTGTTAACTGCGTTCGCGCCCATGGCATCTCGGCAATCAACGTACAACTCCACAATCAACATTTGCCCCAATGATGTGTCGATGATTTTGGCGTCCATGTCTTTTGCTCCGCCGCCAAAAGAGTTTAGAACTGGGTCTTGGTCATTCGCCTTCTTGAGAATATCCGCTTTAGCATCTAAGACCTGCTTTTTAGCAATTTTAGCGTCTTTGATGCCGACGACTTGGATTTGCCCAATCATAATTGGCGCAGTACTGCTGGTGTGGAACCCGCCACCGTCACGAACCATTTTAGCCGCATAACTGGCAGCCGCAATCACGCTTGGCTCCTCCGTAGCCATCGGAATCAAATAGTCTTTACCGTTAACTTTGAAGTTAACTGCAACGCCTAATGGTTCAGGGAAAACGCCGATAACGTTTTCCACCATGTGGTCAGCCACGTCAATGGGCAAAGAGCCGGTGTTCTCGAGTAAACGAGTTTCCTCGTCGGTTAAGCCTGCAAAATCTTTAACAATTGCTAACCGCTCTTTCGGCGAAAGCTTATAGAAGCCTGAAATAACAGATGATTTGCTCATTCTTTCATTCCTTTGCTATCTTGTAAGTTGAAAGAGTAGTTTGATTTTTCGCTTTTAAGCTTTAACTAACCTTAGCCGAAAATCTAATGCTTACAGTGTAGTTTGACCTGGAGTTCTTGGCATGGCAACAGCGGAAACACCTAAACGCTTGCGGATTTCTTTAGCCAAAACTGCACCGTGGCTTACTCGGTAATTATCAGTGATAACCTGTTTTGCCCTTGAACGCTTCACGTATTCGATTAAACCGTCGAAATCCGAATGGTCACTTAACGCAACTAAATGTTCCCTATCACCAATCTGCCTGCAAGGCGAATGAAACTCCCAACCGCTAACGCAGATGCGCGAATTTTTCAAGCCGACATACTGACGAGAATTCATGTGATAAAACGCCACGCATGGAAGGTTACCATCCAAAAGTTCATGCCCTTCCTTTTCAGTGGAAAGCGACAGGCAACCCAGCCGCATACCATGCTGCTCGCAAACTTTAGTAACCTGATAAACTCTTTCAGGCATAACAAACGGCACGGACACATCTGCATTTCTTAGAAGTTGCATGATTTCTTGCAGTTTGCCATGGTAACCAAAAACGTAGACAGCGCCGCCGCGCAAGCGTTTCTCAATCATAGAAACCAAAAGCTCACGTACATCCACACCAAAGGAACGCCTGCATGATGGACTTCCATATGTTGCCTCAACAACCAAAACGTCACATTCTATAACTGGTGTGTCGTCAATCCTGAAGTCGCCAGTATAAGCAATCCGTATTCCGCCAGCATCCTCAACCAGCACCTGCGCCGCACCCAAAATATGATCCGCCTTAACAAGCGTGACCTGTTCGTCACCGTACCTGATGGCTTTGCCATACGCGATAGTTTCTATTGGAGAATCCCTAAGTTTAAGCGAATCATTGAGTGCCTCTGCAATGTCTCTTGTAGCTTCAGTCATCAAAACCTTCTCACAGCACCTCAAGCTTTTTCGTAAGCCGCCAAGATGGTCTGCGTGCGCATGAGTTACAATCCGCAAAGGCATAGACTCATCAAAAGCGTCACAGGCAACGCTGTCACCTAACAGAACTGCGCCATTTTTAGTTACTTGAGCCCGTGCAGACAATCTTTATCCTTCTCGGCTAACGGTTTTTTCTGCAAGCCACTCGATGAGCTGCCTTGGATTATCAGTTTCAATCGTTACTCGTATGGGACCTAGTGGTGATTCCGCTGTTTCCTCAGAAAAGGAAATGTGCCCTGCAAACGCTACTTGCTTGTTTAAGCAAAAACTAATAGTATTTCCTCTTGTGCTATGAAACAGTGCTTTTCTGGCAGCATCACGAATTCTATCATTGCGCAGTAAATTGCGAAGTTTAACAAGAGAATCCTGCCCCTTTGCATCAGCGTTCAATATGCTTCCCTTATGGGCGGGCTTGATTGTTATGGAAGCGTTGCCTAAAACATTAGTTACTGCCGTTTTTACCTTATCCTCGCTTTCCGTTGGGTTAATTTCAGCTTCAACGTGAACAGTTACTTCATCCATTTTTCCTCAATCCTCTGCAAAGTCTCCAAAACTTTAGCTTTAACCTGCTCCATACTGTTATCGTTCACTATTATCTGCTCAGCCATCGCTATAACATTTCCCACGCCAACGCTAAGCTCACGCATATCCCGGTCATGGAAAACTTCCCATACGGTTGGATCATCGCTTCTGCGTCGATTGAAAAGGCGTTTAAACCTTGTTTCGGGAGAAGCATGCACAGCTACAAGGGTAAACTTGGCAAAATGTATTTTGAAAGCATCAGCTTCAAACGGGCTTCTTAAACCATCAACAAGAACTTTAGTGCTATTTTGTTGTTCTATTTTGGGAATGCATTTCTGAGCGATTATGCTGTTTCCGCCCGCTTCTCGTAATTGAAGCATGACTTTTCCTACGTTCTGTGGAGTTAATTCTAAGCCGCGCTTTGCTGTTTCCTCTCTAATCACGTCGCCCATACCTACAATGGCGTAACCTAGTTCCTGTGCAGTTTCAACAACCAAGGATTTGCCTGACCCAGGCATTCCTGCTAAACCAACAACTATCTTGTCAGCGTTCATGACTTACCCTTTTATGGTTCATATTAGCAAGCGTTTCCATTAAAAAGCATTTATGAAAGATAATTGTTAAAACTATTCTGAAGGAACCTAAAATGTCAGAGTCGATAAGAAGCTTCATTGCCTTCGACTTGGAAAACGAGCAGGTACTAAACAGGCTCTCAGCAGTGCAGAAACTTTTGGTTGAAACAGGCGCAGACCTCAAAATTGTACAGCCGCAAAACATCCACATAACCCTCCGTTTTCTCGGCGACATAAGCCCCATTATGGTAGAGAAAGTGTTTGAAGCGATGAAGAAAGTTCAGTTTACTCCTTTCAACATTCAAATTCGCGGTCTAGGAGTTTTTCCCAGCCTGAATTATCCGAGAGTTGTTTGGGCTGGAATGACCGATGGTGTAGAACAACTCAAAAGCATTTTCAGCCAGCTAGAACCTCAGATACGTGCGTTAGGATTTGAGTCAGATGCTTACGGTTTCAGCCCACATTTAACCATTGCACGTGTAAGATCCGGCGCAAATAAACAGCGCCTAGCTGAATTGGTAACAAAAAAAGCCGATTACGATTTTGGCTCAATTAAAGCCGACTGCCTGCGGCTTAAAAAAAGCCAACTGTCACCTAAAGGTCCAACTTACTCAACGCTTAAAGAATTCTGCCCAATATAGTAACAAGAATGATAGCTATGCAAGAAATAGATGTATTAACCAAACAAGTGCTGGAAAAAATTTCTCCAAAGAAAGAAGACTACGCAAAAGTCGATGCGTTAACCTGCGAGTTAGAGAAGAAAATAACGTTAGCATGCCAGGAACAAGGCGTACCAGCAATTGTACGGGTTGAAGGCTCAGTTGCAAAGGACACATGGCTTAGGGAAAACCCTGATATTGACATTTTCATGCGTTTACCAACGTCGATACCGAGAAAAAATCTTGGTGATATAGGCTTAAAAATAGCTAAAAAAGCAGCTGGCGCCTATGAGCAGATTGAACGTTTCGCTGAGCATCCTTACCTTGAAATTTTCGTTGAAGGTTACCGAGTGGATATTGTTCCTTGTTATGATGCTAAGCCTGGTGAATGGCAAAGCGCCACTGACCGGACACCCTACCACACAGACTACATAAAAAAACGTTTAAGCAAGGACTTGCGTGGAGAGGTTCGGCTTCTTAAAAAATTCATGCAGGGCATAGGCGTTTATGGTGCGGAAATAAAAGTTGGCGGATTCAGCGGTTACCTATGCGAACTATTGATAATGAAATACTGCTCGTTCGCTGAAACAGTACGAGCTTTTGCACAGTACAATCAACGAGTAGTAATAGACATCGAAAACTATTACGCAAACAGGGAAAACGAGCTTTCCCTGCTCTTTCCTGAACCTTTAGTGATTGTTGACCCTGTGGATAAGGGAAGAAACGTGGCTTCAGCTGTGCAACCACAAAAACTTTACAGTTTTGTTGGCGCAGCCAGAGCCTTTCTAAAAAAGCCAGATGCAGCCTTCTTTTATCCGCCTAAACCTCAAGCTTTACCAGTTGCTTCCTTGAAAAGTCAGCTTGAGAATCGCGGCTCGTCCATTGTATTTCTGGTTATAGATCAGTTAGACGCAGTTCCAGATGTTTTATGGGGGCAACTCTACAGAACAAAGCGTTCATTACATAAACTAATAGCGTTAAACGATTACAAAGTCCTCAAAGACGCAGTTTGGAGCAACGAAAAAAACCTCAGCATCTTCATATTTGAGCTTGAACAGCAAGTTTTGCCAAACATCAAAAAGCACCTTGGCCCACCGCTTGAGCGAGAAGTTGAAAGCGAGAATTTCTTAGCTAAATACGCTAATAATAAAAGCGTAATTTCTGGACCTTACATTGAAGATGGTCGCTGGATTGTTGAGGTGCCACGCAAAACAACAGATGCAGTTGCGCTCTTAAAAGAGAAGCTTGCGGATGGAGGCAAAAATGCTGGTGTCGCTGAACTGATTGCGAAATCAATCCATAAAAACCTCACGGTTCTGGTTAAGGACGAGATAGCTGCAGTGTATAAAGAAAATCATGATTTCGCTGAGTTCTTAACGGATTTTCTCTCTGGCAAACCCTTTTGGCTAAAAGTGGAATAATGCCTTGCATTATCCGCTTAGTAGTGTTTCTTTGCATCTTTTTCTTTTGAATTACTTAACAAAAGATAGTGAGGGGAGGGAGGGTCAATTTTGTTTGTGAATTTGTCTATCAAAATTGAGGCAAGTAGGGTACTTTTTTCCTAGTGAAAATAGGTCTAAAAAGTAGGTAGGGTAGGCGCATTTTGTTTGGGCATTTGAGTAACAAAATAAGGGGAGAGGTAGGGGGTCCGCCAGCTTCTCAAAGAAGCCTTTGTATGATATTTTTTTATTGCGTTACGGAGTGGTACCAGCTGATTATGTATTCAGGAAGGTTCAGTCCTCTTTCTCTAAGGCGTTCAGCCAATTTAACTGGCAATGGACTTAAAACGTAAGCCGCTCTAGTATAGAAGCGTCGCGGCGTGCTTGGTTTCACTTCTTCCGGCAGGATGAGTTTTAGGTCTGCTTTTTTTGCTAGGGTTGAGTCTTTTACGCCTGTAATTGCAAATACTGTTCCAGCGAACTTTTTGATTACATCAGCCCAGATGATGACGGGTCTCGTTTCGCCTGAGAATGATAATAGGATTTCGAGGTCTCCTGCTCTCGGGTGAGGAGTGTTAACGCCTCTTGTTATGTAGACATTGTCGCCTAGGAAACTTTTGATGTGGAAGAGTCTTACGCCAGTCATTTTGGCGATTTCGTTAGCGGTGCCTTTTCCGCCTAAGAACACGTTTGTCCGTTTTTCGAGCAAATCGACGAGTTGTGTGTATGTTTCAGAGTTAACGTTAGAGTCTATCATGTCGCCGATCTTTTCGAATTCTTCAACGCAAAGCCGAAACACATCGTCAACCTCAAGGTTTCGGAAGATAGCTTCAATCATACTGTTTAACAGTTCAAGAGTGCCTAACTCGAATATGTCGCCCATCATGCCTGTTTCACTATACTCAAAGGATGGCTTGGATTTGCCGCGTCCTTTAAGCTGGACCACTTGACCATGCTTGCTTACTATCTCCGCTAAAGGTGACCCATAAGCTGATGTTAAAAGACCCATTGAGAACTTGTTTGTTTTCTTTTCTTCGATATATTTGACTAGGTCCTGCGCCATAACTAATGGGTCATCAGAATAACCGCTACCAGAATTTATCAAAAGCAAGGTTTTCTTGTAACGCCTTTCAAGGTCGGCTGCAGCATCATACATGCTTTTGCCCGGAAACCCCGGGTCATCAGGAGTTAAGACAACTTTGTTTCTCCAGCCAGCTTGGCTGAGGGCAATTTGACTCATGGCAGCGTTTAACGAATAAAGGGATCTGCCTGACCCTCCGCAGATAACGCAGTCAGCCGCTTTTAACTCATCGTATAATTGTGCGAGTTCTTTTCGTTTGATGCTTAGAATGTTTTCTTGGATTTTGTTGACGTATCCTATACTGCTGATTTTGCTTTTGATAGCAACGGCACCTCAGTTCAAACATGATTTAATGAATCTCTATATTATCCTTGTGCTTGCTAGTTTAAAATGTTGTCAACTATTCCATTACTGCTTAGCACTGAACGCTTTTTAACAAAAATTTCTCAACATATTTGCTAAATGTTTATATCAAAAGAAACCATCACGCAAGCAGAACAGTGAGAAATAAATGTCAACTCAAACAGGCGCAGAGAAATTTGAGTTCCTAGCCAAGTTAGCTTTGGATAATGGTGCTGCCGACGCCAAAATCATCCCTGCAGAACAAAGTAGTCGTTGAAGACCGAGTCGTGCTCAAGTGCAAGGTAGGCTGCACCCATTATGGAAAAACGTTGGCTTGTCCACCGTACACGCCCTCAGCTGAGGAATTTAGAAAAATCGTTAGCGAGTACAGTTACGCTTTGTTTATGAAGTTTAAGTCGAAGGCAGAAGCCGACCCTGAAGTGTTAAAGAAGCTTATGGTGGCTGAAACCGACCCGTCCGTTCCGAAAGAAGTTAAGGAGAAAGCGGCAAAGTTTTGGGCAGACTGGAAAGATGACAAGCGAAAAATGCTTCAAAGCGTGGTTGATTTGGAGAAGGCAGCGATGAGCAAAGGCTACTCCCTAGCAATAGCGTTTGTTTCTGGGCATTGCCAACTCTGCGAAAAATGCAACACAGAAACGCGGATTTGCGTGCATCCAAATTTGGCGCGTTGGTCTGAAGATGCCGTTGGAGTGAACGTGAGAAAAACTGCTAATAACGCTGGTATTCAGGTTAGTTTTCCGTTTGCGAAGAATCCTGAGTCTTTCGCTTTGCTCCTCATAGATTAAGACGCTTGTGCCTAAAGGGAAAGTCTAAATAACTTAAACAGTAAAAATGAAAACGGAAGTTCCATGAAGATTCTGTTAGACGAAATGTACGCTGGCTTAAAAGAATATTTTGAAACCTTGGGTTACGAAGTGTTAACTGCGCAGGAAGCAGGTTTAAAGAGCGCTAAAGACCGAGACATTGTGGATTACGCGGGCAAGCATAACTTGATTCTTGTAACTCAGGATCAAAAGCCTGCTGAATTAGCGGAGTTAACTGGTGTCAAATGCGTTTTTATTTCTAATTTGATGATTGCTAAATTGGTTGATGAAAAAATCAAACAGCTGCTTTAGATGCGGATGTTTCTCAAGTACTTATTCCACAGATATGATGCTGCATAACCAGCCACTGCGCCGGTAACTGGACCCATGAATAATACAAGCGCATCAAGCATAGTGCTTCTTTGAACAAATAAACCGACGCCTGGAAACTCTTTCGCTAAAGGAACGAACTGCGGAAAAAGAGCAAATGCTGAGTAGCTTATTATTCCAATCAACATTGTGCTAAAAGCCATCGCAGCCATCAGCCTGTTACGGTTTACGCCTTGGGGGGAAGCAGTGATTCTGAAAATAAACAAGAAGCCGTCGACTAAAACTCCGAAGAGAAAAGCAAACAAAAAAGTAAATGGACCCAAAGCAGGACTTCCCAGCGCTGTTAAGAGACCTCCAACTGCACCCACATAGGTAGCGCCTAGTTTTCTGATGAATAATCCGCTCAAAGCAAGAAGAACAGCTTGGACCACGATTAGGAGGTAGTTTATTGGGGGCGGCAAAAAAACGTTTACCACAAAGATTATTGAGCCGAAGAGCGCCGTTATGAATAATCGTTTAGCCTTCTGCGTCATATACCCCCTTTTGATATTAGCAGTTCACGTTACCATCTAAAAAAGTTTTAATGGGGATAGGGGTAAAATGGTTGAGCAAACATCTTGCAATGTTTCTCGCACTACATTCATTTGCTTTTTAACGGAAGATATAAATTGGCAAGCTACAATAATAATTAAATGTTATAATATTTGACGCATAAATGTATAAAAGGGAGCAAAGGGAAAATTGAGCACTCACGCAGAAGATTTGAAACTTCGCTTAATGACAATCGAGCTGTTAAGAACAGCGAAATATAAGCGAAATATTACTTACCGCGAACTAGCCTCAAAAACAGGCTTACCAGTCACCGTTTTAAGCCGCTACGCAAAAGGACATGTGCTACCAAACACTACAAGAGCCAAGCAACTGTGGCGAGTGCTGACCAAGATTGTTGGTTTAGAAGCAGAATTGCGTAGCAGAATAAAATTTGACGAAATCGGCTATTTTGACAATACCGAAATTGTAGGTGACTATAACATTCTTTCGCAAGCTGCAAATCACGCACTTGCAAATTTTGCTGGAAAACGAGTTACAAAAGTCTTAACCGCAGCCGTTGATGGGATTCCCTTAGCTACCATGGTTGCTAACGCATTGGGAGTTAACCTTATTGTGGCGAAGCGGAACAAGGAAGTCGGCGTTAAAGCCTTCCTTGACGAAACATACATTTTAGGGAGAGATTCAGGCGTAACCGTTACACTCTACATTCCCAAAGAAGCCATCAAGAAACGCGACAGCGTACTAATCGTAGATGACATGATTAAAAGCGGCGAAACACAGGAAGCGCTCGTAACCCTTGTAAAGAAGTCGAAAGCTGAAGTTTCAGGCATTTTCTCGCTTATCGCTGTCGGAGAGGAATGGAAGAAACGATTGAAATCAGGTGAAGACTCTCCAGTTGAAGTTGTCACTTACCTGAAATCGCCCTTTGACAACGCAACATAAGCACAAGCTTAGGCTAACATTTTTCTTTCCAATTCCATTTAACCATTAGGAAGTGAAAATGTTGAAGATAGGTCATATAACTCTCCTCGTCAAAGACCAAGATGAAGCAGCAAAATTTTACGTGGAAAAACTTGGATTCCAAAAACGACAAGACACTGTCTTTTGGGAGAATATGCGGTGGGTTACTGTTTCATCAAAAGACCAACCGGACCTTGAGTTAACATTTGTCAAAGCAGACAGCGAAAACAAGCTTAAAGCGTTGGGAAAGCAGGCAGGAGACCATGTCTTTCTCACTTTAGAAACAGATGATTGCCGCAGAGACTACAATGCAATGAAGGCTAAAGGAGTGAAATTCTATGGAGAGCCAACGGAGCAGGCTTGGGGGATTGAGGTTGTTTTTGAGGACCTTTACGGCAACCTATTCGACTTAGTGCAAAGGTTTTAAGCAATAGTTATCGAAAATCTTTAACAGAACCCTTCCTAACTAAGCATTATAACAATCGTATTTGGGGGTACATGAAAAATGCGGATGATACAGTGGCAAAACGGAACAGTCATTACTCCAGACCAGACTAAACTGCCCCTTCAAGAAGTCACATTAGAAATTAAAACAGTTGAGCAAATGGCTGAAGCCATAAAAACCCTGCGTGTTCGAGGCGCTCCATTGCTGGGCGCGGCTGCAGCGTTCGGCATTGCATTGGCAGCTTACCATTCAAAAGCACATAGTAAAGAAAAATTGTTGGTTGAGCTGGAGGATGCAGGCGCAATTATCAAACGCCAGCGCCCAACAGCCGTGAACCTTTTTTGGGGCGTAGACCGAGTCTTAAACAAAGCACGAAGCTTTTCAGGAAACATTGAAGAACTGAAAGCAGCAGTCATCGAAGAAGCACAAAAAATAGCAGATGAAGATGCACAGCAGAACCATGCAATCGGCAAAAACGGCGCAGTACTCATCAAGGACGGAGACACCATTTTGACCCATTGCAACGCGGGCGAGTTGGCGACTGTTGAGTATGGCACCGCGTTGGGTGTTATTCGTGCGGCTTGGGAGCAAGGCAAAAAAATTAAAGTTATCGTTGATGAAACGCGGCCACTGTTGCAGGGTGCTAGGCTTACGGCTTATGAGCTTAAGCGTGATGGGATACCTGTTACTTTGATAACGGATAACATGGCAGGTTACGTCATGAGCAAGGGTCTTGTTAACAAGGTTATTGTTGGCGCCGACCGCATTGTTCAGGACGCTGTGGTTAACAAGATTGGCACTTTTTCGGTGGCAGTGTTAGCGCATGAGCATGGCATACCGTTTTATGTTGCTGCGCCAAAATCCACCTTCGACTTGGCACACAAAGCGTCTGACGTGATTATTGAGGAGCGCAAACCTGAGGAAGTCACGCATATCGGTTCTCACCAAATCGCTCCGGAAGGCGTCAACGTTATGAACCCAGCCTTCGACATTACGCCGCTTAAATATGTGTCAGCGATTATATGCGAGAGCCAAGTGTACTATAGCAAAGATTTTGGCAAGTTCAAGGATGAAGGAAAAAGAGCAAAATGAGCGAAACCAAAAAAACTCAGCCCCCAGAATTCAGAACAAGCGGCACGCTTGCAAAAAAAGGCGTTATAGTAGCTGAGAAAAGCAGCATCGACGCGCTCTCTTCCCGCGGATACGGCACGTTAGAAAATGAGGTTTTCACGCTTAACTTCTATGAGGCACTGTACCTTGTCGATAAGGGAATGCTTGAAGTCAAAGATGAAAAAGGCAAAGCAGTGGATTTCCAAAGCCTTCTCCACTGTTACGAGGCGGTTAATGAGAATGCATGGGTTAGCTATCTGGTTTACCGTGACCTAAGAAGCCGAGGTTACGTTGCACGAGAAGGGTTCGGTGCTGGAATTGACTTTCGCGTTTATGAACGAGGGGCGTACGGCAAGGACACTGCGCCTTACTTGGTTTTAAGCACTCAAGAAGGAAAACCATTAAGCATAGATGAATTAGCTAGCGCATTACAGCAGTGTCAGAGCCAAAAGAAGGAGTTAATCTTGGCAGTTATGAATCGCCGAGGCGAAATTGTTTACTATTCAGTCTCGCAATTAACGTTCAAATAAGCCCCGTGGAAGCATGGCAAACTCAAACAGTTATAATTGGAACGCTCAAGATTACGCCAAAAACTCCGCAAACCAGTTCCAATGGGCAAAAGAGCTTATTCCAAAACTAAAACTCCATGAAAACGAAGCATTACTCGACATCGGCTGCGGCGACGGAAAAATCACAGCAGAACTGGCAAACTGCCTACCACGCGGCAGAGCAGTCGGCATCGACAGCTCTAGTGAAATGATAAATTTGGCACAAAAAACTTTTCCAAGCAAGGATTATCCGAACCTTTCTTTTCAATTAATGGATGCTCGTAAGCTGATTTTCCAATCGGAATTTGACAGGATATTTTCTAACGCTGCACTACATTGGATTGTTGACCAAAAAGCTGTTCTGAGCGGTGTTCAAAGAAGCTTAAAAGCTAAAGGGCGGCTCTTGTTTCAGATGGCTGGAAAAGGCAACGCCAAAGATATACTCAGTCTTATAGATGAACTGTCAGTTGTGAAACCTTGGAAACAGTTTTTCACCAACTTCACATTTCCTTATGGCTTCTACGACCCAGAAGAGTACAAATCGTTCTTGTATGAAGCAGGTTTGGTGCCTGAACGACTTGAACTGTTCCCTAAAGACATGAAGCTTAATGGAGCGGAAGGGTTGGCTGGGTGGATACGGACAACGTGGTTGCCTTTTACTGAAAAGACGCCAGTTGAACTTAGGGCAAAATTCGTTGAAGAGATCGTTAACCGCTACGTTGAAGAGCACCCTGTTGATGGCGCTGGCATGGTTCATGTTGGAATGATGCGGTTAGAAGTAGAAGCATACAAGTCGTGAGCGAGAGTTTAAAAGATAAATTATACCTTCTTAATTGCAAAGCTTAACAGACAAAGGAGAGAACAACATGCCCACTTTCCAAACCGTTCGTGGAATGAGAGACCTACTCGATGAGGAAGCGGAAACCTTAACTTACATTATCAGTAAGGCTCGTGAAATAGCGGTGCTTTACGGTTATAAGGAAGTTATTACGCCTGTAGTGGAGCCATTTGAACTATTAAGTGCTAAATCTGGGGAAGAGATTCGCCAGCGCATGTTCATTTTCAAAGACCTCGGCGACCGCAACGTGGCTTTACGTCCAGAATTCACCGCCTCAATCGCAAGGTTAGCTACAACAGCCCTGAAAAACGAGCCTAAACCGTTAAGGCTGTTTTCTGTAGGCAGTGTTTACCGTTATGATGAACCCCAACGCGGGCGCTACAGAGAGTTTTGGCAGTCAAACTTTGAGTTATTGGGCTCTAGCAGGCCAGAGGCAGATGCAGAAATAGTCTTGTTAACAAATAGTTTATTGAAAACGTTGGGTTTGCAGGGTTATGCCTTCAAAATAGGCCATATAGGCGTAGTACGGGGCATTCTCAGCCAAGAAAACGTTGACGAGAAAACTCAGAACGCGGTTCTTCAGCGCATGGACAAGAAAGAGTACGAGGAAGCATTCAAGCTTGTGCAATCGGATAAGTGCAAAAGCATGCTTGAAGGACTGCTACAGCTTAAAGGCAAGGATTGGCGTGAAACAGTTGAAAAAATAAAGGTTTACGTGGCTGGTTACGAGAAAGCTAAAGCTGCCGCAGAAAACCTCCAAGACGTGCTTAAGCTTATAGTTGAAAGCGGGTGCCCTGTTGAAGCTGTAGAGCCAGCATTCGCCCGAGGCTTGGAATATTACACGGGAATGATTTTTGAAGTGTATATTCCACAGTTAGACATTGCCTTAGGGGGCGGAGGCAGATACGATAGGCTTATTGAAGTATTTGGCGGTGAACCAACACCTGCAGTGGGCGTCGCACACGGGATTGATCGGATTGCGCTTGCGATGCAAATGCAGAAAACAGTTCTTGCGACTAAACGTGGAAAAAGAGTTCTTGTGCTTTCGGTGAATGATTCGTTAAAGGTTGAGGCGTTAAAAATTGCTCAGATGCTCAGAGATGCTGGGATTATTGTGGAGTTTGAGGTTATGGGTCGGAAGATGGCTAAGGCATTGGAGGATGCTGACAAGCGGAAAGTTGATTATGCAGTGATTGTTGGCGAACGCGAGTTGAAGGAAGGCGCTGTGGTGCTTAGGAATTTAGCGAAGCGTGAGCAAACTATCGTTGTGATTAAAGAGTTAGTTGAGAAGATTAAGAGTTAAAAAACAAGAAAGGATGGTAAGCCTACTCTTAGGCTTAGAGTCGTTTGATGTAGCGGTTGACTTCCCACTCCGTTACTTGCGTGCGGTATAGGTCCCATTCTTTGCGTTTTTCACGTAGGAAGTTTTCGAATGCAGTCTCGCCGAGTGTTTCACGCATTAAATCGCTGGTTTCCAGTTCATCAAGGGCTTCTTGTAGAGATTCTGGCAGGGAAACGATGTTTCGGGCTTTGCGTTCTTCGTACGTCATGTGGTAAACGTTTAATTCCACTGGATCGCCTGGATCAATCCTGTTCTTGATACCATCCAAACCAGTTGCTAGGAGCACTGCGAATTGCAGGTATGGGTTTCCTGCTCCATCTGGGCAGCGGATTTCGCATCTGGCAGCGTTTTTCCTGCCACCAAAGTTTGGCACACGGATGAGCGGTGAGCGGTTCTTGTGCGCCCAAGCAAGATATACTGGTGCTTCGTAGCCGGGAACTAATCGTTTGAAACTGTTTGGCCATGAATCAAGAATTGCACACATTTTGCGTCCGTGAGCTAGTTGTCCGCCGATGAAGTTTCTAGCTAAGTCTGATAAGTAACCGTTCTTTTCATCATCTGCGTAGAAGAGGTTTTGCGTTACAGTTTTGTTCCATAGACTTTGGTGAGTATGCATTCCTGAACCATTTATGCCGGCGAATGGTTTAGGCATGTACGTGGTGACGTAACCGTTTCGTGCAGCGACTACTTTTCCGCACATTTTCATTGTTATTGTTCTGTCCGCGGTTTTTAGCGCTTCATCATACTTGAAATCGATTTCGTTTTGTCCTAAGGCAACTTCGTGGTGGGATATTTCTATTTCTATGCCGAAGGCTTCAGCCGTATCAGCTATTTCTCGTCTCAGGTCGTCGGTTAAGTCGCCAGGGTGAAAATCGAAGTAGCCTGCCATGTCTATTGGTGTTGGCAAGCCTCCATTTTCGCCTTCTTTAACTATGAAGAATTCTAGTTCAGGAGCGCAAACGTACGTATAGCCTGCTTTGGCAGCTTTTTCGATGACTCGTTCAAGAACGTATCGTGGGTCTCCTTCAAAGCGTTTATTCTGTGGAGTATAAATATCGCAGATAAGTCTGCAGGATGATTTTTCTTTTGGACGCCAAGGTAGAACTGCGAAGGTGGTTGGATCTGGGTATAGTACCATGTCTGATTCTTCGATAGGCCTGTAGCCAGTTATGGATGATCCGTCGAAAGGTTGGCCGTTTTCAAACACTGATTCAATGTTTTTTGAGCTTACAGCTAAATTCTTTAGCATGCCGTTTATGTCAGTGAATTGAAGTCTAATGAATTTAATCTCTTGTTCTTGTATTTGTTGAATTACTTTTGTTACATTTTCCTTCCATTTTGAATCTTTGAAATTTTTCATTTTTTATCTTTCACCTATTGTCAGCGTTTGATCTTATTGTTATTTGGATAATTAAGCATAAAAACGTATATAAGGTTTAGAAAACTGCATAATTATTCATAATTTTAAGTAAAAATTGAAAAATTGAACATGCACAAGCTCTTTTGTTAACAAAATTTAAAGAATATGAATCTTTAATGAAAAATTGAAATTAAAAAAATTTAGTGCAAGATTGAGGTTTACTCAAATTCTTGCCAGATTTTAAGGTTTTACGGTAATTTGCTTTGTTGCTTGTTTTAGTAGTCTAAGTATTTCATTATTTCCCAAGGCGAAACGTACAGGCAGTATTGGTTCCAATCGTTTGTTTTCAGTTCAATGAACGCGTCGAAAACATGGCTGCCGAGGGTTTCTTTTATGACGTCGTCGCTCTTCATCTCTTCTAGGGCATCCTTTAAGTGTGGTTGGCAGTTCTTTTATGCCTAGCTCCTTGCGTTTAGCAGCAGATAATTTGTACACATCTTCGTCAACTGGATCGCCCGGTTCAATCTTCTTTTTTATTCCCTCAAGGCCAGCCATCATTATGCAGGAGAATGCCAGATACGAGTTGCAGGATGGGTCAACGCCTCGGTATTCAACACGTTTCTGTGCTGCATGTGAAGGACCTTTATAGTACATGGGAATGCGTGCAAGTGCAGACCTATTGCTCTGGACCACATGACGTATATTGGAGCTTCGAAGCCTGGAACGAGGCGTTTGTAGCTGCTTACGGTTGGGCAGCAGACCGCGGTTAGGGCTTTGGCGTGGGCGAGAATGCCTCCGACGTAGTACCTGCCGATTTGGCTGAGTTCTGCGTAGTCATCTTCTCCGTCATACATGGCGTTTTTGCCGTCTTTCCACAATGAGGAGTGGACGTGCATTCCGCTTGCGTTATCAAGGTAGATGGGTTTAGGCATGAATGTGGCGATTAAACCGTGTTTTTTTGCGATGTTTTTGGCGACAAACTTGTAGTAGATCGCTCTGTCGGCTGTGTCTAGGAGTTCTCCGTATTTGTAGTCGATTTCTACTTGACCGACTGTGGCTACCTCATGGTGATGTTTCTCAATTGTTAAGCCGAAGTTGTCTTCCAGTACTTGTGAGACTTCATTTCTGTATGAGACGGTGGTATCTTCGGGCGGGCTTCGGTAGTAGGCTTCTTTGGGTCTCAGAATGAAACCACCGTTGTTAATTTCTTCGGAATTAGGCACAACACGTGGCGCACCCCATGAATCTCCTTCACCGCCTTTCGGGCTAACCCATAGGTCCCAAGTTAACTTAGTCGGGTCGATTGAGGAGAAGACAAAGTGTTCAAGTTCAGGAGCGAAAATTCCAGTGTATCCCATGTCCTTAGCTGCTTTTACAGCTCTTTTCGCTACGTAGCCTCTTGGGCAGGCAACAGAAGGCTCTTTGCCGCCGAAAGCTTCCAAGGCATCGCCGAGTATGATTGCGCTTTTTTGTAGTTCATCAGTTACCCACGGCATGATGGCGAGTGTTTTTGCGTCCGGCATGAAAATCATGTCTGATTCTTCGATTGATTTGAAGCCGCGCACTGAGGATCCGTCGAAGCCTATGCCTTCTGTAAAGGCTGCGCCGCTTAGATATTCTCTGGCTGGGAGAACCATGTCTTGGAGTATGCCTCTAACATCGACAAATGCTGAATGCACCCATCGAATATTATTTGCTTTGAGGGTTTCAATTGCTTTCTTTATTTGTTCATCCATGACTTTCACCATATTAAATCATATGTTTTGGAATTCACTTAAAACATAAACATATATAAGCTTATCCCTAAAATGTTTGAATAAACGTTCACTAAAAAAGGCGAAATGCTAAGTCAAATTAAAGCGGTTAAAGCAAAAGAATGGTTAATTACAATTTTAGGCTAAAACTTACTTTTCGTTTCTCTACGCAAAAAATCCCCAACATCTAGTATGTTCTTAACCGCAACCTTACCCTCAGACCCATCTATGCCATCCATTATCTTGCCGAAACCAAGGCACTCACCGAACTCATTAAGCACCAAAGTGGCATCACCCTTCCGCTTTGACCCCATTACCTTCAATATTCCTGTTCGAAAAACGTCTCTTCCGCAGATGAAAAGCCAAGCTACCTTCCTGTCAACCACCACCTTGTTCGCTGCCACATTCACAAGCATGTTTAACAGGTTGAAGCTTGGAAAGAAAATGCCATTCTTCACCTTGCCAAGATACAAACCAGCATAGTAAAAGTCGCCTTGCAGCATGCTTTTCAGGCGAGGGTTCAAGAGATAATAACGTTGACCCTTTTCAATGACGAATTCTGGATTAAAGCTGATTTTGCTGCCGAAACGAGATGCAAAGACTTCAATCGGCTTCATTACGCCCCAACCTTCTTTAGTTTGCATACAAAGAAACCCTGTGTTTCCCCTGGCCAGATTCTTTTGCAATGTGCCACTGAAGGGTCAAGTTTTCTGCCGAAAACCTCAGTCAACCCGTTCTCGCCTGGACAAGCTATTTCCTGAGTCTGCAGTCCCAAGTTTTTGACTGACCAGTCCATGTTTAACTCGTCTTCCTCAGGCTCCAACGAGCAGGTGGAATAAAGGATTTCACCATCCGAGGCTAGACACTTTACAGCTTCAGCTAAAATTTCCTTTTGCACTTGCGCGTTCCGCTCCACATCGGCGAAGGTTCTTCGATTGAACCATTCTTTGTCAGAAGCGAAGTTGCCTGAGCAAGGAACATCCAACAGTATGCGGTCAAACGTGCGGTTCAGCTTTGTAGCTTGCCGAGCATCGAGATTGTAGACGATTGTGTTGCTGATGTGGCAGCGCTCTAAATGGTTCGCCATCGCGGCTAACCGTTTCTTGTTAATGTCTAATGCTGTTATGGTGCCGCTGTTTGCCATGAGGTCAGCAAGTTGAACGGTTTTTCCTCCGGGCGCTGCACAGGCATCAAGCACCGTTTTGCCTTTCAAGGCGGTGAAGAGCGTGGCTGGGATTTGGGCTGCTGCTTCCTGAATTGAGTACATGCCAAGCAGGTATTCGGCTGTGGCACCCACTGAAAATTTTGATTTGGTTATCCAGTATCCTGCTGGCAAAAAAGGCACTTTCTCAAGATCAACGCCTGAACTGCGGAGTCTTTCTGGGAGGTTTTTGCCTTTAGCGTTGGTTTGGTTTATCCGAATTGATTGTCTGAGCTTGGTTTCCTTAAATTTCCAGCCGAGTTGTGCGTAGCGGTTTATGAAAAATTGTTTGCCAGACATCAACTCTACATTGGACTAACCAAATAAAAAGCTTTCAAGAATTGCCAAGAGATGCCCGGTTAAGTGTGGTCATGCACCTTAAGCGCTTCTGCACTGGTTTTTGTGAATTTTCGGCTGAAGAACTTTCGGATTTCCTCAGCGAAAACCACGATCACAGCCAGCGACAGCAGAAATGCCCAGTCACTTAGGTTGAGCGCTGTTGTTGTGAAGATGCCTTGCATTACTGGAACGTATATTAGTAGTGAAAGGATTCCGATTTGCGAGATGATGCCGAAGATTATCCACTTGTTAGTTTTCAAGCTTGTTCTAAAGATTGACTGCTTGCTGGTTCGACATGCCAAGACGTTACCTGCTTGAGCCACCACAATGCCGGCAAAAGTCATAGTCACACCTTTGGCGTAAACTTGGCTATCAGCAGCCAACTGCATTCCAAAATGCCATCCGCCTGCAGCCCAAGCGTTAAGGCACCCAATCATAGCTCCCGTAGCAATTATGACTCCGATGAATACTGACCGTAGCAGAACCTTACGGGTAAACAGTCTCTCCTTGATGCTTCTGGGTGGCTCCTGCATGATCCCTGCTTCAGGAGGTTCACGGCTTAAAGCCAACGAAGGAATAACGTCGATGGCGAGGTCTATGGCTAACACTTGCGGTACAAGCAGCGGCAAAGGAATGCCTAACACGGCGTACAGTATGAACGGAATCAGTTCAGCCCAGTTGTGCGAAAACACGTAAACAATAAACTTGCGGATATTTTCGTAAATTGCTCTGCCAGACTCAATGGCTTTCACGATGGACGCAAAACTGTCGTTCAGCAAAACGATGTCTGCAGCTTCACGGGCTACATCAGTGCCTGTCGCACCCATAGCAACGCCTATGTCCGCTTCCTTAAGCGAAGGTGCATCATTGGCTCCGTCACCAGTGACAGCCACCACTTCAGCACTTTGCTTGAGAACCGTAACGATTCGAAGCTTTTGCTCAGGTGAAACACGCGCAAAAATCACGTTCCCTCTTCGCACTTGGTCAATAATTGCTTGGTCGCTTAAATTTTCCAAGTCTACGCCGCGAACTATCTGGCAACACTGCCGCTCAACAATCCCAACTTCCTGAGCAATAGCCTGCGCAGTCGGACCATAGTCCCCCGTGATTATGATGGTTTTCACTCCTGCTTGCTTTGCCTTCAAAACGGCGTCTTTAACTTCTGTTCTTGGAGGATCACGCATTGCAGCCAAACCGACGAAAATTAGGTCTTTTTCGACCTCGACGCCTTTAGTGTACTCGTTTTTGGGCAGCCTCTTGTAGGCTACAGCTATGACACGTAAGCCTTCGTTGGCGAACTCATGGATTTGCGATTCTATAAGCATCATGTTTTCTTCGTTTAACTCTTCAACTTTGCCGTCAACAAGCACTTTACTGCAAACATCCAAGGTGTTCCTTGGAGCACCTTTCGTGTAAATGTAAACGTCACCGTTCAAACTGTGAACGGTAGTCATGCGTTTCCGCTCAAAACTGAAGGGCAAGACATGCACAATCGGTTTCTCATCCAAAGCATTCTGAACGTTCACGCTTGATTTAAGTGCGGCAACAAGCAAAGCGCCGTCAGTTGGGTCACCTATCACACTCCAATTTCTGTTTCTATCCGAAGGAGGATCAAGCTTCGCTCCGTTGCAGAGTGAAGCAATCTCAAGAAGCTTCTCCAGAGAACCTCTTTGCCCTTCCTGTAGTGGCTGACCGTTTATGGTAAAATCGCCTTCAGGCTTATAGCCTAAGCCGGAGACATCCACAACGTAGTCGTAAACCCACAGCTTGTTTACAGTCATTTCGCCTTTGGTTATTGTGCCTGTTTTATCGGTGCAAATGACGGTTACACTGCCTAAAGTTTGCACAGCAGATAACCGCTTTACCAAAACGTTCTGCTTCACCATTTTCAAAACGTTGATGGCTAAGGCGCTGGAAACGGTTACTTGCAAGCCTTCAGGAACACAGCAGACCATTACACCGATCATGAAAAAAATGCTTGTGGCAAGAGAGGCATGCAAGAAAAGAAAACTAGCAGCAAAGAAAACTGTGCCTACAGCAACAGCAATTATGAAATCGTATTTTGCTGTAAACGCGATTTCTTTCTGAAGTGGGCTTTCCTCTTCACGGATTGTCTGAGTTAAATTAGCAATTTTCCCAAACTGAGTATCCATGCCAGTTGAATAAACAACAGCTTTTCCTTGACCTTTCGCGACGCTGGTACTCATGAAAACGAGGTTAGTTGCATACACGTAGGCTTTCTCAACCGTTTTCACTGCTTCAGCAACGCGTGGTTGCGGTTCAGATTCACCTGTTAACGGAACGTTATTAGTCCATAAATCAAAAGCTTCAATCAATCGCGCATCCGCTGGTACACGGTCACCCTCGTCCAAAGATATGATGTCTCCAGGAACAATTTCTCTAACTGAGATTTTTTTGAGTTCTCCATCACGAATTACCTTTGCAAACTCAGGCATCCAGCTTTTCAAGGTTGCCATAGCTTTTTCTGCACGCGACTCTTGGAACATGCTCACAAAAATGTTTACAAAAACAACTGCAAGTATGATTAAGGCAAGGTCTGGATTGCCACTTATGTAAGATAAAATGCTTGCAACGAGCAGTAAGATGCCAAATAAGTCTCGAAGATGCCTAATAAATTTGTGAATAAAAGGAATTTGCCTTTTTTCAGAAAGTTTGTTGTAGCCGTATTTTTTTAGTCGAAGTTTAGCCTCTTCGCTCGTTAATCCGTTCGGATTAGTCTTCAGGTCGTCGAAGACTTCATTAATAGGCATAGAAGCAGCTTTTTCCAAATAAACTCCGCCAAAACCTCAGTGAAACAAGTAAGTTATGAACAACCCCAACAATAAGAGAACACTGTTGACGCTAAGGAAACGTTCAATGAATTATATCCTTGAGCCGAAATGGATTGAAAGCACATTCATATCCTCAGCGTTTAACTTAATCACATAGGCATTTTTAAAGACTATTTTTGGCTTTATTGTTGCTTGTTGAATTTAAACTAATCGGAGGCATAGTTGATTTAAATCGTGAATTATCAATAGTTTTTCTATTCATTTATTCTTTTTTCTCCTTTGAAATTTATTTTTCACTATAGGAAAATTTAGTTCTTTTATGCTTTTTTGCGAATTAGGCTTAACCAACTTGCGAATTAAGCAACCGCTTACTTGTTAGCAAGAGGAATGTACTCGGTGAATTTTGAGCTTTAGATTAAGCTAAACTTAGAATTTCTGATAAGGAATTACCGAGAATTGGTTACTACGTACATTATAGCCCTTAGCATGTACGTAGTAGAAATAATTTTGACCTTACTTTTATCAAGAATTGCTCGAAATACCTAAATTGTTTGAAGAAAAAAATATTTTGCGGTTGATTGCGCATGCGTGAATTATCAGAGCGTTTCAAAAAAGGATGCCATAAAGTTAATAGGTTGCAAATTCCCTTTCCATGTAGCTTATCAATTTCGAGAGATTACTAAAATGCCGCATATAATTAAAAAACAAGCCTTTCATGTGATAAATGCAATCAAAATGGAGACTGCATAATTATGGCACGTTACAGGCAAACAGAAGAAATCGTTAAACTGATGAACAACCCAGAAATCATTCGCAACACTAGCATTATCGCCCATGTAGACCACGGAAAAACCACTCTCTCAGACAGCCTTTTAGCTGCAGCAGGCATTATCAGCACGCAAACCGCTGGACAGAAACTGTTCCTTGACTCATGGGATCTTGAGCAGAAACGTCAAATGACCGTTTTCGCCTCAAATGTCAGCCTGGTCCACACTTACAATCGCCAAGATTACCTCATCAACCTCATCGATACACCTGGTCACATTGACTTCTCTGGTGCAGTAACAAGAAGCCTCAGAGCAGTCGACGGTGCACTTGTGGTTGTGGATGCCGTTGAAGGACCCATGACTCAAACAGAAACTGTCTTGATGCAGGCTTTGCGCGAACGTGTAAAACCAATTCTTTTCATAAACAAGGTTGATAGACTCATAAAAGAAATCAAGCTTACACCTCAGGAGATTCAAAGAAAATTCGCTAAGATTCTCCTAAGAGTAAACAATTTAATTGAGAAGTATGCACCTGCAGAGCACAAGAAAGATTGGCAGGTCACGGTTGAAGATGGTCGTGTGGCTTTTGGTTCAGCGCTTCATAAATGGGGTTTGAACATTGACCACATGAAACTAAAGAAAGTTACCTTCCAAGACATCATTGACGCTTACAGTGGTGCACCTGAAGATGTTGGGAGAAAAGTCGATGAATTAAGCAAGAGAGCACCGTTGCACGAACCAGTCCTAGATATGTTCTGCAAACACTTACCTAATCCTTTTCAAGCGCAACCGTACAGACAACCTCAGATTTGGCCAGGAGATGTCAACAGTCCAACAGGTCAAGGCATGGCGAAAGTGGACCCTAATGCTCCTTTGCTTATGTGTATATCCACCATTGAAGTTGATCAACACAGCGGAACAGTTGCAATTGGCAGAATTTTCAGTGGTTCGGTTACTAGAGGTAAAGTGGTCCAGCTTGTAAGCAGTAGCCAGAAGGGCACTGTACAGCAGGTTTTCATGAGTATGGCGACAGACCGTGTTATCATTGACCGTGTTCCAGCAGGCAACATTGGAGCGATCTCAGGTTTACCATCCATACATGTCGGTGAAACTATTGCTGAAGATGGTGTAGAAGTGCACTCGTTTGAAGGGTTAAGATATGTTACAGACCCGGTTGTAACCGTGGCTGTTGAGCCAGAAGACGTCAAAGACCTGCCATTGTTTGATAAAGTCATGCACAAACTCACTACAGAAGATCCTAACCTGCACTTTATTATGAACCAAGAAAGCGGCGAATTCCTTCTGTCGGGTATGGGTGAACTTCACCTTGAAATCACGGCTTACCGCATGCAGGAAGCAGGCTTGAAAGTTAAACTAAGCAAACCAATTGTTATCTACCGAGAAACCATAAGTCACGATTATCGTGGTCCAGCAATAATGGGTAAAAGCCCAAACAAACACAATAAGCTCTGGATAACCATCGAAAAATTATCTGACGATGTGATTGAAGCGATAAAGTCTGAAAAAATTAGTGATATGCAAAGCAGAGACGAGAGAACCAAAGTTCTTAGAAGCTTAGGTTGGGCACCAGATGATGCTAAGGGCGTAGTAGCTGTTGAAGAAGACAACGTCCTTTGTAATCGTATTAGAGGAAGACAATACGTTGATGAAATCATTGATCATATTAAAATTGGATTCCGCGAAGCAGTGCATACTTCACCTTTAGCTAAGGAACCAGCATATGGCTTGAAAATCAACCTTGAAGACATTACGGTCCACGAAGACCCAGTTCACAGAGGTCCAGCACAAGCTATCCCGATGACTTGGAGACCAATATATTGCGCTATATTATTGAGTGATCCAAAACTGCTTGAGCCGCTCTTAAGTTTTGAATGCAAAGTTCCAAGTGAATTCGTCAGTTCCGTTATCACTTTACTTAACAAGCGACGCGGCAAAATCTTAGACATGCCTTCTGAAGAAGATATGATTACTGTTAAAGCTGAGATGCCAGTTTCTGAAAGCTTCGGAATAGCTGATGAATTACGCAGTTCCACACAGGGCAGGGCTTTCTGGGCGACTCAGTTTAGCCGTTGGGCGCCAGTTCCAGAGCAGTTGCAAGCTGACACAATAAAGAAGATTCGTGAACGTAGAGGTTTGCCGCCGGTTCCGCCGAAACCGGAAGAGTACTTTGAGTCGGAGTAATTGACCGCTTAATCTTCTTTTCTTTTCATTTTGTTAGCAAAAAGGTTACTACGTACATACAGCATCTTACATACGAATTCTATTGAGCTATTGGAAAGCAGTTTAGCCTAGATTTTTTAGTTGCAACTAATCGCGGCGCAATAGTCGCAACTATTGAGCCTGCTTCTGGCGCATTTATGATAAAGACAGCTTCCCTTGGAGAACGGTTGGTAGAGATTCAAAGGATAGGGACATTTGTTCGAGCTCGTAAAAGTTTTGTTCAAACAATCCAGCTGGCAGTTCTACAGTAGTATAGTCAAAGTCAAGCCCAGCGCCAAAGTTATAACTATTGAGCCAGCTATAGGCAGGCAAACCTGTTGTAGTATAGTGATAGTGAAGCCCGACGCCAAAGTGATGACTATTAAGCGCTCTGTAAGACGCTTTGAGCATGGAGGAGGATGTTAGGAATTATGCATTCATCCTGTCGCTTTAACCAGCTTCATGTCTGACGCTTGGGCGACACAAAAGAAGAAATAAGCATTGAATTATAAGTGCTGTGTGAAATATTGTGTTCGGGCGAGGTCTAAGCGATTTAAGAGTCTAGTAGAGATAGGAAAGAGTCTGCATGAAAAAAAGAAGTGAAAAACCAAAGTATGGTTTGTATGCAATTAAGATAATTGCAATTCTTTTTTCTGTTATAGAAATCATTGGGTTGCTCTTGCTTTCAGCAGGTTACTTTGTTTTCAGCAACACATATCTAACAATTGGTGGCGGGATAATTGTTGCCTTTGGAATTTACATGATTGTTGCCCATTTTCTTTCTTTATACGTCTTCACCGGGTTTGGCATGAGCCTTGATTGGGTCGCAAAACTCCTGGAATTAAAAGGAAACGAGTATGTGCTGGATGTGGGAAGTGGCACTGGAAGAACGTCGGTGCGGATAGCGAAAAGGCTTACTACTGGAAGGCTTGTTGGGATCGACATTTGGGACACAATGGAACTCAGCGGTAACTCGCCAGAAAGAGCGTACAAGAATGCGGAAATCGAAGGCGTGAAGGCTAAAGTTGATTTCAAATTTGGAAACGTCTTGGAGATACCTTTCAATGATGATATTTTTGACATCGTCACATGCAGTAGCGTCTTAAATAACCTTCCTGGAGAAAAGAACAGAATCAAAGCCCTGAAGGAAATCTTTCGAGTCTTGAAACCCGGAGGAAAATGCATGCTACTTGAACCTCTCAGGAACCTAAGAATGTTTTTCGCTTTCACACCCTTCGCGTTTTTCCAGTTAGGAAAAAGCGAACACTGGGAAAAGTACGCCAAGACTGCGGGCTTTTCAAAAGTGAGATTCCACGATAAAAAAGGCAGTGGCATTTTTATCCTAGAGAAATAAAGAAACGCTGCTAATTTTTCCGCTAACTGCTTAGTCTTTCCGTGTACTTTTTGTGTAATGAAGCTTATGCTTTTGGCGTATTCGCGCGGGTATACTGGTCTAAAATCCATTATTCATTAAAGCTGAACCTTTTAGAGAAGCTTTAACTTTCTTTCTATGAGTATAAATATAACGTATGTGAAGAACCCTAGAACCAATAAGATTACACCTAGAAGTATGGATATCTCGAATATCGAGTATACTCCAAAAGCAAGAAGGATTAGCCCTATGATACCCATGATTCCAAGAAGGATTAGCCCTTTTCTGCTAACAACTTTCTTTTGACTCGTTTGTTTAGTCATTTTTTAACTCTTCTCTCAGCACCTTTTTTGAATCAATGCGAATATAAACTAATAATGGTTTTGGGCTTGGAGTTAAATTTTAACCAAAAGGTTCACCTCCACAACGGAAAAAACATGTAATCAATAGCTATGGAATAACAAAAATTGTGTGTGATTGTCAAAGTGTTATAACTTGCCGTTTTCAGGTGCACGCGCTTGGAGTAAGGCTTTAATGTAAATTGACAGTTAACGTTTAGTGAAGCTTATGATAGTTGGAATTTGCGGAAGCCCAAGAGAGCAAGCCACTGATTATGTTTTGAAAGAAGCCCTGCGAATGCTCAGCGAGAAAGGGTTTGAAACTCGTTTTTGGACCGTTAGAGGGAAGCATGTTGGATTCTGTACGCACTGTGATTTCTGCCTGAAAAACAAGGAATGCGCATTCAAAGATGACATGCAAGAAGTCTACGCGCTCTTGAAAGATGCAAAGGGCATAATTTTTGCTACGCCTGTTTATAATGGCGGAGTCAGTGCACAAACCAAAACAGTAATGGACCGTTGCAGAGCTGCTGTGGCAGGTGACCCTGACTTTTTCAGGGGCAAAATCGGCATGGGAATTGCTTTAGGCGGAGACAGGGCGGGGGGGCAAGAGAACGCGTTGATGCAGATTTTAACGTTTTACATTCTTAATGGCGCGGTTCCTGTTAGCGGCGGGTTTTTTGGCGCTAATTTAGGGGCAACTTTCTGGACTAAGGACACACTGGAGGGCGTCAAGCTTGATAAGGAAGGTTTTAGGAGTTTGAGGAAGACTGTGAAGCGGTTTGCAGTTTTCGTTGAGAAGTATGGAGAAAAATAACAAGGCGAGCGTTATGGGTGAAAGCGTTAAAGTCAAGAAGCGTAAGGTTGCTTGGGGAATCACTGGCGGTGGTGACAAAATAGCTGAGATAATTGATGTTATGAAAGATTTAAGGAAGCAGTCGGAAGATGTTGTCGAGATTCAGGTTTTTCTTTCCAAAGCTGCTGATATTGTGTTAAAATATTATAAGCTTGAGGATGATTTAAAGCAGAATTTTCAAAAAGTGCAGCTTGAAATTAATTCTAATTCTCCTTTTCTTGCCGCTTGGATGCAAATGCGCAAGTATGAGTTTTTGCTGATTGCTCCTGCGTCATCGAACACGGTTGCTAAAATCGCCAATGGCATAGGTGACACGTTGCTATCGAATGCGGCGATTATGAGTTTGAAAGCCTTTGTGCCCGTTTACATACTGCCAACAGATTACAGGGAAAGCACAGTTTACACTAAACTTCCAAACGGCAAAGAAATGAAGCTGAGAGTACGCAAGGAAGAAGCTGACCAAGTCCGAAAACTCGAAAAAATGGAAGATGTGCATGTGCTGGAGAGCCCTCAAAAAATGAGGGAAGCTTTTTGGGAATGGATAAAAACAATAAAATCCTAATTCTTTCTGCGGTAAACATCGCAAGGTTCTGTTAAAACAAGCATAACTCATTTACTTAGGGCTTTATTGACAAGTGACTCTTCAGTGATCGCCTTTTCCATGAGACTTTTTACGGCTTCATTCAGGTTGCCCTTGAAGTAGGGCTTAACAATTTTTAAGGCAAACTCTTTCAGTAAACTTGCTGAAAAACCATGAAAAGTCAAGTCCACTAACAAATCTTCCTCGGTTAAAACTGAATACTTCTCAATCACATATTCCAACTCCAAAAGCTGGATATGCGAAAAAAGCTAAGAATATGTGTGCGCATGGAGAAAATCAGACACACGGTAATAAATGCTTCAAGTAAAAAAATGATTTTCACAGTTACTTGATAATTGGGTTTTTCTTCGCTCGGGATTATAGAATCTTTTTTCTTCTTACGCTTCTACTTCGTTTTTCAATTTGGGAATTACATTCCGTACCCATTCTATTTTAGTATTGTAAGCTTCATGCATTTGTGGCTGAGTATAATAGATTCTTTCTTTAGCCGCTGCAGCCATTCGACTTTCTAATCCAGTAATCTTGCTTATCCGTTTGGGCTGCCCTTTCCTTTTCGATTTATAACTTTCACGGTTCATATTGATCTCCGCTAGTTCAAGCTCAAATACCTAACATATAGAAGTTTCGTAATCTTTTTGATTAAGTGCGCACCTGTCTGAGAATTAGAAAAATATGAAAATAAGTTTCGTTGCCGTTTTGCTTTAACAAGTCTAACTTTTAAGAGGTTCCGAGTGCTCGCGTTGCCGCTTTTCTTCTTCAACTTCCTTTTCTAGTTCGTTAAGTTCAGCCTCGAACTTTTTGCGCCCCGAGCCGTAATGGAAAACATGAGCGGTGGCGTATATCTTCATGTAAGCGAAAATGGGGTTATAGATGTTCTTTCAGAAGATGAGCCGATTAAGCATCCCGACATCACTATAGCGAGTATTTGATTGGCAAAGCAGCGTTAGGGTTTGGGTTTTACAAATGTGTGTTGCACAATAATGTAAAACAAAAATAAACATTTAATGTGCTGCAATTCAGCATCTTCGATTCAGAAATTTGAATTAGCGTCAGCCTCACATGTCACAAGAGCCATCAAAAGCATGCTGGAAGACGAAACGCTTGAAAAGATAAACGGCACCTACGCGCTTACAGACATTCTCTTCAAAGAATGGATAAAACGACAAAGTAACAAGCCCTAAATCCAAAGGAAGGAGAAAACTAACCAAGTTCGAAAACTCGAAAGCATGGAAGACATGCACGTCCTTGAAAACCCGCAAAAGTTACGAGAGGTTTTTCTAGAATGGCTAAAAACTATAAAACCTTAAAATCACTTTAAACTTTAGTGCTCCCAGCGAGTGCCTGCTGAACCTAATGGTGTTTTGACTCTCCTATTCCGCCGAACACTAGTCTTTGCTTGAAGGCTCATTCCATGAAATGAAAGAAGACGCTAGGATAGTCAATTGGGAAAAAATAGTGCGGCTCCACCAACTAATGAAGGAAGCACACCAGATAAGGTCAGAAACCAGACTCTAGCGTCCTTTGTTTTTTTTATTTTCCTATTTTAGTAGATTCGGTTTTTTTATTCGAGTTCGCAGTGGTTCTTATTTTAACCAAGCATTCTTTGGCTTGATTTAGAAACATTACTGCTTCATCTTTTTGTTTCTTCTCTACGTACAAAATGCTATTTAGCCCAGGGTGAAGGAGTTCATTTCGATTCCCTGCCTGAATTGCCGTAGGGTGGAAGTTCAACCCCCAACTTCAAGACAATTAGCGCGTGCTAATCTTTTTATGAGTAAATTGTTAAGAGAGCGTTAGGGATTGGTTTGAGAAGGGAAGAAGCAATATCGGTCCTAAAGGAACTCCTTGATAACTGTACAGGTCTTGATGGGCATTATTTGGAATTAGCACCACCCAGCACTCCTACGTCAACTAACGAGGGGTATCAAATTATTATTAGAACCGCTCTTGATCAAGAAACAGAAAAATGCATACAGGACATACTGATAAAACATAAACTTACCTATCAAATTGGAAGCATGTGGAAAACAAAGCGGTCAATAAATAAAACAGACCTGGATACATTCATAATCTACAAACCTATACCCAAGCCAAATTTAAACCAAAAACATAACGAACGTCTTGGAAAACCTTCCTTTAATTAAAAAAGGGAAAGCGGGTGAGATCTCCACCTGGTCTGGGGTTCAAATCCACCCAACGCTAAAAATAAGCTTCTTGTATTCATCAAAACTTCGAGAAATGAACGGTATCATAAGCTTTGATTAAGGTTTGCTGAGGCCTTGGAACAAATTTAAGGAGAAAAGCAAACGCATATTCTTAACTATGACTGTTCAACCAGAGCCTTCTCAGCCCCTTTTCTCCATTGCTTTTTGAGACTAAAAAAGGGGAAAGTGAATTTTTGTTTGTGCTATTTTTACGCGTGTTTCCTGAGTATAAGCAATCCGACTATGGCTATTGCAATGATTATAGCGATTACTGAAGCGACCATGTACGTCATTAGGTCTGTTGTTGTTGCTAGGTTTGCTTGAGGTACAACGGTTGGTGCTGCTGTTGGTGCTGGGTCAACTGCGAAGCTGGTTTCCGCATACGAGCCATAATAAGCTTTGGAGCCGCCGAACGTAGTGTATACAGTATACTTGCCTGAGATGTCAGGGGACCATTGGAAACTGTAGAAGCCGTCTGCATCGCTTGTGGTATTGCCGATTTGCCTGTAGTTGCCGTTTGAATCTAGAACGTAGATTGAAACAGGAACACCTGTTGCGTTCGCCGGACGCTCGAACTGCTTGTAAACGTACAGCATCCAGTCGCTCATGCCCTCGTCAGATACCGCTGGAACACCATTCGGGAATCGGGCTGTCAAAGCGTATTTCTCTGTGCCGGGTGATATGTCAGTCACGTAGCCTTCTACCAATACGCTGCTAGAGAGCGTGGTAACTTTTGGTGATGCAGTGACTGTTGTTTCACTTGGACCTTTTCCGATGGCGTATACACGTTGGTCATAGGTGTCCATGGTGGCGATTATGCTGTCACCGATGATTCCGTTGCCACCCCATCGGGTTTCACGGAACATGCCGTTTACTCTCCAAATAACGTCTCCTGTCGTTGCGTTAAGGCAGATATATGGTCCACCGCGTGGTATTGGTTGCTCGGCTGAGTGTTCTAATGTGCCGACATAGACTTTTCCATCAACAATCAGATCTATCCAGCCCCACCAGTTATTGCCAGTTACAGGTTCGTTGTATGGGTCTGACATTGTATAATTCCACGTTGTTTTCCCTGTCGCGAGGTCATAAGCATAGACTATACCGCCGATGCCAGTTGAATAGAGCTTTCCGTAGGCGAAGTACCAAGTGTGCTCTGCATTACCCCATCCGTAAGCATCTTGCCAAGCTTCAGGAGCAGTTTGCCACAGATAGTCTCCGGTTTCTGTACTAAACGCATAGTGTGTCCTTAGTTCTTTGTCCCATAATGCAATGACGCCGTTTTTAACTTCGCTAGTTGCACCGACATAGTTTAGAGTATTAGAGCCAGCTAGCCATTCGGCTGGTGCTGACCAAGTTTTGTCGAATAGCAATTGTCCTCTCGTTCCTAGTGCTGTACTTACCGCCCATACTCTTACCTGTGTTTGGTTGAAGGCCATAGACATTACTCTGTCCGGATAAACCTTCAATATTGGTGCAAAGAATGAAGTGCTGACTGTTAATCCTGCGGGGATTGATACGTTCCATGTGTAGCATCTTGGGTTTGCTCCATCCAATCCTGGTCCCAATGCGTTTCCATGAGCTGAGTTGCCCCAACTGCCATAGTCGGGAGTGCCAATAACTGCGTTCTGTAGTCCGCAATCGGTTGAGTTCCAAAGAGCCATCCATTTATTAGCGTAGTCTATTTGGTAAATGAGGATTTCGCCGCTTGGACCGTATGCTCTAACGCCTGAAGGTACGTTTTTGATCCGCATCTGCTGGTTGCCAGTGAAGGGGTCGTATGCAATATAAGTATTATTACTGGTAAAATCTGGATTGGTCGTGGTCTTTACTTCCCAGATGTAGGTGAATACGCCGTCAAAGTTGTAGCTGTTGAAATAAAAGACCTCTCCAAATGATAGTACAGTATTGTTTCTAAACATCCATTCTTCTCCAGTGTGCAAGTCTACTGCTATGATTGCTGGCGCCATTTCTGCTCTAGTATCTGTTCTTTGGTAGTAGAGGATTCCGTTCAATATTATTGAACCAGGGAATTTACCTTCGTATGCGTCGCCTGATTCAGAGGCTGCTGGAACTTGTCCGTCGCCCCACAGGCCACCGGTTAAGCCTCCAGTAGTCATATCGTTTGCCCATAGTACGTGAGCAGTTTCTGGTGCATCGTCGTTGTAGAGTCCATCAGTTACCCAATAATTATTGTTAGCGTCGGGTATACCAACCCAGTTTCCTGAGATTGAATACCATTCTCTGAGCTGTGAATCTATAGGGCGAGTCCAGTATTCTGTTGGAAGTGGTTCGCCTGGTCGGATTGCGCGTGGTTCTGATGTTACAGTAAGGCTGAATGCGTCGCTAGTGCT
This sequence comes from Candidatus Bathyarchaeota archaeon, assembly GCA_963715865.1. Taxonomy (GTDB): domain Archaea; phylum Thermoproteota; class Bathyarchaeia; order Bathyarchaeales; family Bathycorpusculaceae; genus Bathycorpusculum. Next base: position 1,208,062 of record OY970280.1, read on the forward strand.
TGCCTGCAATACGGTACCTTCCAAAATCAAGACGTTTGCTTCATAGCTGAAGAAGGTTGTTGGAACTGTTTGTTCAGGGAAGTTTGTCGTAAATTTGTATGTGCCAACTTGGGTGGGAGTGTATGATGTAATGGATGAGCCTGTTGAGTCTGTCGTGAATGGTCCTAGAGTTTCGGTTGTGTTGTCAGGTTTAACTACTGTTACTGTCACACCTGTCCAACCTTGCAGTACGGCGCCTGCCTGCTGCAAAATTCCGAATCGTACCAACACTGACTGTCCGACGCCTGTTGGATTGGGTAAAACATCGATGAGGGGATAGGTTTTCACTGAGAGTGCTGCTGTTTGTGCCTTAACGGGTACGGTAAAAGCGATAATTGGTAGAGCCATTAGTGCAATAATTAGAATAGCCGCTATTGTAGTCTTATTTTTAGTCATTTTCCTCTCTCCTAAATTATAACACATTTTTCAATGTGCGATTCAATTAAGAGATGCGAATAATATTTATTCTGAACTCACGATACGTGAGTGTCTAATGAAAGAAAGATAAAGAATTGAAACGGAGATAAACGCATGGACAATACTGCTTTGATCATAGTTGAAGTTGTTTCGGCAATAGTCTGCTTCGTTCTAGTGTGGTTTATGGTAAAACCCTACCGCACAACAGGGGAGAGTCGATACCTTGGTTTGCCACTGGGATTTGCTTTTTTGGGCGTATCATACGTCCTAATGGGCACCGCATATTTTGAGTCGTTTCGCTTTGTCCAAGAAACTAAATGGCTACAGCTTTTCACACAAACCTATGCATTCACCTTTCTCGCCGCAACATACTTTTTTTCGAAGAAGCCTACCAAACATTCACGTTTGTGGTTGGATCTTACTTACGCAGTGTTAGTTTTGGTTGCCATCATTTCATATTTGGCTGCTGTCGAACCATTAATTTTCGGGTTGCCCAGCTACAAAAGAGCAAACGAATACTTACTGCTCTTCAACATCATTTGCCTCGCATACATCTCTATCCACACATTAAGAAGTCATGCGTCAAAGCCTGATCCTAAAACAATTTGGACTCCTCTCAGCTATATTTTGCTTAGTTTCGGTCAGTACTCTCTATTTATTTGGTCTGTTGATTCAAGCTTCGCGGCATACGTTGGCGCGCAATTCCTCAGATTGTCAGGATTGCTGATTTTGCTATTTGTGACCTACCAAGCTTTTCACGCTCTGCATGAAACGCCCTAAAAAGAAGGTATCCATAATGAGGAAGCTTCAGCGTAGAGACAGATTAAAGATTTATGGGGACTTGCTTTTTATTCTAAACAGTGAATCGAAGAAAGAGAAAGTTGTTCTAACTCATGTTCAGCTAAAAATAAACGTTCCTTTTGACCGTCTGAAAACCTACATCGATGAACTCAGAGAACTAGGCTTGATTTTGGAAAATCCCTCATTAAAGTTGACAGAAAAGGGTAAACTGTACCTAAGAGAGTACGAGATGGTTCTTGATTTTGTGAAGCGCATGGGTTTAACTTATTAATGGGACAATATTGGCTTAGCGCGCGCGATCAAAAAAATAGAAATAATTTGAATTAATTAACTCCGAATAATTTAAGAAAATGGACGAAAACAAAGAGTACGCTTTTTAGGAAAAGATGTAGACTCCAACCTTTGGGAACAAAAACAGGCGAAGCGACAAAAACAAAAAGACCCTGGTGAAAATAGCGAAATTGGCAGGCACTTGCTGTTTGACAATATTTGATTTTTTCCTGTTCTGGTCTACAGTCACGTTTGGTGATGCTCAATGGCCCATTTTAGTGGAAGCAATCTGGTGGAAGCGTTCGCGCTTCAAATGCAAGATTTTCTGAAAAACTAGAGACCACACTTTATTCTAGAAAAAGAGGGAAGAGGACGCGGGAGACATCGCCACTTAGGGTATGTTCCGCCGAACAGTAGTATTTTTGGAAGAATCACTGAAAAACAAGAAAATAATCTGACAAAAGAAAAAGGGTAAAGATTGCGGGAGACATCTCCATCTAACCCTAAATTCAAAAGAACTATTTTTGCCTCCGGTAAATAGAGTGGATACTATGCTTTCTTTTAGTTAGAAAGCTTTTTGTGTGTTCTAAAGGTTAATATTGTCTTTGTCCTTAGGGTGGAAGTATGTCTTTTCATGTTCGACGTAAAGACCGAGAAATAACAGACCCCGACGAGTTGCGGCAGGTGCTAAAGGCTACTAAGTATGTTACTGTTGCCCTCTGCATGGAGGATGAGCCTTACCTTGTTTCGCTCAGCCATGGTTATGATGAAGCTAAGAACTGCCTGTATTTTCACTGTGCGCCTGAGGGCAAAAAACTCGTTTACCAAAAAGCGAACAGTAAGGTGTGGGGGCAGGCAGTGCTGGATTTCGGCGTTACCGACGAGTGCGACTACGCTTACACTTCTGTCCATTTCTCAGGCAAAATGCACCTAATCAGCGATTTAAGCGAGAAGCAGCATGCAATAGAAGTGCTGGTGCGGCAGGTTTCACTTAACCCCGAGGCGAAACTCTCGAAGATTAAGCCTGAAAAACTCAGTAAAACAACGATGGGCAGAATCGACATCGATTACATGACAGGGAAAAAGCATCAAAGCCCAAAAAGCAAAAACTAATTTCGGCTACTTTATGAGTTTAATTGACGCCCTATTGTCTATTGCCAATTTTCCTTTCAAGTCGAGTTTCGTCATGTTTTCGCTCCGTTTGCAACTCTTCAAGCGCTTCTTTAGCTCCGATTATTGGTTTACACGCTTCTTCAAGCAACTGAACGTTTTTTTCTCGCTGATCAATTAAGAAACTTAAAGCTTCGTTAAGATCCACTCGACGGCCTAGCTTAAGTTGAAGTTCAGAAGCTATCTTCCGCAACTTTTGTTTCACGTCTTCGGTAACTGATATAGTTGTTGTCATAAACACTGACAAATATAATTACTATAACATATTATAGTTTTTCAATGCAGTTGCTAGAAATAAAACAAGAGACATTTGTTGGTTAAGCTCTTAAGTGCCACTCTGAGCCATGTCAACTTGGTATATTCTTAAGTTTTGGTCGGTGTAAACTGGCTTCAACCAGCCTATGCTATCAAAATGCGCTGTGCAATTTGGGTAATTGCTTAGCTCGTCATAGCCCACGTACACGTATGAGACATTGTACGTAGTAACAACCTGCTTTAAGTCAGTTGCATTGCCAGTGTACGCTCTATCGATATCGCTTTCTCTCTTCAAAATATTATCAAGCGGTACTCCCCACCCATAGGGCCAATTCACGTAAGATGAAACGGTCAGCCTTCCGCCGATAAACGCTGGCGGGCACTGAATAGAATAATACGTTAAAAAGACAGAACGCTCAGGCGTATTGTTCCGCACCCAAAGCCCAAGCTGATACTCATTCCAGTTTGCAGCTGTATAGTTTGTTCCAACATTGTAGATGATGACGCTTGCTGAAGTCAGAATCGAAAGCAAAACCAACGTTACAATGACGATTTTTCTTGTTTTAGCTAAAACAACGCCACTTAGCACTGCTATTGGAATCCAAGCGAAAATGAAGAACTTGTACATGTCCCATGGCCAAGGTGTTAATAGAAGAATGTTTGGAAGTAGGAATAGTAAGAGGAAGGTTCCTTTCAGAAGTTCATTTCCAGCCCTCGCAAAAGAAACAATAGCTATCACAAACGGGATGCCGAGATTCAAAAAGTAATAAACAAACGGGTTCTGCGCAAAATTAGCAATCCAAACAGTGCTTAACGCAAATGTCAGTGGAGGCCCGTTATGAATAATAAACGGCAATGCCAAAACGCTTGGCGCCAAAAAGTACAGGTAACTAATATTGAAGCGTTTAAAGTTAAACAGAACGGCGACAACGAAGGCGACATAGCAACAGAAGAATGCCACATTATGGAACTGGAACACTAAACCAGTGATGACGCCAGCTAAAAGTATTCTTTTTTTGTCATCCATGTCACGGAGCAAAGCCAAAACCAACGCGAAAGCGGGCAAACCAATCAACAGCGGTCTCTGCTGCAGCAAATTATCAAAAATCGACGGCAAACCAAACGTTTGGCCATACTGGTAAATATAATTTTGCGACGCACTAAACGACCCGCCAATCAATGCTGAAAAAAGCCCAAAGTAACTCAAACCCCAACCGAACGTAGCTATAACGGTTGCAATGATTGCGGCGCGTCTTCCATTCGGTCTTGCCAAAGCGTAAATTGCGAGTGCGAAGACAAGGATGAAAACAGCGTTTAAAACAGGCAAAAGCGTCGGCAAATAGCCGTAGACTTTCTCGATTATGGCTGTGTGAAAATCAACAAAGTAATGATAAGTCAGTGGCGTCCCTGCATAATTGGGCATTTGCGGCGGGAAGTTACCGTTGTTTATGCTTTCAATTATCTCATAATGCAAGGGCGTATCTTGCCAGTTTGAACCCGTCAAAACTATTCCAAACTGGTTTCCAAACCACACACTCCTGCACAAAACAACAAGGGAAATGAGGAAAATTACAGCGAAAACCAAAATGCTTGTTTTCTTAACCTGCCCAAGCCTGAGAAATTTTGGGGGCTTTAATGGTTCGCCTTTCTTGTAAACTACCAGTGTGTAGATTGCCGTTAAAGCGAGAAAGCTGAAGAGTATTGTTTCCCGTGAGTAGCCAAACGCCAACGATAGGTAATAGATTAATTGGACGGAGAATAAAACGCTGAAAACAGGCACAAAAGCCCATACTTCATGAGATTTTAACGAGAAAAACCGGTAGAAAATCAAGCCAGGAACCAAAAACGTGAAGACCAACGCGGTAAAAAGAGCAATGTAACCTGAGGCAAACGACGCTAAAGCCAGCAGCAACAGCAAGATGGAGAGCCAGTATTTTTGCAGAACCGCTGAGTACGCAGTGTTCATAATGATTTTTCGCCCACCTAAAGGATTAATTGTGTGTAAATATTTCGATAAAGTATTAAAATTGTCGCTTAATCACGTTTTAAAAACAGCAAGCAGTAAGAGACCGGTTTTCTAACAAACCGTTCAATGCCGATTGCAAGAAAAGTTAATTAGCTAAAGCAATTAGTATTCTTGCGGCGCTTAAGCCCAGGTAGTATAGTCCGGTCTCAGCACGAATTCTTTCATGTTGCCGGAATAGTATATGCGGCTGTCGCCCGTAGGACCCGGGTCCGAATCCCGGCCTGGGCGCCACTATTCCACCTCAAGAACTCTTAACAAATAAAGAAGAAATTGAATAGTTATATCCCATAAACGCGAGAAAAATAAACGTGAAGCCTCATCAAAAAATCGTTAAGATTGAAAAAGACGGCGTTATTCACTGATTCCTCAAAAACCGATAAGAGAAATGAGAGGATTCATAAAAGGAATGGACACAAGTCAACTTAGAGACGAACAGGACCGTTGGTAAAACTCATAGAATGCAACTCAGAGATTATAACAAGCGATAAACATTTGAAAGACCTAAAAAACGTCAAATTCATTAATAAATAACAGTTTGCAGGCGTAGAGTTTCAATTTGTCGTGAACGCTATAGAGCTGTGTTGCTCAGGATTTCGAATACAAAGGGCTGCTCAAGATTTTCTTTTCATAACCGATAAATCAAGATTAGCCTAAACGCATAAACGAGTGAATGATTGTCATGGAACACGAAGAGCAAATTCCCTGCGCTGACTGCCGTTTATGGAATTCAAAAGAGAAAAAATTCTCCTGCAAGCCCAAAGACTGCAAGGAACTCTCCGCGTGGCTTCTTCAATATGCACCTCAACTTAGCGCAGAAAAAGCACAAATGCAAGTGCAGCTTCCAGAAATCGCAATCCAATACGTAGTCTAGAAATTAAAACTGACACTCCAAGCTGAAAAGAAAGGATCAGGAAGAAAGAAGTTCTGATTTCAAATGAGTTCTTTATGTAAGCCAACTTAGAGATGAAGAGGACCGTTTTTGATACTTGTAGATTCATACGGTTGGATAGAATCGAACAAAGAAATAAAAAGTTACTAAAGAATCTTTTTACATTTTATTGTGCGGAAAACATATCAAGCCGATGCAATCATCATGCAAATGGCAATGACAGTTACATCAAAACCACCGCAAAGCGTTCGTGCTTCAGATAATTGGTTAAAAGACCTTCTAAAAAGCAGTAACAGCTTCGCGGATGATAGCCAAATTGTTGCCCGAGCCCGACAGGACAGCTTATGCGTACTGTGCAAGGGCGCAAGGTTTCTCTGCGGCAAAACCCGTTGCCCAATAATGGTTAAAGTTAACTATTTCCTCAAAAGCGTGCCGCTGATGGCAAGTGAAGACATCAATGGCATGTCTCCGCCAAGCGTTTTCATCGGTCGAATCGGCTACCCGAACGTTTATGCCGGACCGCTTGTGCCGCCTGTGCATGAGGATACGAGCATTTACGATTTGCCTGAACGTTGGTTTGGGAAATCAATGGATGAAATTGTGGGTTTCCGAAGCCTACTTGTACGTGGTAAACACAGGGTAAACGTGCAAAAATTCATGGACGCAGGCAAAATACTGGACCAAACACGCGAGCTAGCCCTTGCAGACAGCAGCGTAGACACCGAATTGAACCTTACAAAAAAGCCGCGGGGCTCAATATTTCTCGATGACAATGTTCAACCGTTTGGTCCTTCAGCGCCCATCCGAGACCTGCACGTCGGCAACGCACGGTACGATGATAAGATTGAGAAAGCGTATTATGATACGGATTTGCGAGCTACACAGGCGGTGCGTGAACTTTACAGTCGAGGCGTCATGGTCTCAAAGATTCAGAAAGCATTCAGCGTCGGCGCTTTTGGAGTTGAAAAGAACAGGCGCCTGGTCCCTACACGATGGAGCATAACAGCCGTCGACGACATTATCTCAAAAAATCTCATGGAAAACGTAAAAACTTTTCCTGAAATCAACGAATACAGGGTTTACGAGTCAACCTACTTGGATAATGTTTTTGAGATTTTGATGATTCCTGCACAGTGGAGTTACGAGTCAATGGAAGCCTGGTACCCAGGCACCGTTTGGAACCCGAATGGAAACAGCATCGCGATTTTCTCTGATTGGGAAGGCAACAGTGGACGAACCACTTACGCTCAGATAGGCGGCTGCTACTACTCCGCTCGCTTGGCAGTTTGTGAGCAATTAGCCAAAGAACGGCGCCAAGCCACCGTAATTGTGCTCAGAGAAGCAAGACCAGGCTACATCATGCCCATCGGCGTCTGGCAAGTACGCGAAAACGTGAGGAACGCCATGCGTCAAAAGCCGCACCTTTTCAAAAGTCTCGCTGAATCCATGCAGTTTATCGGTGGCAAATTCGAGATCCCAATTCAACGGTGGATTCTGCAAAGTGAACTGTTAAAGAAAGCACTGTTCCAGAAAAAAATAACCGACTTCTTTTCGCCCTAAATAGCAACTTTTTCAACAAGGGCGCAATTATAATATATAACGTGCTGTCTCTTCAGAAACTGGAGAAACTTATGCCATATACAATTTGTTATCATTTTAGTCAGAGTTTTGCTGTTTCCGCTCGTAAGGCATACCTGTGGTGCACTGACTTTACTCCTGAAGACCATGCCCTCATGGGTGAAGACAACGTTGAACGCCAAGTGATGCACCTTACAGATAGTACCGTAGTTTTGAAGGAAATTTTTCACACAAGCAACGGTGATATTGAGAAGCAAAAGCTTGTGCAGTTCTATCCAGACCGACTATCTTGGGTCTCGACACATTTAACAGGTCCAAACAAATATTCCCAGTTCATTTATGAGGTCTCAGCAGAAGGCAATAATGCTTCACGTCTGAATTTTACTGCACTCCATATAGAGCATGAAAAAGAAATCATGACCAAGACGGATATCAAGTTGCTTGCAGGTAAATTGTGTAAATATGATTCAAAAGCATGGAAGCTTTTAGCTAAAGCAATGGAGAAAGAGCTTAACAAGTAACCGCAGGATAAAAAGAAGAATGCAGAATAATTACTTAAGAGGCGCTTTCCCAAAAGAAGATAACAGACTTCTTCAGGGCTTAAGTTTGACGGCAAATTTTAAAAAAGCAACCCCTTATACTCTGACCTGACGCCAAATGTTAAACTCTGCAGTCAAACGGTTCATCTTGCCCTTTTCACCAGAGAAACGCAGAGAACCGTTCAGCTCCGAAGCTGAAGCAGCCACTGTTTATGCGCTTGCAGAGCTTGAAAGAACAAAAGGCGGCGGCTTAATCGTAAAGCAGCCTGAAGAAAAACTCCTATTCATAGCGAAAACAGGTTATCCAGTGTGGCTGTTTCCCAAGAGCGAAACCACGTACATCTTCGACGGCTTAAACAATTCCAGCTATACCGTGCCCTACGTTGAATTGCCCACTGCAAAAGCATTCATCGAGAGCTTGGAGAGAAACTCGAAGACGCGTGAAAATTATATGACTTTCCTATCTGACCATAACAGCTACTTTCAGCAGTCCAAGAAAGAGAAAGGATTCTCGCTGAGGGGCTTAATCGCTGACTTGGATTTTAAAAAAGAGTTCAGCGTTTACCGCAAAGAAGCCATGGAAGTAACAGGTCAGCTTGCAAATTTAGCCCTACTTTCTCCAACGCTGGAAGAGACAACGATTTCTTCTATGTTAGCTGAAATGGATAAGTTACAATCGTTCCTCAAGGAAGACGCTAAGAGGCTTCCAGAATGCCTAAAACTTGTAAACAAGGCTACCAGCCAATACATAACGGAACTGGATTATGCAGCAGAAGCTGTGAAAGACGAGGCGAAGGCTAAAATCAGAGCTCAAGAAGAACTTGTAAACCCCCAAGTCGCCAAGTTAAACAGCGAATATAAACGGCGAATAGCTGATTTAACCAGAAGCTTTGACGAAGAACTCGAAAGTCTCGAAAAACTAAAAGCAAAAACAAAAAAATTCATGGAAAACGATGAAGAAAAAATCAGACTTTACCAAAGGGAAGCGAAAGCTCAAGCATCAAAGAAACATGTAATCTATGAAAAGAGATGGAAAGAAAAAAGCAGTCAAACTAAAAAAGAACTCGATGGACTAAAAAAAGAACTAAAACGCATAGAAAAAAGCATTAAAAATCTAAAAAAGCAAAAGACCGCGGAAACATACAAGTTACAGTCTAAACTTGAAGCTGAAATTAAGTTAGCTCGTCAGCCCTTGCTTGAACTTGAAGTTGTCCGTGACGCTAAAATGCTTGCCTTTAGGCAGGAAACTGAGAAGCTGATTAAACAGGAAAAGCCCGTAATCGATGGACTTAATGGCACCATTAAACTGCGAGAAGCAATCAACGCTAGGTTTGAAATGCTAGGCATTAGAGACCAACAGTTGAAGAGTCCAGCGTTGTTTTATGTACCCTTCTACGTGGCTTGCTATCAAGCAGGATACGCGAAACGTTACATTTTTCTTGCTCCATCGATGATAAGCGCCATCGGTTTCGCTGCCAAACTTAAGGGTGTATTAGGCATGTCAAAAATTAAAGAACTGTTTATTCCACGGTTCCAAGCAATAACAGCCTTAATTGACAAAGTCCAAGTGCTTGCTAAACAAGACACCTTGTTGGATAACCAAATTAGAGATTTGGGTGAAAAAAACAATCTCTTGAACACAGATTTGGCTCGTGACAATATAGCTAAAGGCTTAGTTTACCTAAAACACGAAGGATGGCTTTCAGATAAAGAGTATCAGGTTTTAAGCAGTAGCTTGGCATATGCTTAGTGTAAATTTGCTTTTTGGTTGATTCAAAAAACTTATTGCGTTCCTCACGTCTGATACTAATAAGTTAGCTGCACTGTTTAGTGCACGACGAAAAACAGTGATAAATAATGGCTGAAAGTAACGATTACATATTGAAAGTTTCAAATTTAACCGTGAAACTACAAAATCAAGTTATACTGGATAACATTAGCTTTAATGTTAAGAAAGGAACAACCTTAGCCATTCTTGGACCAAACGGCGCAGGAAAAACAGTCCTTTTCAGGACGTTACTTAATCTTGTTCCACACACAGGCTCAATCGAGTGGGCGGAAAAAGTAAAAATTGGCTATGTCCCCCAATACGTCACCGTTTCGGACGTTCCTATTTCAGTAAAAGAGTTTTTATCAATGGGAAATGCAGTCGACTTTGAGAATTCATTAAGCATGGTGAAGTTAAAGGATAAGAATATTTTAAACAAGCGATTAGGTGTCCTCTCCGGCGGACAATTGAGGCGAATTTTGATTGCCTGGGCGTTGAATGATAGCCCCAATGTGCTGTTCTTGGATGAGCCAACAAGCGGCGTTGACATGGATAGTGAAGAACCAATATACCTCATGCTTAACGAAATCAAAAAGACACAAAAAATAACTATTTTCCTGATAACCCATAACATTCATATTGTACAGGAATACGCAGACGATTTAATCGCATTAAACAAATGTGTTACCTTCTGTGGACCATCAGAAGAAATAGCAAGGCCAGAGACTCAGAGGCTGATTTATGGTGAGACAGTCTGCGTCGAAACTATAAGAGGAGAAACGTAAGATTATGCTTGATACTTTTTTTTATAGTATAGTTTTATCGATTTTTGTTGGGGTTGCCACAGGATACTTAGGCTCATTAATGGTTTTAGAGAAAATGGCTCTGGTTGGTGATGCTTTATCGCATGTCGCTTTGCCTGGATTGGCTATCGGAATTACCTTCCATTTTAACCCGTTTTTAGGTGCTTTTGCCTTTTTGTTTGTGTCAGCAGCTGTAATTTGGCATATTCAGAGAGTAACAAAGATTTCTTTTGAGGCGCTGGTTGGAGCAATGTTCACTCTTGCATTAGCAATAGGCATACTGCTCTATGGGAATAATTTGGATGCACTTGAAGCCGCACTTTTCGGTGATATTTCTCAAGTAACAATGGTTAGCACCTTAGTAGCAGCCTCAGTCTGTGTTATAGCGATAATCCTCACAAAAATTATTTACGATAAGTTGGTTTTGGCGATGATTTCTGAAGATCTTGCAATTTCAAAAGGTATCAACGTTGCAAGAACAAACTTGCTATATCTTTTTCTCGTTTCCGTCGTTGTGGCCATTGGCATTCAGATAGTTGGAACATTACTAGTTGGTTTTCTTGTTATTGTGCCTGCAATAGCAGCTAAGAATTTAAGCACTCATATGCGAAGATATTCTTTGTTTAGCTCAATTTTTGGTGCTGCCGCTGGGTTTTCAGGGGTTCTTTTATGGAGCGTTTTTAACTTTGGTATTCCTTTTCCCGGACCGATGGTTGTTTTCTCAGGCATCGTAATCTTTGCTATAACTATAGTAATCAATTGGAGACTAAAAATAACAACCTAAGGTTGACTGCCATGAAGAAGTATACAGGTAAAACCTCAACTGCCATAATACCGTTTACGACGGATCGGATTTTACTTGTTAAAAGAAACACTGTTCCCTTCAAGGGTTATTGGGCTTTGCCTGGCGGCAGAATGGACCCAGGCGAAACAGTTGAGCAAACCATCGTTCGCGAGGTGAAAGAGGAAACAGGTCTTGACGTAACAGTGGTTCGCAAAATAGGCGAATACATCGAGAAAGGAGTAAAAGATGAAGTGGAATACGAGTATTACCCTACATGTTTCCTTGTTAAAACCGTCGGCGGAGAAATCAAAAAGCAAGAAAGCGAAATCCAAGAAATCCAAATCTTCAGCCTAAAAGAACTGCCGCAACCGCTGGCGTTTGAACACGACAAGATGATTAAAGATTATTTAAGCAGTAAAAATAAGGAACGTTAGACCGCAAACGTTGAATGATTGAATCGCGAGAGCTTACTTTCTTGATTATAGTTACTGCTTTTCCAATACCTTCCTTACTTCACTAAGAACGTCTGAGAAATCGGCTTCTTTATCTGGCTTCATCCCTTTTTTAGAAACACTCAATATGGATTTATAGCCTTTGCTGGCTAACTGCTTTTCCAAAATCTTAAAAGTACTGCCCTTCCAAAAAGCGCAAGTGCAAAACAGGATTGCTTTTTTGCCTTCTTTCTTAGGCATAGTTTCTATGAAAGCTAAAGTTTCCTTTGCAGGTCTGGAGCCCTCAACAGGCGTGCCTAGGATTAAGAGGTCAAAGTTTTCGATGGCTGATGGCTCAGTTGACGCTATGTTGAAAATGGCTGCTTTTACTGTGTCAGCTATTGCTTCTGCTAGGCGCTTGGTATTTCCTGTTCTTGAAAAGTATAATACGCAAGCGTTCATGGTTTTTAGATAGCGATTGCTCGGTTTATATGATCTTCTATTAAGCTATGGTGTTAATTTTAATAGTTCTGCAATCAGTATTTCTTTGAGCGAAAATTATGGATTACGCCATTATCGCTGATGAGTACGAAAAAATTGAGGCCACCACTAAACGGTTAGAAATGACCGACCTGCTAGTTGGCTTACTAAAAAATACTCCTGTAAACGTGATTTCAAAGGTTGTTTACTTAACGCAAGGCAAACTATACCCCGACTTCATGGGCGTAGAGATGGGCATTGCAGAAAAACTTGCCATAAAAGCCTTAGCCCGTGCTTCAGGACAGAGAGAAAGTGAAATTCAATCAGACCTGCAGAAGAGCGGAGACATCGGCGAAACCTCAGGGAAATTTTTAGCAAAACGCAAACAGTCAACTTTCTTTACAAAAAAGCTTACGGTGGAGCATGTTTACGAGACGCTTGACAAAATGGCTAAAACTTCAGGTTCAGGCGCGGTTGAGTCGAAAATGGCGCTTTTAGCTGGACTTTTGTCTGATGCCTCGCCGAAAGAGGCAAAATGGATAATCCGAACGGTAACTGGTAACCTTCGCTTAGGCATAGCGGACATGACGATGCTTGATGCGTTGGCAATAGCCTACGGCGGCGGAAAGGAAGCTCGCGAACTCATTGAGCGAGCGTATAACATTTCTTCTGACCTTGGCAGAGTTGCAAGCGAAGTAGCCGAGAAAGGTTTGGACGGACTCAAAAAGTTTCAAGTTATGGTTTTTGAACCCATAAGACCCATGCTGGCAGAGCGGTTGGCTTCGCCTGAAGAGATTTTGGAGAAACTAGGCGGCAAATGTGTAGCTGAATACAAGTATGATGGCGAGCGGGTGCAAGCGCACAAGAAAGAAGGCAAAGTGATGTTGTTTTCTAGGCGTTTAGAGAACATTTCTGACCAGTATCCAGACGCGGTTGAATTAATCAAAGAAAAAATAGCTGCAAAAGAAGCCATTTTAGAAGCTGAATGTGTCGCGATTGATTTAGAAACAGGTGATATGCGCCCATTTCAAGAGCTAATGCATCGAAGACGCAAGTACGGTGTTGAAGCAGCTATAGAACAATATCCTATTTCACTATTCGCGTTTGAAGCGCTTTACGTTGACGGCAAAGACTTAACCCTTGAACCTTTCCCTCAAAGGCGCAAAGCACTGGAAAAAATCGTGAAAGAAAGCGACCGCATAAAACCCGCCATTCAAAAACTAGTCAAGAACTCAAAAGAGCTTGAGGATTTCTTTGAGGAAGCCATAGAGAAGGGCTGCGAAGGGTTAATGTGCAAATCCGTCGGGAAAGACTCAGTTTACCAAGCGGGAAGCCGCGGTTGGCTCTGGATAAAATACAAGCGCGACTACAAAAGCGAAATGACCGACACAGTAGACCTTGTGGTGGTTGGTGCTTTTCACGGCAGAGGAAAACGGGTGGGAACGTACGGTGCTTTGCTTTTGGCTACCTATGACGATGAAGCGGACACTTTTGAAACCGTAACCAAATGCGGCACGGGCTTCACAGACAAAGACCTTAAAACGCTTCACGAAACGCTTCAGAAGCATGTAATTCCCCGCAAGAACTCCCGTGTCCAGTCAACGTTGGAGGCGGATGTCTGGTTTGAACCCAATTTGGTGCTTGAGATTTTAGGTGCCGAAATCACTTTAAGCCCTATTCACACGTGCGCTATGGATTCAATACGCAAGGGAAGTGGTTTGGCGATTCGTTTTCCACGTTTCACCGGTAAATACCGAACTGACAAGAGCCCTGAAGACGCGACTACTTCAAAGGAGATTGTGGAGATGTATCGTGGGCAACTAAAGAAAATCAGCGAACCTCCACAAGCATAGAAAAGCTAAAACTGATAAGCATCAACCGCTAAAATACTGCATGTGCGTGTACTGCCTTGGCTCAAGACACAGAAAAAATGAAATCACTCATCGCATTCAAAAAGCGGCTTGAAGAACAACTTGAAAAATTAACGGCTGAAACTAAAGAGGCTGAGGCTGCCTTGGATACGGTTAATTCTATTTTGCTTGATAAAGGCTTCAGGCGTGGGGACATCAAAGAAGCTCCTGAAGCTCCTGTACCTGTAGAGGTTATTTTGCCAAAACAAGAGCCTGAAGCGCCAAAGCCTGCTGTACAACATATGCCTGAACCGGAAAGCGTTATACCGTTGAAAACTATGACGGATGAACCTTTGGCACTGATTTATTTTGATAAGCAGGCTATGCACGTGTTGCCTGATGAAAGCAAAAATTTCAGTGTTAACACGCCGCCTTTCGGCAATTTTCTTGTTGAAAGAGTCTTCGCTAAAATGCAGGAAAAAGACAGCGAACTAGTCAGGTTGGGGCAGTTAACAGCGGATAAGATATTCTCTTATAACATTGTGCGCGAAGGCGATTTGATAAGGGAAATAATAATTAGAAACGTTGATGATGAACGGTTGAAAGAGCTTAAGTCGAGCATTCGCTGGACTTTTGATAAAATGTATGAAAAAATGAAAAGTTCCTAAGGCTACTCTGAATGTTTCTTTATCGTGTCAGCTATTCTGCTTTTTGGGCATAAACCCACGAGTCTTTCGGTTTCCGCTCCGTTTTTGAAAATTATCATTGTCGGTATGCTGAAAACTTGGAAACGCTCAGCCGTAACTGGGTTCTCGTCAACGTCAAGTTTGCCGATTAAGGCTTTCCCGCTGTACTCTTTTGCTAATTCCTGGATTGTTGGAGCTAAGGCTCTGCACGGACCACACCAGTTAGCCCAGAAATCAACAAAAACTAGCTTGTTTTTCTTGATTGTTTCTTCAAAATTTGCATCGGTTACATGAAAAGGTTCAGTGCTCATTTGTTTTGACTCCTTTTTCATAGAGTATTTTAAAGTTTGTTTGATATAAAGGCTCTTGAATGCTTAAGCGCGTTTGCCTCCTATTTTGTACTAAAACCAAAAAAGCGATAAATCAAGCAGTATTACTACTTCACGCGGTAAATAGTTGCCTCAAAAAAATTGAAGGAAAATCAAGCGGTGAAATTAAACTTAAAAGAGCAAATCCAAAAGATTCCTCACTCAGTAAAGTTAGCTATTCTCATAGTTTTAGCTGCTAAAATTTTGGTCTTAGCCGTCGGCTTCATCACCACATACTTAAACACTGGTCCCCACCCACCGCTGTCAATAGTTATGGACATGTTCAACAAGTGGGATGCCCCACACTACGTTGACATCGCTAAGAACTGGTATGTCAACACAGGCGACGCAGCGAATTTCATCGTGTTTTTCCCCTTGTACCCCATTCTGATTCGCCTCTTTACGGTTGACTTTAATTATGCTACGCTGTCTGCGTTAATAATTTCAAATGTTTGCAGCCTAATTGGCTTCTTCTACCTATACAAGCTAGCCAAACTAGAATTCAACGATGGTGTAGCTGTGAAAGCGGTGCTTTTCCTCAGTGTTTTCCCCACCGCATACTTTCTCTCAGCCCCTTACACCGAGGGGCTCTTCTTTGCCTTAGTTATCGCCAGCATGTATTGCGCACGATTAGGGAGATGGGAGTTTGCAGGTTTAACCAGTTTATTTGCCGCGTTAACAAGGTTTGCTGGATTGTCTCTTATGCCTGTGCTTTTGGTTGAGTATTTTCATCAGAGAGGTTGGAAACCAAAGAAATTAGACCTAAACATTTTATGGGTTTTTTCAGCTTTGGCAGGGTATCTGATTTACCTCAGCATTAACTATCAGGTGACTGGGAACCCGTTTACATATATGACGATAGAGTCTACACATTGGAGTAACAGGTTTGACCCCAAGAGTGGTGTAATGGCTACTTATAGTTGGGCAACAACCGCGTCTTACCCAAGCAACATAACTATCGGTGCTGCACAACTAGCCTTCGCTATTTTTGGATTGATGATTCTTGGTGTTAGCGTTTGGAAGCGCTTGCGCCCAGCGTACATTTTGTACATGTTTCTTATTTGGGCGCTGAGTGTTTCAGAGTCATGGTGGCTAAGCGTGCCTCGCTATATTATGACAATGTTTCCAATGTTCATGCTTTTTGGCTTACTTGCACGTAGAAAATCGGTAACAATTGCGGTTGCCGTTGTATCTTTAGCGCTTCTATGTTATTTCACGGTATTCTTTGCGAGAGGATGGTTTGCTTTCTAAAAATCTATTTACAATGCTTCATTTTCTCCAACAAAGCCTTGAATACGGCATAAGAATCCTTTGGGTCAGAAATGCCCGCGGCAGCCTTCTCGAAGGGACACGTATCAGTCTTGTTTAAGTCAAGAACATTGTCCACCAACTGCTTCCATTCGCAGGGCACCTTGTTCTCTTCAAACACTGCTTTGGCTTTCCTGCTTAAAACTTCAGCGTAAACTTCATGTATTCCAGCGTAAACGCATAGTAGCGCTAATGCTTTGCCAGCCACTCGAT
This sequence comes from Candidatus Bathyarchaeota archaeon, assembly GCA_963715865.1. Taxonomy (GTDB): domain Archaea; phylum Thermoproteota; class Bathyarchaeia; order Bathyarchaeales; family Bathycorpusculaceae; genus Bathycorpusculum. The sequence continues at coordinate 1,224,737 of OY970280.1, forward strand.
CAGCCACCGAGGCACCGTTTAAATCAGTGTCGAATTTTTCTATGGCGCCTATAAAACCAGAGATTCTGTGCGAGTCCGTTTGGAAGAATACTTGCCCGTTTTTCACTATAACAAGCGTTAGCTGCTTATCATAGAGTTGCTTTTTGGCTATTTCGAGGTCTTGCATGATTCTTCATTAATTTCAACGCTGGGCTGCTAAAAACACTATTGGTTCTAAACTACTCAAGGGTAATGTTGAAGAGTTGGTTCTCAGGCATTTCGGCGAGTTCCCAAGCGAACGCTTCGTCTAGTTTATCTTGCTTTAGCTTCTGTTCCAATTGCTCCCTGAAGTGTTGTGTAAGTGTTATTTTTGCTGTTTTTGCATTTTTTTCGCTCGTGAAGGTTGCTTGGATGGTTTTTGAGTTTTTGAATTTGAGTCTTTGGTTGCCTATTGTGCAGGTTGTTGAAACCTGTATGCCGTCGAGCAAGCAGGAAAACGGCGGATGCAACGGCAAAGCAACTTCTGCCCTGAGAAGCGTGCATTCTGCATCGGAGATGTTTAGGGCTTTTTTGGCTGCAGCACCCATCTTTAAGCCGATAACCAAGAATGGTCCTACGTGTCCGTGTAGTTTGCGTGCGAATTCGATGAGTGCTGTGAGTTCATTTGGTTCTGGCATTTCTTTGCCTCTTTTAGCTAAGTTTTTGCGTTTATTGAAGATTGCTGTATCTGGTTAAACGGGACTGTCTTATCAAATTGCTTGTATTGCCAGTAGCCGAAAGAAACCAGCCAAGACACAACGAAGATGGCCACTATTCCGAAACCTATCATTTCAAAATTGAGCGCGTTAAGCCAGTTCCAGAACAACCCGTTAAGGTTTAATTCACTTGAAAGCACCTGTAAAAGCTCCACGGTGCCTATTGCCCATGCAACAAGCACTGATATGACTGTGACTGTCAAGTTGTAGTATATCTTTCGTATGGGGTTGAGGAAAGCCCAGCCGTAAGCTACTCTCATTGCAACGCCGTCTGCAGTGTCTATTGTGACCATGCCACAGGTAAACAGTAGCGGAAGAATAAGGATATAGTACAGAGGAATGTTTGTGGAAACGCCGATTCCAACGCTTATGGCAATGAGGGCAACTTCGCTTGCAGTATCGAATCCTAAACCGAATAGCACGCCAACTGGGTAGATGTGCCAAGGTTTGCTTATGATTTTGAAGAGTGGACGGAAGAAGCGGTTCATGAATCCACGATTTTCGAGCAAATTGTCGAGTTCAGCCTGATTTAGTTTACCTTGCTTCAGCGTCTGGAAAATCTTGTAAATGCCAATCACGATGACGGCATTAATGAAGCCGATAATCCAAAGAAAGCTTCCTGAGACTAGGGTCCCGATTACTGCACCTGCACTTTGGAGAGCAGGAATGTTAGTCGCGACAGCCCGTGTTGCCACTATTAAGCCGATGATGAGGGCAACGACGACCGTGGAATGCCCAAGAGAAAACCACATTCCAACCGTAAATGGACGCTTTCCTTCCTGCATCAGCTTTCTTGTCGTGTTATCGATGGCTGCTATATGATCAGCATCAACGCCATGACGCAAACCAAAGACATAAGCCACTATTCCAAGACCTGCGAGGACCACTGCGATTTTTCCAATGACGAATGCTGCGGAGAAGCCAAGTGAAGTGACGGTTAATAGTATTGAGAAAATTATGGCTATCTTGATTTTCTCGTTGCGTGAGAGATTGAGTGCCGAAAGTTTATCCGTCAATCCTTAGCCTTCCAGTAACACTTTCTCCAAAATTCGTGTTACTCAACATATAAAAGCTTTTAGGTACAAAACACTCACATTCATCAGCGATGTCCATGTCAAAAGTCACCCGAATAGGCGTAACATTCCCACCTGAACTACTCAAAGACTTCGACGAAGTCATAAGCAAAATGGGCTACGAAAGCCGCAGCAAAGCAATACAAGACGCAGTAAGACTATACGTTTCGGAACGGAAATGGCTTAAAGAGGAAGACAGCACCCAAACAGGCATTTTACTCATGGTTTTCGATCATGAAGTGAAAGGACTTGAAAGCGAACTAACCGAAACGCAACACCATCACTCTTCACTGATCTCGTCGACCATGCACATTCACCTTGGCGAACGAGACTGCCTAGAAGCCATAGCTGTTAAAGGTAAAGCTTCAGAAATACACGAGTTAAGCGATGAATTAACTACAAGAAGAGGAGTAAAAATCCTCAAAACAATGATAGTAACCGTTTAAACCTGAAACATTCTCTCCAACGAAGCACGAGCTTTCTTTGCAACCGCTTCAGGAACCTTAACCACATGCTTCTCCTCTTTCAACGCAGCGTAAAGCCGATCAAGCGTTGTTAGCTTCATGTTTGGGCATATTGCACCTTCATAAGCTAAGTAAAAGTTTTTCTCCGGATTCTCTTTGCGCAAGCGATGTAGGATGCCTTCTTCAGTGCCGACAATGAAGTTTTTAGCGTTGGATTCTTTGGCATAACGGCACATTTTTGAAGTGCTGCCAACGTAGTCAGCTACTTTCCGCATTTCAGAACTGCATTCAGGATGAACCATAACAGAAGCATCTGGATGCTGCATCTTTAGGACTTTCACGTCTTCAGGCTGGAAAAGCAGGTGCGTTGGGCAAAATCCCCATTCAGGAATCGGAATAAGCGTCTTCCCAGTCTTCTCGGAAACGTATTCGGCTAGGTTGCGGTCTGGACCAAACAGTATTGTTTCTGCATCGAGAGATTTTATGACTTCCACAGCGTTGGCGCTGGTGCAGCAAACATCGCAGTTAGCTTTGCATAAAGCCAAAGTATTCACGTACAGCACTACTGGAGCATCTGGATAAAGGGCTTTAGCGCGTTTTATCTCATCAACCGTAAGCATCTGCGCCATGGGGCATCTTGCGCCTAAACAGGGCAAAAGAACTTTCTTGTCTGGGTTTAATATTGCTGCTGATTCAGCCATGAAATCTACAGCTGAGAAAACAAGCATTTCAGCGTCTTTTTCCTCTGCAGCTTTGCGGCTCAGTTCAATGCTGTCGCCGACGTAGTCAGCTATGTCTTGGATTTCTGGCCTTTGGTAATTATGAGCCAATATCACAGCTTTCTTTTCTTTCTTGAGCTTTAGGATTTTATCCGCTAACGCCATATTTCCGCCTAGTTTGCCTTAAAGTGAAAAATAATGAGGACAAGTCAACAGATATATGCTTTTACCCTCGCACTTATACTTTCATCCTTAAAAATAAAGAAAAAGCATTGCCAAAGCCTTTGAAACTCTAATGCTCTTTCTTTGACTATAGCCACCTTAATTATAGGTAGATTTTGGTTCTGTGAAGTCTCTGTCGAATATGGTGTTCATGTGAAAAATCTATAAACTTCCATCTTATTCAGCGGCGTGCTAGCCTGAGTAAAAAGCTAAGTTTGTGCCTACTTGCCCAGACAAGTCCAGATAACACAAATGCGAACCCCAAATACTGAAGGCTCATTAGAAAGCTATATGTGCCTATTGGCGAGGGATTAAAAAGAGAATAACCCAAATTAATGTTCCTCTCCACTCTGAACAGCAAATAATCCCATGTGGAAAACATATGCGCATAATACATGTTGAAAAGTATTGACGCCCCCAGCAAAATCAGCCCCGCCAAAGCGGCCAAAACGAAGAGTAGCCTGTTCAGTTTCACCTTTGATTTTGCTGATTTAAACAATGAAAGGCTTTTGCCAGCCAATGACGCTGCTAACAAACTGAAGAAAGGCAAGGACTGATAATCAAACTTAAAGGCGTCAGTATAAGGCGCTTTAAGATTCAGAACGACTCCCAAAAAAGTGTTGACGCTTACCACAGATATTATAGTTGCCAAACAAATTAAATCAAAAACAAGTAACTTATGAAATAAGCTTCTCTGCATTAAACAGATGAGCAAGGACAAGATTGCTGCATCTATGAAAAACCATCCCAAACCGTAATTCACAAGAAAATTGACGACAAATAGGTACGAAGGAATAACCTCGCTGGAATTATGGTTTATAAAATCACCATGATTGAAAACAGAAAGTATCCCTTGCCCTGAAATTACTTGATACCATAAGAAAGAAAATAATAGCGCAGGTAAGGAAAAAGCTACCAACTGGCTAAGTATACGTCTTGGATTCTTCGGTCGATAATAAACGTACAACAACAACAGTGGAATAAGTATAAAGGCGGCGAATAACTTCGTCAGAAAAGCAGCAGCGAAAAAAGCCCCTGAAACCACAAAAAGCTTAACTGAATCCTTGCGAATAGCCAAGATTCCAACAAATAGACAAAGCAGACTAAAAAACAGACATTGCACATCTATGAGGAAGCTTCTCGAAAGAACGAGCTCCCACGGGGTTAAAGCAAAGAGCACAGCTGCGAACAACCCTGTTGACTTGCCATACAAATCCTTGCCTATTTTGTATACCAAGACAATGCATCCAAGCCCAAACAACGTTACTAAAGCTACGCCCGTGTCGATTGACAAGCCAAAGACTTTGAAGAACAATGCTTCAATATAGAAGCCTAATGGTGGCTGGTTCATTATATTGCCAAAAGTGTTCACATAGGGCATGCCCCATTTAATTACTCCCATTGCAGCTTCGTATTCCCATTGCGTATCCCCGTTTTGATAAGGACCTATTGAAAAAGAAACGAGCACAACCCCAATTAGAACGCTTAACAAGGGATAATTTTCACTAACTAGTTTTCTAATGCTGTCCTTATCAAGCACATTTACACCCCCTTTCACCATTCAAACATGAGCTAATTGGAACTTTGATTATCTTGCTAGCTTCTTATCTAACACTTAATTCATTAGCAACGTTTTGAAAATAAAATTTTCCATATTTCACTTAAAACGATGGTGGTTTGGAAATTTCTTTATAAAAAGGACTTTTTAATTTAACATATTTGCTAGTCTCTATCCATGCGAGATCCTAAAAATTAAAGGAGCCGCTTTTTATCCTTGCAGGGTTAAGTATTGAAGGTCAACTTTAACCAGTGAAGTTTAAAATGAAAATTCTTCTTGGATCAGAACCAAACGTGGCATCGGGTGAAATTTGAGAAAAGTTGCTTGAATCATATATCTGTTCATAGATTTGGTGCAAGTTCAGCGTCGTGTTGAAGTAGGGCACTGTGCCCCCGTTCTCATAGGTGAAAACGAACTTTACGTTGTCCTGTTTGCATAAGCCGATGAATTCGGTTATGTTGAAGGTCGGCGTGTAGGTGTCAACTGGTAACTGCGGGTACTGGTAGGTTTGGATTTGGGTCTTGCCGTCTGCCCAAAGGTAGAAGTTTACCATGTCTTGGCTGAAAAAGTTGAATGGGCAAAGAACCATTATTGACTGGTTTGCAGAGTCACGGGTGATGGCGTAGTTTGTAGCATCCTTGATGTCAATTTGGATGTTGTATTTTGCAACTATAGAGTAATTGTCACTTATACTGTAAACCATTGCAACCGCCAGGAAAGTTATGAATAATCCAGCGGCAAATTTGGCGGCTCGTTTCTTGTTTACGCTTACGTGCCCCTTCCAAGTGTTCTGTGCCTTACCATAAACGAATAAAATAAAGGCTGATGCTGAGATTGCCAAGGTTGGAAACAGCGGTAGTACATAACGCCACTGCCTATTCTCTATCAATGTAAAGAAAACGAAAACGCTCACAAACCAGATGAAAACAAATTTGTCTTCTTTTTTTCGTCTCCAAGCAAACAAGCCTAAACCAAGCAGACCTACAATGTAGAGCAAGAGCGAAATTGGATGAATATCATTGTAGGGCCAAGTCATTTCCACTAAATAAAATATAGGAAGCGGAAAACGGATGCTGTAGAGTGACTTTTCAGGGTTGCCCATTTGCAGAGCGTATATCCATTGGTTTAAAATTTGAGAAGCGTAAACTTGGTAGGCAATTATAATCCAGGGGATAATCACTATTGCCGCAGTAACTATCAACAGAGTAAACTTTGAAAACAACCGTTTAAGCTGACCCCAGCCTAAAATTACTAAGCTAACAATCATCACAGCTCCCGCAGCAAGCACCTGATACTTTGTCAGAAAGCCCAAGCCTAAAGCTAAACCGCTGAAAACTAACATTTTATTCTGATGGTTATTTAGCCAACGATAAAAGAAAAGCAATGACAACGTAAAAAAGAAAACAAGCATCACTTCTAACAAAGCCATGCGTGAAAGCCAAAAGTAACCTGGCATAATCCCCAATAAGACAGCTGAGATTAACGCGGCTTTTCCGCCGTACATACCGTAGGCAAATTCAAACACTGCCCAAAGCGAAAGAACAGAAAAAACAGCTGAAACCAGCCTACCAGAAACCAAGCTTACGCCAAAAACATTATAGAAAACCATGGTGATGGAATCAAAAAGCGGTGGATAAAACGAGTTATTGATAAATTTGTCGTATAGTCCCATTTTTAAATATAATCCGCCATTCAGGTGGACAACCTCATCCCACTGCATCGGCATATTGGAAAGATTCAGCACAAGCAAAACGGCGTAGGATAACGCAAAAACCAAAAAGGCTATTCGCCACTTGTTTAATCCTGCCTTTAATTGAGTTAGACGCATTTTTGAACCTGATTTATCAATCATAGTTCTCAGCGCTATAAAGCCAGTTGCTCAAACTATGGCAAGGAGAGATATAAAACCTTCCAATGCCTCGGAAATCTGATTTTAGGGGATAAATCGCCAACGTATCTTCAGGAGGCTTTTCTTTTACTACGTACATTTAAGCACCTACTACGTACATTGTAGCCTAAGGATGTACGTGGTAAAAATTTTAAGTGAGAGTTTCTATAGTATTAAAAAAATAGATGAAAATTTGTCTAGGTGCCTAATGTATGCCTTACAATGAACTGAGAAAAGATTACTTACTAAACCGCTGGGTCGTAATCGCGACAGAACGAAGCCGCAGACCCAACGATTTTGCCAAACAAAAAAATGAATCTGCCAAAAGCACGGTCTGCCCAATGTGCGTTGGCAATGAACACATGACGCCGCCAGCCATGATGCTATACTTGAAAGAGAATGGCGAAATAAAAAAGGCTAAAGACCCGCTGGTTGGTGAACGCCCAAAAAACTGGCTTGTCCGCTGCATCCCAAACCTTTTCCCTGCGTTCAGTCCACCTAGGCAGCCTGAAGATGAAACACAAATCATAAAGAGCGAATGTTTTGGCTACGCGATTGGGCACCATGAGGTTATAATTGAATCCCCAAATCATGATGAGGACCCAGCCGACGCTGAACTGCCACAGTTGGAACTGGCCATTACTACGTACATTGAGAGGCTCAGAGAGTTAAGCGCAAAACCCTACGTCAAATACGTTTCAATTTTTAGAAATTATGGACAGGAAGCTGGCGCTTCGCTTTCTCATGCGCATAGCCAAATAATTGCGATGCCTATGGTTCCTTCAATCATCCAAGAAGAGTTAGAGGCAAGTAAAGCGTTCTATGACAAACATGCGAAATGTGTTTTTTGCGACATAATCGAGCAAGAAGTGAAGGGCCCAAGGTTCGTGCTTGAGAATAATGATTTCATAGTTTTTGCTCCTTACGCAAGCATTAACCCAATGGCATTCTGGATAATGCCCAAAAAACACGCGCCAAGTATCCTTGACCTAACGCGACCTGAGGTCTCAGCCTTCGCACAAACCCTCAAGGCAAGCCTCAAAGCCTTAAAAGACCTAGTAAACGACCCACCCTACAATTACGGTTTCCACTTAGCCATAAACAAAGAAGCAAAAGACCATTATCATTGGCACTTGGAAGTTTACCCCAAACTATCAATTTGGGCAGGGTTCGAGATAAGCACAGGAACATACATAAACACTATTACGCCAGAAACCGCCGCTGACAGCCTCAGAAAAGCAATAAAACCCTAAGTTCCAAAAATTGCCTTCCAATATCTCGGTTTAACCAGCAGCACATCTTCAATGTAAGCTCTTAGGGGCTCAGCCACACTCCACGCTTGCGCAATGCAACCCCTCGGCGTGTTGGGTAGGTCGCAATCGTATATTTCGCTTACTGTTCCCAACCCAGCTTGATGGATTCCGATGGTGAAAAAGGGCAAAATAAGATTTTTCAGTGCGTACTCACGTGATTCAGCGGTGTAGCTGTTAACTTTCAAATACGCAGTTATGAAAGGCCCTAGCAGCCAAGGCCAAATCGTACCGTTATGATAAGCGTTGTCTCTGCTTAACCTATCGCCAAAGCATTTGCCAGCAAATTTAGGGTCATTTAACGCTAAAGTACGCAAGCCATAAGGCGTCACAAGCTCACGATTCACCACATCAACAACCCGCTCGCTCTTATCCTTGCCCAGCATCGAAAAGTCCAATGAGACCGCAAAAATCTGGTTTGGACGAAGCGACGCATCAGCACCGTTAGCTTCCAGAACGTCAAAGAGGCAACCTGCTTCAGCGTTCCAGAACTTTTCATTAAAGCTTTTGCTAGTTTTATTTGCCATCACAGAGTATTTCTCAGCTAAAGCTTTCTCGCCAAACTTGTTTGCCAGCAACTCCATAAGACGCAGTGTATTGTACCATAAAGCTTGAATTTCCACAGCTTTCCCAACTCTAGGCGTAATCTCTTTGCCATCAACCGCCGCATCCATCCACGTAAGCCTTGAACCATGCATAATCAAGCCGTCATAATTCAAGCGAATACCAAACAACGTGCCCCGCTCATGATAATCAACTATTGCTTGCAGATTTTCCCACTCTTCTTGAACAAACTCAAAGTCGCCGGTGTACTTTAGATATTGCAGCACAGCGTTAACATACCAGAGGGTGGCGTCAACTGTGTTGTAAGCTGGCTCACCAGACTTATCAGCCACAAAATTCGGAATAAGCCCGTTTTTGCAGTACAAAATAAAATTCTGTAGAATATCTTTTGCGTCGCTGAATCTGCCAGTTACCAGCATCAGACCAGGCAGGGAAATGAAAGTATCTCTGCCCCATGGTTCAAACCAGAAGTACCCAGCAATGACTGATTTCTTGCCCATGGTGTTCTCAACTATGAAGGAGTCTGCGGCTAAAAGAACCCAGCTTAGCCAATCGCTCATTGGAACTTCAGGGTGTAAACTGTAAAAGTTAACCAGCAAGTCACTGCTTCGCTTTTGCTCACGATTCAAGCTGTCTTTAACCTCTAAAATTGTGCTTCCTACAGCATCCAAAACCTCTCTTGCTGCTTGGCTTTCATGGCTAACCGCTGCTGTCACCGCAAACTCCTTTTCCGTTTCAGCTGAAACCTGCACTTCAAAGTAGCCCGGCTGAAAACAATCATCAATGCTGGCTTCTCCTCTGAAAGCTTCAACGCGATAGAACAGGCGGTCTATCCAATTAATTTTCTCCTTAAATTCCCCATCAGTTGAACGGCAAACGATTGTGGTTTCTGGACGGTGAAAGGCTGCTTCTAGTTCTTTGGCGCTGCTTTTTTGTGTGAAATTCAATGGTGTTTTCCGTCGGTCAACGACAGAGTGAAAGTGTCTGCAGGTTAAAAGCGGATAAATTCTAACCTTAGCCTCAAAAATATTCTTGTTAGAAACCTTATAGAATACTGAGACAGCGTTCTTGTTTTTGGGCACACAAATCGTCTTAACAACATCAACACTGCCAGCACCATAGATGTACGTGGGAAAAGGCGAAATTGAAAACCCTCTAATCAACCTGTAACCCTGCGGATAAAGCACGTCACGAAACTCGTTAGCTCCCAACTGGTAAACGCCGTTACCCACAAAAACTTCCTCATCCAGCTTTGATAGGCACACGGTGCGGTCGCCCGGCGGATGCAACGCCCCGACCAACAAACCATGATATTTCCTAGTGTTAATGCCCAGCACTGTTGAAGAAGCGTAACCGCCTAATCCATTGGTTATGAGCCATTCCTTATCAATAACATCTTCAAAATGGGTGAGCGTTTCTTGAGTGAAGGTTATGGTGGGCAGATTCATTTTTTATAGCATCAACTTGGCAACGTTTTTATCGCGTGGAACACAGAAATAATTGGCTACTGGAACACATTTTGTTCTGAATAAAAGCAAATGAGGCTTCGTTAACTTGTACTCGGTGAGGGTTTCAGCGTAACCCATGCCTTTGGCGAAAACCAGTTCTGCAGCATCATAAACTTTCAAGAATTCAGGTGAAACTTCCTTTTTTTGTAAACCAACCGCGTCGGTTCCAGTGGTCAATACGTCGTCGGCTATTTTATCCATGCCTGAGAGCGCAACATCATCCAAAGTGGCATCGTTAATAACTGGTCCGCCTTTAACGACATAAGTTACTTTTAACCCCATGTTTTTTAACTGTTCAACTAGTAGCGTGTCAAAAACGATTTCTCCAGCGTTATCCGCTAAGTAAAGAACGCTATCTGCCTTCTTTGCTAACTCGTAAGCTTTGTCAATATCATCTATAACCAAGTCTTTAGCTGCTTCTCTAAAACAACCGGACAAATTATTCAAGTTGAATTTGTGGCCTGGAATATCGAACTCCATAATATTACCCACAATGGCACAGAGACATGCTTTCTTGAACCGTTCCTGCTGATTATTACCCTCTTCCACAAGCTTTTTTGCGCGCGGCAGCATTTTCAACGCTTTCTCGTTAGCCGCTTTCTTGCTTCGCATATACGGGTCATTATTGCTTGTTAACTGTTTAATTATGCGGTCTCTTTTTGTGCCTAAATCCGCCGCCACCGACGTGGGTTTGAATTCCCGATTTAACAGTTTAACAACTTCAGCGAGACATCTGAAACGTAAGGCAGGGTTTGTTGTAGCTTGGTAGGTTTGCGTCGTTGCCCGTGCAAGTAAGCAAGATTCACATTCGGCTTCAACTTTCAAGGTTGCTCACACAATTACTGTTTTGTCGCGTCGGCAAATGCACGTAGAATACTATATGGGTCTTTCGCTTTCACTATGCCGCTTGCAACAAGCACGCCTTGTGTTCCAAGCTTCAAAGCTATTGAAACGTCTTCGCCTTGACTTATCCCCGCGCCACATAGAATAGTTATGTTAGCGTTGATTTGGTGAACAAGTTTAACTGTGTTAGTAACTACTTGGGGCTGCGCTTTGGAAACTGCGATTCCCGTGCCAATAAGCTCCGGAGGTTCAATGGAAACAATGTCGGGTCGCATTGCAGCCGCGGCAGCGCTTACATTTGGGTTATTAGCGCACACGCAAGAGGTGAGACCTTTTTCACGAACCAACGCGATAATTGCATCGATCTCTGGGAGTTTAAGTTGCCTTTCAGAATGATTAATTAAAGTTCCAACTGCACCTGCTTCCTTAACGGATTCAGCAAGAACGTGACCTGTGCAATTTCCAGGTTTAATCGGATCTATATGCTGAGCGAAAACAGGAATCTCAACTGATTCAGCTACCTTAGCAATATCTGCAAATTGAGGTGCCACCGCGATCATAACGCCTGTCTCTTTGGTTACTTTTTCAGCTTGCTGAGCAAGTTCAACGGCTTTTTTACCTGTCGACTCTAAATAAGTTTTAAAATTCACTATAATTATGGGCGTTCTTAGCTTCAATTGGATTATTCCTCGGATTAAAGGGTAACGTATAATATTAATATCGTTTGCCTTTCAAAAACGCCTATTAACCTTTAGTATTGACAATTTAACGTTAAAACTAGTTTATGAAACAGAGGCTTTAACTTGCAGGGCAACCCTTTTAGCAACATTTTCCGTTAACATTCCTATAAGTTGCCCGTTTTTAACCATGACAGCTCGCTTTATGCCCTTTTCCTCCATAAGCTTCATGGCTGTAATCATTGATTCGTTTCCTTGAAGAATTATAAGCGGCGTGTAGTTGAGGTCTTTTGCAAGTGTTTTCTTAGGGTCCTTGTGTTCTTCAACTATTTCCTTCAAAATGTCCCTGTCGTTTATTACCCCGACTGGCTTATGATGCTCAGTTATCAGAACTGAAGTAACATTGTTTTGCAACATTTTGTCAACAAGTTTAGCCACTATTTCAGTTGTTGAAATCTCAACTATTGGAAGTTTAGTGCCCGCTTGGTTGCTGATTTCCGAGATGTCGATTCCTCTCTTCCAAATATCATTAAGCATTTCGCTTACTCTTTCAATTTGGCTGGGATCACTGGAGTAGAAGGTGTCAGCCAAGTAAAAGGCAGATTCAGTACCCAAATCGCTTAACGGCGGCATCTTAAACATGAACAGGTGCTTGTTATCAACAAGCATCATTGTTAGGTAGCTGATTGGCACATGCTTGACTTCATAACTAGTTGAAAGTTTTTGTGCTGGTTCAAGGTTGTCTAAGTCTATTGACGCCATTATTCGAACATTTAAGCCTTTTTTGAAGTATTTTATTAATGGGTCATCTTCAGCCAGACGGTTAATGCTTTGGGATGAAGTGATTATTACAATGTCTTTTTTTGCTGATTCAAGAATCTTAGTAACTTTGGACCAGGCTTCTTCAACGTCTTTAATGACAAGTGTTTCGCCTATTGGTATTCCACTCTTCAACTCCTCTATTCGCCTTGAAGCATCAACTCCGCTTTGCCACATTTGGAGGAAAAAAGCCTTCAGCACGGAAATGAACATTTTATCATTTATCCATAAACCTTCATCTTCCAAATTCAGCACGGATGCTTCATTGCCAAAAGGCGCATACAAGATGGCTTCTTCTTCATCCTTAATCAAAAAGCGCGGGAAAAATTTTGAACTCATAGCAACATGACGAAGTTTAATGTTTGATTTCTCTTCCGAAATATCCCTATCTATCCTTTCTGCAACCTTTAAGTTTTCATGGGAAATATCAGTTATAATTTGAAACGGTACATTCTGCTCTTGGGAAAAACTTTCGGCTGAATCAAAGATTCCCGCAATGTCTTCTTGAATGAAACCTAAAGCGGTTGTTAAAACTATAACTTCAGCTTCCGATTCCTCAATCATAGATAACATTTTAGCATGAATCTTCTTCTTACCCGTAATTATGGAGAATTTAGCCAATGGATATTCTGATTCAGGAGCGCTTATAGATTGCCAAGCCGTTAAAAGAGTCGGTTTCTGTTCGCTTAGGTTGGCAACTTCATTCTTTTTAGAATTAATAAAAGAGTCCACTAACGCTTCAAAAGGAACAATCGTAAAACGTGTAGGTCTTTCCAAGGTTGCTTCAATAAAGCCTTTCTCCTGTAGTTTCTTGAATGTGCGGTATGCTTGAACACGTTCCATTTTAAGCCTTTTAGCTACAAAGCTAGTTGATTGGACGCCGCTTTTGGCAAGGAACAGGTAAACTTGAATTTCTCTTTTTGATAGACCGAGAATTTGCAGAAATCTTGTGACGTCCTTTTCACTCATCAAATAACCGCCGTATAAAACCCGCTGTTCCTGATAATTAAAGAGGTAGCCGACATTTATATAACTAATGCTGGATTGTAGACTTTTTGAAAAGATATTTGACTACAACTAAAGACATCTTTATGTTTAAAGGATAGTTAAGCAAGCTTCTTTTGCAACGTCCCTCTCTCATTTTTTGCTCTTTTTGCAGGCTTCCACGATTTTCTAACAAAACTTGGATACTCCCCATTTTTTTCCAATAATCGCTTCAGGAAAATCATTGTTTTCTGGTCAGTTAAGTATCCGCTGCCAAAGTCGCCGTATTCCAGTTTTAAACTTGCGATTTCTCTGTCCCGTTCCACCTTGGCTATGATGGATGCGGCTGAAACAACTGGAAAAATCTTGTCTGCCTTATGTTTAGAAATGATTCTGGTTTTGATTTTGAGGCATTCTTGAATGTGATTTCTGAATCGATATTCAACCGTGTCTGCTGCGTCAACGTAGACTTCGTCGGGCTTTAAGGCTTCAATTACCTGTGCCATTGCCTGCGCCTCAAGCCTGTTTAGTTTATGCAGTTTTCTGGCGCTTTCAACTACTTTGTCAATTTGATACGGAAGAATCTTTATTGTCTGGTATTTTTCGGTTAAGCGTATAATTTCAGGATACAACTCTTCACGCTTCTTGGGTGACAGGAGCTTTGAGTCTTTCACTCCTAACTCGCTGAGCAAAGGCAAAGTCTCGACTTTCACCGCGATGCCGGCGACTACTAGGGGACCAATAACGCATCCGCGACCAGCTTCGTCTACACCAGCAATCAACATTTTATTCAACTGCACCATTAATTATGAATGGCTTTAGTATACTAAGCTATAATGCTTTTCCAAAAACTACTGTCACAAAGAAAACAAAAGCCAAGTGCAGTTTGATTTGAACGTTGAAATCAGATTTTTTGAGCTACTATCATTGCATGCGCCTTGTCAAAAGGCTCCAAGCGTACAACCTCTTTAACGTCAAAACCCCTGTTCCTCAAAACTTTGGCTTCCTGCTGGTAAACCGCGTTTGGATCCATCGTCACGTCGATGCTTTGCGCTTTCACAGCCAGCATCACCCAACCATTTGGTTTCAGGAACACGTCTGCGTTGTCAGCTAACAGTTTAGCTTGTTCCGGCTGCGCAACATCACAATAAATCGAGTCCACCTTGCCTGAGATGAACATAGCGTATTTTTCTGGCATGCGTGCGTCCTCAAGAAGCGGGGAAATGTTAGGTCGATAAGCAGCAACATTGTTAACTAAATCTCGAATTGACCTTGAAGCGAATTCGACACAGTAAACGTGCCCACTTTCGCCAACAATGTCTGAAACGTGGCTTGCCGTGGTTCCTGAGGCTGCACCTAAATAAAGAACTTTGTTTCCAGGTTCTATGGGGACAACTTGTACGCCTTTTATGATGGCTGCTGCTAGTTTGCTTCTGAAAGCGTCCCAAACACGGTACTCAACGCTTTTAAAACGGATAAGCCGTTCACCGTAAACGGTCAAGCCAGGGGTTAGGTTGCGTGTGGCTAACCGTTGTGCGCCATCTTCAAGCGTGGCTTGGAAGATTTCTTTAAACTGTGGATGCGGTTTAACCTTGACGTGCACGCCTGTCTCTTCTCCAATTCTGACCACCTTGGCGCTTTCTGCCTCGGTCGCGTTCTCTAAATGGCTGCTCTTGTCTTTCTGGTCTTTGTTCTCTGCGTTCGAATCCCGGTTTGTTTTCTTTTGGTGGCGGCGGCTCCTTGTATTTCTCGCGTATTTCTTCTAGTCGCTTGTTTATGTCCGCTTTTAATCGGTCTCCGATGTAGTGGCCTCCGAAGGCGTCAACTCTAGCGGCGATGGCTAGTTTTCCAGCGATAACTCTTGCGATTTTTCCTCTCTGCCACCTTTTCGCATCATGCAACAGTGTGTGCTGGAAGATTAAGCCGTGTTTTGGCGGTCTAGCGCCTGTTTTCAAGGAGCGGAACAGGGCTTTTTCTGCACCTAAAACTTGAATTGTGCTTGCTGGTCTCATAGCCAAGTTTTGCAGGCTGCCAGCGATGGCTATTAAGCGTGCGCCAAGAAGTGCTCCTGCAACTGCTCGTACGTTAGGCGCCATTTCCTCCATGGTTCTGTCAAGGTAGTTCTCCATGTTCTTGCGCAGTTCATAGAATTCAAGCACGTTTTTGGCTAAGGCTTGTATCTGCTCTAAGTCTGGTCCCGCGATGTCTGCGCCCATGGATGATTCAGCGGCTTTCGCAACTAATCCTGCTCTTTCTTTGGGAATATTTTCCTTTTCCAAGGCTTCTGCTGTGTAGTTTTCTCTGTAGCCTAAGTTCATGACGAGCCGAGCATAAGTTTCATGTTTTTCAATTAAGCGGTCAAGCTCAGGGAAGTACACGCCGTACCATTCTCTTAATCTGCCCATGAAGAGGTTAACTGTGCGGTCTAAGTCATCAAGCGTCTGGATGCCTTGAGCGATGATTAAGTCTCTTTTTTCCGAGGCACCTTTTATTCTTAATTTGGCAAGTTCCAAGCTGACGTTGCGGTTCCATAGGCTAAGTTCCTGCTCATCTTTAACAAAGCCTGATTCAAGTGCAACTTCATTCATGCGTGAGCGGAGAACTTCAGCTTCGGCAAGTTTTGCCACTTCTACGGTAACGTTCATTTTTCGTTGAACTTCTTCTGCCAGGTTGGCGTTTTCAAAAACAAAAGTGTCAAAACCCGCGTTTTTAAGAAGAGAAATCAAGGAAAAAACTTCATCTGAGAGCTTTCCTGTTTCGGTTTTCAGCAGGCTTCTTGCGACTGCCTGTGGTTTTTTTGGAAACAGAACCCTCTCTGCTAAGCCTTTTTTGTCGTCGAAAGCTGCAACTCCGAATGGAAATTGAATTATGAATGCTTTCATGTTTCTGAGCCCCAATAAACTAAGTATTGTCAACGTTCTAACTTAATAAACAGTTTTATTACCCTACGCAGTAAGAACCGTATTTTTACGTTAAAGGATTAAGCTTAGAGGTTTTCGAGTGGTAATTCAATTGTGAATTTTGTTCCTTTATCCTTTTCACTTTCAAAAGTTATTGAGCCGTGAAGTGTTTCAATAAACCGTTTAACTACAGCTAAGCCTAGGCCTTGCCCTTTAGCTTTTGTGGTAAATAATGGTGTAAAGAGTTTAGGCTTAATTTCTTCAGGGATGCCCATACCGGTGTCTGATACTTCTATGAGTGCTTTGTTTTCTTTTTTATTAGCTGTTATTTTTAGCGTACCACCGTTAGGCATAGCTTGCAGGGCGTTATTGATTAAATTTGTTAATGCACGTCTAAGCAATGTTGGATCGGTGCGTATTTTTGGAAGAGCCTTAATGTCTATTTTTAGCACTGTTTTTTCTGGAATCCTTACTGTTTTAAAAATGCTAGCAATCAATTTTATAAAATCTGTTTCTGAATATTCTGGTTTTAGCGGTCTAGCGTAGTCCTGCAGGTCGGATACTATTTTGCTTATGTAATCTGTTTGTTCTTCAATTATGTTTATGCTCTCTAACGTTTGCGTTTTATCTTCTAGGTAGGGAGTGTTGGCAATTGCTTCTTTCGCTAAGTATAATTCGCTTACAATTGCTTGCAAGGGATTGCGTATATCATGTCCAATCATGCCAGCAGTCTGGCCAATGGCGGCTAGGCGGTCTGTATCCTTGCGCTCTGTAACATGCTGAAAAATCCGCCAGCGATATGAGTGAAGCTGTAAAGAGCTTAACGGGGCAACAACGTTTGCAAATATTAAGCTGAAAAGCGCTGTAAAAAGCGCTGGCGCCTCAAATGATTTAAAACTTAGCATAATTATTAGAACTCCACCAATAGTAAAAACTAACGACGGCAATGCTTGGTAAATAAATCGAGTTGGGATAACAAGATAGAAAACAAAAACAGCCATGTCAATAATGATTATATGTGGAAGGAAATTTTGAGGGCGTGTGGAATCCACAAGTAATATTCCTACAACAAGGGTAAGCAAATAAATGAACGTTGATGTATCATACGAGCGGTAATTTTTAACTTGACGGATATATCTAATCTGGTAAGCGGAATAAAATATTAACCCAAGCCTTAAGGCTGCAAGAGCATAGAATGTTGATGATAAGCCAAAAAACATGTAATCGCTAATGGCGAAGAGCGCTACAGTTAACGCAAGGAGTACTATAACCATTCTAGTTTGAGACACATCGGAAGCAAGAAAAAAATCTCTATATTCATCGTTAGTCTCATAAGAAGTTCTCTGAAAAGCACCCTTTATTTTCTTAGTAACTTCTCCTATCGCGTGAGAAATCCAATCTGTTTTGTTTGTAATATTTTTCGCTCCTTGCTGAATGCCTTCCTTTCCTTTACTATTTTAGGACTGGGTCGAGCGCGCAAAATTACATTGCCCTAAAAATGTTAAGTTCAAAACAAAAGAGTACATGACTTATTAAGAATTAAACTTTTTTACCAATAACAAAGCAAAGTTTTCTTTTCACTTTTTTGCTTTTACCATTTAAAATTAAATGTTTACTTATTGTGCTGTATTAGTGATATATGGGTAAGCGTACACTTTCCTTACTAGTTGGTTTTTTAGAGTTTCTATAAATAAAGCCTTAGTTAAGTTTAAACTCTGCGTTGAATAATAGGTAGAGCACCAATCTGGGAGCGCAGGGGAAAAGGGTTTATGGTTAATTCGCCACCGCATCGTGCACGAGGCGTAAAAGTACTCAAAGCCGTTTCTTCACCTCTCAGACTACAAATCCTAAATTTACTATTCGATAAAAGCGCTCTATCTTACACTGAATTAATGAACCAACTAAAAATGAACCCAAGCAGAGACGCGGGCAGATTTGCCTACCACCTAAAATTCATGCTAAAAGCAGACTTGGTTGAGGCAGATGTTGAAGCAAAAAAATACTACTTAACTGACATGGGCAAAATGGTCCTTGACGTAGCCGACCGCATCGAAAAGAAAGCTGTTAAACCAAGAGGAATGCTTGTCCGCACATCCCATTTAACACTGGAAGAATTCGACGCAAACAAAATAGCAAATTCACTCATAAAAGAAGCCAAAGTTCCAGCAGAACTAGCACAGAAAGCGGCTAAAGAAGCTGAAAAACGCCTAATCAAATCAAAAACAAAATACCTCACAGCCTCCCTAATCAGGGAAGTAGTGAATGGCATTTTGGTTGAGAAGGGTTATGAAGATTACCGCCATAAACTTACAAGAGTCGGAATGCCCGTACACGAGGTAACCGCTTCATTAGAAGCAAAAGACACAGCCGAAGACTCAGCAGCCATACTTACAAGAGCAGGCCAAACCGTCCTAGGCGAGTACACGTTGCTTAACATTTTCCCAAGAGACATAGCTGATGCTCACCTCTCAGGAGCTATCCACATTGATGGGTTAGGCACATGGATTTTAAAACCAAACGAGGTCATCCATGACCTAAGGTTTTTCTTCCAAAACGGCCTCAAACTTGACAATCCGCTCCAAATTTCAATGGAACCGCCGAGCAGCTTTGAATCGGCGTTGGCAATTACCTTCAACGTTCTCTTGCATGCCAGCAAAGAAACAAACCGAATGCAAACCTGCAATTACTTCAACGTTTTTCTCGCTCCCTTTGCAAAAGGCGCTGAAACGGCAAGAACAAAGGAAAACTTACGCTTGTTCATACTAAACTTGAACCAGCATGCTGAAGCTACTTTGGGGCTTGAGCTTTCAATTCCAAAATTAACCGCGGAAAAAGAAGCCATTGGTCCTCAAGGAAAAATAAATGGCAAGTACGGCGACTTCGCCCAAGAAAGCCAACTGCTCGCATCACTTATCATTGATGTCTTTACGGAAGAGAGTACCCATAAACCACTGCTAAACCCAAAACTAGTCATAAAAATTAACAATACTGTTTTAGCTGACGAAAACGCTAAAGCGGTTCTCCTCAAAGCCCAGCGTCTCGCGGCTGAAGGAGGAACCCCATACTTTGCTAACATGACAAAGAAGGAAGGCGAACAAGTGGCTTTTTCCGCTTCCGGAGTTAAACTTGCGCCGGACTTAACTGGAGACTGGGAAACCGACACCCTGAGGACAGGTTGTCTTGGTTTTGTAACAATTAATTTGCCAAGAATTGTTCAAGAGAGTGAGAAGGACAAAAACAAGTTTTTCGATTTGGTAAGGGAACGTTTTGAACTTGCTGCCCGCGCCTTAGGAATAAAAAATAATGCTCTCAAGCAATTTGGGAAAAACGTGTTGCCGTTCCTGATGAAAAAAGCCAACGGGGACTTTTATTTCAGGCTAGAAAACTGCTCGCGGATAATTAATTTGGCTGGTTTCCGAGAAGCCGTGGAGGCTTTCACTGAAAAAGACATTAACTCAGAGGAAAGCCGCAAGTTTGCCGAGGAAATCATTCAGAATATTTTGGCTTTCAAGCAGAAGGTCGGCAGGAAACATGGAAAACGCTTGTACCCTGTTATACTTAGCAGTTCCGAAGCATCTGAAAGGCTCGCTCAATTGGATATTGAGAAATATGGTGTAGCCAAAGTGAAGTTTTCGGGAACAAGAGAAAAGCCCTTTTACTCAACCGCTAAAAGATTCCAAGTTAAAGCTGGCGAAACCCTGTCTATACCGCCTGAAACGTTAGAGACGGCGCAAAAAATGAAAGGGTTGAACGCCGGCGGAACCTTAGAAATCATAGAGTTGGAAGACGCTGAATTTAAGCCGGAAGCGCTAATGGATTTGACCAGGCGCTTAATTGAAAATCAATCCTTGGAATTCTTCACTTACAACCGGATAATTAGTTTCTGTGAAAACTGCAAAAAAAGCTGGTTCGGAACCTTGCATAAATGCCCATCCTGCGGCTCCATGAGCACACTGGCAACGTTTGACAGGTTCGCCTCAACTTGAAATCTTATTTGACGGCGCCAAGCACCAGCGACAGAAGTGCCATCCGAACCACAATGCCGTTCCAGACCTGCTGGAAATAACGCGCTTGCGGAGTATTGTCAACTTCAGGGGCAATTTCATCGACGCGGGGAAGCGGATGCAGAATTATCATGTCTTTCTTGGCGTTTTTGAGAGTTTTTAAGTCTATTTTGTAGGCGCCTTTGACTTTGGCGTATTCCGTTGCATCAGGAAAGCGTTCCTTCTGTATGCGGGTGACATATAAGACATCAATTTGTGGCATTATGCTCTCCAAATTCCCGTCTTGTGTTACTGGAATTTTGTTTTCTATTGTTTGAAGGACATCTTTACGCATTCGCAATGTTTCAGGAGAGATTAGGTAGAGTTCTATGTTGTAGAGTGCAAGTGCATAGGCAAGCGAATGAACAGTTCGCCCATACCGTAAATCTCCGATTAAAGCAACCTTTAACCCATCTATCTTGCCTTTATCTTTGCGCATAGTATACAGGTCAATGAACGCTTGCGTCGGATGCTCCTCTGCGCCAGTGCCACCGTTTATTATTGGAACCTTCGAAAATTCCGCAGCCAATCTAGCAGCACCTTCCAAACTGTGCCTGAGCGCTATTGCATCGGCATAGTTCTCGACAGTGCGCACGGTATCCGCCAAGTTTTCGCCTTTCTTAACCGAGGCAATTTCAGCTTCAGCGAAGCCAATGTTGGATCCGCCTAGTTTTAGCATTGCTGTTTCAAAACTTAAGCGCGTACGAGTGCTGGGCTCAAAGAACAGGGTTGCAAGGATTTTTCCTTTAAGCATGTCTGAACCTTGTGATGCAAGAGGCTCCATGGATCGGCTAACATCGAGAATGTGGTTGATTTCTTGGCGGGAGAAGTCTTCGATTGATATTATGTCTCTTCCTTGAAACTCCAACTTTGGCACCTAAAAACAAGAAAGCCGTTAACTGCTAAATAACACTTTGTATGCCGAAAGCACGCTTTTTTCCCTTGCATGTTAGTGCTTATATGCTTTTGTTGTTGCTTAGCGACTGTAACACACTTTTAATAATGAGACTTGAGTAATAATATTTCAATTCAGGTTAGCAACTTTGAAGGCGTTTTTTATTGGAAGCAATTTTAAAACAACTTTCCAAACGAGAAAGCCCTAAAGAAATTGTTAATTCACGTGAATACATGCCGCGAGTGTATGAAGTTCGGGCACCGTGTCAGTGGCTTAAACATTGTTATGATGGCAAATGTCCAGCATTCGTAAGGCTTAACGGAAACTTTTACTGCGCGCGTGCCAAACAAAACCATAGCTAAAACACTGCTTTCATTGAAAACTATTAACTGCAGTTTTATCCGTAACCGGCTAAAATGTAACTAATTTGAATAGCATCAGCTCTTCAACGCTGCTATTGCTTCTTTAACTACGGCAACTGACTTTCCAAAGCGCTCTCTTGTTTGATCTGATAATTCTAGCTCAATTATTTTTTCAACCCCGTATTTTCCAAGTACCACTGGCACGCCAATTGAAACGTTTGAAAATCCGTATTCACCATCAAGGCATGTGGATACGCTCATAACTCGATTTCTTCCCGTTAGAATTGCATCGGCAGTTATGGCGATTACAACGGCAGGAGCATAAACCGTTGAGCCTTTCAATTGAATAACATCTAAACCTGATGTTACCGTTAAATGCACTATTTTTTCAATCTGCTCTTTAGTAAGTAAGTTTGTTATTGGAATGCCTGAAACAGAGGCGTATTCAACCAGTGGAACCATAGAATCGCCATGTTCACCGATCACCAAAGCACGCGTATCTTCTCTTGAAACGTTCAATTCATTAGCGATGTATGTTCTAAAGCGCATTGTATCGAGGATGTTGCCCATGCCGAATAAGCGGCTGCGTGGAAAACCTGATTCTTGGAAGGCAACGTAAGTCATTATGTCAACGGGGTTTGTTACAATCATAAGCTTGCAGTCTGGGGCGTATTTGACGACTTCTTTTACGACGGATTTGACGATTTGCGCATTAGTATTCATGAGGTCAATACGAGTCATGTCTGGTCTTCTTCCCAAACCAGCGATAACGATTACCAATTCGGACCCGCGCATTTCTTTAAAGTCGCTGGTTCCGCGGATATTGCCATCAAATTCGATGGCTGGTGCAGCCTGCATCATGTCAAGGGCTTCGCCTTTTGCTTGGTTTTCATTTAGGTCAATTAACACTACGTCGCTTATTTTATAGCGTAGAATATCGAAGGCGGCTGCGCTTCCTACTTTGCCAGCGCCAATTATAGCTATCATGGGTAATTACCTACTATTTGATACATAATTGATATACGCTCTTTTCAATTTTAACAAGACCTATTCACCGAATACATTAGATCTTAATATGTACTCGGTAATTAAAAAAGAAACAATTTTGATGCAAAGTTCTTACATCATCTTGCGAGAACTCTCTTTACTACTGGCGGTTTCGTCTTCTTTAAAACTCTGTATCCGCATACGATACATTTGATTTCGCCGTTTCTCTCCTCTATGTTTTCGCCCATCGTGGTTGCTCCGCACCGAAGGCACTCGTAAGGTTGATTGCTTCCCCAATTGCTACGTGGACTTCTATTAGATTCGAACATGTTCAAATTTTCCATTTTTTTTCATATCATTACTTAAGCAATTATTTACCATCCTACTTATGCCTACCTTTCTTATACTTCCCCATGCCACAATCAAGACACTTAACGACATCTTCATCTTCTTCAAGGCGAGTGCTACCACAATAAGAACACCTTGGACATAAAACGTTATTCCAGTTTTTCACAGGTTGTTTATTCATCTTATTTATATTTTATTTACCTTATTTTGGTGTTTGGCTATTTCTCCTTCCTATTTTTTGGCAAGTGCTATGCGATAGTTTGCGTATATTTCTGCTTGGGTAAGCCCGTAAAACTCTGCGTATGCCTGCACGCGTGCTTTCTTGTTTTCAAGGCATTCAGGATTAATACAGGTGTACTCGCCACATACACCCTCTATTCGTTTAAGCATTTGACCGCAAGCAGGACATTTCATAATCACTCAGTTCACTTTCTATGCTTTGCAGATTTAAGACTTTTGAACATCGGAAAAGTTGCTTAAAAAGAAAATGGAGTTAAGTTCTATTTTATCCTGTTCATTTCTTGCTCAGGTAACTGTTTAATGCTTTGAATCCTTTCTGCATCATGTCTGAATGTCCTTTTCCAATGTTCACGAATGGAGAGACAAGAGTAGCTAATAGTCTATTGGTTCTGGCGTTAAATCGATATTGCACTTTCGTCTTTCCATCTGTTGGCTCAAATGTCCATGTCCCAGTTCCTACAGAGTCACCTGCAATCTCCTCTTCTATAGACTTGGCTTCCACAATCTTTGTCATCTTGGCAGAGGAGTAACCTCAAAGATGACTGCCAAGATGAAGAGTGATGTCAACAATTGCACCCTCATGGTCGATTGGTATATCCCCTCTCAGTTTCGATTCAAGATAAGGCATCCACCAATGTGTGACCCCAGCGTACTCGTTCAAAATAGCCTTGTAAACCACCATAGGCGAGCTATCTATGACGGCTTCATCAACAACATCAATTTTTGGCATAAGACCCAATTGTTCCGTTCTACTTAAAGCGTTTTCTTTTCTTGGCTTAGGTCATTTGTGATATCGATTCATTCACACTTGCTTTTTCCTTGTGATTCTCCTCTAAGAAGGGTTCTGTTTTGTTTCTTTGCTTAGCAGTTTTATTATGAAACAAGCATTTACTATCAAAAAGAGGATAAAGACATAGAAAGGGTAGTTAGGCATTAACCAAGCGAGTGCAGGAACAGGTGTCAGTGATGGTGCATACGCTATCTCAATTGAGGATATATGAACTACAAATGTTACAGGATATTCTTCCCTACTGAGAGTAGTGAGCACTGATTGACTGGAAAGATAAAGAAGCAAACCCATTATGATATTGGCAATGATAATGATAGCTGTAAATCTTTTTGTCATGTTTAGGCTATTTCTAGGCTATGCAGATTTAAAATTTATTACACTCTTGCACAAGACCCAGTTAGCAAAAAAAGAAATTATGGTTTTACCGCTGAAATTTTCATGCTTACAACGTCATTAGCGATTTCTGATATCTCCTTCTTTGTCAGATTCATTTTCCCAATTATTTCTTTGGCATCTGGCTGGTCAAACATTACTTCTGGCAGATGAGTTTCATCCAGTATTTGCAACTGTTGGAACCCTGCTTGCTTAATCTCTTTGATGTAGTCATCTTTCTTTTCTGCGCCTGCAATGCATCCAACATAGGCTAAAACATTGTTTTTCACTTTGTCAGGTATATTGCCGAGTAGCACTATGTCTGAAATCATTAGTCGTCCTTTAGGTTTTAGCACTCGATAGGCTTCTTGAAAAACCCGTTGCTTGTTAGTTGATAAGTTGATTACGCAGTTACTGATGATAACGTCAGCCGTATTGTCTGCAACTGGCAAATTTTCGATTTCTCCGAGGCGAAACTCAACGTTCTTGTAGCCGCTTTTCTTGCAGTTTGCTCTTGCTTTTTCAAGCATTTCCGCAGTCATGTCTACGCCGATAACTTTCCCTGTTGAGCCTACTTTTTTTGCCGCTAAGAAGCAGTCTAAGCCTCCGCCTGAGCCTAAGTCAATGACTGTTTCTCCTTCCTTGAGTGATGCGAGTGCTACTGGGTTTCCGCATCCAAGATTTAAGTCAGCGCCTTCAGGAACCGAGTCTAATTCATTTTTGCTGTAGCCTATTTGTTGGCTGGTTGATGTGCAGCCGCAACCGCATGTTTCTGTTTTGGCGATTTTGCCGTAACGTTCCCTTACTGCTTTTCTTACTTTTTCTTCTTTCATTTTTCCACCTCCAGTTTGAACGCGTTTCTAAAAACTGGTCCTAACATGTTCTTCACTGTGCTTTCTAAAGCGTCGACTTTTAACATGATGATGCAGCATACTTCGTTGTTGCGTTCAAAACCGATTATTGCTAGTTTATCGCTGGGTTTTATCTTCGCTTTTTCTCTGAGGTCTTTTGGGAGAACTATTTGCCCTTTCGCGTCTACTGATACGACTGCATCAATTTTGCAGCATTCTTTGTTACAGCATTCTTCGCTTGCCATTTTGGAGTCACTTTGAGAAACAGTGCTTGTCAGAATATTTAAGCATTTCTGAAAAATAAGAAAAATCATAATTATCTTACTATTACTACTGGGCAAGGCGCCAAATGCGCCACTTTCTCGCTTATACTTCCCAAAAAAAGCTCTTTCATTCTACCCAACCCCTTATGCCCAACCACAATCACATCAAAACTACCCTCCTTAGCAGCATTAACAATTTCAAGAGCAGGGTCACCTTCCCTTAACATCGACGAAATCGCTAAGCTAGGCTTAACCATCTTCGCACGGGCAACAGCTTTACTTAAAATTTCCTCGTGAATCTTCCGCAAATCCTTAGCAAATGCGGCCATACCGCCACTTGAATAAGCGGTCGATTCTTCAGGAACCGCACCCATCGTCAGCGACCCAGAAACATTCAAAATCATGATAGCAGCATTGAATTTTTCACCTAATTCTAAAGCGAAATCCAAAGCTCTATCGGAATTTTCTGATCCATCAACAGCCACTAAAACATTCTTGAGCAACATGAATTAACACTCCTCAAAAAAATAATCATTTTATCAACCATTAAGCTTTTTCTCAAACTTAAAGCATTAACGCACCTGTCCTGTAACTTGCTAAGCTTGCCAATGCCAGATTATTTCTTCACCGATTCCTTTAAACAATATAAAGGTAAAGTGCTAATTTAATAGCTAAAGAGGCACACTGGGGGATCACTAATAAATAAGCATATTCAAATGCTAATGGTCATGCTTATTATTGTAACAATGGTTTTATCAGCGTTCAATTTTCCCAGCACTAAAGCAACCCAAGAGGAATCTTCATGGACCAGCATGACGCCTATGCCAACTGCTCGAGGCGGACTCGGCGTAGCAGTTGTAAACGGAAAAATCTATGCTATCGGAGGCTTGAGCGATGATTTACCTGTTAACAATAATGAAGAGTATGACCCCGTCACAAACCAGTGGACTGAAAAAATGCCCATGCCTACGGCCAGAAGCGGTTTTGCCATCGCGGTTTATAACAACAAAATTTACGTTATAGGCGGAACAGTGGGCAACGGGTATATTGGAAACAACGAAGTATACGACCCTGCAACGAATACTTGGGAAACAAAAGCTTCCATGCCTACACCCCGAACTGATTTAACCGCAAGTGTAGTGAACGATAAAATCTACCTAATCGGCGGAAAAAAATATTCGAGCACGAGCCCATATTTCGGTGAAACTAATGTGAACGAGGTTTACAATCCAGCTAACGATAGTTGGTCTACAAAAACACCAATTCCAACGGCTGTTTACGGTTATGCATCAGCAGTGATAAATGGCAAAATCTACATTATTGGCGGTTCAAAGAGTACAACTTCACTAGGAAGCAGTGTTTTCGTTAATTCCAACCAAGTATATGATCCTCAAACTGATAAGTGGAGTTTAGCTGCAAACTTGCCTGATGTAGCTATTTATGGGGCTGCAGCGTCAACTCAAGGCTTTATGGCTCCTTCACGACTGTATTTTATAGGCGGATATTTTTTGAATTCTTTTAGCGGTAAAACTCAAGTGTATAATCCAGATAATAACTCTTGGAGTACTGGCGCTTCAATGCCTACGCCTCGAGCATACTTGGGCGTTGCTGTTGTAAACGATGTTTTATATGCTATCGGGGGCTTTGATGGCACAAATTGGCTAAACGCAAATGAGCAGTACAAGCCAGTTGGATACGAAACTGTTCCACCTCAAGTTCAGATTACCTCTCCTGAAAACAAAACTTACTCTAACGTGACCTTAGCTTTTTCCATTAACAGAGGCACCGAATGGATGGGTTACAGCTTAGATAACCAAGCAAATGTAACCATAAACGGAGAAACAAAATTACTTGGCCTATCTCAGGGGTCGCATAACATAATAATCTACGCTAACGATAGCCTCGGCAACATGGGTTATTCTAACACAGTTTTCTTTTCTGTAGATACAATTCCTCCAAACATTGTGATAATGCTTCCTCAAAACCAGTCGTTAGGCTCCACCGATATCCAACTGACTTTCACAGTGAATGAGAACGCCACATTGGCTTATAGTTTAGATGGACAAGAAAAAGTAACTATAATTGGAAACGTAACTTTGCCAGCGTTATCTAATGGCTCCCACCGTTTAACCGTTTACGCTACTGATGAAGTTGGTAATTCGGGTTCGGAAACAGTTTACTTTAACATAGCGCCTTTTCCAACGATTACGGTTGCAGGAATCGTAGCCATAATAACCATTGCTTTGGCGGCAGGATACCTATTTTTGAAACGCAGAAAATCAAGTAACATCCAAGAATAGCATCCTTGTTAAAGTTACTTGGCCCGAAACAGGAAAAATTTGAGGTACTACTTTTACCCAAACAATAATTTTTTCTTTTTCTATGAGAAAATTTAAGTAAATAATCAACAACCATTCAGAGAAGGTCTCGGATAATGGGCTATGAAATTGACTATGCTGCTGGTGAACGAGCAAGCTGTTCTTCCAAACTGGTAATTGCAGACCGAATCTTTTACGTGAAAGTTTTTTCCTCTGAACCATCAAGATTTTACTCTGGAGACCAGAAAGGAGTTATTCAAAAGGAAATTTCGAAAGCTGAATTTGAACTTTGGGTTAACATCTTGGCTGATAATGAAGCTGATGCTTTAGATATTCAAAAGAAACTTTGTTTAGGAAAAAAATACTAGACGTTACACGTCTTTCCATCTTGTCTTCTTTACGGCAATAAACAGGATAATGGCACATACTATCAACAGGACTATCCAATCAAAAATTACCATGCTAACTGGAATATTGAGGTAACCAGTTGCTGAATGCATAATTTCCGCCGCATAAGTGGTCGGCGAAAGATAAGCAAGGTAGTTGAATGGCGCAGGAACATAGGTTATCGGATAATATACTGGCGGCAAAGTAGCAAATAACAGTGAAAGAAGCCTAGAAAAGGCATAACTCTGAACTACGTCACTTGAAAAAGTAGATAACATGAATCCTATAGCTACTGAAATAGCGAACATTAACAATAGTACAATGGATAAAATTGCTATTTGAATGAGGGAAGGGTGCAGATAAATCCCCGCGAGCACCACAAGAATAGCTAATGCAGGAATTGAGTATACTATTTCTGCCAGAGCCATTCCAACCATGTATAAGCGTGAACTTGTCGGCGAACTAACAATCATATCTTGAAGCTTGAAATCATTTTTTAAATGCGAAAGGTCAGATTGGAGTGCAATTCCGCTTGAAAAGAAAACCATTATTAATCCGCCTTCAATTGCGGTTCCAAAAAGATTGCCGTTAGTTACGAAGGTAATTACTAGAAGAAGCGAAAGCGGAGAGATAACGGTGCTGAGCAAAACGACAGGGTAATTTTTCATTTCATATACAGCATTTACGAGCAATCCTGCTAGAATTTGGCTTAGTTTACTGCGTTTCGTTATTCATCCCTCGCTTTTTGCCCAACAAGATGGAAGAAAATGTCATCCAAAGTGACTGGAGTAATAGAGAACTTTACTCCTTGCTCGGAGAGCAATCGAGCTAAGCGAAAAGCTTCATCTTCATTCGTCATTATCTGCGTATATCCACTTTTGCCGAGGGTTACTTCACCATCTTTCAACGTTGGGACCAACGCCTTCGGAGGTAGTTTAATGCTGTACTGGTATCTTGAGCTTTTTCTCAGCTCTGAAAGAGTCCCGATTGAAACTAGTTTTCCATCTTTTAGAGTGCCTATTCTGTCTGCAAGTTGCTCTGCCTCTTCAAGATAATGCGTTGTAAGAAAAATAAACCGGTCTCTGCCAAGCCCCCTGAGAATTTCCCATAGCTCTCGTCTTGAGATTGGGTCCAAGCCTGTTGTGGGTTCATCGAGAAAAATAATTTCCGCTTCTGACGCGGTCACGGTGGCGATGAGAACTTTCCTTTTTGTGCCACCTGAGAGGCGGCTGTTTAATACGTTAGCGTATTGTTCTAAGCCAAGCTTTGCAAGTGACTCATCGGCAAGCCTTTTCGCCTCATTGTAACTGTATCCTCGCCAAAGAAGATATGAAAAAACAGTTTGTTTCGGCGTCATCCACCTTATCGTTCTGGCTTCCTGTGGGACAATCGCAATTTTTTCTCTTAATTTGTTTTCCTGTGTAAGTATGTCAAAACCGTTAATGCTTGCAGTTCCCGCGGTAGGTTCAAGCTCAGTGGCGAGAATCCGGATGAGCGTAGTTTTTCCAGCTCCATTTCTACCTATTAAACCGAATATACCGTTAGTTTCCACTGTAAAACTGACATCATCAAGAGCTTTTCTTTTGTCCTCGTAAACCTTCGTTAACCCGTTACATTCAAGCTTGCCCATGATCAATTACTACCTGAAAATAATGCTGATATTGCTTATGTATGTTTTATTGATTGCTAATGCAGTAAAGTAATTTCGACTAAAGACTGCATCAATGTTCTGGGAGATTATATTTATATTAAATTCTATGGTAGAATACTACAACGTTACGAGGAAATAGTCATGACCGTTTATTTAACTCCATGGGACACTAAACGCAACCTGATGATGGATGCACATCGCCTATATGATGTAGCTGGAACTTTCGATTGCGTACAAAAAGGTGACCTTGTAGCCGTTAAATTACATGTGGGCGAGTTAGGTAACCCGTATTATGTGCAACCTTTTTTCGTCCATGACATAATCCGCAGAGTTAAGGAGGCAGGCGGCAAACCGTTCCTTACAGACTCCAACACGTACTATCATGCGCGACGTAACAATGCCTATGACCATATGGTTACGGCGTTGATGAACGGGTTCAACATGGCGCCGTTTATTGTGGCAGATGGGCTTCGAAGCGAAAACTACCGATTGGTAAAAACCAAAGGCATACTGCAGGAAATCGAAGTATCTGGCGCCGTTGCTGAGGCTGACGCCATGATTGTTGTCTCGCATGATAAGGGTCATGAACTCAGCGGGTTCGGCGGTGCCATAAAAAATCTCGGCATGGGCTGTACACCCAGAGCGGGCAAGCTTCGTCAGCATAGAACAGTAGGCTTAGAAATAGACGAATCCAAATGTATTGGCTGTGGCAAGTGCAAAGAAATATGTGAAATGAGCCTGCCCGAGATTATCGAGGGAAAAGCAAGAAACACCTCGCCTTTATGCATGCGCTGCCCAATGTGCAAACATGGTTGTCCAATGGAAGCCATAAGTTTCACTCATCAGGAGAATATCTGCAGGGCACTCGCGTCAGCTGCTTATGGTGTTCTCTCCACCTTTAAGGCAAATAAAGTGTCATACGTGAGTTTCGCCAAAGACATTACTTCATACTGCGATTGTTTACCTAACCCAGGCGTAGTCGTCATGAAGGACGTGGGCATCTTTGCCTCTAACTCGCCAGTTTCAATTGATGCCGCATTCCTGGAAATGATTGACTATAAAGTATTCAACGACGCGTCTCATGTAGATTGTATGTTGCAGGTTCGAGAAGCTAAAGACATAGGCATTAAAGGCGAAGCAAAACCAAAGATAACAAAAGTAAGCTAAGCTTTGAACACTAAATTTCCTTTTTATCGTTAGTTTTTGGTGCTTGTGCTTTTTTATGTCTTCTTTTAACTAAGTAAACAATAACTACAATTACGATTGCAACTACGGCGGCTATGATTAAGTAACGTGAGATGCCAGCAACCTCCGCCCAATTCTTTCCCAAGAACCAGCCCAAATAAATCAAGACCACGTTCCATAGTAGGCAGCCTGCAGTTGTGTAAGCTATAAACTTCGCCAGCGGCATTCGAGATGCTCCTGCAGGGAACGAAAATGTTGTTCTGAATCCTGGTATTAGACGACTTAAAAATACGGTGAGAGCGCCATTTTTCTTAAACCATTTTCCAGCAACCTCAAGTTGGTTTGTGGAAAAGAGAACTCTACCTAAAACTTTGTGTTCAGCAAGGCTATGCGCACCTTTTAACCCGATATAGTAATCAATCAGTGCACCCGCCAAGCCTGCAACTGTTGCAAGTAATACAGTTATCCAAATATTAAGCTGCCCCATGGAAGCTAAGTAGCCAGCAAATGGAAGAATAACCTCGCTTGGAATAGGCAGAGAGCTAGATTCAAGCAGCATCAGCACAAAGATGCCAGTGTACCCCCACACCTGCACTGTTGCAGTTACGTCCCGCGTGAAAGAAATGATAGCGCTAATCAGTGGCCCGCTTGTTATCGGAGCGCCCTCAATAACGACGTCTTCTAAAATCTCAAAGAGGACATAAACGGCAACAACGATTACAATGGCTGCAATGATTAATTGTGGCGCTTTTCTTCTAAGCTGTTCAAGACTTCTATGTAACACCAAGGGCATCGCTTGAACTTAATGTCCAACTTGAATGTATTTTAGCTTATTCCCATTAAAAATGCAAAACAAAAAAGGTAAACACTCACTAGGTACAATATTTGAAACTAGAAAAAACTAAAAGCTGTTAAATATACTATGGCTTGAGTGAGCAGAGTGAGAGCTAGCACAAGAGTGGCTTTAGCGTTAATAGTTTTTTTATTCTTGAATGTTGGGTTGGTGTATGGTTGGAGCAACGGAGGCTATTCCACTGATCCATCCAATCCTAAGTATGGAACGCATGATTGGATAGCTCAACATGCACTAGATTGGTTGCCTACCCAAGAAAAACAATACATACAAGACAATCTTGCAGTTTACCTTTACGGAACAGAGCTGCCGGATAATGGGGGCGCTTCAGACGGCATTGGTGATACCACAAAACACCATGTTTACTATTCAGCCTCTGGAGATGTAACGGATGATGCTTCAGCACAGAGAGCAAAAACGGAATACAATATAGCGTTAAACTATCTAAAGGCTCAAGATTATGCTGATGCTGCAAAAACGGCAGGAACAATGACTCACTACATTGCTGATTTAGCTGTTTTTGGGCATGTTATGGGTTCATCAACCCCATGGGGGAGTGAAATACATCATAGCGATTATGAGGATTATGTTGATGCTAGGACCACAAGCTACTCAGGCAGCTTTAATACTTACCTATCGTTTGATGGCAGCCTCTCTAGCGTATCAGCATATGATGCTGCCATAAACCTAGCTTATGACACAACCTTTGGCGGAAGCAGTCATTTAACATGCGTATGGATGGATAACAATTACAATTGGAACAATCCAACGTTTGCTAACAGATGCGGAGAATCACTGAACTTAGCAGTCAACGCTATAACTGATGTGCTACATACCTTATATCAGGAAGCAGCAGCCTCTTCACCGACCTCATCGCCTAGCCCAAGCTCAACGCCCAGTCTAAATCCAACACCAACAATTCCAGAGTTTCCTTTAGAAATAGTAGTTGCATTAGCCATTACAACAGCAACTTTGAGCACGCTTGTTTTGAAGCTTAAACGCCTTTCTAGGTGAATTATAGGCCCAGTCATAGTTTTGCCAGTTTAGGTGAATTCTTTTCTTTCGAAGAGTATTAGCCCTGCGATTGCGGTTATGATGAAGTATATTCCTATGATTGCAAGTCCTTCCGGGACCGCCACGTTGTACGTGGTAAAAACAGGTCCACTGCCACTTGGAT
This sequence comes from Candidatus Bathyarchaeota archaeon, assembly GCA_963715865.1. Taxonomy (GTDB): domain Archaea; phylum Thermoproteota; class Bathyarchaeia; order Bathyarchaeales; family Bathycorpusculaceae; genus Bathycorpusculum. Next base: position 1,257,722 of record OY970280.1, read on the forward strand.
CAATGTGGCCCACAGAAGTGGGCGGCGGATATGGTACTCTCAATACGTTTCCTATTATTTGCCCTCCGTAAGTTAGGATAAACCAAGGCTCAATCTGGGCAAAGTTGGCAACGAAAAGCTGAATTATGTTGAACGCAAAGAGGAATAGGATGGCAGTTACGAGAATGGACATGGAACTGCTTTTGAACAGCGAACTGAAGAAGAACGTGAAGCCTAGAACTGCCATGAGATAGAACCATGCGAAAAGCAAAGACAGCCCGAATTCAGAGGGCACGCTTGGGAAGTAGTATAATCCGTTGCCGACCGTGATCGCCGCGAATACGCCTAGTATGATTGTAGATGCGATGAGAGCTGACAACCACTTCCCTATGTATATAGACGACCTTCGGATAGGGTTAGGAATTCCGAAGTAACCTGTCTTGTTCTGAAATTCCCCAGAAATGGCATCGCCGCCAAAGAAAATTCCGGAAAGCACGATCACGTAAGTCGCTATGTTTCCCCACCAACCCGAATAAAACGACAAATCAGTTGCAAGAAAACTTGCTGGGCGATAGTACCCAACCACGAAAGTGAGGATGGCACTGATTACGATTGCTATAGTTAGCATTATGTAGAATCTGCGTGATCTTATATAATCAAGAAGAGTGTATTTCATAGTAATGCCGACTTGCACCATGCTGCCTGGCACATTGTTTCCATATGCAATTTTTGTTTCGTTCATGTTTATCAAATCGTACTTTTTACAAGACTCAAATACGCCTCTTCGAGGGCCGATGAGGCTGGTCTGTAGCTGACTATTCCGATTTTCATTTTCACCAAATCACCGAGAATTCTTTCTTGAGCATCTAAGCCTCCAGTGAAGTTAATCCTGAAGGTCGCACCGTCACTTTTTTCAGCCTTGTCGATGCCGGGGATATTCGTGACTATCTTTTCTATCAACTCTGCATCAACGGCGTTTCGCAGTTCAACCTCAACCACGTTTTCTCCGCCCGAAACCTTCGCAGTCACATTGGAAAGCGTGTCGTAAATGATTAGTTTACCATGGTCTATAATGGCAACCTCGTCGCAGACATCCGAAACCTCGCTAAGCAAGTGGCTACTCATGAAAATCAGCCTCTTTTTGTTCTTCAGGGATTTTATAATGTCTCTGACTTCGCTCATTCCGCGAGGGTCAAGCCCTGTGGAAGGCTCATCCAAGAGAACAACAGAAGGGTCACTGAGCAAGACAGAGGCGACACAGATTCTCTGTTTCATTCCCTTGGAGAACTTGCCTACGCGCTTATCGATCCATTCATCCATTCGGACCTCAGAGACAGCCTCTTCTATTCGCTTGTTCCGCTCATCCTTAGGCACTCCTCGAATCTCAGCAATCATCATCAGTGCTTCTCGGGGCGTTAGCGCAGGATAAATCTCAGGCATTTCAATAAGCGCGCCCACAGAATCGAGCGCCTTTTTCTTATTCGTGTGTACGTTTACACCATTTATCAGAGCCTCTCCTGAGAAAGGCCTAATCAGGTCTGTAAACAACTTGAGCGTAGTTGTCTTTCCCGCGCCGTTTGGACCTAAGAAACCGACGCATTTTGCGCCCTCTATCTTGAGATTCAAATTAGAGAGAGCTGCAAAAGATCCGTATTGTTTCGAGAGGTTGACTGCTTCAATCGATGGCATCCTAATCGCTTCTGCCTATAGCGCGAATGCGTAACTTAAAAGGCGAACTCATTCGGAGGGAGTTAAACCCACAATGAGAAACACAACAGATTCAGGTCCTCAGGCGTAATCTTGGAAACTTGAGCTGCCCAACGTACTTCATAATCCAACTTACCAATTCGTCATAGGCTTCGGCACCTGCTTTCGTCAAAATAACTAAGCCGTTCTCGTCCACAACAACAAAGCCCTTCTCTGACATCCAAGCCAAATACTTAACCAGTTTATCATAAGCCAAGCCAGTAGAAGTTGCAAGCGCGGTTTTGTTCATCCTGCTTTTTTCCTTGAGCGCCTTGATGATTCGGGCGATGACGTAGAGGTCAGGTTTGGAACTCTGCTTTCCTAAGTTCAAGGCTAAACCACCGCAGCTCCCAAAGGAGTTTATCTAATGCTCGAATTTCGTTATAACGTCTCGAAAGATCATTCCTTAAGATCAGGTAAACTATCAAAAGCGAAAGCAGACCCCAAATTAAGCCACCAAATAAGCCAGCTTGGTGCAGAATGATAAAAGTGATAAGATTACCGAGAAGCCCTACTGCAAAGACCGCTATGATCCAGTAAGCAGCTGTTTTTAACAGTCCATACAAGGCATAGCCGACTCTTCCTGCTGAAATTTCATCAAACGTCTTATCCCAATCCATTTCCAACAACATTTTTAATGCGGACGGAAATCCAAGCGAAAGTTCGTCTTTCCACTCTCCTGTCTTGATTGAGTTTACTCTTCTTCTAATGAAGAGGACACCTGCTGTGATTCCAGTAATTGGAACAAGCAGAAGAAGAACTGCCGCTAGAAAAATTTGAGGCTTATCAAGTGTTACCACCTGATTTAAGAAACCCAATGATGCGCCAAGTGCAAGGAAAACTGCAATGGAGCCAACAACGATGAAGGCAAATCTCTTAAAAGACCTAGCTAGAGCGTTATATTTCTTGACGTGATCAAGAGTCTCCATTAGCTCTGCGACTTTTGCGACTACGTTTTCCTCGGTCATCACTGCATCTTTTATGTCGTCCTTAACTTTAGGTTGAGTCATTGAGATCTTTGTGTCCACTTGACTGAAGTGGCATATTTAAGGCTAGATATAAAGTGAACTCCCTCCGAATGAGTAAAAAATACTTATAGGTTCCCTGCTAAATAAATTGAAATAATAGGAGAGATAGTTTTGGAATCAGGTTACATGAAGATTGCTGAGAAATCAGAGATCCCAATTGGAAAAATGAAAAAAGTAGTATCTCAAGGCAAAGAAATTTTGATAGCAAACGTAAACGGAAGCTTCTATGCAATAGGCAATATATGCACTCATTCAGGCGGAGACCTTTCAAAAGGCACATTGGAAGGCAACATTGTCACTTGTCCAAAGCACAAATCAAAATTCGATGTCACAACAGGCAAAGTCGTTTCCCCTCCGAAAATGGGGCTATTCCATCCTAAGATACAAGACGAACAATCTTACATCGTGAAAATCGAAAACGATGACATATTAATCAAAATATAGTAAGATTTTCAGAATCTCATTTTTTAAAAAAAGTTGTGGTGGGGCCGGCCGGATTTGAACCGACGACCTCTACCCAGAAACAGCGCAAAGCCGTTCCTTACGGGTTTCTCTAGACCGCTCCAGAAATTCGTCATTCCCCGAGCGGGGTCAGCAAACCCGTTTGTGTTTGCTTTCTGGAGCCCGTCGTCATACCTGCCTAGACTACGACCCCACCTCTAGGCACGAGGCAATTAAGTGAACCTGCATCAATAAAAATTTATTCGTTGCTTGAGGAACACTTGCTTCGAAGAGATTTCCATTTCTAAGATTCTCGGTTCGTTCGATAATCCTAAGTGTAAAAAGCGAAAGGTTAATGAAGGAAAGTTAACGTGTATTGATGGGTTTGCCGGTCAAAGGGCACGGGTTCCACCTGATCCCATACCGAACTCAGAAGTTAAACCGTGTTCCGTTTCCAGCTGTAGTGTGGTCTTAGGCCACGTGAACCTGGGAAAGCTGGTAGCCCACTTAAAAAATAAAAATGCAGGTAGATTTGGCATAGCTTTATAACTGACTGTTAATAGTTTTTTGGGAGTGGTGGAAAATTGAGTCTTATTACAGGGAGCGATGCGATTACACAGGTATTGAGTCTGCTTACATACGTATTCTTCATAGTTTTAATTTTCTACGGTCAAAGAATCCAAATGTACGTTATGATACGGGAAGTAGAGAACTCCCTTCGTAAATTAAAGTACATAAAAGAGGAAGGGCGAAAAAACGCCATAGACGCCATAAAAGAAATTGGCAAACCAACAACTGACCCTTCAGCTCGTGTTGACCGCTATTTAGAATATTTCACGATCAGTCCACAAAGCATGGATCCAGCAGGCATCGTTTACAAGCTTGATCATATACTTGATGTGAGAGATACACGGTTGAAAGATGAAGTTAAACTGATGGCGCCAGCAAGCGATGAAGTCCAAGTGAACAATTTAGAAAACACTTTGGAAGCTGCCATGGCGTTAAACTTCATCTACAAAGTGGTAAGGCACTTTTACATTCAAGGCAAAAAAACCCTAAGCCTATACGTCATAATGCAGATACAAATGATCTTGCCCATGGTTATGAAAGAAGCCGAAGCATATGCCAGCGCACTAAAAGCATTCGCGTATGGGCAACCAATCGGTGATGGCGCAGGAGCATTAGTAGCTGCAAAACTAATGCACGGCTACGAACTCCGCAAACTGCCAAAAGACTGCGTCATGGCTACGGTCCAGATTGAAGGACGCACTGCCTTAATCATAAAGGCTGAGGGTCCAGGCGGCAATGTTGGCAAACCAGGCGACGCTGTTGAAGCTGTCATCGAGGAAAATGAGGGTAAAATTGCTAACGTTATAATGATTGATGCTGGCTTGAAGCTTGAAGGCGAGCTAGTCGGCGAAGTTGCAGAAGGCATCGGTGCAGCAATCGGTGGACCAGGTGTGGACCAGTACAAGATTGAAGAGAAACTAACAAAATATCATATTCCAATAAACGCTGTCATAGTCAAAGAAGACATCGGGGACGCTGTTTCACCCATGCGCAAAGAAATCAACGATTCAGTCGACAAAGTCATTGAACGCGTCAAAGCGGTCATCTTAGAGCGAACCAAAGAAGGCGACAAAATCATAATCGTCGGCGTCGGCAACTCCATCGGAGTCGGACAATAGGAGGATGAAAAAAATGGCGCAAAATCAAACATCACCCGCAACCAAAAGAATCTCAACCTACCTCATGATGATAGTTTTAATTGTCCTAGCGCTTTCCATAGCGGCTCTAATATTAGCGGTTAACACCTACTTAATAGGAGACGACTTAACCGCTGGATTCCTAGCAATCATTGGTTTAATCGCTATGACCATGTCAATATTCACGCTCTACCAATCACGAAGGCAAGCAACAGAAATGAAAATTGAAATACCCAAAGTAATGACCACTATCGAGTGCAAGAAGTGCGGTACCAAAACCGTGCGAGAATACCAACGGGGCGACTACGTCTATAAAGAGCTTGATGCATGCCCAAAATGCCCCGACACAAAACAGATAATCACTGCAATATACAAGGAAGTTAAAGAGAAAGAAAAAACATACAATGTCTAAGTTAAAACTTCACAGCCATCATCTTTTATCAGCACCGTGTGCTCAGCCTGGGCAACGGGTTTTTTGCTTACTTCAACGAATACTGGATAACCCATGATCGCTTTTGACACAAGTAATTCCTTGAACGCGGAAGGATACTGCTCTTTGGGAACCACTCCGTTTAGCCATCGTTCAGCAAAAGGCAACGTTCTAAAATTAGCCTCAATGTACTTGAGTAACCTTTTAGCGTATTCATTTTTTACAGATTTTGCTTTGAGTAAGCGGTAAATGGTTGTTTGCGGGCTATCATCGACGCGGCCAACTGCATCAGGCAATGTAACGAATGGTTCTATGGCGTAGACTTCGCCGGTTTTTACTTTAGTAAGAGATACTTGAGCCACGTTAGGGATAGATGTTCCCGCATGAATCAGGTACCTTCCAACCGAGTGCCCAGTCAGGTTTGAGATGGGTTTGAAGCCCCGGTTTTTTATGGTAGTCTCTATTAAGCCGCCGATTTTGCCCAGCGCCATGTCGCCATGTATGTTTTCTATTGCTGTTTTCAAAGCTTGTTCAGCAGTGTTTGCCATGCTTCTGCCTTCCGGATTAAAAGAAGCCGTGAATGCGGTGTCGGTTACATAGCCATCCACTTGGACGCCTAGGTCCACTTTGACCGTGGAGCCTTCCGGTATCGTTAGCGTATCGTTGGGTGGTGAAGTATAGTGCGCGGCTACCTCGTTGATGCTGACGTTGCAGGGGAAGGCTGGTTTGCCTCCTTTAGCTCGGATTAATCCTTCAACTTTCTCGCAGACATCGATGATTAGCATGTTTTCACGTACATGCGTTTTCATTTCTTCTCTTGTTTCACGAAGTATTCGTCCTGATAAACGGAATTTTTCAAGTTCTTCTTTGTCGTATGGCATTGCGTTTCACTTTGCTGTTAAGTTGGATTATTGTGTTGGATGCTTAAATGCGTAACCTACGCTACGTAGTAGCATATCAAAAAATAGACCTCTACCGCTCTATGTCTCTTTAGGGTTTGTAGATTTTTGGGTCAAGCAATGCAAAGTTGTTGCCGCCCGCATGGTAGAGCATCCGCGCCTTTTTCAGGTCGTAGCTTTCGGTGAAGACGCCTTGGTCTGCGTAAGCTTCAAGTATTTTGCCCACGAAAACCGTGTGGTCGCCTGTTGTAAATTTGCTGTCTACTTTGCATTCTAAATGGGCTATGCATTCGCGTATTGCTGGCGCCTTGACTTTTTTGGCTGGCATGGGTGTTAGGTTTGCTTTTTTGAATTTGTCAAAGCTTCTGCCCGTAAATGAACCGCAGGCGTAGACGGATTGCAGTAACTCCAGTGTTGGAATGTTCACTATGAACTCTCCTGACTCCTCAATTAGCGTGTGTGAGTGGCATTTTGGTGAGAGGCTGATGGCTAACAGTGGCGGGTCAATGGATGTTGGCATTGCCCATGCGAGGGTTGTGATGTTTGGTTTGGCCGCTTTTCCAATGCATGAGACGAGGACTGTGTGCATTGGGTGCAGTAGCCTATAGGCTGAGGTAATGTTTACTTGGATTTTTGCGGACACATAAATCACCTACGTAATAACGCCGATAACAACCACACGAACCATTCTACGCGCCTTTTTTGGCTTGCTTCTCACGTCTGTAAGCTTGAATCTCTTCTAAAACCTCTTCTTCAGTTAGCTTCTTCTTGCCCTTGTTCTGTTCGTCGATTTCCCTGAAAAGGTCTTTTAACTCCTCTCCCAAAGGCGGAACCTTGAGTTTCACCACCACAAGCTTATCGTCCTTTCGGTAAACAACAAGCTTCGTGTTTGGAGTTATCATTAACTCTTTTCTAAGTCGCTGCGGAATAACTATCTGACCCTTAGTTCCCACCACAGCAATCTCAGGTTCTTCTTGCACTATTTTCCCCATAGTATAACTTTCATACCGACCGCACAAATAAAGTTTGCTCTCTCACATCCACAATTTGGTTACCTTAAAAGCCTTTTTCAATCATTTTTCTAAAAATTAACACTTTTCGAAAAAAAAATCTGTGTGTTTAACAGGTCTCGAGTTGTACTTAACTTTCTCTGATCTAAGAATAAATATTTAGTATTTGGCAGCTTATTGAAGTTTTACCGTTTTATGTGGTATTGTTCGATTACGTCTTTGGCTTTTTCTCTGCGTTCCCTGTGCTGCTCTAGGAACTTGTTGAGTTTGCCTACGAGGTCGGTTTTGCATTCGCCGCATAGCATTTCGCCTGATCGGCATTTGCGTTCGCGCTCAGCGAGTTTTGAATCATCTTCTTCAAACAGGTAGAAGTAGTATTGGAAGATGCTGCAGACTGCTGGGTCGGCGCCTGTTTTCCGCTGTTCCGCTGCCGTGCCTTTGCCGCCTGTGAAAGCGTTCCAAATCTTCTTTTTCACCACGTCCGGTGGGTCCATGGTGAATATGCTGGTTTCTGGCATGCTGGCGCTCATTTTTCCGCCTGCACCTAAACCGGGTAAGAAGCGGCAGTGGATTTGAGCTGGCTTGTAGTAACCGAGTTTTTGGGCTATGTCGCGAGTTACTCGCCAGTATGGGTCTTGGTCGATGGCGGCGGGGATAAGCGCTGGGACGTTTTCGCCTGTGAGTTTTTTATGGATGAAACATGGTGCGGCTTGGATGGCTGGCCAGAAGACCCAGCCGATGTTGGTGCTGTCTTGGAAGCCAAAGCTGCTGCGTGCGGTGGAGTATGTGATGCGTTTGGCGACTTCTAATGTAATGTCGTAGAGAAGGTCTATGTCTTGGGTGTCGTAGATGATGAAGGTGTTTTCAGGTTTGAATCCCAAAGCTATGAGGTCTAGGGCGTTTTCGTACGCGTATTTGCTTGTTTCTTTAAGGTTGGCGTCGTCGTCTATGAGGAATTTTTCGTCGTCGGTTAGTTGGAAGTATAGTCGCGTATTGAATTTTTGTTGAATGTGAAGCGTAAAAATCCAAGGCACAAGATGCCCAATGTGGACTGGCCCAGATGGTCCTCTGCCAGTGTACAGGACGAATTTTATGCCTTTATCGTAGAGGTCAAGGACGGTGTCTAGGTCTCGGTGGCTGAAGAATATTTTTCTTTCAAGTTGAAGGTGTAGTTTTCCTGTGTGTTTTTCCACTTTCTCAATTAGTTGGGTGGTTAATGGTTGGGTTCCGAATTCGCGTATTAAGCGCTCGTAGTCCACTTTGCCTTTTACTTCCCAGGGTGTGACTACCATTTCGTTGTTGTTTTCTTCAGCGTTTGATGAAGCCGTCTGTATCACCAGTGCCTTTACAAGAGATGCTATGACTTGTCATATATCTTTTTTCGCAAAAACTAACTATTCTGCTTTTGGTAACCTTTGTCTCCCAATCCTTTAGTTCATGAGAACTACACCACAGGTTCAGATAACCAAGCCACATAGCAATGCAATAGCTTTTTTAATGTTCATTTTTAATCTTATCCGCGGTGCGCGCATGGCAGAAGAAATTTGGGTTCCGATGGATGGAGACACCTTTGTAACCAAAGATGGCTTCATACTCAACACTTTCGGATACGAACATCCAGACGACAGGGTTTTTGCATTTCTCAAGTACATCCCTGCCAAGTTCAAGGAGCTCTTTAACGTTGAAATGCTGGAGAGAACATGGAAGTTTGGTGAGAATCAGCTTTTTAGGGCAGAGAAGCTTTACACGGCGAAAAATTACCAGACTTTCATTGAAGCCTTCCGCAAGAACTTTCCAGATTACCTGTACTATTGCCCTTTTAGAAACAAGGAGTTAATCACTGCTCCTTTCGATTTAATTGAGCGAGTTTTTGTTCCTAAAGACCGCTTGGTGTGGCTGGAAAACCTGCCAAAACATGACAAACTGCAAAAAATGGCTTTAGACCTCATCCATTTAGTATCCAAAGAATCAAATGTTAGCTTAAGCGATTTTGGAGTTCATGGCTCCATCGCTTTGAACATGCATGCGCCAGAATCAGACATAGACTTTGTTATTTACGGCACAGACAACTTCCGCCTAGTAGAAGAAGCCATAGCAAGACTTGTTAATACTGGAAAACTAAGCTACATTGTTGGCAACCGCTTGGAAGCAGCAAGAAAATTCCAAGGAAAATACCAAGGTAAAATTTTCATGTACAATGCAACACGTAAGCTGGAAGAAGTTAAAACAAAATATGGCGCTTATCGCTATATACCTCTTGACCCAGTGCGTTTCGAATGCACAGTCTGCGACGACACTGAAACCATGTATCGCCCAGCCACCTACAAAATCTCAGGCTACAAACCGCAGGATCAGTTTTCTGAACTTAATTTAGACAAGATTCCTATTCAAGTCGTTTCTAACATAGGCTGCTACAGAAACATCGCCCGCGCAGGAAGCGAAATCAAAGTCGCGGGCAAACTGGAAAGGGTCGAATCAACAAATTCAAGCGAAGCTTATTACCAAGTGGTTGTTGGAACAGCAACTTCAGAGGAAGAATACATTTGGCCAACTTAAAACTACGTGATCGAGACGCAATCCAGACGCATGAAGGCTTAATCTTCCGCGTCTTCGGCTACTCACATCCGCCCGGCGCTTACATCTGCGACGCAGAATACGCGTCAGCAAACATTTTCAAATCAACAGACCCGCGAGCACCAAGAAACGGCAGAAACCAAATTTTCTACAAGTTCTATAATGATGAAGGTTGGAAACTAGTTTCCAGTACATTCCAAAAATACACTATTTACCATGAAATGCTCCGCCGAAAAGTCATAGGCATAAACGAAGCCGACATAGCTGAAACAAGAAAGCCAGAAGAACGATTGCAAGCCTTAATCAAAACTGAACATAAAGATGAACTCATATCGGCAATGCAGCAAGTGCTTGATATTTCAACTAAAAAATCAGGGCTAAAAACATCCAATTTTGGCGTTTTCGGCTCAATGCTCCAAGATTTCCATCACCCGAAGCTTTCAGACATAGACCTTATAGTTTACGGCAAAAAAGAAAATGCCAAAATTCGAAAAGCTCTTGCAGCCTTATACAAGGATAATCGTTCAAGTTTGCATAACGAGTTTGAATCAGACCAAGCCATGAAGGGCAAGCAGTGGCGATTCAAAAATTTCAGCGTTGAAGATTTCGTTTGGCATCAGCGAAGAAAGCAAATCTACGGTTTATATGATGATAAAGCCAGCGGAAGAACCATAAAAGCTGAGTTTGAACCTGTGAAGGCTTGGAGCGAAATCAAATCAGAATATGACCCCAAGACAAGAATCAAGCAGAAAGGCTGGGTTAAACTTAAAGCTCGTGTTACTGCGGATGATGAAGCACCTTTCATTCCATCAATCTACAAAATTGAGCCCTTGGAAGTTTTAAGTGGCGAACGAGATGCACTTGAAGCAAAGAGGGTTCTGTCTTTCATGGAAGAGTTCCGCTTGCAAGCGCAAAAAGACGAAGTAGTAATTGTTGAAGGCAACTTGGAAGAAGTAGTGCCGCCAAAAGAGAGTTTCTACCAGGTCACATTGACTTATTGCCCACGCTACTATGAGCAAGTGTTGAAAGTGCTGCATTAAACATGTGACAGAACCATGTAATCCGACGGCTTATTGCCAAGTATCAAACGGTAATATTCGCCCAGGTTTTTCTTGTTGGTTACAAGCTCAACTTTTCCCTGAGCAGTCACCGCTTCAGCGTTTTTTGCTTGCAAACAGAACCTGCCGCGGAAAGAAACAATTTCCCGTATTGGCTGCAACTTGGGGCCTTCAACAACTTGGACATCTTCAACCTTGTAGGTGCAGGGCGTGAAAAGTGAATCTGAACTGTCAGCTATTTTGGCTGTTATTTTAGCGTAGCCACTGTTTTTGAAGCACACGTCACCGTACTGCTCGCTTATTTCGCTCCAATCCTTCACAAAACGGATAAAATAGTCGGTTCCCATGAACTTCCCCTGAAACGCCTTACGACTTTCGACTAAGATGAAGTCTTCGAAGCTCATCTGGGTGTCTTTCGAACGAAAATCGAATAAATCCTGCAACTCCGGTCGGCTGTAAGGCTTGAACTGAGAATCCTTATCTTTAAGCAATTTCTGCAAGGCTGTGTAGGCTTTTCGGCAGTTTTTTTCTCCGTAAACTATGGGGTCAATGTCTGATTTTTCAGTGGTTAATCCTGCCAATATCGAGCCGGAAATGCCTATAGCGCTCCAGGGAATATCCGCCTCTTTTTTCAGCGCTTCAGCCAGCCGCAACGCCTTATTCTCTAACGTGTCAAGATGCTTGGATGTACGTAGTAATGCAAGTTTTTCAGCAGGCTGATAATGCTCGGCTACTTCTTTGATTGGGACTTCACAGAGTGTTTCACCAAAGACCGAGTCAAAAACAATCAACTCAGGATGATTTTCCTGCAGATACTTGAACCTTTCATCGAGGCTGTACACTTTACCGTAAGTGCTGTCTTTGCCTTGCCGAGTACCCTGCGGCGTGGGAATAAAGCGGGGAAACGCAATAATTTTGCCGACGGGATGAACTAAGCCTTTAACATCAAAAACCACGTTGCTCTTTGTCTTAATTAAGTCACCTTCGCGTGCTCTCATGCAAATCCCTATTATCTTGAGCGTAAGACCATTTAAATTGCTTGTAGCTTTTTACAAACTTAAATAAACGTTTTTCGAACCATTTTAAGTGGACGCAATAATGAGCAACGAAGAAAAATCACAGCACATTTCCAAATGTTTAGAGCTGGCGATACTGCTTGAAGTCAGCGCAGAAAAGCCAGGCAACGTCAACTTCACATCGGGCTTTGAAGGGACAAGACGCGAGCATTTCTTGGCTTCAGCCGTTGCTGCAGGACCATCCTTTCAGGAGGCTGCTTACCGCGGGATTTCGGTGGCAGAAAACAAACTTGGCATTAGCGAGGTTGGCTTGGGGCAACTCATAAAGACTTGCGCCATTGACGTTAATGCTTGGCAAAAAGGCGGAAATACCATTCTCGGCACCATAATGCTGTTTGTACCCATCGCTGTCGCTGCAGGCATGACACCAACCAAAAAAAATTACCAACTAGATTTCTCTTTTTTGCGCAAGAACATTGACTTAGCAGTTAAATCAACCACTGCATTGGATTCAGTGCACCTCTACGAAGCAGTAGATATCGCTAATCCAAGCGGTCTCAATGATGCGCCAGACCTTGACGTTACCGACCCACGTTCTAAAGAGCGTCTGATAAAAGAGAATGTTAGTTTGTATGAGGTTTTCAAAATTGCCTCAGGATACGATGACATTTGTTCTGAGTGGGTACATAATTACCCAGTAACCTTCGATTTAGCTTATCCTTACTTGATGGAGCAACTTAAAAGTAAACCTTTGAGCACGGTTGTCGTTCACACTTTCCTTAAAATCCTCTCTGAACGTTCAGACACGTTTATTGCACGAAAAGTAGGCAAAGAAAAAGCACAGGAAGTATCGTTGGATGCTAAGGCTGTCTTGGAACTTGGCGGAATAGAAACAGCCAAAGGCAAAAAAAGCCTCAGACAGTTTGACAGGAAACTGCGATTATCTGGAAACAAGTGCAATCCAGGAACGACCGCGGATTTAACAGCCGCTGCTTTGGCACTTTGCACCCTTAGCGGATACAGGCCTTAGGCGGATTAGGGTTTTCTTTAACGTTAACTTAATCTATAATAGATTGGCATTTTTTTGGGAAAGGTTTAAGTGTTTTGTAAACAGTACTGTTTACGGTGACTATGATGGCTCAGGTGCAACTTAGACTGCCAGAAAAAACGTTAGAAGAGATTGACCGTTGGGTAGCAGAGGGCAGGTTCAAAAGCCGAAGTGACGCTATTAAAAGCATCATTAGCCTCTATGAGGAACGGGAGAAAACACGCGAGTTCTACAAGATGCTGCTTAAGCGCAGCCAAGAAGCCAAAGAGCACCCTGAAACGCTTGTTTCCTTAGAGGAAGCGTAACTTGCTATTTAAAGTGCTTATGCATCCTAAAGCTGCTAAGGCACTGCAAAAATTGGATGCGCCGGACAAGGTGAGAATAAAGGAGGCGCTTAAGGAACTTGCTGGTGATCCATGGAAAGTGGGGAAACAATTGAAGCTTTCGGATTTTTGGAGTTTAAGGATAGGGGATTACCGTGCCATTTATGAGATTGATAGAGAGAAAAACCAAGTAGTGGTAATTTTCATTGGGCATCGAAAGAACGTTTATGATGACTTCTCAAAAATGCTATAGCAGAAAATGATAAAGGAAAGGTCGGCATGCAGAAGGCCAGTCGAGATATTGATGTTCGAAAAGTGCTGATGCAAATTGAAGCAAAGCAAGACTTGAAGCTTCCTTGGGCAGTGATAACCATAGACTATTATAAGGACATAGGCGACCTGAACATACTATTCAAAATGACGCCTTTCACTGAAGGCGAACAAAGCGACGGAAAAGCAATAATCTACACGACAAAAAGGCAAAATATCAGTTAATAATATTAAAAAAACATCAAGAATAATATAACTTGAAGGAAAACTCATGGATAAAACTTTAAGCGTAAACCAGATGGCTTGGAAAATAGCTCAAAAATTGCTTGATAACCCCGAGTTTTATGGCGTAACCATTTCAAAATCAGCTGCAGGAGCCACAGTTGTTGATGCAGGCGTAAATGCTCCTGGCGGGTTTCAAGCAGGCAAAAAATTAATTGAGTTATGTATGGGTGGCGCTGGGAAAGCGCAGTTAGGCTTCAAAACCTACGGTGACTTAACCTTCCCATCGATAACTGTTAGTACTGATCACCCGGCGATTGCAACGTTGGGTTCGCAGTTTGCTGGCTGGCGCATTAAAGACGGCGACTCAATAGCAATCGGGTCTGGTCCGGTTCGCGCTCTGGCATTGAAGCCTAAGGATATTTACGAAGAAATAGGCTATAAAGACTCAAGCGACAAGGCAGTGCTCACGCTGGAAAGCAATAGCTTGCCTTCGGATGCACTTATTGAGAAAGTGACGACTGCCAGTAACATTTCAGCCGAAAACTTGATTGTTGTTGTTGCTCCAACCGCAAGCATCGCTGGTTTGACGCAGGTAACAGGCAGAATAGTTGAAGTTGGCATTCACAAGCTCAGAACTCTCGGTTTAAGTCCTAAGGTGATTCGTTACGCGATGGGTTATGCTCCGATTCCGCCGCTTGGCACTGACTTTGAAGTTGCAATGGCACGGACAAATGATGCTATTCTTTACGGTGGAACCGTCTACTGCACGGTTGACTTTGATGATGAGGCTGCCTTGCAGAAGATTATGGAGCAGGCTCCGTCTATGGCTTCGAAGGATTATGGAAAACCCTTCCTGCAGATTTTCCAAGAAGCAGACCGCGACTTCTACAAGATTGACCACGGCTTATTCGCGCCAGCAGTACTGATCATAAACAACGCTAAAACAGGCAGAACCTTCAAAGCAGGACAAATCAACCCTAAGGTGTTAGCTCAATCCTTAGGATTCTAATTTTTTTCTCTTTCTTTTCAATAGCTCAAAGCAAAAGGTTGCAATGCTTAATTCTTCTATTTAGGTAAATTTAGTTTAAGGATTTTCTGGATCCTGTTCGCAATCAAATAACCTATTGGAATAGTGTAAAGCGCTAGCGTGGCATTGAAGAAAGCTGCAAATGGAAGATATGCTATTGTTGCTGCTTGAGGGAAACTATAGCCGATTGGTGATGGTTGAGGAAGTGCAAAGTAAAGGACGACTGACATGAATGCTACTCTGGTCAAGATGCCAATCGTTGTTGACAAGGTAGCCCATTTTGGCCCAAGTTCTGAGCCGGCTTTTTCAAGTTTTCCCTTATAAACTCTTTTGGCAATGATGTGTGCTGAAAAGATTCCCACTTGCATCGATAATGTTGCGGTAAGGTTGTAGAGGGGTCCGGTCGGGAGCGCTCCTGGAAAGACTGCGAACAAGACTACTGTGTTTATTAGTGATATGGCTAGTCCTGCGATGGGGCTGATTATTAGGAATGCTACTACGATGGGTATTTCCCATATTTGGTATACGAGTCCTTGTGCGAAGGGTGCGTAAAAGCCGATGTATGTGAAGGTTGGATTTAATGCTATTGTTAAGGCAGCGAAGACAATTGTTAGTGAGAGTGTTTTTGTATTCAATTTTTATTTCTCCGTCTCGGTTGTTCAATGCCGCCGTTAGCTATTTAAGAGTAGTTACTCAAAAAATGGTAGGCTAAAATTGATAAATAAGCCAACATAACATATGATATAGGGAAGCGTATTGACGGAAACAATTCAGTTCTCATCGTCTGGCGAAGTGAAACGTTGGCTTGAAAACCAAACAAGCTCAATCCTCTCGCCTGTACATGCCCAAGCCAAAAAATTAAGGGATGATATGAACATGGCGTTGCAGGGCGTCGGGGATGTAAGCAAGATGCTTTTGGACAATAGTACAAGAGAAATCGAAAGAAGAAACATGAGAATTTACAATCGAGCCAGAGCCCTAAACAAGCTCGCTCATTTATTCCTTGACCGTCTCAAAAAACTAAATCTACCAGAAGAAATCTCCTATGATACCGTAAGTAGGTATGCTCAGGAAACCCAAAAGGTCTTAATGGTAACTGAGATAGATATCAAGAATTGGTTTCCAAGAATTTCCCCTTTCTTCATCATGGATAGAAGAAAATTTTTGACTGTATACGAAAGGGCTAAACAAGCGTATGCAATCCTCAACGATTTTGTTACAAAAGAGTACATTAAAACTAAAACTTTGGAAGAAGCTTTCCAGCTTCTAAATGAACTTCAAAATGTCCAAAAACAACTAGTCACCATCGGAGAAGAAAAAGAAAAAATAAAGAATGAGCGCATACCGATCGAAAAGGAAATCGCTGAACTGGAACAAAAAATTGGTGAGCTGAAAAATAGCGGACCGATTGATAAGCTAAACTTGGTGAACGCTGAGATAGACACGTTAAGCGGTGAATTGAAACATTCGCTGAGGCATCTTCAAAAACCTTTCATAAAAATGCAAGCATTAGCCACCTCGGGTGGTGGAGGGGGAATAACTCCAGATGAGCTAAACAAGGTGAATCAATATTTGGAGAAGCCTTTAGACGCGTTTACAACTGAGGAAAACGGTTATCCGATGCTTAGGGAGATTTTGCAGAAACTTGAGAGTTTAATGACAGAAGACAAATTAAAATTAAAACAAGATAAAGCACGGAAAGCCGAGCAATCCCTAAATGAGATACTCAGGAAAGACTCATTGGCAAAGCTTCAAATCAGATGCGTGGAAATGGCAACCACAAAAGAGCAGCTGTTAGCTTCTTCAAAGATGGATGAGATAAAACGTAGCTTATCCGTGTTTCAGGAACAGGTTGACCAGCTTAAAGCCAGAAAAACAAGCATCGAAACACACGAAGCAGTCAAAGAGAACACCTACAACGAGTCATTGGAGAAAATCAGCAATCTTAAGCGGTCAATTGAAAGAAACATTTACAGCTCAATTGAAACAAAGGTTCAAATTCCCTAGTTGCCGTGTTTTGTTTTGGATTTATCTTTACTTGTCGAAGAAGCCCTGCGCATTCAAAGCAGCGGCTTTATTGAGGCAGTGGATAGAGCCGCTTCCTTGCTACGCGGTGAAAGTGGGCGAGTCGGCAACTTAACAATAGTAAACCGTTTAGTTAAGCTTGAACCGTTAGGCGAAGCGCTAGTAATAGGCGACTTGCATGGAGACCTTGAAAGCCTCGTAGTTATCTTGCAAACAAGCCGATTCCTCGAGAAAATGGAGAAAACGGAGGAGGCAACGTTAATTTTTTTGGGTGATTATGGTGACAGGGGAGATAAATCAGCAGAAATCTACTATACAGTTCTGAAACTTAAGCTTGCTTTTCCCAGGCAAGTTGTTTTGTTGCGTGGAAATCATGAAGCGCCAAAGGATTTGTTGGGTTATCCGCATGATTTGCCTGAACAATTCCAAAACAGGTTTGCGGAAGATTGGCAGGCGGCTTATGAGAAAACACGGGCTTTATGCGCTTATTTTTACAATGCGGTGTTTGTGGAGGACCGCTATTTGATGGTTCATGGCGGCGTGTCTCCGGAAATCAGCAGTCTCCAAGACATCGCTTTGGCTCAAGAAAACCGCAATTTGGCTTTGCTGGAAGATTTGCTTTGGAGCGACCCTGACGAAGGCATAGAGGGCGTTTCTTTTTCGCCGAGGGGGGCAGGGAAGCTCTTTGGAAAAAATGTAACGGAAGATGTTCTTGGAAAGTTGAACGCTAAAATTTTGATACGCGGCCACGAGTCAAGTGACGTGGGCTTCAAAATTAACCATGATGGCAAAGTCTTAACTTTGTTTTCAAGAAAAGGCTCACCATACTATAACAGGTATGGCGCATATTTGCAGTTGCCACTTTCAGAAAAGTTCGAAAATGCCACTCAGCTTGTTCCGTGGATTCATAAATTTTAACTGTATTCTAATTGACTGCTTTTTGGTGCAACATTGATTAGGCTTGCAGAACATTATAAATTAATCAAGGCAAGAGGTTTAACGGTTGCAAAGCGAAAACGCCATCGAAACGATTAACCTAACGAAAACATTTAAATCAAAAATTCAAAACTCCGAAACTGGATTTTTCAAGCGCAAAACCATTTCCGTAAACGCCATTGACAACCTCAACCTTGAGATTAAGAAAGGGGAACTTTTCGGGCTCCTTGGACCGAACGGGGCGGGAAAAACAACCCTGGTTAAAATGTTATGCACGCTTCTTCCGCCAGACCATGGGACCGCGTTAATCAATGGTTATGACATAATGAAGGAGCAAATGAAAGTTAAGCGGTCACTGGGCACTCTTTTCAGTGTTGGAGAAAGAGGGTTTTTTTGGAGGCTCAACGGTTACCGCAACTTGGAATTCTTCGCCGCGATCTACAATGTACCAAGACAAAAACGCCAAGAACGAATAATGGAAGTTTTAAAGCTGGTCGGTTTAGAAAACAGCGCTTTTGACCTGTACCAGAAATATTCGGGGGGAATGAAAAGAAAACTCTCCCTCGCAAGAACCCTGCTTCCTAACCCGCCCATATTGCTTCTTGATGAGCCTACAACTGGTTTGGATGCTATTTCCGCGAGAAATATACGGGAATTTGTGAAAAACACTGTTAGCAAGGAATCAGGCAAAACAGTGCTGTATACAACGCATTATATTGAGGAGGCAGCTCAAATCTGCGATAGAATTGGCATCCTCAAGCAGGGAAAACTAGTTGCTTGCGACACTCCGAACGCTTTGAGGGATAAAATCAAAAAAGAGGAGTTAATCTACCTAATAGTTGAGGATATAACGCCGGCTCAAATTGAGCAGATGCGTTCTTTTCAAGGTGTAATCAGCATAACGGAAAACAGCGAAGACGACTTGATGCCTAATCAAAAGGGATTGTGCCTTGAATTGAAAAGCGTTGACCAGTTGCCATCAATCTTCGACTTTTTATTTGAACAAAAAATTAAGCTAGTAAATTTCAAGCGTGAAGAACCTACGCTGGAAGATGCGTTTATTGAATTAACTAAGAGGGCGTAAACATGTTTGATGAACTTGAAAAAATCTATTACTTCATGAAGCGCGACATCATCAGCTTTTCCACTTACAAGACAAACATGGTCATACTTGTTTTAACTGCGCTTTTCGGCGCGTTGTCATTTGCTTATCTTGGCTCTAACGCGACAATGCAAAGCGTGCTTCAAATGTACCACATGAACTTAACCACTTACCTGCTTATCGGACTTGCCTTCAACACGTACCTTGGCCAAAGCCTAACCTTGGTCCAGAAAACCATCAACCCTTGGGCGCTGGAAGAGGTTTTGGTTTCGCCAACAAGCTTAACAACGTTCATCGTCGGCAGTTCTATTTGGGGATTCATCTGGAGCACTGGAGTTGTTGTAATCTATCTTGCCGTCGGCGTGTTTATTTTTGGAGTAACTTTGAGCGTTAACATTTTGGGAACCGTGATTGTTTTGGCGTTAGGCATCGGCACATTCATCGGCTTTAGCATGATTGGCGCGGGAATACTGATTTTAACCAAGCAAGGAGATCCTGTGACAGCGCTCATAACCATAGCGACAAGCTTGTTTGGTAATGTTCTTTTTCCGCCGCAGGTTATGCCGGCTGCGCTGCAAGCGATCTCCTATGTGGTGCCGCAATACTACTTCTTCACATGCATCAGGCTCATGCTTACAGGCTGGACAATCCAAATGATCCTTCCAGACCTGCTGATTTTAACGTTAATGTGCGCAATAATTGTTCCGTTAGGATATGCTATTTACGCATTGTGTTTGAAAACGGCAAGGAAAAACGGAACCCTCTCATGGTTCTAAAAACCCTTTTACCATCTGATTAAGCCTTCGCAAATCAGCATTCTATTGAGGCTAAAACTTGCCAAACAGAACCGACCCCCTCCCCCTCTTTTTAGACCTAATTTAATAGCTAAAAAAGAGGTCTATCGTTGTTTTGGTTTTATCATCTGTTTAGTTTGCTGTCGAGTATTTTCTGCAGATTAACTTCGAAAGCAGCCACTGGATTCTCAAGCTTCCACGCCTCAAGCACCAACGGGTTGATTTCGCCGACAACGCCCACGTCAACGCCGCCAACGATTACCCTGCCAACTCTGCCTTCGATAAAGCTTGGATGAGCGGCTTCTTTTATTTGCCAGTCAACCCCAAAATTGCTTAGGAAAGCGTCCAGGGCGGATTTTATTTCGGTGAAATTTGCGTTTGCGTGTGCTGTTGCGGCTGAGAGCCATTCTTCGTCTCGCGTTTTAGTCTCTTTAGCCTCATCCAGCAATGTAACCTTGCCTAGCTCGAATATTTTTTGTGGGAACTCTACGGATTGGTTGTTGCTGAGGAATTCCATTAGGCTTGGCAGCAGCCAGTTGCGCAGGCACGTCATGGTGACCACTTTGGGGTTGGCAACTTCCACTATCTTGGTTTTTTCTGTGTTCATTTTTTCGAAGAGGCTTTCCTGATTAGTCAATGTGTATGTTAATGTTTCTTGGTAGCCTAAACCAATCATAAGTTCGCGTGCGATGTCGATTAGTCGCTGGTCAGGTTTTGCGCGTCCGGTTGTGGGTAGTTCGCGCCATAGCGGTTCAATGTTGTTGTAGCCGTAAGCGATGGCGGCATCCTCGATTAAATCGACTTGGTGCATTACGTCAATACGGTAGCATGGAACAAGCACGTCCACGCTGTCTTGTTGGGTTTTTTCGATGCCTAAACCTGCCGTTAACAGAAGCTCAGAAATACGCTGTGCCGAAAGTTTCAGCCCTAGAAGCTTATTTGTGTATTCAACGCTCAAAGACATGCGCCTGTTGCTAAAGTCAGGTGTTATTACCTTTTTTTCTGGGTACTCTGAGTCTTGTGGGTAATGTATTGTTGCCTTGTAAGCTTTGCCGCCGCGGTCAATCAGCGCTGAAGTGACAAGGTTAAGCGTGTTAAGCACGGTCTTGTGCATGGTGCCTGTAACTTCCACAAGCAGGTTGCGTGTTTGCTCGGTGACTTTGCCTAAATTGTTCGAGTTTATGATTGGCGGAAAAGACAACACGTTGCGTTTAGAATCAAACAATATCGGGTAAACAGGGTGCTTTTTGACTATGTCGCCGTATTCGATGCCTTTTGGGTGGCGCTCAAGGATTTCGGATAGGGTCATGTTTTCTGTAAATCCTAATGGAACAAAGTTTACTTCGGTTGGTTTTGCAACCGTGTACTCTAACGGCGCAGTTATCAGGTCTAAATTGTATATTCCGATGGATGTTTTTTGTCGGCTTCTGCCGTAAGTTTTGTCCAGCTTGTCCTGTTGATGCATGAGTCCGCGGATTATTGCGTCTGTTAGGTGGATGTCTTTTATGGTTGAGCAGCAGATGAACGGGCGGATGTTCCAGAGTTTTGCGTTAACGTTTACTTCCACAGTTGGTTTTCCCGCGGCATAGTGTTTGGGTCCTTTTTCTTGGTTTAGGTAGCCGCGTAATGCTCGGCTTAAGCCTTCAACGCTCCAAAGGTCAGGGCGGTTCGTGTCCTTCATTTCAATGCTGACGATGCCTTCGCGTTCATTGTAGAGTTTCACTTCACCCTTGATGAACGCTAAAATGTCGTCCAGCCTTGCCATGTCACCCTGAAGGCTCATGTTAAGCAAGCGTTCAAGTTCCAAGTATTCAACGTCGATTGTGGGCATTTTAGGTCACCTGTTTTCTCCTTAGCCAATCAAGGTCTTGGCTGAAAATCATCCGTATATCATCGATGCCTGCACGCATCATAAACAAGCGGTCAACGCCTAAGCCCCAAGCGATAACTGGTTCTTTTACGCCGAGGGGCAAGGTGACCTCTGGGCGGAAGATTCCTGAGCCGCCGAATTCTGCCCAGCCGTAGCCTTCCTTGTAGGCGCTTAGTTCGACGCTGGGTTCTGTGAATGGGAAATAATCTGGTTTGAAGCGGACTTTGTCTGCTCCAGCGATTTCCATGGCGAATTTACCGAGTACACCTAAGAGGTCTTTTAGGGTTAGGTTTTCATCTATGACTATGCCCTCAACCTGGTTGAATTCAGACAGGTGAGTTTTATCGGTTATTTCTGGTCGGTAAACTCGCGCGATTGAGAAGTGTTTGCTTGGAACTTCAAATTTTTTGCTCTCAAGTGTCCGAGCGCTGAGGCATGTGCCGTGTCCGCGGAGAATTAAGCGCTGGGCAGTTAAGAGTGAGTATTTGTATTCCCAGCCTGTTGAGCCTGTTTTCCAGCCGTTCTCATGCGTCTCCTTCACGTGCTCGACGGCTTCTGCGTGTTGGCTTACGTCGCCGTATTGTGGGTCTTTAACATAGTAGATGTCGCTTGTTTCGCGTGCTGGATGGTCTTGCGGTGTGTAGAGTGCGTCGAAGTTGAAGAAGCTGGTTTCAACGTTTGTGCCTGTCATTTCTTGGAAGCCGAGGTTTACGAGTTTTGCGCGGACTTCATCGAGGAATTGCAGGTACGGATGCTTTTTTCCAGGCCAAGTTTTAGCCACAGGCGCTTCGATGTTGTATTTTTGGAGTTTTGTGGTGTGCCATTTGCCTGTGATTATGAGTTCTGGTGTAAGTTGGGTTACTTCTTGCATTGATGTTTTGGTTTCAGCCGCTGCTTTTTTGCCTTGTGGGGTGATTTGGAGTGTGCGTGTGGTTTTGGGTTCGATTGTTAGGAGTGTGCGTTTTTTTAGTTGTTCGGCTGCTTCTTTTAATTCTGTGCTTAGGTCTTCTTGTGCTGCTTGGTTTTTGTCGTTTAGGTATTTGAGGAGGGTTTCGTCGCAGCCTTCAGGAATAAACGCTTGATGCAAAAGCGGTTCTGCGATGCGTATGGTGTTGTTTTCTGAGGTGTAGACTGCCCATTTTTTTCTTATTGCCCAACCAAGCGCGATTTGGATGAATTGCGGCTCGATTCCTGCTTGCTTTGCCGCTTTTTGTAAATCTGTGCTTCCGCTAAGTTGGGCGACGGTTCTGATTAAGTTGCGTTCTGGTAAGCCGTTTTTGGCGTATTGTTTTCCTTCAGCGGTTAGTTTGATGACGTTTTGGTGTTCTGCGTGTATGGTGACATAGTTTTTTTCTTGAAGAGTTAGCGCAGTGCGCATGACTGCTGTATCTGGGAAACCGCAAGCATCAATTAACTGTTCTACTGAAGCTTTTCCGCCTAAGGATTCTAAAGCGGAGAGTAATTGTTGTTCTTGCGTTCTAAGCTCAACCATGTTGCTTGCCTTCGTTAATGTGAGTTCGATTTTTGTTAAGGGATAGTTCTTGTGTCACAAATAAAAGCATGCTGATGACTTTGGCGAGATAATGGTCAGGGCATAGGGCGTAAGCTGCATTGTAAACTCGCTATCTCAATTTTAGGGATTAGTTCGGTTATGTTGCTGCTATTTTGCGAAGTGCGATTTTTTCTATGTCTGTGCACTCGTCGCAGAGGTCAGAACTCGGTCTCGTAGAGCGTCTTTGAATGACGACGCGGGGATACTGCTTGCAGTTTTTGCACCAATGCCATCTGTCAGGTTCGGCTCCCTTAACATATTCCTCCATTCTTAGCCTCCCAACATGATAGTTAGGTTGCTACTGTTATTTTTAATTTGCGTGTTCGAGTGTTCTAGCAACCTTGCCTATGATAAATTAATGTGCGGAGGCGGCCATATTATGGCTTGGCTACTTTCAGCTAGGCGCTTCTATTTTGCCTTATTAGCCTTCTTAGCGCAAGCATCACTGCAAAACTTCTTCTTACTATCAAACGTCGTAAAAACCTGCTTACAAACAGGACACTTCTTCTCCATTCAATCCCCTCTAATTTATTTAATACCTGCTTTCATGGGCTAAAAGCTTTCTCTCTAGAAAGTGATTTTTGATGATCTAATACAGAAAGTAGGTTCGGTTGGTTGGGTTAAATTTGGAAAGTCTAAATACCAAAGTCGATAATAGCAGTTAACATGGGCAACTGGAAGCTAAGTGTCAGGAGATAATTTATGGCAAAGGACAAAGGAAAGAAAATTGGCGAAATTAAGGTAAGAAAGTATCTTGTAAAGAACGATAACAGCTTGTTGAGATTGAATGAGGCAAAGGTCAGAACGTGCACGGTGTCTGATGATGAGGCTAAGAATAGAGGGTGCACAGAATTGGGTGAATGCGAGGAATTGGTATTGGTTTACAGGCCTTTTGGCTGCATTAAGGAAAAGGATGAAGTTGACCTGAACGAAATGACAACAGTCAGTTCAAAAGCGAGCTCTTCTTCATCAAAAACCGTGGACATGCTTTCTGCGAAAACCTGAAAGCAATCCGTTGAGGCTAAAGCTAGCCAAAATATTTGATTAAAAAGGTACTATTTTTCAACTTACCATAAAAGAAGGCTTTCCATGGTTCGTTTTGTTTATATATTGGTGTTATGACTATGCATGTGCAAAAAGAAGGAATATCTAAAGAATGGGTTCCAAGTCACCAAGAGGCGAATTCGCCGCTAGGCAATTAAAAAGGAAACGGAAGAATTTCCGTTGGTCTGACCGTTACTTTAACAGGCGCATGCTTAGGCTAGACGAAAAAGTAGACCCCCTGCAGGGCGCACCACAAGCTAGGGGTATCGTTCTAGAGAAAGTAGGCGTTGAATCAAAACAGCCAAACAGCGCCATCCGCAAATGCGTCCGCACACAACTCATCAAAAACGGCAGAGTCATCACCGCATTTTTACCCGGAGACGGCGCACTCAACGTTGTAGATGAACACGACGAAGTCGTCGTTGAAGGCATCGGCGGCACAAGAGGCGGCGCAATGGGAGACATCCCCGGCGTACGCTGGAAAGTAGTCATGATAAACGGCGTATCACTAAACGAACTCGTCTACGGACGAAAACAAAAACCAGCAAGGTAAACCGCCATGGCACAAACAATCGCTCAACCACAAGAAATCAAACTCTTCCAAAAATGGACATTCAAAGACATTACAGTCAAAGACATCGGCTTACAACGCTATCTCAACTTAACCCCAATGGTCGCTCCGCATAGTATGGGACGTCACGAACACCAACGCTTCCGCAAAGCCAAAGTCAACATAGTAGAACGCTTAATCAACAGCCTAATGCGCTCAGGCAAAAACAGCGGCAAAAAAGCCAAAGCAACCAACATCGTCAAAGAAACATTCGAAATAATCAACTTACGCACAGGCAAAAACCCCATAGAAATCCTCGTCAAAGCAGTAGAAAACGCCTCTCCATGCGAAGACACCACACGCGTCAGCTACGGAGGAGTCGTCTACCACCTATCCGTCGACGTAGCACCACAACGCAGAATCGACCTCGCCATACGCCACATAAGTGAAGGAGCAAGAGCCGCAAGCATAAACAACCCGCGCAGCATCCAAGAAACTCTCGCAGACGAACTGGTTCTCGCAGCCAACAAAGACATCAAAAGCGCAGGCGTAGCAAAACGCAACGAAATCGAACGCGTCGCACAATCAAGCAGATAAAACAAACAATGTTCCTTAATTTTCTGGAATAATTAAATTTTATTCACCCGTCAAGCCGAAAAGCTTGAACCGCTTGAATGCAAAAACTGCAAAATGCAAGAATATGCAATACGCGTATCCGCGCCAACCGTCCAACAAGAAAGCTTGCAAACGCCTTTGAGGCATAGACTAACATAGGCAGAAATAGACTTAAAAATTTTTAGCCGATTCAGAACAAAGCATCCCGCGCCATTTGGGAGTAATTTTGAAAAAGCTTTAATAACTCTTGTAATAACGAAACACCTCTTCATAAGGAATCCAATGTTTGAAGTGAGGATAATTTGAAAAAGATAATAACTGCTTTAATTCTTGTAGCTTTAATCTTAGCTACGTTTAGTCTGTTGCCGGCACCCAGTGTGAGAGCGGACGCTTCGGAAGTTCAGGTTCTCAGTTACAGTTGGTACGTTGCTCCTGTGAACACTGTTCAAGCATTGTACATTGGTGATTTGGTTGCGGTCGGTGAGGTACAGAATGTGGGTTCAAACGTCATAGGTTACTTGTATGTTGAAGGCACTGCTTCCAATTCTACCGGAATTGTAGCTTCAGCTGAGGCTCGAGCATTTGGAATCAATCTGGCTCCTGGGCAGAAGGCTCCTTTCTACTTGGATTTTGCTCCTGAGCATAGCGTGACCCAAGACCAAAGCTGGGTTAATGATACTACCAATGTTACCGTTTTAGTGGGTTACATTAATGATACTAATGAAACTTCGTATTCAGGTCTTTCGATTGTCGGATCTACTGCCATTGACAGCAGTGGCACGTACACTGTTACAGGAACCGTTCAGAACACTGGCGACGAGACAACCGGGAATGTCTGGGTTGTTACAACATTTTATAATGCTTCCGGAACGGTTCTAGGTTTGAATTACACAAATTTCTTATCTAACTCGCTTGCGCCTGGTAATTCTGTGCGGTTTACGGCAACGCCCACGGATAATACAGCTCAGTTATCCAGTGAAATAGCAAATTATTCTGTACTGGTTCAGTCCTCGCCGCTAACGGTAATTGCGACACCCACACCTTCACCGTCACCTTCACCTTCACCAACACCTACCGCTACTTCCTCGACGCAGCCTACACAATCTCCAGCTCCGGTATCTTCAGGGTTGATATATGCTGTAGTAGGCGCGATAGTGGTAGTTGTAGTTGTCCTTGCCGCTTTGTTGTTACTTAGGAAGCGCCACAAGAATGCTCAGTTTGAGCCGCCGCCTCCGCCGCCGCCACCACCTCCGCCATAACTTTTTTCTTTCCATGTTAAGCTCTATTGCGGTATTGTTCCTTTCTATTTGAATTTCTGTATTGACGAACTATTTTGAATAAGCCCAGCATAATAGGTTCTATTTAGAAGCTTCCCCCTTCCATAAACTATCTAGTGCACTTAATTCCAACTCGAAAACCCCCAAACATGCTCAGGATCGACAGAATTACGCGTAGACATATGCCCACTATCTAAATTGAACCCAAAATTTTTTTGACCTAATGCTATATTTTCGTGTGAATCTCCACTACATCTTCATCCTCCAAAACAAAACCCAAACCAACCTTCTTAGGACTAAACGGCAAACGCTTAGCCCACACCATCGCAAACAAGAAATTCAACACAAACTCCTTATGAATATTCTTCGCCAAATCATTAACCGTAGCACCATGCCTAAGCACAAAAGGACGACCAGTCGGCTCCCGCGACCCAGGCATCTTAGTATAAACCCGAATAACCCCTAAACCTTCAAAAAGCGCCTTCCCCAACTCATCCAAACCAACCTTACGCTCACACGACACCGCAATAACAGGCCACTTCCCATTCACATACCGCCTCAAAACACGCAAATTCACCTCAGCACCCTTAACATCCAACTTATTCGCAACAATCAACGCCGGCTTATACGTCGTAGTCTCAAAAATCGCATCCTCCACATCATCCAACCGAACGTCACCGCTAATCTTCACAATAGCATCAGTTATCTTGTAACTGCGCAGCAAATCCTCAACATCCTGCATCGAACAGTCCACAAGCCTACCCACAAGAATAATCCGCAACGCAGCACCAGCATGCCGCCGATCAATATCCACACGCCCACTAGGCTTACTCACCAGCACCCGACTCTTCTCCAACTCGCCAAGAACTAGCTCCAACTGTCCCACAGGATCACGAGACAAATCAACCATCAAAACCACGCCATCAGCATTCCGCGCCAACCCAAGCGTCAACGGACCCCACGCACGCCCATCCGCACTGCCCTCCATCACAGCAGGTGCCTCAACAATCTGAAACTGCACATCCAAATAATTCATAATACCAGGCACAGGCTCACGCGTCGTGTAAGGCGCCGCCGAAACAACCACATTCGCGTTCGTCACCGCACTCATCAAACAGCTCTTGCCTACGCTAGTCATGCCAAGCAACGCCACCTGCGCAGCACCTTCCTTCTCAACAAAAAGCTTCGGACCACCACCGCCCTTGCCCGTGCCCTTACGCTTCTTATCGTCCAAATCGGCGCGGATAATAGACATTTTCTTCTTAATCGTGCCCCGAAGCTTCATCGTACCTTTATGCTGAGGGACACAACTAAGGAACTCCTGCATCTTCTGCAGCTTCTCTCTGGGAGTATGGGCAGCTTCAACCTCCTCCCACTTATCCATCGCTTCAGGCGGCAAATTAGTCGGCATACAAACTTCGCAAATACTATTTCCAAACCAACTTAAAGACTATTTCTAAATTAAAAACATAAAATTATCCTGAAAGTTTTAAAGGCAAAAGTGAAAATCACGCAACTTAACAAAATTAGACTTTCACAGTTTCCGATGCATTTTTCAATAACGCTTATTTGCATGATGGCTTAACTACTTTGAGCGCCAAGGGGAAAGCAAATCATTGAACACTGAGCATCCAAGAATAAAAAGGGAAAAAAAGACCATCGAAGCCATGATCCGCATCTACTGCAAGGGTCATCATGAAAAAGAAGGCAAAGAGCTGTGCCAAGAATGCAGCCAACTCTTAGAGTACGCAAAAACGCGATTGGATAAGTGCCCTTTTCAAGAGAAAAAAACCACTTGTGGAAAATGCCCAATACGCTGCTACCAGCCTCAAATGCGAGAACAAGTAAAAAAAGTGATGCGGTACTCAGGGCCACGCATGATTCTGCACCATCCAGCCTTAGCAATGCATCATGCTATTGATGGGTTTAAGAAACCAAAGAAAAAAGCCGTAAAAACCAGTAAAGCTGCAAGTGGTTAGTTTGCGTTGCTTTAACCGTTAAACTGCAGCTAACTAAGAGCACTTAGCCTGTTATTTATTAAATATGCGATATTGGAAAGGTTTTTTATGCTCTCTCCACTCTCTAAATAATTGCTTATGAGTTTGTGGATTAATATGATAGTAAATTCTATCGATTTTGCTCAATCAAAGGCAAATAAGCAGATGCCCCCATTGAAGCATTCTTCAAAAACCCCTTCCCAAGGCAAAGATTACAGCGATGATAACCGCAGGGATTTACCTGAAGAGTTTGGAATAAGCAGTCAACAATTCCAAACTATTTTCTCTAACCTAACTCGAGGCGGCATCGCTTTGTGCAAAATAGTTTATGACGAAAAAGGGGTTCCAGTTGATTTCATCCTGCTAGAGGCAAACCCGTCATTCGAGGCGATATTTGGGGTTAAAAGAGAGCAGATAATCCTCAAGAAAGCGACCCAGTTTGACCCTGAAATAAAAGAATCCTTTGCAGATTATATTGGCATGTATGGCAGAGTAGCCACGACTGGTATGCCAGAGGTATGTGAGGTTTACTTTCAGCCCCAAGATAAGTGTTATCAAGTTTACGCTTACAGTCCAAAAAAGGATTATGTTATTGCTGTATTTATTGATGTAACCGCGCGCAAAAACGTCGAACAGCAATCTATCATGTCCGAAAAACGGTTCCGAAGGCTTTACGAGACGACCCAAGACGGAATTATGGCGCGGGACCTACAGGGGAATATGATTGATTGCAACAATGCCTACGCGAAAATGCTTGGGTACTCAAAAAAAGAACTAAGACGCCTCACTGTCCAGCAGTTATTGCCAGAAAAGTGGCATGAACAGAGAGAAAAAATCGTTAACAATGTGCTGCAAACTGGGCGCTCCATAGTTTTTGAAAGAGAATATAAGCGGAAAGATGGCTTAATTTTTCCAGCATCTGTTAGAACTTGGCGACTGACTGATGGAAAAGGAAAAGTAGTAGGAACATGGTCCATCGTTCGAGATATCAGCGAGCAAAAGGAGCTTCAAAAAAATCTTGAAAAACACGCTGGAACTTTAAAAAAAATAGTTGAGGAACGAACAAAGCAACTTAAAGCCTCTGAGCGCTTAGCAGCTATTGGTCAAACCGCAGGTATGGTTGGGCATGACCTTCGCAATCCGCTGCAAACGGTAATCGGCGAATTATATCTGGCAAAATGCGAAGTTGAATCGCTTCCTGAAAGCGAACTTAAGAGCAATTTACAGGAGAGCATACAGGTAATAGAAGAGCAAGCAGTCTACATGGACAAGATTGTTTCTGACTTGCAAGCGTTCGTACGACCCGTCAAGATAGATAAAAAACCAATCAACCTAAAGGAACTTGTTACCGTCGTCTTTGCCTCTGTTGCCATTTCATTAAACATTGATGCGCAAGCGCATATAAAAGAAGATTTTCCGCAAGTGAAAGCTGACCCACAGCTTCTAAAGAGGGTTCTAATCAACTTAGTAACTAACGCAGTGCAAGCCATGCCTGACGGCGGAAAACTAACATTAAGTGCACGAATCAACAGTCAAAACCAAGTAGTTCTAACAGTAGAAGACACTGGTGTTGGCATACCTGAAAAAATTAAACCCCAAATCTTCACGCCACTATTCACCACTAAACCAAGAGGGCAAGGCTTCGGCTTAGCCGTCTGCAAACGAGTAATAGAAGCGCACGGCGGCACAATCAGTTTCGAAAGCCAAAGGGGCAAGGGAGCAAAATTCACAATTCAGTTTCCAGCCAGTTAAGGCTCAACCATTTCCTTCTCTTTATCTGAGCCCTTCAATTTCTGCCTAAAAGTGTAAATGAAAGCTACGAACCAGAACACCACGGTTGCCCACCCCAATGCAAAACCGATTACGTTTCCCAGCAGGTAGTAGGCTACTTCAAAGCCAACGATTGATACAAACGTTAAGAAAGCGCCGACAATGCTATACCCACGCAGCACTTTTCTGTTTTTAATAACCGCTCTCAGCATCAAGATTAAGGCGATAAAATTTATTATGCTAGCGAAACTTAAAGCTAAATTAGCCGCGTCCATACTGCCCTTTTTCCCTTAAGTTTCAACTGTTTTGCACAACTTAAGACTTACGCAGATACCAAGCTCTAAGATGTAAAATAACTTAAATGTAATCACCGCCATGCATATGGAGACCGCGAATAAGAGGGGTGAATTTTTAAGAATGATTTCTCGAGATTGCGACGGATGCGGACTGCAGAAACCATGCATTAAACGCTACCGCAAAGTATCTGAAGGCGAAAAGGTTTACTGTCCAGACGGAACAGCACACCTAGTAGACAACGCAAGCAGCGCATAACTGTGCAGAAAGAAAAGAATAGCCTCAGTATTCTTCACCACTAATTTTTCCGTATTACTTTTATTTTGTACATAGAGCTTTTTAGGCTAAACCCTTTGCAATCCTTTATGAGACCAGCCTAATGGAAAATATCGTTAAAGTAACAAGAAATGGGCAAGTCACTATTCCCAAAAAGCTAAGAATAAAATTTGGCATTAAAGAAGGAGACAAACTAGCCGTAGAATTAACAGAAAAAGGCATACTCTTTCGAAAGATTCCACGCCTTGAAGAAATGGCAGGCGTAGACGCGAAATACGGCAATGTCGATGAAATAAAGAAAGAGATTGATAAACTCAGAGAAGCGTACTAACTTGAAAAAGCTCCTGCATGATCGCCAGCTAAATATAATAGAATAGTCGGTCGAGTATTTTCAGAGAGTGCCCAAAAGCCAAGTCACAAAGTTCCTCATCGTTTTCAAATATTTCGTAGCTTATTCTTGCTATCTTCACCGAGCCTATAACTTGGCTACTTATATCCATGCCTTTCTCAAAGAATACAACAGCATGTTTCCCTTTATCAGGTAAATTAACACATGTAAAGGTTAGTTCAGTATTTACGCCGAGGTTGTCGGCATCTTTGAAGAAGACGAACATTGGAACATGCGCCCATGTGTTTATGTAGAGACGACTTTTCTTTGTAAAATGCTCGTCCATATCCTCGCTAAATTTTTTTCGATCAGGAAAGTTTTTGACTAGCTTAGTCATTTCAAATTTTCTTGCTATTAAGCAGTCTTGGAGGGATTCTAATCTTTTTAGGTGAGACTTTGGTCTGTACGGACCTAGTATTAGAATGTGCAGCCTTCGTTTGTGCTGGTTAAGATCCATAGTAAGCCAACTGGCTCCGAGATTGTCTTTAGCTGAGGATTATTCCTAAATTCTTAAATAATAGTACGTTAATTTCATTAATACAGGTATAAATTAACTTATACCTGAAAAGGCGATGTTAAAATTGATGAACAAAATCGAAGAATGTGCAAATGAAATACCTGAAGAAACTAGGGTAATCATAGCAGCACTCGATAATCCAATTCGACAAGCAATTCTTGTACTACTAAGCGAAAGAAAAGAGTTGTCTTTTTCAGACATGCAAAAGGAGTTTGGCATAGAGAAGCTTACGTTAAATTTCCATCTAAAAAAACTGTTCTCCAGCGCCTTAATAGACCATTATTACAAACACGAATTAGGAAATCAAAAATACTCTTTTTACGCCATAAACCCGCTTGGAAGTCGAATCCTTGCCAGCCTAAACAACGCATTAATCCCGCCAGCAATAGTTCAAGAACAACAAACAACAAAATAGCTTAAGAGCAAAAAACATTTGAATAGTAACAAACCGCCCATTCTAAATTGGTGGACGGGGCGGGATTTGAACCCGCGACTTCCACGATGCCAACGTGGCGATCATGCCAGACTGATCTACCCGCCCTAAAGCATGTGACTTTTGAAACTTTAGCCAGTGTCATTTAATAAGGGTTTCTTATGGACTCCAAGGAAGATACCAGAAAAAGCAGAAGGCTTGTAAGTTCTTTTTTGTCATTAATTTGTTTTCGGTTAAGCTTTAATGCAGAGTAGCTTTTTATAAGGCAAACGCAAATAGAAAAGCCAAGCAAGGTGCCATAAAATGCCCAAAGTAAAAGTTGCATTAATCGGCGTTGGAAACTGCGCCTCAGCCTTCATCCAAGGCATACAATACTACGCTAAGCTCCAAAAGCCAGAAGACTGCGTTGGACTGCGCAATCCAGTTTTGGCAGGTTTAAGCCCAAAAGACATCCAGGTGGTCGCGGCTTTTGATGTGGATGAGCGCAAGGTTGGAAAAGACCTTTCCGAAGCCATTTTTGCCACGCCAAACAACGCGCCAAAGGTTTGTGATGTGCCTGTAACGGGTGTTAAGGTTAACAAGGGTCCGTTGCTGGATGGTGTTGGAAAATCCACTAAAGCTTTCATACAGGTTAGCAGTGCGTCTGATGCTAACGTTGCTAAGGTGCTCAAGGATGCGGGCGCTGAAGTAATGGTTAATTTGCTGCCAAGCGGAGCCGCAAAAGCCTCGCAATGGTACGCTGAACAAGCTTTAGCGGCAGGATGCGCTTTCGTCAACGCTACACCAAACTTCATAGCCAGCGACGCTGCATGGGCTAAACGGTTCGCTGATGCAAAGCTTCCTCTTGTCGGCGACGACTTGGTGGACCAGGTGGGCTCAACTGCTCTGCACAAAACGCTGCTTAAGCTGCTTTCAGATAACGGGGTAAGAATAGATGAGACTTATCAGCTTGATGTTGGCGGAGGAACCGAATCCGTTGACACTTTGGACCGCACTCGTGATGCGAAACGCACCATAAAAACTGAGTCAGTAGCTGCATCATTACCTTACAAGGCTGAAATTGTGGCTGGCTCAACTGATTACGTGGATTTCCTGCAGAACAAGCGTGACAGTTACTTCTGGATAAGCGGCGTCTACTTCTGCAATGCACCAATGAAGATTGACCTCAAATTCCAAACTGTTGACGCGCCAAACGCTGGCTCAGTGCTCTTTGATGTGGTGCGAGCCGTGAAACTTGCGTTAAATAAGAAGCTAAAAGGTGCCGTGGAGCCAGTGTGTGCTTATGCGTTTAAACGTCCACCGCAAATGGTGCCGCTTGGGGTTGCAGAAGCAGAATTTGCCAAGTTCGTAGCTTAAAACGTTCAAGTTAGCTGAGCTTTGCTAATTGGCTTATTATTTTCTCTTTAACGCCATTTTCTTTCAAAGTGTCTTTTAGGTAGTTTATGGTTTTAACAGGCGTCGGGTCTACCCCGTGCAGAAGTGCCAAGTAGACGCTTGTGAAGTCGCCGATGCAAATGGTTGACAGCATCTTTGCCAATGGGCTTTTGCCTTGAGCGTATATTTCAAACAGTCCCAAGCCAGCTTGACCTACGAGCTCTTTTGTGATTTCAATTCTGCTGCGAATTTCTGTGGGCTCATCTCTGTCTCTAATGAAGATTGCAGAGAAACATTTGCCAAGTTCACCAGCCCTTTCCCAACCCACAATCTCATTATGGTTCAGCTCAGAGAAAACCTCCCACTTCGCAGGAACCTTACTGTTCTCATTGAACTGCTGCTTAAAACGCTCTGCTACACTACGGTAAAAACCGAAACCATAAATCACAGGAGCGGTCTGCCCGATGTTTAAAGCTAAGGTTTTAGAAACGTTTTCTTTAGCTGGTTTCTCAAGAGAATTATCCCTGCTAATTTTTTCTAGAAGCGCCAAGGCTTCAGAGAGTTCTTCGGAGGCGCCTGAAACCAAACCCATTTTTTCCATGAGCATTATAAGGGGAACGAACATGTAGGGAAGCGCTGCTCGCGGAGGCATACCGCCGGGAACACGCAGGTACGGTACCTTAAGCCTTTCAGCGTTTTCCAGCAGGGCGCCGCCGCTGCTTATGCAGTAAATCATGCATTTCCGCTTCAACGCGTCAAGAAAAGCGCTCAGGGATTCTTCTGTGTCGCCTGAGTAGCTGGTTATTAACACGAGGCTTTTCTTGCCAGCGTACGCCGGTAGCTGGTATTCGCGGTTAACTTCAATCGGTACAGTGGTTTTGTTTCGCATCCAATCCTTCAGTAAGTCGCCGCCGATTCCTGAGCCGCCCATGCCAGCAACTATAACATTGTCAGGTTTGGAGTAGTTTACTTTGATTTTATTGGTTAATTTAGCGGCTTCACTGTAAAGCTTAGCGGAATTCATACAAAAATTAATCATGCTTGCTTTATCGACAGTTTTTATTTTTTCAATGTCATCTAAAAGGGGTTTTGCCAAATTTTCAATCCTCCAGTAACCCGCAGTTTTATATCTCATCCCCTACTTTTAAGCTCAACGCAGATACATGATTAACCAAGCGGCAGGAAGCAAAAAGCGCCATGGATAAAAAGAAACTAGCAATCGCTATTCCAGCATCGGTAATCTCTGATACGCCGCATTTGCGAGAGAAAACCTCAAAAATCGGCTTGATTGGAAGGGCAGCGGCGATTTTCAGGGTGGACGAAATCATAGTTTACCCAGACAACCCTAAAGCCAATCAGGCAAGAGACATGGATTTTATCGCTCTCTTGCTAAATTACCTGGAAACGCCACAGTATCTCCGCAAAAGACTCTTCAAGCTTGAGCCTCGATTGCAATTTGCGGGGATTTTGCCGCCGTTGCGTACGCCTCATCACCCTGTGAGCGGTAAAACTCGGGATTTGAAGGCTGGTGAGTATCGTGAAGGCGTGGTTTTATCTCAAGCTAAAGAAGGCTTGCTTGTGGACATAGGCGTTGACCAACCGGCTCTTTTGAGGGAAAAACAGTTCGCTTTAGGCGACCGCTTAACGCTGCAAGTTGTTAAGGCTGGCGAGCAAGTTGAAGTGCAAACCGTAAATCGAGATGATGTTCCCGTTTATTGGGGTTTCAGGGTTCGTGCGGAAAAACGACCTTTCCGGCAACTTGTGACGAGCGGCGAGTTTGATTTAGCTATTGCTACTGCACGGGTTGGTGATAAATTCATGGATGTTGCAGGTGAGATAGGGAAAAAATGGAGCCATGCCCAGCATGTTTTAGTGGCGTTTGGTGCGCCATCGCGTGGTTTGCATGAAATTGCTAAAGAGGAAGGAGCAGAGCTTGAGGCGATTGTTGATTTTGTTGTAAACATGATTCCTGAGCAGGGAACCGTGACGGTTAGGACCGAAGAGGCGCTTTTGGCTTCGTTAGCTATTTTGAACATGCAATTTAATTACTAAATAATCTGCTTTTGCGCTTTTGGATTATTAGGGGTACCCTCTTTTTAGCTGTGAAAACTAGGTCTAAAAAGATACCTACCCCTCCCCCTCATTTTGCTACTCAAACGCCCAAACAAAATGCGCCAATCCCTCCTCTTGCAGCCGCTGAAAGGAGCCAGTGTAGCCTCGGGGCATAGAATTAGTGTTTTTTCTGAATGTTTTTTTGGTTTTTAGCTAAAGAAATAAATGCATCGTTGATTATTTTGCTCTCTATGCCGTCTCTTGACATTGCCATGCCAATCGCCTTGCTGATTGTGGTTACTGTCGCTATGCTTCTTAACAAGCGTGTCGAGGGAAAATTAGCTGCAACTATTGAAGAAAAAGAGTTCAAGACAAGAGACATAATCCTTCTTGTTGTTTTCATGGCCGTTATAGTTTCCGCTATCGCTTACACTTCTTTAATTAATCCGGGAGCAGTCTTCCAAAATATCCTTCTCGTATTCTTTCTCTCATCTTACACTATTCTGCTTTTCACGTTTTCGTACGTTTTCTCTAACATCACAAAAACAAGGGCACAACTGCTTTCTGTTGGTTTCGGTGTTGCAGGTTTAATTGCTGGATTTGCTTGCCTTTTAGGTCCACTTCAAGATAGCTTTACAGTTTTCAGGGTAGGGGCGTTTTTTGGTTTAGCAATCTTTTGTTTCGGCGTTGCAGTTTTTGAACAGAAAAAGACGTCTTCTAAAGCGAAGTGGTATGTGGCTGTTCAGCCGCCTGCAACGTTCGTTTTACTATTCATATTCTTTAACTTTATTCACAACACCGGTACTTTACAAGTATGGACTCCGTTTCTTATGGATGTTTTCGGGGTAACATTTGCTATTTTGATAATCTTGTATCTTTCATCAATGTTCTCCTGGAAGACCGTAGGTCTTTTTGCAGTTCTCTTAACAACTATGGATATAATTTTGGTTATCGGCACTGGAACAATGGTTCAAGCTGCAAATCAGTTTACTGGGCTTGGTCTTCCAGTGCTGGTTTATTTGCCAAATGTCCCGCTTATGTTCAGAAATGGTCTTATTTTAAGTAGGGGACTTGGTCTGGGCGACTTTTTCTTTGCAGGCATTCTCGCAGTTCAAACATTCAATAAGTTCGGTAAAAAAACCGCCTTTATAGCGGTTGTGGCTATGGCTGTGGCTTTCGGCATTTGGGAAGCTTTCTTACCAGACATTTTAGCTTGGCTGCAGCCAATCGTTGGACGAAACATTGGTGGTTTCCCAGGGACTTTAATGATTATTAGCGGTTGGGCACCCATTATTGCTTGGAAGTTACTTAGCGAAAGAAACAAGACTGCTAAGATACCAGTTGTTAAGGAAACACCAGAAGCACCCAAAGAACAAAGTTTATCTATACAATAAGAGCTTTTTTAGCTTTATTGTTTAGAGTGTAAATAAATATTTTTTTGGGGAAAAATTGGTTAAAAATAAAAGTGAGGCTTTTTTACCCGAATAGGGCGCCTAATCCTTCTAGCGCTGCGTCTTCTTTGGCTTTTTCTTCTTCAGCTTTCTTCTTCTTGTCTTCCGGAGCTGCTGCTTTCTGTTCTGCTGGTGCGCCACCTGCTGGAGCTGCTACTGGAGCGGCAGCCATCATTGTTGGCGCGGCTTTAATAGCTTCATCAATGTTTACTTCGCTGAGAGATGCTACTAGTGCTTTCATTTGTACTGGGTCAACTGTGATTCCTGCTGCTGTCAAAACGTTTGTGACTGTTTCTTCGTTTATTTCTTTTCCTGCCTTGTGAAGGAGCATCGCTGCGTAAATGTTTTCCATACCTTTTCACCTCTTCATCGAGCTATTTTAACCTTTTTAGCTGGTCAGACCCGCCTCGCTTGAAGAAGCTGGTCGTTACCTTGAATTGGCAGTTGATTCTGCCATTTTCTTGCCGTTTAGAAGAATACCCAATTACTTAAGAACCTTTCGTACATACATTTCACGTAAATTCATCTCTGCTTTTCTAAGCTGTTTTTCCATGCGAAAAGTGGCTGATTTCTCAATAACGCTTATCTTTAAGACGAGGCACAATGCGGTGATTCATAGGTTAATGATAGTATGGGAAATGTTACAGTTGCCGTTCTCGGCGCTTTAGGTTACGGTAACAGTCTTGGCAAAAAAGGCACATCCACAGACATAACATTATACAACCTGAAAAAGGGCGAAGACACAGTAACCTTCATTGAACCAACACGGTACCCCGAAAGATTAGCCCCATTGTTCTACGCTGTCTCTCTGGCAAAAAAAGCAATAGTTGTCGTGGATGAGATAAACGCTACTTTCGGCGAATGCCTAGTAATGCTCCAATGCGCAGACATTAAAAGCGGCTACCTAATTCCAAGAAACTACATTTCCAAAGAAAAAATCGAACCTCTCATAAAAGGAACAAGCCTAGAAAAATTTGAATTTGTAAAAGACGACCCTGCTTTTTTAAGAGACCAACTCTTGGCAGAAGCTTCTCAGCAAAAACCCGCCGAGATTCCAGTTGGGCAACAGCCGTGTGGAACAGTACCAGTGGATCACGCATTTAACGTTAAAGGCGTAGGCACTGTAATACTAGGCATAGCTGTTAACGGCATCGTACAGAAACATGCAACACTCAACGTTCTTTCAGCAGCAAAAACGGCACAAGTACGCTCAATCCAAAAGCACGATGACGAATTTGATGTTGCAAGCGAAGGCGACCGTGTTGGGCTTGCGTTAAAAAACGTTGAAGTAGAAGACTTAGACCGCGGAACGGTTTTAACAAATGACCCCTCAATTAAGACTTCATCCACGTTGAAAACGCATGCTTCTTTGGTTAAGTATTGGCAGGCGCCGATAAAGCCGGGAATGGTCATGCATATTGGTCACTGGACACAATTTATCACAGCTAAAGTGGACGCCGTTGCAGATGCGGGTGATTGGAGAAAACCAGTCTTGACGTTAACGCTGGACAAACCGCTTGTCTATCGCCCAAACGATAAAGCAGTGTTGATGTATTTAGAGGGGGCTAAACTTCGCGTTGCTGGAACGGGTGAGCTATTGTAACTAAGCCAATCGCCTGAAAAAAGGTTTTAATTTATAGATGTAATTTTTAGATAAATATATCTAAACTGCAAGTTTTGCAGAAATTTTAGATGAATAATTTAAATTGTATATGTTAAAAAAGCGCTAAACCGCCTTAATCTGCAAAATAAAATTCGGAAGCCAAAAACAAGAGTGGAAAAAGGTTGACCGCGGTTCTTGAAGGAAAGTTGAATTTTTTATAATTTTCGCTGTTTTATACGGATTAATCTTCATTAATTATATTGACATTCTTACTTCAGGTTACGGTTTCCATTTATGGTTAACTGCCATGTATTTTTTACCGTTCATTGGCTTCGCAATATTTAATTTTAAAAATTGGAAACTTACTATTGGATTTAAGAAAAAATCATATATCACAAAGCAATCCATCAACCAAGAGTGAACTGATGTACAGAACTGGCGTCGCAAACCTGCCACTTCACGGTGGAAAAGCACCTTCATGGCTTACCGAACGCATGCGTAAGTTAGCCAAGGAAATAGCGAACATAATGATTGAGGAGCAAGGCACAGCCACATTTATCCAACGCTTATCTGACCCGTACTGGTTTCAAGCCTTCGGCTGCGTCTTAGCCTACGACTGGCACAGTTCAGGAGTAACCACAGTAGTCACAGGCATCCTTAAAGGCGCACTA
The DNA here is from genome assembly GCA_963715865.1 of Candidatus Bathyarchaeota archaeon. Classification (GTDB taxonomy): domain Archaea; phylum Thermoproteota; class Bathyarchaeia; order Bathyarchaeales; family Bathycorpusculaceae; genus Bathycorpusculum. The sequence continues at coordinate 1,297,093 of OY970280.1, forward strand.
TCGCCTGAAGAGCACGGCATCGCTGTTTGCGGAGGAAAAGGCAGAACCTCAAAGAAAACGCCCAGTGACATCGCTTTGGTTGGCGAGAAGTTTGGTTTTTCAGAACAAACCATCAAAACACTCACTTACAACAGCAAAATGGCTGCGAAAGTAGACAACACTGCCATCCAAGCAGGCTATCAACTCTATCACCACGCCTTCCTGGTGACTAAAGATGAAAAGTGGGCTGTAATCCAGCAGGGCATGAGCGAGGAAGACCGAACTGCAAGACGTTACCATTGGCTGTCAGATAACGTAACAAACTTTGTAGTTGAACCACACAATGCCATAGTCGGCAACGCAAAACGCGAAAAAGCCCTCAACATGGTGGCAAAAGTCAGCGAAGGCGCCAGAAAAGCATCCGTTGACCTGGCAAAAGAACCCACGCGCAAACTCATGAACCTAATCCAGTCCACAGCAAAACCGCTCAACCAGAAATCACTGCAAGATTGGCTTCCAAAAACCGCTGATCCATGGCAGCAAACCCTAAACACACTCAACATGCCCCGCAACATAAGTTGGGATACGCTGAGCCGAGTCTACGAGTTCCAACCGCAAAACTATGAGGAACTCTTAAGCGTGAAAGGTGTTGGACCAGCCACTGTCCGCGGTTTAGCTCTTGTAGCTGAGTTGGTTTATGGTGAGAAGCCAAGTTGGAAAGACCCAGTGAAATTCAGTTTTGCATACGGCGGCAAAGACGGCGTTCCTTTTCCAGTTGACCGCAAAGCAATGGACGAGTCAATCCAAATCCTCAAGCAGTCAGTGGAAGCAGCCAAAATCGGCGATAAAGAGAAACTGCGTTCGCTGCAGAGGCTAAGGCGGTTTGTTCCTGAGGGCGCAAATTCTTAAAACAAGCTACAGCCATTAAGATTGTTGAGGAATCAAGGGTTTGCCTGAATCTAAAAACATTGGAAAACAAAGAATCGGAGCAGCCACTGGAATATTAGCACCCATACTTGCGTTCACATGTATTCTGGCAGCCATCGCGTCTTACCCCCAGTTCAGCTGGACAAACAATGCCTTAAGCGATTTAGGCATCATTCCAGGCATAACTGGGTCACTCTTCAATTTCGGACTCTACGCCAGCGGGCTTTTAGCATTCAACTTTGCATTATTCGGTTTGTTTACCTACTTTGGAAAAAGCTGGGTTGGCAAAATTGGCGTAGCAGTTTTTGCAGCAGCAACGCTAGCGCTCATCGCTATTGGCGTTTTTAACGAGAGCTATTCTGGAACGCACGATGCCGTTTCCGTAGCGTTCTTCGTGCTTATGCCCATATCAATGTTCGTCATTACCTGCGCGTTTTGGCTCGCTCATCAGGGGCGAATGGCTATTTTCACGGTTTTAATTGGGATTGCTGCAGCACTGCCGTGGTTACTGTTGTTTGCGTTTAACTATGTTCCAAATGTGGCTATTCCAGAATTCGTATCAGGGCTTGCGGTTTCAGTATGGACCATTGTGCTTGGCTACAAAATGATAAAACCAAGCTAAAATTGATTACATCTTAAATTCCTTAGCCGTATCCATGTACATTTGCGCGCAACAATAAGAAGAAAACGAAGCCTTGTAACCCTTCCCTTGCACATATTTGACGGCTTCTTCGCTTGGGAAAGCAACTGCGTCCACTCCAGCCTTTAACGCTAAAACATCTATCAGGCTACGGGATGCGCCTTTTGGACGCATGCACCCTAAAATCAATGGGATTTCAGGAAACATCAATCGTGCCACCGATGTGACTTTAGCTATGTCGACTGGTTTGGGCGGCGGTACTTTTGCCATGGCTGTTCCATGTATAGGCATGAACGCTATTATTACTAAGGCAGAAGGCTTAACTTTCCTTATCATTCTGAGCGCTTCTAGTTCGCCATCTAATTTGCCCTCGTTTAATCCAACGATAACATGAGGCACAAAATTTAATTCTGCATTATGCAGAGCCATGAGCGAATCCACATAATCCTGAACGGTAACTTTAAGGTTGTAAATTTTCCCCAACGTTTCTTCTGAGCCAATTACATCAATTAACGCTGCATCAACCATAGCATCCTTAAGCGAAACGGCGGTTTCAAGATTTATTATGCCTGTGTGCACAAAAACGGTTAAGCCAAGTTCGCGCTTGATTCCCCTAAGCGCAGGCACGAACTTGTTAAGAGGCACGGAACCATCAGGCAAGCATCCGCCGCTGACAAGGCAACCTTGAGCACCCTCCTGTTTCAGCTTCAAGCATAACTCAAACAGTTCCTTGGGCGATAGCGCTGGATGCATGGTTTCAAGCACTTTGCCCCCGCAATGTTTGCAATTCAACGCGCAAGATGTACCAGTAACGGAAATAGTTGGAAAATTGGTTGGGGAGGAACAGTAATATTTTGTTTTGTAGTAGGTGAAGCTTGGGGCGTAAAAGCGGATTTCTTTTGGCTTCGGCGTAAAGAAGCCTGATTCCAGTAAGCTTAAGAGTTCTTTTTCGTTTAAGTTCCAAATTGTTTTGGGAGAGAGCTGAGGCATAGTTTTCTATCTGAAGAATTCTTTGCCTTGCTTAATAGGTTGCCTAGTAAACCTTGAACCTCTCGAGTAAGAAGCGCAAAAACGAAGGCTAACAATGGTGGGCACACACACAAAACTGTCTTAGCTCAATTTCTGCTGCCCGCACCAAGGGTATGCACACAAGGCTTGGTTCAAATCCTGTCGGCAGCACCAGCGTATATACACACGATAAAACAGAAATTGTTATCAACCGCTTGCAAAAAGTTACGGCTGGAATTCGTAGTGCTCGGTTCCGCCCTGCCACGAAATCGTTATCGTAGCGTTCGCGCTGATGTCGGATGGTGTCCATATGTATTCGTCCGTCCAGCCTTTGGTTACTTCGGGCACCGTTTTAAATGGCATGTCTCCGTTGTTCAGATAGAGATTTACGTTCTGCAGAGCGCTTGTACCGTTGTAGGCGAACGTGAAGTTCCAGCTTACAACTTCGTAGCCGCCGCCTACTGATTCCGTGTTTTGCTGTTTTCCCGTGACGGTGAACAGCGGTGATGGGGGCACGCTCAAGAACATTATCACCAAAACTGCCGCGACTACCACAACTATCACGGTTACGACTCCGCCTATTACGAGTTTTCTGTTCATTATCTCGCCCATTCCCTCTTAAACAATATTCTGTTTACATGTATTTTGGACTCTACCGTTTCAGGTTTTATGACTTGACACTGGTGGGCCGAGCCGGATTTGAACCGGCGACCTTTCGATTATCAGTCGAACGCTCCAGCCGTGCTGAGCTACCGGCCCACTTTAGGGGCGACACAAGTTTAATATTATGTTGGTTTATAAGAATTTTCATAAATCTTTTAATGCCGCTCCATTATTGTGTTGTCAAAGGGTTGGGCTCGTAGCCTAGCACGGATTAAGGTGTCGGCCTTCGGAGCCGGAGATCGTGGGTTCAAATCCCACCGGGCCCGCTTATTTTCTTCAATGGCTAAGAAGCGCTATCGAGGTTTTTTGAATCCGACTTTTTGCCTGATGCCACGATGCCATACCTAAACGGGTACAGAGTGGGGGTTTTGATCGCCTTAAAATTTAAATCAAGCAAGCAAGCACTAACTTAGTAGGTGAGAGATGCCTGCTCAACGATTGGAACATTTTCCCCTCTCTTCCTGAATCAGGGGTTTTATTTTCCAGTCGCCGAGTAGGCAACTCACCTAATTTTTTCTTTTAAAAGTTCAAATATATTTAGAGTTTTCTTATGTGAACGACGTTTTTCAAGTGTCGTTCCGACACTATTTGGGTTCAAATCCCACTGGACCCGCTTTCTGACTTTTGCCTTCTTGTAAATTGAGTCTTTTTGGTTTAAGCAAATCTTAAATCTGTCCGCATAACCCTAAGAAGAATACAATGAAGGGAGAGATAGTATGGTGGACGCAATCCAAATCATAGCAATAGTGATACCCTTAGTTGTAATCATATACGCAATCATTTCGTCACTCCGCATCGTTAGACCAACAGAAAAAGGCTTAGTGGAGCGGGTTGGCAAATACCACAGGTTCGTTCAAGGAGGCATAACATTTCTTGTGCCCTTCGTGGACCGTATAATAAAAGTCAACATCACCGAACGCATGACGCCCGTGCAGCGCCAAGATGTAATAACCAAAGACAAAGTCTTCATGGGCGTAGACGCCGTAGTATTCTACAAAATTAAACTCGACGAAACCTCGGTGAAAGCTTCACAGTACAATGTGGCAAGCTTCGCAGACCAAATAGACACTCTTGCCCGAACAGTACTCAGGGACATCATAGGCGGCATGGACATGGCCATAGCCAACACTTCCAGACCTGTAATCAACGTCAGCCTCAAAACAGCCTTAGATGAGCAGACGGAGAAGTGGGGCATTGAAATCGTACGAGCAGAAATCAAAGATTTGGAGCCGCCGAAGGAACTCATTATATCTATGGAGTCTGTCCTCAAAGCAGATAACGACAGGCAGGCAGCTGAGAAAACGGCGATTGCTCAAGCTACCTTGGCGAGCGGACAGAAAAACGCTGCGATTCAAGTTGCAGAAGGACAGAAGCAAGCCGCCATCCTCCAATCAGAAGGTCAGAAAACCGCCACCATCGCCATAGCTGAAGGGGACGCCCAAGCAACCAAGCTGAGGAACGAGGCTTTGACCACGTACTTCAAGGACAGCGCCGTTGTCTTCAAGCAGCTGGAAACGATTGCAACAGCTTTGCAGAACAACACCAAGATAATTGTCCCCGAAGGCAAAGCGATTTCACTAATCCTAAATGAGCAAGAAAACCTTTCAAAAGCAACTATCATCCCAGTAACACAGCCACAGCAACAGAAAAACAGCAAACAGATGTAGAAGATGCGTTAAGTAGGCTCTGACGTAGGGACTCACACCAGTTTTGAGGCTAAGAGCTGATTAAAAAATAAAAAAATAGCTAATTTCTAAAAAAATGATTTCTATCGCTTGGTTTTATAGTCCATCTACTAAATGGGCTGTTCCGTCTGGGCAGTAGACACAATTGCCTTTTTCAACGACGAAGTAGCGTCTACTGCACGGTTTCATTTGGGAGCATCCGTCGCAGTCTCTTGATAACATTTCTTTTCCTCCTATTGTTATTGTGATTTTTTGAGGGGCAAGCGAACGCATGTTTGCCGAACTGGCACCCTACCGGTTCGCACATGAGCCTTTTGCCTCTGATAAAGCCACACAGAGATGGAAAAGTCTCTTTTAAACGTTATCCCTATTTTAGCATTAATCATAAAATTTAATGTGAAAATAAGAGTGCGATTTGTAAAAGGTTTGGGTTAGGCAATTTATAGAATCAGAAGGTTTCTTTATGCACTATTTCGCTTAGAGGTCTTCTGCTTCTTGCTACTGGTGCCTCGTTTGGGTATCCTATTGGAATCAAAGCTACTGGCCGCATTTCTTTAGGAGCCTTAATGACTTTTCTAACCTCATCCTCGTTGAATGCTCCAACCCAGCATGAACCTAAACCAAGCGAGTAAGCGGTTAACAAGATGTTTTGAACTGCCGCTGCAGTATCTTGAAGGCAATACAATGTTTTACCACGTACATCATAGCTTTCTGCGGCACGTTTTTCGTCAGCGCAAACCACAATGACGACTGATGCTTCTTCCAGGTCTTTTTGGCTGAACGCTGCCTTGGAAAGTTCCTGCTTAGTTTTTTGAGTGGTTGCAACTACGAATTCCCATGGTTGAACGTTTCCAGCCGACGGTGCCCACCTTGCGGCTTCAAGAAGTTTTTCAATGGCACCTTGTGGTAAATCTTGTTTTTTGTAGGCTCTTATGCTTCTTCTTTTCTTAATTACTTCTAAGAGGTCCATACTCCAATGACTCCGCTAGGAATCATTTGTTTGAGGCATAATAACCGTTTCTTTCAGGTAGCATGCGGTTTTTAGCGTAAGAGTCTTAAGTTTTGTTGTCGATTAATGTTTTGGATGATGAGCACTAGAGTCACAGAGCCAAGCGCAGTGATAATGACTCGACGGGCGAACTGACACGTTCAAGCGGAAAACTTATCAATAGAGCAGTTATGAAAAACTAAGCTAAATGTAAGTTAATAGGCGCGACAGGAATCGAGGTGAACATAAAAATGGTTGAAATGAAAGTCGATGCTTCAGAGCTTAAAGGTGATGAAACTAAATTAATCGAGAAACTAGCGGATTTCCTTAAGGAAAAAACAGGCGGAGAAGTAGTCACAGAAGCAAAAACTGTAACGGTGAAAGGCGAAGGCGAAGCGCTAAGCAAGAAATACGTGCGTGTGACACTGAAAAAGTTCCTGCATAAGCATGAGCTCTCAGAGTCTTTCAGAGTTATAAGCAACGAAGAGAACACGCTTAAAATTAAAGAGAGAAAGCTCAACGAAGAAGATTAACAGCTTTTTCATCCTTAAACAGTCAATTTTTACTCTTTTCTAATTTAAAACAGCGATAGCTTAAGCTGTCCATTCCCTGAACAGCCTGTTCCAAAGCTTAGCATTAAATCAAAAAACCGCTAACTTTAACATAAACACGCATAAACAGGTTGAGGCTTAAGTTGAACAACAAAAACGTCGCCATAGGCACAGTGATAATCTTAGTTTCAGTCATAACTTTCATAGCCTTCTTTACCGAAACTTACACGACACTCCTAAGCATCAACCCAGCAGCCGCCATGGTAGCCATAACCGTAGCCGTAATAGGCATAGTATGGTTCAAAAAAACAACCAAATCTTAGGGATTAGGGGACATAGCAGCAACCATGCCTGCACCAAGCCTGAACGCTTCAAAAACGACTGACGGTTTCTTTACCTAATTTGTCCTGCACCCTCTGCATGGCTCCACATCCATCTTGAGCAGAGCTGATTTTTTTCAGTTTTCCATTCAGTTAACATGAAGAAATAAAAGAAACTTTCCAAGTAAGTTAAGACTGAGTGGGAACAATATGACTAGCAACCGCCTTAATGACAGCAACGAATTTGTTGTTCTTCGCAACGTGACGAAAAGCTTCGGTAGTTTCCGCGCATTAAACGGCATATCCTTCGGGATAAAAGAAGGAGAAATCTTTGGTTACATTGGTCCCAACGGTGCTGGAAAAACCACCACTATGAAAATCCTTGTTGGCTTAATCAGCGATTTCCAAGGCGAAGTGTCTATAGGCGGATACCAAGTGCCAAAGAAGAAGGACGAAATTCATAAACTGCTGGGTTATCTTCCCCAGACCGTTGCCTTCCAAGAGTGGCGCACCGTGAACCACGCACTTAAGACGCTTGGGAAGCTTTCAGGTCTAAGCGATGCGGAAGTTGAAGGACGTATTCCTAAGATTTTGGATTTGCTCGGTTTAGCCGATGTGCGGCACAAGAAGATTTCTCAGTTGTCTGGCGGCATGACCCAGAAGGTTGGGTTGGCGCAGGCGCTTCTTCATGAGCCGAAGCTTCTGGTTTTGGATGAGCCGCTGGGTGGGTTGGACCCGCTGAGCCGCCACCAGTTTAAGGATATTGTTTTGAAACTTGGACAGAAAGGCACTACCGTCCTGTTTTCCTCGCATATTCTCAGTGACGTCCAAGATCTTGCTGACCGAATCGGCATTATAAATCGCGGAAAAATCAAGCAGGTTGGCACGTTGAACGAGTTGAAGTCCCGTTTGTCCTCTCAGAAGACTGTTGAAGTCCTGCTGTCGTATGTCAGCGACAAATGGCAGGAATTTGGCGCCATCAAGAACGTGAGGGGTGTGGAGCAGCCTTCGCCTGGCAGAGTCTTGGTGAATCTTGAAACGAGCGCGGATGAAGACCAAGTTGTTAACGACATTGTTCAAAGCATAGTCAAGTTGGGCATTCGCGTACGAGGCATCACTTTGTTGGAACCTTCGCTGGATGAAATTTACCTCAACTATGTTCAGGAGGCAGAGAACTGATGAAACTCGGGCTACTTTTTGTGGACGAGTTGCGGGGATTCTACAAGTCTAAAGTCATGATTTTCCTGTGGATAGGCTTGCCTATAATTGCGTTGCTGTTTCGCTTCGTGTCGGAAAGCAGTTCGAATATTCCGTTTACTCTTGTTTCTTCAATTGTAGTTTCTAGCCTAGCGGGAACTTTGGCTTCAGTCATGCTTGCGGTCTTCATAATTAACGAGAAAAACAGGCACGTCTACGAGCTGTTCCTGATTAGACCTTTAAAACGGAGAGACATCATACTGGCAAAGTTCTTCTCCGTGTACACCTGCGTCGCCATTGCGAGTCTCATAGCAGTTTTGGCAGGAATGATAACGGATTACGCCACCACGGGCACGTTGTCCATGACGATTCTGAACAATGCGGGGCAGTCTTTGGCAACAAGCTTATCGATGATTGCGGTTTCATGTGCTGCTGGAGTGCTTATCGGAGTCGCTTCACCCTCTGTTCTGGTCGGAGCCATACTGGTCATTTATGGTGGAAACCAGATTTCAGTTATTCCGCTGGTGCCGACTCTGCTCAGCTTACAAGACGCAACAGTGTTCACAATTGTCCTTGCAGGGGCTACGGCTGCGGGGTTGCTTGCTGCAGCAGTAGCATTGTTTGAAAGAAAACAGTTCTGAGAGCAAGGCAAGGCGGCCTGTCGTGCTCTCTGGCAGCTATTCCCCTCTTTATGTAGAGTTTAGAATTTAGAAAAGCAATTTTGTGAAAAAAGTAAGATTTGGAAAAGAAGATATAGATTGGTGTGGCGGTTACGGTTTCTTCCAGCGTTTAAGCATGTTCTCCAGCGTTGGCTTCAGTTTGGCGTTTTCTGCCATTATCTTTTCTTTGCCAAGTGCCTTCATGTTTGCGTCGATTTCTTTGATGACTTCAGCGTAGTGTATGCCTTCCGCTGCAGAGATGTACTCGACCGTGAATCGTTCGGGGCTCAGGCCCAGCTTGGTCAACATGCCTTTTAGCGCGTCGGTTCGGGCTTTCATCTTGTAGTTTCCGCTGATATAGTGGCAGTCGTAGGGCAAGTGGCAAGCGCCAACCAGCACCATGCCTGCACCAAGTCTGAAAGCCTCAAGGATGAATTCTTTGTCAACTCTGCCGCTGCACATGACACGTATGGCTCGTACGCTGGGTGGGTACTCGAATCGGCTTGTGCCTGCTAGGTCTGCTCCAGCGTAACTGCACCAGTTGCAGAGGATGGCTAGGATTTTTTCTTCCGGTTTATCCTCAAGTGCAGCTCGTATCTGAGCCATAATTTGCGCGTCAGTAAAGTGCATCTGGGTAATCGCATGTTGCGGGCATTCGGCAACGCATGTTCCGCAGCCGTGGCAGTTGGCGGTATTAATGTTTGCTGCTTTGCCCGGTTCGGCCTTGATAGCGCCGTATGGGCATTTGTCAACGCAGACACCGCATTTGGCTATTTTGTTTCTGCATTTGGTTTCATCAACTATCGAGATGATTGGTTCAATCTTCCACTTCTGCTTAGAAATAACAGTTGCTGCTCGTGAGGCTGCACCGCTTCCTTGCGAAACGCAGAAAGGAATGTCTTTCAAGCCTTGGCAAGCGCCAGCGTAGAAGACACCGTCAGTTGGAGCATCCATCGGTTTGAGTTTGGGGTGTGACTCCATGAAGAAACCATCTGCACCACGCGACAGGTTCAGTATGCGTGCAATGTCCGCTGAACCCTTCTTAGGTATCGCTGCGGTGGCTAAAACCACCATGTCTGCTTCAACTTCGATTGGTTGACCAAGGAGTGAGTCTTCTGAGTGAATGGTTAAATTGTGGGTTGTCGGGTCTTCGTCGATGCGGCTCACGCGTCCGCGGATGAAGTTTACGCCTCTTTCTCTTGCGCGGTCGTAGAATTCCTCGTAGCCTTTGCCTGGACTGCGTATGTCCATGTAGAAAACGTAGACTTCCACGTCTTCCTTGTACTTCTCTTTAATCTGAACCACATGTTTGAGCGTGTACATGCAGCAGAAGTTGCTGCAGTATGGGTACTTGTTCTTGTCTCGGCTGCCGACGCATTGGATGAATGCGATTCTGTGTGGTTTTTGACCGTCTGATTGCCTGATGACTTTGCCGCCTGTTGGACCAGCAGCCAAAATGAGCCTTTCGAATTCCATGCTTGTGATGACGTTGGGGTATTTCCCGTAACCCAAAAGCGGCATGTCGTATGGTAAGTAAACATCAAAGCCTGTCGAGACGATTATTGCGCCAACGTCTATTTCGACTTCCTCAGGCTTCTGGTCGAAATCGATGGCTTGTCTGTCACCGCAAGCATCTACACATTTGAAGCATTCAATGCAATAATCCTTATTAACAGCATAAATCAGCGGCACCGTCTGGTCGAACGGGACTGAAATTGCTTTGCGTGTGCCCAAGTTCATGTCCCACTCGTTGGGGTACTCTATTGGGCAAGCATCCTTGCATTCACCGCAACCTGTGCAGCGTTCAGGTATGACATAGCGTGGGTTCTTGCGGATTTTTACTTTGAAGTTGCCAATGTAACCATCAGCTTTAACAATTTCGGAGTTAGCGAAGATTGTGATGTTGGGGTGACGACCGCAATCTACCATTTTTGGTCCTTCAATGCAGATGCTGCAGTCAAGTGTCGGGAAGGTTTTGTCCAGTGCTGCCATGTGTCCGCCGATGCTTTGCGTGTTTTCAAGCATGTAGACTTTGAAGTTCATTTCAGCCAGGTCTAAGGCAGCGTTCATGCCTGCGATTCCTCCACCGATAATGAGGGCTTTGTTGGTGACTGGCACCTCGATGGTTTGCAGAGGCATCATTAACCGAGCTTTTGCTACTGCCATGCGAACGGCATCTTTTGCTCGTTCTGTAGCTTCTTGTGGAGTGTTCTGGTGGCACCATGAAGCGAATTCTCGGATGTTAGCCATCTCGAAAAGGAACGGGTTTAAACCTGCTTCTGAAACTGTGCGCCTGAATGTGGGTTCGTGCATTCTTGGTGAGCAAGCGGCAACGATAACACGGTTGAGTTTCTGCTCGCGGATGGCTTTTCGGATTTCTTCTTGTCCTGGGTCAGCGCATGTGTAACGGTTTTCTTTGACGTATACGACGTCCGGAATGGTTTTAGCGTACTCGACAACTTGTTTAACGTCTACTGTGCCTGCGATGTTTAAGCCGCAGTCGCAGACGAAAACGCCGACTCGTAGCTCTTCAGGCTTTGGGGTTTCGGGTTGTTTGGGAGTTTGTGGTGTGCTCATTTCACTGTCTCCTCTAAAACGAATCTTTTGGAAACTACTTTGCGCCTATTCTCATCAGCTTGGGTTTTTAATTCTTTTACTGCGTCGTGTGGTGAGGTTAGTCTTTCTAATGCTTTGTTCCATGCGCCTGAGTGGATGGGTGTGTGGTGTATTTTTGTGCGTTTAACTGTTAATGCTTCATCTACTGGGCAAACGTTTTTGCATGCGCCACAGTAAGTGCAGTATAACTCGTTAACGTGAACTTTCTTGTCTTCGCCAAGCGTTAATGCTCCTGTGATGGGGCAAACGTCTAGGCAGTCTGTGCAGCCTTCAGGGCATTTCTCCTGATTAATGGCGATTATTCCTTCAAAGGCTTTTTTGACTTTTAATGTGCCTGGACTGCATTTGAATTCGCATACTCTGCAGGTTGGGCAGTAATCTTTTTGGATGTCAAGGTTGACTTGGACGCGTTTTTTCTGGCTCGGTGATAAGGCTTCTATGTTTTCGACTGGTTTGCCATCATAACCAATTTTAGAAATTTTTATGAGTGATAGTGGGCATGCGGTTTCGCATTCTACACATTCCTTCTGGCACTGGCGAGTATCGACTTTTATGTCTCGAACTAGTTGCGGGTAACTTTCTTTCGCCAAGATAGAAAGGTCATGTGTACCATTCAAGGTAACTTTGATTGCGCCATAAGGACAGGTAACATCGCAGATTCCGCAGAAGTTGCATTTTGTCAAGTCAATGTCCACTTTGGCTTTTTTGGCCTTTTCCCCTTGAATTTTAGGTTGCTTTTGTGTTTTTATGGCTTCTTTAGGGCAGGCTAAACTGCATATTTGGCAGCCAACACAGCGGTTTTTGTCAAGGGTTAACTTGTAATTTTTAACTTGCAAGACCCATTCTAACGTTAGGGCATCTGCCGCATCTTTCTTCACGGTTTTTAACGGCATTTATTTTACCGCCAAGAGGTTTTCATAAGCGTAGTACAAATTGGTCCAACGCCTGACAGGTTAGTTAAAATGATTTCATTGCAGTGCTTTCGATATAAATATTGCTTGAAAAAACTCATACTTTCAACATAACAAAACCACTATCCAGAGCCTGAAAGAAAACCAAAAATGAGGGCAAACTGATGCTCTGTGCAGTCTATAGCTCATCTTGTATGTAGTTACTTTTATGGAATAGGCTCTTGATGCGCTTTTATGTTCAGCCTTTAGAGTTTATTGGAGGTTTGAACCTTTGTTTGTATATGGAAAGGAGTGCTTTTAGAACTGCTATGCTGAAGAGCACAAGGTAAAACAGGTGCGCTATTGCTAGAAAAGGCTCTGTCGTAAGTAATGGTGCGCTAAATGGGTAGCCGATTGTTGTCGGTAGCAAAACTGTGAAGATAGGGATAATCAATATGAGGTTGGACTTGTTGTTTGTGAAGAAAACTTTCCAGTCATTAGTTTTGTATAAGACGACGGTTGCTATGGTGAATAAAGTTAATTCAAGAACTATGTTTATTGGGTTAAAAATGCTGATGTAGTAAGACCCTAACTCTTGAAGCCCAAACTGGGTTGTTGATAAAGGCCAAAGCAGTTGCACATGTCCGCCTATGAAGAAGTCCCCTATAAGCGAATGTGAAATTAACGCTAGAAAGTAGGGTATCGCTTTTTTGCGATAAACAATAAAGAACGGAATAAAAGCTATAATTGCGACTACCACTGAATGGGATGGGCCTCTGTGAAGTTGGGCTCCGGTTAACAAATCGAAAATTATGTCTATGTCAGGGATTATGGAAAGAACCAGCAGTAGCGGAATGTTAGGTTTAATTCGCAGCGGCTTTGAGGAACCTTTACCTAAGAGGTACGCCAATGCCATGTGCCCGACAGCGAACGAAGCGGTTTTCCTCCTTTAGACCGAGATTTCAGTTTGCTTGGCTATTAAGCGTATGGGTTTTAATCAATTTAGGTGAACGTCAGCCGCAACTAAAATAGTTGGCAGAATAACTGACGAACACGATTTATGCTAAAAATAGATACAGTTTAGTTTAGTCTTGACGCTTCTTCCATAATATTTTGCCTTTTATTGAAGGAAACAGCAATCAAAGAATACCCATAATGCGCATGATAACCGCAACGAAAAAGCATAAACCGCACCCAATAGCAGCCATCCGTAAAAGATGCCTATCAATGGCAACTCTTGCAGAATACCCAGGCGACGCATATAACAATTCAGAGGTAATAAGAAGTATTATAGCCGTCACTGCAAGCCATAAAGCAAAGAGTAAACAAGCAAAAGAATTCCTACGGCTAAAAACACCCTGCAATCCTTAATGAACCACGACTTTTTTTACGTACACGTTTCAACCATAAAACCTTCTTCCTTTTTAATGTCACATCAAAAACAAGCTGCTTTGCCTTTTTTGAAATAATAAATGATACGTTGGGTTTAAGGTTTATGACAAAGCTCAATTGCTATGGAGCCAAAACTTTCTTAGCATTATTTTCCTTACACATTTTCCGCATAAATAGCAAAGGAATATCTAAAATTTTTGAAACTACGCCCAAGCCGGAAAACATAGCTTTGAAATTATCAATGTCTGCTCGGTTGACAGCACCAAGAAGCGGAGCACTAGCCAAGTAAACCACCAAGAAAACGACGAAACCAGTTACCAGCGTAATCCAATAGGCTAAACTGAAAAGATTAATGAACAAATAAGTTACCACGGAAGCAATCGCTGATGAAGCAAAAATCTTGGCGGAAATGCGAAAGCCAGCTTTAACCCTGTAGTGTTTCCAACTCCAATAAAGTCCCCAGACAACATTGGGTGTACTGGCAATAAGAGTACCGAGTATACCGCCAATCACAGCAAAGGATGGCCCACCAATTGAATAGAAGTATGAAACCAAAAAGTACGCAAACGGCAAACCAACGGCGAGAGATAAAATGCTTTGTTTCATCACCTGATTTGTTTTTCCAATACCAGTTTGAAAAGTTCCCAAGCTAATATTACCCACTAAAACAAGCAAGTTGACTATGGACGAAAGCGCCAAAAACATAGGTGCATAAGGAAACTTAGGTTCCGCATTTACAACGAATAAAGACGCCATTATTCCATTTTTAGGAAACAAAGTGTTAATCAACGGAGTTGAAAGCGTAATCAAAATCATTGTTGCAGGCACCAGAAGCATAGAAGTGTACTTGACTGAAGAAGCAAAAACCATTTTCACGAGTTCAGGCTCCTTTTCAGGATTTAATTTAGAGAAAACTGGAAACAACGCCGTTGCAACTGGAAAAGAAATGAACGTTAGAAGAACAGAGAAGTAAGCGGCAGCATAATAATTACCCATCATCCATTTTCCAGCGTAAACTGCCATTGTAAAAGCGAAAACTTGCGGTAACACACCAATCACGATACTTGAAACAGTAAGTGGCAGCCCATAGCTTAACATTGGCTTTAAAGTTCGCTTGACATCACATGTGCCAACTTTACACTTACGCAATGGCCTGAACAAAGAAAAGTAAACAATGAGTATGGCAACAACGCTGCCTGCAAGAATTGAACCCATGGCAGCATATACTGCACCCAACACGCCGAAGCCAAGAATAACTAAGAATGGACCAAGAGCAGTCTTAACGATGGCTGAAAAAATTTGAGTGAAACTGTTAAGTTTCATCCTTTCAAAACCAACAAAGATGCCGCCAGCTGCACCAGAAATGGCGCCTGCAAAAACAGAAAGCGCCATTATGGATATGTATACAGAAAGGCTGGCTGCGTCACTAGGGCTAATAATCAAAGCTAATGGTTCAGCAACAGCAAAACAAATCAAAGACAAAATTGTTCCGCTGATAATCTCAAAAATTACTCCCGAAACAATCACATCATGAATTTCCGAGTCCTTACCCGCAGCCCTTAAGCTGGCTATCTGCTGGGTCATTGCGGAGTTTATGCCCCAGTCTCTAAAGAAATTGATGATAGATGACGGAATCAGAGCCATTCCGTATAGACCAACATCATTAACTGATAAAAGTGCAGCTAAAACGAGGGTGCCAATAGCCATTATTACAGTTGATCCGACTACGCCGATTAACAGGTGGTAGCTTCCCGTTGCCGAAGTCTTGCCCATCTCTGCAGCTTTATCCATATGGGATCAATACCTGTTCTTTCCACTTTAGAAGAATCTGATTTTTATAGGCTTTGGAAATATTGCCTCCAAATCTCTAAAGCCATTCAGAATAGTTAGACGCCAGCTTGTCTTTAAAAAACAATCCACAAAAAATATTGCAGTTCGTCAAAATGCGCTTGGTTAAATGAGGAAAATTCCTTTGTAATATTTGGAAAGCAGTAGATATTGCAACTAAGTGCGTCTCTGCGTTATTTGATTTTCTTTTTGACGGTTCGCTTCCACGTTTCGACCCATTCGGTATTGCTTTCATCCAATGCCTGTAACTGCTCTGGGTCGTCTGAAGCCCCACAATTGTTTGCAGAATGGGTCTTTTTTGGCAATTCTGTTTTTCCTCTCTCTTCGGTATAGTAACCGCTGGTTTTGCATATAAGTTTTCTGTATTTGAAGGTTTTGCGACAAAATTAATCTCCAAGAACGTCTTTTCTCGAGATTTTTCAATCGTCGATTGAGAAGTTTATAGGGTTGCATCACATAAGTCATTGACAGATTTAGTTTCATCAAAGTCAGATGTCGTTAGAAAAAGAACCTTTTCTTTCCGTTCCACGGAAGTGTAATTTGCAATCAAGATTTTTTGGTAAATGCGCTTACCAATATGTACAACTATATTTCGGCCATGGCTAAGAAGCTAGAGTTCATTAGGATAGAAAAAATGTTCTGCCAAAACTTCAACTTCCACTGAGCATATAGCTCAAAAAAGGAATTTAATCTAAATTCGATATCATGCCGAGATTGTTAAACAATTACCTATCAGTATCCTAAGCAGTTCTGCAATATTTACGGAATTTTCAGGAGAAAGAGTCATCTTAACTCAGCTTGACAACAAATATTAACAAACTTAAGGGCTCCTATTCAGCTAACTGGAATGGAGACAAAAAAGAATGGAGAGAAGTCGATGTTTGAATGCGCTTGCTAATGCATGCAATTGTTAACTTTGCAAACTTTGCAAACCTTGTTAATTCGGCTTCGCATGTTTGTTAATAAAATTTGCAAAATGGGTTCGAGCTTTTTTCACAAATACATAAATATGATTCATTCGATACAAATGCTCTAAAAATTCAGGAAGAGAGAGAGAAAAATGAAAACGCACAACTTAGAGAACATACTAGATTCTATAAACCTCAGAAAGCTTGCAAAACCCTCAGTTCTATGCATCAATGCACTATTCATCTTAAGCATGTTGCCAGCGTTGCATACTTCAGGACACACAATACTAGATGCCGACAACAATGGTTTACTTCAGCGAGGGGATAACTAGTGAAACAAAAAAATATAACAGCAGTAGCTCTATTGGTTTCTCTGATTCTGCTGTCCTCTACATTCATAATCTTTCCTTTGCAGTCTAATAATGTCTATGCTATGCATTATCGTTATCGTTGGCCTTCTCTGACTCCTTCACCATCACCTACTCGGACGCCAACACCTACGCCAACACCAACAGCGACTCCAACCCCCGCACCTACCCCAACACCAACACCCATATCAACGCCGACACCTGATCCGTCGCCAACACCTACACCAACACCCACACCAACAGCGACTCCAACCCCCGCACCTACCCCAACACCGACACCAACTCCAGAACCAACACCCGCACCAACAGCGACTCCAACTCCCGCACCTACTCCAACACCGACACCAACACCTACACCGAGCCCTTCTCCCACCAACTCGCCCATGTGGCTACACACATCTGGTACAAAGATATACAACGCAAATAACCAAGAAGTAGTTTGGAATGGCATTGACTCAAGAACTCTCTTAGGGTACTGGCAATATGCAAGTAACGGTCAATTACCAGTAGATTTTAGTGCAAGTGACGTTTCGGTAGTTCGCAGCCACGGCTTGAATTTCATAAGAGTTTGGGTCGCATTTAACTCCGCTGTTTACGGCGTACCCTACACCGCTGAAACACCAACAAACCTCGTTTACTACCCTGCGTTTTGGACAACCTTGGATAGCATAGTGAATGCAGCAGCGCAACAGGGCATGTGGGTTGACATTGACTTTCACCTTAGCGATGGCTGCTGGGCTAACTTGGGCACGAGCAGCTACTGGCCTGCCGCCAACGGTTTCCCGCAATGGATGTACGATGGTTCATGGAGCTATTTCAACAAAGTTTACACGAATGACGCTGCTGGACGGTCGGATGCTATTCGCGACTTCTGGAACACAGGTGACCCAACAGCCGCCAACGTTCGGACAGCATACCAAACCTTCTGGAGAGACATAGCCACAAGATACGCAAATGCACCTAACGTTGTATTCAGTCTCTTCAATGAACCTATGGCTAAATGGGGCGGTCCTGAACTGTGGACTACCAACGCGGATTGGGCAACTCAGGCTCAAATGTACAGGGACTTCATGGAGCAAACGATTGACATAATCAGAAATGTAGACGGCGGCACGCATCTTGTCATAGTCAACGAAGCCTACATGTGGGATTATAGCTGGAACCTACAGATAAATCGGCCGAACGTTGTCATAGAAAACCATGGATACGGCATATCCAGCAGTACTCTTCAAAGCTACGCACAGCTTGCATGGCGATACAATCAACCTTTTGAGCTCGGTGAATTCGGCGGAGTTGAGCAGGGTTTACAGACCGAAGCCTCAGCTATTGCAACGATGCAAGCAGCTAACCAACTTGATGTGGGCTGGGTATACCTCTATTATAACCCGCCAGCGGCTCCTTCCGCCCAAACCTGGACAGACCTACAAAACAACCTTTGCCCCAACCTCATATACTAAATTGGCCTGCACTCTTTAGCAGGACCATTTTTTTCTGTTTTTGTAAGAAGGTCATTTTCTGTCTCCCTGGTAATCGTTTAAACAAAGCCGAGTTAAAGCGTAGCTAAAAAAGGCGATGCCAATCCGGTCTTGAGCCGTTCCAATTTTGATTATTCTTGTCTGTCTATTAGTTGCGCCTTTGACAAGGATATTTCAACGAATTTCACGAATTTTTTCTCTGAAGCGAAATCTTTTCCTTAAGAGAACACAGCGTTTCCCTTTCATCTTCTCTCGAGTGCAATATTCGAATGCCTTCAGTTAACTGCGCAATGAATGAAAGAGAAAAAGGCACTAATACGTCAAGGCATACGCAGCGGAGTTATTACGTGCTTAGCCTAACAGCTTAGCCAACTTGCTCTGCAACGTCGATCATGTTGGCCGGCGAAAAATGTCCTGTTGTTCTTCGCTGAACAGCTTCAGAAATGTTTATTTTATTCATACGATAAATTATTAGTGATAAGAGCGATGCACAGATAGGCTGTTTCTATATCCAGCAAGTTCAAAGCTACAGTCATTAGGCGTCATTTTGGTAAGCCGACAAGCACTGAAAATAGGGAGCAGAAAACAATGATATCGCATAACCTTAAGACTGCTGTAATTGCAGTTTTGCTTATTGCTGTTTTTGCCACAGGTATCTTTGCTCCTTTAATCATAAATACGCTTCTAACTCAGTCAACATCAATCTTGAATATCGGTTCGGGTGCGGACGATTTTTCAGGCAGCACACTCATGTGGCTACATACTAATGGAACAAGAATATATGATGCAAACGATCAAGAGGTAGTTTGGAATGGCATTAATAGTAAAAGTTTGTTCGGATATTGGATTTATCCACCATCGGAGGAATTTCTAAGCACAAACGATATTTCCGATATTTCTATAATTCGGAGTTACGGACTAAATTTCATCCGGGTTTGGATAAGCCTAAGCCAAGCCGTTTACGGCGTACCCTACACCGCTGAAACACCAACAAACCTCACATACTATCCACAATTTTTTACACTCATCGACGAACTCGTTAACGCAGCAGCGAAACACGGCATGTGGATCGACTTAGATTTTCATCTCAGCGATGAAACATGGTCTAACATCGGCGGGTTCTGGGGCGACGGTTCAGGCTTCCCCGCATGGATGTACGATGGTTCATGGAGCTACTTCAACAAAGTTTACACGAATGACGCTGCTGGACGGTCGGATGCTATTCGCGACTTCTGGAACACAAGCGACCCCACAGCCGCCAACGTACGTACTTGGTACCAAACCTTCTGGAAAGACATAGCTACTAGATACGCAAATGCACCTAACGTTGTATTCAGCCTCTTCAATGAACCTATGAATAAATGGGGCGGTCCTGAACTTTGGACTAATGACGCGGACTGGGCAACTGCTATGCAGGTGTATCAGCAATTCATGCAACAAACCATTGACATAATCAGGAACTTGGACGGCGGTACACATCTTATCATCATCAACGAAGCATATGCTTGGGATTTCAGCTGGAACCTGCAGATAAACCGTCCAAACATTGTCATAGAAAACCATGGATACTGGAACGACAACAGCACCAACATTTACAATGATGTTCAAAACTACGCGCAGCTTGCGTGGCGGTACAATCAGCCCTTTGAGCTGGGGGAATTCGGGGGTATTGAACAGGGTTTGCAGACTGAAGCTTCAGCCATCTATACAATGCAGGCAGCTAACCAACTTGATGTCGGCTGGGCATACCTCTATTATTACCCACCGACGATGCCTTCCGCGCAAACTTGGACAGACTTACAAAACAACCTCCGCTCCAACCTCATATACTAAAATGGCCTGCATCTTTAGCAGGACACCAATTCTTTTTTGTTTTGTAACCTTTCGACACAACAAAATTCTGTTTAAAACATTTTTCATTATTCACTCAAACAATTTAAGTTGCGATTCGACCTCCTTCTGTTATCAAACTAATCCAAGGAGACCCGTTAAGAAGATGTTAACGTTAAGCCATTCAAATCGTATCGTTTTCAAAGTTTTCTTTTTTTAGAACTCCGAAAAAATACTTGCCCTCAATTCTGTTTTTCACATGCATATGCATGCTTTTTGTGCCGGTTCTTTGAGAGGTTCACCGATTTTGCATAAAGAGGAAGTGCAACTTAGCATTGAACAATTTTCGAATTATGTGGACTGCGAATTAATTACAATGCAGCTGTTAGAATAGTGTATAGCTTGTCACCGACTACTTCTGCTGTTCGCTTCGTGTATTCCTCGTAGCCGTTGCTCTGAAGTTTCTTGTAAAGTCCAGCATCATTGTATAGCTGATTTATATTTTCAACAAGATCACTATCAGTTTTGCTTACTAGTGCGTTTACGTTGCTAGATACATAATTGTCGTTATGGGTCATTACGATAGGAGTTTTCATACTCCAACAATCACCTATGAAGCCCCATCCACCTGTTCTGACAGGCGTATAAGCGAAAAAACTACTGGAAATAGCCCGAAGTGCGTCATTTCTTGAAACCTGAGGAATATAGCAGATCCGGTTACTGTATTTTTGTTTGAGCTTCTTTATTATGGCGGCGTGTGTGCCAGGGCCTATTATAACAAACTGCTTTGTGTTGGTTTTTTCAAGGATGAGAGGTAATGTCCACTTAAACTCTTGAGTGTTCTTAAAGGGGAATAGCGAACCCACATAAATGCCTCGGGTTTTTTCCCTAATAGTTGAAGGCTCGAAGTCGCTGGGTACATAAGAAGGCCAAGGCAGATAAAATACAGGTTTTCCATTAGACAATGAAGATAGAATTCTTTGATCTCTTGGATGACATGTAATTAAGACACCAGCTTTTTCGCAAAGCCAAAACCAAAATTTCTTGTTCCCTGAGGGCATACCGAAAAGGTTCATCAAAAACCTCGTTCTTGGACTATTGTTTGACGCTCCTGAAAAGATTCTTCCTGCATCCTCGACGAGTACTGCTATGGGCCTATCGAGATATTTTTGGATCATAAGAGCTAATCTGATATTCATTTCTTGAGAACAGAATATCAAGTCAGGTCTTAGAGACTTCGCTATTTGTAAAACTTTCGCTGATTGCCTATGCGGAAAAAGAAACATTTCGTCGGAATTTCTGTACAGCCTATGTATGGGGACTCCATCCATATTTTCGTAGCGGGGAAGTTTTCCATGCCCTTTTAGACCCATGGACATGCTTGTTATCACTATAGGTTGTGCACCTTTGTCGTGGAGCCTAACTAGCATAGCTGCGTTGTCATTTGTGCCTTTGTTCATCCCAGGATACAAACATAGAATTCTCAAACTAACGCCGCCCACATAACAACTTGTATACAATTCATTCTTCAGTAGAGATTTGCCAAAGCGATTGGATTAATACAATTTTTTTTAGAATTCGTGATAATCTTGAAAGATTGTGAATTTTGATGACCAGGCGGAACCCCAATAAACAGGCGAGTACGCGAATACGAGACGAATTTGTGGAATCAAAGCATCCATCAGTTGGCTATTCGAACTCAGAGATTGTTAATCTTTTTCTCTATTCTTCCTATTGATGAGTCTATGTTCTTATCTTGACTCTCATCGACTTATCGATTATCGATTCTTAACAGCAAAAAATGATGGACCTGAGTTGTAAACGATATCGTAATTTGAATCTTGAGTAATGTTGAATTGCGAGATGTTATCGCCTGCAAGGTTTTTTTCCAGACCGACCGAATACAGAATGGCGTCATATGAGTCAATGTTTCCTGGAAAGGTACCGTCCGCCTGAGTAACGAAAGTAGCATTGCTTCCGCTCCTAGTTGTCAAATAAAAAGCATCGGGCGTACTCGAAAGTATAGTGCTGCTGTTGCCTAAGTCGTAGTATTTAAAAATGAAGTCGGCAGTCTGATGAGCTTCAACTGTCTGGAATTGGATTCGGCCATCAATTGCAAGGTAAAATGATTGGTGCATAGGCATAAAAAGAAATAAGATAAGGGAAAATAGAAAAAGAGCTTTTACATAGGATTTAAACCTGCTTTCTAACAGCTTAGAAGCTCCCAACGACAAGGGGAGGAGTATTAGCGGAATTGCACGCTCGCTTAGGTTCGGAATCAAGAAGCCGATAGCAGTATAGATTACTCCCGTAAGAAATATCGCCTTATCAGTAGATCTAAGGTTTCGTTTAATGAAAAGGATTAGGAAACCTACGCCACACAACACGCCAGTAAAGATTACATCTAGACGACCCAACTGCTGCGCCATTGCATCTAGTGGAGATGGGGTAATACCCGCGGCGGTCTGGGTATAGAATTTTCCGAGGGCGTTGGAGCCCGGTTGGATATCTGTTAGCTCTGGAAGGTATCTGAGCTAGGAAAACTGTGTCTCGAGTCATTAGTATAGTAAGATAGATCGCTGTAGCCAAAGCGAAGAGGATAGCATATTTTTTTTCTCTCCTGATTACAAGCATAATCAGAAGGTAAATGATAAAGAAAACAGGTACGTATACATGGGTAAATGTTACAATTGTGAACACTAATAGCTCCATTATCTGCACCTTAGCTCCTCGTTCCGTTGAAGCTTCTAGAGCAAACAAAAGCAGGAGGAGAGAGAAAGCAAAAGTATAAGGAACCCACTGCAAATTCAAGAAACTAAAAGCAATTACGAAAAAAGGCAATACCGCAAAGTACCCATTCTTCTTATTGAAGCTTGAAAAATAGACATACAATGAAGTGACAGAGATTATCACTGTTAACGTGAAAAGCAGAAACTCGGCCTGTGTCAAACTCAGGTTGAACAGCCACGTGACCAGCTTGTTCAATTCAAAATACACTGGCCATTGATAGTAAGAATGATATGGTATTGAAGGCTTTAGATCTCCGGTAGATAGGAAGTATTCTGACAACCCTCTAAAATAATGGGAATCAGAGCCCGGCATCAGGGCGTAAAAATAAGTGAGCGATATCATACTTAATACAATCCCCAAGACACATGCCCAAGTCAAAACTTTGCGCCTATTGGAAGTAGCGAAGAAATAAAGAGAAACAATGACTATAGGTAAACCAATCCAATAAAATATCGAAAGATGATTAAAAATATAATCTTGTGTCGATGTGACTGACAAAGGAAAACTTACTATCCAAGAATATGCCATCAAAAATAGCCCGCAAACCAAGGAAAAAAGCGGAAAGATATATCGACGCATAATGTTTCACCTAATTTTTTTCTCACAATTTTCTTAGATAATTCTCGAGCTTTTCGGAAACTTTCGCCCAAGTATATTCATTTTCTATGAGGAATCGTCCTTTAGCTCCCCAATCTTGCAGCCTTTCCTTGTTATCATACGCAAATACAATAGATCTAGCTATGTCATCGGGCCGAGTTGATGGTGAGTAAACTCCACATTCGCTGTCGCCTACAATTTCTCGATGACAAGGGATATCTGTCAAAATGACAACTTTCTTCATGGCAAGATACTCAAGAAGTTTAAGTGGACACTGATTTCTCCACTGCGGTAGATTAGGAAGTGGGATTATTCCAACATCGCACATCGCAACATATTTCGGAACTTGCCTGAAGTTTACTGGTTCATGCACGATTATTCTATTCTCGAGTCCGTTATCTCGAATGAGTTCTTTCATATCTTTCAATGTCTGCCTCGAGCCTGTGCCCAAGAGAAACAGGGTTATTGCAGAGTTACTATCTTTTAACAGCGATATAGCGTTCATAGTGTCTATCAATCCCCTGCTTTGAGTGAATCCACCATGGTAGCAGATCAAGAATTTGTCGATAAAGCCTAATTCTTTTCTGAGTTCTAACGCTTTGCCTGCAAATTTCTCATAATCGAAAAGTTTTGTTGATACCCCACTTGACCATACGCCCACCCATTTTGGGTCGATTTTAAACTCGTTGCAAATCTCCTTTTTCATCAAGTCTGTTATGATGGTCATTCCATCCAGTTTTTTCTTGGCTATTTCAACGGCAACGTAGAAGGAGAGATCTATCAGACGTTGAATTATTGCCACTTTACTCTCTGAATTCAGGACCGGTGTTGGAGTACTCCGTATATCAAGAATGATTTTTGATTTGAGCAAACGGTAAAGTGGAAGAGTCGGCAAAAGACCGTAAATGCTATCTGGGTCAACGACAACGAAAAGCGGCTTTATCTTTATGAGAAAATAGATATAGTAAAAGAATTGCACGAAGGTGAAAATAAAGCGCGAAACGAAAGGCAGATTCTTTCCTACGGGTACGGAGAACACGTGAATTCTTGGATTTTGGAAAATGCTTGTTTTCTGCTTAGAATGAGCAGAAACAAAGAATACTTCATAACCATGTTCTGCCAGTTGCTGTAAAATTCCAATCTCCGTCGTTTTATGCAGATGGACATCTAGAAGGATGTCCCTTGCCCAGACGATTCTCATTTCGCTGTGGTTTTTGTTTCTTCCCATATTCGCAAGTCCGAACGATTGGTAATCTCAAGATAATTTGAATTTGATATTGCCATCGCAGGCGTTAATTCAGAAGAAACTTTGTTAAGAGAAGTCGCCAAGAACAGTTCCTGTTGCAGGACATTATAAGCAATTTTCCCGATAGTCGAGACACTATAACAAGAAGACGTATAGCTCGTTACAGTAATCTTGCAAGAATAGTATGGCATAGCGCGAACCGACGGGATAATAGTTTGAACTTTGTTTCGTTCTCGGGGCTCAATCAATGAATGACAAAAAGCGAGTCCTAATCGAATGAAAGATAAATGAAACGATCTCAAACAGATGGAACATTTAGCAAGTGACTTTTAAGTACTCCATTATGCCCAAGTGTACGCTGTCAAAAGAAAGTTCCGCGTCAAAAGTTTTGATTTTCAAGTAGCTGCTAATTATCTGATAATTATCTCTTCTGACACGGAGAAACCTTTCGTCCGGGACATCGTTCCTTCTGGCAAAAGCAGTTTGGGCGTTAACATTCAGGCGAATAATAAAAACAAAGCTCGGTTTCAAAGCGAGGATAAGTCTACCTATCCTTTTTCTGTAAAGCTCTTTATCGCCCACATCAGCCGTTAATTCAACAAGCGCATCGTGAACGAAGCGGTCGCAAACAACCGTTGTGCCCCGCCAAACAGGCACACACACACGAAATAACACTAGGACAAACAGATCAAACAGTTGTATCCAGGGCCACACTGACGCCAAAGCCTTGTTTTTGTAATATTGATGTTCTTGGCACACAATCCTGTTCGGCAACGTATGGTTCTTGGTGTATCCAAGTTTGTTGCATAGAAACATGAAAGGATAAGAGAGCAGGTAAGGTTGACCGAACCAAGCGTAGCGGCAATTTTTTCCTTTAACTCGAAGTTCCTCTATAATTTTCGTGGCATGCGCAGTTTTTCCAGTTCCGTCCCCGCCGACTAAACAGATTGCTTTGGGAAAATTGTTTTCCTGCATTGTTTAGCCTTCAACCGTTGTCCTATATTTCAATGTAACCAATGACTCTTCGCCGCAAGATATCAGAAAGAACATAATCGACATGTCGAGATTTTTGATAGAAAGAAAAGTGCGGGTTCCAGAAAACTTTTCGCAGGAAAAACAGGGCTGAAACTCCGTATGGAATGTTAAATTTTCCAAGTGAATCAAAGGTTACGGTTTTAAGAGCCAACTGGGCTTGCTTAGAAATATCAGGTTTGTCTAATTCTGGAAAAGCTTTTCGTCCAAAGCAGCAGGCGCTCATGCGGTTGAGAAGTCGCAGGTTAAGGGCAAAAGCGTCGCTCCATCCTAGTTCTGCAGCTTCATTAAACATGTAATCCCAGTCTGGCTCCCGCTCCCTTGAAAGCTCCCACAGCTTGAGCAGGTCGTAAACCTTGATTTCATGGTCTTCAAAAAAATAATGCGCTACGGTGATGAGTATTGAGTCTTCAATCGATGGAACTAAAGTTCCTGTTTCTTTGTTGATGAAGGGGCGGGCCCGTTTTCTGAGTTTTTTGGCATCTACAAATTCCGCCGCTTCCCATTCCACCCTTGTGTGTATGTGCAGCGGTAAATTTTTTGGTGTGGCTATTTTTCTGTACAGGAATTTGTGGGGTTCTCTGGTTATGGGAAGTTCTTGGTAGCCTTCATCTCTGAGTATTCTGTCGCATATAGCTAACTTGTCGGGTTCTATGAGACAATCAAAGTTACTGCTTTCGTGAGGAAACTCGCCGGCTGATTTGATTAAAAGCAGATGCACTTCTTCTCTTGCTAGTAGCTTACTTATTTTTAGAAATTCGTTAAGTTCGCTTATTTGGCGGCTTTTTAGTTCTTCGTTTAGCTTCTTCAATTTTGGATACGCTGACAGGAATCTCTCTGCAAAGTTAGGTTGGGAATCAAGTTTCTTGCTGAATTTGCTGAATACTTTGCTTTTTTTTAGAATTTGGATAAGCTTTTGTTCATCTAACCCTGTGAACACTTCTTCCTTAGGTTCACTGAAGTGCAAGAAAGGGTTTAACGTTTGGAGAATAAATTTCAGTTCTCTGCTTTTTTTGTCCAAAATTGTACCTCATTATTAAAAATGGCTGTTAAAGCAAGCGTTCGGCAGACATCAGGTTTTATTTTGCTTCTGAAACTGCTGTTGCGAGCACTTGCACAAACTGTTCAGCTACATCATCCCAATCAGGAAGTGAGTTCGCGAAGAGCTGGGCGTTCCTTCCAAAAACGGCGACCATCTTCGGGTTCCTTGCAAGAAACGAAATTGCTTCGGCTAACTTATCGACATTTCCAGGTTCAACCAGAATGCCTCGGTTTTTTCCAATGATCTCACGCAAACCGCCCAGATTAGTAGTTATGACGGTTTTGCCTAACCTCATAACCTCGAAAAGTGACAATGGCGGTTCACTTGAAACCAACCTGAAGGGAAGCACGACAGCATCGGAAGCCTGCAAATATTGTTGCATTAAGGTTTTATCAAGGAAGCCGGGGATTATATCAAGGTGGTTATCTACTTTCAGTTTTTTAGCGAGTTTCTGGAGATATTCTTCTTCCATTCTAAAATATTCTTGACCTCGAGAAGTGTCGCCTATGACGCGTCTGGAAAAAACCAGCAGTCTTACGTTTTTGTTTTCCTTGAGGATTTTTCGCATGCTGATGATGGCAACGTCTGGTCCTCTGAGCAAGTGGGGCGCACCGAAATAGGTTATGATGAATTCGGTGGTTTTTAATCCCAGTTTTGCCCGGAGGTATTTCGGATTATTTGGATTGGTTTGAGCGATTTCCTTCGCTTCTATAGTTGAGGGAATTATCACTAATTTTTCCGCGATTACTCCTTTTTTGCATAATACGCTTTTGAGGTAGATGTTAGGCACAATGATTTTGCTGACAAATAATGAGTTAGCAACTGTTGCGATGATGAGTCGGCAATATGTGGCTGCAATCAAGTAAGTGTAAAGCTGGTTGATTGGATTAAGAATTTCTTTTAGCGGAATTCGACTAAGAAATCTGAGATCGTACAAGTCAGTGTCGATGTCCCAGATTAACGGTTTACCAAGCAACTTAAATCGTGTCAAGTAAATTGCGCTAAAAGGGGAGCCATACCAGACAACGACATCAGGGTTGGTTTTCAGTATGACTGATATGAGATTTTTTACGTTTAGAAACGGTGCGAGCATTAGTTTGCTTATTCGGACTATTCTTATGTTTTCAATGTATTCTTGTTTTTCTGAATATCCATCTGTTATGATTGTAACGGAATTGTCTTTGGACAACATTCTTTTTGAAAGTTCGTAAAGTCGCCGCCAAGGCTGAAGACGAATGGATGAACTGTCAAATCCGTCACAGATTATTGTTGCATTCAATTGAACTCAATTCCAGTGATTTCTGGTTTATAGCTAAAGCTTTTCATGCATGTAAGCTGGAAAACTCCCTTGCATCCTCATACATTTTAAGATACTGATCAATTAGTGTGTCCCAATTGTGCTTTCTCTTCACAGACGCATAGCCATTTTCAGCTATCTGAGCGGACAATTTTTCGTCGGAGAAGAGCAGACGAATTTTCTCAGCTAGATCCTTTACGTTTTTCTTTTCTGCGAGCAATCCATTGTGCATGTGACGGATGACTTCTTGCGAAAATGGGTAGTCGAAAGCTACCACAGGTTTCCGCAGCGCCATGCCTTCGAGCACAGCGACGGATTGAGCTTCAGCCATGCTTGGTGCGACAACAACCTCAGTTTCTTTAATTCTTTTCCAAAGTTCCTTGCGAGGGGCAAACCTTCTAATTTCCACATTCTCCGTTAGTCCAAAGTTGGATACAAGCTGGTCTATTTTGCTCCTGTAGGGTCCGTCTCCAAAAATTCTCAGCTGTATGTCTGGAAAATCTTCTTTCAGATTTGCCACGGCTTCAATAAGCAAGCCAACGCCTTTAATCCAAAAAAGACGACCATAGAAAATAATCGAATGCCGCCTCACAGGTTCAGTTGGTGTAATTGAATCCATCCCTTCAAAATCGATTGCGTTCGGAATAACGGTAACTTTCGCTAAATCCAAATAGGGAAAAAGTCGCTCCAACTCAGCCACGGTGCCGAAGTTGCAGACAGCGATTCTGCTGGATGCACGCAGGCAACTATTAAACAGCGACGTATGCAATGGATATCCCAAGAATCTGAAGCCTATGTCACCAAAATTCCAAGCTGAAAAAGGTGAACTTATTATTTTTTTCAGAGGATACAAATAAGTACCGTGAATAGACATAACAACAGGTATACCGAATTTTTTCCCAAGATAAGCCGTTGATGCTCCAGCTTCAGGATTGACAATATGTAAGACAGAAAAATTTCTGAATATTCTTTGGAAGAGCTTCAGGTTTTGAAGCTGAAACCATAAGAAACGAGGCGGGTAATCAAAACATGGCAATCGTATAACTTTCAAGTAGTTATTGACTCTCTCCACTTCCAAACGTTTTGCCCTTCCGCAAAGAACCGTGGTAGAAATTCCCCTTTTAGAAAGGGCACAGGCTAGGTCATGGCAGACTGAAGCGACACCTCCAAATGCAAAAGGCGGAAACTCTTCTGAAATTAAAGCAACTTCAAACGACGGCAAAATAAATCACAACTCAACTATTTTTTTAGATTCGCAAGCAGAATTTTTTCCAGTTTTTCTGCAAGTATATTCACATCATGGTTCTGTGCAAACTGTTTAGCTTTGTGAGATAGTCTTAGCCACTTATCATAATCGGTAAGTAAAATAGAAGTAGTTTTTGCAAGTCCTTCGGCGTCGTGGAAAAAGAGTACATGCTCGTTGTGAAGAGACATGACTTCTGGAAGAGGCGTTGACAGAATTGGCTTTCCGTGGGCTGAGTACACGAACAGTTTCTCAGGCAAACGGATTACTGCACTGTAAAAATCAGTCCGGTATGGCATGATGCAGCAGCTTGCCTTATCCAGATATCGAACGAGCTCATCATCTGAAACATAGCCTGTAATCTTAACATTGTCCTCTAATTCTTCTTTTTCAATGAAGCTTTCGATTGATTTTTTGAACTCCTGATTTCTCCACGAACCTATTATCACAAATTTTATTCCTGGGAACTTCACGGACAAAATTTTAACTGCCTTAAGCGGGGTAATAAGATCAAGCCAATCATCGATGACACCCATCACAATTAATGTTGGCGACAAGTTGCCGTCAGTTTGCTCTAAATTTAATTGATTCGATAGGCTCCTGTGCCTGGTGTGTTTAACAACATCCACGGAGTTGCTTAAAAAAAAGCACGGTTTTTGGCTATCAATCAAGTGAACGTTGTTGATAAACGATTGGCAGACTGATAGACAAATGTGGGCCGCTTTGATGTTCAGGTTGTTTATGGCGAGGGTAACCGCCTCAACGACTTTTCTCACTATGGGAGAGGATTTTTCATAGTAAATTGAAGCGGATTCTGGAAAATAGTCCGAATAATCAAAAACTTTCAAAACCGAGTTTCCTGAAACTAAGAAACTGATTAATCCGCTGAAAATGTTCTCATTTATGACAACATTAATTTTGAATTTTCTAATGGCTTTAAACATTGAAGGGGCTTGAAATAGCGCGTTGAAGGTGAAGAATAAGGCTGCATCACGAAACGGGAGCGTCTTGGATTTAACCAAAACAACCTTCTTTGGCACTCTTCGAACAGGCTCGTTTTTGTACAGATCAAAATTCCAAGCATAGATTTTATGACCTTTTTCTGCAAGACTTTCAGCAATATAATTGATATGACCGTGGCCGGGCGCTCTCACCCAGTCGTTTGTAGGAATGATAAGAATATTCAAGCAACTTCATGTTCCTATTGTTCTTTTTTCAATGAGGCTTGATGGTAAATCTGCTTCAATTTCATTATCAGACGAAAATTTGCTCAAAATTTCTTCGTAAGAGCCATTTTCCAAGTGCGCAAATTGGTAATCAGGATGAACAAGCAGCACACAAAGCCCACCTATATCTTTTATTAAATCCACCAGTCTGAACCAAGACTCTACAGTTTGGCTAAGGGTCAGATTCAAGACTGTGAGCATCTGATGATCCTGTGGTAAAGTGATTGGCAATTCGACCAAGCCCTCGGCTTGGAACATAAATGTGGTGCCAATTCCGTGGGGTTTCATGGTGCACGGGTGCTTCGGTTCCCAAGCAGGAACAGACGAATCGTAAATGTAGCCTGCAGCTTTGATAGCTTGAAGTATCGTGGGATTGTGTTGAAGCAAAGGCGCCCTAAAACCACTGATCTGCCGACCCGTTGTATTTTCAAGCCTTTCCTTTGCCTCAAGCACCCGTTGTGTTGCTTCAGCTTTAGAGGCAAAAATGAGTTTTCCGTCGTGCTTTGTGTCGTGAGCGCCGATTTCGCCAAAGTTTGCAAGCTCTTTGATGATTTCCAGATCAAGTGGATAATGATTAGACGGCAGATACCAAACGGATGGGAGATTGTATTTTTCTTCGATTTTTTTTAGGGCTATAGCTTTTTTTAGGCCTTCGCTGCCGTCAATATCATGAGTTATAATGAGCGTTGTTTTTTTCTTGTTTGAGGCTTTGAGTTCAGGTTTCTTTTTCGTCAACTCTTCAATCGCTCTAACAATAAGCAGCCTCAAAGCGTCTATGGAAAAAAATGCGCAAGATGATTGGTCGATTAGACGCCCAGTTTTTTGTCTCATCACAATGTTCTTAAGCGCTTTTGGCGCTATTGAGTAATGTAAAGGCGAACGGGTTAAGAGACTATATGCCTTTGATGGTTTGGCATTGATACAGTCGTTGAATATGTTATTGAACTCTTGAATGACATCTGTCGCCAAAAGTAAATTGTCTGATCCTGAAGTGATCCATCCGTCTGAATTTACACGATTATTTGCTGACAATGCTTGACTGATGACGAATTGAGGGATGACCGTTAGTGAAGTTTGTTCGCCTAGCGGAACTTGAATAGCTGTGTGTGAATCCGTTGTAATTTTCAATTTGTTATTGTATGTGTAAATCTTAAGGTCGTCGGATGAAGGAATAATTATTGATTTTTTGTTTTCAACAGGCCTTTTCTTGTAAACGAATGCAATGTCCGCTTCATCTAAACCACAGAAAGAAACGTCCCACGGTGAAAGAAGCTCCCCTAAAATTTCTTTACTTTTGTCTGATCCCTCAAACGCTATTTTCAAAACACTTGCACCAAAACCCAACTAGAAACTGACAAAAAAAGAAAAATCAACTGTCTTAACGCTAAATTCTCACAAGCTTACTAAACAAAAAGCAGAAAGCGAATTTTTCAATTAAGCTGAGAATGGTTTGCGCTATACCATTGGACGAGACTCGCGATTCCTTTTTCGAAAGAATACCTAGGCACAAACCCAAGAATGCTCTTTGACTTGCTAATGTCCGCATACCCGTGCTTGACATCTCCAACGCGGGCTGGCTCGTAGATGTTTACCAACTGTGGTTTGCCTAGGCTCTTCTTAAGCACTTCAGCGACCTGGTTGATGCTTACTCTGCTACCACTACCTATGTTAAACGCTTTACCAACAGCGTTTTTGCACGTTAGCGCCAGCATATTCGCTTCAACAACATCATGGACCGAAACGAAGTCTCGCGTTTGTTCACCGTCGCCATAGATTACGGGAGGCAGGTTTCGAAGAATCCTGTTTAGGAAAATTGTTATGGCACCGCCGTACGCACAGTTTATGTCGAATCTTTGTTTGGGGCCGTAAACGTTAAAGTATCTTAAGGCAACGGTTTCTAAACCGTAAAGTTTCCAGAATGCTTTAACGTAGCTTTCGCCTGCAAGTTTCGTGATACCATACGGGTTGGATGGCTCCAAAATCATGTCTTCATTTTTTTCTGGCGGGAGGTCTTCTCCATAAACCGCTGCGGAAGAAGCAAACACAAATCGCTTAACGCCTACGTCACAGGCGGCCTTAATCAGGTTGAGGGTTCCATTTACGTTGATTTCGTTTGCAAGAATTGGGTCCTTCACGGAACCGGTTATGCTTACGTAAGCAGCTTCGTGAAAAACTGCTTCCATACCCTTGAGAGCTACCCTAGCCGCTTCTGTGTCGCAAATGTCTCCTTTTATGATGCGCAGACGCTCTTTGTTTGTAACGTCTTCGAGGTTCTGCATTTTTCCAGATGAGAAGTTATCGAAAACTGTAACTTCGGAGCCGTCGGCGATAAGTCTGTTCACTATGTGGCTGCCGATGAAGCCTCCTCCACCCGTCACCAAGATTCTTGAAAACTTCATAATCTCTGCCTTTTTAGTTTCTCACTTGGATAGCTGCTCTAATGTGTAAAGGCAGCTGTTCATGACATATTTTGCTTCATCTTTTGATAAAGCTGCATGCACTGGCAAAGTTATGGTTTGCGATAGAACTTTTTCAGCCACAGGGAGTGTATCCATGCGATTTTGAGCGCTGAGTTTCTTATAAACAGTCTGCAGATGGCAAGGTGGATAGAACACGTTGCCTGTTTCGACGCCAAATCGATCCATTAAAATTTGCGTAAACTGCTTCGTATCGACGCTTTCATCAAGGATCAATGGATATTTGTAGTAGCTACACCTGCAACCCTCGGTACACCTCACTCTGTGCATCTTTATGGATTTGTCGATTACTTTGTTGTAGATTGCTGCAATTTCGTTTCTCCACGTGATGAATTCTTCTACACGTTTAAGCTGGTAGAGGCCCATGATAGCTGAAATCTCAGACAACATCATATGGCGTCCCAGGTTGACAAAGTTTGTTTTTCCGGTACCTGAACCATAGTAGCTGAATCTTTTTGCTTCCTCAGCCAACTTGTTATCATTGCTGACCAGCATAGCTCCTTCGCCAGTAGTTAGAATTTTTGTGGGTGTGAAAGCGAAAACTGCTGCATCGCCGAACGTCCCTGCTTTTTGGCCTTCAACCGTGGCACCCACTGCATGTGTGGCATCTTCGATGAGGAAGAGGTCATTGTCTTTGCAGAGTCGGATTATTTCCTTCAAGTCGGGGTTGGGGAAGCCCGCGATGTGGGTAACGATTACCCCGCATGTTTTATCTGAAATTTTGTTTTTGACGCTTTGGACATCGATGGAAAGAGTGTCTCCTCGTATATCAGCGAAAACCACCTTGGCTCCAGAATAAAGCACGCTGTTTGGCACAGAAATGAAGCTATTGGTGCAAACTATGACTTCGCGGTCCTTTACGCCGAAATAATGCAGTATTGTTTCGAAAGCGCTTGAGTCAGAGTCAAACGCAACGGCGTTTTCAATTTTTAGGTAATCTGCGAATAATTTTTCGAATGCACTTAGGTTTTTGCCGTCTCTCAGCCTTCCTTCTTCCAAAGCTAAGCGGATATCCTGCAAAATCAAGCTGATGTCTTCGGGAGGAAAAAAAGGTCTAGAAGAACGGATAAGTTTGGTGCTCATTCTTTCTCCTCTTTTAAAAACTGTAGCTTACTGTGAAGAGATGCAAGGTCTCATCAAGGATGGCGTGAAATACTTGCCAGCTTGAAGAGAGGTAAAGCTTCTGAAAAATAAAACCGAAACGGAGCTGACGCCTTTCTCCGTTTCCAATAGGCTTCACGTATAGCTTGCTGCCCCGTTTAGAAACAATCCACTTGTGAACGTCTTCGCCGTAAAGAATTTCATTTAACCAGGAGGGCGCTTGAATGTACCCATGCCTGGAAACCCGCTTCAACTCCTTAAACAAAACACCTGGGTTGTCGATGTGTTCAATCAAGTAGTAGCTGGTAACGAATCGGAACGCTTTGTCTCTAAACGGAAGGTTGTAACAAGAGCACAGAACAAACGGTTTTCCATTAGTCACCAAATTTTTCATGCTTCGGTCTGGAACAGGTTTCGCATTAAGGTCGCAGAGGACATCGGCTTTTGGGAAAGGCTTGGCTCCGCATGCGATGTCAAGGCAGAGATGTGAATTGCCCTTTTCGGTCGGGACTGCTTTGTAATACATTTTTTTCCCAAGGCGAAAACGGTCAAGGTCTGCTTTATGCAAGGGAACCTTATTTAGCATCAACGAAGAGTTAGCGTAAGTACTTTCTTCTTTTGGAGTGCTCAATTCGGGTACTTTCCTGTAAAACGGATTTCATTTTGAAGACAGCCCGCCAGAGCCTGCGAAATGTATGTCGTATTTTCTTCGGTTAAGCCAGGATGCATGGGTAAGCAAAGAGTTGATTTAAGCACCGATTCAGAGACGGGTAAGTCTCCCGCTTTCGTGCCAAAATTATTCATGTAGAATGGATGAAGGTGACATGGAGGATAGTATATACTTCCTGTTTCGATGCCATATTTTTCTTTGAGAGCAACTGCCACTTTAGCCAGATCAATTTCTTCATTAAGTCTAACTGGATACTTGTAATAGCTGTGCCTGATATTGGGAGTTTTCGGAAACAGAGAAATGCCATTGACATTTTTCAATTGTTGTTCGTACGATTTTGCAACCACGTTTCTTTTTGATATGAATTCTTCTAATCGTTCTAGCTGGTGTTTGCCGATTATGGCTGCGACTTCGTTTAGGCGCCAATTATGCCCTAATATTATCATCTGCCTGCTTGCGTTTTGCCCGTGCGTACGCATGCACCGCGCTTCGTCAGCCAAACTGTCGTTATCTGTTATTATCATTCCGCCTTCGCCGGAAGTCATGACCTTTGTTGGATAGAACGAAAAACAGCCTGCATCACCCAGTGTACCTGCCATTTTACCGTCTAACATGGCGCCATGGGCATGTGCCGCGTCCTCCAGCAGGAAAAGGTCGTTATCCTCACATAATTCGGATAGTTCATCCATTTGTGGGCATGGGAGACCAGCGATGTGAACCACAATGATTCCCGCTGTTTTAGGTGACAGCTTGTTTTTTACGTCTTCAACATCTATGCAGAGTGTGTCCTCTTTGATATCTGCAAAGACAGGTGTACCGCCTGCAAAAATAACCGAGTTAGGCGTCGCCACAAAAGTGTTTGTTGGAACGATGACCTCTTTGCCCTTAAGTCTTAAATAACGCTGCGAAATTTCCAGCGCAGCAGTTCCCGAATTTACCGAAACTGCATGTTTAACTCCACAGTACTGGGCAAATTTCTTCTCAAAATCAGCAGCGTTGGGTCCATCAGTCATAACTCCGCTTCTTAACGTTTGCTCTATGTCTTTCAAGATGGCTTGAATGCTTAAATCGTCAAAAAAAGGAAAAGCTGATCTGATGAGTCTTTTTTCCAATTAAAAACTTCCTCCTGTGCAAAAGAGATAATCTACAACTGAAAGATTGGGCACAAATTCACCATAGAGCTGACGGTAAACAGGATACTCGAAATCTTGAAAGACAACCCTTATTCCTTCGTCTTCAAACCGTTCAACGTTCAGGTAGGCCTGAGCACCTGCACCTGCAAGCTGGATATTTGCTTTAAAAGCTTTACATTGGTTCAATATCAATTCGCTTTTTTTTTCACAAATACCTAATGATGAAGCCATTACCAAGGGTTTGTCTATACTCAGAAACTTCATAATTCCTTTAATAAGATGCATGTTCAGATCGATTAAGAACTCCCATTTTTTGTTATAAGTTTCTTCAAAAAAGCCGCTGTATTTCTTCCAATAGGGAGCATGCATATAATGATGCTTCAAACTCAGCCAATGACATTTTTCCCACGTAGACTGTGAATTGTTAGCTATTCTCACCTCATTAATTAACAAAGGTCGACCTGTATGTTCAACTGGCACCGTTAGCCATTTGGCTCCATGCGATGTCTTAATTTTATTTCTGTTAATGAACCCATTATGTTCGTATTGAACGTTATCTTCGATAATAAAAACATCGCATTTTGATATTTTATCGAAGAACCCAAGCCAAGGCAGGTAGTTGGGCTGATGGCCAGCGGTAATCAACAATTAAAGTCCCTTGTTTAACGGTCTTTTTTCAACGTATCGGATAACTTCAAAAGCTTCAGCAGCAGAAATGCCTGCTTGACTGCCTCTGAAGGAAGCTAAATTAATCATAGATTCGTAAGTCAGATATCTTTTTTGACATTGGGAAAGGTGGCATTTTAATGCTTCCCATTTTAAGCCAATTGTTTCAGAAATGTCCACGAAGTAAGTTGGTGCAAAAGTGCTGTTAACGCGGGGGCTTTCGTAAGCTAGTATTTTAGGCACGGTTCTTAGTGCAGCCAAAGAAAGCCAACCGACTTGTCTGTGGTCTTGATGAAAATCGTTCACTGAATGAGTTAAAACGGTGTCGGGTTTGTATTTTTCATAGAAGCTTTCTAAGAAATCTATCGATTTGCGCGAATTGGGGATTTCTGTGTCTGCGAAATCTCCGAAGAATACATCTTTTATGTCGAATAGCGAGAAGGCTTCTTTGCTTTCTTTGACCCGATCGTCAGGGTTTCCGCTTCGTTCTCCTTTAGTCAAAAAAACGGCAACGACTTTCTTGCCCATTTTGGATGCATTACAAAGTGTTCCACCACATCCTAGTTCGATGTCGTCAGGGTGGGCTCCTACCGCAAGTATAACTTGGGATCTAAAAACCGTAGCAATCACTTCTGATTATTTACATTACAATTACTATTGCCTAATTCCCAACTTTAGGTAAACCAGTGGTCCCACTATTTTCCACCAATCACGAAGTGGGGAAATGTTGGAGTATCCACCTCTATTTCTGAAATAGTAAACCTTCGAAACAGGCACTTCTTTTACTTTGTACCCAAGAGTTAGAACCTTATAGTGAAGGTAATACTCAAATTGGTAACCATCAAGCCAACCCTGCTGGATATTGATGTGCTTATCATAAAAAATATTCAGTTTATACGCTCGGAAACCATTTGTTACATCTGTGCATCGCTTACTTGTCAGTAAGGTCCAAACAAAAGGAAACAGTCGGCTAAACATGCCTCGTAAAAAAGGCGTCTTCACGGGTTTGCCGCCTGGCAAGAATCTAGAACCTTGAACATAATCAAAATCTTCTGACAATATCGGAATTAGGAGCCGGGGGATTTCACGTGGCTTATCTTTGCCGTTCCCTGCCATGACGACGGCTATATCATACTTATTGTTCAAGGCGTATTCGATGCCATCCCTTATGGCTACACCCACACCTCTTCTTTTTTGACTGTTTATAACGTGGATAGGAATCCTGTTTTTGAAGGCTGCGTTTTCTACCTGTTGAAGGTCGCTTTTGTTAGCACAATCAATGACAATGCATATTTCGTTGACCGTGTTCTCCTGAAAATTGCCTATAACCTCTACTAGCTGTTTGGTGTTATGGCATGAGGGAATTATTACAACCTTCCTACTATATGCCTTGATTTCATTTGCCTTCAATCCCGATTCTCCCAATAATGCGGCTTGGGTTCCCAGCCACAACTGCCCTGCTGGGCACGTCTTTGGTAACCACAGAACCTGCTCCAACCATGGCTTCCTCGCCTATGGTGACTCCGGGAACGATTACACTGTTTGCACCTATCGAGGCTCCCTTCTTGACTGTAGTGGGCAAACGTTTCCATTCCCCCTGTGCTCGGGGGTACTTATCGTTGGTGAAGGTGACGTTTGGCCCGATAAACACGTTGTCTTCTATGGTGACTCCAGTTGGAATGAAAACAAAGGGTCTAACTTTGCAGTTGTCCCCTATAACTACGCCTTCCTCTATGTAAACATACGAGTCGATTTTGCAATTCTTCCCAACCTTACACTTGAAAAGATTAACCTGGTCAAAAACTCGAGTTCCTTCCCCGATTTCCGCTCCACTAATCAAGGCGTAACGAGGAGCTTTCTGCTGATTAGGCATATAACTATTCCACTAGTTCAGTTCTGCCATTTCTCATGGCTTTTTGAGTTATTTCAAGAAGCCTAACAACGTTGGCTCCAACGAGACCGTTGTTCTTATTCAAGAAAGCGTAGTTGCAAGCGCGGCATTGCCGGATGCAGCTGATGAAGTGCGAAAGTTCCTCATTTATAGTATTGCTCCTTTTCACTGGCACTTCGTAAAAACGGTCCCTTTCGTAAGCGTAAACTTTTTGCGTTATGCAGTCGATTTTAGCAAATCTGTCCGAGCCCATAATTTGGACCTCTCGGATTTTTTCCGGATGCAGCCAACTGACTTCTATGTGGGCCATCATATTGTTTTTGAACTCACTAATGATGTGTGCAGTTTCCTCTTTCTGACCTTTTCTGAAGGATTTTGCAACGCAGGTTACTTTGGCTGGCCAATCATTAGTGAGGAAGTTTAATATGTCAAAGGGATGCGGTGCTAGGTCGGTTATTACGTCTCTATCAATCATTGGAGGCATCAGAGCGGTCCAAGTTAGTTTCATCCAGTAAAGGTCGCCAAACCAGCTGCCTTCAACTAAGCTCTTGACCTTCTCGATTGCCGCATCGAATCTGAAAATATGGCCTACGGAAAGGACTAGGTTTTTTTCATGCGCTAGATCAACGAGGTTGAGGGCTTCAAAGGAGTTGAGTGTCATTGGTTTTTCTACCGTTACGTGTTTTCCAGCGTTCAGTGCTTCTCGGCAGATTTCGTAATGAGTTGCGCTGGGTGTGCATATGTGCACAGCGTCGATGTCAGGGTTTTTGAGTAGTTCCTCAGGGGTTTTTGCTAAGAAGGGAACGTCGTATTTTTCTTTGCAGAATTTTAGGTTTTCTTCGAATACATCGCAGACACCCAACAAATTAACACTAGGATCGCTTTTACCCATTAATGCGTATTCTGAGGCTACTTTCTTACCCCAATATCCAACTCCGATAACGGCTACATTCATTTTATCCATAAATCATGCCTTCAATCGGTTCAGTCTTATTTAGCAAAAAACTCGTGAATTTTCATGGCCACTTGTTCAACCCCTGCCTCTTCAAGGTCAGGATACATGGGGAGACTCAGAACCTGGTTGCAGACTCGTTCACTGACTGGAAATTCTCCTTCTTTGTAACCGTACAACTCCTTATAAATTGGCTGCAAATGTATAGGCAGGGGGTAATGGATTCCGCATTGGATGCCGTTGCTTTCAAGGTAGATTTTCAGTTCGTTTCTGTAGTTTGTTTTTACGACATAAAGATGATAGACAGGCAGGATGTTGCCGTTTCCTGCAGGTGGCAATTCGAGCCCTTCTATGTCGCCAAGAAGTTTATTGTAAAGCATCGCTACGTTCCGCCTTTTTTCGTTCCATTCGTCGATACGTTTCAGTTGCACTCTGCCAATGGCTGCGTTGACGGTGTTAAGCCTTGCAGTGTAACCCATCAGGTCGTGTTCGTAATGTGACTTTCTTCCACAATCGCGTAATTTTGCTATCTTGTTAGCCAAATCTTTGTTGTTAGTTATTGCCATGCCGCCGTCACCACATACGGTCATATTCTTGCTCGGGTAAAAGCTGAAACAGCCAACATCTGCTATGCTTCCGACTCTTTTGCCATGGTAGATTGCTCCGTGGGCTTGACAGCAATCTTCCACGACGCCGCAGTTATTTTCTTCAGCTATGTCTAAGATGCAGTTCATTTCAGCTGGGTAACCGTAAAGGTGAACAGGAAGAATGGCTTTTGTCTCATCAGTTAGCTTTTGCTCAACCAATGATGGGTTAATGTTGTATGTTTTTACATCTATGTCTGCGAAAACTGGTTCTGCTCCTGCAAAGTAAGCAGCGTTTGCTGTGGCAATGAATGAGTACGGCGTTGTAACAACGTTGTCTCCATGGCTTACTCCAAGGGCTTGTAACGCAAGTTGCAGCGCAAATGTCCCTGAACTCGTGGAGACAGCGTGTTTTACTCGGCAGTATCTGGCAAATTCTTCCTCAAACTTGAAAACGCTTTCACCCATTACAAACTTATCGTTTTGTAGAGCATTAATAGCTGCGATTTTCATTTCTTCATCAAAAATCGGTTTTGCTAATGGAATGTTCATTTTCATAACACCTTTTACTGGGTTTTTCTGCATGAAATCAAATGAGCGCTAAAAATTCGAAGTTCAGTCGGAGTAACAGTACTCTTGTGCTCTCACCATTTATTAGTGTGATAAAGCATATTCACGTAACTTCATGTGGTTCCTTTTCAATGAGACTTAATGGTAAATCTGCTATAATTTCATTATCAGACGAAAGTTTACTCAAAATTTTTTCGTAAACGCCATTTCCCAATCCTAATTCTATGTCATCAGCGTGAGCACCTACTGCTAGAATAACATCAGATTTCAAAACCAAATATGATACCTCCATCAAAATTCTTAAACAATTATCGATAAGTAACCTAACCAAAAGATTAAGTGTTCATTTTTAGCCATAGGCTAACATAATGCTGATGGTATTGGAAAAAGTTAACTGTATCGTTGAAAATCCATAGCTCAAAGAATAGATTCCCATTGAAGTCTTTTCTTTCGGTGTCCCAAGCAATGGTTGTTGTGTTAGCGTTTAACACAGCACCGTTGAGTATAATATTTTGCATATCAAGCTGGTCTGTATTGCTCGCGTCAACTTTATACCGAAAGGAAATGTTAATTGGTAATTCTAATGTTTCTTTATCGGCTACAAAAAATGAGATATTGCCTAAGGATGGCTGATTACTGTTGGCGTGGTTGAAACTGTCTGGTGCTGATTGTGTTTGATTGCGGAATTCCACTTGGATAAGATAATAAGCACACGAGCCTAAACGGTTTCCAATGTCAAGGTATAAGCGGTAATTATCGCCAGCTGAGACGTTGTAAGGATAAGTAGCATTATGATAAGGACCCAAAAGTGAGAGTTCCGTAAAATACTCCGTTTGAGGAAGCACTACAAGTTGCTGAATAGCAGGGGTAGCAACAAATAATGCTGAAACAACGGTCACAACAAGTAAAAGCGTTTTATACTGTTGGAGGCCCATTCAAGTTCTTCCTGTTTTTTCTATTCAAAACAATCCAAGCAATTGTGCCTACACATAAAATAGCTACAGAACCTATTATCGATAAAACAATGATTGTGAAATTTTGGTTATCATTATTGATGGCGGTTTCCTTTAGGGCTGCAGCTTGAGAAATAAAGCCGTTAAGCTTGCTTTTGCTTTGGGTTGCATAACTATAGGCTGAATCATAATCGTTACTCGCGTAGGCCAATTCAGCTTTAGACAGCAATCCAGCGACATCGTTAAGAGTACCCATTAAAGAATCTACGTTTGCTCCTGCAGCTTCCGATTCTTTAACAGCATCGTAGCAACCTTTGATGGTGTTTTTTGCTGAAGAAATGGCGGTTTGAGCGCTTTGTTGATCCGCAAAAACTGGAGAAGCAAACGATGCTGTAGTTATAAAGAGAATCATAATGGCTGCGATAGAAGCCTTGAGATATTTAATCAAAAATTAATTCCGCCAAAATTAAGCATTTTTTGCTTAGTGTTGAGCTGATTGGGTTAGGCTTTGTTTAACTGCGCATAAGTTTTCTAAAACTTTCTTTTTGGTGGAAAAATCATTAAGGCGTTTTTCCATGCTTTTGTTGCATCGGGAGAATTCTTTGTAAGCATCTAAATATTCTTGCCCTTTATACGTTAATTTGTAGCATTGGTCTTGGTTTTGGAATTTTACAAGGGATGCCTCAATAATTTCGTTTAGATATCGCTGCAAGACTTTGTAGCTTAAATTAGCTTGGTACATTATCTTAGTTTTTTTGGCGTCTCTACTTGCAACATTAAGGATGTCAGCTATGATGTCTAGTCTATCTCTGTAATTACCCAAGCTGATTTCCCCTAAAAATCAAATAAAAATTTCTTTACCTTTAGATGTGCAGCCAACCTCTGCCGTTTTTCTTTAATTGTTGCTTTTCCTTCTTTTCTTCAGCGTATAGTTCAGCTAGTTTTTTTCTTTTCGGTTGTTGGTTGTTAATATTATTTTTAACGAATTTTGTCCATCCGCCAACATGTGGGTCAGGAGGGATGTATCTTTCAGCATTCAAGATTTCGTATTGTTCTAGGATTTCTTTAAAGTTTAAGGCTTTGAAGTCTCTAGTTGCATGGATTATTGTGCCCTTGTCGATGAACAATTGATTGTAGTCGTCCACTGCTATGCCTTCGGCTCTAACTTTATCGTCTATTCTTTCGCGCCAGAGCCTTTTCCATTGAATTTTTAATTCGTCAACTAATCCTTTTTGATCTAGAGACATTGCTAACAAATCCCTCCATGATAGAAGTGGATAAGAAAAAATTTACTTAGCTTGATAAAACTAGCGTGAGGCTTTTCCTCAACTAATTACTGTCTTAATTGGCTTATTTAAAGTGTAAGGATAAATTGTTCTATTTTTATCTAAAACTGGGTCTTTTTTTCTGTATTTTTCTTGATTTTTTGCTGGATTTTGTTATTGTTTGCTATAGAACATTGCGTAATTTTAATAGAAGAATTTTACTTATTAGTGTCTATTGCGAGGGTGGGGTCGGTTAGAAACCGCTGAGTTCTTGACAGAAATTATGTAAATAATTTAACCCTTAGAAGTCTAATAAAGATTACCCCTTGCTTACTTGGTTGGCTTGGCTTTGCAATGTTTAAATTCTACTTTAACAATAAATGAAAAGGGATTATTTATGGCAAGCTCAGTTTCTGCTAGAGATGTTTATTCAAAAGGGTTTAATACTGTTCAAGAAAGCGATACACTTTCCAGATGTTTAGAAACATTCAAAACAGTTATGCCTCCAGTTTTAGCTATTTTAAATGACAAAGGCAAATATGAAGGCATGATTACCAGGCGTTCGATTTTAAGGTCAAGACTTGATCCTGCAACAACTAAAGTTAGAACCTTGATGAAAGTTGCACCACCAGTAACTTTTGATTTTTCTCTCAGTAAAATGGCTAAGTTGATGATTGAGAGTGGAATGAGGCAACTTCCGGTTTTTGAGAAAAATAAGCTTTTGGGGTTTGTTACGGACGAAAATATTATTCATGCAGCTGTAACTGAAGATTGGGGTAACACTGCGATAGAGAAGATTATGACCAGAGCACCCCACACGATTGACGCAAATCGGTCTGTGGGAGCAGTTCTTAGTTCAATGAGAGAGTATGGTATTTCGCATGTTCCAGTTATGGATAGTGGGAAACTTGTTGGTATAATTAGCATTCAAGATATTTTGGAGAATATTTATTGGCCTCAAAGGCACCAGACAACAGGAGATATAGTCGGAGAAAAAATTGAAACCTTAAGTGTTCCAGCCAAAGGCATAATGGCAAGACCAGTAATTACGGTTGAATCTCAAACGAGCTTGCGCGAAGCAGAGAAAAAGATGCATGATCATGATATTTCCTGTTTAGCAGTTATTTCAAACGAACGGCTAGTTGGTATCGTGACGAAGCTTGATTTTCTCGAGCCAATCTCCCAGTTAGAAGCTGCTGCTGAGCGGAAAATATCAGTGCAGTTCGGTGTTAAAGGAGTGGAGATAAACCCTGAGCAACAAGGGT
This sequence comes from Candidatus Bathyarchaeota archaeon, assembly GCA_963715865.1. GTDB lineage: Archaea > Thermoproteota > Bathyarchaeia > Bathyarchaeales > Bathycorpusculaceae > Bathycorpusculum. The sequence continues at coordinate 1,341,037 of OY970280.1, forward strand.
TCATGATGGAAGAATTTGATTCCTTTTCACACAGATACCAAGACGCTTTCCAGTTAGGAACACTTTTCGTCTACATGAAAAGCCATCGCAACACAAGCCTTCGGGGAACACCGCTGATTCATTGCCGTTTGCAGTTTAGGACGGTGAGGGGAACTTTCTTTAGTGCAAGTGAAGGTTGGGGTGTTGAACCAACTTTTAGAGTGGCATTAGATAGGCTTGAGAGGAGACTGCTCAGAAGTAAAGAGCTGTTAGCTTACAATCCTAAATATGCTAAAGATTACTTGCGAAAGATCGGGCTACCTCAAGAAGAAACCTGATTTTTAGTTACCCTCTTTTTCTTCTAAACGACCAAACAAAAAACCATACAACTCCTGCAGAGTTGCACGTATTAGTTTACACTATTGCGGTTGGAACGCCAATAGTTATGACTATACTCCGCGCGTTAGCATGTTGAAACCATGTATCAAAAACCAATAGTTATAACTTTAGCGCCAGGACTGACTTTGACTATACTACCGTAGAACTGCTGGCTGGATTGTTTGAACAAAACTTTTACGCGATCGAACAAATCTAGCCTACTCCCCAATTGTCTCGACAAAACAAAAAACCTTTGACTCGACTAATCCACAACGTTCAAGCTTCTAAAGCAAAACATCCCATCCCCTCTTGAAGAAACGCGTATCTACTTGGGTTTAACTATGTAATCTGCTTCGAAGTTTCTTGGGGTTATCTGCCTTGTCTTTCCAACCTTCAACTCCACTTTAGCACTTAACGCCTTGAATTGTTGAGCGAAACCTTCAACATAATCCAATACTCCGCAGCCATAGCAGAAGCCTCCAGAAAACGAAACCGTAAGCATCACTGGCGACAGAAATACAAGTTTGGCTGTGACTTCAGGGCTCCTGAGCCTGTTGTAGAGGAGGATGGCTTTTCTCGCAAGCTCTTCCAGTTCCGGCTGAGACAACGACATCTTAAACGCCGTTTAGAAGGGTATTCTTGAGCCGTCAAAGCCCATTTTTGAAATTCCCAGCTCATCCTTAACTTCTCGTAGCTGTGCAGCCGTGAAAACTGGGCCATCTCTGCAGACGCGGTATTTGCCAATTACGCAACTTCCACACAAGCCAATGCCGCAGCGCATCAGCCGCTCTAGGCTTGCTTCTATGGGTAACTTGCGTTGTTCTGTTAACTCAAAAATTTTCTTAACCATGACTTCTGGACCGCAAGTGTAAATCATGTCGAATTTTTCTCTGTCCAAGAGGCTGCTTAGGGGCTCAGTTACCAAGCACTGCAAGCCATAAGTGCCGTCTTCCGTTGTTGTAATCAAGCTTTTCTCATTACATACTCCGTTAAGCTCTCTGATAAACAACAGTTCATCCTTGGTTTTTGCGCCCTCAACAAAGGATAAGCGTTCGGTTTTAGCTGAAAGCTGCTTTGCAAGAAACAGCAAAGGCGCCGTTCCCGTGCCACCGCCCACCAAAAGGACTCTGCCTCGGCTTTCAGTGAAACTGTTGCCAAAAGGCCCGCGTATGCCTACGGTTTCGCCTGCCGCCATGCTATGCAAATGCCTAGTTGCGTCGCCAACTTGCTTAACTGAAACAGAAACCAACCCGTTGCTGGTGTCCATTATGCTTAATGGGATTTCGTCCACACCAGGAATCCAAAGCATCAGGAATTGTCCCGGTTTAGCTTTTGAGCATAGTCTGTCTGGAATGATGAAGGTTTTAACGGTTGGACTCTCGGTTCTAACTTGCACGATTTCTGTAGTTCTAAGCGTGTTAGCTGCGATGAGCGAGGCCGACAATTTCTTTTACACTCCTATAATGTTTCTTTCTCATGTAAACTTCTACTCCTTTAGTTATGGCTTGGAAAACCTCCGTGTCCTCCAACGCGATGGCAGTGCCAATTTGAACCGCTGAAGCACCAGCCAAGAAAAACTCAACAGCATCACGCCAATCCAGTTATTCCGCCACAGCCTATCAGTGGCACGTCGGGCAGTTCCTCGCGAATGTCATATACGCATCGTAGGGCTACTGGCTTGACGGCTGGACCAGATAAGCCGCCTTTTATGTTGCTTAAAATTGGACGCCCAGTTTCAACGTCAATCGCCATTGCTTTAAGCGTATTCACAGCGGTTAAAGCGTCTGCTCCAGCCTCAACGGCTGCCTTGGCTGTCACAGTTATATCTGCAACGTTTGGTGAAAGCTTCACGATTATGGGTTTGCCGACTGCTGCCTTCACTTTTTCAACGACTTCAGCGAGGAGTTTTGGGTTTTGACCGATTTCTGCGCCAGTCTGCTTTACATGCGGGCAGGAAACGTTTAGTTCCACGGCGTCAGCGCCTGCCTCAACGGCTTTTTTGGCAACTGTTGCGTATTCATCTGCTGAGTAACCAAACACGCTTACTATGAGTGGAACGCGTAGAACTGTTTTGGAGAATTTTATTTCTTCAGCGTACAAGTCGATGCCAGGGTTTGGAAGACCCATAGCGTTTATTAATCCAGCCTCTGCTTGAACCACTGTTGGATTCGCATAGCCAACTCTAGGTTCTATGCCGATGGATTTTGTGACTACTGCTCCTGCGCCGCCCTTGGCTACGCGGTTTAAGGATTCTGCTGAGTAGCCCAATATTCCAGATGCTAGAATAGTTGGGTTTTTCAGTTCCAAGCCTGCTAAGCTTGTACTTAACGGATTGCTTTCCAAACAAATTCACCCGTTCAATCTAGTTTATTACTTTTAAAAAGATAAAGCTTCTTTTAAGGCAAATTATTTCAACCGGCAAAAAAGAGGCTAAAATGCTTTTTTGAATAGTTATAACGCTTTTTATGTTTACTTTGTCATGCTGTTGAAGGAAATGAGTATTTTCTTGTGAAAAAAGAAAATGAGGGTATAGGCAAACTTTGTAGCGCCTTATTTCTTCTTTTTACCCTTTTTCTCAACCTTTTTAGGAGCCTTAGCCACTCTAATAACCTCAAAGCTACAATTGGCTTCGATTTATATTTAAAATTTGCTAAAGGTCAAACATTCTGGCGCAACTCAATAAAAGCGCATTAAAAATGGCGCTATAAGCAAAATAACCCTAAAAATAGGCGACTAATTTAGGCTTTTTCGCATGCTTTTTTGGCAGGTCAGTTTTTACATTTATGTGTCAATATCTAAGTGTTGTTTTTGGACAGTTTTTTATTCGGAAAGTTTTTTATAGCAGTCCATTGTAAAAAATTACACAGCGATGCAAAAAATTCCCAAGGTGATTAAAGATAATCAACCCAAGCAAAACAAGCCAAAGAACCAAACAAATCGCCACACTCACGATTTTTACTGCACTCTACATTGTTTTACGGTTCATCCCATTCAGCTTGCTCATAGGAGGAGGCGGATACCTTTCCTTCTCCGATTTCTTAGCTCCAATATTAGGCATCCTGTTAGGACCCTACCTTGGAGGCTTAAGCGTATTAATCGGTAATTTTGGAGCAATCGGTTTAGGCAGACCCCCGATGTTCTTGGGCTTAGATTTTCTACCTGACTTTGTCGCCGCTGTTTCAGTAGGCTTCCTGATGAGACGCAAATGGTTACCAGTAGTTATCTTGAACGCTGGTTTACTGCTTCTGTTTTTTGTTGACCCACTAACCAGCATATTTGTCACCATTCCAGGCACATCTATTTCAATTCCTTTTGCTTGGATGCACATTGCCGCATTCATAGTACTACTTTCACCCCTAGGGCGAAAAGCGGCAAAATGGGTTGAGACAGCTAACAAAACTGAACTCGTAGCCGGTGGACTGACAATTTTAACTTTAATTGGAACAATGATGCAGCATCTTACAGGAAATTTACTTTTTGAATTTGTATTTGGACAAATTAATCCACCTATAATTCCGGCGGCAGCATGGCCAACAGAATGGGCTCTTGTAGTCTTGGCTTATCCCGTGGAACGGACAATTCTAATTATTTCCGCTGTACTAGTCGGAACCCCACTTATATTGGCTGTCACTAAAAATTCTCTCATAAAAATTGGAAAACAAGAACAACCCAAGACCGCTTCAGCAGAGCAACCCTCTACTTCTTAAACAAAAGACTATCCTGAATGTATTCTTTTCCAGTTCGCAGTGCTATTTCAGCCTTTGCCAATTCGCTTCCCAAATAAGCAGCATGATCCAGCCTCGTTACCAAGCCCAGTTGCATAATTTTATCGTATACTCCCTCAGCGGTTTTGCCCTTGATAACGTTAATCGGTTTATTCATCTCAAGCGAAGTATAATGGACTGCAACCAAAACGTTTTCAACACGGTCTACGGCGATTTTAAACATGCCTTCTGCATCCAGAATTGCTGGCTCCAGCTTCTCAGATGCCCACACAACTTTGGCGTCTGCTTCCGATTTTTTATCGTAAGGCTCTTCGTGCACGCGTTTGTCTTTAAGGACAAGAAGGTCTATGCCTAGGTCTTTAGGAACTGAACCTCGTTTTTTCGCTAAAAACATCATTTTAGCCGCCGCAACCTCCTCGCTTACAGTGCCTTTCGCCTTGTCACTTTTCTCCGTAGCCAACAAAATGCTTGCGCCAACTTCTGAGGATAAACGTGCAAGTAAAGCGTTAACGCCAACCGAATCTGCATCCATCAATTCAGTAACATTCGAAACACCAACAAACAACGGCACACTAGGGTTTCTATCAGCGAATTGTCGAAAAGCAATAAACGATTCCAAAACATCTGACGGTTCAAGAATCAAGTCCGCTATGCATTTTGTCATGCCTAACTTCTTTGCTTTCTGAATTATTTCCTCTAGGAACTTAACGCGTTCTTCAGCTTTTTTTGGGAAATAGCCTTGGCGTTGATTTGTCGGAATGACAACCACAGCGACGTCCGAGACGAAAGGTGCAATCGCTTCAATGTTACCTGCATCTGCACTTAATACGAGGTCTGCGCCAGCAAGAACTGCTTCTCGAATCTCATCTGGATCAAGCGTATCTATGCTCACAGGCACATCCACAGCTTGCTTGACAAGTTTAACAATGCGCCTTGCATCTGAAGGTCTGGATTCACCTGCAACCATTCCAACGTCAATAATGTCTGCGCCAGCCTGAACGAAATGTTTTGCTAACCTCTGGATTGTGTCTTTATCCATTAAGGGGGCATCAACGATTTCAGCCAGCACACGCATGGGAAAGTCTTTGCCAACCGCCAAGTTTCCAATCAGCATGCTGCCAGGTTTCTTTAGCAGTTCATCACGGTTTTGCTCTGCCTTCTCTATTTCCTGCAACGCTTTTTTCTGAAGTTTCTCCCGCAGCAAATCGCACGCTGGCACAACTGTTGAAAGCTGAACTTCTCCAAGCGAATCCAGCACTGTTGGCAAATCAGCAGCGTACCTTGGACCTTTAAAGGTCTGGACGCCAAACGCTTTTGTAATTACTGATGTGTCTCCTCGGACGAGCCCTGGTACCAAAATCATGTCAAAGCCTTTTAGGTTCATGTTTTCTAGGGCTTTGGCGATGGTTTCAGGCGTTAGCAAGGCAGCAACTGGAATCTTGAGGGCAACTGTTTCGGTGTTTACGCTGCTTTCTTGTGCATAGCGTTTAACCGTGTCCTCTGCGAGTGCACCTGTAATTAAGAGTACCTTCAAATTGTCCGCTTTGTTAATTGACAAGTTTAATGGTTGCTCCCTTATTGTTTGCTTTTGCAATGAAGGCTTGTCCGCCCACGTTTTTGTTCAGGTAAGCTTTGACTTTTGAGAGCACTTGTTTAGCTTCTTCTTGTTTTACCACGCCGTAGAGTGCTGGTCCCCAGGAACTTTGTCCAACTCCGTAAGCGCCAATTTCTTTCATGAACTCTATATAGTCTGCAATGTCAGCTCTTGTGGATCTTCCGCCTTGCACTTGGGCAAAGTACCCTCCAATTATTTCTTGAATTGTGGTTAAGGCTTCTCCAAAATTTTTAATGTCATGTTCAGCCAATGCTGGAAGAAGCTTGAGCATGGTTAAACGGCAGATTTTTCCAACCTCTTCCGCTCGCATTTTTTGCAATTTGTTAAAGGCTGAGTTTTCCTCCGAATTAGATAAGCCTTCAATCAAGTTTGGAATGGCAACGATGAAACGCCATTCTGTGGGAAATGGTTGGCGATAAATTAAAGGCGGAAACTTTGCATTGCCAACTATATGGCTTTTCCTCCGTCAACCACGAATCCGCCTTTTTCAAAGATTGCCGTGCCAACGCCTGTTCTTCTGGCTCTATCCATGGCAACTGTTAGTTCCTGAGTTGAAGCTTTCACATTGAACAGTTTGGCAAGAGCTACCGCGATGGCAAGGGATAGTTGGGTTCCGGAGCCTAAGCCGACATGTGCTGGAATTGACTGTTTAACGTTTATGTGGACATTGGGTTGCATCGGGTAAGCGGTGAAGAAGCGTTTTGCCAGAGCATTTACAATTTCGGTTTCTTGGCCTTCTATGAATAAGTTTTCTGATTGTTCAGCTTCAACGATGACGTTCGGGTGGTCTATGCCTACGCCTAAGCCGCCAAACATCCGCCCCAAATCGCCATTTAAATCTATCAGTCCCAAGTGAAGTCGAGCTGGAGTTTTAACGTAAACCTTCACTTGCTGTTCCTCCATGAATCAATTCTTTTCATTAAATCAGCCATAACCATAGAGTAAGATGAGTTTGGAGCTACTCGATTTACGACGCTGCTGCAGTTTTCAATCAGTTCCAAAAGTTTGCTAACGTGTTTTTGTTCCTTTTTGTCGTTTATTAGAGCTTTTACGCGGGTTGCGTGTATGATGGCCTCAACCGTTGCTGACATGGCGCGGCAGTAAACTTGAGGATAATTCTGCGTTGCCTGCACTAGTTTTACGTTGCATACGGCTTTGGTTTTTTCTGTGCCGATTGGCATCATGTCATTGACTGAAACATCGATTGATGCATCTGCAAAACGTAGTCTAGGCGCGTTAACAGTTTTTGCTGGTTCAAACCATTCTTCAGGCGGTTTTCCGCTGGGGTTTGCTTCTTTGAAGGCTGTTTTGTAAAAAACCTCTATGTTGCTTGTTAAATTTACAACTGCACACCTGTTTGCTTTAATGTTACTGCAGGTTGATGATGAATTGAAAAGGTTAATGATGAGATGCTGTTCGTCCTCCATGATGGCGCCCATTGGCGCCGCGTTCGGTTTTCCATCTGTGTTATAGGTGGAAACTATGGTTTCTGCAATTATGCCTTTTGAGAAGCCTAAATCAGTTAACTTCGCCATCAAACCAACCGAGCCACCTAGGAGGCCGTAAGCATTTTGTTTCAACCGAATGTAAAATTTCACAGTGGCATAATAAAGTTTTGCCAACCTAAACGTCAGTTGCATTTTAGACAGGCAGTTTTTTGTAAGGTTGGTGCGCAAACGTTGAAGTATGCTTACTATGTAAGGTTTTTAAGGAATTAAACGTTCTAATTTTTATGAGTTTTTCGAGCTTTTCATTTTTTGAATACTCATTGTTTGGTGGTTAAAAACTAAAATGGCAATTAAGGTAGCTTTGGTTTACCCGTATTTTCACATGGCGAACGATAATTCAATTTTCCGTTTTCAAAAATTTTCAAAAATTGTTTAATTGATAGGCAGGCATTTAATCTCAAACCCGCAAGAATATGGAAGGCAAAATAACACTATAAAAGTGCAACCAGTTGCAAAAACTAATCATAATCCCTACCATCATCAGTTCACTAAGAATCGTAGTTCTACCCCTCTTCTTTTACCTCTACAACGCAGGAAACATAACCTTGTGTTTAATCCTGTTCGCTTTCTCGGCTGCCACGGATTTATTTGATGGCTATTTAGCTAGAAGATTAAAGGTAGCCTCAAGGTTCGGCGCCTATTACGACGCAGCAACCGACTTTGCCCTTGTAATCGGTATATTCACATTCTTCGCAGCCAAAGGATACTATCCTACATGGCTATTGCTGCTCATAACCGCATCATTCATTCAATTCCTAGCCACAAGCCTTTACGCCAAAAAACTATACGACCCAATCGGCAGATACATTGGAAGCGCCCTATACATAGGCATAGTTCTAACGTTAATTTTCCCAACACAAGCAACATTCAGCTTTGTAGAATATGCCTTCGTAGGATTTTTCTTAATCTCGCTTGGAAGCCGAGCAGTGAGCTTGGCTAAAAAAACATGATTAGGCGTACTCTTGATTTAGGTTTTAAGGCTTGTTTTTATCATTGCTTCAAGTTTTGGGTTATTTACGCCTGTGCAGATAATTTTTCTTTTGTCGAAATCTATTTTGCCTGAAGCTTCCAGATTATCTAAAATTCGTTTGTAAGTTTGGTATGGTATTTTTTTGGGTAGCCTTCGCCAAAGTTGAGTTCTTGTGTAGTAATCATCAGCATTTAGAAGCGCATTCTCCACTGTAAGGATTGTATCTAGCTTGGACTCGTGAATGACTCTTTTTGGCATTATTTCACTTTGTCAATTGCTATTATTCTGTGGACAATTATATAATTTAGTGGATTCACCGCTTCATTCCGCGAGTTTGCCCTAGCGAGACCATTATTAATAAATCGTCCTGCTCCTTCTCTCTTACGGTTGGCAAATTAGGTCGTTTAGTATATTGGAGCAAAAATCTTTCGCAAGTCACTTTCCTGACTTAATTCGCGTTTCAACAGGCACCGCCATAGTTCTCGAACTGTTAAAAGGCAAGTTAGATGCTGAGCCTACAACGGCGTATCTGATGACTTACAAGGCGGGCAAGTGCACGGCTAACTGTGGTTTCTGCCCCCAAGCTAGAGGAAGCAAAAGCAGCACGGAACTGCTGTCTAGGGTTTCATGGCCAACCTTTCCAACCTCAAACGTCCTAACAGCGCTTAGCAACGTGTCAAAGCAGGGAAAAATCAAGCGCGTTTGCATCCAAGCCCTAAATTACCCAAGCGTTTTTGTGCATCTTGAAGCGCTCGTGAAAGAAATAAAAAAACGCGCTGCCATTCCTGTTTCGGTTTCATGCCAACCCCTCAATAAAGAAAACATACAGCTCTTGGCAAAAGCTGGCGTTGACAGGTTAGGTATAGCATTGGATGCAGCAACCGAAGCCTTGTTCAATAAAGTTAAGGGTAAAGGTGCAGGCGGCTCTTACAGTTGGGAAAACCAGTTCTGCATGTTAAGTGAAGCAATAGCGGTTTTTGGGAGAGGAAATGTAAGCACACATGTAATTGTTGGATTAGGTGAGACAGAGAAAGAAGCAGCCCAAATAATTCAAAAATGCGTTGATATGAGTGTTTTGCCAGCTCTTTTTGCTTTCACACCAATCCGAGGCACGGCATTGGAAACCAATCCTCCGCCGCCGCTTGAATCATACAGGCGACTGCAGCTTACGAGGTACTTAATAGTTAATGGTTTAGTGAGATATGAGGATGTACGCTTTGATGGTGAGGGCAAAATAACAAATTTCGGCTTAGCAAGTGATGCGTTAAAACCGATAATTGAATATGGCGAGCCCCTTCTCACTTCCGGCTGTCCAGACTGCAACCGCCCCTTTTACAATGAAAAACCAAGCGGACCAATCTACAATTACCCAAGAAAACCAAGCCACGAAGAGATAGAAAAAATAAAAAAGCAGCTGAAATTCTGCTAAGTTAGCAGCTGATCGGCTGTTTGCTGGGATTGCTTTTTGTCGTTTTTCGGCGGTTTGGGTTTTTGCCTTGTTACCTGCTCAACTAAACGCCAGAACTCGTCCATGGTGTAGCCTTTTAGCAGGTCTTTCATGAGTTTTTTAACTTGGTAGTATGTCATTTGGGCTTCGCCTTTGTCCAAGCTTTCCTGCGGACCCTTAATGCGCCTGAAAAGCTCGTCCATTTGCCGTGGTGAAGCCCTAACTCCTGCTTTCTCCAAAAGTTTCTGAATGAGGGTTTGCCCAGTGTTTCTGCCTATGAAAATTATTGTTTCTCTGCCTACGATTTCAGGTGGGAAGGGCTCGAAAACCAGGGGGTGAGCCATCATTTCCTCCGCTTCTTCTTCTACTTCATGGGTGAAAATGTTTTCGCCAATTATGGGTTTGTGGAATTGGATTGGTAAGGCAAATGCTTTTTCAGCTGATTGAGCAAGGCGGTAAATTTTTCCCATATCTATTCCAGTATCGATATTATAAAGCAGTTCTGCTGCTGTCACAACCTCTTCAAATGGAGCTATTCCAGCGCGTTCGCCAAAGCCAGCAATGCATGTATGCAGGTATGACACGCCTTCTTCCATAGCCGCTAGGGTGTTTGCTGATGCCAAGCCGAAATCGTTATGGCAGTGAATTGAAAGCGCTGCTTTCTTTTTCACAGAGTCAGGCAAACCATCTCGAACATGGGAAATTAAATAACGCATAGAAAGCGGCCTTATGAATCCAACACTGTCAGCTATCGCTAACCTTACTGCTCCAGCGTTGGCTGCGGCCTCAAAAACTTGCAGGATATCTTCCAGAGGCGTTCTTGTGCCGTCCATGAGAACGAAGCTTACGGCTGCTCCGTGCTTTTTTGCGTAGTCTATGCTTTCAACTATTCTTTGTAATGCTTGTTCTTTGGTTATTTTTAGTTTGTATTGCAGGTTTAAACCGTTAATGGGTGACTCAATGGTTACTTCTTTTATACCGCATTCTAAGCAGGCGTTTACGCTGTTTTTGGTTGGTTCAGCTGAGGCCGTAAGTTTTGCGTTAACGAAACTTTCGTTTACAATACGTTTAACGTTGCGTTTTTCGTCTTCGGATATAGCTGGGAAGCCCACGTTAATTATGGCTACGCCTGCTTCATCCATTAACTTTGCAAGCCTAACTTGCTCAACATAAGTTAAATAAACCGTTGGTGCCTTGATGCCTTCCCTGAATGTTTCATCCCAAATAAACACTCGATCAGGAAGTCTGGGCGGTAAATTCTTTCTTAAACGATTATAATTCGCAATTAGCCCTTGCGCTTCAAGCTTTTTAAATATCGTCTTTCTCATCGAGACACAATCCAACAATATAGAAGCTGAACGGTATGTTTAATTTGCTAATTCCTATATAAAAACTGCATCTATCAAGAGCAACCGCGCTTACAGTTCACCATAAAAATATTAGAAAACAGCGATTTTTTTAAAAAAAAAGTAATTTTACAGAGCAATTAATGGCAAAAGTCTTAAGTGCAAAAAAGACAATGTATAAGCCGCCAAGGGGAAGCAAAAAATGAGCAGCCTCAAAAACACAATTGAAAAAATAAAAAATTTAGAAACTGAAAAGAAAAACCTTTTACTTGAAATTGAAGAACTCAAAAAAATGGCTGACGCAAAGGCTACTGCTTTGGAAAGCGAAGTTGGCTCACTGCGGGATGAAGTGAAATCGCTAAAGACTCTGATAAATGGGTCAGAACCAAGCGTAGACCAAGGGCTCAAAAAATAAATTTATTTGTATAGTTAGTTAAGCGTTCGAATGACTAGCTTGTTAGTTTTGGTTATTGTTGCTCAGGCGGTGAGGGAGTTCTTTGGAGAAGAGCGTTTACAGCATTAGCCAGCGTGTTGCATGCTGCTTGCCTTGCGTCTATGGATGTGTCAGTTTCGAGTTTTTCAAGCTCTTTATGTAAACTGTCCACTTTCTCCGTGATCTCTTGTTTCTTCTTCTCATAACTGTCGTGAAGTTTCTCTTGGTCAGCAGTGAAATTCTGCAGTGCCACTTCTAACTCGTTCTTTGTGGACTTCAGGTTTTGTTGTGTTTGAGCAAGTTTTTCTGCAGCTTTTTTACGTGCTATCGGCTTGAAAATGCTGATTTTAATTTCTTCTTGGCTTGCTACATCGTCTTCTAATTCGAGGATTTTATGTGTTAAGCGTTGAACCTCTGCGTTTCTTTTGAAGCTTAGCTCTCTTGTTTTTTCCGCGTATTCTTTATCGGTTTCCACTAGGAGATGGTTGGTGTCCGCTAGTTCTTTTGCTTCGCCTGTGAGGTTTGATTCTTGAAGCTTTTTTTCTGCAAGTGCACCTTCAACGTCAAGGAAAATCTGCGAACGCTCCTTAACAAATTGCTCGTCTACATTTATGGCTGAGTTGGACTCGAATTCTGAAATTATTTGCCGCAGATTCACAAGCCAATCATCAAAATATTGACTGAAAGGCGAAAGAGCAAAAACTTGATTACCAAGTTTGCTTAAGCCACCGAGGGTTTTCTCCACAACCTCTTTTGCAGAAAATTCAGGAGTTTCTTCTAGCAGGTATTTGCCGCCGGACCGCCTTTTTTCTTTTGCTTTCTTTTCATGCGCAGATTTTGAGTATTGCCGAGCAGCGCTTCGGCGTGAACCAGTTTGAGGCCTAAAGCTCATAAACAAACCAGAGTGCGCAAGAAATATTTAAACAATGACACGTTTCGCAAGATGATTCTGCTTTAGGGTTTAATGAGGATGACAGCGGCAATTTTCAACGATGCGCTTGTTTCTTAGATTTTTTCTCTGGTTTTACAGTCTCCTGAGGCTTACGTTTTCTTAACATCAGTACGGTTCCAGCTACTGCAATAAGGACTACCACAATGACTATTGCGTAGATTACCGCTGGGTTGGAGGCGTTATTTGAGTTGACGTCTGTAGGTGATGACGAGCTTGATGAAGAGCTTCCACTGCCTTGATAGGGAGTAACTATAGGTGCAGTTCCTTGAAGAATTGGTCCTTGCGCCTGAACTAGTAGTGAATAGCTTGAGATTTTCTCGCCTGAAGATACCACTGTCTGATTTAAGTCAAGTGCAGCAACTTGGAATGATATTGTTCCAGAAGAAGATAGAGTAGCGGGAGTTAGGTAATTTGTGTATCCTACCGCGACTACGGTACCTGTAGCGTTGTAAAAGGTCGCAACCACTGTTATGTTTGTAGCTGTTTGGCTGCCTGTATTTTGAATAATGCCGTTGACCAAGTAGGCACCGTTATAACCTCCAGTACTGCCAATTGATGCTGAACTGCTTGTGATTTTTAAGTCTGGGTATTGATAGCCGCTTGTTGCATTCGCTATGAAGGGTGTCAGGGTAATCTTTGAGATGTCTTGCTGTTGCCAGATTCCAATGCTGCTTGAAGGCTGAAATTCCATGTAAAAGGGCGCTTTCTGCTGTGGCGCTAGGTATGATACCCAAACTTGACAGTAAGAATTACTTTGGTCCGTCCCGTCTGACGAGTACACTGAACCTGTCAGGTAAACTGGATTAACGGTATTGGAACCGACATTCTGGATTTCTCCGACGACGTCAAGAATTCCCATGTTGTCAACGTAATAGCTATAGTTTACAATCTTGATGTTTTGTGTTTGGCTAAATGCGTTCGGAATTAAAGTTAATCCTAAAGATAGGAGTGACAACGCAATAAAGAAATAAATTGTACTCTTTCTCATGAAACGTCATCTCATCCGTACAAGCCCAAGAAAAGAACTTTGTAGTATAAAACGGTTTTTCAAAATTAGACCTAAAAGTCAAAAATGAGCTTGGCTGGATGCGTCGGATAGGTTTTTACTTGGTTTTGCAAATACAAACTAACGTGGAACAACGGATGCTGTAATTTAATAAATAAAGGCTGATTTTCAAATATTACTAATAGAGCAAGAAGTGAAAGCATAATTCTTAAATGTAAAAGTATGGATATGCTATTTACAAGGGAATCTTATGGCTGAAAAGTTACATCCCTATGTAGTATTTCTACCAACCGAGAAAAAAGATAAGATACTAAGCGCCATATTCGGTTCAAAGGCAGGCGTCGACGTTTTAAGATTCTCACTAAAACAGGGGATATCAAAAAATATCTATCAAAAAGATCTCGTGAAAAAATTAAATTACTCAAACAAGACAATCATCGAAAACCTAAAAGCCCTAACCACATTGGGTGTTTTAAACGAAAGCATGGAGAAAAACGAGAAAGAGGGGAGAATCATCTGGGTAAAAACCTACCAACTAACAAACCTAGGGAAATGGTTTGCTCTGTTGCTGGCAGAAGAAAAAGAACTCTCAGAAAAAGAAAAAGCCGAAATTCTCCAAAGCCTATTCCGAACCTACGTGAAACAGGTTAAACGCTTAGCAGAAGAAATCGGCATAAACAAGAAAACGCTCGAAGAAACCTTCAGAGAAGAAATGAAGTAACCCTAAAAACCAACGGAACCAAAAATCAGAAATTTATTGGGTTGTGGGGTTTGGAGATAGTTTGAGGGGGGAGAAGGGAGAGCGTGCAAAAATATAATTTCTCCAAACCTTTCCACCCAACCCATTGTTTTTGGTTTTTGTTTTTTGCCCTCCATGTTACAAGGCTTTGAAAGCGTCGAACCATCTGTTATACATCGACAACATGTCTAAGGAAACGCTTGGTTTGCGTTCTTCCAAGATTTGTCGGAAATCAGCCATCGTTAACGCTCTTGGCTTTGCCTCTTTATCCATTGCTTTGCCGGACTCGAAGAATTCGCCGATGAGGCTTAGCTGGGCTGATTGGCAAACGTCTCGTATGTCGCTTCCTGAGAAGCCCTCAGAAAGCCGTGCTAATTCCTGCAGGTCCACATCCGTGTCTACCTGCAGATTGCTTGAGTAAAGCTTAAGCATGCTCAGTCTAGTGGCGTTATCCGCTAATGGAACAAGAATTCTTTTCTGGAAACGCCGAATAAACGCCCAATCCAAATCCCAAGGCTTATTCGTGGCGCCAATAACGTAAACATGAAGAGCCTTGCCCTTATCAACAATGCCGTCCATTTCCTTTAGGAACTGGTTACGGACACGAATTTCTCCGCCGACCTCGTTAGAATGCTGACCCATCAGCGAGTCTAATTCGTCAACAAACACGATAGCTGGCTTACCCTCGTTTGCGGATTTGCGAGCTGAACCAAACAATTTAGCAACATTCTGCTCACCTTCCCCAAGCCACTTTGACATAATCGATGCCGCATCAATAGAGTAAAAGTTAGCATCAATCTCCGTTGCAACCGCAGCCGCAAGCAAAGTTTTACCGCAGCCAGGTGGACCAAAAAGCAGTATGCCTCGTGGCCAGCCTAACGGGAACAAGTCAGGTCTTTGAACTGGGTAGACAATGGCTTCTTTGACTGCTTTTTTGGCAGTCTCTAAACCTATGACTTCCTCCCAATTCACTTTCGGTTTCTCAGTAACTACAAGCTCTTCGCTGTTTGGTTTTCCGTTTCCGCTACCGTTGCCTTCCGCGGTTGCTCCTCCGCCTTCACCATCATTGTTGCTTGCTTCATTCATTTCACGGGATGAAACGGCTCCTTGCAACGCTTTGATTCTTTCTTGATAAGCGATTGCTCTTTGAACGTAAACTTTATTCAAGCCATATTCAGGGTAAAGCTGCACAAGTTGCAAGAGGCTCTCGATTGCTTTTTGGTAGAAGGTTATGGCTCTGCCTTTTTGCCCTTGCTTATCTAAGCGTACAGCATCTAAGGCGTAAGTTGTTGCCGCTTTCTCTAGTTCATTTGAGGCGCTCATTTTTTGTTCTTCTCCTATTCAGGCGATTTTAACTCAATTTTTATTTTGCCCTTTGTTCCCAAATTCTCAAGGGCACGCTCAATGTCTTCATTGGAAGTTTGCAGTTCACTTGAACAGCGACTTAAATCTATCTCGCCATTAGTCTTGCGGACATATTCGAGAAGCACATCTTCCAAGCAAGGCTTTTCAACCTTCAACGAGAATTCTTTAATTTCAGACTTCTTGTACGAGAATAGAGTCTTTGATGGTTCAAATCCAGTTTCTTCAGAAGCTTTATGTCCAAAAACCTGTGAAGAGCTGGCCGTGAGGGCAACAAGCTCCTTAATCGGCGTTTTCTCTTTCACTTGTGAAGCGACAGGTGGTTCTGGAAGAGTTTCAGCTAATTTCTGCTCCATGAAGCATGCGACTTCTTTTAGTATTTCTTCGCCACCTTCCGTCTTCTTTCCCACCGGAATCAAGTTTTCATCTGTTGAAATCTTTGCTGCATGAAGCGTTTCTTGGATTGTTTCATTAACGGTATTAAGTTCTGAGCTGACATCAGGCAAAAGTTGGAATAGCTCTTGAGAAACACCTTGAAGCAACCGCAATGCAGGCTTCAAATCGGCAACAATGTCACCTAGTTCTCTTATTGTTTCAAGGCGAAGAATCACACGTTCAATAGCTAACTGAACATTATAGAGAAACTTTACAAGTTTTCGAACTTCAGCAATTTCAGTAGCGCATATTGCAGCTTTTTCTTTATTGTTCTTTTTCAGGGCACCCATGCAAGTTTCAAAAAGTATTCGGTCTCTTTCTTTTAAGCGAAAACTTGCCTGCTCCAGCTTATTTTGCTGAATCTTAAGTGTGGCAATAGATTTGGCAGCGACTTCACGTATAGGTGGAGGGGTTGGGTTAGTTAGACCTTTGATATCTTATCCCTCCACAGAAATGGCATTTTGGCTATTATATGCCAGCTTTACCAATCTCTTTTACGTAAACAACCACTGGAGGCTCAGGCAGTTTTGGAGCATCATTTACATGTTCTGCATAAATTTTTGATTTCTGCGGGATTTCTAGCGAATCGCCTAGCAGTACGCTTGAAACTTTGCTTTTTGTCAATTCAAAATCTGTTTTTTCTGAGGTTGCACGTTTAAGTGTTTCTTGGAGCAGCGCGAAAGCTGACTTGTAGTTTTCTTCGTCTACTTTTCCTATTTCATGTTCGATTTCAAGATTGGCAATGGCATAGCTTAGGGATGATATTTCTTCTTTGCATCGTTCAATTTCTATGGCAGCTTCATCGATAATGACTTGCGCGTCCTTCTTTAGTTGAGTTAAAACGCTCTGAAAACTATTATGAAGTTCTTGGTAGAGTTCTGGAGCGATTTTTCTTTTTTCATTCAGATCTTTTAGGGCTTGGTCTTTTCGCCATATGAGAGGTATTTGGTCGCAAAGGATACTTGCTTGATTTTTAATTTTTGATATGAATGTGACTTCAGCGCCATTAAATCTTAAGTTTTCCATGGTATGTTTTGAGAATTGACCGTCACCAAACTCGATAAATACAGCGTCAAATTTCCCGCTTGGTGTTAATCCGAAAGATGCAACTTTACCGATTATACGACCGTACTCGTTTTTAATAGGTTTACCAATATAAAGAAAAAGATTGGAGTTAGACATGTTTGTTTTTTCCTCCTATTTTAGAAACTCTCTGTTGATTTCTCTGCTTGTGAGGCTGGGGCTGATGGCATTCCTGGGGGCAGATCTGGGAACTTGTCCTTGATCTTCTGCTCAGCGACTGTTGCTGCTTCTGTGAGAATCTTTGCTGCGTCTTCGTTTACTGTGTCAAAGTTTAGTGTCATTCCTGAACCTTGGCCTGCTTCGATCATTATTCCGCTTAGCATGTTGCCAATTTCGCCTAGTTCGTTTTCTGCTTCTGGAAATACGCTTACTAAGCCTGCTCTGACTGAACGTAGAACTCCTACGGCTGGGCCTAAGGTTGATACTACGTCGCCTAGTTCTGATACTGTTCGTAACCGTAATGTGATTTGTTCGAGTGCAAGTTTAGCGTTCATGATTAACTTTGACATTTTCCGAACTTCAGCTAACTCGTTGGCGAAAACGTTTGCGCGTGCACTGTCATGTTTTGCATAAGCATCAACTATTCTGGCGAAGATTGCTTTGTCTCTTTGGCTGAACCTGTCTGTGGCTTGGTCAAGCTTTTGTACTTGAAGTTCGATGCGTCTGACGGCGAAGTCAAGTCGTGGCTTCAATGGTCCTGGTGGCTTCACGGCGTCTTTAATGCGGTTTGAGAATGGCTCATCTTCCCTTTTGCT
Source organism: Candidatus Bathyarchaeota archaeon (assembly GCA_963715865.1). Classification (GTDB taxonomy): domain Archaea; phylum Thermoproteota; class Bathyarchaeia; order Bathyarchaeales; family Bathycorpusculaceae; genus Bathycorpusculum. The sequence goes on from OY970280.1 coordinate 1,358,770, forward strand.
TTCCCACTTTTTTGCAAATCTTTCTGACAATTTAAATTACCTCTGCAAGACAAAAATGCGGAAAACAATCTTATACATTGTTAACATGATGGAAATATGCTCGTATATATGTACAGATATACGTCATGTAAAAAATGGTTATAGCCTTTAACTATAAGAGTAAAAGATGATGCTAGCGCTAAAGCGATTAGACAAAAAAATGTAAGTTAGACTAAAAAGAAGCGTGAACTAATGCTAAAACAAAAAGGTGAATTGAATGAACAGCAGATTGAAAATATTCGGCTTAATAGCTCTTTTAGGCTTCGTAGCAGGCGTCATAGCACAGCTCACAGCAGTAGTTATTATCCCATGGCTTGTGGAAGTTTTACCGTTGCTAGGCGGTGCAACAACCTACATAATTTCAGGATTCGCCGGTGCATGCCTAACAGTTGTGCTTGTCGGCGTTTGGGCGTACATGACTGGGAAAAAAGAGCCCTACTAAATAAGAGCCTACTCTCCAGCCTCTTTCTTTATTGAAATCTTACTTTTTTAACTAAAAATTAATTCCTTCATCCTTTGCGTTTCATTTTTTGTTGACTTCCCCGTAAGGAGTTCGTTTATGCCCATTTGGTTTTGATTTCTTTAATTTGTTTAAGGTGTTTGTCGTCGGTGAGGATAAAGTCGGCTGAGGATTTGATGGCGGAGGCTGCTATGATTGCGTCTGCTGTGGGCAAGTCTGTGTATTTGCATCTTAATCTAGCGGCTTCGATTGCTATGTTTGAATCTAGGTTGAGGGTGGTTAATTTTGATTTCAGGATAATGTTAGCTCGGATGTTGGCCACATCTATGCCAAGGGTTTGCATTTCAAACTTGTAGAATTCGTGAATTACTATGGAGGGTACGATTCCATGGTTAGCTTCTTTTTGAAGGGTTTCCAGGGTTGTTTTGGTCCACTTTTTTGTTTCTTCATCCGGGGCCAGAAAATGTGTGACTAAAAATCGGGTGTCTATGACGGCTTGCATGTTAATATCTGTCTTCAGAGCGCATTTTGTCAATGATTTCGAGGGCTTTTTCCACGGTCATTTTTCCGGCGTCTATACCTGCGAGGTTTTCGATTTTTGGAATGACTTTGAAAATTATGCCGGAGGGGGAATCTTCAACGGTCATTTTCATGCCTTCCTCTATATTGTATTTGCGTCTTAACTCGATTGGGACGGTAACTTGACCTTTGCGAGTAACCATTACTTCCATAATCCGACCTCAACTTCTGGTACAACTTAATATGAAAGTACTACTTAACTTTTGTGGCGGAATTAAGGATTAACCCGAATCAGGTTATCGCCAGAGTAAGAGTTTCAATTCTCATGCTTTGTGTTTGCGAGATTATGGATTGTTTGGCAGGCGATGTCTCGTTTTAGCCTTCATCCTTTGCGTTTCATTTTACCGTAAATCAGAAGTGGCAAACCTAGGAAAACGCAAGCTACTGCCCACAGATTGGGATTGTGAAGTGGACCTATTACTTCGTACCATACGCTTGGATGAGCTTCGTAGCCGCCAGTAAGATAGAAATACAGTAAATTGAAAAGGAAGTAGCCTCCGAACGCCGTCAAAACTATTCCTATGCGTGTCAAGTTGAGGCTGGTTGTCTGTTTTTTGATTGCAGGAAGAGTTGATATTAACGTTGCAATGGCTAGTGCTAACAAACCGAAAACGGTTAGGCTAAAGCTGAGTAGATTGGCAGGTTGCAGCAGAAAATCCAGCCCATACTGTTCATAAACTCGGGTGTAAGGAACCGTGATGCCAGCCCACAGCATAGAGTAATTGAACCAGAAAACAACGAAGAGGTATGCAACTGCGGTCAAGCAGCTCCATTTAACGATTTCTTGATTGGATGACTCATGCTTGATGGCTGCTCTGAGCTTTAGCAGGAGCGGCGGAACAACAAGGACAATTGCAAGACATGGGATTGCTGTACCATAGAGCAAGAGCAGCCCTGGAGTATGGCCAAAGTAGAACAGGTTTTCGCTTGTTGAGTTATAGGCGAGTGCGGCGATGATTGAAGGAATCAAAGCTAGAAAGAATCCAGCTTCCAGTAGCAGTGCGGTGCTGGCACTTTTTCTTATTTTTGGCATTGCCGCGTCTTTTTTTCTCCAAAACAGAAAAGCTGCATAAACAGCAAAGGCTCCTGCGATGGCACGACTGATAATTGCAACTGACCCAGAGACGCCCTCACTGCCATAGAAGAGGACCATCCACCACCAAGAGTTCTGCGACAGCGAATTGTAAATGTACTGATTGGAGATCATGCCTACACTGTCGCGCATTCCGCTCGCTGCAAAGTAGAGAGCGTACGCAAAATAGGCAGCAACTACAATTAAAATCCAGAAGCGAAGGGAACCCGCATATTTCTCAAGCCATTTTCCCATCAGAGCTCGCCAATCCACTTTGTAGGTTTTGGGCTATTTAGTTCTAATGGAGGAACAATTTGTTCCACCCCTGGAACAGTACACTTTGCTTGTTTGATTGTTTACTTTGGCTGAAATAGGATGTTTTAGTGGACTCGGTAGCGGAAAAAGATGTCATTCGCCTTAAGCGTCTTCGTACCTCGATTTCCTCATTGTCCGAAGTTATAGAGCATCGCACCAATTTATTTACGTTTCCTGAAGAGTTAGTCTCGTTTTCGCAGTTCCTATCGGTGAATCTCTGCATTTTCTTCTTTGAGAACCTTGATTGAATTCTCTAGTAGTTACGATTGTGAAATAAAAAATACATATAAGTCATTTCTGTCCTGCTGTTAGTGATGGGCATGGTTGATTTTAAACTAGATTCGAATAAGACAGCGTTAGTTGTTATAGATGTGCAAAAAGGCATAGTCGCGCTGGATAGAAAACTTGAACCCAACACTGCAAGCCAAGTTATAGCAAACGTCTCACAGCTTGTAAAAAAGTTTAGAGATGCTGGAATGCCCGTTTTCCTAGTTCACGTAACGTCTATCGATGGAAAAGACGTGCTGCGTCCCATAACGGATCAGCAGGTTCAATGGGGTTCAGGTCAAAGACCTGCAAATTGGACAGAATTTATAGATGAAATAAAGCCCACAGAGAAGGATATAGTAATAACGAAGAGACAGTGGGGCGCGTTTTACGGAACCGAACTCGATTTGCAACTAAGGCGCAGAAAAATAGAAACAATAGTCCTCTGCGGAGTTTCAACCAACATAGGCGTGGAGACAACTGCAAGAGACGCATATCAATGTGGATATAACCAAGTCTTCGCCGTAGACGGGATGGCAGCAAACAGCAAAGACGAGCATGAAGCAACTCTAAAGTACATTTTTCCAAGGATAGGACTGCTAAGGACAACGGACGAGATTCTAAGAGCCATACCAGAAAGCCATTTTACGCTAGAATGACCGTTAACCTTGGTTCAAATCCGTCTAAATTAATACAAATAATTTTGGATTTGTTAAGTAAGTAGATAAATATACGGTTGCATTATCGTGTGAAGCAAAGAAAGGGCAAACCCGGTGTTTAAGGCTGGTAAACGTGCATAAGAAGCCGCTCTGGAGTTGATTAAATGAAGTATATACTTATTGTTGGAGATGGAATGGCTGATTATCCTATTCCTGAATTGGGAAACAAGACTCCGCTTCAAGCAGCATACAAACCAAACATGGATTCGATAGCAGCAGAAGGCCGAAGCGGCCTAATCAAAACAGTTCCTGACGAGTTAACTCCAGGCTCAGATGTCGCCATATGTTCAGTACTGGGTTACGACCCGAAACTGTACTGCACGGGCAGAGGTCCACTTGAAGCGCCTTCTAGAGGCATAAAATTAGGAGATAACGATGCAGCTTACCGATGTAATTTGATAACTGAGAAGGATGGAGTTATCGTTGATTATTCCGCAGGTCACATAACTACTGACGAATCATCCAAATTAATAGCAACGGTAAAGGAAGCTTTTGAGAAACCTAATGAAATCGAATTCTTCTCAGGACTTGATTACAGGCACTTTTTGATACTGCGAAATTTCCCAAATCCAGAGCTTATTCAGTGCACTCCGCCGCACGATGCTATCGGAGTAGATGTTTCAGCCGTGTTGCCAAAAGCCAAATCGGCAAAAGCAGAAAAAACAGCGCATTTGCTCAGAGATTTAATTAATGGTTCCAGGGATATTCTGCGGTCTCATCCTGTAAACGTTGCGCGAGAGAAGACAGGTAAGAGACCGGGCAACCTGATTTGGCCTTGGGGCGGCGGGAAAAAACCATCCATGCCAACGTTGAAAGAGAAGTACGGTTTGAAAGGGGCAGTCATATCTGCGGTTGATTTGGTGAAGGGAATCGGCACTTACGCTGGAATGGAAATCATTAACGTTCCTGGAGCAACGGGGTTGTATAATACTAACTATGAAGGCAAAGCAGACGCTGCATTAAAGGCTCTTGAGGATAATGATTTGGTTTTTGTCCATGTTGAAGCGCCAGATGAAGCTGGACATGTTAAAGATTACGATCTAAAAGTAAAAACGATTGAAGACTTAGACAAGAGGCTGCTGGGCAGGATTCTCGACGGCTTAAACGAGCCATACGCGATTGCAATATCGCCTGATCACCCCACGCCCATCAGAATCGGGACGCATTCAAGAGACCCTGTGCCTTTCGCCATTAAATCGCCGTTTTTGAAACCTGATGGAGTTAAAAAGTTTGATGAGTTTTCTGCAAGAAAGGGAGCGTTCGGTCTAGTCGAACATGACTATCTCATTTCGCTTCTTATCTCTTCATCCAAGCGGTAATATGTAAAAGTAAATTTGCTCAGTTGCTGAAACTAAGTTTCTAAGCATCTTGCTTCGAGTCTATGTCTTTCATTCGTTTATTTATGACCCTTTGAATTTCCGGGTCTTTTTCTCTATGCCTTGCTTCAACTAAGAGCTTTTTTGCTACGGAAAGGCTTTTTTCTCCAAAAATTTTCGCAAAATTGCTGGATCGTCTTTCAAGTAAGCGGAGATATCGAGGTAGGACGCAGACGAAGTTTAACGGGTAGCGCTTGCCTTTGTCTAAGTCAACTACGACCAGTTGGATTGAATTGTTTAGTTTTTGATTCCCTTTTTTGATTGCATAGAGTTTTAAGTTCAATCTACCCCAACCCATAGTTAACTTATCAAGTTTATGATAACTACAAGAATAACTATTCGTTATATCTCCTTAAACTTCGGCTCCATATTAACTTTCCTAAAAAACAAAAAACAAACCTGATAAGACGCAGCAATTGTCGAGACAATTGAGCTGGGTCTAATCGGCAGGTATTCTCCTAGCTTTTTATAAATCTCTTTACGCAAACAATTCACTGGGAAGTAGCAAGAGATGACTAAGCAGGTAAATAGAGCGCTGGATTATGGTAATTGGGTTTCGAAGCGATTAATCTACACGTTTGGCTTATTGGGCATTGTGTTTTTTGCATTAGCGTTTCTGGTTTGGGTGTTGGTAATTCCTGCTCTGCTATGCCTCGCAGTAGCTTTGTATTTTCTTTATGCACGGTACCTGTTTTCGCCCAAGGGAGGAGGCGTGCAGAACAGAATCTGGGAATACGTGATTTTAAATTTGGATTGGAACGGTGAAGGGCAAGCGTTGGATGTTGGCTGCGGAAACGGCGCATTAACAATAAAGCTAGCACGCAAATTTACCGCGGCACGGCTAACTGGAATTGATTATTGGGGAAAAAGATGGGAATATTCCAAAAGCACTTGTGAGGCAAACGCTAAAGCTGAAAGCGTAAATGATAGAGTCGTTTTTCAAAAAGCGAGCGCTTTGAAGCTGCCGTTTGAGGATGAATATTTTGATGCAGCCGTAAGCAACTTAGTTTTCCATGAAATCAGCGACGCTAAAGACAAACGTGAATTGATTCGCGAAGCGTTGCGAGTGGTTAAGAAGGGCGGAAAATTCGCTTTCCAAGACCTCTTCCTACTCAAACAAGTATACGGTGACGTTGACGAATTAGTTGCAACCATAAAAAGCTGGGGAATTACCAAAGTAGAGTTTGTAGAAACTAGAAACGCATCTTTTATCCCAGTTGCTTTGAAGTTGCCGTTCATGGTGGGAAAAATAGGCATAATCAAAGGAGAAAAATAAGAATAGGCTAATTATTGTTTAGACAGGAATTTCTCAATCTCTTTTTCCGCATTGTCTGCTTTGATGAATATGGGTACGTTCTCCATTCCCGTAGCAATATAGCTGCTCAGGAGCCATTCGCCTGGCGCAAACTCAAGTGTCTTCTCCAAAATGCCCTTATCAATCATGAACGTTTCACTAACCAAAGCCCTGTCGTATGGTCTTGGTAGGGTGCCGACGAAATACGTGTGCAACTGCTGAAGCGCGTTAGTGTTCAAGTATGCGATGCGTTGTGTGGCTATGCATACGCCTAAACCGTACTTGCGTCCTTGGCGGAGCAGCGTTTCCACGTGCGCGGAGCATTTGCCGTCTATGCCGCCTTCTTTGCTGCTGATGAATTCCTGTGCCTCGTCGAAGACTAATAGGATGTAGGGTTTTACTGTGAATCGGCGTTTCCTACGTACAAGCAAGTCCTGAGTCAAAGCTATGGCAAGCTCTTTGATGGTGAATGGGTCACTAATTGAGATCACCACGAGGTTAGTTGATGGTTCCTCGAGCAGTTGCCTTATCCCTTCAACCGTCAATCCTTCTGCGTCGCGGTCTTTCTTCTCGCTGCGCTTCTTGAACAAGTCAGCTATGGTACTTCTTGTTGTAGCCCATGCGTACAATCCGCTCTTATCATGGACTTTGAATTTCTCAACCGCAGCTCTTGCAACCTCATCAATGTATGGAACAAAGCCTTCGCTGACTTCTTGGTTCTCGCTTAACCCTTGCTTCTCAACGTACTCTCGCACGGCATCATGAATTTCATCAATAGCATTAACGTAATGTCCTTTACCAACGGAATCCTTGCGCTGGTCATCGAGTTCCTCCATGAACTGGCCGTAAGTTGGAATTTTTTGCTTTGGCTTTGTGTAATACGACAGCTTCCCCTGATCTATGATTGCCTGCAAACCAGCCTTCGTTCGCAGGTCACTTTCATATTCTCTTGGCTTAACCACGGAGTTAAAGAGTTGCTCGAGCGAATCAATCCTATGTTCTAAAACCAGTTTAGCCTTCACGGCTGGGTCAGCCAGCACATCAAGCAAGAGAAAAGCGTATTCGCAGCTGATGTCGAAGATAACAATCTTCTTCTCATCCATATGAAACATTATTCGCCTCAGAACATTAGACATCAAGTTGCTTTTGCCACCGCCAGTGAACGCGAAAACGCCAAAGTGGTAACGGATCAGTTTTTCGAAATCAACGTAAATTGGGATTTTGGCTTGGTTGGCTTCGAACATTTTAATTACGCCAAGTCTGGGGTCAATGCGTGCGTCCTCAACGGTTTTTGCTGTGTCAATGCCTAGTTGTGTAGCGATTTTCTGGTTGTACATGCGGTTAATCATTTCGCTGTTTAGCAGGAGCACGGAGCTGCCGACCACTGGGTAAGAAAACCCTTTAGCAAACTCAAACGTACAACCGCCCTTAATGATTAAGTCATAGTTGATGGGAATCGCGTCAATCTGAATCATCATTGTTGACTTGTCATCAGTCTGCCAATCGGCTTCTGACTGCTCGATGATTTCAAACTGCATCGGATAATATCCATGGTCACTGAGCCCGCGAAGCCCGAAGTGTTCAGGCCAAACGCGGCTAATCTCCATAAGCGTATACCGCTCGGCTGCGCTGGTTGCGGGCTTAAAATTTTTAACAGCCAACAGCATGCCCTCTTCCAATAAGCCCATCAAATCTTTTTGGTACTCTATTTTGACTCGGCATTGGTAGCGTGCGCTTGTGCCTGTAACTTTGGAGTCGCCGCCTTCGCCGCCAGCGTAACGGGGCATAACCGCCGCTAAGCGGCCATGAAATTTGTCGTCAAAATCTGTGAAGCATTCTTTGTTAACGGTTTTCTCTTCTTGCTTGTTCAATACTTGCTCGCCTCTCTCGGAAGGTACTCATGTAGAATATGAATTTTCTCAATTTATGGTTATTCAAAATCCAGTTCGCTGTGGAATCTGCAACGCATTTGAATTGGCTGTAATTCCACTTGGCAATCTTATCTGCCACAAACAACGCTTTATTATGTCCAAAAGCCTCCGGAATATTAACTGGCGCCATAGCCACAAGCATACTCATAACCAGATTTTGCATCTTGTTAGCTATCGACTTATCCTTGTATAGAAAGACTTCCACAGGTTCTCTTGTGCCGTCGCTCATTTCATTCCACAAGGCTAAGCAGCACTCGGGCTTGAGGTCAAAGTCAGCGTAAGCTAAACGGTCAATCAGCAATACGTTGCTCCTCAATAGCGGGTCAGATTTGGCTTGGCTAAGCTGCACATAAGTCTTCAAAAAAGCCTTCTCTAAACCAATCTTATTCTTAATAATGCCAGAAACATAGCCCTGACCCCTGTCCAAGTCAGCCTTCATCGTTCTAAAAGCTGAATCATACTCAATCAGGCTCCAAGGCGGCACCACTTTCTCTGGGTTTAAAACGCTTGCTGATTGGAGAATCATGCGGTCAGTGTTCGGGAGTGCTGTCAACGCTTCGTTTTCCACTGCTGCTTTCAGTAAGCCTTCGTTTTGCATTATTGGAATTAACTGGCGCTTGAAATCCCTCGCTGAAGTGTCCTTTGTGATGCCTACAAGCAGGATGCGTTTTCTCCAACACTCCTCCATAAGCATCTGCAAAGCGAACAGCGTCAAAAAAGCAATATCAAGCGTGGTTAACCAGTGCTCTTTGCCATCCTTGACTATTTTCATGCTGCTGGATGTTTCTGTCGAGAGGTTTTTTGTGGAAAAAAGTTTGTCGCCAACTTCGATGGTTAAACGTTTTGTATGCTCCCAACTGTCAACATACTGCTTGTTTAAAGCGTAAATGCCATCGGTGTCTGTTAGGATGTGTTTTGTGATTAAGCGTGATAGGGTTTTTTCGACCCTTCTTTTACGTTTATCATCCACTATCCCTAAGGCTTCGCAGATTTGCGTTTGCGTCAACGTTTTGTTTTCTTCCGCTAGGCAAGTTATTGCATGACGTAGGTAATCCGCCCTTGGAGCAGGCAAACCCAAAGCCTTATTGCAAACGTGATGGCGTGCTATGGCTAAATCGTTCGGATCAACTTTCCTTCCGTTGATACTGTAGCCAACGAGTGCGCTTTTTGCATCCCAAAAATCTGTTTTCCTAGTTTCGTATAGGAGGCTTGCGCGTTCCGTGGATAAGCTTCTATCCATTAAAAGTACCCTAATGTTCTGTGCCTGGTCAACGGCAAGCTTGTAGGCTAAGTAAAACTCTGAAAAAGTCATGATTACGTTAGCTATTAGCGAATTGTTTGCAATTTCTTCATCTGTAGCCGGCTTTGAAGGGTTAACTTCGCCGGGCTGCTCTTCCGCCGAAAACGAAGTGTCAACATCAGGGATTTCGTTTATGTATATTGGGACGACGCTGGATACGCCTATGTTTTGCTGAATCGTCTTAGCGTCATATTCAACTTGAGGCTCAGCTGCTTCTGCGAATCTTACGGTGCCTGTTGAGGCGTAAGCGCCGCCGAAAAAAATAACCATGTCAAACAGTGGTCGCGAGTACATTGTGCCGTCTATGCCTGCAAAGCGAACGCTGTCTGAACCGAAGAATTCTTTAGCCGTTTCCCAAGCTTCCTTCGGATTGAAGCGTGACTTTATCAGGTTCACAAGTAAACCATCATAAGCGTCTTTCAGGATTGAGAAGCGCTGCTCATAGTCGGTGACTTGTTTGGTTGCGCCTTGCCTCAGATTATCGCATGTATGTTTCATTGTGTCGCTAAGCGAAGGCGCAGTCACTTCTCCTCACTCTTCATTGCAAGAGTGATTGCTTGGGCTGTTAAAAGCATTGTTGACACTTAAACGCTTAAAACTACAATAAAAAAAGACTTTGTTATAGGTTCATTGACTAGTGGTGCTGTTGAAGAAAAGGCTCCCGCAAAGAAGGATAGCCTCTTTTTAGCTAGTATTTTAACAGTTAAAAAGCGGGTATCCCTCAGACACAGCGAGCACCAACAACATAAACTCTCACCTTATTAATGCTCTAATAGTGTGATTTGCAGTTTTCACTATACAGAAAGCAAAAATATCCGAGCGCCACACTCTACAATATAACCCAGACTTTGGCAGGTTCAAATTTTGCCAAGAAAAAGGATTACCTGTGCGGGATTGCCCTAGCCTGGTAGGGGGCAGGCCTGCTAAGTCTGTGGTCGAAAGGCCGCGTGGGTTCAAATCCCACATCCCGCGCCACGCTTCTTTTACAAATTAGGGCTTGATTATTGCTTATTTATCCAAATAGGGTGCAATAAACGCTAAGAAATTAGCCAATTTCCAAGTTTATTGGTAAAAAGATTTAGGGTTTAATTTACACATGCCACAGAAGTCTAAATCATTTGTTCATAAAGTGAGACTTTTCCAACTGAGAATGTTGACGTTGTTTCAAAGTTTGACGTTGAACAAAACTAATTAGTTTCATTCTTATCAGTATTTAGAATCTATTAAGACACTGGCGGCAAATTGCTGTGCATACTCTGGAATTGAATAATGTATCTTCCGGTTACAATAAGCAAGTCGTCTTGCATGATATCAGCTTCAAACTACACGAGCCCTCAATATATGTTGTTTTAGGGCCAAACGGCGCGGGCAAAACAACTTTGTTTAGAACAATCGCGGGTATACTTGAGCCATTTAGCGGTAAGGTCCTTCTGGACGACCAAAACATAACCACATCAGGCAAGACGCGAACAAGAATAAGCTTTCTCTCGCAGTACAACGCAATGCCTGAAGAGATGACTGTGTATAACGCGCTTAAGTTTTACTCTGACATCGAGGGCGGAGATACCGACGAGGTGATTGATCTGCTGGATCTTAGCCAACTGAAAAATAAAAGGTTCTCCGATCTTTCACAGGGACAAAAAAAGAGAGCCGCAATCGCAAAGGTGTTTCTTCACGAAAGCGAGTTGTATTTGCTAGATGAACCCACCGCGAATTTAGACCCAGCAGTTTCAAAAGAAATTCGAGATATTATACTAAAATTAAGTAAAGACAAAATGATTCTGTACTCTTCCCATAACCTCTATGAAGCAACCGATATTGGAACATACCTTATTTTAATCAAGAATGGCTCTGTGACATTGTTTGATAAAATCTCAAACATTAAACCCAAACAGTTCCGAGTAGGCATCAACGCATCAACAGACATATCTAAAATTATAGACGCCCAACGTGAGGGCGATTATTTTGTTTTGAATGTGTCTAGCCCTGAGGAAGCAGGGCTTGCTTTGAAGAAATTGGTTGAAAGTGGTGTTTTGGTTACTGAAATGCGTCAGCTTGATAATCCTTTGCAAGAGCTTTTTGAGTCACCCAATGGAAACGTGGAAAAAACACAAAAGGAGTCACAGCAAGTTGCCAAATAGTACACTGATTTTTGCTAAACGAAGCCTCAGTTTGAGCAAAATATATTCTGGAGCAGGAATTTTTCTGGCTATCTTTGGAATATTTGTATCAGACGCAATCATCCTTTCTGGTGGAGCGGCTGCACCGTACTTTCTTTTTCCAGCTGCGTTTATGGCTCTTGGACTTCTAATGTTCACAACGTCTGTTATTCTACTGTACGTCTATGACAAAAATAATGGAGTTTTGGAGTATCTACTTTCACTTGGCTGGAATCAAAGTGACATCTTTAAGCGTTACTTAAAAGCCGCGCTTTTCCTTGCGCTTACTCTTTTCATTGCTGAATTTGCCGCTAATGTTGTAGCAAGTGTGATTGCAGGGTCACTCTTAGGTTTAGTGACGTCAGCTTTTACCGCTGCGTTGGGTTTTTCAGCCGTTTCTTTAGTTACAATTGCTATGATGGCTTTCAGCTCGTTACAAAAGCAGCGAGTAGGTGCCAATAGTCCTCTTGCTTTGTCGATTGGCGTCGTGGTTATCCTTCCCACGTTTTATATTCCGTTTCTTTTACCTTTTTCTGCAGCCATCTTAGTTGACCTGTTTATTGCTGGGCTTGCGGGTGGTCTGTCAATTGTGTTGTTGATTTTGTCAAGCAGGCTAATTAGAAGGGAAAAAATGCTTCCGTAAATACCAGGCGACCAACATTGCTTTCTCATATTTCTAACTTTTCGTGTGGAATTTAAACGTGGGTGTAAACCTAACATCCCGCGCTTCGCCCCTTTTGCAAAATAGGGGTTAATTATCGTTTATTTGAGCAAATAGAACCAAGAAATTGCTTTTAAGTTATTTGCTCCTGTGGTTTCATCGCATAAAAACTATCAACCGTTTAAATAGCACGCAAAGTAGGGAAGTATCTTAATGGAAATAGAATGATTGCGAATAGAATAATGTGTTCTATGTCTTAGAAGATGTAACTCATTAAATTTTGTCTTAAATATAAGAACCTTCATCATAGAGATTAGACGCTCGGAATAGTAAACGCCACCTTGTGATGCCTATTGATAGACACGGAAAACTTGACAAAAAAGTTTGGCAACCTTAATCCAATCAACGAACCGGCAGGTCGAAAGAGCGTTGTCAACGTGAATCATCTCCGCAAGCAATACGGCACAACAGTCGCCGTCGACAACGTCTCATTCTCCATTGCCGAAGGCGAGATTTTCGGCATCATAGGACCTAACGGAGCTGGAAAGACAACCGCGGTTGAATGTATTTCAGGGCTTCGTGTTCCAGACTCGGGTTCCGCAACTGTTTATGACCTTAATCCCAGAGACGACCGTGAGGAACTGTGTAAATACGTTGGAGTCCAACTCCAAGAAAGCTCATTACCTCCACGTATCAAGGTCGGGGAGGCTCTTGAACTCTTTGCATCTTTCTATCAAAATCCTGTTAATCCAAAGGATTTACTCGAATCGCTTGGAATCGCTCAAAAAAGTAATGCCAAATTCAAACAACTGTCCGGCGGCCAAAAACAGCGACTTTCAATCGCGCTAGCACTTATTGGAAATCCAAAGATTGCTATTCTAGATGAACTTACCACTGGGCTTGACCCGGAAGCAAGACGCGAGACTTGGGAACTTATAGAGCGTATTAGGGATCGAGGCGTGACAGTGATTCTTGTAACGCATTACATGGATGAAGCCGAAAGACTGTGTGACCGACTGGCCTTAATTAATCACGGGAAAGTCGTTGCCCTCGACACTCCCGCGGCTCTTGCGGCACGCGAAGGCGGTGGCGCACGCATGCAGTTTGTACCTTCTGGACCTGTAGATGATAAGGTTCTGACTGCGTTGCCGGGTGTAACTTCGGTTGAACATAAGGGTAGGCGTATCGTTGTTGTCGGTTCTGGTGACCTTACTACACAGGTGCTTTATGCGCTACTAAACGTTGGAGTGCATGCTTCGGATGTTCAGGTGGAAAACGGCAGTCTTGAAGATGCCTTCGTCAAACTCACACAGACAGACGATAATGCCAGAAAACATGAGGTAGGTCTGCAATGAGCGCACAAGCTTCTAAAGCGTCAGAACACTATTCCTCCAATCCATTCTGGGAACTGGTCAAGGTCGAGGGGAAACTCGCCCTAAGGGAGCCAATTGGCATAATATTTGGCGTCGGACTTCCTGTATTCTTGCTGATTATATTTGGTAGCATTCCTGCCTTCAGACAGACTGTTCCTGGCACAACATTATCAACATTCGAAGTTTACATTCCGATTCTTATGATAACTGTGCTGATATTTATTGGACTATTTGGCTTACCTATTCCAATTGCTCGCGACCGTGAGATTGGTTGGCTAAGGCGGATCTCTACCACGCCCGTGTCGCCAACCAAGATATTGGCTGCGCAGGTGACAATCAATCTTGTTCTTGCGGCGATATCATTTGCAATACTTACGGCTGGAGGAGTCTTTTTCTTCGGGGTGAAGGGGCCGTCTGAGATTCTTGGATTCGCTCTTTCGATTGTGCTGGCAACGATTGCAATGTTTTCTTTGGGATTGCTTATTGCTGCGCTCGCGCCTTCACAGGGGGTTGCTGGAGGTATGGCACAGGGTCTTCTATATCCGCTGTTATTCTTCGCAGGAATTTACGTTCCCATGCAGTTCCTTCCAGGCTACCTGCAAACAATAAGCAATTTCACTCCAGTTGGAGCTGCAGTTCAGGCTCTTGGAAGCTCGATGCAGGGAACATTTCCTTCTATTATACCGCTGCTTGTGATGGCTGCTTATGCAGTTTTCTTTGGCTTTGTCGCCGCTCGTTACTTCAGGTGGGAATAAGCATGGCGCTTGCTATCAGTAGTTAGCTATATACCTGTTATGGAGGCACAGAAAGTCTTTAAAATAAACGTTAAGATATTGGAGCAAAAGGGTGCCATATGTGAAGCTTCATTCAATTCCTGATCTTGAAGGTCGACCTGCCGGCAACTTTGAAAGAAATGTCAAGAAACCTCCTACCACTGTTCGAAAGAAAGTCATGCAAGAAGCATCTGTGCTTTTTGACCGGACAAAAATACGCGGATAGTAACTGAGGTAGGTACCAGATTAAGAATGTCTTCCAAATTCACCCCGAGTGGTCTGTCAGTCAAAAAACTAGATGATCGGACAGACCTTTCAAGTTTTAATTGCAACGAGAATGATGAGCTAAAGTTAGACGAGTTTATCCATGATGAGGCTCTAAATTTACAAAAAGGAAGCATGGGAACTACCTATCTGTTTTACAACGAGGACAAAGTAGTTGGTTATGTAACGATATTAATGAGCTGCATCGGTGTGAACCTGAACAAACCGCGTTCGGACACTTCTAGACACAAGCTGCGCAAATTGCACTATCCAGCTCTTTATCTAGCGAAAATAGCAGTAGAAAACAGATTTAGACGGCGATATATTGGAAAATTGATGCTCTTTTGGTGCATCGGCTTTGCACTAAAACTGTCAGAGGAAATAGGATGTCGTTTCATATTCTTGGTTACCAAAGGGGAATCTCGAGTTAAATTTTATCATGAATGTGGTTTTCAAGAAAGCAGTTTCACCCTTAAAAAAAAGACTGGCAAAGAAGAATGGAAGATGATGTACTTTCAATTAGTCTAAATAACCGCGATTAAGGCTCTGAACCCTTTTGGATCTGGAACCCAGCGGTTCCAACAAATTCCGATTATCCATAGCTTTTCGTGTGGAATTTAAACGTGGGTGTAAAGCTAACATCCCGCGCCAACTTTGCAATTGTAGCTTAAAACGGGTTTATGAGTAGTGTTGTTTGATGAATTTGGCGAGGTTGATGATTTCGAGGTCGCTGTTGCATCTTGGGCAGGTTTTTTGTATTTCGGGTGCTTTTGCGCCGATTTTCAGCGGTGCTCCACAGTGGCAGCAGTAGTATGTTAGGGTTTGTCCTTTCTCCGAGAGGGTTTTGACGAGGGCGGCTGCTTCTTTTTGCGTCTCGGTTAATTGTTTATCTTTCTTTTTAGCAGGATTTGCTTTTTTCTCGGTGGAGTAGTCTTTGCAGGTTTCTGCTTGAGCAAAGTACGTGTTAAACCCAACCTTCGCAGGCACCAACGCTTTCCCAGTCTTCTTGCAGGACTCCTCATCGAGGTAGCCGCAGTCTTCACAGGTTTTCTTCTTGTCATACTCCTTCCGAAGCGTCCACAAGCACTCCGCACAATACAGCCGCTCTTCACCATTGATACTCACGGTTAAGCCTGAACCAGAGAAGGATTTTTTGCAACCGCAACATTCAAACCGCATAGTGTTCACGTGAAAACTACTATTTGGTCAGGCTTTTATTTATTGTTTGATTTAGCATTTTGTGGAAATGCCTTGTTCACGAGCATAACAGCGAGGAATTCAGCCAAAAATGCCCAAGATGTACTTGATGTTTTCTATCTGTCCTCATCACGTCGTTTAAACAGCTGAATTTTCTTATTGTAAGCGTTGCTTATGCACCGATAGGTATCTTCTGACAAAGTAGGTCACGAAGCCTTCTTCAGGTCGCTGCAGAGCTTTGTAGTAGGAGTTTCTCCTCTTGTATTCTATTATGAGCATGGGATAACCGTTTTTCCACAAGATAAAATTCATTAGAAGTCTGCCTATTCTGCCGTTACCATCGCCGAAGGGATGTGTTTTTTCAAACATGTAATGCGCCCTTCCTGCTACCTCGACGGGATTCAGTCTTGATTCATTCACGAACGTTATTAGTTGCTTCACTAGCTTTTCCAAGTCACGCCAATCGGGTGCCACGTAAAGTCCCACTCTTACAACATAGTTTCTAAATTGCCCAGCGATGTCTGGTTTTGTCTCTTCGAAAATATCTTTATGCCATCTCAACAAAAGCCTCTCCGATATTTTCTCGTCCGTTTTTAGCATTCCTAAAAACACTTTTGCGTGAGATTCGGTTTCCCTGATGTCCTTGAGAGGCTTACTTGGAGCGACTTTATCTTCCAGTATTTGCCTTGCTTCCTCAAGCGTTATAGTGGATCCTTCAATCGCGTTAGTGTTGTAAGTAAAAGCTATTGCTATCTCCTGAAGTTCCTTTTCTTTTGCAGATTCAGGATACCTTGCCCATTCTTTCTGATAGCGATTTTTTATTTTTTCCAGTTTTTCTGACAGAGCATCTTTAGCCTCAAGCATGAGTTTAGCTTTGATTTCTTCGATGTTGTCTGGCACTTTTTTGCCTAAATATAGTTCTTTGGTGACGACTTCTCCGTCTTTTCTGAACGAGTGTTGCAGGTAAAAATACTTTGATTTACCCTTCTTTCTTTCAACAATGTGCATAAGCCTTTTACCATTACATCTCGTATAAATTTTTCGTTTTCATCAACTTCTGTAATGGTAATAGTTCCTTTACGTTTCGGGATTTTAACGAACATGAATACGAATAGAAACCAAAACAAACGACCAAATTCCACGCTGCTAAGTATATGGTCGAAAGGGCCGCGTGGGTTCAAATCCCACATCCCATGCCACTTTTAAAATTTTAATTAAACAACTGAGCTTTTTCGTTAAACTACGAAATGAGTTACGCCAGTAAGAATGTATTGGATTGCAATGGCAGCAATAAGCAACGCCATAACCCTTGCTATAACTAAGGAGCCTGTTTTGCCTAAAAACCTGTAAATGCCGTTTATGAACCTAAGAATGACCCATGTTAAGGATAACACAATTAAAACCGCCAGAATCGCTGTTACCGTACCGTAGGATTGAAGATTAAATATGGTTGTGGTGATGGCTCCCGGCCCCACAAGAAGAGGTATAGCAATGGGAACTGCGCCTAAGCTCTCTGGAGACTCAACGTCCTCATGCATGCTGCCCGAGATCAAAATTCTAATTGCAATAATTAGCAATAGAATGCCCCCGGCAACCTCGAAACTGTAAATCGATAATCCAAAAATCGTCAAAATCTCTTGACCAGTGAAAGCGAAAACAAGAAGCAGAATAAAGCCGACGAGCGCCGCGGTGTTGTATACTTTCTTTTTCTGTGTATCTGCCATTTTTTCGGTTAAGCCCATAAAGATGGGAATGTTACCGAAAGGATCAACTATGATGAATAATGCTATAATGGCTTTAGCTAATTCTGAGATGAAATCCAACCTAACATTCCCCAGACTCAATCATAGTCTTGATGATGATTCGATAAAAACCTAACGGCACTGAGAATCAAAATTAACAAGTTATTGAGTTAAATAAGTCGTCGTTAAATAAATCAAGGTTCAAAACTATATGATTTTTTGCCAGCTCGCAACAAAATCTAGGAATTCTTGCACCGGTTGGCCGCCGTAACTCCTTAGTCTTTCTCTAAGTTCAACCTTTTCAACTGCCGCTTTCTGGAAATCCAAGATTTGGCTGGCGTTATCAGTCAGGTACAGGAACCCGTCGGCGCCTGCTCTTGCACAGCGAACACTGACGGTAAGCAATTCTGCGGCTGATGGCACATCTTTAGGGTTATCGCCTGGACCGAAAACGTAAAAGCTAATGTAGAACGGCTTTTTCAGCAGCTTCTTGAAGCCGCGTGCAAGCGTTTCCCAGTACCATGGTGTGGCATAGTTTTTGCTGAACATTACAACGTTGAAGGCGTCAGCGTACTTTGCAAAGTCGTCAAAGTCTACGCCGTAACGCTCGTAGGAGCTTACTGGGTCAGGCTGAATGCACAAGACTAGTTCTTTCTTGACTTTTTCTCGGATTTGAGCAATGTAGTCAGTGACTTCTTTTCTGCGCCATTCAAGCCAGCTTAAGCCGCTTTTCTTCCATAGCTCGTTGCAGCGTGGGCAAATGCAGTGTCCATGGTCTGCAAAGTATTGGCTGTTCAACCATACGCCAAGCGAGCGCGTATCAACATCTGCTACGTAGTTTAATTGTTCAGCTCTGTGCTCAGGCTGAGTAGCACAGACAACATCCCAGTAAATGTTGTAGTTGTTGTTTCCCATTTTTGCTGGTCCCAGCGGTGACTGAGAAATCCAATCTGGATGATTGCATGCGGCAACATTGTCTGCGAAAACAGCAATGTTACTGTACATATCTTGCGCTGGTGAGAGTCTCATGCCAGTTTCTGGTTTAACGCGTAAAACATGGAAGTCAAATCCTTGAGCCTTTTCAGGTTGGAAAGTGTACGTACCAAATTTCATCTTGTGCGCCTTTTTCAGTCGCAAAGAAGCGGTTGTTTCGTTATAAGGTTTTTGTGTAATGCAGAAAAACTGTTGGTTTTAATTTTAAACCTGATTTAAAGATAAAAAAACGCATTTGTTTATAATCATAAAAAACTTGATACCGTTGTGTAATGGCTATGTCTTGGTTTTTAATATGCTAATTTGTTTGTTCTATCGATTGTTGTGCAATTCTTTTAGCGATGGTTTTAACTTAAATCTGTAAATTTGTGCAAAGACAGTAGAAATCTGCTCTTTTTCCATGGGTTAAAAACTTTGAGTTACAGGTGGAATTTTGGACGCTTTTTTAGTATAAGGCCCTCATTTAAAGTAAAAATTGGATGAACATCATGTTAAGAGCTGATAATATAAACGATTGCATATAATAAAGGATAAATGTGTTTCATATGCGCATCTTTTAAATATAACTATGCAATAGCTGTACAGGTAAAAAATAAATAGATAAACAAATGTCAAAAGAGGGCTGATGAAAAATGGCAGCGGGAGACATAGCATGGGTCCTAACCGCAACAGCACTAGTCATGCTAATGACGCCGGCACTAGGATTCTTCTACGGAGGCCTAGTGCGAAAGAAAAACCTAGTATCAACAATCGTCCAATGCTTCGTAATATTCGCAGTCATAAGCATAGTCTGGGCACTCTGGGGCTACTGCCTTGTATTCGGCACAAGCATCAACGGCTTAATCGGCTTCAGCCCAAGCTTAGTAGGCATGAGCGGCCTAGACATACACGCCGTTAATACGGCACTTGCACCACAAGTTCCTGAACTACTATACTTCGCATTCCAGTTGAAGTTCGCAGCCATCACACCAGCACTAATCATAGGCGCATGCGCCGAAAGAATCAGGTTCAAGTCACTCCTCATCTTTATGGTGCTCTGGTCCACACTTATCTATGCGCCAATAGCCCACTGGGTATGGAACCCTGACGGGTGGCTCCGCACCTTTGGTGCCATTGACTTTGCAGGCGGCATCGTCGTGCATATTTCAGCAGGCCTTTCAGCGTTGGCAGCGGCACTAGTGGTAGGTAGAAGGAAAGGGTGCGCTGTTCCATGGCAGAGTCATATGAAATCGTTAGATCAAAAAGCTAACGCAACTGAGTTTAAGCCAACAAACATTCCCTTTGTATTGCTAGGCGCAGCATTACTGTGGTTCGGATGGTTCGGATTCAATGCTGGCAGTGCACTAGCCGCAAACGACTTAGCTGTCTCAGCGCTTGTAACTACAAACTTAGCAGCAGCCGCAGCAGCCGTAAGCTGGATGATGGCAGACTGGTTAATCAAGGGAAAACCATCAGCGGTAGGCATAGCAGTTGGCGCAGTAGTTGGATTAGTTGCTATCACGCCTGCAGCAGGCTACGTCAACATATCATCAGCATTAATCATTGGCTTAGCAGCAGGAGTTATCTCAAACTTAGTAGCTAACTGGAGAGCAGGCAGATCACGAATAGACGATACGCTGGATGTGTTCGCATGCCACGGCGTCGGCGGAATATGGGGTTCAATCGCAACAGGACTATTCGCTTCTGGAGCTATCCAACTCGGAATAAACGGCGCGTTCTTCGGAAACCCAGCTCAACTGGTTGCTCAATTGGTAGCAGTTGCCGTGGTGGTGCCGTTTGCCTTCTTCGGTTCTTACTTACTGCTTAAATTGGTGAACGTGTTCTCGCCGTTAAGAGTTAGCGAGGAAGCGGAAGATGCAGGTTTAGACCTGAGTGAACATGGCGAAGAAGCATACCAACTTGAATAGAAACGCCGTGTATAGCTAAGGCTAAACAGCTACAATTTTCTTTTTTTATTTTATTTTAGCAACCAATTTTTCACTCCACCAATATTTTTCAAAAAGCATTTGAATGTGTTAGCTCCAAAGGGCTTTGTTTTTGGACGCCTTTTCATAAAATCGATTATATCAAGGGAAGTTGTTGAAAGAATGCACTGATAGCAAGCACTTTTTTATTCATTTATCCAGAATTATCGCTGTTATCAATGCGAATGTATAGTTTAAATATTAGTTTTGCCAAGATGCAAGAATAAACGAGCAGTAATAACGCTAGCGAAGGAACAAATATGGGAGCAGCAGACATCGCGTGGGTTCTAATGTCAACAGCTCTAGTCATGCTAATGACACCAGCCTTGGCTTTCTTTTACGGCGGCTTAGTTCGAAGAAAGAACTTGGTCTCTACGCTGGTCCAATGTATCATCATCTTTGCAGTGGTTAGTCTCGTTTGGTTCTTTTGGGGCTATAGCCTCGTTTATGGCCCCAGCGTTTATGGAATCATAGGCAACCTGTCTCTTTTCGGATTAAACAACATAAGCATAAATACCGTTAGCCCTTACGCGCCAGCTATTCCTGAAATACTCTTCTTCGCATTTCAGCTAAAGTTTGCCGCAATCACGCCAGCGCTCATCATAGGAGCATGCGCAGAAAGAATCCGCTTCAAGTCACTCCTCATCTTCGTCATTTTGTGGTCAACCTTCATTTATTCACCCATCGCTCATTGGGTATGGAACGCCAATGGGTGGTTGCATGTCCTTGGCGCGTGGGATTTTGCAGGCGGCATAGTCGTGCACATTGCTGCAGGATTATCGGCACTGGCAGCGGCGCTTATTGTTGGCAGAAGAAAAGGCTACGTTTACTGGAAGGACCAACTCAAAGCATTAGACCAAAAAGGCGAAAGTAAACCAGTACCCATGGGAACCGAGTTTAAACCAACCAACATTCCCTACGTGATTTTAGGCGCAGGCTTACTGTGGTTCGGCTGGTTCGGTTTCAACGGTGGCAGCGCATTAGCAGCCGATAACATTGCTGTGTCTGCCGTTGTAGCTACCAACTTGGCAGCCGCCGCAGCAGCCGTAAGCTGGATGCTACTGGATTGGGTAATCAAGGGTAAGCCTTCAGCAACAGGCATTTCAGTCGGCGCAGTGTGTGGTTTGGCAGCTATTACAGCGGCTTCTGGCTACGTTAATTTTACTGCCGCGGTGATTATTGGTTTAGTTGCAGGAGTAGCTTCCAACTTGGTGGCTAACTGGCGAGCTGGCAGGTCAAGAATCGACGACACATTAGACGTTTTCGCATGCCATGGAATCGGCGGCATGATTGGTGCAGTCGCAGTTGGCTTGTTCGCAACTGCTATGGTTAATCCTAGCGTTCAAGGATTATTCTATGGCAACGCTGCTCTGCTGGGCATCCAAGTGCTTGCTGTTTTAGTCGTGTCTGCCTTCGCGTTTTGCGGGTCTTACTTGCTTTTGAGAGTGGTGGACCTGTTCTCGCCATTGAGAGTGAGTCCTCAAGAAGAAGATGAAGGCTTGGATTTGAGCCAGCATGGAGAAGAAGCATACCACCTTGACTAACGCTTGCCCCTCAAACGTGACACCTTAAGCCTTGCTACCGAGCGGTAATTTTCAAGCGATAAGGAAGCGTAAAAGTTCCTAGCACTACTTTTTTATCCTAACTCTTAGTGATACAATTTAGAGGTTTTCAATATGAAGGTTGTTGCTTTTAATGGAAGCGCTCGTAAAAACGGAAACACCGCCATACTCCTAAAACGCGTCCTCAAAGCCCTCGAAGCAGAAGGCATAGAAACTGAACTAATCCAGCTTGCTGGAAAGCAAATCCGGGGCTGCACAGCCTGCAGAACCTGCTTCAAAACAAAAAATCAGCACTGTGCAATAACAGATGACAAAGTGAACGCCTACATTCAAAAGATGGTTGAAGCTGATGGCATAATCTTGGGGTCTCCCACATACTTTGGCATGATGTCCCCTGAAATGAAAGCGCTCATCGACCGCTCGGGCTTCGTAGCCAGAGCCACACCTGACATGCTAAAGTACAAAGTCGGAGCCGCAGTCGTTGCCGTCAGACGCGCAGGCGGGATGACAACCTTCGACGCCATAAACCACTTCTTCTTGATTAACCAGATGATCATCCCAGGCTCGTCGTACTGGAACATTGGCATTGGAAACAAAAAGGGCGAAGTTGAAAAAGACGAAGAAGGCATGAAAATCATGGATGACCTTGGCAGAAATATGGCTTGGCTTATCAAAAAAATAAAACTTAAACATTCACTTCACCTAAAGAGAAGTTGATTGTTATGTCCGAAAATAAAGCAGAAAGCTTTGAACACGAGAATCGGGGCGTGGCTTTTGTCGTCATGGCAATGTCGTTTAATATCGTCGGTTTGGGAAGTCTTGCTTTTGGGAATGTTCCAGTCGCAGGAGGGCTCTTGACTGGTTCTCTTGTCTTCATGATACTTTCACTGTTTTATTCGACAAAGGAATATAGAGAAATGAGGAAAAAACAGAAGAAAACTGTTCCGTCCATTTAGCGACGGCGCAACATAAGAAATTATGTTTATTTCAAGATGCCTTATTGCATTAGAAGTTCTACGCCAGGTATCTTCTTTTTCTCATAAATGATATCCATCAGCTTCGTGAATCCCGTGATCCAAGCCAAATATATTGCCCCGATGACCAGCCAAACAGGAAGCACAACATATGTTATATGGGCGATTGATTTACCTGCACTGACCAAGTCAAATAATCCCACGTATGCCAATGCAGCTGTACTTTTTGTAAGAGAACAGAATTCATTGGTCCATGAGGGAATAACTATCCTAAAAGCCTGAGGAAGAATGACGTGCCTGAGAGTTTGGGCTCTTGACATTCCCGTCGACAGACCAGCATCCATTTGATCTTCAAATATGGTTTCAATGGCGCCTTTCACGTATCCTTTCTGGTAGCCGGCGCTGTTTAACCCAAAAACCAAAAAAGCCGTAAGATAAGGGTCTATAGGGATGTGCGTTATAGTAGGCACAGTGTATTGGGCTAAAAATAGTTGAACGAATATTGGGCTTCCCCTAAAAAACTCCACATAAACCGCAATAACTCCCTTGGCAACTTTGTTCCCATAGATGTCTCCAATCGCCAGCAATGTCCCTATGCCTAATCCCAAAAAGACGCCGAACAGTGTAATCTCCACTGTCAAGAGAAGCCCTTGAAGGATCCAAGGAGCGAATTGGCTGACGAATTCAAACATTACTCTATTCCCTTGTGGTTCTGTTTATTATTCTGGTCATGAATTTTTTAGCTCGCTCGCTGTGAGGACTGTTAAAGAAGTGTGCTGGCGTTCCAGTTTCCACGATAGACCCTTCATCGTAGAAAATCATCTCCTCCGCGACTTCACGGGCAAACGGCATTTCGTGACTAACGATAAGCATAGTTGTTCCTTCTTTGGCAAGGTCACGCAGAGTATCGATGACTTCTCCGGTAAGTTCAGGGTCTAAAGCTGACGTCGGTTCATCTAGCAATATTATATCGGGGTTGCGGGCGATAGCGCGGGCTATGCCTATTCTTTGCTGTTGCCCCCCAGACATTTGGTTAGGATACTTATTCATGCATTCAATTACTTTCACTTCCTTTAGTGCAGCTAATGCTCGTGCTCTGGCTTCTTCTTTGGGCAGTTTAAGCACTTGCCTAAGTGCCAACTCTACATTCCCCAAGGCGGTAAGATGCCTGAAAAGGTAAATATGCTGGAAAACAAAGCCGATTCTCGCCCGCGCTTTATTTAGATCTACGCCAGGTTTAGTGAGGCATTGTTCGCCAAGGTAGATTTCGCCCTTATCTGGCAGGGTTAGCATTGCCATGCACCGCAGAAACGTGCTCTTTCCTGAACCACTGGGTCCAAAGATCAGTTTTATGTCGCCCTTTCTGATTTGCATGGAGACATTTCTTACTGCTTCAAGTTTTCCGTAGTTTTTGTAGACATTTCTAGCTTCCATTACGAGGTCGGTCATTTTTTTACAATCCTATTTTTTTCTTTCTTTTGTTGCCCCATCGATCAAGCCATAAGGCAATTGGGAAGGTAAGTGCAATATACAAAAGGGCTGCAAACACAAATGGCGTTACAACGTCATATGGTGGAACGTTTTTGAGCCAAATAGATCGAGTCATGATCTCGGCTAAGCCGCCGATAACCCAGACATACGAAGAGTCCTTGATTAAGAGCGCATATTCGCTTCCTAAGCCTGGAGTTGAGAAAGTCAAAACTTGAGGAACCATAACATGCCATATTGCTTGCCACTTAGAACAACCAATAGATTGGGCGGCAATCATCTGCTCGTCTCCAACACCTCGAATTGCCCCTCTGAAAATCTGTGATTGATTAGCTCCACTTCTTAAACCAAGAACAAACGCGGCGACAAAGAAGGCGTTACCGAACGGAAAGGGAAAATATAGGCCTAATCCAAAGAAAAAGAGTAGCATCAGAACGATTTCAGGTATGCCTCTGAAGATTTTCTCATAAGCGTCCACAACAAAACTAACTTCGTTTTCGTACACTCTTATGAATGCAAGCGGCAAACCGATTGCTATGCCGGCTAAGAAAGAAATGATAGAAATGGAAAGAGTAAGGGGTACTCCTTCCAACAGGAAGATTAGCTCTTGCCATGCATCCAATAGGGATCACGTTTGTTTAAGCATGCCATTTTGCTCTGAGCTGATCTAGTTGTCCAGATTGAATGACTTGTGCCATGGCACCGTTGAACTTGTCAAGGAAGGTGTTGGCGTTTTTGTTAACTACAAATGCACATGGATAGTATGCATGGTCATAGACAATGCCGATATTTGTTCCCTGAGTCTGATATTGAGCAATCCACGCTGTTGTTATAGGTGTTTCAGCATAAACTGCCTGCACGCTTGGGTTGGCGCTTGCCATGTCTTGGATCGCTGAGGCGAAGTCATTCCATGACCTTATCGATACTCCTGCAGCTTGGAGTTCCTGTTGCTCAGTTGTTCCATCTTGCGTTCCAACAGTTAAGCCCAGATTTTTCAGGTCATGCAGTGAGGTTATGTTGGTTATTGCTAGCGAGTCGATTTTACTTTGGAGCATGATAACTTGAGCTCTTGTTGTGCTATGAGGCATTGTAAATGAAACTTGTGCAAGTCTATCTGGTGTCACTGAGAAACCGCTAACTCCCATGTCAAGTTTGTTCTGTTGGACTGACGTTATGATGTTATCGAAACTTACGCTTTGCCAATCAACAGTCAAATTAAGTTGAGCGGCAACGGCGTTCGTCAAGTCAACTTCGAATCCTACGATCTTATTAGTGCTATTGTCAAGTTGTTCGTAGGGTGGCCAACTTGGGTCTGTGCCGACTGTGATTACTCCTGTTTTTTCAATATTGCTCCATACAGTGTCTGCCGTTGACGAGTTTTGCGCTACAAGAAACGGGCTAGAGACGAGACCGACAGCGAAGCCTACAATGAGCATTATTACAACTAGACTTATGGTAATCATTTTTGCCATGTTTTTGTTTCTCCTAGCCCTCATATTTCGATGCTTTATATATTTAAGCTTAAGCCATGCTCCAAAAAATGAAATTTTTGAGCAGGTTTCAAAAGTGAAGCTATTTTAAATTCACCGAGACGAGCGCTATTGCGATTACTATGAAGAAGGCTCCTATGCTGGAGAACACGGTAACAGGCTCTTTCAACACCACGATGGATAGAATGACGGCAACCACTATTTCAGATAAAAGAAGAACTGTAGAAGTGGATGCAGAAAGATGCTTAAGCCCTTCCAGCCAGAGGTAGTATGGCAGAACCCAACAAACAATTGCCGTGTAAAAAATCGCCAACCATGCATACTCTGTCAAAGCAAAAAACCTGGGTCCGGACAAAAGCGTGAAAGGCACAATTGTAAATAGTGTTAATACAAGCACCCAAGTCATAGACTGAAATGTCGCCGAAGTTGAATTCATAATCAACTTCTTATTATAAACCATGAACAGCGCCCAAGCAACACCTGAACAGATAAGCATAAAGTCACCAACAAACTGCCCCGCGCCGAAAGTTGAAAAATCCAAGTTAGTGCTAACAAAGACAATACCCACCAAACCGAACAGCACACCCACAATTTTCTTCCGAGAAAAACTTTCACCCAGCAGCTTGGGGCTTAAAAGGGCAACCCACATGGCACTTAGGTTTATGAAAAGCGCAGCCTTCGCTGCAGTCGTATAATTCATGCCGACGTACTGAAGCAAGTAGCCTGCGCCATTTGCGATTCCCAAAAAGGCGAGCAGTTTTTTGTCTGTTATTTTGAACTCGAGTTTTTTGAGAAGCAGCATGGTAAATAGCAATGTGACTGAGGCTACCAAAAATCGCCAGAAGACAAATGCAAACGGGTCAGTATACATTAATCCAATTTTGATGATTGGAAAGGAAGTGCCCCATAGGACGCCTGCCAATATGGTGAAAAAGACGGCTTTGCTTTTCTTGGTTAACAGTGGATTGGGCAAACCGCTCGTCTCTCCTCGCTTTCCTCATAGGCAGGCTACGTAAATAAAGCATTTTTGCCGAGACATGGATTACAGGCTTAGAAATATCATTATAAAAAAGCAGTCATCCGCCAAAAGGGGGGAGGAAGAGCTTATTTCATTATTGCTTTCAAGTCTTCGTCAGCTGTTTTGATTGGCATTATGTTGAATTTTTCAACCAGCACCTTAAGGATATTAGGCGTTATGAACGCTGGAAGGCTCGGTCCAATACGGATGTCTCTTATGCCCAAGTACAGCAGCGATAGCAATATGGCAACTGCTTTTTGTTCATACCACGACAGCACCAGTGAGAGTGGCAAATCGTTAACTTGCACGTTGAAGGCGCTGGCTAATGCTTGAGCTATCTTGACAGCTGAGTAAGCGTCATTGCATTGTCCAATGTCTAGTAAGCGTGGGATTTCATCGATTGTGCCCAGCTCTTTGTCGAAGAATCTGAACTTGCCGCAGGCTAAGGTTAGGATGATTGTGTTTTTGGGTGCTTTCTCGACTAGTTCTGGATAGTAGCTTCTACCTGGTTTTGCGCCGTCACATCCGCCGACCAGTATGAAGCGCTTTATGTGCCCGTTCTTCACCGACTCTATGACTTTATCAGCTACGCTTAGCACGGCGTTTCTGCCAAAGCCAACCAACACGTATTTGCTTTCCTTGTCTTCTGGGAAACCGGGCAGTTCCAAGGCTCTCTGTATTACCTGCGAGAAGTCTTTGCTGCTTATGTGTGGCACGCCTGGGTACCCGACTGGTCCTGAAGTGAAAATGTTGCCCTTGTAGCTTTCTACTGGTTTTTGTATGCAGTTTGTCGTCATTAGGATTGCGCCTGGAAAAGCGGCGAACTCTTTTTGCTGGTTAAACCATGCTGTTCCATAGTGACCGTAGAAGCGCGGATACTTCTTCAGTTTTGGGTAGCCGTGTGTTGGAAGCATTTCGCCGTGAGTGTAAACGTAGATGCCTTTGTCTTCGCTTTGTTTTAGAATCTCTTCCAAATCGATGAGGTCATGGCCTGAAACAAGTATGGCTTTGCCTTTTTTGTGGCCAAGAGGCACTTTCGTTGGCACTGGATGACCGTAGGTTTCAGTGTTTCCTGCATCGAGCAGTTCCATTGCGCGTATGTTGATTTCGCCGCATTTAAAAACTAAACCTACAAACTCGTTAACGCCAAGTGACTTGTCAAGTGGAGACGCTAATCCTTCATAGATAAAATCGAACACTTTATCGTCTTTTTTTCCAAGAAGATAGGCATGGTACGCGTAGGCGGCTACTCCTTTTAACCCGTAAGTTAACAGCCACTGAAGCGAATGGAGGTCTAGATCAATTGTTGAGTCAGAGTTTATTCCGTAACGTTTTCCCATTGCAACTAAGCCTGCTGTCGTGTTCTCCAACTGTAAATTGAATGCTGAGTTAACTTTGACTTTTTCTTTCCGCAGTCTGCCGCGTAATTGCTCTTGCAGTTGCGCCGTTTTTCTTATGTAAACAGCTATTGCTTCTGGGTCAAAGTTCACATTTGTCAAAGTAGCAAATAATGCTTCGCAAGTGAACACGTCAGTTTTTTCGTCTTTTATTCCAGCTTTTCTTGTCTCAATTGATAGTTGGCTAAGTCCTCTAAGCGTGTAGACAAGTAGATCTTGAAGCGCTGCCACGTCAGCTGTTTTTCCGCAAACGCCCACTACTGTGCAGCCTTGACCTTTGGCTGTTTGTTCGCATTGATAACAGAACATTTGGTTTTGACTCATATTTTTCACCTTGAAATAAGTATTATGATTAATGGCAGATAGCTATTGTCCCGAACATTTTAGGGTTTTACAAGTGCAGTTGAGATATGAGTAAAATATCAAGTAAGCCCTGCTGGCAATAGGTTTTTCAAACGCTCGCAGAACAAGAAATTTGAATCGATAAAGATGTTTTTTGCCAATTTTTTGAATGCTTTGAAAATATCTTCAATTTCTAAGCTATACAAGCAATCACGTGGCGTCGAACTCTTCGGCGAAGTCTTTTACTTTTATAAATTTGCCATGCTTGCGGGCTTCTTCTATTTCGTTCACGAATGCTGGTATTAAACTTTTAACCATAGACTCTCCCTGCGAATTAGGCCTCATAATACTATTAATATGAAATTATTTAATTTTTGATTTGTGGTTGATAGAATTTTCAGCCCCAGTATGGATCGTGAACGGTAAAAAAAAAGATGAGAGCTGTCTTGTTTTACGCTAGTTTAGTTAGATTTTGTAGTATTTTGCATACAGCACTATGCCTACTGCTAAGATGGCTATGCAAGACACAGATACTACCGCCAAATCCAAGAGTATGGTTGGGCTTGTGATGGCTGCGCCTCTGAGGAAAAGCGAAGTTAAAGCGTCTGTAACGTAGTAGCTGGGTACGAATTTGCCTGCAACTTGAGCACCTGAAGAAAGCGATGCGCCGACGAATGTGCCAAGGAACAATTGCGGAAGTAGGAAAAGGAAGCTTAAGCCTGTTGCTGCACCTGCGGATTTTGCGATTGAAGCGGTGATTAAGCCGAATCCCACGTTGGATAGTGAGAATATCAGCACCAGTATGAAGGCGAAAGCGTAAGCGGGTATGCCAACGTTTGGTCTGAAACCTAAAGCGTACGTCATGATGAAAACCAGAGCCGCTTGGATCAGCGCTATGCCCATGTAGGAGACCACTTGGCTTGTCATGAACTCGGTTGGTGTTGTGGGTGAGATGCGGATGCGTTTCATCATGCCGTTCTCTCGGTCTTGGGTGAATGATTGGGCAACCATCATTATGAGGAATATGGAAGCGAACGTGAACATGCCTGGGGCAATGAAGTCAAGTGCCGACGTAGTCTTCACCTCAACCAGAGACGCGGTTTCTACGTGGAATGGGCTTTGGGGTGCTTGCTGACTCTGACCCGTGATGGCTGTCAAAGCTTGCTGGATGATTGGCGGTATGGCTTGGGTGGCGACTAAAGAGCCTTTATCTAAATACAATGAGACGGTGGCGTTTGTCCATTTTGACGGGTCGTTGGGTGCTGTTTGATATGAAGCTAGGCTTTGGCTGAAATCCGTCGGAATTGCCATCACTGCCTGAACAGTGCCTTGCGACAGGTCATTTTGCGCGGTCTGGTTGTCAACGTATATGTGAAGGTTCAGTATCTTTGTGTTGGACAATGCTGTGAGGAGTATCTGCGAGGCGTTTACTGAGTTTCCTTGGTCCATGTTGACTACGCCGATTTGATACGTCACTGTTTGGCTGCTGCCAACTCCGCCGAATGAAGCCCCGAAAGCGAACACGAACACTACTGGAAACAGGAAAATCATGAAAAGCACTGCTGGTTCGCGGATAGTTTTCTTAAGTTCCTTCTTAGTTAAAGCGGATATCCGTTGAAGTTTCATTTATGCTTCCTCCCTCATGGTTCTTCCTGTGAGTTTGATGAAAAGCTCTTCCAGATTCTTCACTTGATTTTTAGCAATCAGTTCTTTTGGCGTGCCAAGAGCAATTAGTTTTCCATGGTCAATTATGCCTACTCGGTCGCATAATTCCTCGGCTTCTTCCATGTAATGCGTGGTTAGGATGATGGTTTTGCCTTGTGTTTTTTGTTCTTTTACGAAGTCCCAGACAGCATGGCGTGATTGCGGGTCCATGGCAACTGTTGGTTCATCTAGAAAAGCGACTTGGGGGTCATGGATTAATGCGAGAGTTAGGCTTAGTCGACGTTTCATTCCTCCGCTGTATTTCGCTGCTCTTCTTTTTGCGTCTTCTTTTAGCCCCATTTTCGTCAGCAGTATATCGCTTCTTTCTTTGAGCATTTTTCCGTTCATGTTGTAGAGGTTTCCGAAGAGTTCAAGGTTCTCTGCACCGGTTAGGTATGGATAAATGGCTGTTTCTTGAGTGCACACGCCGATTAGTTCTTTGACTTTCGGTGTTTCTTTTTGTGCGTCGTAACCGTAGACTTTGGCTGTGCCGCTTGTTGGTTTTACGAGTCCGCAGAGGATGTTTATTGTGGTTGTTTTTCCTGCTCCGTTTGGTCCTAGTAATCCGAAGAGTTCTCCTTTGTTGACTTGTAGACTGAGGTTTTCTACTGCTGTTTTGTCTTCAAATTTTTTGGTTAGATTTTGTATTGTTATTGCTGATTCGGTCATGTTAATGTCTCCTTTTTCTATGGCTCTTAGTACGTTTTTTAGAATTTAGGTTCTTGTTTACCTATTGCTGAAAGAAAATGCATTTGACAGTACTGGAAAGTCGCTTTTCAACTATGATTGGTTAAAAAACAGGACATTCCTTGACTATGGAATATTGTCTAGCCATGTGTTGAATACGTATCCTGTGTAGATGATGTTTGGGGCTACTGCTTGTACTGCTGGTTCCCGCTCTAAGCTTTCTCGAGTATCTCGCAGTTCTTTTGCTGTTGGGGTCCAAGTGAAAAATAGGTAGGAGTTTGGTATGTTGCTAAAACCCCAATAAAAGAGTGCGTTCGGATAATGTTTTTGCCAAATTATGTTAGGTGTGTTAGGGTCAGCGTCAGGTTTTAGTTGAACATGAAATACGCTTATTATATCATTTGACGCATCAGGATACCAGTCTATAGATAATTGTATCAAATAGTTGTTTATCATTCTTGTGAGCCTGCGACGAACCGTTTTGGCTGAGACACCTAATTCTTCAGCGACAACTGAAGTGGCTTTACGTGAATCATCTTTCAAGGAACGAATAATTTTGTAGTCAAGCTCACAGAGCTTAGTCTCAGGATCAATACCCTTTAAAATCCACGACGGAATAGGCGAAACCGTTATGCCAACGGTTGGTTCAGGCACCTCAGCTGCCTCTCTAATGAAACGAACCAGCGGCTCCAACTCAGCTATGTTTTTCAAGTAAGCGCCTATGTACAAGACATTTCCGCCGCCGAGAGCCAACCAGTATATGGAGCCGTGCTTCTCCAGTTTTGGGTTTATGTCACGAATTGAATTAGTTTTCGACGTTCCAAAGATTAATATGTGAATGCCGTTTTTAGCGATTAAGCTTAGTTTAGCATTGAATTTGCGTATTATGCCCATTTCGATTAAGGATTGAATGCGGTTATGAACGGCGGTCACAGACAAGTTCAGTTTTTCCGCCAGTTCACGGTAAGAAAGCCGAGAATTCGCAAGTAAAAGCTGGCATAATATTACATCTGTCTTGTCCACTGTCTCACCATTCACCGTTCTTTTATGTTATAAACTCCTTAAAGGCTTTAGCACACTATAATATTTCGGACAACAGAGTATCAGCATTGACCCCAGTGTTTCTTATAGAAGCGTTTGTTGTAGGCATTATGCAGTCACAACTTCTAATAACCTCAAACAATGCTAATAATTGAGGTTAAAACTATGAAAATTGCTATTATAGGAAAAGGCAACGTTGGCAGCGCATTGTGCAGTGGCTTAAGCAGCAGGCATGAAGTAAAGTTTGGTCACCGAGACCCAGCAGAACCAGTTGCTGATGTAGCAAAATGGGGAGAAGTAATTATTCTTGCAGTACCGCACAACAGTGCAAACGATGCCATAGAAGCCATAAGACCTTTTGCGAACGGAAAAACAGTAATCGACGTAATCAACGCTATAGGACCAAATATGGAGTTAGGAATAAGCTGCACCACTTCCTCGGCGGAAGAAACCCAGAAAAAACTTCCGCAAGCCCACGTAGTTAAAGCGTTCAACACAGTGTTCGCACAAAACCAAAGCACAGGCAAAGTCAGCAACGAACAATTAACAGCTTTCATCGCTGGCGACGATTTGAAAGCTAAACAAACTGCAGCTCAGTTAACACGCGGCATTGGTTTTGATCCCGTGGATTGTGGGCCATTAAAAGCAGCGCGTTATCTTGAAGCAATGGGAATAATGATAATCAACTTAGCCTACAATTACGGAATGGGAACAAAAATAGGCTATAAACTCGTAAAAGCCTAAGTTCTTACTTGCGTGCGCAATTTTGTTTGAAGGCAAGGTCATTTTTAAGGGAAAAGTTTAAGGGTAAATGTTTGTTATGGTTTCGCGTATTCCTATTGTTGAGGGGTTATGGTTGAGCGCTAAAATAGAAACAATCGAAGAACGCAAAGCAGAAGTCTTAATCAAACTAAGAAAATACAAACTACTCGAAAAAGAAAAATATGAAGGCGCAATCGGCTACATCATCGACATCCCGCAAGACAAAGAAAAAGCACTCGTCTGGTGCATCTTAGGCGAAGCAACCGTCGGCATCGCAGCCATGAACACGCTATACAAAGTAATGAAAGAAAAAGACATCGACAGAACCATCGTAGTCACCGAAGGACGCTACACCCACGCCGTCAAACTAGGCGCCAAAAAGAAAAAAGTCGAACTACTACCCAAGTCTTTCCCAGTTTTCGACATTTTCGAGCACGCACTAGTACCATTCCACGAAATCCTAAGCGAAAAAGAAAAGACCCAGCTTCTCGCCCAATACAAAGTTAAGCCCTACCAGATACCACAGATAAAATCAGGCGACCCAGCAGTGAAAGCCATCGGCGCAAAACCAGGCGACGTACTGAAAATCACAAGGAAAAGCTCAACCGCAGGCGAACACATCACTTACAGGTACGTAGTAGAATAAAAAATTATTTAGCAATTATGATTTCCGTCGACTTCACGATTGCTTCTACTTCATCGCCAACTTTAATATCTAAATCTTCAACTGCTTCCTTAGTTATAACTGCCGTCACAGTTACAGGCATTTTTACCTCAACCTTAACTTTGGCTGTAATAACGCCTTTCTCGACAGCTATTACTTTTCCTTTAAAACGGTTCCTTGCACTTAACTTCAAACCTTTCACCTCCAAACTTCCTGAATCCGATAAGACCTTGCTTAAGTAGCTCTCAACTTGCTTATACTCGCCAAGCAAGCTTCTGCCTAAATCAGTTAACTTTGCGCCTCCTCCACCAGATTTTCCACCTTTATAAGTTTCCACTATTGGCTCTTCCAGCGCCTTTCGAATATCCTGCAGGTAATTCCAAACGTAACGGTAGGACATTCCTAAGGTTTCTGCAGCTTTAGAAATCGAATTTTCCTTGTCGATGGCTTCCAGAATTTCGGCTCCGCCTTTGCCTATTACTGGTTTATTTTTGTATTCTATCCAGACTTTGCATGAGAGCTTATGTTTTTTGTTGGTAAGCATTCTAGGATATGGTTATGTCGCAAAGACCATATAAAGCTAATCAAGATTAAATAAGCCAAATCGCATTCAGTTTATTAAAGAGGAGTTCTTTTAATTTCTGCCACTTGATCGGCATCTTTGTCGTCGCTAATAATTGTTTTAATTTTTCTCTTGATCGCTGAAGCTATGTGTATGGAGTCACGTGGACTAAGGTTATATTTGCTCATTAGCGCTTGAGCATGCCCTAAGATATTTTCGTCAACATTTATGAACTCCAAATTCGGGAAACCAAGCAGCTTTTGCCCCTGGTTTATGCCTTCGCTCTTACCCAATGTCTTGCTTACTACCCAAACGACTTCATCCCATGTTAATGTTGAAGTGCACCCTGACAGTTCTCCTTTTTCGATGCCAAGCAATATTTGTTTAGCTTTCTTTACCTTAGGTTCTACTTCCACTGTGTACAATATCGGATAAATGAAAACATTTGAATCAATGTATGGCATTTCTTTGTTCAACTTCTTCAGCTATTAACTTTTTAATGTTTATTCGCTGTTTTAGTTTGGCGGAAGAAGTAGTTATGAAGTATTCAGTGTAACTGCCTCTAACTTGTGGTTTTTTTATAACTATTTCTTGATCTCGCATTTCAAGGGTTACTTCGACGCCGGGCTTTAACCCCATAGCGTCCCTCATACGTTTAGGAATTACAACTTGCCCTTTTGGCCCAACATTTTTTATAGGCATTGCTTTATTACCAATAATAATTAGTTATACCTTTTATTTATATTTTCCAACTATAAAGTTATACTTTTCCAAGTTTCTAGATGCGGAGATCCGATGCAAGAGATTAATGTAATTAAAACTCTAGTTCTCCGTTAACGAATTTGCGTGATATTTCACTTTTCGGATTCTCAAAGAAATTCTCCGTTTCAGCGACTTCCACTATTTCGCCGTTGTAGATGTGAACTATTTCATCTGCCATTCTTCTCGCCTGACTAAGATTATGAGTAGCCATCACTATAATGCGCTCACCACTCTTTCTACTCACCATTGCCTTTTCAATAATACTTGCGCTGTTCGGATCCAAATTCGCTGTCGGCTCATCCAAAAGCAAAACCTGCGAATCAAGCAAGAATGCTCTGGCTAAAGCGATTCTCTGCTGCTCGCCGCCTGAAGTCTTTTTTGCTCTTCGCTTCTCAAACCCTGAAAGCCTCACTGCCTGTAAAGCCTCATCGACTTTTTTTGCAATTTCCGCTTTTGGCACTCCCCTAATTCTGAGTCCATACGCCAAGTTATCGTAGACGTTGGTGCTGAACATTGCACTTTTCTGGAAAACCAATGTTGAAACTTGACGTAAAGCTTTACAATCAATATTTTGATTGTTAAATAACAGTTTTCCAGCGTCGGCGTTTTCTAAGCCAGCCATAATACGCATGAGTGTTGTTTTGCCTGCACCGTTAACGCCTAAAAGAACAATTATTTTGCCGCCTTGCATTTCTAGCGATACTGAATTTAACGCTTTAACAGAACGGTAATTCTTTTTGATATCTACTAGTTGCAGATTAACGCTCACGGTTTTAACTCCCGCCTAAACCTCTCCAGAACGACATTTTGTTCCATAACCCGTCTTCTTGCCTTACGCGCTCTATCAGGCTAATGGTTAATGCTAAAGCGATTACTATTGCCATAAGGATTATCGCATATGCCATAGCGATGTCAAAGCTTCCGAAGTTTATTTCAAGAGCGATAGATGTGGTTAAAACTCGTGTTTCGCCTAATAGGTTTCCTCCTACGATTGTAGCAATGCCGAGCTCCCCGAAACCTCTGTTAAAACCTGCCGTTACAGAAAGCACCATAGACGAAATTGTCTCGCGAATAAGGGTTAAATTAGTTCTAAAACCTGAAGCGCCAAGGGTTTTGGCTAAGTCTCTAAGTTGAGTGTCTGCTGCACCCAGAGCGTTTGCTGTAAAGCTGACTATTATTGGGGTAACCAGTATGGCTTGGCCGATTGCTATACCGTTAAGGGTGTAAAGCAGGTGGAAAGATCCGAATTCGCCTTGCCTAGATAAAAGCAAATACAAAATCAGTCCTAAGGCAACGGTTGGTACGCCTATTAACGCGTTAAAGAAGCCTTTGATAACCCATTTACCCCTAAAATTGTACAAGCCTAAAAATACAGCTATGGGGATACTCCACACGCATGCCAACAGTGTTCCTAAACCCGCAACGTATATTGTTCTGTAAACTGTTGCGTAAACTTCAGGATCACCGCTTGCGATTAGGTTAATTGCTTGCTGAAAGGCTTGAACGATAATATCAGCCATGCATATCACAAAAGAAATAAGGGGAATTTTATTTGAGCTTTTCCTTATTTATTCCCTGTTTAATTTAACACTGCTTTGACTGTACGTTGATGGTTGTGCAAGCGTAAGTTGTTGGCTATCTGTCGAGTAATAGTTTAGATTGCTTATTGAAGCGTTAAGGTTCATGTTTGCCAATGCATCGTATGATGGCGAGTACAGGTTGCCTGCGTTGTATCGATATGCCGCTGGGCATTCACTTCCACTAGCATTAATTTGGATTAGTTGAGTTGATGTAAGCATAGTTTTGAACCCAATTGAGCAATGTGGCGTTGGGTGCAGTCTGACTAACTAGGGGTACAAAGGGACTGAACAATTGCTGTCCATAAGTTGACACCCCATAGTTTGCTATTAATTGTTGACCTTCATCAGAAACTAGCCAGTTCACAAAAGTCAATGCAGCGTTAAAGTTTATGCCGGTTAGGGCGGCGTTTTGCGGGTTGTCGATTATTGCGCTGTACACGTTTAGTAGGGCTTGTTGCGCTTGAATCTCAATTTTCAGTTGTATAGGTTGTATAGAGCTAGGATTAGAGTAGGCGAGGTAGGTGCCTGTGTCTGACAGGATGTATCCATTTAGTTGGTCAGCCACCTGTAGTGAAGCTCCCATGCCTAAACCTGTGGATTTGAACCATGTGGTATTGGTAACAAGTTGAGTGTAGGTGTAGCCTGCAGCTTTCCATAGATTACTCTCTGCGGTGGCTGTGCCTGAACCATCATTTCTAGTGACCCATATGACTTGACTATTGGTTTGTGCCGCATTGTAGATATTTATCAAGGCTTGGCTTACGTTAGTCATACCACTGATGCCTGCAGGGTCATTTGCAGGTCCAACGATGACAAAGAAGTTGTATGCTATGATTTTGCGGTCTACTCCATATCCGCCTGTCAAGAAAGAGACTTCCTGCGATGGGGAATGAACCAGTATCATGTCTGCATCGCCTCTCTGGGCGCTTTGTATTGCAGCGCCAGTTCCTTGTGCAACAAAGTTGACTGTTATCCATGGATATTTAGTTTGGAAGGCAGTTTTTATGTTGCCTGTTCCGTTGTCTTCGAGTCCTGTGTCGTGGAGGCTTGTGGTTGTTGCAACTGTCAGTGTTGTGGGGCTAGGAGTTGGGGTTGGTGACGGCGTAGGGGAAGGAGATGGGGTAGGGCTTGCAGTTGCGGTTGGAGAAGGAGATGGTGACGCTGAAGGGCTTGGAGATGGACTTGCAGTTGGAGTAGGCGTAGGTGTTGGCTGATTGTTTTGCTCTGTGTTTTGCACATAAATGTAAGCAGCGTAAGCGCCTATTCCAGATACAATTATGACTATTAAAAGAACTGTTATTATTTTTGTTACTGTATTCATTTTTTTCACTGTTTTTAGGGGAACGTTATGCATATATAAGCATATCGGCAACTAAGCGATTGAAACAACATACCCATTAACAAAAAAATAAGCATTAACCGAGCAAACCTAAGCAGGGCATTTCCTTTCGTCCGCCAATTCGCAAAGAATTACCAGTGCTTCACCAAGCGGCATGCCAAGCCTTTCCACAAGCTCGTTTGCGGTGACATCGACTTTTTGAGGCAATATGCTGTCACGAGTGTAAGCCTTATGAGTCGGGTACATAACCGAGGCATGAACCGCCTCAACTAGCAACTTCCAAAGTTTCTCTTTAGAGTACTCTTCCAAATTCATAGGCATCAACCATGAATACGTTGTTAAGGTTATTAGTCTACCGCAAATGCACTTACAAAACAGGCAACAAACTTAATACCTCGTTTTTGCTGCTTGAATTATCAGAGGTTGACTTTTTTTGAAAGCAGCTGTTTACCGAGGACCACATAACATCAAAATCGAGGAAGTCCCGGAGCCAGAAGTTTCGGGCAGAAAAGTGCTTGTGAAATTTAAGGCTGGAAGCATCTGCGGAACTGACATGCACCTTTACCGGGGCGAGTGGAAATGGATGAAAAAAGGCTTGATAATCGGACATGACGCTTGGGGAGTCCGAGAAGACACGGGTGAACGAGTTGTTATGGTACCCGTGGCGAATTGCGGTCACTGCTACTATTGCCTCAGGGGACTACCAACCTATTGTGTTCGGGGCAAATTTTACGGCCTTACACGAGACGGTTTCTTCGCAGAAACCAAAGCCATGCTACCTAGAAGCCTAATTCCCATACCCTCAAACGTCAGTGACGAGGAAGCAGCGATAGTGGAACCAGTCGCTTTGGCACTTCGCGTGTTGGATTACTTGAAGCCTAACGTTGGCGATTGGGTTACCGTAGTTGGGCAGGGACCAATTGGGTTGCTGATGACTCAGGTGGCACTGATGAAAGGTTGCCGAGTTATAGCTGTAGATTTGGAGGATTACAGGCTTGAATTTAGCCAGAAGTATGGTGCAGACGCAGTAATTAATGCTAAAAAAGAAGATGTTATCGAAACTGTTAGAAAATTAACAAAGAGGGGCTCAGATTTTGTGATTGAAGCTGCAGGAACCACTCGCACAGTAGAGCAAACGCCCTATTTGGTTAGAAAAGCTGGCAAAGTCGCGCTGGTAGGCGAGTCTGAGGGTTACTTGAACTTGGCGGATGCCGATGAAGCCTTGTTTTTCACAATTTACATCTCGCCCGTTGAGTATCCGTCGGCTGTAGAATTAATCGCTAGAAAACTTGTGGATGTGAAAGGGCTTATTACGCACAGGTTTAAGCTTGCTGAATTTGAAAAGGCGCTGCAAACAGTTGATACTCCATCGGAAAAGCCTTTGAAAGTTATCATAACTCAATAAGCGTTCCAAAGAGCATCGTTTACCGCAAAGAGTCCCCTTCAACGTGGGTATAACATTGTATTTTCTCTTTTTGCGTGTCTGCATTGCGGTCACTGATTTAATCACATGGTTAAACGATGCTTAAAAATTAGATGAAAGAAAGTTCTATGCACCTTTCAGGTAAGCAATGAGTTTTCCCCAATCGCCTGTTTTTTTCATTTCGTTGTTTTTCAGTAAATCAAATCGCTTTTTGCTGTATAGTCCACCGACTTTTGGATAGACACGCCTTGAAATAATTATTGCTGAAGCCAGAAGCCATGTCGGGAAAAGATTATAGTGCTTAACCAGTAGCAGTTTTCTCGAATTTGGCCGTAAGCCAGGTGAGCAGCTAAAACGGGTTTTTCGACCTAAAACAATTTATGTCACTCAAGCTTCGAAGTGTTTTGGTGAACAGAACGATGCCCTATGAAGCTTACGACCTTCGAGTTTTTTCCGCTGGGGCCGTTGCTCCGCCTCTTCTTGATGCAGCGGAATTATTTGAAAAAGAGTTCCAAATCAAATTCGAGGTAAGAGCGGGCAAACCAGGCGAACTCTTAGACGAGATAGAACGGTCTAAATCAGGTGACGTCTTCTCTTCGGGAGCAGAATACATCCTCGACGAGGCAGAAGACCGAGGGCTAATAATTAAAGGCTCAAGAAAAAGCCTAGGCTACCGAAGATCAGTAATACTCGTGCCAGTAGGCAACCCAGCAAAAATCACATCCCTTAAAGACCTATGCAGAAAAAACGTCAAAATCGGAATAGCCATAGACGGATGCCTAAAAGGCGTATGGGATGACATAGCAAGCAAAGCAGGACTAACAGACCAGATGCGCCTTAACATCACGCACCATGCTGACGCATGCGGCTCGCTTATGGGTCTAATTCACTCGGGCAAAGTTGACGCCATAATCGGCTGGAACGCCTTCCAAGGCGTGTGGCCAGACACCTGCGAAGTCATCGAACTGCCAGAACCTCTTCAAGTGTTTAGAAGCACAGTCGCTGGCATAGTCTCCTACACAAGAGACAAGGAGCTTTCCAAGAAATTCATAGACTACCTAACCTCAGCGCCTATAAGGAAAATCTATGAAGGCTACGGCTGGATTTATCCGCGGAAGTGAACCGTCGACTCAGGCAATTCTCTTTTTAAGTATCACAGTAGACAACGCCAGAAATATCACGGTAAACAAAGCCAAAACACCAATATCGACAGCGTAAGCCAAGGTTACCGTCGAGTTAGCGATGCTGCTCCTTAAAGCTTCCACCGAGTACGTAAGCGGCAGAAAACGGGCAACGACCTGCAATTGAAAAGGGTACGTTTCCAACGCTACGAAAGTACCTGAGAGAAAAACCATCGGGAACCTTAGAAAGTTGGAAATCATCTGTGCTTCGGGAACCCACTTCGCATAAGCCGAAGCGACGATACCAAGAGCTGAGAACGCCATGGAAGTGAATGCAATGGCAACCACGGCTAATAGCGGGTTTAGAATTGCTACACCCGAAATTGCAGCTAGAGGAAAAAGCACCACTCCTGCGAGTATTAGGCCAAAGAAGAAGCCTGCTAACGCTTTCCCAAGCACGATTGTGAATAGTGATACGGGCGCGGCAAGTAGCCTGTCAAGAGTTCCAGTTTGCTTCTCCAGAACAACAGCCACAGCCTCAATAGATGTTGTTCCGAAAAGCATAACAAGAGAAGTCAGCCCCGCCACGATCAGTTTTGAACTGATGTTGCCAGCCATGCTAAACGCCAAGTATAACGAGACTGGAATCAAGAGACCATAGGTGAAGTTAGGCGCCTTGAAATAGTAGACCTTGGCGTCCTTTTTGGCAATGTAAAACGCTTTCACGAAACTATCAACAAACTTGGGCATTTTCTAACCTTCTCCTGATTGACATTTTCATATCTCAATGAATAGTTCTCTTGAGCAAAACCACCGCAACCGCAAAAAAAATTGTGCAAAACAATATTAGAGCCCCTGTGTCGACAATGAGAGCTTGAACAACTATCTGACCTGTAGTTGCCTGGTGCAGCATGTTTACTGCATAAGTGACGGGAAGCAAGTAGGCCACTAACTGAAGAGAGCTTGGCATTGTTGCAATCGGAATGAATACGCCGCCCAAGAACACCATAGCCACACGAATAAGCGTTGCAGGCGGCATAGCCTGTGGTACATCTTGAAATGGAGTTGAAATGCATACGCCTAAAGCTGAGAAAGCCAAGGCTGAGAGTACAATTCCAGAGGCAAAGAGGAATGGGTTTGCTATAGCAGCTCCAGGAAGCAGTAATGCAATTATCATATAGCCTATCGACAGAAATATTCCAAAGAAGAATCCTCCTAATGCTTTGCCAACTATTATCGTTGTTAAAGAAATCGGAGCAGCGAGCAACCTGTCAAAAGTTCCTTTGGCTCTCTCCAAAGGCAATGCGATAGATTCAATCGCGCCTGCACCAAAAAGAGAAGACATCGCAACAAGACCTGGGATGATTAAGGAAACCTCGGTTGTTCTTCCAACTGAGAAAGCCAAGTAAATGATCGCTGGAAAGAGAAGTCCGAACGTAATGTTTGGTCCTTTGAAGAAGTATATTTTCGCGTCTTTTTCAGCTATATTAACTGCCGTTAACATGTTTTCCTTCAATGCTTCAATCAGGTTTTTCACTCTTCTTTTTTCTTGGCATTATCCTTCTCTGTTTTCATGATTTCTGGGCTCAGACCTGTGAGTTTAACAAAAGCGTCTTCCAAGCTTGGTTTCAACGTGTTAATCGATATAATCTTTAGATTATTTTTCCGAGCGAAATCAACTAGTGAAGGGACTGCTTCGGAAGCGTCATCAACCTGAAGCCTGCACTTGTCGCCGAGCATTGAAACTTCGTTCACACAGCTTAAGCCTTTAATTTTGTCCTCTAAGTCGCCGGTTGCAGTGAAGGAAACTTCAATGACTTGATGCTTTTCGACTGAGGCTTTGAGTCTCTCTGGGCTGTCAACTGCGACTATTTTGCCTTTGTTTATCATGGCTATGCGTTGGCACAGTTGATCGGCTTCTTCGATGTAGTGGGT
This sequence comes from Candidatus Bathyarchaeota archaeon, assembly GCA_963715865.1. Classification (GTDB taxonomy): domain Archaea; phylum Thermoproteota; class Bathyarchaeia; order Bathyarchaeales; family Bathycorpusculaceae; genus Bathycorpusculum. Next base: position 1,401,099 of record OY970280.1, read on the forward strand.
AGTGAGAAAAATAGTCACGCCTGTTCTATTGAGGTCTTTGATTAAGTTACGAATCATGCGGGAACTTTGAACGTCTAAGCCAGAAGTGGGCTCATCTAGGAATAGCAAACTGGGCATGTGAACTAGAGCTGCTGCTATGGTTAGTCTTCTCTTCATGCCTTTAGAAAAAACTCCGGCTCGGTCTTTTCGACGTTCATAAAGTCCAAAGAGTTCCAGAAGTTCCTTTGCTTTTATTTCTCGTTGATTTTTGGGTACTCTGTAGAGTTGGGCTGCGAAGATAAGGTTGTCCCAGGCGCTCATTTCATCGTAGACGTTTGAGTTTTCAGGCACAACACCTATGGATTTTTTTGCCTCAATAGACTCTCGCACCATGTCCTTACCTGCAACTATCAGAGTTCCAGAAGTTGGCCTTGTTTGACCAGTCAACATTTTTGCGGTTGTTGTTTTACCAGCCCCATTGGGACCTAAGAAGCCAAAGATTTCACTTTGCTTGACCACAAAACTTACGTGATCCACCGCCAAAAAGTTAGCGTAATACTTTGTTAAACCTTCAACCTCTATCGCATCCATCATGGTCTATGCCTTCGCTCTACACGTTGACTTCTTTATGGACGTGTCTATAAGATGAAGGTTTTTATTAAATGTGGAGCCTGGCTTGTGCTCTCTAATCAAAGAGCGAAGGGGTCTTCCAAGTTTTGACTCTTCATAATGCGTCAGCATATGGCTAAATGTTGGTTGTGTTAGTTTTGATTGTCTAGCCAGCGAATATTATGTAGATTCCGTTGGCAACGATGACGAAGCCTACAATATAGTCGTTGTATTTCTCAGGGACGTGCTCAAACGTTTTGGCAAGTCCCTTTGCGCCAACATGAACGAGAACCAATTGAGACAGAATCGAAGTTACTACAAAGATAATGAGAAGATAGAACGCAAACAGCAATCCAACTGTAATGGAAGCAAGGAAGATAGGCGTGATACTTAGATCAGGAGAAAGCGCGGCTCCAAGAACCGCAAAGTATATTTCTTTTAGAGTAAGTGTTAACCCCAATTTCACAAATAGAAAACGGAGCTAACAATCGTGCCTGTAGAAGCGGTAATATTTGATTTAGACGGAACACTTGCCAACTTCAACCTAGATTACAAGACGCTCCGTGCTGAAGTCAGAAGTTACCTAATTAGAACAAGTGTCCCCGCATCCCTTCTAAACGTTAACGAAAGCATTTTTGAAATGCTGAAAAAAGCCGAGATTTTCGTCAAAAACAACGGTAAACCCGCTGGAACATTTGAGGAAGTCCGCAGTCAAGCCTTTGCCATCGCAGAGAAATATGAGATGGAAGCTGCCTCAACCACAAGTTTGCAGCCAGGAGCCAACGAAACGCTGAAGGAGTTGAAGCGGATGAATTTGAAAATGGGTTTATGCACTACCAGCAGCGACAAAGCCGCAAATTATATTCTGCAACGCTTTAAAATAGAAGATTTCTTCCAGAGTGTGGTTTCCAGAAACAAAGTAAAGTACGTTAAACCGAATACGGAACAGTTTGAACTGGCACTTAAAGCGTTAGGCGCACGTCCAAAAGCCGCTGTGATAGTTGGAGACAGCACGGTGGACATGCAAAGTGCAAAGGAATTGAAAGCCATCGCAGTAGGTTTACCAACAGGCCTTTCCACAATGGAGCAGTTGATGAACAATGGCGCAAACTACATTATAACTTCATTAACTGATTTGCCAGTCCTTATAAAGAAAATAAATGAGAATTAAGCAGCGGTAACGACGTCGTCTTTGCATACGAGTTGTCTTTCTCTTACCAACCGCTTCAGTATCTCGGAGAAAATTTCTTTTGCTCCTTCGCCTGAATGGTTTATCCCAAATACTTTTGCGGTCTCAGCAATCAATGAATCCTCACTTATTCCTAAAGCGTACTGAGCAACCAGTTTCATAGCGGACTCGACTTCTTCAGGCGGAATATACTCAGGTTTCCGTTTGGATTCAGGTATGCCTTGGACTGGAACTCGGATTGGTGTTTCTTTGAGTTCAGGCGGCCAAAGGAAGCTGCCTTTGATTACTACTTTTTGTTCTCTTAGCAAGTTGCTGAGTGCTTCTTTCACAGCATGAGTTATTTGCGGTGTTACCTGTTTGATTCCCCATGCGGATGCTAAACGTTCAACTGCATAATCATAGTGAACTGGGCCTTCCTTTTCCACAAGTTCCACAAGGAGTTTTGTTTGGATTTCTCTGTTTTCTGGGAAATGAAACTCGTTTTTTTGTCGGGAATCGTATGTGGAGTTGGCTGTGGCAACTTTAATGTAAGGATTAAACGTTGCTTTGAGCGGGTGAATTTTGTAGGGTACGCCGATTTTTTCGATGCCTGCAAACTGGATTTTTTGAACGTCAGTTTTTGGTACCAAACTCTCTTTAACATCAACAATTGGTTTTTGAGCGTCTTTTTCAAGCTGTAACTTGTGAGCTTGTTCAAGAGCTTCTTTTAGCCGTCGGATTTCAGAGTCGCGCCTTGCAACCCAAGCTGGAGACCAAATACGGTAAATCCGCCAGCCTAACTGCCTTAGCACTTGCTCGCGTAGTCTGTCTCTGTCTCGTGCGCTGTTGCTGGATTTGTATGTGGCGCCGTCGCATTCTACTCCTAACAGGAAAGATCCAGGGTTAACTGGGTCAACTATGCCAATGTCAATTCTGTAACCGCTGCAGCCCACTTGTGGAACAACCTCGTAGCCCATCTTTTTTATTTCCGCTGCCACGTCTTCATCTAAAGCTGACTCGAACTCGCCTTCTTTTGGCATAGCTGACTCCAATGTTTCAGGTCCTCTCTCAGCATAATCAAGATAGTAACGTAGAGTTTGCACGCCGACTGCTTTAGTGTCAGGGTCAATGTCAGAAGACTTAATTGAAGTGATCAATAGTACTTTTTCTCGGGCACGTGTGACTGCAACGTTTAAGCGTCTTTCGCCGCCAGGCTTGTTTAATGGGCCAAAGTTCATTGTCATTTGTCCCTGCTGGTCGTACCCGTAGCCGACGCTGAAGAATATGACGTCGCGTTCGTCGCCTTGAACGTTTTCTAAGTTCTTAACGAAAAAGCCTTCCAATCGGTCTTCCTTAAAGAACGGCTCGAAATCAGGCTGCTCTTTTAATCGGCGGTCTATGGCTTCTTCAACGGCTTCCATTTGTGCTATGCTGAAGGTTACAACGCCTAAGGTTTTCTTTGGATATAAGCGGAAGTGCTCAAAGACGAGGTCTGCTACTTTTTCAGCTTCTTTGAGGTTGTCTCTTTTGCCGCCTCGGTCATAGATGCCGTCTGGAACGTGGATTAGTTTTACGCCCAGGGTGTCATGTTGAGCTTTTGCTGCTGGGAAAGTTATTAGTGTGTCATCGTAGAAGCGGTGGTTTGAGAACGCAATTAACTCTTCATGTTTGCTGCGGTAGTGCCACCTTAAAGTTTTAACTGGCAATCCAATGCCTAAACACTCGTCCAGTATGCTGTCGAAGACTTCAACGTCCTCGTCGCTTAACTCGTCCCAGTCAACATCGTCGATTAGGTTTTTCTGGAAGAACGATGTGGGCGGCAACTGCTTGTTATCTCCTGCAACAACCAGTGTTTTTCCACGGTAAATTGCGCCGATAGCGTCTTCAGGGACAATTTGCGATGCCTCATCGAACAGGACTAAGTCAAACTTGTTGCTTTCAGGGGGAAGGAACTGGCTTACCGTCAGGGGACTCATCAGCAAACAAGGCTTTAGTTTAACAAGCAGGTTAGGAATCTTTTGCAGTAACGTGCGAATCGGCATTAAACGCCTCTTCTTTGCCGCTTCCTTGAGAAGAATGTTAGCTTCTGAATCGGCTGCTTGAACCAGTATGTCTTGGGGTTTTCTGCTGTTTGCCGCTTCAATAACCATGCTGGATGTCAATCGAATAAGGTCTTGGTCTAGTTTTTTGAAGTCAGCGATTAACTGCTCATGGTTTTCCCTTCTGAACCTGCCGAGCTTAGGGTCTTCGTTGTAGAGGTTGTTTATCCATTCTTGATAGACGCCTCTGCGGAAAACATCCACCAGGTCTGCTGCTGGAATACGCTGTTCCGCCAAGCGACTGAAGAACTGGTCTAAGCCTCTTAAGGCAAAACGGTTTTTGATGTCTTTGAAGTCAATCCAAACCTGCAGGTCATCAACGCGGTCTCGAAGCGCTTTGATTCGTTCGCCGATTACTTTTATTTCTAAATCTTTTAGTTTTTGGTTTTGGTATTTCATTTCTGTTTCAAAGCGCGCTTCAAAATCAGCCAGAGCTTTTAACGAAGCGTCGTACTTTTGGTTTAGTTCTGTGCTTGATGGTGCAGCGGTTGGTCCTTGAGCGGCAATTTGTGCGAAGGCTTGTGGAACTGGGATGTCAGCGAATGCTGCTTGAACTTTTTTTGTCCATTCGAGAACTGTTAGGATGTCTTGCCAGTTCGTTTCCAGCTCATTGAAGCGTGCGCCGAATTTTGCTTGTAGTTGGGCTTTTTCGCCTATGATGGCGGCTTCTTTCTTTCTTATGTCCTCAGCGTTTTTGAGGTCGACTAGGAGTTGCTTGTAGTTTTGGGGTTCTTGTTTGCATGTTGTTAGTGTGTCTTTTGTTAGTGTGCACAACGGGTTTAGTTGTTTTTCTGTTTCGTTCGTCCATTCCTCCAGTAGTGGCAGTGGCGTTTGAGTGATGGATGCAGCTGAATTAGGCAAGTTTGCGGGCATGAGCGATTCTAAGTCTTTGCCAAGCTGGTCCCACTTGTCAACTGATTCCTGCAGTTCTAAGCCTAAATTCTTAATCATGGGCGAAGGACTCGAACTGTTAGTAATTAGTTTGAGCAGGTTTTCTGGGATTTGCGTTGCCCATGACAGCTTGTGGATTTCGGCTGTTAGTTCTATGGCTTTTTCTGCACCTTGGAAGTCAGTTCTGTATTTGTGGTAGAAGTGACCAAGTAGGGTGCGAACTGTTTCAGCTTGCGCCTCAATTTCGGCATGCAACTTTTTGACTTTTCGCGCATCAATCAGGTCGTTTAGTACGGTTTTTGGAACTTTGCCGTCGTCTGTTAATCTGGCGATTTGTTTTTGGTCGCTGTAATAACTTGGCTTGAATATTTTTAGGAAGCTTTGGTATGGTCCGCTGTATCTTCTTATGAGTTCGTCAAGGTCTAGCGCGTAAATTCCGTCGCTGTAAGTTGCGTCTAATCTGCTTTTAAGTAAGTTGTGGTCTTGGTAGAGGTGCTTTGCTTTTGATACTATTTCTTGAACTTGCTCGAAATAAGCTGAATCAAACCATTGCGGCTCCGGCTTATTTTCAGCGAAGCATAACAGTGCCATTCTGGATAATTCTTTTATTTGCTTAATAGTCAAGCCATCGCTATCTAATCCCAGCAGTGGAGCGAGCGCTTGAGAATTCTCACGCCACTTCTTTGCGGCTAACTGCGTGTTTCTTATGAAGGCTAAGAGTTTTTCTCGTTTTTGCAAAAATTCGCCTTCTTCCAACCCTACCGCTGGAAGCATCTTGCTAAGCGCTTCAAGTGCCTGTTTCATCTCTGCCGACCTATGGAGAACCAAGTTAAACAAGGATGGATTGTACCGTTCCATCAGGCTGGCGCGTGTGTTCTGTATCCAGATGCTGGTGTCATGGTAGGTTTTGGCTTCGCTTACGAGTTTGTCAATGTCTAGGTTTGTTAGCCAGTATGCTTCTGGCTTTGGGCTTTCAAAGAGGAACTTGCTTACTTCAATTAGCCATTTTATCCGCGCAAACGTTTCAGGCGGGAAAACTCCAAGTTTAGCGGAGAAATCTTCAGTTTCTAGCTGAAGTTCACTTAGCGTTGAGCCTATTTTTTCGAGAGTCGTTAACAATTCAGAGCGGATTTCAAGGTTGTAGGCATCAGCGCGGTATCCTAACCATGGGAAGTCTGGTTCTTCTATTACTTGCCAAACCTTGCTTAGTTGAGAAACATGGTCTTCAAGTTCATGCATTTTCTGAGGAGTCAGCGTTCCCAGTTCAGTTAAGCCTACAGGAACAAAAGGAACACGCTCAAGGCTTGAGATTAAGCTTAAAACTTCGTAGGCGCTTCTCTGCAAGTACGGGCGTTTCTCATGCAGTGCTGCAACATAACCGTTTAATGCTTCACGGTACTCAGTCATCTTCTCGAATTCATGAGCTGATGGCAATTTGCGGGGGACAAGGTTTTCGTCGAGGCTGCGTTTGAGTTCAGCTACGACTTGCTGTTTGTTGGCTTTGCTGCTGTGAAGTTCAAGGCAGAAATGCGCTAAACCAACTTCGCTTAATCGTTTGTAAACAACTTCAAGGGCGGCCATTTTGTCGCTGACAAAAAGTACGGATTTTCCGTTGGCGATGCATTCTGCGATCATGTTTGCGATGGTTTGGCTTTTTCCAGTGCCTGGCGGACCTTTCATGACGAAGCTTTGTCCACGCAGGGCGTATTCGATGGAGACTCGTTGGCTACTATCGGCATCGAGCACTTGATAGGTTTTTGCTGGAGCCTCAATTTTATCAACATCTTTCTCGTCTGGCAAGCCGTCTAAAATGAGTTTGTCTTCTTTGATGCCCGCGATTGCTCGAATTATTGGGTGCTGTGTAACTAAATCAGCGTTTGCTTCCAGGTCTTTGTAAATGACTAGTTTTTGGAATGAAAAAAGCCCCAGGTCAACAGATGGCTCCGCTTTCCAACCCATTTCAGCAAAAGCTTGATTAACCAATTTGAAGTAGTCTGCTAGGTTTTGGTTTTCCCATTCTTCAGGCAAAGGTGGCAGGTCAATTTTGTAGTCGTTTTTCAGTTTGACCTGTAATGCGGGGTTTAAGACTGCTTCTTCTTCAACTGGCGGCACCGCGATTGCATAGGGTTGGCGAATAGAATCCCTTGTTAACTCTAAAGGTACAAGAATTAGGGGAGACTGGACGCTTTCTTTTGTTTCCAAGTCTACCCAGTTTAAGGTGCCGAAAGCGGCATGAAAAATGCGAACGCCCCGTTCTCGGTAGTAAAGAAGCGAGCGCCATTGCAAGTTTTTGAGGCTTCTTTCAAGGTCTGCACGAGTTAAGCTTCCGCAGACCAGTTGATTTGCTGATGGGCGCTTTGGTTCTTCTGGCATAGAGGCTGTTGCGTTGGCTTTGACTGTTTTAGCTTTAGTTTTGCCTTTTGCCTTCTCTGGCTTTTCAGGCGTCTTGGTTTCTTCTGGAGGCAACCAGAATTCTAAACGACGCTTTTTCAATACTAGCGCATTGAAGACTGCTTGCGGGTCAGGCTGCGAAACGGGAAGGTTTCCTCGCCTTGTTTTATGGAAATACAGGAGGTTGTTTCTTTTTGACAGGTCGATTAATCGAGACTTCCAATCTTCAACTCGTTTCATAGGTTGAGAGGTAACAGTTTGCGTCATTAAACCACATCCACACCCAATAGTTTAGCATTATTGTGCGGATGTTTCTTTAATATTTACGGTTGTACCGCGGCAATTCAAGCAATGGATTGGCTTAGTTAAAAGCACTCAAGAGCTGGTTGCTTTTTCAATTGCTCCCAAAAGTACTCGCTTTACGTTTTCTAGCCCTATTTTTCTTGTTTCAAGAACTCTAAGGCCAATCCCTGACTTTTCCAACTCATCTTTGCATTTATCGGCGTTGCCGCAAGTGTCTAAAAGAACGATACCTTTGATTCCGCTGAAAAGATTCGCAAAAGCTGCCTCATCAACGCCTTCTTTTAGCATTTTTTCCTTCATGCGCTTGAAAAATCTTATCATTCCAGGACCCATAAACATCAAGTTATGCTCAGGGTCAGCCTCTAAGAATTTTCCTTTGCCGCCGAGTTGGCAGTCAATACAGTTTACAGCGTCAACTTTGACTACGCCATATTCTTCGGCCAGTTTTTTCATCTCACCGTTTTGACCGAGGCAGAGGTCGCCGTAAACTAGCACTACTTTGCCATGGAAACGCTTTAGGGTTTGTTCTAGAACTTTACGCAGGTTTTTCTCTAGCACTTCGTAGTCAACATGGAAGTATTTGCTGACAAAAACTAACTCTGCATCAAGGCTTCCCTGTTTGATTAATTGTTCGATTTCCTCTTTTAGAACACTGCAAGAAACAAGACAAACCTTAACTTTTTCGCCCACTGCCCAGTCAACTTCTATGGTTTAAAGCAAAGCTAGTTCTCCATTGACCAAAAAAACTTTTCTCCGCGCCTTACATTCCCTTTTTTTCTTTTGTTTAATAAACGCTTCCTCTTAAGCCTTTTTTGATTAATGAAGCCAAATTTTGATTTGGGATAGATTTGGGAGTAAATTTGAAAAACCTTATTACCTTAAAGGGTCCCTTCATACTTTTATTATGTTTGGACGGAAGGGTAATTTGAAAAAGACGATAGTTGTTGTAATTCTTGCAGCCTTAACTTTAGCTGCGTTTAGTATGTTGTCGGGTCCGAGTGTGAGAGCGGCCGCTTCGGAAGCTCAGGTTCTAAGTTACAGTTGGTACGTTGCTCCTTCAAGCACTGTTATAGCAGCAGAAGTTGGCGATTTGATTGCGGTCGGTGAGGTACAGAATATAGGTTCAAACGTCATAGGTAACGTGACTATTGAAGGTACGGCTCTTAGTTCTACCGGACAGACTTTGGCTACCACTAGTAGCCCAGCATTTGTGTATCATATGCTTCCTGGGCAGAAGGCTCCTTTCTACTTGGATTTTACTGCTCAGAGTAGCACTAGCCAAGACCTAAGCTGGGTCTCTTCAGTTAGTACTGTTACCGTTTCAGTTAGTTCCGTTGAGGATACTAATGCGACTCAGTATTCAGGTTTGACGATTCCAAATCCTGGAGGTAACACTTCTTACATTGACAGCAATGGCACCTACACTGTTTATGGAACATTTGTGAACACCGGCAACCAAGCGGCTGTAGATCCTTGGGTTGTAGCAACATTTTATAACGCTTCCGGGAAGGTTATAGGTTTGAATTACACCGAGTACTTAACTGACTCACTTGCGCCTGGTGACCCGGCAAGGTTTTTTGCAACACCCACGGATAACACAGCTCAATTATCAAGTGAAATAGCAAGTTACACATTACAAATTGACTCATTGACCATGACGAATTCTACATCACCTACTTCTTCTCCGACCGCCTCACCTTCAACATCAACGGCACAATTGCCAACATTGCCCATAGTGGTCGTAGTAGTGGTCGTTGTAGTTGTCATCGCCGCTTTAATGTTACTAAGAAAGCGCCAAAAACTACCTCCACCGCCACCTCCGCCACCTCCTCCACCCGAATAATAAGAAGAATACAAGTCTTCAGACTATTCAATGCGGGCGAAAACCGAAGAAGGGTCTCTGAGATTATCGAAGGTGTAAAGTCTCTTATTCTTTGGCAGAAATGGATGGTCAGTAATTTCAGGTTCTATTTCGCGTAAACGTCACTGACTCGTCTAATTTCTGTTGGGCTGGAAAAAGTGTCGCCTTGCTAAAAAGTTCTTGCAACGAAATACAGATATGCTGAAGCACCAAAAGATACAGGAAGAGAAAATGAAAAAAGAGCCTAGATATTGCTTAAAGTGCCGAGGGTTTAAAGCAGTATCTTGTCCACTGCGGCCACTGCTGCGTTGTACTGCACGAGCCGAAGTCTAATGTTAACTCCATGCCTATCTTTAGTTGCTCTTGCGTTAAGCCTTGGATCATTCCGGGGATTTTCAAGCCGTTTTCCAGTTGCACGATGCCCACGGCGTAGGGTGTTAATGCTTGGAATTGTTGTGGTGCAACGCTGATGACTGTGTAAGTGAGCAGTTTGCCCCTTCCAGAAACACTGACCCATTCGAACTCTTGTGAGAAGCAGTTGTCGCATAAGGGTCTTGGTGGCAAATGGATTTTTCCGCATTTGAGGCATTTTCCAGCCATAAGTTTCTCTTGGCGTAGAAACTTGTAGAACTGCTCAATTGTGAATGGTTCTTGTGTGCTCATTTTTAAGCGCTCCTGTAAATGTGAACTGCCGCTGTAGCTCCTGACCCGCCAACATTATGTGTTAAGCCTAATTTTGCGTCTTTTACTTGGCGTTTTCCTGCTTGCCCTGTGAGTTGCAGGTATATTTCGTAGGCTTGCGCTGTGCCTGTAGCGCCGACAGGGTGACCTTTGGCTTTTAAGCCGCCGCTCATGTTAACTGGAATTCGTCCGCCGAGGCGGGTTTCGCCGCTTTCAATTAGCTTTCCGCCTTCGCCTACAGGGCAGAAGCCTAAGTCTTCATAAGCCATTAGCTCGGCAAATGTGAAGCAATCGTGGACTTCAGCTAAGTCTAGGTCTTCTGGTTTGGCGTTTGCCATTTCGTAGGCTGTTTTCGTCGCTAACCGCGTTGCTGAGAGTGATGTGAGGCTTTTGCGTTCATACAAGCCAATGGTGTCACTTGCTTGTCCACTGCCAACTATGTGCACTGGCATATCGGTGTATTTGCTGGCTAATTCTGGCTTGGTTAGGATTATGCAGCTTGCGCCGTCAGTTATCAATGAGCAATCGTAGAGTTTCAGCGGCCAAGCGACGTAGCGTGAAGCCATGGCGGCTTCGAGGGTGATTTCTTTTTGCATGTGAGCTTTAGGGTTGAGGCTTCCATGATAATGGTTCTTGACGGCTGCTAAAGCCATCTGCTCCTGCGTTGTGCCATAAGCGTGCATGTGGGCGGTCGCCATCATTGCGAATAACGCTGGGAAGGTGATGCCGTGCCACTGTTCAAACGGGTAATCCGACGCCATAGCCAAGTACTCAGTAACCTCAGCCGTTGTGCGATGCGTCATTTTCTCAACGCCGCCAACCAAAACCACGTCCGCAAGACCAGACATTGTAGCGTAAATTCCCGCTCGCAACGCTGCGCCTGAAGAAGCACAAGCCGCCTCAGTCCGCGTTGCTGGAATACCAGTGAGTCCTGCCCAATCCGCAACGGCTGCTCCCATGTGACCTTGGTGCTCGTAGGCTTCACCCATGTGCCCGATGAACATGGCTTTAATGTCGTTTTTCGGGTCTAGTTTGGGGCAGCGGCTGAACGCTTCTTTAGCCGCTTCGGAAAAGATTTCTCTTGCAAGTAAACCATCATGCTTGCCGAACTTGGACATGCCAGCGCTGACTATGCTGACGAGCGGTTTCCCATACAAACGCGAAGCTCCCTCTTTAATGCCTATACATTGATGCTAACCCAGAATAAAAACATGCAACCAGAGTCGCTAGAGCAGGGATATGTTAACGTTATCTTTAAATGAAACGATTGTAGTATTATTACTACATATGTTGTATAAATACCACATTAATCAGACAACACTCAAAATTTTAAGTCTTTTCAGAAGCAACTACAAAACCTCCCTTTATTTAAGGGAAATAGCGCGAGAGATACAAGTTGATGTAAAAGCTGTCAGTCTCCAACTAAATAGATTGGAAAAAACGAATATCCTAACAAGCATTCAGAAAGGAAAAAACAAGGAATACAGCCTAAACCTCGGCAATTACCTAACTTTATACTACATAGTGCTCGCTGAAGATTTCGCGACCATAGAATATCTTGACAGAAATTTTGAAGTAAAGAAACTTGTAAGTGAAACAGCCGACAAGCTAGGAAAAATAGCTATGCTCTTCGGAAGTTTCGCTAAGGGAAACATGACGCAAGAAAGCGACATAGACATCTTAATCATAGATGATAAAAAACCCGACTTAAGCGTCTTTAAGGAAGTGGGCAGTCTTCTCAGCCGAGAGATAAGCATCAAATGCATGTCAGAAGAACAATTCTCAAACGGCTTGGCAAACAAGGACCCTCTTACACTCGAAGTTGCCGTCAATCACATTATTCTTAAAGGATTAGACAACCTATGTAACATGCTGTGGAAATACTATGCAAAATGACGAAAGACACTTGCGGTGGTGCCTAAAACAGAGCAAAGGAATACGGGTGGACAAGCCTTCAGAGAACTTGGTCAAAGCTTACCTGCAAAAATCCAGAAATGCCTCAAAATCCATGGAGGTTAATGCACAGGCGAGTCTTATTGAATGGGCTGTATCTGCCAGTTATTACGCTAAGTACTTTGCGGTTTATTCGTTGCTCTCTAAAATTGGGATTAAATGTGAAATACACGACTGCACTATAGCTGTGTTTGAGTACCTCTTTAGCGATAGTATACCTAAAGAAATCCTCAAAGACTTGAGGGATTCCAAAGAAAACCGAGTTGAAGCCCAATATTACACACAAGAAATAAGCGTAAACTTAGAACAAGTGATTAAGAAAACCAAGCAGTTCGCGCTTGAAATAGAAAAGGTGATTGACGGTTTGAATGCTGAGAAAATTTCAAAATTGCAAATTAAATTGAAGACCTTAGCTTCTATGTGAAAAACCGAAAAGCGAACGTTTAGGCCTTTTACAATAAGGCAACTTGCCTTTCGCAGCGTGATATTGAGTGCATTCGTCGCATTTGCCTCGCCTTACACATTTCTTCTTTGGGCAAGGACAATCTTCTCGAAGCATAATGCTGAGTTAGTAGCGATTCCTTATAGTTTTTTAGGCAACCGTTAGAGTCCTGCAACGTAGATTCTTAAAGCTAAAACTGGCAGAACCACCACTAAGCCGAACAGGACAGCAGTTAACGCCATTACCCGCAAAGCCTTCGTAATATGTTCTGGCGAAATGCCGTGGTCGTCGCCTAAAACGTAGTAGCCCTGTTTTTCCAGTTGGGTGTTTAATGCTCCAGCCATGGCTGATATTGTCCAGCCGGCGTTTATGCTGGCGGTTTTTCCCTTGTCTCTTTGCAGGATGCGCCATGATTCATGCCAGTTTTCCCCTAAAAGGAATGATGCGGCAACCATTAGGTACGCTGTTAGTCTTGCGGGGATGTAGTTGGCTATGGTGTCGAGTTTTGCGCTGAACCAGCCGATATTCTTGTTTTCAACGTTCTTGTAGCCAACCATGGAATCCAACGTGTTAACCACGCGATAAGCAAACGCGCCTGGAACACCGAGCAGGGCAAAGAAGAAGAATGGTCCGGTTATTCCGTCCGTGGTGCTTTCTGCGATGGATTCCACTGCAGCAGAAATAATCTGCCTCTCATTAAGCGTGTTCGGGTCTCGCCTAACAATGAAGGGCAGCCATTTTCGCGCTTCAGCTAAATCGTTTTTCTTCAATGCCGAAGCAATCGGCTTAGTGTATTGGCCCATGCCTTTTACTGCAAAAGTAGCCTTAAACAAAACCGCACCCACAACAATATACGGTATCGAACCGAAAGATTGCTTAAGCCAAAAAAGCAACAAAAACACAGGAACCGAAACAAGCAACATAACACTTACGGCTAACAAGATGCCGTTTGCTTTTTCAATTTTAGGGTTTGCATTTTTCAATTTAGGTTTAAAGTACGCAATTACTTTGCCTATGCCAATTGTTGGGTGAATCCTGTCAGGGTACTCTCCGAAAACGGCATCAATCACGAAAGCTAACAGAAAAATCAGCGCAGAATCAACAAACAAGGAAAAATCAAATGAAAACATGGTTCATTAATCAAACCTTGTCATTGCTAATTTTTCACTGTCCGCTTTAAAGCTTCAATCAACCGCTCATTCTCCACACGAGTTTTAACCGCCACACGAATAAAGTATGGGTCCAGCCCCCTAAAAGAAGTGCAGTCCCGAATCAAAATGCCTTGGCGCAAAAGTTTGTTCTTCAGTTCAGTAGCTGTTAAACCTGACTTGCGAATGTCAATAAAGAAAAAGTTGGCATCTGGCGGAAAAACCTTGAAAGATTTTATTTTTTCCAACTCGGTTGATAGGAAGGCTTTTTCGTTTTTGATAAGCTCACGCGTCACCCTCAGATGCTCCTCGTCCTTCAATGCGACAACAGCGGCAGCCTGCGCTAAACAATTAACGTTCCAAGGAATCTTGGCGCACAACAGCACATTGATGATTTCTTCAGAGGCAATTCCATAGCCAATGCGCAAACCTGTTAAACCGAAAATTTTTGTAAAAGACCTCAAAATGAACAGGTTAGGATACGCTTTGATTTTGTTAATCATCGATAGGGCTTTTTCGTTTTCTACAAACTCCAAAAAATCCTCGTCAAGAAAAACAAGGCTATCCTGCTCCAAAGCCTCCTCAATTATTCCCGTCAAAGTTTCTGAGGGAATAAGAATGCTTGTTGGATTATTCGGATTACACAAGAAAACAATCTTCGCACCAGCCATCTCACGTGCAAAAACATCTGCGTCAACGTTGAAATTCTTGTCTAGCTTAACGAGTTTTGGTGTTTCACCTGTCTTTCTAACCGCACTCTCGTATTCGCCAAAAGTTGGCGCAGGGATAACGGCTGTGTCGCCTTTTTTCATAAAAGCCTCAGCAAACAAGTACATGAGTTCCGTAGAACCATTACCAACAACAACATTGCCTTTGCTTAATCCATTAAAGTGGTCAGCAATAGCCTGTCGTAACTCGTTAGAATTTGAATCTGGATAAGCAGGAATTTCTTTAAAGCTGTTTTTTGCTGCTCCGAGCGCTTTTTCTGATGGACCTAAAGGGTTCACGCTTGAACTAAAATCCAAAATCTCCTCTCGTTTGAATCCGCTCTTGCCTGCGGCATCCAAAATCTCTCCGCCATGGACGCATGGCTTAAGATTCTTTATGCTGTCTTTTACTAAATTTTCAACAGGCTTCATTCAAGTTTCAATCCTTCAGCACGCCGCTGAAATGCTTAGGTTTCTTTTTGACGTAAATGATATAAATGTTTGGTTGGATGTTCCATCCAAAAACCAAAAACACGTTTTAGTCTTAAATTCCAAAAAGGTTTTGAGAGTGGCAAAACATTAGGCACTAATAGGCAAGGAAGATGTGATGAGCGACAAAATGGATAAGCACAAGATTCAAGAATTAAAAGAAATGGTTAAAGAAAGAAAACCTGACGAACCTATAGAGCAGGTTCTTGCCGTATTTTGCGAACGCCATGCAGTTTCCCTAAACACTTGCCGAGTTTATTATAATCGGTTGGTTGAAAAGGGCGAAATCAAAGAAAAATAACGTTTAAGTTTAAACCCCTCAATTACTTACAAGGGCTCACAATTGAATGAACTTGTCTTCATAGGCTTAGGATTAAACGACGAAAAAGGCATCAGCATCAACGGTTTAGAAGAAACCAAAACTGCAGATTACGTTTTCATGGAACTCTACACAAGCCTCATGCCCGACTTCAACCTGCAACGCTTCGAGACCTTATGCAGCAAAAAAGTCCAAGTGGTTTCAAGGCGTGAACTTGAAGAAGAAAACGGAACCGTAATTCTTGAAGCCGCCAGAAAAGGCAAGACAGTGTTTCTTGTTCCCGGTGACCCATTTATCGCTACAACACATGTCACATTGCGAATTGAAGCAGAAAAACATGGAATAAAAACTCGCGTTGTTCATGGAGCATCCATAATATCAGCCATAATTAGTTTATCAGGATTACATAATTACAAGTTTGGAAAAACAGTTACCGTTCCCTTCCCGGAAAATTTTTCTGAAACACCCTACAATGTTATCGCTCAAAACAAAAAGCTCGGCTTGCACACTCTTTGCCTTTTAGATTTGAAAGCAAACGAAAAACACTTCTTAACCATCAACCAAGCCATCGCAATGCTATTAAAGGTTGAACAGAAAAACAAAAAACGCGTAATCACCCCAAACACAGCTGCAGTCGGCATTGCACGAGCAGGAAGCAACAATCCAACCCTGAAAGCTGACTTCCTCAAAAATTTAGCGAATTATGATTTCGGTGAACCGCCTTACAGTTTGATTTTTCCCGGCGACATGCACTTTATGGAAACTGAATCCTTAATCGCTTTTGCTGGTGCACCAGCGGAGTTTAGGAGGCTTGCCAAATGAGCCTAGAAGCGCTCACGTCAAAGTATATTTCTTCAGCGGAAAAAGTCCTAAAAGAACTGCAACAAACAAAAATACCCATTAGCCTAACAGAGGAATCTGTGGCTAACATTTTGCGTTGGGCTGCTGATTACTTGGAGGACGCAAAGTATTATAAGGCTCAAGGAAAGTTTGAAACCAGCTTAACCTCAGTAGCCTACTGTGAAGGGCTCCTTGACGCTTTAAGACTGTTAGGCGCTGTGAAATTCGAATGGCCAACAAATCAAGAAAGAAAAAAGTCGTCTTAGCATCAGGCGTGTTCGATCTGCTCCATTTGGGACATGTCAAATTTTTAGAGGATGCCAAAAAAGCAGGCGGAGAAAACGCTAAACTAGTAGTTATCATCGCAAGAGACAGCACAGTAGAAAAAACTAAAGGCAAAAAACCAATAATGTCTGAGGACCAACGCCGTGCACTGGTTGAATCGTTGAAAGTAGTTGATAAAGCAGTGCTTGGTTACGAGAAACTTGACATTGGCGAAGTCATTGAGAACGTTAAGCCAGACATAATTGCTTTAGGATACGACCAAGCGGATATGGAGAGAGAAGTGCGGAATTACGTAGACAAGCATAAAGTGAATGTTAAGATTGTTAGAATCGGCAAGTTTGGAGAGAATACTTTAGATAGTTCATCAAAGATTAAACAGAAAATAATTGACAAATTTGCCGGTTAATTCGGTCGTGTAGTATGAATTCAGTGAAGTATAAGCCCACGTACATTCTAATTGCCGTAAACGTGCTTATTTACATTTATACTTCTGTTGTTGGCGGGAATTGGCTAAATACAAACAACAATCTCATTCTTCAATGGGGTCAATATAATTATCTTGTGTTCCATGGTTGGTATTACCAGCTTTTTACATCCATGTTCATACACGCCACAATAGCGCACATTGCTGGCAACATGCTTTTCCTACTCATCTTTGGTTTAAGGGGAGAAGAAATGTTCTCGCTGCCCGAGTACCTTGGAATCTACTTCGTTGGAGGATTAGCAGGCAACATTCTTTCCTTAGCATTTGGACCAAACCTAATTTCCGTTGGGGCATCAGGCGCCATTTTCTCATTGTTCGGTGCATGCATAATTTATGCAAGGCGCTCTGTGCGGCAATCCATCCTGGGAGCGTTGGTTTACGCGTTCTTTCTATTGTTCATCAGTGCAGGACCAGAAGTGAACGATTTAGCTCATATAGGCGGGTTAGTTTTCGGTTTGCTTATAGGTTATTTGATAGCTACAAGCCGTAAACCACATGAGCAGCATTCAGTTAAGTACTCGTATTCTACTGGGCCATTTTAGTTAGGGCAGAGTTAAAATTTCCACTTTCACTTTGTACCCGTCTTTGAGGTTTAATTGTTTTCTCAGGCATACAGGCGCAATTATTTCAAGTACAGAAACGTCATAGTGACTGCGCAGCGCCGTTATCAATGCGCCTTTAATCTTGTTATCAATGATTGCAGGGTAACATTTTACAAGCCCAAAGGTACGGTCTTCATTCTTGAACCCTTTAATCTCGATTGCTGGGTACGCTTCTATTTCCATTCGAGTTTTAATGTCGTAGTCTGTTGATATCTTAAGGTTAAGCGTGCCAGGGTAAGGATCAAAACCTAACTTTTCAGCAAACTGTTTTCGATAATACTCTTTTGAGATGTAATAAGCGCCTTCACCTAAACCCGTGAAAACTGTTCCCTCCAAAGTTACCGAAGGAGGATACGATTTTTCAATCAGAAATTTCAAGTTAGAATAAAGCCTTTGCAGTTCTCTAGTTCCTTGCTCCTCAATTTTAATCAAGCTCCCTTCCGGAGTTATATTCCTCTGTATCCATCCTTTGCGCTCAAGCTCTATTAGATAGCGTGACGCGGTTTGCTGGGAAATCCCAAGTTTCCTAGCTAAATATTCAGTTGAAATTTTGGCGATTCTGCGGTAAGCACCCATTTCCGCCAGTTTAAGGAGCATGTAAAGATGCTGCCAATCGTGCTTTTCAGTCAATACTTGATACTCCAGTAGATAAGAAAGTAAGTGCTATTGATATTTAAGCGGCTCGAAAAAATTTTAAGCTAAAGCCAAGCAGGTAAAGTGCGAACAGCTAAATCTTTGCTAACAATAATATTAACGCATAAGAGTTATAAGCGTCCATAGAAAAACATTGGAGAATGACAGTGACCGATGCATGAACGCTTGGAAACTTAGGCTTTCTATGGCTGGAACTTTAGCCATAATCTTTGGTTTATCCACACTTATATTCGCAGTCATCTTAACCGTGGCTGGAATAGGCTTTGACTTAATAACCATAGGAGTCCTCGTAGTAGTCCTCAACATAGCCCAATGGCTACTGGCACCTTACCTTATAGGTGCAATATACAAAGTTCGAGAACTTACACAAAATGAAAACCCGCAACTGCACCAGATGGTTGATGACCTAAGCAAGAAAAGCGGAATATCCAAACCAAAACTCATGTTATCACAGATTCCGCTTCCAAACGCGTTCGCTTACGGCTCACCCTTAACAGGTAACCGCGTCGCCGTAACACAAGGGCTTTTAAAATCTCTTGACGATGGCGAAGTTGAAGCTGTCCTAGGACATGAACTTGGCCATTTAAAGCACCATGACGTGCAGGCCATGATGGTAGTTTCTTTCCTACCCGCATTGTTCTATTACATTGGTTACACGTTTATGCTTTCAGGCATTTTCGGCGGAGGCCAACGCAAAAGCCAGGGCAACAACGCGTTAATAGGCTTGGGCTTTATGGCTTTCTCTTGGATACTAACCTTATTCACACTATACCTAAGCAGACTGCGCGAATACTATGCTGACAGGCACAGCGTTTCAGTGGTTGATAACGGCGCAGAAAAGCTCTCAACTGGTCTAGTAACAATAGTTGACGAAAGCCGACACGCTGGCAAACCAAACAAACAACAACAAAAAAATAACAGTGCCTTTAAAGCGTTATTTATCGCTGACCCTGACAGAGCAAACGCTGATTCTGCAGAGTTACACGCAACCCATGCTGCAAACAAAAAAGATTTGCTTCAAGAAACACTCTCAAGAGAACCCACAAAAGCGGACAGGTTCCTTGAAATCTTCTCAACTCATCCTAACATTATCAAGCGTCTGCGTGCACTGCAAGAAATAAGCTAATCCAGCAAAAAATCGATCAAAAAGCATCCTCGCTGTTTAGAAATGGATTAACCCTTTTTTCTTCACCCATTATAGATGTAGCGCCATGCCCAGGGTAAACTAAAAAATAATCAGGCAAACGGACCAACTTTTGCAAAGACATCCGCATGTCAGCGTCTGAGCCTCCGGGGAAATCTGTTCTGCCAATCCCACCAGCAAACAATGTGTCGCCGGTGAAAACAAGTCTTTCTCCAAGAAGGCATATGCTGCCAGGTGTATGTCCAGACGTATGCATAACCTTCAAAGATTCATTGCCAAACGTGATTAAGCTATCATCCTCTAACAGGACAGTAGCAGGAAACTCGCCTTTTTCCAACCCTTCAATAAAAGGGGCATCATACTTGTGAATGCAGATGGGCACATTGTACTTTTTTTGGAAAATGGCGTCGCCGTTGATGTGGTCTTGGTGACCATGAGTGTTCACGATTAACTTTACTTTTAATGTGCCTTGAGTTATGTAATCGAAAATTTGTTCAGCTTCAGAAGAAAATTCCACTCCTGGGTCTATTATAATCGCCTCTTTAGTTTGTTGGGAGTTAACGACGTAGCAGTTTGTTGATAACATGCCAACAATGAACGTCTCAATCAGCATACAAATCAACATTCGAGTAATGTTGATAGACAAAATAAACTATTTGCCTGCAAACCAAACGCGTTGCATCCAAACTAGCCTGCCTGATGTTAATTGTTTTCTTTATCTTATCTTTCCCCATTAACGCCTAAGTGACCTGCGCTTCAATGGTAAAATGAAAAATAAAGTTAAAAAAAACTTCTTGCCAAGCTAAGCGTCAAAGTCCTGTTGAAAACCGGTAAGTTTTATGGTGCTTCGGCATTTGCCACAAACGATTACTAATTCAGCAAGTTTATCTTTGGCAACTTTAGTATCTACGATTCTATAGTTCTCCTCTGACTCGTCTTCAGGTGAGATTACCATTCCGCATTCGGGGCATGGGAAAGAACCGTCGCCTTCGATAATGGCCAAATTTATCGTGTATGCCGAATCTTTTTTGTCCGGCTTTTTCATCATCATTCTTCTTCACTCCGTTTTCTTTGAATTTTCATTAATTGCTATTATTTAATTAACGGTTATGAATTTCTAGTCAGTATACAAGATACATTTAAAAATTTGACCCAAAGAAAGTGTTGTTTTTCCACGTTTTCCATCTTGAATTGCTACGCTCCTTTTTCTTTCTCAAAGTTCTCAGGTGCAATGTAATCACCATATTTTTCTTTGGCTTCCAGCAGGCGAGCGCGTTGCAAGTATAGTATGCCGAATAGTTCTAGTGGCGTGTCAGTGACGTTTTCTTGATAGAACCGTTGTACCCGTTCAATCTTTGCTAGGTTTTCTGGAACGCGGATAGTGAATTGCTTAATGTAGTCTTCTTTAGCGTAGTTTTTGCGTAACACTTGTTTGAATAGCCTGCGTAAGTCCTCGTATTTTGGAATGTAGCCTGTTGGAGTTTCTAAGGCGTCTACTTCGTTGTGTACTCTTAGTTCCATCCATTTTAACCAAACATGCTTGTCTTGTGGACTGTTTAGGTATTTGCCGTTGTCTACTTCTTTGAGGAAATAGTTCACTCCAAAGATGACTGGTTGCTTCTTGAGTTTCCTTCCGAAATTCAAGTTGTTGTGAACGTTTTTGCCTAATGGGATTGAGATGAAGTCTTGGATGCTCATCATGTTAATTTCGGGAACGCCCTCTTCACCGATGGTAGCGAAAGTGGTTTCAGTCTCAAGTGATGCACCATAAGCGATGATGCCGTGCTCCCAACTGAAGCTCTGCTGAACAGGCACGTAAGCCTTAGTATCCCGTCCGCCGTACATTATGCCGCCTAATTCAACACCCATAGGATTGGCAAGTTCAGGGTCACAGTTTTCCAATTCTTTTAGGGATACTGTATAACGAGCGTTTTTGCTGGCAGGCGGAATCTCGTTGCCATTCTCATCTTTTTTGCCTTCATACCATGCTCCAGTATAGTTTAAGCCGTTTTTAGGGAGCTCTTGCCCCATGCCAAGCCAGTATGGTTTACCATCCTTAACTAGCACGTTGGAGAATATTATTTCTCCCGGGCGAGTTAGCACCTTGTAAATTAATGCGTCATCCTTTGGGTTAACGTCTTGTATGATGCCGAATATGCCTGATTCAACATTCACCGCTCGAGCCGCAGAATCAATGTCTCGAATGTAAGCTATATCGTCGCCAATTATTGTTTCGCCTGGAAGCATAGCGGTTGAGGTTTTTCCGCAGGCACTTGGGAAAGCTCCAGCAAAATACGTTTTGCGTCCACCTGGACCAAAGACGCCCATGAGTAGCATGTGTTCTGCTAGCCATCCTTCACTGCTTGCTTTACGAATAGCCAAGCGGAAGGCTAGTTTTTTGAAGCCTACGGAGTTTCCAGCGTATTGGGTGTTGACGCTGTAGATGGTGCTGTCCATGTGGTCGATGTAGATGCATTTTTTATTGTATTCTACGCTGACCATGTCCCCGTTTAATTTTCCTGCAGAGTGTAGGACACGTAGGAAGTCGCTTTTTGGTCCTGCTTTTACAAATTGCTCATAGCCAGGGCGATAAAGCAGGTCTTCTGAATGTGCGACGTACCATGAGTCTGTGCATTGCAAGCCAAGAATAGTGAAGATGGAATCTGGTGGACCCAGTGAGATGAAGCGGACAATCATTGTTTTTCCCTGCATGGAATCCCGAAGGAAACCTCTGACCTCAGCCAAGCCTTCTTGTCGGTCGATTTGGTTGAGGGCTTTGCTTAGGGAAATTCCTTTGGGTACAAGGTACTTGGTGGCTTGGCGGTCTCGTCCTTGGTCATATTCGCCGTCAAAATGGATAGCGTGTCCTGGAAGGGTTAAGATTGCTTGTTCTTCCCCTGAGGCGAATGCTTGTTTGCGTACGTGTGCGATGTCTTCGGCTGAGTCGCTGCAGATAAAGATTTTCTCGGGGTGGCAGAGGTCACTTTCTTTAGCTATAAACTCATGGACATTAGGGTTGTCCATGGCGCTTAGTTTTTTGAAGTCCGATTCGCTAAGTTTTGGTTGTAGAGCCTCAAGGTATGGATTCATTATAGCCATTTCTTTACACCTTTAACAGTGCCCTCTCTGTGATTCAGAGAAAACTTTGGTTTTCAGCGTAAATCCAGATTTGTTAGGCATTTTTAATCGCTTTTCCTTTCAGTGAGTTGAATAAGTAAATGATAAACTTTGTGCAAGACAAAGAAAAGTTGAGGATTGTATTAATCACCAGCATGTTTCTTTACACAGTATCAGAGTTCATTTACAGTTCCAGGCACACGTGGAAAGGGCTGTGTTTCAGCTACGTGTTTGACGCCTGCAATCCAGCCTACTAAGCGTTCCATGCCGATGCCTCCGCCAGCAGTGGGTTTTAATCGGCCTTCTTTTGCCATTTTCAGCACTAATGCATAGTTTTCTTTTTTGACTTGGTCGCGCTCAATTTTCTTTGAGATTTTCGCGTATTCCCATTCGCGTTTAGCGCCCGATAGCACTTCGCCGTACTGTGGCAGGAACAGGTCGTAGTTGTCCCATTTGCCTGTTTTGAAGTCTTCGTAATCATAGAATTCTCTAGGGATGTTTGTTACCCAAACGGGCTGGGTTGTTTCTTTGGCTAAGCCAGCTTCCCAACCGTCTGCGCCGTATTTAGCTTCAAGTTCAACGCGGTCGTAGATTTTGAATGGCGCCTTGAGTGCCTTAAGAGTGTCGCAGCGGCAGAGAGTGGTTAATTCTCCTTTCATGTCAAGTTTTAAGTCCTTAATTAGAGTGCATATGGCGTCTTCTACAAGAGTGATGATGTCTTTTGAGGTGGCGTCTCTTGCTTCAAAGTCTAGCTGTGTGAACTCGTAGATGTGTTTGCCTGTTGCGGCGCGTTCTGCTTTCTCGATGCGTATGTTGGGTGAAAGTATGAAAAGTTTCGGATAAGCGGTTGATGCGGCGACGAGTTTGTGGATAATCATGCTTGCTGTTGTGCGTACTGGTTTGCCGTAAATGTCTACTTCTATTCTTTTATCTATGGATGCGCCTGGGTCTGGCCACAGCGGATCAGTGCATTGGCTTAGAGCTACTGGAAGCAGCCATTGGAAGCCTTGATCTACGAATGTGGAAGTGAGGCTTTTTAGCGTGTAAGTCATTATTTTGCCTATGCAGGCTTTTCTTTCTATTTCGCTTGGTGAAAGTTGGTCTAAGGGTTTTGGGATTTCGATTTGAATGGTTTCTTGTTTGCTTTTCAACTGTGTTCACTTTATGTTAATTATTGGAAATTACACTATGCAAAGTAGATAATAAATTTTTTATAATAAAACATGGATAAATTACAATAAACACAAGCTTTTATACTTGAAGCTTGTAATATTTACATATGAGCGCTAAACTTGACGAAAAAGACCTAGCCATACTCCTACTGATACAAGAAAACAGCAAACTCACAGCCAAACAAATCTCCAAAAAAATCAATTCGCCAATAACCACAGTTTTCGCCAAAACAAAACGCATGGAAGAACTAGGCATAATAAAACAGTACAGGGCAATCCTGTCTCCCGAAAAGCTGAATTTAGGCACAGCAGCCTTCATCTTAGCTTCCGTCTCATACAGGGCAAAAACCGACGATGCCCCAGTTTCTCAAAGAGCCGTTGCCGAGGAGATAGCGCGGTTTCCTGAAGTTCAGGAAGTGCATATCATCACTGGCGACTGGGACCTGCTTGTGAAACTTCGTGCTGAAAACGTTGACGCAATCGGCAAGTTTGTAGTTGACAAGTTACGATTGATTAAGGGTTTAGAGAAGACGTTGACGTGCATGGTTTTTGAAACTGTAAAAGAAACTACAAGCCTGCCTCAATCATTTAAGAGAAATGAAAAGAAATCAGTTAAGCCTTAACTTCGGAAGAGCTTGAATAATACAGAAGCGGTAATGCAAGCAGTACAGTGTTTTTTCCCTTAGAAGTTAGAGCATACTCCACTCTTAATGGCGGACCAGCAATAACATTTCTTGTTATGTAACCGTGTTTCTGAAGCATCTTCAGCTTGTCCGACAGCGTGCGGGAATTGACGGTTAAGATTTTTTTGATTTCGCCAAAGCCAATTGCGTCTTTAAGCAGTAGCGTATAGAGGATTTCAAGGCTCCATTTCTGGAACAAGAGGTTGAAGCTTCCTTGTAGGCTTTCAAGTTCGTCCTTGAGTTCGGTGGGCGTTATCTTCTGAGTCTCTATTATTTGATTAAACGTTTCCTCTATGCCCTTCAACACTTGATCCATACGTGCTTCTACGATTTTGCGGAATTCAGCGCTTAAAGTTAATGGTGGAACACTCATCTGGTTTACACTCGGTGTAACTTGGCTCACTTCATAGTTTATAAGGGTTTACTAATACAACAAGGTATACAAAGTACATCAAGAAGGTCACGGAGGAGAGAACTCTTGGAAAAATATGACGCCATAGTTGTTGGCGCAGGAACAGCAGGCTGCTTAGCTGCAAAAACCATCGCTGAATCAGGCTTAAAAGTTTGCATAGTTGAAAAGAAAAAGCGCGAGCAGATTGGAGAAAAAATCTGCGGCGACGCTCTCGGAGAGCATCATCTAAAGTTTCTGGGTTTAGAAAAACCTTCAGGCGGCGAGTTGGAAACACGAATTGACGGCATCAAAATCTATTCACCTGACGAAAACACGGTTTTCACCATAGCGGACAAGGACTTTGTCGGTTACTTGCTTAACAGGCGGCTGTTCGGACAATGGCTACTGAAAAAAGCAACCGACAGAGGCGCTGTTCTTGAGGATAACATGAATTTCCGCTCGCCAATAATTGAGAAAGGCGCAGTAGCTGGCGTAGTGGCAAAAAACATGAAAACAGGCCAAACCTTGCAGTTGAAGAGCAAGGTTGTTGTTGATGCTAGCGGCTTTTTCGGCGTTGTCAGACACCAGCTTCCCGCGGAAATGGGCATAGACCGTGAAGTAGAGAACGAGGATGTGGAAGCATGTTATCGGGAAATCCGCCAGCTAAAACAGGAAACCGAGAACACCCGTTACTGCGAAATTTACCTCAACCAAAAAGTTGCTCCGGGCGGTTACGTGTGGATTTTTCCCAAAGGCGGAGCCAGAGTCAACGTTGGCTTAGGCATATGCATGCGCGGCAAATATCCCAGTCCAAAAAAGCAGCTATATGATAACACTTTTACTAAGCCTGCTTTTGAAGGGTCACTTGTTTTGAATGGGGGTGCATGGTTTGATCCGACACGGAGACCATTGGATAACATGGTTGCTGACGGTGTAATGTTGGTTGGGGATGCTGCCTCTCTGGTAAATCCGATTCATGGCGGCGGCATTGGTCCGTCGATGCTTAGCGGGTACTTTGCTGGGCAAACAATCGTTGAAGCATTAGCCAAAGGTGAGCCTACCAAAGAAGCCTTGTGGGGACACAACAAGAAATATATTGAGACATATGGAAAGAAACAGGCAAGTTTAGACGTATTCCGCATGTTCCTATTATCTTGTAGCGACGAAGACCTAAACTACGGCATGAACCAGAAACTCATGACCGAAGATGACGTGTTAAAGGCAGGCATGGGCGACGACTTCCACCTAAACATAACTGAAACCGCCAAACGAGTATTCCGAGGCATAAGGCGAGTAGGCTTCCTCAACAAACTTCGGTTAACGGTTACAATGATGAGGCAGGTCGGCGCACACTACAACACTTACCCAGCAACGCCGCAGAACTTTGAGCCATGGCGATTGCAGACGGTTAAACTTATTGAAGAGGCAAAACAAAAGCTCACAGATTAATCGATTCTGAGCCAGTTTTTTCTTATGCTATTTTTGTCTTTATTTTGAAACTCAGTAAAGGCTTAAATTCGCAGTATATGATGCATACATATGGTGAAAAAATTTGGTTTACTGTTCTAAGTGCGGTGAAAAAATCCCAGATGACGCTTATTTTTGCCCTAAATGCGGCACTAAAACCGAGAAGGGTAAAGCTGCAAACGCGGCTTATCCTTCTGATGAGCTGCGGGATGCTTTTTATAAGGTTGGAATAGAGCTTGAGAGAGCATTCAACATTGCAGCGCATGAAACGCACGCAGCCATCCAAAGAGCAGGAAAGAACATGCAGCAAAAATCTGCACAACGAGAAAACATTGTTTGTCCTAACTGTAAAACAAAGAACCCGTATGGCTCAATTTTCTGTCATAGCTGCGGCACAAGGATAGCGCCAACTGAAGAGTCACATGGCAGTGCTTAGAGATGGATGGAAACAAGGCTCTAATAGCTTATGAAACTAAGGGCGGAGCCACTGAAGAGGCAGCACAGAAAATAGCAGAAATCCTACGTTCCAAATATCAATTAGAAGTTGACTTAGTTGACTTGAAAGAGCAAAAAGTGCCTGACCTTTCACAGTACAGAAATTTGGTTATCGGCGGAGGCGTCAGGGCTGGCAGAGTTTATGATAAAGTGTTAAAGTTTCTTGAAAATGACCTCAGTGGCAAACGTGTGGCTTTTTTTGTTTCCTCGGCTGAGGCTGGGTCGCTTGGAAGCTATGAGAAAGCAAAAATCAAATTCGTAGAAAACACGTTAGCTAAGTATCCTAAGATTAATCCTGTAGCTACGGAAGCCTTCGGCGGGCGCATAAAAATCCTTGGAAAAACCGTCACCGACAACAGAGACATGGTTAAGGTAGAAGCTTGGGCAGAAGAGCTTGGAAAAAAATTCACAGCATAAACTAATGTCTGTTTTTTCTTAAGTATAGGAGTATACCTACGCAGGCAACAGCTACTATTACCATGGAAGCAACGGCGACAGGGACTGTTGGGAAAGGCTCTGGCTTAGTTATGGTGAAATTGATGGTTTGTGAAGTGCCAACGTTTCCAGCCTCATCAGTTGCGTAAACCGTCACGTTATGTGCTCCATCAGATAACTGAGTCAACGTCATATTCCCTGTAGTAGTAATGTTCTCATGTCCGTCAAGGCTATACGAGATTTGCGAAACCGTCTTGTTAACCGTGAAATCCAGCGGCACGTCAGATGTGTTGTAAGCTTTGGTTTCTGGAGATAGGATTGAGATGTTTGGCGGGATGGAGTCAATGTTGAATGAAACTGTTGCGAAAATAGACCACACATAACAACTATAAGACAACCAAAATGAATCAGCTCTTATCCAGACTGTTACGTTGTGGGGTCCTTGGGATAAATCAGTTAGGGTCGCGTTGCCCACATAACTATTTCCTATATCCGAGAGAGCTACGGAAACGTTTTCTGGGAATTCATCAAGGAGGTTAGTGTTTACGATTAGGTCAACAAGTTTAGATGTGTCATAATCCAAAGCACAGCCATGCCTTAAAAAAAGGTCAAAAAGACCCCCGCTAAAATTTTCCATTGGTACAACATCGGATTCTATTGTAAAAGCTAATGTAACATTGTTTTCGTTATAGGTCTTATTATTTTCTGGGGACTGTATGGTGACGTTTGCGTTTGTATTCCCGTTAATGATTGTGTTATTATTAGAGGTTATGTCCCCCTGAACGATGAATGTCCTTGCTCCATTTTGGATTAACAGTGTTCCAGCTAACACAGAGACAAGAAGTGACAAGATGAGTGTCAATGCTATTGCTTTTTTACTCATGCTCATCCAAATTTACCTAAAAAATGGTTAGCAATAAAAGGGTTTTTGTCAAGGTTTCTGGACTAAGCGCCTATGATTTAGTCAAGGTTTCTTGACAAAAACAAGTTTGCTATAAGTTTGGTAAATTTTGGGTAGGGGGAGGGGGTATACTATTTGTTTTGTTGTTTGGGTAGCAAATAGCGGGAGGGGGGAGGCAGGTACTGGTACCTCTTCGTCTGTTCCGTTATCTTCTCTAAAGCCTGTTACATTTCGTCTGCTCAACGGGATTGCTATCGGGATTGGTTTTCTTGGTACAACCTCAAAAGTATAGAGTACGCCATCTGTTCCCCAACCAGTCATTAATTTCTTGTTTTTGTAGGAGTCATCACAGAAATAGATAACCTCTATTCTTTTACATTCTTTTAATTCCAGATTGCATTTATGTGCTTCAAAATTTTCAGAGGATAAAATTGTATTACAATGTGAGCATTTAACAATTGCAGAATTAGGGTTTGCTGACATCTCCAATTTCGGTTCCCCACTGCCCCTTGTTTTTATTAGCATCTACGATATTGTGCAATCTTTTGTTATCAATGACTAATTTATCATTCAACTTTTGCAAGGAATCTAATCTTTGTTTTAGCCGTTCAATTTCTTGCTCATAGTCTTTCTGCTGTTGGTTTTTATCTTTAATTGCTTCATAGGCACGCGCTTTCTGTACCAATGCTGTGAGGTCAAATGCTGATTCAACAAGTTCGCGGTCACTTCCAAAGTCTTTTTGAAACTGATATGTAGCTATTTTAAAACCTAATTCGTTAGGGAAAGATGTAGTGTGCTTCTTAGCTCTTCTAAAAATATCTTTTCCGTCAACATAGGTATATGTTAAAGTTTTGACTCTTTCAGCTATTATAACTATGTCGCCTTTTGACCATTGGTCAATGAATTTCTCTGCTTCGTCAATTATCGCACCTTTTGGCATCAATCTTCGCTCACTATACATCTAACTTCCTCACAATGGCAACCCTGCAGCCGTTTATTATCTCCATTTTCCACTCAAGTTTATCGCTTTCTTTTAGGTCAAGAAAAGCTACTATTCCTTCTGGAACTGTAGCTCGCAAAGATGGCGAGCCTGGTCTTGCTTCAGTTAATTTACTTTTCAAACTCATTTTAGTTACCTTCTAAAGACATATACCTACAGGTAGTATTTAAGTTTAATTATTGGTTTGCCAATATGTTTAAATATGTAGTTATATATACTATGTGTAGGTAGATTAACATGGCAACAAAACTAACCTCAAGAGAAGAACGCGGTCAAGCAATAGCAGAACTTGGCGGACAAGTAAAACGAATAGACGGTTGCACTTACACCGTTAAGTCACAGTCTCATAACGGAGAGTACACCGTAAGAAAGTTGACAATGAATGGATATGTGAATGCCCAGATAACAAGTACCGACACCTAATTTGCAAACATATCTTTGCGGTTGATTTCTCTAGCCAATTAAGAAGTGAGGTGGCAGTTAACCGAGTTATTCAAGAAGTTAATGTTAGCAACTGTCAATTTTGCGGTTCAAATAACCTCAAAAAAGACGGCTTGAGAAAAAACAAGTCAGGAACAATTCAAAAATTCTATTGCCGAGAATGCCAACACTACTTCACCATTAACATTGGCTTTGAACGTATGAAGCATAATCCTCAAGCCATAACAACCGCTATGCAACTTTATTTTAGCGGTGAAAGTCTAAGGAATACTCAAAAGTCTCTGAAACTGTTAGGCGTTGACGTTACTCATAAAACGGTTTTCATGTGGATTAAGAAGTACGTTGCTTTGATGAAAGATTATGCTGACAGAATAACTCCCAATGTTAGCGATACATGGAGAGCAGATGAAATCTATGTTAAGGTTAGGGGCAATCTGAAATATTTATTTGCCATAATGGACGATGAAACCCGTTTCCTCATAAGTCAAGAAGTCGCTGAAACCAAAGAAAAGCATGACGCAAGAAACCTATTCATGATGGCAAAACGGTTAATGGAAAAACAGCCAAAAACCCTCATAACAGATGGTTTATCCTCTTACTTTGTAGCATCAAAAGAAGTTTTTGATGAAGCCCAACATATACGCAAAATAACGCTTGATGGAAAACTGCATAACAATAACAAAATGGAGCGCATGAATGGAGAAATCCGTGACCGAGAAAAGACGATGCGCGGATTAAAAACTAACGATACAGCAATCCTAACGGGTTATCAGATATTTCATAACTACATTCGACCGCACCAAGGCTTAGACGGAAAAACGCCTAGTGAAGCATGCGGAATAATGATAGAGGGAGAAAACAAGTGGAAAACTCTGATTCAGAACGCTTCAAAAGTCCAAGATTTACCGAACCCAAAAGGCATCTAATTAATACGGAAAAACAAGCGGAAAATCCTAATACAAAACGCAAGTAGAAAAATTATGCACGAGGTTTAATATACCAATTTTGGTCAATCAAGCAATAGCCATCTTCAACCTTTGCCATTTGGGTTCTGTGTGAACTTGACCCTTTAACAGGTTTGTTATTCTTTTCAATGGTTCTTGCATATACTGTTGCTGAAACAAAATAAACTTTACACCCAGCCGAAGGAAATATATCACTTTTGTTCTGATTTTGATTGGGCATCCTTGCACTCTACCTTGTTTTCTGTACCTAATTCATTCAAGGCTTTTAGCACAATCTCGGGGTCTAAGCATAGGTCAAAAATTATGTCGCTTGTTCTTGCGCCATTATGTTGCTCTATATAATTAAATACAAGTTTTTTAGCTTCATCTATTGGAATGTCACCTTTTAACTCGATTAATTTTGTATTATCGTCAACAACTAAGTAACCACTAACAGGTTGCTTAAGGTCTGGAATAACCCAATTTGAACAAGAAGTTAAATCACCGCGCATTCTAAAGTCTGCGGTTCCTGTAATAGTTATAGCTGCATTTTCAGTTGTAATCGACTGAATCTGAGCCCCAGTAAGTACTAAAGAATAATTTTTGCAATCTAAGGAATAGCTTTTTGTTGCTTCTTCTTTTATTTTTTGAAGCGTCACTAACACCTAACCGCTAAGCTACACTAACTACTTGTGCAGATTTTATTAGGTAGTTGGGTTTACCTGTTAAAGGGTCTGTCTGTTCTAAGCGATATACCTCTGTGAGTATAACATGAACTTTTATTGTGTTGCCATCGGACAATGTATATTCGCTAAAATTTTCACCTTTAATTGTAAACTGAACTTGTTCGGCATCTAAAGTTTGCCCATTGGGTAATGTTAATTTCATCTAGCCACACCTTAATTTCTTCTAGAAGTAAATCATTATATCTTTTATGAATTATTAAAGATTATTCCAAAAACTACTTAAGACCGCGTGAAAGCTTGAATAGAAAAAACCCTGCTTGGTTTTGCCTTAAGTTTTTGCTAGTAATTAGGTTGTGTAAGCCTGTTCACTTTTTTTGTTGACTGTACTCTGAGTTGGTATAGGCGGTGCTGGAGCATAAAACGTCTTGTCCTTTGTCTCAATTTCAACTCTTGGATTCAATATAAAGTTGTAAATAGGCGTACCATCAGGTGCTTTTCTATCTATAGCAACACCTACTCTTGCCAGTTCTACATGAACTTTTAGCAGGTTACCATCTTCTAAACGGAAATTTACCACGTTGCTGCCAACAAGCTTTGCGGAAATTTGCTTAAACTTTATTTGTTCCTGAGTCACAAGACATCACTAGTTTCTTATTGAGAGCACGATGTATAATAAACTTTGGAACTGTTTGAGATTCTTGCTTTCGAGTCAAGTCAAATAACTTTACGCAAATTAGCAGACGAAAAGTAACATGGAGATGAAACAGTCGGAGAGGTAACAGAGCCGGGAGGCAGGTACTTTTTAGCTGGTAAATATAGGTCTAAAAAGCAGGCAGGTAGAGGGCAGGGTCATTTTTGTTTGCAAATCTGCTTTTCAAAAAATTAGGTACCGATGAGGATAGGCGCAGTATTCTCTTGGAATTTACGCTTTAGCTTTGTTTTGTGCGTCGATAGGTTTTTATCTTACTCGGGGTGGCGAAATCTCCCGCAACCCTCTCTCTTTTTCTTTTTTTAATAGCCTAAGGAGGGTTTTATTTTGAATCAGAAGCAGATTGAAGCGGTTTCGGTTATGGTGCGGATTTTCCTTGCTGGTTTGGCGTTAAATTTTGATGCTAATTTTCATGAGCTTGAGGAGATTACGAAGAGGGCTTTGTTTGAAATTGAGAATGCTGAGCAGGGGGTGTCTTGAATGGCTGGGGCAAGACTGAGAGGGATCTATTAAATTTTAACTTCCTTCCTTAAAATAGGCAAATGTTTCATCATCAAAAAAATTGCAAGGATTTTGAGTGACAGAGGTTGAAGATTTGTGCGATTTAGTGCTCGACAAAGATTATTGTGATGCCTTTAGTTCAACATTTTTGCGTCCAGCTTTTTCTCTAATTGCCGAATTGCCGCACTACCCACCATATCGGTCATGCCCATTCCCAAGAAAACGCCTGACCATACGGAAGTTACAGCATTAGGAATGGTTGCAAGAATTGCATTCGCGCTTAAAATGAATCCAACAAAAGTTAACACGACTCCAATAAAGAAAACCTGAAACCAGTCTCGCTTATACAAAGGCTTAGTTATAGTCATATATGACGCCAAACTAATTTTGTTTAGTGGAGATATAAGTAGTTTGATTATGTTTGAGTTGGGTAAGAATCTTTTATGACAGCTCAAAAAACTAGACGATAAGCCTGAAAAATGCGTCGATAGGTTTTTATGTTCCGCTTAAATCTCTAAGGTGTCACCAACATATATAAAACGGCAAAAGAATGGATTGATGGACCAAAATGGTTAGAAAAGCACGAATACGCCTCACAAGCACAGATTACGGCAAACTAGAAGAGGTATGCGGAGAACTGAAAAGCATAGCTCAAAAGACAGGCGTAAAAATCAATGGTCCAGTGCCATTACCCACAAAACGATTGCGAGTGCCAGTTTTAAAAGCGCCTTCAGGTGAAGGAACCGCAACGTGGGACAGGTGGGAAATGCGCATTCACAAACGCTTAATCGACATTGACTCTGAAGAACGAGTTATGCGTAGAATCATGCGCATCCGTGTGCCAGAAGAAGTCCACGTGACAATCGAACTAATCTAAAAACACGGTTTTTGCAAGCAATCTCCTGCTCTAAATTTACATTTTTTGCTGACTGGATTGTTTGAACAAAACTTTTACGCGATCGAACAAATCTAGCCTACTCCCCAATTGTCTCGACAAAAGCTTTCTGCCCCGACACCGCAAATTTATCTATGTTAAGCTGTTTTCTTACGGCTTCACAGGTTTTGTTTTAGATGCGTGCTGCTTGCGGCGCTCGCTGTTAGGATGTACGTGGTAAACCTTTTCTAGCTTTAACGCTTATTATCTTTTCACTGGTGCTTTCATGTCAGGTGAAATCGAAAGAGAACTTGAAAACTGGTTTGCTGACGCAAAGAAAGTTGTTGTAGCTGGGATAGGGAACCCCATACGCTCAGACGATTATGTAGGATTAAACATTGTTGAAAAACTAAAAGGCAAATTGCCAGAAACCGTTTGCCTGCTGGAATGCGAGACGGTTCCAGAAAGCTACCTATTAGACATAGAAGAGTTCAACCCCACGCATGTGCTGTTGATTGATGCTGCTTTTTTAGGGTTAAATCCCGGGGAAGCCAGCCTTGTTGACGCTGAAAAGATTGCCAGTTTTTCGGCAATTACGACGCATCTGTTGCCTCTGCGGATTTTTTGTGAGTACGTTAAGCAGGCGACTGGCGCAAAAATCGCTTTGCTTTTAATTGAGCCGAAGAGTATGGAGTTTGGTGAAGGTTTAACCGCTGAAGTCCAAGCGGCAGCAGAACGGATAACGAAAATATTGCTTGAACTGCTTGGTTAGGCTTCTTTTGAAAACAAGCATAAACAGCGAAAATTGGATAATAAAGGAATGTGGTTGATATGGCGCAACAACTGTTTAGACAGGTTAGTTAATTAGCCAGTTTTTAGTTAGCAAATATTGTGAAACAGTCATGCCTGGAAAAGCAATAATAGTTATGGGTTCAGAGCGGGATTTGGATTTTTCTAGGGAAATAGCCAAGTACCTTAAACTTTTAGGAGTAAGCTACGAGTTTCGGGTTGCGTCTGCTCATAAAACTCCGGAGAAAGTGCTTGAAATAATAAAAGACTTCGAAAACGAAAAAGTAGTTTACGTTACTGTTGCTGGCCGCTCGAATGCACTCAGCGCTTTTGTTGATGGCAATTCATCTAAGCCTGTGATTGCATGTCCACCGTACTCCGAAAAATACAGCGGAGTAGACATTTACTCTTCGCTTAGAGTGCCAAGCGGCATAGGTTCTGTTGTAACTATTGAGCCTGAAGGTGCAGCGATTGCTGTAGCGAAAATTTTCGCTTTAGATGACAGCGCGATGGCGGAGAGCGTTAAGAATTATCAAGCATCCAAGAAGAAAGAGCTTGATAAAGCTAATGAATCAGTAAAGAAACTAAAGTAAACATAACCGCATTCTATTTTTAATCGATTCAGAAACCCTTGTCAATGGCTAAACATAGCGAATGCCAAGACTAAAGCGATATAAGCTAAAATAGAATATTCTGCTAGAACTAAAGATAACATAGGGATAACAGCATGGGCAGCGTGAAAGACCTCGAAGTAATCAAGAAGCCAACCCGAGACATAATGGGCATTGGCAGGTTCCATTTTTCAGACCGTTATAGCGTTTTTGACTGGGGAGAAATGCCTGACCACATTGACGGCAAAGGCGAAGCGCTCTGCATTATGGGAGCTTACTGCTTTGAACGCTTAGAGGAAAAAGGCATCAACACTCACTATAGAGGTCTAGTTGATGCAAACGGCAAAGTAGTCAAATTCAAGGAGCTAAAACAGCCTTCAAGCATCATGGAAGTTTGTTTGGTTAACGTTTACAAACCGCAAACAAGCGTAGTTAACGGCAAAATCGTGCATGACTACAGCGTTTACACGCCTAACCTGAAAAACTGCCTAATTCCGCTCGAAATAATTTACAGAAACGGCTTGCCAGAAGGCTCATCAGTTTTCAAACGGCTTCAACAAAGAAAAATCACAATAGAAGATTTAGGCTTAGACCACTACCCGAAGCCAGGTGAACAGTTGGCTAAGCCTATTTTTGATGTTAGCACTAAACTTGAAGAGACCGACCGATACTTGTCATGGGCTGAAGCGCAGAGAATCGCTGGCTTAACTGACCAAGAACTAAACAACGTAAAGGCTACGCTACTTAAAGCGGATGCAACCATAACCGAAGTGGCTTCTCATGCAAATTTGAAGAATGAGGATGGAAAAATCGAGTTAGCCTTCGACAACAAAAGAAAACTAATGATAGTCGATGTGGTTGGAACCTTAGACGAGTGCAGATTCACCTACGATGGCGTGCATGTGAGCAAGGAAGTTGCAAGGCAATTCTACAAGAAAACAAGCTGGTACAAGGATCTGGAGCAAGCCAAAAAAGCCACTGAAGTCAAAGGCATACAAGACTGGAAAGCACTCTGCAAATCGCAGCCTCCCAAACTTGACCCGCGGCTTAAGGCAATCATTAGCGAAATGTACATGGCAGCGGCAAATGAAATGACGACCCGTAAACTGTTTGATGCACCCAAGCTCAAAGAGGTAATAGCGAAGTATAAGGATTACATGAAGGAATAAACAATGTTAAGCGAAAAAATTAGGCAAGTAACAAAAAAATACAATCCTAAAGAGATTCGAATAGGCGTTTTAGGTTCACACTCAGCACTTGAAATAGCTTCAGGCGCAAAACAAGAAGGTTTTGAAACTGTAGTCGTGTGCCAGAAGGGCAGAGAAAAAACCTACACCAAATATTACAAAAACATCTTTGATCATGTGCTGATGCTGGATAAATTCTCTAAAATGACAAGCCAGAGCAACGTGAAAAAACTCACCGATTTAAACACGATTTTTGTTCCAAACCGCTCATTCTCAGTCTACGCTGGCTACGAGGCAATAGAGAACCAGTTCGCTGTGCCCTTGATGGGTAACAGGTCAATGCTCCGAACAGAAGAACGCAACACACCAAGAAACCAGCTGTACCTGCTCCAGAAAGCTGGAATAGCAACACCGAAAACCTTCAAGTCACCTAGCGAAATTGACCGCTTAGCAATCATAAAAGTTCCAGAAAAAGAACGGGCAATTGAGCGAGCCTTTTTCTATGCTTCTTCGCCTGAAGAGTATGAGAAGACGGCGCAAAAACGCATAAAACAAGGCATAATTACCCCTGAAGCCCTGAAAAACTCAGTAATAGAAGAATACGTTATCGGCGCCAAATTCAACGCTAACCTGTTTTGGTCACCCTTAACCGACGAAATCGATTTGCTCGGTTTTGACAGGCGCATCCAAACAGACCTTGACGGCGTCTTAGACCTGCCAGCTCAAGAGCAATTAGAGCTAAGCATTCCGACGCAGAACATTGAAATCGGCCACATGGGAGCAACCATGCGTGAGAGCCAAATAGAAAAAATCTTTGAAGCCGCAGAAAAATTCGTCAACACATGCAAAAAAGAGTACCCGCCAGGAATGATAGGTCTATTCGCATTGCAAGGTGCAGTTACTAAGGACTTGGAATTCTACGTTTTCGATGTTAGCCCACGTGTTCCCGGTTGTCCATGCGTTGAACCCACTTCGCCTTACATGAAATACAAGTATGGAATGGAAGTTGGTCCAGGCAGACGCGTTGCTATGGAAGTTAAGCGTGCGGTTAAGGAAGGCAGGCTTGCGGAAGTGGTAACGTGATAACCAGCACGAACATCGCCAAAATACTTGAAAAATACGACCAGAAAAAGCTAGCTATCGGCACTTTAGGCTCCCACAGCTCACTCAACATTTTCAAGGGCGCCAAAGAAGAAGGCTTCCGCACAGTATGCATCTGCAAAGAAAAAGACGCCATAATGTACAAGAAATACCCGCTTGTTGACGAGTTAATCATCGTCAAAGACTTCACCGAACTCTTAAACGAGGCATTACAGGAAAGATTACGTAAGCTAAACGTTGTTTTGGTTCCGCATGGCTCATTTACCGCTTATTTGAGCACTGAAGAGTTAACAGACAGCCTTTTTGTGCCCATGTTTGGAAACCGCCAGTTGCTCCATTGGGAAGCAAACCGCAAATCACAGGAAGAATGGCTAAGAAAAGCGGGACTACGCTTACCAGCAACATTCAAAACTCCCGAAGACATCGACCGCTTAATCATCGCTAAGCTACCAGGTGCAAAAGGTGGCAGAGGCTACTTTTTGGCTAACTCGCCTAAGAGCTTTCATCAGAAATTTGATTTAATGGTTAAACGTGGCTTGCTTGCAAAAGATGATTTAGGTAAGATTCACCTTCAAGAGTACGCTTTAGGCGTAAACGTTTATCCCAGCTACTTCAGTTCAATCCTAAACGATGACGTGGAGTTGCTCTGTGTTGACAGGCGTTATGAATCAGCCGTGGATTCCATTGGCAAAATTCCCGCAAGCGAACAACTTGAGATAGATGTTAATCCCACGTACACTATAGTAGGCAATTTTCCCATTGTACTCCGAGAATCATTGCTACCTGAACTGATGCGCATGGGAGACAACGTTCACAAAAAAGCCAGAGAGCTTGCTCCACCCGGAATTATTGGACCATTCTGCCTTGAAACCGTAATAACAGACGACTTGAAAATTTTCACGTTCGAAATTTCAGCACGCATTGTTGCTGGAACTAACGTTGGCATCGGCACTTCACCCTACGCTTACCTAAAGTATGGCGAAAACATGTACATGGGCAGACGCATAGCTAAAGAAATAAAAGAAGCTAAAGAACAGAAAAGACTGAAGGACATTTTAGCTTAAAACTATATGCTGAGAAACTTATTACCTACCATTTTATAAAAGGGTTAGAGTGCGGTTATGTCTGTGATTTCGATGGCTGCTATTTTGCCTTTTTTGTCATAGTGGATTATTGTTTTTCCGTCGTTTGTCGGTTCGCCTTCAGTTGTGTCAGCGTTTTTGAATCGTATGTAGAGGTCGCCTATGTCCTCGTCGTAGTCGATGGTTATCACTGTCCGCGGCAGCTTCAAGCCGTATTTTGCTTCAATCTGCTCAAGCACTTTTCGGACATCAACATCTAGGAGGGTTCTAATTTTCTGAATGCCTTAGACCTCCTCATTTTTCTTATGGTACTCGTATAGTATTCGGTTCTTATATAGACTAAACTAAGAAAGGCAAAACTCAACCAAACCCTCAAAGCATCGTCTGGTTTTGTTTTTCTTGTAAGCCTTCAACACGTCAATCAATTCCGACCTATTTCTTTCTCCAAAAATTTCAGCCAAAATCTTCGATGCGGTGCTGTTGCCTGCAAAAAGGTACTGGCAAACCGCTGTAACATTCGCCACTCTCCGCTCTACGCTGGCTGTTTCAAAATCAACAATAAAGGGCTTCTGTGTCTTGTCCACAAGCAAGTGTTTAGGTGCTTTGCTGAGTTCGCCATGGTCCAAGCCGACTTGGTCGAGTCTGAAGCATTGTTCTAAGACTTCCATCAAAACTTGTTTCACTGCTGTTGTATCTTTGTTTGTTTTTAGCCAATTGGGAAGCAGGTCGCCGTCTATTAGCTGCATGAGAAGAAAGTTTTTGCTTGATGCTATCAGTTTGGGAGCCACGTTTACTGTGTTCGCTTTAGATATCATTCTTGCTTCATGAAGCAGGTCGGCTCGGTCTGCGTCTGCCCTGCGAATTTTGACAGCCACTCTCTTCCCATTCAGGTGCGCGATTACTACGATGCCGACAAAGCCCTTGCCCAAGACTGGAACCGCAACGCCAAACACGCTGGCTGTCCCCGAAAACTCAAGAGCCGTGACGCCGTGGCTGCGCAGTTCTTGGAGGCGACTTTGCAGTTCAGCTTCGCTGGGGTTCGGGAAGCAAAGAACCGAACGCGTAAGGTTCTTGGATCAGTTGGTCAACTGGGATGATTATGGGCTCTTTCACCTGTCGCTTCCTTCTAGGCTGATGACTACTACGTCGGCGAGATTATAAATTTAATAGGGCGACAACATTATTGGGATTCTGTTTGGTATAGCTATGCCGAGATTCAAGCAGATACCACAGATTCAAGAGCTCATGGGTAGAAAAGAGCTTGTCCGAAACATAG
The DNA here is from genome assembly GCA_963715865.1 of Candidatus Bathyarchaeota archaeon. Classification (GTDB taxonomy): domain Archaea; phylum Thermoproteota; class Bathyarchaeia; order Bathyarchaeales; family Bathycorpusculaceae; genus Bathycorpusculum. Next base: position 1,440,010 of record OY970280.1, read on the forward strand.
GCATAATTGCTCATATTGACCATGGAAAAACCACGCTTGCCGACTCGCTCTTGGCGGGTGCTGGTTTGCTGTCTCCAGTGATGGCTGGTTCAGCTAGGGTGCTTGATTTTCTTGAGGAAGAGCAGAAACGCAAAATCACCATAAAAACAGCCAACATAACCCTGCTCATCAAAAACGAGGGCAACCCGTACATTATCAACCTTGTGGATACTCCAGGGCACGTGGATTTCACAGGCAAAGTCACCAGAGCCCTGCGGGTTATTGATGGTGCAGTGGTGGTTGTAGATGCTGTGGAGGAGATTATGGCTCAAACCGAAATTGTAACAAGGCAAGCGCTTGAGGAACGAGTTCAACCAGTACTTTTCATCAACAAGGTTGACCGGCTGATAACCGAGTTGCAGCTAAACGAGGAGCAAATCCAAAAGAAACTTGACCGCATAATCAGCAGTTTCAATGACCTCATAGAACTTTATGGTGAAGATCCCTTCAAGAGCCAGTGGAAAGTTGGCGCTTCATTGGGCAATGTGGTTTTTGGGGCAGCGTTGCATGGTTGGGGCTTCACGTTAAATATGGCAAAGCAGAAGGGCATAAAGTTTTCAGACATAATAAAAGCTTACGCAAAACGTGAAGAGGAGAAACTGAAAAAAACTCTGCCAGTTTACGAAGCAGTTTTTGAAATGGCAATCAAGAAGATTCCAAATCCACGACAAGCGCAAGCGTACCGAATCGAGAAGATTTGGGATGGGCATATCAACTCGCAGATTGGCAAAGCGCTGGTTAAATGTGGTGATGATGGGCCAACTGTTTTTTGTGTAACCAACGTGCATTCTGAAGCGAACGGCGGCACTGTTGCCACAGGCAGACTGTTTTCAGGCAAAGTTCAGAAAGGTGATAGGCTGCATCTTGTCGATGCTTTAGCTGAAACAGTGGTTAATCAAGTCGCTATTGACATGGGCTCATTCAGAGAAGAAGTCAACTCGGTTCCAGCGGGTAATTTAGCTTCTTTAACTTTGACTGGTACGGTTAAGGCTGGCGAAACCCTCGTTGACTTAGCGCATAAAGAGGGCATGGTTCCTTTTGAAGGCATAAGCTACGTCTCAGAACCCGTGGTAACTTTGGCAATTGAACCAAAAAACCCCAAGGATATCCCAGTTTTGCTTGAGGGATTGGAGAAACTTGCAAGTGAAGACCCAAATCTTAAGGTGACGGCGGATAGGGAAACTGGCGAGTACCTGCTAAGCGGGATGGGTGAATTGCATCTAGAAGTCGCCATCAACCAGCTAAAAAGTTGTTGCGGCTTGGAGGTTGGGGTTTCTTCGCCTAGGGTCGTTTACATGGAAAGCGTTGAGAAAAAGGGAATTGTTGCTCTGGCGAAGAGTCCAAATAAACTGGATAGTTTTTGGGTGCAGGTTGAGCCTGAGCAAGAGGAACAAGCAAAGCGAACAAAGAAAAGTGAAGAATCAGGCAGTATTCTTTCGGTTGATGAGTATCGAAACGTGCTTTTAGATTGCAGTGGAAAAACTCAGCAAGTCTCTGAAGAGGTTTTGGAGGCTATTATTGCAGGGTTTGAATTTGCTTGCAAGGCTGGCCCGTTGTGTGGTGAACCAGTTCGGCATTTGAAGGTGAACTTGGTTGATTTCCAACTAAGCGAGGAATTTAATTCTGTTGAAGTTATGCGTGGAGTGGGCAAGGCAGTTTTTGGTTCTTTCTTGACGGCTAAGCCTTTTTTGTTGGAGCCTGTTTATAAGACGATTATTTCTGTTGCATCCGAATTGGCAGGTGAAGGCTCAAGAATATTGAGTAGCAGGCGTGGGAAAGTCAGTTCGTTTGAACAGAAAGGACTTCTAACAGTTATCAGCGGCTTTATTCCAGTTTCTGAAACCTTCGGGTTCTCAAAGGAACTGCGGTCTGCAACGTCTGGCAGGGCTTTTTGGCAATCTTTTTTTGATCATTGGGAAAAAATGCCCCAAAAATTGGCTTTGCAGGTCATAAGTGATTTGCGCCAGAGTAAAGGTCTTGCAGCGCAAGTGCCTAAGCCAGAAAAGTTTCTGGAGCAGTAGCATCTATGCGGCTTGATGTTTCGTTTGATTTGGATTTTTCGCTTTGTTGTGGGCAGGTTTTCAGGTGGAAGAAGATCGGCGGATGGTGGTATGGCGTTGTCGGCGAAAGCGTGTTTAAGATTCGCCAACTTGGCGCTGAGTTGGATTTTGAGAACGTAAGCGAGAAGTTTGTGACATGTTATTTTGGTTTAAATGATGATTTGGAACAAATCAGTTGTTGCATTGGCAGGGATGATTACATCAGGAAGGCTTTGCGCAGGTTTGTGGGGTTGCGGATTGTTCGGCAGGATCCTTGGGAATGCCTTATCAGCTTTATCTGCGCAACCTACAAGAGTATTGCCGCTATCGAACTGATGCTTAGTAAGCTTTCCTTGAAGTTTGGGGAAAGGAAGATTTTTGACGGATTAGATTTTTACACTTTCCCAACCGATGGCAAACTGGCTTTTGCAAGCGAGAACGGATTGCGAGAGTGCGGTTTAGGCTACAGGGCGAAGTACGTGCAGGCAACAGCCAAAAAAATCTACGAGAGCAAAATTGAACTTGAAAGCTTGAAGACCCTGCCCTATCTAGAAGCTAGGAAAACGCTTGTTGAGTTTCCAGGGGTTGGCTTAAAAGTGGCTGATTGCGTGCTGCTGTTTTCGCTTGAAAAACTGGAAGCTTTCCCAGTGGACGTTTGGGTTAAACGTGTAATCCTGAACCATTATGCAAACCTGTTTCCAGAAGCCCTTGTAAAAAAATTATCAGCCCACGAATCCCTAAGCAACAGCGAATACGAAAAGCTTAACGCTTTTGGCAGAAGCTATTTTGGAAAATACGCTGGTTACGCTCAAGAATATCTATATCATTACGAAAGAACACAGCGTTGAACCGTTCGGTTGCTTAGTGAAAATGTCGGAAAATGTTTAAATCTGGTATGAAACGCAATATTAAGGAGAATAGCATGGCGGGCCCGTAGCTCAGTCAGGTCAGAGCGCCAGGCTCATAAGCTCCTAAACAGGGGAATGAGAAACCTGTTGGTCGGGAGTCCGAATCTCCCCGGGCCCACCACTACGCATTAGAGAGCTATTACGCATGGGTGAAGCTAACTCGCAAGCAAATTACGCTTACCAGATGGTTAAATTTGTTAAAAACCATCAGTTATCAATCGGGCTATTGCTGACTATTTTCGGGGTAGCTGACTTATGGTTTATTATGCCAAACATTTGGAGCAGCGCAGCAAATTGGCAGGGCTTCTACTTTTTAATGCCCCAGTGGAGTGTTACTATTCCTTTCCTTTTCATAATAAGCCTCATCGGAATCATAATATTATGCGTGTATAGCATAAGGGACATACAACCGGAAAAAACGGATAATAAAGAACACACCGCAATACTAGTAACAGCTCTCGGATTCACCTATCAAGTGATTGGAGCATGGCCTCTATGGAATCAACTATATCCATGGCCATGGCAACAAGAAATCGCAAAATATGGGAATCTTCTTGTCTTGCCACTTTTCATCGGTAGCCTCTTAGCACTAATAATCGGAGCCGCCTCACTATACATTCACAGCAAAATAAACCATGAAAAACACCCTGAACTTTAAAACGAAAAACGTAAAGCAACACTAGTTATCAAACATGCAACTCTTATCCTAAAAAACAGAATACCACGTACATCCTAAGCCTTAATGTACGTAGTAATCAATCGGAATTTTCTGTGTAAGCTTATTCTTAGTGTATAGTTTAACTTGATGGTTGTTTAGTGAGTGCTGGAATTTTCCACAGCCTATTGAATAGTACTGTACCGATTATCCATGCCAGTGCTATTCCTGCGATTTCGTCTGCGATATAGTGCTGTTTAATGAACAATGCTGATAGAATTACGCCTGCGGCAATAACGAGTGCTGCAACCGTCACTGCTTTAGTGATTTTGCCTGGCTTAATTTTCGCATATTGGAACCATGTGAAGAAGCAAATCGTTGATACGGCTGCGTGCAAGCTGGGGAAGCAGTTGAAAGAAGTGTCGCCTGCGAATACATTGTATACTTGGGTTGCCCAAAAGTTGCCCACCATTGGATTAGCTAGGAGGTTTTGACGGTACCAATATGTTGAAACTGGGAAAACGATGTAAATCAGTACAGCGATGGCGTTTATTGCGACCAGTGACCAGCCTAACGCGTAACCCTTTCTGTATTCAACGAAAGCGAAGTAAAGCATGGTCAGAATAACCAGCGGATAGAACAGGTAAACATAAAAGATTACCATTTGAGGCACAAAGGGGATTGCGTTATCTAAGCCAGTGTCTAATCGGAAGCCTGAGCCAGCAGGGTACAATTGCCCAGTCCAGTCATACGTAAAATTGTTAAGCAACAGGTAAAACAGCACAAGCATCAAAACAACATTGCCAATTACAAAGGTTAGATACACGCTTTTTCTGCTGGATTTGCCATGGAAGAACGTTTTTTCAAATGCGGTTTGGAATCTGTCGTGAAGCCCCAAGACTGGCGTTCCCCTTAGGCACGGCTTATGTTAAGGCTAAATATAAAAACGTAATTATGCTTGAAACTGCAAGCGTTTTAGGAAATTTAACTTGGGTTTAACTTTAAAACTAACGCTGCAACCCTTTTTCCGAGTTTCTCGCATTCTGCAAGGTCTCTTTTCTTAGGTGCACCCGTGACGGCGACGCCGTAATGCTTATCGTCTGCTCTGCCTTGAACAATCATCCCGTGAATAAGCATCGCCTGCACAATGGACAGCAACGTGGTTTCGGCACCTGAAGCTGTTCCGCCGCTGCTTGTGAAGGCGCCGCCAACTTTGCCTGTTAGTTCTTTATGAACTTTCACCGACTCGTCAATGAGCGCTTTAAGTTTGGCGGACATTTGCCCAAAATACGTTGGCGACCCCATAATTATGCCGTCCGCAGCAAGAAGGTCGCTGTTTTTTGTTTCCTCAGCCCTCTTCACCGTAATCTCCAAATCGCCTGCTTGTTCAGCGCCTTTTGCCACAGCTAAAGCCATAGTTTCAGTGTTACCAGAATTTGAATCATAAACAACCAAAATCTTAGGCATAACTTTTTCACCTTACAATTTCCCTGATTATTTCATCAACCATCATTATCTTAGCATTATAAACATATTCCAGGTATTTTAGACCCTGTTCCTGATCCTCTTGGGTGAATGCTTCTACTCCGTCTTTAGCGATAACTATGTGGTATCCTCTGAAGAAAGCGTCAGCAGCCGTATGGCGCACGCACATATGTGTATGCAAACCTCCGAGCACCACTGTTTTTACGCCTTCACCCTTGTAAAGGCTCCGCAGAAGCGGATCTAGGCCTGTCTCGTAGAAGCCGCTGTAAGTTCGCTTCTCCACAATGTAATCCTTGGCTTTGTCAGGCTCAAGTTCAGGAATAACCTGCGCACCCAGTGTGCCTTTTATGGCGTGGTTACCCCATTTTCGCGTAACCTCAACGTCCTGAGGGTAATGAGCATCATTACTGTAGATAACTGGGACGTCGTTTTTGCGTGCCGCAGTAACAAGCCTTTGCAGCGGCGAGATGATAGTTTTTGCACGCTTAACTTCAAGCGCTCCGGTGACGAAGTCATTTAACATGTCAACGAGTATAATGACTGGTCTATCCAAAACGTTCACTCTCAACAAAAACAAATCATGTTTTACAGTCTATTTAGTTTTGCCTTAGGGTGCGGTTGCCAAAGTGTAAGGTCCAACGGTGAGTTTCTCAGCGCCATTCTGAGTGATTAAAACGGTGTCTTCTATTCTAACTCCGCCGTAACCTGGTAGGTAAATTCCAGGCTCATCCGTCACCACATTGCCAGCAGCTAGCACATCTTTGCTGTCAGGGCTCAAGATGGGCGCCTCATGAATCTCTAAGCCTACGCCGTGTCCAAGGTTGTGAACGAAAAACTCGCCATAACCAGCCGCTTCAATTACCTGCCTAGCTGCAGCATCAACTTCTCTTGCTGAAATGTTGGGTTTTATGGTTTCGAAGGCTTTTTGATGCGCAAGTTTGACGGTTTCATAGATTTTTCTCTGTTTTTCAGAAGACTTCCCAGCTGTGAAGGTTCGGGTCATGTCTGAGCGGTAAAACTCGTAGGTAGCGCCTAAATCAACCACCACTAAGTCGCCTTCACGAATTATTCTGTTTGAGCAAGCGCCATGGGGAAAAGCCGAGTTGGCTCCTGAAGCAATTATTGTGTCAAAGCCTGTTCCGTCTGAACCTTTCTTGCGCATGGCATACTCAACTTCAGCTGCTACTTCCTTCTCTTTTATGCCTGGCTTGATGGTTTCAAACGCTACTCGCATACCTTCACTTGTCAAATTGCAGGCTTTGCGTACAAGTTCGATTTCTTGTCGGTCTTTGATTTTGCGCATTTCCCGAATTAGATTGCTGGCAGGTTCGAGTTTTTCTTCTCCATCGACTGATTTGGCAAGGGCACGCCAACTTTCAATGGGCAGTATGTCCACAGCGAACTTGTCTCGTTTGTTGTGGGTTGTGTGGTTGGCGATTTTTTCCATTAGGTTTTCTTCCCGTTTTAAAAGTTCTACTGTTAAGCCGCTGGTTTCTGCTTTTGCCTGCTCATAATTGACTGCCGAAACGTATAGTATGCTTTCGCCTTGTTCGGGGATCAGCAGTGCGGTTGCTCCGGAGAAGCCTGTGAAGTAGGTTAAGTTGGCGCTGTTAAAAATTAGGAAATAATCAAACTTATCTTCTTTAAACGCTGATTGCTTTAGGGCGCTTATTCTGTTCAAGGTTTTCGCCTGTTAGGAAAAGGAGATGTTTTTTGGTCGGTTTAAGTTTTCGCTTTCCTTTTTGCGTTATGTATTAAAAAACAGGTCGATTCTAAACGTGAAATTTTAAACAAATCAGCCATTAACTTAATATACTTTTCAATTGACTTCCCTAAACAATAAGAAATGAGGGGAAAAAGCATGTTTGCTTACGCAGGAAAAATTTTACATGTTAACCTCACAACCGGAGAAATGAAAACAGAGCCATTAACAGAAGAAATGGCTAAACAATACATCGGCGGAATAGGATTAGGCATACGCTTACTTATGGACAATTCAAAACCAGGCACAGACGCCTTTGACCCAGATAACCCGTTAATCTACTGCGCTGGTCCACTCAGCGGCACCATGGGTCCAACAGCCGGAAACGGTTACGCTGTTGTATCCAAATCACCTGCCACTGGAGGAGTAGGCGAAGGCAAAGCACACGGTTTCTTTGGCCCAGACCTAAAACGTGCAGGATACGACGCAGTTATCATCACTGGCAAAGCACCCAAACTCTCTTACTTGTGGATCGACGATGACAAAGTTGAAATCCGAAACGCTGAACACCTAAAAGGCGCTACACCTAACGATACCGACCATAAAATCCGAGATGAACTCGGCGACTTTTACATCCGTGTTTCAGCCATCGGTGAAGCCGGCGAAAAACTTTGCCGTTTTGCGGCAATCATAAATGACGAGTTCCGTGCCATTGGAAGAAGCGGCATGGGCGCAGTCATGGGCTCCAAAAACCTCAAGGCAGTTGCTGTCCGCGGAACACACGACGTTAACGTGGCAAACCTTGAGGGATTTAAAGAATTTATCAAAATGATTCATGAACGCATGAAGGGTCCAGCAACCAAGAAATACAAAACATTGGGAACACCCGAGAACGTTCTTGTCCTCAATTCACTTTTTGCGTTAGCTACAAGGAACTTTACTAATGCCAGTTTTGAGGGCGCAGACAAAGTTAGTGGTGAACACTTAAACGAGCATTATGTTAAGAAAATTGTTGGTTGCGCAACCTGCGGCATGCGTTGTGACCACATTGCTGTTGTTCCAGAAGGACCATACAAGGGTTCAACTTCAAGGCTTGAGTTCGAATGCCTCTGGAGCATGGGACCATTATGCGGTATTGACCGATTAGACGCTATCATCGAAGCTATGCGAATCGTTAACGAGTATGGCATGGACGGCATATCCATCGGCGTCGTCGTCGCATTCGCCATGGACCTCTATGAGCACGGCATAATTACAAAGGAACAAACTGACGGAATTGACCTTCGCTTCGGAAATGCTGAAGCATTAATCGCCATAATCCACAAGATTGGTAAGCGTGAAGGCTGGCTTGGCAATATACTCGCTGAAGGTGTTGCGAAAGCTGCTGAATTAATCGGCGGAGACGCATACAAGTATGCTTGCCACATTAAAGGCTTAGAACTTCCAGGCTATGACCTTAGAACGCTAAAGACTGCGGCACTTGGCTTTAGTGTCTCGTTCCGTGGTGCATGCCACCTAAGAAACGGTGCCTACTCGCCCGACGTGAAGGGCAAGGTGAACCGTTTCAAGATTGAGAAAGGCAGGGGCAAAATGATTGCGGACGAAGGCAACATGTACAACATCATTGACTCACTTATCGTTTGCAAGTTCAGCAGAGGCACATACTACGACGGTTGGAAGGACTTGGCAAACTATTACACATTAGCCACAGGCATACCGATGACTCCCGAAGAAATGACTAAAGACGGCGAACGCATCGAAAACCTCGCAAGACTCTTCAACATCCGAGAAGGCAAAGGCACACGCAAATACGACGATGTACCATACAAGATAAAGAATTATCCAGTTCCAGACGAAGGAGTAGCCAAAGGCGCTTGTGTCAACGACGAAGAAATGGCAATAGGCTTAGACGATTACTACGCAGTCCGCGGATGGACAGCAAACGGCGTTCCAACAGTTGAGAAACTCAAAGCGCTAGGCCTCGACGACTTAGCATATATTGCTGAGAAAGCAACTGCAGGAGGCGCATAGAAAATGGTGCGACCACAGGACAGAAAATTCGTAACAGCAGACCCAGAGAAATGCATAGGCTGCTGTACCTGCGAGTACGCTTGCTCGATGGTTAACGAGAAAACCTTCAACCCGACTAAATCACGAATTCGCGCTATGCGCATGGGACCACTCGTGAACCTTGCTATCACCTGCAGGCACTGCGAGGAACCAGCATGCGTAGCCGCGTGCCCAAGAGACGCACTCTCACAAGAAGAGAACACTGGAATAATCCGCGTTGACGAGAACGCTTGCAACGGTTGCGGATGGTGCATCAGCGCATGCCAATTCGGCGCCATGAACATGCATCCCGAAAAGAAAGTCGTGTTCACATGCAACAGCTGCACAGACAACGAAACAAAAGAGCCGCAATGCGTCAAATGGTGCCCAGAAGAAGCATTAACATACGTTACCGCTGAAACATTGGCGCAGAAGTACAGGCAGAAAGCTGTCAAGAACCTGTTCCAAACAGCAGAAGCCAACAAACCAAAATAAGCATCAATATCCATTAGCGCTTTTTTTAGCGCTTCCTCTTTTTAGCTCATTTTCCGATATTGAATTCGTCTAGAGAATCTTCTCTTTTAGCAACCTAATTCGGACTTTCCGAACTATGGTTTTAACTATTTGTTTGAGCCAAGCCTTTTGCTGAAAAAGCGGTGATTATTTTACATACTGCCTAAAAAGGTTAATGGTAGCTTGCGCAAGTTTTATTAATAAAGTCCTAACACAATTAGTTTTATCAATTTTTAGGAGAAAAGAAAAATGCAAATTGCTAAAAACAAAACTGCAGCTATTGCGATTTCTATATTCTTGGCATTTTCAATGATCGCTTCAATATTACTCGTACCAACTGCTAATGCTCATACCCCAGCTTGGACTATTTCAACCTACGCCTATCTCTCTGTTAACCCTAATCCAGTAGGGGTCGGCCAAACGGTCTCCGTTAACTTTTGGCTTGATAAGGTTCCACCAACAGCAATGCAACAGTACGGTGAGAGATGGAACAATTTTACAGTGACGGTCACAAAGCCTGATGGAACCACTGAAACCTTAGGACCATTTTCCTCTGATGATACGGGAGGAGCATACACTACATATTCCCCCACCCAACTTGGCAATTACACTTTCGTGTTTAACTTCGGTGGACAAACAGCAGCTAACGTCAATCCCAGCCCACTCACCGGCACTCAAAATCCTCAGAACGTTGGTGACTACTATCAACCCAGCACCAGCAGTAAAGTTATGTTGACCGTACAGCAGGCAGCAGTACTACCTTATCCGTCAACTCCGCTTCCAACAAACTATTGGACACGCCCCATATTTGCTACGAATACGAATTGGTACGATATCAGCGGAAACTGGCTTGGACTGGCACCAACGTCATTCGCCGCAACGGGGATGTATAATGCTACTGAAAACTTTGCTCCATACACCACAGCGCCAAACACTGCTCACATCATGTGGACAAAGCCCTATGCGTTCGGAGGTCTTATCGGAGGGGAATTTGGTAACAGCGAATTCGGCAGCAACTTCGTGTCAACTTCCCAGTACGAACCCAAATTTGCACCAATAATCATGGACGGTGTACTTTACTATACTTGGTACCCAAACAGTAATCAGAATCCAGCTGGTTGGGTCGCCGTAGATTTGCAAACTGGACAAACTCTATGGACTAAGAATACCACTTCGGTGCTAAGGTGTGGTGAGCTACTCGATTACATCTCGCCTAACCAGTACGGAGCCCTCGCGTACCTGTGGGCTTCGCCTATAGCAAATGTAACGAGGAGTTCATCAGGGGGACAAATGCTCGGTAGTTCGTTCGAGATGTATGACGCAATGACAGGAAACTGGATACTTAGCTTCAGCATGCCTTTTGGCAACCAGTACGTCAACGGATTTGCTTATACGCTTGCGGAAGGTCCTGACGGGAGTCTACTAGCATACTATCTTACCTATGTTAACTCAACATATGCCACATTGAATTTATGGAACTCAACCCTAGCTATCACGCAATACAGCCTCACTTCTGGACAGAATACTAACACTTGGGCCTGGAGACCTCCACAAGGAGCAACCATTCCATGGAGCACAGGATTACAATGGTCAGTACCGATCGTTTTGAATATGACGGCAGACAATGGAACCGTAGTAAACATTAATACGGCTTATTCTCAATCAGCTGGGCTAACGACAAATCTGGGCATATCTATAATTTCCGACACAATAATTGTAACTGACATACAAGGACCTACTACAGCGTTTAACCAGCCAGGCTACATTATTACCGAAGGGTACAGCCTAAGTACAGGACAACTTGTGTGGGGTCCGATCAACCAAACGGAAACACCATTTAGCTATCTGATGTTGACTTCTGCTGGCGACGGAGTATATACTATATTTACAAAGGAAACCATGTCGTGGAGTGGATACAGCACTACAACAGGGAAGCAATTATGGGGTCCAGTTACGGGGACTACCAATCCTTGGAGTTTCTATGAAGGTTTCTCAATTACCGCTTATGGCAACCTTTACTCAGCTGACTTAGGAGGAAATGTGAATGCTTTTGACGTGCAAACAGGGAAGCTCTTGTGGAACTGGACCACTGGAAGCAGCGGAACTGAAACACCCTATGGTATATGGCCTATTTGGCACATGGATGCTGTTGCTGACGGAAAGATATACATCATGGGAGGACACAACTACAGTCCACCCCTATTCCGTGGAGCACAGCTATACTGCCTCAACGCTACTTCAGGAAAGGAACTATGGAGCATAAACGATTTCCCCATTACGAATGGTGCCACTGTTGCTATTTCCGACGGCTATTTGGTAGAACCAAACGCGTATGACAACCAAATATACTCTTTTGGCATGGGACCGAGCAAAGTAACCGTTACAGCACCTAGCGTAGGCGTGACAACTTCGACACCAATAACGATAACCGGAACTGTAACTGATACCTGTGCCGGCGCACAGCAGGCAGCAGTAGTCGCGAACTTTCCAAACGGTTTGCCATGTGTTTCAGATGCTAGCATGACTCAGTGGATGGAGTACGTTTATCAGCAGCAACCAATGCCAACCAATGCAACCGGAGTTCCAGTAACCATATCAGTTCTTGACTCTAACGGCAACTACAGGCAAATCGGCACTGCAACAAGTGACTCAAGCGGCACGTTCGCTCTAACCTGGACACCTGACATTCCAGGCAATTTCACTGTCGTCGCTAACTTTGCGGGTTCCAATTCGTACTATCCATCGTACGCTGAAACACATTTCAATGCCGCCACTCCAGCGCCAACAGCACCTCCTGCCGCAACACCTGCGCCAGCATCTATGGCTGATTTGTACTTCATTCCAGCAGTTGTAGCCATAATCGTCGTCATCATCATTGTCGGCGCTCTGATTATGCTGATGCTCAGAAAAAAGCCGTAAGACACTAAATAACCAAAAAATCTCCTTCCCCTTTTTTTGGTCTTAAAAATAATGGAGAATAGATATGGGCTGAGAAGGCTCTGGTTAAAATTCACGATGTTAGCCATAGTAATCGTGATCAGCATTTGATTTGATTCTCCTATAGCAATGTTCAGGGAAGGTTCCAGAGCCTCAGCAAACCAAATAACGCCTGAACAAGCATTAACATGCGTTACCGCTGAAACGTTGACGCAGAAGTACAGGCAGAAAGCTGTCAAGAACCTTCCAAATAAAAGAAAATTTGGCTATCAGCTGTCATCTATTCGAAGGGATAACCAACCGGCTAATTACTAACGTAGTCGCTTACAACCTTAACATTCTTGCTAGAATAACGATTTAGAGACGAAGCCGCTTGTTTCCATAGTTTGTTGAAATAAATCTGGACTGCCGCTATGAGGGCAGAGTTATTCGTCCACAGCATAGGCGAATCACCTATGAGTTTTTCAGGCGACGTGTAGACAAGCAGTTCTTTTTTGTCATATATACCAAGTATCGCTGGTAGCGAAGATGAAACAAACTTGATCTCGACATTCCGAGACGCAATGGAGTATTCAAAGATTTCCTGAGCGGACTGTTCCTCAGGAAGCTTCGCTGCCACAAGTCGGATTTTTACATGTCTTTTTAGCGCTTGGATACTTTGCTCTCTGAAAAGGAAGCTGGCGTAACCTACATTTTTCCATAAACCATTGATAAGGTCGCATGACTCTTTTGTTCTATCAACCACCATTCTTGACTTTCTTATGATAGCTTCCTTCCCGCTTGTAATAACAAATTGAGCCATCTTTTCTTCATCTAGACTTTCTACTTGATTGTTTGCGAAGTTCTTGAGCAGCATGTTTGCCTTCTGCTCAAGCTCCAAAGATACCTTTTCTCTACGTTCAAGCAGAAACGTAACAGCGTCGTTTATGGGAAGTGGCTCAAACTCTGTTGGATTGACAAGCAATTTTTCTACTAAACCTATACTTTGCAGTTCAGCAGCGACTCGCTGGACTTCTTGCCTGGCTATATTTGCCTTTTCTGCAATCTTTCTAACTGTACTATTGCCCGTTCTAACTAAGGTTAGGTAAACCTTTGCTTGGAGAAATGTGAGCCCAAATCCTGTGAGAGTCTGAACATCTTCATCCTGAAGCATAATCCCCCTCCCCAATATGCCCCATATTGCCTATACACACTTAAGAATGTTGCAGTTTTAAATTTTTCTGAAAGCAAGTGACTTTCTTGCCACTTTTTAAATGCAAAAACCTACAACTCGATGCTTACAAGAATAAAGGAGAAAAAAGAAAATGTCTAACAATTTCATTAGAAAGAATGCTAAAATTCATGGAAAACAGACGCTATCTGTAATTGCTTTGATTCTGCTGTTGACATTTTCCGGAATAATGACGATGATGCCAACTTCAAAAGCGCAGACTGCAGCTTCTCCTCTTCCCACAAATGCCTATCTAGCTGTTTCGCCAAACCCTGTGGGACTCGGTCAGCAGGCAACACTAGAAATGTGGCTGGGTCAACCCAACCCAACTGCATCCGGTTTAGTCGGTAGCAGGTGGACAAACTTTACCATAGCGGTCACAAAACCTGATGGAACAACCGAAACGCTGGGACCTTTCACGGCCAATGACGCGTCATTCTCAATCGCATATTACACGCCAAACCAAATAGGTAATTACACTTTTAAGTTCACTTTTTCAGGGCAACACGTAACCGGTGTATCACCAATGACCATGGCACCAGTTGACAATTATTATGCAGCAAGCAGTTTCACAGCAGTACTTACAGTACAGCAGCAACCAGCGGCAACAACGCCACAAGCTTCGCTTCCAACGAGCTTTTGGACTCGCCCAATAAACTCTCTTAATCAAGACTGGTATTCAATTTCAGGAAACTGGCTGGCGTTAGGTGCATCCACTTTTGGATCAACAAACTACAATGTGACTGGAAACTTTAACGCGTTCACAACCGCGCCTAATAGTGCTCATGTCCTGTGGACTAAGCCATTAGAGGCTGGAGGCTTAATCGGAGGAGAGTTCGGCGGAACAAGTACAAGTAACTACTTTACTGGAAAGACATATCAAACAGAGTTCCAACCACCAATAATCATCAATGGCGTACTCTATTATAATGCTCCTACGAATCCCAGAGAAGGATTCTATGCTGTAGATTTGCGTACAGGACAAACGTTATGGTGGCAAAACAGCACTGAACCAGTGTACCAACCAATGGGCGGTTTAGTGACAGGTTGGGCTTATCCAGGGATTTCTCTAGGTCAAGTGTATAACTATCTGTCGCCTAACATGGAAGGAGGCTTTCCCTACTTGTGGTTTACTGGCACAACTATGTGGGATATGTATGACGCTAATACAGGAAACCGGATATTACAAATTGCAAATGCAACAACTGGCGGCACAAATGTCGAAGGACCTAGTGGCGAACTGCTAAACTACGTCATGGGAAATAATTGGATAGCTATGTGGAACTCGTCACTTTGCATCGGAACGTTCGCAAAATATACCCCGCCGATCCCACTTTTTAGTTCAAATGGTTGGGTCTGGAGTCCGCCTATTGGAGCCGTTCTTAATTGGAATACAGGCGTGCAATGGAATGTTACGGTTCAAACTTACCCAGGTGAGGCAATAGCAAGCGTCAATTCAGGAATAATACTTGCAAGTACGCTAACTAGTGTAATGAGCTATTTTGGAACGCAAAGCTCCACAGTAGAAATAGGGTATAGCTCGACAACAGGGCAACAACTATGGATTCAAAATCGAACGCTACCTTCTGGCCCTACAACTGGATTTCTTTACAGTTTGGGACCGATGGTCAACGGCATATACACAGCATACGACGCCTTAGGTGAGCAATGGTATGCCTTCGACGTTAACACTGGCAATAAGGTCTGGGGTCCGACAGTAGCTGATCCTGACCCATGGGGTTCAGAAGGAAGCGCTTCGGGATCGCAGATCGCTTATGGGATTCTATACGGATTTTCCTCAGACGGTGTTCATGCTTTTGATCTCGCCACAGGCAAGAAATTATGGGATTTTAAAGGAATTAACAGCGGAGCAGATTTCCCCGGTTTCACTTACTACCCGTTTGAAGGCGCTTCAATGACCGTTGCTGACGGAAAAATCTACTTGCAAACTGGTGACACTCATGGTGACCCCTTGTTCAGAGGCGCACAACTTTACTGTGTAAACGCTACTTCCGGAACAGAAATCTGGAGAACAACTTCATTCTACGAAGGAGTTATGCCTGTTTCAGATGGCATCCTCATGGCTCTAAACGGGTACGACAACCAAATATACGCCTATGGCATGGGACCCAGCAAAACAACGGTTACAGCACCTAGCGTTGGCGTGTCAACCTCCACACCAATTACGATAAGCGGTACAGTAACGGACATTTCTGCCGGCGCTCAGCAGCAAGCAGTTGCGGCGAACTTCCCCAGCGGTCTTCCTGCGGTTTCTGACTCAAGCATGACCCAGTGGATGGAGTACGTTTACCAGCAGCAGTCATTCCCATCAAACGCGACTGGTGTTCCAGTATCAATTGATGTCCTTGACTCTAACGGCAACTATAGAAACATCGGCACAACGACAAGCGACGTAAGCGGTTCGTTCAGTCTAACTTGGACTCCTGACATTCCAGGCAACTACACTGTCATCGCCAGCTTCCATGGTTCAGAATCATACTATTCATCGTACGCTGAAGCACATTTCTATGCTAGCGCTGCACCAACAGTAACACCGACCGCTACACCTCAAGCAAACCTTGCAACAACAGCAGACCTAATGACGTACATGGTCGCTGTAGCAATCGCTATAATCATTGCAATAGCCATAGCCACAGTACTAATCCTCAGGAAACACCCATAAAAACAGCACAACCAAAAAATCCACTTTCCCCTTTTTTAGTCTTAAACGCAACGGAGAAGAGATAAGGGCTGAGAAGGCTCTGGTAAAATTAACGATTGAATCGTGATAGAGCATTTGCATTTGCTCTTTTCTTCCTTTCGATTTCCAGAGCCTCAGCAAACCACATTCAAGTGCATGTACGTTTTAGGCTGCAATTTTTTTATTGGCAATTTAAGGCTAAAGTCTCAAGTATACTGTTGGGCTGTTTTCTCAGTTATAGTACCTTTAGTATACGGTACAAATTCCCTGATCTGTTCAATCGACGTTTTTCCAGTTTTCTCCCGTTGCTCCTTCGGTAGCTTCAACATTAGAGACTTGAGAATTTGTTTCAAAAGCTCCTTTCCTGCTAAATCGCCAGGCACAAGGACAACGTAAGTTTTGGTTTTTGCTTTCACTGCATCCACAGGTCCACCAACAAAACATGTTTCCTCATCAACAATTGTTCCAACGGCAAGTTTAAGCGGCACACTTCGCATCCAGTTGCGTTTGCCAACAACCGCGAAAGCACCATGAGGAACAGATTCTCCTGAAGGACCACTTTTGCTTAACTGGTCCAGTTTGACCCAGTAAACATCGGCTGAACCAGCATTTTCACGCCAAGCCCGCGAAAAAGACGCCGCAAACTCGCCAGCTTCACGAAGCGTTTGCTCACTTATGGTTTTGCCTTCAGATTTAACAACCACAAATGGTGCGCCTGAGATTTCAGCGTGAAAAACCACGTCTTCTTGCTTAGTGTACTTTTTTATGAGCACTTCGTTGCTGACTGTGTCTTTGCCAGCAACCACCAAAAAGTCGTCAGAAGAGGTAAACCAACGGAATTTTTCGTACCACTCCTTACTCTCCCTCTCCAGCTTACGTTTAGAGAGCGCTTCAATAATTTCCGCTGGCTTGAGACTTTTCAACTCTTCCGCTTCACGTAACTCTTTCTCAATTTTAGCTAACTTTTTCTTTGAATCCTCAAGCGCTGTTAATGCGCCAGCGGATTTTTGCTTCGCCTTTTTTCCGCGTTCATAATATTCTGAAGCATTATCGAAAAGCGAATGCCGCAAGGTAATGCTAAACTGCAAGTCCTCTATGAAAAGGTTAAGCGCGAGGTTGCGTCCATCAAACGATTCAATGTAAACTTCAGGTATTTTGCCAGTTTTTTTAGCAGCTAAGGTTTCAGCGATGAGACTGTTCCAGTCTTTGCCTGCCATGTTTGCATTCAGAAGCTTGTCTTGGAATGTTTGAAGTTCGTTGAAGTGAGCATAAATGGTATCGCCAATTAGTTTGTCGCGTTCTGCTTTGGCTTCATCCTCATGTATGGATTTTTCTTGTTCAGCAATAACTCTTTTTAGCCGTTCTGCTTCCTGCTTTAACTTGTCAACTTCAACGCTGGCAAGTGCACTTTCAGCCGCCGTTACCCGAAGGTAAAACTCGTCTAACGCTTGATTAAAACTGCTGTAACCTTGAGTTTTGAAGCCTTCATAACGCTTAAGCTTGAAAGGCACAACATCCAAGAAGCTTCCATCTTCGTCGAGAATTATACTTGGTTCCAAATTGCCCGTTGCAACTTTTGAAAGCAGACTTTGAAGAGCATCAAAAATCCCCTTAATTTCCATATCTGTTAAGTTTTTGCACGGCTTAGCTTTATCCACGTTAGCTCTAAGCAAAACTTCTTCAGCGTAAACTCCACCGATGCCTAAGAAACGCGCTGTTACCCTGACAACCTCAACTTCACCCGCATTTTTCAAGGCTTCCTCCAATTCAGGTAGGGAAACTTTGAAGGGGTTTTTGCCGCTTGGAGGGGGAAATGCTAAGACTTCATTGCGCAAAATGTTGCGGTCACGCATGCGCTTAAAGAATAAAGCCTGCAAAATCATGTTTTTCTCGTTTGTTAAGATTATGTTGCCTTCGCCGAAAAGCTCCACAACAAGCTTTAGCAACCCTTCTTTGGTCTTAAAACTCAACGTTACAATTCTTTCAAACTCATATTGCTCAATGCCACTTACCCATGCTCCTCGCAAATACTTTCTTAATGCCATGCAAAATGCTGGCGGGACATTTGGGTTTTCCTGCGCATAAACGGTTAAGTGTATTCTTCTGCCGGCTTCTGTAACTAGTCTTATTGGCGGTAGGTCAATTTTGTGAAGCTTGAAAATCAGCGTTTTCTCGTTGAGCTGGTAGATGTTGTTCACTCTGGAATCAGCGATTGTTGCTTTTAATTCTTGGATTGCTGCGGTAATGTCGAAGCTTGTGAATTCTTTTTTGCGCAATGCTTGCACCGTCATACATTGAATCTATTATGGACTTGACTATAAAATAACCCTTTCACTAAAACATCGCAAAGGGCTAATGAATAGGATTTGGAAGGCAGAAACGATTAATATCTAGGCATCTTTTTTAAGTAAGAAGAAAAATATAATCTGCCAAGGATTAGATACGACATGACACCAGTGAAACAGCTATACATCATAAGAATCGTGTTAGGCATAATTGCAGCGGCTTTAAGTGCAGTGGTAGCTTTTCTGATGGGTACTGCGGGTGGTATTGACATTTTTGTTGATAGTTTAACGGTAGCCTTAATGGTTTACTTAGTATCCTATTATATTCTGAAAGCAGCATACAAAAACAAGATAGAAAAGCAATCAAAAATCTTGAGCACAGCCATAGGGATGTACTTTTTCACTTGGATAACATTCTTAATCCTATTCTACACAACAATAATAAAAGTATTCGTGTGAGCTTAAAATTTATTCATCTTCGCTTTTCTGCAGAAAATTCGCGATTGTAGCTTGGCTCTTGTCGCTTCTCAGGGTTTCTATTTTTTCCTCTTCAGCAGCTTTGTCATTACCGTTTTGTGTGCTTGGAATGTCCATGCGTGTTACAATGCGCATGCAGTCTGCCCAAGCTGAGAAGTATCCGCGGTCAAAATCTCCATGCAAGCCGTTGCGCATGTGTTCGAGAAATTCTTTTCTGTAAGCATGCAAAGTTACTTTATCGCTTAAGTCTAGTTTTGAAAATAATGCGTAGTCATCAGTATTATTTCTGCGTGAAAGAAGCATTCCGTATAATGCTCGGAAGTATCCTCTGTTCCACTCTGTTTTTTGCATTTTTTGCTTAAGTCGTTCCAACTCCCGCTCAGCTTCCGTGAATTGTCTGTTAACTATGAGTTGGAAGTACCGTGTGACTAAGACTTGTGGTATTGGCATGTTTTAGCGTCCACGAGATTTAGTTGCTTTCTCTTCCTCAGAGACATCTTCTATTCCGTTTTCGGTTACTTTAAGTATTTCCTCTCCTTCAGGCAAATATGGGCTTGAAACTAGCCTTGCAATTCGTATTGGTCCATGAGGTGCTTTTCGGAGGTAGATGCGTGTGTGGCTTGTGTGGCCGACGATGTTTCCACCGATTGGGTGGATTGCGTCGCCGAAGAATTGGTCTGGTTTAGCCATTACTTGGTTGGTTACGACTGCTACAGCGTTGAATGCTCTGGCTAAACCGATTAGTTTGTGCATGTGCTTGTTGAGTTTCTGTTGTCTTGGTGCTAACATTTCTCTTCCAATGTATTCGCTTCTGAAGTGCCCAGTTAAGGAATCTACTATGATTAGTTTAATGTTGTTTGCTTTGATTATTTCATCAGCTCTCTCTAAAAGGAACATTTGGTGGTCTGAAGTGTATGCTTCAGCGTAAATGATGTTTCTTACAACTTGTTCAGGGTCTAAGCCTAAGTGTTTAGACATTTGCACTATGCGCTCAAGCCTGAAAGTGTTTTCTGTGTCCACGTATAATGCTGCACCGTTGAGTCCACCTCGTTCCGGAGGTAACTGGACGTTTACGCAAAGTTGATGGCATATTTGGCTTTTTCCACTGCCATACTCACCGTAAAATTCTGTAATGGTTTGGGTTTCTAAGCCACCGTCAACGATTTTGTCTAAGGCTTTGCTGCCTGTGCTTAATCGTAAAACGGTTTGGCGCATTTTGAAAAGTTCATCTGCTCGGACGAAGGAAATTCCAATGGATGAGCGTGCTGCTTCTATGATTTGGAAAGCCTTTTTTTCGCTTACTCCAACTGGTTCTAGTTCTCGCGCTGTCGCCATGGCTAATGATTCCACAGCGTGATAGCCGAGTTCTCGGAGTTTTTGGGCTGTGGCTGGTCCAACTCCTGGGAGGTCTTCTATGAACTCGTATTTTTTCTTGCCTGATTCAGTTTCAGGTTCTGTTTCGGTTTCTGTTTCTGTTTCTTTTTGGTTTTCAACGTCTGCAGCGTCAGTCATTACGTTTCACACTTTAAAGATGATGTGATATTTGGGCTATTTAAAACAAGCGAAAAACAGGATTATTTGCTAAGTGGAGGGGTAAGTGAAAGTGAACCAGTTTTAAGTTTGAATTCGCAAAGAATTAGCGTTGAAGAATTGTTAGTCAAGAAATCTTGACTAAAAATTCACGTTTAGTCAAGGAATGTTGACAAGAAGTCTTTTATCCGTGAAATCAGCCCAGTAAAAAACGGTGAAAAAATGAGGGAAATTGCCACTCTGCTGCTTGTTTTAGTCTTGGTTATGACGTCTTGCGTAGCCTTGCCTTCATCGGTTAAAGCTATTTCCGGAACCATTACTGTTCCTGAAGAAACGCTTACCACAAGTTCACCAGCAAATCCCGCTCCCAACCTTACACCAAGCCCAACACCGAATTCGTCACAGTCCCCACAGCTGACTCCCCAGCAAGGAACACAGCAGTCACAGCCCACCCCAACTGTAAAGCCATCTCCCTTTCCATCACCATTCATAATAGCTGCCTCTATAGTAGCTTTGGTGGCGGTGTTTGGCATAATTCTGTCGCTCTGCCTTAGAAAACGGGGCAAAACTAAAACTGTGAGAAACACAACTGGCGAACGCTTCTGGGTCATCGACTGTTATGGTCACCGCTAGTTTGCTGGTTTATTTTAAGAAACGTAAAAATTAGTTATTCTTTACATTCTTTGAGGCTACGAAGTTCATCCACTGTCTTGTTCAGTAAGGCTGTGTCCTTAAACGATTTAATGGCAGAAACTGGCAAACAAACTACCACTTTGCCGAGATAAGGCCTTTTGAACCCCAGCTTCTTCGTAGCTTCATCAGTTAAACCAACATAAAAATTCGTTACCTGCCAAGTATTCATGTCCAGTTCAGCACTTTCCACTTCGCCCAGCAAAACCGCGTCAGAAGTGAAAGCTTTTTTCCAAAATAACCTGCTAATTTCAACCATACATAAACCTCACCAGTAAATTAGCAAGCGCATCTTATATTTGTTTATTGGAAGAGCTTGCAGAATCCTTTTTAACATTCCAAAAGCAATAGTTATAATGGTAAATTTATGACTACTTCGCAAAAAGAAACAACCTACAAGAAACTAACTCCCGAAGAGGAACGCGTCATTGTTCGCAAAAGCACAGAAATGCCCTTCACCGGCAAATACTACGCGTTTTGGGAAAAAGGCATCTACGTATGCAAACGCTGCAGAGCACCACTTTACCGCTCAGAAAACAAGTTTGAAGCAAACTGCGGGTGGCCAAGCTTTGATGAGGAAATTCCAGGCGCAGTTAAACGATTACCTGACCCTGATGGAGTGCGAACTGAAATTCAATGCGCAAACTGCGGCGCCCACTTAGGGCACGTTTTCATCGGTGAACAATTCACGGAAAAAAACACTCGGCACTGCGTTAACTCAATATCAATGGATTTTCTGAAATAAATTCGGAATATACGCATCCGTTTATATCAAGCAAACGACATTGTAACAATCAAAAACGGAGGTAAAGAAAAATGAAAAATGAATTTAAAAAAGACAAGGAGTTAGAAAAATGGATTGGACAGCCAACAGAGGAATGGCTGAAGAGTTACAGCAAAAAAGCTGTGATCGGGATAGAAAAACGGAACATAGCTTATTATTGTAAATGGATGCAGAAAACAGACGCGACGTTAGTGCAGGAATACAAGGACGCAGCGGACAAGGATGAATGGTCGAAAAAGACAGGGGAAAAGCTGATTGAATGGCTTAATCATCTAAAAGCGGAGGGCTACAGCGTTAACACTGTTCGCGCGTACGTTGCCAGCGTGCGGGCATTCTTCACCAATCAATGTCGATCAGTAAAGATTCAACGCGGTAAAGTTCCGAAGCAGCAGGTCGCCACAGGCGAACACGAGTTCAGCGTGTTAGAGTTGAGAAAAATGTTCCATTACGCGGACACGCGCGGAAAAGCGATATTGTCAACGGCTGTTAGTTTAGGTTGGGCAGCAGATGATTTCTTGAATTTCACACGCGTGGAGATGGAAGGTTACGTTAACAAGGCATTAGCGGAGAAAGAGCAGTTTATCGGCTTCACGCATGTAAGAGGCAAAACAGGCGCAGTCAGCAGAAGTCACTTGACGCCAGAAGCGATTGAAAGTTTAAAGGCTTACCTGGACATCACGGAAAAAAGCGCAAAGTTTCTCTGGGCGAACGGATCACTCGAAGATCATCTCACAGGCGACACGATCAACAACATCTTACGCGATCTAACGGAGAAAGCGGGAATTGTAACGATCGGAACAGTTCACTTTCATCTGATACGCAAGTTCACGATGTCCGCGCTGTCAAGTGCAGGGATTGGAGATTGGGACGTTAAGTTTATGATCGGAAAAGAAGTGCCTGCTGACATACAAACGTATCTCATCAATCGCAAAGAAGTCTTAATGGAAGAGTTTCAGAAAGCTTATCCTAAAATGTCGCTGACAGGCTACGCAAACCGCAACCACGACCGAGTAAGCGAGTTAGAAGAGGAAAACAAGAAACTCAAGGAAAACAACGCTTTAATCTGGGCGACGTTAGCGCAGATAGTCGGAAACAACCCGAAGATGGCTGAAATTCGGAAGGTTATCGAGAGGCAAATTAAAGCGCCAACACCTAAACCTGAAAGAGAGGAATAAGCCTCTCATCCAGTTTTTTATGCCACACTAATGTGCATTTTTGGTCTGTACCAGTAAAGAGTAATTGGAATGTGGCACTCTACGCAATCGACAATTCTTTCATAAATGGTTCCTTCAGCTTCTTTAGGTTTCTCTAACGACATGGTTGTATGTTGAGGGTCAGGTGGATAGATTTCGTTCCGATGACCCTCTTGGCAACTAAAAATTATTTTCTTGGAGGACATATTTGTTCAACCTGACCATTCTCTTTGTAGCTTTCTCCTTAATTAATTCTATACAACAACTGGGCAGCGTCTGGGCTTCGAACTGGTTGCGACCCAGCAAGCATGTTAGTGAAAGTCAAGTGAAATTCACTATGGATTCATTATGGAAACGCATGGAAGAAACAGTCGATTCCAGACGCTTTTTCGACCTTCGCTTTTCGGACTTGCATGGGAAAACAATGGGAAAATTCAGTCGAAGTAGCGAATCTTCGAAAAAGAGTATCAAACCGACTGGAGCGGAGCGACCTACCAAAGGTATTAATGGCGCTTCCTCCAAGATTTTTACGGAACAGTTTGTATCGCCATTCACTATGGAAACTGCTGGTTCGTTTCACTTTCGCTGTTTTGCATGGGAAATGCTCATGTCTGTTCGCTGTTTCGACTGGTGTGCTGCCATAGTGTAAGCCATGCTATTATACTGTACGCTGAATACGTCACTCATTACTTTAGTCGCTTAGACACTACGTTTGCATGTTGAACATGTATGAACCCTTCGCTGCTTCGAACGGAATTAATACGTATTGATGAGAGGTTCGAAGGGAAGTGAGTAGATTTGCAGAATTGTAGCGATATTTTCGCGTAGTCTGCCACGGATAGGGGGGTCTGTTGTTGAAAAATAATATTTCAAAAACGTTCCCTATCAAGCCAGCAAACACATAAAATTATCTGTGAAATTCTGCAATGCTGACAATCCATTTACCGTGTTCCGCACGCTTACGCTTAACGTAGCCGTTGTCTTCTAAAGTCGGCATTATTCGACCGACAGTTGAAGGGTCAACATCCAACGCTTCTGCTATCATTTCCTGATCAGTTTCCCCTCTCTCCTTGAGAAACGACAACATTTTAACCGCTACGCGCTTTCGACTTTCGCTCTTGAACATCTCTGCGAATTCTAACTCTGCATCCTGCATAAGAACAGCGTCAGTGATCACGGCTTTAACGTCTTCCACCGTTACTGTTTCCTTGCCTCTTCGCACCATGTTTAAAACGATCATGTTAACGTAGCGCATGAAGCGACGGAAAATGCCCCTGCTATATTGTGCAACCAACGTTAAAGACTCAGCAGCGAACGGATCAAGAGAACCTGCACCGAGCGCTTTCCTGTAAACCTCCAGCATCTCTTCAGGCTTCAAAGGCGTTAACTCCATGAGCGGGTACATTTTCAGTAAAAAGAACTGCTGCCGCGCTTTAACCAGCTCTTTCTGCAAGAAAACTATAACGTTTGCCTTGTAACCGAAGGCTCGCAGATCAGTCCAAAACTCACTAAGCTGGGTTAAATCACGGTTGATTAAACGGACGTCCTTGCGTCCGTAGTCGGGTGTATCGATCAAAAAGGCTTTGCGGTAGTTCATACGGAACGAATCCTTCATCTCTTCCTTCCAAAACTTGTAAACGCCTGTGTCCCATTTTGGGATTGAAACGTTAAAATCAGGTCTTGTTTCTGTTGTTGTTATTGTTGAATTCCCGTCTTTCTCAACTTTCTCAACTGTTTTCGGTTCCTGCTTATCATAGAAGCGTCTTAATGCGCTGCTAAAGGCGAACTTTAACGCTGTTTTTCCCTGCCCCGAGTAGCCCATCACGCCGACAAGCAAGCCTTCAGGAACAGTCTTCAGCAAGGAGAGAAGCTCCTTAGCCTGCCCTGTCCAATAATAGCCGTAAACGCCGTCTTCCGCGCGGTTTTTCGATGACCATTCTAATGCAAGCCTCACCTGCTTCTGCACGGCTGTTTCCGCTTTGACTGACCTTCTGATAAATCTTCCAACAAATTTTGTCGCTTCCATTCGACCGTTCTTGCATGGAACAGGTTTGAAACAGAGAAGCTTAATGACGCCTCTTTTGCTTGGCACAAGCGCGTATTGTTCAAGGTAGTCTTTTAAAGGCATCAGAATCCTGCCTTTGTACATGCAAGGAGAGCAATATTTAAGGTAAGAATCGAAAGGGACTTCTATAACGCTTTCCTTGCTCATGTCGCTTGTCCCTTCACCGTTACGATCATGCTCGGCAACGTTTTTAACGCTTCCAGCTTCTGTACGTATTCTTTTGCAGCCGTCGTTAGCAACGCATTAACTAACTGCTCAACGCTTACGCCTGCAAGCTCTGCTAACCGCGCGTACGGCTTGTATAAGGAAGAGGGCAGATCAAGGACAGGCACAAGCGGAACAAGAATAGCGTCAGGATTTGAACAAACGCAAGCAGCAGCGTCGGCTGGAGGCTTACGCTGGTATTCCTTACCGCACCTGGGACATCGCCCGAACATTATTATTTTAACCTTCATTTCAAATCTCCTAAAGTTTTAAAGTTTCCCAAAGATTCACAGACAGGCAAGCGGGGACTTCGAGCGCACGTTAGCAACAAAGCCTCCAACAATGACAGGAGAGGAGGTGAGTCCGACTCTTGTTTGTTGTTTTTCACCTGCCCGTCTTTTGTGCCTTTTTTACTTTGGGACGCCTCGATGCAGAAGGCAGCGGGGGACTGATGAAACCGCACCGAAGCGCCCCTGTTGCTTGGGGAATCGGAAGACCGAATCGGGGAACCATGAACCCCTCCGTGCCGTCACCAGCATGGAAATCTTCCAGCTCCCTGTTGTGGGAAGTAGGAATTGGGAAATGGCGATTTGCCTGCCTTGCAAAAACCAGTGGTTGTGTTGGGGGATAAAAAAAAATGAAAAGCTCTTATCACGGAATGCTGTTGTTCCTGCATGGCTTTAGGCTCGCTGTTCCCGTTGCCGTCCTCGTAATTCATGCTGTTGGTGTCTCCTCTGTTGCTGTCACCTTCTCAAGCTCCGCCTCTTTCTCAGGTTTTGCCTCCTCTGTTGCTGGCTGTTCAACTGCGTGTTCTGGTGTCGCTGTGACGGTTTCAACTGCGGGCTCAACGATCGGCATTTCCTCCGTTGCTGTCGGTTGCGGTGCTGTAACGGTTTCCTTTTTCTAATCCAACTTTAGGCTCTTCCTCTCGTAAATCGACGGTTTCTCCTCGCCTCTTTCTAATTTCAGGAGGAGCCATCTTCCAAGTATTCTCAACCATTTTGGTCAAAACTGCCGTTTCATCTTTGTTTGTTGTGCATAACATTTTGAATTTCTGCCATGTTTCCGCTGATACATCAACTTTTATTTCCAATTCATTCACCTCCGTTTAACTCAAAAGAAGTCCTGTCCTACCGTGCAGTCGATCGTTTACGTCCTGCACTTTCGCCGTGATTTTTTCGTAAAGCGTCGGTGGCAGACCGCTGACTGCCATCTGCTTCGCTATTTTTTCTATTGCAGTATAGAAGCGTGCGTATCTCTCCCCTTTTACCTGTTGAATCCAAGCGGTATGCTCCTGCAAGAACGTGTTAAATTGATCAGTTAGATACGGGTCGATGCTTAACGCTAACAGTTCCGCACGAGTTTTCTCCTCGAACTCCACGAGTTTCTTAGACTGCTCCTCATCGATCTTCGCTAAATTGCTTTCCACGGTTCCGTCTAATTCCTCTAACGCGCGAGCTATGATTTCTCGTGGCGGAGACGGAAGTGTTTTAAGATAAAAGTAGATTTCGCCAGGCATTTCGCTTAGGGTTTTAGCTACCGCGTTTATGTCCGCGCTAACATTCTTACCGCAATCCACGCAAGAGCCAGTAAGGTGAAGTTGAGCGTCCGATGTCCCGCCTCGCTTTAGAAACGGATCAGCTTCGCTTTTGCGCCGTAGTATTTCCAGCTTGTACAGGGCAGTGAACAAGTCGATCCTTTTATCGCTGATTTCTTCCCAGACCTTGTTCCGTTCGCTGTTAAGCTGCGACTGCGCTTCAATCGTGGCGAGGATTTCCTCTGTGGCTTTCGGGCTTTGATTGAAAAGTCGTTCAACCGTGTTTTTTTCACTGCCACACCAACCGCATTTAGGCTTGGCAATTACGGTAACGCTGACGTGCGGATAATTATCGAACATGTCTGTTTTTCCTCCAATGTTGAAGTGGCGTTAGCGGTACAGGTTTTTCCTTTTCATCAGAGGTCGTAACTTGTTCTAATCCTATGCCTTCGTTTATCGGAACCGCTTGCTGTCTGATGCCCTCCATTAAACCTTCCCATAAATGAACTGTTGCCTGCGGGTTACCAGCATCCATGTTTTGCAGAAAAGAGAATTCATTAAAGTCAAAGGCGTACGGGATTAACTGTCCTTCCTCCCCTACGATCACGCCTCCACCTGGCTTTGTCCAATCGACGCCTACCGAAACGTGCTTGATGATGCCTTTCCTAATCTTGTCGGCAATGTCGGCTGTCACGTACCCCTCATAAATCAACTCCCCATCCTTCCAAACGCTGACAGTAATTCGGTTG
The DNA here is from genome assembly GCA_963715865.1 of Candidatus Bathyarchaeota archaeon. Taxonomy (GTDB): domain Archaea; phylum Thermoproteota; class Bathyarchaeia; order Bathyarchaeales; family Bathycorpusculaceae; genus Bathycorpusculum. The sequence continues at coordinate 1,467,762 of OY970280.1, forward strand.
CCTTCTGGAAGCGGATATGAGTGGTCAATCGTTACACGTGCCTTAGTCAACGTCGGCGCTGCACGTTCCAGATAAGGCTCGACGTACTGCCGTACTTTAGCCCATTCATTAGGATGGAAGGTTTTGCACGGATGAATTGCGGAACCTGGGATTTTGAAAAGTTTTCCATCGACGCTTTCAAGAAGCGTTAAGCCATCGCTGTAGAATTCGAGTTTCATGTCCTTTCCTCCTTTGCTGCCTGTTCAATTACGTACTCCAAACAATCGCTTTGATTTTTAAAACCGTGCTTCTTCTGAATGGCGCAGAACTTTTCAAAGGCAGGGTCACTTACAGGAATTGAAAGATTTTTCAAATTCAACACGACGCGATTTGTATTTATTGTATGAACAAACATTTATATAACAAAATCGGTTATTATTTAACGCGAAATACACAAAAATTGTGAAAGAAGGAAAACCCATGTTAACCAAACCAATGAGGAAATACGTTGAAAGCAAAACAAAGGTAGGTTACGACAAACACATGCAAGACGTTTATGATGATAGACTTCGAAAATACGCAACCGACGCCCTTAAAGACCTTAAGCTGCTCGCTGAAAAACTGCCTGAAGAACAATTAGAAAAGATTTTCAACGTCGAGAACACGCAACCGTTTATCGGGGCATTATTAGCCTTGAAAAGCGACAACGAAGCGAAAAGGCGTGAAAGGATTATCGAATTGTGGGACGCCATATTCAAGAGCATATCGCCCGAATACGGTTTAAAGCTGGTCAGCAGAGACGTTTGGCGTGCCTTAACAATGAGGGAAGACAGGACGCTGCAAGCCATCTACTACGCTGCACGGTTCCACGAGCCGAAACCTTAGCCTAAACACTCCGACAATACTATGCAAACGATGTCTAAACACTTCGTACACATCCACTCTTCAAACTCGGGGACGTAAGTGCATTTACGCTCCTGCTTGCATCTATCACACTTGCAGAGTAACACAAGCGGTTTAAGAAGCGTTACCAGCATAATAACAAACCCAGCCTACCAGCCACAAAGCGACAACAACAAAAAGAAAAGGGGGAAAGAGAAGTAGTAATGTTCGATTTTTCACCTTCGGTCGGGGTCTATATTGTAATTTATTCATTTCGCTAATCTCCTCGTTAACGCTTGCTTGATCGCTCGGAAGCATTGGTATATGGCGTAAACGCCACCGATCATAAAGCAGCCGACAAGCGCGCAGAAGGCAAGTGTAATTGTCAGAACAACAGAAAAAAAGAGGAGTTTGTGTTTCCTTTCGGTTTGCACGTTAATCGCCTTATCCGCTTGAGCTGTCAGCGCAGCTAAAGGTTATCTGAATGTTCGTAGTCCCAGCAGGAGCGTTAGAGGTGGCTGTAAGCGTGAAGCGGAATAGAAACGAATAATCGCCTGTTATTTTAGAGTACGGTCCGATGCAGGTGTTCTGCGCCCAAGGATTATCCGTTATTCCCCAAGTGCAGGTCAAGGTGAAACCAGTCGGAACAACCGCCGACCATTCCACGTAAATGGGATCTCCGCCTATGTTCTTCGCGTATTTGACCTCTGATTGAACACTCTCGCCTCTCGCTAATGTCCCCCAGTTTTGCGCCGTCCAGACGTTTGTGCATGAGATATCCGTGTAGAGTTGGAAGTCCCAATTTCCTTGTACGAATACTGTCGTATTTATCTGTCTTGTCTGATAGACCGCTGCGACCGCGACGCCTGCCAACAGAGCAAGCAACAGCGTTACCGAAACTAACTTCAATTTCCTGTTCATCTGTGTTTTTTCTCCTTTTAATCTCGGCTATTCCAAGCCGCAAAATACAATTCGCGGATGTTGTTTATTCCGTTTGCTACTCGGCGCGAGAATTAGGTCGGGTTTGGCTAACGGAGGCTAAAGGAACGCCTATTAAAACGGAGTGACATCGTATTTCTATGATTAACTGAATACGCATGGAGGACTGTAAAAATGAACATAGTTACGAGGTTTCACCTGAAGAAAAACGCATCTTTGCAGGAATACGTGAATTGGGCTTTAAAGAAACGTAAGGAGGTGAGCGAGAAATGGCAAAGGAATTAGTGAAAAAAGGGAAAAAAACCGTCGTGGTAAGCAGCGATGTTAAACCCGACGCTGAAACCGCTATTAAACCTGCTGAAACCATTAAGACCGAACAACCGAAAGCTGAAGTGAAAGCGGAAGTGAAAGCAAAGGAAAACGAGAAGCTGCTGGAGGAACGAGTGTTAGGGCAGATGAAGCTGCTGGCTGCAAACGGCATTAAAGAATTCACTTCCACCGTTTTAAGGGATAAGTTGAATTTAGACAAGGAAAATGGCAGGGACATCATACGCAAGGTAATGAAACGGTTGAAAAAAGACGGCAAGATCATTACGGGTGAAAAGACGGTTGGCAAGCTGAAGCGGTACGTTTACAGTTTAAAGGAGTAAGCGGAGTAAAGGAGGTGAGTACGCATGTCAGTTAAAAGTCAGAAGAAGAAACGGGAAAAGCGACAGCGATTCCTTCAACTTGTCAAATGTCCCTGCTGTCACGCGGAAATAGTGTTCGAGTGGGAAGCCGTCGGCAGCACGACGGTGCAAGAAGAGAGTACGAAAGAACCGTAAAAACGCTCGCGCGTTTTAATGTCTCTTTTTTCTTTTGATTCAGTTTTCTCCGTTATTTGAATTGTATAATCCGAAATTAATTCGGAATATCAATGGATTTTATCCCTGACAAAAAAGAATAAGCACCCCAGCAATCCTCATGTAAGCGTGAAATAATAAAAAGACTATAGGGCTTAAGCTATGGATAAAAAAGAAGCATCTAAACAACTCGTCGCAAAAGCCTCAAATCTTGAGGGCTTAATTGATTATCAAGAAGGCTCAGTTGTAAGCCGCACAATAATTGACAAGAAAACAGGAACCATCACGCTGTTTGCGTTTGATGAAAATCAAGGCTTAAGCGAGCACACTGCACCCTACGATGCAATGGTTTATGTTCTTGACGGCGAAGTGGACGTTACCATATCAGGCAAGCCTATCAGGCTAAAGCAGGGTGAAATGACCATTATGCCTGCTAACGAGCCGCATGCTTTAACCGCAAAAACAAAGTTCAAAATGCTTCTAACAATGATAAAATCTTAACCAAACTTCCAACCCCACTTATTCTTGAAACAATAATCGCCAAGCAGTTTTTTAGGCGGCACAGGCGGTTTCTCAGCGGGATAACCCATAGCAATCAACGCCTCAGGCTCAACCTCATCAGGAATTTTCAGCACTCTCCTAACGGTTTCTTTACAAAAACTCGGCGCACAAAACCAGCATGCACCCAAACCCTTTGCATGCGCCGCCAACAGCAGGTTTTGCAAGGCTGCCCCTAAACTTTGCATTGCCAAATCTCGCTCGCTGTTTTGCCTCTTTTTATCGGAAAATTTCATCATTCCATCCATGGTTAAGCAAGCAAGTATAAGCACGGGCGCGGTTGCGAACCGTTCGACCCTAACCTTGAATTTTTCTGGCTTCAATTTTTAAGCCGTCTTTAGCCATGTCAGCAGCCCAAGATTCAGCCATAGCCTCTGCCAATTCCCGCTTAACCGACTCGTCAGCTAAAACTATGAATCGCCATGGTTGAGCGTTATGCGCTGAAGGCGCCCAACCTGCAGCCTCCAAAAATTCTTTAATCAGCTTCTTGTGGAACAGGGTGGGCTTGATATTTTCTGATGCTTCGCCGCTCTTTAATCGCGTCAAACAGGTTTGACATGATAATAGTGTATGTTTGCTTTCTTTTTATCTCTTAAATGCTTAAAGCTCGGTTAGGCTCTAAAATAACCTTCAAGGATTGCCCTGCTTCAGCCATCAACCTGAAGCCTTCCTGCGCCTCGCCTAAACTGAGCCTATGCGTTATCATGTCTTTAACATTCAAGTTTTGTTGCTAAAACAGGATCGAATCTTCCAAGTCGTTTGGTGCGGCTCCATAGCTGGTTCGCATGGTTATTTCGTTTCTCCAGAACTGGTTAATCGGAACTGGAAGCTTCACGCTTGGGTCAGGCACTGCAAAAAACAGGATGGTTCCGCCATTATCCACGCAGTCCAACGCTGATAACGCCGCTGAAGTGGCACCCGTGCAGACAATCACTTGGTCTGCTAAGCTGTCCCTCGTTTACTTCTTTAAGTTTTCTGGGGCAAGTTATCTTTTGCGTCTAAGGCGTGTGATTGCGCCGAATTTCTTGGCAAGCTTCAGCCTGTAAGGGTTAATGTCCGCCACAACAATGTTCCCGACGCCTTTAAACTTTGCAAGTTGAGCATGTAAGATTCCAGATATGCCGCTTCCAATAATCAACAGCGAGTCATCTTTTTTCAGGTTAGCTAACCGTTGACCACGAGAAACACATGCAAGAGGCTCAATGAATGTGCCTTCTTCAAAAGACATGTCGTCTGGCAGCTTGTACACGCCGAAATCAACGTTTATTTTTGGCACGCGAATGTACTGTGCAAAGCCGCCTGGGTAATAATTTGTTGTGTGCAGTGTCTGGCAGGCTGTGTGGTGTCCTCTCTGGCAGTAACGGCATTGGTTGCAGGGTACATGGTGTGAAACGAAGACTCTGTCGCCGACTTTGAGGCTGGTAACTTTGCTGCCGACTTTATCGATGACCCCTGTGGCTTCGTGACCCAGCACGCGCGGAGCCTTAGGCACACGGTACCATTCAATAACGTCGCTGCCGCAGATGCCGCTCGCCATAACCTTCAACAATGCTTCGTCCTCGCCGATTTGCGGGATAGGCATTTCTTCAATGCGAACGTCATGGTTGTTGTAGTAGACTGCGGCAAGCAAGAGGCTTCACCAAGAAAAATAAGTGCTCGGTTAAGCTTTGCCGGCTTTTACCTGATTAAACAGGTCGAGTGCTTCTTGCGGCGTGTAGTTATCATGGACTATGGCTCTAATTGCTCTGATGGCGGCTACTGGATTCTCGGTTTGCCAAATGTTCCTACCCAAGTTAACGCCTATAGCTCCTTTCTGCATGCCATCGTAGACGAAGTCAAATACTTCTTTTTGCGTTTCAGTTTTTGGTCCGCCTGCAATTACCACTGGCACCGGGCAACCGTCAACGACTTTTTCAAAGTTTTCTTTGCAGTAGTAGGTTTTGACTACTCGTGCGCCGATTTCGGCTGAAACTCGGGCAACTAACGCTAAGTAGCGGGCTTCTCGTTTTTCCAGTTCTTTTCCCACGGAAGTTACAGCCATAACGGGTATGCCGTAATCTTCACATTCGTCAACGAGTTTGGCTAGGTTGCTGAGGCTTTTGTTCTCATATTTTGTGCCGACAAACACGGACATTGAAACTGCCATGGCATTTAATCTTAGGATTTCTTGGATGGATGTCACTATGCTCTCGTTTGCTAAGTCTTCCCCAACCACTGTTACAGCACCTGAAACTCGCATTATGATTGGTTTCTCGATGGCTGGGTCAATGCAGTTTCTCAAAACCCCGCGCGTTAGCATGATTGCGTCAGCGTATTGATAGATGGGCTTGATTGTTTCTCCAGGCTTCTCAAGACAGTGTGTTGGTCCTTGGAAGTATCCGTGGTCAATAGGTAAAAAGAGGGCTTTACCATCTTTTTGGATAAGTCGGCTTAACCTGTTTTTCATTCCCCATTCCATAGTTATTTCTCCTCGGAACCTTTTGGTTTCAGAATTAAATAACCTTTCCGATACTACCGCAAAGAAGCTTCGATTAAGGGCAATGTAAGATTATGCGAGCCTTTTTTTTACGGATTGTTGCCTTTAACGTGTTTTGTCATTTATTGAGTCGATTACTTCTCTAAGTTCTTCTCTTTGAGTGTGCCATTCAAAAGAATGAGGCAAACCGATGAGTTCAGCGGTCAGTATCTTAAGCTCTGGGGGCAGGAAGACTTGATATTCTCTTGCAGTTTGAACAAACTTAAAACCAGCGTTTTTCACGGATTGAAACAACTTTCTCTTTTCATCATCCGTGAGTGAACCATAATAGGGAGGGCTTTCTTTTCCCCACATGTTATCAAATTGTATTCCGGGTCCATAACTGAAAATAGAGACTCCAACGTCAACCGCTTTATCCAATCTTGTCTTTTCCGATTTAATGTACTCCGTTATTTTTTCAACACTGTTATTAGATGACAAGGCTTTCCAATTCTCATGCATGTGGATACCGACAACATGGTTATGTGACATAGCATTTTTCAATACTTCTTTGTGCTTTTCGGCAAAATATGGAAATGCTAAAAACATCCCTCTTGCCTGGTTTCTTTCCAGTATCTGCAGCACTTTGCTTACAGTTCGATCAATGACTCCAGGTGAGACTTTAACGTCGATTTCGTCGAGAGCTCTAGTGTTAGACGGACCACTCCATTCAGGATTAGGAATGATTCGTTCGCCCCACTCTGTGGTGAAGCCGACTTCCATATGTGCGAAGAAGAATTTTCCGCTAATCGATTGATTTTGTTCCATTTGTTATCCCTTCGCCCTGTTCTTGACTTGTTCTGCTTTTCTTAAAATGATTAATTGCAGTTTCAACTACTTCGTTTCTGTCACGATAGTTTCCTGCCTTAACTTGCTGGTCAATCCATTCAACGAGCCCATTGTCTATGTTAGCTAAAACAGTTTGCTCATTCTTTTTTAATTTTGAGTTAACTAAGAGGATATAGCCTTTCTCTATGAGCCAGTGATGAAACTGCCAAGTAGTATATAGACACCCGCTACTGCATTTTTGCCTTGTCTGCTCATAAGCCGCAGAGCCTTCTGTCAGCTTGTTTAGCTGCATCTGGATTGGGCATTGAACAGCTTTGCAGAATTCTCTGCGCTTATACTCAACATATCCGTCTGGAGTCATTTTCATCGGTGGCTTACTGCTCGTTTAGACTTAATAAGCCTTGTTTTTCTGGAAGCTGTCAAGTTGACGGTTTGTGTTTTTGTTGTTTATTGACTTTTTTACTACGTACATGGGCTAAAGCACGGGAAACTTTACTACGTACAAGCCAAGGGTCTTAGGATGTACGTAGTATAACTTGGAACTATCGATAAGAGAGCCTTAGGATGTACGTAGTAAGCTACCAACCCAAAAGTTTACAGAACCAAAACAGGAAAAACTTAAATGCGAAATGAATCTGCATTTGATTATTTAATGACGTTTGTTTATGGCAGTTTTTTTCCGCAGTTTTTGCAATAAGCAGCGTTTACATTGTTTGCCATTCCGCAGTTAAGACAAAACTTGATTTGTGTTGTGATAGTCGGTGCCGTCGGCATAGGTGAGTAGGGTTTTGGCTTAAGCGCGTTAAATCCTGATGCTGCAAAAATCCAACCGACCCAAGAAACAATCGGTATGAACACACCAATTAAGATTAGCAATCCGGCGGTGTCAAAACTGTGAACCCCAGATTTCTCTGCAAGCTTGTTAAACGCACGTTTGTAAAGTAAAGCGCTAACTACTCCAATAGCAATAGCTACGGCAAATACAACTATTAAAGCGATAATGAAGGTCCAGACGAAGGAAGAAGCGGCTGTTGGAGTACTTACTACAGTATTCATTAGAGTCGATGCTATAACAGCGAACAGTATTGCGACTAAAACGACCGCTCCCACTATGCTTATGACTAAAGAATACATTATATTTCTGAAAATTATAGGTTCATTATAGTATTGACTTAACTCGTGCATAGCAACAATAAACAGGATTAGTCCAACGAAACTTATTATCCCAACCGCGACAAATGCGATCCATATTATTCCGAAGGAAAGAAAAGGGAAGCCAGAGGGTATTGGTGTGCTTCCTCTGCCTGTAATTGCATTGGTAATGGTGGAGATTAAGGAAAAAAGGAAAAATTCATATAACGCGACTGTAACGATTGGCACTATTACGGTTATTATGCTGGCTGTTAGACCTAATTTTCTGCCTGATTCAAGCGACATACTGCCCCTCAGATGCTATTTTATAGCGACTTAGGAATAAGCTTTGCGCAAGCATCAAACTGCATAAATCAAGCGTTAACTTTTAGGTAAGGCTATTCTTTTCATAGCTCTCATCTGCATTCTGTCCTAGCGGAAGTTGCTATTAAATCTCCCCAGAGAACAATCTGTTCCGCTTAAAGAACAGCCTCAGCCATCAACAAAATAAATTCGCTGCATCAATCTTCAAGTTTTAGGACAATGATGGCTTGTAAGGTTTAATAGGCAATTTGCTTGAATCTTTGGCTTAGCGGTGGTTGCAAGTGCAAGTGCAGGAACATAGGAAGCTGAAGCGTTCAATCGGCTTGTGGAGTGCAGTCGCCATTAACGTGGGCGCAATCATAGGCGGCGGAATCTTCGTTGTCACAGGCATTGTCGCAGGCTACGCTGGCTCAGCACTTGTCATATCAATGATTATCGCTGGGATTATCGCGTTTATCACGGCGACAAGCTTTGCAAAGCTCACGTCTTGGCAGCCTGTTGAAGGAAGCGTCTACGAGTATGGACGCCAATTGATTTCGCCGTTTTCAGGGTTTTTGGCTGGTTGGATGTGGATAGTAGCTAACACTTTTACTGGGGCTGCGGTTTCTCTTGGATTCGCCTATTACTTAACAGCAGCTTTCCCCGGTTTACCAAGCAACTTGATTGCTGCTGCTTTGTGTTTGGGTTTTACCGCTTTGAATTTGGTTGGTGCTAAAGAATCAGCAGGAGTCAACAATATTTTTGTAAGCATTAAGCTTGCTGTGCTGGCGTTTTTCGTGCTTTTCGGCGCTTTACATTGGAACGCTGGAAATTTTATTCCTTTTCAGCCTTTATCCAGCGGTGTTCTTTACGGGTCCTTTTTCATCTTCTTCGCGTACGGCGGCTTTGCCAGGGTGGCCGTGGTTGCAGAAGAAGTGAAAGATGCCAAGCGAAACGTGCCTAAAGCCATGCTTTTGTCGCTGGGTATTTCGATGATTGTGTACGTTCTGGTCGGGATAATCGCAGTTGGATTGTTGAAGCCTGTTGCACTTGCTGGTTCAGGTTCTCCCTTAACTGCGGCTATGAGTGTCACAGGTAACTCGTTTGCAGTTCAGATCGTGTCTGTTGGCGGTTTGGTGGCTACTGCGAGCGTTTTGCTTACGGCGATTTTGGGCGTTTCAAGGATGGCTTATTCGATGGCTCGCCGAAACGATTTGCCCTCTGCTTTGGCTCGGCTGCATAACAAGTTTTGCACGCCTTATTATGCGATTTTGGCTGCTGGCGTTTTGATGGCTGTTTTGGTGTTGTTTGTGGATTTGACAAGAGTGGTTGCGATTAGCACGTTTGCGCTTCTCTTTAATTATTCAATTACTAATATTGCGGCTTTCAAACTGAAAAGTGACCATAAGCGGCATAAGGTTATGCCATTGCTGGGACTGGCAACGTGCATAATGCTGTTAGCGTTTATCCTTTTAGCTTCAACACAAGCATGGCTAATCGGTGTAGTTTTCCTAGTTGCTGGAGCGGTTTATTATGCAGTGAGAAAAAGGTTGAGACAACCAGATGAGAAAAAGACGATTTAGACTGCGATAAGGATTTTAAGGTTCAATAAGGTTTACTGTTAGGAAAAAATGCCAATGCCAATTAAAGCAGTTTTATTTGACATGTTCGATACGCTTATGCTGATTGAGAAGAATCATGAGTTTTATAGTCCTTCGTTAATGAGAATGTACAAGTACCTAAAGAAAAAGGGCGTAGATGTCTCCTTTGATACGTTCGAAAAAGCGTACGTTAAAGCTCGTGACGAGCTCTACGCTAAGGCAGATGCAAATTTTGAGGAGCCACACTTCAACGTTCGGGTTTCTGATACGCTGAGAAGTTTAGGCTATGATTATGATGTTTCCAGTCCTATTGTGGCTGCGGCAACAGAGGAGTTTTGTGAAGAATTCATGACTTATGTTCGCTTAGACGAAAATGCTGAAGCAATGCTGAGAAGTTTGCGTGGGAAATACAAACTGGGAATAATCTCTAATTTTGCTATCCCCGAATGCGTGTATAAACTGCTCAAAAACCATGGCTTAGATAAACTGTTTGATGTGATTGTGATTTCTGGAGCAGTGAACAAGCGAAAACCTAGCCCCGAAATTTTCAAGAGCACTTTGAAGGCGCTGGGTGTTTCTGCGTCTGAAACGGTTTTTGTAGGCGACACTGTTGATGCGGATATTGAAGGGGCTAAAGCGGTCGGCATGAAAGCCGTATACATTGAGCGGCGTGTCCAGAAAGAAGTTGAGAATGTTCGTCCGGACCAAACCATAAAGAGTCTTAGTGAACTTTCGTTGGCGCTTGAACGTTTCTAGAGTAAGTATTAGGTTTTGAGATGGTATAGAGGAATCTTGTCTTTGTTTCCGTTACTGCTTGTTTTTAGCAGTTTGGTTAATTCGTTGTGCCTTTGAAGAAAATCCAAGCCTTTTTCAGTGACAACGTAAACTTCTTTGCCTTCAATATTAGTTTGGTTTATAAGATTGTTGTTTAGCATGAATTTTAGGTAATCATTCAGCTGGGTAAAACTTAGATTTGCCTTATACATTATCTGTGTTTTCAGAATGCCTACTTTCGCAATTTTAAGTATTTCCGTCATTATATCCATTGTGTCTCTTCTTTTGGATTTAGCGCTTAAAATTTTCCTTTCACTTCTAGGATAGTGTATCTTATCAATTAACTTTTAAGTCTTTAGTAACACCACTGCATGCTGAGGACAAAAAAACACAGAAAACCTTTATTGCTCAGCGAGAAAAACAACAAATGTGAAACAACATGCTGATAGGCGTAATCGCGGACACGCATGACAATTTGCCTCTTGTAGAAAAAGCAGTGAAATACCTAAATGACCAAAAAGTAGGCTTAGTGCTTCACGCAGGCGATTATGTTGCAGGTTTCGTTATCCCAAAATTCAAACAGCTAAACTGCAAACTCATCGGCGTCTTCGGCAACAACGACGGAGACCACGAACTCTTAAAGAAACGGTTCAGCGAAACCACCAACTGCACAATCCACGACCATTTTGCAGCAGTAGAAGTGGAAGGCTACAGAATCGCGTTGTTGCACGGAGAAGAAACCGAACTGCTAAATGCGATAATAAATAGCGGATATTTTAACGCTGTAATCCATGGTCACTCACACGTCAAAAGCGTTGAAAAGAAAGGAAAAACCCTTGCCATCAACCCTGGAGAACTCTGCGGATACCTAACAGGCAAATCCACAATCGCCATACTAGACACCCAAAAGCATGAAGCAAAAATAATAGAACTCTAACCTCTGCCTCTAGCTCTCGGTGACCTACCCCCTCCCTTATAACAAAGTTGTTCTAAGCGTGTTATTTCATAAAGTAATATTTTCAACGTTTAAATCGTAAAATAATTTCTTATAATAATTAGGTCATTTACTATTCTGGCAGTATATGTTTGGTAGTCTTAAGTATGTTGAATACCTTTAGTATCCCACCTAACTTTTAAAATTTAGAGTAAAGCGGTAGATATTGAAATTTTCCTTATTTTAGCGAAAATATTTTAGATTAAATCTGGGCTATCCGCTAGCTTTTTTAAGATATTAGCTTTCAATAAATACACGAATCTTAAGCAATCCGCATAAGACTGAACCCACCAATAGCTAACTGTTCCACAATAAGGGTGATTTGACTTAAAGTTGTTAACAACTGTTTTTTATTGTTCTTTCAGAGGTTTGTAAATAACTACTAATTCCTTCGATGGCTCATTTTTTAGTGCGTAGCTATATTTTTCTGCAATTGTTTTAAGACACTTTAAACTTTCTGTATCAAGGAATACTTTCAGGTCATCAGCGTCTGGAGGCATAAGCATAATGGCATCTCCTCTTAGGCACCAACAAATTTGAAAATAAGCATTATTATGCGGGCATTGATTTTTTAGTTTGAAGGGTGGTTTTCTGCAGTAAGCGGTAATTCTATAATGAACTTTGTTCCTTTGCCTTCTTCACTTTCAAAGCTTACTTTGCCATTTAAGCCTTCGACAAGTCGCTTAATAACAGCTAAACCTAAGCCTTGACCCTTCGATTTAGTAGTAAACAATGGCTTAAACAAGTTAGGCTTGACTTCTTCTGGAATACCTACCCCAGTGTCTTTAACGCTTATTATTGCCTTGTCTTTTTTTGTATGTGCTTCAATTGTCAGTTTGCCTTCATTTGGCATGGCTTGTATTGCATTAACGATAAGGTTTGTTAGTACGCGCCTAATAAAAGTAGCTTCAGTATTGAGAAGCAAGTTTTCATCAGCAATTATTTGAGTTGTTATCTTCTCGGGAACATTGGCTACTATGAGTGTGCTATATATTAGGTCTTTAAGGTTTAATTTTTCAATGTTTGGTTTTAGGGGTCTTGTGTAGTCTTGCAAGTCACTAACAATTTTGTTTATATAAGTGATATTTTCATCGATTGCATCAAGGTTCTCTTGCATAGCTTGCCTGTTCTCGCCTTCAGGTATGCCTTTGAGGTCTTCTTTTAACAAGTACAAATCACCAGTAATAGCTTGCAATGGATTGCGAATATCATGTCCAACCATGCCTGCTGTTTGGCCAATTGTCGCCATACGTTCAGAGTCTTTAAGCTGCTTAGTTCGCTCCTCAACTAAGGTCTCTAAATTCTTAGCGTATTCTTCAAGCTGAGCCTGAATCTTCTTCCACTCTGTAACATCGCGCACTCCACCTATAATGCGAGTAACTTTTCCTTGTTGATTCTTTACCATTTTTACAGTATCATGGACAATAATGTAGTCGCCTTGTTTGCACCGAATACGATACTCAAACAACGTGTCAGTAGCCGTCTCAATAGCTTTGTTTAGTTTAGCCTCGATGGCAAGCCTATCATCTGGATGTATTTGGCTCATCCGCCAATCGTTTGTGATAAGAGGCTTCTCGTCTGGCTTATACCCTAAAAGCTCCATTCCTCTAGAAACGGAAATGATGTCTTTCTCAATATCAAACTCATAAACCAAAAATTTAGCAACCTCAGCTACAAGCCTAAACCGTTCCTCACTCTCAACCAATTCCTTCTCAGCTGTCTTACGCTCAGTGATGTCTACGTTTGTTTCAAAGATTTCCCCAATTTTACCTTGCACATTGCTTGTAGCAAGCCATCGACTGTCAACTATTATTTCACGTCCAAACTTGTTTTGGTGGATTTTTTCTCCAGACCAACGTCCATTACAATTAAGTTTATTGAGAATTTCTTCGTATGGTTCTGGGAATTTGGTCTTTAAAAGCAAACGACTTTTCCGCCCTATGGCTTCCTCTTTTGTCCAACCGTAGAGACTCTGTGCTCCTTGACTCCAGAAAGTTATGGTATCATCTATTTTCTTCACAATTATTGCATCTGGGCTAAGGTCGATTAAAGAAACTTGCTTTTTTAGGGTTTCTTCAGCTTTCTTGCGCTCAGTTATGTCTTCAAATATGCCTACTGCTGCTACTACCTCACCTTTTTTATCCCTAATTGGTGTGGCAGAGGCAAAGACAATTACTCTTGAGCTGTCTGGGCGTTCTATAATTAAATCGTCTTTTGCTTCTTCTCCAGTTAGAAGTGCTTTGCTTGCAGGAAGCTTCTCAGGCGGATAAACTTCACCGTTTAGAGTTAGTAGCTTCATTAGTTTTGTCGAGTGGTTTGGCATTTCAAGTCCACATGGGTCAACTCCGTAAAGCTCGATTGCACGGTTATTTACATAAGATACTTTGCCGTTTTCTTTTTCAATAACAACAACGCCAGCAGGAATAGCTTTTAAAATAGTCTCTAAAGCGACTCTGCGTAATTTTTGCATAGACTACTAACCCTACTTCTGTTTTACTTGCCTTTGAATTTTTTTGGGTTGTTATCTGTTAAATGTTAATTGAATCAGTTGAAGTTAAATGTTAATTGAATCAGTTGAACTAAGCTTTACTAGGTTTTGTAATATATAAATAATTTTGAAAAAATTTAGCCTAAAGTTGAACAACTACTTGAAGCCATGTGTTAATATGACAACTTACTAAACTCTCAAATTTTTGACCTTGTTATTAACTTAATTAGCCTTAAGGATATAGAAGGTTTCCACCGCACATCGGCACTCAAGCGGAAATTTCTTTTGTATATACATTAGTTCAATCCCACAAAGAAAACAGAAATAAATTTGGCGTTTTTGGACAGTGCTTGAAGCGCCTCCAATTGGCTTGCCACAAGCGTCGCATGGTCTGGATAAATCGAGCATAAAACCAGCTTTTGATAATGTGAAGCAGGCTTATTCGAAGTTACTTTTTGAATATAGAAAGGAAACTATTGTTACGCTTGCTTGGCAGTTCGATTTCTTTAGGGGTGATAAACATCTTAAAAGCTTCTGGAATACTTTCTTTGAATTTTGCGTTAATTATAAAATGCCCTTGGCAAGAGGTTAAGTCGGTTACTTCAAATTTCGTAATTATAATTTCTCCTTTTATTGATGGCTTACCTAACAAATAACTTACTGTACTATTTATAGAATCAACCAATGGTAGAACTTAAAATTGGATGTACTGGCCAAGCAATTTTGCGTTAACTGCTCTTGTTATAGGGCTCTCTAAGCGAATTGGTTTGGAGGAATAGTTGTTTTAGCTGTTCGTCGTTTGCACCTTGGCGTATTGGGGTTAGTATGTCGGTGAGGTTGTCGTTTCTCATGAGGCACGGTTTCAGTTTCCCGTCGCTTGTGACACGCATTCGTGTGCAATGCATGCAAAAATCGCTGTTCTCAATCGGATGCACCACCTCAACTGTCACGTTTGGTAAGTGGTAGATTAAGCGGTTATGCATGAACGGTCTCTTCTCAATCGTAACAGCCTTCCCGCGCAACATATCTTCCTGCTCATCTAAGCTTCGGTGATGCGTCGAGTAGTAGGCGTTACCGACATTTATGGGGTCAAGCTCTATGAGTTGAAGCACCACGCCAGTTTGCCGCGCGTACTCTATCATGTCTGGAACGTCGCCCACGTTCACGCCTTTTAGAAGAACCATGTTGAGTTTAACTGGGCAGAAACCAGCTTCAACGGCTGCTTTGACTCCTGCTAATGCGTCTTCAAGTTTTCCGCCTGCTAACTTGCGATATGTCTCCGCATTTAAAGTGGGCAAACTAATGTTCACACGCTTCAATCCGCCTTCACGTAACTCCTTAGCCATGCCTCCGAGCAGGAGACCATTAGTGGTTAACGACAAATCCCTCAAGCCAGGCACCGAAGCTATTCCCGAAATGATTTCAGGAAGGTCTTTGCGCATGAGCGGTTCTCCGCCTGTCAATTTTACCCGTGAAATGCCTAAGCCGACGGCTATTTTAGCTATGCGCACGATTTCTTCAACTGTCATTTTCTCTGCGGAACGGTTTGCTCGTTTCACTTCGCCTTCCCTGTGGCAGTATACGCAGCGATTGTTGCACCGCTGGGTAATCGATATCCTCAGGTTAAGCAGGGGTCTGCCGCAATTGTCTGTTAAACTCATTCGTTATTCCCGCGCGTGCTTAACGATGTGAGGAGCCTCGGGCAAAATAAGCATTTCTACCGCAACTCGCACAGCATCAGGGGAACCTGGGATACAAAACAACGCTTTGCCCTTAGCCACCCCAGCCGCGGCACGCGACAAAACCGCTGCAGAGCCAACTCGGTCAAAACTTATACGCCTAAAAAACTCGCCAAAACCAGGCAAGGTTTTCTCAAAGAAGGGCGAAACCGTTTCAATCGTAACATCTGTCGGCGTGATGCCTGTGCCTCCGGAAAAGATGGCAACGTCCAAGTCGGGCATGCTCAGTGCCTGCTTAACAGCGTCAGAAA
Organism: Candidatus Bathyarchaeota archaeon; assembly: GCA_963715865.1. Lineage (GTDB taxonomy): Archaea > Thermoproteota > Bathyarchaeia > Bathyarchaeales > Bathycorpusculaceae > Bathycorpusculum. The sequence continues at coordinate 1,483,547 of OY970280.1, forward strand.
TCATTGCTTTATCGTCTGCAATTATTTTTTTGAACAGGACGTTGTGTCCAGCGTTTCTAAGCAAATCAACTAATGTGTCGCCTGCCAACATCACTAACTGCCGTTTCGCCTTGCTCAACGAGCTTGTACCGTGAAGTGCTGCAGATGTAAATGCCGAAATTCAATGTTTTAGGCGCCTTAGCCTTATGCGCTTTAGAGCTTTCACTCATAACGAAGTTACACCTGCTTAAACTTGCGCACAACATGAATATTCTCAATCGCTGTGGAAGGATACTGTCCAGCAGCGTCTTTTTCATACTGCTTTGTCATGTCCCAAACAGTCAACAGAGCCACGGAAACAGCGGTTAACGCTTCCATTTCTACTCCGGTCTGCGCTTTAGTCTTAACTGTGGCTGTAGCTTCAACCGTGCCCTTATCAGATACTTTTACGTCTACTTCCACATTTGTTAACGGCAGCGGGTGGCAAAGAGGAATCAGACTCGCTTGTCTTCTTAGCTGCAAGTACACCAGCAATTTTCGCCGTGTAAAGCGGGTCGCCTTTAGCGATTTTTCCAGTCTTGATTAAATTAATTGTTTCAGCCTTCAACTTTATAGTTCCAGTTGCGGTTGCTTCCCTGAAAATTTCCGCCTTGCCTGAAACATCAACCATCGCCATACTTTATTCACCTTACTTACTCTGTTCCCACACTTCTATTAGGTTTTGCACAGCTTTAGCTTTCGCTGAGCCCTCGTTAAACCTGTACATTCGAACCCGACCGTAAACGCGTTCCTGTAAAATTCCTTCAGCCTCTAAAACCTTCAAGTTCTCAGCAGTCGATGCAAAATTAGCGTTGATTCTGCGAGCAACATCCGTAATATTAAGCGAACCTAAATTATAGATAAGTTTTAAGATTTTCATCCGAAGCTTCGATGAAAAAACCTCTTCCAACTCCATAACTGCTTCACGCTCTTCCTTTTTCTACTTCTAATGAGGCACTTAATTCTTTCTCCAACTCAAACGCTGGAATAGAAGGCAAAGAAACCTGCGTTGACCTCCCACGTACAGTAGAAGTCGCCACCACAGTCTTCAAAATGCCCAGCGACGAGAGAAACTGGGCATGATTCCACACTTGCGTGTGACTATTCGGTTTCTCACCGAACTCTTCGCAAACAACAGCATAAGTCTTCTCAACTTCAGACAATGAAGCGTAAGCCTGCTCATTCTCCTTAAAGTAACGCGCTACCGCAAGCAAAAACAGTTTTTCATGCAAACCAAGGCCAGCCAACTCACTTCGTCGTAAACCTGGAATAATGCTGGAAACAGCCATCCGCACACATTCAGGCTCAACCAAACCCGCATCTGCTGCATCAGCATATTTCCCAGCCCGCCACAACAACTCTATCCCAAAGCGGGCATTTCCAGTTTCAGTAAAAGCCAACTCCGATATCAGGTCAACAACGTCTTCCTGAACGGTTCCCAACTCAAACGCCATGGAAACACGGTCACTTAAGATGTCAACAAGCTGAGCATTGCCGTAACATTCTAAACTAATGATGCTGTGCTGAAGAGTGCTTCTTGCGCTTGCATCCAACTGCTCTATCGCTTTCAAATCACGCAAAATAAAAATAAACGACAACCTTTGCGGCTTGTCTAACCGCATCTCCTGCAAGCGCGTCAGCTTGTAAACGGCATCTGAGCCTTCCTTTTCAATGAGACTATCAAACTCGTCCAATGCCAGTATCATAAAGGTATTATCTTCATCTAAAACTTGCATTAGCGTTGAGAAGACTTCTTCTACAGAATAACCACGAGCTGGATAATTAGGGCGGAAAACGGTGACGACATGATGCAAAATCGGCTGGAGACTACCGCGGTATTCTCGGCAGTTAACATGCACATAGCGGAATTTTATGGCTCGCTTGTTAGCTTCTGAAGTGATGCTCGCCCCGAAATGTTGGGCAAGAACCGTTTTTCCAGTGCCCACGTCGCCAGTTATGATAACTCGCTGAGCCATCTTTTCTGGACAGCGAAGAATGAAACTGAAGAATTCCATTAGCAAGCGGTGTTCTTTTTCTCTGTGAGGCAGCTGTTGCGGAATGTAGTTTATGTCAAGCTTAGCCTCATCTTTGAACACGCTTTGATGCAACGGCAAATTTTATTCCTCAGCGAATGAAGATTTTTCTTTTCAATATAACACTATGTTTTGAAACAAAAGCCTAATAAATGCATTCTGCAATCCTTATGTTCCGACACGACATGATACCCAAATGCTTCTTTCTAACAAAAGGAGTCGGCAAACATAAAGAGCAACTCCAATCTTTTGAATTAGCCCTAAGAGATGCAGGCATACAACAATGCAACTTAGTAAGCGTTTCAAGCATCGTTCCTCCTGGATGCGAACAACTTCCAAGGGAGAAAGGCTTGAAAATGGTGCAGCCCGGCGAAATCACCTTTGTAGTCATAGCTAGAAACTCAACCAACGAACCGCACAGGCTTGTCGCATCATCCATCGGCATAGCTATCCCATCAGGCAAAAACCAGTACGGCTACCTCTCAGAACACCACTCGTTTGGGCAAACTGACGAGGCAGCAGGCGATTACGCTGAGGATTTAGCAGCAACAATGCTTGCAACAACCATGGGCATCCAATTTGACCCTGAAACCGCATGGGACGAGCGCAAACAACTCTTCAAAACCACGGGGCTAATCATCAAAACAGCCAACATAACCCAGTCAGCAGCAGGAGACAAAAACGGCTTATGGACAACAACCGTGGCCGCAGCCGTTTTCTGCCGAGAAAACAACAAGCCAAAAGAATAATCTGCGATTTTTTCACTTTTGCCATATAACAACAAAGCTGTTTACAAGCATACAAAGACTTGTTGAAAAGCCGCTTACCCGAAAGGGACCCCCTCATTTTGCTACTTAAACTACCCAGCTAAATGCTTCCGCTATAGGGTATACTTTTTGATAGAAAAATTCACTAACAAAAATGACCCTCCCTCGTTTTTTAGACAGCAATTCACTATCAAAAAAGACAACCTTCCACAAAGAATAACTATTTTCCAAAGTTATGTTTAGCTACTTTTTTAGGTTCTGGTAGCTTTTCATCGCTGACACAACGATTTGTTTAGCTTCTTCAGCGTTTTTCCAGCCCTTAACTTTAGCCCACTTATGCGGTTCCAGCCGCTTGTATGTTGCAAAGAATTCTTGAATTTCTGTCAATTGGTGTTTATGAACATCCGTTATGTCCATGTATCCTTCAAATCGCGCGTCATTTACAAGAACGGAAAGAATCTTCGGGTCAATTCCTTCCTCATCTTCGATGATTAATGCGCCGATTACTCTGACTTTAGCAATCGACCCAACCTCTAAGGGTTCATAACTAAGCGTCATTATATCCAATGGGTCGCCATCTTGAAACCATGTTTGTGGAACAAAACCGTATTCAACTGGAAAAACTACTGACGAAGGAATTATGCGGTCTAATACGAAAGCTTCCCAGTCAGACTTGTACTCGTACTTGTCTCTGGAGCCGCTCATCACTTCAATAACCATGTTTAACAGTTCTGGCGGATTATCGCCCGCTGGAATTTGCTTCCAAAAATTCAATGTTTCCACTCCTTCATGGCAAAAGGAACAACTAAAATTTAAGCTTTATTAGAGCATTAAGCAGGCGCTAGGTTTTTTCTTTAAAGAAGGCTTCTAACCGTGAATTCTCTGCTTTCTTTAGCACTTCTGCGCATTTCTTAGGGTCCAGCGCTTTAAACTCCAAACCCATGGTCACCAGTAACCTTTGCACGTCTTTGCCCAAGCTTGGCGCTACAAGCACTCCGCGTAGTTCACGGTTTGCTTTCTCCTTAACCGCATCGATGTACCGTGCAAGCTGCAGCACAGCTTCTTTTCCAGCCGTTTTCCGCTTAACCTCAACAACAACCAATTTTCCATCCTTGTCCACGCCATAAATGTCCACAAAGCCTGGCTCAACTTTTTTCTCGTAACTAATTGGTTTGAAGCCTTCCTCTAAAAGCGCGGGCTTAAGGAGAATCGCCCGGTGCATGTCTTCTTCGCTTGCGTAAAGCAGAAACTCGCCTGAATCATTTAGGCTTAACGCTGAAACCACAAGCACGTTACTAAAGGTGACTTTCACGTTTTCTCTTGGCTTCTGCCTGACCGCGTGAACTTCAAGACTGTTTTCGTCGGCTTTGACATGGAAGATGCTTCCTGAAGGCTGCCAGTTGACTGGTTCATAGCCGACTGGGCGGTGAACAAGAAGCGAACCGTCAGCTTTGATGATTAAAATACGTTCGCCAGGCTCAAGAGTTGAGCTTGCCCTGCCAACGTAATGTACGTGGCATGTGCCTGCGATGATGAGTGTTCTTCTTTGGGCGAAGGCTTTTTCGATTAGCTTGGCGGCTTCCGTAAGTGTTGGTTCTGTTAGAACTGAGAGTTTGTTTGTTGCCTGCAATTTTGTTTTCAGCCAAGTACTTTAGTCCGGTCTTGGGTACATAAAACTATTGAAAATGCGCTCTATTGAGCCATTGTTTGCGGCTGCTTCTTATATAATCAATCAGCCCATGTTAATTTATGCGTAGCATTCATAATCATGACGAAAAGTATTAAATATCCAGTCTGTTAAACGGCAGTATTAAATTTCCGATTCCAAAGAGGAGAAATGGAGGAAGGGAAAATGGGTGGCGAACTGTTATTTACTGAGCAAATGGGACTTTACGCCGTTATAGGCGTTGCAGTTGCTGCGCTCGTATATGCCGTTATACTTGCAAGGCAAGTTTTCAAGGAACCGACTGGCTCGGGCAAAGTAAAAGAAGTCTGGGGCGGCATTAAAGCTGGCGCGAATGCCTATTTGCGAACGCAGTTAAGGTCAGTAGTGATTTTCATAGGTATCTTGGGCATTTTCCTTTACCTCTCTGCAGCACTCGCAAGCTACCCCTTCTCCATAACAATTGGAAGAGTTGGAGCGTTTTTATTGGGTTCCTTCTTCTCAGCAATGGTCGGCTACATCGGCATGAACATGGCTGTTCAAGGAAACATACGTGTTTCCGAAGCCGCAAAGAAAGGTTTTCGCGGAGCCCTTAAAATCGCATACCGCACAGGCACAATCACAGGAATGCTAACAGATGGCTTAGGTCTGCTTGGTGGAACGATAATTTTTCTGATTTTCTTGCGTAATGCTCCCGAGGTTTTATTGGGTTTTGGATTCGGAGGGACACTGTTAGCGTTGTTCATGCGTGTGGGCGGCGGAATCTACACTAAAGCCGCAGATGTAGGTGCAGACTTGGTGGGGAAAGTTGAGAAAGGAATCCCAGAGGATGATCCTCGAAACGCCGCGGTAGTGGCTGACCTTGTAGGGGATAACGTTGGTGACTGCGCGGGTATGGCAGCAGACATCTTCGAATCCTATGAGGTAACAATGGTTGCTGCTTTGCTATTAGGCTTGGCCATCACGCCGTTTAATTTTAAATGGATTGTTTTTCCTCTTCTAGCACGGGGAATAGGCATTATAAGCACGATTGTTGGAACTTACTTGGTTTCTCTTTGGCCTGATAAAATAACCAAGGGCGATGCCTTCAAAGCGATGGATCTTTCGTATGACGTTTCAAGCGTGATTTCAACAGCCGGCTTTCTTGCCTTAGCGATATTTTATGTTCAAGATATTCGCGTGTTTATAGCCGTGACCATGGGCATTATTTTAGCCATTAGTTTCAACAAGCTTGCGAATTATTTCACAAGCCCTAACCAAAGCCCCACTACTAGAGTGGCAGCTTCAACCAAAACTGGAACGGCAACAGCGATTCTGCGTGGTCTTGCATTGGGTTTTGAAAGTACGGTGTGGACTGCCCTTGTAATAGCGCTTACTATCGTTGTTTCTGTCCTCGTCTTTAGTGGTGCAGGCGTCGTCTTTGCCATGTATGGTGTTGCCCTTGCGGGCATAGGCATGTTAACGCTTACTGGAAACAACATTGCCATGGACACCTTTGGCCCAATCGCAGATAACGCTAATGGGATAGGTGAAATGGCTGGGCTTGAAGAAGGTCCTCGGCAGATACTGGCTGACCTTGACTCGGCAGGCAACACAACAAAAGCCGTAACCAAAGCCATAGCCATAGCCTCAGCAGTTTTAGCTGCCGTGTCACTGTTTGCCGCGTTCACAGAAGCAGTTCCAGGGTTGAAACTTGACATAGCTGCTGACCCAATGGTTTTTGTGGGTCTCTTGATTGGTGCTGCCCTTCCATTCTTATTCAGCTTCATCTCCATCCGAGCGGTAAGTAGAGCAGCGGAAAAAATTATTGAGGAGGTTAGGGAGCAGTTCCGAATTCCAGGTGTAATGGAGGGTAAGCGGCTTCCTGACTACGCTAGAGTGGTTAAGATTTGCACCTCAGCTGCTCAACGGGAGCTTGCAAGCTTAGCCATAATTGCCATACTTTCGCCGTTGCTGGTTGGGTCGTTGTTGGATTCATCTGCGTGGGGTGGCTTCTTGGCGGGGGTCATCTTGACAGGTCAGCTGCTGGCGGTTTTCATGGCAAACTCGGGTGGCGCTTGGGATAATGCGAAGAAGAAGATTGAAGATGGCTACTATGGTGGCAAGGGTTCGGAAGAGCATAAGGCTTCGGTTCAATGCGACACTGTTGGTGACCCGTTGAAGGATACGGCTGGTCCATCGTTGAATCCAATGATAAAAGTGATAAACCTGATTTCGCTACTCTTTGCGCCAGTGATATTGAAGCTTAAGAATATGGCAATTTACCAAATTCCAGGCACTGAAGTAAGAATACCTGTGGTTTCAATGATTGTTTCCGTAATCTTAGCAGTCATCATCGCAGCTGCAATTTTGTACAGCAAAAGAGAAAAATTTGAAGAACCAGAAAAACCAAACAAGAAAATCAACGAAAAACCAACTTAGTCATCAAATCTTGGGTGTTGCTCTATTCGCTAATTAGCGATTTTACACCCAAATCCTTTAGAAGCTACCTTTCACAAAAAAGGTATCAATAAGTGAATCGCAGTGAAAAAGTGGAGCCAGAAACGGTCAGTGATGCGGCGTTATGACTTAACCTCGCAGATGTACAATCAACGGTATGCTGAAGAGCAAGAAGCCAAGTACAAAGCTGCCCTTGAAGGCTTGCGCAACAGCGTAAATGTTGATAGCGCTGTTTTGGATGTTGGATGTGGCACAGGACTCTTTTTCAACCATGTTGCCGCTCAAGCGAATATGGTAGTGGGCGTTGACGTTTCACGCAAACTACTGCTTAAGGCTAAAGAGCAAGCGGGCGCTTTGCAGAACGTTTCGGTTTTGCAGGCTGATGCTGACTACTTGCCTTTTCGAGACGCGTTTTTTGATGCTGTTTTCGCGTTTACGGTACTTCAGAACATGCCCAAGCCCTCTAAAACATTAAACGAGTTAAAGCGTGTTGTCAAGCTTGGCGGCAGGGTTGTGGTGACTGGGTTGAAGAAGGCTTTTCCGCTGGACAAATTCATGGATGTTCTTGAAGGCTCTGGTTTAAGCGTGGTTTCTTTTGTGGATAATGAAGATTTGAAGTGTTATGTTGCTGTGCTAGCCGCTTAGCATTTGCGTCCGCTACTGCGCCCCGTGTTTTTTAACATCAAAAAAGCGGTATTAAGCGTGTAAGCGCCAACAAAAAGATAGCTTTCTTTGCATTAACAAAATAGCATAGCGAAAATGATTCAACCATGCAGGTCATGGGAATAATCAGCACCAACATGTCAAATTGTTTTAATAATACGCTTTTCAATAGATACGACGCTCCAATGTAGAGGCAAAGAAACCTTAATGCTAATCCAAGAAGTTATACTTGAAAACTTCATGAGTTACGAGTACGCTAGAGTACCGTTTAAACCTGGCGTAAACGTGATTGGTGGACCCAACGGAGCAGGAAAATCCTCACTGCTGCTGGCAATATCTGTTGCCTTGGGACAATCATACACGGAACGCTCAAGAAAACTCAGCGATTTAATCCGCTGGGGAAAAGACCAAGCGCGAGTAACGCTCATTTTAGATAACAGCAAAATGGGAAACAAACGCCCAGTACCAAAATATCTAAAAGACCAACTGTTCCTAACCCGCGTGTTGCGCCGTGACGGCAAATACGGGTTTGAACTTGAAAACCGAGCCGTCGGCAAACAAGATGTTGAAAGGTTACTCGGCAGGTTCGGCGTTGACCCAGACAACATGCTCATCATCATGCACCAGAACATGGTTGAACAATTCACCGTGTTGAGCAATACAGAAAAACTACGCATGGTTGAAGAAGCAGTCGGCTTAGAACCTTTCCGCGAAAACGTCCTGCAAGCAAAAACAAAACTTATGCGAATTCTCACACAAGAAGAATCCGTAAGCAAACTTTTAGAGTCAGCACAGCAAACGCTCAATTACTGGCGTGAACAATACGAAAAATACCAAGAAAAAAAGCAACTGCAGATTAAACGGAGATTTTTGGACCGCGAATTAACTTGGGCAGAAGTTGAAAGACGCGAAAGCATAGTTAAAAGTTTACAATCAAACCTGAACAAAAACCAAGAAGCGCTTAGCAAAATCGAAGAGGAAAAACAAGCCATAATTACCCAACTAAACAATCAGCAGAACCAGCAGGAAACACTGAAAAAAGAAGCCAGGACAGTTTTTGATGAACGATTAAGCCTTGAACACGAAATCGCTCAAAACCAATCCACACAGTCACTGATTGGACAGTTGCTTGAAGAAACACAAGTGCTGGAGCAAGCAATCCAGAACAGCAAAGGCCAACTTAAGCTGCTTAGAAACGAAAACCTTAAAGAAATGCTGAAAAACTCACAGCAGCAAATCTCCAAGGCAAACGAGCAAGTCAAAGAGAACCAAGCAAAAATGCTCAATCTGGAAGAATCAGCTGACAAGGTTACAGGCGAAGTGTTAGAGAAACGGGTAAACCTTGCCCTGCTTGAGTATAAGCGAGCAAACGCAATTGTCAACCTAAAAGACATTGAAAAATCGCTAAAGGAAGCCCAAGAAAACTTAAAGACAACATTTCTTAATGCGGAACAGTCTGGTGAACGAATAGCAGTTTTAAAAAGCGCTTCTGAAATCCAAGATGAAATCAGCTTAACAGGTGGACACTTAGCAGCACTTGCCGACGTTTCAGAAGACATAGAACGCCAGTACGAATCCTACTCGAAACTTTACTTAGAGCTGAAGGAAAAAGCACAACTTGTAGCTGAAAACCGCGAGAAAACCCTCGAAGAAGTCAAAATCAGAATGCAAGCATGGCGAACAGTCATGCAAAACCTGCTTGACCGAGTGAACTTGGAATACCAGAAAATCATGAGACAAACCTTAGCAGCAGGCGAAGTGCAACTATCAAATGCTCAAGACATTGAAACTGCTGGATTAGAAATACTCGTTGGCTTCAAAGGCGGAAAACCAGTAGCATTAGACGCTTACACGCAAAGCGGCGGCGAAAGAACCACAGCAACCATGAGTTTTCTCTTAGCCTTGCAGCAGCATGTACGCTCACCATTCCGAGCAGTAGACGAATATGATATTCACATGGACCCGAAAAACCGCGAAATGATTGCAAAAATCCTTCTTTCCATTATTAAAGATGCAAACGCTCAATACGTGGTAATCACTCCAAGCCAAATCACCTTTGCCCAGCAAAACGCTAACGTCATTACGGTTCAGAATATTGAAGGAAAATCAGTTGTTCGTGAGGTGGCGGCATAATGCAGTCAACGAAAGAACCCAAGAAACTAGGCAGAGAAAGACTTGAACGCATAATTGAAATGTGTATTGTCATAGAAAACCACACTGTAGACCCTTTCACGCTAAATATTGACGAAATAATCAAAGTAGTCAAAGAGTATTTTCCGCACTGGCAAAACCCTGACGAGTTAAAACTAGACGCTGAAACGCTTCACCATTTAGCTTCAGTTATTAAATTGCAAAGTGAATGGGTGAAACAGAGATCAACTTCGCTTTACACTGACCCGTTTCTTTTAGAAGAAAAAATCCTGCAAATAGGCAAGCAAGAGATGGTTAATGTTTTTCTTAAGGCGTGGCATCCACTAATCGAGTTTGAACAGATTAGCCTTAACAGTTTGGCGCAGGGATTGCTCTATTGGGAAGCGTTGGCTCCTCTTGGCGAACGATGGAAAGACCTTGATGTTTCTGAGGTTTCAATGGGTTTTGCAAGCAGAGATGAATTGATTAAGCAAGGAGTTTTAGGCGATAGGGAGTTTTCTGAGGAATTGAATTGTTACTGGCAAGAACTCAGAGATTGCGTTGCCAAGAAAGGACAAGATGGCAAAATCCAATATTGGGATTTTATTGGCGCTGACACTTACGAAGAAACAGTTCAAAGAGCTTTCTTAACGAGTTTTTTGGTTACTTATGGCTACGCAACGTTGGAGATTGACAGGTTAGAAGAGCAAGTTTTCATTAAACCCTTCGATAAACAGAAAACGGAAATTTTAACGCAACAGTCAACATCGGTTCCCATTGCCGTCTCATTTGAAGATTGGCAGAAATGGAAAAGAGGCGAATTAGATTGAGCAAGAAAAAAGGCGTTTACGGTAGCAAAGTGAAGAAGACAACGCAGATGCTCTTCTACAAGCGACACCAAAAACCAGGCGTTAAAGGTTGGGAACTACGCAAAGCGTTAGGTTCAGATTACCCTAAAGTGCTTGATTTACTTGATGATTACTTGAAACCGCTGGATTTGCAGGTTAAAACTGTTTTTGAAGAAGAGAAAACTCCAGAGAAGCCAACGTTAGAGGAGCTTGATAAGGCAAGGTTCTATGTTGCTTTGCGTGGCGATTTGCCTGTTAAGGATAAACTGCTGGGTTGGCGCATTGACGATTTAGCAGGCTTAGCCATAACAATCTCTTTCATAATCAGCAAGAAAGGGCAAGTAGCACGCAAAGACGTTGAAAAACTGCTCAGCGAGAAGATGCCGAACTGGAAAGTTGGCTTAAACATTGACAGGTACATTCGCTACGGCTACTTAACGCAAGATGATAATGGTCAATTGTTTCTGGATTGGAGAACAAGGGCAGAAGTGGACCAAAAAGCGCTTATCAACATGCTGCTGTCAACTGACGCACAAAAAGCAGAAACCGCTGAACCTAAGGAAGAAGAACCTCAAGAACAAGAAAACGAGCAATAGCTTCTTTGACTCGCACCATTAGCTCATCCAGAGTCTTTGCCTGCGTATGACACCCAGGAAGCTCAGGAACAGAGGCAACAAGGTATCCTGCCTCATCATTTTCAACAACAAGCAACGAACTGACAATAAAAGCTTGTCCCGAATTAATCGGTAAATGCTTCCCATGTTCAGGCGTGATAATCAAAAATTGATAACCTAATAGATTAGCCACATCTAGCAAAACGTTTCATCGCCTAGTCAGCCAGTTACGAACTGCTTAGGTGATACTAACGTTCTGAATGTCGAAATACCTTTTTGCTAAAAAGCGCAGACGTTCGGCGTTTTTGCCGTTCTTGCCTATGGCGACGCCCTTGTCTTTCGGGTTGACGGTTATGACTGCCATCTTTTTGCCATCTGTTCGCTCGGTAACGCGTATCTCTCTGACTGCTGCTGGCTTTAGGGCGTTTTTCATGAATTGAACTGGGTCTTCGCTGTACTCGATGATTTCATGTTTTTTGCCTGTCATTCGCTCGAGTGTGTGGATGTTTCTGCCGCCTTTTCCTATGGCTACGCCCACTTGGCCTTGGTTGACGATGAATATTGCTCGTTCCTGTTCCTCATCGATTATGCAGTCTTTCACGCTGGCGCCGCTTACGCTTTCAAACAAAGCGATGTATCGCATTTCGTCGCAGGTGATTTTTATGCCGGTTGTCAGTTTTTTTCCTCCATTTTTATTCTTTAATTTCTTCTGTTATTTTGAGAATTTCTGAGTCCCCGGCTTCTCTTATGCTTAATGCTGATATAATAAAGAGTTTTTTGCAGACTTCCGCTAAATCCATTGAGCCACCTTTGTATGTTATCACGGGGACTTTAGAGATTTCACCATAGTATTCTATCTGTTCTTTTATGTCTTTTGGACAGTTAGAGGCTAAAACTATCATCTTAGCCTTGCCAGTTTTAGCGTTTTGCAATGCAACATTGGATCCGAAAGATACTTTGCCAGTTTTCACTGCTGTCGCTAACGCTTTATCTATATCTATCATGCTTCTGTTTTTCCTCCTTGTTTTACTTGCTTTTCAAACGTTGACATATACAACTCAACTAAGCCTGTGCCGATCGGTATCGACTGCCCGACTATAACGTTTTCTGTTACACCTGCCAACGGGTCAATTTCACCTTTCACCGCTGCTTCAACAATGTTAGGCACTGTAATTTCGAATGCCGCTCGAGCTAAAACACTTGCTTTCTTGCCGCTAATGCCGTGCCTGCCAATCTGCTGCACATCACCTGTTGTAGTCATCATGTCTGCTACGAGCATGACATGGCGTACATCAACATCTAAGCCTTGGTCCTCCAAGACGCCTTTTGCCTCGTTGACTAACGCGTTTCTTGAAGCTTCCACACCGAGAGTTTTAGCTATTTCGTGAATGTTGTTGGTGGTTGTTCGTGAAGTGTCTACACCTTTAACCTCTAAGACTTTAGATAGGTTGGAGCCGTCAGTTCGTATTACCCATTCTCCGTGTTCTTCAGTAACCAGCACACGTTTAATGTCGGGTACACCTTTAACTTGAAAACTTGGAATCTTGGTTAGCAGTCTCTTTAGTTGTTCAGCTTTTTTCGGCTTAATCTGCACTGTATCATCAGTAACTGTAACAGTTGCGTTTTGCAATTCCATCCGTTCTTTTAGCTCATCCATTGTTATGGCTCTGTCTTCCATCATTGACTTGTTTAATTCAATAACGATTTCCTCGCGCACAGGGTCTTCGTAGATTGCTGAAGCCAAGTCTTCTACAGAAGTGTAAATTATGTTTCGAGCGATTTCCACTGCGCTCTCTTTGTTCTTCGCATGTTCGCCATTTAAGTAGATGGCCATGATTGGCGTTGAAGGAATCCTGCGTGCATCAACAATTTCAATGAGTCTTGGCAAGCCTAAGGTGACGTTTTGTTCTTTGACACCAGCATAGTGGAAGGTTCTAAGAGTCATTTGAGTGCCTGGTTCACCTATTGATTGAGCAGCAACGATTCCAACTGCTTCACCTGGCTCCATTAAAGCACGCTTATACTGCTCAGCAGTCAAAGTTGCGGCTTTTTCAACACCTTTCTTGGTAAGTTTGTTCTTTGCGAAGTTTTGTTTAAGCTGATTCATCAAAATCGGCGTAAGCTGCTTCTCAACACCTTTCAACTGTTTCTTGATGTCCTCTGGAGATGCTGGTTCACCTTTTTCTTCGCCGATTTTTATTTGGTCAATGAGTCGGCTTACGTTTACTGCTTTGCCGTGGTCGCTTTTAGCTGGGTCAACACCGTCTTCGCCATACCTGAACTGGATGATGTCGCCTGCTGAATCACGTACTGTGCTGTCGTATTCAAGACGGATGTGTTCAAGCGCGTTGATTAGCCTTCGCTGCATGTAACCGCTTTGTTGTGTGCGGACGGCTGTGTCAACTAGGCCTTCTCTGCCACCCATAGCGTGGAAGAAGAATTCAATCGCATCCAAGCCTGTCTGGTAAGAATTGTAGACGAAGCCTCTTGCTCTTGGACTTGGGTCGCCATCAACAAAGTGCGGTAACGCTCTTCCTGCGTAGCCCCTTAGGATACGTTTGCCTCGCACTGATTGTTGTCCAACGCAAGCAGCCATTTGACCAATGTTTAAGCTTGAGCCTCTTGCGCCGGTTCTTGTCATGACGATGCCTGCGTTTTCTAGTGTGAAGTCTTCGTCTGCTATTTTGCCTGCTTCATCTCTGGCTGTGGCAAGTTCGTGCATGACGTAGATTTCGAAGGATTCCTCTAAGGTTTGTCCTGGCAAGCGTGGTAATTTTCCGTTGCGGTAGTTTTCGATGTGTTCATCGATTTTCTTTTGGATGCGTTCCATTGTTTTTGCTATGCGGTTGCGGGCTCTCGGCGAGAGAACTAGTTGGTCGTAGGTGTAGCTGAAGCCTCGCATTGAAATGAATAGCTTTAGCAAGTGAGTTATCTTATTGAGGAATTCTCGTCCTGCTTGGGTGCCGTAATCTTTGATAATTCTGTGAAGGAGACTTTCGGATTGCTCAGCACCGATTGAACGCCTATCAATGATGCCTGAAACTAACTGGCCATTTTTGACCACTACGTAAGCGTCGTGCTTGCACTCTTCTTCTTCACATTTAGTGCAGCCTTGACAAATATTGGCTTTCAAAACGTAATTCAACGTTTTCGGCAGAAATAGGCTGAATATTTGTTTGCCTGACCACATGGGTTGCGGCGTCTTAATTTCTGGTTCTGGCAGTTCCTCAACGTATCCTGTTGTAGTTAGCAGCCTGTTAACCTCGCCTCTTGTCAAGTAGTTTCCTTTTCGAGTAAAATAATAGGCACTTGTGATAAAGTCCCTTATAGCACCGATAATGGGTCCGCCAAATCTGGGCGAGAGGATTTGGTCTTGAACCTGCATTAGAAGGAGTGCTTCTGTTCGTGCTTCTTCACTTTGTGGAACGTGAAGGTTCATTTCGTCGCCGTCAAAGTCAGCGTTGTAAGGTGGGCAAACACATAGGTGCAGGCGGAAAGTCTTGTATGGCAAAACCCGTACGTAATGAGCCATGATGGACATGCGGTGAAGTGAAGGCTGCCGGTTAAAGATTGCAATATCACCGTTCTTGAGGTGCCGTTCAACTACGAACCCTAACTCTACTGCTTCAGCGATTTTGGTTCGGTCAACAACGAATTCTAGCCTTATGCGCTTGCCATCTGGCCTAATAATGTATAATGCGCCAGGATAGTTTTCTGGACCGTTAACTACGAGTTTCTTCATTTCCTCAATATTCCATGCAGTAACTTTTTCTGGCACAGATAACCGCATGGCAATATCCTGCGGAACACCAACCTCGTTAATGTCAAGGTTCGGGTCGGGAGAAATGACCGTGCGTGCTGAAAAGTCAACTCGTTTGCCTGAAAGGTTGCTTCTGAAGCGACCTTCCTTTCCCTTGAGCCTTTGCGAGAGAGTTTTTAATGCTCTGCCACTGCGGTGTCTTGCCGGCGGAATGCCTGAGGCTTCATTGTTAAAGTATGTAGTAACATGGTACTGTAAAAGCTCAGATAGGTCTTGAATGATGAGTGTAGGTGCACCTGCGTCCATGTTTTCCTTCAAGCGCTGATTGATGCGGATAATGTCTACTAGCTTATGGGTTAAATCGTCTTCTGAACGGATACCTGATTCTAAAGTGATGGATGGACGAACATAAACTGGCGGTACAGGCAAAACCTGCAGAACCATCCATTCTGGGCGTGCAACTTTCGGGTTGAAACCCAAAATTTCAAGGTCCTCGTCTGAGACGCGTTCAAGTCTTTCACGAATCATGCTGGGTGTCAATGGCTCGGAGCCTGCTTCAGTCTGCTCAATAAACTTGGTTGGCTTCTCAAAAGTAATCTTGTACTGAACCGCTGCGCAGTAGGGGCACTGTTTTGCTTTAATTTCAGTCATTATTTCCTTGTAAACTTCATCTGGAATTGTGCCTAAAAGCTCGTTGAGCCGTTCAATTCGAGCACGCGCCTTCTTATCGGCATCTTCAGATAAAAGTATGCGGCCACAACTACGGCAGGTGGCTTTTAGAAGGTCAAAAATAATTTTGGTAAATTCTATATGTACGATTGGTACGGCTAATTCGATGTGTCCAAAGTGGCCTGGGCAGCGGATAGCGGTGTTGCCACAGGTTTTGCAGCGCTGCCTTGGCTCGAGTGTGCCTAATCTGCCATCCATTAAGCCAGCAGTGATGGGTGCGCCGTCTTCGTCATAGGTGTCGGGGGCTTGGATTTCAACGACTGATTGTTTACGGAGGTCTTTGGGTGAAATTAAACCGAATGAAATTTCATCAACTATTTTATGGATTAATTCTTCCGTTGACATGTTATGCCTTCTCCTTGAGTCTCAATTTAGGTGTAATACACAAGCTTTGAAGCTCCTGCAACAGAAGCTTGAAAGCGTACGAGACGATTACGGGTGAAATCTTTGCTTTTTCATCACATATTCTGCAGACGTAGCGTCTTTGTTTCATGTCGAAGTAAGCGATTTGGCCACAGTTCTCGCATATGTAGAGCGTGTACTTGTCTGATTCTTCCAGCAATCTGTCTCTGAGCAGCATGGCAGCGCCGTGACCGATGAGGCAGTCTCGCTCCATTTCTCCGAATCTGAGACCGCCGCCTCTGGCTCTGCCCTCAGTGGGTTGCCTTGTTAACATCTGAACTTGACCGCGAGCTCTTGCGTGTATTTTGTCAGCAACCATGTGATGAAGTTTCTGGTAGTAGACTATGCCGACGAAGATGTCTGTGACGAACTTCTCGCCTGTAGTGCCGTTGTAGAAGACTTCGCTTCCAGTGTGGCTGAAGCCGAGTTTTACAAGGCTCTTGCGTATTTCATCAGGACCTTCGTTGGAGAATGGTGTGCCGTCTGCGGGTTTGCCTCTTGCCGCTGCAGCTTTTCCAGCGAGAGATTCGATGAATTGACCGATGGTCATTCTTGAGGGTATAGCGTGAGGGTTGATTATTATGTCCGGCACGATGCCTTCTTCAGTGAACGGCATGTCTTCTTGCGGCACGATTAAGCCTATTACTCCTTTTTGTCCGTGGCGTGAAGCAAATTTGTCGCCAAGTTCTGGAACTCGCTGGTCGCGGACTCTTACTTTGACAAGTTGGCTGCCTTCGCCTGATGCGGTTATGAATATTCCGTCCACGATGCCTGTTTCTGAAGGACGCATGTCAACTGAAGTGTCACGCATTGATGGACCTTTCACTTCAAATTCTTTGTATTCTTCCAGGAATCTGGGTGGACTAATTCTTCCGATTAAAACGTCTCCGCCGACAACTTGTGATTCTAAACTGATAATTCCGTCAGGTTCCAAAAGCCTGTAATATTGTTCGCCGCGGTAACCGCGGGTTCCTGGTTCTGGAACGGTGAACTTGTCTTTTAATCCACCTAGGTACTGTCGGCATTCAGCTTCATAAATTCGGTAGAATGTGGATCTGGATAAGCCACGTTCTATGGATGCTTTGTTGAAGATTAAGGCGTCTTCCATGTTGTAGCCTTCGAAGCTGAGCACGGCGACGACGCAGTTTTGTCCTGTGGGGCGTTGCTTGTAACCCATGACTTCCATTAGTTCCGTTTCAACCATTGGCACTTGCGGGTAGTGTAGTATGTGTGAGCGTGAGTCGACTCGGTGGTGGAAGTTGGTGCAATAAACGCCCAGCGCTTGTTTAGCCATAGCCGCTTGGTATGAGTTACGAGGCGACTGGTTGTGTTCTGGATACGGGATTGTTGAAGCGCAAATTCCAAGAATCGTGTAAGTGGCTATTTCCACATGAGTGTTTTGAGGGTTAATGGCGTCAAATGATAAGGCGATGTATGCGTTTTCTTCTTCTTCAGCGTCCAAATACTCAACTAAACCATTCTTGACTACGTCTTCCCAAGTCCACTCGCCTAAACCGATCTTTTCAAAATGTTTAGACTGAAGTTTTGGAACTCCATTCTCAACAATTATGAGTGGGCGCCTAACTCTGCCTTCGTCGCAGTTAGCATGCACTTCTTCGGTTTCAGTTTGCTTTTTTGAGAAGTATGTTATGTTTACTTCGGTTGAGATTTCTCCAGCTCTTCTTTTCTCTCGGAAAGACTTCACCATTTCCAGCGGGTTATTGCCGTAGCCAATGATGTTTCCGTCAACGAAAACTTTGGCTCCTGAAATACGTAAATCGCGGCTGGCTTCTGATGCTGGAACAGTGCCCATTTCAAAAAGTAATTGCTTAACTCTATCAGGATTTACGCCAACGGCGATGGAAGCTGAAAGTGCTAAGTTTTTGACTAAGCCACAGTTAGAGCCTTCCGGAGTCTCGTTAGGACACAAGCGTCCCCAATGGGTTGGGTGTAAGTCTCTGGCTTCGAAGTTAGGTTGGCTTCTGCTTAATGGCGACTGAAGCCTACGCAAGTGGCTTAGGGTTGAAATGTAGTTTGTTCGGTCTAAAAGCTGAGTGATGCCGACTCTGCCTCTTCCCCAGTTGCCAGTTGCCAACGCATGCTGAAAACGTTCAGTTATTATGCCTGGGCGAACTGCGGCTGAAACGTTTATGATTGGCCCTTTAACGCCTATGCGTTCAAGTTGGTATTTTATGTCTCTTGTTAAGTTTCTGAATGATACACGGAAGAGGTCTGCGAGAAGTGGACCACCAAGACGCAAACGTTTGTTCTTGAAATGATCTTTGTCGTCAGGTTGCCTTCTACCCGTTTTCAGCTGTAAAACTCTGTAAGCCATTTCGCCGAGGAAAATTGCTTTTTCCTTGCGGTTTTTTTCACTTCTGCCTAAGTGTGGCAAGAAGTTCTTGTCAAGTGCTGTCTCGGCTTTTTGTAGGCGGTACTCTTCAACTTGTCCATGGGCTACACGGTTCCCAATGAATAGGATTGCGTCAGCAGGTGAGTCTACACCTATGGCTTTTTCAAATGAAGCGGCTAATTGGGTTTGCATTTCGCTGTCAAGTGAGACGGATTCTGCAATGTCTTTGTCTTTTTCCAAGCTCAGCGCGCGCATTATGACGACAAATGGGATTTCTGTTGGCACTCCTGGCATGGTGACGTAGATGGCGTCGTCTGATTTGAGTTTGAGTTCAATTCTTGCCCTGAAGCCTACGGTGGTTGAGAAAATTTTTGCTTGATAAACTGGCGAGGTTCCTTTCTCGTCTATGTCTACTATTACACGGTTAGGTGCCAAGTCTTCCATGGCAACAATGACTCGTTCAGAACCGTTAACAATAAAGTATCCGCCTTGGTCATCAGGGTCTTCTCCTGCAACAATAAGTTCTTCCTTTGAAAGCTGGGATAGGAAACATAGTTTTGATTTAAGCATAACAGGGATGTTTCCAATAAAAACGAGTTCAGTGTCCTGTTCCCGTCCATCGATGACAGGCGTCATTTCCAAAGCTATGGGTGCCGAGTACGCTAAATTGCGCAGTCGGGCTTCCATTGGGTAAATTTCATGCTTTGTACCGTCCACTTCAGTTACATATGGTCCGGTTATTCTTGATTGGGGGTCGATTACCCAGATTTGTCCGAGTTTCACTTTGTATGGGCTTTCTGGAACTTCAATGGGGATTTCTGCAACTTCATCAACTACTTCTTGTAAGCCATGATCAATGAATTCATTGTAACTGTCAAGGTGTTGGCGTACTAGGCCTTTTTCATTGAAAAAAGTTTTCAATAAATGATGGATATCTTCTTTTTGTATAACGGTCAATTTTTCAGTTCTCCTTCTCCATAAATTTTAGGTGACGATATTTGTGATTTGTTAAGCTTGTTCCTTTCAAACTTTCGACTCCTTTTATACTGGATCATCATCCAAATTGAAAAAGGGTTCTCCTAACTTTTCTAAGAGCACAAACACATGCTACATAGCTTGCTAATAAACTTTGTTATCCATATTGCTTCTAAATTGAGGTCTGCTAAACTTTCATAGAGTCACTGCTTAGAAAAATCTTTTCATGGATGCGTTGCATGAAGCAAAACCTAAAACACCACAAAAAAACCGCTGTAACCTGCAAATAGCATACCACTCGGTTTAACTAAGCTTAAGAAACATGAGAAAACGCTTTTTCACTAAACAAACGCTGGAAGTTTAACCTTTTCCCGTTTTAGATTCGCCGTTTTCTGTGAGGTTAGATTGAAAAATGTAACTTGAAAAGAAAAATATTTTTTAGACTTTAGCGTTATTTTCAAGCTTCTTTTAACCAACAGAGATTGCCTTGATTGTTCTTTCCCGTCACGCATATACATTGTTACTAGTCACGCACGTTCATAGTTATATGTCAACGTATGCTGCACATGGATTAATGCATCCTTCAGAAAAAAGTAGCAAATGGATAGGAACTTAATTGATTGTTGAGTAATAAAAATTTATTTTTGGCAATTACTATAATAGTAAACAAAATTAAGGCGATAAAAATGCAACTACATCGTAAAGATTCCAAAGATGCAGAAGAATACGCCGCCAGAGGACCATTCGCAAGCATATTTGGCGGACCAGCGGCGCGCCTGCTCGACCAAGCCCTAATCGTTGGAAACATGGAACAAACCATAACTATTTTGGCAGAATCAACAAACCTGTCCTACAAGACAACCAAAACAGCACTTGAGAAACTTAAAAATAGGCTTTGTTGCCCAGACAAGAAAAATAGGAAACGCCCAAGCATACAAATTCCTCATCGAAAACCACCTCAGCGGATTACTGGCATGCGGCGCAGAATTCCAACGAAACCGAACAGACATCTAAAAAATTGGGAATCTTAACTTTGCTTTTAGCGTTTGATTATCTGCACGTCAGTCGCCATATTGACTTTGCTATTGCCTATTTTTTTGCTTATGATCGGTAGCAGGTTTTGGTCTGTCTCATACCCGATGCTGTTACGTTCGTTTTGCATGGCTACTTTTGCCGTTGTCCCTGAGCCAAGGAACGGGTCTAGTACGATGTCACTTTTGATGCTGAACATTTTGATAAGGCGGTTGGCAATTTCGTCTGGGTAGGCTGCGGTTCTTCTCTCAAGCTGGCTTGCGGTTTGGCGTGTTCCCTTCAGAGCCCAGATTTGGCTGAACCACTCGTCACGCTGATGCTTTGTGAAGGCGCTGTCGTAACGTTTTGGGTCGTGGGGTTGGAATTTGCGGAGGTTGCCTTTTCTGAAAAGCAGGATGAATTCGCAGTCGAGAGTGACGTAGGCGTTTGGGGGGAGGAAGCCGGAGCCTAGAAAAGCGCCTTTTCCCTTGTATTTTGGTTTTGTCGTGGGTTTCTTCCATAAAATGTAGGGCAGTGTGGTGAAGCCGATTTTTTCGCAAATCTCCGTTATCCTAGAGTGGTTGGGGTAAAGCTGGAATTTGCCGTTTACTGTTCGTGTTGCGTCTCCGATGTTTATGCATGCTATGCCGCCGTCAGCGAGGACTCGGAAGGTTTCCTGCCAAACCTTAGCCAAATAATCATGCATGGCATCGTAGATTTGCGTCACGGTTTCTTCTTGGCAGTCTGCGTTCAGCTTTTGCCATAGCTCTGCTATTTTTGGGTCTGCTTTGGCGAAAAGAGCGTCCCACATTTTTATCATGGGGTAAGGAGGCGAAGTCACCATTAATTGGACGCTGCCGTCGGCGAGTTCGGGCATTTGTTGGCTGTTGCCAAGTATTATTTTGTGCTGGGTTAGCATGCGTGTTCCTTTATGTATCGTTGAAGCAGCGTTTTTACTTTTGCGGTGTACCGGGAAACGATTAATGAGCTAGAATCAAATAATGGGCAAACCCAAAATAACTCAGCCGAGTTTAATCTAACTAAAGGCGAAACGAATGACTAACACGGAACAGGAAGTTACCTGGGACCTGACGGAGCTTTTCCCCAGTATCAACGACGCTTCCGTCGAAAAAGCAATTGATGAAACAAAAGTTTTGGCGGACGTTTTCGAGAAGGCATACCGAGGAAAAATAGCCGTCCTTGACCCAGCCAATCTGCTACGGTGCCTCCGAGAACTGGAGACTTTCGAAGCTAAGCTGGGCGACATATCGCTTTTTGCAGACCTGTCTTTCTCAGCTAACATGACGCTGCCCCAGACGCAGGCGCTCTACGACAAGGTAAGCAAGCTTGAGGCACAACTGGGTAAGCAGCTAGCTTTCTTTTCGCTGGAGTTGGGCGCACTCGTGAAAGCCAAGCCCGAACTGATTGCGGAGACAGCATTGGCTGGGTACCGGCATATGCTGGAGCGTATGCAACGGCGCGTAGCCCACCAGCTGACGGAAGTGGAGGAGCAGCTCATCATCGAAAAGGATCAGTTCGGCGTCCAAGCTTGGGAGGAACTACAGAGCAAATGGCTCAACACCTGCATGTTCGACGTTGTTGTCCTGGGCGAAAAAAAGACGCTTAGTTACGGCGAAGCCAACGGGTTAATGCCTCACCCCGATAGAGCAACAAGGGAATCCGCGAACCGCGCGATTTACAGCTTGCTTGGCAGAGACGGCGAAATCTTCGCTTCAGCCCTTCGCAGTATCTGTAACGACTGGGTCACCGTTTCCCAGCGCAGAAAATACGCATCGCCTATGGAGTCAAGCCTCATAAGCAATGATACCGAACAGGCAATAGTTGACAATCTGCTACGGGCAATAGAGGACAACGCGGACACATATCGCCGCTATCTCAAACTCAAAGCTAAACTGATGGGACTGCCGTTGCTTGGTAACCATGACATCGTTGCACCCTTGCCTCATGCGCCGGAACAAAAGTTTACGTTTGAGAAAGCCAAAAGCCTGATTACGAGGGCGTACAGCCGCTTCTACCCTGAATACGCAACTGCAGTCAAAGACATGTTTGCCAGACGACACATCGACGCTTCACCCAGGTTTGGCAAGCGAAACGGAGCCTTCAATGCTGACTGGTACACCGGCAAATCTGCTTTCATACTTCAAAGCTTCACTGGGTCGCTGAACGACGTTTATACATTGGCGCATGAACTTGGACATTCCACACATGACTATTACGCTTCACGGAAGCAGCCCCTGATGAACATGACCATCCCAGCCATAGTGGGTGAGACAGGATCTATCTTCGGCGAACTTCTCCTAACAGACCTCCTTCTAAGCGAAACAAAATCGGATGAAGAACGAACAGCAGTATTATGTCTAGTTCTGGATGAGGCAGGAATGACGACTTTCCAAGTAACCGCTCGTGTTTGGTTCGAGCAGGCACTTTACGCGTCAATTCAGCAAGGCGAATATCTGGATTACAAGACCATCTGCAGGCACTGGACCAAAGCGCGGGACCGCATCTACGGCGACGCAGTCACGTGGTTCCCTGAAATGGAAGCCGAATGGACCATGAAACCGCACTATTACATGGCGAACTACCGCTTCTACAACTATCCTTATGTTTACGCCCAAATGTTCGTATATGCCCTGTACGAACGATACCTGCAGGAGGGCAAGGCGTTTGTGCCTAAGCTGGAGAAGGCGTTATCAGCCGGCAGCAGCGTGTCGCCGCTGGAAATCGGCAAAATCGTCGGCTTAGATGTGGCAGCACCTGACTTCTGGAAAGGCGGCTTAAAGGTGTTTGAACGCTTCTTAGTTGACTTGGAAAAAATCGTCTGAGGCTGAGTAAAGAATGGCAAATGATTAATAAGAAAGAAAACGGAAAAGTCTGTAGCCTGTAAATGTGTGCAGCGGTAACCAAGCCAGGTCAAAGGTGAAAGAGCGCGCATCGCAGTGCGTTCCACTAAGGACTCAAGATCAGATCGTTTGGCCTGTAATGGGCCTCTAGATGGGATATCCTTTCCCGTAGGGGTTCGCAGGTTCGAATCCTGCCCGCTGCACCAAACAAAAACTCCAAAGATACGCTCGTTTTAAGCAGTTTTTCGCTATTTAGACGCTGTGAATATTGCTCTAATTCTGCGGTATTTTGCAATTTTCACTATCTTCCGTTTCTGTGTTCGCAGAGCCCTCTCAGGTTATCGTCTTCCCACGTACGAGCAGACAATTTTGTCAGCTTGTAGAAGTTATTTTTCCCAGCAGACCCATAAACCAGTCAGTTGCGTACCCTGCAAGAAAACACACTATTAATGGAACTACTAAGTTTGTCGCTGTTCCACTTTGGGTCGCAGTTTGAGTGACAGTTTGATTAGTGCCTATTTGAGTAATGGTAGTTGTAGTGATGGTTTGATTAACAGCTTGATTAAGTACAAACTGACCTTGAGATATGTTGAGTAGCCCAGCCTGTATCAAGAGAAAAGCTATGAATCCAAAAGCAAAACTTACAGGAAGAATAACTACATACCATAATCTTTTGTAAGCAGTTATCATGCAATCATCCTTGTAGTCTTTCACTACCCCTACAAAAATTTGAACAGAAGCCCCAATAACAGCTACCAAAGACGCCCAAACAGGCACAGCCATTATCGTTGAACCACCAAAGTATTTTATAGCGATAAAAGAGACAATCAGTCCTACGGCAGCAGTCAAAATGGGAACAATACCCCAAATAGATATTAAATAATTCCACCGATATCGACGTCTTAACGCGCTGACTAATATACTCAGGTTGTTCTTGACTTTGATCAGACGATCTTGGGCATCAACCAAATCTTGTTTTTCTGAAAAACTCTTATTGGCTGATATTAATTCTTCTTCGACCTCATCTGCCTTAAGCCCCTTCACTTTAACCTCGTTAACCTCGTTAACATGTTGTTTGTATGCTACGCTTAACTGGTTCTCCAGTCTTTTCATTTGCCCTTTTGTCTCAGCTTTTGTCCAAACCAGCCTATCATCAGGAAGCGCAAATTTTTCTTCTGCTGGTTTTTTGTCTTTCTCCTGAGAAGATGGAGAAATTGACTTTTTTTGAGCTGCCTTTTTTTCTTCGGCTGTCATAAAAACCCACATTTCTTAGTCTTTAATTCAATTTACCTTATAATTTTTGCTACTTGAGCGCTAAGCGCGCTTTCTATTTATGCAATAAGGTAAACGAAAACCTCGAGAAACCTTACTTTTAGGAGAATTCACATTCTGCAAAGCCCAGTGCACAAAACGTAAATGCCCTTGACTCTAAGTTTTCGAAAACAAGATTAATTACATAATTGCATATTCTATTAATGAGGCGTGTTAGTTGACAGAAACCATCTCGATTCCCTTGCCTTTACTGAAAGAGCTCTATGAGCATTTTGACCGGATAGAAGAAATTCTAGCCACTCTTGAAGAGCTTTCTGACAAAAAAGGATTAAAAAGAATCGAAAAAAGCCTTGAAGAATACAAGAAAAAAGAATACATCACCGTATCAAGTCCTGAAAAAATAAGAGAAGCTCTCATGTTGGCTTAAGAAAATCAATTTACGAATAGCGGGCCTAAATTGGTTATACCCTGTCCGCTTTACCAAACACTCATCAGAAAAGTTAAGCGCTAGCCGATTTTCTTTAGTCAGAGGTGTAGCTGTTATTTTCTGTTAGAAGCCTAAGAGCGCCAAAATTATCAGGGCAATTCCAAGGGCAAAGGTGTACAGAGCGAAGTAATGGAACTTTTTGCTTAACACAAGCTTTTTCACAAGCACGATGGCTAAGTAGCCTGCAACCATCGCAAGCACCACAGCCACTAGAAGATTTAGTGGACTGACGCCGACGCCTTGAGAAACCAAGCTTCCTCGCTCTAGGTAGGCTTCGACGCCTAAATCCCCTATTATGGCGGGAATGGAGAGCAAGAATGAGAACTTGAACACCATTTCCCGCTTGACGCCTTGCAACAGACCAGTGGATATTGTTGAACCGCTTCTTGAAAGTCCTGGAAAACTCGCGGCTCCTTGAGTAGCGCCCATGACAAGCGCCTTGCGGTATGAAACTTGAGCTTGGTTTTCTTTGCCGAATTTGGAGAAAAACAGTAGTGCGGCGCCGACTAGAAAAGTGATTCCCATAATTAGGAATGTTTGATAATTGTCCGCCAGAAACTTGTCGTAGAGTATGCCAATTATGCCAGTGGGGATTGAAGCAACCACGATTAAGGGGATAAATCGGCCGTACTCTGAATGGAAATCCAGATGCACCAGTGCAGTGAGAATGACTTTGATGTCATGCCTAAAGTAGAATATTACAACCGCAAGCGTGCCAATGTGTAAAAACACGTTAAAGAGCGGTGTTGCTTGAAAACCCAAGAAATACTCAGCAATTTTCAGATGAGCAGTGCTAGAGATAGGTAGCCACTCTGCTAAGCCTTGAATCAAACCGAGGATTATTGTTATGAGTAATTGGTCAATCAAACGCTGGGCACCTGCAAATGTTAATTATGGTTGCTAAGTTAACATATTCTTATTAATAGCTTTTCCAAAAATGTTACTTTCCGTGCCGAGATTGATGACATACAGGTTTTAGGGTTTTTATTGTTGGGTTGTTACAGTCACATAGCTTTAAAAATCATACATCAACTAGAAAACTTGTTTTTCCATGAACTAAGTGGAGGTGGTATTTTGGAATCTAAAAAATCCAAAATTCCTGAGCCGAAAATGACACCTAAAGGCAAATTCCGATGCACCGCTGATAATAAAGAATATGATACAAGAAAAGACTATGATGAACATTGCCGGGAAGAACATGCAGGCGGCTGGTAAAATAAACAATAAGAAAATGGAATAAAATTGAGCGGAGGGCTTGCCCTTTTTTGCTACTTGCTTTCTTTTTATTTTGATTCTTGGAAGAGCTTCTTGATTGCGCTGATTCTTGCTTTCTGCGCCAGCACATCGCTTGTAACTACTGTTAATGCTTCTTCAGGGCACCATTTGACGCATTGCGGCTCGCCTTTATCTTTGCAAAGGTCGCAAACGTAAACTACTTTGGTTTCTGGATGCAGCATTATAGCGCCGTAATCGCATGCTTCGATGCACCAGCCACAACCGTTGCATTTGTCTTTGTCAAGAATTATTGTTCCTGTTTCTTCTGATTGTGTAAGCGCGTCTCGTGGGCAAGCTGCTACGCAGGCTGGGTCTTCGCAGAGTCTGCATGTAACCGCCATGTTGGCTAACTGGTTAATGCGCACAACGCGGATGCGTGACTTGAGTGGGTTGAAGGCTTTCTCCTTTGTGAATGAGCAAGCGTACTCGCATATTTGGCAGCCGACGCATTTTTCTGGGTCAGCGGAAACGAATTTTCTTTCGTGAATCTTTACCATTTTTTTACGCTTCTTTTCCTTCTGTTATGCTTGATAAATCTTCCATGCCGAGCTTGTTGAGCTGAGATTTTGTAGGTATACCGTCAAGTGTCCATCCGCGTGATTGGTAATAATCATCCAGTAGTAAGTCAAGTTCATCTTGGGTTACCATGGCGCCTTTTGCTGGACCATCATCAGGGATTGGCTGGTTCATCACTTTCCATGGTAACGTGTCATCTTTGCGGCTTAATCCTTCTCTGAGGTTAATTAGCCGTGCAAGGGTGTTTATTCGTTCGCCTGCAGCGCTAAGTTCTTCAGGTGTCATCTCGTATCCAGTCACGAGCGTGTAGAGTTTTGCCATGTCAGCTAGTTCCTTGTACAGCGTGCCTTTGGCATTCTTGCAGACAATGAGTGAATCAATCAATGCGTAAACATTTTCTGAATCTTTAACCAGTTTACCGCGACCCTTCTCAGCCTTCAAACGGTCAACTTTACCCGTCATGTCTAATGCATAAGCGCCGCTTCGGTTATGGTCTGCTCCTCGGAAGGAAACAGCAAAGCCTAACGCTGCTGTTTTAAGGCATCGTAAATCATAGCCTGTGACTTCCAAGCCCTTAATGTTTTGAGCAAGTTTATCGGAGCCTTTGCCGATTTTTTCTGCGGCTACTTTTACGCCGTCAGCGAGAACATCGCCGATTCCTTCTCGTTTGCCTATTTTCTCTATGAGTTGTATGAGTGCTTCTGCGTTGCCAAAGTGAGCATCAATTCCGCCAAGGTCCTCGTGTGACAGGATGCCGGTTTCATGGCAGTCCATTACGAAACTTACGGTTACGCCTGTGCTTGTTGCGTCTAATCCGTAATAGTTGCAGAGTTCAGCGGCTTTTATTATTGCGTCAAGTTTATCTATGCCACAGTTCGGCCCCAACGCCCACAAATTATCATATTCCATTCGTGCCATAGTTCCCTTATAGGGCCCTTCGCGAACTACAGCTTCGTGTTCGCATCGCATGGCGCATGAGTTACAAGCGATTATTTTTGCAATGTACCGTTCGTTTAATGCTTCTCCGCTTACTTTTTCAGCGTTCTCAAAATGAGCGTTATTGTAGTTGCGTGTGGGCATGCAGTACAAAGCGTTTTGAATCATGACGTTTTCTGCTGTTCCTAAAGTTCGGTATTTCTGGGCTGCTGGTCCCTTCATTCTTTCATGGAATTCTTTCACCATTTCCATAAATTCGTCCGGCTTGGCGACGATAATGTCGTGGGTTCCTCGGACAGCGATGGCTTTGAGGTTCTTAGAACCCATAACCGCTCCTAAACCTGTTCTTCCAGCAGCACGAGTTTTCTCGTTAATTATGCTGGCTATTTTCGATAATTTTTCACCGGCTAAACCGATAGATGCTACACGAACGTAATAATCGCCAACCTCGTCTTTAATCGCATCTTCAGTTTCAGATGGCGATTTGCCCCAAATGCTTGCAGCATCAAGTAATTGGACTGAATCATCATCAATCCATAAGTAAACAGGCCTTTCCGCTTTCCCAGTTAAAACAACTGCATCATATCCAGCTCTTTTTAATTCTGCTCCAAAAGTGCCGTGACTTACTGCTTCTCCGACACCGTTGGTGGCTGGTGATTTTGATATGAATGCGTGTCCGTTGCCGCCTGTGGGAAACATTGTTCCTGAAACTGGACCAAGAGCTAGAACAAGCGGGTTTTCAGGGTCAAATGCGTCGACGCCTGCTTTCGAATTGGCTAGCCAAAGTTTCATGCCTATGCCTATGCCGCCAATGTATTTTCTGGCGATTTCTTCGTTTAGTTTTTCTGCACGGGTTTTGCCTGTGGTTAAATCGACGTATAGGATTCTTCCTGCATAACCGAGCAAACCTTTTCCTCCATGTGAATTTAAAGTTATTAGTCAGTTGAAAAGTATATTAACTTAATGGGTTCTAACTTGGAAAATTCATGCGCTTAAATGGCGCTTTTTGCTTGCCGTCATATATGATGAAGCATAACGGTTTTTTGGCCTGTCGCAGGCTAAAACTACAGTCAAGTAAAGAAAAAAGATATGAGACGCTTCAATTAATTTCATACACAAGCGCGATAGTAAGGTTTGAAAAATGAGAATTAAAGTTCATTACATAAGTTTGGTCAAAAGCTTTACAAAAACAAGCCAAGATGAATTCGACCTAAAAGAAGCTGCCCTGCTATCAGATGCGCTGTACAAAGTCGCCGATAAATATGGAAAACCGTTCACCCAAGAAGTTTACGACCCGAATCATAAAGAGATGAAATCAACCTTCGTAGCCATGGTGAACGGCGTCTTAATGGACCAATTAAAAGGCATTAATACACCATTAAAAGATGGCGACAGCATAATCCTCATGTCTCTCATGACAGGCGGATAAAAACTGTCTAAAAATGAAAAACCCAAAACCGTCTACTGGCTAGATAACAAGCTTTACCTAAACATAACCAATCAATGCTCGAACTGCTGCTTTTTCTGCCTCAAACGCTATAGGCATGGCGTCGGCGGTTTCAACCTTAAACTATCTCAGGAGCCAAACATAGCCCAGATTACGAGTGAGCTCGGCGAAGTTTTGAACATGAGAAGTTGGGATGAATTGGTTTTCTGCGGTTTCGGCGAGCCAACGGAGAGGCTTGATGTTTTGTTGGAGGTTGTGCGGTGGACAAGGCAGCATTACGGTAGACCACTGCAAATCCGCGTGAACACGAACGGGCATGGCTACGTGCTTAATCCAGGCAGGGATGTGGCGGCAGAGTTGAAGGCGGCTGGCGTTGACAAGGTAAGCGTCAGCTTAAACGCTGGCGATAGTGAAACCTACATGGAGATTTGCAAGCCAACTTTCGCCGGTGCCTACGAAGCAGTGATTGATTTCATACAAAAAGCCAAGCCTGTGCTCCAAGTCGAGGTTACGGCGGTAAGAATGCCAGAAGTAGACATAGCGAAGGCGCAGGCTGTTGTCGACGGGTTAGGTGTTGAGTTTAGGGTTAGAGAGTACATTCCATGCTTCTACTAACTACGATGTCACAGGTAAATTGTGGTTTAACGCTTAATTTATGATGGAAAGATTGCATGAGCAGCGAAAACGTTTTAAATGGAAACATGTCCAAGCCCTATGCTGGAGATAATAATTTGAAAAAAACTCCGCTCTTCGAGTTCGAAGTGCCCAGCTACAGAAAACGCCCAGTCGGACTCGCAGCAAATCATAAACAATCAAGGTAAAGAAATACTTGAGGCGCATCAAGCCTAAGTGTTGCTCAAGTTAGCTGTTTTGCTCAAACTTTTGCGGAAAATTGTTTTTCTTTTCAAGCAAACCAACGTCACAAAGAAAACTGCTATTATTAGCGCTGGTAATGTCCGCTGGAATGGTAAAACATATATTAATTAGTTGTTAACGAAATACTTCTTAATAGTGCTGAACGAGGAATAAAAATTTGGTTTCTCTAAGAGCATTAGCCCCATCATTAACAAGAATAACAATTGCTGGAGCCGTAGGTGCTGCTTTGCATGTCGGTCAAGGCGACTGCGACTTAATCGACGCAAACGCCGTTCAATATTCAAGAGCAGTCCTTGCCCAAACAGATGTTGAAGGAGAAGTAATCTGCTGCGAAGGACCCAAAGACAATGCACCATCATTTGGATATAGAGAAAAAGTGGGAACAGGCGGAGGACCCAAAGTAGAGTTCATTATTGACCCGGTTGACGGAACCACAGCTGCCAGCAAAGGCAGAAAAGACGCGATATCTGCATTGGCGTGTGCACCAGCAGGATGCTTCCAAGTTTTACCCGACGATGGCTACTACTTCAAAATTGCCACAGACTACCATTCCATAGGCAAAATATCCATGGACATGTCAATTGAAGAAATCGTGCGTACAGTGGCCCGCGAAAAAGGTGTCCCCGTATCCAACTTTACCGTTATCATGCTGGAACGCGATAGACACGCTGAAATGCTGAAAACTCTCAGAAAACTCGGCGTAAGAATCATACTTATTCCAGACGGCGACATTGCTGGCGCAGTAGTCTCATGCATTCCAGAATCAGGTGTTGACTTGCTTTTAGGTGCAGGTGCTGGTCCAGAAGCCACCATTGCCGCTACAGCCGTAAAGTGCCTTGGCGGAACAATGCTTGTTAAGGTTTGGCGAGAAAAAGACGACTCGGCAAGAATGGAACGCCTAAAAAAAGAAGGAGTAGACATAGACAAAACTTACAGCCAAGATGAACTGG
Organism: Candidatus Bathyarchaeota archaeon; assembly: GCA_963715865.1. Classification (GTDB taxonomy): domain Archaea; phylum Thermoproteota; class Bathyarchaeia; order Bathyarchaeales; family Bathycorpusculaceae; genus Bathycorpusculum. Next base: position 1,514,572 of record OY970280.1, read on the forward strand.
CAAAAGGCAAAGAGCTCGTGTTTGCGGCTTCAGGCGTTACAAAAGGAGAACTTTTAGATGGCGTACGCTTGATTCCTGAAGGCGCAGTTGTGCATTCTATTTGCATGAGGTTGCCAAGCGGAACGATAGAGAAGTCGGAAACAACGCTGCGTTTTAAGGGACACCCTGTGTATGAGCAGTTTGCCGTGAAAAAAACTCTTAAAGCATAAAATTGCGCTTCTAGTTCCAAATTGCTTTTTTCCAAGTTTAGCATTAACATTAAAGTAATTGGTTTTAAAAATTGAACGAAAAAACCTGCATAGAAAAGCCAAAGCAAAAAGAAACAGCAGAACATGGAAAAAAACGTGTAATGATTTCTTTTGCCGTTTTACTAGGCTTAACTGTTGTTATAGGTGGTCTGCTTGACTTTTTCTTTGCAGGAGTTTCCCTTGGCTTTATCATACCAATTATAAACGTTAAAGCAACTCTCAGTGCGATTTTGTATTATGTTTCGGTTCTTTTTGCTTCCATGTACATTGGCGTAATGGGTCTGAGAGAGCTGTTTGTTGAAAGAAGATTTTCAGTTGAATTTTTAATGGCTGCCGCAGCATTAGGAGCCTTGTACCTAAATGCACGATTCGAAGCGGCAACTGTACTGTTTCTTTATTCTGTCGCCGAGTATTTTGAAGGCTACATTGAGGATAGAGCGCGCCGAACGGTTGAGAAACTATCAAAGTTCATGCCAGACCAAGCTAGAATCATAGCGGATGGAAACGAAAAGAACGTTAACGTCAACGAAGTCGAGCCCAACATGACTTTGCTTGTGAGACCAGGCGAACGGATACCTTTAGATGGCAATGTTGTTGAGGGTTTCTCACATGTTGACCAAGCCGTAGTTACTGGTGAATCTGTGCCTGTGACTAAGAAAGTGAACGATTGCGTTTACGCTGGCACATTAAACATGAGTGGCCCTCTAAAGATTGCTGTCACAAAAAAGGCCAGTGAAACTCTTGTCTCGAGAATTATGGTGCTTGTGGTTGAATCGGGCAAACGAAAAGCATCCATAGAAAAACTTGTTGACCGGTTCGCGAAAGTTTACGTTCCAATAGTTGTTGTATTAGCCGTTTTAACCGCTGCTTTGCCACCGTTGGTGGCTGGCATGTCTTTTAACGTGTGGTTGTACCGTTCGCTTATTCTTCTTGTGGTTTCTTGCCCAAGCGCCTTCATCATTTCTGTTCCCGCAACAGTCTTTGTAGCGATAACGATTGCGGCTAGAAGAGGAGTAATAATCAAAGGCGGAATCTACGTTGAAAAATTAGCCAAAGTAAAAAGAGTCGTTTTTGACAAAACAGGCACATTAACGCTGGGAAGACCAGCCGTTCATGAAGTACGGCTTGTAGAAAGAACTGAAGCAGGAAGCGTTGGCTTACGCTGCTGCACTCGACCAGTTTTCAAATCACCCCGTCGCTCAAGCCATTGTTAGACGCGCCACGGAAAGAGGCGTTGACCTAAGCAAGTTCAAGGTAACCGATGTCACGGAGGTTCCTGGGAAAGGCATTGTTGGCAATGTTGACGGGAATTTTGTGGCGGTTGGCAACTTAGAGTTGATGAAAGAGTTCGGTTGTAACTGCAAGGAAGCCTTTGAAATCACTGAAAATGACACCCATACTTCAGTTTGTGTTTCTGTCGGTAAAGAAGGGTTGGCTGCAGTTTGCGTTGTGGATCAAGTTAGGGAAGATGCCCTCAAAGCAGTGAGCGATTTGAAAAAAAACGGCATAAAAACCGCCATGTTAACTGGCGACAGAGCAGAGATTGCCAAGGAAACAGGGGACATCTTAAAGATTGATGAGGTATACGCGGAACTGTTTCCTGAGGATAAACTGAAATGTATTGAAGAGATGAAGGGTAAAGACGGACTCGTAGCAATGGTCGGCGACGGCGTGAATGATGCTCCTGCCCTTGCCGCTTCAGACGTTGGCGTCGCCATGGGCGCAGCTGGAGTTGATGTTGCCCTAGAATCCGCGGATGTGGTGTTGGTAAAAGATGAGTTGGCGCAAATTCCATACCTGATTAAGCTCAGCGATAAAACAATGGGAATAGCTAAGCAAAATATTGCGGCATCACTTGTCATAAAATTAATTTTAGGAGCTTTAGGAGTATTTGGCGTGACAGGTTTGCTGGCAACTGTGATTGCCGGTGACGATGGGGTTACAATGCTCCTTTTGCTAAATTCGTTGCGCCTTGAAAGAATAAAATAGTTTGTTTCGCAGAGTTGACCGAAGACTTCCCTTGTTATTTTATGAAAAATTAATTAAGCGAAAATAATAGTCAGATGAGTCATGCCTAAGACTTATCCGAAGACGCATCCTAAAAATACCAAGCCGAAGAAGACTCAGCCTAAGGCTCAACCAAAACCAGTAAGCCTAATGACACGCAAATCTTATTGGATAACGCTGACGTCAGTCATACTGGTTTTTACTTTTGTTTATGGATATTTAATGAAAATTTCTGTGGAAAAAGAAGCATTGATATTGGGTAGTATTCTTTTGGTGATATGCTTTGCATTCTATATAGGGTTTAAACCTTCCACTAGTTACAAAAAGAGAGCAACATTCATTTTTGTTGGAGCATCCATCGTTGGCTTCAGCATTTGGGCTGTAATGGTGCTTTCCTTTAACGCAACGGGGATTAACTCGCAAATCGCAAGTTCGATAGGTGACGACTCCTTTGCCATAACAAGTCTAATAATCTGCTTGACTTTAGGAGCATTCATCGGCGACTTGATAGGCAAAAACAGAGAAGCACTACGGCTTTTTGCTGACAAATTCAGAAACTAGCTTGCCTTTCTCTGCGTCTTGAAAGGATAAAATAACTGCTTTTAGGCTATATTCTGCCACAGAAACTTTAAGAGCACAATCAGTTAGCATCTTTTCAAAACACATTAAGCAAGGACAGACCTGCATTGAAATTTGGAATAATGACGCGGAACATGGAAGCATGGAGCAGCACGCAAGTTCGGGAAGCCCTAACTAAACGAGGCATCCCATACGAATGCTTCACTTTTCCCAAACTGGTCGCAAGGCTCGCGTACAAACCCTACTTCAAAGTTAACGGCACCAGCATCCTTGACGATTTAGATGCACTTATTATCCGTCCAATTGGGCGCGGTTCACTTGAGGAACTGGTTTTCCGAATGGACATGCTCTACAAACTTGAACGCCAAGGCTTCTACATGGTGAATCCGCCAACCGCAATTGAACACTGTGTCGATAAATATGATATTTTAGCCATCCTTGAGGACGAAGGCGTTCCTGTACCACGTACATTAGCCACTGAAAGCGTAAACGAAGCGCTAAAGGCTTTTTCTGAACTAGGCGGCGACATCGTGGTTAAACCAATTTTCGGTTCCAGAGGACAAGGCGCAACACGCATAGTTGACGCAGACATCGCCGACACTGTTTTCAAAGCAATAACCTTCCATCACGGCGTAATCTACATGCAAGAATTCGTACCTCACGGGCACTCTGATATACGTGCATTCATAATAGATAGCCGAGTAGTCGCATCCATGCGCCGCGTAGCTGAAGGCTGGAAAACCAATTACAGTCGAGGAGCCAAACCAGCACCAGCAAAAATCAGCAAAGAATTCGAAGAATTAGCCATAAAATCAGCAAAGGCTGTGGGCTGCAAAATCGCGGGCGTAGACATCCTGGAAGGACCAGAAGGACCACGCATCGTAGACGTAAACAGTCAGCCTGGATGGAAAGGTTTGCAGGCGGTAACGAAAGTCAACATTGCCGAAGAAATAGTTAACTTTATGTTATCTGAATTGAAAAAGTAAACCTATTTTCCAGAAAGAATCAATGTGTAAGGGTCGTCGGCAACCTGTGGAAAAGGCGCTTCTTTTCCCGTTTTAATTAGAACGCGTTCTTTATTTTCCGTGAATTCACCCAAAAAGCAGGCCGAAAGTCCGTTCTTGCTCAATGTGGCTTTGACTTTTTCTTGAGCTTGAGCATCAACCGCCGCCAAGATTGTGCCTGTTGAAGACATCGCCAACACCTGATTATCATTAAACTTAAAGTAATCTTGCAAAGCTAACATTTCCTTGCAAACCGGTATTTTTTCCCAATTCACCCTAAAGCCCACTTTTGATGCTTCAGCCAACTCGTTTAGCGCTGCTACGAATCCTCCTTCTGTAGCATCATGCATGGCATGGACACCGCTTATTTCAGCCAGTTGCAAGGCTTCCTTTACGCAACTTTGCATGCGAACCTGATTAGAAAGTTTTTCTTGCTGCTCAGCTCCGAAGAGTTTTTGCGCTAGCGCCTTGTGAGTTAACGAGAAATTTGTGATTGTTTCTAAACCAAGCGGCTTAGTGCATAATATTAGGTCTCCTGGCTTAGCGTTTCCGGGCGTAATCAACTTTTCTGGTTGTACCGATTCCATAAACAGTTGCGACGCCAAGCAAATCTGAAAGGCTATCATACATGCCTGTGTGTCCTCGAACGATAGCTATGTCCAATTCGTCTGCTGCCTCGCATGTTTGCTTCATTATTTTTTGGAAAGTTGCTGGTTTAGTTGATTTTGGTCCCAAGAGGTTAATGGTGCAGAATTCTGGTTTGGCTCCGGATAGCGCAACGTCTGAAGCTGCGTAATTGATTAGTAGCCAACCGAACCATTCTTCTGGGACGCCAGTGCATGGGTCAGTCGCTACTACTACGTACTTGCCATCTAAGAGGTGAACGCCTGAATCGTAGCCAACCATGGGCGGAATAATAACTCGCGAATCCTTCTTTATGCAGCTTAAGAGCGTCTTCAGTTCTTTGTTAGGTAGTTTTCCCATGTTTCCGTAAACCTTACATGTAAATGTTTAGTGTCTTGCTTTTTTGCAGTAGGAAAATTGCAAATGCACAGATTATAATGCTTGGCACCATGTAGATTGCGTTATATGATGCGGAGTAAACGACTGGGCTCATACCTGCTGGTGCGTACTGGGGAAAATAGATGACACCTGAAACGAAGTGAGATATGAAACGGCCTGTCCCACCAACAACGACGCCGACAACCGGGCCAACAACTTTAAGTTTTCGGAAGAACCCGGCAAGTCCAAGGCAAGCGAACGCCAATGGATAATCAAGGATAAATTGAGCAGGATTAACAACGAAAGGCTCAATCGCAAGGTCAACCACGCCAAGCACGGCGCCTGCAAATATGCCTATTTTTGGTCCTCTTCTAAGCGCCAGCCAAAAGATAGGCACCATCCCAAGGTTAATTGAGCCCCCTTGAGGCAGGCTGAAGAAGGAGTGGCTAACCAGAGCTAATGCTCCTGCCATTGCAACAAATACAATTATTTCTGCAAGTATCTTGGTTGAGAAAATATTATTATTTTTAGTCGGTTCAGTTTGATGTTTCACTTTTTTTCCCTCCGCCAGTATTATCTGGTTCAGGTTCTAAGGGTCGACAGCACATTAGCCGTCCTCTCAGCCGGGTCATTTTCCCAGCTCCCCGAGACCTTATTGATGGGATAATGTTTTTAGGTTATATTTTAGTTTTCCTACCGTCAACAATAACGAGTAGGATTGATTAACATGCAGCCTATGCCTAAAGAATACAACTTTGCAGAAATAGAACGAAAATGGCAGCAGAAATGGGAAGAAATGGGTATCTACCATTACGACTGGAACGACAAAAAACGCGTTCCCTACAGCATAGACACTCCACCGCCCTATCCGTCAGGCGAATTGCACATGGGCAACGTTTTGAACTGGACCTACTTTGACATGGTAGCACGATACAAACGCATGCAAGGCTTCAACGTGCTCTTCCCGCAAGGCTGGGACTGCCATGGCTTAGGCATAGAAATCCAAGTTGAAAAAACACATAACATACGCAAACGTGACGTTCCGCCAGACCAGTTCCGCAAGTGGTGCATGGAGCTGGTGGAAAAATACATTGCCATGATGAAAGAAGGCATTCTCAAGCTGGGCTGCAGCATAGATTGGACAACAGAGTACCGCACAATGGATCCAGATTACTGGAGACGCACGCAATTAAGCTTCATTTTGCTCTACAAAAAAGGCTACATGTACCAGGGCACGCACCCAGTGAACTGGTGCCCCAGAGACGAAACCGCCATCGCGGATGCTGAAGTAGATTATCAGAAACGCGAAGGCATACTGCATTACATCCGTTTCCCATTCGAGGGCACAGGCGAGTACGCGTTAATCGCAACTTCCAGACCAGAGTTTATTCCTGCATGCGTCGCCATCGAAGTCAATCCCAAATGACGAGCGATACAGCAAGTACGTTGGCAAAAAAATCGTTGTACCAATAGTCAACCGTTCCGTGACGGTCATCGCTGACGAATGCGTTGATCCCGCCTTTGGCACTGGAGTAGTCATGATATGCACCTACGGCGACAAAGAAGACGTTAAAACAGTCATCAAGCACAAGCTTCCCGTCATAATGCTTCTCACCGAAAATGGACGCATTAACGAGAACGGCGGCAAATACGCTGGCTTAACAATAAACCAAGCACGAGCAGCCATAGTTGAAGACCTCACGGCAGCTGGGTTGCTTGAGAAAACCGAGAAAATCATGCAGGAAGTAGGCGTTTGTGACCGCTGCAAGACTCACGTGGAAATCCTTGAGCGAAAACAATGGTTCATGAACACCCGCAAATTAACCGACGCCGTAGAAAAGACAGCGAACGAGATAGCTTGGTATCCTGATTACATGAAAAACCGCTTAATCGACTGGGCAAAATCGCTCGATTGGGACTGGGTAATAAGCCGCCAACGTCTTTTTGCCACACCGATTCCAGTTTGGTACTGCAAAAACTGCGGCGAGCTAATCCTAGCCGAAGAGGACTGGGTTCCAATAGACCCAAAACTGGAGAACCCACGCATAAACAAGTGCCCAAAATGCGGCGGCAAAGAGTTCACTGGCGAACAAGACGTTTTCGACACCTGGATGGATTCATCAATAACATGCGCTGTTCATGCTGGCTGGCCTGACAGGGCAGATTGGAAGCATCTTTTCCCAGCGGACGTTCATCCCTCAGGCACCGATATAATCAGGACTTGGGCGTATTACTTGATGGTTCGGCACTTGGCGCTTTTTGATGAGAAGCCGTTCAAGAGTTGTCTTATCAACGGCATGGTTCTAGGTTCTGATGGCAGAAAGATGAGCAAATCGCTGAAGAATTATGCTGCTGCGCCTGAAGTGCTAAACAAGAACGGAGCCGATGCTACTCGCCAATGGGCCGCTGGTGGTGGAGCAACAGGCTCCGACATTCCGTATCGTGCTCAGGATGTGGAGTATGGCAGGCGTTTCTTGGTTAAGTTGTGGAATGTTTCAGGTTTCACGAGTAAACTCTTAGCTGACTATGAGCCTAGTGTACAGGCTGATTTGGAGCTTCAGCCGCTAGACAAGTGGATTATTAGCAAAGCCGAAAACTTAACAAAAAAGGTGACCGAGGCTTTTGAAAAATGCCAGTTTAACATTGCTGTTGAAGATATCCGAAATTTCACATGGCACGTTTTCTGCGACTATTACGTTGAAGCAGTGAAAGATAGGCTTTACAATCCTGACTTGCATGGTCAAGCGAAACGGTTGGCAGCTCAGTACACACTCTACGAGGTTCTCTACCGCGTGTTGCAGTTGCTGGCGCCTGTTACTCCACATTTGACTGAAGAAATTTACCAGCACATGTTTGCAGAAAACAAGGGCTTTGAAAGCTTGCAGATTTCGCCCTGGCCCCAGTTCAATTCGGCACTTGTGAATGAAGAAGCAGAGAAGAACGGTGACTTGATTATTGCTGTTATCAGCGAAGTGCGGCATGATAAGGCAGAGAAGAAGTTGCCTCTTAATGCGCCAGTTAAAAACTTAATCATTTACGCTGGCAGTGATGAGAACGCGAAAGTTATCCATTCAGGCAGCGCAGACATTGCTGGAACCTTAAAGGTTGCAAACATCCAAGTTCTCCCTGAAAAGCGGTCTGAAGGACGTCAAGTCAGTCCTTATGACGTTTACATCAGAGCGGAATATTAAGGTGCAAAGCATGACCGAAAACAAAGAAAAAAAGAAAGTGGGACTGATAGGTTGCGGCGCAATTGGCACTGTACTAGCAGAAGCTATCGAACGAAAACTAGTAGTCTGCGACGAGTTGGTTGTTTACGACTTTGACGCTTCAAAAGCGCAGAAGCTCAAGAGCACACTCAATTTTCCTGTCACAATTGTTGAAAGCGTTGATGAATTGCTTGCTTTAAAGCCCAAGGTTATTGTGGAAGCTGCGTCGCAGCAGGCAGCTAAAGATTATGTTCCAAAAGTTGTTTCTGCAGGAATCGAGCTAATTGTAATGAGTACAGGCGCATTGTTAAGTTTGAATGTTGATTTAAGTAGGGTTCATGTTCCTTCAGGTGCTATCGGCGGCTTAGATGCACTTTCCAGCGCGGCTTTAGCTGGGATTAACGAGGTAGTTTTGACTTCACGCAAGAATCCGAAAGCTTTAGAGACTGACAACAAAGAAGAAAAAATTGTTTACGAGGGCTATGCTGAAGAAGCCGCTAGGCTGTTTCCAAGGGAAATGAATGTTGCCGCCACTTTAGCGTTAACTGTTAAACCAGCCAAAGTGAAAGTACGAGTGGTTTCTGATCCGTCGGTTAAACGAAACACCCACGAGATTCAAGTTAAATGGCGGTTCGGTGAAATGTTTTTGCGTTTTGCGAACGATCCTCACCCTGAGAATCCACGTACAAGCGCATTGGCTGCATGGTCTGCCATTAAATTATTGCAGTCTCTTTTGAAAACTTAATGCTAACATGATTGAAAATTAAAGATAAAGAAAAAAGGAAAAATGGTTTATTCAGTTTTTTCTTCACTGGATTCTTCTGCTTCTGTTTCGGCTGCGGCTTCTTCTGCGGCTGCTTCCGTATGCGCCCCCTGAGGCGCTTCTAAAGGGTGGGCCTGCGGTATGGCCTCCTCCACTATTACCGGCTCGATAACTGGCTCAATTACTGGTTCAACTGTTGCCTGCGTCGGCGCTTCTTCTGGGATGACCTCTAAAACTTCGTTTTCAACCTCAACTGCTGGCTGTTCTGGCGCTGGCTCAGCGATTACTTCAGTCGGAGTAACGTTTGCTGTTTCAGCTTCATCTGCTGGTTGTTCTGGCGGTGCTGCTTCTGGAGCTGCTGCTTCCATGTTTATGGCTGGTTCTTGTGGCGTTGTCTCGGTTATTGCTGGCTCTTGAGGGGCAATTTCAGGTGTTGGTTCATTTATTACTTGTATTTCTGGTTCTGGGGGAGCAATTGGAGCAGTCTCTACTGGAGTAATCTCGACGGGTGGAGTCTCAGCTGGGGCAACTTCAACTGGAGCGGTTTCCACTGGTGTATTTTCGATTGTCGCGGTTTCGATTGGGGCTGGAGCAGTTTCTACTGGGGTTGCTTCTACTGGAGCAGTTTCTATAGGAGCGCTTTCAACTGGGGCTGCTTCTGCTTTTGCAGTTTCAACTGGAATCTCAACTGGAGCAGTTTCAACAGGAGCGGGCTCTGCTGGCGATGTTTCTACTACAGTTTCAACTGGGGCTGCTTCGACTGGAACCTCCACCGGGGTTGGTTCAACTGGCGCTGGTTGTGCAACTTCAGCTTCGATGATGGGAACAACTGGTTCTGGGGCTGCTGGCGCTTGTATTGATGGTGCTGTTGGGCTTAGTTGGTTTGCGGCTTGTTTTATTACGTTTAGTTCGTTTCTAGTTGTTTCTAGTCCAGTTGTGAGAAGGTTCATTTCCCGCTGATAAATTTCCTCATCGATTTCTCCTACTACGTGTTGAATCTCATAGTTAGCAAGAAGTGTTTCTAATGTTTTAATCTGGTTTTCTAGTTCTTCGGTTTTTACTTGCATTCTTTCAACTAGTTCTTTCTGTTGTTTTTCGATTTCGACGATTGCTGCACCGATGTCGCTGTTAAAAGAGTCGCGTGTTGCCTGAGAAATTTTGCCAGTTTCAAAAAGGTTGTCTAACGCTTTCTTCTTTTTCTTAGCTATTTCGTATTCTTCATTTAATCGTTTAAATGTATATTTCCATGAAATCAATTTTAAGGCACCGTACCTTTTTAGCGTAAAAGAAGAGATAACGTTTGTTAACATGCGCATATATCGCTAACTATTAAAAATGGCTACTGAAGCAGCGTAATGGAAATTTTGCATTAAAATTTCATACTGTTTCTACGTGTTTATGTATATGAAAATTGAAAATTTTTTAGACTTTACTTAAAGCCAATGACATTTCCATGTAAATTATTGCATATCCGTTGCCGTGCGATGGCATAATATTTGAAAATGCGTCTATTGTCAATTGACTTGTACGAGAGGCTTGTTAGTGCATATTCGTTTATTTTGTTTATACTTTTCTGATTCTGTTATAACATACTATTCTAAATCCGAATAAATCTTATATATCTAAACACGAATAAACAATAACGAGCGTGCAAAGCATGGTAGCATTAACAATTACAGTTAACGGTGAAAAATCAGAAGCAAAAATAATAAAAAAAATGCATGAAAGAGTAATCAAAAGCTTCATGGACACAATAATAATGGCCGAATTACAAAACGGACCCATAAGTGGATACGACGCAATATCATACATACATAACAAGTTCGGCTTCCTAGTCAGTTCAGGCACAGTTTACTCACTTCTATACTCTCTTGAAAGAAACGGCCTAGTCGAAGGAACATGGTTTGAAAGAAAAAGAGTCTACAAACTCACCGAAAAAGGCGCAAAAACCATCGAAACAATACTTAACTCTCAGGATAAAATCAAAGGTTTCATGACAATGATCCTAAAAGCATAAACAATCCATTAACCTATTTCTTTTTATCACTATTTCAATCGAAATGCTAAAAAACCCCTTCTCATTTTCCTATAGCCACAACAAATTCGAGCGGGTCCGTAGCTCAGTCAGGCTAGAGCACCGGACTTTTAATCCGGGGGTCGCGGGTTCAATTCCCGTCGGACCCGCCTTTTCCCGAGGTTCAACAACTTTATAAGCTCGAACAGCCTTATTTTCCGCGTAGGAGGATAAATCTTGCCCTATAAGGGGTTGGAGAGCCTAAACATAAAAGAAAACTGCGTCGCAAAGTGGGCAGACGACCTAAGCCCCAAAACCGCGCGCAACTACGTATACTACTTCTTGCGCTACCTCCAATGGTGCAAGCAAAAGAAACTTTGGGCTTCAGCCGCCGACATGCTAAAAGACTACGGCGAACTCTCTGCAAACGAGAAATACAGGCATCTTGACGCCCTAATAGAATACGTCAAAACCAGAGGAACAGGCACAAGCGATAAGAGACACTTCTATTTCGCGGCGAAGAGCTTTTACGCCTATCACAGGCTCCCGCTTCCCGAACCCTCCAAAAGCGAACTATCAAGGATGTTCAGGCCTTCGGAAAACGACAAGAGAAAAGCCATAGAAACGCCTCCCCTAATGCTGGACGAGGTTCGGAAACTGATCATGAACGTCAGGCACCCCTACAAAGCAGCGTTGATGACCATCCTTCAGAGTGCAATGGGGCTTGAAGAGTTCGAAGAGTTCAACCTTGCGGGATGGAGAAAAGCCGTTAAGAATCTCGATGCGTCCGAGCCGTTGAGGATCGACCTTTACAGAGAGAAGACAAGCAAGACCCAGGTCAAGAAGTACTACACTTGGATAGGGCGAGACGCAAAAGAGCTGCTAAAAGAGTGGCTCCTCATAAGGCCGGAAAACTCCAGGAACGACGCGTTATTTCAGGTGTACAATAAGAATGTTGGAGAGTTTGTTCCGTTGAGCGGAAGGGGACTTTCTGACTGCGTTAGGGAAACAGCTAAGAGGATTGGACTGATAAAGCCTAACCAGCTTAGGAGGTATCACGTTCATGCTCATGAGTTCCGGGATCTCTTCAAGAGCCTTTGCACTCTGAGCGGGGTAAATCCGTTGGCTAGCGAATTTTTCATGGGGCACGACATTGACAAGCTGGGGTATGATAAGTCGCCACAGTACGACGAATCGTGGTTCAAGAGGGAGTACTTGAAAATCGAGCCCAAGCTGAATATTCTTTCGAATCCTTCTGGTGCAAATATTGAGGAAAAGATGGATCAAATGAGAAGAGACATGGTGCAAGCCGCCATCGGAAAGTTTGCTGAGGCGTTTGGGATAGACCCGATCAGGGTAAAGGTGGAGAAGCAGAAGGAGCTTGGGAGAGAACTGAAGCCGGAAGAGGAAATACAAGCGCTGCAATTAGCAATTAAGAAGGCGAGGGAAAATGACACCTCTCATAATGGGGATAACGATCCCAAGAAGATCATAGGAGAGGATGAACTGGAGAAACATCTGCTTGAAGGGTGGGATGTGCAGATGACTTTGCCAAGCGGAAAAATCTTGGTGAAAAAGCTAAACTAGGGCAAATGAGATTGACATAAAGGCTCTCCATTTCAACATAGCAACCCTATCGGTTCCTAATACTAAGTAACTCAAAGTTGTAGACAAGTTTTAAATCTATTAGTTCAGAAATCTAATGATATGCCAGAAAGAAATAAATCCCCACCAGACTGGAAACTTTGCGAAACCGCAAAAAGCATCGAATATCAAGGGCAAGGTTGCTTTGTAGCGCCCACTGGAAGGGGATCCGATTTCGTTGCGGTGTGTCCCGACAGAAAGCCAACGCTTGTTGAAGTAAAAAAGGGATATGGGGCGTTAAGTAAACTTCAAAGAGAAACAAGAGATTTAGCGCTGACAAGTGGTTTTGACTACAAAGTCGAATTGCTTAACTCAAGACTGCCCTAAACGTATTGGAGGCATGCCAAGCGTAGGTAAAATCGAAATCCATCCTTTTGCCTCCCTAGAGGTTAAGAATCCTCACCTTGTAGCCTTCAGCATTCAGTTTCTCGAACTTAGCCTTCTGGTCAGCCTCATCTTTGCATTCGATTACAAGCTCATAGCTCTCAGGCACAAGGCTGGAGCCTTCATGTGGACCCCCTAAGTCTTCCGGCAGCTTCTCTCCAACGGCTGAGAGCAATGCCTGCAAATCATCCCTTTCCCCAGCCTGGATAATTCGGGTAAACTCTTCAATGTTTAACTCGTGGCTGTGTTTGCCCTTGAGCTTGTTTAAAATCTGCCTGAGCATTCGCCTATCCACATCAGAAACAGGTAACCGCAATACTGGAGCGAAAAACTCTTTATGAGCAATGCAAACTTGCGCACGTTGTTCGCCGTCTGCAAAAACTCCGTTTTTATTGGCAATGATAGGATAGGTCCAACCGTACTTTTGAAGGCTATGCCAGACTTGCTCCTGCTGCTTTGCAGTCATCTTGTTGGGGTTCTGCTCATCAGTTTTCAATAGTCGGATGTCTTCAAGCAGAGGCAGATAAGCTGAAGGAATATTGAGGGTTGTTTTCTTTTCAGCCAAGATAGCCATCGATAAAAAGTAAATTCTGGGTCGGAGAAAAAGGCTGTTGTTATACTTTAACAACCATTATTAACACGGGCTACCTAGCAAGTAAAAGGGAATATATCATGCGGAAGCACCCAGTAAGCATAGCTCTATCAAACCGCATATTGCAAAAGATAGACCAAGAAGCCGCAGGGCAAAAAAGGTCAAGAAGTGACTGGGTGGAACTGCATTTCGAAGAAGTCTTCTCAAAGAAGGAAAACTCAAGCAATAGCTAATAAGTGATGTTATTACTTGGTTTTCAATTATAGGTTTGCTGAGGCCCTGGCACAACTTATAGGAGAAAAGAAAATGCAACTATCACGATCTATAGCGACATATTTAATTTTAACCAGAGCCCTCTCAGCCCCTATCTCTTCTCAATTGCTTTTTAAGACTAAAAAAGGGGAAAATGGAATTTTTGGCTGTGCATTTTTATGGTCGTTTTCTAAGCGATAAGATTGCTAGTAAAGCAAAGCCGATGATTATTACAGCAATTATGGCAATGACAGCAGGAACAAAGTACATGTCAGCAGCAGATTGCGGAAGAGGTGTAGCTGGGATTGGTGTTGCCGCTGGCGCGCTAGCGTAGAAGGCTGTTGCAGCTGACGATGAATAGTAGGATTGTGTGCCTGCAAAGCTTGCAATGACAGTGTAGTTGCCTGGGATATCCGGTGTCCAAGTTAAACTGTAGGTTCCATAGACATTGCTTGTGGTGGTGCCGATAGTTCTGTAGTTGCCGTTAGAGTCAACGACGCTTATCGTAACTGGAACTCCGGTTGTGTTGGTTGGCATTGGCTGCTGCTCGTAAACGTATTCCATCCATGCGGTTTGGCTTGCGTCAGATACGGCTGGAAGACCGTTTGGAAAGTTCATTGCTACTGCATTTTGTTGTGAGCCGGCTGAGATGTCGGTAACTGTACCTGTTATCGTTACTGGTGTAGAGGTTGTTACGCCAATGTTAGGTGCTGTAACGGTCGTTTTGCTGGGTCCCATACCGAAAGCGTATAGTTGGTTGTCATAGGAATTTTCCGTTATCATGATGCCGTCTGAGATAGGGAGAGTACAGTAAGCTCCATTCCCGTCGCCGTCAAAGTCCAATATATTAAATACTAGCTGTCCAGTGGTGGCGTTTATAGCGTATAGCTCAGATCCTTTATACACTGGGGGAGTATAGCTGTGACCTGATACGACATAAACCATTCCATTAGCAACGAGTGCATCCGCGCTCAAAGACCAAAGAGGATAATTACCGTAGGGAACGTCATAGCCGGCGGGTCCAGTGCTCCAAAACCAGTTGAGAGCGCCTGTAGTAAGGTTATAGCAGTACACAGCTCCGCTTAGGCTCCATGTGTAAAAGTTACCGTAAGCGATAATCCCTAAACCACGGTCAAAATAACCCCATGCGTTTGTGTAGGTTGTGGAGGGCTGAGTTGGACCCCATAGCTGGTTCCCTGTAAGTATGCTATAGCCACTCCAACTCTGCAACTGTTCATTGTATTCAGTGTAGATTCCGTTCCCCGCAGGACCCATATATATGGTTGTCCATGGTGTTATCGTTCGATTAGTTATCCAAAGCTGTTGTCCAGTTGTTAGACTGTAGCCTGCTTCAATTCTCCAACCCTCTGTAGCGTGACCGGCGGTTTCTGGCGCTGTCATTTGCATAAGTACTACCCCGGAGGCATTATCAATTTCGGAAATTCCTAAGCTGATCTGTGCGCCTTCATAAGTAGTGGCCACGGGCACGCTCCATTGGTTTCCTCCCGCCCAGTCAATAGTCGCTCCTTGAGGAGGCCGCCAAATCTCTGCAGAGCTATAAACCGTATAAGTGTTATACTTTGTTGATCCTGCTGCGATACACAGGCTTGCGTTCCACATAGTCAACTGACCTCCTGAAACCCTGTAACTTAGCAGTTCCCCTTGTGGACCATCCACGATTGTACCAGGAGTTGCATTTGCGATGTTAAGTATCCACTGTCCTGTCATAGCTTCATACATTGACCACAAAGTGGCATTTGGTAGTGCAATGAATCCTGTTGGCATTGTACCCCCAGGGTATGTAAATAGGTATGTGTGGGCTCCGTACTGGTCTCCTGTTATGAAATTGTATACCATGCCGTATGCTAGTATTCCGTTGGTGTTCTCAGTCCATAACGTTTGTCCAGTTTGTAGGTTAACAGCGGTCAAAGGTCCTGGGTTGTTCCAAGCCCCTGGAAATTGATTGTAGTAAAGTATGCCATTGATGATTATTGGCGTCGCAAATTTTGTTTCGTACGCTGCTCCTGTCGCGTAGAGACTTGTACTGGTCGAGCCAAATTCTCCTCCAATTTGGCCTCCGAAAGCTATCGGCTTCGTCCATATTATGTGACCAGTGGTCGGCCCCGTGGTATATGGTCTGTAGTTTCCGAGGCTAAAAGTTTCTGCCGTACCAAGCCAGTTTCCGCTGATTATGGACCATTCTCTGTTCATTGAATTTATTGGGCGTGTCCAGTAAGCAGTTGGAAGCGGAGCTGCCGGCGTGGTTGGAATTGGCTCCTCTTGTACGGTGAGTGTCACTACGTTGCTGGTGCTGGCTAAATAAGTATCGTTGACATAATCGATATACCTATTAGATTGCATAGTAGCGGTGATATAGGGGTAGGGATTCTCGTTAGTTGCGGTTTGTTGAGGGAAGTGACCAACGAAAGTGTAGTTGCCGACTTGATCGACCACTAACGAAGTCCATGTTCCTCCCGTAGGGTCAGAAGTTAACGGCCCTAGGGTTTCAGGGGTTCCGTCGGGCTTCGTAACTGTCACTGTCATATTATGCCACCTATCCCCCCACTGGCCTTCCGCTGTTGGCGGCACACTATCTATCCAAAAGTTAACGTATGCGGTTTGACCGACTCCTACGGGGTTAGGATCTACATTGAGAAATGCGTATGTTAGAATCTGCCATGGAGGCGTATGTGCACTAGCACTTGGTATTAGTGTCATTGAAGCTGACATTGAAATTGTTAAGAGTATAGCAATCGAAATAGCTGCAATTTTATTTTTTAGCGTTTTCATTTTGTTTTCTTCTTCCTATAATTTTATTTCCGTAAATTAGGATGCACAGATACGCCTAATAAGCCCTGTTAGGAAGCTGCTAGACTGACAATGGCAAAAATTTATAAATGAAATGAATAATAAGTTTAAAAAGGGACCTCTATGACGTGGGCAGTGGATGAGGTCAAAAAACTGGCTCATGAAGTACTGACAGAATTAGGGCTTACAACAACTCAAGCAAGAGTCTACTTTTCACTCTGCCAAGTAGGGATTTCTACGGCGAATGCGATCTCAAAAGAATCTGGCATAGCCCGCCAAGACATTTACCGAGTCCTAACCGAACTGGAAGAAATGGATTTTGTTGAAAAAACCATAACTAAACCCGTTATGTTTGAACCTGTGCCTTTGGAAGAAACCATCGACGTTATGATGAAAGAAAGAGCCAAGAAAAGCAGTGAATTGCAGACAAAAACACATGAATTAGTACAATCGTTCGTGGCGAAAAAGACCAGGCTTATAGCTGAAGAACCGCAATTCGTTTTGATCCCTAAGGGAAGAGCAATCCTCCAGAAGGGAAAAGAAACCCTTAGGGCTACTCAGGACAGCATGGATTGCGTTACTTCGTACAAAAGATTTCTTCAAATGATGTTTACCATAAGTGGAGATATTTTTGAAACATTGAATAGAGGAGTAAAGTTTCGATTCATTTTGGACAAACCTGACGACACAAGAATGCAGTTACCAAAAAATGTTGAAGATTTCCGCAAAGCCTCGTCTTGCAGCATCAGGTACATATCGCACCCTCCACAAGCTCTAATAGCAATTTACGACAAAAGAGAAGCTCACATCGTAACTTCTCTTTATCCAGATTTCAATGGGGCTTCAATGTTGTGGTCAAACAATCCCTCGATCGTCGGGATAATCAAGCATTACTTTGAAACAATCTGGTTCAACCAATCGGAAGCCTTTGAGAGTTTCGAGGAAAACAGCGCTCAGAATTTCTAGTCTATTTTCGCTTTCCATCGACACCATGCAAGATGACAAAGAAAGACTTCACTTGATAAAATCTCAAAATGAAAAAAATTCCGCGTATGAAAATTCTCCAAGAGCACGGTTGAACTAATCCGAAGGAGTTATTAAGAAACTAAACAAAAACGAGAAAAAAAATAAGAGGTGAGATTGAGCGGGTGATATCTTCGTTGGGGATCAAATCCCGCCCGGTCCACTTCAACCAGTCTCTAGCTTCTACGCCAGATCAAAGTTACGCACTAGTTTGAAACAGATAACCAAAGCGTGTTTATTTTTCTGTTGCCAATTTCAATTTCTTTAATACCGACTTCATATTTGCTGTCAATTGTGCTACTAAGTTGAACCCGTGATATCGCGGGTTCGATTCCCGTCGGACCCGCTTCTTCAGCATTTAGTTGTTCTAAACCTTGCGTGTTAACTGATATTTTCCGTCAATTTAATTTTCGAAAAAACATTTTTAAGTTTCTTTTCTTTTCCTTCTTTCAAGCAGAATTTCGAGTGCTAACACAAAAGAAAAAGAATAGTTGCGAAAAAGAATTTAGTGCTTGATTACTTCTTTGGTTTTTCAGGAGCTTTTTCAGACGCCTTTGCAGGAGCCTTCGAGGCAGTGCTTTTTGCTGTTGCTTTGACCGGTTTCATTGGTTGCTCACAACATACTATTTCGCATGCTTCACATTCACACGGATTTTCAACCATCACAACAAGACCACATTCTTCACACTTATACGCTTCACCTTTCTTTTTTACCAAAAAATCACCTTCTAAAATACCGCTATAGAATAAACTAGTTTCGAAAAATATAAAAATTTCTATAATTAACAAGTTTCTAATTTCTGGTTTCAAGAACCTTGATTAGTCGTTACCAACCATGGAAAATACGAATACGTCATGGATGAAAACAGCGACTACGTAAAGTTACTCAAGCAAGTGTACGGTGAAAGAGTCAAAATGCCATTCGGATACTTCTCTAAAACAATCAATATCGGATTTTAAACCCAAATTTTTTCTCAATTTTTATTGAATTCTATCAATATTAATAAAATATGATGCTTGCTGAAACAAAGCTTATATTTTGAACGGTCGAAATAAACGGCTGAAGGATGGAGTATGAAGGGAGCAATAGTATTCTTAGTAGTATTTGCTATAGCGGTCGTCATAACATTGGGCAACACGTCAATTCCACCTGGAAAAGCCATTTATCAGGCACTTTTGCCTAACACAGAAGCAGCTTCTGGCTACTTAGTCGGCGGCACTGTAGATGCAGTGACTCTAATAATTGCGGTTTTCAACGGCGTCATCTACGGATTCGTAGCTTGGCTAGTGTTTACTTTGGCAACAATGGGCAGAAAGAAACAGCCACAAAACATACAGCAAGTCGTCAACGTTAACGTCGGCGACAAAAAAGACAATGCGCCGCCGTCACCTTAAAACTAAATGGCAAACGAGCTAAAATTTGCCCTAATTTTTTCTATCTAACTAAATCGCTGTATAATTTTCTGGCTCCGTTTTTGCGGGATAGAAAAAGTTATAGCTTCTGGAAAGATAACTAACTTGTGAATAGATATGCAGTTTTTTACCATAACTGATTGAATCCAGTGTTAAACATAAGGTTCTCGTCGTACCCTTAAACGATAAAGAAATGAATACGCTTGTTGGTCAATGCGAAAGATGCATTCCATCAATTTCTGTTTCGTCTTTAGTTCAAAATGGACACCCATATGTTATTGTTGACTTTGGCGCTGGCGGTTCATGGAAAACAGCCATAGCCCTAGAAGAGGCTTTCGAGGATGGGCATAAAATCGGCGACGAATTGGCAGTTGGAGACGTTTTAACAGTAATTTTAACTCCTGAATCTCAAGCGGTAAAAATTTCTAAGGATAAAGTTTACATGAACGTTCCTTTGAAAGAGGTTTTAGCGTTCAGTTTCCTGTACACGGCAGACATGGCGGAGAACTACGCGCTATTTAACATGTACTGGCAGCCGAAAGGCGAATAAACATTTCTTAGCGTAGGTAACGCAGAAACCAATCTGTTGATAGTTTAGCGACTTCTTCAAGTTTGCCTGGTTCCTCAAAAAGGTGAGTAGCGCCCGGAATAATTACGAGCTTTTTTTCAGCGGACATTTGCTCCATCGCCTGCCTGTTTAGCTCAATCACCACCGTATCCAAACCGCCCACCAACAAAAGAGTCGGCGCCACCACTCTTGCAAGATAATCACCTGCTAGGTCAGGCCGTCCTCCACGCGAAACCACAGCCGCAATATCGCTTGGAAGCTTTGCAGCCGCAATTAAAGCCGCCGCCGCTCCTGTACTTGCCCCAAAATATCCGAAGACTATATTTTTTGTATCTAGGTCTTTATTGAGCCATTCAGTTGCGCCTATCAGGCGCTCAGCGAGTAAGTTGATGTTGAACCTGTATTCTGCTGTTTCTATGTCTTCTTGGTCTTCTTCATTGGTGAGCAGGTCGAATAGTAATGTTCCGATTCTTGCCTTGTTAAACTGTTTTGCTACGTATTGGTTTCTTGGGCTGAATCTGCTGCTGCCGCTTCCATGGGCAAATAACACGACGCCTTTAGCGCCGGAAGGAACGGTTAAGTTGCCTTCTACAACTACACTGCCAACGGGAATTCTAACAACGGTTTCTTGATGAATCATGCCGTCACTATCCCCGCTGGTTTCTCACGACTTTTCTGTTTGCTTTGTTTGAGTAGTTGGATTACTTCTTCGTCGGTAGTTTGGTTAAAATCCGTGTAGAATTGTCCTATTGCCTGGAAATATTCAGGAGCGTAGAGACAAACGACTCGGTCTGCTTGTTTTTTTAACTCTTTAATGGTTGAAGGTGGACCAACTGGAACGGCAACGGTAACGGTGCTTGCGCCTCTGTTTTTGACTGAAGCCAAGGCTGCTTTCATAGTTGAGCCTGTAGCTATCCCGTCATCCACAATAACTACGTCGAGACCTTTTAAGCTGGGATAAGGCTCGTTTTGCCTGTATAATTTTAGCCTGCGCTCGATTTCATGTTTTTGCCGCTCGCTTTCCGCCTTAATGTAATCCCTTTGGACTCCTATGTACGTGATTAGGTTGTCGTCGAGGATTATGGTTCCGTCCTCGGTCATGGCGCCTATGGCTAATTCAGGATTGTCAGGTGCTCCAATTTTTCGTGGAATAATAACGTCTAAGGGAAGGCTGAGCGCTTTCGCGATTTCGTAGCCTACAACTACGCCGCCTCTTGGAATTGCTAAAACAATCCCGTTTTTTCCATCAAAATCCCTCATGGCTGAAGCCAAGCGTTTTCCAGCTTCAACTCTATCCGAAAAATAAGCCATTTTTTTATTCCTCAGAAAATTTACTGTTTGATATAGAGTAGCTTGTAATATAAAAAGTGGTTGACATCATCATTGAGGGGTATACCCCAAAAGAGCACTTGAATTTTGACGTGTTAGGTTTTCTTGGTTAGCCACAGGTTCTCCTTGTCGAAGGCGAATTCGCTGAACCTTTGAATATAGTAGAGTCTTAGGTATTCGCCTGCAAACTTTGCTTGGAATGGAAGGTCTTGCGGTGAAAGACGCTTCTTCCTTCTAAGTTGTTCTTTGATGGCGGCTTCCGCAGTTGGATAGTTGAGTAGAAACTCTTTTCGCTCATTATAAACCGCCAACGTCTGCATTGTCTCATCCACGTAAGACAGGTACTTGGGCAAGTTTTCCATTATTTGGTTAATCGTGCAGTTCGATGGGTTTGCGAGAGTTTCAGTTGCTTTCTTTAGGCGTTCCCGCAAGGTGGAGTTTTTCTCCCACAAATAATCCTTTGTCGGCAATAAACGCTCAATTGCCTCTTCCTCGCTAATCAGTTCAGCATACAGCATTGAGAGCACGTCTTTGGAAATCCCGAGGAAAGATTGAATGTCATCTTTCAACGCAATAACATCTACAATGTTTAGCTGGTCTTTCTCAGCTTTCTTCTCCGTTGCCACTTTCATTGCCTCAGCTTTCTTGGCATGCTCCAGCACTTTGGGCAGGTTTTCACCAAAAATCGGCGGCAAAACTTCGCTTTCACCACTCAAATTGGCTATTGGCGCCAAGGAGCTTTTAAGATACTTCATCGACGCCAGGATTTCAGCGCCATACTGCTTCTTCCAATTATTCAATGAACTGTACAATGCTTCTATAGCAATCCATGGTGCCTCTTTTTCCCCTAGCTTTTGCATCGTGAACTCTATCGCTCGGCTTTTCTCTGGAAGAGTCGGATCATACAAAGGCCTAATAATCCCGTAAATTGGCTCAGCAACAGTAACAACATCCTTGGCAAGAACCCTTCCTCCGTCTAAGACTTGTTTGATAGCTTCTATTCTTGCTTCAAGAGGCATTTCTTTTTGGAAACCAGCGTTCACTGTGGATTTGATGTCTAAGCCGCTGTCTTTGAGTTTTCCTACCCAGTTAGAAAATTCGCAATTAGCAAAAATCTGGTACTCTGACAGTATAATGTTGAGTTCTGATTCTAAACCGTCGATGTCTTTGCTTAACTTTTCTAACTCCTCAAATTTCTGGTTCAATTCTGACAGTTCATAAAGCCGCATCTCAAACTTTCTCAGCAGGTCTTCAAGCGAGTCTTTGATAACTAACATTTTACCTTCAGGAGAACTCACAACCACAGGAATATTCTCCTTAACATTATTCAGTTGGCCCTCAAAAACCTGCAACCGACCCATAAGCGCTTGAGCTTTCTCAGTAATCTCTGAAGTTGTCGCCGTTTGTTTAGGAGTATAATCAATGAAGGCTGCAGGAAGCGTAAATAAAAGCGTAGCCAAAGTACCAAACACCATCGTTGCTGGGCTAACATTTGCGGTAAAAGCTAATCCATATTGAAGAGCCCCAAGCATGATAAAGAAGAACGCTGCGGCACAAGTAGCCATGAAAGATGGAATAATCCTATCGGCAAACGACTTGCTACCTTCTGGCACCAACAGCCTTGCTAGGAAAACAAGCGCCAGAGAAAGCCCTGCCACAATGACGATAAACATCAGCATGCCAGGAACAGAATCACGATACTGTGTTAACGCATCCGAAAGGGTGCGCCCAGCGAAATTAGGTTGCCATGTAAGCTGGCCAGTAATTGCATAAACAGCTTGGGACGCGTCATACAATCGAAACTGACTCATAGAAGAACCAAGGTCTGCCAAAATCTGGTTCAAAGGCACAAAAACAGGCGGACTTGAACCAGGTGCAAGCCACCAGTCAGGCCTAGCAATTTTTGCAACTGTATAATTGAAGTACTGAACGATCTGAAGGGGGACCGTAATTAAAACGTAATACACGATGGTTAAGGCAACTTGTTTTTTAAAGAATACCGCTGAAGCCAAAATCAATGGAATAGCCAAGAAATAGGTTGAAGTAGAGAAGAGACTTGTGACGGCTAACAGGCCTAAATCAATGGCAAGAGCGCTCTTGTAGCGGTGAAAAACTATGGGTAAAACGATAAACAAAGTCATCCAGACAACAAGTATTGCTATGCGAACCTGTATTTCCCCGAGGAAGGAAATAAAGTACAATTCGGCCAAATGATACATCAAGCCTAACCCAATAACAGCGCCACCAATAGGCATCCCAAACCTCGGATCCTTAAAAGTTACAAACGCCACTAGAACCGCAAGTAAAATTGGCACGGGTTGAGGAAATAGCGGCAAAAAAGACATCCCTAATGCCATAGCGGCAAGCGTTACAAAAAAAGTGATGATCTTAAGCGGCGCTGGCTCAGAAATACGCTGTTGCTCTTGTTTTTCCTTGCTTTTCTGCTTCCTTTCCTTATACCATGAGCGTACACCAGAAAAATTAATTGCCTTCTTCAAACGACTTACCTAAAACCTTATTTTGGGTAGAGTCTTCTTAAATGTTACGTAGGTACCTCGGATGAAAGATGGCAAAAGCTCTTTTAACATTCTGGAAAGCATTAAGAATCACATAGAAACGTTAAAACCATTACTGCCAAAGCAAGCCATAGTTTGCATTGGCGAATACCCCATCAAGATATTTTTAAAAGAACCATACGTTAACAAAGTAAACGAAACGTTGCCGATTCTCATTGGAAAATCAAGCGATGATATTTTTAAATGGATACCAAAAGGTTATGACCCATACTTTATTTTAGGTTTTGAAGACGCAGACATTGACACTCATTTCTGGTATAACGTGTTACCATTTATTTCAAAGGATGAAACTTTAATCGGAGGCTTAAAGAAAAAACCCATCGAAAAACTGCACAGCGCCATAATAGTCGCATCAATATGGGATGGAATTGGCAGCGCTTCATTACCAACCTTAATATCGAAATTCAAAGCCTCAAACATACATTCACTATCCATAGCCATATTGCCCTCAAAAATACAGCCCACAGATGCATACTTCAACACGATTGCATCATTAGGAATGTGTGCGTCCACCGATGCTACAACAGTTCTGCTCATAGACAGAGACCACCTTGAAAACTATGAAGGCGTCGATAGAAATGGCTCCCTAATAAAAGGCAACATAATCGCAAATTACTTAGTGAACCTATTGTTAGCTAAAGAAACGCTTGTTCAAGAAATCTCCGAGCTATCCAGAACATTCAACGTCAAAATGTACACTGTTCTATTAGCCACAGGAGCAAGCATCAAAATTTACGGTTCCCTAGAAAACATGCTAAACGCAACATTGCTCAAGCCCCTTTTAGATTTTGATTTATCAAGCGCTTCATTACTCTATGTTCTTCTACGCATGCCCATAAGCCTAAAGGATAAGCTTCCAAGAGGAAAAATCGAGTTAGCCATAGCAGGCTGGTTTAAGGAAAAAGCTAACCTTAAATCCATCTACATAACCGAACCCAGCTACGTCGAAGACACAAGTGACCGAATAGACCTAGCCTTATTTGTTGGCGGCTTTGACACTACCAAAATGTTCAATGACTTCGATAAGAAAGTTAAAAGTTTGAAAAGTCGCGCAGTTGAAAAAGGTTTCATAAAAGAGGAAGATTGGCAAATCATTATGAAAAATTTGGAAGGACAGAAGGAGCAGCAAACTCCTTCCTAAGTTTACTTTTTGTTTTGATTGCTGTTGCTGTTGTTGTGATTGCTGTTGTGATTTATCTCTTTAATGATTTGTACAGCGGACACTCCGTGCTCAATTAGGTAAGATCTGGATAGGTGTCTTTCGAAATCACTAGATTTGCTGTAAAGTAGTTGCATTTCGTCGTAGGCTTCCATGTCTTCAGGTCTTCCTCTACCGCCTACAACCAGTAATCTTGTTGTCCATGGGTCACGAGAGTCAATTACACGAACGGTAATTGTTCTTGACACTTCGCTGGTAACGTAGCCTGCTAATGCAGTGTAGACTTCTTGAGACAATTCTTCTGTCCACAGGTTTGGAGGTGCTTGCACAGTAACCCAAAGGTAATCTGTCCTGTAAACTGGTTTATAGCCCATAATGCTTGGCGTTTTGAAAATCCTAATTACACTTTTCATGTAATCCTTAAAGTGGTCCATGTCAAGTATATCTTTGAATATTACGTCTCTTGTAAGACTCTCTTCCTGTTCAGTGAGTATCTTGAAGATTATCTTAAGTTGTTCGCTTTCAGTGAGGTCAGCTGACTTCACAAAGTATTTCTTAGGCGCGACAATGTCAGCAATCTTTTCTCTATATTCCCTGTGTAAATCTACGATCTTATTCAGTCTCTTCCGGTAATCAGACGTAAGTTCAAGTCTCTTTGTTAATTTTTCGTAAAGTTTAATTGCACTGTCAACTTTGCCCAGGTTCTCAAGCGCATAAGATTCTTCTTCCCCTATCCTCCTCAGGTCACGCTCAAGATTCAAAAGCTGTTCTCTAGCATACCGTTTTGTGCTGAAAACTTTTCTTAGCTGCATTTCCATTTTTGACTTATCAAATTCTTTTCGTTTCTTTGTCTCTTGCACTCTCATGACTTCGTTGTCGAAATTGCCCCTTTTCTGCATTCGTTTTGCCAAGATTTCGTTAATGTAGGTTAAATGTTCATCAATCATTCTTGCCTCGTCGAATGGCGTTCTAAGTATCATCTGAACTACAAGGTAGATTGTTGCCAGTTCTGATTGAATGTCTTTTAAGTCTTCTAGTTCGCGTATGGATTCTGGAAGCACTTCATAGTACCTTATTAAAGCGTCAGTTAGGTATCTGGTTTCGTCATAGAATTTCAGGATGTTGAGGGATTTTTCAGCGAGCTCTGAAAGATTTACTAAATCCTCCAAAATCTTCTTTTGCCTTAAGGTAAAGGCTTGTGAGCTAGGAATCAATTGCTTGAGCCGATCTAAGATAACTGCCTTTCTCTCAGAGAATTCTAAATGTGTTTTTGTTAGGTTGGTAAGTAAGGCTTCTATATTATCTACTTTCCTTGAGCCATCTTTGCGCAATGTTAGGTTTATTATGGCGTCTTCGATTGGCCCTGTTTTTCCCATTAACTTTATGGTTGACAGGAACTTCATGATTTCGCTTAACCAGTTTTTAACCTGTATTTCGATGCCTTTAACATGTAATTCTAAGTCATCTTCAAGTCGTGGATTGCTGTTAATGGTTGTCTTAAGTTTTTCCTCGAACTGTTCTTCGTTGAAAGTACCTGTTTTTATAAGGTAATTCTTGAAAAGGTCCCTTGTTATTTCATAATCCACTTTTATGATGTTGTTGATTTCATCGAGGATGTCTAGTTTTTCTTTTCTCAGTTCCTGTAGAAGTTGAATTCCTTCAAAATTCAACTTATAAGCTGAGATGTATTCTTCAACAGGATAGACTACCTTGACCATACCCAATGTGTGCGATGAATTGTTGGTGAGTCCGACTTCTGTGCCGATTCCTCCTAGAAGGTCTGCCAAGTCAAAGTCCATTAAGGTGTAAAGCATGTCCACAACCATGTCGTCCATTTCTTTTCGGGCATTAACAATGTTGCCTACTTTTGAGAAAGCAGGTAATAGCGGCAAGTAGATTAGAGCATTCAAAGGATTTCTATAGTAGTCACCGTAGGATTTTATGACAAATTCATTGTAATCCTTATTCAACAACAGCGAAAGTTCATTCATCGACACAAATGCGGAGCATCCTTTTGCTGGAGGGTCATCTCCGCCACAAGGAGTTATTACGAAAGCTATTATTGGTACGCCAGAACCTAACACTTTTCGTAAATGTCTAGCGAAATCAAAGAATATACCGCTTCCAGTGCCACCGCCTAATCCATAAACCAAAACCACTGTCGGCGTAATTATTGATGAAAGGGCTTGCTCTTTGAATGAGTTTATGCAGTTTTTGATTATTCCAAGTTGGTAATAGTTTAAGGCGTAGATTGCTTTTGCTAAGGCTCTTCTTCTGCCTGCGCCGCCAGCCATCGGCGGAATAGCCATTGTCGATTGTAGCCAAGGAATAAAGTTTTCAAGTTTTGCCCCTTCGCCTACGAGGTATTCGTTGTATTTTTGGTTGATGAAGTCGAACATTGCCTCGGCAGTTGGGAATTTTACTGATTGGGCGATTAGGCGCATTCTTTCGCTTGGGATACCTGCTTTTATCATCGATTTCTGTATTTGTTCATGGGTTTCCTGTAAACTTCTGATTTCAGGGTCAGCGATATCGATAGCTAAAAGAGAAAGCCTTGTAAGGTCATTCTGCATCAGCTCCTTAGTTTTTTTGTTTGATAAAAAAGCTTCTACAATGTTAGTTCCAGCTGAACCCAGCCCTATCACTTGTACACTGTTTTGATAGAATCTCGTAGGTTGTCACATCCCAACTAGTCTTTTCAATCTGTCCTTAACTGACTCCAAACTTGACGACATTGTTCTGTCGATTTTTGAAGCTCGCAACGTTAAGCCTTCCAAGTCCTTGATTTGGTCTTCAACGACAAGTTGGAAGTAGCTTACTTTCCCTCTCACCCTCAGGAACATGACTACGAATACAACTGCTACAACGGCTAAGACACCGATTATCGGGATGAAGAGCGATTGCATTGTTGAAGACGCAGGCTCGTTGGAAACGTTGAGACCATTAAGCATAGCTATAGCATCGGTGACATCCCCAGCGTTAGCTACAACCTTTGATTGGTTGAGAACATTAGTGTAGATGTCAATGTATCCTTGGACAACTCCCGATGACTCAAGGGATTTCAGGTGGGTCTCCTTCTGGCTATAAAGTGTCAGGAACTGACTCATCGCCGCAGTGGTTGATGACACGGTAATTTGGTCAAGAGGCACCCCGCCCGATGGACCATACAAGGTCACGACATTAACTGGCGCCTGTGCTTCTGTAGCAGAGGGAGTTGGAACTACGCCAATGACAGTCATAGTAAAGGTTCCTTGAACCCAATTGAAGGATGCTGTTTTTGCGCCTGCTGAGAAATCTGAGCCTAGCGTATAATTGCTTGAAGTGTCTAGTGACCAGTATTGACCTTGAAGCAGTTGTCCCAAGCTGGTTGAAAGCTTAAGGTCGCCAGAGCCAGCAGCGATAACGTTGACTGTGAATGTCACCTTAATGTCTGCTCCAGGCAGTATCGTCGCTAATGTTTGATTCACGCCTGTGGCTGAATTGTATTCAGCATAATGCTGGTTGGAATTATAATCGTAAATATCGTAGCTTGTAATCCATTGGCCTTCGCCAACGGCTTTAACAGATGATGTTAAAACGGAAGTTACACAGACAATTGTTAACATTAGAAGGAGACTTAAAGCTAGAATTTTCTTGTTCAATTTTGTTCCCTCATAATTTTTTATTGCATGATACATATAACTCTTGCGCTAAACCGCTCGAAAAAAAATTTCTCTGAATTTTAGCCCTTACTTAGCTAAATTAATCATGCGCTAAGCCCACGAAGCCTAAAATTAGTCACTTCTATGACAAAGAATAAGAGATTTCACGTATAACACTTGCAACACGAGTGGTTAAAGATGGAGATCATAAACGTTCGCTTACCCGACAAAATTCTCTCAGACATAGACAAACTAGCCCAAAAACACAGTCTCAGCCGATCAGAGGTTATGCGTCAAGCGTTAACAGTCTATTTGCACCTTGTAGAGAACGTTGGCACAATGCTGCGTCCTATAGTTTTCCAAGTGAAGCCTGCCCAAATAACTTACACGCGAAGAGGCGATGTTTCAATCCTGAAAGTTCCCACAGGACACGCTATCGTGGTAGGGTCAACCTCGTCAGGAGCGGTTGGTCCAAAAATAATGGATAAAGTCAAAGTTGAGGGGCGAGTGCTGGGAAAGTTTCTGGCAAGGGTTGCCTTAATGGACGTGATAGCGACAGGCGCGTTTCCTCTTCTTTTATCCGTTACGTTAGGCGTGGAGAAGGAGCCTACAGGCAACGAGATACTAGAGGGCATTCGACGTGAAACCAGAAGCCTCGGTCTTGACCCAAACCAAGTGCTGATGGAAAATACGGAGGATAATTTTGAAACCGTGCAAACTGGCGCTGGGTTAACTGTAGTTGGTTTTGCAAACGAGGACGAGCTGAGACTTGGAAAAACAAGCCCTGGCGACTTAATAGTTGCCGTTGGCAAGCCTAAGGTTGGTGATGAAGTGATTTTGGCTGAAGCGAAGGGTGAAATTGCTGATCTCAAAAATGTAACTCAACTTTCCCAGAAAAAATATGTTCATGACATTGCGCCTGTCGGCACGTTTGGCATTGCGGATGAGGCTAGAATGATGGCGTTTGGCGTTGGTAGGCAATTGAAACTTGTCGAGGTGCAGGGATTGGATTTGAACAAGTCTGCTGGTCCAGCCACGGTTGTTCTTGCCACTGTGGATAGAGAGAGACTTGAAGATTTAATGTCGTTAATTAGTAAACCTATCAATGTGGTAGGAGAAATATTATAGAAGCAAAAGTTATCACTGTTTTTGTGTGCTCTTGAGCAAGTGACCGTTTCGGTCGATTTCTCCCCTTCTAATCCGTGTTGTGGAGATTGGAGTGCTGTTTTCTGCTGGAACCATGCTTATTGTAATAATTTTTAATGGTGGAAGCCCTGCTTCCGTGCGTATTTTGTTTATTTTGGCAGCTGTCGATTCTGTTTCTTTACTAACAACCAAAGCGTCTAAGCCCTTGCCCGATATAGTTAAACCATAAGGGTCATTTAATGGAACGATTTCCGCTCTTTTGGCTAAGCCAGATTTTTCTAAGAAAGCTTCTAGTTCTTCAAGCCGCTCGGCGTAAGTTGCAGTTTTGTGTGGTTTACCCATTTTTGAGGCAAACTCGTCAGAGGACAAGCCGATTACAATTTTTTCGCCAATTTCAAAGGCTTTATCTATTAGGGCTTTGTGCCCTCTATGAAGCTCATCGAAGGTTCCGCCAACCGCTACTTTATTATATTTTTTCATGCGTTACCAGCCTAGCGCCTTGAAAATCAACTTTGCTTACTATCACTTTTTCAGGGGGTAAAACTTGCTTAAAAGCTTCTGCTACTTGATCGGCATTTTCTTGCGGCACTAAGGAGTGGACAGCTTGGCCAACCATGTTCTGTGCTGATCCAACAGCGCCAGCTTTCTCAGCTAGCTTTACTAACTGCCTTAAGCTTGGTGTCATGAAGCCTGTTTTTTCAGCGAACTCAAGACAACGGGCTAAAAAATTCTCAATAGATGGCTCATCCAAAATTGCCTCTAACGTTTTTCTACCATATCGGTTAACTTCAAGCCGTTTCTCAGCGGATGATAGTATTTGTTTGGTCGGTGTGGACCCGAAAACTCCTGCGACAATAACGTAGTCTGGACTTAAGGGTAAACGGTCTATGACGCTTATTCCGGGTGCGCCAGGTTCAAGGGTTAAGACGCAGCCGCCGAGCATTAAGGGGCCAACTGTGCCTAAGCCCGTTTTGCATTGGACTTCGGCAACATGCGCTATTTTGCCGATTTGGTTGTAGGTTAATGGTAAATATAGTGCTTCTTTGAGTGCCAAAGCAGTGGTTAATGCTCCTCCAGCGCTTGTGCCGAAGCCTGCGCCGATGGGAACCTCAACTTTATGGTCAACAATAACAACGTAAGATTTATCCAGTTTACTTAGCAAAGCTTCTACGACGGTTCTGGTTGTTTCAGCTTCCGGCGCACGTTTGCCATTAATGAAAACGGTGATGCCTGAGCTTTTTGCTTCTTGAACAGTAACCTGTGTCAAAACGCCTTTCTGAAGCCCAAAACCGCCCCCTCTAGCGCCAACACGCTCCAAGTCTATAATCGGTTTGCCGTCAATTGTATCGCAGATTTCAAAAAAACTAGAGATTCCAGCTGGCGCAAAGGCTTTAGCAGTCTTCGTCTGACTCATTGTTTCGCCTTTTCCTCGATTTGCCGATACTGCCCAAGGAACGGGAATGCAGCGTAACAGGCTTTTATTACCGGAGGCGAGACAAGCAGTACAAATGGTATTTCAGTGGCAAAAGTCCAAACAAAGATAAGCGATACAAATGCTGATGATAGGGGCGCCGTGAAGTAACCTGTCGATGAAAAGAACAGTTGACTATACACCCAAACTCCAATTGCAACTATTATAGCGCCTACTCCTTGTCCAATTATGGCACCTACGCCAAAACTTCTGAATTCCTTCCAATATTTTGCGATAACTGCGAACAAGATTAGGCTTGTGACCATGATTACCCCAAAAAGGGTAACAACTGTTTCGGTTGACAGTTTAGTGAAACCCAAAGACTCTGTTGGAAGAAATATAGTTGGCAACAGAAGACCTGCCAGAATAACTGCGCCCCCCATGATTAAACTTAATAGAGTTCTCTTTTGATCAAGCTTAGTGTGCGAAAAATACCCTATTAAGAAAAACATTGCAAAATTTGATGTAACACCCGCGGTTAAACTTAGTAAAGGTTGTCCGATGACTATCACGTCCCTGATGAATATGCCAATCGCAGCTCCGATGCCTCCTTTCCAAGGTCCGAATAACACTGCGAAAATAGCTGGAACAAACGCTGCGGGCCAAAAGGCCACTCCGCCAAAACTTAAATTGAAACTAGTAAGATAACCCACAACTGCATACAAGGCGGCACATAAGGCGATAATCGCTACATCGAATGCTTTGACTTTTCTCATTTTAGTTTATGCTCCATTTTTAAGTGTATAGCACTGTTGAAACGGAGCTTTTGTAAATAAAACTTCCCTATGAACTCTTTAAACGTGTTTAAACTCGCATGTGATTTGAGTTGTTAAAGTGTGGTATAGTGCTCTCCGGGAGCTATCCCCTTCTTTTATAATAGATTAAATCACAGGAAATTTCAGAAATAAATTAAAGTAAAGGCAGCGTTAAATTGGTTATTTTTTGTGCCTTTTGATTCTTTCTTGCCTTTGGGTTTTCTTGCGCCAATCTTTCTTTCTCTGGGTTGTTAAGGAAAACCTTTCTTGCCTGGGCATGGACAGTTTCCTGTGATGCGAAATGTTGAGGTAAAATGTTTCGTAATCTATTTTGTTTGATTTTAAATCCTCAAGGTTCTGGTTCAGCTCCTTTTTCGCTTCAGCCTCGGTTACTTTGTCAAATGTTTCTGAGTAAACAAGGTAAGCAGCATGGAACTGGAAGTGGTTGAGGTCGTCGATTAAAAGTTTCTCTATTTGGGGTACTGATGGGCTATTGTTGTTTTGTTCGTTTGGTTGTTGAGTCATGTTATTCAGCTTTTGATGTGAAGCAATGTTGTTTTTCCCTCTTTTATAGGTGTGCCCTCTAAAAACAGTTTTGAAATTAACTATACATCCATATACAGGGCTTTTTGTGCTTTTGTTAAAGGTGCTTCCTTATTTTTTCAGCATCTTTCTCTAACAAGTCAAGAGCTCGGAAACCGTTTTCATGGCGAAACTGACTGTAAGGTTTCATTGGAATAACATGCACATGCAAGTGAAAAACCACCTGCCCAGCAGCTTCCCCGTTATTCTGCACAATCCTGATGCCTTCAACGCCTATTGCATCGTTAACCGCATGCGCTACCCTCTTGACAATCCGAAACAGGTAAGCTGCTTCTTCCTCTGGAATCTCATAAATGTTAACGTAATGCTTTTTGGGCGCCACAAGCGTATGCCCCACGTTCACTGGGCGATTACTCAAAAAAGCAACCGCTTGCTCATCCTCGTAAACGATGCTTGCAGGCGCTTCCTTACGGATTATCTGGCAGAATACGCATTCGGACATCAGAGTCATACCTTTCAGCGGTTTAAAGGTAGGTATAGCTTTAATAGAATTTCTATAGTCAATAGTGCTTTATGGATACTTTAGTTGATGATATAGGCAGTTTTCCGTTGCCGTCTGGGGTTGGAAGAGAAAGCTTTAGCAGGGCGTATCAGCTTGCAAGAGAAACAATATTCCAGGGCAAGGATATAACGAAGGATGACTTCCTACAAAGCAATTTCTGCAATATAGTGCTTGATGCTTTTAAGAAAAAAATCGCTTCCGGTTTGGATGTGGTTAATTTTCCCCAGCAGTACGATGGCATAAAACAGGTTGGTGACGTGTTGCATGTGGCGATGGAGAAAGGCTCATTCCTCGTGGAAGAGAAAAACGCTGTTCTACCAGAAGTATATCTAATCAATCAACAAGCCAAAGCTCTCAGCGAGGAATTTGGCAAAAAAATCCAGTTACGAGTGTCAATTTTTGGTCCTCTCGAGCAGTATTTGCATGAGGTTGGAAAAACCCCCTATCAAGACGTGTTGGACGCGTTGGCTGAGACAATTAGGCGTTTCGCAAAAAACTCAATCTTAAACAACAAATACATCGAAACCAAGGTAGTTTCGATTGACGAGCCAAGCTTCGGCTTCAACAACATCCAAGCCACACCTGACGTGATTTGCGAAGTGCTGGAGAAAGCCTTTGATTTCCAAGGCGCCGTAAGGCAGATTCACTTGCATTCAGCTTCGGGAGTTCACGATTTACTCTGTATAAAAAACCTTGATGTGTTATCGTTTGAGTATGCGGCTTCGCCAAGCAACATTGAAGCAGTTCCTAAAAGCATTCTTGAAAAAGCGGATAAGCAAATCAGGGCAGGTGTTTCCAGAACAGACATTGACAGTATTTTGGCTGAACTCTACGAGAAAGGCGTCGCCAAGCCATCAGCGGAGCAATTGGTTGAATCAGAAGACACAATAAGGAAAAGATACAAAGTTGCCAAAGAAAAATACGGCGATAGGATGACGTTTACGGGTCCTGATTGCGGTTTAGGCGGCTGGCCTAGCCAAGAAGCGGCTCAACTTTTGCTGGAGCACACGGTGAAAGCAGTAAAAGCAGCTCCGACCAAGCTAACATAACTGCCTTTCTTGTTTTTGCTCCCCGATTCAAGCCAAAAGCTCATCTTTTTCAGTTACAAATTCAATAAGTTTAAACGC
This sequence comes from Candidatus Bathyarchaeota archaeon, assembly GCA_963715865.1. Lineage (GTDB taxonomy): Archaea > Thermoproteota > Bathyarchaeia > Bathyarchaeales > Bathycorpusculaceae > Bathycorpusculum. Next base: position 1,548,391 of record OY970280.1, read on the forward strand.
TTTTGGGTCTGCCGACAAAAAAGGAAAAGAAAGAAAAAAAGGTTGCTTACTCTGGTTGTTCGGGTTGTTGTGGCAGTTCTTGGTTTGCCATTGGTTTCTTCTTTGCTGCCATGGCTTGTTGTGCCGTAGTTAGGTCTTTGAAGCCGTAGGTTCCAACTGGAGGCCAGCCTGCTTCTGGCATGACTGCCGGGATCAGCATTATGGTGTTTGTTTGTGATTGCTGACCTAACTCGTAGAGTATGTTCATCCACCTAAGTCTTAGGCCTTCTGGGCTTGCCTCGTACGCTTTTGCTGCTTCGATCATTTTTTGTGACGCTTCAAATTCTGCCGTGGCCAGGGTCACTCTTGCCATTCTTTCTCTTTCAGCCTGCGCCTGTCTGGACATGGCGTCCTGCAGGTTGCCGGGTATTATGACATCTCTCACTTCGACTGCAGTGGCTTTTATTCCCCAAGCCTCAGTTTTTTCGTCAATGATCTCGCGCAGGTGGGCCCCAATTTTTTCCCGTTCCGCGAGTAACTCGTTAAGTGTAACCTTGCCTATTACTTCCCTGAGGGTAGTTTGTGAAGCTAGCTGTGTGGCTTGAAAATAGTTCTCAACGGCCAGAACAGCTTTCTCCAAATCCACGGGCTTCATGTATAACACTGAATCAACGTTTACTGGAACGTTGTCCTTGGTTAAGGTTGATTCTGTGCGGAATTGTATAGTGTCTATCCTCGTGGAGATTTTCATAGGTGCCCTGTCAATTATCGGAATAAGATAGATGATTCCTGGACCTTTCAAGCCTACATATCGTCCAAGCCTTAAAACTGGCATCCTTTCCCATTCTCTTAGCACGCGGATGCCGCTTAACAGGAAAATTGCAACTACAAAAGCTATGAAACCGATGATAGGAGTTAGAACGTCAGCCAACCTTTCACACCCTCAATAAGCTACTCTGCATTCCGGAGAGTTAAGCTTTTTGCTCGGCTGGTTTTACTACAAGGAACATGCCTTCCATGCCCACGACTTCCACCACTTGACCGACGGCTATTGTTGTGTCTTTGGCGGTGGCTTGCCAGAACTCGCCCATAACGCGGACTTCACCTTTAGGTTTAAGATCAGTTGCTGCTATGCCTTTGGCGCCGATTAAGGCTTCTTTGCCTGTTTTTATCCGCCTATACTGAGCCTTGACTCCTACATAGAATATCCACCCTACAATCAACGCAATGACAAAGAGGGTTACTGCAAGGGTCACTTCAACTTGAATAGCTATCCCATAGTACGTTGTTCCTGAAAGGGCTGCAAAAAAGAGGAATGCCCCAATTGCTACTAAAACTCCAATAAGGAAGGCTAGCCAAGCATGCATGCGAACCACTTTGACTATTGGATAGTCAGAATCTGCTTATAAGGTGATTTACAGTCAGCAACTAGCTAAGCCTTTTCAAAAGACTTGCACTCTGAAAACAAATTTCATGCTCAGAGCATTTGCTCAGACCCAACTATGTATGTTGGTTAGGACGTTATAGAAAAAAATAAAAAAAATTGCTCCTTTGCCTAATCGAAAACAGAGGGAAAAGGAGCCATTGAAGCAACAGCGCTTGCACTGTTTATTTGTGGCATCGGGTAAGGTGAACGCCGAAGTGGCGGTGGACGCAGTGGTTCTGGCGGTTCAAGCTCTAGTGGAGAACGATTTATCATTCTTCTTCGCCTCCGTGGACGGTTGGGATAATGGTTAATTCGATTAGGTTTTCTCGTCGGATTATGGTTAGCTTGGTTTCTTTACCTATCACGTCTTCACTGAGTAGTCTTGGTAGGTCGTAGAAGTCGGTTACGGGTTTGCCGTTGAATTTTACTAGTACGTCGCCCATGGCTAAGCCTGCTTTGCGTGATGGTGAGCCTGGTTCAACGGAAAAGATCATTACTCCGCTTTCTTGTTCTAAGCCTGCTTGCTCAGCGATTTCCTGTGGGATGGCAACGGTGTTAGCGATTATGCCAAGGTAACCTTTTTGGGCTACTCTTCCAGTCATTAGCCTATCAGCGACTGCTTTTACCTTGTTTATGGGTATAGCGATGCCTCTTTGCCAAACATAAGCCGTGTTTATGCCGATGATTCTGCCTTCCACGTCCACAAGTGGTCCGCCGCTGAAGCCTGGATTAAGTTGTGCGTCGGTGGCGATTATGTTTTCCATTTGTGTTCCACGCCAGCCTCTAAGCGTGCTGTTTACGCTTGTCACGATGCCTGTTGTAGCAGTTGGCTGCTGCCGATTGAATGGGTTAGCAATAGCCAAAACGTATTGGCCTACGCTTAGTTTTTCTGAATCGCCCATTTCTATGGGTGTAAATTCCCCTATCTCCGCCTTTAACAAAGCAAGGTCATTGTATGGGTCTGTTCCAACGATTTTTGCGTTGAATGTTTTTTCTCCTTGACCTATTTTGACTGTGTTGCATCCTGCGAGAACATGGTTGCAGGTGATGATGTAGCCGTCTTTGGTTAAGATGACGCCTGTGCCGCGTGACATTTGCGCTTTTACGCTAACAATTGACTCTGAGATTTTCTTGATTAGAATGCTTGTTGCTTCCGAGAGTGATTTCAAAACTTCTAACGGATTAGCTAGTTGACTCATTTTGTTTTTCACCAATAAGGTACTATAGCAAAAGGGTATTTGTTGACTAAGGAACAGCTGGAGTTAGTCACATAAATTTAGGCTGGCATCATGAAACTTGAGCCGCCATAATAAGCCACGTTCCTTGCTGCATGTGAGCCTTGGCAAAGCTTGCCGATGTTCGCCATAAGCTGGTAAGAAGCCTTCAATGCCATGTTAAGGTTGTTGTTTGTTAAGAATTTGGCTTCTATGTTAAGCGCTGTTCCTTGAATGTTTGCGGCTATTTGGATCCCGCCGTCTTCCGTGATCCACTTCAAAGTGACGCCTTGATTGTTTTCTGATATGCCCAGCCAACGGAGCAAACCGAACCATTTGCCTTTAAGCGCCAAGATAAGTTGTTGCGTCATGAGGTCTGATGGAAGAAAAGTTTGAATAAGAGGCGTTGTTGGTTCTTCATTGCGTGCCTGGTTATGTTTTAGTTTAGTTATTTTTGGGGTAACGCGGTAGCCTTCGGGTTCTTTTTTCACAATGCCCTCTTGTTCCAGTCGGCTTAGGATGCGTGAGAGCGTTTCGGAATGCAGTCCTGTTCTCCGTTTTAACCCATCGAATGTGAATATAGTCAAGTCTTCATTTTCTATTAGCGCCAACACGTCAGCATCGCGTTCGCTGAGGTAATAGTTGGCTGGAAGGCTTGGCCAATTAACATTCAGAACAGGTATCATTATTCTAATGTTTGGTTAAAGTGTTGCTTTTGAATGTTATCCCATTTTGGTAAGAAAAGCAACGATGATTATGGTGAAAACTTGAGTTAACTTAATTGAAAATTGCATTTGATAGAAAAGCTAAAGAAGCTCGATATGCTCATAAGAATATGAGCTTACACAGTTATTTCAGGAAACTGTGAAGTTTGATTGTTATAAACTGCTCCTTTATTGAGGAGGGTGAATAATTAATGACAGATACTGGTATTCTCATTCAAAAAAAAGGAAAACCAAGCGCTGATTCCGTTTCTAACCCTGAGAAAGGAGAGCATCCTCTGTCAAATAATCAAAGTAGATATGGCGGTTTATTTTTACACATGAATGATGGCTTTGCCTATTGCGAAGTAATATTGGACCAGTATGGAAAACCTGTTGACTACATCTTCGCTGATGCAAACGAAGCCTATAGGCGACTCACTAAGTTAAACGGCAAACCTGTTATTGGAAGAAAAGTCACCGAGGTGATTCCAAGCTTAAAAAATGACCCTTTTGACTGGATAGGAACCGGCGGGAGAGTTGCCCTGACAGGTAAAAATCTAACATTCGAGCGGTATTGCAAAACTTTAGACAAATGGTTTGCAGTTAACGCTTACTGCCCCGAGAAAGGCTATTTCGCCATGATAATCAAAGACATAACTCAACGCAAGAAAACTGAACAAGCCTTAAGGCAAAGTGAAAAGCAATACAAGCAACTTGCCAATAGTATAACTGATCTTTTCTTTGCTTTAGATTCATGCTTAAAGTTTACTTATTGGAATAAAGCAAGCGAAAAATTCATCGGAATAAGCGCTGAAAAAGTTGTAAGAAAACATTTTTATGAAGTATTTGGAAAGGACAAGACAACAAGGAAAGCAGCCAGGATATATTTTGAAGTGATGAAGACACATAAATCTCGAACTTTCATCGATACGCTTCCTAAAGTTAATAACAACACTATTTTTGAAATTCAGGTTTACCCAACAGGAAATGGAATCTCAGTATTCGCCAAGGACATTACAGAACGCAGAAGACTTCAAGGCACATTGGAACAGTACACCAAGCGTCTTGAAGAACTAGTTAAAATCCGCACTGAAAAACTAAAAGGCGTTGAACGCTTAGCCGCCATCGGAGAAACCGCAGGAATGATAGGCCACGACATTCGTAACCCGCTACAATCCATTATCGGCGAATTATACTTAGCAGAAGAGGAATTAAAGGCGTTACCTGAAAGTGAAGAAAAGAAAAAAATCGCTGAAAGCATCCTCAGCATCGAAGAACAAACATTTTACATCAACAAAATTGTTACTGACTTGCAGGATTATGCTAAACCTCTATCCCCTGCCGTCCAAGAAACAAACCTTGAAGAAATAATTCAAAGTACAATATCAACATTAGATGTTCCAGATAAAATAAAAGTTTCTTACTTGGTAGAGAAGCCTTTTCCAATCTTTAAAACTGACCCTTCATTTATACAGCGGATACTGACAAACCTGATTCTTAACGGCATCCAAGCCATGCAGGAAAAAGGCGGAGGAGAATTAAGAATAAATGCTTTTCCAAGAGCAAAAACGGTCATAATCGCAATCTCAGATACTGGGGTAGGAATACTTGATGCAGTTAAGGAGAAAATTTTCAAGCCATTATTCACAACTAAATCTAAAGGTCAAGGATTCGGATTAGCTGTAGTGAAGAAACTGGTGGAAGCGTTGTACGGGCATATCAGTTTTGAAACAGAAGTTGGGAAAGGAACAACCTTCATCATTGAAATGCCATTAAGAGATTAAGGCTTGTTATCTTAGGGTTATTTTTTCACCTGTTACTATGTACACGATGGATTCGCAAACGTAAGTGGCGTGGTCAGCTATACGCTCCAAATACCGGGTCATTAGTGCGCTGGAAATTACGCATTTACTCTTAGCCTGCTCTGCACCAATTAGCCTGTGAAGATAATCAAAGTACATTTTGTCGACTTCAAGTTCGGTTTCGGAGATGGTTTTGGCGAGGGTTATGTCGAGTTTCCTAAGGGAATCAACGCTTATCTTAACCATCATGAGTACTTTTTCGCTCATTTCTTCAATGTAGTCTTTTGCCCACGCTTCGCATTCTTTTAAACCGTTTAGCTGGTCGTTAATGTATGATATGTCAAGGGCGTATCTTCCGTATCTTGCAAAGTCATAGCCTATTTTCATGTAGGATTTTATTGTTCTAAGGTCAGAAGCAACTGGCTGGAACCGGGCGATCAACTCAAAGGTTTTATCTTCAACCTTATCCGCCATTGAAACGAGCATATCTGACATTTCACGCACTTGCGGGTGAACACTTTTTCCATTGAGGTAGCCGCGTATTGATAGGGCAAGCGTTTCAAATGTTAATTCGCCCATCTTAACCAGTAGGACTGCTTGTTCTTCTAAGCCCATGTCAATTATTCTGCTCATAGCTTTTTTCTCCTTTATCCGAATTCTCCTGTTATATATTTCTCTGTTAACGGGTTCTTGGGATACTCAAAAATGTCTTTAGTTGCCCCAAACTCAACAAGCGCACCTAAGTAGAAAAAAGCTGTGTAATCTGATACTCTGGACGCTTGCTGCATGTTATGTGTTACAATAACAACGGTGTAATCACGCTTAAGCTCAACAACCAACTTCTCAATTTTAGCGGTGGCAATAGGGTCCAACGCTGAACACGGCTCATCCATCAAAATAACCTCAGGCTGCAAAGCAATAGCCCGTGCAATACACAACCGCTGTTGTTGCCCTCCTGAAATGCTTGTGCCCGGCTTCTTCAAATCGTCTTTCACCTCAGCCCAAAGGGTCGCCTGCTCAAGGCTACGCTTGACTACCTCATCCAGGTTCTTTCCTTTCTTGGTTCCAGTTAACCTTAATCCTGCCGCTACGTTATCGTAAATAGACATTGTGGGGAATGGGTTTGGCTTTTGAAAAACCATGCCTACTCTTCGGCGAATCTGTACCGGGTCAACCTGTTTTTCGTAAATGTTTTTGCTGTCTAATAGCACTTGGCCTGACGTTTTGGCGCCTGAAACAAGTTCGTGCATTCTGTTTAGGCATCGTATGAACGTTGATTTACCGCATCCTGAGGGCCCAATTATGGCTGTTATTGCGTTGGTTTTGACGTTTAAGTTTATGTCTTTTAAAACTTGTTTTGCTCCAAACCAAGCGTTTAAGCCTATGCTCTGCATTTTCATGTCTAAATCGATAGGTTGTTGGTTTACCGCTTTATCTTGAGTGCTGTTCATACTTGTCATTTTTTAAGTCGACCTCTGCTTGCTATTCTAACTGCGATATTCAGGCTTAATACTATAAGAATCAGAATTAAGGCTGCTCCCCAACCCTGAGCCTGCAAGCTAGCATAAGGCTGCAATGAGTCCCGCCAGATTTCAAGCGGTAAAGCAGCCATAGGCTGTGTTAAACCTTGGAAGAAGTACCTGTTACCTAAAATCGTCATAATTAATGGTGCGGTTTCGCCTGCGATTCTGGCGACTGCAAGCAGTGTACCAGTTACCAAGCCGCTTTTAGCTGCTGGTAATACGACGCTAAGGGTAGTTCGCCACTTGTGAACCCCCAGAGCAAGTGAGGCTTCTCGTACATTATTCGGCACCAGCTTTAGGGATTCCTCTGTTGTTCGGGCAACTATGGGGATTAAGATGAAGGAAAGCGCGACTGCACCTGCAATCGCCGAGTACTCCCCAATAAGCGCGATAACTATTACGCCGTAAACTGTTATTCCAACAACTATTGACGGAAACTCGGTTAATATATCGTTGACTGTGCGCATGGTGGCTGCATACTTGTTGTTTCCAAATTCGGCAAGGTAAACACCCGATAGTATTCCTATGGGGATTCCAATGAGGCTTGTTAACCCAATCAGAATCAACGTGCCCTGTATTGCTGGTCCAATGCCGCCGCCAGAGGTACTTTGAGTCAAGAAATTGAGGCTAATTTGCGGTGCCCCTCTCACAATTACCTCGTATAGTATGCTTAGTAAAGGAGTGATCGCTATAACAACGCATGCAGCGCAGAGAATAAAGAAAAGTCGGTTCTTGAATTTCCTGAAGCCGTAATTGGAGATTATTCGATTGCGCCTCCCTTAACCTTTAACAAGCGACTCACCATTACGTGCGCAACCACGTTAATCAGCAGACTGAGCAGGAGCAGGATTAATCCAACACCGATATAAGCTGCAACCTCTAACGAACCTGTAGCTTCGAGAAAACCGTTAGCGATAAGTGAAGCCATTGTTTGGCTGGGTTTAAAAAGTGATGTTGGTATGGCTGCTGGACCAGTAGCGTTTCCGATAAGCATTGAGACCGCCATTGTCTCTCCCACAGCCCGCCCCAAGCCGAGGATTACTGCTCCAAAAATGCCTGAGCGACCATAGCTTAAGATCCAGTATCGGATAACTTCCCATTTTGTTGCTCCAATGCTGTAAGCGCCCTCACGGATGGAGTTAGGAACCGCGCTTATGACTTCTTTTGAGATAGAAGCTACCGTGGGAATTATCATGATTGCTAAGATTGTTCCTGCGGTGAAAATATCTAAGCCGAAGGGTGTTCCGCTGAAAATCGGTATCCAGCCTAAATAGGTGGATATTGGTGTTTCAATGTAGTGAAGCATCCAGTAGCGGAAGATGAATAGTCCCCAGAGCCCGTAGATTACGCTTGGAACTGCTGCGAGTAACTCAACAAGGTAACCGACTGGCACTCTGAGCGCTCGGGGAGCCATTTCTACAAGAAAAATCGCTATACCCAAACTTAACGGAACACCTATGAGGAGTGCGATGCCTGAGGTAACAAGCGTTCCCATCACGTATGGGAGCGCACCAAAGAGTTCTCTACCTTCAACCGGATTCCAAGCTGTGCCAAAGAAAAAGTTTGAACCGAACCTTTGCAAGACGGGCACTGAACCAGTTGTTAAGGTGTATCCGGTAATGAGTAAGATGATCATTGCCGAAGCCGCAACAATAGCAGCAATGGTTTTGAATAAGTTATCGCCTGTTAGTTTTATTTTACTGGAAAAAAACTTTTGGGGGTGGGGCTGGGTCAGAGCTAATCCACCTTAAGTTGTTGGTAGTTGTTGTCCGTTGAATGTTAATGAGCGAATAGTTGCTTCGTCTATTTGCACAACGTTTGATGGCAACTTTGCGTAAGCAAGCCTTGGCGCCAAGTCTTGACCATCATGCACTACGTACCAGAGGAACTGGACAAGTGCTGTTGCCCGCTCCTGAGTCATTCCAGGAATTACGTTAAGCTCCTTATATGTTAGCAAGTAGGTGAAGCTTGCAATTGGGTACGCGTTTGCATCTGGAGCATTAAGAAGGCTAACGCTTGTCCAACTTTCGTTGCCTGCTGGCAAGCCACTTGCAGCGCCAGATTGGACAGCTAGTTGTGTTGATTCTAAAGTTGGTTGTATCCAGTTTCCAGCAGGGTTCTGAACTGCCGCAACAGTCATACCGTTCTGCAGTGCATAAGCTAGTTCAACGTATCCTATGGCGTACTGTGTTCCATTTACCGTTGAAGCAACACCTGTGTTGCCGTTTGAACCAATGGCTCCACCGGGCGCATTAGGCCAAGCAACTGTTTTGCCCTGTCCAACTGAACTATTCCATGAACTGCTGGATGCGCTTAAGTAGCCAGTGAAGATGAAGGTTGTTCCTGAACCGTCCGAACGGTGAACTGTTACTATAGCTTTTGACGGAAGAGTCACATTAGTGTTTAAGCTTTGAATTGCTGGGTCGTTCCACATTGTTACTGTTCCCTGGAAAATGTCGGCGATGACTTTACCTGTTAAATGAAGACCCGAGGGAACGCCAAGCAAGTTATAGGCTAATGTCACGGCGCCAATAGTTTCTGGGATATGAAGGGCACTTGGAGCCTTAGCCGCATCAGAAGCGCTTAATGGAGCATCTGAGGCAGCAAAATCAACTGTTTTGGTTTGCAAGTCAGAGATTCCGCCGCCGCTACCGATTGATTGATAGTTTATTTGTACGCTAGGTTTCACATTTGTTGAGTATTTTGTGATGATGCTGTTTAAAAGTGGATAGGGGAATGTCGCTCCCGCACCATTCAAAGTGATCGATGGGGCAGATGCGCTTGGTTGCGAAAGGTAAACGTACGCTGCTACTGAACCTATTATTATGGCGATTGCAACTATTGCAATTACGACTGCATATTTAGTATTCATATTTTTGGTCCTCGTTTTTGTTTAACTAAGAAGTTCATGTTTTTTATATAGTGAATCTCCATAAAATTTATAGTCTATATAGATATACCTAATATAATGACGCCTCATAGAAAAAGTAACTTGGAGTCAAATGTGACTAAAGAAGCAGAAAAAATAAATGAAGAGCAACGCAAACTTCAGGTGACAGGCGGATCAACATTCATACTCTCGTTGCCTAAGGATTGGGCTATTCGAAATGAGCTTAAGAAAGGAAACTCAATGGTGGTCCGTGAGGAAGACGATGGCTCACTATCAATAGCGCCTTCAAAGTTTGTAAAAAAAGAGAAGCAAGATGAAGCCTTCATCAAAGCATCCTTAAACGATAATCCTGATGCCGTCATGAGGACAGCAATTTCCGCCTATTTAGATGGGTACAACATTCTGCATATTAGAGCGCAAGGACAAAAAGTGCTCTCCTCAAAACTTCGAAACCACCTCAAAACTTTTGCCAGACACTACTTGGTTGGAACAGAAATCGTAATTGACACCCCAACAGATTTAACACTACAAGTTTTACTTAATTATCCTGAGCTTACTGTTCAGAATGCGCTAAGTCGAATGTCGATAATAGCTTCGTCTATGCATAAAGAAGCTATAGTTGCACTACAGAAACTGGATTATCCCAGTGCTAAAGCGGTTATTGAAACCGACCGGGAAGTAAACCGATTTGGCCTGTACATAGTGAGGCTTCTGAAGCTGGCGGTTTCAAACCCAAGAATCGTCAAAGAAATCGGATTAAACAGCCAAAAAGACTGCTTAGGTTACAGACTTATAGGGAAAGCGGTTGAGAGAACCGCAGATCACGCAACCAAAATCGCCGAAAACACGCTACTCTTAAAAGAACCAGTCAATGAAGAGCTTTTAGAAAAGATAGGTCAGTTAAGCGGTTTGGCTAATTCAATGTTTGAGAGTGCTATGGACGCGTTGTTTAGGCATGACTTTAACTTGGCTGAAAGTGTTATTGAAAAGCTGAGTCAGGTACATAAGCTGGAGAAAGAAGCTGTTCTTTTTTCGCAAAACGCTAAGATCGAAGAAATCGTTAACTTAAGATTGCTTATCGAAAGTGTCAGGAGAACAGCAGAATACGCCAGCGACATTTCCGAAGTTGTGCTTAACTTAAACGTTGATTCAGTTCTAAGCTAGTTTTTTTTAATCTATTTCCTATCTTTTTACTTGACGATTGGTTAAGAATGATGTATTTTTTTAATTTAAATTAAAAATAAAAAGTTGGGGTTGGGTTATTTTAGATTGTGGGTAATGTTTGCCCATTGAAGGTTATCGACTTAATGGTTGTTTCGTCTATTTGGACAACGTTTGGTGGCAGTTGAGCATAGGCTAATCCAGGTGACAAGTTTTGACCGTCATGCACTACGTACCAGAGGAATTGCACGAGTGCTGTTGCTTTGTCTTGAGTCATGTCGGGTAACACGTTCAGTTCTTTGTACACCAGCAAGTAGGTGAAACTTACAATTGGATACGCGTTTGGTTCTGGCGCATTAAGTATGTTTACGCTTGTCCAGCTAGCGTTGCCTGCCGGTAGACCTGCTGAAGCTATTGATTGAGCCGCTACTGTTGTTGATGCGAGTGATGGTAAGATCCAGTTTCCAGTTGGATTCTGAACTGCTGCAACAGTCATGCTATTTTGCAATGCATAAGCTAATTCAACATAGCCGATAGCATATGGTTGTCCTTGAACCACCGAAGCAACACCTGTGTTGCCGTTAGAACCGATTCCTACTGGCCATGAGACTGATTTGCCTTGTCCAATTGAACTGTTCCATGCTGTGCTTGATGCGCTAAGGTAGCCGGTGAAGATAAAGGTGGTTCCTGAGCTGTCTGAGCGGTGGACTACTAGTATGGATTTTGCTGGAAGTGTAACATTAGTGTTTAGGCTTTGGATTTCCTGGTCGTTCCACATTGTTACTGTTCCCTGGAAAATGTCTGCAATAACTTTGCCAGTTAAGTGAATGCCTGTTTGTACGCCGGGTAAGTTGTAGGCTATTGTTACTGCGCCGATGGTTTCTGGAATGTGCAATGCGTTAGGTACGTTAGCCTGGTCGGTGGCGCTTAATGGTGCATCTGAGGCTCCGAAATCTACCGTTTTTGCTTGCATTGCTGAGATTCCGCCGCCGCTGCCTATTGATTGGTAGTTTACTTGTACGTTAGGTTTCACAGATGTTGAGTACTGGGTTATCATTGCGTTAAGCAGTGGATAGGGGAACGTTGCTCCTGCACCGGTCAATGATACTGGTGATGAAGTTGGCGTTGGACTGGGTGTCGCTGTTGGGGTTGGAGTTGGGGATGCTGTCGAAGTAGGAGTACTGGTTGGTGAGGATGTTGGTGTTGCAGTTGGATTAGGGTTTGTTGATGCGGTGGGAGTTGGAGTTGGTGTGGGCTGTTGTACTGAACTTGAATTTACTATGTACATGTAGCTGAACACTGCTGCGATAACTATTACGATTGTCGCTATGCTTAGGATTGTATATGTTTTATTCGTTTTTTTTCCCTCGTTTTGGGGTTTATAGATAAACAGGGTAATATATTCGCCCGACATAGAATACAAACTGACTCATAGAGAATATAGAATATATAGAAAAATGCGCGTATATGAATCATAATAAGCATAAACAGCGAGCTATTGTTAAATTTAAAAATAGCTATGTTAAATTATTTTCCCGCTTCTCTCTGGCCTATTGAGGGGGCCGAAGCAAGTTAAGGCTGTCTAAATCAATGAAAAGCTTCTAAGAAACAGATTACATCGGGGCTTTGATTTATACTGTAATTGTCAATAAGGTGAGCTGTTCCGTCTGGGCAGTAGACTTTGTCATCTTTCATGGCTTTCCGATAGCGTCTGCTGCATTCCTTAAGCATGGAGCAGCCATCGCAATCTCTTGAGAGCATTCTTTTTTCACCTCTCCACATATTCAAGGTAGAAAGTAATAAGAGGCTCCTATAGAGATTCTCATCATAATCTATATAGAAATCATAGAAATGGCAAGATTAACTCTTCAAATTTATGAGAAACGTTTAAGAAATAAGGAATCACCATTCAAGGGCAAGAGACACGGTTCATGAACGAAAACGGATTCAAAGTGAAAGGCATTTTCTTGGACTTAGACGGCACAATAGTTGACTCCAAAGAAGCCTATATAGAAGCAGCAAGAATAGCATTTCAATCTGTTGGGCAAAAACCGCCAGAAAGGAAGACTGCCTTGGAAATTCCGAGAAGGCTCGAACAAGGTCTCACAATCAGCGACATCATGAATGGCGATACCAAAAAGTTCCTAGTCGTGTACTTGAAAACTTACTATTCAATAACACAAGAAAAAACCAAGCTTTTACCTAACGTTTCAGAAACACTTGAAATCCTCTCGGAAAAAGCTAAACTCGCCCTGATACCATGCGCCAAGTCTCAAAACAAGCCATCATAAAAGAGCTAGATTGCTTCGGCATATCAAAATATTTCACGCATGTTGTGACTGCTCTGGATACGTCTAAACCTAAGCCTTCGCCTGAAGCATTAATAAAATGTGTTAAAGCCCTAGATGTTGAAATATGCGACTGCATCATTGCGGGAGACTCTGTTAATGATGTGCGGGCGGGAAAGGCAGCGGGCGCGAGAACGGTAGCGGTTTTATCTGGGCTGTTTCAATGTGAAGAACTTGTCAAGGAATGCCCTGATTTGATTTTACACGATGTAACTGCACTTCCCAAGTTTATCGAGTAATGCTCTGGGATGTATCGGAATTTGATATATTGCTAGAAATCGACTTATGCAGTTATATGTCCGCGTGAAAATAAAGTTTAATTAAAACCTTTATCTTTAATCAATAATGGAGAGGGCTTCAGAGCGGGAATGAGAATGAACTTCGTAGAAATAATGGTAGGGGAGAAATTGAAGGAGGCGGATCCAGCCCTTGATATTATGGGGTCAGACCGCAAAGTTTTGCAGGTTGCTTGCCAAGACTTCACTAATTACCTTAAATTTCACTGGAATCTTATTGGAAAAGAAGCAAGCCAATGCGAACTAGTTGAAAGACTAGAGAATCTTTTCAGGGAAGATCCATCTGAGCTAGACGGATTTTTAACCGTTTGGATCGGCATTTGGTTCAAGAAATGGAAAGAACGGGTCAAACTGCTCATAGGCGACCAAAACGCTAGCAGATGGAATAAAATTTCAAAAACCATCAGCAACGCTGAACCGGTATGGAAGAGAATTGAGAACAAGCAAGAACTCCTAGAGATTGTAGTGGCTACTCTGGTTAAGAACGGAGAGATATGTGGAACAGAAATCTTGTCTGAAAATCTTCTAAAAATGGAACTTGGAGAAAAACGCGTGCAAGAGCCCAGCGACAAAGAAAGAATTTTCACTGCAGTTAATGACGCATTGAGGAAAGCTCGTGAGATGGCTCAAAGTAAAGGTCCACTAATCTTTGTTAAGATAGATAAGGGCTATTACAATACAACAAGCGAATAAAAACGGACTAAGCCCTCTCACTATTTTTGTTTTTTAGTGAAATAAACTGCAAGGCTAAAAACAAGAAATCTCAAAATAGATTATTTTTAAAAGAATGAGTTGTTTGAAATTAGGGAGTTTAGACGACTCGGACTCTTTGAAGAGTCTTCCTCATCCAGGTATAGTGCCTCATGGTCTTGGTTTCTCCGTAACCGCAAGCTGCACAACGCTTGTCACGCACGTGATATGCGCGTCTTCCACAGCGCCTGCATTTTATGTGAACAGTTTTGCCCTGGCGCTTGCCCATTGATGGTGTTCCTTTTCCCACGGCGGTCACCTGGGCGGAGGTGAAATAAGGACTACGTTGTCTCCACGGACGATTATTAATCCAAGGCTCTTTTGGTTTTCAACTTGTGTTGTGTCTTCTGTTTCTTCTAGAACTAGGTTTAGGTGTTGGTCGAAACCCTTCAGTTTTCCTCTGAGGCTTTTTCCGCCTTTCAGTCGTACAAGTACGACTTTGCCGAGGTTTTGTTCAAGGATTTCGGTTGTCATTTCGCTCATTCTGGAACCCTCATGTATCTTTATCTCTTTCTATACTTTAACTCTCCACATTTAAACCTATCTAAGCATGAGTTGGGATTCTCTTTGCTGGCTTAGGTTAAGTTAACTTTGTGCCTGCAAGCAACTTTTGTTAAGAGTTAATTTAGGTGTGTATGGTTAGCTGGCTTTGACTACGACGTTTGTGTGTGCGCTCAGCCTACCCCTCCGGTCTACTATATGCTCCAAATATGATCCTAATAGGCTTGAGCCCTTGGGAGTATGGCAGTATTGCAGTCTTGGTTTGCTTGTGCTTATAAGAGTGTGCTTGGATTATTTTTTTAGGGGAAATTTGGGTAGCAGGATATGACGCCAATCATTGAGTTTCTAATTACTTTCCTGTTCGCTTTTGGGTTAAACTTGATACCCTTCTTTGGCCCCTCAAACCTCTTAATAGCTTCCACAGCAGCAATCGGCATGGCAAACGCTGACGCAACTGCACTAGTCACAATAGGTTTTCTTATTGCCCTTGCCGCAGCATTAGCAAAAGGCATTCACTACATGATTACTTTCTTTGTGAGCGGACACCTTAGTGAAAAAAGTCGCCAGCGGCTTGATACTGAGGCTGGAAAGGTTAAACGTTGGGCTTTTCTGCTGCTGTATTTAGCTGCGGCGACGCCTATTCCTGATGAACCCGTGGTTATTCCGCTGGGGCTTATGAAGTATAGTCCAGCAAAGTTTTTCTTATCTTACTTTCTAGGTAAAATTACTATCACGATTGCAGGCGCCTTTCTAGGCAGCTGGGTTGAAGCTAATTTTGCCTCTTGGTTGAGTCCAGAAGCAATGATTGCTATCTCCATAGCCTTAACTGTTATTATCACTGTTATACTGTTTAAAGTAGATGTGGGCAAGCAAATAGATAAAATCCTAAAAAGATTGAAGCCATACAAAAAAGCAACAAGTGATTAGAGAGCAAAGTTAAATTTCACGCTTACAAACATACGAGAGAGAAAAAACCATATGCCTACAAAACAAAGAAGATACGCCCTGAAAACGAAAGAAGCAAAACAAATTCTAACCGAAGCATCGAAAAACCTGAAACTCGACATAGAAGCGCTCTTTGGTTCTAAAGTAAACGTGGAAGTTGTTGAATCTGACGTAGGCGCAGTTTACCTCATCGGCGGAAAACCACTACTCTTCAAAGCAGACGGCAAAATTCTGCCCACGCTGCTTTTCACCGAGTTCACGGCTCAAGCGCCAAAAATAGTGGTTGACATGGGCGCCGTCCCTTACGTTTGCAAAGGCGCAGACGTTATGGCGCCAGGCATAGTGCGCATTGAAGGAGAATTCAGCAAAGGTGACCTCGTCCTCGTAGTGGATATGAAGTTTGGCAAAGCGTTGGCTTTAGGCGAAAGCCTCTACGATGCTGAAGCGGCAAAACAAACCAAGAAAGGACCAGTAGTTAAAACGCTACATTATGTAAGCGACAAAATCTGGAACTATACCAAAACACTGACTGAATAATTAATGGTTTTTTGCAGCCGATCAAGCTTAAAATGGTTTTTTAACTTTGCATCTTATTTTTTAATCCTTCTCTTATGTTACCAATCTGTTCGGTTGTAAGATTCGCTATCTCTTTTTCAACCTCTTGCACAAATTTACGTGCGGAATCTACATTGTTTTTGATTTCCATTGGGCTAAATTCTCTCGCTACATAATATTGGATGTCTATTCTCGTTTGCTTGGCTTTTACTATATCATCAATTAAGTTCTTATTAAGAAAGCCATTTTCCGAAAGGTACTTTGCCAAATTAATTGTGCAGTCATGTATCTCAGACTTGACTCCTATTTTCATAAGTAATCCGTATAATGCAAAGTATCTAGCGTAGTAGGCTGTGGTGGCTATCCAATCGGTTTCTTTAATTTGAAGCGCTGCTGTCATGGTGTTTAAGGCGCTTATTGATTTTTTAGATAGGCTTTTGTAAGATTTTCGTTTGGTTCAATTATGCGGATGCCATGTTTTTGTTTAAAGCACCAGCTTAGGTCGTTATCTTTCAATATGGTTTCTCCATAGCATGGTTACAAACGGGTCAGGATTACATAGTACAATGTGGTCTCTAACTATTTCCTTAATTAAAATATCGCCTGTTCGTAAGCCAATGTTAAAGTTTTCTGTTGAAACGTTTTTTATGTTTATTTTCTTACCATAAATAGTTTCAAACTTCTTGATATGCAACAACTGTTTTTCTGGGATTTTGCCGATGTAGAATAGGTCTATGTCGCTTTCCTCATTGGCGTAGTCTTTTACGTAACTTCCGAATAAGATAAGCGGGTTTATTACGTCTACGTTGTTTAGATGCTCAGTAAGTTTTCGTATTAGAAAATTTTTCTCTAAATAGTTTAACGTGACAAGTTGTTCTGCGGTTGTAAGATAGTATTTTGTTAGAATGTTTTCTTTGTTAAGTGTGTACTGTTTGTTTCTTCCCACCATTGTAGAGTGAAGAATTTTGAGTTCTTCAAGACGGGCTAGGTAAGGCAGCAAGGTCATGTGGCTGGTACTCAGGAGCTTTCCAATAGCCCTCGCATGAAGACTTATTGCATAATTACTTCTATAAAGAGTTAATATTTTATAATATATGGCAGGTTTTTCTTCCATATGGAAGTAAATACTTCCAAGTAGCTATTAAATCTTACTCCGACTCGTTAGCTTCCTTACACCTATGCAGCCAACAGCAACAAAAAAGCAACATAACCAACCAAAAAATAACAAAACAAAAGAGATGAAACCCTTTTTGACTATGATTGCTGTTTATTGGGCTTTGACGTATTCTGTGTTTATGTTCTCCTTGCTCCTCCAATCAAGCACAAACATGCTTTTTTACTTAGGAGGTGATCCGGCCGCAGGTTCCCCTACGGCCACCTTGTTACGACTTTTCCCTCCTTACGAAACTTAGATTCGATGCCGCCATGAAAGACGGCGCCTCACCCAAGAGTCGCTCGGATGGAACGACGGGCGGTGTGTGCAAGGAGCAGGGACGTATTCACCGCGCGCTAATGACACGCGATTACTAGGGATTCCATGTTCACGAGGATGGGTTACAACCCTCGATCCCAACTACGGCAGGCTTTCGAGATTGCCTTTCCCTTTCGAGGTCGGAACTCATTGTACCTGCCATTGCAGCTCGCGTGTGGCCCGGGAGATTCGGGGCATACTGACCTGCCGTGGCCCGCTCCTTCCTCCACTTTATCAGTGGCGGTCTCCTCAGTGTGCCCAGCACAAAGCTAGTAGCAACAGAGGACGCGGGTCTCGATCGTTGCCTGACTTAACAGGACACCTCACGGCACGAACTGGCGACGGCCATGCACCTCCTCTCAGCTCGTCTGGCAAGACCTTTAATCTGGCCTTCACACTGCTGTCGCTCCCGGTGAGATTTCCGGCGTTGACTCCAATTAAACCGCAAGCTTCACCCCTTGTGGTGCTCCCCCGCCAATTCCTTTAAGTTTCAATCTTGCGATCGTACTCCCCAGGCGGCAGACTTAACAGCTTCCCTGCGGCACTAGAACGGCACGTGGCCGTCCAAACACCTAGTCTGCATCGTTTACAGCTGGGACTACCCGGGTATCTAATCCGGTTCGCTCCCCCAGCTTTCATCCCTCACCGTCGGGCGCGTTCTAGCAGACAGCCTTCGCCACTGGTGGTCTTCCCGGGATTATAGGATTTCACCCCTACCCCGGAAATACCGTCTGCCTCTCTCGTCCCCTAGCCAAGCAGTATCCCCCGCAATCCAACGATTAATTCGGTGGATTTAACAGGGGACTAACCTAGCCAGCTACGGATGCTTTAGGCCCAATAAACATCCACACCACTCGGAGAGCTGGTATTACCGCGGCGGCTGACACCAGACTTGCCCTCTCCTTATTCCCCCAGCGTTCTAGACTGGGTAAAAGCCTTCCTCAGCGGATGGCACTCGGGATAGCCCTGTCAAGCTTTCGCTTATTGCAAAGTTTTCGCGACTGCTGCGCCCCGTAGGGCCTGGGCCCTTGTCTCAGTGCCCATCTCCGGGCTCCCGCTCCCACGGCCCGCACCGGTAAAAGGCTTGGTGAGCCATTACCTCACCAACAACCTGATCGGTCGCGGCCCCATCCTTGGGCGGTGCTAAAGAGCATAACTTTAGCGTCTTTTAAGTGAAAACTCATTCCAGAGATCTTCGCCTATCGAGAATTAGCCCCAGTTTCCCGGGGGTGTTCCCGTCCCAAGGGCAGGTTAGCCACGTGTTACTGAGCTGTGTGCCGCGCTCCCAAATTGGCTAGGAAGCGCACGACTAGCATGTCTTAGTCCTATCCCGATAGCAGTGGGGTCCGGCAGGATCAACCGGAGTTGTGACACTCCAGAGTTGAACTGCTGGAACTTGTTGTTTTTTGTGTGGTACGTTCTTTTCGCATAATTGTGCCTAACTGGATTTGGAGGGAAAAACATTCCACTCATATACGTCAAAGCCCAATTCAGACCTAACTGAGCAATTAATCAGGTCCACATTCGTGTCCCCGCAATTGGAGGCCAACTCCGTCATTCCTGTAAGGCGAATTCGCCGTTTCGGTATGGGTTGAGCCGCCGCCATGTGAAAATTGCGGGGCTAGCAATTATAGCTGAATTCTATCAGAAGCGAATTCAACTGATATAAACATTCCGTTATGGGAGAAATAAATGTTGCCTTACATGCTTCTACCGTAGCCTTACTATGCGTAACCTAGACCTCTATCTTCTAAGGGTTATTTTTAACCATATATTTTGGCTTAAAACGTAAAAAGGGGCATTTGACTCTTAGCTTTGTTTTGTAAAATGGGTCTTTTCGGTTGCTGCCTGCTGTTTTTTTGACTGCTCAGATTTTCGTCCTTTTCAGACTTATGAAAAACAAAAAATGCTCATAAGAGAGAAACAGAAAATCAGGAAAAATTTCCTTTTTAGCTTGTTTGTTTACACCAACCCATTATTCCTCAACAACTTTAGAGAAACCTGTCTACATTCCTTAGTGACTTTTGCGTTTCACTGGATGAAATATCGAAAAAACAATATACTTTTCATGTCAATATCAAAAATAAAATTACTAGATAAAAGAAGATTTGGGGTCAATTATGAATTTATTCCTTGAGACAAAAATTGCTGATAAATACACAAGCCCTTCTCAAAAAAATTAGATGCTAACTCGAAATGCCCAATGCATGTACGCTCTAAAATCCCCTGAAAGCACCAAAGAAGGCTCAACATAACAATGAAGGCTACATTTCCTGCAATTTTTTATCTTTTCCCAGTCAAATTCAGAAACAGCATTTTTAATACTAGTTTCAAAAATAGAAACGCTGCTCGCATAATCATTGTGAACATAGCAAGGCAAAACTACATTCCCATTAGGATCAATGTTAACCATCGCCCACGGTTTGCACCGCCAGTTTTTCTCTTTAGCCATCACTTTCAAGTAACCGATTGAATTGACAATGGGGTAACCTTCTCGTTTCATTTCAATAAGTGTGTGGGCTATTTTCGATATTTTATCAGTAGCAGGTGAAGATGCATTGATATTACAATACTCGTGAGCTACGGCTATGGATATTCTTGTACCTAATTCTTTTGCTAGCTTTACCATGCTTTCTATCTCATCAATATTCTCAGCCATTATTGTCGTGTTGATCGTTACAGCAACTTTTTCTTCAGCCGCACTTATGCCGCGTACCGCTTTTCTAAAGCATCCGCCAACTCCTCTAATAGCATCATGAGTTTTCTCTAGGCCATCTAACGAAACATAAACAACACCGTTAATGTATGGCGATATCTCATCTATCTTGGATTCAAGAAGCGTTCCATTAGTGATAAGACTTGTATGCAAGGGCAAAGACCTAGAAAAAGCGAGAATCTTAGCCAAATCCTTTCTTAGCAAAGGTTCCCCGCCTTCAAACGCGATTCCGCAGGCTCCCGAATTATAAACCTGTTTCAGAATTGCTTTTTCCTGTTCAAGGCTTGAATCCTGGCTGGGTCTTTTCCAGAATGGGCACATTTTGCATCGGAGATTGCAGTTGTAGGTCAATTTATGTCCGCAAAACAGAGGAGCCTTAACGTCGAATAAGTTTGAGATAAAGCCACGATAGATTCTCATCCCTAGCCAAAATGTCTCTATGTAATGGCGAATGTTTTTTTCTTCCCCATAATAGTTGGAAACCCGTCCCCATCCTCCAAGATCAATTCACATAGATAAAAACAAGTACTTTTCTTTTTTGTTTCTTGAGAAGGGGGAATTTTGCTTTCTTTATTCTTCTTTCTTGAGTCCTTTCTTTATTCCCTTCCCAAGGTCATTTACGGCTTTAGCACCTTTCTTGATGCCTTTGCCGACTGCTTCTCCAGTTTTTTCAGCAGCATTTTCAACTTTTTTCTTCTCTTCAGGCACTCCATCACCTTTCATCTAAAGGTCGTTTATTGCAGAATTAAGTGTGTGTGACTGTGAAGTCACAACAACATCTGAATATCAACCGAGGTTTTGCTTATATAATGGCTTATGCATAAGCGGAATTGAACTTTCCATGACAATATAGTTCAAAAGTTCTAGTGCGATTAACGCTTTTGAACCCGCCACGTCGATTACGTAGAATTTGGGGTCAGGAGTTTCTAAGTTGTGTAGTCTTTTATTACTGCTTTGGCTGAATTTTCTTTAACTGATGCTATTCCTTTTGGCATCCCTCTTTTGATTCATAAGCTCCACTTTCCTTTACTCTCGTAGTTTTGGGCGCTGAGTCAGAACCTGAATTTTCCACCAACATCTTTGAATATAGCAGCCGCTCTGTTGCTGTGGACCTACAGCTACACAAGTTTAATAGTCATTCGTACTCCTATGTAACTTAACAGGTGCAGCTCTTGAGTAATCTGATTATTGGAAATATGACTTTGACGAGTCTGCTTGTAACCATAATTGGCTTGATTATTCTGTGGATAATAGTCTCAATACCCGTGTGGTTAGCTGGCAAAGCAGTAACAGGCGGAAAAGCCACTTTTGGCGACGCTATGATTGCTACGCTGTTTGGCCCAATAGTTTACGCTATCACATTGATTATAGTGGATTACTTTCTGGGAGCGCTAATCGGCTCAACGGCATACATAATCGCACTAATTTTAGCCCTCATAGCCTGGATATGGGTCTACAAAGCAAGCTTCAAAACGGGCTGGCTGGCCGGCATCGGAATAGCCATACTGGCATGGATAATCTTCGTCGTAATAAGCATAATATTTGGAGCCCTCTTTGGTATAGTAGTTCCAGGAACATTCTTCCCCCACATCTAAAACCACAGCAAACACTAAACAGACTTCACATAGATGTCATAAACGCCAAAACAAAAAACAAGAATCAGATAGCGGATGCTTAGTCAGAACCTGAATTTTCCAACCGCATCTTTGAGTGTAGCAACCGCTCTGTTACTGTGGGGCTACAGCCACACAAGTTTAATAGCCCTTTTATACTCCTATAGCTCGATTGAGGAGTTGCAGATTTTGGGCGCGATAGATCAAGTATTTCATTTTATTACTTCTGGAAGCATAGGTGGTTTGCCACCAATTGTCTTAATGGTAATAATATTCGTCATCGGATTGATCGTGGGCTATCTAATCCATTTATTCCTAAAGATTGCCATTATAGCTGCAATTATACTCTTCGTGGTTGCCTACTTTGGCTTTTTCGGTTTGAGTCTTAGCGCGTTGAAAGATCTGGCAGCCCAATACGGTTCCATTGTATATCAATACGGAGTACTCATCATAGGCATGCTACCGCTAGGCATCGGATTCATAGTAGGTCTAATCATCGGCTTCATAT
Organism: Candidatus Bathyarchaeota archaeon; assembly: GCA_963715865.1. GTDB lineage: Archaea > Thermoproteota > Bathyarchaeia > Bathyarchaeales > Bathycorpusculaceae > Bathycorpusculum. The sequence continues at coordinate 1,570,793 of OY970280.1, forward strand.
TCGCGTAAACTGAACATCCCTCGGGGTCAAAGCGTAGAGAACAATCGATGACTAATGGTGAAATTACTACTTTAACACACGCCTCAAAATTTTTCCAGCCGTATTTCAAATAAGTCCTGCGCACGCTGCTTCAGCAGCAATTTTTATCCTTTTAGCACAAGTGGAAACCTTCAAACTCAGAACAACACAACCATTCGAAAAGCGAAGCTATTTGTATACTTTGCGAAAATGACCTAAAACTTAAATATAAATTGGTACAAGAAATACGGGAGTTGAAAATGTCCAACGACGAAGACACGGTCCTCCTGCTTGGTTTGGGTTTAAGTCTTAATCAGGCAAGGGTTTACCTAGCAATACTTCAACTGCAAAAAACTACGGCGGGACAGATAGCGAAATTTTCAAAAGTGCGCAGGGAAGACGTCTATAGAATTCTGCCGACACTCGAAAAAATGGGCCTGATTGAAAAATTGCTGGGCAAACCATCTAAGATTCGGGCTACTCCTATTTCGGATGCCTTAAGCTTCCTGGTGTCGGAAGAAAAAAAGAGATTTGATGAACGGTTGTCGGGTATGAGGAGTACGGTCAAGAGGCTGTCCCTCAAAGATTGGAAGCAGCCGCTTCCTGAAGAAGAAAGCATCTACATACTGATAGCGGAAAAGAAAGCGATTTTGGCTAAGACTTCAGGACTGATTAGAAATTCGAGAAAAGAAGTCGCGTTAATTGCAAACAAGGAAAGAATCATACTGATTCTGTCTCAGTTATCAGATGAATACAAGCAGGCAATAAAGAACGGTGCTCAGATTCGACTGATCTTTGAAGGGGGCAGCACCGACATTTTGCTTAAAGAAAAAGTGCAAAAACTCATCGATGGCGCTTCGGTTCACGTCAAGTTTCATCGTAAACCTTTGAATCACTTCATAATGTCTGATGATACAGAAGCATTGATTACCGGCTCCAAAGAAACTGGATTAGGCGAAAGCCCTTCTCTTTGGACAAACAACAGCAACCTTATAGGCGTACTAAGAACAAGTTTTGAATCTGACTGGAAAAAAGCTGAAGACTAACCTGAGAATCTCGTTTCTCTTGTGGTTTCAAGTTCCAAATTCTTTATAGCAGTTAGACTGATTAGCGCAGGCATAACCGCCAGAATGTCGGTGTGGGCTCACATTCACATACGCTTAACTCAATTAATGACCATTAATAGGGTAGTCCAAATTATGAGCGTAGAAAGGAGGGATAGACAAGTATGAGAACTAGAGAGTTTATAAATAGAAGTGTGTTTGCGTTAGACGAAAAAATCGGCACAGTCAAAAGTATAGAAGTAGATCCGGAAGAGTGGAAAATAACTCATCTTGAAATCGAATTGAAAAAGGAGATAGCTGAATCAGTGCTTGGCGTAAAGAAAGGTGGAGTACGAAACATGCTGGCCGTTTCATCCCTAGAGAAAGGGGTTGCCCGCTGGACAGACAATGGATTGCACTTAAAAGTTTCAAAAGATCAGCTTCACATGTACCTAAGACCAGTAGTTAACACTTAGTTGGAGAGTTTGCTATGAATACGTTGTTGACGATTGCTATTATTATTGTGATACTTTGGTTAGTTGGCTTCTTTGCTTTGCCAGGCGTAGGCTCGCTGATACATATACTGCTTGTGATTGCCGTAATCTTAGTAGTCATTTGGCTGTTGACCGGCAAAAAGCTGTGGAAATAAACCACGCTCCATTCTTGGAAACAAAAGAAAAAGTTGAGAGTGTACCGATTATCCTTCTTTTTTCAAGTTATTTGCCCTTCTTTTTCTTTTCCAAAATTGTTTTTCTAACATGACCCTGATTTTAAGGACAAGTACATTCATGTTGTTAGCGCGCATGTTTTTTCTTCGCAAAGCGCGCGATCATGTTCATGATGCTGAGCCGGACTTTCTAGACTCTCTAATCAGCAATAGCGCATTCTCCATTCGATTAGAGTATGCTCTTGCAGTAAATAGGCGAAAAAATCCTTATTATGACGCTTTCCACGCAGCTCGGATTACACCATACCTAAAGTATGCGCAGCCGAAGAATTGTTATCATATATTTTGGACTATCCTCAGTTGAAGGTACTCTTGCTGAGTCATGGAAGCGATCATTTAGGAGCATCAGACGCATTAGGAGCATTTGGGGCACTAGCATACCCGGTTGAAAACGGTGCTTGGAATTTGCCAATGTTCTCTCTGATGATTCCGTAGGCCTTTTCAGCTTCGGAGTTAGGCAAGTCGCCCAAGGCTAGCGGCTCTCCACCGAGCCTAAGAGTACATTTGATAGTTGACCGCAGTATCCCCTTATCCAACACCACGTTAGCTATGTCCCTGTAATTGTAATCAGTATAATCCTTCTTCAAACCAAGCGCGTGAGGATGCCGCAGAATCATACGTTCGTTCGTAAAGACTACAGAGTCAATATTAATCTGAGGATGGTAGATTTTCTGTTTAATATATAACTCAACTTTCTCGTTTGGACCAAGAATTTTCGCTATATCATCAGGAGCATCCATAACTTTCAACCAACTTAGCATTCCTAAATATACAATTATGACCAGATGAGGGGATAAATAGCTATGTGACTGTGAGGCTACATCGACAAGCGAACCATGAATCATTTCCTCACCGTTTCAACGTGTTCCGCATAGCCTGCAAGATTTCTTTGTATGCACAAGCCAGAATCAAAGAAAAAAAGGGCATGATAAAACCATTCCAATAAGCCGCAAAAAAAGTACATGCTCTCTCAACCTACCTCCTACCCTCTTTTTGCTGTCTGATTTTACGAACTAAAAGCCTGCCGGGTGTTTCTTATAGTAAATCCTGCGTCAACGCCAATGGATAAACTGAAAATTATTTCGTTAGATTGTGTAGTTGTCGCCTGTTTTGTTTTCTTCCGTCACATAAAAAGTGGAGCAAAGCTTGCAAAAATCAAGTGTTACCTCGTCCCAAGTTGTTTCTTGGTTTGCAAGTTGTTTAGCGGTTTTCTTGGCTTCTGCTTGGATTCTGGGTAGGATGTCGTTGAATTGTTCGGTGCCTTTGATTGCGCGTTTGGAGTTTATGTATTGGCTTACTGCAGCTTGGGTTGTTTTAAGTTTCTTCGCCACTTCAACCTGTGTTAAATGGTAAGTGTTAACGAGTTCTTTAGCGACAAGGGACCTGAAGACGGGAAGCACGAATTTTCCTATGGTTTCGCATCGAGCACTCATTTTTGATTCTGAGGGTATAACAGCATTATACTTAATAAATTGAATGGCAATATTCAAAAGAAAGTCACTACAGTGCTTTTCCATTGGAGGAGCGGCTTAATGATTTACTTAGGGTTTAAAGAAAACAAAAGACCCGAACTTATAGAATCCGATGTTATGCCCACAAAAGAAACCCATCCTCAATACGATTTTATTTATGGCCCTTTTAAAACAAGAGAGGAAGCCTCAAGATACGTTAAAGCAATGACTGGGCTAGCTTGCGGCGAGGGCTAAACAGCCATTGAAGCAACTTCCAGGTGTTTTTGACTATAGTTGAGGTTTTTTAACCTAGATTTTAGTCACAACTATTGCTGCGTTCTTAGTTCAGCAGAGATGTTAAATGGCACCGAGACAACATTTAGTATTTGACTAACAGGTGCCGAAACAACATTCAGCTTTAGTCAAAAACGTTTGATCATTAAATTTTGGAGTTTCAGGTTTATTAATAAAAAATTTGCTTTTAATTTAGTAAGGGTAGTTCGGTATAGCCTTGCACGAGGGGTTTATATGATACGTTTGACATCTATTGTATTACAGTGATTCCTTGTCCGAAACGATTAGCCTAAGGCTGCCCCGTGAAACAGCCAAGAAACTTCGTGAAATAGCCAACAAAGAAGGAAAAGACAGGTCAACTTTGATACGCGAATTGCTAGAACATGGAGTTAAAGAAAAGAGCTTAGAGCAGGCTGTTGAGCTCTATCGAGCAGGCCAAGTTACTGGTTGGAAGGCAGCTCAACTAGCTGGCGTTTCCCTATGGAATTTCTACAAGATACTAGCTGAGAAGGGAGTCCTCATCCAGTATTCCGAGCAGGATTTGGAAGAAGACCTCAAGTCTTAACGGATGCTTAATTACTTGCCTGTTGTCGTCTCTAATACTAGCCCTCTGATATGGCTCTCAAAAACTGGCAAACTTACCTTGCTTAGAGACCTTTTTAATGAGATTCTAATTCCAGAAGAAGTTTACAACGAAGCGGTCGAAAGAGGCTTACAAGAAGGCTTCAGTGACGCTCTGGTAATCAAAGAAGGTGTTGATCAATGCTGGATAAAGATTTCGCAGCTGAACAAAAACGAGAACGCGCTCTGCAACAAGATAATAAAACATGCTTTTGAACTTCACTTGGGTGAAGCCCAAGCCATAGTATTGGCTCACAAAACGGGAACGGACACGCTACTATTAATAGATGAATCGAGTGGGCGAGCATTTGCTGAAGCATGGGGTCTAAAGGCTAAAGGAGTACTTTACGTGATAATGACCGCTCTTCAATGCGATTTATTAGATAATGCAGAGGCAAAGGAAACAGTGCTAACTCTAGTGCGCAAAGGGTTCAGAATCGAACCCAAGCTGCTAGCACGAATAATAAGAGAAATAGATGCATACAAACCCAAATGAAAGTAACCAAGTACCCGTATTTACTAGTAAATTAGAGAGCTCGCGAATAACTTCCCTGGCGCTATTTTACTATATGGCTTTTGTTTTAAATCATTCTTAACAAATCTGCCTTGGTAATTATGCCTATTATTTCGCCTTTTCGGGAAACTAAAACAGCCGAGTAAGTCTGCAAAAGGCTCGATATCAACGACAATGGGGCGTCTTCGTTTATTTGAGGGAAAGCTTCTTCCATTATTTCCTCAGTCGACAATTTAGATATCTGCTCCAAATCCTTCCCTGCCAAAATTTGCCGCAGAATAGCTTTTTCTGATATGCTACCAACAGAGTGTTTGCCTTCGAAAACAGGTATCTGCGAATAACCATGCTCCTTCATTAATTTCACCACTTTGGAAAGCGGCTCGTTTTTCTGGACAGTAACAACGTTTTTGTGGAGCACTTTGCCCGCTTGAACTTTCGTTTTAAATTCTAACCGCTCAAGCACGTCAAATATTGTTTTTACTTTAGTGTAGGAGGAGTCGATGGTTCCTGCTTCCAGCTTGGCGATTAGGGATTGGCTTACGCCAGCCATTTTGGCTAGTTCTGACTGTTTTAGGCCTAGTTGGCGTCTGCGTTTTGCGATGTCGTCTAAGGTTGGGAACATGGTTTAGTAATTGGTTGTGTTGGGTAATATTCTTTTTGGAATATTTTTTGCAAAAACCAATATAACGCCGTTATTGGTTATGCCCTCGAAAGGTGAGAACAAAATGGCACCAAAAAAACTTGACACTCTTGCACTCCACGCTGGACAGGAAACAGCTGACCCAGCGACAAACGCAAGAGCAGTCCCCATATACCAAACAACCTCGTACGTATTCAAAAGCACAGAGCATGCGGCAAACCTGTTTGCCCTAAAAGAACTAGGAAACATTTACACTCGAATAATGAACCCCACAACCGACGTTTTCGAGAAAAGAGTAGCTGCAATTGAAGGCGGAACCGGCGCTTTAGCCGTAGCCTCAGGACAAGCAGCCATATCGCTAGCGCTACTAGGCATAACGGAGGTGGGCGACGAAATCGTTTCAGCAAACAACCTGTACGGCGGAACCTACGAGCTCTTCCACTATACCTTCCCCAAACTTGGCAGAACCGTAAAATTCGTAGACTCCACAAAACCAGCGGAATTCAAAAAAGCCATAACCCCCAAAACACGCGCAATCTACGCTGAAACAATCGGCAATCCTAAACTCGACGTACCTGACTTCGAAGCCATCGCCAAAATAGCACACGACGCAGGAATCCCTTTGGTCGTTGACAATACTGTTGGAGTGGGCTTAGTAAGACCCATAGATTACGGAGCTGATATAATCGTTGACTCGGCCACAAAATACATAGGCGGTCACGGAACCAGCATTGGCGGCGTAATCGTTGACAGCGGCAAATTCAAATGGAACAACGGAAAGTTCCCAGAATTCACCGAGCCCGACCCAAGCTACCATGGAATCAAATACTGGGACACCTTCGGAAACTTCCCAGGCTTAGGAAACGTCGCATTCATCTTCAAAGTACGCGTACAATTACTGCGAGATTTAGGAGCAACCTTGAGTCCGTTCAACTCTTTCTTGTTCCTCCAAGGCTTAGAAACATTACCCCTCAGACAACGTAAACACTCCGAGAATGCACTAAAAGTTGCCACCTACCTCAAGACGAATCCGCTAGTCAACTGGGTTAACTATCCAGGCTTACCTGATAACCCGAACCACAAAATAGCATCCAAATACCTCAAGGACGGCTATGGTGGTCTCATCGGTTTCGGCATAAAAGGCGGCTTAGAAGCAGGCAAAAAATTCATCGAATCGGTTAAACTCCTCTCGCATCTGGCTAACATCGGCGATGCAAAAAGCTTGGTCATTCACCCAGCGTCAACAACACATCAGCAGTTGACCCGTGAGGAACAGCAGGCAACAGGCGTAACCGAAGACTACATCAGGCTATCGATAGGCATCGAAGACCCTGATGATATAATTGAAGATATAGAGCAAGCGTCAGAAAAATCAGCCAAACCTTAGGCAACGAATTTTTGGAGGCAACACATTTAGCAACAATTAACCAACCCCTTGAAAATTCTGAGCTAAAGTACTTTACATTCGCAAATCCACCAGACGAATTGGCTCTTGAATCAGGCGAAAAACTCGGTCCCATAACGCTTGCTTACGAAACATACGGTACATTAAACAAGCAAAAGCAAAACGCCATCCTTGTACTCCACGCGCTCTCAGGAGACGGCCATGCCGCTGGAACCACTGGCTGGTTCGATAGTTTAATTGGTCCAGGCAAAGGCTTAGACACAAACAAGTACTTTGTAATCTGCTCCAACGTAATTGGCGGTTGCAGAGGCTCAACAGGTCCATCTTCAACGAATCCGAAAACAGGCAAACCCTACGGCACCGACTTCCCCATAATAACTATTGGCGACATGGTGAACGCTCAAAAGCGCCTAATTGACCATTTAGGCATAGAGAAACTTCTCGCAGTCATCGGCGGTTCAATGGGTGGAATGCAAGTTCTCCAGTGGATGGTCTCCTGCCCAGAACGCATTCGGTCTGCGATACCAATTGCAACAACCATGAAGCATACGCCTCAGCAGATAGCCTTCAACGAAGTTGGCCGCCAAGCAATCATGGCTGACTCCGACTGGAAGAAAGGGCATTATTATGGCTCGCAGGTTCCAGCGAAAGGCTTAGCCGTAGCACGAATGATTGGACACATAACCTACATGAGCGATGCTTCAATGGCTGAAAAGTTTGGAAGACGCGTCCGCCAAGATAAGGAGCCTTTCAAGTTTGGAGTAGAATTTGAGGTTGAAGGCTACTTGCGGTATCGCGGCGACAACTTTGTCAAACGATTCGACGCCAACTCGTATTTGTACATTACCAAAGCCATAGACTACTTCAACATTCTCAACGGAAAAAACCTCGCCAACATCTTTGCAGGGTTAAAGGCAAAAGTGCTCGTAATAGCCTTCAAATCCGACTGGCTCTACCCAGCGTATCAGTCTCAAGAAATCGTTAAAGCCTGCAAACTAGCAGGCGTGGATGCCACCTACTGTGAAATAAATTCCAATTATGGGCACGACGCGTTCCTTCTTGAAACAGAGCAAGAAACTCAGCTGATAAAGCATTTCCTAAACACAGTTTCGAATGGACATAACGGTGGTGTATAATGAAGCAGGCGCCAATAAAAACAGAGCACAAAATCATCCTAGACTGGATTAGCAAAGAAGCGTCAGTGCTAGACCTTGGATGCGGTGACGGAGAACTTTTAGCTCTCCTCGTAAGCGAGAAGCAGGTGCATGCTCAAGGAATAGAACTAAGCGAAACAGCCATTCATCGATGTGTCGCTTTGGGATTAAGCGTCTTTCAACAAGACATAGACACAGGCCTCTCTGAATATGCAGACAGCTCATTCGATTACGTTATACTAAACCAAACACTACAGCAAGTAAAAAAACCAGACTTTGTCCTGAAAGAGGCTTTGAGAGTAGGAAAAAAGGCTATTGTCGGCTTTCCAAATTTCGTGCAAGCCTCAGCCAGAACCCAAATATTCTTCAAAGGAAGAGTCCCAGTAACCAAAGCGCTACCTTACGAGTGGTATGATACCCCAAACCTTCATTTCCTAGGCATTGCCGACTTCAAGGATTACTGCAAAAAAAGAAACATTCACATTGAAGATTCAGCTTTTATTAGAAAAAATAGCACAGTAAAGCTGTTTCCAAACTTGTTTGCGGAAGTAGGATTGTTTCTCTGCTCAAAGAATGCTTAATTATCCATAGGCGGTAAGGTCGAGGTCTGCTGCCACAAACACTTCATTATCTGATGCGACTGGCGGCAAAACATAGTGGTCAAAGTGCAGACTCAGAGCTAAGTTGCCTGTTGATGCGCTAAAAATCCAAAGAACATTGTTTTCCGTCAAAAAGACAGCATCTTTATTGAAGACTAAACCGACAGGCGGACTGTAGAAGACGCCACTGTCTTCGATTTGCCTTGTCCAAATAACTTTGCCAGTTGCCAAGTCGAGGCTGCATATAGTTCCTGTGTATCGGTCATGTTTGTTTTCGCTAGTCGTTCCAAGTTGTTGGGTAACCCCGAAACTCCAATATACTCTTTGGTTTTGAGCGTCGACTTGTATTGGATAAGTCGTGAGAGTGTTAGTTTCGTTAACTTGTGAGAGTAGGTTTTGGTTGTCAACTTTAGTTTTCCATGCTAATTTGCCGTCAGCCAAATTGAGCGCATAGAAGTTGCCGTCTGATGCTGCAAAAAGCAGTAGACCGTTGTAGGCGGTTGGCTGGTAGATTGATGCGCCAACATCAATGCTCCAAAGGCTGTCACCTGAAGTCTCATTCAAACTAAAGATTTGGTTGCTGTTCTGTATGATGGCTTGCCCTTGATAGGTTGCCAGAACACTTGGAAGACCACTAAATACAGTAATATTAGCACGCCAAAGAATACTGCCGTTGTCGGTGTTTAGCTTAAAAATGTATGGGCTTGACTCGTTGCCACCTAATGCGTATAGTGAGTTGCCGTCAAATGGGTCGCCTCCCAACGGAAAGCCGCTTGTCCACCAAGTGTTCAAGTCAGTTATGTTTCCAAAAGTTCCGAAATAGTAGGGTGTTTGCCATAGAAGTTGCCCGGTGGTTGCGTTGTGGGCATTAACAATTGCACTAACACCTTCTGCAATTGCAAATACTCGACCATCCTTAACAATGATGTTATCAGGGGCTTGACGATGGTCTATGTCACCTGTGAAACTCCATTGGAACTGTCCAGTTGTCTCATCTAAGCAACCAACCGAAGCATACTCTGAGCCCCCATAAACTCTCCCTTCTGCAACTGTGAGTCCTGCAGCAAAATAACCGCCTACGCTACTGCCGTTCCAGATGGATTTGCCGTTTTGAATGTCATAGCAGTTTACATTCCCCGAGATATCCATGGTAAACACTTTTCCGTCGGCAACAGCCAATCCAGTGGCAAAATTCTCAATAGAGCGCTGCCAAACAACACTTGAGCCTTGTGGTGTGAGGATGCCATTTTCATAAATAATCAACGAGGATGCCACTATCACTGCAATCAAGCATACAACGATAAACAGCAGGGTACGCCTATTCAATTTGCCTCACTTGCAACGTTTCGTATGTTGGTCTTTAAATCCTTTGTTGAATAATGCCTATTAATTTCTGGCGGTTGTTGCTGTGTTGCTACAACCACTTAATTTTATGAACCAACAAAACAAAGCAAGTATGCGCAGACTTGGGCGTTGTTTTCGCACGCTGCCCTGATTAATTATTCAAGAATGATAACCATGGAAAGCATGTACAGTTGAACTAGCAGCATGTTTTGGGTATCTAAAGCACTCACCTGATCTGAGTAGTTTTTCGCACCCTTAAAAAATAGACAACAACCAAAAATTGCCCGATAAAGGAGCAACAGCTGTCTGGTATTAGTACCAATCGCGTAGTTGATCGGCTGTTTTATGTACAAATTGGGAAAAAACATTTAAAAACCCACACCATCTTAGTGCATTTAAAAACCCACACCATCTTAGTGGTAGGTCGCAATTAAAGAATGGTAAAGAAACAAGAAGACAAAAGATTCAAAATTGAATTAAACTTTGACTATCACTCTTCCCGTTTCTTCGCTCTTCTTTTCCCAGCACTATACTTAGTGGCTATAACCGTCTTCTGCTTAGAATACAAAATTCTTCCCGGACCCGAATTTCTAATTTTAGGCATCCTAATGTACGCAGCGTATAACCAACGAACATGGCGTGCCTTAAAAGATTGGCTTCCATTCATCACGGTGTTCTTCTCTTACGAAATCATGTACAGCGTCGTAGGCATCATCGCAGACAATCTTCATTCAGGACCATACAGTTTGGAAATGCAATTGTTCGGTCAAATTCCCAGCCTGATTCTTCAGCAAACCATTAGGACGCCTATTTTAGATTACATGGGAGCCGTTTTCTATTCCTTATATTTTTTCATACCAACCATCTTCGCTTTTATTCTTTGGAAGAAAAGTCCCAAGAACTACTGGAAATACATCGTTGCCTTTGGCATATGCACGTACGCTGCACTGATAACTTTTCTCTTTTACCCTGTGGCGCCTCCGTGGATTGCAGTTCCAAATGTTACGCAAATCTTAACTGTGTCAGTTGATACTAGCATAGGTATTCCTCTTTACAAGACGCTGTTTTATTTTTTAACCCCAAACTTGTACGCTGCCTTTCCCAGTATGCATTCAGCTTTGCCTTGGCTGGTCTTTCTTTTCGCGTTCAAAGTTTGGAAGTGGAAGGCACTTCCAGTGTTGGCGCTTCCTGTTGGAACTTGGTTTAGCGCAGTCTACCTCGGCGAACATTATGTGGTGGATGTTTTAGGAGGAATCGCATACGCCACAGTCGCATTCATTGCGGTAGAGAAAATCTTGCCTCTACTATCTTCGAGAATTGGTTTTTTGAGGAAACATGTGCCCAACTAAAAAGCAAGATAGCCCGGGAGAGATTCGAACTCTCGTCGAGGGCTCCAGAGGCCCCTATGCTTGACCGCTACACCACCGGGCTTCAACACACAGAAACATGGTTCACAATTATTAACTTTAATGTTGCGCCGCTTTGCCAGCGTTTTTCTTATTTAATGCTTCTCTAACGTTAAAGGTACAACAAAATCAGTTGTCAAAATCTTCTGGAGGAAATTCTTTCTTGGACCTCTTTGAGCCGTTGTTCTGAAAGTGATATGTGATTGTTGCTTTACAGTAACAGGTTCATAGCTTCAAGTTCGATTAGGGAAGATATAATAAAACGGACAAGAAAAGTGTCATTGAGGTAAAAACGAAATGCCAGTAGTTCAGGTTTCTGTTTGGGAGGGCATGACCCCTGAAAACAAGAAGAAAACAGTCGAAGGAATAACGAAAGTATTTGAAGATTTAGGAGTAGCCAAGGAAGCAGTCACCATCATCATTTATGAAGCGCCAAAGAGCAACTGGGCAACAGGCGGACAACTGCATTCAGAAAGACACGCAAACCGCTAAAACGCAAACCGCAGCAAGGACTGACAAATAGTGTCTGAGAAAAAATTCAAATTATCTGCACGCGTAAGCAGTGCCACTCCATCAGCCATAAAACCTGTGTTAGAACGAATAATCGGCAACAACGGTTCCATCAAGCCAACCAGTGACGGATTTGAAGTCAATGCTGAATTCAAAGGCGAAAGCGTCAGAGACTTAAATCGAATGTTACTTTCTGAATTGCGTAAGGCTGAAAAGAAAACTAGAATTCGCTCAGAATGGACTTCTGAAGATACGATTGAGAAGTTCTTTGACTATGCACACAAGCAAACCATAAAGGCAAACCAAAAATAAGCATGCGGTAGTAGCTCCCTTCAAAGTTTCAAACCTGTAGAGGAATAGGTAGGTTGGTGCCTCTAAGCATCTTTACTTTTGGCGCATTCTGTCCTGATGTTCCGTGTCTTGGCTCAGAAAAGTTATTACGACCAGACTCTCACATAGTTGCGATTAAGGAAAGATAATGGTATCTACTGATATTGCAAACCCAAACGGCGTTGAAACAGAGGAAAAAAGAAAAATCGTTAGTATTGGACTTATTCAGACGACTGTTTCAGATGATATAGCCGACAATATGAAAAAGACCATAGAAAGAATCGAAGAAGCTTCAAGAAAGGGTGCTCAAATTGTCTGTCTCCAAGAACTGTATAGAACCAAGTATTTTCCACAAGAGAAAAAACAGGACGTCAGCAAATTAGCTGAAACGATTCCCGGAGAATCCACAAGAGCTTTCTCAGAGCTGGCGAAAAAGAAAAAGATAGTTATAATTGCACCATTATTTGAAAAAAATTCAAACGGAAAATACTACAACTCAGCTGCCATAATTGATGCAAACGGAAAAATCTTAGGCTCCTACCGCAAGGTGCACATACCAAATGACCAGTTTTTCTATGAAAAAAACTATTTTGAAGCAGGCGACCAAGGTTACTCAGTGCACAAAACCTATTACGCTCGTGTAGGGGTACTCATCTGCTATGACCAATGGTTCCCTGAACCCGCAAGAATCAACGCGCTAAAGGGCGCAGAAATCATATTCTATCCAACAGCGATTGGCTGGATTAAAGACCATAGTTCATCCGACGGAGACTGGCACGACGCTTGGAAAACAGTGCAACGTGCCCACGCCATAGCGAATGGAGTCCATGTTGCTGCTGTGAATAGAGTAGGCGAGGAAGGGCAACTAAAGTTTTGGGGCGGTTCATTCGTATGTGACTCCTTTGGAAAAGTCCTCAAAGAAGCAAGCGATACAAATGAGGAAGCACTAGTTGTCAAAGTAGATCTTAGTAAAAACAAAAAAATCCAAGAAGGATGGGGCTTCCTTAAAAATCGGCGACCAGACACGTACAATTCACTCATCGAAAGATGATACCTGAGGCATCACAAATGAAGATGGAAAATACGTTTTCAAACAAGACGCCCCGCGAACTAGGATACCGCATGCCCGCAGAATGGTGTAAGCATGACGCGGTCTGGTTAGCATGGCCACACGATCCTGAGACCTTTACATCTGGCGTCGAGAAAGTCGAGGAAATTTACGTCCAAATTGTGAAGTTAATCCATAAAGACGAATACGTTAATCTTTTTGTCAAAGATGAGGGCATGAAGAAAAAGACAACAGATTTGTTTGAGAAAAGAAAGATTGATTTAAAGAGAATACGTTTTTTTCAATTTGACTATGCTGATGTGTGGTTTCGAGACTACGGTCCAATATTTGTGAGGAACAGAAATCAAGAGTTAGCAATGGTGTGCTGGATTTTTAATTCTTGGGGAGAAAAATACGAAGAACTTTTAAAAGACGGGCAGATCCCTCACATAATAAGCCGCGAGATGCGCTTGAACTGTTTTGAACCAGGTATCGTTCTAGAAGGCGGCTCAATAGATGTCAACGGAAAAGGAACCCTGCTCACGACCGAGCAGTGTCTGCTAAACAAGAACAGGAATCCAAAGCTTGGCAAAGAAAAAATCGAGAAATTCTTACGAGACTATTTGGGCGTGAATCATATTATCTGGTTAAGAAATGGCATCGCTGGAGATGACACAGACGGTCATATTGACGACATTGCGCGGTTCGTAAACCCAACGACAATTGTATGCGCTTATGAAGAAGATAAGGATGATGAAAATAGCGACGACTTGAGAAAGAATTACGAAATACTGCTCAAATCCACCGACCAAGATGGCAAGAAACTAAACATTGTCAAGTTGCCCATGCCAGGAAACATCTGGTACAACAAAAAAAGACTCCCCGCAAGTTACACAAATTTCTACATAGGCAACAAAACAGTTTTGGTTCCAACCTTTGAACACGAGAATGACAAGCTAGCATTATCTATTCTGCAAAAACTATTCCCAAAAAGAAAAGTCATCGGCGTAAACTGTGTCGACTTGATATGCGGGTTGGGGGCAATTCACTGCATCTCACAACAGCAACCCTGTTGCAGATAATTAGTTCCTCGTTACTGTATAGCGCCCATTTCAAAACATAAAGTGCCATTTTCTTTTCTAATAAGAGAAGCGAGTCCGATGGGATTTGAACACAAAAGAGGGTCGGAACCAATAGCTGAAAAATCGTCGCCTTTCAAGAAATCACCGGTAAACCAGCAATTTGTTTCACATTAATTCGCATGGGTTCTAAGTTAATGACCCAAAACGTGCAGGTTGGAGAGTTTTTCGACCAGTTCGATTGTTTCTTCATCAACGCATGTGGCGCGAGCAATGTCTGTCAGGGTGACTATGCCGACCAACTTGTTTCCCTCTACTAGAGGCAGCTTCTTCACTCTGTTTTCGAACATGATACGGGTAGCTTCGGATATTTCCATTTCAGGGTTTCCTGTAATAACGTGACTTGTCATTACTTCGAAAACGTTAGTCTCCTTGGGGTTTTTGCACTTTTCTAGGACTCTTTCAAGCAAGTCTCTCTCCGTCAAGATTCCAGCGGTCTCTCCATCGCGAACAATGACCAAGCAACCAATTTTGTTTTCATTCATAAGCTTCACAGCCTGATAGACCGAGGCGTGCGCTTGCAAAGTTATTACTTCTTTGACCATCAAGTCCCTTATCTTCGCCACTGACACCAGCTCCAGCATAAGTGACTTAAAACGCTATAAAAAAATTGTGAATTTATCCTACTGATCAATGATTGGAATCAGGAAAAATCGGGGCATGAAATGCATATCTTGGGTCCTACTGGTTCTGTACCAGGAACGGTTCTAGTCTCTATGGGATTTGAACCCTTCAGGGTCAGACCGCCTATGAAACAAGAGGGGAGAATGTTATAGTCTCAAAGAGATGGCGTTTAGAAAAGATTACAGACAACTCTGCTAATAAACTGTTACGAATTATTACCCAAAAAGCGGGTCCGATGGGATGCGCTTAATTATTTAAGCGAATCCTAAATTGGCAAATAAAGCGCTGTGGACACGCAAGCAAAGGACGAGGAAACAAAGAATAAACAATGAAATCAGAAGCAGCCTAAGCCGAAAACGCGTAACCGCTTCTCTTCGGTATGTTCCAACGCGCGCGTCACAAAATAGCAACATGAGTTAAGAGGAAAAGTCCTAAAGACTTTCTCATAATTACGTCGATAATTCTTATGCCTATTTCATTCCACTTTTTCTCCCCGACGATCCGCAATTATGGTCTCCACCGGGATAATCAACCCTACGATGATAGCAGCCACTCCTAGCAGAGATGATGGTGAATACGGATTTTGGAAAACATCTGTTAATACTCCTATTGGTGTTCCTATGAGCAGAGCGCTGATGGGCAGTTGGATTTTGCTGAAATTGGAAAAATTGAAATAATGCCGCCTAAGTTCGAATAGAGATTTTAGGAAATACAAGACACCAGCTGCCGCTGGGACCAAAAGAAAATATGGTAGTAGCGAGATTCTCTCCTCGATCTGAATTAATACTATGACAAACCAAGTACCAATTGTTCCTAAGAAGAGCGCCAAATTCAGAAAACTGTCGCTTGCGTATGTTCCTCGGAAAAATCTAATTGGTGGGGAGGCTTTTACATCTTCTACAATTTCAGGGTAAATTGTGAATTGAGCGAAACGATCGCGGAAATACTCGTTTTCTTGAATCATCTGTCTCGCTTCTAGTAGAGCAATCAGATATTGGCAAACTGCCCAGGTCCTCACTTCGGTTCCTCCAGGATATAGACCCACTCTTTTATCCTTAGTTACGAAAAGTTCTAAGTATTGGCAAATGAGGAAGAAGTCAGTGATAGGAAACTCTGAATCTTTTGAATCTTTGGCAAAGAAGGTTAAAGCCCATATTAGAAACGGAAGTGAAAACCAAGACAGTCTCACATCAAAGCCATTGGCCAAACGGTAAATTTCCTCTTCGGTTCCCCAAGCATTTGGAAGTTTTTTGCTTCCTCTTACAAACGGCTCAAGCAGAAAACGCAGTTCTGGTCTATAATTATCTGGCTTTAGACCATTACTTAGAAGGGCTATTAATGCTTGACAAGTGCTGGGTACATTGGGCCGTTCAGGTTGCCTATTATGACTCGTGTCAGGATAGTAGGTCCAACCATTCTTATTCTTCAGTCTACACCCGCCTTTATCCTTTTGTAGCCATTCCAAACTTTTCGTGATCCTACTTTGTAATTTGTCACTCGTTTTTTCACTCAATATTTGATGCATTTTTTCGATAAACTCTCGAATGGCTAATACCGAGATGAAGGTTGAATAGACGCGCGAATCTTGATCTATACATAATCCCCATCCATAATTGGCCTTATTCTGACTTTCAATTAACCAATCGATCGCTCGTCTTGCCAGGAGAATCTTCAAGATCTCCAAGGTATACTCTTTCCCGTAGTTATTTAGCAACCAATTGTAAGTCGGATTAGCATGCATACTTTCTGCTTTTGCTTTGACCGATTCAATTGTTTCCCATTTCAATGACCATTTTGTCTTCTTGTTTCGCTCAATTTTTAACGCTTCTTTCATTTCTCTGATCAGAAAATCGCAATCGCTGCCTTTTTCGTCGGCAAGCAAAAGCTCCAAATGTTCTCTTGCTTCTTTTGGTATTTTTTCTATTTTTGTATAAGCCACCAGCGCCCTAATAACCCAAGCTGTGGAATCTACAACACTGATATCCTCTTCGCTTATAGCATATTGGGACCAACCTCCGTCCGTATCGTTTCTGAATTTTAGTAACCACCTGAAGCACCCTAGTAAGACACTACGTTCTTCTTCTTTTCTTAAAAATCCTGGATCTTTCTCGCTCAAATACCTTGAGATTAAGAAAATTGTATCTGCTGTGGGATACAAGCCACTTCTGTCCTTCGGTTTTTCTGCCTGAAACCCACCGTCTTCATTTTGATAATTTAGTAGCTCTTGAAGTTCGTTTTCAATCTCCTTGTTAAAAATACCGACTGTTTTCTTGGAAAATGTCAACACTCTCCTCTGTTTATGTCATAGGGTATTTCACAAGTGAAATCTTCAACCTTAAGAGAGGCTCCATAAATAGTTTCTATATGATTCCTCAAATCCCAAAGAATAGGTTCTGTTACTTTCTTAATGAATCTGATAGATTTCAATTAGAATGTTCCAACTCCTCTTCAGCTCATCGACAGAAACAGCCCCATCGCGCAACCGACTATCCCTTCAAGCCCGATTGATTCCTATAGTTACAACTTAGTCCGGTTTGCAATATAAAACTTTCAAATTTTTCCAAGCGCGCGATTCATGGGCTTCAAACTTATCCACCGCTTACTGTTTTATTTTGTTTTAGATATATGGATGTTTGTAATCATACCTAGCCACAACCGCGGGTTTTAAAGACAATAATTGGTATAAACAGTTTATTGAAGAAATCTTCTGCAGTTGGGAATCTATGGGTGGATTAAAACATAAGACCTTTAGTTCTTTTTGTCCTCCATTGCCTTCTTAATGATGCTAATTCTTTGCTGCAGTTGTTGGATAATATTTAGGCGATATTCGAGACAGAATGTACGACTGTCATGTCAAGTTTCTAACGTTACACTCATAGAGCGTCACTGGAAACGCTTTTACACCTCTGTGGAAGCATGAATGATTGAACCACTCCCTGTACTCGCCTAGTTTGCCTTTAAGCCACTCGGGGAACCTTCTAAGATGATACACGAACTCCCTGTTCAAGTTTTGAATGCACCTTTCGACTTTGCCCTTGTCTTGCGGATAAGAAGGATGTGCAAACTGAGCGTCAATATGATGTTCACTGCACCAGTTCTTCCATTGCTCTTTGAATTGGCTGCCATGATCAGAAAGTATAGCCTTAGGAAGCCTTCGCTGTTTATCTAGCACAGACGTTGTTTCAGCGGTCGTCAACTCATGATCAAACTGTTCAGCACAAATAATGAACCTGCTGTAATCGTCAACGCAGACCAGAAACCAGTACTTCTTACCCTGAACATTGAATGGGCCTTTGAAGTCAATCTGCCAAAGCTCATCAGGCGCTTTAGCCCGAAAGAATTTCCAACGCTTAAACTCGCTTTGGTACCCGTTTTGACTGTTCCTTGCAAGAACGTTGTTTATGGTTTCCCTGGAAAGCTTAACTCCTTGAGCGCAGCCCACAGAATCCCTGATGAAGGCGGGAAGATTGTATAGGCCTTGCTGTATGCGTGCTGTTCCCCATTTGAACGCGGTTCTCAGCTTCAAAATTGAAAGTTCAACTTCCTGCGTGACTTTGGCTGGCTTTGATTTTCTGGGTTTGTCTTTGAAGTATTCCCTGCCAACATGCCTTGCGCGTTTTAGCCACCTGTGAACCGTTTGTCTTGTAGTGTCGAAAAGTTCCGCGATGCGAGAGACTGCTAAGCCTTTCTTGACAAGCTTTCCAAAGGCTCCCCTAATGTCGGGAGATAGCCTCACACCATCACCAGACAAACTGTTATGCTTGAACTAAGGATAAAAGGTGTAACGTTAGAAAGTTGACATGACAACGACCTAAGAGTACATAGCCTCAGAAAATATTTCAAAACTCAACTGCTCGCCTTAGGCGTCCAACCGGACTACGTTGACTACATTATGGCACACACAGTCGACACATATCACGACATCCAAAGCCTAGGAATAGACAAACTACGCAACTTCTACTCAGCCTCAGGACTAGCCATAAGACCAAAAACACAAGTCAGCAAAGTCGAAGCCTTAAAAGAAATCATCCGAGCATGGGGAATGAATCCAGAACAAATCCTAACCCAAGGAGCACTAGCAGAAGGCACAACAACATACAAAAACCAAGAAGAACTTGAAAACCACCAACTTACAGTTCTAAGCATTCAGCTGCGGCAACTAATCCGCCAAGAAAAAACAGAATAAATGCGCCGCTGGAGTGGCGGGTCCGATGGGATTTGAACCCACGACTTTCAGCTTAGAAGGCTGACGCGCTATCCGTACTGCGCCACGGACCCTTTAGGGCTCTTTAATGGAAACACTTCAAGATATAATTTTACCTATCGCTTCACCCAAAAAATTAACCAAACTTCCCGCTCAAAATTCAACCAGCGAGCACTAGAGATCCATTCAGTTCTTTATGTGGCCAACTCTTAGTTTATCTACATCAGCCTTGTCGGGAACCGATACGATTAGGGATTTGTTGAGGGTTTCTCTGCCAAAGTTTACTTTAACTTTAGCAGTTTCAGCATCTGAATAATACGCGGTTAATTTGGCGGCTGTTTCAATGGCTTTTTTTGTTTTAGGTCCCTGCAAAATCGTTATCGGACCAACAATATCGGGCAATTCAAAGTAATATTCGCTTGGTGTTTTTTGCGCAGCTAAAAACTTGTTTTCTGCTTCGTTTCTTCCAACAATAATCTTGTTTTTGCCTAATCTGAAGTGCCTGCCAACCCTAAGCAAAGCAATATCCGCCATGGAAACACGTTTCTTGTTGGCAAAAAGGTCTCTCAGTTTCTTCGAGTACTCTTCGCATGTTAGCAGGCATCCGCCAGCAGGAGATGGATAACTTTTAATTCCGAATTCTTTGGCAAGTTGGAACTGAGGCTTCCTAGACCTACCCTGAATATTCAGGAGTTTTGTTCTGTCGACTAAGCCTTTTTTTTCAGCAACCGTTTCAGGCAACAACTTAGCAGATAAAGGCCTCAAAAGTTTACCTTTCAAGCCAGCTTCTTCCTCGATGAGCCGAAGTGCAGGATAATGCTGTGACTTTGGTCTTTCACCTAAAACTTCGCCGGTGAAAATAAAGTCTGCACCAATCTCTTTGGCATATTTTTTAGCTTTTTTTATCATAAAGATTTTGCAGTCGATGCAAGGGTTCATGTTTTTGCCGTAACCATACTTTGGCTTGCGAAGCATTTGCAAATAATCTTTTTCAACGCTGACCACTTTTAAGGGAACCTTTAACTGATTTGCAGCTTCGGCTGCTTCGCTGGTTCCGTCTTTCTTGCAAATGCAAAAAGGAGTCTTAACGTTAAAGGCGACTACTTCAATGTCTTGCTTACGAATAAGTTCTGTAGCAAGAATGCTGTCTAAGCCGCCAGAAAGCAAACCTAAAGCTTTAACGTGAGTCATATCGCCAATAGCATTCTTCACCACAAATAATAATTTACCTATGAAACCCAGAAGAAAATCCTGACAAAGCTAGGCGAGAATAATCTTAATTAGCGCTTCATCGAACATGAAAAGGCATGATTGGCATAGCCTTGGCAATACTGTCAGCGGCAACTTCAGCCCTATCTGTAGTGCTCGTTAGAAAGCATTCCGCGCAATCAAGCGCCTTCAACATCAGCCTAGCCATCAGTTGGGTAGGAATGCTAATTCTTTGGCCACTTGCGCTGGTTCTAACCGATTTTGCGGCAATCAATATTGCAAGTATTTTGCTTTTCGCGTTAAGCGGAGTTTTAACTCCCGGATTCGTAAGGCTGCTTTATTATCAAGGCATGAAAAAGCTTGGAGCACCAGTAAATTCATCGCTTTTCTCAATTTATCCACTTTATACCTCATTTTTAGCCGTGCTATTTCTAAGTGAAATTTTGGCTCCCGGAAACTGGATGGGCATCTTTCTTGTATTTTTGGGCGGAATCCTTGTTGAATGGAGTGCCAGAGAAGTTAACAGTAGCAATAAACATTCAAGAAAAAACCTAATTTACCCATTATTGGGTGGTTTAGCTCTTGGAGTTGGCAGTGTACTGCGTAAGTATGCGTTGGATTTGTTTAATGCTCCTGTTTTAGGTGTCGCTGTTGCTTACACGTTTTCGCTTTTGCCTTTTATATTGATGCTCACGTTTTCAAAGCCGATTCGTAAGGATTTATCTTTGAAAAGAGACTTACGATTGTTTTGGATTGCAGGGATTGGTCAAGCAATCACTTGGTTATTAAGTTTCTACGCTTTAAGCTACGCTGAAGTTTCAGTTGTAACCCCACTGCTGTCAATTGAGCCTGTGTTTGTAGCTTTATTTGCTTACCTGTATCTTCGGAAGATAGAGCAAGTTTCAGTTAAACTATTGGTAAGTATTGTTCTCACAGTGTTAGGCGTAGTTCTAGTTGCAGCAAAATTATAGTTTTTCAACCATTCCCTAGCTTGCTTGCCCCCTTTTTTCTAGAATAATTTAAAAAGCCATTTTAAAATAAACCAAGTGGATTTATGCGTACTAATGAGGATTTGGCGTTGGACATCAGCATCTTCATCCCAGTTTACAAAGAGTCCGATCAATTAGCTTGGGCTCTAAAAGAGCTTAGTTCGCAAAATGTTTCAAAAGAAATTTTTGTAACAGTCGATGAACCAACGGATGATTTTTCTGAAAAAATAAAACAGTTTGAAGATGGCAACGTTAAGTTTATCATTAATAAGGAACGCATGGGAAAAGCAAACGCGTTAAACAACACTGTAAAATTGTCTTCAGGGAAAATACTGCTTTTTCTAGACTCAGACGTTGAAATCCCAAATGACCCAGACTATTTAAGAAAAATTGTTATGGAAATGCAACACGCTGATGTGCTTGACATAAAAAAGAAGGTTTCGAAAGGAAAATCGTTTTTGTCCAAGATGGCGTATTACGAGTATTTCACGTTTAACATTAGCGCTTGGTTAGCTTCAAGATACATGCATAAGTGTCCTGCAGTGAACGGTGCAGCTTTTGCAATTAAGCGGGAAACGTTTGAGAAAGTTGGCGGTTTCCACAAGGTTGTTGCTGAAGACATTGATATTGCAACAAGAGCTTTCATGGCAGACAGCAGTTTCGCTTACACCGCTGAAGTTGAAGTTAAAAACGTTGTTTACTCTGAATGGAGGAAATGGTTTAGGCAGCGCCGAAGATGGGCAATCGGTCAAGCCTTATGGTTAGAACATTGGTACAAGGATTTAGCTAAACGATTTGTTAAGAAACCCCAAGTTTTTCTGCCAAGTTTATTCTTCCTTTACCCTTCCATCGCCGTTTTCCTTTTAAGCGCTTTAGTGCCAAGCCTCTGGATGTACAATTCACTACTGGTTTTCTCCCTGTTTTTGTCAGTGAAATTCAACATTTTAATGCCAGTTTTCTTGGTTTCCCTTGGAACCGCAAACTTGCTTAAAATATTAATTATTTCGCTATCCAGTTTTGGGTTAACCGCCGCTGTTTTCTACGGTTTCTCAAGAAAACTTGGGTTCAGGGAAATAAAACTTCACGAATTATTCGTTTACTACTTTTTCTATTCAAACATATGGATGGCAATAATAATTTTTGGTCATATCCAAGTGTTTGCTTTTAGGAAAAAGGTTGCGCCAGACTGGAGAACATAGCCGCCGAAAAATGACTATACAAGTTAACGAATCAGTCTTTCTTCATTGCCTTTGCTTTGAGCTCTTTAGGCATCAACTCGATAGCATACCTTAAAGCTGTTCGTGGCATAGTCTTCTTGTTTTTAACAATGTAATCGTAGACTTCTTTTTGGTGTTTTCGGCTTTCCTCTTTCAGCAGCCACCCGTAACCTTTCTGCACCAGGTCATCCTCATCAGCCAACAGCGCGTCGCATATTTCGAAAGCATCTGGCAGAAAATCGCCTCTCTTCGCTGGAACAATAAGCGACACAGCCGCAGCCCGTTTAAGCCACCGATTCTCGCTTTTAGCCCAGCTTTTCACTTCGCTTAAGCTTTCTGGATACTTTTGAATTAAGTCGCCGACGGTGTGGTTGCAGAACCCGTCACATTTAGCCCAATTATTAATGTACCGTTCAATCCACGCTTTGAAGGTTGCCAAATCGCTTGACTCAAGGTGCTCAATGTAGTTTGGCAGCCAGAAGGAAACTATGAAAGCTTCTTCAGTGTAGTCTGAACGGTAAAGCTCTTCGCACAGCTTGAAAATTGTTTGTTTGTCTAAAGTTTTTACTTGGTTCCAGTATTTTTTGGCTATTTTACCAACGGTTCCAGTTTTAACCCCATAATATTTTACCTGTTCTTTGAAGAAGCGTTGAAAACTTTTTTGTGTTTTCTGGTCTGTGTTAGCTTTTAGTTCGTCTCTTATTCGGTCGAGAATATTGTTCATGTCAGTAAAGCGGTTTTTTGAGAATAATAGTTTTTCTTTAAGATTGATCTGAAAAGTTGGGGCAAAAAGAAGGAATGAAGTGATGGTTAATAATTTTCCATTTGGTAGAGGCCAAAGTCGATATTTAGCGGTTTTTCAGGTTCATGCGCTTCTTCCAAGTCATAGAGGTGCTGTGTAGCTTTCTCCAGTCTGCTGCTGCTTTTAACAGTCACTTTAGGCTTAACCATTCTAACTTTCATTTTGCTTTTAGGCTTAGGGACAAGGTGGGTACCGCTAATGACCATTGAGTTATCGATGATTTTTGGGACAATCTCAACCTTCGCATCCTCAACCGTCAACGCGTACTTCAACGCTTCATCATGCACATGCTTAGTCAACGCCTTTTCTCCTCCAAACCTCGGCACTAATTAAATCACGGATAGCAACTCGGATAGCTTCGGCACGGTTAGGATAGAACCGTTCGCCAACCAGCTGGTCCAAAGCTTTTATATACGTTTCAGGCAGATACAGAGTGATCAATTTCATTTAGTTATCTCTCCCAATTAATGAGTGAATAAACAAACACTAACTTGTTGGCTATAGTTCTATATATCATGCCTTAAATATGCTTATAACATGTTCGTTACTTGGTTTATAAGCTTTTTATGGGTGACGTTGCAGGTTCTTGTCAATTTCCGCGAGAGAACCTTTATGTTTTTATGTCTTATTGAAGCATCTTACGTGCAGGTGTGCATGGTCATTGCAGGTTTTCGTTAGAAGCTTTGGCTGTTCGGCGAATATGGCTGATGGCGAGGTTTTGGCAGGTTGCCTAGCTCAAGCTGGCTTCCAACTAGCAGCTTCAGAAGCTGCGGCTGACCTGTTGGTTTACAATACTTGCGCCGTTAAGGGTCCAACAGAGAACCGCATTATTGACGCTTTAAAGCGTGCGCCAAAGGGCAAGAAGCTTGTTGTTGCGGGCTGTTTGCCGATGATCAGCTTTGAGCGGTTGCTACGTGAGGTGCGTTTTGACGGCGCGGTTGGTCCTGCGGTTGGAAAAGGAATTGTGGATGTTGTTTCGCGTGTTTTGGCTGGCGAGAAAGCTGTTGAACTGGCAGGTTTGGACGCCAAGCCGAAACTTGATCTTCCAAGAGTTAAGTCTAATCCAGTCATTAGCGTTGTTCCAGTGAATTATGGTTGCTTAGGTTCCTGCGCATATTGCTGCGTTGTTTTTGCGCGTGGTCACTTGCGAAGCTACAGCATCAAAGAAGTTGCTGAGCGCGTGCAGAGCGATTTTGCTGCTGGCGCCAGAGAGTTTTGGGTTACTTCTCAAGATACAGCCTGTTACGGAAGAGATTTGGGCAGTAACCTTGCGGAGTTGCTGGAAGTGCTTGGTGGTTTAGCTGGTGATTTTAAGGTTCGGGTTGGCATGATGACGCCGAACATGGTGACCGACATGCAGGATAAGCTGATTAGCGCTTTTAGGAGTGATAAAGTGTTCAAGTTTTTGCATTTGCCAGTGCAAAGCGGCGACGACGAAACGCTGAAACGTATGCGCAGGTTTTACACGGCAGAGCAATTCAAGAGCATTGTGGATGCGTTTAGGGCTGAATTTCCTGACTTGACACTTGCCACTGACATCATTGTTGGTTTTCCAGGTGAAACGGCTGAAGCTTTCGAGAAGACGCTTAAGCTCTTAGAGGAAGTTAAGCCTGATGTAGTTAATGTTTCAAAGTTTTTCGCTAGACCCAAAACTGCAGCTGCAAAAATGCAGGATTGCTTTGTTGAACTGGGTGAGATTAAGCGCAGAAGCACCATTGCGGCGAAGCTGGCTAAGCGGATTTCTCTGGAGCAGAATAAACGTTGGGTCGGCTGGGTTGGAGAAGTGCTTGTTGACGAGAAGGGAAAAGTGGAAGGCTCATGGGTGGGACGCAACTTCGCCTACAAACCAATCGCCATCAAAAGCGCAGATGATCTGCTGGGTAAAACGGTGAGGGTTAAGGTTGCGTCGGCTGCTGAAACGTACCTTAAAGGAACAATAGTTGGAAGATAGCTGTTAAAAAGATTATTAGCACCCTTTAAGGGGGGCTAGATTAAGTGTTCTTTTCATTATAGTCTTTTAATAGTTTAATGAGTTCTTCTTTTCCTTCAGTGGTTGTTATGGGTACTTGACTAATGAATCCAAGAGATTTTAGTTCTGTAAACAGTTTAACGATGGTAGGTAGTTCTAAACCTGAGGATTCAAGAAGTTTTGCGTCTTGCAGAACCTTGTGTATTTCGCCTTCGCCAAACAGTGAACCATGACTAATCACAATTATTCTTTCCGCTAGCTCAGGCAACGCTTCTACATCATGCGTTGAGACGATTATGGTTGTGCCTGCCCTGTTCAATTCATTTAACGTTTCTATTAAGCCTCTTCTGGAAACAAGGTCCAAATTCGCCGTGGGTTCATCGAGAATAAGCAGTTCCGGTTTCAAAACTAAAGCTGTGGCTAATGAAACTTTTTTCTTCTCCCCAAAGCTCAACCTGTGTGGAGGACGATTTTTCAAATGTTGGATGCCCATTTTTTCAAGAACATGGTCGCTTCTTTGTTTGATATCTTCTTCAGGAAGCTTAAGGTTACGGGGGCCATATTCAATATCTTCGATTACGCTTTGAGTAAATAATTGGTCATCTGGGTCTTGGAAAACTATGCCTATTCTTGACCTGAATTTCTGGAAAAACTTTGAGGTGGTTTTTTCGCCGAATACGCTTATTTCTCCTTTTTTGGGCGTCAATAAACCAGCTATTAAGAGTATTAGTGTTGATTTTCCAGAGCCGTTTGGACCTATTATTGCTACTCTTTCTCCCTGGCGAACTTCAAGTGAGACACCGTTTATGGCACTGACGCCTGCTGGATAACTAAACTTAACTTCTTTCACCGAGACAATGGGCTCTGCCATAGATTGACCTTCTATAACCACGCAAGTAACGCAAAAGCGATTATTATTGATGATGCAAAAAATACGTCCCTCAGTCGGAATGCGGGTATTGTTAATTTATTGTCATTTTCTATTGCGAACCCGCGTGATTTCATTGCCAAGTAAACTCTTTCGGAACGCTCATAAGTGCGAATGAACAATGCAGCAAGAATAGATCCCAGATCTTTTAAAGCTTGATAATTTATTGTTCGCCTGTTCACGTATGTTCGGGCTTCTTTAGCTATTAAGAAACTCTGCGCTTCATGTACGGATACAAAGAAATAGCGGTATGTGAGGCTAAACATTTGCACGACCACCGGAGGAACTTTCATCGAAGAAAGCAACTTTAGCATTTTATCAAAGCCTGTGGAGAGTATTAGAAGACTCAAAGATGCTACACAGAACCACACTCGAACGGAAAATACTAGAAAGCGCACTAAGCCTTCTGTGGTAACTGCCAAATTTAAAATACCTATATTTGTTGCAAAGATTGGGTGACCCGGAGTTATGAATAATACTGGCAGAGAAATTAATGCTGCAAAGGCTGGAATGAACACGGTTCTTGAAATAAAATGTTTTAGCGGAATCTTTGATGCCAGAGCCAAAATGAATGGAATTATACAGATTAAAGCCAAGTATGAAAGGGAGAAGATGAATAGGGAAGACACTATCATGAAGACTATGACGACCAGTTTGGCCAACGGATTTATGTCTTGCAGTAGACCGCGTTTGCCGCTTAAGTCTTCAATGTATACTAACGACTCCGAGCTTTCAACTAAATCTCTTAAGGATTGGGGTACTTTCATATGCATTAACTCTTTTTCTTCCGCATGAGTTTAGCCACTGTTAAACCCATAACGAATAATAGCAAAGTCCCGACAACGCCAACAATGAGAGCGCCCCACACATTCTCTAACCCTGGAATGTTATAATCTGCAAACGGAGGGTTATACACAGGCTTTTCGTCTACCCCGAGTTTTCCAGCTTGCTTGTCCAAGGTCTCAAACGAGTAAGACAATACAAAGACACCGACTAGGACAAAGATCATAGCTACTGCTATTCCAATTATGATTGTTTTCTGAGTGGGGTTTTTGTTGATTGTTGCCAAGTTTTTCACTTCACTCTTCAGTCTCTTTCTTGTTTTGAAAAACAGAGAGCCGTTTCAGGATAGGGCTTTGCTCCAAGACGTCTGGCCGTAATTTCAGGAGTGCTCCTACCAGAATCATAGTGACGATACCCTCTGCAACGCCTATGATTGAATGGTTGATTGCCATGGCTGGTACAGCTACACTTAATCCATACTGGAAGACCGGTTGAGAAAGACCCAATTCTGTGCCTGCTGCAATAGCAGCGAGTACGTCACCTGCGAATGCTGAAACGAAAATTATAGCGTACAATTTTTTGCCTTTTGACCCAACTACTTTGTTGAGGATTAAGAACAGCGCACAGGGCACCAATACGCCGATTATGCCCATGTTTAAGACGTTTGCTCCAAGAGTGGTTAGTCCGCCGTCGCCGAAAAGAAACGCTTGTAAGACTAGTATTATTGTTATGGAGATGCCGCCTGCGAAAGGTCCAAGGATTAGGCCCATTGAGGCTCCGCCGAGCAGGTGAGCGGTGGTTCCGCCGACGACAGGGTAATTCATCATCATCGCTGCAAAGAAGAGAGCGGTTAAGAGACCCATTATGGGCACTTGTTTTTCGGTGAGTTTGACTTTTTTGAGGCATATTGCCCAAAAAATAATAGTTATTACGAATGCTGGTACGAAGACGTACGGGGTTAGGTAGCCATCAGGGATGTGCATATTTTTTCCAATCTCCTTCTCGGTAACACCTTTTTTAAGAGGGGTGTTACTTAAATATAAGTGTTACCTTTTTAACAAATCGTGTTACTTATGTGGGAACTCGAAAACGACAACCAACCACCCAGAAAAGCCTTCAAGCAAAGAGAACTCGAACGCATATTCGAAGGAATCGAAGATGAAATCGCCATAATAACTGCAAGTGCAAAGTTCAATTTTACAACATGCAAAACAGACAAAAAAACCCTGAAGCTCACACTCGCTTATATCGAAGACACAAAGAAACTAGTTGGATTATTGAAAAACCGTGTAAACCTGCTGATGGACGCCACAAGTTAACAGTCATCTAGCTTCTAAACTTGGCGGCACGATTAGCAATCAACGTAGCCATCGCACCAGCAGCAACTCCAGCGTCAATGTTAACAACCGCCAAACCCAATGAACATGATTGAAGCATAGCCATTAATGCGCTTACTCCTTTTTCGCCAAAACCGTAACTATTAGAAGTTGGAACCGCAATCACTGGAACGTCAACCAGCCCAGCAACCACAGAAGCCAGTGCACCTTCCCTGCCAGCTACAACAACAATAACGTCAACATCATTCGATAGGAGCTCTTTTAAGGGTTCAAGCAACCTGTGAATTCCAGCAACACCAACATCGTAAGTGGAGAAAACACTGCAACCCATCTCTTCAGCGATAACTTTGGCTTCTTCAGCCACGGGGATATCTGAAGTTCCAGCCGTTAAAATCCCAATTTTTCCACCACCAGAGTTAGTGACAAAACTTTTCTTTTTGATTACAACCATTCTGGCTTTATCATTTATTTCAAACAGAACATCACTGGAGGGCATTTCTTTAATTGCCTGGATATGTTCCTTTGTGCATCTGCTCACTACGACTCTTCCATTTTTAGCCAGCATTCTATTGGATATTTCTGCTACATCACTTGCTGATTTGCCTTCAGCCAAAATAATCTCCGGGATACCCTTCCTCAATTCCCTATTGTCATCAAGCTTCGCTAAACATCCAAGTTCATCAATGGCAAGCAGCTTTAACAGTTTTTCCGCTTCAGCAGGCGAAATCTCGTTCTTAGCAACCTTTTCCAGAACTTCTCTTAACGAATACATAAACAGACATATTTAAAAAAACGATTATATAATATATCTATTATGCTTGCTTGGAAAAACTAAATTTTAGTGATGAATATGTTTGAGACCAACAAAATACTTGTAATTGATTGTCAAGCTTCTGGCATTGCCGGTGACATGGTTCTTGGGGCATTAATAGATCTTGGAGCCAATGTTGACAAGGTTACTTCTGCCATAAAATCTTTGGAAAACCCTGAGTATGGCTACAAAAATATCAAAATAAAGATTAACCAAGTAATGAGGGGCGAGTTCAAAGCTACAAAAATTGATGTCACATCTGAAACTGCCAACAAAAGACATGGCGGTGAGCTTGTCGACATAGTAGAAAAAGCTGCAGATAAACTTGAGCTTTCAATAAAAGCCAAACAGTTCGCCTCCAAAGTCATCCGCACACTAGTCGGTGTAGAAGCTGATTTACACAAAACCTCATTTGACGATGCACACTTACACGAAGTTGCAATGGTTGACACAGCCGCTGAAATACTTGGTTCAACAGTAGCCTTGGATGATTTAGGCTTGTTTGATTCAAAAATTTACTCGACTCCTGTTGCTGTAGGCGGAGGAATATTCAAGTTTTCACACGGTATCGTTTCAAGTCCTGCCCCTGCAACATTAGCCATACTCCAATCAAAGAAATTCCCATTCCAAGGCGGACCGATAGAAACTGAACTTGCAACACCAACAGGTGCTTCTATTTTGGTTAATTTGGTTGATGAGATTAGCCGTTTTTATCCGCCTATTGTTCCTTTAAAGATTGGTTATGGTGCTGGAACTAAGGATTTTGCTGAAATGCCTGCTGTTTTAAGACTTACATTGGGTAAGCCTTTGGATGATGGACTTGTAAAGGATGAAATTGCTGTTTTGGAGACGAATATCGATGACGTGACGGGTGAGGTTGTCGGGTACACTATTGATAAATTGCTGCAGGAAGGCGCTAAAGACGTGAGCATAATTCCAATGTACACAAAAAAGAACAGGCCAGGGCAAATCATCAAAGTGATAACGGATCAAAAGGATGCTAAACGTCTCTCTAGCTTGTTGATTAAGGAAACAGGCACGTTAGGTGTTAGAGTTTACTTCTGTGAGAGGCACATCGTTAATCGTGAATTGCACACAGTGGATTTATTCATAGCTGGCGCTAAAGAACCTGTCAAAATTAAAATTTCCAAAAACAGCAACGGCGATATCGTTCATATAAAACCAGAATACGATGACCTTAAAAGGATAGCTGACAAAACTAATTTGCCTTTTAGAGAAGTTACAGACCTTGTGATGTCAAAAGCAAGGGAAGTTTTCACTCAAACGAAGTGACTTTTAATGAACGAGGCAAACACGAAATTCAAACAGCTCAAACAGTTCATCAGGGAAAAAGGAAAAGATGGTGTTGCAATCGCTTTTTCTGGAGGTGTGGACAGCTCAACTTTGGCTGCTGTGAGCCATGAGGTTCTAGGCGAGAAGGCAGTAGCTGTTATAGCTCAATCCCCAACGTACACATCTGAAGAGCTAAGGGACGCTAAACAAGTAGCCAAGGAGATAGGCATCAAATTGTATGTGATTGAAACTAACGAGTTATCCAACGAGAATTTTAGCAAAAACCCTGAAAACCGTTGCTACTACTGCAAAAAAGAATTACTCGAATGCTTACTTGATTTTGGTCATGAGCTTGGGTTTAAAGCGGTTTTTGAAGGCACAAACTTTTCCGATTTAAATGATCACAGGCCAGGATTCAAAGCTGTGCAAGAAGCCAGCAACGTGTATAGCCCATGGATGATTAACAAGTTTAGTAAGGATGAGATTCGCCAAGTAGCTAAAACAATGGGGCTTAGCGTTCATGACAAACCTGCTTTAGCGTGTTTAGCTTCAAGGATACCGTTTAATGAGAAAATTACGGCTGAGAAGTTGAACAGAATCGACAAGGCAGAGCAAGCCATAAAGGCGATAACGGGAGTTAAGCAGATCCGCGTCAGAGACCATAACGGGTTAGCACGAATAGAAGTCGGAAAAGCTGAAAGAGCGCTCTTTTGCAGTGTCGATGTTTTGGATAGGGTGGCTGAGGATTTGAAAAAGTTAGGTTTCAAGTATGTGACGGTTGATTTGGAAGGTTACCGATCAGGAAGCATGCTTAAAACATTAGACACATAAATACAAACATGCATGTCTCCTGTCTATGCGCCTATTAATTTGCAAAGAACTCTGTCAGACCTTGGCAGTGTGAATGCTTAAATAATTTCGGCTATTGTATTTTGTTCGGGCTGAGAAATGACTACTTCGCCGTCAAGTATTTGCTTTTTTAACACTCTAACACGCAAGAAAGAAGTTTTTAAGCCGTTGGAAGCGGACGAAGTGAAAATGTACACGTGTGGTCCCACAGTGTATGATTTTGCGCATATTGGGAATTTTCGGGCTTTTTTGTTTGAGGATTTGCTGAAACGTTGGCTTGTGAGTCGAGGCTTCAAGGTTACGCATGTCATGAACTTGACAGATGTCGATGACAAAACCATCAAAGGCAGCCAGAAACAGCAGGTGCCGCTTAGGCAGTTCACCGATTTCTATGTCAAAGCCTTTTTCGAAGACATCAAAGCCCTAAACATTCAACCCGCAGACGTTTACCCAAAAGCCACCGACCACATTCCCGAAATGGTCGCTTTAATCAAAACGTTGATGGCTAAAGGCTACGCTTACCGCGGCGAAGACGGCTCAATCTACTACGCCATAAGCAAGTTCCCAGGTTACGGCAAACTCTCAAAAATCAAAACTGCCGAACTCAAAGCAGGCGCAAGAGTAAGCCAAGACGAATACGCCAAAGAAGAAGCACAGGACTTTGCCCTCTGGAAAGCTTGGACGCCGGAAGATGGCGATGCCTTCTGGGAAACGGAGCTGGGCAAAGGCAGGCCAGGATGGCACATCGAATGCAGCGCAATGTCAATGAAGTATCTCGGCGAAACCTTCGACATTCACTGCGGCGGAGTGGATAACATTTTTCCGCATCATGAGAACGAGATTGCGCAAAGCGAGGCGGCAACCGATAAGAAGTTTGTGAATTACTGGTTGCATAATGAGCATTTGCTTGTTGAAGGCAAAAAAATGGCTAAGCGCTTTGGCAATTTTTACACGCTCCGCGACCTGTTAGCTAAGGGGTATGATCCGATTGCGATTCGGTACTTGCTGTTGTCCACGCATTACAGGCAACAGTTCAACTTTACTTTTGAAGGCTTAGAAGCCGCTAAAGCTGCGGTGGATAGGCTAAGGAATTTTGTTCGACGCTTGCATGACGCGGAGGGCAAGGATAGCAAAGGAAAAGCCGCCGTTTTAGCATCGAAGCTTGAGGCGTGCTTTGGCGGGTCAATGGATGATGACTTGGACATCGGTATAGCATTGGCTTCGCTTTTTGATTTTGTGCGGGAAATCAACAACTTGCTTGATGCTAACATGGTAAGCAAGGCGGAAGCAGCAGAAGTTGGCAGATTAATAATGCAAATCGATGCCGTCTTGGGCGTCATTGGCGAGGTGAAGACGCAGGAAGTCTTACCGGCAGAGATTGATGCTTTAGTTCAGCAGCGTGAGGAAGCTCGCAAAGCGAAGAATTGGAAAGAAGCTGACGCCATAAGAACACAGCTTAAGGCAATGGGCATCGTGCTTGAGGATACAGCACAAGGCGTACGGTGGCATAAGGAAAAGGCTTAAACGGTTTTGCCCTCAAAATTCCATTCGGTTTTGGAATATTTTTCCTTGTAAAGCTTCTGCGCAAGCTCCACTTCATAAGGCGTTAACTCGCTAGGCTCAAGCTGAATCTTCAAAATCGCCCTAAAACCCTGAGCCAACGCATTAGCAACTGTTTCAGGCATAACTACGTGGCCTAACTCGTTTTGTATGCTGGTGATTTTGCGCTTAGCAATATCCGCGGCTTGAGTGCAACTTGCGTTTTTTAGTTTTAGAAGCGTAAACATTTTTGGCAAATCAACGCTTCGCAGCACTGTGCCATGCTGGAGCACGACTCCACGGGTTATGGTTTGGCTGCTGCCTGAGATTTTTTTGCCGTTAACGGTTAAATTTGGGCAGTTTTTTTGGTCACCTCTGCTGAAGTCGGCTGGTATTCCCAAAAGCCTAAGCGCGTCGGTTATTGCCTCGTAAATCTTGGCGTAAACGCTAGTAATGTCTGCAGTGCCTAAGGCTTCGGTTTTGGCGTTTACGCTGTAGGTGACTTCGCCCTCATAATCATGGTAAACGGTGCCGCCGCCACTAATACGCCGAACCACATCAACTCCCAGCCGTTTGCAAGCGTCAAGGTAAACTTCGTTCTGAGGGTTCTGGTTCTTGCCAATGCTGACGGCGGATGGTTGCCAACGATAAAAACGCAAGGTATTCGGAACTTGCCCAGCGATTCGCGCTGTTAATATTGCCTCGTCGATTGCCATGTTCATAAATGCATTGTTGGTTTGGAGCGGTAGTAAACGCCAAGTATCCATTATGGTTCAATCCTTTCGAATGAAAAAACAAGGTTTCGCTTAAAACTGTTATGCAATTGCTTAGATTTTACGATAACTCACTAATGTAGATATGTTCATATGCAAGTTGCAAAGTAAAGTAGATATCGAGGTTGTCTGATGGTTGCCCGTAAATTCACAGTTTTACTCGAACCTGCCGAGGAAGGTGGTTTCGTAGTCAAGTGTCTTGAGCTTCCGGTTGCAACTCAAGGCGAAACCAAAGAAGAAGCCTTAAGCAACATCAAGGAAGCCATCGAAGGTTATCTGGAAGTTAAAGCAAAAAACTGAGGAATCGGTAGGGTAGGTATCTTTTTAGCTACTGAAACTAGGTCTAAAAAGAGGGTATCCCTCCGTAAGCCAGTTTCTCAAAAATGATTGCTCTAATCCTTATAGATAAAGCCTTAAAACTTAAACTCGCATTCTTAAGGAAAGAGGAAACTATAATGAAGATTATTGCTGGTCCAGCGTCGAAGGAGCTTGCTGAAAAGGTTTCAGCGTTAACTGGTTTTGGGAATGTTCCTGTTGCGTTTAAGGTTTTTCCTGACGGGGAATCGTATGTTCGTTTGGAAGGTAGCGTTCAAGGCGAAAGTGTGGCTATTGTGCAGACTACGTGTCCGCCGGCTCAGGATGGGAGGCTTTTTCAGTTAGCGTTCATGGCTGATGCAGCAAAGCGAGGCGGCGCCGATAAGGTCTTGGCGGTTGTGCCTTACTTGGCCTATGCCCGTCAGGATAAGATGTTTCTGCAGGGCGAAGGTATAAGTGTTGAAACCGTCGCGCGGATGCTGAAGGCAGCTGGAATCGACGAGTTATTAACAGTGAACACTCACTCGGAACATGCGCTCGAACAGTTTTCGTTTCCAGCCAGAACAGTGAGTGCTATACCGCTTTTGGCAGAGTATTTTGTGCAGAAAGGCTTCAAAGGAGCATTTGCCCTGTCGCCTGACAAGGGTGCAATGTATATTGCGAAGCAGGCGCAAGCGGTTTTAGGCGGCGAAGCTGGGCATTTGGATAAGCAGCGTGACCGCTATACTGGACAAACTAAGCAGACCGCTGAAGGCTTAAACGTTAAAGGCAAAACCGTCATAATCTTCGACGACATAATCAGCACGGGCGGCACCATCGTGGGAGCAGCAAAAATCCTCCGCGAACAAGGCGCCAAACATGTTTTTTGCGCTTGCGTGCACGGCTTGCTGATTGGCGACGCACAAAAACGCATCCTTGACGCAGGCGTGGAGGAAATCGTGGGCACCGACAGCGTGCCTGGCAGTGTGAGTAAGGTTTCGTTGGCGCCGCTGATAAGCCAAGAACTTAGGGCGCAAAAATAGTTGGCTAAACTTTTTTTCCTCTTATCGGGCGAGAGCGAGTCTTTGCCTGCTGCTGAAGTTAAAGCGATACTGGAAGCAGAAGGCTATGGCTATGGGAACGTTGAAGTTCTCGACCAGACTTTGCGGTTGGAATCAGAGCTCGGCAGCGTCCAAGCAGTGCAGGTTAGAGCAGCGTTCACGAGACTTTGCGCCTTGGAGCTTTTCAAATCAGACGCCACTGAAACGGAAATTAGTAAAACCGCAAGCAATACTGACTTCAAAGCAGTTTTGAAACCGGGCGAAAGCTTTTCGGTACGGATAAACCGCATAAAAAACTACGCGGACCAAGCCATCAACACTATGAGGCTGGAAGGAAAACTGGGAAAAATAATACTGCAACGCACACAAGACACAAAGGTAAACCTCAAAAACCCAGACAAAACCTTCATCGGCATAATAACCAACGAAAAACTCGTTTTTGGTTTGAAGCTCACCGAAATCCAAACCAAAACCTTCTCAGAACGCAGACCGCGCAAAAAACCGTTCTTCCACCCGTCTGCCATGCCGTCGAAACTTGCCCGTTGCATGGTGAATTTGGCGCATGGAAAAACTGAAGACTTAGTGCTTGACCCGTTTTGCGGAACAGGCAGCTCGCTTATTGAAGCCACGTACATCGGCTGCAGAGCGTTGGGTGTTGATGCTCAGAGGCGGATGGTTTTGGGTTGCAGAAAAAACCTGCAGCACTTCAATATCACTGCTGAAGGTTTAGTTTTGGCTGATGCACGCCATTTGCCCTTTACGGAGGTTGATTGTGTTGTTACTGACCCGCCGTATGGTCGCTCATCAAGCACATTGAAGTCTACGACTAAGCAGTTGGTGCAGGAGGTTTTGGCTTCAGCGCATTGCTTGTTGGGGGTGGGGCAACGGATTTGTATTGCTTCGCCTAAAACATTAAACATTAAAGCGTTAGGCACGGCGTTGGGGTATAGGCATGTGGAGTCCCATTTCGCCTACGTACATAGAACGCTAACAAGGGAAATCGCAGTGTTCGAGAAGGTGCATGACTAAGTGAGTATTCGCGTGGTGTTTTTGGGAACAAGCGGCAGCGTTCCAACCCTGAAGCGGAGCCTACCAGCCGTCGTCCTCCAATGTCCAAAGGAGCAGTGGATGTTTGACTGCGGCGAAAGCACACAGCGGCAAATGATGCAGGCAAAAGTAAGCTTCCACAAGAAACTAAAAGTTTTTCTCACTCACTTGCATGGTGACCACGTGCTGGGTTTGCCAGGGGTGCTGCAAACGATGGCGTTAATGGACCGCAAAGAGCCAGTCGCTGTGTATGGCCCCCCAGGGATTAAGGATTTTCTGCTTTGCGCTAAAGAGACCCTGAAGTTTGGTTTAACGTTCCCAGTGGAAATCAGCGAGATTTTAAGCGAAGGCATAATTCTGGATGAAGAAGAATACAGTGTTGAGGCTGCCAGGTCTAACCATGCCGTGGACAGTTACGCTTACGCGTTTATAGAGAAGCCGCGCCCTGGAAAGTTTTACCCGAAAAAAGCCTTGACGCTCGGAGTTCCCGAGGGCGAATTGTGGTCTAAGCTTCAGGGCGGCGAAGAAATCAAAATGGCAGACGACAGGGTGGTTAAGCCAAGCGACGTCATGGGGCCGCTTCGGGCTGGGCGAAAAATTGTTTACACAGGCGACACCAGACCGTTCGAAGGGTTTGCAAAGTTTGCTGCCGGAGCGGATTTAGTTATTCATGACTGCACCTTTGACGATTCACTGAGCGAGAAAGCAGCATTGGATGGGCATTCAACGCCTAGCCAAGCTGCAGGACAAGCGAAGGCAGCTGGAGCAAAGCGGCTGGTTTTGACGCATATCAGCGCAAGGTATCCTGATGCCAGTGTGCTTTTGGAACAGGCAAAAAAGGTCTTTGCACACACGATGCTGGCTGAGGATTTTATGGAGCTTGAACTGCCGCTTAGGAAAAGCTAACCGAGAAGCTGCCGCAGTTTTTGTAGGCTTTCTGTGATGTTGGTTGTAGATTCGAGGATTACGGTTTTGTCGTAGCCTAATTTTTTTATGGTTTGTGCAAACCAGTTCCAGTCGATTTTGCCTTGGCCTATGCCGAGGTGCTGGTCTTCAATGCCGTTGTTGTCGCTGGCGTGGACGTGGATGATTTTGTCAGCTAACATGTTGAAGAATGGTTCTATTTGGGCTTCGAGGTTGGCGTGGCCGAGGTCCATGACGATGCCGATTGGCAGGTTAGTTTCTCTGTAGAATCGAGTAAATTCCTCTGGTTTATTCATTAAAAACCAGTATTTTGCTGGCAAATTTTCCAGAGCAATGTTTACCCCGTATTCTTCCGCTGTCTCGTAGAGTTCTTGGATGCTTTGGTTGTTTTGTTTCCAGTCGGCGCCGGGGTAGAATTGGCCGATGCCTGTTTGCGTTCCAGGATGGAAAACCCAGAGTTTAGCGTCCAACGCGTTAGCGTAGGCGATGGATTGTTTGAGGCGTTTTATTGCGGTGTTTAGCATGACTTTTGACGGCGAAGCAATGTTGATGTCAGCGAAGGGCGCATGTAACGAGTATTCTAAACCGTATGATTTCGCGGCTTCTTTGAGCATGGCGACGCGTTTTTTGTCAAGTTCATGCTTGCCGTCATCTAAAACTTCAACGTAACGCGTGTCCACAGTGCCTAAACGCTTAACCATCCGATTGAATGGTTCGCCTAGGCAGTAGAGCATTGAAACGCCAACTTTAGCCTTGGGCATACAACCGTTACCTCACTTGTTAACAGGACAGTTTGCTGGTTAAGAGTTTAAAACTAACTTAATAACCTAATCGAGGCAATCGGGAAAAACTAATGCTCTAAACAAGCCGTAATTTAATTCTTAGAAAAAAGTCCTTTTTTATGGGAATAGTCGTCTGCCCCATTGTTGCTGCCTAAACGCGACCGCTCTAGTCGTTTTATACTGCACCTGTCTAATTCCTAGCGCTAGTTCAGCAAACTCTCTTATGGTTGTGTAGCGGAAGTCCCATGTTGGCGTGCCACACCGTAAGCCGCTGCACATCGTGTCCGCGTAAATGTACAATCGCATCCCGCCATAATCGTATGCTGCTTGGTTTTGCTGCCCGTATTTTGGTTCTGAAAGTATTTTGAAGGGCCAGAGTTTGCATGCTTCAGGCTTCATGTTCTGCAAGCCGCAGTAGTAGTTGTTTGTGTGGTTGCATAGGAAAGCGCAGGAGCCATCGTCTGCCCTTTTAATGAAGAATCGGTCTAAGCCAGCCACGGTTGTTTCCATGCCAAAAGTTTTGGCGATTTTTAGCCATTCCGTGAAGTCTAAGACGACGCTGTAGAGTTTGCAGCAGTAACCGCATGCTTTGCAATGCCAGTCGGCTATGTTTTGCCATGGAATAAACTGCATTTTTAGTAAACACTCTTTTTGAACAGTGAAGATAGGAGACTAAAAACCTTTTTCCAATCAATAAAGGGAAAAACTATGGTTTCCTGTACAGATAAATTGTGTGAGAAGGATAGCCTAACTGGGGGTTTTCACAGAAATTCTCAACTTTCTCAGGACGCCAACCAATAATCTCGTAATCATGCGAAACCACGCGTGCACCCTTCTTAAGGTCACTCTCAAGCTTGGGCCTGATTTTCTCATTTGCACTCGTCGTCAAATACAAGTAAACCACGTCAGCCGAAGTTAAGTTAACGTTAAACATGTCACCATTCACAATTGTTACTCTATCCTCAAGACCATTCTCATGAATAGTACTCAACGCTTTTTTCGCCAAATCCTCACGCAACTCGATACCGACCCCTCTGGCGCCAAAAGTTTTCGCCGCCATAATCACAGTTCTGCCATCTCCAGAACCTAAGTCAAACAGTACTTCGCCAGCCTTCAAATCAGCCAATTTCAACATGTATTCTACAACACAGTTTGGACTTGGAACAAAAGGCGCAATAAACATTCTAACACTTTCACCCTTCAACAATCATGCTTTTTATGCCACGTAAGCGTCCTTTTTCGGCTGCGGCCTTCTAGCTTCCCCACATTTTACGCAGCTTTGAGCGCACAATTCAAGATATTTTTCTTCATCAGCCGAGCCAACCGCGTTTGCTGCTTTCATGCAGAGTTCACTTGGCTCAACGCAACCTTCTTCTTTGCACAGATTCGAAACGAACTGACAAACTTCCTGCACATCCTTAGGCTCCAAGACAGCCCTGTTGGTGCGCACAAGCAAACAAAGCTCCCGCGCCATAACACATGTTTTCACGTATTTGACGCGTTCAAGAACTTCATCGCGTAAATTCTTTCGGCTTATTTCCACTCTTCTTTATTCTCCTACTGGCATTATAAACAGATAATCAAAATAAGCGGTTCTAGGTTTAAAAAGTTGCTGTTATTCCTCATAAAACAAACAATTTTAAAAAAAGGCAAACTGCAACGTCATTATCAAAACCGTTTACTCAACGCCTTGCGTTCAGCCTCCAAAACCAACTCGTAAAATCGGTCTGAAAGCTTAGGCTCCTTCTCCAGAACAGCCGCAATGTCCGCCGTTTGAACTCGCCGAGCGCTCAATGCCACTGCAGCCACTTTACCATACTTTTCAATCAACTCAGCAGTCTGCTTAGCCTGCAACTGCATCTTTTCCTCGTCCTTAGCTAAACGTCCCTTCTTCTCAATCAACGGCAATGCCTTCTCCTCTTCCACCTTCAACATTCCAAGCGCAAAAGACCCGCATCTGGGACACTTAGGTTTATCAGGCAAATCTTTGATGCGAATCATCTCCATGTAATCCCAACAGTTAGTGCAAACAAAATTGCCCGTTTCATTAAGTAATCGTGCTTTAGCTGCCGCGATAAGCACTGCACGCATTTTCTCAGGCGGAATAAGATCCGTTTTCATGCTTACCCGCTCAATGCCCACGCGAGCAACCGGAGTCGCGTTGCCGCCAGTCATAACCACCTGCAAGCCTACCTCACCGTCACTGAATCCGCTTAAGCACCATGACAAGCCCATCTGCGTCAAGGTCTTTAGAGAAAACCTCCTTCAAACCCTCCTCATAAATCGGCGTACCCTCAAAACTCGTAATCAACTTCTGAATGCTAACGTTGCTAAAGTCAGCCCACTTCTTTAATGCGCCAAAACGTCTGGCTACTTGTATTACTCGTCGCTTGAATAATCCAGTCTTTATAGTTGACCTTGTCAACGTATCCTTAACCGCTTGCGCACTCATGCCTTTCAATTCATTAAAGACTTCAACCAGTCCCTCAGCACTCATACTGCCCATGGTCTGCACAAAAATACGGTAAGGATCATGCTGAACCACCATGCCCCGCCCAAGCTTATCAGACAACACTTCCCCAAGCAACTGCGCTAAAGCACGATTAATTAGCGAACCAAAATTAGAGTGAATAATAACAAATTCACCCCAATCCTCAACCACAATCCGCTTGGG
This sequence comes from Candidatus Bathyarchaeota archaeon, assembly GCA_963715865.1. Taxonomy (GTDB): domain Archaea; phylum Thermoproteota; class Bathyarchaeia; order Bathyarchaeales; family Bathycorpusculaceae; genus Bathycorpusculum. The sequence continues at coordinate 1,611,145 of OY970280.1, forward strand.
AGTAGGAACCGCAAAGCCAGCGTTCACCTGCTCCACCGTCTCAGCCAACGCATGCAAAATCGTCTCCTTATCAGCCATGTAACGTTCAGAAAGCAAGGCACTGACCTCTTCAGGCGAAAGCCCGCTTCGCATTTTTTCCTCAACAAAACCGCGTATTTCTGCCACTTCCTGCGCTATCTCGTATGGCACTGGAATTTCCTCGCCTATCCAGCTGGGAATTGAACCAGTCGGATCGTCAACTGGCCGCACGTAAACTTTGTCTTCCGTGGCATGGATTATTTGCCATGGGCTGCCTCGTAATGATGAATTTTGTTCCTGGCTTGCCGTACTCCGCCATGAACGCTTCATCTAAAACACCAATCGAAGTGTCCGATGACTCGTCAATAACAAGGAACTGTTTCTCCTCAGGAATCATCGACAAATTATCAAAATAGTACTCAAACAAAGCCTTAGACCGCTGAGGCTTCAAAGCAACTTGATCCTCAAAGGACACCCAGGCTAAACGTGGAAAACGCTCATGCATATACTTGAGAAGCTTTTTCAACATCTTCCAAGGTTAAGTTTTCAAACGGTGCAGCATTGCGTGCTAACTCTAAAACATCGTTAAATTCTAATCGCCTGCTCTTAAGCAGTAGCCCAGCAATTTGATGAGCCAAAACGTCGTAGGGTTTATCTGGAATTTCAACGGGCTCCAACTCTTCTTTGAGGGCTCTGCGGGCAATAACTAAGGCTTCAAGCGTATCATCTGAATCCATGCCGATAATTACGCCTTCGGCCACATGCCCATAAGTGTGGCCTGCGCGTCCAACCCGCTGAATAAGCCTTGTAACTTGCCTTGGACTCATGTACTGAATAACAAGGTCTATGCGTCCAACATCTATGCCTAATTCGAGACTGCTGGTAGCGATTAAACCCTTAAGTTCACCCCGCTTTAACCCCGTTTCCGCAGCTATTCGTGAGAGCTTAGCTAAAGAGCCATGGTGAATTGAGATTGGAAAATCGATGTCCCACACTTTAAATCTGGATGCTAAAACTTCCGAGATTGAACGCGTATTTGTAAATAAAAGAACAGATTTACGTTTGCTCATATAATCGCGAATAATTCGCAGTCTAGCCGCTACTTCTGGATGCGTGTAGATTTTCGCGGCAAACCTTACATCTTCCTCACTTGGCTTAGGGTAGATTACTTGCAGCTTCACCATTTTGGCAACGGGAACACGGATGATTTCGACAGGACGCTTATTGCCGACGAGGAACTGAGCGACTTTTTCTGGGCTGCCAATTGTAGCGGATAAACCGATCATTTGGAAGTCTTTGCCGATTAGGCTTCTGACACGTTCCAGTGCCAGAGACAGTTGGCTTCCGCGTTTGCTATCAGCTAACTCGTGTACTTCATCAATTATTACCCACCGTAAGCTTTGCAGGTGTTGACGTAAAATCCAGCCGGAAAGTATAGCTTGCAGGGTTTCAGGGGTTGTTATGAGGATGTCAGGTGGGCTTCGGGATTGACGGGTTCTCTCTTTTGTTTCGGTGTCACCATGCCTGACGGCGAGTTTTATGTCTAGGTTGTTGCACCACCACTGAAGCCGCTCAAGCAAGTCTCTGTTTAAAGCCCGCAATGGCGTAATGTACAATACTTTTATGCCTGGAGTTTTGGGTTCCTTAAGAAGCATGCTTAGCACGGGCAGGAAGGCGGCTTCTGTTTTGCCCGTGGCTGTAGGTGAAATTAACAGGACGTTTTTGCCGTCAAGAATTTTGGGGATTGTTTTTTCTTGAGGTTCAGTTGGTTTAGAGAATCCTTTCTGTTCAACGAGCCTTCGAACTGGCTTCACAAGCATTTCAAAAGCATTTTCAGAAGTTGCCTGCAATATAAAGTAAACCTCAAATGCCAAGATAAGCTAGGGATTCGGATATAAAAAATGTTAGGGAAGATTAACTAGGATTACAGGTTTTTTAAGGAAACTTTTTTAACTTTTGGTTCCTAATGGCTTGATTAATTATTGTTGTTTTGGCTAATATTCAAGCTTTTGTTAAACGCTTTCAACCATTTCCTTAAAGCAGTTCCAAGGGCATAGACAAAAATTTGTATAAACGCTACGTTAAAACGAAAAATATCTATTTGAAAGCTATGGAAAGTTTTTTATTCTATCAGCATAAACCATGGAAGCGGTGATATGGAGGAAATTTAATGGCTAAATGTCCAAAATGCGGAACTGAAGTTTCAAAGCCGAAAAAGACGTGGAAGATGGCTGGTCGTCCAGATAAAGCTGGAAAACGAATGCAGCTGGAAATCGGACTCTACGAATGCCCAAAATGCGGCAAGGTATTCCGCGAAGTGTTAAGTAAAAAGAAAATCTAAAACAGTGCAACCAGAAACTTAAAACTGATTGCATCATCTTGCCTCTCTTATTTTTCTTTATTTTAAAACGGTAAGTTTTAAAAAGTAGGAACTCTTTATGAACAGGAACCACTTCACCATTAGAGGCAAAAGTTTGATTGCTCTAAAAAAGTTATGGAAAAATGATTATTTCAAAACGGTAGTTGCCATCGTCTTGATTGTTGTAATAGTTCTTGGCTTTTTCTTTGGCTTAGCAACTAGCGCTTAACACGCCTGATCCCGCGTTGACTGTGGAAAGCGGCAGCATGTGCATTCCTTACGGTGCCAACGATAACTTCTGGTTAAGCTTAACCCACCCGTTTGACCGAACCCTGAGTATAGGCGACATCATAATCGTCCAAGGCATAGACCCCAAAGACCTGAACACTAACTATCCAAACAGCGACATAATCGTCTTCCACAGCCCGAGCCCGTACTCAAGTGAATTAATTGTGCACCGCATAATAGGCACAGAAGAAGTTAACGGCACCACATATTACCTTACTAAAGGCGACGGAAACGGAAACCCATGGCCACAAACCCCACAGATAGGCTCGGGGACAGACCCGTGGGACAACAACAACCCCCCAGGAGTCCCCCAAAACATGGTAGTAGGCAAAGTTGTTATGCGTATTCCATGGTTTGGATGGATAACACTTTTCATGAGGAATAACCAGTGGGGTTTACCATTGATTATTGCGCTTATAGTGTTGCTGGTGATTATCGAATTTATTATTCCTATGTTAAGAGAGAAGAAAAGACCTGAACAACAGAATGGAGTACAGTGACAGCCACAGATGTCTTTATAAAGTCAGCCTTTGATAAGAAATATTTAAGGGCGGTTAAAGCAAGAGGGGAAATGATTGCCAAAAGTTAAAGCTACAATAAGCATCGAAAATGTGGTCGCTTCTGCAACGCTGAACCAGAAAGTTGACTTGAATGCTGTGGTTAAGGGTTATCCAGGTGTTGAATATCGCCCTGAACAGTTTCCAGGACTAGTTTTTAGATTAAAACGTCCCAAAACTGCGACTTTAATTTTCAGTTCTGGAAAAATGGTTTGCACTGGCGCTAAATCAGAGAAGGAAACTCGCAGAGCTGTCATGAAAGTGGTTAAGGAACTTAAAAAAGGCGGCATAATAATCATCAGCAAACCAGAATTAAAAATACAAAACATTGTTGCCTCAGGCGGCTTAGGCGGCATGATTGACTTAGAAAAGGCAGCTTACACGCTTGGTCACGCCATGTACGAACCTGAACAGTTCCCAGGCTTAATCTACAGGATGCAAGAGCCCAAAGTAGTGATTTTGCTCTTTGCAAGTGGAAAACTGGTTTGTACTGGAGCCAAAAAAGAACAAGACGTTTATGATGCTGTGGAAAAATTGCATACGCTACTTGAAGAAACCAATTTGATATTTTACGATTAAAAATTTAATTTTTCATTGTTTTTTGACTTGTTTCAGGATTGTTTTTCGGCTTTCTTGGTCTATGGCGCCTATTTCGTACAGTGTGTTTGCTATTTCGCTTATTTTCAGTAATGCGTGAAGGTTTATGTCGCTTTTTTCAAGTAGTTGTTTTCCGCCTTCTTCTCGGTCCAGAAAAGCGACGGCGGCTGTTACAACGCCACCTTCGGCTCTTACGGCTTCAGCGGCTTTTTTGAGGGTTAATCCGGTGGTGACTAAATCGTCGATTAGTAGAACTTTGTCTCCTGATACAAGGATTCCTTCTACTCTTCTTTCTCTTCCGTGCAGTTTGATGCCTTTGCGCACGTACAGGAAGGGTTTTTTGAGGTTGTATGCGATTTGGGATGCAAAGGGGATTCCGGCAATTGGTACTCCCGCTATTCGGTCGAAGTTTTTTAGTCCGATTTGGTTGGCTATGTATTCAGCGTAGAAGTCGCAGATTTCTCTGAATGCATCTGGGAAGCTTGGGATTACTCTTAGGTCTATGTAGTAGGGGCTTGCTTTTCCGCTTGTTAGCTTGAATACTCCGAATTTTACTGCGTCGATTTTGAAGAGTATGTTTGCCATTTTGTCTTTCTTTTCTTGGATGATTTGGTCTGTTTTCAAGTTTTTCACTTCCTTTTTGATACTTGGTAGATTTTGTTTTGTTCTGGAATCAAGCATGCAGTTCTTGGCAGTTCCTTTTTTATTATTTCAGCGAATTGAGTTTGGCTTGCTGTTGATGCTGTGTGGTATGGTACTGCGACTTGTGGCTTGGTTAATCGTGCTATTTCGAAGCCTGTTTGCGGTGTGGAGCCTGGAGCTATGCCAACTGTGCAGAAGACTACGTCGAATTTTTCTCTTTGCCCCATGGCTGCTAGTTCTGGGAAGGGTAAGCTGTCTGCTGTATGGTAGACTTTGACTTCGTCTTCGCTGGTTATTATGTAGGTTACTGGGGCTTGTGCGGTGTGATTGCATTTTTCTGCTTTGACTGAGACTTCGCCGATTTTGATTTCTGCGCCGGGTTTTATTTCTTGGAGTTTTTCGGTGGGTATGGCGTGTTGGAGTTTTTTTGTTGAGGCTGAGTCAGCGATTATTGTGCAGTTTGTTGCTTTTTGGATTTCTGTTATTAATCGTGGGTCTAGGTGGTCGTAGTGTTCGTGGGTTATTAGGATTGCATCTACGTTTTGGAGGCTTTTGGGTTTGATGTCTACTGGGTCTATGGCAAGCGTTTTAGTGGGGGTTTTTAGGAGAATTCCAGCATACTGGTTGAACCATACGAAGAGTATGGTGTTTTTTTCCGGAGTTTTCTGGATGGACATTTACTTGATTCCTCACACTATTATAATGATTAGCGTTTTAAAGAAGTTGCGTTACTAAATTGTTGCGCGCGTATTTGCGGAAAAAGTTATAACATCTATTGCCTTGCCATAAAAGAAGGAATTTGAGTAAATTTTGGATTTAAATGTAAAATGTATGAAAAATGAGCAAAGGCTCTATTGATTGTTTAACCGTTGCCTATAACAATCGTAATCTGGGAAGATACGCTGATAGTCTTGGCAATGTTGTATTTTGCCCATTCCAGCATGTCTTCTTTTTTGTTGTCGTGGGCGATGAGTGCGATTCTTTTTTTGTGCCTTATCATAGCTATTTTTGCCATACTTCTTGTTCCCCTGCTTAGCAGCATCATGAGTGGTTGGCTTATAATTGTTCCGCTGTACAACATTACGGTTGAAGTTTGGATTTGGGAATAAAGGTTATGTAGGTAATCATGCGACAGGGCATAATGGGGAAGAAGACCTGTTATGGGGTCACTGAAAAGTTTAGCTCAAGGCTTTCTAGTCGCAACAGGGCTAATCTGGATATTCAACATAGCCGCGCTCTTCGAAGGCGGCGACGCTTGGCTAGGCTTAATGTACCTGTTCATCTTGCTGATTCCAGCCTCCAGCATAACGTATCTTAAGCTGAAAAACACAAACCCTAAAATTGTGCCTGAGACTTCGGAAAAATGGCGGAATTTGCTGTTTTCTTTTCAAGGCGTTGCTTTAGCATTTTGGATGTTTGATATTGTAACAACATTCTACGCCATTAACGTTACAGGTTTGGCTATAGAGTTGAATCCGCTCGGGTGGCCGCTTGGCATTTTAGGCGCATTCGCATTTTACGCGCCAACATTAGTTTTCTCGTATGTTTTGCTGTTTAAAATTAAAGAAACAGCTCTCTTTACGCTGCCATACCTTTGACGCTGGTAACGCTTGGCATGGGCATGATGAATTGGTCGCGGGAGCACAAAACTTCCAAGTGTTCGTTGACACCGCTGCTCTGGCAACGGGAATACGCTATGGACTGTTAGCGTTGATTGTTACGGTAAACTTGGCTGTTCCATTGGCCTTAAAAAGAATGGTAACTCAACCTAAAATCGTTTTGTCATGACGTAGGCGTCTTCGCCATCAGAGTAGTACCCGTTTATGGTTCTGGTAACTTCAAAGCCAAGCTTCTTGTAGAGCGATACGCCCGCTTCGTTTGTTACTCTGACTTCTAAGAAGCATTGTTTAGCCTTGTAATATTGCATGCCTTCCAACGCCCTGTTGATTACTGCTTGAGCGACGCCTTTGCGCCTGTACTGTGGCAAAACCGCGATGGATACGACATGTCCCTTTCTTATTAAGCCGCCGAACCCATAATTTGATAAGCCGACTTCGATGCGGCACATGATGTAGCCCGCGATTGCTCCGTTTTCTTCTGCCACAATGAAGGTTTCTGGAAAACGCTGGTGCAAGTCCATAAAGAAAAAGTCCGTGTAGTTTTCTGGTAGGCAGACGCGGTTGATTTGCATTACGCTTTGTAAGTCGTCGGGGGCAAATTTGCGGAGCTTGAAGGTTTGTTGCATTATTTCGCCTTCTTAAACCAAATTTCACCGTTGTAACTTAAAGGTTGCGCTTTATGCTTCAATCCGTTGCTTTTGGCATGGAGTGGGCAGATTGTTTAAGTCTTTGTTTCTTCCGGCGCTTTGAAGATGGGCAAAGTGTAGCTGCCCTGAGGCATCGCCCAAACTCTTGAGGCTGAGCCAGCAATTTTCAACGCTTCACCCAACGCATCGTTTACTGCTCTCGCGGTTTTCAGTTTGAATATGCTGGTTGCATAGTAATCAGGCAGGGAAGAAACCAAGATTATCTGGTGGTTTTGCAGTGCTTTTAAGAGGTAATAGGCTTTGTGACCGCCCATAACAAAGTTGCGTTTAATTTCGCGTTCAACATTTTTCAAATCGCCCAAACGCGTCATCCAATCGTAGAACACTTGGTTCCCATGTCCTTCAGGACACTCGGCAACGAGGATTATTACGCCTCCGCGTTTAACTGCGTCCAACGCGTTGTCCAGCGCTTTGTAAGCTTGGTACAGATTCATGTCCGCTGGATGGCCGCCTGCGCTTACGACTAAGATGTCTGCTCGGCGGTCCACTGTTATGCGGTACATTTCGTCGACCAGTTTTACGGCTTCCATAAACGCCTGCTCCAAATCGCCAGCGAAGGCTTTTACGATTTCGCCCTTCTTGTTCTCGACAACGTTTACGATGAAGTCTACTTTGGCTAATCTTGCCGCTTCAGTCATGTCCCGATGCACTGGGTTATCCTCTAAAATTCCTGTTCTGGCGTTGGCGTGCAGTAGCATGGCGTGGTTGTGCTTGATGGTTTCTTCGCCGCTGACAGCGGGCAAAACGCTTTTTCTTCCACCGCCATAACCCGCATAATAGTGGAAGCCAACATCGCCCAAAAGCACTTTCACGTCTGCCTCAGCTAAAACGCGGTTAACATACACTTTGTTGCCATGCGTCTTAGTCGTGCCCACATAAACTAAGTCTGTGGCTCGGCAGTCATGACTGATTGTTTTTACGCGTTTAAGCGCTTCCGCACCAAGCAGTTCTGCGGCTTCTTCAGGCTTAACTGCCCGGTGGGTTCCGCAGCCAAAAATAACCGTGACATTCTCATCTTTTACGCCAGCCAGATTCAGCTCGGCGAGCACTGGCAAAAGCATCACTTCACTTGGCGCTTTGCGAGTAGCATCATCCACGACAATTGCGACTTTGCTTTCTGGCTTGGCAATTTCGCTTAAACGCTTAGAGCCGATGGGTTCTTTTAGGGCTCGCTCAACTTCAGCCTTAGCGTCCGATGCGCCTTGGCGCTCGCTGGGCTCGATTGTGCCGAGGAGGTTTCGGGCTGGAACTCTGACGCACACGTCGGTTTTTCCGTAGGGAAGCCAAACATCAACCATGACAAGTCACGTTATAATTGAAATGTACACGACGTAAGAAACTATTAAGCCTTATCAAAACAGACACAAAAAGTGTAAGAACACTAATCCGCGGTAACTTCTCTTAGGCTTTAATCTAGAAATCAGACTTAATTTTAACGATTTTTTGTATAAGCCAAGTATCAGCTTTAACATAAATTCTATGTACGGAGCACCTTTTTACGCACTCCTTGGCACTATTGGTGCTGTTCTTCTGCTTGTTAGCATGTATGAATATATTTTTAAAAAAATTAGATTGCGCCACTTGGAAAGACCAAGCCATGTTTTCTAAAAAAAGACAATGAGGGATTGGTGACATCTTAGAGCATTAGGGTTTGCTGAGGCTCTGGAACATTTTTTAAGGAGAAAAGAAAAATGCAAATGCTTGACTATGACCTATTGCTTTTCGTGAATTTAACCAGAGCCTTCTCAGCCCTTATTCTCTTCTCCAATGCGTTTTTAAGACTAAAAAAGGGGGAAAGTGATTTTTTTGTTTGCGAGTCGTTATGGCCGCTTCTTGAGCCATCAACATTAGCACGACAGCAATAGACTATGATGATTATAGCGACTAGTGCCGGCGACGCAGGAACAAAGTACAGTTGGCGACAGAAGTACGGTGTAGATATGGTGATGCTGTTGGCGCTGGAGAACTGGCATAGAAATGTGTTTCGGCATTAGATCCATAGTATGACTGTGAACCTGCAAAGGTAGCGATGACAGTGTAATTGCCTGGAATGTCAGGCGTCCAAGTGGAAGCGAACGTTCCGCTGGAATCAGTTGTAGTAGTGCCGATTTGTCTGTTGTTGCCGTTAGAGTCGATAACGCTGAGTGTAACTGGAACACCAGTCACGTTTGTTGGCATTGGCTTCTGCATGTAAACGTACTCCATCCACTGACTCATGCTTGCATCAGATACGCTGGTAGACCGTTGGGAAATTCCGCTGATAGTTGTTGTTGATTGCCAGGAGATTTATCCAATACTGTGCCCGTTATAGTCACAGGTGTGGAAGTTGTCACGCCAAGGTTGGGTGCGGTAACAGTGGTAGCGCTTGGTCCCATGCCAAAGCAGTACTGGCGACCGTCATAATAGTTGGTGGCTATGAGGAGGCCGTCCGCTATAATTGGTTGCATATCATAGTTAGGTGACCAAAACGCTATATTCCATATGGTCGCTCCTGTTGTTGCGTTGAGGCACCAGAGCTGGTCCCCCTGATAATAAGGAGGAGCCTCACTGTGCTCATTGTTGGAAGCGTAGACTTTGCCGTTGGCAACCATGATTTGCGAGAAGAAAGTTTCCCAACCGTATGGAGTCTCATAGCCGACGGGATTGTAGCCTCCCTTCCATTCTATTGCCCCTGTCGTAGCGTTAATTGCCCAGACGTATCCGGTGTAGGTCGGGTAGTAGACCATGCCGTAAGCTGCAGCTTTGGAGTAACTCCAGAAACTTCCCCAAGGATATGTGGTGACAGTGTCATTGAACAGAACAGCTCCGGTTAACAAATCTATCCCCGCTAATGGCCTCAATCCGTTGTTATTAGGATCCCCATTAAGCAGAGCATAGACGTACGTTCCTTCTTGTGTAATAACACCGCTGAGTGAGCTAAATGATCTTTCCGCAATGGTAAAATTATTGGTCCACAGTATTTGCCCTGTATCAGTGTCAAAAGATCCAGAGGGAACAATGGGGGTTTCTAATATCGTCGTAGCTGCCCCGACGCCGAAATAAAACCCTACATTATTCCATATCCCAGTGATGCCATTGAGCGGATAGGTTACGTTGTATACAATCCTGCTTGTGAAGTTGGCGCTGATACCGGATGCGTTCCATTTGATCAAATAATTCTGAGCAGTAGCACCACTTCCTATCGTCTGCACGCTGTAGACGTAGGGGGCAACGAAGGTACCCGACATGCCAGGCACATCGCAAATCAAAGTTCCCGTGTATGCACTCCACTTTTGGAGCCTCGAGCCAATATTCATCAAATACGCATTGTAGGAATCGGTTGGGGAGCCAAAGCCAATTGTAACGTACTCTTCAGATGTAGCGACGGACAAAGTAATGTTTTGATTAACCCATAGTTGTTGTCCAGTACGTAAGTCTATGCAATGGACCCCGTCAGGTGCACTGTAATAACCTAATCCGGCAATGGCGATGGTTATAGTGTAGATAACGCTCGTGTACTGGTATCCTAGGACAAGTACTCCACCCTGGTAAGTAGCATCGCTCACGGGAACGCCACTGTATATACTGTCGTTATATGCCCCTCCGACCATGCCGCCTAAGCCCGATGTCCTCGCCCATAGTATGTGGGCAGAGTTTGGCGCTTGACCATATGGCTGATAGAAATCCCCGGTGCTATCGTAACCGACCTGACACCAGTCTCCCAAAAGCTGGCTCCATTCTCTGTTCTCGACTGAGATTGGGGTCTGCCAGTAAGCGGTTGGAAGTGGAGTTGGCTGGTAACCAGGAACCTGCGCCTCTGTTACGTTAAGATGCGTTATTGGGCTTTCGGAGCCCGTATAGTTAACTGCGTATGTTGTTTGAAATGCATATGGATAGGGTGGTTTGGGTGATTTGTATGGGGTTCCTACCGGAAAGTAGTCTCCAGCGTAAAAGAACTGCAATGTCCAATTGCCAACAGCATCGGGCACGAAATTAAACCATGCCGAGCCATCTGCCTGTACCGTTGTCAACGGCCCAATTGTTTGAACGGTTCCGTCGGGATGTGTGATTTTAACAGTATAGCCAGTCCGAGGAACACCTGCCCAGTCCACAGGGGGTGTCACCCAAATGTTAACCAAGAGGCTCTGATTGACCCCTATAGGGTTAGGACTACAAGCAAGGTAGGCAATGGTTGGTACGGTTTCGGCATGACCTTGCGCGTTAGCACTTGGTATTAGCATCGTTGAAGCTGTCATTGAAAGCATCAAGAATATTGCAATCGAAATAGCCATAGTTTTACTTTTTAGTTTTTGCATTTTTTTTTCTTTTCCTATAATTTTATGCAACAGATGTCGTTCAAAACTACTTATAAAGGGTCCCAGTAAGTCAACCGACTACCAACTAACCGACAAAAAACAGAAAATTTTAAGAAAGCCAGCTGTGGAAGGCAAATATTTCCTAACCATCAAAATGTTGAAATGTACTGACGAAGACCAGGCCAAGCGGAATAAACTGGTCCCATAACGGCTTCCATTCTTTTAATATAGGGTATTTTTACGATTTCCTCATTAATTGCAATAACATCCTTACAATCTAAAATTGACTGTGAAGAAAGAGGGTTTGCTGAGGCTCTGGAACATTTCTTTTCTTTAGGAGAAAAAGAAAAATGCATAGCTTGCTAAAGGCTATTGTTTCTTGTAAATTCTAACCAGAGCCTTCTCAGCCCTTCTCTCTTCTCCATTGCTTTTTAAGACTAAAACTAAAAAAGGGGAAAGTGATGTTTATGTTTGTCAACATTTTTATGGTCGCTTCCTAAGCATCAGCATAATCAAAGCGCCGACTATGGCTATTGCAATTATTATGGCGACTGTTGAAATGGCAAAGTATGTCTCTGTAGGTGGCAAATTAACTACTGGATATGGAGATGCTGTTGGCGGTGCTGCGCTTGCATAGAATGATGTGTCAGCGTGCGATGGATAGTATGACTCTGAACCAGCGAAGTTAGCGATGACAGTGAAGTCACCCGGTATGTCAGGTGTCCAAGTATAAGAGAACATGCCGTCTGCGTTACTTGTAGTGTTTCCGATTTGCCTATAGTTGCCGTTAGAGTCAAGAACACTAAGAGTAACAGGGACTCCGGTTGTGTTGGTTGGCATTGGCTGCTGCTCGTAAACTGCTTCCATGAATTGTGTTTGGCTTGCATCAGATACTGCTGGTAAACCGTTGGGGAAGTTTGCTGCAACTGCGTTTTGCTGTGAACCTGCAGAGATGTCGGTAACCGTTCCTTGAATGACTATGGGTGATCCTACGGATGTAACAGGGTTAGGCGCTTCAACTGTTGTTTTGCTCGGTCCCATGCCGTAAGCGTATATCTGGTTGTCATAGGCATTGTCCCAAACCATAATGCCGTCAGCGACGGCGGGCCCATTGACTACGTTAAAGTTCAAAGTGCTCCAAATCAACTGTCCAGTGGTCGCGTTTAAGCAGTATAGCTTGGCGCCTTTGTATACGGGCGCAGTGAAGTCGTGGCCTGACCGTATGTAAAGCTTTCCATCAGCAAGAATGTAACTCGTACCATAGGACCCCCCAAGGGGCTCCGTACCATAGGGAGTGTCGACCCCGCTGCTTCCAGCGTTCCAGCTCCAAATTAGAGCGCCTGTTTGGACATCATAGCAGTACACCTCTCCGCTGAAGCCCGGAAAGCTGTAAAAGTTGCCGTAGCCTATAACCCCCTTATAAGTAGCGCCAGCTTGGTCGCCATTGTAGTATCCCAAAGAACTGTTGCAGCCCTTAATTGGACCCCACAGCTTCTCTCCCGTCTTGAGGCTGTATCCACTCCAAGTCATCGACTGCTGTGCGTATTCAGTGTACACTCCTTCGCCCACAGGACCCAGAACTACGTTGGTAAATGGTGTTAGCGTTCGGTTTACTGGACCCCACAGCAGATGCCCGTTAGTTTCGCTGTAACCTGCGTCAATTCGATAGCCCACTTGAGATCCGCCTGGAGGCCCAACAGAAAATGCCCCTCCGCCTCCCATTGCAGCAGTAAGTATTACACCGTCGCTAATCCATAAAGTTGAAAGTATATCCTCTGATTGTATGGGTACGCCTGAAATGTTAGTGACTATGGGTACGCGCCATTCGTATCCACCGTTCCAGTCAATAGTACTTCCTTGAGGAGGCCGCCAAATTTCCGCAGCAGAATAAACACTATACTTATTAATCGCCTGAGAGGCCACTGCGATACATTTGCTAGCGTTCCACAGACTCAACTGACCTCCGGATACCTTGTAGCTTAGCAGTTCACCGTTTGAACCCTCCACGAGCGTGCCCTCACTTACGTTGGCAATGTTCAGTATCCACTGTCCAGTCATAGCGTCATACATTGACCACGTCGTAGGCGCTATGGGATTCGCTACCAATCCCTCTGACCCCCCCGTAAATAGGTACGAGTGGGCTCCGTACTGGTCTCCTGTTATGAAATTGTATATCATACCGCATCTCAGCGTGGTATTAGCGTTCACAGTCCATAGCGTCTGTCCAGTCCGTAGATCTACAGCGGTCAGAGGTCCGAAGTTGTTTCCAGCCCCTGGGTATTCAGTGTAGTAAAGTATACCGCATATGATCACTGGATTCAATTGGGGTTGGTGCATCGTTCCCGATGCGAAGACGCTTGATGAATCGGAGCCGAATTCTCCTCCGATTTGGCCCCCGAAAGCTAGCGGCTTTGTCCACATGATGTGAGCGGTGGTTGGCGCGGTGGTGTACGGATCAAAGTTTCCAGTCTGATCGTACACTCCAGAGGAGCCATGCGATGTTTTGGCAAGTCCGAGCCAGTTTCCGCCGATCGAATACCAATCTCTGTTCATTGAATTTATTGGGCGTGTCCAGTATCCCGTTGGAAGCGGAGACGGCGGGTAGGCGGTTGTTATCTGCGCCTGTTGCACGGTGAGTGTCACTAAGTTGCTGGTACTGGCTTCAAAAGTATCGTTAATATAGTTCAAACCAGAAGGACTAATTAAGGGATAGGGGTAGGGATTCTCGTTAGTTGGGGTTTGTTGAGGAAAGTGACCAACAAAAGTGTATTCGCCGACTTCTGTAGGCACGTATGTGCACCCTATCACTCCTCCTGTAGCGTCGGAACTGAACGGTCCTAAGGTTGTGGTTGTTCCGCCGGGCGTTGTGACTGCCACTGTCATATTATGCCATCTATAACCCCAATCGCTATACGCGCTTGGCGGAGCCTTATCAATCCAGAAGCTAACGTAGACGGATTGACTGACTCCTGCTGGGTTAGGTGCAAGTGTAATGAAAGCGTAGGTGGGAATAGTCCATGGAGGCGTATGCGCACTAGCAGTTGGTACTAGCATCATTGAAGCTGCCATTGAAATTGTCATGAGTATAGCAATTGTAATAGCTGCAATTTTATTTTTGAGTTTTTTCATGTATTTTTCTTTCCTTTAATTTTAGAGCGAAATCGCTCAAAGGTACATTGCTCGAAATGCTTTTAAAATGTCACAGTAAGTCATCCGACTACCAACTAACCGACAAGAAACAGAAAATTTTAGGAAAGTCAGCTGTGGAAGGCAAATATTTCCTAACCATCAAAATGTTGAAATGTACTGACGAAGACCAGGCCAAGCGGAATAAACTTGTCTCATAGCTGCTTCCATTCTTTTAATATAGGGTATTTTTACGATTTCCTCATTAATTGCAATAACATCCTTACAATCTTTCACTAAAGCCGTAACTAACAGGTCGTAGTTTCCACTTATTTTGACAAGATAGGCTACGCCAGGGATTATGGATAACTTATCCGCTACTTCTTTTGTTTTGCTTTGGTTTGCGAGTGCGATGTTAAGGTCTAGAATAGCTTGATAGCCCAATTCTAAAGGGTTAATTTGAATTGAAACCTTGATGAAATTATTTTTCCTAAGATTTTCGTATCTCCTAGTTACAGTGTCAGTTGAGGCGCCTATTTCTTGAGCAATTTTACTGAAAGATAAGCGACCGTTTTTGGTTAGTTTTTCAACTATTTGCATATCGATTTCATCAATCTTTACTGAACTTTTCTGAGCGTCTACACCTGCCTGAGAACGTTTTCCATCGGCTTTCTCAGTTTTGTTTTCGAATGTACCTACCAAAATGTTTTCAGGTATGTTTCTTACGTCTGTCCAAAGAAACGTTTTGATTTCATCTATTATGCTTTGTTTGCTTATGAGTTCTTTGACGCGTTCTAAATCTCTTAGACTTTTTAGATTACAAATTGCTACAAGACTATGTGTTGAATTATAATAGCGAAAGCTAGTGATATCAGGAATTTTCTTAAGGCGCTCAAAAACATCAGTAACGTATTGTGATTCTACGCTGAGCATTATCATTGCTACTCCACTGTAGCCAAAGTTTGGATAATTAAATTGAATCGTGGCGCCAACTATTATGCCGGCCTTCGTCATATCTTTGTAATGTTTCCAGATGATGTCTTTTGATGTATGGCATTCTTCAGCTATAGTGGTAAAGCTTTTCCGTCCATCTTTGAGAAGTTCTTTGAGAATCTTTACGTCTATGTCCTTAAGGTCTTTCATGGCTACCAATTCTGGCTTTAGTAGTAAATAAAGTAAACTCATAGTTTCCTTTTTATTTTTATGTTTCGCATAAAACGTTGCTTTTTGGAAATTTGTCGGAGGAGCTTTGGCTCTCCACCCATGTTTTTCGTATGTTTTCGCCTAAAAATGTTTTATCTTACGAATATTTTTGATTATAGTCTGATTTTTGAAAAAAACTTAAAAGCAAGTAAAAAATTTGAGTATGCCTCATTAGAGGAGAGAAACTTGCTGCTACAAGAGGAAGGAGTTCAAACGCTAGTTAATTTAGGACTTACAGTTTTGCAAGCAAAAGTCTACATAGCCCTCGCCAAATTAGGCACCTCAACAGGAAGAACAACGGCTAAAGAAGCAGAAGTAGCTTCACAAGATGTTTACCGCGTACTCTCCGAACTCCAAGAAAAAGGCCTTGTTGAAAAAATAATAAATAAACCAAACAAATACAGACCCATCCAAATAGAAGAAGGCTTAACAATTCTACTTCAGCGAAGAAACAAGCAAACCATAGAAATTAAAAACATGATGACAGAAATATGCAAGAACTTTTCAAGTACCGATAAAAGCGAAGACGATAATGAAAAATGCCAATTCGTTTTGGTCACACAGAAAGAAACAATTGCAAACAAGCTTACAAAAGCAGTTGAGACGGCTCAAACAAGTATTGATTTGATGAATGACTCCCGAGAAGCAATGATAATGCATGAAAAAATTCATGAGTTAAAGGATAAAGCCCTTAAGAAAGGCGTAAAAATCAGGACTATACTAAACAACCCCCCGGGGGGGGGGGCAGACATCAAAGTCATTTTTGGCTTTTCTGGAGAGGAAGCCTGAATTCCAGGTAAGATATCTTCGTCATTTTCCTTCATCAGCAAAGTTATTCATAAAAGACAACAAAGAAGTGTTTATTTCGACTTCGAGGAATGTAAGTATGTTAGCGCAGCCTTACCTGTGGTCAAACAATCCAATTCTAGTACAAGTAATTCAACAGTGGTACGATATTATGTGGGAAAAGAGCAGTAGAGAATACCAAAGGGTGCAGTAGAAATCTTCGAAAGTGGAGTTATAAGGCAATGTTTCTGGGCCAACACCTACCGGGTTAGGGATATCACCAATGAAGGCAGGTTGCATTCGTTCTCTGCGCGTTAGCATTTGGCAAAAACACAAGAGATGCACTCTAGACACCCTCATCGCCACAGAATGGGACACCCTACGCGATTTGAAGAAGATGCTCAGCAACCTTGAGCTTTCAACAGGCGAGAAAAACCGCCTAGCCAACGCCTTGGTATAAACACTTTAATTTTGCAGTTCAATGTTAAAAAATTTAGTCATGGATGAACTTGAAGAGGGTCTACTTTTAGCAATAGAAAAATCGATTCAAAAAGTGAAGGGGTTAGGCTGCTTTTGGCTTGGCTTTGTCTACAGCGCCGCTTAAGCTGGTCATTTCCATGTTCGCTTTTCGGATCAGGTCGCCGATTGTTTCTTTGGTGGGTATTGCAGCGCCGACAGCTAATGCAACCGCCTTTTGGTGTGCATTCTGCAATAGTGGCTTGATTGTTTCTTTGGTTGGGTAAGAGATGCCAAGTGCTAAGGCGAAAGCTTCTTGGTTGCTTTGCTCAACGCTTTTCCTTGTTGCTTCAATGTCAACTTTAAGCTGGGCGCCAACAATCATTAAGCCGTTGTCCAAAACAGCCCGCATCGACAAGCCTAGTTCAACCGCTTTAATGCCCAGTTTTGAGAGGACACCGGCAAGGCGCTCGTTGATTTCTTCACCCTTACGAACCACCAGTGTGTCTTTGCTGACCCAAACGCTGCCAGACTCAATCCTTGTGGGCAAGCCAACAGCATTTAATTGGCTAATGATTGGACCTGGGGCTTGACCCGTGTTGCCTGCTGGAACAACCACGTCGATGGCGGCAATATCGCCTGACTTGGCGGTTGTTCTTACTTTGCCGCGTTCCAACAACAGCGCCAGTTTAAACGGGTTTAAATCTGTAAACAAGTAAACGTTTGATCCGTCCAAGTATTCCTCAAGCTTCTTTAGGTCTTCCTGATTCATCTCTTCAATGGCTAGCTTCATGAGCGTGTTCTTTAAAACTCTAAAGTAAACTTTGCCAACCATACTCTTTTTTAGTTCCTGCAGTTGCGAAGCACGAACCTTCTTCAGGCTAGCGATACCGATAGATTTGTATCCTTTTAGTATGTCTTTTATTGCTTCTACTTCGCTTGACTTTTCCTCTAATACTTGTTGGGATGGCATGATTTTTCTCTCTGTTAAGGTTTAATTTTTACCGGCTCACCCATGGAAGTCTTGATGAAAGCGTACTTTACGTTTTTCAAGCCGCGCTTCAATTTTCCATCTAAAACACGAAGAACAGTCATAATATTATCAACAAGTTCTTCATCCTTCATCTGTTGAGAGCCAACTGAAACTTGAATAATCGGTTGGTTACGCATTCTCACAACCACAGTCTTGCGGTGCTTATTTATTAGGGCTGCAATGTCAGCGTTTGGCGGAACAGGAATAGGCATTTTTCCCCTTGGACCCAAAACTGGACCCAGAATTCTGCCTACAAGCGACATCAAGGGAGCTTCGGAAATGAAAATGTCATATTCGCTGGCAAGCTTGCGCAAATCCTTCTTTTTACCAGCTAACGCTTCCAAGTCAGCACGTTCAATAACGTAATCAGCTTGCGCGTTTCGTGCTTTAAACGCAAATTCTCCAGAAGCAATAACACAGATCTTGTTCGGTTTACCAGTTGCGTGAGGAAGCTCAACAACCTCTTGGATTTTGCCTTCTGGCGCCTTCATATCGATCTCTGTAATATCCAAGATCAACTCTACTGTCTGGTTGAATTTTTTTTCGCCAGACTTCGCCTTTGCCTGTTTAACTGCTTCTGATATTGTCTTGTTGTCTAGGGGCATTTTTAAGCCTCGTGCCAATGAGGGATTGGAAACCCATTATAAAAATATTCGCTTATCATTATTCGCTACCGAATAGTTGTTCGTAGTTGCCAGCATCAATTTCCTTTTGCACTTCTCGCGGGTCTTTACCTTCAACCGTAACTCCTAAACTCACGCAGGTTCCAAGCATCTCTTTCGTTGCCTTCTTGAGGGTTGGCGCTAAAAGTTCATGCCGCTTAATTTTCGCGATTCGCACCATCTGCTCCATAGACAAGTTGCCTACTTTAACAGTGTTAGGTGTTCCTGAACCCTTTTCAATTTTCAACTCTGCAACGATTAATGCGGAAGCGGTTGGAGTGCCAACGGATACGTCGAAGGTTTTGTCCTCAGTATCAACGCTGATTTTCACTGGAACCTTCATTCCAGCATAGTCTTTTGTAAGCTCGTTAATCTTGTTGACGACAGCCATGATGTTGAGGCCTAATGGACCAAGAGCAGGACCTAACGGTGGACCTGCATTGGCTTGCCCGCCATTTACGAGCAATTCTACAACTTTTTTCTCGCTCATTTTTCTGTTTCACCAGTTTTATCTTTTTGCTTTTTCCACTAGTTTTACATAGTCTGAGTGTACTGTGATTGGCAAAGTGAATGTTGCCTCAAGCAATTCGAGGGTAACTTCGCCTTTTGACTTGTCGAGTCTTGTGATTTTGGCTCGCATGCCTTTGAACGGTCCACCAGTGATTTCGACAACATCATCCTCATTTAGGTCTTCCATGACTGGTTTTCGAACAATGTATCGTTCTATTTCGTTGAAGCTTACGAGCCCAGGGATTCTGGAGCGGACGTGTCTTAAGCCTGCGATGGCTTCTTCCACTAAATGTGGTCCATCAGCTTCAACAAACACATATCCTTTTAACGTATCTGGTACAAGAAGAGCTTTTATGGGAATGCGGTTCATTTCAACTTTTGAAGCTATCAATCGTGCTACGTTGCGTTCTTGTCCTGTTGTGGTTTTGACAACGAAAATTTTTGCTTGCATTTGCTCTTCTTTTTTATCCATAAATTTTCATTCCTAAGCTGATGCACCTGTAGTTGCGCCGCTTATTGCGTAAGTTAAGAGTTTAATTACGAAACCGATTAAACCAATTGCTCCTATGCCTAGGAGGCTGATTTTTATTGATAGCCAAAGCTCGTCTCTTCCCGGTTTTATAGCTAGCTTTAAGGTTCTTGATGCCTGCGTTAGCCAAGATTTTATTCCCATATTTATCGCACACTCAAGATTTCATTTATGAATAATAAACATTACTGTAACTTAGAGTTTAAAAACTACTTTATCAAGACTTTTAAAGTTATCTTAACGAGGCATAACGTATTTTTGGTTAAACTTTCTTGAAAGGCAACCCAACATCCTGCAGCGCCGATAACAGTTTTGGCTTGTCTTGGCTTCTGATTCCTTTCCAATCAAGAATCGCCAACGAAACTTTCTCCAAAGTTTTCTCGATGCATTGCGATAATATTTCAGAATCAATAATGGAGACAGCGTATTTGGGAATCATGTGGCCAAAAACGGCTTCGCCAGCCAAAGCCATACGCGTGAACTTTTGGTTGTAGTGCGTTCCGCCTATTCCAACAACTGCTGAATTAGCGGTTTTCGGGAAATTGGCGATTGCAGACATTGCGGAGTGGGCAACGGCTTGTGCAGCTTTGGAATCGCTCCATTGCGCTGGGGAGCTGCCTAACTCAACAAACATCGCTGGCACATTCAAACTTGGACCATGATGTGTGCACTCGTAGGATACTTCATAGTCGAGGCTTAATTCTTCTTTGTAGTGCAATAGTGCTTTTAACGCGTCACGCATTGCGGTTGCAGGGGAAACTGAGATTTTTCTGGGCAATCCGCCTAGTTCTGCATCGCCAAGGTTTCCTGGCGTGTGGACGGATAGGGTTGGTTTGCCACTTGCGCTGCTGTGTCTGGAGATAAAGACGATTAAGTCTGCGTTTGGAAAGTTGTCGGGTAGGTTTTGTGCTTTAACAGATTCTTCGCTTAAAGTCGCAAGCGTCATGTTTTTACCGTTTAAGTCAGCGGTGTAGAGTGGGGTTTGCTGGAAGGCTTCAGCGGTTTTGTTGAAGGGGTAGTGGTTGAGGATTTGCTGTTTGATGTTCAGGCTTGCAGTGTCCTTGTTTGAGGCTACAATAAGAATCATGCTGGTTCTCTTCGTTATAGTGTGTTGTTTGGATGAAAAGGTTTTCCATAAAGCTTATAATTGCTGGCTTGGTCAGCGTTACTGGAAGGCAAAGTAAAGATGCATTTGATTAATTTCAAAGAGTTATCTGGTCAAGAGCTTGATGCGCTAGTTGATTTAGGCGTTGAAGTTAAGCATAACCCTAAAAAATACCGTAAAGCGTTTGAGGGTAAGTCGGCTGCGTTGATTTTTCAGAAAACTTCCACTCGCACAAGGGTTGCTTTTGAAGTGGCGATGACGCAGCTTGGCGGTCACGGTTTGTTTATTGATTGGAGAACCACGAATTTCACGTTAGCTGACATATCGGATGAAGTTCAGTATTTGTCGCGTAATGTTGACTGCATCATGGCCAGATTGCTGTACAATGCTGACCTCCTGAAGATGGCTAACGCTTCCCGTGTTCCAGTAATCAACGGCTGCGACGAGAAGTATCATCCAACACAAGCTTTAGCAGATTTAATCACCATAAAAGAAAAGAAAGGCAAACTGAAAGGCGCTAAACTCGTTTACATTGGCGTCCACAATAACGTCTGCAACTCGCTCATTGAAGGCTGCACCAAAACAGGAGCCAAACTAACAACGGTTACACCGATTTTCAACGAAGTAGCAAGAGACGATGAATTGCTGGCTGAAGCGAAGAAGACTGGATTGTGGCAGTCAACCTTAGATGTAAAAAAAGCGGTTAAAGAAGCGGATTTCGTTTACACGGACACGTGGATTGACATGGAATTCTTCACTGACCCAAAGTTTGCTGCTGAAAAGGACAAGCGGATTAAGCTTATGATGCCATACCAAATCAACGCTGAACTGCTGAAAGGCAGCAGCGCGTATATTATGCATGACATGCCTATTCACAGAGGATACGAAATAAGCGCAGAAGCCATTGAGAATCTGAAGTCGGTGATTTATGAGCAGGCAGAAAATAGGCTATACTCAGCTAAGGCAATTTTTCTTAAGCTGCTGGGTGCTTAAGCGCTCTTTTTTATCTATACCCCTCTATGAATAGTCTTAACGTTTGATTAGGTGACATGCTGAGGTTTATGTGCTCTCAAACAAGAAGAGTGTAGCCAATCTTTGTGAGCAGCTTTTACGTTTTTCTTTTTGTTTACAGACAAGCTGCCAATGATTATTTAGTTTCGCTTATTGTTTGGATTTTGAAGTTTGGGTTTATGGTTGAGAGAAGTTCGAGATACCTTTTGTTTTTCTTCAGGTTTTGAATGCCCTGATCCTCTGTTATTAAGGCGTCACAACAGTTGAGTGCAGTTGAAAGGATTAGGCAGTCTATGAAGTCAACCATTAAGCTCCGGAGAATGAAGGCTGTTAAGAGGATTTTGCTATCATACGTTGGGATTTTTTCGATAATATCATCATAAAACAATGACCTAATACCGCGTGTGACTCGCTCAGGTAAGAGTTCCTTATTGAGAACGTATTTTGCGCCTTTTGCTGAAAGCTCGTAAAGGCTTATCTGGCTAATAGCGATTTCATGCCCTTTTGTGTTTAGTGTGATTAAGGCATCTTTGGAAAGCCCTTTAATAGAAATGCCTACGGTTGGAAGAAGATAGGTTGTATCCAGTAAAAGTTTCAAGCCTCAGCCTGCCTGGAAAGTTCTTTTCTTTGTTTGTGAAATTCTTCCAAGGTTATTTCTACAGGAGTATCTTCTTGGAGCACTTCTTTGATTGTTGGGACTGGTTCGACTATAAGCCTTCCTGATTCCATCTTGAAGATTACTTTAGTGCAGGCTTTAAGTCCTAATTTTTCTCGTATTTTCTTGGGAGGAAATAATTCCCCTTTTGAGCCTACTCGACTTTCTTGCATTCTTCTGAATCACCGAATGTAATAAAGATTACAGAAAAAATTAAACTTTTCGGAATAGTTTGATTTTTTGAAGGCATATTTTCTACAAGAAAAAAATTTTAGTGAGAATATTTCAAAAAAAATCAGCTAAAGACACTTAATGTAGCCGCATGAGTAGCATTTTCCGTCATGCACACAGACCACGTCTCCGCAGCTTGGGCATCGGTGCTTCTCTGTTTGACTTGCTAAAAACTCGTCCATGCCGTTAGCTTTCAGCATTTTGAGGTTTTCAACCATGCTCATGCCATAGCGTTCTCGGTAGCGCCTGTCTAAGCGGTCTAGGTTCTTGCAGGGCATCGCTTCGCATTCGTAGCAGAATTGGATTTGGTGTTTGGAGAGTTTGCTGCATTTTCTTTTGATGAAACAGTTCTTGCCTCTGGGAAGACAGCCTGCGCAGTGAGTTACTTTGCCCCTTTGCCGCGGTATTCCTCGCGAATAGGCTATGTATCCTTTGCATAAGGCGCAGTTCATTCCGCAAGGCGCAATTAGCTCAGAGACAAAATTGTGTTTGTTCATTAGTTTTTATTTGAAATGTTATGAACTTAACGGTTTCGCTATATGTTAGCGAATTCACAAAAAACTCTACGTTTCGGCTTAATCTGGTGTTATGTTTGTTGGTTGACGTTAGCATTGTAACTGTGTCAATACAACAACAAAGTTTTTTTAAACAATTCAGCACTAACTCCTTTAGCGGAATTTTGGTTTAGAGCACGAAGAGAGGATAATTAATATAGCCTTAGTGAAGTGAATGCTATTGTTTTTATCTAGAGGTTTAAAGAACATTCTTGCACGCGGTATCTCAGCAGTTTTGCCTAAGGTAGCTTGGGATGAAAAATGTTTCCTCATATTTGAGAAAGCGGGCTTTCATATTACGCCAAACAATTTTTACTATCCAATCCCTGAACTAAACTCTTTAGATGCTAATTTATGGGAAAATGAATCTGAGCTTACTGGTTTAGACATTAATATAAACGAGCAACTTAGATTATTGACCCAGATCTTTCCACTGTTCAAAGAAGAATATACTTTTCCAATAGAAAAAACAAGCATACCACATGAATACTACCTAAATAACTCCTGTTTTGGCGCGGTTGACGCAGAAGTATTGCATTCAATGATACGTTACTTTAAACCTAAAAAAATAATAGAAATCGGCTCAGGATTCTCAACATACATTTCCGCAAGAGCAAGCCGCCTAAACAAGGAGAAAGATGAAGTAAACACTGAGCTTACTGCGGTTGAACCATTTCCAAATGACACCTTAAAAAAAGGTTTCCCAGGCTTATCTACCTTAATTCAAAAACCGCTTGAACAGGTGAATTTAGATTTATTCTCAAGTTTAGAAGCGAATGATATTTTGTTTATTGATTCAACGCATGTGCTAAAAATTGGTGGTGACGTAAAATACTTGTATCTGGAGATTTTGCCCAGACTTAGAAATGGCGTTATCGTTCATAGCCACGATATTTTCCTTCCCAGAGAATATCCTAAAAGTTGGGTGCTAGAGAACCATTGGTTTTGGACTGAACAATACCTTTTGCAAGCCTTCTTAGCTTTCAATAGTGCCTTTGAAATCTTGTGGGCTAGTCAATACATGAGCCGCAAGTATCCTAACGAATCAAGTTTTGTGTTTCCTTCCTACCGTAAAGATAGCTTATTAGGCCCAGGCAGTTTTTGGATCAAAAGAAAGGTAAATAGTTAAAAATTAAATTTCAACCGTACCTTTGAAAGAGGACTATGTGATTAACAGGTTACCTTGGTTTTGAGGGATAATTCTTAATTACCGCGTCCTCTAAAGTGTCTGGCTTGAGGGAAAAATAAAATGGTAAAGATGGATTTCGGTGGCGTCATAGAAGATGTCATCACTCGTAAAGAGTTCACAGTGGCGCAAGCCCAAAAAATCCTAAAAGACGAAGTCGTCGTCTCACTTGGCTACGGCATTCAAGGCCGAGCTCAATCACTCAACATGCGAGACAACGGAATAAAAGTAATCATTGGACAAGAAAACACAGGCGTACACAAAGCATACTACGACTTGGCAGTCCAAGACGGATGGGTTCTAGGAAAAAACCTGTTCCCAATGGAAGAAGCAGCCAAAAAAGGAACAATCAAAATGTTCCTACTCACAGACGCAGGACAAAAAGACGTTTGGCCAACTGTTAAAAAAACACTCAAAGAAGGCGACGCCCTGTACTTCTCACACGGATTCTCAATCGTTTACAAGGAACAAACAGGCGTCATTCCACCAAAAAACGTCGACGTTATCCTAGTAGCACCAAAAGGTTCAGGCACATCCGTTAGAAGAAACTTTGTTGACGGAAGCGGCATAAACTGCAGCTTCGCCGTCCACCAAGACGCCACTGGCAAAGCACAGGACCGCGTAAAAGCCATCGGCATCGCCATCGGCGCAGGCTACCTGTTTCCAACAACCTTCGAAAAAGAAGTGTACAGCGACCTCACTGGCGAACGAGGCGTTTTAATGGGTGCTTTAGCAGGCATCATGGAAGCACAGTACAACACGCTGCGCGAACGCGGACACAGCCCAAGCGAAGCCTTCAACGAAACCGTCGAAGAACTAACCCAAAGCCTAATTCGCCTTGTAGATGAGAACGGCATGGACTGGATGTACTGCAACTGCAGCGAAACAGCACGCATCGGCGCACTGCGCTGGAGAGAACGCTTCCGCGACGGAACCAAGCCACTGTTCGATTCATTGTATGATTTGGTGGCTGCAGGCGAAGAAACACGCATCGTTCTGGAAAAAAGCAAAGCACCGGACTACAGGCAAAAACTCGCTGATGAACTTAAAGCCATGGGTAACAGCGAGATGTGGCGCACAGGCGCAACCGTGCGCTCATTAAGACCAGGAAAACAGAAGAAGCAAGAATAAACTTCTTTTTCCAATCTTTTAATTTTATTTTTATGCAGTTTCCGCCTTGACTATACGTCAAGTTCTTGGGTTTGGCAAGCTAATTTTTTATATCTGAAAGCAACGCTTTGCTAAAACAACAAGGGGCTTAGTCTTGGATTACATTACAGTTGCTGCAGTAGCTGTCTTTGCAGTGACGCTTTTCTTGATGATTAAGCGTCCACGCGGTTTGCGGCTTGGCTATGCGGCTGGAAACGATGCGGCGGAAAGGCGTCAACATCAGCCTTAAAGAATACCTGAAAGTTGGTGCTGTATTGTCCATCGCGCAAGTTGCTATTGCATCAGCGGTGTTGTGGGCTGAATTGGGCATGGGCTTTAGGTTAATGCTATAGCGCTCTGAAAAGGCAATATAATCTCTATCTGGTACGTTCAATTTCCTTCCTTGACTGAAAACTACTAATTATTAGGATACGATAGCTAAAACTAACTTTTGATGACTGGTGAGTATCCATTTATCCTGCAAAATAGATGAGTTAAATTGCATGAGCCTCACCAGAGTAAACACTTGGACTATTCTATTAAACTTTTAATACTTAACAAATCCTTGAGGGTAAAACTAGAAAAAGAAAAGAAGAACCTGAAGACTGGGCAATGAGTCTTATTTCAATTTCTTTCAGTTAAATACAAAGCTGACATCTATTTCTTTAGTTCTATCACTAACAAGTCTATAACGGAGTCGCCAACATTTGTCGCTTCATGATTTTGTGCAGTCATAAAAACTGCTTTGCCTTCAGTTAAGTCCATCGTGTCAGTTTTTCCTTCAGAAGTAATCTTTAATTTTCCACCCTTTAACACGTAGACTACATGTTCGGGGTGATGATGCATTTTTGCTGTGTCGCCTGGCTTAAAAACTACTTTGAGAACGCGTACCTTCTCATTTTCATTAATAAAATTGTAGACGTTTGAAGCAACAGAAACCGGGTCCAAATCCATTTGTGTCTTCATCAGCAATCACCTCCAAAATCGGTCTATGACAAACAGAGAATGTTACAAAAACATAAAATAAAACCTTGTGGCGAACACCATGCAACCACACAAAAAAGTTCAAAATGGTGGAGCTAAGTGCACTTGGATTCAAGCTTTTTTAAATACAAGCAAATAACAGATTTAAACAAAGCAAAAACCACTTTAAGTGAACCAAAATGATAATCAACAAAGCAAACTTGAATCCTGACTCCTTAAAAGGAGAAATTGCCCTTGTAACAGGGGCTGGACGAGGAATCGGCTATGAAGCAGCAAAAACCCTTGCTTGGCTTGGCGCAAAAGTAGTTATCGCCGAAATTAACGAACAAAACGGAAAAACCGCTGAAGAAAGTATCAACAAAGAGTTCGGAGCTGGAGAAGCGTTTTTTGTTAAAACAGATGTTGGCAATGAAAAAGACCTTGATAAACTGGCTGAAGCAGCACTAAAAAAGTTTGGCAAAGTTGACATAGTTCTAAATAATGCTACAGTGTTTCCAATTGGCGCCGTTAAGGATACACCGATTGATTCATGGGATTTTAGTTATCGTGTTAATTTAAGAGGCCCAGTTCTTCTGGCAAGAAAATTCCTTCCAGCCATGACAGAACGCAAACACGGCGTATTCGTCTGCGTTTCATCCTCAGGCGCTGCACCATTCATAGGAGCGTACGAAGTGTTCAAAACAGCTCAAGTTGAACTGGCAAACACTATCTCCGCTGAAGTTGAAGGCACAGGAGTATACGCTTTCACCATTGGCCCAGGCATTTCCCGCACGCCCGGATTTACTGAAGGCGGAGGAAAAGTTGCTTCGCTCATGGGAATGAGCTTGGATGAACTGTTTGAAATGAACAAAAACGCTCAGATTTCACCTGAAGCTGCCGGAACAGGCTTTGCAATAGCTATTGCCCTTGCCAAAAGGTATCATGGTCAAGAGACAAGTTCAATCCAAGTGCTTAGGGAAGCTGGAATAGAGTTAACAGACGAGAAACAGAAAGCGCAAGAACAAGAAAAATTAGTCACTAAACCTATCGATATCCAAAATACAATTGAACTTTATGAGTTAGTGCAAAAAACATATCTTGAACAATCGGAAGGATGGAAAAAACGCAACCTCTTCGAGAGGCAATGGATATCAAGAGACTTCAAGAAGAACACTGGAATGTCCATTGATGAGATGCAAACAACAGTAAAAGCCTTGGGAAACAGCTTAAAAACTCAGGCTTCAACAGCAGAGTTCGTTGAACCATTAAATCGGTTAGCAGCTTACTACGTACATCAGCAAGAACAGCTTAAAGGCTTCGAGAAAGACCCAAAGAAGCTAGAGGAAAACCTAAAAATCATTGACGGCTGGATAATAGATGTTAAGCAATTGGTGCAAGTATTAACAGCTTAAGTTTCAAATGCCTGTGCTTGGTTTATTCAAGTTTTTTTAGTATTTCCCTGTAAACCGTTAAGGCAGTTTTTTCGTCGGTGACTCCTTTTAGGAGCATGCGTCCACCATTAAATAAGCTAACTTCATATCCCTTGTAATTGAACATCAGAGCTAAACGCGACTTCAAACGCACATTAAACCGCTTATTTACGACTGGGTATACTTCATCAAGGTTCAGCTTTAACAGTTTTTCAGGGTTAATGTTAGCTGTATCTTTTCCACAAAGCCAAACAAGCCGCTCACCACCAGCAACCGAAGACAGCGCACCGTGGCACACAGGGCAGCGGGTGCTTTTTGAAATATCTATGCTGGTGAAATCCATGTCGCTGAAGTCGCAGACTAACAGTTTGCCCTTCAAAGTTGAGCCGATTCCAGCTAAGAGTTTTATGGTTTCCATAGCTTGCAAAGCGCCGATTATTCCAGTCGTTGCACCTAACACGCCACGAGTGCTGCAAGTTAGCAAGTCTGAGTCGGAAAGGTTAGGCATCAAACATTCTAAGCATCCAGTTTCAGGCGGAACAAACACCGATAGGTTGCCTTCAATTCCGATGGCTGCTCCGAAAACGTATGGAACCTTCAATTTTACGCAGGCACGATTAACAAGGTAACGAGTCACCATGTTATCTAACCCGTCCACAACGCAGTCCACGCCATCTAAAAGGCGTTCAACATTGCTGGCGTTCACGTTTTCAGGAACTGCTTCAGCCTTGACAAGTGGATTAAGCTCTTGTAAACGTTTTGCTGCCACCTCAGCTTTTGGATAATGCAAATCAGCCATTGTGTATAGGATTTGGCGGTGAAGATTCTGCGCCTCAACTGTGTCTTGGTCAATTAAACGAATGTAGCCCACGCCAGCCAAAGCAAGATAAAGTGAAGAAACCGTGCCCAATCCACCTGCACCGACAACTGCAACTTTAGACTTAGCCAAGCGCAGCTGTCCTTTTTTGCCTAATTCTTTCATTATAACTTGGCGACTGCAGAAATCTTTAGCGAACGCTTCCTTTTCTGCCGCATCCACCTTAACCATTCTCCGAGTTAGTGTTGTTATTCAGTCTTATATCTGCCTTTTATTCGGAACTGCCTTTCATATATTTCCCTAATTTTCTCGATGGTATCCGCGTCCTCTGGGCCTTTGTTGTCCCTGACGTGGATTATTCTGGCGAACCGCAAGGCTTTATTATGGATTTCTCACAAGAACTGTTGGTGTTAAGAATTTGGAACAGAAAAACAAAACAACTAATATTAACGCTGTCTAATTGTCTGTGCCAGAATTTCGAAGCTGATACTGGAGAGCTCTTATGACGGCTTTCTTAAGGTCGTTTTCTCCTTGGTAAGTTCGCATTTTGACCCCGTATTTGTCCAGATACTCCATAAGCATTGATGAAAGCACTATGCTATTTTTACTCAGGAACCATAATTTTCCAGCATGCTCACGGAAGAGCGCATGCATAAGTTCCAAGTATTCGCCTCCGCGTGTTTCCTCTTTGTCTCTTAGCAAGAAAATGACTTGGGCATTCCGCATTAAGACATCCAGCTTTTCGAAAATGGGAAATCTATGGAATTCTGTGATTTTGTATCTCTTTTTTAGGTAATCATAAACAGTTTTATCGATTCCCTCTTTTTCCAGTTTCAGGTCGTTCATGTCAACGAGCTGATTTTCCTGAAATATGAAGAGGGTAATTCTGTCCTCGTCTGAAAGTTCTGTCAAAACCTCCACGACATCTGAAAAATACACTTCCACGCCATCAAGCAGCAACGCATATACGTTTTCTCCTGAAAAAGTCTTCACTATTTCTTCTTTAACGTTTTCGAGTCGGGCTTTTGTTTGAGGATCAAAACTGCCCAATAGCAAAATTGTGACTAAGGGTTTGTCCAATCCGATTTCACTGCTATTGATCCTCTGTTATCTTCAGGGTTACTATTTTTAAGTTTTCATCCAGTTTCGCTTCGAATCTGCCTTTTCTCTTTGCTGTTGTTGACAAGAATGGAACAACTTTGAACGAGCCTTTGATAGAATAGGTGTCGTCAACGTTTATTTCGGAGATTTCTATTTCAGCGCTCGCGTATGCTTCGTTAAGGGCTTCTGAAATCTCTTTTTTCAGTGCGCTTTTGATTTGATATAGTTCATATTTTGTTTGCATTATCAAGCAGTCTCCTTAACAGCTTTGAGGAGATCTTCTCCGATTAGTCTTTTTAGTTCTGAGAGCTTGTCGTTCACGATCTTGTATCTTGGTTGTCCCCTGATGTCAATTTTCGCAATAAACCCCGCGCTCATAAGTTCGCCTAGGTGGAAGCTTAGCGTGTTCGGGTTGATGCGGCCTGCCCATTTTTCTATGGCATCCTTCAGTTCAGACCATGTGGCTTCTTCTTTGGCAGCGATAAATGCGGCGATGAAGCTTCTTAATGGGTTTGCGAATATTTCGCATTTTTTGCTTGCCTGCGCAATTAAGTCTTCGATACTCATGTTTAGCACCAATTTTAGTTAGGCAGCTCCAAGATATATAGTTAACTGTAATTAACTTAAAGTTAATCATGATTAACCTAGCAGAATTTCCAGCCAAGATAACCAATCGCCAAAAATGCTAAAACCTTAAAAAAAAAGCGGTAGGTTCACGTTGCGATAAAAAGAGTACGTTAAGGGATGTGAATTTAGAAGGAAGCTTCGAGTTTTTCTTTGACTTCTTTGATTTTTTTGGTTAGCTCTTCGACTTCCTTTGTGTTGCCTAATGCTTTTTGGCAGTCTCGTGCATAATCTAGTGCGCTGACGCCGTACCTGTCGAATCCCTTGTTAAACGAGATTTCTGCGGACTTCATGAAGAGCTCTAGGCTTTTCGTGTAGTCTTTGAGGGCAAAGGCGCATTCGCCAGCCTTATAGTACATTTCTGCTGAGCCGAAATAGTTCTGCCCTTTGTAGTAGAGTTCAGCCACTTTGACAAAAATGTCCTTCGCTTCAGCGTACTTGGCGTTTTCCATTAACGCATTGGCATCTTTGTGGAGTTTTATTGGGTCTTCTTTTACGCTCATGAATTATCACTTACAATCGTCATTATTTTGCGGTGAACTTCCATTTAGATATTACTCTCCCACAAGGCTCTGTCTCTAAATAATCAGAACTATCGGCAAATGGCATAACATAAAAGGCTCTTCCAATATGCAGTTAGTAGGGAATAAATCTTGATGCTTCGATGCATTCGCTGCGGCGCTGAGTTTTCGGTTTATCCGTTAAGGAGTAACTGTGAAAAATGCGGCGGTACACTGGAATTCGCAGCAGACTTGCCTGAGGCTGGAAAGTTGAAGTTTTCAGGACCGCAAAGATTCTGGAGATACAAACAGATGCTTCCGCCGGTTAAGCACATGGTCAGTTTGGGAGAGGGTGGAACACCATTGCATAAAGCGGAAAGGCTTGCCAAAGCAGTCGGATTGAAAGACCTCTATTTGAAGGATGAAACCCGCAACCCCACAAACTCCTACAGGGACCGTGCAGCAGCTTTCTTGACATCAAACGCGATTGATCAAGGTTTTGAAGCACTAGTTTGCGCCACTAACGGAAACATGGGAGCTTCTTTGGCTGCCTACGCCGCAAAAGCAGGACTGATTTGCCATGTCTTAGTCCCCAAAATTGTTGATGTCGGAAAACTAGCGCAGATGATTGCTTACGACGCCGTCATCGAGGAATCAGGCGACATTGTGGACGATTCCATCCGCAAAGCAGCTGCCTTAGCCAAGGAAACAGGCTGGTACCAAGCCACCGCCGAACTCAACCCGCTGGTGGTTGAAGCTCAAAAAACCATTTCGTATGAAATTTATGAGCAGTTTGCGGTTCCTGACTGGGTTATCGTTTCGATGGGAAGCGGTGGAACCATCTATTCTCTTTGGAAAGGCTTCAAAGAACTCAAACAGCTAGGGCTGACCAACTCGTTACCGCGAATGGTAGGAGTTCAGACTGAAGGCTGCGCTGTCATAGTTAACAAATTGACAAAACCATCATCTTCAAAATCTTGTAGCCTGTCCACACGTGCCCTAGCTATTCTCGTAGGCGAACCATTACAAAGCGAATTGGCAATCAAAGCAATCCAAGAATCAAACGGCTTAGCTTTAACCGTCTCAGACGTGGACATTCTGGCTGCAGAGCTTCAAGTCGCTAAACTTGAAGGAGTCTTCGCCGAACCCGCAAGCTCAGCCACCGTGGCAGCATTGCATACGCTGAAAGCTGACCGAATTTCCAGCGACCGCAGCGTAGTCTGCCTCATCACTGGGAGCGGGCTTAAAGCGACCGATGTTCTGCAGGCGTTGACGAAAAAACAGAAAGCAGCAGGCTTAGGACTTGCAGTAAGTACAAAGCAAAAAATCCTCAAAATCCTAAGCGAAAAGGACACTTATGGATATTATTTGTGGAAGCAACTGGGGCAGATAATGACTCGTGCCGCTGTGTATCAGCATCTTAATGAGTTGGCGGATAGGGGGTTGGTGGTTGGTTATGA
The DNA here is from genome assembly GCA_963715865.1 of Candidatus Bathyarchaeota archaeon. Taxonomy (GTDB): domain Archaea; phylum Thermoproteota; class Bathyarchaeia; order Bathyarchaeales; family Bathycorpusculaceae; genus Bathycorpusculum. The sequence continues at coordinate 1,643,318 of OY970280.1, forward strand.
GGAGAATGGCAAGAAGTTTTTCCGCATTACTGAGCGCGGTAAGAAGGTTTTGGCGGCTTTTGGCGAGATCCAACTGCTTATGTGATTGATTGTTGTTGTTTTGGTAACATTTATTAGATAGTATAGCTGCAACTATACTAAAGTTATAACTGTACCAAGGCGAAAACATGCAACCCAAACCCGACCAAAAAGGAGTCACCCTCAAAATTGCACTGGCGGGAATTATGGCAGCCCTTGTTGCAGTAGCCACCCTCTTATTTGTGGTTCCTATCCCAGCCACCAGCGGATACTTCAACCTTGGCGAGACACTCATCTACATAGCAGCATTACTTTTGGGACCACTAGTAGGTGCAACAGCAGGTGCAGGAGCAACAATAGCCGATATTCTTGTAGCCGCACAGTTTGCTCCAGGAACCTTTACAATTAAAGCAATCGAAGGTTTCCTTGTTGGCTTCTTAAACAAGAAACTAAACAAAAAGACCCGAAGCATCACTTTGAGCGCCACAGTAGCGATTGTTATTGGTGGCTTTGAGATGGTTTTAGGATACTTCCTCTACGAACAACTTGTCTTAGGCTATCCTTTCGCTTTGGCACTGGTTGAGGTTCCCTTTAACATTGTACAGATGCTAATCGGCTTATTAGTAGCCATCCCTGTCATGCACGCGGTTTTACGTGTTTTCCCACAGCTTAAAAGCATGGTTTGACAGAGGATTATCTATGAAACTTCCGCCTGGAAAAATCCCCATAAACATCCTAAAAGAAGTAGTATTCAAAAACCTTGGCGCCGAACGCAGCGAAGTAGTTTTAGGTCCAGCAGCTGGAATAGACGGTGCAGTATTAGATGTTGGAAATAAAAACGTCATTGTCTCCATGGACCCAATCACTGGTGCAGTTGAACGCATCGGATGGGAAGCCATTAACATTAACGCGAATGACGTTGCTACTTTCGGGGTTGAACCAGCCTTTTTCTTTTCATGCCTGCTTTTACCAGAGAACGCGGACAGCAAAATCGTTGAAACCATAAGCACCCAAATGCACAATGCCGCAAAGGAACTCGGCATAGCCATTGTGGGCGGACATTGCGAGTCAACGCCGGGACTTGCTAATCCTATTGTTGTTGGTTGCATTATGGGCTTAACAGAAAAAGGCAAATACGTGACTGCTGCAGGAGCAAAAACTGGCGATAAACTGATTTTGACCAAGAGCGCTGGCATTGAAGGCACTGCAATTTTAGCTTCCGACCGCGAGGCGCAACTGGCAAAAGCCTTCAGCCCCGCAATGCTTGAGAGTGCCAAGGGCTTCTACAATCAAATAAGCGTAGTAAAAGACGCTTTAACGGCTTATAAAACGGGCGGAGTCCATGCCATGCATGACCCAACCGAAGGCGGAATACTAAACGGCATCCACGAAATGGCAGACGCCGCAAGCTTAGGTGTCCGCGTTTTTGAGGAAAAAATCACAGTTGAACCTGAAACAGCCAAAATCTGCAGGTTCTATGAGATTGACCCGTTGCAACTGATTAGTTCAGGCGCCCTGCTCATTGCTGCAGAGCCGGAAGCCTCAAACAAAATAGTCGACAGTTTATGCCAAGAGCACATTTACGCTGATGTGATAGGCGAATTCAACCCAAACATCAACAAACGCTTACTAATGCATAAGGATGATACGGCGGAGATGCTGCCAAGACCAGTCTCTGACCATTTGTGGCTGGCGTTAACGCGTTAAGCTGACCCTGAAACCGCTAAGCGGAAGCTGTAAACACCAGTAGAGAAAGAATACGGGGTAAAAAATCATGTACTCAAACAAGTGCGAATAAACCAAGCCGCATTTAAACTCGACAATGGCTTGTGCAATACCGTTTTGCAGCCTCCAGTTAGTCGGCGGCTTATAATGCAAACAGTAAATGTTACTACCAACCGATACTTTGTAACCGTGTGTTTCAATCCACTGTACAATGAACGCGTCTTCATAAGCGTGCAACTGCTCAGGAATCCTAATGCCCTCAACGGCTTTACGCAAAATCAATGTATCATGCATTCCGCCTCGCAAGTAAAAACATTGCCTAGCAACTATGCTTTGCAGCTTCAGGATATGCTTATCTTTCACGTTGGGGATAACGTCAATGTTTAAGCCCCAAACAGCGCCCACACCGCTTGCCAAGTCTGCCTGAGCTTTTTTATACCAGTCTGTGCAGAGCAACACGTCGCTGTCAACAAACATGAACCAGTCCGTGCCTACGCGGCGTATGCCTTCTGTGCGTGCTTTAGCCCTTGAACCCTTCATCTGAAACAGAGAAATATTGCCATATTTTTCGTTAAATTTGTCGAGGATTTGCAGGGTACGGTCTGTTGAGAAACCATCAATCACAATTAAGTTTTTCACAGGCACATTCTGGTAGATTGATGTAAGGCATTTGCTTAGCACGTGCTCGCTGTTTTTTGTCAGCAACACTACATCAACTTGCTGCATCAATGGTCCTCAACATTTAAAGTTCTTAATAAGCACTTAACGCGTCTACAGCATAAAAATCTAAGTAACCTCAAAAACACTTTTTTCCGCTCAGGGTCTGCCTTGTTCTGCTCTATTGTACTCGACGGTAATTGGTGCTATCAGTATTAGCCTGTTGAGGGTAAGCAGGTTTGGGAAAGTGAAAAATTTAGACTCCAGAGTAGTTGCTTCGTGCTTGTGAGCCAAACCAGGAAACCAACCGCTAACTCTATAATTCGATAATTTAAAATAGTTTTCTAAAATTTTTAATCGTAAATTTTCGTTCTAAAACATAAAAGTTACCTGCATCGGTAACAATAAAAATCTTATGGCTATTATATTAAGAGAATAATTCATGATTGAATTGAACTTCGAATTGGTAAAAAAAATCCAAATTCCGCTATTTTTGTCTGCCTGCTTTTTCTGCAACAAAATTTTTTTAAAAGTTTGTTGTGTGAGTGACTATCGCTGGGATTTTCCGCATTCTTTGCAGAAGATGTCAGAGGCGTCTATTGTATGCCCGCAGTACGCGCACTTTTTTGCCTTGTCAGAATCGGTTACTGTAGACGACATGGGTGACTCTTTCTCGTATCTCTTAGCAATAAAGGGATAAGGCACTTAGGTAAAGCTGGCTGGAAATCAACGCTTACGGATGGCATTTCTATCGCAAACCAAAAAAGTATGGTGTTTAGATTCGGATAATGGTTTTTATAGTTCCAATCTGATTAACTGTAATATCAATGAAGCGGCTAGTGACATTTATTTGGCGACAGGTATCAAGAAAGTGGTATCCATAGCAGCACGTTCACTTGCTCCCGGCAAGCCTCACCATGCTCAATGGTTAGTCACAAGAAAATGTAACTACCGCTGTGCCGGTTGCAATGTCTGGAAGGAACAAGACCAAAGAGAACTTGCAACAGATGACATAAAAAAAGGATTAGATATTCTAAGAAAAGTCGGCATAGTTGAACTTGTATTCTCAGGTGGAGACCCGCTGCTTAGGGATGACATTGGCGAGATAATTGATTATGCCTCAAAATTTTTCGTCACAACCGTTTATGATAACGGAAGCATGGCTGTAAAAAAAATCGATTCCCTGCGAAATGTAGATTTCGTGGCAATTTCAATAGACAGCTTGGACGAAGCAAAAAACGATTACATAAAGGCTGTTCCAGGTGCATGGAAAAAGGCAATGGAAGCCGTAGAAATGCTTCATAATGAGGGAATAAACGTTAGTGTCACGCCGACAATTTCACAAAAGAACCTCTATGAAATAGTTGACATAACTAACTATTTCACTCAAAAGGGAATTCCCGTCTGGTACTGTCTTTACGCGTATGACGTTTCGGTGGACGAAAAACAACTCTTTAGGATTGGCAAAGCAAACGATGAGCTCGTGATAACGGATAAGCAAGCCATGGTTAAACTTTGCGATTCCCTAATTGAAATGAAAAAGAAAAATAAGAAAATCCTCATGACAAACAAACTTCTAAAGGCGTTGAGAAGTCTCTATGAGGAAGACAAGAGAACATGGAAATGCCAAGCACTGAGTAACTTCCTAGTCGTTGACCATTTAGGCAGAATCGCGGGGTGCCATAGCCACAATTTTGCAGGTTCAATTTTTGATTTGCCTAAGAAATGGAAAAGCAAAGAATTCAAGGAACTGCGCGAAACTTACCATAAATGTACGCAATGCAACTACCTATGCTACGTTTTCTATTCGCTTCAGGGAAGCCCATGTGGTCATTTGTCGTTGGCTATGGACCAGTGGAAAAACGCGCGATTACTGATTAAGAAAGAGAAAAACTAAACTTCCAAGTTTGGAATCAGGTAGAGGAAACTGGCAATATTTATTGTCGATTGACTGTCAAATTTCTGCTCTTCTTCAATGTTTGTTATGGGAATTTTTAGGGTACTGATTCTTATTTTTGCGATGTTATCATTTATTAGTCGTGGTCCCGCATCTTTAGGTTTCTTTAATTCTATGATTGCTGGTAAGAGCATAAGCAGGAAGGTTATGGTTGCTATGGCTGTCAGAGTAAAGAGTGTATTTGAAATCTGAATCATAAGCATCTAACGAGCATTATTTCTTAATTCTAAATATAACGGTTTCCATTACCCGAGTGCTCAGTCTTCTCCCAATCACTCTTGGTACTACCAACCAGCTTTCCAGCCAATAAATCGAAAAAAGCCTTCGTACAGATGAGTATGTTAAACAAGAAGGAGAAAATTAAAAAAGGCATCAACCATTGGATTCGTTTTCTGCCGTCTAAGTATGCGCCAATTCCAATCTCAAAAAAAGGCGCATAGTTACCCACGAAACTGTAAAAAGAGACAGGTACAGTAAACCAAAGTGCACCAGCAATTGATGAACCATTAAGAATAAGCAAACTGCCTACAAAGAAAGAAAGCAGGGTTAAAATGGGCATAAAATATACATGCAAAAGAAGTAAGCCATCAATTTTCTCTCTTAGCTTCATTTTTTTGCTTCTCAAAACATTGAATGCTTGCTTGAAACAAACTTGCATATGTCCTCTTGCCCACCTGTGCCTTTGCCGCCAATATGCCTTCCATGTATCCACCGCTTCCTCGTAGCATTCAGCGTCTCCTACATAGCGAATTTTATAGCCTGCTAGATAAACTTGAAAAGTTAAATCAGTGTCCTCAGTAAGCATTGACTCGTCAAAGCCACCTAAACTCTCCACAATACTCCGCCTAAAACCGCCAACTGTGCCGCCGAACTGCGGTACAAGACCTAAAATATCACGCGCTTCTTGGTCAACTCTGTATCCGCCTATTCGCTCTAAAGCTATTAAACGGGTTACAATATTGTGTGGTTCATTTAAAACAACGGGTCTTCCCTGTACCGCTCCAACGTTTGGGTCAGCGAATTTCTCCACAAGCTTTTTCGCTATGTCAGCACAAGGGAGGTAATCTGCATCGAAACAAAGCACGATTTCTCCTGTTGAGTGCTTTAAACCAGCATTTAATGCTGAGGCTTTTCCCTTGCCACCAATTCCGCTGTCTCTGTGCAAGACTTTTATGAAATTATATGATTTTGCATATTCTTCTGCAATCTTTCCTGTATTATCCGAGGAAGCATCATCAACTAATATAACTTCCAGTTTGTTTTCAGGATATGATAGCTGAGTCATTTTATCTAATAATTTGCCGATTACATTTTCCTCATTGTGAGCGGGAATAAGGATAGAAACTGTTGGTTCATATCTTAAATTTGGGTTAGTATTGGAAGCTTTATTGGTTTTTGATCTCCTTAGAACGGTTAAGGTAAAAACATAATGACGAATTAAGTAAATTGTAATAACCGAAGTAAAGAAAATAAAAATTAAATTTAAGATTTCGATAATCAATCTTTCGCCTGCCTAATTGCTTCTTGTTGTTTTGGAAGAAAGCCTAAACTCAAGGACCAGAAAGGTACTATCCACATGAGGTTTAAAATAGGGTAAATTAAGGTGTAGAAAGCGTTGAATGCTACTCCAAAATAGTCATAGCCAGCTAAAGAGAAGTAATAAAAAATTAGATTCCAGAACAAGCCAACTATGTTACCTGCTGTTAACACGCAGATTTTTTTTAATACGCTACCGTTTAGCTGAAAAATTAGCGAGACGAAAAGTATATTGAAGATTAATAATGTGACGGTAGATTGGAGATTAATTAGGCGGAAAGAGGTTATGAGGCATAGGATGATTGCTTCTAAGAAGATAAGCGAAGCTATGCGGTTTAAGGTTTTCACTTGTTTCCTCCCCTTTCTCTTAAGTTTTGCGCTTTGAAAGAGGAGTCTAATTTGTTATTTGTGGTTTTAAGTCGTCTGTAACTTTGTTATAGAAGATAGTTCTAGTTAGACTTGGGAACGGAAAGAACCACGTTATTTATTACTCTGCAAAGAACTTCAAAAACCTCTTCTGCATTCAAATTATCGGTATCTAAAACCAAGTCAAACGGCGCAAAATCCTCGCCTAAAACGAAACCGTAAAGCTTCTTGTATATTGCCTTTGTCCTATCTTCTTTTTCTTCCAGCACTTTGAATGCTTCGTTAACGGTTATTTTGTCGCGTTCGGCAACTCTTGTTGCTCTCTTCTCAATTGAAGCCATCAACCAAATCTTAAAACCCTCTTTAAGCAGCCACGGCATCGTCCAACTATCCAAGAGGACATTGCCTTGCTGTGCGTATTCCAGGAGCTTAGCGTCTACTGCCTTGTCAAATTTAGGGTCAATTACTCTTTCTTTAAGAAAATTTAAGCCTTCAAGGCTCTCCCACCAGCCTTGACACGACACGTCATAGCCTTCTGCCTTTGCCAGTTCTTTAAGCGCGTCGCCGCCTGAATAACATTTTAGATTGTATTTTTCTGCAAGTTTTTTGGACAGAGTGCTTTTCCCTGTTCCAGCCATTCCTGAAATGCAAATTACTATTTTTTTCTCGGCTAAGCATGCTTTTGTGTTTTTAGCCATTTAGCGTCACCACGTTTTCTGCATCAAGTTTCGATGGGCATTATGCCTATTATGCGTGATGAAAGCAACCCGAAGAACAGCGAACAAATGGGATACCAGTAAAATACGGGAATAGCCCCAATGCCTGGCACGTAAGCCATAGTGGTGCCTCCAAACGTTGGCGTTAATATTAAAAACCAGACAATTAGATAAATGAAAGAAATTCCAAACTGGACCATTTGAGGCTTCATCATTTTTGTCTGCATGCTATTTATTTGAGATTGCCTCTTTTTGAGTTTTTCCATTTGCTTTTTATCGTTAGCTCGCGCAGCTTTCATGGTTTCTGACCGGTATTCAGCCATTTCTTTCTGCATGACTCGGTATTGTTCCCAGCCTACGAAATAGTTGATTAGAACCCTGTTTATTCCAGAGTTTATGAACGCAATGACAGCTGAGATACCCATAATTAAAATTGTTGCCAAAGGCAACGAAGTGACTGCTAAAGACATTGCATGTTTCCTCTTGACTTTATGCTTATGCGTATCTTGTTTCCTCGTTAATAACCGTTTTTACTTCTCAGCGTTGTAACTGTTTTAGAAAAAACTTTTTCCTGTTGGCGCATAGGTTCATTTAGAAACTCCCTTGCATATCAAATTGGCTGATAACATGTTTTTAGTGAGGTCTGCTGAATCTCAGAGATTATAAGAGAAAAATGCTTAGAATAGGATTAAACGTTTTTTATCCAGAGCCTTCTCAGCCCATCGATTTTTATTATTAATTATTTAATAACAAAATAAAAAGAGGGAAAGAATATGCTTCCTGTGTTGGTGTCGTAGTTGGCTCGGTCTATTGCCGATTGTTTCGCCTCATAGAATCAAACTTAAGGTTTTTTCCAAAACAAGTAAACCTTTGTTTGCAGTAGCATTCCAACGAGCTTAACCAGCTTCGCAATTTTCGATACATCCGCATTCTGAATACATTTAACATAGACAGAGGTTTCCCCAAAGGGCTGATGACGACTGACTGCAAACTCTTTTTTGAACCGTAGATGTTTGTTTTTGACGAATGCTTCTTTAAGCTTGCACATTTGTTCATGGCTTAAACTTTCAAGTTTTACTCGGACATAGCGCTCACTGCCTAATAGATGCAGGTCAAAACCCAACTCCAAGAGCATTCTAGAAACTTCAGAAACGCTGTCCGCAGATTGCTGCTGCACTATTTTCTTCATTCCTGCCTTTTCTGCAAACGGGTTATACTTTGCCATTACTGCAATCATCTCAACGTAAGGTGTCCCCACTAAAGGCAAGGTTTCACGTATCAGTTTAGCGCCTAAGCCTATTGTTCGGTACTTTGGATGGATAACCACTCGGCTGATGATGCTTAATTGCTTGTTCATTTCCTGAATTGAAATTCGCGGAAGCACTAAGCGTCTTCCGTAACAGGCGGGTGGAGGATAACTGTAAACGATTACACCACAGAGCTCTTCTCCACGAACTAATCGGAAAATCTTGCGGGAAACAGCAACCTTATGACCTCGATAATCGACCAGCTGATAAAGCGTGGGATAAGAGGATACAAAAGCAGAGCAGAATTCATAAAAGAAGCCATAAGAAAAAGGTTTGAAGAGCTACAAACCGCACAGCATATGCTTGAGCTGCCGCCCCTCGAACATTTTAACATAGACGAACAAGGGGTCAGAATTCTGGACCGAACTCTTGCGAGCAAAACATCAAGGGGAAGAATAATAGACGTTTACTTTAAGCCCGACAACGTTTGGTGCGATTACTGTCAATCCAGCAACTGCCAACACGTCAAATTCGCCCTAGACCTCCCAGCGGTACAGGAAATCCTAAACAAAAAAGGCTGGACAATAAAAGCATAAAAATGCTCGTAAATACCTGAACAAAAAAGAGGTTTGAAGCCTTTAACTTCCTCTCTCCAATAAGAAAATTGAGCAGCGTGAGTATAACCGAATTAATTTCAACGCTAACCTCACCTTAAGTTCAATCTATTTAAAGGCGGGGAGATAGCCATCAGAGAGCACTAGAGCCGTTTAACTATTCAAAGCCAACAACTACTCTCCTTTAAATAAGGAACGATAGTTTTTTCAAGCAAACCTGTTAAGCCTACTCTCCAAGGATTCTCCTGAAGGCAGGGAACATCTCGGCTGCTCTCTCGCGCATTAGCAATTCATAGTACTGGTAAATTATACCCACCGATAACAAGATGCCTACGCCTGTACCGAAGGTGCCAAGGAAATCTGCAAGCCCAACCAAAAGCCCAACGATGATTCCGCCGAGAACCGTGACTACAGGAATGTAACGTTTAAGGATAGACTCAATTGGTCTTCCTGACCTCCGGTAACCAGGAATCTGCATGCCTGAATCCATAAGCTGCTGCGCAACTTTTGAGGGACCTAAACCGCCAACCTCAAGCCAAATCAGCGAGAAAACAGCGCAGAAAACCACAAGAATACCCAAAAAAGCAGCAGCCCTTAGCGGGTCAAGCGCAACTTGGTGAATGTTATTTGGCGCAGTAACAAGGTAAGCAAGACCACCTACAGGTGTTATACTGCCAGTTGTTACGTTTTGGCTAAAGTCGCCTATTATCTGGAAGAAAAGATTTGTTCCAGGAAGAGGGCGACCCTGAGTACCCCATAACAATTGCGAAAAGAAATAAACGTTTGCAAATAATGCTGACGCAAATATAACTGGAAGGTTAGAAACGTACAACAATTTAATTGGATACCTGCTTCTGAAACCTTTGTACCCTGCATAACTCATTGGAAGCTCAATTCTAATTCCATTCAAATAAATAACCAACAAAAAGACTCCAATAGTAGCAAAAAACCCAAGCAAAGACGGATATATTCCAGAAATAGAACCAAACACCCAAGCCATCAATGTCTGCCCACCGCCCAAGTAAGCTGAAAGAGAACCAACAAACAAACCAGTAGTCGGCGAAAACGTATCCCAGACAACAGTCTGGGCAACACCAGCCATAATGAAAAGGCTGATTCCACTGCCTAGCCCCCAGCCCTTCTGAACAAGTTCGTCCATTAACATAACAATTAGCCCAGCACCCAGAAGCTGCAAGAAAATAACCAGCGTTACCGGTCCAGAAAGCGCACCGTACATGCCGCTTATAATATACGCTGCACCCTGAATACCAGTAAGAACAACAGTGAACACTTTACTTGCAGAAGTGAATAATCCTCTATCCTCAGCATTTGACATATCACATTCGATAATTGATGAACCAGCAAGCAACTGCAAAATCAAACCAGCCGTAACAATAGGCCCAATGCCCAACTCCATCAATGTGCCACGGTTCGAAGCAAAAATAACCCTTAATTGGCTAAACTGGTCTGATGCTGATGCTGCAACCCCGTAAAGTGGGATTTCAGTCATTACAAGGAAAATGACTAAAACAAGTCCGGTCCAGAAGATTTTCTCGTTAAAGCTTACTTTTCGTTCGGGCTTTTTTATTTCTGGCAGAACTCTTCCTATGGGTTTGAAGAGGCTGAGGAATCTTCCGGCCATTTAGCAGTGTTACTCTCCATTGGCTTGGGAGTTTACGATTTCTCCGCCTGCTTTTTTGATTTTTTCAGCTGCCGATTTTGAGTATGAGGGCACTTGTATGGTTAGGGGTTTTGTGATTTTTCCTGTGCCTAAAAGTTTTGTGTAGCCTAACGCTGTTAGGTTGATTTGAGGTTTTTCCTGCTGGCTTGTTTGAGCTATTTCTTCTAGTTTCTTGAGGTTTATTGTGTTTTCATGGCGGTGAAGGCTTTGGGGTGAGGTGAAGCCATGTTTGCCAAAGTAGTCAGGTTCATGGGTTACGACGTAGCTCCATAAGTGTTTGTGTCGCCCAACTTTTCTATATCCCTTGGAGCCTGAGTCTCGGTGTTGACCTACTCTTCCATAGCCTTGTGTTCTTGAGCCCCTTGTTTTTCGTATTTTTCTTAGTTTATGCGGCATTTTGGTCAGCTTCTTTATTAATTGCTGTTTCAGCTTTTTTAAGTTTGATTTCTAGCACACCGTTCTTGAATTTGGTGTACATAACGTCTGGAATCACTACCTTCGGCAGATTTAAACTTTTATAGTATCTGCGATCTTTCGATTTTGCTGAGAGAGTGAGTTTTTGATCTTTCACATTTATTTTAAGAGTTTCCTTATTAAAGCCTGCGATTTCAGCCACGATTGTTATGTAGTTGTTTTCTTGGAATATGTCAATTAATGGTTTGGGTTCTTGGAAATTGCGCTTGGCAAAGCTTTTGGATGGACGAAAGCTTGAGGAGACGGATATTGATTTTACGCGGTAGGCGTGTTCTGGCTGGGTTATTCTTTGCTTTTTGCTTTTTATACCTGAGTTATTGAAGTCTAGCCATTTGCGATTTTTGTTAGTTCTTCTCCATTTTGCACTTATGTCTTTCCCCCTCCAATTAACTAACGAATTTCTTCATCGTAACTATAAAACGTATCGCACATAAACAGTGAGAAAACACGCGTTAACTCTGGAACAGTTTGCCTGAGAAAATGGTGATTGCTGCTTATTTTGCGGTGAGGAACTCGATTGCCTGAAGCACCTTATAGCCCCCAATAATTTATACATACTTAAATTAAGAAAGACTAATTAGATTCATTCACAGCCAATCGCTTAAAGTAATCCGAAGCATTTAGGCGCTAGCTATGCTACAAAGAAAAAATATACCGAATTATTAGGTCAAAATGTGCAAAAAACTGTGGAAGCCAAAGAATGTGTTGTTGAATCTGCAACGTTTTCTAGAAACTGAAAAATAAGCAAACACTCTTTTGAACCAGAACTAAAAGGTTTGTAGAAGATTTTATTTTTGCCTTTTTATATATGCATCAGCAAGCTTCTCAAAAGTTGCTCTCATTTTCTTCATTTCTTCGGAAATTGACCCGTATTTCTCTTTCATAGTTCCAAAGTTACTGCTTGTTTCTTTTCTAAACATTGAAAACTCGTCTTTTAGTAAGCCAAACTCGTCACGGGATGAAGCAACATAAATCGTTCCGTTTTCCAAGTTTTCAAGAAGTGCACGGTCCACAGGCGACTGAACCTCAAACCCATAATCAATTTGGAAATCACTGTATTCTTTCCAAGGTCCAAGATAGCCTTTCTCGCCTTCCGTGTAAAAGCTTAAGTTTTCAACAAAAACACTCAACGCATCATCCTTTTTACCCTTGTAATCCATCTTTTGCAAGAGCTTGTTAATCTTAGTCAGGTCACCTTCACAGAAAACCTCGACTTTTCCATCAGGCAAATTCCTCACAAGCCCCTTTAACCCAAGCTGACTAGCAACACGCTTAACAAAAGCACGGTACCCAACGCTTTGAATCCAGCCTTCAGCAATAATTGTAGCTTTAGCCATTAAAGGAAACCTCAGTTGACTCCCAATTCTTCTCTATGCTTAGCCGCTCCTTCTAGAGGGCTCTATGCTTTTAAGATTTATCGAAAATAAAACAAAATGAAGAAATTGCCAAGTTAAACGCACATTAGATCATGCGTTTTACTAGGTCGTTTATTGCTTCACCGCGGTAGCCTGCTTCGCCGCCTGCCTTAAAGCCCTTCTTGGTTTTGCCCTTATAGCCTTTACTTGGCGGATGCAACTTAAAACGAGGCTGCATGTCGGGCAGTTTCTGGAATTCTACTTTGCAGTTTACTATGGCTTCTGCAAGGTCATCAATGGATTTGTAGCCTGCTTTCTTGATGTACTCATCTGTTAGCTTCTTGTCGCCTGCTAACCTTGCGCGTTTATGCAGCATCATGGCAACGATTTCTTTTGAGGGCTCGCCCCAAGTGACATAACTGTTTACGCGTTGCAGCATTCCTTTGTAGGCTGGTCTGCTATCGATGAGCACTGCATGGTTAGTATGTGCTAAATGCAAGAAGTCAAGGGTTTCTCGTGTTTCACGCTGAGCACTAATAGTTCCACGAATCTTAACCACGACAAGGCACTTGCATATTTCAGTTTTCTGCGCCAATCTACTTCACCCAGTCCACCGTAGTAATCAAATTATAAGTCTTCCGTAAACCATCAAAAATTGCGTATGCATAAGACGGCACCGTACGTGTTGAACCATAACTTCTCATCCACAAGTCCTTCACGCCAGCTAAGCCTAAGATGACTTTGGCTACTTCACTTGAAACTAAGCCTAAGCCTCTGGGTCCCGGAACAATAACCACTCGGACACCGCCGCATTTTCCTTCAACTTGGAATGGAACTGAATGAGGTTTACCGCAACCGCACTCCCAACTTCCGCATCCGCGTTTTACTGGAATAATGTTTAAGCGGGCATTCACAGCAGCCTTCTCAATGGCGTTTCGCACTTGGCTGGCTTTTCCTGAGCCTAAGCCGATGTAGCCGTCTCTGTTTCCAACGGCGACTATGGCTTTGAAACGGGATTTTTCGCCAGCGTCAGTTTGCTTCTGCACTAGGTTAACGTTTATGACTTCTTCTTGAAGATCAGGAATTAATGAGTCCACGATTTGGGGTTCAGAAATTTTTATGCCACTGAGGAAGACATCTTCAATAGTGGTAATTTTGCCTTCTTGAATCATTTTGCCCAAACGAGTTTTTGGAACCCATTCTTCTAAGTTAGTTCGTCTTTCACTGTGCATTTTACTCATGCTTTCTTTTCACCTTTCTTAAATGAACCGGTAATTTCAGCCTTAACCTTGTTGAAGTGCTCAGGTATTTTTTCAGGCGCAACACCTTGTGCTGTGTACTTGGAGAATTTGGCAGAGTACTCTTCAGAACCGGCGCCTAAGCTTTTAGCGTACTTGGCGATATGTTCACCTTTATTGCGTTCCTTAACAATCTTCTCTTCACTGTGAGGAACATCTACACCAGCATCCAAAACCCCGCTCAATGCAGCGAAAACCTTGGAGCCCTTTGTGGGAGAAACCAAGCCAATATCTAAGATGGCTTCTTCAACGTCTTTAGCTTTCGCCTTTAAACCGCAAAGCAAACCCGTAAGGTAAGCTGCTGGGACATTGCCAGTTGGAGCCTTCCAACCGTAATTCTTGACTAGTTCGCGGCTGTTCGCTGCAGCTAAAACCTCATCACCATGCGGCTTAGCAACGATTATTTGTACTGTAACATTCTTTAATGAAGCTCGAGTAACAAGCCGAGGCTTTCCAGAAATAACCAGAGCCTTCCGCGCTTGATAATCAGTTTTTCCCTCGCGTCTGCGTCTTAATTGTACGCGGTAATTGCCGTTTTTTGCCATCTTAACGTTTCCTCCATAAATCGTTAGCTTTCAAATTACGTTCCAGTTCAGCAATAGATTCGAACCTGCCGCTACCAGCCATCCTGTAATACTGACTGTATGTAGCTTCAGTTATGATTCTGCTTGCCTTCAACTCACGAAGCTTGCGTCTTAGAGAGCGGATCTTTATCATCCAAGCCTCTTTCTGAGTAACCTTCGCGTAACCAGCACCAGTAATGCTGCCGGGACCACTGCGCCTGCCCTTACGCTTTTTCTCTCGGATAATTTTTGCTCTGGACCTGCTTACGCCTTTCTCAGGCAAAGTAACGATGACTTTCTCGTGAATTAGCTTTCTGATTTCTTCACGTGTAATTGCGCCTTCAACATCATCCATGCGTTCAGGATCAATCCACACGCGGTTTTGCCCAATCTTTAAGATTTGAGACGCTAAACGTCTTTGGCTGCTTAAGTCTGTCATTGTTTTTCTTCTTCCTTCTTGGGTTTAGGTTTGGTTTTCTTTGGTGCCTTTTCTTTCTTAGGCTTCTCTTCTTTCTTGACCTCTTTCTCTTCCTCTTCCGCTTCTTCCGCCTGCTCCTTCTCCTCGCCTTCAGCTGCTTCCTCTTCTTTCTCTTCGGTTTCTGCTGAAACTTTGACGTTTAAGATTTTAATGTTAAGTTTCTTGGCTTCGGCAATAATTAAGGCACGCTTTCTTTTGCCGACTGTGTGTGCGATGCGTATGGCTTGAGTATTAGGGTCAATAGTGGATAGGCCCTGTGCATTGTAAACTATAACTTCCCTGTATCCCGACGGATGTAAGCCTCTGGCGATTTTTGGTCCCTTATAGCCAACGCTTACTCCAGGCGGCCAACCCTTAATTTTTCGCCTAATCTTATTATCTAAACCTCTGGGTCTTCGCCAACTTAAGCTGAATCTTGAATATCGCCAGCTTTCTGGTCTTATGAATTCTGGTTTCTTGTTTTTAGCTCGTGCTCTAGCTTTGAGGGCTTTTCGTGATGGTGATGGCTTCTTCTCGGTCTTTTCGGTCATTTAGGCAACTCCCTCGTTTTTTTCATACACGTATATGCCGTCAAGGAAAACTCTCGGGTCTTTTCTTCTTATTCTTGTAGCTTGCTCAATGTTGGCGGCGGTTTGGCTTACATCTTCCAAGTTTACGCCTTCAACAATGATATCTTCGGGTTCAATTTTCACTTTGACGTCGCCGATTATTTTTACTCTGCGTGCTCTTCGTTCACCAGTAAAGTTTTCAATCAAAACAGATTTGTCTTGAAGCTTCACTGAGATTGGGAAGTGTGAGAACACGATTTTAAGCTTGTACGAGTAGCCTTTTGTTACTCCAGTAATCATGTTTTGAATGTGCGAGTATATTGTTCCTACAAGAGCGGCTTCCTTTTTACGTGGCCACTTTGCCCAAACGCGAATATTTTTGCCTTCGCCTTCTATTGCGATTGGAGCAAAGGAAAAGTCACGTGTTAAGGATCCTTTGGCGCCTTTGACGTTGACTTTTTTGCCTTCTAGGCTGACGTCTACGTTATCAGGAACTTGAATGGTTTTAGATATTTCTGGGAGCCGCATAAATTACACCTCTAATACACGAAGGCTAACAGCCTTCCTCCAATATTCTTTTCTTCAGCATTCTTATGGGCTATAACGCCTTTTGAAGTGGAAACAACCATTATTCCTATGTCTCTGGATGGCAAGAACTTCTTTTCCCAATCTTCAAACTCGCCGACTTTAACTGGGAAGCGTGGTTTAATTGGTCCACACTTGTTTATTCTGCCTAACAGTTGAACTTTGAATTTTCCAGAGCGCCCATCATCGATAAACTCGAATTCGCCTATGTAACCATTCAACTGCATTATGCGTAGGACTCGCCCCAAAAGTTTAGAGGCAGGGCTAATGATGCATTCGCGCTTGTTTCGCATTTCGTTGTTTATGATGGTTATCAAACCATTGGTTAAAGTATCCATATTCTTTTTAGCTCCTACTCATATTTTTTGAACCCAAGTTTTGGGGCAGCCTCTCTAAAACAGTGCCTACATAAATATAAATTGTAACGTCGAATAACTGGCCCATAAGATCCACATCTGACACATGGCCGAGAACCTTTGCCGTATTTTCGTACTTTCTTTATTTGCTGTTTTCCCATACATTCATCCTCAGTTTTAAACGATTTCGACTCCTAACGTTTGTCTGACGAAAACTATTGATTCTTCAGGCGTTAACATGTGCTTAGCACCAACGGGCCTTTTCTCTCTTCTTCGAATTTTCACTCGTTGCCCAGGACGATTAACAGAGACACACACATCCATTCCGAAGATGCCGATTTCAGGGTCGTATTTTACGCCTTTAATCTCAATGTGTTCTTTAAGGCCGAAAGCAAAGTTACCACGTAAATCAAAGGAAGACTTTGAAATCTTGTTATCAACAACAGGTAACACTTTCTTAAGGAAATCAATCGCCTTTTGCTTTCGCAATGTTACGACAACCGCGATAGATTCTCCTTCTCGTATGCCAAAGTCTCGGATAGTTTTTTTGGCTTTTCTCTTTACAGGCGTCTGATTCGTTATTTCTTTGAGTACTTTGTTGGCTTTTTCGAGTGGTTCGCCTGATTTCCCAACGTTAAGGTTTACCACTACTTTTTCGATTCGGGGCTTAAGCATTGGATGCTCTTCCCATTTCTTGACTAAAGCTTCTTCCTCAGACAACTGCAGATGCCTCCGGTAAACCTATGAGCGGTTCAGCTTCACCTATGGAAAAGACAAAGTCTAAGATTGTTTGATAACGAACGCCTTGCGCGTCTTCGACGACTACTAGGGCTTGCCGTCGTTTTTTCGCCTCAGTCTTTTCTATTTCGACTATTTTGCCTTGTTTGCCGATGTTTTTTCCGCCAGTGAGTACTGCCAAATTTCCTTCCTTGGTTTTCAAGCTAAGAGCTACTTGTTTTTCTGGATAAGTTATTTTTAGAACGTCAAATGTGTCATAAGTGACTTCTTTTGGATTTTTCGGGTCCGCGACTTTCATGAGCATGTTTGAGCCGTCATGGAGAGCAATTTGTATGCCGTTTTTAACGGTGGTTTTATCTTCAACGCGGACTAGCTTGAAGTTTGCTTCTTCCTTGCTTATTGGATTTAAAAATAGCCCTTTGTGGGAGGGCATTACACGGTAATGCTTGTTCATGTCAGGAATGGAGATAACATCCATCAAGCCAACAGGAAAATCATCTTTTCGCCTGACTTTCCCGTCAACTTGCACTTTGCCTTGAGCAAGTATCATTTTGGCTTCTTTCCTTGTTTGTGCAACGCCGAGAATGTCTCGAAGAACGAGAGTTAATGGCAGACAGTTCTGGAGCGAGTGTGAACCAGATGAGGGCTTCACTATCCAAGGTAACTCTTTTCTGTGAATTGGCCAGAACCTTGGAGCTGGCTTACGTTTCAGTCTTGCTGTTTTTCCTTTTTTACCCAAAATTATTTTCCTCCTTCAGTTTGTTCAGAGGTTTTACGTTTAGCACGCGGTTTAGGCGCCGTTTTTTTGGCTGCCGTTTCTTTTGCTGGCGCCTTTTTTGATGAGGTTGCTTTCTTTGCTGCTGTCCTTGGTTTCGCTGCTTTTTTAGCAGGCGTCTTTTCTTCTACTGCTGGTACTTCTGCCTTGGCAGGTTTCTTTTTCTGTGGGGCTGCTTCTTTTTTAGCGGCAGGTTTCTTGGCTGCAGGTTTCTTGGCTGCAGGTTTCTTGGCTGCAGGCTTCTTTGCTGCTGCTTTCTTTGCTGCTGGAGCTTTTTCAGGTGCCTTCTCCACTATTTTTTCAGGAACTTTTTCTGGTGGTACTTGCTCTTTTGCAACTTCAGATACTGCTTCTTGAACTGGCGGTGCTTCTACGGGTTTTTCCTCTTTTATTTCTTCAACCTTAGCTTTCGGCTTTTCTGGAGCTTTTTCAGCTTTCTTTGCCGGTTTTGCTTTTTCTTCTTTCTCAGGTTTTTCTATTTCCTTCTTCCTTTCAAGGATTTCTTTTCGCCATTTATCGTCAAGGTTGAGGTTTCTTATCATGACTTTGGATGGGTGTATTGGAAGGAAAATGTTTGTTCCATCGACTTTCTCGCGTGTTAATCCTTCAATGTAAATTCGGTACTCTTTTAGAGAAATGCGTGAAACTTTGCCTTCAAAGCCCTTGTGATCTCCACGTTGAATGCGAACTGTGTCGCCTTTTCTTACTGGAAGAGTTTTTACGCCTCTTGAAGCAGCAAGCTCGTTTGATAGGGGAGCTGCCATAAGCTTGTGGCGCACGTGAGCAGGAGCGTTAAAAAGCTTTTTTCGCTGTTTACGTGGATTTTTTACTCGTTTGGTCTTTTGCATCATCTTTGCACCTACACGATTATGCTTGAGGCACTTGCAATTCTTGGCCATCTTTCGGCTGCCTCTCTAGCTACTGGACCTCTTATTTCTGAACCTTTCATTTCACCATCAGGAGTAATGATTACTGCCGCGTTATCTTCAAACTGAACCCAAACACCGTCAACACGTCTGAAAGTTTTTCTTTGACGAACTATTACTGCTTGGAAAATCTTTTTCCTCATGTCAGGCGACCCTTGCCTGACAGAAACAGTTACTTTATCGCCTACAGTGGCAGATGGGTAACGTCGCAGTCGACCTTTATAGCCCATGGCTTGAATCAAGCGTAATACTCGTGCACCTGTGTTATCGGCGCATCTTAATTCTGAACCTGATAAAAGACCACGGCTAATTTTTTGTCCGTGTGAAAGCATTCCTTTTGCAACAAGTGCTCTCTGTTTTGCCTTCGCCGCCATTCTACTTCTCCTCTCCTAATTTTTCAACTACAACAAAGGACACGGTTTTGCTGACTGGTCTGCACTCGGCGATTCTCACTCTGTCGCCTTCTTTAACATCGATACATGGTGGGTTGTGGGACGCAATGTGACCGTGTCTTCGTTCGTACCTTTGGAATTTTGATGAGAACTGTAAGAATTCTCTGTCAACTATGACGGTTTTATCCATTTTAGCCGTGTGGACTATACCGTCAAATACACGTCCTCTCACTGAAAGAGTCCCATGGAATGGACAGCTTCGATCGTCACATGTTTTTTTAGGCTGCTTGAAAGTTAGAGACATTACCATAACCTCTTAATGCTTTTTTTAAGTCGGTCCTCAGGTCTGCCGACTAAAAGTTTACCGTCAATCTCTACAACTGTGCCATCATCAAACTTAAAGTTGAAAACGGCTGATTCTTTAATTACGCTCTTCTCTTTGCCTTCCTTAAGAAAAGTGAAGGTATTTTTTGTTTCGCTTATGACTTTGCCGCCTAAACCAACATAGCCTTCATGAGGGCTTCTGGCGACTTTGCCTTCAGTGCCAATAAACTCATAACGAATAATTTCGGGGGTTACTTTCATTGGGAAGTCTCCTCAGTTTCTTTTTTAGCCTCAGGCTTCTTTGCTGGCTTTTCGGCTTTTTTCTTTTGTTTTTTCTCTGGTTCCTCGGTTGTTTTCCTGATGCCCAATTTATTCTCGTTTTCTACGGTTAGTATTTGAGCGATTGTTTTGCGCAGTTCCCTTATTCTTGCTGGGTTATCAATGGCGCCGCCTGCCTTAACCATGGTTTTGATGCGGGTTAGTTCTGCGCGTAAATCAACAAGTTTTTGGGTTCTGTCCTCAGAGGACATGGCGGTGATTTCTTTAAATCGCAATATTGCCATTTACTCTTTTGCCTCCTCTTTCGGTTTGTCTGCGACTTCTGTTGCTTGTACTTCTGGCTCTGGCTGGGGCGCTTCTTCCGCTTGAGGTGGTGCTTGCTCTTCTGCTTGTTCTGGCGGCTTGGCTTCTGTTTGTTCTGGAACAGTGATTTTTTCTTCTTCGGGCAATGCATCGATGATTTTAACTCTGTCAGGGAAATATGCGTCTGGCGGCATGATTTTTACTCTTACGCCGATAATGCCTGGTTTTAGTTGGACATGAGCTTCAGCTTTTTTCATGGCTCGTAGGGCTGGTTCTCCGCATCGTGGGAAGTAGCCAGCTCGGAACTTTTCGAAGCGTGCTCGTTCTGTGGTAAGTTTTCCGCTTATGACTATTTCAGCGCCAAGTGCGCCTGCTTCCATAACTTGGTTTAGCGCCCAAAAACCAGCACGCCTAAAGTGAACGCCTCGCTGAAGCGCTGAGGCAACTCTGGATGCGACGACGAAAGCGTTGAATTCTGGGACTTCGATTTCTGAAACTGAAATTTGAGGATTAGAAACTTTAAAGTTTTGTTCTAGGGCTGAGGCGAGTTCTTTTATTGTTTCTCCGCCTCTGCCGATGACTAAGCCTGGACGCATGGCGTAAATTACAACATGAGTTCCAAGCGGGGTTTTGGAAATGTTTACTCCGCCGTATCCGGCTCTGTCAAGTTTTTTTTGTAAAAATTCATCTATTTCTGTTCTTTTGATTGATTCTGTTATAAAACGTTTGACTATGCTCATTTATTGTTCTCCTTGGGTAGGTTTCTCGTCTAGGACTATTTCGACGTGCGTTGTAGTGTCGTATTTTGGTGATGCTCTTCCATGTGCTCTTGGCGTGTAACGTTTGAGTTTGATGCCTTGGTAGGCTGCTGCGTGCATTATGCGTAAGCGGTCTACGTCTAAGCCTTTGTTTTCAGCGTTTGATTGGGCTGCTTCTAGGACGTTTAGGATTTGTTGGGATGCTTTGATTGGGTATCTTCCTGCAAAAGTTTTTGTGAGTCCATGGCGATGGGGCAGTTTTTTGTTGTATCTTGTGTAGGGGACAGCTTTCTTTTTGGCTGCGACATCCCGTAAATACTGTTTTGCATCGTTTAGCATCATGCCTTTGATTGCTTTGCAGACTTCTCTTGCTGCTTTATGGGATACTTTTAGTTCTCTGCCGCTGGCTTTCGCTGTTTTTTCTGGGTTAAGCATTTCTTCGATTATTGAGTATCCCCATTTTGGCATTCTTATATCTCCGATGCGCAAACAAACACGTAAAAGCAATTTATATGGCTTTCCGTATCACAACTAAGATTTCGACTAAGCTGACTAGGTTACTATCCCCCGGATAAGGGTGTAGTTCGTCTGTGAGGTGTACAAGTTTTGGAGTGCAGTTTTACCTTTTATAGTTTTTCCAAAAAAAACCTTTTTAGCCTGTAAATTAGTCGCTGATGGTTGCGGTTTGCTTAAGCAGACTGCAAAAGAGTCTTACTTACTCTAGCGATCCAAAAAAAAACTATCCCTCCGTATATAAACGATAAAGTGCAGAGAGAACTACAGGTTCAGTTTACAATCGGGACTCAAGTCGTGAGTAGATAGCCAATATCTAAAATCACCGCTTAGTAGCCATCAATTATTAGAGGTTGCATCTGATAATTCCTGACTAATCCTGCGATTTGTTTATGTTTTACCTCTTTTAGAGTATTTGCTATTGCAGTTGTTAGAGTAGGAAGCAATCGGAATGTCAAGCAAAAACGAAAAGATTACTATGTTGCATGGTGCTGGCGGTACTGTCATGCATGACCTAGTCAAAAACTATATTGTAAAGTATTTTGGCGGTTTAGGCAACGTTGCCGAAGTGCCATTGGAAGCCATGGATGACGCCGCAGTTATCGGCGACGTGGTGTTTAAGAGTGATTCTCACGCGGTTAAACCCATATTTTTCCCCGGCGGCGACATCGGGCGCTTGGCAATTTCAGGCACGGTTAATGACATTTCAGCTTTAGGCGCTGAGCCTTATGCGTTGGCTTGCGGTTTTATTTTAGAAGAAGGCTTAGCGATGAGCGATTTTGAGAGGATTTTGGCGAGTATGCGGCAGACCTGTGTTGAAGCAGGCGTGGGCATCGTCACAGGCGACACGAAGGTGGTGGAGAAGGGCAGTTTAGGAGGCTGCGTCATTAACGTTTCAGGAATCGGCAGAAGAACCCCAGCCTTAGACAGCAACCTCAGGGTGGTTAGGCAGTACCGAAACCTTACCGCTCGCTGGACACTTGACTCGAACCTTGCCGCAGGCGACAAAATAATCCTGTCAGGAACCATCGGCGACCATGGCTTAGCGGTGCTATCGGCGCAGCAGGGGTTAACGTTTGGAAGCGGCATAAAATCAGATGTGAAACCACTCAACCGCATGATACAGCGTTTACTTGGCGAAGTCGGCGGAGTAGTCACCATGAAAGATCCAACCCGTGGAGGATTAGCAGATGCTCTCAACGAGTTCACGGAAAAATCAAAAGCAGGCATCCTAATTCACGAAGACAAAGTGCCAATCAGAGATGACGTGCAAGCCGCATGCGAAATGCTCGGCTTAGACCCCCTAGAAGTGGGAAACGAAGGAAAAATCATCATCGGCATCGTACCAGCCAAAGCAGAAGAAGCCCTCCAGTTTCTAAGAAGCACGGATGAGGGTAAAAACGCTCAAATCATCGGCGAAGTAACTAAGGAATTTAAGGGCGTGGCTATGCAGACAACGGTGGGCGGAAAAAGAATAATCGCCAGGCCAATAGGCGATCCAGTCCCGAGAATCTGCTAAAACTTGCAGTTTATCCTGAGCCAATTATTTCAATATTAACGCTAAAGCTTGTTATTCCGCTTATACTGGATGACACTGCTAATGATAGTACTGCAGAAGTTGATTGCCCAACGTTCAACGATGCACCCGACTTATCCCAAGTAATAGTTATGGGTCCGTTAGCCCCTGAAGGACTCCAACTGTCTGTTGACATGCTCAACGCTATAGGGGCGTTGCCTGTGCTTTTAATGTAAATTGCTTTTGAAGCAATACCGCCCGGTGCTATTTGACCCCAACTTATAGATGTTAACGATTGCGTGCATGCACTATCCGAGTATACTCCAACGTTAAGTGCCGTTATCGTGCCCGAAGAGGAGATTGTTTGAGTAACAGTAAGCAACCCAGCCGTTGTAAAAGACAACAAAACCACAATTGCCGCAATAACCAAGATCAAGCGTGGTGACAGCTTACGCAAAAGACTAAATTTCATAAAAAGATCCCTACGTAATCGTTCGGCAGCGCGTTTATATCGGTTTGTTGGCATCCAATGGTTGATACAATCACCGCTAACTAATAGCGATTAAGTCAAAAAACGAATACAAAATTTTTTTAAAAACCCCAGAAAAAACCGAAAGCAAGCACAAAACTAACTAACTCACCCAAACAGCGAAAACCGATAAATTAAGTTATACTTCACACATGGAAGCAGCAACCGCGCAAAATTGAAAATTGCTGTAAAAACAGCAATTTCCTCAATTCATAATTTTATTCAGAAGCAGTTTTCGCCCAAACCCTGCAAGTACCCTCGCTACTAACCATACAAGCACCAATCGGCTTAGCAGGCGTACAAGCCTTCATAAACATGGGACACTCGTTAGGCTTAATTTTCCCAATAATCACCAAATGGCACTCACAACCAAGCAGAATATCCCGACCCTGCTCCACCTTAACACCAAACTTCGCTCGAGCGTCAAAATCCTTAAGCGACTCCCGCAATTGCAAAGCAGAGTCAGGAAGCCTTCCAATACCGCGCCAATTCCCATTGGTAACCATGAAAGCCCGGTTCATCAAGTCCAGCGCCTTAGTGTTTCCCTCCCACTTCACCACACGAGGATACTCATTCTCCAACCTAGCCGCTCCTTCACTAACCTGTTTAACAATCATGTAAACAGCCATTAACACGTCAATAGGTTCAAAACCAGCCACCACCGTGGGCATCCGATAAACCCGCGGAAACAATTCATAAGGCTTCATCCCAATAATCGCGCTCACATGCCCCGGAGCAATAAAACCGTCAATCTGCAAATCACCAACACCAAGCAACAATTCCATGGCAGGAGGAATCAAACGATGAGAAACCAAAAAACTAAAGTTCAAAGGCGGATTCCCAAGCGCCTCAACCGCCGTCGATGGAGCAGTAGTTTCAAAACCTACAGCGAAAAACGCAAACTGTTTATCAGGCTCACGCTTAGCCATTTCAACCGCGTCAGAAACCGCATATACAATTCGCACGTCAGCGCCAGCGGCTTTAGCCTCCAAAAGCGACATTTGGCTACCAGGAACGCGCAACACGTCACCGAAACACGTAACTACGATACCTTTCTGAGCTAACTGTACAGCCTCATCAATCTCAGCAGCTGGCACAACGCAAACTGGGCAGCCGGGACCGGCAATAACCTCAATGTTCTCAGGCAAGAGGCTGCGCAATCCATAATGCGTTATAGTCCACTCATGGGTTCCGCAGATGTGGCAAATTTTCACTTTACCAGCCTTAGGCGCTAAGCTTTTGATTTTTGAGGCTATGCCCTTAGCAAATTCTGGGTCTCTGAACCTGAGTTTCTCAGCCATGCCTTTCGACTCGCATTTGCCTTTATTTTTGTCCAGCTTCGAGAATATCATTCCATAAACTTATGGTTTCTAAGGCTTCTTTTTCTTCAATAACCTGAATCGCGTATCCAGCGTGAACTAAAACGTAATCTCCAACTTTAGCTTCAACAAGCGTTATGTTAACGTCTCGTACGACACCTTGACCAAAATCCACATTGGCTTTTGTGCCTTCAACGCTCATTACTCGAGCGGGAATTGCTAAACACATACTTTATCAGTTATTAAAGACGCATTAAAGGGCGATAAAAAGAGATTGGTCTAAAATCGTGAAAATCCACCTACAACTGCCTGACCGAACGAAACTCCGCCGTCACCAGCTGGAACAGCCTCATGAACCAGAAAACGCAGTCCAGCAAGCTCAACGGTCTCACGCGTGACTTTAGCAAGTATCTGGTTACATGCTGCGCCGCCAGAAAACCCAACGGCTTTAACGCCAAGCGCCAAGGCTTTCTCTACTGCCAAAGAAGCTAACCCTTTTGCCAAGTAAGCATGAGCAGAATAAGCTAAGTTAGCGGTGGATAGTTTTTGTTTGTTTTCAAAGATTGACCTTAGCATGTACGTGGTATCCAGTGTGTCTCCATGCAAGATGGGCTTTAGGTTCAAGGCATCTTTGCCAGTTATCGCGGCTGATTCCAGTTTCATGGCTGGTTCACCCTCATAACTGCGCTCGTAACATACGCCTAAAACGGCAGCGACCGCGTCTAAAACTCTGCCGCAACTTGTAGTTTCAACCGTTCCTAAGCCTTTTTCAAGTTGGTTGAGAATTAGGTTGGCTTCAGTTTCGCCGAAAGGCAAATGCGCACTGTTCTGCATCAGCCAAGGCTCAACCTCTACGCCGGCTTTAGCAAGCATTCCAACGGCTACACGCAAGGGGAAACGGCTAGCCACATCCCCACCCAATAATGGCTGTGGTTCCAGATGCCCCAGCCGCCTAAACTTTGCCGACTCACGTGTGCAAAACAGGATTTCGCCGCCCCACGCTTCGCCATCGGTGCCGTAGCCGTACCCGTCGCAAACGATGCTAACAGCTTCTTCTAAGTTATGTTCTGCCATTAAAGCGGCGGCGTGCGCGTGGTGATGCTGAACCTGAATCAGCGGTGAACCGTCTGCTTCCGCCATCTCTTTGGCTAGTGCGGTTGTGGTGAATTTTGGGTGCAAATCGCAAACCACAGTTTCAGCGTGGCAGTTGGTTAAGTGGTAAAGGTGATTTGTTGCTTCTTGAAGAAACGTGCGCGTTTCCACGTTTTCCACGTCGCCGATGTGTTGGCTGATGAAGGCTTTATCCTCAAGCAAAACGCAGGCTGTATTGTTTAATTCGCCGCCTAAACCGACGACGCACCGTTTTGATTTGGCTTTGAGCCTTATGGGTGCTGGAGCGTAACCTCTGCTTCGCCTAAGGAACACTTGGCGGTTTCCATGGGTGCGCATTACTGAGTCGTCGCATCGGTGGGCGATTTTGCGGTTGTGAAACAGGAAATAATCCACTGTGCTGCCCAGAGTTTTGAGTGCTTCATCGTTGTCTTTCACGATGGGTTGGTTTGGCGGATTCGCGCTGGTCATCACAAACGCTGAGTCATCAACTTGGTCGAAAAGCATGTAATGCAAACCGGTGTAAGGCAGCATTACGCCGACGTTATGCAGGTTCGGCGCAACTAACGGTGAAAGATTGTAACTGCCGCTTTTATTTAGCAATACTATTGGGCGTGCAGGGGAAGATAGCAGTTCTTGCTCCTTCGAACTTACTTCGGCGAAACTTGTCGCGGAATCAAGGCTTTTTGCCATGATGGCAAAGGGTTTTTCGCGCCTATGCTTCGTTCGTCGAAGCGCCGCCAAAGGCTTCTCTTCTATGGTGGATGCTGCAATGTGGAAGCCGCCGTAGCCTTTTATGGCAAGCACGTTGCCTTCAGAGAGCAACTTTCCCGCTTCACGCACTGGATCTTTAGCTTGGATCTGCTCGCCAGATCGTGTTGTTAAATAGGCTTTTGGACCGCATTCTGGACAAGCGACGGTTTGCGCGTGAAACCGCCTGTTTGCTGGGTCATTGTATTCTTTTTGGCAGAAGCCACACAAGGGAAACTCGCGCATGGTGGTGTTTTCGCGGTCGTACGGCAATCGCTCGATGATTGTGAAGCGTGGACCGCAATTGGTGCAGGTTATAAAGAAGTATTCATAGCGCGGGTTTTTTGTGTCTCGCAGTTCAGCGAGGCACTCGTTGCATATTGCGATGTCTGGCGGTATGATTGAGCCTGAAAGCTCCGCTTCTTCGGAACTCTTGTAAATCGTAAATTTATCGTATTGGTTTTTGCCTGAAAGCTCAGTGGATTTAACCGAGTCGATTTGGGCTAAAGGCGGCTTGTTCTCGGTCAGGTCGCACATAAAATTCTTGATGCTTTGCGCGCTGCCTTCCAAGAGGATTTCTACTCCCGCATCGCCCCTGTTGCGAACGTACCCTGCCAAGCCGTTTTTTGTGGCTACGCGGTATATGAATGGACGGAAACCGACGCCCTGAACAATCCCTGTAATGTTTAATTTAACTCTCAAAATTAAGTCATCTTCTAAATAAGTTGTCGCCTTTTTGCCCTGTTTACGGCATCTTCACAGGCAAGTTTTTCAGCTTCAACTTTCAGTTCTTTCCTATCTTTGTTGGTAGATAACCATTTTTCTGCAGTTTTTGAAAGGGGTATAGTAATGAAATAAGAGCCTGCTGCTATGACTATCGCTTTGGTTTCCTTGATGCCTAACTTTTCTGGGATAGTCATTCTTCCTCTCTTGTCGATTTCCACAACAGGCATAGTAATCCCTTATGGTATAAGAAATCCTTAGAGTTAAAAATTGCCCAAAAACAATCAAATTCTAAACCGATTTCTGTTTCTCTTTCTTGAGAGCGCGCCTTAAAACTTTGCCCACTGAACTGATTGGCAATTCTTTTCTGAATTCTACTTCATGGATTGCTTTGTAGGGTGCGATTTTATCGTTAACGAAAGCCATGATTTCCTCTGCCGACACAACCGTGCCCTCTTTGAGGACAATGAAAGCCTTCGGAACTTCGCCTGCCAACTTGTCTGGTTTGCCGACGACTGCGCACAGTTTTACGGCTGGGTGCTCGTAGAGGACGTCTTCGAGTTCGCGTGGGTAAATGCTGGACTATAAGAGAGGTCTTAGCGAACCAACAACCCTTTTTCTTTCAAACTAAGCCTAAAAGTCTAGTTGAACGGTGACTATTCTAACAAGCGCCCTAATGGAGATCAAATTTAGAGCATGTTTATACTCTCTTCATGTTTTCTACGTTGGATAAGCATTCTCTTTCCTGATATCGTTATTCTATAACTAAGCAGCGCACGGTTTATAATTCCATGGAATGAGCTTGCGCATAGCAAAGGTACAATTCTGAAATCCCTGTCAGAGTTGGGCAAGATATTAAGCATAGTGTTAACACAATATTGAATCTTTGCTTGCACTTCAGTTAAGTTAGGATTACCTTGTTTAACCTCGATGACGTACATGGTAGGCCTTTGGTTAAGGGGAAACCTGAAAATTATGCAATCACACCTCTTTGCGGGTTCGTCTTTGCACAAGCAGCCATCAAATCTTACATGAATATATTCATCAATATTATTATTCCAAGAAATATTTCCTAACTCAATGCAATCTTCCGCTGGATTATGGATAAAAGCTTGGAGTGTGGGGTGGCTACTTATGCTTTGGGCGATAACGGTAGCTCTTTTTGGAATATTTGTTCACCTTTAAAATCCTCATTCTCCAATTTGAGTTCTGTCTCATAAAGTTCTTTGATTACGTCATCAAAAGAAGAAATATCTTTGATAATTCCTCTTTTTGATATTTTTATTTCCTCTGAGGTACAGCCTGTTTCTCCCTCTTTCAACCAGTAAATAGTTGCGCTTGCCTTAATTTGAGGTGGCGCTTTGCCGTAAGCTTGACCAAACATATGACCAACCGCACGTAGCATAATGTCGCTGTGAGTAGTAATCAGGACATTAACTTTATTAGATGCTATATCGCCAATCACATTGGCCATTTTAATTTGGGCACCAGGATGTAAATGGGATTCTGGTTCTTCAATGAGCAAATAGTCTCCATGCTTTACGAATTCTTTGACAATGAAATAAATTGGTGTTAGTTCTTTAATCATTGAAGCCGCATGGATTAAATCGGTCTCACCAGTCCTCTTACCCGAAGAGAACTTATAAACCAGTCTGGATTTTAGCTGACCTTTAACTTTCCTAAATTGTATTTCTCCTCTAAACATTTGTTTAAAAGATTCGGAGACAATTTTGTTCAATGGACCTTTATGATTTTTCAATTGAAGCATAACTGAATAAAATTGAGCTGCCATACCTGGCATAGGCGGCATCGATAGCCCTCTAACGGGAGCTACGGGCGATAATGAAACAAGACCTTGCACTACCGTTTCATAGCTCTCAATTAACCCACCTCTTCCCGCCGGGATATAGTATGGTTTTCCATGCCAGCATTTCCTTGTTTCATTGGAAATAAGGAGGCTCGATATTTCCCTATATAATTTAGCGAGATGGACATTCTTTCGTTTCCTGACGGTTCTTAGGGTCTCAAAAATTTTGGATTCTGCAAGGATTTCCGAGTAAGGTTTCCATCTGAGCTCATCTACTTTAGCAATCGATGTCGCGTTTCCTTTTCTTGTTAATTCCACTGAAACTTCTAGAAGCTCGTTGATATCCCACCTAATTTTTGAGAAATTGTGGTTGATATTTACAAGTTTGCTTACATCAACACCAAAACTTCTTTCTAAAGAAGGCTGAAATATTTTGGTAATTCGGTTAGATAAGCTCTTCAAAAAAATATCTGTTAAATCTTTTATTATTGAAGAATTATCTTTGTTATCAACTGTTATTTTTTTTGCTAAATCCCTTAATTGCTCCCTTGATTGAAGATTCGTATAAAATAGATAATCTTCATCTTCTAATTCCACATTTAACTCTACAGCCCAAGAAGGTAGCGTTGGTTCAATTGCCTGTTTAGTGCAATCAATAATAGAGTAGTAAAGCTGGGCTAAATAGGATTTGCCCAAGTTGTTTTTCCCTATCAGAACAGTAAGATTCCGAAAATCAACATCAACTTGTTGTAAAGGACCAAAGTTTTTGACCCTGAGTCGCATAAGGTACCCTATCAACGAAATAAGACCCCATTGTTTAAAAGACTTACTATAAAACTTGATATGTTGGTACAGAATTCTTGTTACTTAAATTATGTGCTCCAAACGTTTCTCTTTCAAACAAAGAACGTTCGTCATACTGTTAATCCGCATTGTTTCAATCAAGTAATTAATTTTCACCCAGATGGTAAATAGAGCCTCGGGCGGGATTTGGACTCCAACCGCTGCCTTACCCAGCAAGGTGCTCTGTTTTCAGTAAATTTTTCTTAGCAAAAATAATTTCTACCATTTGATATAATTCTGTTAGGTATGAATTGTTTTTGTTCTTTCTTCTTCTTGAAGCAAACGCCTTAAAACTTTGCCTGCTGAACTAATAGGCAATTCTTTTCTGAATTCCACTTCGCGGATTGCCTTGTAGGGTGCAACTTTACCGTTAACGAAAGCCAGGATTTCTTCTGCCGATGTAACTGCGCCTTCTTTGAGCGCTATGAAAGCCTTGGGGACCTCGCCTGCCACAGGGTCTGGTTTGCCGACGACTGCGCACAGCTTCACGGCTGGATGCTCATAGAGTACATCTTCGATTTCGCGTGGGTAAACGCTGTAGTCCTTGTATTTTATAAGGTCTTTTTTGCGGTCGGTTATGTAAAAGTAGCCATCCTCGTCCATTCGTGCGATGTCGCCTGTGAGAAGCCACCCATCGCGAAAGACCAAAGCTGTTTCCTCAGGCTTACGCCAGTAACCCTTCATTACTTGTGGCCCTTTCACCGCCAGCTCGCCAGTTTCCCCTTGCTCCAGCGTTTTTTCGCCTGTAACTAAATCAACGATTCGTGCTTCGGTGTCGGGCAGTGGCAAACCGATTGAGCCAACCTTTACCGTTTTCATTGTCCTGTCCACGGGAGTGCAATGTGTAACTGGTGAGGCTTCAGTTAAACCGTAGCCTTCGGCTAAAAATCCGCCTGTAACTTCCATGAATCTTTTTTGGACTTGTGGTGGCAATGGTGAAGCGCCAGAAATGCATACGCGAATCGAGGTTAAGTCGTATTTGCCAAGTTCTGGGTAGGCTAGCAGTACCGAGTACATGGTTGGGACGCCGCAAAAAACCGTAACCCTATGTTTCTGGATGGCTTGTAAGGCTTTTGCTGGTTCGAATTTTGGCATCAGAACCATTTTTGCCCCTAGACTGATAGGCACTGTCATGCTTGTGGTCATGCCGTAAATATGGAACAGGGGCAGTGCTGTTAGGAATGTTTCTTTGACTGTTGTGCCTTTTATCCACGCCGCAAACATGAGCGCATTCGAAACCAAATTGGTATGGGTTAGCATTGCGCCTTTTGCTGTTCCGGTGGTGCCGCCCGTGTACTGCAAGACGGCTAAATCCTCATGCGGATTAATTTCGACCTTGATAGGCGTTTTTGGGGCTTCTTTTATTAGCTGCTGAAAAGTCCACACGTTTGGTTTGATTGAGGAACTGGCTTTTTTGGATGCTGGTTCGTCTAAGCTTGTAACTATCATGTTCTTTAGCTTAGTTTTAGTCCAAACATTATCTACGATGGCGTAAAGGGAATCTAAAGCAATTATGGTTCCGGCTTCTGAATCGCGTAGTTGATACTCAACTTCGCGCTCACGGTGCAAGGGGCTTATGGCTGTTGCGACTGCACCTGCCTTGAGGATTCCGAAATAAGCGATTATGAACTGGGGAATGTTGGGCAGGAAAATTGCAATTTTATCGCCTTTTTTCACGCCTAACTTGATGAGAGCATGGGCAAACTGGTTTGAAAGCGAATCCAACTGCGCATAAGTAATTTCTTTCCCATCATAAACTATGGCAACTTGCGCCGGGTAATTTTCAGCAGTTTTCTGCAGAATCCCGTGAAGAGGAACGGCAGGATACTTCATGTTTTTTGGCGCATCAGCAGGCCACGCATTGAACCAAGGCTTGCTCTTATTAACCATGAAACGTGACTTCCATCTGCCAAGTATACGAATAAGCTATTTAAAAAGTGGTGCCGGGGGCGGGATTCGAGCCCGCGACTTCTGGGTATAAGGCGCTTGCCCCTATGACTCTCCAGATTATGAGTCTGGCGCCCTAGCCAGGCTGGGCTACCCCGGCAAATTGCCACTTTTTTCATGGCTGATGTCATGTTAGTTTGTTTTCCTTGATTTAAACTTTTAAAAGGTATGATTAAGATTTGCTTGTGGCGCATTCAACATGGCATTGCATGTTGAGTTAAGCTTGTTGGGAGGAAGGTAGGTTGCCGAGAGCATTAGTGTGTTCAAAACTGCTTAGAGTCAACATTAAATAAACAGGGTTTATAACATAAAATTTATTGGAGTGGAAAACGCAAGATAAGCGTGGTGAGTGTTAATGTCTTCAGATGAGGATTACCCTGAATGGTTCAAGAAGAGACGAAGTAAAGACCCGTTTTTCGGTGATATGGATGACATGTTCCGTGAAATGGAAAAAATGATGGATGAGGAACTGAAAAGTTTCACGGAAAAGGTGCCCAAGGAATACATTAAGGAGCGCAAACTGCCTGATGGCAGCACAGTTAAGGAGCTGGGACCCTTCGTTTATGGTTACAGTATGAAAATTGGTCCTGACGGCAAGCCTGAAATCCAAGAGTTTGGAAACATCAAAAAAGGCCTCAAAGGTACACCGCAAGTTAAAGAAGAACGCGAGCCACTCGTTGACATTGTTGAAACAAACAGTGAAATCCATGTGGTCGTGGAGTTGCCAGGCGTAGAAAAAAGCGACATAAAACTTCACGGCACAGAAGACTCACTGACGATTTCGGTTGATACTCCTCAATCCAAATACTACAAGGAAGTTGCCCTGCCAGTAAAAGTGAAGGTTAAAGAAGCAAGCTCAAGCTACAAAAACGGCGTCTTAGAAGTGGTGCTTCCCAAGGCTGAGTCAGAAAACAAGCCTAAGGGAGAACAAATCGACATAGGCTAAAAGCTAAAATTCCCAGTCCCTCCTAATCTTTCCAGTAGCGAGTGTATAAATGAACGATAACTCAGAACTAGACACGTTAAACGCTATTTGTCGAGAAGCAAAAACAGCAGGCAAACTGTCAGGCAGCAACCTAACTGAACTCTACGAGCTTTTCGGATCAAGATTCACAAAAGCCCTCGATGCGCTGAAAGAGAACAGGGTGAAAAAGTACATTTTCAAGCCGAGCGGAAGAACCGTTTGGATAGTTGTTGGAAGAGAGCGGGATTATCTCATAATGCCTGAAGCTGAATTTTGCACTTGTGACGATTTTTACTTTCGAGTTTTAGACAGAAAAATCCATATGTGCTATCACCTGTTGACGCAGAAAATCGCGCAAAATCTAGGCTGGTTTGAAACCATAGAAGAAAACGACGACAGCTATGAAATGTTGATGAATGAGTGGAAAAAAGCTACTCCTTAAATATTAAGACGTTACAAGAATAAGTAAAATACAAGGAGAACCTCGATGGATTTAGGCGCATACTTCGTAAGTTTACAATATGTCCTTATGGGTTCAGTGTTTATTTCTATAATCCTGATCTTCCTCTACGCGTATTATGGTAAGGATGAAGAAATAAACCAGTAAAAACCCCTTTAATTGCTAAACCTTCCTAATCTTCTATTTATAATCAAAAAGAGCACTATACTCAAAACGGCAAGAATTATTCCAATTAAGATAAGCCAATCGGCATTCGGTCCTGAACCAATAACAATTGGAATTGGGCCGATAAAAATAACAATCCCAACACTGCTTGAAGAGTTGGCTAAAACCACGGAAGCAACCACCAAAACCACTATGCCAATGAAAACTAAAGCTATTCCTAAAATCAAAAAACCAAGAAGTCTGCTGGAAACAGCGATACCCTCGTCCTCTGGTTCTTGGGAGCTTGTTGACATGCCAGTTTACCTCAACAACCAGTAATATATTACCATAGCAACCACTAGTGCTATGGTGAGCGCTAAAGCAAGCGCCAAAACAGCCTTAACCGATTTCTTATCTGTCCCGAAAATTATCGGAATAGGACCAATCATGATTACGCCTGCACCTTTCACCTTTCCTTTTCCAGCGCCACCTGCAGAGACTATGATAATCGCTATTACAATAATTATGATTCCAACAGCAACCAACGCTAAGCCAAGCGAGTAAAACACTGCAGGATCCATGTTTTTTCCTCCAGCGCTCCAAGCTAAAAATGAAACAGCGCTTTTAATAAACATAGCAACACCTAGCCAGAAAATGCAAAAAATTAAAAGCGCCAGCATATCTTTATCGTGTCGGCGCAAAATGACCACCCCAGACATAATTGAAAAAATTCTCGCGAAAAACCCAGAAGTTAGCCGAGAACAAATTCTCGAAAAATTGCGAGCTGAAAAATCCAGAACAGGCGGTCTACTCGGTGATGAAACGCTTCTGAGGTTAATTGCCGCTAAATACGGCGTTGAAGTGCAGCAAAACACAATTCAAAACAACGGAAACTTATCGACAAGCCGTTTATTCGCTGGCTTAAACGATGTTACAGTAGCGGGTCGCTTAATTGCGGTTTTTCCAGCGCGAACTTTCGAGGGAGAAAAATCTGGTAAATTCGCAACTTTAATGGTCGCAGATAACGATGGCATTCTGCGGGTGGTGCTGTGGAATGACAAGGCTGATTTGGTTGAAAAGGGCGAGATGAAAGTTGGACAGGCAGTTCGGCTGCTTCATGGGTACACGCGAGAGGATCATTATGGCAAAGTAGAGTTGCATCTTGGCGGCAAAAGCCAAATTGAAGTTGAGCCCCAAGAGAAAACAAGTGAATACTTAGCCTTCGATAAGTTTGCTACAAAAATAGGTTCTCTAAATAAAACGTCTGGGAATGTGCATCTTTCTGGCACTGTAAAAGCGGTTTTAGGCTTAACCAAGTTCACCCGAAGTGATCAAAGCGATGGAACAGTCATGCGATTCACTTTAGCGGATGATTCTGGAGAAGTGACGGCGGTTGCTTGGAATGAAAAAGCCTTAGAGTTAGAAAAAACCCTCAAAGCGAACGCGTATTTGCAATTGGGTAACGCTAAAGTGAAAGAAGCCCAAAATGGCGGCATAGAAGTTCACGTTGACTTCACCAGTTTTGTTAATGTTCAAGCTGCCGCTTTGCAGTTGACGAAAATAGCAAGCTTAACTGAGAACCAAAGCGCCAACGTTGAAGGCGTAGTTTCAACGGTTCCTGAAAGCAAAGAAGTAACCACAGCGAAAGGCGAAACCGTGAAGCTGACGGTTTTTGGGTTAAAAGACGACTCTGGCGCTGTTCAGGTTTCGGCTTGGCGGCAACATGCTGAAGCGCTTAATGGGTTAAAGGTTGGTGACAAGTTGCTTTTGGAAAATGCTTATGTGAAAAAGGGGTTTGGGAATAAAATGGAGCTATCTACCCGAAGTGCAACGGTTGTCTCAGTTATGCCGCCTTGAGTTTTGCCGCTATGGCGTTTGCCATGTCGCTGGTTGATGCTGAACCGCCTAAATCTGCCGTTCTCACCTTGCCTTCGTTTAGCACGCTTATCACTGCTTTTTCGATTTTAGCTGCGCCTGCTTTTTCGCCAAGGTAATCCAGCATCATTGAGCCTGCCATAATGGTGGCTATGGGATTAACCCTGTTCATACCCGTGTATTTGGGCGCTGAACCGTGGACAGGCTCAAACATGCCGTATGTTTCGCCGATGTTTGCTCCTGCCGCTAAGCCTAAACTTCCCGTAACCTGCGCCGCCTCATCCGAAAGTATGTCGCCGAAAAGGTTAGTTGTAACAATCACATCGTAGGCTTCGGGCTTTTTAATTAGTTGCATGGTTGCAGCATCAATGTGCAAGTCATCAACGGTCACGTCAGGATACTTTTGCTGGGCTTCTTTAACGGCGTCTTTGAAGATGCCATCGGTTATTCTTAGAATGTTGCCTTTGTGCACGTAGGTTAAGTGTTTTCTGCGCTGAGAAGCAAGCTTAAACGCGAAATTGGCTATTTTCAATGAAGCTTCCCTTGTGATTATTCTTAGGGCTATGCCGACGCCTGGAGCAAGGAGAGATTCTGCGCCCGAGTATAAGCCTTCTGTATTCTCGCGGACAACGACTAAGTCTATGTTTGGTTTTAAGGCTTCAACGCTTGGAAAGCTTCGGCATGGACGCACGTTTGCATAGAGATTGAAAATTTTGCGGAGTGTCACGGCTACGCTTACTGGTGCACCTGGCTCTTCAGGCGTAGTCATTGGTCCTTTCAGGCAAGCGCTGGTTTGCTTTATCAGCTCTAGTGTTTCTTTGGGCAGGTTGGTGCCGTATTGGGCTATGCAGTGGTATCCTGCTTCGCCGTAAAGAAAGTTAAGTTTGAAATGTGATTTTTCTTGGATAGCTTGGAGGACTTTTACGGTTGCTTCTGTTACTTCTGGTCCGATGCCGTCGCCTTTAAGGACGGCTATGTTGTAAGTTTTAGTCATTTTGGTTGCCTTCTTGTTTCTGGTTTTGTAAATAGTGTTTTTGCTTATCAGCATTCCTGTTGACTTTTTCCTAAAAATGAAGTTTCATTATGCTTTCGGCTTAGCAGTGTATTTTTCGCAGTATTCTTCGGCCGTTGGTAAAACTGCTTTTACGCGGTCAAAACGCTTCTGCCCGTTAATTTTCTCTTCAAGCATGATAAAGTCTTTTGGCTTGCTGAACCGTTCAACTTTGTCGTCCTCGCGTTTCCGCTCGATTTTCATGCAGTCATCAACCATGCAGCTTAACACGCAAGCGCCGCAGTAAACGCACAAGTCCTCGGTGATTCCTACTTCGCCAGATTTCCAGTATAAAGCGTTGGTTGGGCAAACTTTGACGCATAACTTGCATTCCACACCAAGGCACGTGTGCTTGTTTATTTTGATACTTCCTTCCTTGAAAAGTTCTTTTACGCCTGTTGGCTCCAAAAGTTCTTGTCTGCGCTTCTTTTTTGCCTTCTCACCATTATCGTCTGATAACAAGCCGAATATGTCGACGGTAGAAGCGCTTTTCGCTGGCATTTGGAACCACAACTGAACTAGGTTTATTCAAAAATAGGTTTTATGAATTATAATTACTTATCCCTATAGTTTGGGACTTATTATCCATATTTTTGAAGCTTCCGAAGCGTTTAGGCTTCCTGTAGAAATGCATCGTAATTCCGTTGAATGTAGCTTCATCATATTTTGTCCAGCCAGCCTTTCCTAAAGCACGAATCTCTTCAACTGTTGTTACAACGGTTTCCTCATAATCTTCCTCTTTGAACTCGATAGTATGCACATATTTCTGCGTGCTCTTCCACGACTTATGCCTCAGCAATCTTGCGATAACAACAGCATTCCCATTCGAATAGTACGCTATCATAGAGCCGCCCCAATGACGGAACGATTTAAAACTGATCTGTAGCAATGCAGGATTCTGGAATTTTGCGGCAGCCTTTACGACGAAGCGCTGCAAGGCATACATAAGCAGTCCGATAGGTCATTGGAAAAATCCGTTTGTTTTCCCTAGGCAAAGCATTCAACATGCAGGTCAAACGCATCGACAACTCGTATTTACCAGGGTAATGGAACTTCACTGGATGATTAATACTGAACACATTATCCTTGAGGTCAATCCATTCAGCATCAAGAATCTCTGACGGATCAGCAAAAGTCTCTTTAAGGCACAGCAGAAAAGTAGCCATACGCTTACTCGCAGCACTAATAAGCAAATCAAGGTCTTTCTCATCAGGCACAATGATAGTAGCTTCCCTCTGACGATACAGCGGACGCTGCCAAACAATCCCCTCCATCTGACAAAACGCATCATAAGCACACACCGCCAGCATTTTCA
Organism: Candidatus Bathyarchaeota archaeon; assembly: GCA_963715865.1. Taxonomy (GTDB): domain Archaea; phylum Thermoproteota; class Bathyarchaeia; order Bathyarchaeales; family Bathycorpusculaceae; genus Bathycorpusculum. The sequence continues at coordinate 1,680,853 of OY970280.1, forward strand.
TACTGTCACTCCAAGGCTCACCATTCTTCTTTTTCTGCTTAGCAATTACCATCTTCACATTTTCAGAGTCCAACAGGTCAGCGCCATCACCGACAAGATGCGTCAGAATATCAGGGTACGTTATATCTTCATCAAAACCATTACGCTCCAAGTACGCCATGAATTTTGTAATCAAGCCACGCACAGCTTCAGGTAACAGGTCCAGATGCTTCAGTTTTCTTCTTGTCTCCCGCAACAGTCTTTAATTCTGCTGCAGAGGTCAAATTTTTCGCTCCCAAAGCGCATATTTGGCGTTTAGAAGCTAAGGCACTGGACGTATTTAATGACCTTTCAGAACTTTCTTGTAACGGTGGTGACCCTTTAAGGGTCGGTCTCTCGCTAAAACGGAATCCGCAATCCCTGCAAAGCCAACGCTGAACACTAGATTTATCACTCCTATAACGCAGGCCATCACGATAAACCTTCGTCACCTTAGGACTGCAACTGGGGCATAGGGGGCTGGCGCCATCACTAGCCAACTTGCCCAAACCAACACTGCCAAATACACGCTCTTGAGCAAGACCAACCATTCCCTCCCCAGCCATCTTAACCCTCCGTAAATACGCGACCGTTCTCTTCAGCCAAATCCATCAATTCTTTGCGTTTAGCAGCTTCCTTAAGGCGTCTATCACATGGTCCACAATAATTAACAAACCGAGAAACGACGTCACCGCATTCTCGGCAGTGATGATGCTCAGGGACGCCTTCAGCCAACAGTTTCACCTAACTCGCCTTTTGGACCTACAGAAGAATCCACGGTGACGGCGGCGCCTTCAGCGGCAGCTACTTCTTGACCATCATAGGTGAAGCTGACAACTTCGAAAGTTCCAAACGAGCCCTTATGCTGAGGCCTATAATCCAGCAAACCCATCCGGACACCCGCATCTTCCAAAATTTCTTTCAGCGTAGCCTCGATGCCTTCAGGCAGCCACTTAACATTATAGACAAGCCTAAACTTTGCACTCCATTGCAATAGTTTCGCTCTGCCTTTAAGAACCCGCTGCGACTGAATCACAACCGCCCGCTCATCAACCACGTACTGATCCGTACCCAAAGGAATCTTCTCAGGCTCCACACGCATCGTACCAGCAAGCAAACTCGAAAGCGAAACCCTATGAACCCTGTACTGCTTAGCCGTATTGATAAGCATGCTCTGCACGCATTCCTGAGGAATGTAAAGCTGGTTTTTGCCGTTGATCACTGCCATGTAAGCGCTGTTCTTTGCATCGTTCTCTGTACTATAGTTCTGCGTCTTCATTTTACTTTTACTTTTCAAACTTTCCGGATTCAACCGGTTCATTAGCAAGGGCGTTAAGCCCTTAATTTCAACATCTATTTTTTTAAAGTTTTGACTCATTTTTGTAACCTCACGTTACCATACCTGAGAGCACTGTAGCTAACGGCGCCCCGCCTTCCCTCACTAAACCAAAATAGCGGCTTACCATGCCTCACAATACATCGCATCACCAAGCCAGGCATCACTGAACTCAACCTAACTGGACACCGCAAAACATGACCTAACCGCGATGATACCAAGGAATACCACGCATTACGCGACAGGACAGTACCAAGCCAAACTTGACCCCGCCTTAATAACGCCAAAGAACACTTCGCCTTGCTGTACCTCACCACTGCTAACCACAATGAAAGCAAAGATTGCAGCAACCGTGCCAAACCGCAACTCACAAAACCCCGCTTGACATTGCCAAACCTCAATAAAACCATGCCAAGCCTTGCATAACCGTACTTCACAGGACCAAACTTCGCCACGCCGTAGAGTGCCTCGCGACTCCAAGCCACGCAACGCCGTAATAACGCCAAACCATGCAAAACCATACCGTGCAGTACACCAACCCGCTCCACGATACCAAACAGGGCCTCTCCAAACCACGATAACACTTTACCACACAAAACCAAGCCCCGCACCACAGATCCCCACGCAACGCAACAGGACCTCGCTAAGCCACAATAGCACCTAACCGTAGAGAACAAAGCACCACTTGACCCAACAGAACCGGACTCCACTCCGCTACACCATAATAAAAGCTTGGCTTGCCTTGCTTCACCCAACCGGACCGTTCCCTGCCATAATGAAAGCTTAGAGAAACTATCCTCGCAAAGCCGTACCTTACGATACCTAACCGGACAGGACAGAATAGTGCCATGCAATACTAAACCTCGCAACGCCTCAATAATAGCAAACCTAGCAAACCTTACTTTACTCAACCTAGCAGTACAGGGCCTCACAAGACCTAGAAACACAAGACCAGACCTAAGAATACACTGCCGGGCACCACTACACACCACAGGACCATACCTGACATCAATAGCGCCACACCTTACCTTAGAGGACCGGGCAACACCGCATCTTACCCCACGACACTTGACCCTAAACATGAAAACGCAACCTCTCAAAATCCAAATGCGCCCGATTAACCAACTCTTTAATGACAGGATCATCCAGCGGAAAACGCCCCGACTCCGCCAGACTACAAAACAGCACCAAAGCGTTCTTCAGCTCCACAAGCTCACGGCCACTCAAACCAGGCTGAACCTTCCCATTCTTGGAATCCACATGAAACCGCTTGCCGCATGGCGCCGTCAAAGTCACAATAGGCGCAGCAGACTCACGGTAAATCTCAGCAGCCGGAACATGCACAAGCGCCACGATATCTTTCACGTCAAATTTGAACTTTTTAAGCCGAGCAATGTTATCCTTAAGCTCCACGTCGCTGAAACCCTTGCCATGGCCACTATTAAGCCTCACCGCCTCAGCAAACAACTCAGCCTCACTAGAAAACGGCAACTCAGAACATTCCGCATACTCAACCTTGCGAAGCTTCCGAGAACTAAACCGATGAACACCATCAACAAGAATCTTCTGACCCTTGAAAACGCCAACCTTCAAAGTTGGAAAAACACAACCCGCATCCAAAGCCCTGGCATAATTTTCAACAACCCTCTGATCAATCTCCTTACGCGGATAAAGACTCCAATCAAAAACCAGATCAGCAAGCTTCTCAATACGAACTGGCGCCCTATCCCAATCCTTAAACGCAAAACCAGCAGCTGGCTTAACCTCAACGCTCTTTTGCGGAGCAGGCGGCATATAAACAACTTTACCAGCAACAGGAGACTTCAACTAGACGCCTCCAGCTTTGGCTTTTTCAACGGTATAAAAACAACCGGGTGCTTATCCAACCGACTAAAAATACACCTGTAACCCTCAGCTTCAAGGGCAGTCTTCCAAGCAGCATCGAACTCTGGCTTCTGAATAACTAGGCACTCTCCATACGGCGTCACATCTTTAGGCGGACCAAAACGCGACTTAAGCTCATCAACCGAAACCATCTAAGCCGGAACCTCCAATGAGCCAAAAAATAAATCATGCCTCTTTTTTTTGAGAAGTTTAACTGTGTTCCTTAATGCTTTGTTGTCTTTGTGAAGCTGTGATATCAAGTTGCAGTTATCTTTGATGCTACTATTGATAATTGCCAAGTCTTTGCTGATTTGCTGCAATTCCTCAGTCAAACAGAAACCTCCAAAGGTTTTTTCGCAAATAAGACTTCATTCGGCATGTAGAGGCCAGCCGTTGCAGCAACAACCTTAGGCACCCCATCCTCATAATAGGAACTGCACGCGCTTTCGTTTACGCGGCGATCCCACCAACGCTTCTCATGAACCCTGTAAGGCCAACGCCTACAATCACGCAGCACAGCAATCCTGCTGCAAACCTCCAAGTAAATCTGCCTTAAACTAACCGGCTGCGAAGGCATACCCATCTTGCTCAGGATATCGCTTTTCTGCCTGTGCAAACTAAAGATCACTTCACGAATCAACTGCCTGAGAATCCGCAAGCTCCCGGCTTTCAGCAGGCCTACCCTGAGCACGCCAACCAGCCGCCTTATAGGTTTGCTCGCTCATTTCTCAGGTCCCTCTATGATTTTGTCTAGTTTCTTCTGAGCGTAAGCTTCAATCCTGACAGTAACATTATGCCCTAACGGGTACTCCTGGTACAGTGCGGAACTCTCGCTCTTAATAGACAACTTCATTTTCGGGTCACTGCATTCCAGCGTAACCTTGAACACTGGCAATTCAGCGGCGTTCTGGCTTTTCGTATGACTGCGTACAATCATGTCATATTCAGTCAAGCTTCTTCACCTCTGTTTTTCTCGGTTTATTTTGTAAGCGATAGAACTCTCTGATTTTTTCAAAGATTACATTACGCAACTTGGCATCGACAGCATCGCGCTCAGGCTTCCACTTGGCATCGACAGCATCGAGCTCAGCGTTCCACTTGGCATAGACAGCATCGCGCTCAGGCTTCCACTTGGCATCGACAGCATCGCGCTCAGGCTTCCACTTGGCATCGACAGCATCGCGCTCAGGCTTCCACTTGGCATAGACAGCATCGCGCTCAGCGTTCCACTTGGCATAGACAGCATCGCGCTCAGGCTTCCACTTGGCATCGACAGCATCGAGCTCAGCGTTCCACTTGGCATAGACAGCATCGCGCTCAGCGTTCCACTTGGCATAGACAGCATCGCGCTCAGGCTTCCACTTGGCATAGACAGCATCGAGCTCAGCGTTCCACTTGGCATAGACAGCATCGAGCTCAGGCTTCCACTTGGCATCGACAGCATCGAGCTCAGCGTTCCACTTGGCATAGACAGCATCGAGTTCAGCGTAATATCTCAACAAAAGCTCTTTTGAAATGCCGTTAGGATCTTGATTCTTTAGCAACCGCACAGATCGACAAACACATTTCTTGTTCTCATCACTCCAAGCCTCAATTCCATAAGCCTCAGCGAAAAACACTTGACAATCAGAGTTAAGCCAGTCCCGTGGGTCCATCGTTAAATGAAAACCCCGACTGCACATCGACAAATTGCCTTTCACAATATATTTCTTGCCAAGCTTCCAGGTCTGATGACCACCGTTGTAGCTCTGCATGTTCCGCAGGACTTTGAAAAGAATCACAGGTTTTTCTTTTTTATCAGTCATGCTGGCGGCGCCTCCAAATCAGGAACCCGTTTATCAATCAAACTCTTAGTCGCAGCACTGGCCTGCATTTCAACTTCACGACGCCACGCCTCCAACTCCTGCAGCCGACCCTCATGATCAGCCCTGCCACGCTTCAACTCAGCAACTTCACCGCACAAACGCTCAAAACAACCGCCCAAACCTTCCAGCGCACGCTTAAACGCAACAGCAACATGTTTCGCAAATTTTTCGCTCAAGAAACAGCCTCCTTTTTGTCCTTGCTGAAGGAATCCACAAGCTTAGGCTTACATTTGCCGAACGGAACATCCACGCACCGGACACCTGGATTATCAGCGCAAAAGAGCAGTTGCGGATCCAACTTTTCACAAACCACGCCTACAGCCTCCTAACAGGCCTACGCTTACGCCAAAGCCAAGGAGGGCTACCGTTCTTGTTTAGGAAGCAATTTGAGGGGGAGAGAAGAGCAATAAAACCAGCTCGAGGCTTAAAACTAAACTTCCCAAAAGCAAATCCTTCAAAAAGCCTAATCCCCAAGGTATTAGCCCTCCTGCTTGCAACCTTGCAAAAGTAGATGCTCTATTACCTCAGGAATCGTACGATTCGTATTTTCCGCGATTTTTTCAAGTTTACCATAAATAGCATCTTTTACGGTTATGCTTCTATAGCCTTCTCGTGGCATTCACCTATCTCCTTGAATGTACTCTATTGTACCGTACCATATATAAGATTTGGGTACATTCTGGTACATGAAATAACGTTTATATAGAATGTACGGTACATTCTGTTTTGACACAATCATGCCAAGAATAGGATACAAAAGTATAACCGTACCTAACGATGTTTACGAGTTTTTCAAAAATGAATGGTTAAAAAACAAAGATCAACTACGCCGAAGAGGAATCCGTAGTTTCTCTGGGTATGTTACTTCTCGTCTTAATCAATTAATGGAAGAAGAAGAGAAGAAACGTAATGAAGAAACGTAATCACTAACACTCACATTAAGGTCTTCAGCTCTCTGTGCTAATTTACGGTAAACTTCTCTTGAAACAAATAATTTCTTCAAACAGACTCTTAGCGCAAAAATACATCAAAACCCTATATAAAACCAATCCCAAAACAACCATCCAGCACAGTGGAGGGTGCACTGAAAGTAAAATTACCACGTACATTGTAGGTTTCGGAATCCAATCCAAGCCACTTTAAAAGCACCTTCGGAATCAATTCCAAACTACGTATATTCAAGCCCTAAGATGTACGTGGTAAACTTGGCGGAAAAAGCAACGTTTGAATTTGCTTACCGTACTTCACAGCCATGGCTGTCTTGATTTCTTGATATTCAGCAGGATCCAAGGAAGTTCCGCAGCACGGACAAATCGGCGTACCCTCCGGAATAGTTTCGGGTACCATAATTTTTTTAGGTTTAGGCTCTGTAGACGATGTAACCGATGTAGACGATGTGGGAATTCCCTCTTTTTTGCTGTCGGATATCTCACTACTGGAAGTAACCCTATGCACTTCCTCTTCTCGCGCTGTCTCATACTTTGATTTTAGCGCCTCCGAGATTTTTCCCGATGTCTCACTCTTAAGTTCTTGAGGCATGTACTTGTAAATTGTTTTTTTACTAATGCCTGTGACTTTAGCGATTTCTTCAGGCTTCAACCCGGCCTTAACAAGAAAAGTTACGCGCTGCGCAATCTCTTCAGGCGAAACTTTGCGCCTGTTAAAATTAGCCGCCAACATAGCTAACTGAAGCTTAACAGGCGTATCAATTTGAGGCCTCACTTCAGTATGCCACTTCGGGTTTTCCCCCAGCCTATGGAAACCATCAATAACATTCCCATGCGCATCCATCAACACCGGATACAGTTCGCCAAGCCCTTCACCTGATGTGGCAAGACTGTAAGGCGCTTCCTCATCCGCTTTCGGCTCTTCTACCTCTTCTACCGCCTCTACCTTCTCTACTTCCTCTACCTCAGTTTCTTCAAGTGCCTGTTGAGTCAGGGGCGCAGGAACAGGCCCATAATGACTATGCGACCAATGAAGTCTATACTCAAGCCCTGAATCAAAAACCCTATGGCATTTGGGACAAGCAACCTTACCCATCTACAACGCCTCCGCAATTATCGCAAGAGCCTTAACGTTCCGGTCATAATGACCCTCAAAAGCTTCTGTCTTGCCCTGAAAGACCCGATTAAGCTTTTCGCGCAACGGATCATAAGGCGGCAGCCGAACCACATTCCGATCATTGATGTTGTAAAACTTCTTGCCATTCCAACTGAACTCCAATAGCCACGGCGCCACCTTGCTCTTACGCAAAAACATCTTCATAGCCCAGCCTCCCCACTATACCTTACCCAAGAGCAACCAGAACATTTCCTTCCAGGACGCCTAGCTAAAGTCGGCGGATTCTGCGGACAATAAGTAGCGGTGCAGATTGGCCGCTGCTTCACCATAAACCCAACCCCTTAACACCCTTCAAGCTTGCCAGAGTTTTTTCCGTTCGATCTAAGACTGCGCTTCGGTTAACTGAATCAATCACAGAACCCTTGTAGATCTGTACCGTGTAAAAGTTTGCGCGGTAATCGATTTTTGCTTGAGTGTTCATTTTGCTTATTCCTCACGTAACTGTAATAGTCACAGTAAGATATAAACGTGACGGTGACAGTTACATTTAAATATTAAGCAACACATGATACCTTGAGGAAAAATGAGACAATACATACTAACACCGCAAGAGAGAGAAATCATCAAAAAATACCTAGAAACAGGCGAAAAGCATGTCTGGTTCAGAATGCTACTATCCAGGTGTCGCCACATGGAAATCGTGCAAGAAGACCTGCAGTTAATTGAGCAATTCCTCAAAAAAACAGAAGGCGGAAAACCGTGACGTTAAAAACAATCAATGTTTATTTGCGAATAATCGCTTTTATGGCGTTCGATATGCTTATGTTCCCAGATTTAACGGTTAAATTGTTTTGGCGTGTACTTCACAATGATATTCCATAGAAAAAAAAGCAGGAAATAGGCGAATAAAAAATGAGTGAAAAAGAAGGCCAACTAAAACAAAAAATAGACACATTAGATAAAACGTTGCATGAAAGTGTTAAGTTTAGCCCACCAGCAGCTGTAATAACAAATTTTGAAAAAGTACGCGTTAACTTGGAAGATCTGAAAAATAGTTTGGATGAGGCAAAAAAAGATGCTATTAAATCCACATCTTATGACATCAACGCCGACATAATTATTTGGGTTGCAATTGTTGAAGCATGGGAAAAATGGTTCGAGAAATGGTTTGGCAAGTCCTAAGATGTACGTAGTAAATAGCCTCCGCTGAAATCTTAATTTAAATGCCGAAAAAAAAGAGCAAAACGTGCTCTCCAAGCGAAAAAAAACATTAACTCACTGTTGCTGTTGACTGCGGCGCCGTAGTCTGCTGCTGAGTCTCCTCAAGCTTTTGCACTGCACCTGCAACAGCATTTAACGCTGTTTGCTGCGGGTTGCTAACGTCAACTGGGCCGACGGCTGCTGCAATGGGCGCAACAACTTCTCGGATGCTGTTAAGATACTTGCTTGCTACCGTGCCGACAAGAGTTGACGCGAAAGGCGAAACGTAAATGCTGCTAAGCGGAGTCCCAGAGACGCTGAATCCAAGCGCCATAGCAAAACTGATTGCGACAGTGCGCAGAAACTTGGTTTCGCTGAAGGCTTCACCGCTGAGTTTCCAAGCAATCAACGCGTAAACGATTGACGTTACGACTGCAGCGAGTAAGCTGTAATAAACTGAAATATCCATGTTCATTCTCACCTCCATTAAACAAGCAATTACCGTGACTAGGAAAAACCAAGACTATGGTACCACGTACATCCTAAGCCCTAATGTACGTAGTAAAAAAAAACTTTAGATTATTCCCTTTTTGTTTTTTCTTCCGCTTTAAAATTAGCTTTAGCCACTGGAAGCGGCACATCCTTGTTAGCTTCCTTCACCACTTGACCTTTCAACTTCTGAATTTCCTGATCTTTCTCAGCGAGCATGGCATTCGTCACTTGAATGTAAGCCCCGAACGATTTAGCCAAGTCACTGTACGGCTTAAGCGCTATACTATAGTTCGTGTTAAACTCCGCCAGGATAGACTGGATTTGCTTTTCATGTTGAGATTCTGGTTGCTTCATCATCTAGTTAATCCCTCCTTTACTTTTCTTTAAAACTTCAATTTGTAACCGCAAATCATAGTGCGTATTCTATCCATGAATCTATCCATGAATAAGACGTATTTTCGCTCCAATTATTATGCAACGAATACGTCGATCCATTCGGAACTATGGCTGTTATGCAAGAAGACATGTAATTGTAGAGGGAATTACAAATTCTACCAGCCTTAACCCCATCTACATAAAGCGTTGTCCAAATCGCGTATGATGAACCAGCGGGAGCAGTAATTATGGTTATAACTATAACTTTATCATAACCAGTATTATTGGTATAGTCAGTACCAAGGGCTCTTGATGCTGTTACATCAAGCACGTAAGTTGATAGATGGCTCGAATTGTATGAATTATTATATCCAATAGCAGTTAAGTTTCCTGCAAGCGTCAAGTTTCCCGAACTATCTAAACTCCACAACGTAGAGTTTAATAGAAGTTCTTGAGATGTAACCTTAAATGGATTGGTATCAACAGACGTTATATACGCCGAAGGAACCTCCGACCAATGGTGCCCATCAAGCAAATCAGCGTTCAAATTGGGGCACATGGTTGTCGATATGACGCTTAACGGTGCGGTTCCAATCGCTATGTTGATGCCGACGGCGTTATCGGTTGAAAACGCTTTCGCCCATAAATTTTGCTCAACAATCAAACCGCCATCTGAAGGCGTTTGAACGCGCAAACTGTCCTTATTCGCTTGTGTCCCCGTTGTTGGACGGTAAAAAGCCACGTTCGTGTCTAAAAAGTTAAAGTCAGACTGAACCGTAATATAAGTGTGGTCTAAACCTAAAAGTTGATTGCAGAAAAGTTGGTCGCTGTCAACAAACTTGAGATAATGCCCTGAGCTGCCGAACCCAAATGTTTTGTCTGAACCGTCAGGAACCAAGTAGCGGATTCCGCTTGTGATGCCCACGGTGAAACTGGTTGTCGCGCCGTTGCCGTTGCCCCTGATCGTCAATGTGAGAGCGTCAAGGTCATTCAAGTACAGGTTCGCAGGTAACTCAGTGTCAGCGCGAAGCAGAAAAAGCGTATCGTAATCAGCGCTTAAAACATCAAAGTATTTTTCTGCCCACGCACCGCTTATGTAACACCACAAGCTTTTGCGGTCAGTGCGATAGAAATAGTCGTACGGGTTCATTCCCGACGTCGGGTTACTAGTTCCACTCGGGTAACTGCCAAGCGGATCACTCATGCCAATGATCGTGCCCGTTAAATCAAACAGGGGCGGGCAATACCTGCCCTGGAAACCCTCACCCATCAAGATTGCGCCGCCGCCCGTGTGCTTGTACGGGTCACTGCTTGTACCCAGAAAACCGAAAGTCTGAGTGTCTTTCTCTATGAATAAAGCTTGGTTAATGCAAAACATCGGATCAGAAAGCACAGTTGAATGGTCTAACGGGCTGATTACGGACGCAAAAATGTCAATATAGTTCCCTGAAGGATTAGCAACGTTAGTCGGAACACCATCAACAAGTACGTCGCCGTTATCCTTCAAAACCAACAAGTTATCCAAAGTAAGCTGATTAATGATTTCAAGGTTAGCAAGCTGACCTGGAAAACCGCCTGCGCCGCCCCCACTGCTCCCTCCGCCGCTGCCCTGCGATTGCTTCGCCAAAACACGCATCAAATAATCCATCATCACCGGCTCATCACTCAACAACAACTCGCTTGTCCAGTACACGTCAATAATCGAGTGCGTAACTTCCAAAATGCGGAAATAAGCGTCAACGCCCTCATTCGCCAAAACCACGTGCTGCATGTAACCAGGAACAAAATCATAATTGCCAACACAGCTTACCTTCAACGTGACAACTTTGTCCTGAGTGTACGCAAGCTTCCCAGCAGCCGCGAGAGCGCAAGCCTCATCACTTGCCAACGTAGTGTCAGTGACAGGATCAGCCCAGCGAACACCATACTTAGCGAGACGCGCAGCATCAGTGTCCATGGCGGTGCCGACACAGGGCATACCACTAAAATACAAATCATCAAGCAAGAAGTAAAATGTATCGTTGGAACTACCAGGCGTACCTTGAACGTAGAAGCATACGTCTGAAATATTATTCCAGTCTGGGCTTCCAACTTCAACCCATTTGCCGCTGGGGTTAGTTATAGCGTCATAAACTTGGTCTGGACCGACGGGAATAGTTGTTTCTTCTTTCCAAGTGTCATTAGGATTTGTTAATTCTACATAGAAATAGTTTGAAGCATCAGGCGCATACAAGCGGATTTGCTCATGCTGCATCGATGCTAACCCACCTATGTGATATTTCCAATAGAAATGCACATTTGTAGCGGCTGATTTACCGACAAAAACTAAGGTTGAAGGTAAGGCGCGGTGAAATTGAATTGTTCGAATACCTGATATGCCAGCCGAATCTGCTTCAAGCGAGTCACTACCGATTTTTTTATCACTTGAATTCGCAATTACTTGAACACCTAAATCTAGTACCCAACCAGTGCCATATGTCCAATCATCACCTGTCGCAGGCACCATCTTCAACGGAACAGTCTTGTTAACGCCGCCTTCAACAACAACCTGCGTTGACGCGCCGTACACGATGTACGCGTTCCGCACACGCAGCGCGTCGTCCTCTTTAATATAAACTTGGAAAACGCCTGCCAAGTCAACCGTGCTGTTACGGCTGCCACGCGCAAACACCTGCAACACGCCAGGAGGAGAAACGTAACCGTCAAAACCAACTGCGCCCCCGCTTGTTTCCGCAGCAGGCAAAATAGCTTTAAGAACTTTATCAGGCGAAGCATCATCAAAAGTCTCACTGAAAAGCGACGCAATAGCATTTTCCACATCCACGCCTGCAGCGCTCAAATAATTACAGAGTGCAACGGCTTCCTGAATGATTGTTTTGCCGTTTTCAGCCACATAGTTTTTGGTAAGCGTAGCAGGCGGGGCTTGCGCTTCCTCGCCGTAATCCATACATTCCACAGGAATATAGAATTCCTGCGTATCCGCGTTGCCCGACGATGTGGGCTTAGTGATTTTGCCGCCGAACACTTTCTTAGGCGATAATCCAGTTCGGGCAACCCATAAGAGTACATGGTCAAACTCGCAGACTTTCCCCGTGTACTGCCCAGCAATGTTAGGCAGTTTAAACGTGCAACCGCCAACGCCACGACTCCAAATACTCTGAATCAACTGCAACTCTTCAACCGCATCAAAAGTGGTTACGCCGTCGCATGGAATAAGAAACGTGCCTGTGATTGCACAGTAATCGAAAACTACGTTTTGCCCTGCAGAGCCAGAAGCAACTAGGTCAATGTCTGTGATGGTGCTTGAAGGCGGACTGGAAAGGTGCGTGTACCAGTAGTAAAGGTCAACTTGCTGCAGGCCTGTTGCTGTGCCCGAGGTTACAAGCCGCCAACTTGAGTCGCCTTGAAGCATCAAGTAAACTTGCCAAGTTGCAGTACGACTGTTAACCCTGAAAACAAGAGCCAAAGGGTTAACAACTGGAATGCTAAGGGCCTTGCTGAAGTGCTGCAGTGTTTGCCCAGACTTAATAGTTAAAGTTGCAGCGTCACCATCCAACGTAACCTGGCCCGTAGGCGTTTGAACCCAACCTACTTCTAAGAAGTGGTCTGAGAACAGCTTTGGCGCATGAAAGACTTCAACGTACGTCAAAGCATTACCTAAACTCATCGAATATTCACCTCAAACATAGACGTTCAGCATCCACTCCTCGAAATAAACTTGATAAGCAACCGTTACCCATAACAAAATAGGCAGAAAACATGGATTCCACAACAAAGAAAGGCATAGCCGAATTCGCCATAATCGCGATAATCGTGGCAACCTCAGCCAGCTTAGTCTGGTACTGGGGCCTACGAACTTACAGCGTCACAGGAACCATAACTGAGTTAAATTCAACACCTGACGGAGAGTACATTGTTCATTTAAATAACAACGTAACTTTAACGGTTGAAAGCAACCTGTGGGTTCGCTCAAACCTAAGCGATAAGCAACTTTTTGAGTCATTAAAGGTTGGTGCTTCATATAATTTTTCTTGTTGGGGTGAAACACCGCACATATATCAAGCAAAATAAATCAGTAACTAAGGCTGGCTAAGCGGGAACCCGTTTCTCCGCAAATTACTCAACACGCGATTCGTAAGCTTATCAGCATCATAATTACTAGCGAACGTGCTACCTCTCGCGTCAACACTTATGCTCATCGCGTTATTGCGAGTTTCAGACGCAGTTTGAACAGATTCGCCCTGGTGCAGCTGGTACATGCCCGTTTCAGCAACGTAGTTAGTTTCAGACGCAGTTTGAACAGATTCGCCCTGGTGCAGCTGGTACATGCCCGTTTCAGCAACGTAGTTAGTGCCAAACTGATGACTACCCAAGCTTTCATACGCAACAATGCCGGCGACAGCAGCAGCGCCAGCAAGCATAAACGGAACAGCAGCACCCATCGAAGACACTGCATTCGCAATAAAAGATGCGGCTGCCCGAGCGTACTCAGCGATTGATGCTGCAATACTACTAGCCGTTATCGCGGCTATAGCAGCTGCGAAGGCTCCACTCACGGCGGCGCCGACAGTTGAAATAGCCGAGGTAAAAGCGGTTGCAGCGCCCCGAGCATTCTCCGCAATCGCCGCAGCAATACTACTACTTGTGATAGCAGCTATGGCGCCTGCGAATGCACCGCTAACAGCAGCCCCAACACTTGAGACCGCTGTTGTAAATGTGGTTGCAGCAGCACGCGCGTTCTCAGCAATAGTAGCCGCAGTTTCAGCCGACGTCAAAACCGAAAGAGCCGCCGAAAAATCGCGGATAATGCTAATTACGCTCATGGCTGCGCCGACAGCTTCAAACGCAGCAGCCATCTGCTTCAACGTAGTGTTATTCAAGCCAAGCAAAGTGTTCAAGCGCATGATGCTTGTGCCAGCACGGCTAAAATCCATAGCTAAGCCGCGAACGCTCAAGCTAACGCCTGAAATGTTACCCGTAACCTCGTCAGTTGTAGCTTTCACCAAGTTACGGCCAGTAAACGTGAAAACTACTTCATGCTCACTCAACCAAGAAACTCCCCAATTTTATCAGCCAAAGCACTAAACGCGTACTCAGCATACTCCCAAGCAAGAGTCAGAAACATTTTCGCTCGGACCCACCGTGTACCAAACTCCTGATAAACCGCGTAGCTGGCGCCAGCAATCAAATGCCACTCATCACCGACACGCTCCCAAAAAATCGTTGAACGCAAAAAACCAGTCCGCACAGGCGCAACCGACTTAGCAACCTCAACAGCCCCATCCATCACTTCACCCATCTCCACCGTGATTAAATCGTCAAGTTCACCAGCGAAACCGCTAATAAACTGCTCCACCGCCGAATCGTCGACGTCAATTTCAACGCTCACTTTTTCGTTTGCTCCTTCAACCTCGTGTTTTGCCCATCCAAGTAGGCGCTCACTACGAGAATTTCCCGGGCATCTTCACGCTTAAGCATGCTAGGCAAACAATGCAGTTCACTGCAGAGCATCGCCATGTGCGCCTCGCTACCTACAACTACTGTTCCGCTGTAGGCGGCGTCAAAGATTTTTTTCTGTCATCCTCCGACAAGAAACTATGCTTATTAATGCAGTTAGTCAGTAAATCAACGATTCCGAATGGAACGCCATTCTCGGTTTTGTCAAGCAGTTTTTCGCGAGTGATCACTGGTTTACCGTCTGCATCCATGGGTTGCGATTTAAGTGCAGCCATGATTTTGTCAGCGTTAATCTGGTCAACATTGATTTTCACGATTTGCCCCTGCGGAGTCATAACCGTCTGCTTAGCTTGAATCTCCACCATCCGCCCAAAACTTACCCTAACAATAACGTATGTACCAGCGTATTCCTCGTAGGCTTCGTCCAAGACGATTTTTGCTTCCTTCATTCTTTCACCGTCCTATGGGCTAATCGTTAATGCCCTCGCTGTCCAAGGCATACTGTTAGTGACTACTTCAGCAGGAGCCTTCTTATCCAGCTTGTTCGTGTCATACCGCATCCCCGTGAAAGCATAACTATCCGTGCCAATAGTGACAGTTACGGCGTTGTCGCTATCCGCGAAGCATGCATCCAAGAAACTTTCCATTGACGCAAGGTACGCAAGTTTAATGTTGCCCGTAAACGCTCTCGCTCTTGGAACAATATATTTACTGAAAGCTCCTGCAATGCCTGCTGTTGCGGGAATAACGGGGTATCGCTGCAACGTATTTTTAATAGTGAAATCCCAATCACTTACTACGTCAAGTGCGCTGCTTATCGTTACGACCGTATCATACCACGCCTTCGGCGAACCTGCATCGCTCGCGTATGTTGCGCCACTCACCATTGTACGTGTGGCATCTATGCTGATAGCCTCGCATGAAATTTTTACTTCTACGTTTCCGTCAACTTTTGCACTGACCTGTGCAGAATCAACAATGCAACCACGATAACGCATATAGTAAACTGTGCTGTCGTCTGGGCTAATCATCTGATCTTCCAGCGTGAAACTTGTGCGTGCTAACGCTAACTTCAGAAAAGCGCTTGTTTCATAGGTATAAGTAAACTCTATTTTAGGCTTTTTATGCCCCAAACGAATGTACGCGAGGTCAGGCGTGCCAACAGCGGGAATCTTTATTGTTGCCGGGTCATGGCTGGGACTAGTCTCCGTGACTACTCCAAGCCATAAAAACGAGGGAGTCGTCGGCGTAGTACCTGGAACTGTTTCCGCAATATAGTACAGCTTATGATTTGCTGCAGTGAAAATACTCATTTTTTTTGTTTCCTCCATTTTTTATTTTTTGTACATTAAGTACCGTCAAGTTTTCTTATGGAAATACCGGGCGTTAACCGTCAAGGTGTGACGCAGTAAATTCTCAGCATCCCCAGCCTTCTCAGCAACAACACTAATAAAATTAACGCCTGACAACCCAGTCTGGTAAGCATGAATAATATTTCGGATAAGCTCAACAATTTTCTCGCGATCACTAGCACAAGTTGATGAACTCTTCACAGTTACTTCTACAGTGATAGGTTCATCAACCTGCCACCAACCCGGCGAAATAGGCTTGACCCGAGCAGGAGCCGCCTTGTACGTAGTAATCAAGTAAACCTGAGTTACCTGATGCAGCTGCTTAGGCAAATCATACTGCAGTTTACCCCAAAAAATACTTGCTTTCGGAACCGCCTGAGCATCAGCCCATTGGGCCTGCAGAAGCGCATTCAATTTGTCACTATTACTTAAAACAGACATTACAGTTAGTCACCTTAAATAATCTGGATTTTTCGGACACGCAAGCTTCACATAGCACTGGCTACATGTTTTTATGTGAAGCTCGGTTTTACCGTAGTAACATGCTTCGTCTGTTTGACTCATTTTTACGCGCCTGTCTCGCATTCCTCTCCTTTTGCTTCCACGTCTTCCCCAGACCTAATAAGACGACTGAATTCAACGCTTGACAAAACTTGGTTAGACCCGTCTACGCGGGCGATTATGCGACTGCCACGTACGCGCCATTTGCCGATTATGGCGTTTGTGACGATTGTGGTGTTGCCTGCGTCACCAAGTTTCTTAACGACTCGGCTCATGGGTTGATCAAGCCTCCACGCCAATGAGGTATTTCTGTTCCTAACTGAGCTTCAGCGCTCATAGCAACCGTGCTAAAATTCATAAGCATACGGGTTAAATCGTCCTGGTAAGCTTGAACCGCACTTTTATACGCGAATGTACTCACAGCCGCCTTCGCAATGGATAAGTCGCCTAAACGGTAGTCTGTGGCACCAACAAGCATGCCGCCGCTCGCAGCCACCAAAACGCCAAGGCAAGCCATATCCAAAGCCGCCAACATCGCAAACGGATAACGCGGATCACCTGATAAAACGCCTGGTATAAGGCTGTTTATGTACCTGTTCGCATGATCAACCTGCGCTTGTATTCCTTGTTGGGATACTGGTAAACCGTAAACCGTGTAGGTGCCTGACGAGTCGGGTCCTTGAACGTTCAGGTGCGCCATAACTTCGCTGAGCGTGGTGAATGTGGGCAATGTAGGCGATGTGATTGGTTGCAACGGAAAAATTATGTAGAATACGCCTATTGTTGGAAAAGTCTGCGTGGCGCCGCTGGGCAAAGTAACGATGAATAAGCCTGTGCAGACGCCGTAAAAGTTGGTGTCACCTGTGCTCCAGTCATATTGCACTGTTCCCGCTGTCGGGCTAATAACAGTTGCTGGTTTACTGAACAGGATTTGTCCGTTTTGGCTTATTTGAAAAACAACTGTGCAACCACCAGCTAAATTGAATACGGTGCCGTCATTGTTCTGCATGGTTGCAACTATGCTGGGCGACAAGTCGCCTGTGTTCATTTCAACGTTTGGAATAGACATTTTCATTTCTTCCTTTTTTTACGGTGCTGTCCCCGTAATTGTTATCACAAAGTTAAATGCTGCGCCTAATGTACTGGATGGAGAAACTGTTAAAGTGAACATTGCATAACAGGAGCCAGAAGCTGATAAAGAATAGTTTGTGCAGTTCCAAGATAAAGTTAGGTAAGACGGAAGATTTGTGGTTGACATCGTTAGCGTCTCAGCGGCATTACCAGTATTAGTTAAGGAAACTAAAGACGTGACAGATGTACCCGGGTCGATTGTTCCCCAATTGATAGAAGTAGGATTGGCAGTTAGATTGATAGTAATGATTTGTCCTGTGCTTGTAATTTGCTGCGTAACTGTTAAAATGCTGGATGCGATGGCTAACGCTAAAACAAATATCAACATGATGGCTGCAACAATAACTTTTTTGCTTAACATTTCCATTTTTCGCCTGTTAATCTGAATCGCTTTGAAGCGTAACCGTGCCTTTTTCAGTCTCTAAAATTACAGTACCCAAATTCGTCTGCAATATTGCTTGACCAGTGCTGTCCGTTAAATTTACTGCATGCGTCGGCAACGGCAGTGGCATTTTCTGGAAAAAAAACTTTAACAAGATGACGTCAAGCATTTTTAATCACCATTCAGTTCCATCGATGATAGCCCTGTATTTTTCCACGTAGTTCATAGCCATGATTCTGCGGCTGAACTTCTCAGCGTTATGCCTGCACATCTTCGCTGAAATATGCAAATGATCCACAGCGTATGCCACAGCGTCCGCCATTGCTTCAGCGTCAGCGCAAACGACTCCGCCTTCCTTAACGGTTTCAGGCATGGCACCATCCGCCAAAACAATCGCGGGCGTGCCACATGCCATCGCTTCGATAGGCACAAGCCCGAAGGGTTCACCCATCCGTGAAGGAACAAGCACGGCTTTCGCATTCTGCATTAACTCAACTTTAGTCGCGTTGTCCGCATCAACATATATTTTAACGCGGTCACCATCACAGCGATTCTTAATCTGCTGCAAATAATTTGGGTCTTGCACAAATGAGCCGCCCACCAAATCAATCGGCAAATTAAGCTTTTCAGCTACGGCTAAAGCAACATGCGGCTGTTTAAACACGTCAAAACGCCCAACAAACAAGAGCCTATTAGATTTCTGGCTTTTAAGCGGGTATTTGTTGAGGTCCACGCCATTATATACTCGCTGTGAAACCATCCCTTGTTGCTGGTAAACTTTTTGCATCCAGTCAGATATCGCTATGAAATTCAGATGGAACGGCGGCTTCTGCTTTAGCCACCACTCAGGATTTAATCCGCCGTGGTGAGTATGGCAAACTTTCAATTCAGGATGCTTAGCTTTAGAAAGATACTCGAAGCCAAGCCAGTTATGACCGTGAATTATGTCAAACTGCGTGAGCTGCGCCTCTATTTTGCGGTGTGCATCACGTTCAGTAGCAACCCAATCATGCTCTACTCTGTCGAATGGTGCACCGATAGAAACAATGCTGCATCCAGGAACAGCGGAACCGTCAGGCGCGAACACGGTGACTTCGTGACCCATCAACGCGAGTTCTTCAGCGAGATCATAAACGATTTGTTCTAAGCCGCCGTAGTTTTGAGGCGGTACAGTGAATATAGGTGTACTCAGTAACCCAATTTTCAGTTTTGCATCCTTAGATTTAGCCGTGTGGACATGTATGGGTGCTTCTGTTTTGGACAGAATCAAAATGCCTGACGCTTCAGTTTTGCTTAATGTTCCTTTGGGTACAAGTTCAGCGCAGAAAAAGCTCCAGCCGTCATAACTGAGGACTTCAACTTTCGACTCGTAATCAGATGGCATTGACTTATCAAGGAGTTGCTGGAAAGATTCAGGCGTATCCCAACGCACATGGTAGAGGTGCATGCCGCCGTCGCTTACATCAAATTCCTTGCAAGTTGGATTAGATTCTTTGCCTTCTGTGACGAGGTCTTTGCCTGTGCGCTTCATGTTTTCCTCCACAGTCTCGTAAGGACGCAGCACTGCAGCCCAATCTTTCGGGTTCGGCGTAGTAATCAAAACCCGTCGTGCAACGCGCAAAGCGCCTTTTATGAGGACGTCGGGGGTTTTGGAGTGCTCAACGATTTCGCCTAAAACGGCGGTGTCAAACTGTTTATCTCGGAAGCCGCTTTCCTCTTCAGATATGAGTTTGTGCGCGTCTAACTTGTGGAATCTTGGCAGGTCATAAACATCCATGTCCACGCTTGTCACCTGGTCTTCAAAGCCGCTGTGCAGAAATACTTGGCCTGTGTTGCAGCCGATGTTTATGATTGATTCGCCTTTGCGGATTTGCCTGAGGATCCATACGCTTCTGTCTTCCATTCGGTTAGCGGTTAATATCATGTCGGTGCTGCATTGGGGATGGCAGCGGACAACGATGCACATGAAGCCTAATTTTTGGAATAGTTCAGCGAGGTATTTTGGGCTGAAACCGCATTTGTGTGCGCCGCTACTGTTTTCTTGTCCGCCGAACAGCATGCAACTGGAATCTTGTGTCCATTCGCCTTTCAACGTGATTTGCCGGCACTGTTCCTGCGTGTTTGCGGTGACGATTTCGACTTTGCCGTTTAATGAGAGGATGCGGTGTAACTCAGAAATGAACTGTTCAAGATTGCGCCAGCTTATGTGCTCGATTGCGTAAGCGCTATAAACGTAGTCGTAGGCGCCTGATTCTGAAGGGCAGGGGCTTCTCAAAATCCGCGACTAAATCAACTGTGGGTAAGGCTCGGTTATCAACGTTCAACCCGTTACCAAGAAGCTTGGAAAACCTCGGATTCTCGCCGCCGCCAAGCTCTATATTTTTCATCATATTACTCCTTTTTCGATGTTTAGTTGGTATTGGACTTGTTCAAGACTCATGGCATAGCTGCATGACCCGCATAGTTCAATTGTACCGCGTTTTCCCGTTCTGTGCAGCTCACGCAAACCATCCATGCTACGCCAAACCTCAAGAACACTCTGTTTATTTACGTCTCCAACGATGTTTCTGCCGTTGGGGTCATAGCAGCACGCGCAGACTTCGCCGTTCCATAAGATAACCATGCAACCGTAAATCATGCTGCAGGGAACATCAATCGGGTTATTTGCGCAGTTGCCGTTGATGTCTTTGTTCGTTGTCAAATTATGGAATGAAATCAAACTGCCGTATTGCTGCGTGAGTAGGTCGCGCTCCAAGTCAGATATGATGTTTGCGGACGCGCCTAAACTCACGGTTACGCCAGAGCCAGACAAAGCCTCAAGTAAACCGCGGAGCCGGTGCAAATTCTCTTTAGGCAAGCCAATGAGGCGCTCGTAGGTTTCGTCGAAGTAAGCGTAGGCGCTGAAAGACAAAAGCAAGTTTTTAACTGTCTTCAATTTTGCTATGACATTTTCATCGATGCAACTGAAGTTTGTTGGCACCGCGATTTTTGTATTTGGCAACTTCTCATTAATTTTTTGGAGAATAAGGTGCCAATCTGGGTTTAGGAAGAATTCGCCGTAATGCACAGGCACAATTTCCCTGCAAGGCTGCTTCCAACTAGAGACCTCATCAAGAATTTTATCGATTAGTTGCATGCTCATTTTGCCTTTAGGACGCGTCATAGACCTGTAACCGCAGAACACGCATCGGGCATTGCAGAAGCCGTAGGTTTCAAGATGCAAATACGGGTATTCTAAAGGTTTTAAGGTATCACGGTAATATTCGGTGTACTCTTGACAATTCATTGCCAGAACACCTTGTATTTTTCGCGGATGATTGCCCACGTGTTTTTTAACGCTGTTGCCCTAGCATTCAAACCCATTTCCGCAACTTTATCAGGATTCTTTTGGAAAAACTTGATTTTCTCCGCGATTGCATCTGGACTTCTTATCGGCACCACAAACCCATCTACGCCTTCAGTGATTAATTCGTTGGCGCCTGCGCCTTCAGTCACAATCACAGGACGCCCATAACTCATAGCTTCCAACACAGGAATTCCGAAGCCTTCCGTCACAGACGGTTGCACGTAAACGCTTATTCTTTTGTAGAATTCTGCTGTATCGGGGATTACGCCTGCGCCGCCTAAACTTTCCGTGCCAGGTCCTGCCAGCCGCGCCTGAACATCGACTTGCTTGAGCGCTTGCACGTAATAGATTTGCCCTTTGTCAGGTCCGTTTACGCCAAGGTGTCCAACCGTGAATGTTTCGGGCATAGGCGGGATTTCTTTAGGCGGGTTGCATCCATGCGGAATAACTGTGTAATCGGAGATTCCGAGTTTCTGTTTGAGGTATTCGCCGCTTACTTTGCTGTGAACTATAACGGTGTCAGCGGTTGCGACGTGGCGCATGTACAACTGAAAAAGCGTTGGGTTGTTGAGGTGCGGATAAGGAAAATTGTAGCCGAGTTTTTGGTGTTCTTCTCGGCTTAATTCAATGTTGTGGGGTGCTACGTCAGCGATGATTTGTGCGCTGTGCCGCTGCCTAATGTTTAGCGTAGTTAAGGGAAAAGGGCTGCCGTAAATTACGGCTGTTTGTGCGTCAGGGCTGAAAAGGCTCGCAAAGTAGTCGTATAGGAAAGGCGATTCAGGCTGCTCATATAGTATGGGACTACATGTTTTAGCGTCTATGATCCAGTTTAGGCATGTGGATTCTTTGAGGGCTTGTATTATGTTTTGGCAGACTACGCCGCCGCCCGTGTCATTGCGGATTAAGGTGTTAGTGACGAAGCAACTGGATTTCATTCAGTTTTTGCCTCTTAGATTGAAAGAACCGACACTTCCCCGCTTGTCTTAACCTTCATTTGTCCTGCATGACTAAATTTTACGTCAGTGAACACTTTTGTTTCGTAACCATATTTTTTGGCTAACATGCAAAAATAAAAGTCCTCTGAAGGCGCTATCTGATCCCATACGAACCATGGTTCAGGGATTTTCTCGAAGACTTCACGTTTTATGAGGATGAAGCCGAATCCTGTGACGTCTACAGGTATCCAGTTGCTTCCCTTTATCCATTCATTGATGGCTGCGAAGTGGTTGTGGTCGCCTATGTCCATCCACATGGCGTAAGGGTTGCCCTGGGCTTGTTTAGCACGGTACAAGGCGCCTGCAATCGGAGCGTTTAAACTGAGCAGTTGACGCAAGGACTGATTAATGTCTGTCGGCGACTCAGGAATCATGTCAGAATCCACAAACAACAGGTGCGTCACATTCGGGTTTGCTAACGCATCTTTCACCATTTGATTCCGCGTTGTGTCAAGCGGTGCGCCGCGGCTGATTATGGTGACTTTGTCGAAGTCAGGTTGAGCCGTGTATTTTAATGGAGTATAGGTGGTTTCTGCCCATTCTAATGTGACGTTGCCTTCATGGGGAATGCAGATGCAGATTAAGGGTTTTTGCTGTTGTTTATTGTTGAAACCGCTGCTTTTTTCATTCTCGATTTTCTCGTTCCATGCCATAAATAATCAACCTCATCTAAAACTGTATCCACGCCGTTGGAGCACCACCGCCTCCAGACGCAAAGAAAGTGGCGATGCAACCAGCAAACCCATCGATACTGTCAGGGTCATCAACACTGCTACTTGCGGTTCCAGTTGAAGAAACAATTTTCTCTAAATATGCATTTCCAAGGTTAGGCGATACTTGTACCCCGTCAAGCAATGTAAAACCATTAGCTGGATTTGACAAATTGCCATAGGCTTCTGCTGCTACACTTCCAATCCATAATTCGTTAGCTTGTGTCGTTGCAGACGTTGTGCCAGTGTCCATTATTTTGGGGTTTGATATTGCGAAATTGCTTGCTGTTTGGTCAAGAAAACTGCTTGTTGCCACTCCACTGTACTCGCAAATATTAGCAACAGAAGCATAACTTGGAGTTCCTGACAAGTTCACGGTAATATTTTTAGATGCACCTGAACCAACTACTCCTAACCATATTTCAGAATCCAGCCAAAAATGACCATCACCATACGGATAACCATTGATGCTTTTCTGTTTAGTCCATGCCACATTGGTTTGGCTGATGCTTGAAACAGTTACAGCACCATTATAATCCGATATGCCTATCGTGGCTATCAAAACGTTTCCTGAGGCAGGCGTGTTAGTCATAGACGGTGAAATCGAACTGCCACTTCCAACTGCATGACCATTAGTGGAGCCGTCGCCTTGAACCCGCGTTATAGTCATTTAGTTTCCCCAGTCCATTTAATAATTATACGCCATGAAAGTTATCTGCGCTGAAACGAGCAGCCGCCTTTCCATAAAGCAAATTCAAATTATTACCTAGAAACACGTATTTCGCTAAGAAACTTGTTGTTGGGTCACCTGCCAGAACGTAGCCTTGACCGCTGTTAACTGCGACGCCTCCAAGGTAAACCATGTTTGACAGCGCCAAGGAAAGGTCTGCCCGTTTACACGCTACCGATGGAAACTGAGTGCCGCTTGTGCCGACTAAAATTATGTTTCCTGTTACGGAACCATAAGCCTGCGAGTAATCATTGCAAATTTGCCCTGACATAGTCGCTGTGATTTGCGTAACAACTGCACCTGAAAGCACCGTTACTATACTTCCAGATAACACAGTTATAGCGCCACTAATCGAAACGATGTTTCCTGAAACATTAGCGACAACGTTTGCTGATGCGATGTTAGCCATTGTGCCTGAAGCTAAACTGACAGTTTGACCTGAAATTAACACGCCGACTCCAGAGGCAACGAACAATCCTGATAAAGTTGCAGTCGGCAAAGAAATGAATTGCCCTGACAGCGTAGCGACGGGTTGTTGAACGAACGCTCCTGAAGCAACCGCCACCATTTGCCCGCTAATCAATACACCTACACCTGACCCAACAGTGACAGCTAATCCAGATGCAACCACTAGTCCAGATTGAGTAGAAACAGGCAAAGATATGCTAAGTCCAGAAGCTAAATAGGCACCTGAAGCAACCGAAACAGTTTGACCGCTAATTAAAACGCCTAAGCCTGAATTAACGGATACTGAAGCGTTAACGTATAGTCCTGACGCAACCTGAACTGTTTGCCCAGAAATTAAAACTCCAAGCCCTGAGTTTACCGAAACAGCAGCATTAACGTATAATCCAGATGCAAGATAAACGCCTGAGCCAACAGCAACTGTTTGTCCACTGATTAACACGCCGAGTCCAGAGTTGATGGAAACTGCCGCGTTCACGTAGGACCCTGAAGCGACTGTTACAATGTTTCCACTTACATTAACAGCATTACCAGAAATAGACGTTGAGGGCACAGTTACGTTCAAACCCGATGCAACAACCAATCCCGAAAGAGTGGCTGTTGGCACTCTTACGTTTGCGCCTGACGCAACCTGAACTGTTTGCCCAGAAATTAAAACTCCAAGCCCTGAGTTTACCGAAACAGCAGCATTAACGTATAATCCAGATGCAAGATAAACGCCTGAGCCAACAGCAACTGTTTGTCCACTGATTAACACGCCGAGTCCAGAGTTGATGGAAACTGCCGCGTTCACGTAGGACCCTGAAGCGACTGTTACAATGTTTCCACTTACATTAACAGCATTACCAGAAATAGACGTTGAGGGCACAGTTACGTTCAAACCCGATGCAACAACCAATCCCGAAAGAGTGGCTGTTGGTAGACTAATAAATTGCCCAGACTGTGTTGAAACGGGTAATGCAACGTTTAATCCTGATGCTAAGTAGCCGCCTGAAGTTAAAGTAACGTTTTGTCCACTGACTTGAACGATGTTTCCGCTGACAGATGTTTGGACTGTTCCGCTGACTATGACGGCGCCGCTGACCTGTCCGCCTTGATTTGCTACTGTGACGATTTGACCGCTAACAGCAACAACATTACCGCTTACTGATGTACCGACAATTTGCCCAGAGACCTGCACGATTGCACCTGAAACCGCTGGACTAACAATATTTCCCTGTCCATCCTGAACAGCAACAACTTCAGATTGCACATTACTGGTGCCTACTGTATTCTGGATTGTGCGCATTAAGACGCCGCTTGTAGGCTGCGCACCAATTTGAATCCTAGTGTCTATGCTCATTTCGTTTTGTTCCTAAAGTTACTTTAAATTGTTGGGGAAAGCCTCAGTTTAAAGATGAGGCAAAGAAAATAATTCGCTATTACTGTTTACATTCACTAAGGTTAACTTGTTGATAATCCCTGTACTTCCACGATTGCTTCTCCATACGTCACAACCGGCGCATATCTTGTCGTCAACGTTACGTCTACAGAGTCAAATTCCTTCTTAATTTCAACATCACTCATCAATGGGCGTTTGATTACGAAGAAACCCAACGGCGAATAAGCTGCGCTCACGTTTTTGCCTGTGCTGATAACGAACGCGTTTCCTACTGGAACAACCATGCTGATAACAACGTCCATGCCGAAGATAGTGCCGATTTTGCCCGTCTGCGTCGGCGGCTGACCCGCTGCGCCTTCATTGCCGAATTGCGCCCAAAGGCTGAATTGCGGTAGGAACATGACGTCTCGCGAGTTCACCGGGTTAAGCAAGATTGTATCTGGCTCTAAACTGTAGGTTTCAATGACTGCTTTAGCCTGCAAAATGTCTTTAGAGCCAAGTGTGCCTGCAACGGTGAATGCTGAGCCTGTGGATCCTAAGCTTCCGCCGCCTGCGCTGAAAATGTTTGCTGATGCTCCGCCGACTCCGCCTGCTGCGCCGCATGCGTTCTTTATAACGGTCATGCAGTCATTGTCGATCGTGTAGGCCATGCGCCTTGCTAATCTGCGCAGTTGGTCCTCGATTACGGGTATGTAGAGGTCTTCGATGTTTTCTCTGGTTATGCGTTCACGTAAGCCTTTCTTGTACGGCGTAGTTGTGATGTACGCATAGGGCGTAAAATCAAGCGGTACTTCGGCGCCTTCGCCCACTTCGCTGATTGTAGCTGCTCTGCTGCCAGATTGCTTCACGAAAGTTGCGGTTCTTCCTGCAACCAACGGAAACTCCGGGAACAGTTTTTTGATTACTAGCGCGGGCATGGTTAACTCGATGATTTTCTGGTGCAACGCGGGATACGCTATTGCGCCTGTGTCATACCATGTGAATGCATTTTCGTTTAATGCCATTTTCTATCAGTTCTCCATGTTGTTTTTAGGGTTCAAAGAGTATGTAGATTGTGCTGCCTGAGACTGCTGCCGCGGTCGTTAATGCTTTGCCGATGACAGTGCTATTATAATTGTTTATGAAAGGCCCGAAGCCTGAAGAAACTACGTAGCCTGAGTTTGTGTTGACTAAGAGCCCGCTTACAAGTGCGTTTGTTATTGGAGGCAAAGTTTTCACGGTAGCTATGTACGCTGAAGAAGTTACAAGTAAGTCGCCTGCTGTCACTGCTGTACCGTCAGTTATTACCCTGCAAACACCTCTGGCGACAACGGTAACGACTTGCCCTGAAACTTGAGTGCCCAACGCGATACCCATCACGTTTGCAGCATACGCGTTCGGAGTAGGAATAGCGATTGGCGGATAAACAGCGCTTGAGGTAGTTGCGATTGATACGACTTGACCCATAGTTATGGCTGCGCCAGCGATTGCACTGATTAAGTAGCGGTCTTGAACTAGCGGTGTGGTTCCTTCAAAAATTCCTGTAACTGACATTATTGTATTCCTACCATTTTCTTGTTCGCTTTAAGCAAATCTTTGAACCAGCCATATTGCCCAGCGTCAGTTTTCACTGCCATCTCGTCAGTCGGGATTACGCCTGCGCCATGAGATGCGCGTTTCGCTTCAGCAGGTTTATCGCAACCTTCCGCTTCGCCCTCAGCATCAGCATCAGCTTTCTTGCCTTTTTTGGCTTCAGCTTCCGCATCTGCTTCGCCTTCAGCTTCGCCGTCGCCTGATTCGTCAAGTTGCTTTTTCAACGCGGCTATTTTCTTGCCGACGCGTGCCCTAAACTTTTTCAAGTCATCAACAGAAGCGTTCTTGTTTCCGCTTCCGCCAACGCTTTTAATTGAGTCGCTTAAGCTTTCGATCTGGCCCATGATGTCTTCGTAAGTTACGTCTTTGCCTGCGCCTTCGCCGTCTGTAACGTTTACTACTGCTGCCTGTTGTGGAGAAGCAACTTGTTCACCATCTAATTTGGTAGACATGTGCTTCACATCCTTTTCTGCTTTTAATTTTGTTTTGTCGTCGGGTTCTTGCACCTCACGGTTAGAGCCCCCATCCTTGTTACTATTAAGTGACTGTGAATCCGTAATTTTTTTAGTTGCCGCATTCCACTGATCCTCATTCATAGCCGCCGCAAACCCAACAGGCTTAAACGCCGTATTCTCATACGCAGGCGAAGCAACAATGCTGAGCTCACGAACTTTCGGGTGATGAACAATCTCCCATGCACCCGGGCAAAGGTGAATGAGCATACCTTCGCTGCGGCTGTTCTGTTTGCATTTTGAGCATTCTACGTCGTCTGAATCCACTTGAACGCTTACGTGGTTGACGTAGTTGTGCAGGATTTTCTCTATGAGTTTTTCGTCGCCGACTTCAGCGCGAAACAGGACCTGGTCGCCGCTTCGTTCGGCCTTAGCTACTTTACCCATAACCATCAACGCAGACTCCGCATGATCCACCCGAAGCTGCGCCCCAATTAAACTGCTAGTAAAGTAATCTAGATCTTCAGAGGGCACTTGCCATTTGTTGCTGTTTACTGAAGTGTCGATGGCTACGCCTTCAATATTTATGAGTTTATTTTGTAGGGCATATTGTGCGTCTACGCCTTCAGCCGCTTTAAACTGCACAAAATATTGTAGTTTCATGATTTAAGTCACTTTGAAAAGACTTATGTTGAGATTCTTGACTATATATAAAGGTGAAATTTGGCTTTTCTGCCAGTTAATGAAACAAAGCAAAGAGACGAAAACTGAATGAAATACACAGTGAAAGAGAGACTCAACATTTTAGTTTGGTGGACAATAGTTTTATGTATAGCTGTTCCAATCGGTTTATTTTGGAATTTCTGGGCAGGCTTCGCTATTAGTACAGTTTCTTCTATTAGTTGGGTTTTATGGTATATTTTTAGGACATAACTTTATTCTTTTTGATTTTTGAAGTTTCGTTGCGTCTTATAACCCCGATAAAACTCGCGAACCATCTGCTCTTCACCAACAAACAAATCCGCAGCATGCAAACATTTCACGCGAGTATCAACATAAACCTTATAGCCGTTTTGGGCGGCTTTCCAGCAGAAATAAAAGTCTTCCCCGCAACCCAGTGAAGTTTTAAACCAAGGCTCAGGCATTTTCAGGAAAACGTCGCGGTTAACCAGCATGAAACCGAAACCTGTCGCGTCAACTTCGACAAGTTTGTCATGCGGATAATTCTTAGCAAATTCAACGTCCCAATCAACGTCAACGCCCTCTTGCAACTTCCAAGGCGCCGAACGGTCTTTTCTTCTTACCACCATTGACGTGTAAGGCGGACGCCTATCATAATACAAACCTGCAACGATAGGAAGCGAATCCAAGTACAGTTTAACTAAGCCATCATCGGGCGGCAGCACATCATCATCCAAGAATAGGAGGTATTCGGCGCCCCATGCCAAAGCTTCATGGACAGATGCGTTGCGTGCGTTGTCGAGTGGGAACATGGTGTTGAAGCTCCAGCGCACGTTTTCAGGATGCGCCAAGAGGCACGCTTGTGTGAGTTGAGAGCCGAAGGATAGGCACCATTCAGGTTTAAGCTGTCGGCGCGTGCAGACTGCTATGTTGATTTTGCCAACTTGCAATTAAATAGCCTTCACTACGCAACCAACAGGTTTCCCAGCTTTTACGCATGCCTCATAACTTGGCGGAAAAGTACATTCAGCATTTATGAAAGGGCACTTCATTTTTTATTACCTTAAGTTTTTAACTTGGATAACTGCGTTTCGATACGCATAGAAAGCGTCACTGTTGCCCAGCATACTTTTCTTTTCTTCAGCGACTTCGTGGCCATATTTTTTCATGGCTGCTTTAACGCGTTTCTGCATGAGAGCCCATTCTGCAGGTGTATAGCCGCCTTTCGTTCTGTTCTCAGGCTTATTGATGTAACTCCATGCCGCCATCACATGCTCTTTATCGATGGGGTATTTGTGATTTACGGGATCAGCGAAGTCGGTGTCTGAAATATTCTTGTACTCGCTGGGTTTAGATTTATGGCCTTGCTCTTTTTCTGTGATTGCCATTAAGGTTTTTCCCATTAAAAAACTCATTTTAAATTATCTCCTGGTACCGTGAAATTAACTGATTTTTGAAACTTCCATATAAGCCCGCAACGCTGCATTACGGTACTCATTGAACACATGGAAATCCATTGCTGTAAGGGTTTCTTGTTTAACGTGTTTTTCAAGCCATGCTTTAGCTTCTTGAGCGCTTTTGAAAACTGCTCGGTCAAAAATGTAGTTGTGGATTGCCATGCGGTTTGACCCTTTAACCTGTCCAAAAGTGACTTTTACGCCTTTATCGACGGCGCGAACGTTAACTTTGCCGAAGTGGCATGCAGCCTTTATTATGAAGCGGTATTCTTTGGGGTTTTCAGTTATGGTTATTTCAGACATCTTGTTTTCAATCCTAAATTAATTTGTTAATAGTAAACGTCTTCATCTCTCACAATCCCGCAAACACAATGCGGATGCCAATTCACCGCGAAAGTATCCTCATCAAGCCACTCGCCATACGGAAACATATCAAGCAAGTCATCCGGGTCCTCAAGCTCAAAGAAATCTCCAGACCTGCTATCGCAATCTTCACATAAATTAGGAGAAGGCGCCAACGCCTCTGTTACGTAACGCCAAACCGAATAGTGAATCGCAGGATTAACCACAGCGGCCTTAAATGCTGTGAAAGCGTGAAAAGCTGCCACAAGAGGCAAAACCTCATTAAGCTCTTGAACGGTAAGGCTCAAGAGTTTTTCACTTCAGTAATCAAAAACGATTTTCCGTCTTGCTGAATCATCGCTTGCTTCTGCGTTCCTTTAGGCGCTGGAAGCATCTTAGGCTGTTGCTGATTTTGGATGGGAAGAGGCGTTTCAGGTTCAGGCGGCGTCTCTGGAAAACCAAGCTGCACTCTTGCCTCAGAAATCTGAACTATGCCAAGTTGCACTAAAGGAACCATGTAAGCCGCTTTTTCCTGCAAAGAAGCTTCCCAAATAGGCTTCCACTTAATCTCGGGAATTTCCGTACCCTCGCCAAACTGCATTTCAACAAGCTGCTTAAACAACTTCGTTTCCAAAACGTCGCTAATAAGTTCCTGTATCATCCTGAGTCTAGTGACGTATTCTTTCATGACTGTATCGCTTGTGGCGCGGTTTGTGCCTTGAGATTCACCCATGAAGATTTTTGGCACGCCTAAGACGGCTTCGCGTTGCTTGTAGAGGTAGTCAAGCCAAAACTGCAAGTTAACCCCTGTCGTCAACGAAGGCACCACATCAACCGTAACGTCACCGCGAACGAAAGTGTCTGAGGCGACTCTGCGGTTCTGGAACGTACTCATAAGCGATGTTAATTGCGCATCGCTGAAAGGTCTCTCTGGAGTGCCTGCTTTAATGACAAGCATTGGTTTCGTGTAAGTGTGAACTATCGTTGCGAAATCGTTTTCAAACTGGTCAAGCAAAGCTTGAACCTTCAAAAGCGGACGCAGCAGCGAGGTGCCATAGCTGAATTCGTACCACCATGATTTAGCGCCCCAGCAAAACTGAACCATGTCTTGCGCAATAAACGCGACAGGAGGAAAAGTCAAAAGCTGAATGTATCCGAAGACGTCGCCATACTCATTTCTGCGAACGCGAATATGCACGGGATCCAGCGGTTTTAGCCAACTGATCGCGCCTGTCTGTTCATCCTTGCACAGCTCCAAATAAGCATTGCCGAAAACCAAAATGTCCGTAGCTACAATGCGAAGAGTATGCAAAATATTCTGTTCATCAAGCCAATCCGTAAGCCACTCGCGAACCGCATCATCCCCGCCATCCAACTCGAAACCATTGCTCATAGCCAAGTTAACGGTGACATCAATCGCCGCTTTAATGTATGGGCTAAAATTGTATTGGTCCTTGTATTTGGGCAGGTCCTCGATTGGCACGGCGCCCCAGACACGTTCCCAATAAGCCGTGTAGGGCGGAACCACGAAGCCTGCGCCACTGCCCTTAAGCATGAATTTGTTGACGTAGCCCATGAGGTTGCTGTCTTTTTCCCACGTGACAGGGATTTCTTCGCGGATTTGCTGCGTGCTAACTTGTGGCGGAACGTCACGTTGCGCGGTGAATGCGGATTTGTCTATGGTGCTTTTCAAAGGCATTTAAAAATCACTATCTCTAAAAACTAAGCCTCTTTCTTCTCGGCTTTTTCGTTTGTTACTATGATTTCTTCCCAAACCACGTTTTTAGTGATGTCCACGCCATCAACGTAAACATGTAAATCTGTTAGGTTACAATTCACAGTCATGCCTAACGCTTTAACCTGCTTAGTTTTATCGCTTGCTGAAAATAACTCCTCTTTCAAGTTAAGTCACCATAATTTATAACTCTCTTATGAACGCGGCGCCGACACCAGGCGGGGCTTGTCCTGTTTTAATCTGCCAAGCAGCCAAAGCTAATGTGATAACCGTATCATCATGCAGGCCTTCAGGCGCTCCGTATTGAATCAGGCCTGACGGCATAAGATTGTAAGTGAAAGATTCGAGTTCTGATTTTAAAACTGGAAACTGCTCATCTAAAGCGCTTGAGAACTCTTTTGTTGCTGGGTTGCCTGGGAACCAGATTTCGCCATTATCCAGCATAATGCTCAAGTTTTCTATAAGCGCTTTTTTGGTTGTGTTCGTAAGTTTATAACCGCTAACCCCGCTGTATTCACGCTGTAATTCGTCGTAGACAGGGTCGCCGACGCCTGTACTATCCACAAGTAACGGTGCATTTCCGAAGCGTCTGCAGAACGCAATTATTCTTTTCCGCTGGAAAGGCCAGTCTATTTGGTTGAAGCGTTCGTAGCCTACGACTTCGCCGTTCATGCGTAAGGCGATGTTTACGGTGAAATCCACAGTTTTGCCAAGGTCACTGCCAACCATAATGGACTCGGTAAAACTTGGGTTATATGGTTTGATGTCGTCTCGTATGCGGTCTGCGATATGTCGGAAGACTACGCCTTCGCCTTCCAGTTCTTCCGCGTAGATTTCTTGGCGCCTAAGCAACTCGGGCATGTCATTAGCGATTGCGTCAATGTTTGCTTTGGGTAGGAACCCGCCATTTTCAGTTGCGTTGTCGTAGCTGCTTCCACGCCAACTTTTATATTCTGTTTCAGATAGGTCAAACCCTTTCGCTAATATATAACTGAACCATGTTTTACCTTTTGGCGTACCAATAAACAAGACTGACCCATTGTAGTCCATGAGGCTTGGTTTTAACTCTGCTTCCCACCTGTTCGGTTTCAGCATAGGAGCCTCATCAATCGTTAAGTGATGCAGCCCTGAGCCACGCAGACTATCTTCTCGGTCGGCGCTATGAAAGAAGCATTCGCTTCCATTTTTAATTCGGATATAACGAATAGTTTCGTTGCTTTCGAGTTGCTTAACTATTAAGCTATGTGGTGTAAGGTCGCGAACTTTCTTTGTTGCAGGAATCAGTTCTTTGTAGAGAGGCGCTACCCACCAAGTTAAACAGTTTGGGTTTTTGAGCATAAAGATAAGGTTTTTTATCCACGCTAACTCGGTTTTTCCCCATCTTCTTCCAGCTTCAACCGTTTGGTATCGGTGATTGTCATAATAAACTTCAAGTTGCTTTGGATGCATCCGAAATGGGATGTTGACTATTGTCAATTATTTCCACTCGGAAAATTGCTGTTTGATTTGTAACATTAACTTCTACCTTAGCTTGTTTCTCCAAGACCTTCATGACAAGCCTTGTTAAGCCTCTGAATGCTTCGGCTCGGTCTTCCCCTTTCATTTTTTCGTATTGTTGATGCCACTCAATAAGTAAGTGTTGCGCTTGGTCCGTTTTTGCCCATTCTTCAAAATCACGATAAAGCGTGGTTCTGTCGCAATTTAATTCTTCAGTTAAAATCTGAATTTCTTTTCCGTTGAATATGCCCTCGATTAGGCGTTGGCGTCGTTCTTGGATGCTGAGTTGTTTAGGTGTTAATGTTGCATTTTGTTGCATTTTTGGTTTTTGAGGTTTTAATCCGAGAGCCTCTTCATAAGAAATAGACATTTCAGAATCCTCAGTGCGCAAGAATCAAGTAAGTTAATGCAGAGGCTATTGCTGCGCTTACGATTGAGATGAATAAGGGTTTAAGCACGTTAATCCAACTTTTTTGAACCTTGTTAGCATCGCTAAGCTGGTCAAGTTTAGTCAAAATTGTGCGGATAATGCCCGTATTCAAACCCGTGCAATCTTCACCGAGCAAGGCAATTAACGCTTTTTCGATTTGGCTAATGGATGCCGTGCTTTTGTTAATTTGGGTAACATAAGGGCAAACTGGATTTTTATATGCAGTTTCGCATTCGCCGTTTTCGCTCATTACTGGAACGCTCCTGCACCGCGACTGTCAGAAATTACGAGACCCTGAGGAGTGTCAGGAATCAGCTCAGGAACGATCTGTGCGCCCAAAGCCAAGTTTACAGCAGACACCGTATCATCCTCATCGCCTAAATAAACAGATTCATGAAGCTTCGAGTCCCAGAAACTATTAGCCAAGCAATGCTGCCTAGCCTTCTTGAATTCTAAACTGTCCCCTGAACGTTTTTTACGATGCACCAAACTAAGATACACCCCATTTCCTCTGTCCCGTTTTAGGTTCGGGCGGGCGTTAGAGAAAAATCCGAGCCTCTAAACAGAGACTTGCTATAGCATGTTGAATGTTAGTGAGCGTCTGCTTATAAAACATGTGATTTCAAACTAGCCAATTCTTGAAGAGCAGGATACCGCGGATCGTCAATTGCAAGCAAATTATCATAACGCCGCATGAAATCACAGCCCAGACCAGAAGTAGAATAAACCGTGCGTTTGCCAACAACTTTTTTAACTAAAAAACCAGCCTCAACCAAACCACCCATAAAGACAGAAGAAACATTAGCTTTCCGCGCAACCTCCGAAATAAGCAAATTTTTACCTCTACAACAAACCAAAACATCATAAATTATAGAAAGCCGATTACGAGGTTTCTTCCTAGTACACCTCCTCTCATGACTCCCCATCATCCTGCACCTCCTCTTTCGATTCTTCAACCTCTGCCTCAGTGGCGCCATACGCGTCAAACGCGAACCTCGTCAAAGCCCACCGGTGCCCACGCTTCTCAAACAGCACCTTACCAGTCTCAAAATGCAAACGCTTATTCATCCGCACAATCCTACGACTCACATCATAATATTTCAGACCGTATGCACCCAGCTTATTGACCCACTCAGCAACATCCTTCGGAAAAACACCCGCATCACCCACTTCACGCACACGCTGCAGAATCTCCCTATCAGCCTGATCCTTAACAGCAAAGCCCTCAACCGTCGGCTCATCATAATCAGCCTCACCGATTTTCTCCAGCCTATGCCGAATCCAACGAAGCTCAGTCAAAATCCGTTCATTCTGACCTTTAACCTCTTTCAGCAAAACCGTCTGATACTTAATCCTGCCAACTTTATCCTCTTGACTACGCCCTTTTTTACACGTTTGAACAACTTTTTCGCTAGACGCTTGCGCATCCTGTTCAATCAAGGTCTTTCCACTCCATCAACAACACCGAAAATATAGTGCCCCGCATCACTCTCAACCACTATCAGAAACCTCAAAGCCGAAAGCATGGAAAAAGTCCATGCAAAAACACCCCGAAAAACAGCTCCAAAAAACTTTAAGCAGCCTTTCACATCCAACAGGTTACTACGTACATCAGCTAGGGCACAGAAAACTCTGCTATGTACATCACAGGCCCTAGCATGTACGTAGTAACTCACCTAGAAACCTCCTCTTTTTTATGAAAATGCGAGCAACTTTTATTTCTAAAAGGCTGCGGCTGCTGCGGATTACTATAATTATATTCAGTTTGAAAACCAGCTTTCCTATTTAACCGACAAATCGCACCCTTAGCAAAACAATCTTTACCGTCGATGTCACAAACTCCAAAAATCATCTAACATAATCTCCAAGTTTCTTCTGGCCCTCAGCAAGACGTTTCGGGTCTTCCACATCACCAAGCTTACCTAAAACTTCCGTAAGCTTATTCACGTTGAAAGCAATCTTCTCAACCGCAGACTCAAGATTCTCAATCTTCCTCAGAGGCGACTTACTGAGTACATTATAGATAGCTTCCTGCAACCGCTCAACCCCAAGCAACCGCGAGTTATTAAATTTCAAAGCTTCACCAACACGCTTAACCTCCTGCTTCAACTCAAAACTCGCCTGCAACTTATCATGATCAGTGAAACCTTTCGAAATAACCTCCTCAAACTTTGTCACGGACATCGGACGAGTAATCTTGCGCTCCTTACGCACTAAGTTCTCTTCTTTCTGGTAAACCCGCTCAACCATACCAAACAAATCAAGTTTCGTGACACATTGAACCCCATCAATCCGCACACCATAGTAATCCTTGTTACACTCAAACGTGAGCAGTTCTAAATCATTAAGTTGCCAACCCAAATGATCCTCAACCACGTCAAACCAACGATGCAACGCAAGTAGGCAGGCATCATGACTCATCCCGCCAACATCACAAGCAACATACCCCGAAATCTTCCGCCTCTCACTCCCAAAACAAACATGAATCTTAACCCCCCCAACAAACTCGTCAACCTCCCAATGCTTCACATCTTGACAAACAAAACTCCGCAAAGAAATATTATGCACACAAAGAGGCACGAACCGCATACCATAGGTGATTTTGTTACAGTAACTTCCAACATACGGCTGCAGGACAAGCCCTTTCTCAAGCAGTTTACGACAGACAACCCTCACAGTAGTATATTGACCACGCCTAGGCTTCCTTGGAGCATGGATTATTCTGGCAATCTCTGCAGGTCTAAGCTCAACTTCTGAAGCATCGATAACGTGAAAGGCACGCGCCTCAATACCCCAGTGCCTTTCCGCTAAACTGTTTAAACTGGTGTTGCTAGGTGTCCGTTGAAGTATCAGATTTACCAGCCAAAAAATGCAGCTCCGCTAAGCGAATTCTTTGAAACCGCAACTACGGCAAACAATAAAGCGGCCTTCGCGCCTAGCCTTTTTACGACAAACCTTCACGCTCATTTCGGCAACCCCTTCTCTGGATGATATTTAAGACCAATCTGACAAGGACAAGCGGTTGAACCGCAATTCCTGCAAGGATCATAATCCAAATCCAGCGTTGCGTCAGTACAGTTGCTCATTTACTACGTACACTCCTCTCTCCGCTTACCATCCATCCTGACATCCCAATACTTCCCGCCAGGACAATGATTATAGCAAACGCAGCAATCATCGCAAAGCATCAGACGCCTGCCAAAACCGCTGCAACCAACAATCGGATTCCAAGTAAAATCCAAATACTCAATCTTAGTACGATTCAATCAAGAAACCTCCTTGAATTTGACGCCCTGCGCTAGGCAGTAGTAGTTGCGGTCTGTGTGCTTCTTGGCGATCAGGTCCTGCTTTTCTAAATCGTTAAGCGCATTATTGACTTCCTGAGGAGTAGCATTCCAACGCTCATCCTGGATAGCTTTCACAATATCGTCCAAGCGGCGCCACGTATCCAACTTGCCTTTCCTGGCGACCTCGAGGATTTTTCCACGCATATTCTCAGTGTTGATAACTACGAGTTTCTCAGTTGCCTGCACATCCACGATAGTTGTCGAAGCCTGCAGCCCAACCGTAGCGGCGCCTTCAGATGGTTGGCTACTTGAGGGTAATACAGCAGGTAAATTCTTAGCCAACTCTTCAACTCGAGTAATATTATCATAGATGTTCTGGACATTCAAGGCTAAGCGAAGAGCAATCTTGAGATTATCGTAATCCTTCAGCTCCTGATCCTTCGCCTCGAGGCGCTTCTCCAGATCAAACTTCACTTCACCAAGAAACTTTAGCCGCTGCTGCACGGAATCCGCTAATTTACGGCCAGAACGAAACTCCTCAATCTCGATGCGTAACGCATCAACTTCAGCCTGGAGGATCTTAAGTTGTTGTGCATCAACATTGTTTATCGATGCATCTACTGGTGCAGGTGTCGATGAAGGCTCAAGCATCTCTTTTACTGAGAGCTTAATCTGAGCCGATTTTTCAGCATCCTCTAGCTTTTTCTGTGTCTCACGCAACAGCCGCTTAGTCTTCTCTAAGTCAGATTCTTCAGTGCGTTCTTTTTCAAGTGCCGCCATGATTGATTTTGCGAGTTCATCAACAGTCTGCTTAACTTCGCTCGCACGTGGAGCAACATATTCCAAGCTAGGAGTATCGGCGCCATGCTTAGTTAGGCGTTTTTCCGTCACCGTCACAAATTGGCTTTGGCTGCCAAGAACCACAAACCACTCGCCCTTCCCAAACCGCGTCAATTGCTCAGCCCGAATCTCCACGCCATTCTTACGCACAGTATCCAAAACCTCTTTGTCCAGGTACTTGGTGTCGTGGCTAGCGAATTTGCCGTAAAAAGTCACATTCGCAAGCTGCCGAATCGTAAAATTAACTTCCTGCGGCCTCTGACTGCTCTCAACGGTGATAATGTTAAGCTTCCTACCCTGCGTACTGCAATCCTTGAAAGCCTTAATCATCCGATTATAAACCCATGGAGGCGCAATGTGCCCAGCCGTAGAATTCGGCAA
Source organism: Candidatus Bathyarchaeota archaeon (assembly GCA_963715865.1). Classification (GTDB taxonomy): domain Archaea; phylum Thermoproteota; class Bathyarchaeia; order Bathyarchaeales; family Bathycorpusculaceae; genus Bathycorpusculum. The sequence goes on from OY970280.1 coordinate 1,719,211, forward strand.
GTACTCCTGAGATTCTTCTGGGAGAATCATTAACGGCCTATGATGCGTCTCCTGCAACTTCATTATCGCATGCAGAAAACGCGAAACCCAATCAACAAGCTTAGCTTCATCTTCGACGTCGGAAGTGTAGAAAATCATAGAAATGCCATTTTCAACCACGGCCTTCGCATACGTCAATGGCGCCGTCAAAGCAAAATCCACATCCTTCGCGTGCACGCCGCCGACGCTGAGAATATCAAACTTTTCTTTGAGCGTAAAGTATTCGTCTCGCGGCTGGAAAATAACGACAGTACCGCCCTGCAACAGAAACTGCTCAATCATCAAAGCATTATTGAAGGACTTACCAGATCCAGGACCACCAAAATTCGCAATGCGCAAGCCTTCACGACAGAACGGCTCTGCATCACTATCAATTACAAGGTTTTCACTAAAACGAAACTTCAAGAAATAACCTCCGAGTGTTTTTTCAATCGCATGTTATGCCCAGGCTTAAACCTCAAAATATGATCACCTGAACGCTGAGGCACAGGCTCACCACAACCGCAAAGACAAGTACGCAGAACCCTATGCTTAGGTTTCTTAGGCTGACTCAACAAAAAGCCTCCAAATCGCTCAAGCTACAAACAATCATGAAGGAAACGCAAAAAACTACAGAAAAAGAGGAAGGTATGCGGGAGACATCGCCACTTCCTAGAGGATAATTACTTATCCTCTGTTTTCCGCATTTATACCCATAAAGCAAGAGCCTTTTTTGAATTAACTTGAGAAACCCTGTTAAAGTGTCGTTTCGTTAAAAAATAATTTGGTAATTTTTGGTTATGCTAAAACCTAATTACTTCCCTGCCACAATTAATCTTTAAATCATGGCTTAGCAGGCTGGAGGCATGGCTTGGGCAAACTAAAATTTGGGGTATTCCTTCCATTCTACGCGTTCAAAGCTAAAGAGCCCAAGGAACATTTCAGTCTTATTCGAGATGTTGTTTTGGAATGTGAACACTTAGGCTACCATTCAGTTTGGCTGGATGACCATTTGATGCATAATGATTGGCCTATCCTTGAATGCTGGACGACTCTCTCCGCGCTCTCTTCTTTAACCAGTAGGATACGGTTGGGAACAATGGTTTCCTGCACCGCACACAGGAATCCTGCTTTGCTTGCCAAGATGGCTGCTACGCTTGACGTCCTATCTAAGGGCAGGTTAGAGCTTGGCATCGGAGCAGGCACCCAGGAAACGGAGCATGTTGCTTATGGTTTTGGTTTTCCTAAACCAAGCGTCAGAATAGAGCGTTTAAGCGAGGCTTTGGAAGTAATAAGGCGACTGTGGACAGAAGAAAAAGCAAACTATCAAGGAAAACACTACACATTAAAAGATGCCGTTTGCGAACCTAAACCCTTGCAGAAACCTCATCCACCAATAACTGTGGGTGGAAGCGGCGAAAAACTGATGCTGAAAGCGACCGCTCGGTATGCTGACAGGTTTGATTGGGGTTTCTTGCCATCCATTGAAGTGTATAAGCGTAAACTTGAGGTTTTAGAGAACAATTGCAAAGCAGTTGGCAGAAACTTCACGGAAATTCAGAAGTCCTGCTGGCCCGGTGGCCAAGTGCTAATTGCGCAGGACAAAAGAGAACTGAGCGAAAAGATTTCCCAGCGAAAACCAGCAAATGTTAGCTTAGAAGACTTCAAGAAGACTGCTTTGGCTGGCACTCCGGATGAGTGCAGGGCGCAGTTGCAGGTTTACGTGGATTTGGGTGTGATTTATTTTATGTTGTTTTTCGCTGACTTACCAAGTTTAGACGGGGTGAGACTGTTTGCTGAAGCTGTTGTCAATAAAATGGGCGGTTAGAGGTCGCCTCTGACGATGTGCGATAGCTCGTGAAGAATAATTTCATCCAAACTGTGGTACGGGTTTTCCCTGACCAGAATGATGTAATCGGCGTCTTCAGTTTCGTCAGCGTTAAACACGCACGCATCTGTGCCCTTAGTTGACAGTGTACTGCCCCATTCCTCAATCTCTCGCAGGTCATCTTCTACGCAGTGCCTGTGCTGGATAACATGGTTGAAATCTTCGTCGCTTAATTTGAGCGCTTTAACTTTAGGCAATGGCTTGCTGGACAGTGTTTTCCATGCTTTAACGAGTTGATTTTTTGGTATATGCTTAGCTTTCATTTTGACGCCTTCAACTAAAACCATAAAAAACACTTCCTGTATTCTTGCTTTGCTCCGAAAATCACACTACGTGCCTGATTCAAGCAAGACGCTAACAAAAAGTAACGGCTTTAGCCGTAAAAGTATTTGCAGTAGTTACGCCACTACCACAACCACCCTACCTGAGCATTGCTTGAACAAACGGATTAGAGCTTAAGACTTACCCAAGCATTAGTGAGTGTTATTTTGTTGTTGAAGCCAGTTTGCCAAGAAGACTTGATTGGTGTTACCAGTCTTTTCCAGCGAAACTATTCCTATCCCTACGGATATGGAGTGGGCATGGGCATGTGCGGTCGCTACTGGTAAACCATCAGTTACTCATATTTTTTTATCCACTATATTTTGGAAAACAGAAATAATGTAGTTGTTTAACTAGCAATCAAAAAGCAGGATATCTTTCCCTAAAAGAATGAATGAAGGTTTTTGATAGCCTGCTTTCTTAGCCTAAATATGACCGCAATAGAGAGCATTAAGATAAACAAGGGTAAAATTACTAACCATGAAAACTCTGGAACGGCAGGTGTTGAGGTAGGTGTTGGATTTGCCGAAGTAGATGAAGAGATTGAAGTGGAAGTTGCCCCATTAGCTATGGTTATTGTTTGTGTGTTGCTCCAATCGCTTGATTCACCAGTAAAATTATATCCGTCTCCAGCCATTAGCTCCGTATAGACTATATTAACTTGTCCTATTAGTACCTGCACTTGAAAATCCAACTGACTGCCAGCAGGAACATTCTGTTCATTGAATAAACTGTAAAAATTGATTGATGCAGTGGTGTAATCGGAATTTGAAGCGGGATATTCAGGGGAAGATAGACTGCCAGAATCAAATCGACCGTATAGCCATGTGGAAACACCATTAGTTCCAAAAGGGTAGTAAGTCCATTCATCCCCATAGTGTCCTTTGACTCTAAAATTATAGTATAAACCAATGTAGTTACCACTTGAATCATTATAGGAGGTAAAGGGTTGATTCTTAATTGTGAACACCATCGTTCTATTGTCTACATGGTAACCCGCTTGGATAGTTACATTCTGTCCTGTGTATTGGTTTATTCCATAAGTTGGTGGTACATCATATGAATAGTCGACATACTTCAATGTGAATTCTGGGACAGATGGCGTGGTTTGGCAAGACGCAGGTTTAACTATTATTAGGCTTGAGATAGCCATGATTAGAATAAGGAATAATGACAAACTCTTACTGATACTACTCATGCTTAATTCTACAAACGGTTGGCAATAAAAGGTTTCTTGGTTTGGGTTTATTCTGATGGTGCCGGGGAGTACTGGCTTAGGTAACCCTTGGAAATTTTAGGCTTACGAGGCTTCCAGGCGGCTAACCGTTCTTTAAGCTCCTTATCTGACAGCTCAACTTTCAGTATTCTGTTGGGTATGTCGATGGTTATTTTGTCGCCGTTCTTTAGGGCAGCGATTGGTCCGCCGTCGAAAGCTTCAGGCGCAACGTGCCCAATGCATGGTCCACGGGTCGCACCAGAAAACCTGCCGTCTGTAATCAACGCTACGCTTTCGCTTAAGCCCATGCCTGCAATTGTGGCTGTGGGGATTAGCATTTCAGGCATTCCTGGTCCGCCTTTTGGTCCTTCATAACGAATAACCACGACGTCGCCTGCTTTAACCTCATGCCGCTTCATTGATTCTTCAGCTTCGCGTTCTGAATCGTAAACTTTCGCTGGACCTTGATGCTTCATCATTTTAGGTGAGACTGCCGCCGCTTTCACGACTGCTCCTTGAGGCGCCAAATTGCCCTTGAGTATGGCGATGCCGCCTTCCTTGTGAACTGGCTTATCCAATGGGCGGATTACTTCAGCGTTTATTACTTTGGCTTCTGCAACGTTTTCGCCAACTGTTTTACCCGTAACCGTTAACGCATCAAAATGCACGAATGGTTTAAGCTCCTTAATCAACGCAGGTAAACCGCCAGCGTTACCTAAATCTTCCATGTCAAAAGGTCCGTTTGGAACCATGCTGCAGAGGTGCGGAACTTTCCGTCCAATCTCATCGTAATTTGAGAGACTAAGCTTAGCTCCTGCTTCCTTGGCGATGGCTGAAAGGTGCAAAACCGTGTTTGTGGAGCCCCCAAGCGCCATGTCCACTGCAACTGCGTTGTCGAAGGCTTTCTGAGTCATAATCTGTGAGGGCTTGATGTCTTTCTTGATGAGTTCAACGATTTTTTCTCCTGTCTCTTTGGCAATTCTTAGCTTTGCGGCGCCGTTCGCTAATGCTGTTGCGCAGTAGGGGAGCGACATGCCTAAGGCTTCGGTTACGCATGCCATGGTGTTTGCTGTGAACATGCCGTTGCATGAGCCGCAGCCGGGACAAGCTACGTTCTCCAGCATTGCGGATTCTTTCGCGGTCATTTTGCCGGCGAAGACTTTGCCGACTGCTTCAAAAACGTTGTTGACGCCGACTTTTTGTCCTTCCAGTATACCTGATGCCATTGGTCCGCCTGTGACGGATATAGCCGGCACATTCAGCCTTGCTGCTGCCATGAGCATGCCTGGCGTGACTTTGTCGCAGTTTGAAATCAGCACCATGCCGTCTAATCGGTGGGCTTGCATCATGATTTCTACTGAATCAGCGATTAATTCGCGGCTTGGAAGTGAATACCGCATGCCTTCATGACCCATAGCTATGCCGTCGCATACGGCTATGGTGTTAAATTCGAAGGGTGTTCCGCCAGCTTCAAGAATGCCTTCCTTCACCGCTTCGCCTAAGGTTCTTAGGTGAATGTGTCCAGGAACTATTGACGTGTAACTATTCGCTATACCAATGAATGGTTTAGCTATGTCTTCGTCTGTTAAACCTAAACTTTTTAGCAGGGCTCTGTGTGGTGCCCGTTCAGTTCCCAGTTTTATCTCGTCACTTCTCATTCTAATCAACCTCTGTGCTGCATAAGACACCAATAATTTTATATTTAAGGTTGACGCTCTGAAAAGAGATGTGATTTAAAATGGGGTATTGCTTTATCTAACCGCTTCCCTAAACGTGTAAGATTTTTAGACACCACCCTTCGTGATGGTGAACAAACACCCGGAGTATCACTTGTTCCTGAAAATAAATTGAGAATTGCTCAACGCTTAGACGAGCTTGGCGTCGATGTGATTGAGGCTGGGTTCGCCGCTGCTTCTGAAGGCGAAATGGAAGCCGTAAGCCTCATCGCTAAACAGGGTTTAAGGGCTGAAATTTCCAGTTGCGCCAGAGGCACAAGAGGCGACATTGAAGCCGTAGCAAAAAGCGGAGCCGACAGCATACACCTTGTTATTCCAACCTCTGACATACACTTAAAATACAAACTGAATAAGACACGAGAGCAACTGCTCAAAATCGCCGAAGAGTGCGTCCAACTTGCAAAGAGCCAAGGCTTAATTGTTGAGCTTTCAGCTGAAGATGCCACGCGCACGGAGCTTGATTTCCTCAAGAAAGTCTACGAAGTAGGCATTGCTGCTGGGGCAGACCGTGTTGTCGCATGTGACACGGTGGGTGTGTTAACGCCTGAGAAATCATACGAGTTATTCTCAGCGCTTTACGATTCGGTGAAGGTTCCCATAAGCGTTCACTGCCACAACGACTTCGGAATGGCAGTTGCCAACTCGATTGCAGCACTAAGAGCTGGTGCAACGCAGGTTCACGCAACCATAAACGGTTTAGGCGAGCGTGCTGGGAACGCTTCGTTGGAGGAAATAGTGGTTTCGTTAAAGCAATTGTACAATTTGGACTTGCCCATCAAAACTGAGCTTTTGTACAGCACTTCGCAGCTGGTTTCGCGCTTAACGGGCATACCTGTACAGCCTAACAAGGCAATCGTTGGCGAGAACGCTTTCACGCATGAATCAGGCATCCACACGCAAGGCTTGTTGGCTTATCCGTTGACTTATGAGCCGATTGCACCTGAACTGGTCGGTGGTACACGCCGAATTTCGCCTGGAAAACACTCTGGAACGCATGGCATACAAGCTGCCCTGGAGAAGATGGGTTTGCAGCCGACTGAGGAACAGTTTAAAGAAATATTCAAGCGAATCAAAGACTTAGGCGATAAAGGCAAAACCGTTATGGACGCTGATGTGTTGGCGATAGCAGAAAACGTTATGGGCTTAAGCAAAGCCAAACCAATACAACTTGAGGAGTTAACGGTGGTAAGCGGCGACAAAGTAACGCCAACCGCTTCAGTACGCCTTAGGCTAAACGGCAAGGACGTCTGGGGAGCAGCAGTCGGCGTTGGACCAGTTGACGCAGCTATAAACGCGGTGAAAAATGCAATTGCAGAAGTTGAACCCATCACGCTGGAGCAGTACAATGTTAAAGCGATAACTGGCGGAACAGACGCAATGGTTGAAGTTGTCGTGCGAATGCGAAAAGGCGACAGAACAGTAACAGCCATGGGAGTCCGCGAAGACATAGTTAAAGCCAGCATGGAAGCAGTGCTAAGCGCCATGAACGTGCTAACAACAGACTACAACAACAAAAACAACACTAACTGACGCTTTGGAAATTCTGAAGCCTCCTTGTTTGTTTTCTTTCTTATGCAAGCTTTTTTCTATGCGCTTATTTTTGGTGGTGGACGCACACGCCTGCCAAGCATAATGCGCAAAGCTATACGATACAGCTTCCGCAGAGACTTCCAGTTGCTCGACGCTGGGTGCAGTTGAGTAAATGAGCGGTATTTGCTCATACTCTACACTGCAATGCGTATGGCTTAGATCAGCTTAGGTTAAATAGTTCTTTTTATTGGCGTTGACTCGAAGTCTTTGTCGTTTGAAACTATTTCTTGTGCGCCCATTCGTATAGCTACAGCTAAGTGTATAGAGTCCTCATAATCAAGCCTGTAATCGTTCATCAAGTCTAATGCTGTAGTGAAGTCTTCAGGTTTTAGTGGTTCAATTATTAAGCCCTTGATTTGTGTTATAGCTTTAATGACTTCTTCTGTGAAGGTTTTGTCTTTCAAGTTTTTACCTGTTAAGCCAGCTATTATTACGAGTGTTTCGTAGAGTGATAAGCTAGAGGTCACGTATTCTCCAGGAGGAGAGCTTTCTATGTTTTTGATCCATTTGCAGGCCGTTTCACCGAATTTTGGATGGTTAGCAAGCCAATATACAAAAATATTGACATCTACGTAGCGCTTTTCTTCCGCCATTTCTCTTTTACCTCTACTACGAATTCATCTAGGTCTTCAGGCCAACTGGTTACTTTGAAAGCGCCAAAATATTTGTCTGCAACAGGCTCTACGGGCTCAATAATCACCATTTTTCCTTTCGACCTTATGTTCATATAGCTGCCTTCCTTAAGCTGGGCTGCTTTCCTTATTCGCCTCGGAATAATTATCCTGCCTTTCTCATCCATTTTAACGGTGGTTTCGCCCATTTTTCTTCCCACTAATATTATTTAATCCCACACTTTTAAATATATACCACACTATACCCTTAATAGTCAAATACTCAGAACGGTTATTGAAAGTGACTGGTTTGAAAGTTATCAGGGTTACAAAAAAGGGTCAAGTTACAATATCTAAAAAACTAAGGGAAAAATACCAAATCAAACGCAAAATTGTGATAGAAGAGAGTGAACAGGGCATCATAATAAAACCGCTTATTTCCCCAAAAGACGATTTTGGCTCATTAAAATGGGCATTTAAAGGGAAAAACGCAAGAGAAGTATTAGCTGACGCAAGAGCATATTAGCAAAAGACTATTTTCTTTTTTTATGCGCTTATTTTTGGTGGTGGACGCACTCGCCTGCCAAGCTTAATGCGCAACGCTATACGGTAAAGTTTCCGCAACGATTTCACCAGTTGCTCGACGCTGGGTGCGGTTGAGTAAATGAGCGGTATCTGCTCGTACTCTGCTATGCGTATGGCTTCGGCGTCAGGTTGGGTTTTGTGAAAAACCACAATGCGCGGTTTTAAACTGCTAACTCGTACAATCATCATGGGCAAGCATCCAGCTTCCACGTTTGTGAAAACCAGCGCCCGCTCAGTTGTTGCCCCAAATAACTGCGCGTATTCCAAGCCAGAATACGCTTCAATGGCTTTCCTGCTGTCTATGACCGTGTACCCGTTAACTTCTTTAACGTTCTTGTCTTTGCAGGCTACTACTTCGCCGCCGATAGCCTTGCATAAGTATTCAACCCTCACCGGAATTGGAAACTCGCGCAAATCCACGACTGCCATGCTGGGTGAACTGGTTAGTTTTGCGAATTCTCTGATGAAGCGGCTGCCCTTTTGCTCATCAATCTGCAAAAGCGAAAGCACAAACCGTCGAATGAATTTGGCGCCTGGGCTTTGTCTTCGTCCACTCTCATAATCACTTATCACCGATGAGGACAACCCCATTGTCTCTGAAACACTCATTTGCGAAACAGCAAAAAGTTCCCGCCATTTCCGCATGGTAGCGCCTGGTTTACTTGAAAGAATTATTTCTCCAGCAATTCTTCTTGCTAAAACTTCCCTTAGACTAGGCGACACAGACATGAAATAACTCTCCGGCTTTTACTCTTCCCTTTAAGCTTGAGATATAAAACTGTAGCGTTTTTTTACAATGCAGAGTGCAGAAATCAAGCCTTTTTCGAAAAATAGTTCATTGATAGATTTTTTCATTTTGATTTAGCGCTAGCTCGATATATCAGATTACTGAATTGCGTTTATAAGGAAGTTTCGCGTACTAATGCAGTAACGTTCCCAGTCTAAAAAGACAAAGAAGAACGTTACTACCGCAATGAACAAGTAAAGGAGTGATAGAAAATGGCAGAAAAACCTAATAATGTAGTATTCGTTGGAAACAAACCACCAATGAGCTATGTGCTCGCTATCATAACAGCTTTCTCTTCAGGCATAGAAAAAGAAATAATTCTAAAAGCACGAGGACAAGCAATAACTACCGCTGTTGACGTTGCAGAAATAACAAGAAGCCGCTTCCTCAAAGACCTCAAAGTCTCAAAAATCGCAATCGGAACAGCAGAGATGCCACCAAGAGAAGGCGAAAACAGGTCCAGGATGGTTTCAACGATAGAGATATCTCTTGCAAAAGAGTAACATGGCGAACAACAATCAATCTGGGAGTTTTAAGCTCTCCAACCTTTTTACAACATTAACCACAATCATTTTAGCTTTTTAATATCATGTTTTGCGATTATTTTTCAGGTAGGCTTCAACTTTCTTAACAATTTCCATGAAAGCCTTAGCCGCAGCAGAATCCTTGTGTGCAACCACAAAAGGATGCCCCGTATCAGAATCCACACTTACCTGGGGGTCAATCGGAATACTGCCGAGAAAGGGAACGTCAGCTTCTTCAGCCATCTTTTTCCCGCCGCCAGACCGGAAAATCTCAGTTTTCTCTCCGCAATGTGGGCAAACAAAACCGCTCATGTTCTCTACAACACCAATTATAGGCATGTTTAATCTTTCAGCAAAAGTGATTGCCCTCTTAACAACGGAGCTTGACAACTCAGAAGGCATTGTAACAATCACTACACCATCCATCTCAGGCAAAAGCTGAGCAATACTTAACGGTTCATCACCTGTTCCAGGCGGCAAATCAATAAAGAGAAAATCCAGCTCACCCCAAACAATATCCGACAAGAACTGGCGGATAGCCCTCATTTTTAATGGTCCACGCCAAATCGTCGGCGTTTCCTCGGGCAAAAAGAAATCTATGGACATAACCTTCATCCCAAATGGTCCATCAACGGGAAAAGCGCCCGGCGGACCAGTTTTAACGCGTTGTCCTTCTAATCCAAGAAGCCTTGGAACACTGGGTCCATGAATATCAGCGTCTAAAACGCCAACTTTGCTTCCCTTCTGTGCGAATGCTACCGCAAGGTTAACGGTTACGGTGCTTTTTCCAACTCCGCCTTTACCGCTTATAACGGCGATTTTATGTTTAATTTTGCCCATTCTATCTTTCAGTTTCTGCTGCTCCTCTGACGTTTGCTGCCTGTAAGCTTCAATTTGAGCCATGTTTCTCTCTAAACTCATAAAAACACCAGTTTGGAAATACTGTTTAAGGTTTGATGCTTAAGTAAACTAAAATAGTTTATGGTTGCTTAACTTTACAGGTTAAATGAGGGTCTTTAGGCGATGAACAAAATGGTCACACTCAAAAATATACAGCAAGCACAAAACACCATAGCACCCTACGCCAAGCCCACGCCACTAACTCGCTCAAAGTTTCTAAGCGAACTATGCAGCGACGATGTCTTTTTGAAACTTGAAAACCAGCAGGTAACTCACTCCTTCAAAATTCGCGGAGTAATAAACAAACTACTCAACTTATCACCTGAAGAAAAAGCCAGAGGAGTAGTAACGGCTTCAGCAGGCAATCACGGTCAAGCAGTAGCTTTTGGTGCTCAAAAGCTGGGTTTCTCAGCAAAAATCGTAGTGCCCACTAACACGCCGAAAATTAAAGTGGATGGCATAAAACAGTACGGTGCCGACCTCTTATTGTTCGGTGAAACTTACTCTGAGGCTGAAAAGAAAGCCAAAGAAATCGCAACACAAGAAGGATGCTTCTACATTTCTCCTTATAATGACGAGTTGATTGTGGCTGGACACGGAACCGTCGGGTTAGAAATCCTTAAAGCACTTCCAACCGTTGACGTCGTCATTGTGCCTGTTGGCGGAGGAGGCTTAATTTCAGGCATAAGCATAGCCGTTAAAAGCCTAAAACCCAACGTGCAAGTTATCGGCGTACAATCCGAAGCTTCACCCATCATGTTCGAGTCTTTGAAGGCGGGCAAAATCGTTCCTCCACACAGACACGAACCCTACACCATTGCTGAAGGGCTATCCGGAGGCATCGAAAAAGGCTCCATCACATTCACCATCGCTCAGCAATACGTTGACGAGGTAATGCTGGTCAGAGAAGAATCCATTAGGCATGCGGTTTACTTGCTTTGGAAAAACGAAAAACAAGTGGTGGAAGGCTCAGGCGTGGCAGGCGTCGCAATGCTGCTGGAAAACAACGACTCATTCACGGGGCAAACTGTTGCTGTAGTCATAACCGGTGGAAACATTGACGACTCGCTGTTTAAGAGCATTTTAGCTTCCGAAGAATAATCGTCTTTAGCCGAGTTTGTAGCCTATTTTTCGCAAGAACCCACGCCGCTCCTTAACGTCAGCGTCGGTCTCTATGCCTTTGCTTTTCAAGCCATCAACAACGCCAACAATGCCTCTGCCCTGAGCAGTTTCAGCAATTATTACTTCTAGCGGGTTAGCTGTAGCTGCGTAAACAGTGCATACTTCAGGCACTTTCTTGATTTTGTCGAGAACGTTTAATGGGTAAGCATTTTTTATGTAAATGAGAAAGCTGTGGCCGCAACCGATTTCAAAGGCTTTTTCCGCTGCCAAACTCCTCAGTTCCTCGTCATTTCCTTCATGCCGAACTAAGCAAGGTCCTGAGCTCTCGCAGAAACCTAGACCAAATTTAATATCGGGCACAGAATTAACCAGTGCCTCATACAAGTCTTCAGCGGTTTTTATGAAGTGAGCCATGCCTAAGATGATGTTGCAGTCTTTAGGCGGGTCAATTTTAACTGTTTTAAACTCCAAACCTTAAGCCTCCAAAGCTAATGACTTATCAGCGCTTTTAACATATAACTTTTTTAAAACAACTTGTAAGTTGCTTTTTGAAAAGCCCATTCAAGAGCAAGCGTTTAACAATGTATATTATGGCTCTTTATTTAACGATAAATTTTATATGCGTCAATGCGTTGCATAGATAAGTCGTGCAAGAAGCAGTTTTTGCACAATAAACAGATATAAGGAGTTGAAAAGTAGTGTCCGAGAAAGAAATGCATAAAGCAACTTGCGCTGAATGCGGAAAAGAATGTGAAGTTCCATTCAAGCCAGATCCAAGCAGGCCAGTTTATTGCCGAGAATGCTTTGCTAAAAAACGACCAGCAAGGCCAAGACGATATTAAGCTAACCGCTTAACCCATTAAATCTCTAAATTTATTCATTATTTTTTTTAAGTTTTTCATTATTTTTCTGCGTTAGCCCTGTTTTTGCACGAACAAAAGCTAAATATCATTGAATAGTTAATCAATGGGGAAAAGCAAGGGCCGGTAGTTCAGCTGGTATGAACGCTTGACTTGCACTCAAGAGGTCGGGGGTTCAAATCCCCCCCGGTCCACTTCAAAATTGTTTTCAAATTCTTGCGAAGAAGAGGTAGCAGTCGAAGCATAATAACCCGTGAAGCATTTAAGCAACCCTAAAAAAATCGACCCTGCGCGCTGTTCAGATCATTGGAGGCCAACTGGCAAGAGAATACCGTGCTCATCGCAAAACAGCACACACGTAACCGGTGGATTTCTTACACTGCGCTACCAACGGTAAGACCAATGATAGATCTGAAGGATCAAAGAAGCGTATATATCCTTCAACTTAGATTGCTCTGAGCTTGTTTTAAATACTTAAACGCTCCAATTAATATGTGGGGAAGGAATAGTGTTGGAAGTACAACATGTGTGCTTCAATGAGTTCCCCGATCAATGCGTAGGATGCCCAGAATACAGTGAAACAAGGCAAGATCAGGCAACGCAACTCATATTGCTTACAGGGATGGGGATGATGTACCCGCCATACGCGAAAAAAATCGTCAAAGAATGCAAGCGGTATCACAAGCGCAAAGTTGAATATCTGAGGTAGAAAGAAGCTCAGCGCAACCCCGTATAAGCAACCATAGAATAGACAAAGTTGAATGCGGAAACTAAGTATCGGGGAAAAGTCTCGATTTCTATGCCACTTCTTAGATTGCGCTAAAAATAGCTAAATGAATGCTGGGTGAATTATCATATGAGTCGCACTTTTTAGAGCCGCTTTTCTTGGTTTGGATTTATCAGCGCTCGCCTCCTCTCTAGTCATAAGATTTGTCCTTGAGAATCGATTCGTAGTCTTACTTATAGAAAAGAACAGAAAAAGAAAACACAGAAAAGCTCACCACTGGCACGAGTTCAAATCTTTGTCACTCTTAGAAGATGAAAAAAACAAAAAATAGGGGAATTGCGGGTGACATCTCCATTGTAGGCGGGGTTCAAATCCCCCCCGGTCCATTGTGCGGCTTGAACCCAACACGGTTCAAATCCCATAGAGACTAGAACTATTTTGGGTTCAGAACTGATTAGATTCAAGATGTACATTTCAAGTTCCGGGTTTTTCCACTTGTCCTAATCGCTTGTTAAGCAAAGCTTTATTCGTTGTTCCACTCATAAATTCTGTTATCACATTCATGGAGGCGAATTCATGGCAAAATGTAAAACATGCGGAACAGAAGCTGCTTCACCGAGGAAGAAATGGGTTATGGCAGGTAGAGCCGACAAAACAGGAAAGAAAACCCAGTTGGAAATTGGACTTTTCGACTGCGCAAAATGCAAAAAAACCTTCCGCGCTACCCTAAGCAAAAAGAAGATCTAAGACTGCTTGAAACTGACAGCACATCAAATCACTCCGTCTTAACTTTAAGAATCCATTTTCCTTTAGGATTGCCGTCTAAATCTACCCCCTGCCCTTTAACACTTTAAATTCGCCCTGTTTCAAACCCAAATTTTGCATGGCGTATTCTGTTGCTTCTTTAATCGTACAGAATCCAGCTGGTTTCTTTGCCTCGGTCTTAGTAAATCCCCATTCTGGCGGAACTAAACTGTCTATCTGCAAAACTCTTAATCTCATTCCTCTCTCACCTCCTCAAGGAAAATAGCGAAATATTCTTTGACGCGACCGTCTCGTTACTTGATGTCTTCGCTCCAGCCATTATAGAATGGAAATCGCTGTTAAAGCTTGCTTATCCCCCTAAAAAGTCTCCTTCAAGCCAATTTTATGTATCAGAGAAAAATAGGGAACGCGCGGGAAGCTTCTATACACTGGCAACGTAAGGCTTTTGTGAAGGGTATTTAGGCATCCGCTACACTATAAGAAGCGATGTTTAATGCCGAAGACTAAAGCCATAATAAACATTCAGAACGTTGTTGCTTCGGCCACTTTAAATCAGAAAGTTGACTTAAACGCGATTGCGAAGAGTTATCCAACCGCAGAATATCGTCCGGACCAGTTTCCCGGATTAGTGTTTAGGCTTAAGAGACCGAAGACGGCTACGTTGATTTTTGGCTCTGGTAAAATGGTTTGTACAGGAGCAAAATCGGGAAAGGAATCCCGCAGAGCAATCATGAAAGTTGTTAAAGAACTAAAAAAGAATGGAATAATCATTATTAGCAAGCCGGACTTGAAGGTTGTGAACATCGTTGCTTCTGCAAGTCTAGGCGGAAAGGTAGATTTGGAGGAGACAGTTTCCACGCTTAGAAACACGATGTATGAGCCGGAGCAGTTTCCAGGCTTGGTCTACAGGATGGACGAGCCTAAGGTGGTCATGCTGATATTTGCAAGCGGGAGCCTTGTTTGTGCCGGCGCGAATAAAGAACAGGACGTTTATGACGCAGTGCATAAGCTTCATGAAATATTGGAGGAACAAAACCTCATATTCTACGAATAAAACTTCATATGTTAATCGCCTTCGTTTGTGCATTCCTTATCGTAGTAAAGCAGAACACGCTTGTACCCGAAAACAATGGAAAGTGAACATATGCCTGATCTAACTCATAATACTTTTAAGAGCAAATACGCGCGCAAATCGTTAAGCCTCCACAGCGGGTGAATCCGTTGGAGTAATTTGTGATTCGAAGTCTTCGACGTTGGTGAGGAGTCCTCTTGTTCCAATGCTTAATTGCCTTTCCCCTCTGAAGAGAGAGGCTCGAGCGTTCTCAATTCGAACTGTATCCCCCACGGAGACACAGCCTATCTGCTCATTCCACAAACAAAGTCTGATAGTTCCCGTCTCATCCCCAATCACTGCTTTAGACACGCTTGCATAGTTGCCATACCTAGTAATAACACGCCTTGGTTCTGCAACCTCCAAGATTTTAGCCTTCAAACTAACGTGGTTCATCCCAGACCGCACATCTCTGATGGAGCGACCCTGGGCCTTACGCCTCTTCCTAGAAAGATATCTAAGAATCGTGTCGGTTTCCAAGAATTTTCCAAGCGGATTATTTCTCTCCAACAGAAACTCTTCAGGGACCCGAAATTGCGCAAGGACTCCAACATCATTGGTCATCAAAAAGATTTTTTTTGCGTTTATCTCACCGCGGCACTCGATTGAAATGGGGCCACAGCTGGATTTCCTGTTTTCTCCAGCTTTGACCAGTGCGCTAAAAAACTCTTCAGGGTCAACTTCATGTTTTACTGAAAGAAAAGCAAGATATGGCCCCATTGACCGTTTATGTCTCAAGGTTCTTCATCCTTTTCACTTTTCATAATGCGAGATAATTATGCTCTCTCAACCAGTCTGACCCGTTTCGTCTATACCGCCAAGTGATTTCGTCTTGCTCGTCCGTCGGAGAGCATTCAGGTTTTGGCTCCAAACAAGCAAAGGGATAGGATGGCAAAGAACGCTCGAACCGTATTCGAGGCAAATGAAGTGGCGCGTCTAGATCAGAGAAAGCGACGTCGTCTTGGTTTTTCCACGGGATTTTCAATCGGACAGCAGAAGACCAAAACACGCCGCGCCTTAATGGTTACATAGCGCTCATATTTCGCAAGGTATTCCTACTCTTTTGTAAGCATTATTTCAATCGTTGAAACCATCCGCGCTCTAGTTTCGCCCTCTCTCGGCGGCATCTCCTCTGTTCCTATCGCGATTTTGCTTACTTTCAGGTCTTTTAGGAAGCGGTTTCTCGCTATTTCAGCTGCGTCAACAGCTGTAGTTATTGCTTTTCCTCTGGCCTTCAAGGTTATACCTTTAGCATTGCTCGCCGATAGGCCTGTAATTATCGCTAGAACATAGTCCATTGGCATTTTACTTCCAACGAAAACAATTCCCGATTTTTCAACCATTTTTCATCACCATTTAATCATAACGCTACTCCCCTATACTACGCAACCTTCCTTATAAAGCGATTAAACAACAGAGCATCCTGAGGATGTTTCAGTGCGGCTCCCTTATCTTAGATTCTGGTTTTAGACACGGCACGCACATTGTGGATTTGTTTGATAAGCGTGTTTTGGCTGTGTTTAAGGAATAAAAACCATTTACACCAATTTAGCAACGCGTGGCACGCTTCAGTATTCTTCCTTCTTCCAGATGTTGTATGGGCACTGTCTCCAACAGTATGTGCTTGCCTTGTAAATACAATTCTCACATTCGAGCCTGTCAAACCACCGTCTACGTCTGCTCACTGGCAGCGCCCTCCATACTCTTCTATACTGCCTTCCTCATTAAGTCTTGGATTGCGCCAGTTATTCCGTCAGGATAAAATGTATTCATAACCTTCTGAACGAACCCTCTTCAGGTAGAAGCTTATAGCCTCTTTTGTACATGAAATTGTCCGAGAAGCATTTTGCCAAACGCGAGTGCACGTATGCCTGTTCCGAAATTGGAAAAAATTGTTTCCATTCGTGGGATTAAAAGGCAGCTTTTGGCTTCGTATCTGGTTTTAATTTCCTTGGAGAAACCGTCCTTCCCAAACTTGCAAAAGAATCCGAGAACGAAATTAAAACCACTTTTAGCCATTTAGGAACAATCATCCGCGCTTTAACTGCAAAGTATAAAGTTAGAAACCTTGCATTTAGTAATTTATTCTACATTAGTGGAATAATGTAGAACCAGTAAAATCCTTGGAAGATAACCATTATACAGAAGGCGAAATCATGGGCGATCACCGATGCGAGAATTGCGGGAAGGTAGAAAATTCTAGTTGAGCGCTGGGATGATATAGGAGATGGCTTCGGCGAATCAAGAAAAGCGCGGTTCTAATTCACAAAGCGTATATCCATGATAGTTGTAATTTATGCAGAAAGGTTTCGATATGAGACGGTCCAAGCTTGAAATGTACGTGGATATCCTTAAGGTTCTTGCGTAGCGTGGTCCATTGAAGCTAACTCACATAATGTACAAGGCTAACGTGAACTGCAAAGTGCTGAAGGAATACTTAGACTTCCTAGTCGGTCACGGCTTGGTTGAAGAAAGAATTGTGGGGAAGCGAAGAGTGGTTTACGCAACTACTCAGCGCGGCGTAACGGTTCTGAAATACTTCAGAGAACTGGAACAAGTGCTTCCTATAGTGGAAGAAGCCAGAAACGGCATGTTTGTTCCTTTTTGACTTCCGTCTAAGTAAAGCGTGCACGCAAAGTTGTGGCTTTTTTGTTGGCTCTTGTTTTAGGAGGATTTTTCAGTTAAGGGTTCCGCCCCCTTTTGGGTTCAAATCCCCCCCGGCCCCACCACAACAATCCAAACCCAATTCGCGGATCATATTATTTGGTGCTTTCTGAACAATTTGACCACCTTAAATTCGTATATGAACTCAAAATCAGCATCTATTTAGGTCCAGATGCTTTCTTTTTGTTTCTTGCTTTTGTCGGGAAATAATAGGGGCTTTTTCCACTGGAAATTGCACACTATTAGTTGGCGTAATCCTTTTTTCATTCTTTTTATTGTAGCGAAATCTTTAGCCAAGAAGTTTGAGCAGACTGGCGTAAGTTTGACGGCGTCAATGGAATAATCTGAAGACGATATGTGAATCATTTAGAGATAGTTTTCATTTCATCTTAATTATTATTTTGGGTCATGATTTCGGGGTCATAATTGTTTTATTAATTTAACGTCACAAAGGAGTAATATATTTAGGAAAGATATGGTTGGAATTATATGCGGATTGGATTCTTCGTTTGGGAGTATCCTCCTTCAATTGTTGGAGGTCTGGGCACTTACGCGGAAAACATAACGCGTGAATATGTTTCTATGGGGCATGATGTAACCCTTTTTACGCTCAATCCCGGCAACTTAAAAACAAGAGAAGTTATAAGGGGCGTAGAAGTTCATAGACCACTTATTTCGGATGCAAGTAATGTTTTTCCAATGTTTGTAGTGGATGACTTAAAAAAATGGGGAACAAACATCCGCATGTTCAATGACATTTTCACCTACAACATTTTGAGTGCATCAAAATTCATAAACAGCATGCTGAAAAAGGAAAACTGCAATTTCGACGTCGTTTGCGTGCACGACTGGCTAAGCAGTATAGCTGGGATTATGGTTAAGAACGAAACGAAAATCCCAGTTGCGTTTCATGTCCATAGTACAGAATGGGGAAGAAGCGGAGGGTCAGGTTCTGGAGTTGTTTCTCATTTTGAATGGGCAACAGCTGAAAAAGCAGACAGAATCTTGACTGTGAGTCATGCTATGAGGGAAGATTTAGTGAAGCACGGTTGGTCAAGTTCTAAAATAAGCGTTGTTTGGAATGGCGTAGATAGCGAACGATACAATTTAAAGAAATGCAAGACTGAAGAGATAGAAGCTATTCGAGAAAGATACGGCATCAAATCAGACGAAAAAATGATACTCTTTTTAGGTAGGCTAACGTGGGTGAAAGGGGTCATGAACCTCGTTCAGGCGATGCCTATGATCTTGGCTGAATATCCAAAAGCAAAACTAGTAATTTTGGGCAAAGGAGAACAACAAAATGACATCATTGAAACCGCACGTAGACTTGGAATAGCAAAAAACGTCGTTTGCAGATTTGATTTTGTGCCAGAAAAAGATCGTATCCTACATTACGCTGCATCTGACTTGTGTATCTTTCCTTCAACATATGAACCCTTTGGCATAGTGAGCCTAGAAGCTATGTCAATGGAAAAGCCAATAGTTGTGGGTGCCCACGGCGTGGTCGGCTTCAGAGAACAAGTCATGCCCGATGGTCCTGACAAAAATGGTGTACACGTAAATGGGGAGAGCCCAAGCGATATCGCATGGGGGATAAAAGAAATATTGTGTGACGATAACAGGGCTAAACAATGGGGCAAAAACGGAAGAAAACGGGTTTTACAATATTTCCAGTGGAGAAAAGTTGCAGAACAAACGTTGCAAATATACGAGCGACTCCAGCGCCCAGATGAACAAGATGAACAGGTAACTTTCGGATTAGTTGAAAAACCATTTGTCTCATAAGTGTCTTCCCGTTTCTGCTTATCCAAATCAAACAAGCATGCGTGTTCACTTTTCCCTTTTCCAAGGTTGCCCCGAACAGAAGCGCGTCTTCAATCTGAGCCCAAATTGTAACCATGACAACTCATTGTCCAACGGAACCAATTTAACATATGCAAATCCAAAGCAGAAAAAATGCAGATTTCACGGATTTTTTCCCGAAAGGCAAAACCCCGCCCTTCCCGCCTCAACTCCAGTTGTTCCCCAAAAAAATAACTAAAATTCGAGCACTTCACGTTTTCTGCCCTACTGCACTAGATGCACAAGTTGCAAACAACCATTCCAAATCTCATAACATGGAGGAAGAATTTCTAATCCATATTTGGCATTCACAAATCTAATTTATTTCCATAAGTTCTTAGATATGATTGATAATGGGCGATAAAAATGCACAGTAGTCTTAGGCAGGAGCGCAAAACAGCGCTACAATTGGATGAAACGCCCGCTGTTGTTAAAGCAACGGCTGATACTAGAGAGTCTTTCTGCAAGATGCTTGGGGAAGCTATTGACGAGGCATTTTCTTCTCTAGGTGAACCTACAAGAAAAGCAATATACATTCATCTGAAAAACTCGTTTGGGATTGCGAAGCGCGAAATTCCGTACAGGATCAATGATTTTTCAGATGCGCTCGAGAAAATTTTTGGACCAAGCGCCAGAAACCTGGAGATTATCTGTATAAAAAACATTCAAGCCAAAGCTAGAATTGACTACAAGTGGGATTTGCCCGAATCGAGTGGGTCCGAATTGACGTTTGAAGAATACATACGCATCGTTAAGCAGAACTATAAACAGCAAGAAAGCTATCAACGAGCGGAATCAAAGAGTAGCTCCGCCGAGAAAAAACGGGTAACTCCAGTGGCTCAAGAAAAAACAGATGAAAACAAAGTTACGTTAAAGGCTGTTAACGTGATGGTCAAGAAAGTAATTACGGTAGATGAAAAAGCGTCGGTCAAAGAAGCAGCTGACACAATGAATCAGTTCGAGATAGGCTCCGTAATTACCACCAGAAAAGGGGAGCCTATAGGCATAATTACTGAGCGAGACCTTTTGAAACGCATAGTCTCCGAGGGCAGAAACGTAAAAAAGACTAGAGTTAAAGAAATTATGTCAAGTCCATTGGTCGTTATTTCACCCAACACAGACTTAGAAGAAGCGGCACGCTTGATGTTCGAGATGAAGATAAAGAAGCTGCCAGTAACCGAACAGAACCGCTTGGTGGGCTTGGTCAGTCTAACAGACATAGCCCGCGCTCAGCCGATGATAAAATTCCTGCAAAAACTTGCCGCGACGCAATATACGCCGAAAAGCATACAGAAAGTCTTAAATTGCTACATTGTTTAGCGCAATGCAATTGTTAGTGCCCCAGCCCGCTGAGGAAGCGCGCGCTCTTCTATTGGTTCACCCTTCGCCAGCGAAGTTGAACCTGTACTCTCTTGATGTAGCCCTGTTTTTCCAAGGAAATTAGACTGCGGTGAACTGAAGTATATTCCTTTGATTTGTACTCTATGATTTTGCCAAAAATCATCTCGGCAATTTCCTTGGTTGCCATGTCAGGTTTTATCTTTAGCATTTCCAAAATTCTTTTTTGGTTTTTAGAGAGACCAGCCAAATTCTGCAGCACGCTCTTGAGAGCTTCAATTGTTTTGTCAAAATTTAAATCTTTAACGCGCACTATAACTGCAGTTCTGATGGCTAGAATATAACAAAACATGAAATATATACGAAGCGCGCATGGTATTGTGCAAATCCCTTAACGAAATAAATATTTAACTTCGCGCTTGCACCTTAATTAAGGGCACCCGCTACTCGGATAAAAATTCATGCAAATCCAATAGGACCCAACAAAAAAATGGGGATTTGCGGGTGACATCTCCACTGTAGACGGGGTTCAAATCTCGCCCGGTCCACTTCAACAACACCAGTAATCTAGTAAGAATTCATGATGTTGTCAATTTTCAAATGCGTTCCAATCCTGTAACAAGGCTTTAGTAACCGTTTATCCATAACATTGTCTGGTGATGTGGTGAAATTCGGTGTTGTAGTCGAAAAAGATGAAGATGGCTATTATGTTGCGTCCGTTCCCGAGTTGCCCGGTTGCCACACCCAAGCTAAAACTCTTGATGAAGTAATGAAGAGAATTAAAGAGGCCATTCAACTTTGCTTGGAAGTCGAAGGAACGAAAGGCAAGGGACGGAACGAACTCGTGGGAGTCCAGTTTGTAGAAGTTCAAGCTGAATGAGCTTAAAGCCTCAACCAGCTAAGAAAATAATTAAAGTGCTCTCCAAGTTGGGTTTTGAAGTTGTAAGAAAACGAGGCAGTCATGTTATCCTGAAGCATGCTGATGGAAGGCTGACTGTGGTTCCAGTTCATGCAGGAGAGGAAAAGGCTCTGGGCTGCTAAATAAGATAATTAAGGACACGGGACTATCGAAAGAGGAATTCATCAAGTTATTAGAAACTGCCTGACTGACTCAAATTCAACTTGTTACACTTTTGCATCCAGACATGAAAAAATTGAATCCGCGGAGGTAATCTCCGCTTGCGTGGGGGGCTCAAATCCTCCCGGTTCACTTCAACATTATTTTCAACCACCCTGATAATTTTTGCTTGATACTTCTATTTTCTTCACAGTCAATTTTTTTGTTGTTCTAGCCAGTTTCTTGATTTCATTACCGTTTTCCCTGCAACTTTTAATGACAATGCATCGTCATAGGGGCATATTTCAACGCATCGTGCGCAAAGTATACACCTTGATTCAGTTACGTCGCCCCCTTTTTTCTCGTACACTTGTGTAGCTTGAGTTGGACAAACGCGTTTGCAAACACCGCACTTGGTGCATTTTTGTTCGTTCTTCTCCAAGCGTGTTAGGGCGATTTGTTTGAAAGGGGTGAAAGTGCTGAATAAGCCTGTTAACGCGCCTAGAGGGCAGATTCTGCACCAGAATCGCCTATAGGCTAAAGCTAAAATTGTGAATGCAATTAAGATAGCTAAGTTTATCGAAGTAAGATAACCGCCTGTTATCCACAGCGGTCCATAGGCTATTTGCGAGACGTATGAAAACTTCATCGAGCCTAAACCACATTCGATTAACACGCAAAGGGGCCTCATGGGACAAACTAAACAAAAAGGCTCGTTAAGGTTGCCTACAAGGCCTGCTTCGGTTCCTTCAGGTCCTCCTGGTCTAGTGCCTGGAATAAGCTGAGCGCCAAAAATGGCGTACGAGGCAAAAATAACACTAAGAATCAAAAAAACCGCAATAATGATATACCGTGATTGTCCAAGCGCCGTGTTTGTCTTGTCGGAAAAACGAAAATGCCGCAGCCGTAGGGCTTTGCGAATTCGTGTTAACACATCCATATATAGGCCGAAAGGACACAGCCAACCGCAGAAAAATCTTCCTAAAACAACAGACGCCACAGCTACCAAGCCGAAAACTATAGCTAGCTTCTCCAAACCAGAGGTAGAGTAGAAAACCTCGTAGCCTCTTGGATAGTTCCAAAATGGGAAAATGTAAGCTTGAATTTGCCAAATTGGACAAGTAACTGTTCGCCCATTAGGATAGTAACATGCTAAAATAGGAACAGATAAGCCATCTGGAAATTGGTTCCCAAAAAAATTAGTCCCAACTAACCGGTCGCGTGGCGAAGACCCCAAAGGCTGGAATATTGGGACGTTGAAGGGACCTAATATAAGCCCCATAAACACAGCAAAGACGGCGGCTATTTGAATAAAAAATCGAAGCGAGCTGACTTTACGGGTTTTGTTTTTGGCGAATCTAAAGATAAGATAAATTCCAACCAACACTATCAAAACGTATACAGGTAATACGATTGCACTGGGAGCCTCCCACGACATCTTTGCGCTTCCTACTTTTTATTTAATGCCGAGCCTTTGCTAATTAGCCTAAAGCACTTTCACCAACTTATTTTTCACCCGAATGCTCTTTGCTTTTCACTTTAATTACGATAGCGACAATGATTGTGACAGCCACTACCATTGCTATTACAATGGCTACTGAATGCTGCTGGTAGAAAGGCAAGTTTGAACTAGACAGACCATTTCCCCCAAAGTCCCAGTGTGCAATGCTTACATTGCCAGTTACACCAGTTACAACCATTGACCCATCATGCGAAATGCTCCATCCTTCACCCTCAGCTATGAAAACATTATTGTCAACAATAACACTCCATTCAACGCTGGCGCTCAACCCACCTTGGGAGACAAAACCAAGGTTTAAAATCTGCTTACCCTGACCTTCAATCAAATATCTTAACAGTACAATCTGAAACGAGGATGTGTTGTATGTTTGGTAAGAGAAGATTGTAACGTTAGAGTTTTGAGTTGAAATCTTGAAGTTTTCAAGCGGCTGTGAGCCATTGAGGTGCAAATTTGTAAAGGTCCAAGTGTCATTTTCAAATGTTGCCTCGGAATAGGTGCCATTTACGGCAAAACTGATGGTGCCATTATACGAGGGGATATTGAATTTGTCTGCAGGACTGAAAGTTATGTTAGTTTGCGCTTGTGTATTAGGGCAAGTCCAAGGAAAAACTAAGACAATGACAATTATGGCAATTCCAGCTGAGACTTTGTTGTATTTAATTGTTACCAAGCCTCACTGCCTGCATCACTATAAGTAATTATTAAGTTTGGCTATAAGACTTTTCTAGGGTTCCAGGAAAGTTGCGGTTTAGCTTTCGGTTTGCAAAGGAAAAAGGGCGGGTTTATCCGTTTTGCCTATTAATGAGAAGCTGTATAGGAAAATGCAATGAAGAAATCGTTAGTCATAGCTGTGTTTCTCATCGTTGCCATCCTTGTTCTGAGCGCTTCAATACTGGTTTTCTTGAACAGCAATAAGCCGTCAACAAACTCCTCAGCTGTAACACATTACACTTACACCGTAGTTAACACGTATCCGCATGACCCGAATGCCTTCACTGAGGGGCTCGTGTACTCGGATGGTTTTCTGTACGAGAGCACAGGACTTGACGGCGGTTCATCTTTACGCCGCGTGGACTTGACCACAGGCAATGTGCAGCAGGAGGTTATGTTGCCGACTCAGGATTTCGGCGAAGGCATAGCCATAGTCAACAACACCATAATCCAACTAACTTGGCAGTCGCATATAGGCTTCATCTACGACAAAAACACCTTTGCAGTGCTGGGAAATTTTACTTACCCCACGGAAGGCTGGGGTTTGACCTTTGACGGCAAACAGCTAATCATGAGCGACGGCTCAGACAACCTATACTTGCTTGACCCAACAACGTTTCAGCGGACAGGACAAATCCAAGTGCATGACGGAAACACAACTGTAGTAAACATCAACGAGCTAGAATACATCAACGGCGACGTTTACGCCAACATCTGGCAAACAAACACAATCGCCATAATCAACCCGGAAACTGGACAAGTCAAAGCTTGGATAGACCTCACAGGACTACCAGCCGAAAACAATTCAAACCCAGAAGCCGTACTCAACGGCATAGCATACGACCAAAAAAACGACAGACTTTTCGTAACAGGCAAAGACTGGCCAAACCTCTACCAAATAAAACTAACACCATTAACCGAGCCTACAGCCTAAACTAATCTACTCAGTGCTCTTTATAGACCGAAAGTTTGTGTTATTACTTTTTGACGCGGATGCAAAATTTGAATCGCTTAGCCTTTTCATCAATCTTGAACTAAATAATAAGATAGAACTGCTAGTGGAACTACAAGAGCGTAGGAAAACAAGGTTCCAAGCCAAACACCAAAGCTCGGATACAAATATCTCACAGCTACGCTGAAAGGAATAATCGTTAGAATGCCAGACATCACTAATGGCTTTGTCACGGCTCGCGAGAATTCCGTTCCTTTGCTCTTATTCAGTATTACTAAGGTTGAAGTGAAAACTGCTGGAAACGCGGCTGCAATGCCGCCCAGAATAGGACCACCAATTTGGCTCAAAAGCACTGAGATTAAAACAAGAAACCCTGCACCGACTCCACGCAAGACAATCTCACGAATTTTGTAGAGCCCTTTCTCCTCCCGCTACGTTTTTGAGTTTTAGCTTTTTAGTGAAAGAATAATACGTTAAAACGGAAATCGCAGTTCCACCGACCAGAGAAAGCGCAAAATCCCTCAGACCAGAAGCAACAATTAAGCCAGAAATTGCAAACCATATAAGAAGAGAAACGGAAATGCCTCGGCTAAACCCTTTCTGGGCGAAAAAAGCGAAGAAGAAAAGATAAACATGCCAAAGGATTCAACATACCCTTTTTGCGGAGCTAAAATCAATCACACTGAAATGCAAACATTTGGGTGTTGCCGTTCATGTGTTGAAACCAACTGGAGTTAGCTTTAACTGGAAAATTACTAAACTAATGTCCCGTTCTTTTCAAGATATGTAGTTTTTAAACCATTCTTGTACAAACAAGTTATATAGCCGCTAAACGTAGTGTGTTCTTGTGGCGTACTAACACTACGGAAGAGAAAAATTGGATTCCACTATCCTTGAAATCTTAGTTATTATTCTTGGAAACGGCGCGTTGATAGCTATAATTGGCTATTGGTTTCAATATCGACAGCAAAAATCACAAACAGACTTTGAAGCAAGAAAGGGCGCAAGCCTATATTACCAAACAATTTATGGTCATATCGTCATTCTTCTCGATTTAGCAAACAAATATTGTGACAGTCTTTCTAAAGGCAAAATCATTGCAACCGATTTTGAACAATGCAAATTTAGTCAAATGACATCGGAAGAAATCATAGAAAATTATAGAAAAGCTTACTTAGAATTTGAAGGCTATTGCATAATGACTAAGAAAAAAGGTATGGAAATATTTGTCTCCGAGAAATTACAAAAATTATTATACTCATTTTGGAATTATTCCTGGAATTTTTATAACGATAATAAATTGTTGCAGAAGCATATAATCAACTACAGTAAGATTGCTGACCAAACAACAGACTATATGGATAAGTTGTTCGGTTTAGAGCGAGGGGGAATGGAACTATCACTGAAAAAAGAAAAAATGGATGTAACACAAGAACTGAAAACAAAATAACTTTTAATAACATGATGGAAATGAGCATTCAAACTCGTTATGCAGTTACACTTTCAGGTATAGCCTTTGCCTATCTGGGCTTATTATTTTTAATCTCAAGCTTAGTTCACTTTTATTACCTTGCTCCTTTCTCAATACAAATTGACCTTTTTATAATAGTAATTGGTAGCATCATGACTTTTATTGGTCTGTTAGGTTTTCATCGTAACAGTTCAGAAATCCCTCTACCTGAAATTAGCGATGCAAAAACTTAAATCCGTTTTTTGTTTAACAAGCAATTACTATGTCAAATAAACTTAGCAAAAGAGCTAGTGCTTTCTTTGTGATAATCGGAGCTATTGTTGCAGGTTTTTCGCAACTACTGTTTTAAGCTTTAGGCTGGAGAATATAAACATACGTGGTGAGATGGCTGACAAAACGGTTGATTCAATCCTTCAAAGTTCTTCGCTTTGTTTTATTTTGGAACGATAAGTTTGGTTTTGTTTGCATTTTTTCTCTTAACAGTAGGTAACTTTTATGGAATTACATTTTATAGTTTTGTGATTGTAACGGGCTTATTTTTGCAAGCTTTTGGTTGGGCTTTTCTTATGATAAAAATTCAAAAATACCATCCTTTTGTTAGAGCAAGTGATGAGGAAATCAAAAGAGAAGATGACGTTTTGTTACAAGGTGCGACATTCTCTTCTGCAATTCTGTTTTTTTATGTTAACATTTTATTTCCAGTCTCTGTCAAATTAGCTTTTAGTTTAATCATTGTTTTCTTAACTGGTTCCTTCTACTGCTTTAGAGCTTATGCTAAAATCAAGGATAGCCCTGAGTATAGAGTTATTTCTTCGGCGATTTTTCTGTATTTAGCTGGCACGTATGTTTTTATGCTATTGTTTTTATTTATTCCGAATTTTTTCCCGATTATTTTCCACTGGCACCCAGCGATACAAATTCTAATTTTAGAGCTTTTGCTTGCAATTCCGCTTTCTGCGTTTGCAGTATCTTTATTGTGTTTTCCAAGACGATATGGATATTTCCCAAGAATACGTTGGATTAGAGGAGGTCACTTTCCAAAGCTAGAAGTAACTAATATCTTTGACGAAATAAATGCTGACTGCATGTAAGTTACTTCAAACGACTTTCAAGTCATGGCAAAAACTTAAAACTGGAAAGCGTAGACATAGCGTAAAACAACCAAAAAAATCGAGTTTGCGATTTAATAGTTAAAATTACAAACTCTCTAAAACTAAGCGATTTAATAGGTTATTCTATATATAATGGTTGTTATAGTCTCTTGGAAGCATAATTACCGTTAATTTGGGGGAGAATAGGTTGGATGAAGTATTAGACATGTTAGATAAAACTGCAAAGCGAATACAGAAAGTTGTTGACGAAACAAAAGAAGCAACTTGGAAACAATCAGCCCTATACGAGCAAACCATGCAATCACCCGAAGCTTCTCAAGAGCAAAAAATCAAGGCGTTTATCAAGAAAACCCGTTATTTAGACCAACTTGAAGCCTTAAACTCCCAGCTTAGTTTACTATATACTCTTCAGATATTTGCGTTTAAAGTTAAAGTGCTTGAGGTAACAGTTGGAAACATCAACGAACAACTTGCAAAGTCTGGGGTTCTCCTCAAAACGGCAGAATTAGAGAGCATAAAGACGAATATTGATTCGCTCAAAATCTTAATTGAAGCGCAGTATGAATCCATGAAGGAAATCCGAGAGAGCCAAAACAAAACCTTAGACTACATTCATTAGAATGGTTAAATAAAAAGGGCAGCCTGGTGGTTTTCACCACTCATCAGGTTGTACTGCCTGCGATGTATCAGTTTTTTCTGAAGGCTTATTCTACGAGTTTTTCCCAGCTTGTAACGAAGTCAAGAACTTCTTGACCTTGCTTGCCGCCATAGCTCTTTAAGCGTTCTCGAACGTCAACCTGAGCAATTGCAGCTTTCTGGAAATCCTGCATCTGTTTAGCTTTGTCGGTTAAGTAAAGAATTCCGTCTACGCCTGCTCTTGCCATACGGACTGATAATGTTAAGAGTTCACTTGTGGTTGGCGTTTCTCTCGGGTCATCGCCTGGACCGATAACGTATAATGCAATGTTGAGAGGTACGTCTTTGAAGAGTTTCTTGAAGTTACGGGTAAGCATTTCCCAATACCACGGTGTAGCGTAGTTTTTACTAAACATGACGACGAGAAATTCGTCAGTTAACGGTGCCAAATCATCAAAATCGACGCCGAAGCGTTCATAGTTTGTAACTGGGTCTGGGAGAACGCCGATGACAAACTTTTTCTTCGCTCGGTCGCGTACTCGCTCGCTTACTTGCGCCATGTAGTCGGTGATTTCTTTTCTGCGCCATTCATACCAGCTTAAGCCACTTTTCGCGTGGAGTTCTTTGCAGCGCGGGCAAATGCAGTGACCGTGTTCTGCGAAGTGGATACTGTTTAGCCATATTCCCGGGCTCTTTCTTGCAACGTCTTCGATGTAATCTAATTGTTCTGCACGGTGCTCTGGTTGGGTTGCACAGAGAACGTCCCATCGGACGTTAAAGTTGTCGTTTGTTCTCCATGCAGGACCTAGGTCTGACTGCGAAATCCAGTCTGGATGATTACGGGCAGTAACGTTGTCTCCGAAAATCGCAATGTTGCTGTACATTTCAGGGTGCGGTGGCATTCGTCTGCCTACTTCTGGTTTAACTCGGAAAAGGTCAAAGTCAAAGCCTGGAACTTTCTTTGCTTCAAACATGTATGTGCCGAATTTCAATTTGCTTCTACCTTTTTGAATCCAAGACGTTTGGCGCTGTAATAAAGTTTTGCATAATAGGCACAAAATTGGTTTCAAAAAATAAATACCTGTTTGGCGATTGCTCCGATGGCACAATACATGCTTACGCATAGTTATTAAGCATTAAACTATGGATTAGTCGTTTATTTAGAGAGTATTAAGCTAATTAGTTTAATCCTAATTAATACTTACTACGTACATGCTAAGGCTATGATGTACGTAGTAACCTCAGAATGTACGTAGTAATAGAAATTTTATTTACCTAAACTTGGTGATTTAACAACAAAAAAAGAAAATGGAAGATAGTTCTATTGCTTCTTTAACTGTCCGTTTGTCATAGTGATTCTACAAGAAGAACCACATAGCCATCATGAACCTTGGGTACTATGACTTCGATGCCCAGAACATCATGTCTTTCCTTGCGTTGCGGGAAGGTTTAAATAGAGATTATCAAGTTTGCATATCTTTATTGTAGAGTATTTGGAGTTGTTTTGATGAATGTAAAGCAAATTGTAAGAGCGGAACCTGTTTTTGTGGAAGTAGCTAAAACCAGTGAAGTCGAGAAAGGCAAAATGAAAAGTGTAGAAGTAAATGGAATTGACATCTTAATAGCAAATGTAGATGAGCATTTCTACGCTTTAGATGATAGATGTGGACACATGAATGCTTTGCTTTCGATGGGAACGTTGCAAGGAAAGATTGTGACCTGTCCGTTTCATTACGCTCAATTTGACGTTACCACCGGACAGAAAACTAAAGATCCTGTGCAGGAGTCATTTAAGGGCATGGATAAACTGCCTGAAGATATGCAGAAATTCTTGGTTTACGCGGAGAAGTTGGTGGATCCCGTTAAATCTTTTGACCTGCAAACGCATGAAGTAAAAGTGGAAGGAGACAAAATATTCATCAGAATTTAGAGAACGGTTTGTGAACATCAGCCAAAAAAGGAAGATGCTCGCTAACTCTCCTATTATGTTAAAATGCTTTAAGCCTTGCTTTCATACTGTGTCTTAAGCTCCTTTTAGTTATTTCATACTAAAAAGTATGATTAACCATAGTTTTCTTGTTATTAACCGCTGTTTTCTATGTAAGCCAAAGCTTACCATGACATAAACAGTAAAAAAGGAAAACAGGAGTCCACTAAATTCTAGCGATTGCCTACGCAATCTTTTTAGGGCAAAGTCCCTTTTAATCGCAAGTCTGCAAGTATACAGAATTAAAATTGGATTCAGGTGCTGCCAATGAGCCAGTGGCATTCGCGAGAAACACAAGAACTAATTCGTTTATCAGGCGTGAATCCTGAAAAAGGCTTAACAGACCAAGAGGTAGCACAGCGCCTAAGTAAGTACGGAAAAAACACTCTTGTAGAGCAAAGGGAAATCCGCTTCTTAGGCATTTTAAAAGAAGAAGTAACTGAACCCATGATTCTGCTGCTAATCGCTGTAGGAGTACTCTACAGCTTTTTAGGCAGCTTAAGCGACGCCTTAACAATAATCGTAATAATAATAGTCCTTGTCTTAGCCGAAGTCTGGAATGAATATAGAGCCAAACGCTCAATCGCTTCCCTAAGGCAACTGGCACCACCAACCACACTAGTACTTAGAGATGGGCAACCGAAAGAAGTTGAAACAGCTTTTCTTGTTCCAGGCGATATTTTACTTTTTAAAACGGGTCAAAGAGTCTCAGCAGATGCTAGATTACTTGAAGCCTTCGGATTAGAAGCTGATGAATCCTCGCTGACTGGCGAATCATTTCCAGTCTCAAAAGATGCCACTGCAGTGTTGGCGAGCGAAACCAGAATCACAGATCAAATAAACATGCTTTTCGCCGGAACAATAATTACCAGAGGAAGAGCCAAAGCTCTAGTAACTGCAACTGGAATAAACACGGAGCTTGGAAGAGTTGCAGGCATAACTAAAGCGGCAAAGGAGCCAAAAACAACCCTTCAACTGGCTATGAAGCAGCTTTCTAAAACGCTAGTGTGGATTGCGCTTTTCTTTAGCATTCTTATTCCAGTTTTAAGTTACATCAGAGGTTTACAGCCTAATCCGGGAGAAGCAGTACTTTACGGGTTGTCGTTGGCTTTTGTTGTTATCCCTGAGGAACTGCCCATCATTATCACCATGGTTCTAGGCGTTGGCGGTTACGCATTATCCAAGAAAGGCGCTATAGTGAAACGTTTACGAGCAGCAGAAGCCCTTGGAAACGTAACAGTAATAGCCACAGATAAAACCGGCACCATAACAGAAAATAAAATGCGACTAGAACAACTCTACTTCGACGGCGCAATTCATAGAGCCCAAGATTTCAAAGAAAATGAGAAAGCAGCATTAAAAACCGCGCTTTTAGCCAGCGACGCCATCAGAAACATGGCAGGAACCACTGCCTTAAGCAATCCCATGGCTCAGGCAATCCTGGAACGCATTAAGCAGGATGAAATCGATACCCAAAACATAACGAAAGACTGGGTTCTAAAAGACGAGTTAAGCTTTGATGTTAAACGGAAACTCGCTTCGTACGTCTACCAATACGGTAATTCCCTAGTGGTCTTATCCAGTGGCGCACCAGAGAAACTCTTAGCTAACTCTACAAAAATCCTAGTTAAAGGTGAAGAAACACCGCTCAATGACACCACAAGAAACGAAGTAAATAGAGCCATGGCGCAAATGGCCCAGTCGGGTGAACGCCTATTAGCTTTTGGTTACCATAGGTTACAGGCTGATTCAGCGTTTGATGAGCAAAATCTTGAAAGAAACATCGTTTTTGTCGGCATCTTAGGCTTCATTGATCCGCCAAGAAAAGAGGTCAAGGGAGCCATACGCACATGCCAAGAAGCAGGCATAAAGGTAATGATGATTACTGGTGACCACCCAGAAACCGCTAGAGCCATCGCTTCTCAAGTTGGAATAAACAGCGTCAACGTTTTAACTGGCAGTGAAATCTCAAAAATGACTGACGATGACTTGAAGAAAGCATTAAGGAACACATTTGTCTTTGCGCGAGTAACTCCTGAAGATAAACTGCGGTTAGTACGGCTCTTAAAGGAGAACGGCGAAATCGTAGCTGTCACGGGTGACGGAATAAACGATGCTCCAGCCCTCAAAGAAGCGCACATTGGCGTTGCAATGGGGATCCGCGGAACCGATGTTGCTAAAGAAACGGCAGATATGATTTTAACTGATGATAATTTTGCTACTATAGAAACTGCTGTTAAAGAAGGACGGAAGCTTTATAGCAACTTAAGGAAGGGAATTCGTTACTACTTAGCCTGCAAAGTAGCCTTGGTTTCCATTTTCCTTGTCCCAATCATACTGGGCATTCCGCTGCCGTTTGCCCCAATACAAATCATAGTGCTGGAATTATTCATGGACTTAGCTGCATCTGCCACTTTCGTCGCTGAACCCGAAGAATCAGGCATAATGAACAAGCCACCAAACAACCCGAACGAAAAATTCATGAACAAAAACATGCTTACAAGCCTAGCCTTAGGTGCAGTAAGCCTATTCGCCGCGGTTACAGCAACTTACCTATTCACATGGTACACGAACCCCGCCTCATCGGCTATACAGCATGCGCAGACAGTAGCCTTCGCCACATGGATGCTAGGCCACATCCTATTAGCCTTAAACCTGCGCTCAGACAAAGAACCACTCTCAAAACGTGGCATCCTATCAAACAAGGTCATGGTGCTTTGGGCTCTAATTGTCATAGCCACACTGATACTTGGAACAAACTTGCCGTTCATAGCGAGCTCGCTTAAAATAACAAGCTTAACGCCGACGGACTGGGCAATAGTTGTCATTGTAGCGTTTGCGGCAACTTTCTGGATGGAACTTAAGAAAATACTTCAGAGAAGCACCTAACTTTTAAATCAAAACATTTCTATACAATGCCATTAAGGGAGAGACGAGGGTTGCCGATAAAGTATTTTGAAGCTCCAGAAATCAAAAAGCAAGTAGACCAGTTAGCAGAAGAATGCGAGTTCTACCATGTTGTGCCACAATTCGTTTTTTGCGTCAGAAGCAAAGGCTCCAAGGCTAGGCGTACAATCGCGCGAATTCACGGTTTAGGCAAGATTTGGCAAGGAGTTTTGAACCTGCCGCCTTCCTACATTATTGAGGTTATTTCTGAGATTTTTGATAAAATGTCAGATGAAGACAAAGAGAGAACTTTGATTCATGAACTAATGCATATTCCAGGCGGTTTCTCCGGAGGTTTCCGCCCGCATAAGGGTTATGTTGAGAGAAAAAATGTTGAGATAGTTTATAAGAAACTGCAGAGTGATAGGGCTTTGAAAAAGCAAAAAACGCTTTTTTTCCAGTAATTTGAATGGATTATTGGTGAATGTTTTTAAGTCGCGGAAAAGAGGTAATAGAAAGTTACAGCCTTAAGCGAAAAATAAAAAGCCATGTATCGCAAATATCTTGGCAAAGTATAAATCTGTGAAGAGTGCCTTGCCAAGAAGTTTGAGGTCTAGCTAATGAAACATGTTATGAAAAGTTTAAAACATAATGGCATATTCGTTCCGTATTACGATTATAAAGGCTTCAGCATCAAAATTAACGGTCAAACAATAAAGCTGACGCCTAAAAGTGAACAGATGGCGGTTGCGTGGATAAGAAAAACCTTGTCAACCATTTCTCCGCCAGATAGCGTTTTTAAGAGGAATTTCATGCGGGAATTCCTTGGGCAGTTGAAAAAGGAGAACTCTTCGGCAGGTTTCTTGGATGGTTTTTCTTCAAAATACCTAACTAGCATCGATAATCCTTCAGCAATCTTAAACAATGGTAACCAGCCGTTGGAATAGCGAAATCGACTTTTCAGAAGTTACCAGTTATATTGAACAGGAAAAACAAAAGAAGCTAAACATAAGCAAAGAAGAGAAGAAACAGCAAGCTGAACAACGCAAAGCTAAACGTTTAGAATTCAAAGAAAAATACGGTTATGCCGAAGTTGACGGAGAAAAACTGGAAATCGCCAACTGGACTTCGGAGCCATCATGCCTTTTCGCTGGACGCGGTGACCATCCGCAGCGTGGA
The DNA here is from genome assembly GCA_963715865.1 of Candidatus Bathyarchaeota archaeon. GTDB lineage: Archaea > Thermoproteota > Bathyarchaeia > Bathyarchaeales > Bathycorpusculaceae > Bathycorpusculum. The sequence continues at coordinate 1,753,332 of OY970280.1, forward strand.
AAATGGAAGGACGGCCCAAACGAAGGAGACATAATCCTAAACCTTCCGCCTGACGCACCTGTTCCGCCGGGACGCTGGAAAGGAGTAGTTTGGGAACCCGACAAGATGTACGTGGCTAAATGGGAAGACAAACTAACAGGCAAAATCAAGTACGTCTGGTTCTCTGATACAGCGTTCCTCAAGCAGAATCGAGAGAAAGAAAAATTCCAGAAAGCCGAAACCTTAGGCAAACAAATCAAAACAATTGAACAGCACATACTCAAAAATCTTAACGATAAAGATGATGCAAGGCGCAAGGTTGCAACTGTGTCGTGGCTTATTTTGGTGCCTAACATGAGGGTGGGCGACGAAAAGGACCCAGATGAAGCCGACACAGTGGGCGCCATAACGCTCAGGGCAGAGCACATCAAAATAGAAGGCGACACCATACACTTCGACTTCCTCGGCAAAGACAGCGTCAGATGGATAAAAAACGTTAAAGCACCGCCAGAAGTTATCCGAAACATCCAACACTACATACAAACAAGCAAAGAATACCTCTTCGAAGGCGTCGACTCCAAGAAGGTTTCCCGTTTCCTCTCTGAAAAAATGCCAAAGTTAACCGCTAAAGTCTTCCGCACTTGGAGATGCACAAAAACAGTCAAAGAAGAACTCGATAAAAGCGGAGTAGCAAAGGACGACCCAGATTACCGCAAGAATTTCGCTGCAAAAATGGCTAATTATAAAGTGGCAGAAGTGGCAAACCACAAAAGGAAGATTCCGCCAACCTTTGACCAGCGCTTAGCTAAAAAAGAAGACAACCTCAAAGCGCTTGAGGCGCAGCTCGAAGCAAAAAAAGCCGCAGGCAAAAAAACCGAATCACTTGAGACAAGAATAGAAAAAGCCAAACTGGACATTGAATTGACAAAGCTAACCAAAGAATACAACTTGGGCACATCGCTGAAATCATACATTGACCCAACAGCTTACGTGAAATGGGCAAAAAAAGTCAAGTTCGACATAGAAAAATTCTACCCCAAAACATTAAGGAACAAGTTCAGTTGGGCACTGCAGAGCAGCAAAGCATCGCAAGCAGCCGAGTGCATAACCGCATGAAAATCAACGAAACCAAAGACGGCGTAATCATCACAATTTATGTAAAACCAAACGCGCCTAAATTCCGCATAGAACTTGATGGCGACGAAATTGTTGTTCACTGCACTGAGGAACCAGTTAAAGGCAAAGTTAACAAGGAAATAATAAAAGAATTTTCAAAGCTCTTGCATGCTAAGGTTGAGCTTGCCTCTGGCGCCACCTCAAGGCAGAAACAACTGTTTGTGCAGGGCATTGGGAAAAGCCAAGTAGAAGAGCTTTTGCAGACAAATTGATTGCAAGTGAGTATTGATATATCAGAAACCGAAATATCCCTTTTAAGCCAAAAAAGCGCTTAAGAGGAATGGAAAGGATTGTAATTTAAGGGAGAGGGGCAAACCCCCTTCACCTTACCCCTAAAGCTACCCGTCTGCACTTCTCAACATCAATTCATTCACAAAATTGTGGCAAGATTGGTTTCCTGATGGGTACAAAAACTGTTTAACGTTCTTCACCGGCATAAGTCGAACCTTTAACCATACGCTCTCTGAGGAGATGCAAGTCTTAACAAGCAAGCTAGTTAATGCGTCAGTCTACATTGAGCACTAAACTCAACCATAGAGTCACCATGCTGAGGTGGCCGAATTGTTCAGCGACAGCCTGCAAAGCTGGGTATATGGGTTCAATTCCCGTCCCCAGTTCTTAAGAGGAGCTATACTCTGAAACCCATAAGAACAGGTCCAAGCGAACAAACCCGTCATTTATTATAAGTAATCTACTCCAGTAAAATGTCATAATTTTGCCATTAAGTCCTCGAAGTTCTTAATCAAAAAGTCGGGCACCCATTGATACACAGCCAATGGAATTTTTAGATCCTCAGTTATCTGTTTAAATGCTTCTCTATCAAATGGCGGTTGAAGTAAGTAGCGCTTGACTTGAAAAACTGTACCCTTTGCAGTCCTAACAATTTCATAAATCCTAGGGTGCGATAATCTAGTTACAAGAACAGGGATTAAGTCTAGGGTTTTACATATATCCAACATTTGATGAACGTCATCTACTCTAGGACACTCTAATCTGTTTTTAATTTGAATTCCAATATAGGTATCCTTGGCCTTGGCATAAGCAACATAATCCAAGTCTTTCTTTCTCCCAGGCCTTTCTTCACCCGTTTGATGATATTCCTTTCCGTTAAAGTAGTGAGAATTCTTAGAGACAACATCATAACCTGCCCTTATCAAGGCATCCTCAACAAGCATCTCAGAATAGTCATCGTAAATAACGCCACGTCTTACATATTTTCTAGGGTGAGTTATGTAAATGATCATTAGCTTTTTCTTATATTCAGCGATATCTTTTACATTACTCCATATTACATTTCTTGGAAAAAACCACCGATTTTCATTGTAAAATTCCGTGTTCAATTCATTTGCTTCAACAAGTATATCACAAGCGTCATCAACATCCTCATGCCAAAAATAGTCTTCTAAAGCCACTTGCAATTCTCGCAAATAAACAATTTTCCTTGTTCTAACTGTTCTTAAAATTTCATCTTTAATGCTATCTAGGTTACGAGCCTTTCTGTCGCTTTGTATCCTTTTTACTTCTGTTTCGGTAAATCGATAACGACCTGTACCCGTACGGTAATAGTTGATTTTTTCATCTTCAATCCAACGATAAATTGTTCTCGTACTTACATCTAATATCTTGGCTAATTTGCTTGTTGAGAATTCCTTACCACCATGTAAAGGCTCAGTCAATTGATATCAAACAACGTTATGCTTGCTAATGGGATAAAACATTTACGTTTAAGATTTTTGAAGATAGTCATTTTACAAAAAGGGAAATTGCCTCAGAGGTCACATTGCCGAGAAAGTTTGGGCATTATTGCTTCTCAATAGTTGTTAGGGGGTTGTGTTGTTTAGGTTTTTTCGGATGTTGTTGATGTTGTCAAGCATTTTCGTTTCCGCACTTTCAGGCGGCAAAGCGTCATTTGAGCTACTTCCTGTTGGGCTTATTGTTACTTCTAGGATGGTGCCTGTGAGTTTTTTTCTTCTCTTTGCTTGAGGACTTCCATGGTTAGTTTTGGGATTGTTAGGCGGCCGTCGCTGACCATTTTTGCGAAGAACGCTTCTTCTTGGTAGCCGTGCTGAGTCGAAGGGTTTGAGGCTGACTTTTATGAGCACAGACTAGAGGTCTTTTGCAAAGTCTGCGGGCTCTATTCTTTTTATTCCTTTGATTTTATCGTATATGTGTTCGGTGCTGAGTATTGTTTTGTCTCTAGCTATTGCTGTTGCAAGGTGATAGGCATCGAAGGGAGAGGTATTGTACTCGCTTATCAACAGTGAGGCAGTTAGACATATCTCAGGAGTTATTGCAATCCACTCGACGTTCCGTAAGTGCGTGAGAACATTCACGGCTTTAGTGAGCTCACCTAGTAATTGCCTATTGTAAAACCAAAATATGATTTCCTGTATCACAGCGGTTGAAGCATAAACACCTTTTAGCTCACCGCAATCTATTCTCTCCAAGATTTTCTCAGCGGTAAGTTTCAATCGGTCATCTTTCTTTATGACAGCTAATAAAAGGTCCGATTCGATTAGAATCCACAATCACCTTTTTAATTTTCTGTCCACAAGCCTTCGAGCTGTTTCTAAAGCTTCCATCCGCATTTCATGAACGGATTCTTTAACGTCAATTTTGAAATCCTTTAATTCCTTAAGTGGATGTTTAGAAACTGGCACCATCGCCACATGGTCGCCTAAGTCAACATAAATGATGCTGTCTCCCTCATCAATCCTGTATTTTTTCCTGATTGCTTTGGGGATTGTGGTTTGGCATTGCCTTGTAACCTTGACTTCGTAAGCCATAATAGTGCACCTACTAAATTAGTATGCAAAATACTATAAATTGTTTGCTTCTACTATTATCGACTTCTACTATTATCGACCGAGAAATTCGTTAAAAATTCCCGAAATTTCCATAACTGTTCTTATGCAGAACAAGATTTGTCGTTTTCTGTTTTCTACCAGAACAATTTTCTAGGCAGGTAAGGTCAGACCTGAATTTTTGCAATTCTTCATTCTAAATTTGTTAACTTGTGTTGCCCAGATTTTTTCGGATATCCTTGATTTTGCCCAACATTTTCGTTTCAGTACTTTCAGCGGGCGAAGCGTCATTGGAGCTTCCTGCTGGGCTAATTTTCACTTCAAGGATGCAGCCTTCAAGGTTTTTTTCTTCTATTTCTTGCAGGATTTGCATGGTTAGTTTTGGAATTGTTAGGCGGCCGTCGCTGACCATTTTTGCAAGGAACTCTTCTTCTGGGTAGCTGTCGAGGTTTGGGTATTGTTTGAACAAAGCGTTTTGGGGTTGTTTGAACTAATGTCTATAGGTTCTGCGGGGGCATCTGTGCGTGCGGAGGCTAAGTGGTCTACTTTTAGCTTGAAATTTTAGCGGCAAAAACCAGTCTTGTAGCCGTTTAGGTTTGTTGTTTGAATCGGAGCATCGCGGCGATGCCGCCAAACGCGTTCTTCAGCATTTGCCCCTCTTCAGTCTCACCAGAAATAATCTCAACATCCGTGTTTGCAAGTTCCGCCAACTCTGCCAAGTCATCAACAACATCCTTCTTATCCACTACCGCTAAGGATGGCGCGGTGCATTTTGGGCAAGGTTTCCCGACTAAGCTTTGCTCAAAACTGGCTACCTCTTGGCTTTTGAGGGTACGTTGTTCCTCGTAGCCGCAAGCGCTGCACTTAACTGTGACACGAACTAAATCCAAGCTCTCGGACATGATGAGCAAGCGAACTGCACCTGCCTGCAGCAGCCTTCGAACTTCAGCTTCACCATAAGTCATCATTCCAGTGTCATGGCCAACTTCGTAGAGGAATTTTTGCATGATTTCTTTTTCTTCGATGTAGCGGACTTTGCGCATTATTTCAGGCGCTTTATCTACCACTTCTTTAACGCCTTGCTCTTCCACGTAAGCTGTGTCGATTGTGTCGATGATTTTGTTTTTCAACTGGTAATTGAGGTAGTCGCCTTTTTCAAAATCGTATTTTGTCGGGCCAGGTCCACCGACAATTATGCCCTTTAAAGTGTCGATTGGCAAGAAAGCCTCGTTCGCATGCGCACCAACACGAGTAAAATACTCATTAAGCTGCATATCCCTTAAGCGCTCATATCGCCTAGCTGATTGCCCACCAGCACGAGTCTTGCCTGCAACGCCTGAATGCATTTTCCTAACAATCTCAAGTCGTTTACCCTGCAAAGTCGCAATCGTAGCATCTGAAGCATCCACAAGCAAAATGCCATAAGTTTCTTTTTCCCGCAACATCTCCTGCAGGTGCTCAGTGTGGAAGCGTGAATCACAACGATAAAGGAAAACCCTGATGGGTTCAGGCGGAATGATGACGTATGATTCCATGCGTTCGGTACCTGGTCCGCCACCTTCCTGCGGAAGGGCACCACAAAAAATCACTATGCCCTTTTCGCCCGGATCCTTGAAAAGTTTGAGCTTCTGCTGAGCTTTAACGATAGCATCTAGAACGTTTTTCCGTGTAACGTTTGATTTAATGTTGCTGGCGGTTCCATATTCGTCCCGCAGAAGGTTTAAGGCATCGCTGATTTGTTTGCCCGGCGGAACATAGATGGTGATGAGTTCCGTGTGGCTACCTTCTTTGCTGGCTAGCGAGTTGAGTGTTTTTCGTAGCCTGAATAGTTCAAGGGACGTTTTTTTCGCTGTACTCAAATAACTTCACTAAATCTATTTAGTTGGATAACTAACGTTAAAAGGAATCAAATAAAAGTTCCGTATGAAAAACAAAAGCTGTTACGCTTTTTGCTTAACTGGCGGTGCCTGCGCTGGCTCTGGCATTGGTGCACCTATAGCTTCCCTTAGATAAGCCTTGAACGGACCAAGCTTGCCGCCGTAGTTGCCCGAGGAAATCTTGACAACACCAGGCACGCCGATTGCCGCTGTAACACCTTCTTTGATGCCCTTCTTGACCGCGTCCAAAGATAAGCCATTCATGACTATTTCATAAACGCTTGTTACGCCTTCTGGAACAACAGTGTCAGGCACAAGTGTGCGCAACGTTGGGCAGTACGGATGGTTAGTTGAAGCCTTCAGTTTGTATTTAAGTGAACCAGCTTTGCTTCCTGCACGGCAAACTCCCCCTGGAAACTGCATAATTACGTCGGGAGCATTTGCGCGGATTGCGTCAGCTGCTGCTTCAGCCGCTTTCAATCCTGATGGCTGATCTTTCGCAAAAATCATAAAGTTGCCGCCTGCAACCGCTTCCATGGCACCGAAGCCGTTTTCAACTATGAAATTGCCTTCCATAACTGGGATTTTCCAGCATTTTCTTCCTCCAACCATGGCTTTTTTCTGGAAGCCATCACCGAAATAGCGTAGGCTGTTGCCAACGTCTAAGGTTCTTTTGCTCTTATCCAAGCCGTTGAAGGCTGCGGTTGTTGGGCAAGTCAAAGTGCATTGACCGATACGCTCCATGAGTTGGCGCTTGAGTTCAAAGCGGTCACGATTATAAATTTGAATAAGGATTCCAGGTCGTTTGTCAGGTGTCTGGTCTGCTGGAACAGTTCGTTCGATTGCTGCTTCTGCAGAGGCTTCAATTACGCTTGTGGCAAAACCTGTAGTTAAACTTGCGGCGATTTGTGCCCACTTCTCGTTTTGAGCAGTGATTAGAACTCTTCCTGCCCAAAGCCCGAACATTTCTGCAAAGGTATCTTGAACCTTCACGATGTTTCCGCTGGGTGATTTTACGAGGAACATTTTTTCTTTATCGTCATAGCTTTGGATTTCAAGCGTGTTAGTATTTGATGACATGAAAGGGACCTTGCAGTTCAGTTGGGAATTGTCTAATTTAAGAGTTTTCGTGAACGACGAAGGGTTTTCTCGTTTTCAAAGGCTAATTTGAAACTGACTCGTGTTTCTATACAGATACATTGGTGTTTTGAATTGATCTTTTTCTGCCCCTAAAAACTACAGCTGCCATCACGACAATTACTGCGACCAGCACTATGATTACTATATACGGCCAGTCTTGAGCTATGACTTGGGTACCGGTGCCAGCAGGAGTTTGGGGCGCTGTCGTTGGATTATGCGAAGTGGAAGGCGTTGGGGTTGGTGTTGATGATGGCGTTTGAACAGGTATTTCGGTAGGCGTTGCTGTAGGAGTTGTTGTGTCTAAAACTGGCGGGTTTGTGGTAGGCATTGCTTGAGGGTTAGATGCAGTTAGGAAAGGAGAGAAGTTGACTTTGCCTAAGTTGAAGTCTTTGTTGTAATCATAGATTGTCTGGCTGATTGTTTGTGAGTCGGCTGTTCCCCACCAGTTGTATGTGACGTTGACATCGTTGGGAGTGTTTTGTAAATAGATGTTGTAGTTGGTGTTGTCTTGTATGTTGTTATTTACAATTTGATATTCTTGTGTGGAACCTACAAATTCTATGCCTACGCCATTTTTTGTTATGGTATTGTTTTGAATGGTTGTGGGCGGTGCAGTTCCATAGGATTCTTGGGTGACTATGCTGTATCTTATGCCAACGCCGTTTTCGGTTATCTGGTTGTCTTGTATTAGTGGAATGTTGGCGACAAACCAGTCTCGAATAAGTACACTAATGTCGATACCAACGGTGCTGTTTGTGATAAGGTTATTTTCAATTTTTGGGAAGCCTCCACCATAAACGTAAGGTGAACCCATAAAGATAGCATCGCCACTATAATCGCTGCCAGAACTTGCAAGTCCACCTGTAATGGTGTTATTTGAAACTAGGCAGTTGCCGTTAACATTAATCCCGCCTCTTATGAAGTTGTTTGAAGTGACGCCTGTACAGCCCACGTTCCCAGTGATGACATTGTTAAGAATTGTTGCGCTCGTAACGCCGCCAACAATGGTATTGCTTGTAATTATTCCGCCGTTGACGTCGCCTTTTATGTTATTGTTTGAAACTATAGTGGAACTGCTAACGGTGAACCCAGTGTCAATAGTGTCCAAGTTTATTTTCACGGTATTGCTACTGGATAATACTGTTCCCGTAAGAATAGCGTTTTCTATTATGCACCCAGAGCCTGTTTGTTCATTCCAACTAACGCTATTAGAATTAAATGTAATTGATCCCCCGTTGAAGCGTATCTGGTCGTCGCTGGTACCTCTTGCCGTCAAGGTGCCATTTACCATTATGTAATAGCTGTTTAGGTTCACTGTGACTCCAGGCTCTATAGTTAAGGTAACTCCATTGTTGACCAAAACATTCCCGACAAGATTGTATGGACTATTTGCTTTAGTCCAAGTGGTATCTGAAGCGATTATGCTACTAACGTTTGTAGCCAAAGCAAGTTGTAAACCACCAACAAAAATCAATCCACTCACTGCCATTGCGACCAACAGGACAGCTAAGAGTGCTCTTGCCAATTGCAATTCCTCAGTAGTCTCTCTCTTACTTGCACTTTTAAATTTGTGCTTTTTGGAAGCTGAGCTTGTAAAAAACGCATTAGCTTTGAAAGGTTGCTAGTTAATTCATTTTTGGCGATTGTCCTTGTACTTTGATTATTTGGGGGATTTTGCCTGCGGTGCCCACTTGACCTTTATAGATTATTAACACGCCTTCCACGCCTTCAACAGATAATCCTTTTCTGATTCCGGCTTTAATCGCGGCTTGGGCGTCTTCGCCTTTAACTACATTACCTACGGCTGTGGCTGCTGCATCGGCTAAGGCGGCGTTTTTGCAGAAAACTGTTGCTGCCTCCGCGTCACCAAAACTCAATGCGTGGCTAAATCGCCCTGAACTTGTGGCGACGCCGATTGGAAATTCTGCGAGCCGAAACCCGAACCGCTTCGATAAAGGCTCGTCTCCAGCAGCAACCGCCACATCAACAGGCGTGTTTGATACTGCTGAGATTTCTCCGCCGTCCTCCACAACAGCCACTTCACAGCCTTCACGAGTCATATCGCTTACCACTAGATCAGCTATGACGCCTGCTACGGCTGCCATGGGTCCAACACCTGCTTTTTCAGCAGCTTGAGCCATCAATTTAGCCACAAGAGGCTTTTCTGGCGCAGGGATTGGCTTTAGCGTGTACAAGAACTTGGGGTTTGCTCTTATGTAAATTTCAAGTTCTCGCCTGTTGCGTTTAATTGATTCGATAGCGGTTTGGATGGCTTGCTGCTTATCAGAAATTATAGTGCATTGCGTTTCTTTTAGGGTGAAGTTTTCTTTGAAAAGGTTCCTTGTCAACTTTTACTTTTTCCTGTTATTCGCTGACTCATTGTTAGGTTGCTTGACTGATTTTATGGCTCTGGCTGGGCACGCGTCAACGCAGATGCTGCAGGTGCTGCCAACGCATTTTTCCTTATCAAACTGGACTGATGAATCCTTATCGATGCTTATGGCTTCAACAGGGCAAAGAGCCACACAGGAGCCACAGCTAAAACATTTTTCTGTGTCAACTTCGATTAGTTTTGGTACAGTAACTGTGACGCCTCTTTTTCGGAAGGCTTTTATTATTTTTTCCTGTGCCTCGTCTGGGACTTCAGCAAGTATTTCGCCGCCTTTAGAGTTTATGTGGGCTGCTAAAATGGCGATTGGCACTTTATATTCGAGAACTATTTGGGAAGTTATCGGTTGTGGTACTTGTTCTTCAGAGAACCTTAAGAGAACTCTTACCATGTTTTACCGTCCTAACAGTTTAGACACATCTTCAGAGGTGACTATTCCCAGCACTTTCTTTTCAATATCAATCACAGGTAGTGCTGAAATGTTATGCTGCGCCATCCGTTTAGAAGCAACCTCCAGCGGCTCATCAGGTTTAGCAGTGATCACGTTACGTGATTCTATGTCTGCTAACGCTTTTTTGCCTTCAGCCATAGCCCGAGTGATATCCCACGAAGTAACTATTCCCCGCAACTTCCCAGCGCCATCAACCACGACTATGTGATTAACCGATTTGGTGACAATTCGCTCTGCAATGGCGCGTATTTCCTCATTCTCGGTGCATGTGACCGCTGGATGCATAACGCTGACGACGAACGGTATTTCCCCAGTCTGCCTCATAGGTTTAAACACGCTGTCACTTGGCAACCGCTCGATAGGCAAAGTTAAGAAAAACGTGCCTTCCTCAATCCAAGACTTCAGTGTCTTAGAAACTTTCTTAGCCATCTTTAGGCTAGACAGGGAACTAACCCTGACTTTCTTATCATCGATCATTATCGAGCCAGACTTCAACTCTTTATAACTAACTTGCCGTAGCTTCGGGCGGTCTCTTCGCGGTACGCTGTAATCAACCACATCGGTGAAAATTTCACTGTCACGAATCGCTGTCTTCTTAGCCAAGCCCTCATTCAAGATTGGAATAGGAACCCCTAAACCCACATAGAGCGATGTGCCATAACGCGTGAAAGTAGCGCCCTGCAAGAACTCAGGCGACATCTTCTTCGCGTCGCCCTTAACCATCAATGTGCCGTTCAAGTTTTTGGGGCTATGCTGCGTTCCCTCACCAATAACGTAGCCTTGCGCTCCGCCAAGGAAAATGCGAGTACCCATGCCAATCGTTTCGTAATCTGGGTCATTCATGAGCGGGTTTAATTCGCCTGCACCAGAAAACGTAGCGTTTCGCAGTCTAGGCAAAAGTTTGCTCATGTAAGTGTAAATGGTTTCCTCACTGCTGTTCACTGCGCAGTTGTAGCGTTGGTAGCAGTTGCGGAAATTAAGCAGGTAAAACTGGTTTAAATCGTCCTTTGTCAAAGTTGTTTTAAGCTGAGTTCTCGGGTAACAGTCAGTTCCATAAGCTGTGGCACGGAGCTCAACCTCTTTTCCAGCTACAAGGTCTTGGATAACATGTCCGCCGCCATACTCGAAAGGCTGCTTCTCTGACATGTTGGTGGCACCAATAAACAAGTCAACAGCTGCACCTGGATGGCAAACTTCAACATCATTAATCCAAGCATGGTCAATCTTTATTGGCGGGTCAGAATGACCAAGATTAATAACTGCACCTGAGGAACACATGGCTCCAAAAGTGCCTGTTGTAACCACATCAACCTCTTTAAACGCGACTTCAACGCCGCTGCTTTCAACTAGTTTTTTCATTTCCTCAGCGGCTAAAACTTGAACGTCGCCCTTGCGGATTTTCTCATTAATCTCTTCCACTGTACGAGTTTTACCCTGTTTGGACAATTAGCCTTACCTTAATGCCAATCGAAAAGGCATCGCACGTTAATATTTTTTGCGCAACTATTCAATCGGTTTACCAGAGTTTCCAGGGCAGGTCGTCCATGTACTCGTTGAGTGAGCGGATTGAATTGCCATTTTTACCTTTCTGCTTTAACACTTCCACCAACGCATCGGCTAACTGCAAGTTCGTTATCACTGGCACGTTAAATTCTACTGCTTGGCGTCGGATGATGTAGCCGTCGGTTAAAATTTCTGAGTAATTGGCCTGCTTGTTAGCCATGGGTACGTTAATTACTAAGTCTATTTTGCGTTCTTGCAGGTAATCGAGGATGTTTGGGTTAGCTTGAGCTTCCTTAACCTTGTAGAGCACTGTAGCGTTTACGCCGTTAGCATTAAGTACAGCAGCTGTATGCGCGGTCGCGTAGATTTTAAAACCCATCTCAGCCAAAGCCTTAGCTATCGGCACAACTCGTTTTTTGCGTTCTTCATCGCCGCCAACACTTATGAATACTGCACCATCTTTTGGTGGAATTTTGAATTCTGCAGACTGCAATGCCTTGGAAAAAGCGTCAGAGAAGTTTTCTCCTAAACACGCTACCTCACCAGTGCTGAGCATTTCTACTCCGAGAACAGGGTCAGCGCCGCTTAAGCGCATAAAGCTGAACTGCGGAACCTTAACTCCAACGTGAGGGGCAATGGTCATTGGTGAGAGTTTAACGCCATCGATTTTTTTGCCTAGCATCGCCAAAGTGGCTAGCTCAATGAGGTTTATTCCGCGTGTTTTGCTGACAAAAGGCATTGAACGCGATGCTCGCAGGTTGCATTCAATGACACTAACTACGTCGTCTTTAACGAGGTATTGGATGTTGTATGGTCCGTGAATTTTAAGCGCTTTGACTATGCTTAGTGTGTAGTCCTCAATTTTCTTCTGAACCTCAACCTTTAATGCTTGAGGGGGAATGGTCATGGTTGCGTCGCCGCTATGGACGCCAGCATTTTCCACGTGTTCCATTATGGCGCCAATCAGCACGTTTTCTCCGTCAGAAACGCCATCAACCTCAACTTCTTTAGCGCGATTTATGAATTTGCTGATAACTACTGGGTGGTCGCGTGAAACCTTAGCTGCCAAGTTCAGAAAATTTTCCAGCGATGTTTCGTTGTAAGCTACACGCATCGCGGAGCCTGACAGCACGTAGCTTGGGCGAACGATAACTGGGTAACCGATTTTTTCGGCAAACCGTTTGGCGTCGGCAATTGATAGTAGTTTGCTCCAGCTAGGCTGACCAATCCCAAGCTGGTCAAGAAGCGCGCTGAATTTTGAGCGGTCTTCAGCCAAATCGACGTTTTCGGCGGAAGTTCCTAGCAGTTTTACTCCTGCGTTGGATAGGTTCATGGCTAAATTGTTTGGAATTTGACCGCCGACACTGGTGATGACGCCTAACGGGTTCTCTTTCTCATAAATATCCAAGATTCGTTCAGTTGTAAGTTCCTCAAAGTACAGTTTATCAGAAACATCGTAGTCCGTAGAGACTGTTTCAGGGTTATAGTTAACCATTATTGCTTCTTGAATACCGTTCTTCTTTAAAGCCCAAATCGTGTTGACGCCGCACCAGTCAAACTCCACGCTTGAGCCTATTCTGAAGACACCCGCGCCTAACACGATAACTTTGCTTGTGTTACTTGTTAATTCAATGTCATCTTCGTCTCCACCGTAAGTCAGATAGAGATAGTTTGTTTTTGCTGGCCATTCAGCTGCCAACGTATCAATCTGCTTAACTACTGGGACAATGTTTGCGTTTTTTCTAAACGTTCTAATTGTTGATTCATCAGTGCTTTGACATGTGGCGATTTGCTCATCAGAAAATCCTAAACGTTTAGCTTCACGAATAACTTCAGCTGCTGAGCTATGTCCAAGGTTTAGCTCCCGCAGTTCTGCTTCCATGTTAATAATATTTTGAATTTTGTACAGGAAGAATGGATCAACACCGCTTAAACGGTAGATTTCCATGATGGGTATGCCCATTTTTAACGCTTTAACAATCGTGTAGAGCCTCTCGTCTGTCGGGTTCGCAAGCACATCACGTATTCTCTCTTCAGTCTCAGGCTCTGAATCTTCTGGGTTGCAAACTAAGCCTATCTTGCCAGTGTCCAACATGCGCACGGCTTTTTGCAGTGCCTCTTCAAAGCAGCGACCAATAGCCATAACCTCACCCACGGAACGCATCTGCGGACCAATGTGGCGATCAGCGTTCTTGAATTTCTGCAGGTCCCAGCGTGGAATTTTCACAGTTATGTAGTCTAAGGCTGGTTCAAAGCATGCTGTGGTGACTTCCGTTACTTTGTTTATTAGTTCTGGAAGCAAATAGCCCAGCGTCAGTTTTGTCGCTATGTAAGCTAAGGGGTAACCAGTTACTTTGCTTGCGAGTGCCGAGCTTCTGGACATGCGCGAGTTAACTTCGATTACACGGTACTCTTCTGATTTCGGATGCAGAGCCCATTGGATGTTGCATTCGCCAACAATGCCTAAACTGCGTATTGCATTTATCGATGTTGAGCGGATAAGGTGGTATTCACGGTTTGATAGTGTTTGCGAGGGAGCTACAACTATAGAGTCTCCTGTGTGGACGCCCATGGGGTCGAAGTTTTCCATGTTGCAGACCGTAAGGCAGTTGTCTGCGTAGTCGCGCATAACTTCATATTCGACTTCTTTCCAGTGTCCAACGTACTCTTCAACAAGTATTTGGCTTATTCGACTTTGGACTAAACCACGGGTTGCTATTTCTTTAAGTTCCCAAGGGTTGCGGGCTACGCCTGCGCCTTTACCGCCAAGAGTATACGCAACCCTAATCATAACTGGATAACCAATCTCATCAGCCACTTCCAAGGCTTGTTTAACGGTTGTGGCTGATTTGCTTTTTAATGGCGGAACACCTGCTTTAAGCATTGCTTGCCGGAAACGTTCACGGTCGCCCGTGTCTTCTATCGCTTGGATGGGTGTGCCTAAAACTTTAACGTTGTATTTTTGCAGAACCCCTGTTTTTTCAAGTTCCAAACCGCAGTTTAAAGCGGTTTGTCCACCGAAGCCCAAAAGGATGCCGTCGGGCCGTTCTTTTGCGATAACTTTCTCAACGTACTCAGGCGTGACTGGAAGAAGATACACTTTTCCTGACAACCGCGGGTCAGTCTGAATAGTCGCAATGTTAGGATTAACCAACACCGTTTCTATGCCCTCTTCCCGTAGAGCCTTGAGGCATTGGCTTCCCGAGTAGTCAAATTCGGCTGCTTCACCGATTTTTATGGCGCCACTTCCAAGAACCATCACTTTCTTTATCCAGTCAAACTTTGGCATACTCATTGAGCCTCCAACATTTTCGCAAACTTATCAAACAGCAATTCAGTGTCGTATGGTCCTGGCGAGGCTTCAGGATGCCATTGTACAGCAAAGACTGGCTTGTTCTTGTGTTTGATGCCTTCTGTTGTTTTGTCGTTGGCGTTAATGAACCAAGTTTCCAATGGGGTTTTCTTTAGGGATTCTATGTCTACAGCGTAACCGTGATTTTGGGTTGTAATGTAGCAGCGTCTGTTGTTTAGGTCGAGGGCTGGTTGGTTTTGGGATCGGTGACCAAACTTTAACTTATAAGTGTCTCCGCCCAACGCCAATGCCAGTATTTGAGCCCCAAGGCAAATGCCCATAAACGGAACCTTATCAACAACTTCGCGAACGCACTCGATTGTTTTCACGCATTTCTTTGGGTCTCCTGGACCGTTGCTTAAGAAAACACCATCAGGATTGTGAGACATTATTTCGCTGGCTGAAGTATCATAGGGCACGCGTACAACGTTTATGCCTCGTTTAAGCAGGTTACGGATGATGCTGTATTTGACTCCACAGTCGATTAGGACAACGGTTTTTTTACCGTCCACGCTGTACCTAATTGGTTTTTTCACTGAAACTTCCTTAACCAAATCCGTTAAGTTAGGGTCAGCAATGTTTTTGCCGTTCTTTAAGAGAGCATCCAAGTCAGGTTCTTCGTTTGCGTCAAAAACCTGCAAAATCCCCAGCATGACACCGTGAGTTCTAAGTTTCTTTGTTAAGCGTCTTGTGTCGACTCCGTATATTCCAGGAACGCCTTCGTCTAATAGCCACTTGTCTAGGGTTCTTGTTGACGCCCAATGATACGGTTCATGGCATAACTCGTGAATTACTAATCCTTGTACTTGTATGTGGTCTGACTCGAAATAGAGCGGAAGACCAAGGTTCAATTCGTTCGATGGAACGCCGTAGTTGCCTACAAGCGGGTAAGTTAAGGTTAAAACTTGTCCTTTGTACGATGGATCAGTAAGCGCTTCTGGATAGCCAACCATTTGAGTTGAGAATACTACTTCGCCCGAGATTTTTCCTGTTGCTCCAAAACCGTTGCCGATAAATGACGTTCCGTCTTCAAGAAGCAGAATTGCTTTTTTATTTTTGTTGGACGTGCTATGTTGTGGGACCAAAGCCCTATACTACCTACAAGTTTGAATTTTTAAGTCTTGTGTTTAATGGGGGATTTGAAAGAGAGTAAGATTCTACGATGGAATTGAGGGTGCTTTCTGCGTCCGCAAGGTTCTGTTTCAGTTTAGTTATGTTGGTTTTTGCATGTGCAATGTTTTTCTTTCTTGTGACGATGGATTTTTCAACCTCGACGGGTGAAGGACCACCTAGTACTTTATATGTTTCGATTAGTTTGTGCGGATTTGTACATTCAACTATGTCCTCTTTTTTAACCGTTAATTTTACGCCAGCTGCTTCCTGAGCTATTTTTTGCAGCAGTTCAGGTGCCGCATCCAGCAAAGTTTGCTTAGAATCAATTAGTGACTTGACAAGAGCGCCAACTATCTTATGCGAGGTTCGGAAAGCAACATTGTATTTTCGCACAAGCACATTAGCAAGCTCGGTTGCGCCCACAAAACCTGCCGCAGCTTTGCCTTCATCGATTGTTGACACTTTCAAATTAGGCATAAGCTTTGCAAATATGCTCAGTGAGTTGGCTAAATTGTCTATTGAAGCCCAAAGTTTCGGCGTTATCTCTTGGAAATCAAGGTTATAGGTTGATGGCAAACTTTTCATGGCAGCAGTCGAAGCCACAAAATCACCCAGCACATGGCTGGCTCTTGCACGGATAACCTCAAGCACTTCTGGGTTCTTTTTTTGTGGCATGATGCTGCTGGTTGATGTGAAATCGTCAGGTAACTCCACTGTGCCGAACTCTGGCGAACTCCAAATTATCAGGTCTTCGGCTAAGCGGCTCAAATTCACTGCAAGTAAAGTTAGTGCCGCTTGGGTTTCAAGGATAAAGTCTCGACTGCCAACCGCATCAATCGAATTCTCCAACACCGCGTTGAAGCCTAATAATTCTGCTGTTCTCTTGCGATTTATTGGGAAACTTGTTGTTGCTAATGCTCCAGAGCCAAGAGGGCAAAGATTAACCCGTTCATAAACGCCCTGAAGTCTTTCCAAGTCACGCCCTAACCCATCAAAATGCGAAAGCAAGTAGTGGGCAAACGTAACTGGTTGTGCTGGTTGCAGGTGAGTGTATTCCAAAATGACCGTGTCGACGTGTTTGCTGGCTGTGTCCAAGAGGCTTTCCTGCATCTGAAGCACGTTAAACATCAATTCAACAAGTTCTTTTCTGAGTTGCATGCGGATGGCGGTTGTGACTTGGTCGTTTCTGCTTTTTGCGATGTGCAGGTTTCCGCCTACTTCTGGTCCTGTTTCGTTTAGGACTGCTTCTTCCACTGCCATGTGAACGTCTTCAGCGGAAGGGTCAAGCTTAATGCTGGATTGCTTTGAGAGGGCTTTTAGGATTTTTGCTCCGTCTTGCCATTGGATTATTTTCTGTTCCATCAGCATTACAATGTGGGCTTTGTTGATGTCAACCACAGCCGTGGCTAAGCGAGCGTCATCTTTTATTGAAGAAGTAAATTTAGCCACATCTTCACGCACGGACGACAGTCGTCCGCCATGCAGTATTTTTGACGTTTTCTTTCACTCTCCTGCTTGTTCACCATATATTGCTTAGGTTTGCTTAGTTTTTTCAGCTGCTTTTTTGCCTGTCTTTTTTAGAGTATTGTACATTCTTGTTTGGAGTCCCCACAATTCAATGAAGCCTTTAGAGTAGGACTGGTTGAACGTGGTTTTGATGTTGTAGTTGGCTAAGTTCTTATCGTAGAGTGACATTGGCGATGAGCGTCCGACTACTTGCAAGCTGCTCTTGTAGAGTTTAAGTTTGACTTCTCCGTTCACGTTCTCTTGAGACTTGTTGATGAAAGCGTCAAGGTCATCTTTGAGCGGATCAACCCATAAGCCCGCATAGGCTAAAAATACCCATTGGGCATCGATTTGCTGTTTGAATAGGACTTCATGACGCGTCATAACCATCTTTTCAAGGTCTTTATGAGCTTCCAAAATGACTGTGGCAGCTGGGCACTCATAAACTTCCCTAGATTTTATGCCTACTAATCGGTCTTCAATGTGGTCTATGCGCCCTACACCGTGCTTGCCAGCGATTTTATTCATTGTTTCAATAAGTTCGAGCGGTTTCATGTTTTCATTGTTAACGGCTACTGGCACTCCAGCCTCAAATTTTAAGGTGACCAGTTCTGGCGTGTTTGGCGCTTTTTCAGCTGAAACAGTCCATTCGTAAGCATCTTCGGGCGGCGCTTGGCTTGCATCTTCGAGCAGTCCGCATTCGATTGCTCTTCCCCAGACGCTTGCGTCTATGCTGTATTTTTTGGCTGCGTTGGAGACTGGGATGCCTTTGGTTTTTGCGTAAGCGATTTCTTCTTCGCGTGTCATGCCCCACTCGCGTACTGGAGCAATAATTTTTTTGTCTGGTGCTAAGGAGCCAAGGGTAACGTCAAAGCGTACTTGGTCGTTGCCTCTACCTGTGCAGCCGTGGGCTAAACCTGTGGCGCCTTCTTTTTCGGCGATTTCAACCATCTTTGATGCGATTAGTGGTCGAGATAGGCTTGTGCTTATCGGATACTTTCCCTCGTAAAGGGCGTTAGCTTTTATCGCGGGAAAAATGTAGTCTTTTGCAAACTCGTCTTTGGCATCGATTGAAAAATGTTTGAGAACGCCGAGTTTTTTGGCTTTCTCCTCAGCGGCTTTCAGGTCTTCTTGTTGGCCAACGTCTACGGTTACGGTTATTACTTGTGCGTTGTATTTTTCTTGGAGGTACTTGATTAATACGGATGTGTCCAATCCGCCTGAGTACGCTAGCACGATTTTTTCGGTTATTTTTTTTGCTCCCCCATTTTTTGATTCGAATTATTCCCC
The DNA here is from genome assembly GCA_963715865.1 of Candidatus Bathyarchaeota archaeon. Taxonomy (GTDB): domain Archaea; phylum Thermoproteota; class Bathyarchaeia; order Bathyarchaeales; family Bathycorpusculaceae; genus Bathycorpusculum. The sequence continues at coordinate 1,771,912 of OY970280.1, forward strand.
TAACCTTCAATGCTGTATTTTTAAAGGTTGTGACTTTTTTGTTACTTAATAAAATTTAAATGTCCCATTTGATACATTCAGTGTCATTATGACTATAGCTCAAAACGTGAGAAACCACCTGCGAAACAAACCATACCTACTAGAAGCCCTGGAAAAAGGCATAGTAAACCTAAGCGAGCTGTCAAGACAAATACAGAAAGAATTGAAAACCGATGACACAAGCGCCATAAAAGCCGCATTACGCCGTTATTCAGAAGAACTGCAAAAACACAAGCAGAAAAGAGAAGAAAAAGTCCTCCAACTCCTGAAACGCAGCGGCATAGCAGTTTATGACCGAAAATCCGTCATGATAACAGGCAAAGAAATTACCTCAAAAAATGGTATGAAAGTTGATTTACTAGGCAAATTCGTTTACCTACTCGACAGAAGCGATTTACCTGAACGCATAAACGCCCTCGTCAAACATGACAACTGCACAATGATTGTTATTCATTCACCCGAGGAACTGGAGGCAACGCCGGGAGTTGTCGCATTCCTAGCAACGATACTGGCAGAGCAGAACGTGAACATTATTGAGTTCATTTCATGCTGGACTGAAACTATTATTGTGGTTGAGAAAAAAGACAGCCTAAAAACCTATGAAATTTTGTCCAACATGGTGGGCTAAAATGCAACAAAACAGTTTCAAACGAAACAACAATGTTAATAATTTCACAATCCATAACTTGGGCTAAAGTAGAAGTGACAAGATGCCCCTAAAACAAGTAACAATCAAGTCGCCTGCAACAAGCGCTAATCTTGGGCCAGGCTTTGACGTTTTCGGCTTAGCATTAGAGCAACCCAGGGATAAAGTAACGATACAGGCTATTCTTGACGGGGTAAAAATACAAGTCACTGGACTCTCAGCACAAACAATATCCACCATACCAGAAAAGAACACCGCTGGCATAGTAGCTAACCAAATCATAAAGGAATTCTCAATTAAAACAGGGTTAAACCTAAAAATTGAAAAAGGCATAAAGCCCGGAGCAGGTTTAGGAAGCAGTGCAGCTTCCGCGGCTGCGGTGGCTTACGGTTTAAACTGCCTATTCAACCTCGGCTTAAGTAACACTGAGTTGATTCGGTTTGCTGCCAAGGGCGAATTAGCCTCTGCTGGTTTTGAGCATGCGGATAATGTTTCGGCAGCTATTTACGGAAACTTTGTAATAATCAAATCTTATAACCCCTTATCTGTAGTTAACTTGGAGTGCCCAAAAAACATGGAGATCTGCGTTGCTTTGCCACACATTATTATTCCAGCAGACAAAACGAGAAAGGCTCGGTTGATAGTTCCAAAAATGGTTCCAATAGACAAGCACATTTACAATGTTGGAAGGGCTGCGGCCATGGCTAGCGGCTTTGCCAATGGCGATGTAGACTTAATCGGAGAATCCATGTCAGATGCTGTTGTGGAGCCAACACGAGCAGCTTTTATTCCTGGTTACCATCAAGTAAAAGAGAACGCGTATAAAGCAGGCGCATGTGGAGTAGCCATTAGCGGTGCTGGACCAGCCATGATAGCTATAGTTAACAAGAAAACCGTTGACTCAGCCAAAGTTGCCCACGCAATGCAGGAAGGGTTCAAATCAGCAGGCATTGACTCAACGGCTTTCGTTACTAAACCGGGAAAAGGCGCTTGCCTATTGGAGATGAAACAATGACACATCAAGAATGCATAAACTGCAAAACAAAATACGACATAGATGAGATTGTTTATTTCTGCAAGAAATGCGGAGACATACTAGAAATAAAATTTGACTTCAAAAAGTTAGCGGAAACCCTCAAAGGCAGCGACTGGAAAAAAACACCCTTGTCCGTTTGGCGATACCGCGACTTCATGCCCATCCACGAAGCCGCACACATAGTCACCCTAAACGAAGGCGGCACGGGTCTGCACCGTTCCCAACGCTTAGGCGACAAATTAGGACTAAAGCAACTGTACGTTAAGAACGAGGGAGAAAACCCTACAGGCAGCTTCAAAGACCGCGGCATGACCGTCGGTGTCACAAAAGCAGTTGAGCTCGGTGCAAGGCATGTTATCTGCGCTTCAACAGGCAACACTTCCGCGAGTTTAGCCGCTTATGCTGCAAGGGCTGGGTTGAAATGCACAGTTCTTATTCCCTCTGGCAAGATTGCTTATGGAAAACTGGCGCAAGCCATGATTCACGGCGCCAAAGTTTTGCAGGTCCGAGGCAACTTTGATCAAGCCTTAGAATTCGTTCTTAAACTGGCTGAGAAGCACAGGAACATTTACCTTCTTAACTCGATTAATCCCTTCCGTATCGAAGGGCAGAAATCCTTAGGCTATGAAATCTGCGAGCAACTAAACAATGAGGCACCTGATAGAATTATCGTGCCTGTTGGAAACGCTGGGAACATAAGCGCTATCTGGAAAGGCTTAACCGAATTCTACAAACTTGGCTTCATAAAAACACTGCCCAAAATGACGGGGATACAAGCTGCTGGCTCCGCGCCCATAGCGCAGGCAATCAAAACTAACAGCAACAACATAATTCCAGTAGAAAAGCCCGAAACGGTCGCCACAGCCATCCGAATCGGCGCTCCAGTAAGCTGGAAGAAAGCTGTAAACGCCATTCGCGAATCGCATGGAACAGCTGAAACCGTGACTGACGAGGAAATCTTGGACGCACAGAAAACCCTTGCCAGAATTGAGGGCATTTTCGTGGAACCCGCAAGCGCCTCATCCATCGCTGGCTTAAGGAAACTTGTAAACAACGGTGTTATCGGCAAGGATGAGCGTGTTGTCTGTGTTACCACTGGGCATGGGCTCAAGGACCCTGATACGGCAATTAAGCAGAGTGAGAAACCAATTGAAGTTGACGCTGACATTTCAGCCATCGAAAATGCTTTAGGCTTGAAAGAGAAAGTGGCAATCCTAGCAAGGTGAAATAGAACATGAGGATAATCTTGGTTGGCTATGGCGTAGTCGGGAGGGGCGTAGCTACTATTCTTGCTCACCGATATGCAGAGAAGGTTAAGGATTACGGGTTTAACCCAAAAATCGTTGCCATCGCCGATATAGATGGCGCGTTTATAAACCCAAGAGGTTTAAGCCCTGAAAAGCTGGGAACGCTTCGTTTTCCGATATCAGCGGACCCTGAGTTTGGTCATCCAGGAATATCAGCGTTAGATGTTATTGAATCGGTTGAAGCAGAAGTGGTCGTTGAAGTTACGCCCGTCAACATCAAAACCGGTGAACCAGCCCTATCGCACATCACTAAAGCGTTCAAAACAGGAAAACACGTTGTGACAACCAACAAAGGACCATTAGCCTTAGCCATGCCAGCCCTCACAGAACTAGCTGACTATAACAACGTTTTCCTGCGGTTTAGCGGCACGGTCGGTGGTGGAACCCCCATGCTTGAGTTCGCCAAAAGATGCCTCGCTGGAGACAAAATACTTGCCATACGAGGCATACTAAACGGCACAACTAACTACATACTAACTGAAATGTCTCAAAACCGCGTGACCTTCCAAGAAGCGCTAACAAATGCACAGAAGCTCGGTTACGCCGAAACAGAGCCGTCCATGGATATTGACGGGTTTGATACCGCCTGCAAAGTAGTCATTCTCGCGAACTGGATTATGAACAAGAAAATAACCTTAAAAGACGTAGATAGAACGGGCATTCGCGAAGTGTCTTTGCAAGCACTTGAAGACGCCGCCAAAAAGAACAATACAATCAAGCTTATCGGTTCAATAGACGGCGACAAAGCGACAGTTAAGCCTATAGAAATACCGAAAAACAATCCCTTATGCGTCAGTGGAGTCCTAAACGCGATAACTTTCTTTACCGAATATGCTGGCGAAGAAACCCTCATTGGCAGAGGGGCGGGCGGCATGGAGACCGCCAGTGCAGTTTTAAGGGACCTCTTAGACATAAGACATAAGTTAGCTAACCGACTGCTAAATAATAATTCGGAGTCATAAAAATGAAAATCGTCATGAAGTTCGGCGGCACCAGCGTTGGCACAGGCGAAAACATACGCCATGTCGCCGACCTAGTAGCCCAAAACACCAAGAACGCCAAGGTCGCAGTGGTTGTTTCAGCGTTGGCAGGAGTAACTAACAGTCTAATTGAAGTTGCTGAGCAAGCAAAGAAAAGCGATGAAAAGCACATTCAAGCGTTCACAAAAGAGCTGTTGGATAAGCATTTGGCAACGGTTTCAACGGCTATTACCAGTAAGCATGTTCAAAAGGAAGTAACGCAAATCACCGAGAAGACCATCGCTGAGCTAGAGAAGGTTCTCACAGGCATATGTTATGTTGGTGAGCTTACGCCGAAATCTAAAGATTACGTTTTATCCTTTGGCGAACGGTTATCTGCGCCCATCGTTTGGGGCGCCATAAAAGACCTCAAGTTCGAAACGCAATGCTTTACAGGCAAAGAAGCAGGCATAGTCACCGACTCAAACTTCGGTGAAGCCGACGCGCTCATGAACTTCACCACTCACCTCATCCGCGAACGGCTAGAACCACTATACGAAAAAGGCATAATCCCAGTAGTAACAGGTTTTATAGCGGCAAACCAAGATGGCGTCGTAACTACCGTTGGTCGCGGCGGCTCAGACTATACTGCCACCATTCTTGGCGTAGCTTTGCAGGTTGATGAGGTCTGGATATGGACTGATGTTGACGGTATAATGACCACCGACCCCAAAATCGTCCCGTCCGCACGAATGTTGCCGCAGCTCAGTTATCAGGAAGCAGCTGAAATGGCGATTTTCGGTGCAAAAGCCATGCACCCGCGTGCTTTAGAACCAGTAATCAAAGAAAACATCCCCGTTAGGATACGCAACGTTTTCAATCCTGACAACCCTGGCACATTAATAACCAAAGAACCCTTCGCTAAAGCAACAGAAGTTGTTAAAGCTGTAGCCATGATAAAGGACGTTGCCATGTTAAACGTTAGCGGCGCAGGAATGGTTGGTGCGCCTGGAAGTTACGCTAAAGTGTTTGATGTACTGGGCAAAAACAACATTAACGTTATGATGATTTCCACGGCTGTTTCGGAAGCCAACATTTCAATGATTATTCGGCGTGGTCTTTTGGGCAGGGCTATTAGCAACCTTGAAATTGCACTCTTAGACAGAAGCGGCTTAGTCAGCGAAGTTTCAACTGAAGACGATGTTGCCGTAATAGCTGTAATGGGCGCCAACATGAAAGGAACCTTAGGTGTAGCGTCAAGAATATTCACGACTGTCGCCCGAAAGGGCATCAACATTCGCATGATTGCTCAAGGCTCATCTGAACTAAACATCTCGTTCGTTGTCAAAGAGAAAGATGGGGAAGCTGTAGTGCGAGCTATCCACGAAGAATTCAATTTAGACAAGATTTAACGGTTTCAGGTATTTTCTAAGAAATTCGAAGCTTTCAGCTTGGAAAAGGTGGCTCGTGCAGCGGCAGTCGGAGCATCCGAAGCCGGTGATTGGCGTGCTGTTTTGCGCAAGTAGATTGGCGATGTGGCATTCTTCCGTTTTGCACCCCGGCTTATAGTAGACGTTGATTATTTTTGCGGCTTTGTTGTTTAGCAGGTAGTCGATGTGCCAGAACAGGCGTTTCTCTTTCCTAAGGTGCCTCGCTACTCTAAGCGCTATGTTGTTTTGTGCAGAACCAACGTAAGCGTACAAGCCCGCGGGGAAAGTTATCTCGCCTAAGGCGCCGATCTTGCAGCGTATGCGCTTGTTTATTTGGATTATTAGGACGTAGGTGCCTTTCAATGGTTTTCGCCTTTCTTATGTTATGTAAGCTGGGTAACGTTAGATTTGGTTGATCGCGTAAAAGTTTTGTTCAAACAATCGCTCTATTGGCAATCTCTAATTGTGGTCTTTTAGTTGGAGTTGGTCAAGCATCACCAGGGGGCTGTTGGTGGGCGGGAGGCATGTTTGGTTTTGGCAGACGTATGCGGTTGCTTTGCCTTCGATTTGCTGGTAGCCTAAGCCGGCTTTGCTTGGATGCTTAAGGGCAATAACCGTTGATGGTAGATAATGCTTCCTTATGGCGTTCAGCATGTCGGATGTGTCTTTTTCCTTTAAGTCGCCGACTACTGTCACGCTGTAGGATGGACCGATTAGAAAGCCGAGTGTGGAAAGGAAGAAAGTGAACGCTTCTGGCGCGCCTTCTATTTCTTGTGCGAATGTTTTGGTCATTTGGGTTGCCATCGTGTCGTATGTGGGTTCGTTGGTTAAGCGGCTGAGCCACAGTAAATCGTGTAGTGCTACCGAGTTGCCTGATGGTATCGCGCCGTCGTAGAGCTGCTTCATTCTTGGCATGGTGGCATCTCCGTTTTTCTGCGTTTGGTAGAACCCTCCGTTTTTGTCGTCCCAAAACTTGGTTACCATGGTCTTCGTTAAATCAGTGGCAGCTTGAAGGTACTTGTCCTCGAATGACGCCTCGTAAAGCTCGATTAGTCCATACACGAAGAAAGCGTAGTCGTCCAAGAAACCTTCCACGGCTCTTTCGCCCTTTGCGTAACGGTGATAGAGCACGCCATCTTCGCGCATGTAGTCTAGGATGAAGTCGGCAGTTTTCATGGCGGTTTCAAGATATTTCGGTTCATTGAGAACGGTGCCTGTTTTGGCTAAGGCTGCGATCATTAAGCCGTTCCAGTCAGTTAAGATTTTATCATCTGTTGCGGGGGGTAAGCGTTTTTTTCTTGCTTCAAAGAGTGCGTCTCTTATGTTGTGCACGCGGGCGATAAGCTCTTCAAATGTTAAGCCTTTGTATGGTGCAAGTTCCTCTAGGGATTCGGCGATGCGGAGTATGTTTTTGCCTGAGCCGTCAGGAAAGTTGCCTTGTGGCTTTAACCCGAATATATGAACTGCTAAATCGGCGTCGGCAGGAGGCAGCGTGTCGAGCACTTCGTCCATGGTCCAGAGGTAGAATTTGCCTTCTTCGCCTTCTATGTCGGCGTCTTGAGCTGAGTAAAAACCTCCTTGTGGCGATGCTAAATCTCTTAGGGCGTAATCTATAATTTCTTTGGCTGCAAGCACGTATCTTTTGGTGCCTGTTGCCTGAAAAGCTTCCGTATAGGCTAATGCCATCAGTGCTTGGTCGTAGAGCATTTTTTCGAAGTGCGGAACCAACCATTCTGCGTCAGTGCTGTATCGGTGAAAGCCGAAGCCTAACTGGTCGTAAATGCCTCCAAGCCGCATCTGCGTTAGCGTTTTTTCCACCATTGCCAGGGCGTTTTTTTCGCCTGTTCGCGCATAGTATCGGAGGAGGAATAGGAGGTTGTGGGGTCTTGGGAATTTGGGTGCTGTGCCGAAGCCGCCGTTTTTGTCGTCAAACTCCAGCGTTAAACGGTCGTAAGCGTCTTGCAAGACTTCTTTGCCGAGTTCTTTTTGGGGTGTTCTTTTTTCCATGGTTTCTATGCGGCTCTTGATGTCGGCGCCCACCATTTCCAGCTGTGCCCTCTGCCCTTTCCATATTTGCATAACCTGCGGAACCAGATCCAACATGCCTATCAAGCCAGGTCTGCTGTGTTTTGGTATGTAGCTGGCGGCATAAAACGGGTTAAGCCGTTGCGTCATGAGTATGTTGAGTGGCCAGCCGCAGTTTCTTCCCATGGCTTGGCAAACTGCCATGTACTGGGCGTCTAAGTCGGGCCTTTCTTCACGATCAACTTTAATGCAGACAAACGCCTGATTAAGCAGGTTGGCGACTTCTTGGTCGCTGAAGCATTCCGCTTCCATGACGTGACACCAGTGGCAACTGGCGTAGCCTATGCTCAGGAAAACTGGTTTGTTTTCAGCTTTCGCTCTATCGAAGGCTTCTTGGTTCCAAGGGTACCAGTCTACTGGGTTGTAGGCGTGCTGGAGAAGGTAAGGGCTTTTTTCATTTATCAGCCTGTTAGGCTTCTTTTCTTGATTTGGCTGCAAAAAAGGGACCTGCTTACTTTCATTATGAGCATGCGCCTTTTATTAACCGTTCGAGAGCATTGTAAGTATAGGATTGTATTGGAGTGTTGATTCCGAAGTGTTTATAGTTTACATTATATATTTTATTAACTGATCTTTAATGAGTGAGAAAACAGTTTCGATTCTTAGGGCGCTGGGGAACCCGAATAAGGCAAAGATAATTGCGCATCTGGCTAAGCATAGGGGAGAGACTGCGGAAGGCATAGGCAAGCATCTGGGCTATCCGCTACCAACAGTCTACAAGTATCTAAGAGAGCTTGAGGCTGCAAGGGTCGTGGAGAGTGAAGCTAAGGGTAATACGAGGATTTATTATGCGGGCGATTTCAAGCTTGAAGTGTCACCTGAGAAACTGATGGAGGCGTTCGAGGAACAAACAATAGAAGACGTTTACAGAGCCAAGTTTGGCGATGAAGGAATGAGAAGGCTTAGAGAGGTTGCTAAGAAGGCGAAGGCTGGCAAAATGACCTACAGGCAAGCGGCTTCCACTTTGGGCATAACCTATTATGAGTTTGTCTCGCTTTTGGAAGAGACTGGCGCAGCTTAATGCATAAGCGCTTAGTCGTTGACTCATCTGTTCTAATAGCTTTAGATAGTCAGGGAAGACTTGAGGGTCGTTTAAGACAGAGAAAGGATGAAGGCTATGAGGCAATTATCCCTGAGGCAATAATGAAAGAAGTAATCGAAGAACCAGTGAAGATTGCTGAAGAAATTAGGGAAAGGTCTCCAGTTTTGGCGGACAAAGTAAGGGCGTCAGCCATGAGCATTAACGGCGCGATTGATCAAGGGCTGATAAAAGTTGTAACTGTAGATTACAGAAAGCATTCTAAGGTTATGGATAACGTCAGGAAACACTTGAGTAAGCTAGAAGCGAAGCCTGAACACATGATAAAGAAGGGAGACACAGAGCTTATAGCGCTAGTAATTCAGCTCTATTACGAAAATAAGGAGAAAGTTTTCGTGGCAACGTTTGATAAAGGGCTACTCAAAGCCCTTAAGCCATTCAGCAAAGAAGTAGAATACGAAGTCTTAGAAAGACTTTGAAGATGAAGACCACAAAATTGTTTTGAATCTTTTGAGCTTACTAATGCTCTATGTATGTCTTTTTTGCTGCTTGGCCTTTTATTAACCTGTTTCGTGAGTTGTTGTAGGCATCTTGACTTTTGAAAAATTGTTGTAGTTATCTTTTGGTTTCTATGATTTGAAGAAATTCGTTCACTGGCATTATTTGCGTTTTCTTGTAGCAAGCTACTTTGAGGAGGTGCTTGTCGCCGCTAACTATGTAGTCTGCTCCAGCTGCAAAGGCGCATTCTATGAACTTATCGTCTGCCGGATGTTCCTTAACAGCATTAAGCTTTTTCGTGACTTTGACGAATTTCGCAATTTTCAGCACTGTTTCAATTAAATCTTCTCTGCGTAATCTTTCAGCTTGGTAGGTCTTCTTAAGCTTAGGATAAGTTAAAACCTGATTAACTTCTGCGACAATTTCTTCGGACGTAAGGATGCTGACTCTGTACTGTTCGGCGGCCTTTATGATTTCTGCGGGTTTCCCACCCCAAAGCAATGCTGAAACCCAAACGTTTGTGTCAAGAACTACTTTTGGCTCTTGCTTCGTCGATGAGGGCATTTATGTCTTCCTCCGAAAGACCCATCTGTCGAACTCTAGCCCACACTGGCTTGAGGGTTTCTTCAAAGGATTTATCAATTATTTTTTTAAGAACAATGGTATCATCAATAGCTATTGCTAGGAGCTTCTCGCCTTTCTTGAGGCTAGCTGCCTTCCGCACATTCGCGGGGATAACCACTTGCCCTTTAGAGGAAACTTTAGTTGTGGATGCCTCCACCATGCTCTCACCACTCAAAAGTAAGAACATTCTTACTTATAACAATATTGCGAAAATAGCCTAGGCTTTATCGATGGCTTCTCGACCCCACGGAAACCAGTCAACTGGGTTATAGGCGTGCTGGAAAAGGCAGGCACTTTTTAGCTATGAGAACTACACGTAAAAAGAGGGTATCCCTTCGGACCATCAGCTTTGTGGGGGCACTGACTCCTTTCAGCAGTTATTTTGCGAAATCGTCCAAACCAGACTAAATCTAGCGTGCCTGTTGATTTCCATTCTTACTGTTATGTAGCTCAGACTAGTCTGAGGAGCGTCTCCTTGTAAACCTGAATCGCATTCAAGTACTCGCTTATGTCAATGTGCTCATCTAAGGTGTGGTCAAGGTGCGAGTCGCCTGGACCGTAAGTGACTATGGGCAGGTTCATGGCTTTACCGAGAATGTTCATGTCGCCGGTTCCGGTTTTGCGCAGAAGCGTTGCTGGCTTGTTCAGCACTTTCCTAACCGAAGACGATAATACATGTACCAGCGGTGAAGCCTTGTTCACTTCAAAAGGCTCGACAGTGTCTAAAACGGTTGCTTTCGCAGTAACCTTCGGATTAGCAGCCTGATACTTCGCAATTAACTTCTCTATCTCCTCAAAAACCTGAGCCGTGGAAAATTGGATTGGCACTCGAACGTCAATGTTCAATTCAGCTTCAAACGGAATCACGGAGGTTGCTCTGCCACCCGTAACTTTAACCAAGCAGACTGTAACAGCATAAAAAGGGCTCTCTGCAGGCTCCAGCGCCGGATAAGGATACGCGTTTTTGATTTGTCCCCAAAGCTCATACGCTTTCTCCAACGCGTTCTCGTAAAGCCAAGGCATAGACGCATGACCAGTCTGAGTCCTGCAAACAATCTTAAGCTGGATTTGACCTTTGTAACCGATGGTTACGTTCTCAACACCGCTGGGCTCACCAAAAATCGCGTAGTCAGCCTTAATTCCCTGAGTTATCAAGTGCTTGACGCCTCGGCTGGTGGCTTCTTCCTCGACAACGCTTGCAACTAAAATTTTACCCTTAAACCCCGGCTCCTTACCAGCAGCAGCCGCAGCCATAACCATCGCAGCAAGCGGACCTTTAGCGTCCACAGCGCCACGAGCATAGAGTTTGCCTTCTTCAATCCGAAGCGGCAAATGCCCAGCCACCGTATCCATGTGCCCGCATAACAAGATGACTGGTTCGCCTTCACCCACAACGCCTATTACGTTTCCGATGCCATCTTTTCCAACATCAAAACCCATCTTCTTCATTTCATAAGCTAAGAAGTTGGCTATATCCTCTTCTTTTCCTGAAGGACTGTAAATGCCAAGAAGATTAGTTAGGAACCGTACTGCTTGCTCGCTCATTTTCTTCTTCCCCTAAAACCTCGTCTAAAACAGCAACTGCCCGATTAATCTGTTCTTTCTCAATCACAAGCGGCGGCAATAAACGAACTACGGTTCTTCCAGCATCCAGCACCAGAACACCTCTCGCTACTGCCTTAAGAATCACGTTAAGAACGTCATACCGCAATTCCACACCAAGCATCAAGCCTAAACCGCGAACTTCCTTGACGATTTTATGCTTAGCCTGCAAACCTTCCAACTGAACCTTGAAATACTTGCCCATTTCCGCCGCGCGTTCAGCAAGTTTTTCTTCCACAAGCGCATCTATGGCAGCGCATCCAGCAGCACAAACCAGCGGGCTTCCACTGAAAGTAGTCGAGTGCTCACCAACTTTAAGCGCTGACATAATGTTTTCCTTGGCTACGGTTATGCCGATTGGTAAGCCGCCTGCAAACGGCTTCGCCAAACACATAACATCAGGCGTAACACCCCAGTTCTGGCACCCGAACAGTTTGCCCGTCCGTCCGAAACTGGTTTGCACCTCATCAAAGATTAAGAGAACGTTCTTTTCGTCGCAGATTTCACGTACCGCCTGCAAGTAACCGTCTGGTGGAACACGAACACCGCCTTCACCGCGGATTGGCTCCATCAAAACTGCGGCTGTTTTCTCTGTTATGGCTTCACGGATTTTATCGGCATTGTCAGGCGCTACATGCTTGAACCCTGGAACCAGCGGCATGAAAGGCTCGCGGTATTTCTTGTCCCATGTGGCGGATAGTGCGCCCATGGTTTTGCCGTGAAAAGCGCCCATTAAAGCGATTATTTCTGGTTTACCTTTGAATTTGCGGGCGAGTTTTATGGCGCATTCGACGGATTCGGCGCCGCTGTTTGAAAGAAACGCTTTGTCCAAGCCTTTCGGCGTTATCTGCACAAGCTTCTCTACGAATTCAGCGCGTTTGTCATTGTAGAAGCCGCTGTGACAAGAAATCAACTTTTCAGCTTGAGCGCAAACTGCCTGCACAACTTTTGGGTGACAATGCCCCAGCAACGCTACACCATAGCTGCTTGTGCAATCAACGTATTCTTTGCCATTTATATCCCAAACAAGCGCGCCTTTACCTCTTGTAAGTACGACTGATTTTTTGGAGAAAACATTCGCCATGAACCGATTTTCAATATCCATTATGTCTTTGTCATTCACCTGTTATCACTGTACCAACCTTATGATTCAAAGCGGAACTAATAGGCTGATTTCCCGTGCCTGAGGTAACTAAAACTTCCTTGACACCTTGATTTAACGCTTCCAGCGCCGCGTGCACTTTGGTGCTCATGCCTTGCCCAATGCTTGACATGACCTCTTTAACTTCGGTTGCACTAATTTTCGGAACGCACTCGCCCTTAAGCATTAAGCCTTGCACGTCAGTAAGTAGGATTAGGCGGTCTGCTTTGAGGGCACCCGCGATTATGGCTGCTGCTCTGTCGCCGTCCACGTTGAGTGACTCAAAATCTTGGCTCACCGCAATAGGCGTCACAATCGGCACGTAACCTTTTTCAAGCAGAAGATTCAGCAGACCAGCGTTGACTTGAGTTATTTTTCCAGTGTAACCGCCATCGATTACTTTTTTTCTGCCGCGTTCGTCAACGGCGATGAGCTTGGTTTTTCGTTCAGCCTTCAAGGTTGCCGCATCCAAGCCGGTTACGCCGACAGCTGGGATGCCTTGGCTTTGCAGCGCTAAAACGATTTGCTTGTTGATTTTGCCTGCCATAACCATAGTGTAAATCTCAATTGTTTCTTTGTCGGTGTAGCGGCTTCTGAACCCTTCGGGTGAAATTATGAATTTTTGTTCTTTGCCGAGTTTTGAGGCGATTTCGGTGACTTCGACGCCTCCGCCGTGCACAATGATGACCTTGTTGTCTTTGGCTACGTCTTTTAGGTCGGCGACTAAATCGGTTGATGCGCCTTCTTTGAGTATGCTTCCGCCCATCTTAATTACAAGCAGCATTGCTATCACATCGGATGGAAACCAGTACTCTTTAGCCCAGTTGTCTCATCTATGCCCATAAGTATGTTCATGCATTGGACTGCTTGACCTGAAGCGCCTTTAGTCATGTTGTCTAAGGCTGAGAAAAGCAAAAGCCGATTCGCATGCTCATCAATTTCAAAGCCGACATCACAGTAGTTTGTACCCATAGTCACTTTCGGGTCAGGCAACTGGTATGGACCCTTCTGGTATTTCACTAAACGTATGAAAGGTTCACTCCCATACTGTCCACGAAGAGCTTTCCAAATGTCCTTGCTGGTTATTGGCTGTTTGGGGAAAGTGTGAACAGTGGCAAGGATCCCGCGCACCATGTTAACGGCATGCGGAGTCAACGATACAGTAACAGGTTCGCTAGTTAACGCGTTTAATTCTTGTTCTACTTCACCGATATGGCGGTGTCCCACTACCTTGTATGGTCGTACACCACTGAACCGTTCAGGATGATGTGAAGCGATGGAGAGTTTGCTTCCTGCACCTGATGAGCCGACTTTTAGATCGGAAATTATACGGTTTTTCTCGATAAACCCTGCTTTTATTATGGGGGCTAAGGCGTAAATTGTTGTTGCTGCCATGCAGCCTGGACAAGCGACGAGCTTAGCGTTTTTTATTTCTTCGCGATGAAGTTCGGGCAAGCCGTATGCTGCTTCTTTGAGCATTTCTGGGTGGGCATGTTTCCAACCATAGTAGGTTTCGTAGTCGGCTGGGTTTTTGAGGCGGAAGTCAGCGCTCATGTCGATTACTTTTAAGCCTGCATCTAAGAGTTTGGGGACTAAATTGACTGAGCCGCCGTGTGGAGTTGCGGTGAAGATTAAGTCGCAGTTTTTCTGCAACTCAGCCATATCTTGGGGAACAAATTTTAATTGTGTCAAACCTCGCAGGTTCGGGTGTACGTTGAAGATGTATTCGCCTACGCTTTGGCGTGAAGTAACCATGGTTACCTCTGCTTGCGGGTGAAGAAGTAGGAGTCGCAGGAGTTCGCTGCCGACGTATCCTGAACCGCCAATTATTCCAATTCTCAACATTTCCGTTTTTCCTCGTTACTTTAATGGTCGATTAGGCTTTGGGCGCTTTTTAAGAGTGGAACCGCCACGTTAAAGCCTGTTGCGAGTCGAGTGTTCTCCCAGAATTCTGGGCAGGAATTCGACTCATGAAAGACTAAGGCGCTCTTATTTTTTTCTACGCTTTCTTCAATTATGTTTTTAATATTTTCGTAATGCTTACTGTTCACATAGCCGTGGAACGCTGTTTCTAATTTGCTGTTCCATGCTGGGAAGTCAGTTAGGCGTGTTTCATCCTGCTTAACTTTTTGAACAGGCACAAACGCTTGCGCTGCCTTATCAAGTTCAGCTTTAAGGTAAGCGTCGTCCACTGTCTTGTTTTCTTTAACGTTTACCATGGCATCTAAAGCTAAAATCCATGCTTCACTGCCTTTGCCAAGAGTTTTGCCACATTTCACCGCTAACTCCTGAACGCTTAGGGGTAATTTGGCGCCGAAAACCAAGTTGCCCAAGAAAGTGTTTGTTCTGAAATCCTTAAAGCCGGCTCTTGCCATTGCAATGTGATAGCAAGCGGGTTGTTTACCTTTCTCTTTGGAAACGATTATTCTTAAATCGTAAAACCATTTTTCGACTAATTCCTGCGCGACTATGCCGACAGGGTTAATTATTGAGGGTTTTGTTTCTTGGATGTTAGCGATTAGCTCTTCATGGTTTTTTGCAAGCATAATCATTTTGCCATGTGTCCCAGCGTCAGCTTTAATCACTATGCCTTCCGAAAGGGGGATTTCTTGTTGAAATAGTTCTGCTATGTCTTTTTCGTTATGGATTTCTTGCCCATTTTTCATTGTGTCCGCTGAGTCGCAAGGGACGTAAACTGTTTTGGGAATCGGTATGCCTTCTTTCCAAAGATGCAGTAATGTACGTAGTTTGCTGTAGCAGACGAATTCGATTTGAGAAGAATTTAATGTTTTTTTGCCAAGCATTTCCATGATATATGAGGCTTGAAGGCGACGGTTTTTGCTTTGCGCACGATTAAGCACGACAGCGGTATCTTTGATTATGCTTGTGTAGTCTTTGCCTTTGGTTTTAGCGCTGAAACCATCTTTGGAAATAGATAAAGCGATTTTTCGGAATGGCAAAAAAGTTAAATCTATTCCCAATTGCTGTGCAGTTAGTTTTATTCCGTTTTCGTCGTTTTCAGACCGTTCATACAAAAGTGCTATGCTCATCGCTTATCTGCTTCCATCAAAAATTTTTTTAAAAAACTGATTTAAATAAAGGCTTTTTAGTAAATACTGTTTATTCGCCCCAGTCTTCTCCTTCAATCGTTAATTCTTGAAGGTCTACGCATCCGCCTTTCACTTGTTTAACTTCTAGTTCCAGTCCGCAGCCCGGGCAACTTAGGATTTCTCCTTTTTCTGTGTCTGCTGGAACATCAAGCTCTGCGTCGCAGTCAGGGCATCTTGCCTTGTTTATAGCCTTCACCTCTTGAGGGTTTGAGTTTGCTTGTTTAATCATTTTTGTTCGTCACTTTATTATCTCTGGAAATGTCTTTTTCAATAAACCCGACTTTAATTTAAACGTTGTGACTTATTTGTTACAAGTCGGACTTTTAATGTTCCATTTGGTGCAGACATTTTAGCATGGTAAAAACAGCTGGCGGTAGTGGAAAACGCACAATAAACACGTAAGCACAACGAAATTCGCATCACACTTTAAATGTTAATAAGGGAAATCGTTAAATTTTTCCCACAGCAATAATCATTCGGCGATAAAAAATGGACGAGAAAGATAAGCAAATAATCGAAATCCTAAAAGATGACGGCAGAGCAGGCTACGGCGAAATAGGCGCTAAAATCGGATTATCTGAAGGCGCTGTGCGGAAAAGAATCAAAACTTTAACCGACGAAGGAGTAATTCGCAAATTCACTGTTAAAATCAGCCTAGCAGAAGGCGCCCAAGCCATAACTTTGCTAACAGCAAACCCAGCCTTTCCAACTCAGGAAGTCTCCAAGAAAATCCAAACAATCCCAAACGTTGAAACAACCTATGAAGTCAGCGGCGAATATGACATCGTGGCAGTCATCAGCGGAATGAACATGACAGAAGTTAACGAGTGCATAGAGAAAATTCGCATGGTAGAAGGCATCGTGAAAACCAACACAATGATAGTCCTAAGAAGTTCATGACATTTAACGTAGACTCAACCGCATCAGAATTGCTCTCACTTACTCTGTAGTTGCTTTATCAAGCTTCTGCCACTTGCTGCCTAATTCTAAAGCAAATATCCTTCATAGTTTTGTAAATATAAATTGTGCCTTTTTGGCGTAGCCTGTTTAAGTGTTGCACAGATGCTCAAGATATATTATTAAGTCGTAATGTTTAATACACCAAGCATGACTACGTAACAATAACATAGTGACAAAATTGAACAACGGGAAAAAATCAGGGAAACTGCTCATCGTTGCAAAGTACTAACAATAGTAGCATTAGCCTCAGTTCTAGTAGTCTTCGCTGCCATCCTCGGAACATTTCATGGAAGCTCAGTAACAGTAACCGATGTTGCACAAGGAACAGTCGAATACAGCCCTGACGGAAGCACGTGGGATACAAGCATGTCAGCATTCAATGTAAACGGCGGCTCGTGGTATGCGAGATTTGTTGTAAGCAGCACCACCTATATTGGAAGTGCAACTGTAACTTTCCAACTTGAAAAGCAAAACACAGATAGCTCATGGTCACCTACTGGCGCACCTGTAATAATAAGCGATTTTGATTTAACTGGAGCAAGTCAAATTATCTATGCGTCAAACGACGGGCTTGTTACAAGCCAGAATCATGACTGGAGCGGCGACATCAGTACTGGAGGAAACTACAGAATTACCGTAACTGTTGCTTCAGTGTAATATTGATGCTGAATCAACAAATTTTTTTAACAAATAACACCCAATTTGCTTTCAGGGATACTCGTGATTCCATATGCAGACGAAATAGTCACCGCCATAACCATCATAGGAATCGGCGCAATTCTGGCTATTTACCTATCAATACTTAAAAAGAACGGTTGGATAGGAAAACCTTCCAACTACAGATGCCCAAACCCTCAATGCCAAAAAATTTTCCAAACACCTTTAAAAGTCAAAGATTTTTCAAACAAAAAAAATGTCCACCTCGCATGCCCTGAATGCGGATACGATTTAGGATCTTCAAATGACGAAACAATAAAGGAACTAAACATTGAGAACACGTCACAATCAAAAATAAATCCAACCTCAGAACCAATTGAAACTAAAGTCTCAGTCACAACTAATGCCAACAAAGAACCTAAAGCAATCGAAAGCCCCTCTCCAACTATTGAACTAAAGGAAAGTACGAGTCTTCCAGAAACAAACCATAAACTAACCCCAAAACAAAAAACGGACAACTACAAAAAAGACAGGCCTACAGGATGTAACCATCATTTCGGTTACTTAGGGACTCTTCCAAAAGGTACAGAAACTCCGGATGAATGTTACTCTTGCGCCAGATTAATTGAATGTTTTAAATAACCAATGGATTAAATTTTAGTCCCAAACCCAAACTACGACTCTAACACTTACACACCAAACACTCACGACTCTAACACTCACTACGCAAAACTACGCACGACCTTGAACCTAAGTCTTAAATCTGCATAACGGTAGAACTACATTCGCGCGCTGGCTTGTCCCGAAATTGAAAAGCTTATTTTGAGAAGAGGGGTCTCGTATCAAATGAGCGCGCGCGCTTAATTTTTCTAGGTGAAGCTACACCCAGACAGGTAATTTGCTCCTTTTTTCGTGCTTTGCTCATTTAACGATGCATTTTGGTACTGGAACAGCAGCACCATAAGATTTTTCTAGTGCTTTTCTGCATTTTTCAGCAAATTCATGGTTAAGATTTTGGGCATATTCTTGATTTATCATTTTATTCCTCGATAATTTTAACTCTCATTCGCCCAAAAGCACTCTGAATACTTGTGCTTAACTTCTGGGCCTTTCTGCCAAATCTTGTCATAACCTGCGATAAAGTCTTTGCTTGATGTTTTCCTCACTGTTATACCAACCAATAGTATTAACACTAAAGATTCAATATATAATCTTCATTACCAAATCAGAATATATCAAAAAACGATATGCCAGAAAAGAAGCGTGAATCGGTTTGGGTTTGGGGATTAAATTTTAGTCCAACCAACGTACTTTTCCTTTAAGGAAAATAATATTGTAAGTTTACCGCATCATAATCTAATTGAGAAAAGGTGTTAAGTAAAAAATTAGATTTACTATTTTTTAAGCAACGATTATGTAGTAGATGGACGAACAGCCTTCTGACGACAGAAGTCTGATTTGATAAGTGTTACCAACTGTTATACCGCCTGTCAAAGTCAAAATCAAACTTATGTTAGAATTTGTTGGTATTGCTATGTCTTTTTCAAGGTTTAATGGATAGTCGTTGACATAGACATCAGTAATTGCAAGGTCAGATGAACCGCTGTTAAGGACTGAAACCAAGAATGTGCCTGCACTTGCATTTACTTGTACGTTTGTTATAGTTAACTTGTCAGTGTTAGGTGAGAGAGAAGGGCTGGGGATATTAACGCTATATGGCATAGGGGAAGGAGTAGCAGTAACAGAAGGCGTAGGAGAAGGAATAGTGCTGCTTAAAGTCTTGGGAGAGGGGCTGGCAACGGTGGTTGCATTTTGAGCGAAAGATTGGGATACCAACATACCCAATACTAAACTATTCAAAATAACAGCAATCGTAATCAAAATGATTAAGGTCAGGTAATTTTTACTCATGTTCCTTACTCATCGAATCACTCTCGTTAATCCAACTGTTTATTAATTATGAATTTAGAGTAATTACTCCTAATAACTAACGAAAATCGCAAGAACAATCTAAGAAAAAAATAGTGTTACATAAGTGATAAAACGGTAGTATTCTAAGAAAGATTTAATCATTATTTGAATTCTAATTCCTTACTTGATTACCGTATACTCGATTCCGACTATACCTATATACGTACCCTATATTGACTTGATTTCTAGGTACTAGCCTCTTTTCCTGCTATGGAACCTCTGTATATGCTGAATCCTGTATACTGCCTTGATTAAGTCT
Organism: Candidatus Bathyarchaeota archaeon; assembly: GCA_963715865.1. Lineage (GTDB taxonomy): Archaea > Thermoproteota > Bathyarchaeia > Bathyarchaeales > Bathycorpusculaceae > Bathycorpusculum. Next base: position 1,791,275 of record OY970280.1, read on the forward strand.
TTCCAGAAGGTCATGCTGAGTAGTTTTTGGTTGGTTGGATTAAATTTTAGTCCCAAACCCAAATTTCCCTAAATACTTTGTATTTTACCATCCTTATGTTAGCATTACAGTTCTTGAATTTGTACATGCGTTGAACAGAGAGCACAGAAAAAAAGAAACCAATAACATTTATTAATACTTACTACACCCTTTTATTGGGCTAAGAAAAATGAATGAAAAGGTACAAGAAAGCGCCCAGTACTTGAAATGCTGCGCCAATCTAGAAATCGAAGCTTTTAGGCTTTATGAAACTTTTTCTAAGAAAATCAACCAGCCTGAAAACGGCTTTATCTTAGGTTTCGCTTATGACAGCCTAAAATGCGCCAAAATCATTCAAGGAATACTCGATTATGTAGATATGCCTGAAACAGAAAAAACGAGCCCCAAAAAGAACTTCTCAGAAGTAACCAACAGCGTTTCAGCCTTTACAAAAAAAATTTCTAAAATCAACAACGTAGACTACGAAATTTCCTGCGAAATACTAAAAGAACTCAGCAACCTAGAAGACCAACTCAGCGAGGCATACACGAATTACCTCCAATCTGGCGCAATTAAAACAATAGCCGACGAATTCTCAAAGCTAGCAATAAACTTAACTAACTTCAAGAAACTGTTTGAAACCTTTATAGAACAAAAACAAAAACACAAAGAAACTATCCTCGAAATCATATGCTACTTTGAAACTAGAGAAACAGAAAGACTAAGGCATGCAACACCTATAGTCAAATACCAAAACCCAGATTCATGGATTCTCGAATCAACCCTTCACGCCTTCTCAACTGCACCAGTCAAAGAGAACACTGAACCGTAACGTTCCAATCACTCTAAGCACCTATTGTTAGTTCTTTAACCCTGCGCTCAATTTCATCCCTGATTTCTCGTACCTTATCTATCGATTTGCCTTTAGGGTCTTCAAGCGCCCAATCAAGAGTATCCTTAAAGAAGGGACCAGGACAAAGGTCAGCAGCTCCACAGCCCATAGTGACAATCAAGTCGGCTTTGTTTGCCATTTCCTGAGTGAGCAGTTTGGGCTTGTTCATAGATATGTCGATACCCTTTTCCTTCATGGCTTCCACTACAACCGGATTCACTTTGGGGGCTAATTTTATCCCTGCACTCTGTGCAGTTAGTTTTCCTTGGCCATACTTGTTGACGAAAGCTTCAGCCATTTGGCTTCTGCCAGCATTCTCAACACAGACAAAAAGGACTCTTTTCACGTTTGAAGTTCACCTATTCTATATTCTTTCTTTGTAGACGCTAAGCATTAGGTCTTTCGCAGGTTTTTAATGTCTTGTGTGTTTCTTTTTTCACGTTTTCGGCACTTAGCTTTGCTCACGCGAATAGTGTTTTCTGCGTCTAAGTATCATCGCTATGGCGGCGATTACTGCGACAGCGATTGTAGCAGCTATTGGGTAAATGATTTCTGCTGGAAAAGACAGCGCTGGCTGAGTTGCCGGCGAAGGCGTGGGCGCTGTCAGCGGGGTGCCCAACGCGTAAACGTTGTGGTCCCACGAACCCACATAAACGCAGCCGCCCGAAACAGCTGGAGAAGAATTCACATGACTTCGGGTGGTGTACGTCCATACGTTTGCTCCAGTTAATGCGTTCAGGCAGTAGACGTTGCCATCCCAACCTCCCACGTAAACGTAGCCGCCGGCGACCGCAGGAGACGAATTCACCCCGTCTTGAGTGGTGTAGTTCCAGATTTTCGCTCCAGTTAACGCATTGAGACAGTAAACGTTTTTGTCCGGCTCCTCAGACTCCCCGGTCCCAACGTAAACGTATCCGTTGGCAACTGCGGGGGAAGAGTCAACCCAACCTTGAGTTGTGTAGTTCCATATTTTTGCTCCAGTTGAGGCGTTGAGGCAATATACGTTATAGTCTTCAGACCCAATGTAGACATAGCCACCGACAACTGCTGGGGAAGACTCCACCAGTTTCCCAGTTGTATAGTTCCATATTTTGTCGCCGGTTAACGCATCAAGACAGTAGACGTTCCTGTCTGCTGATGCAATGTAAACATGGCCGCCGACGACGGCTGGAGAAGACTCTACAAGGCCTCCCGTTGTATAGTTCCATATTTTGTTTCCTGTCGCTGCGTCAAGGCAGTAGACGTTTCCATCCCACGAACCCACATAAACATAGCCATTAGCAACCGCGGGGCAAGACTCCACAGTATTTCCAGTTGTGAAATTCCACACTTTATCGCCTGTTGAAGCGTTCAGGCAATACACGTTGCGGTCGTAACATCCAAAGTAGACATAGCCATTAGCAACCGCCATTGAAGAACTTATTGCTGGGCCTCCTGCGCCTTGAAGCCCTCGGGTTGTGGCATGGATTGTGAAATTCCATATTTCGGATCCGTCTGACGCGTTAAGACAGTAAGCGATTCCGCCGTCAGAGCCTATATAGACGCGGCCATCAACGATTGCAGGCGAAGCCCCAACTACGCTATTGGTCGTATAGTTCCATAGTAAAGTGTCGTAAGTTGCAGTTGGTGTGCTGGTTGAGTAGCCTGCGTGAGTTAGATCATGATGAAACATTGGCCAATCATCCGAGGAAGAATTAGCATATGCAAGCGAGGCTGGAGACAATACGAGACAGAAAAACGCTGATGAGGTCAAAACAAAGGTGACGAAAATGATCAGGGCATGGTTAGATTTTTTCATGGTGAACCATCCTTGAAAGCAAATGCTATATTGTTATATTTATGTTTTGATATATTCTCAATTTCTTTTCGGACACGCCAATCCTTGGGCATCCCGGGATGTTCAGAATTATTTTTCAATCGCGCAGCGAATACTATACTTCGTTCTCGGCTTCAGCATTATCGACCCTAAACTACCTTTACGGAGCTTCCGAATTGTTTTTTCAATGAATGTGAGTCAACTAAATAACAATATTTAAATATTCACTTCCGCCCCCCGTTATAGTGATGTATCCGAAATCAGAAAACAAGAACAAGCTCAAGGCTAAACTTTTCAAAGCCCTCTCAGACCCCGTCAGGCTTGACATACTTGAGTTTCTATGTGACGGAGAAAAGTGCGTTTGCGAAATTATCCCTCACCTGAAGCTCGTCCAGCCACTAGTGTCTCGCCACCTAAAGATCCTAAAGGACCGCGGAATAGTCAGCTACAGAAAAGAAGGCAACAGAAGACTCTACTCAATAACGAACCAGCAAATATTCAGAATTATTGACGACGTAACCCCTGAACTTGTTGATGCATGCACAGAAAAGATGCTTGAGCAGATGGAAGAATAAAGTGAAGTATAAGCAGACCAGAAGGGGCAGTTAGTGGATTACCCTTTATGTGAACGTGCCAATTGCATAAACTGGAAAAAAGGACGTTGCGTCCTCAAAGAGCCAGAGAAAAGTGGAGATTCTTGTCTAAACTATGAGGATGCAATGGATTCGCTTAGGCTGAAGGCAGACGCAATAAAAGGAACACTTGGATAAAATACTAAAACAGCATGCTTCGCGTTTTAGCTCTCGCCGCAAGCTAACTCACCCATAGCCTTGATGTATCGTTGCGCATCTTCAACTGTTTTGCACGGCCCATAAATGAAGTTATATCGAGGGTTGGTTTCCTTTGTTGGATCAGTTTCTCTTTCAAAAACTTCGGGTTTCGCTTTCTCTTTTATTCCAATATATATTCCCAAATTCTTCCCTCTTTTCTAACAAATGTGCTTACCGAGTTTGTTCAGCTATTAGGTTCTGGACTCTGCGCTCGATTTCGTCTCTGATTTCTTTTACTTTCTCGATGGGTTTGCCTTTTGGATCCTCAAGCTTCCAATCAACTGTGGGCTTAAAGAATGGTCCGGGGCAGATTCCTTGATCATTGCAGCCCAAGGTTACAATCAAATCTACATCTAGCGCCATTTTGGCAGTGAGCAATTTTGGTTTGTTCATTGAAATATCGATGTCTATCTCTTTCATGGCTTCCACAACTACAGGGTTAACTTTGTCAGCTGGTTTATTGCCGGCACTGGATGCAACGAAAATGTCTTTTCCGTACTTGTTGGCGAAAGCCTCTGCCATTTGACTTCTGCCAGCGTTCTCAACACAGACAAAAAGGACTCTTTTCACGTTTGATTTTCACCTAATCTTAATTCTTTGAATGAGGACGCAACATGTGGAGCTTTCGCAAGTTCTTGATTATCTCACGGGTTTCTTTTTTCGGAGGATGTGTGATGGCGCCGGCAGGGCATATTCCGTCACAGCCCGTACAGAGCACTACGCAGTTGTTTGGGTTTTTCACGATTGGCCTTTTTTTTCCGTCTTTTTCTACAAATTCATAAGTGCCTAGCGTGCAATATTCTACGCATTTGCCGCAGCTGACGCATTTTTCGTAGTCTACTGTGGGGTACCAGGGTATTTTGTTTCGGGGAATTCCGTGCCAAGTTTCTTCAGACATCTTTTTGTCGCCTTTTTTTATTGCATATTTGTTTTGTACTCATATTCATAGCAACTTTTAAATATTGTTATCAACACTAAAGCAAACCATGTCCGCAAAAGAGGAAAACCAGAACCGGTTCAAATCAACAGTTTTCCACGCACTCTCCGATCCAATCAGACTCGAAATAATATCGTTTTTGCGAGATGGCGAAAAGTGCGTCTGCGAAATAGTTCCACACTTAAACCTCATTCAACCGCTCGTTTCGCGCCACTTGAAAATACTCAAAGATACTGGAATAGTAAGGTGTCGAAAGGACGGAACCAAAAGAATGTACTCAATTGTAGATCCGAGAATACACAATATCGTTGATGAGTTAACACCAGAACTTGTCAGCACACTAACAAAAGAGGTTCTGGATCAAATGACCTGTAGATAGAAGGGTGAACAATTTGGAAACAAAAAAAGAACATGTACAAAAAACTGAGAAAGTTATCCTAAACGCTTCAAAAGCAGACTGCACAGGATGCAGCGTTTGTTCTGATTTTAAAGCAGACAGCCTTCGACATGCAGTCGCTAGGTTAAACGGAGTCTCAAAAGTCAAAGTTGACGAGATAACCGGCAAGGTCACAATAGAATACGACACACAAAAAATCAGTTTCTCCAAGATCACTGAACGCATTGAAAAACTCGGCTATCAAGTTGAAGTATTATCAAGAGAAGAAATCCAATGAGAGAACATTTCAAAGGCGTAATTCTAGTAATTTTACTTGGGCTATTCGCTTTAGCAGGCGCCCTAATATCTGGAACTCAAGTAGCTTACGCGCATGAAATTAGCATTATTTTAACTTTAATCGCCGTTGCCTTGGGCTACCGCATCTATTTGCATGGCATTCGATCTCTGCTTCACGGGAACGTTACCGCCCAATTGTTCGCAACCATTGCCATCTTCATTTCAGTAATAGCTGGTCTCGTCTCACCTTCAGCATCAGCTACTGGCACAGCAGAAGCAGTTGGTTACCTCACAGCATCAGCTATAGTGGCTTTCATTATACTCGCAGGTATGACGCTTGAAGAATACATTATCCATAGAACAAGAGGCGCCCTCGAGAAGCTCATAAACATGAGCCCCAACACCGCTCGCATACGTCGAGACAGTGCAGAAGTTGAAGTACCCATAGACGAGGTTAAAGTAGGCGAAATCGTCTTAGTCAAACCAGGCGACAAAATACCAGTTGACGGAACAGTAATTTCTGGACACAGCACCATCAACCAAGCAACGATAACGGGTGAATCAATTCCTGTAGAAAAGACAGTAGGCGACCGCACATTTGCTGGCACACTCAATGAGCATGGGGCTTTAGAAATTAAAGTCGAAAAAATCGCTGAGGACACTACACTTGCCCACCTCATTCAATTAGTCGAAGAAGCTCAAGAGAAAAAAGCACCCATACAGAACGTTGCTGACAGATTTACCACTTACTTCTTGCCAATCATGGCAGTTTTGTCATCTTCTGTCTTTGCAGCCAGTTATTTCACACTTGGTTTTGAAGTTGCACTCGCTAGAACCGTAACTGTTCTCTTAGTCGCATGTCCTTGCGCGCTATCAATAGCTGTTCCCGTCGCTGTAGCCGCAACCATTGGTAATGCCAGCATGAACGCCATAATAATCAAAGGCGGCACACACATCGAAAAGCTAAAAGACGTTACGCTGGTCGCATTTGACAAAACTGGCACGTTAACCATCGGCGAACCCGGGGTTGTCGAGATCAAAACTTTCGGTAATTACTCTGAAGCAGATACAATTAAGTATGCAGCAATTGCTGAGAAATTTTCAGAACACCCCTTATCCAAAGCCATCATCACTAAGGCAACTGAGATGAGCTTGAAAATTCCTGACCCCACAGATTTCAAAACTATTCCTGGGCAAGGCGTGGATGCCCATTACGGAAATAAACATATCCTAATTGGAAGAAAGATGATGGAAACGGAGTTTTCAGAAGAAGAGAATCAATTGATGAGCATGGTCGAAAGCGAGGGAAAAACAGCTATCCCCGTAGCACTAGACGGAAATGTTATCGGCGTAGTCATTGTGGCTGACACAGTCAGGGAGAATTCTTTGGAAGCCATACAGAGGCTCAAGCGTTTAGGTGTCAAAACTGCTATGTTGACTGGCGATAATGCGCGGACTGCTAAATCTATCGCTGAGCAGATTGGTGTTGATGAGTACCATGCTGAGCTTTTGCCTGAACAGAAAGTTGCGGTTATTGGAGAACTGAAAAAAGGCAATGTTGTTGCGATGGTTGGTGACGGTGTGAATGATGCTCCTGCGTTAGCTAATTCGGATGTTGGGTTTGCGATGGGCGCGGCAGGCAGCGATGTAGCCATTGAGACTGCTGACGTGGCTCTGCTTGGCGACGACTTAACAAAGGTTGAATACGCGATCAGCCTAAGTCGGAAGGCATTTAACAGAATGAAGGGGAACATAGTTTACGCCTTTATCTGGAACATTGTCGCATTGAGCTTAGCCGCCTTCGGTATCTTGAATCCAGTCTTAGCTGTTGTTCTTGCAGAAGCCGGATGCATTTCAGTTGTAATCAATTCTGCTTTACTGTTGCTGAGTAAGCCAAAGCCGCTAGCCAAGATTAAGGGCTAATCATTATCGTAAAAAGTATGAGGATCTCGGAAAAACAAAAACCAATTAAAAAGAACATTTTACTTTCACTTAACCCTCCACTGCTTAGCGTAGCAGTTTCTCAGGTCATCTTTTAACCACTACCGAACGATAACCATGACTCACGGATGACTCATATGAAAAAGAAAACAGCACTCTTAGCAACCGAGGAAGACCTCTTGGTTGATTTGACGTTTCATGGTATTCCAGCCTCACTCATTACAGAGTTTGCTCAAAAAATTGTGAAACCCTACTACAGTGGCAACTTGAACACTGCAGTCCAAGACCTAATCAACAAAGCCCTATCAGAACAAGAATTCATCCACTCGCACATAACGCACATTAGAAGCTCCTTTAAGCAGCATTAAATGACGGAATGTACAGTTCAGACAATGGATACAAAAATTGTTCGACAAAAAAAATCAATCCATGTAGATTGTAACAGCGACAAACAAGCAATTAATGTTAACCTGATTAATCGTATATGCGTTAATGCTTAGAAATTTGCCTAACTACTTTCTAATCCGCTCAATCTTCTCTACACTGCCAACTGATCCAACGTAAGCAATGTCAGTTAACCCGACAAAAAAACCTGTTTCCACAACGCCAGGAATCATCTTCAGCTTTGCATCTAACTCTCCAGGTTTAGCTATCTCACCAAAATTTGCGTCTAAAATGGCGTTTCCATTATCAGTTATTACTGGACCAAGCTTGCCTTTGCCTTCCCGCAAAACAGGCTTTCCACCAACAGCAATGATTTTTCGTTTCACAAGCGAAATAGCAAAAGGCAAAACTTCTATGGGCACTGACTGATTGTTTTCACCTAACACCTTCACCTTTTTCTGCTGGTCAGCAATTATAATGTTAAGTTTAGAGGCTGCAGCAACAATTTTTTCTCTCGCCAGCGCTGCACCCATACCTTTGATCAGATTTAATTCAGGGGTTATTTGATCTGCCCCATCAATCGTCACATTTATTTCTGGATGCTCATCCAGCGTTGTTATCGGAATTCCACAATCAACAGCTAACAAGAAAGCTTGATAAGAAGTGGGAACACCCATGATGTGCAGTTTTTCGCGTTTCATTCTTTCTCCTAGTGCTTCTATGGCAAACGCAGCTGTGCTTCCGCTTCCTAAACCCACAATAAAGCCGTCCTCAACATGTTTAACCGCTTCTAAGGCTGCTTTTCGTTTTGCCTCTTGAATTGGCTCAAGGTTAGCTTTCAATTTCCATTTGCCCCAGCCTATCTAAAACCTTCTCAACTTCACTTCTAATGGATTCTATTCTTTTTTCAGCTTCAGTTTTAGCGTCAGGTTTTTCTTCTGGCAGTTTCCGTTTCTTTTTCGCTTTCTCCTCGCCTGCTTCTTCCTCTTCCGCCTCTTCCTCAATTTCTTCTATCTGCGTTGCTGGCATTTGCGTGGGTAATTTTACAGGTATCTCTTTTATCGGTTTAACGTCAATTTTTGTTCTAAGCTCTTCAACCTTTGATGTTAATTCTCCGAAGCGTTCACTGAAAAGCTTCATTAAATCTTCCTGCATACCTTCAAGATCATGCAGTGCAACTATTGTTTCATCTTTCGCGATGGATTCTTTAATAGACATCATTCTTGCCTTGTAGGTTCCTGCAAGTTTTTCTCTTTCTTGCTCTGAAATTTTGCCTTCCGCTTGGGCTTCATACAAGCGGCGTAGTGCATCGCCTAAAATCTCTCTTTCTAAATCTAGGATTCGCAGTTCGTCTTTCGCGTTAAAAGCCGTTGTTGTCTGGACGCTTTTAGAAATTTTAAAGGGTAAACCAGCATACTCAAGGCTTGAATCACCTATTTTTTGAGGCTTTTTCTGCGGAGCTTTTCTGCCCAGCCTTCGCATGGCAGAAATAATTATTCCGCAGGCGATCATTATCACTACCGCAACTGCAATGACTGTTAAGGGGTCATCATACCAAGCCATGCCAAGCTGTCCTCGGTTATCTTGATTGCGTTTCGTGTATATATAAATTAATACAAGTATTCAATGCGGTTTTCCAAGTTTAAATATTGGTAATGTCTGTCTATGCTGTTTTTACTTTCTTAACCTGCGCCTTCTCAAGAGCTCCAACAATAGGCAACGTAACGACAACGCCGATTATTCCGCCAAGAACTGTCCAGCCGCCCCAAACAGTAAGTACAACCATGAGCGGAAGTTTGAGGATGACGATTCCGTTTACAAGAGCAGCAACATAGGCGCAAACCATCGAGGCTAAAACAGCAACTGCAATGTTAACTGGCTTCGTGTTTATTCTGTGATGATTAACTAATAGCACTAAATCAAACAGTATCGCTGCAGGTACAAACCCCAAGACTGGAAGCGGGCCACCAGCAAGCAAAGCAATCGCAGAACCTATTATACCAACAGCTGACGCAGCACCATACTGGCCAGTAGCCCAAGTAACAAGAAGAAGCATAAAAAAAATTATTACGCCATGAACTACTGGTAAACCAAACAGGCTAAAGCCAAGCGGCGCCACTGTTAGGTTCAAAGCTACCCATAACGCGCTGAAAATGCTGATTAATGCAATGTTGACTGTGAAGCGGTTTTGGTTTGTTTGTGGTTCAATCATGCAGTAACACTTCTTTACAGTTTAGTAACACTGCAAGCATAAAAATCTTCTCATAACTTCAACTTAGCGCTATTATCAATAAATAGTTAACCGAAGAGTTATTCTGACGCAACCAATTTGCTCAGAAAATCCTGATGCAAATCAGCACAGGTGTGGCTAAGGGCTATGTTTAAATTGGAAACTGTTACACCAAACCTAATTGTGAAAGCCATAACAATACTTGGCGCCATTGCGGTTACAGTATTATTCTTCTTTGCAATAGTGTTCGCTCTTGCCGCTTCAGTTCAAGCGACAGCAACGAGGCTTGTTACAAGTGGTTTGCTTTTCATTATTGGCCTTGCCGTAATCGTGGGCATCTATTATGTTACGCGCAAACCAAAAACAGTTATCCAGCGATTAGAAGTTTCAGGACAAATGAAAGCTGAAGCAATCAAGTGCCCAAACTGTTCAGCGTCAATAGATGCTAACCAAATAAAAATTGTGTCAGGCGTGCCCTATGTTAAATGCCCCTATTGCGGTACCACGTTTGAGGTTACTGAGGAACCAAAATGGTGAAGCGAATTTGCGTCTTGACGGTTATTCTTGCCTTAATTATTTCACTGACAGCTATGAGCTTAGCAAATGCGCAGGAAAGAGTCTACAGTTTTGACCACCAATGGGCACAGATATTCATAAACCAAGATGGAACAATCGACTTAACCTATAATCTGACCCTAACGCTACACTCTGGAACTGATATACATGCGATAGATATAGGGCAACCTAAAGGGGACTTTACTATAGGCCAAGCTGTTGACCAATATGGACACCAACTTCAAACATCAGATGATAGTAGTGGAAGCGACTACAGAGTCCGAGTAACCCTAAACCAGCCTCTAACAGCTGGAAACACCATTTGGTTCACCCTAACAACAAATGTTGCAGGCATGATAAGCAATGATACGCAGAACCCAGGCAATTTGGGCATGGAGTTTGCTCCTGAATGGATGTCAGTGCCAATCAACGATGTGCGGGTACAAATTGTTCTTCCACTCGGCGTTGCCATAAGCGACGTGAAAACTACACAAAACTTCTACAACAGCACCTCGTTAGTGGAAGGAAGATTGGCGGTTTACTGGGAAAAACCGGTTCTACAGCCTAATGAGCAATTCTTGGTAGGTGTTTCTTTTCCAGCCAAATACTTGCCCAATTATTATCCTTCTCAAGTAGGTGGTCTCGAAGAATTGGAAATTTCGATATTACTTTTTGGATTAGCGGCATTTGCTATTTTTGTGATCGGATTCATCGTTTTCAAGGTGCAGAAAAAGCACTTACTTAACACCGAAAATCAGCATGGAAACCTTAGGGATTAAACGCGGCTTAACAGCCGTTGAAGCATCTTACCTTCTTGATTTGAAGCCAACACAGATAGTAACTGAAATTCTCTATAGTCTTTTGCAGAAAAGGGCTGTTTGGGCTGAAGAAACCAAACCTGCGCTTAAACTTCGTGTGCTTCCACCTTATGAGAACAAAACAGGTAGCGCAGAGAATCCTCTAAGGTATTACGAGATTGATTTCCTTAACTCGCTAAAGGCTAATGGCACGCTCGATGAGGAGAAACTTGCGCACACAATCATGTTTCTGCGTGACACCGTAGAGCAGAAAATGCACGGTTACAGCCGAAAGGACACCGTTGACTACTACCGAAAAATCGTAAGCCAAGCATGGACACAAGTGGAACAAGCTGGAACTGTCGAGTTAGCATCAAACGCTTATGATGAGCAACTGCTCTGGCTTATGCTTGACCCAAATCAACGGTCACGCACAGAAACAGTCTTCAAAGACAGGGTTTTCCAGCCAAATCCACTTTGGTTCTGGTGGTGGTATGGCTATTCACAGTATAATCCACATCCCACATACAAACCAAACGTTGAGGCACCAGCGCAATCAGGCAAACCACCAGCTATTCCAGGAGCTGAATTCGCAAACAACATAGCAACTGCGGTAGAGAACACTTCAAACAATATAGTATTAAGCTTAGAAAAATTCGCTAATGCCATCGTTCCGGCACCACCGAAAGCATCTCATGAACCAGCACATCACGGAGCTGACTGCGTCTGTGCGTGTGCGGCTTGTGCCTGTGCTTGCGCTTGTGTTTCATGCGCTTGTGCATGTGCAGGTGGAGGTGTTCGTTAGAAATGAGTTTTCTGAAAAATATTTTTGTTAAGCCAAGGGTTCCTCAAGGACGTTATACTTATCGTGGTAAGGACAAGTTTGCAGGCATGTCCCTTCAACTGAGAGTAGAGCAGTCTGGACAAGGCGTTATGGTGATTAACGCCAACACGGTTCTTCATTTAAACCACACTGCAACGGCATTTGCATATTTTTTTATGCAGGGTTTGCCCCAAAAACAGGTTTTAACTAAAATTCGCCGAATGTATCATGTCAACGTTAAAACTGCTAAAGCTGATTATGAAAAATTAACCTATACGGTTAGTACCTTGGCGCAAACGGAAAAAGTCGACCCAGTATCTTATCTTGAAATTGAAAAGGAAGAACCATTCTCTTACCAGTATTCAGCGCCCTTACGCATGGATTTAGCTTTGACTTTCAGATGCCAAAACGACTGCGTTCACTGTTACGCTGGAGGACCGCACGAGACACCGGAACTAACAACGGCGCAGTGGAAAAGTGTCATCGATAAACTCAGTGAAATCGGCGTTTTCATCTTAACCTTCACAGGCGGCGAACCCACATTGCGCGAGGACTTGCCAGAACTGTTACTGTACGCTCAAGCCAAAGGCATGGTTACAGGGCTGATAACTAACGGGCGAAAACTGAAGGATAAACCCTATGTTGATGTACTTGAAAAATCTGGTTTAGATTTTGTGCAAGTAACACTGGAATCTCACAAACCGGAAGTTCATGATTTAATGACTAGTGAAAAGGGCAGTTGGAGTGAAACGGTTGCTGGAATAAGAAATGCTGTGCAATCGCAAATTTACGTTTCAACCAACACTACACTAAGCAAACATAATGCTGATGATTTTCTAACAACCATCGATTTCATTAAAGGACTTGATGTGGACGCTTTCGGTTGCAACAGCCTCATTTACTCAGGCAAAGCACCTGACGTAAGCCAAGAGTTTGCGCTGTCCTTCGAAGAGTTGAATTTGCTTTTGCCGAAAATCCGCGACAAAGCCCACATGCTTGGCTTAAAGTTCCTATGGTACACGCCGACCCAGTACTGCCATTTTGACCCTGTTACAGCTGGGTTTAGGAGTTAAAACCTGCACTGCCGCAATGATAAACGCTTGCGTGGGACCAAACGGCGACGTTTACCCATGCCAAAGCTACTTTGAAAGCCTAGGCAACATTCTCACAGATTCTTGGGAGAAGATTTGGGGCAACCCTTTGGCAGTAAAACTGCGCAGCAGAGCATACGTTGAGCAAAAATGCAAGGATTGCCCTCAACTCCAAGTTTGCGGCGGAGGATGCCCCTTGGAACTGCAAAACAAAGAGCACCTTTGTAGCCAAACAGGATAATTTATCTTTAGCAAGCTACCTTTTTCTCTTTAGGCAGCACGACGCATTTGTGAGCTTAGAGAGGAATGTTGCTATAGAGAAAAATAGGCTTGTAGTTTTCGACGTTGAAGGAGTGCTTATTCCAAAGAATCGCTTCTTGTTTGAAGTAGGGAAAAGTTTAGGTTTCGTTAGGTTGGTTCGGCTTCTTTTTTTCGGTTTTCTCTATGAATCAGGTATTTTAAAGTTAGAATCGGCATTAAAGCATATTTTTAAAGAGTTAAAAGGAACAAAGCCTGAAACGTTAATGTTTATTTTCGGAAAAATTTCTTCAACATCTTTTCTGCAAAATATTTTTTCTCAAATTAAAATGAGGAATTGTAAGATTGCTTTGATTAGTTCAGGGTTGCCAACGGTTATTGTTAAAAAGTTAGCTGCAACAGTTGGTGCAGAATACGCTTATGGCGTTGAAGTTGAAACCAAAGATGGCAAGTTAACAGGTGAAATCTGGGGAGACGCGATTTGTCCAGATGGTAAACTGAAAATTTTGAGCCAAATTTTAACTGCTGAAGGCTTGAATTTGAGCGATTGCATCGTTGTTGCTGATGATAGAAATAACCGTTGCGTTTTCATGCCCGGAATGCTAAAAATTGGTTTTAATCCTGATTTTATTTTGCGAGTTAAAGCTGACAAAGTAGTAACTGGCAAACTTTCAGGAATTTTGCCCATTATTGATGGGAAACCGCTTAAACGTTCTTTTCCGTCTACGAACGATTTTGTAAGAGAAGACATCCATGCTGCTGGATTTTTTATGCCAGTTATCGCTAGTTTAATAGGTGTCCCCATAGTTGGCGCGTTAATTTTCACGATAGCATTGCTATATACTATATCTGAACTTTTGCGTTTAGAAGGAAGAGATTTACCTCTAATTTCGGCGATTACGCGTCATGCTGCATCTCAATCAGAACTACATGGCTTCGTAGCAGCTCCGCTATACTTTGCTTTTGGCATTTTGTTAACTTTGCTTGTGTTTCCAGCTCCTGCAAGTTATGCTGCGATTGCTATGTTTTGCTTAGGCGATAGCGTCGCTTCGCTTTTCGGAGGTCTTATTTCTACATCTTTACCGTTTAACAAGGGGAAAACTTGGGAGGGTTCACTGGCCGGGTTCTTTTTTGCGTTTTTAGCTGGCACGTTTTTTGTTTCGCCAGTGCTGGCTCTGATTGGGGCGGCGATTGCGATGACTATTGAGGTTCTTCCGTTGCCTGTGAATGATAATGTGCTAGTGCCAGTAATTACAGGAGTAGCGTTAACGCTACTGGTCTAACGGAATTACTGCATTCAGATAATCCTTAACAAAGTATTTCTTGCCCTTTTTGATTACCACATGTCCTTCTTGCTCTAAAAGTTGCTTTTGAGTTTCCAATCCACCGGGGTATTTCTCGTTTAAGAATCCGCCAGTTTTTAGGGTTCGCCAATAAGGAGTAATTTCTGTTGCGCCTTGCTGTTTTTGTTCTTCTGCGGCGTAGGCGGAAATCCAAGCGAAAATGCCTGTGGTCAATGGGCAACCGATTGTTGCTTTATGTTTGGTGGCGAGGGCTGAGCGGATTTCGTTGATTGTTGTTATTTTTCCTTTTGGCACTTTCCGCATTAACTGGTCTACTTCGATTGGCGCTGGGATTACTACTGTACCTGCGCCCCATTTTTTGCTCATTTTACCCTTGATTTCTTCTACTTTCGGATACCCTTTGCTGTCGTTTAGTTTTTCTTGCCAAGTGGATTTCTTTGCGGGCATATTCTAACCAAAAAAGTTGTATAGCTATATGGTTTAATGAAACTTTCTAAAAACTTATTTCTCATCACGGGAGCTTACAAGGTCAAGTTTCTGCTGGTGGCTTAGCTTTTTTATTTCTCTTTCTCGTTTCATCGCTTTGCTTCGTGAATCAAACAGTTCAACGTAAGCTAGTTTTTGGGGTTTGTGTGCTTTTGTGTATTTTGCGCCTTTGCCGTTTTGATGCAGGTTTGTTCTCGCATCTAAGTCCTTGGTGTAGCCTGTGTAGAAGCTTCCGTCACTGCATAATAAAATATAAACGTAAAAGGACATCTTGGCTTTATTGCTCCATAACTTCAGCAGGCATGTAATCGTAAACGATGCCTTTTTGCATGGCTCTTTTAAGGTAGGCTTCCGGGTCGATTTCTTGGACTTTTGCGCGATCAACATCGATGATGTAGATTTCTTGTATGCGTGCATTTCGGATTTCTTCAAGGGCAACTGGCGGTTTCTGGTAGTATGCGTCACAGAGCTTTTTTATCTGCATTATTTCTTGGTCTGTTCGGTTTCTTGGCGGCTTAGCCAGCGCACGCGGAAAGGGCAGAATGTAGTGGGGTGGTACGCCTAGCGCGAATTTTCCTGCGAAACTGCTGTATCTTATAATTTTGCTTGCTAGTCGTGCAGAAGTGTAAGTTAATGGTGCCAAAGCGTTTTCCGGAGGAATGAAACCTGTTTCTACTTCAACGATTAGGTTTCCATAGCCTTTTATGGCGTATAAATCGCAGGTTAAAATTTCGTTTAACGGGTATTCAATTTGCACTTCGCAGCCTTTTTGGATGAGGTATTTGGCGCATACAAGTTCCATTACTGAATGGTTAATTTTTACAATGTTTTCTTTTTGTAGTTTTATCAGCCAATCTTTTAGCATGTTAAGTTTGTTTTCAACTTCTTTTTCAGAACCCTTTGTTAGCCTACATAAGAGAAGAGTTAAATCTTGTTCGAATTTTTGCTTATTACTCATTGTTGCTTCCTTGCCAATCGACTGGCAATCATTTTTGTTAAACTATTTGACTTTAGAATATATAAAGCCAGAAAACGTTTATCTCATAATCTCACGATATTATTGCTTTTCTTTATTTAAATAGGTTCCATTATTGCTTATTGCTTGTTGATTTGTCCATGATTTTTTGGCTAAGTTTTTGTTTAATTCTGAATTTTTTTGCTTAGTTAATTTAGTGAGGTTTGTACAGACATTCTTATATAGAATTGATTGCTTACTTATTAGTTGTAATTTTACCAAGTTGAGAAGCAAGCTGAACCAACTCGGCTTAGAACAGTTGTAAACATTAACTAACTGGCTTAGTGAGTTTCTTGCGATTGTATCAACGGGGATAATCTTTGCGGTTTAGTTAACAGCTGGCTGGACTTTGCTGGTTGCTCAGGCTTAGACTCAACTTGGCAAAACTTTTTTTAAGGTTTCAACGAAGAGAGAACAAGCCTTGTAGAGTTAACATCAACTTCTACGATCTTGCAGTTTTTGAATTCTTTGGCTTCGCCTAAAATATTCTTAACTGTCACGTTGTCTCCTTCGATTTTAGCGTAAATAACATCCTTGAATTGCACTTTTCCATTGAAGATTACGTTGAATTCACACATAATGTTTTCACAGCTATGAAAAAAGTGATTCTGGGTTATAAGGGCTTTTATCAAAGACAACTAACTACTCACGGAAAAATAGTGCTCTTAAGAGTCTTTAGCCTCCTTATTTAAAAGCAAGCTACCATCTTATCTTCCAACCTCTATCTTCTACTCTTTCTAGGAGAGATTAGGCGTAGCATCGTTTTTTGGCATGTTAAATATTCACTATTAGCTGTAAACAACTAAAACAGACACCGTAAACTTTTTATTTGTACAGCGCTGTACTTTTAAGGAACATGGAATTTCAAGAGGCATGAAAATGAGGGATCGACACCTCAATAGCCGGGATCGTCGGGTACTTATTCTTTGATTTTCACAGGGAACCCTCTGAAACTGCCACTGAAAAAATTTTCAAACCAAACTTCTCAAGACGAGAGTATAGTTCAAAAAGGAGAGCAATAAAATGACCAAAATGTCTGGTGCACAAGCACTGTTAGAATCCCTTGAACGCCAAAACGTGGACGTCATATTCGGCATCTTAGGCGGAGCAATACTGCCCGTTTACGATGCGTTATGGGGCAACAAGAAAATAAGACACATACTAAGCAGACATGAACAAGGAGCAGCACACGCAGCCGAAGGCTATGCAAGAGCCAGCGGACGAGTAGGAGTGTGCATGGCAACTTCAGGACCAGGAGCCACAAACCTAGTCACAGGCATAGCAAACGCATACATGGATTCCTCACCAATAATAGCTTTAACAGGGCAAGTCCCAACGACAGGCGTTAACACTTCCTACATGATTGGCAGAGACGCTTTCCAAGAAGCAGACATCATCGGCATCACAACGCCAATTACCAAGCACAATTATCAACCGAGAACAGTCGCTGAAATCCCACTAATCGTTAACACCGCGTTCTACATAGCAACCACAGGCAGGCCAGGACCAGTCTTAATTGACTTGCCAAAAAACGTGCAGGCTGAAACCTCCGAAGTAGAATTCACAAACAAAATTGATGCCCGAGGTTACAAACCCGTAATTGAGCCCGATTTAGCAAAAATCAGCGAAGCCGCTAAGTTGCTGGCAAAAGCTGAGAAACCAATCATACTGGCAGGCGGCGGAGTCATAATATCCAACGCGTCAGATGAACTTATGCAAATGTCAGATTTGCTGATGGCTCCTGTAGCTACGACGTTAATGGGCAAAGGCTCATTCCCTGAATGTCACCCCTTATCAGTTGGAGGCATCGGAATGCATGGAAATCCAGCGGCGAACAAGCTGATGGGTGAGGCTGATGTGTTGCTGGCTGTTGGAACAAGATTCTCTGACCGTGCAACAGCAAACTTGGACACTTTCTGCCCAGACGCTAAAAAGATTCACATTGACATTGACGCTGCAGAAATTGGAAAAAACATCGAAGTTGACGTGCCCATAGTCGGCGACGCCAAAACCTCTATGAGAATACTGCATGGTGCCTTGGCTAATAAACTGCACAAAAACGAAGGCAACGCCTGGACAAAAAGAGTTAAAGAAGCCAAAGATCAACTAAGCCCATTATTAAAAGAAATGCCCAAAGACCTGTTACCAAAAGCGCTATTGATGGAGCTTAGAAAACTGCTGCCTGAAAACACCATAGTCACCACAGAAGTCGGTCAAAACCAGATGTGGTCAGCTCTATACTTCCAAGCATTAAAGCCAAGAACATTCATTAGCTCAGGCGGGTTAGGAACAATGGGTTTCGGTTTCCCAGCAGCGATAGGAGCAAAAGTCGCCTGTCCAGATAGACCCGTCGTGGACATAGCTGGCGACGGCAGTTTCATAATGACCGAACAAGAACTCGCGTGCTCTGTAACAGAGAACATCCCTGTCACAGTTATCGTGCTGAACAATTCGGTGTTAGGCATGGTTGCACAGTGGCAAAGAATGCTCTATAAAGGCCGTTACATGGCAGTTAACTTGGGAAAAACACCTGACTTCGTTAAGCTGGCAGAGGCTTACGGAGCGCAAGGTTTCCGAGCAAGGTCAATGGAAGAGTTCCAAAAAGCCGTGAAAACAGCGCTAAAAAGTAAAGTTACAACTGTAATCGATGTGCCTATTGGCTCAGAAGAGGACGTTGTGCCCTTTGTGCCTCCAGGCTGCGGTTTACCACAACAGAGAGGTGACTACTAAATGGAAGTTGGAAAAACAAAAATAATCTCCGTACTTGTCGAAAATAAGCCAGGAGTACTTCACAGCGTAGCCAACCTGTTCCGAAGGAGAAACTTTAACATCGAAAGCATCACAGTCGGTCCTACCGAACAGAAAGACTTAGCACGCATGACAATAACAGTCAACGAGGATGAAAAAACAATCGACCAAGTCGTCAAGCAACTGGCAAAGCTCATCGATGTGATTAAAGTCGAGGAGCTAGAGCATGGAAACTTTGTGATGCGAGAGCTAGCTTTGATAAAAGTTAGCGTACCAAGCCCCAAAGAACGCTCCGACATCATAAACTGCGTAGAAGTCTTCAGAGGCAGAGTCATAGACGTTTCAACCGACAGCTTAACCGTAGAAATCACAGGAACACCCGACAAAATAGACGCATTCCTAAACCTGATGAAAACGTCCGGCGTCATTGAACTTGCAAGAACAGGCATAACCGCACTGGCTAGAGGAGCAAAATCAATAAGAATCGACGAATAAACCGTCTCTACGGACGGAAACCCTTAACTTTCGGTTTCTCAAAATTGACAAACCTTCAAGCAGGTTGATTTGAAATAGTTAATTTGTAACAGAAGCGAAAAAACATGAACATAACAGAAAAAATCTTGGCTAAAGCATCAGGCAAAAAAACCGTGCACTCAGGAGAAATCGTGGATGCAAACGTAGACATGGTAATGGTGCATGATTTAACTGGACCTTTAGCCGTTGAAGCCTTCAAAAAAATAGGCGTAGAAAAAGTTTGGGATAACCAAAAAGTAGTGGTGATTCTGGACCACCAGGTACCGGCTGAGTCCGTTAAAGCTGCGGAACTGCACAAGACCATGCGCCAATTCGCCAAAGACCAAAAACTACGTTTATACGATGTAGGCAAAGGCGGAATCTGCCACCAAGTCATGCCTGAAAAAGGGCATGTGGTTCCTGGAACAGTTATCGTAGGCGCTGATTCTCACACTTGCACTTACGGTGCCTTCGGCGCTTTCGCAACAGGAATAGGCTCAACTGAAGCAGCAGCGGTTTTTGCTACTGGAAAGATTTGGCTGAAGGTGCCTGAAGCGATTAAAGTAAACGTGACTGGGCAATTCCAAAAGTACGTTACACCAAAAGACCTAATCCTGTCAATAATCGGGCGGATAGGTGCTGATGGCGCAATATACAAAAGCGCCGAATTCACCGGTCCAACGATAAAAAGCATGAGCATGTCTGGAAGGATGACGCTGTGCAATATGGCTGTGGAAATGGGCGCCAAAAATGGCATCATAGAACCAGATGAAACAACTCGCAAGTTCTTAGAAGGCAGAACCAGCAAGACACTGCCCAACTTTGATACATTGAAAAGTGATAAAGACGCAGTTTACGAACGGACAATGGAATTTGACGTGACAAGTTTAGAGCCACAAATTGCTTGCCCATCATCAGTCGATAACGTTAAGCCAGTTTCAGAAGTAGGCAACGTTCCAATCGAACAAGCATTCATCGGCTCATGCACCAACGGCAGAATCGAAGATTTACGCTTAGCCGCCCAAGTCCTAAAGGGCAAACGCGTAAAAGACACTGTTAGGACACTGGTGATTCCAGCTTCCCAAGAAGTTTACCGACAAGCTTTGAACGAAGGTCTAATGGAAATCTTCACCGATGCAGGAGCAATGGTTTGCGGTTCAGCGTGCGGTCCATGCTTAGGCGGCCACATAGGATTATTGGCAGCAGGCGAGGTTTGCGTAAGTACTTCAAATAGGAACTTTATCGGAAGAATGGGCAGCACCCAAGCCAGCGTATACTTGGCTTCTCCAGCAACAGTTGCTGCTTCAGCAGTCACAGGCAAAATCACTGACCCGAGAAAACTGGAGGCAAAAGCATGAACATGAAAATCAAGGGCACCGCAATAAAATTCGGAAACAACATCGACACAGACGTTATCTTGCCTGGAAAATACCTAATCATAGTTGACCCTTACGAGTTAGCAAAACATGCCCTAGAGAGCTTAGACCCAGCGTTTCCTGAGAAAGCAAAAAAAGGCGTAATCTTAGTAGGCGGCAAAAACTTCGGATGCGGCTCAAGCCGAGAACAAGCGCCTTTAGCCTTAAAGTATGCAGGCGTGAAATGCGTGTTAGCCGAATCCTTCGCGCGCATCTTCTTCCGAAACGCCATAAACATCGGCTTACCAGTAATTGAGTGCAAAGGCATATCCGCCGCGGTTGAAACAGGCGACGAATTAGCTGTGGACTTTGAAGCTGGCAAGATAGAAAACGTTTCTAAAGGCAAAAGCTTTCAAGTGAACAAGCTTCCACCGTTTATCTTAGAGATATTGTCGGATGGAGGATTAATCGAAAACTTACGAAGGAGAATGAACAAAAAATGACAGAGTACAAAATATCTCTCATTCCAGGTGACGGAATCGGACCAGAATTAACCGAAGCCACCCTGAAAGTTCTAGAATCAGCACAGAAAAAATTCGGGCTAAATCTGAAAATCATTGAGGCAGAAGCAGGCGACGCAACCTTAGCTAAAAGAGGCGCCGCTTTACCCGAAGACACCGTGCAAAAAATTAAGGACTCTCACGTTTGCTTAAAGGGACCTGTAGGCGAAAGTGCAGCCGATGTCATAGTGAAGTTACGTTTAATGTTTGATCTTTACGCTAATTTGCGTCCACTGAAGGCTTATCCTGCGGTTGCTGTGGCTAGGCCAGACATTGACATGATGTTTGTTAGGGAGAACACTGAGGACGTTTACAAAGGCTTAGAATTCACCATAGGTAACGACACAACCTTATGCCTTAGAGTTATTACCCGAAGTAATTGTGAACGCATAGCCAAAAAAGCCTTCGAAATTGCACGCTTACGCAATGGCAAAAAGAAAGTAACCGCCATACACAAAGCCAACGTTATGCGCGTGACCGACGGCTTATTCGCAAGCATATGCCGTGAAACAGCAAAACAGTACCCAGACATCGCTTTCAACGAGTTATATGTTGATGCAGCGTCGATGCGTCTAATAAAAGAGCCACAAGAATTCGACGTCCTGTGCACCTGCAACATGTTCGGCGACATCCTCTCAGACGAAGCAGCTCAACTAATTGGCGGATTAGGCATGGCTCCAGGCGCAAACATAGGTGACAACTTTGCACTCTTCGAACCCATACACGGTTCAGCACCAAACAGGGCTGGAAAACACACGGCAAACCCAATCTCCATGATACTAAGCGCAAAAATGATGCTGGACTGGCTAGGCGAGAAATACAACGACAAGAAATGCACCAACGCTGGCAAAGCAATAGAAAACGGAGTAATACAAGCGTTACGTAACGGTCAAACTGTTCCAGACTGCGGCGGCAACACCACGACCGTGGGAATGGCAGAAGCCATTGCTGCAGCCATAACAGTGAAAACTGGTTGAAAAAATGAACAATAAAAACTCAAAACGTATCAGAATTTTTGACACTACATTGAGAGATGGTGAACAAACACCTGGCGTATCTTTAACTGCAGAGGACAAGATTGAGATTGCACGTCAACTAAGCAAGCTAGGCGTTGACGTTATCGAAGCCGGTTTTCCAAGTTCTTCAGAGGGCGAGAAAAAAGTTGTTAGAGAAATCGCAAAAGCTGGTTTAGAACCGGAAATCTGCGCTTTGTCACGTGCAACACAAGGCGATATTGATGCTGCAATCGACTGCGACGTTGACTTAATTCACGTGTTTATTCCCACTTCGCCTGTGCAAATGAAGTATGCGGTAAACTTGACGCCTGAACAAGTGCTATCTTCTGCTGTAGAGTCGATTGAACGTGTAAAGAAACATGGCATTAAATGCGAGTTTTCACCAATGGATGCCACACGTTCAGAAATGCCCTTCCTAAAACAGGTTTGCCAAGCCGCGGAGAAAGCAGGCATGGACCGCCTAAACGTTCCAGACACCGTGGGCATAATGATTCCGAAAACAACCATCAAGCTCATTGAAGAACTGAAAACCGTAGTTAACGTTCCCATAAGCATACATTGCCACGACGACTTCGGCATGGCAGTCGCAAACTCGCTGGCCGCTGTTGAAGCCGGCGCTGCTCAAGTGCACGTTGCCGTCAACGGCTTAGGCGAGAGAGCAGGAAACGCTTCGCTGGAAGAAGTGGTTATGGCGTTGCACATGATTTACAAGTACAAAACAGGCGTAAACACGAGATTATTATACAGCACTTCCCGAATGGTTGCTTCATTGACTGGCATAGCTGTGCAAGCTAACAAGGCGATTGTTGGCGAAAACGCTTTTGCCCATGAATCTGGAATTCATACTCGTGGCGTAACAGAGAAACCATTAACCTTTGAGCCAATAAAGCCCGAGCTGGTTGGGCGCACAAGAAAACTTGTTGCTGGAAAACTAGCGGGAACACGTGGCATAAAAGCTGAACTGGAAGAGATAGACATTCACCCAACCGAAGAGCAACTGAAAGAAATCGTCCAACGCGTCAAAGACTTAGGCGACAAGGGCAAAATGGTGACGGATGCTGATTTGCTGGCGTTAACTTCTGCAGTCATAGGCGAAGTGATAGGGGAAGAAAAAATCGTTGACCTATGCGACTTAGCTGTTGTAACAGGCATCAAAGTGATCCCGACAGCGTCAGTCAGGCTGGTCTTAGATGGGAAAGAGTACATTGCGGCAGAAACAGGCGTGGGTCCAGTTGACGCTGTTCTGAAAGCAATACAAAAACTAACTAACAACCTAGAAAATATACGGCTCAGCGAATACCGTCTTGAAGCTATAACTGGCGGTTCAAACGCGGTAGCTGAAGTAGTTATAAAAGTTGAAGACGAAAAAGGCAACATTGTTTCAGCACGGGCAGCCAGAGAAGACATTGTTATGGCTAGCGTTGAAGCAATGATAAACGGTATAAACAAGCTCTTGATAAAGAATCGTAAGCAGGGAAACAAAAAGTGAAAACAGTAGCCTTCCAAGGCGAACGAGGCGCTTACAGCGAAAACGCCGTCTTCCAGTTCTTCGGGTTCGACACACAGGTTAAACCCTGTAAAGACTTCAAGGACGTTTTTGACAGCGTTTGCACGCAGGAAACAAAGTTCGGCGTAGTGCCCGTCGAGAACAGCTTAGAGGGCAGCATCACCCAGAACTACGACCTCTTTCTCAAGTACGATTTGAAAGTATGCGCTGAAGTCATAGTGAAAGTTGAACACTGCCTCATCGCAAACCCCGGCACAGCGTTGGAAGACATCAAAGTTGTTTATTCGCATCCGCAGGCGCTGGGACAATGCCGAAGCTTCCTTGAGGAGTTCGGACGCGAACTCATATCAACATATGACACCGCAGGCAGCGTTAAAATGATAAAAGAAAAAAGCCTAAAAAACGCAGCGGCAATCGCCAGCGAAAGAGCAGCAAACATCTACGGCATGCACATCCTCGCCAAAGACATCGCAGACAACCCCGAAAACTACACCCGCTTCTTCGTCCTATCCACACAAGACTCGGCGCCAACAGGCAAAGACAAAACCAGCATAATCTTCTCAGCCAAACATGAGCCAGGCTCACTTTACCATGCGCTGGGAGAATTTGCTAAGCGAAACATTAACTTGACTAAAATCGAATCAAGACCTACAAAGAAGACGCCTTGGGAATACAATTTTTGCCTCGATTTTGAAGGACATAGAACCGAACCTCGCTGCGCAGAAGCACTAAAAGCATTAGAGAAATATGCTATTTTCGTTAGGATATTGGGTTCTTACCCTAAAGCCGCTTAACCACATCAGCTTTCAGTTGATTCTAACATTTTATACATAACTTCATACGACTTAGCAAAGTCACTATCAGCTTCCATCAATTTTGCCTTCAAGCGCTCCATTCTTTTCACAATTGCTTCTGCATCATTGTTTTTAATTAGGTTCAGCCATTCCTTTGCTTTAGCCATAAACAAGTCTTCGATTTTTCCCAGTTCAGGCAAGTTCGTTTGCAGACTTGCGTAGAGGTCTGGTGTTTCCAAAGCCGTTGCTTCAGCCAAAGTGAACAACATCCTGTACGTGGTGCCAGCGACTTTTTTTGTTTCCGTAAAATCTTTCTGTTCCAGAAGCGTTTCACAAGCAACTAAGCCTAGAAAATGTGGTAAACCAAGAACAATCGACATCATCTCGTCATGCCGTTTCGGAGACATGACAAAAACGTGCGCTTCCTCTTGCTCTAACCACTTCTTGAATTCTTCCGCAAACTTTTCCTCCTTAGCGTTTGTCGGAGTAAGAATGTAGGCTTTATGTTTGACGCCGTTGCTTCCTGGACCGAAAACTGGATGCGTGCCCAAAACTAAAGCTCCTTTTATGTACTTGTGCATGACTTTGACAGGAGTTTCTTTGATTGAACATATATCCATAACAACTTGTCCTTGGTGAATTGCTGGGCTTATAGTTTTGACTACTTCTTCAAAAGCGTTGATGGATACGCAAATTAAAACTTGGTCAGCGTCAGTAACTGCTTCCTTGAAATCGGCAGTCATCTTAACTTGTAATTCTTTTTTCAAATTGGTTATTCTTTCTTTTTTCCTGTCAGCAACTACAACATCGTAGCCTTTTGAATGGAAAAATTTAGCGAACCATACTCCCATTTTTCCAGCGCCGATTATGGCGATTCTCATTCAAGCGCCTCGCTTATTATGTCTAATGCGGTTTCTATTTCCTCTCTGGGCGCAGTTAAGGAGATTCTGAAGTGCTCTCTGTAATCACCGAACGCTGTGCCTGGAGCTACTGCTACGCCTTTGTCCAGCAAGTCTAAGGTGAATTTTTCCGAGTTTAAGCCTGGCCGCTTGGGGAAAACGTAAAATGGTGCTTCGGGTTTTGTGAATGAGAACCCTGCTTTGGCTAAGGTTTTGCTTGCCATTTTTGCTCGTTCTTCGTATTCTTCTTTTATTTTTGTTGAGAGTTGCTTTTGCATTTCCAGCGCTTTTAGTGCCGCTTCTTGTATGAATACTGGAACGTTGTTGATGGTGATTTGGTTAAGTTTTGTTATGTTGTCTATTAACTCCTTGTTCGCTATGAGGTAGCCGATTCGCCAACCTGTCATGGTAAATGTCTTGGAGAAACCGTTGGAGAGAATATGGTTGCGGTTGCCGTTATACTCTAGGATACTTTTTGTTTTAACGAAACTGATTGTTCCGTAGATTTCGTCTGAGAGGATAGTGACGCCTTTCTTGTTGGCTATTTCCACTATGCCGTCAAGGGTTTCAGCATCCATGACTTTGCTTGTAGGATTATTAGGGTTGTTCAAAATTATCATTCGCGTGTCCTTATCGATTAGGCTTTCAAGTTTATCAAGATCGACTTTCCAATCGTTTTCCATCTCAGTTCTTAACAGTTTAGTCTGAGCACCAAGCGTTTTAGCTATTAACTCGTAAGCGGTCCAGTAAGGCGTGGGGATAATGACATTTCCTCCACCCTTCAGCATAAGGAACATGGTGGCGAATATGCCCCATTTTGAACCAGGCGTTATAACTACGTTTTCAGCTTTAACTCCATGGAGTTCAGCGAGCTTTTCTCTAAGTTTGTTCTCACCGTAGGATGAAGAATACTTTGTTTTGCCCGCCTTCATTGCCGCGTACGCAGCTTCAACTATCTCATTAGGCGTAGCTAAGTCTGGGTCGCCTAGGTTTAAGCGTATTATTTTTTTACCTTCGCTTTCAAGCTTTAGGGCTTTCTCGTTTATTTCGTAGAGCACAGGTATTAACTCTCCGTTGAGAGGTCTTTTTACTCTTGAACAGCACTACACATATTAACTATTTCGCGGTAAACCGCTTCAACTTGAAGGGGATCAAGATGAAATTGGACTGCCTTTTCTTTGACATGTTTGTAGAGTTCATTTTCTCTGGGCGCGTCTCTTATTTGCATTCCTTGCTTTTTCTTAGCTAAGCCAATAGCCCTGCATATTTTGGCTCTTTCACTGAGTGCATTTAGGATTTGTTCGTCGACTTCGTCCACTCTTTTTCGAAGCTGTTGGATGTCATCCATTATTTTTGTCTCTCCAAAACTTTCGGTATTAAACCAGCGCGAATCATATGGTCAGCTAAGGTTATGGCGACCGCAGATTCAACAGCGGGCACGGCTTTTGGGACCACGCACGGGTCATGTCTGCCCTTAATGCTTAGACTCGCGTTTTCCATCGTAGACAGGTTAACGGTCTTCTGCTCTTTACCAATGGAAGGTGTTGGTTTTATTGCTACCCGTATCATGATTGGCATGCCAGTGGATAATCCGCCCAAGATTCCGCCCATATTATCCGTTATTGTTGCAACCTTTCCGCTTTGCATAATGTAGGGGTCGTTGCTTTCTGAGCCCTTTAACTCTGCAACTCTAAAGCCCAAGCCAAACTCAACCCCTTTCACAGCGGGAACATTAAACAGTGCCTTCGCTAAATCGGCATCAAGCGAATCAAACAATGGCTCTCCAACTCCTACTGGAACGTTTACGGCGATGCATTCAACTACTCCGCCAAGGCTGTCGCCTTCTTTTCTCGCAGTGACTATGGCTTCTTCCATTCTTTCTGCACAGGCTAAGTCTGGGCAGCGCGTAGCCGCTGTGTACCTGTTCTTGCGGATTTCCTCAGCACTAAACTTTTTATCAGCTTTAACTTTGCCAACAGCCCTTGTGTAAGCTAAAACGTCAACGCCGAATCTGCTTAGCAATTTTTTGGCTACTGCACCAGCCATGATAAGTGCCACTGTGACTCTGCCTGAGAAGCGCCCGCCGCCACGATAATCATTAAAGCCACAATACTTCACACGCGCAGGATAATCAGCATGAGACGGGCGGGGCAGATCTTTGATTGCCTCGTAGTCACTTGAGTCAATTTCCTTGTTCTCAACTATCAAGGCTATTGGAGCGCCAGTTGTAAAACCGTTAAAAATTCCTGAGAGAATTTTGGCAACGTCTTTTTCGATTCTTTCAGAAACAATTTTTGGCTGTGCTGGAATTCGCCTATCTAGTTCCACTTGGATGTCTGCTTCAGAAAGGGGCAATCCCGCAGGGCAACCATCTACTACAACGCCGACGTATTTGCCGTGGCTTTCGCCGAAAGTGGTTATTGTGAATTCTTTACCTATCGAATTTCCCGCCAACTATGTCAGCTCCTATCTGTTTTAGATGAGTGAAGAACTGTGGATAAGACTTTCTAACGCATTCTGCGTTTTGAATAGTGGTTTCTCCTTCTGCGCCTAAAGCTGCAACCGAGCAAGCCATCGCGATACGATGGTCATTATGCGGATCAAGCACTGCACCATGCAAGGCACAGGGACCTTTCACAGTTAGACTGGTGGCGTCCATATCTATCTGGGCGCCCAGCTTTCTCAGCTCAACATAAAGCGACGACAACCTATCCGACTCTTTTAACCTGAGCCTTTGCGCACCGCTTATTCGAGAAGTGCCCTTCGCATAACATGCAAGCACTGCACAAGCTGGAACCAGATCAGGGATGTTTTTCGCGTCAACTTTAAGAGCCTCAAGTGAACTGCCTGTTCCATTGATTTCAACGCTGTTCTCGCATACTTTTCCAGCAACGCCCATTTGCTTGAGGATGCCCAGAATCGCCTTATCTCCTTGAACGCTCTCATAATCAAGATTGTTTATTTTCACTTTCGAGTTGGTTATGGCTGCGGCAGCAAGGAGAAAGGAAGCTGAAGAGAAATCACCCGGCACCCTGCAGTCACAGGGCTTATACGTTTGATTGGCTGGAATGTATATGCGCTCAAAGTTTTTTTGAATTTCAACTTTAACTCCATGCTTGGCGAGGACCTCTTGGGTCATTTTAACGTAATCTGCAGATTCTAGCGGCGTGGTAAGAATGATGTCTGTATCCTTCTTTGCTAATGGGCAAGCAAACATCAATCCAGAAATAAATTGCGAACTAACGTCGCCCGGAATAGAGGTTTTGCCTCCAAGAATGCCACCGCCCTCAACAAACATGGCATTTTTACCGCCGAGTTTTTGAGACTGCACTTTTGCACCGAGTTCTTTGAGGCTTTGAAGCAAAGGTTCGATGGGTCTGCGTTCAAGAGAACCACCAAAAACCAGGATTGAAGAATCAGGTGCCAGGGCAGCTACAGGTATCATGAAACGCAATGTAGCCCCAGATTCACCGCAGTCAATAGGCTCTTTTGCATTTTTAAGTGGCATTGCGCCTGCAACTGTCCAGCAGCCTTCCGCAGCTTTAACTTCTGCACCCAAAGCTGTGATGGCACGTAAAGTTGCTTCAGTGTCCTCGGAAAGCAGAGGGTTAGAGACTTTGCCAGCACCATTTGAAAGAGCAGCAGCAATAAGCATCCTCTGAGTGTAAGACTTCGATGGCGGCGCACAAACCTCACCGCTTAGCCTTGCGGTTTTCTTAACAATTACATCTGCCATTGGCTAAAGCACCTTAGCTTTCTCACGGTTCAAACGTGCCTGCAAGATTTCGCCGTCATATCTTTTCAAAGCAGCTTTCACTGAATCAATCTTATCCTTGGACGCAACTGCTGTTACCGCTGGACCCTTGCCGCAAAGTCCAGCCGCTACTGCTCCAGCAGCCAGCGCGTCAATCGCAATTGAAGTGTCGTATCCTGAGGCTGAGGAGTAAATCAAGCCGTTAAGCGTCAACGCCTCCCAAACCTTTCCCTCCAAAGCTTCCTTGTAGGCGATTTCAATAAGCGGTTTTACAGTTTGCAGCCTGCTCACGTTAGAGTCGGCTGTGTACGCTTTTTCTGGCGGCACATAGAACAACACTATTAAATCTTCAGCAAACGGCAACTGCTTAACTATTTCTCGGTTCAAATTATCAGTAATCACCACACCGCCAAAGTATGAAGCACAAGCATCGTCAAAAGCGCCTGTTACAGTCACTTTCGCATCAAAAGCCGCATCTACACCCAACTTTACAATTTCCAAATCATCAAGCGTTTTACCTAACGCCGCTGTGGCTGCTAGGGCTACTGCGTTTGCTGCTGCACTGCTGCTCTTTAATCCTTTGGCGATGGGAATGTTGGACCACGTTTTCACTTTTGCACCGAAACTATTATCCAAACTGAATCGCTGGAGAACCCTCAACACAGTTTTTTCTATTAAGGCAGTGTTTTCTTTAGGATCAGAGGTTATTTCTGCCTTGAAAACATGAGGGTCATCCGTTAATTTGACCTCTGCCTTGGTCCACAAGTCAACCCCAAAAGCCGCGCCTTTCCCGAGTGCAATGGCGTTAACAATCGTTGCCGCACCATGCGCTATTGCCACAGCTTTATCAGTCAACTTTCTACACCTTTAACAAGTGGTTAAGCGCTGCGTGTCTCATAACTTCAACAGGTGCAGAGTGCCCAGTCCAGATTTCAAAGGATGCAGCACCTTGGTAAATTAACATTTCAAACCCGCTTACTACTTTGGCTCCTGCCGCTTTTGCATCCTTCGCCAACTTCGTTTCAACTGGATTGTACACAATGTCCATTACTGCCAAATCAGGTCTCAACCATTCGAACGCTACTGGAGTTTGATTAGCGTTTGGTTTCATCCCCACTGAAGTGGCGTTAATCAGTACATCAGAATCCTGAAGGGTATCTTTTATTGCGTTTGGCGAAAGCGCGTCTGCAACGACTTTTCTGTCGAACGTTTGTTTCAAAAGGTTAGCTAACTCTGCTGCTTGTTTAGCTGTTCGATTCAAAATTACCAGTTCATCAGCTTCCCGCGCAAGAGTGTATGCTATGGCTCTTGCAGCGCCGCCTGCTCCAAGCAACAGCACCTTTTTGCCCCTTGGCTCAACGCCGTTCTCCCTTAAAGCTTGCAATGCTCCGACGCCGTCAGTGTTAAAGCCAAAAAGTCTTCCATCCTTGTTAAGAATAGTATTTACTGAGCCTATGGCTTTGGCGGCTTGGTCTACTTCATCTAAGTAGTTGATCACTGCACTTTTGTGTGGCATAGTGACGTTTAACCCATGAATCCCCAAAGCACGCATGCCACTCACTGCTTTTTCAACGTCAGCAACTTTAACTTTGAAGGCTAAAAAAGCAAAGTCCAATTTCAAAGCTTTAAACGCTGCATTATGCATGATGGGACTTAGCGTGTGCTCTATTGGGTCACCGATTACTCCGCATACGCGTGTTTTTCCTGAAATAATCAATTATTTTAGCTCCAAGAGGTCGTAAGCAGCTTTCATTTCTTGAATAGTCATTTGTCCTGCCGCGGTTTCGTTGCCCTGTTGTAGCGAAGCAAATGTGAAGAATGCACCAAACATAGGCGAAAGAAGTCTGGAGACCTTGCCCAGTTCGCCCATACAGAAACAAACAAGTTTCGTTTTGCTTGACATGGTAGAAACAAAATTCAGTGCGATGAGGTTGTCTTCAATTTGGTTTGCTGTTGTTATGATTTTGCAGACGCTGGCTCCGCTGGCAATTTCCTGTTCCAGAACCTTTTCCATTTCAGAAATGCTTAATGCGCCGTCAAATTTGTGGTAGGAAACGATTGGTTTAGCGCCCAATAGCTTGAGTTTATCGATTGTTTCTTTATGTTTTGGGCTTGATAGGTCAACGTCAACATATTCAAAATCGTTCTTTGCAGCATTGAATAATGTTTGCTGCCGCTCGGTTTCAGTTCCAGCGAAATTGCCTTTTTCGCTTTGCAGTTTGTTTGTAGCGATTAAAGGAATTTTTGTGCTTTTAACAACGTCTGAAAGGTTTCTGGACGCATCAAGGCAGTCTAGCCTAACTTCGATGAGGTCTGCTTGAGCTTTTTCCGCCCTCTCAATTAGACTTAACGCTTCAGGCATGTTTTTTGGGAGAATCGAGACGCAGATTCTCGTTGTCACTTTTCTATCACCGTTTCTTCCGGCACGGATACGCCGAAGTGTCTGCCTCCTTTGGCGGCTAAGTGCACTAGGACTTCGTCGTTTGGTTTTATTTCTGTAACTGGTTTTGAAGCTTTAGGTGCAACTAGGCGTATGGTTTCTGCGTTTTGGAGGATTGTTTTTATTTTTGTTTCGTCTGCTTGGGCTTCGATTAGGATTAGGGGTCGAAACTCGATTTTTGATCTTCCCACGTTTGTTATTCGGGCTTTTCCTTCCCTGTTGATGATTAAAACTTCGTCGCCCGCTTTTAGCTCGGAGAGGTACCTGGTGTTCTGCAGCGAAGTTAATGTGTAGTGTGATGCTGCTCCAGCGTTTACACGGAATGGTCTGGATTGTACATAGGGGTTTTCGTTCACTTCAGCTTCTACTAAAAAGAAGCCTGCGGATTGGCATCCAACTAGCATTCCTTCGCCCGGAACCATTAAGTCAACGGTGTCAACGCAGACTCTGGCTCCAGTGCCAATCGGCTTAATAGATAAAATTTTAGCCGAGGTTAAACCCATTTTTGGCATTTGCTCCTTTACCACTTTGACAGCTTTCGCAAGTTCGTTCGGGTTTGAGGTTTTCAGCAGGACACCGTCTGTTCCTAGTTCTAAGGCTTCGAGAACAAGTTTCGCGTCTTCTGCGGTGGTGACTTCGGCGATTAGTTTGCTTTTGCCTCGTGTCTTTGCAATTAAATTTTCAAGGGGAATTACTCGCCAATCAAGGCAGTTAATGATTATGTAATCAACTTGGAGTTCTGCCGCTTTGGCGGCTTTGTTCTCATCTTCTTTGCCTTGAATGCTTACTCGAAAGGCGGTTTTTTTGCTTTCATTTTTCAGTTGGGCAATTTTTTTTTCGTTTAGTTCAGTGAGGAAGGTTATGTTTAATTTGCCAGAGCGGTTGCTCGCTTGCGTATCTTCAATTATTACGTCAGCGTTTTCATGGGCGAGGCTAAGCAAATTTTCTTTTTCTTGCGGTGAAGCAGTTTGGTCTATTTCTATCCAGAGTTCCTTCAACGATGCTCACCGAGAATTTTAAGCGCTTGCTCAACGCTAACGCCACTGTGAACGATTGATGAAAGCGCTTTAACTATTAAGGTTGGATTCTCATTTTGGAACACGTTTCGTCCAATGGAAAGTCCTGCAGCTCCAGCTTTTATTGAGTCGTGTGCGGTTTGGAGGATTTCTTGGGATGTTTTGCATTTTGGTCCTCCTGCAATTACTACTGGAACTGGACAGCTTTCGATGACTGTCTTGAACGTATCTATGTTGCCCGTGAAGTTTGCTTTGATTATGTCTGCGCCTAGTTCAGCGCCGATTCTCGCTGCGTGGGCTACTACGTCGGGTGCATGTTCGTTTTGTATTTTTGGTCCGCGAGGGTACATCATTGCGAGCAGTGGCATACCGTATACTTCGCATTCGTCGGCTACTTTGCCTAGGGTACTTAGCATTTTGTCCTCGTCTTGTGCACCAACGTTAACGTGTACGGAGACTGCGTCCGCGCCTATGCGTATGGCTTCTTGAACAGTGCATACTTGGACTTTACTGTTTATGTTCGGGCTAAGGTTTGACATTCCTGATAACTGCACTATTAAACCTGCGTTTCCAGCGTCAACATGTTTGGCTATGCCTTTGTGGACTAGTACTGCGTCAACTCCGCCTTTGAGGAGTTGGTTGATTATTTGTTGCATGTTGATTATTCCTTGGATTGGTCCTATTGTTACGCCGTGGTCCATGGGTACGATTACTGTGCGGTTGTCTTGTTGCATGATTCTTTTTAATCGTCGGGTTTTTCCTGGGTTCATGTTCTTTCACCTTTGTTTATTTGGGATTCCTTAATGAGTTTTTAATTAATTTCAAGGCTCTTTCACGCTCATTCCAATCTACGAAGAGCAGGATGCTTGATGTTATGGTTAGTATACCTGAAATGTTTATGCCGCTGAGTCTGAGGTCTTCGCTGATTTTTCCTATTATGCCATGTGTCTCTTCTAAGCCAACACCGCTTGTTTTTATGAAGACTAGGTCTTTTTTGACCGCCATTGCTATGGTTTCTTTGTTGCTCTTTGTGATGTCATGAATGTCATTGAAGAGTGAATCTAAGTTTTTCTCTTGAGAAACGTAGAGTATAACTGAATTTGTGTTCATTGACATGCCAAGAAGCAAAGAGTGCTGTTTAGTTTTTTCCACCATTTCTTGGATGATTTGGGGGTTTGCGGAGATACCGTTTCCGATTACTGTTATTTCAGCAACTGGAAAAGCATGTGCTATTTCCGCGTCTAGTTCGGTTGCTAATGCTCCTGTGATAACTGTGCCTTCTTTCGAAAGGTTGCCATGTACGTGGTTGATTACCCTGACGTTGATGTTTTTAGGCTTGTACTTTAAGGCTTTACTGTGAATAAATTTGGCTCCTGAATCGGCAAGACCTACCACAGTGTTAACGTCGATTTCTCTGAGGCGTTCTGGGTTGGAGACGATTTTTGGGTCACCTGACATTATGCCATCTGCATCAGTAACTAAGACAATTTCATCAGCGTTTAAGGCTTCAGCTAGGATAAACGCGGTTGTGTCGCTTCCACCTCTTCCAAGAGTGGTGATTTTGCCGTCTTTGGTTTTGCCGAGGAAGCCTGCGACTACTGGTATGACGCCTTTTTCTATGATTGGCGATATGCATTCGCGGATGTTTTTTTCGCAGTCTTTCAGAATTGGGTTGGCGTTTTGGAATGCTGAGTCGGTTATTATTGGCCAGTTGTTGTCGATTGGGTCGAAGTAGCAGGATTCTGCACCGTTTGAGTTTAGCGCAGCAGCGAATATTCTTATGCTGGTTCTTTCACCCATTGAGAGGATGTCGTCTAAGTCTTTTTTTTCTAGTTTCCCATTGGAAGCGTGTTTCACGGTGGTCATGAGCACATCGGTTGTTTTGCCCATGGCAGAAACTACAACGGCGATGCGTGTGCCTTTTTTGGCTTCGTTCACTACGGCAACTACCGCTTTTAAGAGCCTCTCGTGATCCGCTAAGCTGGAACCACCAAATTTAACCACAATTTTTTTGTTATTTTCCATTTGTTACACCCACTTTTCGCCCAGAACTTTTCTTAAAATTTTTTCAGTTCTGAGCTTAGTTAAAATAGTAATAATAAAAGTAGTAGTCGAAGCTAAGGAACTGTGATGCACTGTTTTCTTTCTTGCTTTTGCAATTAGACATTTTAGCTTCGAACCTTGCTGAATGAGACATTCTCCAGAAAATATAAGCGTTTCGGCGTTTCAGAAATTTACTACACTTCAACCGATAACTCCCAACTTGCTTTTGCATTAGAGTATAGTCTTTATCAAGTTGACAGTGCATAAAAGAATCTAAGAAGGTAGTCCAATGAAAACGCAAACACAAAACGACTGGCAAGAAATCCTCATCCAATGCAAAAACAACGTGCAAACCAGCATACAACCATGCCTCAAAACCTTAAGGGAACCTCAACCTGACTTGGGCACGGGTGCTGGTGGAGACGCTATGAAGCCGGTGGATTTGGCTGCTGAAACAGCAATCGTTGAAACCCTAAAGCAGCATAACGTTTCCTTCACGTTAGTTAGTGAAGAGTCAGGAGTAAAAAAATTCGGCATGACCCCTGGCGAGTGCTATGTGACGGTTGACCCGATAGATGGAACCACAAACTTGTTGCATGGTTTGCCCTTCTATGCCTGTTCAATTGCAGTTTCCCGCAAGCCTGCCGTGGCGGATGTTTATGCTGGGCTGGTTGTTGACCTTTTCCACGATGTAACGTATACTGCGTTTAAGGGCAAAGGAGCATATCGGGATGGCGAAAAAATAGAAACCTCAAAAATAGTTTCTTTGGACGAGGCAATTGTAGGCTTAGACCTAAACACTTACAAAGTTAAACAAGTCGCACCTAAATTAACCGCTTTAATTGAGAAAACCAAGCATATCCGACACTTTGGCGCTAACGCACTTGAACTCTGCTATGTGGCTAATGGTTTGACAGACGCCTTTGTTGACATGCGCGGAAAACTGCGCACGACAGATGTAGCTGCTGGCTTTCTCATCATCAAAGAGGCAGGCGGAATAGTAACGACCCCAGAAAATCAAGCGTTAAACGTTGAATTGGATCCTAAGCAAACGCTGAGTTTCATAGCTTCAGGCAACATGCAAATTCACAAAAAAATCATAAGCTTGGTTAAATCCGCATGCTAAATTTACTTTTGCCCCACCCTGCCGCTCTCATAAAAACCGAAAAAACTAAAACTCTCCTTATCGCTGACCTGCATATTGGCTGGGAAATTGCGCTGCAAAAAAAAGGCATCCATGTACCAAGCCAAACGCCAAAAATTCTCAACAAATTAACTGCGATAATCACAAAATACAAGCCAGAGCAGCTGGTTATTCTTGGCGACGTAAAATACACGGTTGTTTCAAGCGAACTGGGCGAGTGGCAAGATGTTCCCGATTTTTTTACCAAATTACAAGGCTACATCGGCGACATAGCTATTGTACGTGGTAACCATGATGCCAATATTGAACCGCTTCTGCCAGAGAACATCAAGCTTCTTCCCGCAACAGGAGCAGTAATTGGTGACGTAGGCGTTTTTCATGGTCACAAATGGCCGTCACCAGCCTTGCTGAAATGCAAAACATTGGTTATGGGGCATTTGCATCCCGTAGTTGTTTTCCGTGACCCAGCAGGCTTTAAAATTACAAGGCAAGTGTGGATGAAAGTAAACTGCAACATCGAAGCCTTAGCAAAGATTTTCTTGCAAAAACAAAACGTAAAAATCGAAGGCACAGTGGCAAAAACGCTACAGAAGCACTATAATATTAAGCTGAAGACGAGGGAGATTCTCATAATGCCCAGTTTCAACGATTTCTTAGGCGGCAGACCAGTAAACGAAACAAGACCCAGAAAAGAAGTCGGCAGTGAAGCATTGATTGGACCTGTTTTGCGCTCGGAAGCCGTGGATGTGGATAATTCTGAGCTTTACCTTTTGGACGGCACATACTTGGGGACATTAAATCAGTTGAGAAGCTTATGAATTAGTTAGGGATTGCTGGTTAACTCTTATATTTACCGCATGTTATATGCATGTTATAGTTTGAGGGAGGAAAAATAAAGTGAAACTCGTAACAGTCCTGTTACCAGAAGCTTATCTGGAAGGTTTAGATGAACTAGTCCGTGCAAACATGTATCCAAGCAGAAGCAGCGTCATAAGGTCTGCAGTGCGTGATTTGCTGAAGAAAGAGCTTTGGGAGCAAAAACGCGGAAGATAAAACCGCACCTATATCCCTTTTACTGAATCGCAAAGCCTTCGTGCTGCTTGAGCCGGGTCGCCTGCCATAGTGATTTCTCGCCCAACAATGAGGTAGCTAGCGCCTGCTTTAACTGCAGTTTCCGCTGCTCCGCCTTGTACGCCTATGCCAGGCGAGTAAATGGGGACGATTTGCCCAAGAATATGCTTTATCTCAGCTATTTTTTGAGGATAAGTTGCGCCAACCACTGCTCCGTCAGCATTCCATTTCAAAGCTTTTTTGGCAAAAGAAACATACTGCAGGGTTTGCTCGCCTGTTTCTGAATCGATTATTGTTTGGCCGTAGCCTTCACTTGCGCCTTTGTGGCTCATGTAACAGAGAAGAATGACACCTCGGTCAAGGCGTTTTGAAACTTCAAAGAGCGGTTTTAAGCCTTCGTTCCAGCCAACAAACGGGTTAGCGATTAAAGCGTCAAAACCTGCCGAGTAATAATATTCTGCGATGACTTGGTTTGTGGCGCCTATGTCGTTTACTTTAGCATCCATAATTGCCAATAGCCCTTGACCGCGAATTTGCTCAACCAGTTGCTGCACGCCGTCAAAGGTGCCGAGCGGAAGAACAAGATGATGATTTATTTTAACCGCACAAATATAGGGATGAACGGCTTTGAGAATTTTTTGGGCCTTCGCCAAAACTTTGTTTCGGTTCCCTGGAGTCTCATACGGAAAATCCAACGCTAAAACAATTGGTGAATTCTTACTCTTGGCTGCTTCTTGCATTTTCGCTTTAAACGACATTGGTAATGCCTCTTGCTGTATCCTGTTGAGCGATTAGCTATTTCATTTTTTCGTCTGCTCCTGTCATTTTGCTTATTGTACCAAACTTTCCTTTTTGCGTAAACTCAAATCTAAATCAACCAACAGAACACTCGTTACTAAAGTTGTTCATCGCCCCGACAGCTTAAGCATATTTGGATCATCTAGTAGACCCGGGGGTAGGCTAATGCGCACACACATATCGAAAGCAAAAAGCCAGTAAACTAAACATAAAAAATTCATGATAAGCTTAATTTCCCTCCTCAAACAGGCATATAACAATAAGTGCAAGCTTACTCCATAAATTTGCACTACTTGCAAGGGAAAAACAGATGAAAAACACCGTTACGGAAAAAGTTATCGCTCAACACTTAGCCGAAGGAAAAATGGTTCCTAGCGAAGAAATTGCCTTAAAAATAGATCACACACTAACTCAGGATTCCACAGGCACCTTAGCTTACCTTGAGTTTGAAGCCATGGGTGTTCCAAAAGTCAAAACCAAGCTAAGCCTAAGCTTCGTTGACCACAACATGCTTCAGAACGATTTCAGGAACGCGGATGACCACCGCTACTTGCAAGGAGTCGCAGCCAAATACGGCATTGTTTTCTCGCGTCCAGGCAACGGCATCTGTCACCAACTCTATCTTGAACGATTTGCCCAACCGTCCCTAACGCTTTTGGGAAGCGACAGCCACACTCCAACCGCAGGCGGCATGGGCATGATTGCCATCGGCGCTGGAGGACTCGATGTTGCCGCAGCCATGGCTGGAGAACCCTTCTACCTTGAAATGCCCAGTATCTTAGGTGTAAATTTGACTGGGAAGCTTTCGCCTTTTGTTTCAGCCAAAGACGTTATTTTGCAAGTGCTCAAAGAATTGACTGTGAAGGGTGGAGTAAACAAGATTCTGGAATACTTTGGCGCAGGAGTTAAAACACTGAGCGTACCTGAACGAGGAACCATAGCGAATATGGGCACCGAAACAGGAGCCACAACATCCATTTTCCCATCCGACGAAACAACAAGGGCTTTCCTGCGTGGACAAGGAAGAGAAAACCAGTGGACAGAGCTCAAAGCAGATGACGCTGTAAAATACAGCGAAATCCTTGATGTAGACCTTAATGCGGTTGAACCGTTAATAGCGTTGCCTCACAGCCCAGACAACGTTAAACCAGTAAGCGAAGTTGAAGGAACACCTGTAGACCAAGTATGCATCGGCAGCTGCACCAACTCGTCGCTTAGAGACTTAAAAATTGTCTCCGCCCTGCTGAAAGGCAAAAAAATCGGTGATAACGTCAGCCTCACCATTTCGCCCGGTTCAAGACAAGCCTTACAAAACCTAGCAGCCACAGGCGAACTTGAGCCTTTAATTCAGTCAGGCGCCAGAATACTTGAAAACGCTTGCGGTCCATGCATTGGAATTGGGCAAGCTCCGACAACTGAGGGCGTGTCGCTTCGAACGTTTAACCGCAACTTTAAAGGCCGCTCTGGAACACAGAATGCCAAAGTTTACCTGGTTAGCCCAGAAACAGCAGTTGCATCAGCTATTACTGGTGAAATTACGGATCCGCGAAAACTCGGCAAATACCCAGAGATTAGCTTGCCTGAAAGGTTTGTGCTGAGCGATAACATGTTTATTTACCCGACTACAAAGGCAACATCCCGTGTCGCGATGGGACCCAACATTAAACCCTTACCATCATTCAAGCCGATACCCGACCGATTAACTGGTGAAGTGTTGCTAAAGCTTGGCGACAACGTTTCAACCGACGACATTTTGCCAGGAGGCACAGAAATCATGTCCCTGAGAAGCAACATTCCCGAAATAAGCAAATACACTTTCTGCCGCGTTGACATAACTTTTGCCGCCCGTGCCCTCGAGAAAAACGGTGGGTTCCTCGTCGGCGGCGAAAATTACGGTCAAGGCTCATCACGGGAACACGCTGCGTTGGCGCCTAAATACCTTGGCGTAAAAGCTGTTATAGCCAAATCTTTCGCTAGAATACATATGGCTAACTTAGTTAATTTCGGAATTCTACCCTTAACCTTCGCCGATAAACAGGATTATTCAGGCTTCTCGCAGGGTGACGTGTTGGATTTGGATGTTAAAGACTTTAACGGGCGCTTACTTGTGAAGAACCTGACTAAGGGTACAAAAATAGAGGTTGCCTTAAGCCTCAGCGAGTTAGAGAGGGGCATTGTTAAAGCAGGCGGAAAACTAGCCGCTATAAAAGCAAAGCAAAACATAAAACAGCTTTAATTTAAAAATGATTTTTAGTTAAGAGCTGTATTATTTCGCCAACTTAATCTTGATACTGCCATAAAGTGTAGCCTTGGAAGCCTCTTTTTGTGTAGTGGCGTTATTAAAAAGAAGGCGGTTAAACGCCCCAAACTGTTGAATTAGTAAGTGTCCAAGTGATGATTAAGTTGTATTGCGGGTTGTTGTAAT
The DNA here is from genome assembly GCA_963715865.1 of Candidatus Bathyarchaeota archaeon. Taxonomy (GTDB): domain Archaea; phylum Thermoproteota; class Bathyarchaeia; order Bathyarchaeales; family Bathycorpusculaceae; genus Bathycorpusculum. Next base: position 1,831,408 of record OY970280.1, read on the forward strand.
ATTGAATGTTGGTTAAGTCATCGAGCATCCCGGTTTGTTTATCGAAATAGACGCTCATTAAGTTATCTTGCACTGTATTACCTGTTGGGTCGTTAACATCGGTAAATACGTTTTCTATTGACCAGTAATTTGTTTGTCTAGTACCGGTAGAATATGTTTGAGGGCCGGTGCTGTTAACGATGAGTCCAGTATTAGCTTCCTTAGGGTAAAGCATATTATTTGCATTAAGGTTTGAAGGGTAAATAGCCCAGAAGGCGCCACTATTGTTACCTGTCGCCAAATTGGCCCATTCTGAGCTTTGAATTGCTGTTCCATTGGTGAATTGCCATACTGTATCAAACGAGACTACGGAGCCATCGATTCCTGTTATGGTGACTTGGTAGTAGTCTGTATTGTTATATTCCGAGAGATAGGCTGGAGTTACTGCGTCTGAACTAAATAAAACTGAATAGCCCATTAGTTTGTAAGTGAACGTGTCACCAACATTGACACCAACCGACTTAGAAGCCTGTGTTATATAGACTATTGCAGCAGTTGCAATACCTAGTATAACTAAGAGAAAGATGGCAATATACACTTTCTTAGTTATAGTCTTCTTAGTCATAACTTTATCAGTGCAGTATTCGGGTATTTAGTTGTTTTCCCAAAAGGTCATCACAAAAAAGGCATGGGCTGAATTGCAGAAAGAAAACAATTGTTGATTTCTATAACGAAAGAATTTAGCAAGTTAATTAGGTAAATTTAAGAGAAAGCAAAAGAACTGTTCTATAAAAAATTCGGTGAAAAAACTTGTATTGTCATAAATGTGGTGCGCAACTTCCAGATGATGCAGCGTTCTGTGTCAAATGCGGAACAAGCACGGGATTAAATACTCCTAAGCCAACTGTAGCTTCTACTTCATCTGTTGTTGCGCCTTCTGGAGTAACATCGTTGAAATGTCCCAGTTGCGGTGCGCCTATTTCACCCAAGTTTGGAGAGATGGTCATAACCTGCGAGTATTGCGGCAGCGGAGTCACTCTTGGAACTCAAGGTTGGACTAACATACAGAAGCAGACAATGCTTGCCTTGAAGGTTGCCAGCGTTGACGAAGTGAATTCAATAATCACGCCGATGATGGACAAGGGTCTTCTGCACAGACACCTTCACGAAGACTCCAAGCAGGAGGAAATGAGCCTCACATACGTGCCTTACTGGATTGTGAGCGTCTCTGCGCGCACGTCCGTTGTCGCTACGGATGAAACGGCCCAAATTGCACAGACTGCTTCAACCGCCTTGCTAATGGGCGTGATATTCGGCGGGATGAGTGGGGGTTTCGGAGGAGGACGCAGGCGCCTTTTTGAGGGTGGATCAGGAACAGGCGGCTTGTTGACCGGCGCTCTTGGGTTGGGGCGGATGCGGATAATGGCTTTTGGAATGGGGATGGGATACGGCGGCGGAATGAAAAAGACCGAACAAATGGACGCGAACTACAACTTCCCTGTAATTGCGCTAAAGGCTCTCACGGACTATCAGCCGCGGGACTACCAATTCAATCTCGAAGGCAGAGAGCTGTTTGACATTTCCAAGTTGCCCAAGGACGTTAAGATCCTCAACGGAGACATCAGCGAAGACGTTGCCAAATCCCAAGCAAAGACCTTGGTCGATCAGCTCCAATCACAAAAAGCACACGCGAAATATCACATGATCCAATCGATAAACACTGAGTCGGATGTCGGGGACGTGGAGCTGCTCCACGCTCCAGTATGGTTCGCGAAGTACGATCACAAGGGGAACAAAATCGTGCTGGTCATTGATGCCAACTCTGGCAGAGTGATCAACAGTCTCGGCCTCTGAGAGCGGCAGCGCGCGAGGCTGTGATTCGACTATCAATAAAGAGTTTGGACTAGGACAAAATATAGCACAGCACACAGGTTCCTGAAGTCTTAACTGGGAACTATTCTTCTTTTTTTGTCAATACTTGACGCTTTTTTGCGAGAAACACGTTCCACGATGAGTTAGCTTTAGTGATTACTTGAACATCCGCAAAACCAACAGAGTACATAATATTTCGGATTTCTTCCAGCGGGAAAAGGCGCACATGCGTTTGTTCAATCATTTTTGCATGTTCAACCTCATACGCTCCGTCCTTCGCCATTTCACTCACCACAAGCAGTGTTCCATTTGGCTTTAACACCCTTTTTATTTCTTGCAAAGCAGCAGGAAGGCTAGGCCAGAAATAATAGGTTTCAAAAGCGGTTACTAAATCAAAGAAATTATCGGGAAAGGTCATTTTTTCAACTGAACCTTCGATGATTTCCACGCGGCTTTCGGCAATTAACTGTTTGTTCACTTTTTTGGAGTATCTCACCATATCAGCTGAATAGTCAATGCCGAAAACTTTTCCTTGAACCGCCCGCTGAGCCAGTCTGCTAACCGTTTTTCCTCCTCCACAACCCACATCCAAAATTACACAGTCGGGGTCAATGTTCACCTGTGATAGCCCCCATAAGGATAACGGTTTATGGCCTTGATTCATAAAGGCGGCAATCAACCTGCCGCGAAGACCCGTTGGGCGTTTGAATTGTTCCATTAACCCGAATATGATGCACCTTCAGGTTTTTGATTACCGAGACAAAAGTAACCTAATAAAGTTTATGTCTCTTCCAAAAGTGGAAATTTAAGAACAGCTACACAAGAGAGCTATGAACGGCTTGACGGTTTTGATTGTTAGACTCTCATTAATTTTGCAATGCCTCCAAATCTTCTCGAGCACAAACCATAATAATTTAGGGACAAGCCAGCGCGCTTCTACACTTGTGCGCTCGTCTCTTTTTTCCTGTGAATACACATGTGATACCTAAAATCCTAAAAAGGCAATAAGGATTCCTGACGTTGTGGTTAGCCCTGTGACTGCGTTGGAAACATAAGTGCTTCTGGTGAATGATTGGCAATTATGCCTAATCCAAACACAATAACGCTTACTGTTATTAGTATTCCAGAACTTTCAGCCATTCAAAATGTATTTCAACCATGTGTTTGAGGTTGCTGCCTTGGTGGAGTTACAGACGGTGAAGGATGCTTAGAAGTTTTGACGCAAATAGGATAAAAGTCCAATGAAAAAAGTTAGGTACGCCGAAATATTTATTAGGTGTGCCTAAACATGTTTTAGGTATGCCTAAATCCGAAGTAACATCAAGCAAAAGCATGCAAGATTACCTAAGAGCAATAGCGGCGCTCTCAAACAACGGCGACCCCGTCAACACAACCGAAATCTCCCGATACTTCAAAATTGCGCCAGCAAGCGTAACTGAAATGATAAAAAAACTATCCGAAAACGGTTACGTAAAATACTCATCATACCACGGAAGCACCCTCACAGCGAAAGGTGTCAAAGAAGCCCAAAAAATCACCCGCAAACACAGATTACTTGAAAAATTCCTCTCAGACGTACTGCACATCGGAAAAGATCAAGTCCACACTCAAGCATGCGAAATGGAACACTCGTTATCAGACGAAGCAGAAGAGTCACTTTGCCGCTTCCTAAAGCATCCTGATACTTGCCCCGACGACGGCAAAATAATTCCTGCCTGCGACTTGCCCTTCACAACATGCGAGGAATGCATCGCTTTGCATAAGAAAGGCTTAGAAGAAGTGGGAAAACGCCAGCAGAACCTTCAATCGATATGCAATCTTAAATCAGGCGTCAACGCAAAGGTCTCCTTTATCAGAGGCGAACACAGAATCCTTCAAAGACTTCTTAGACATGGGATTAACTCCTGGAACTCCGATAAAAATCGAAAGAGTCGCCCCGCTAAAAGGACCCATCGAAGTTTGTGTAAGAGGTTCAAAAGTTGCACTTGGGCAAGACATCGCTGCAAACGTCTTTGTGGAATCAATCCAAAAACCGAACAAGGCATAATTAGATATGTCGTGCCACTCAAATTCATCTTCCAACTTTAAGAAACAGAAAAACAACCAAAAAACCTTAACTATCGCCTTAGCCGGCAACGCCAATGTTGGAAAAAGTGTCCTGTTCAATCAACTTACAGGTTCAAGCCAGATAATCGGTAACTGGCCCGGCAAAACGGTGGAGAAAGCCGAAGGCACACTCACATTTGAGGGGCAAAAAATCACGGTTATTGATTTGCCCGGCATCTACTCTTTCTCCACGTTCGGTATGGAAGAACTCGTTTCCCGAGAATACATCGCCACTGAAAACCCCGATGTTGTCATAAACGTGGTTGACGCGGCGGTTTTGGAGCGCAACTTGTTCTTTACCATGCAACTCATCGAGATGGATGTTCCGCTGGTTCTTTGTCTAAATCAGGTAGATGAAGCGAAGAAAAAAGGCATAACCATCAACCGCAAAAAGCTCGAGCAACTCTTAGGCGTGCCTGTAGTTCCCACAGTAGCCATACGCGGAGAAGGAATATACGAACTAACCAAAACCGCCCTCAACGTCACACGCGACCGCCAAAACCACAAGTCCCACCTCAGATACGGCGCCGAGATTGAACAACGCATAAGCAAACTAGACCAAACCATCCAAAACGCCAACCTAAACCTGAATTACCCCTCGCGCTGGGTCGCCATCAAACTGCTTGAAAATGACCCAGAAACCAAAAAGTTAGTGGCATCTTCCGAAACTATCAACAAGGCTTCTGAAGATTTGGCTACTGAAATCTCCGCCATCCACCACGAACCCTCATTTGCGGTCATTGCCTCGGAACGGTATGGTTTGGCGAGCAAGATTGCGAGTGAGGTGCAGCGGCAAACCGAAGTCCGAACCACCATTTCTGACAGAGTGGAGTGGATAACTACTCACCGAGTCTTGGGCTATGTTACGTCTGCGGCGGTGATTGCAGGTTTGCTGGTTTGGACATTCAGCATCGGCAGCCTGCTTTCAGGGCTATTCTCGAAGGGTCTATCGTTTTTTTCGCCTGTTAACCCTGCTTTGAGTGGGTCAATTCAGGGCATACTCTGGAACGGAGTGTGGGGCGGAGTAGTCGCAGGTTTAACGCTGATTATTCCGTTTGTTGTGCCCTTTTACCTGATGCTTGCCATGATTGAGGACTCAGGCATTCTCACCCGAGTGGCGTTCATGATGGATAGCGCCATGCATAAAATCGGTCTTCATGGCAAAGCGCTAATTCCCATGATCCTAGGTTACGGCTGCAACGTGCCCGCCATTCGAGCATGCAGAATCATGGAGACTAAGCGTGAACGGTTGCTAGCGACGTTTGCTATCACTTTTGCTCCTTGTGCAGCCAGAACAATCGTCATTCTTGGTTTGGTAGCTGTTTTCTTAGGTCCTTGGTGGGCGTTATCCCTGTATGCCGTAGACATCGCGCTTATTTTCGTTCTTGGAAGAATAGCGTTGAAAGTTGTTCCTGGGCAATCCACGGGACTGATTATGGAGATGAGCTCTTTCAAAGTTCCTTCCTTATCTGTGGTTGCTAGGCAAACTTGGTCGCGAACCAAATCTCTGATATACATAGTGTTTCCGCTGTATATCGCTGGAAGCGTCGTAGTTCAAGTCTTGTATGCGGTGGGTGTTCTGCAGCAAGTAAGCAACGTGTTATCACCTATCACAGTTTTCTGGCTTGGACTCCCCGCCATAGCTGGCATACTGCTGATTCTGGGGTTCGTTCGCAAAGAAATGGTATTGCTAGCTGCGGTTGCCATCTTTAGCTCAACCAATCTTGCTTTGTTCTTTAGTCCGGTTCAACTAGTGACGCTTGCCTTAGTGAACATGATTTATATTCCATGTTTGTCTACGGTTGCTGTGCTGGCGAAGGATTACGGTTGGAAGACTGCCGTTGTCATAGCAGTTGCAAACTTTGCCGTTGCGATACTGGTAGGCGGAATAGCTTTCCGTCTCCTCTCGCTAGTTCTATAAACCTGACAACGAAACTAGAAGCAAATTGGCGAAGTCTATTGGTCAAGCTTTTTTGGTAAAGAAGAAAATCCCGTAATTCTTGTATGGCAGCATCTGCTCAAGGTTGAAATTGACTGCTTCAATTTCCGCTTTTAACGCTTCTGGATTTTGAACTGGCGCGCCAGGGAAGATGCCCTTCTTTACAACTTCCACAATCGCAAGCTTTCCGCCGGGCTTCAGAATTCTACCGAACTCTTTTAGAACGGCTTCATTTTCACTGATTTCATGGTAGACTGTTACGAGAAGAATCGTGTCAGCTGAGCCGTCGTCGAGTTGAAGTTTTTTGCCGTCGCTCTGCAAAAACTGAATATTCTTAACTCCTGCTTTCGCGGCTTTGTTCTGGGCTTTTTTAAGCATCGCGAGTGAAAGGTCAACTGCAACCACCATTTTGGCTTTCTTTGCCAGTTCTATGGTGTAGAAGCCGGGTCCGCATCCAAAATCCATTATGACATCGTTTGGGTTGATGGCGAGTTTCTCTATGAGTTCGGAGGGCGGCTGAATCCACCGTCTTATCGGATTATCTAAAAAGAAGGCGCCTGATGCTGAATACGGGTGTCCTTTTTGTGACATGTTTTCAACTCTCCGTTAAAGAGACTTTTGCTGGAATTAGCTTTTGTTTATATAAGAATATATGCTTTAGATTTTAAAAGGACCAAAGTTATGTAGTAACTAAAAAGCAAGTGAGACACGAATATCCTTTGCAAAAACCAAAAAATCAAGGAGCTACTTCTTTTTAGGTGGTTCTTCAAGGAAAAAGCTAAGTTGGCTCCTCCGAAACGTCCTTTTCTTTGTCTCCGGATTGCTTCTTATTTAGGTGAATTATGAGTTGGTGGTTTTTCTTGACAAGAGCTACATCTTCTTTTTCTATATTGTCTGCAACTACTTCTCCGTTGTATTTGGCGCGGCTGGGATAGCCTAGTTCTTTTAGTTCGTTTATGAGGAGTTCGCGTAGTTTTTTTAGTTGTTCGCTTGATGTTTGTGGGTCTCTGGTGAAGCAGAAAGTAATGGTTTTTTTATCAGGGTCATAGTTTGCTCGGGTGCCTTTGCCAAGTTTTTCTACGTGACCCCATATTGTTTTGTCGCTGGAATCTCTCATGTTTTCACCTTGCTATTTCTCTCTTTTAAAGGAGCCATGTCCGCCTGCCTTAGTGATGTTTGTGACTACGCTTTGGCTTACTTCTTCGAGAAGCTCTTCGGCACGTTTCCAGTTATCAGCTGAGACTTCTATGCTGTATCTGGGAGCGGCGATTACGCAGAATTCGATTTTGGCGTCTTTAGCTTTTTGTGCTTTCTTGGCGTCGATGAATGCGTCTTGGATGCATTTAACGCCGTTGGGTTTCATGCAACGAATTTCCAGTGTACCCCTGACTTTTACCATTTTGAGACGAATGCGTTCTTCTGCAACTTGGGCGAAGGCTTTGGCGATGTCTTCAGGTATGTCGAGTTTGGTTAGTGCTTCTGTGCCTTCTTTGAGTACTTTTTCGAAGCCTTCATATAAACCGACTCTTTCTTCAAGGATGACGCCTGCTTTTTGGTAGACTTCATGTATGGGTAAGCCTACTTTTTCTGCTACTGCACGCAGGAGTACTTCGCCTTTGCGGTCTTTTTTCCAGGCTTTGATTTTTTCGATTCTTTCGCGTTTTGTAACGCGTCTCAGGGATAAGTCGATGTGGCCTTTTTCAAGGTCTACTCGGAGAACTTTTAGGACCATTTTTTGTTTTTCGCGAACGAAGTCGTGGACGTTTCTTATTCTGGCGCTGGCGATTTCGGAGATATGAAGGAAGCCTCGTTTGTTGTATTCGTCGAGGTTAGCGTAGGCTCCGTAATCCATCACACTCTCTATGGTGGCGATTATGAGGTCGCCAGATTCAGGCCATTCAGGTTTATGTTCAGACATTATACATCTACTCTAACTTTTTTACAAGGATTTTACTGCTACAATTGCGACAAAATTTCGATGAATAGAACTTATATTCTTGAAGAAATAAGGGTATCTGCTCGAAAAGGATGGTTGAAAGGAAATAAACTATTCTATTCCTTCTTATCTAATTTGACTATGTAAATTTCTTTGTTGCGGACTCTGAGCGCTGCATTGAATTTTCTGTCTGGTTTCTTGTTGTATGACTTTACTCTGAATGAGAATGGCGCGTACAATGATCTTACAGTTTTACCCTCAACCTCAACCTTGAACATCTTCTCGGGGCTCTCAATAATGTGCTTGAAAACTGCATCATACTCGGGAATCTTGGCGAGTTTTCTTCCTTCAGGTATTTCTTTCACTGGAGTTGCTTTTGCTACTATTTGCTTATTCTTACTTTTTTCTAGCTTAGACACATGTACTCACACTATATACATGTCAATTATACTATAAAAGACTAGCAGTAACATTAGCAGAAATAATTATGGTTAAGTCAACGTAATAATAAATAAAGGGTAATTCAAGTAAGCATTGACTTTTTGAATATTTCTCGCACCAATATATGGATTCAGATGATGTATTTTCGGTCGGGGGTTAACATCTAACTAACTTTTATTCGGTGAACACCTTGAGTGCAGCGGCTAAGGGTTTTACTCGCCTTTTGTGTCGTTTCTGTTACATTCTGCTTTTGGTCTGTATTCTCTTTTTCTGGTTCGTTGCTTATGATGCTTTTCGCATTCTTTTATTCTTACAAGCATCCAATCTTTTTCTTCGTAAACGCATCCGCAAATCAAAGTTTTAATCGTCAAGATTGTCACCCTTCAAGCAAACTTACCAGATTCACCAATGTATTAGTCACCAATATTCATAATGATTTCTCTCAGAGTTAAACTAAGCGAAACGCGGACTTTATTTGCATGATAATTTCCTAGGAAAGAGAGTCTTAATTTTATTATCGATCTTGTGTTTTAGTTCTCAAGGGCTAATTCGAGGGCAAAGAAGAAAGCCTAAAAGGGAAAAGTAGCAACTATTTGGGACTGTTTAGCTTCAGAAAACACCTTTGGAGCGCGAAAGAAAAATCGCGCGTCTTTTTGTGGTGTTTTTCAATAAAGAACACGAGTATTTCCCTGATTTGCTCTTAGAAGGGGTAACGTTTTAGAATGTGTAATGCTTTTGTTTGCTTGGTTGGGGGTGGATATATGAGCGTGTCGAGTAGAAAAAAGAAGAATACGCAGCTTGAGCATGATAAGAAATTGCAGCGAGAAAAGGATCTTAAAAAGAAACAGATGCGACAGCAACTTCCTGCTAAAGGAAAGAAATAACGGTTTAAGCATGAAAGGCATAAAACTTCTGTAATTTTACTTTAAAAGTAACTTGCAGAATGGTTGACGCCGTCTTTTATGCGTGATAAATCAGGTTTCAAAGTTGAAAGAAAAAAGAAGCACAATTCTGTAGGGAGCAATTTTTTCTTCTTCTTGTTAACTGGTTATTATGAAAATCGATTCAGTTGTTGGTCTTAAAGAAGAAGAACACACCCTGCCGTAGAAAAAACACCGTTTTTCTTCTCCTCATTATCGATTGCTTCCATAGCATGGTGATTAGATATCAAGCCTCTTTTGTGGAAGTTACGCTGTCTGTTTTTTGTTTTAGATATTTTCTCCATTCAAAGATGACTTTTAGTTCTTTCTTGCGCTATAACTCCAAAAAATCCAGGAATGCATCTCTTTTCTTCTTCAGCTCATAATCGCTGTCGGCCACGCTCCAGATTTTCTCGAGTGCCAATGCTTTTCGCCCAAGGATTAACATGAAAACAAGCCAAAAAAGCAAACAATATCGCCACCGAGGACCCCCAAAAACGATTTACTTATGAAGGTGCAGGAGGTGGAATTTGAACCCAAAACAAAGTGGAGATTATCACCACAATAACCCTCTTTTTTCAGCTTTTCAAAAAGCATCTTATTTTGCTAAATACCTACGTCCGGCGGAACATACCCTAACTGGCGATGTCATCCGCGCAATCATCCCTCTTTTTCTTTTGGCTAAAGAAAACTCGGTTATAACAAATGTCGCCAAATTTGGGAGCAACCATGAGCGCCATCAAGTTTTCGAAATAATTGCGCTGTTCATGTCAAATTGCGTAGTTCATGTCAAAAATGAAATCGGGTTCTTCCGACTCTTGCAGATAGTTTCGGTTGATGGGATAGAATTTAGATAGAAATGATGTCTTTATCCGCTGAACAAATGGGTCTATTGCCGCGATTTTGTCCAAGACAAGTTATATCAAACTTATGCTTATCATCAGTTGCAGGTTGGGGAGCACGCTTTAAACGCGATGCATTGAGGCATTGAGCGTGTCAATTAAAACAGCGAAAAATTGATACGCGTTCAAGACTTTGCTTCGATGGGCTGGACATTGCAATGTTGCAGTGAGGATATGAGCAGCATGGTCAAAACGGTGAAAGACTGTGCAGCGACTAAGACATCGCCTCAGTGGACCGCGAACATGTTTAAGGCTCAGACTCAACCTGTGTATCTTCTTAATAATCTTAACTATAGTAAGTTCTTCTGATTAATCCATAAAAAAGGTGAGGTCACCTACGGGTTGATTCTTTCGTATATTCAAATCGTTCTTTAACAAAAATAACTCCATCCATCTCTTACTGGAGAAGTTCCCGTTGTTAGCTCATATCATGAAAGGATATATTTGAGAATCTCTCACAGTAATTATGGAAGATAAGTCTATGTGTATGGGAAAAGTAGTTGTTCGTTGTCCTATATGCAAAAGGCAGATTCAAGTCATTAGACCGGATAGCATTCACTCGTTTTGGTCTACAAATAAACCTGGAAAAGACGAAGGCATAGCCAATGTTGTTGAGCAAGTTCTTGAATGCAAAAATCCAGCATGCGCTTCAAAATTTTCGATTTACTGGTACGACAAATAAACACACTGACAAAAAATTGCTGACATTATAAGAAAGTGACTAAATTGTTTAGTCATGCAGGTTTCAAAGTCTTCTTGAATATTTCTTCTCGCCACTTGCCTTCCCAGCTTGCCCAACCAGTCTTCACAAGGCTTTCTCTCAAGTGAGGGTTTTCAGCAACCCACTCCAGAAATGTCCAAAATCGCCTTTTGTCTAGGAGCATTTCCTCGGGCACACCTTTTTCAACGCACCATCTAATGTAGCCTCTTTCAACCATCTGCTTAAGTTCGCCTGTGGATTCGACTTTTTGAACTTTGAACCCTCGGCTTTGTAAGTACACGGCTACGCTGGACAGCACGTATTCTGAACAAACCTTAAAACAGGTTTCAGCGTCAGGCTGCATTACTGCAACAATCTCGTTGGCAATCTTCACCGCGTCATCCAAATATTTCTTGTTCTTGAAGTTTGGCGGCTGAAAGGAAGACGTGGGGATTCTGCGCTCCATCACCATGGGTTCGGGAGGCTTGAGCGCGCCAACCACCACGCCCAATAAGAGATCGCCCCATCCTGAAGCATCTATCAAAATCGTCTTCCTAGGAAAAAAACAATCCAACGCCAAACTCAATCACCACACTGAGAAATATTTAAGGGGCATCTGTTTTTCTGTCTTTTGTTTATTGGGCCTTCAATTCAAACAACAGACTTTAATTCTATTTTAGGAGTGCTTGCGCTTTCGCAAATGTTACTAGGGGAAAGCTTGTTAGATTATTTTGGTGCCTCCTTCTTTTCGTTAGCTGGCTGCTCCGAAAACTGGTTCGGCTCTCGATTGGAAAGAAGAAGAACGGGCTGCCCCGTAGGAAATTGTTGTTTTTCTTCTTCTCTTAGAATATTGGACAAGTCAGGTTTCTAGTTGAAAGAAAAAAGAGCTGCATTTCTGTGGGGAGCAGTTTTTTCTTCTTCTGCATAACTGGTTGTTATGAGAATCGAGTCAGCCATCGGTCTGAAAGACCCCTATACACCATTGGTTCGGAGTCTGGACGGCTCCAAAACTGAATGTTCATGGGTCAAACTTAAATTATACACCTCCCTAAGGCATAAAGCAAAAGAGTAGTATTCATGAGACGGATTCCAACACAGTTCTTTACTCCAGTATGCAGAAACCCCGAACTCTTGAAGAGCTTCATTAGAGGTTCATACAGAGAGTTTGTTAAATCAAAACTAGATTACCGAAATGAAGACGGAAGCAGCTCTGCCCTTTGGTTGCTGAGCCTAAGAATTACGCATCGCTGTAATCACAGATGCGCAATCTGTGCACAATGGGGACAAAACGGATACAACGCAAGAGAAGATACACCAAAAGTTACCGGAGAAGTCCCAGTTGAAATTTACAAAAAAGTAATAGACGAAGTCGCCCCAAAAAAAGTTCATGTTTACATAACGGGCGGAGAACCCTTTCTCTACGAACCACTGGTCCCCCTTGTTAACTACATGAAACAAAAAGCACTAACGGTTCAAGTAGTAACAAATGGGGTCGGATTAGAAAAAAACGCTGAAACCATAGTTGAAAACGGATGGGACATGATTTGCGTCTCCTTCGATGGCCCAAGAGAAATTCACGACAAATGCCGAGGCGTCCCAGGCGCATTAGATACAGCGACCAAAGGAATAATGGCGATCCAAAAAATAAAGAAACAGAAAAAAAAGAAAAAACCTGCCATCTTCATTATCACAACAATCTCCAAGAACAACGAATCCTCATTAGTTGACACCGTGAAAGAAGCAGAAAAACTAAGCCCTGACGGCATGACAATCTACTACTCATGGTTCACCCAAGAATGGATAGGACAAAAACACACAAAAATAGCAAATGAACTGCTAGGCATAACACCTTTCGCATGGAAAGGCTACGTCCGCGACACCACAAAATTGGACATAGACAAAATTGCAGAACAAGTGCAAAAAATAAAATCTAAAAAATCCACCACACCCATTCTGTTTGTACCCGACCTCAAACTAGAGGAGATCCGAACGTACTATACTGAACCCGAAAATTTCTTCGGATACAAAAAATGTGTTTCACCCTGGTTCCAATTAGACGTAATGCCAAACGGAGACACCGTCACATGCAGAGACTTTCCAGACTTCGTTACAGGAAACATCAAAGAATCAAATATCCTCGAAATATACAATAACGAAAAACACTGCAAATTCAGACGAGCCCTAAGAAGCTGTGACAATGGAGTTTTTCCAATATGCTCTCGATGCTGCGGCTTGATGGGGTATTAAAAACGCTTTTCCCCTACGAGGAGAACACATTTGAAAGACCCATCAATTACCGATTCACCAAAAAAAGATGCCAACAACAAGCAACCAAAACTGTTCTATTCAACCAAAGACAAAAAGGTCATCAACTAGAAAAATAGGTTGATTATAATGGAGCCCATAGACGTTGCCATTCTCACAATGAACAGCGAACGAATGTTGAGGGAATGTATTAATTCTGTTTACAAGAACCTACCAGTTAACAACCTGATTATTATTGACGGCTACTCCACTGACACTACAGCAGACATAGTGAAGGAGTTCCAAGAAAAATATGGGAACGTTAACTTCGTTCAAGAAAAGGGAACAAGAGGCAGCGCTAGGCAGAAAGCAATTCAACTGGTAAAAAGTGACTGGTTCATGTTTGTCGACAGCGATGTTATCCTGTCAAAAAACTGGTTTGCCGAGGCGGAAAAACTAATAAAAGACGACGTGGGCGCAATCTGGGGAATCGAAATTTGGTCGGTGCTAAAAGGAACGAAAGTACTAAAGCTGTTCGAAAGGGTTACACTAAAAATATTCGAAAAAAGAGGCGGAACCCACGACCTGCTAGTTCGACGAAAAACAGTTGAAGACATCAAAATACCCTATCAGCTGCATACTTACGAGGACGGATACATCAAATCATGGATCGACAAAAAAGGCTACAAGGTACTAGGCGTCTATGAACCCTACTGCGTCCATTTTCGGTCAGATTCCGTGTGGACAACCAAAAAACACATCGAATTCATGGTCAGCGACCTTAAGTACGCGGTTCACCGCCCCATACTTCTACTTTCGTACGGCTTCTACTCAGCCATCGTTGCTTACCAAATCGTCTCAAGCAAATTCAAGCGAACAAGCTAAAAAAGTAAACACAGAGACCTTTCGTCATCAATAATTTTGACAACAAGATCAAAAAAACCAACAGTTCAAAAAGGGCAAAGATTCGACAAGATTTTTCGCTTCAAGCTTATTCACGATCACGACATGCCTGGTTTCTCAAAAATATTGTGGGAAATAGTGAGTGAGCATAAAAAATGCTGCTATACCAGCTATTTCACTGTCACTTTGTGCTTTTTAGGTGCGGGTGCAATCGTCTTCTTTGGGATGGAGACTTCGAGTAATCCGTCCTTAAATGTGGATTCAGCTTTCTCAGGGATTACTTCTTCGGGGAACGACAGCTGTTTGTAAATATGCGAGTAAACGCGTTCTCTGATAACAAAGTTCTTCTCCTTGTCTTCTTTTTCAACATCTGTTTCAGCCGAGATTTCTATACCATTCTTCGTCAGGGCTACGTCGATCTTGTCTTTAGCTACGCCAGGCATCTCAGCATGCACCACAAACTTGTTTCCCTCATCAACCAGATCTACAGTTGCCTCACGGACCGGAACAACAGGTTCAAGACTAATCCACTCAAATGGAAAAGCTATACTTTCAATGAAATTTTTGCGAAAATTATCCATCAAATCGTCAAACGTCGTCAGAACATGAACTGCAGGAACTTGTTTGACAGGAATGCGTTTAGCAGGAACAATTTTAACAGGTTTTACTGTGACACCAGCTTTTGCGATCGCCTTCACCGGCGCCTTTTTTTCTTCTTTAATCACTTTTTTTCACCTCAATTAATCTATTATTAGAAAACTAAGAATACGAGAATCAACTGTTGCCTGAGCTATTTTTGGATCGCCACAGTCCTCTTTTGCGTTATTGCTGCCGTTTTAATCCGACGCGGGAAAGGAAACTTCTGCAGAATCTATTCTTTCCTGGCAATCCACTTTCTTACTGCTTCTTCGACAGCTTTAGACAAGTCGCCTTTTTTCCCGCCGAACCTCTCGACTGTTTTAAATCTGAGCTGCTTTTCCAACTCATCCGGGAGATCTACGCTGATTCGACCCATATTCAATCGCCAACTTAGATTTTTTGTTGCACGGTTCCACGTGTCAAGCGTTCTTCCAATAAGCGAGCTGCCAAACGCCGAATTCTATTTCTGTTTGAGTTATCACTTTTCATTCACCTTTTCGCTTATTAGCTTATCAACATAAGCTACTATGTGATTACGCTCTTATATAGGTATTGGCTTAACCTAACTTCTTGTTCAATCTTTTGTTCAAAGTGTGCTGCCATGTTTCCATGGTGAGATAAATGCGTCAATTACATAAAGGATGCTTGATTTTTCAAAAATTTACTGGTGAGATGGTGCAGGGGGTGGGATTTGAACCCACGAACGCCTACGCGATAGGGTCCTAAGCCCTACTCCGTTGACCAGGCTTGGAGACCCCTGCCGTGGCTTCAGCGTTGAGAATACGTTTAGCCGCCTTTAATATTTATTTGCCCCTCAAGCTTTTGCGGTTTCAGCGTATTTCCGCAGGTTTATTCCGTTGAGAAAATTCTGGTTGACCGTAAGCTCTTTATTTCATATCGCATGTTGTTTCAAAGAGAAATGGATTTGCCTCGGTAGCCTAGCCCGGTGGGGCGTTACCTTGGTAAGGTAATGGTCGCGGGTCCAAATCCCGCCCGAGGCTCCACTTAACTTTCCCGAAATAAGCGCTTTTTAAGCTCTTTTTGAGCATCATAAAGATCGCTTTGATTGCTTCTCAAGGTGACGCCCGGAAGGCCTTGGAGATAGTAAGGAAGGCCGGAAAGAAGGACAAAATCAGATACTTGAATGAAGTAACCATAAAGGAGCTTAAGGAGGCAATAGCTGAAGCTAACAAGTTCAAGATGATTTATCCTATAGACAAGCTGAACGAGCATCAAAAAGCGATTTACGAAATTCTTGAGAAAAACAGGAAAATGACCTCCGGTTCTCTCTACGGTGAATATCGGGCTCATACTCAAACTCCAGTGGTTGACAGAGCATACCGCAATTATATGTGCAGAATGGAAGGGCTTGGGCTGATCAAGTCAGAGGGCAAAGGCCGATGGAAGAGCTACGAAATCGTAACATAAGTTTTATTGAGTTGTTCTGGAGATTTTAGGAAAGCTTGAAATTGAAGCAAGATTTTCGTTGAAATTGGAAAACAAGGTGAAAAACCCGATTGGGAGCGGAGGCTTTAGAGAAAGGTTATTAATAAAAGTAGAGAGAACTATTTAGTTTATATGACACCGCCTTGCTCGCCCAGTCTGTTAAAGATGCCTGAAAATATGCCTGTTTGCCAAAATGAAGCTCTGCTAAGCAATCTCTTTACGAAAGGCTGGGGAAAAGACGTTGTGCATGTTGATTTTAGAAAGATGATGTCGAACCTAAATGAAAGAAATCGTGCCACGCACCTAATCCATCGTTATCCAGCGAAATTAATCCATCACATACCAAATCTCTTCATAGGAAATAGCATGTTTTCAAAACCCGGTGAGGTTGTGGCTGACACTTTTTGTGGTTCAGGAACTGTTCTTTTGGAGGCAATGTTATCACAACGCAACGCCGTAGGATTTGAACTAAACCCAATATCTGCGTTGATATCAAAAGTAAAAACTACCCCGCTAGACCCTTTAATGCTTCAAACCAAAGCGGAAAGGTTATTCCGAATAATTGAAGAATGTAATTCAGAGGGTGAAGCAGAGTGGTTTCCGAACATCGATTTTTGGTTCACCCCCAAAGGTCGAAAAGACTTGACTAAAATCAAGAAGGCAATTCACTATGCTGGCTTCGAACGCGATTTCACTGATTTCTTCTTGGTGTGCTTTTCTTCAATAGTGCGTACAGTCTCAAATGCTGATCCTAGAATTAGCCCACCTGTCTATTCAAAGAGAATGCATAAAATGCTGAAGGGAAAAAGGAGACCTGACGCTGTTAAGTGTTTTAGAGAAAGTGTTAAAATAAACATTCAAAGGATGGAAAAATTCTGGAATCTTTGGGATCATTCCTGTTCAACAAAAGTACGCAATTGTGATTCTAGAAAGTTGACAATAGCTGATGAATGTGTAGACTTAGTGATTACTTCGCCACCGTACATGAGTGCCCAGAAATATTTTCGATCAATGAGACTAGAATTCTTCTGGTTAGACCTTGGTACAAGTGATGAATTTGTTTCTTTGGATTCCAAGGCGATTGGAACTGAGAGAATCAAATCAAAAGATTATTCTGAGTTTCAAAAAACTGGAATAGAAAAGGCAGACACATTATTGGAAGACATCTTCAAGGAGAATCCCGAAAGGGCGTACATGGCTGCTAAGTATTTTAATGATATGCGTTTGGTTTCAGACGAAGTTTACCGTGTTCTGAAAGAAGGAAAGTTTTTCGTAATGGTAGTTGGCAATAATAGTGTTTGCAGTCGAAGATTTCCATCGCATGAGATTGTGTCTGAGATAGCTGCAAAGAGTGGCTTTAACAAGGAGCTTATGCTCGTAGACAACATAAAATCAAGAGGATTAATGACTAAACGAAACAAAACGGCTGGGATTATCAGCTCAGAATGGGTTTTGATCTTAAGGAAGTAGAAAATGTTTAACATAGCACTATCTGATATGGCTGTAGAACCGAAGAAAATAGATAAATTAGACAACCTAGCTAATTCAGAGATTACCGTACGCGGGTATGATATCGAAAAAGTGGGTGTACCTGCAGACCTAAGAAGAAAAGAATTGTATTTACCTGTTAATATGATTGTTGGCGATTACTGCCCCAACGACAGATACCTGTACCTGAAGAAGCATAAACCGGAGCTAAGGCCAGAACCAACTTGGGAGGTATTTAAAGGCAGAGTTGTTGATGAACTCTACAGTGACTTGTTCAAAGAACTTTCTTCCTATATTGAGAAATCAAATTCTGCAACTCTGCAAATAAGAGAAGAATTGGAAAATTTCAAAGCTGCACGAATAAAGAAAACCCAAGAATTGTTTGAAAAAGAAAAAAACAAGCTGATGAACACTCCAACAGAAGTCGAGTTTAAGAGTTTCCTAACTGGCTTAAGTAAAATAATACGTTATGAAATACAGTTATGCAGTGCAATAATGGATTTTAGAGTATCAACCAAAAAAGACATTAACATAAAAGCAGAGTTCTCACTACTTTTTCCTTTTATCCCTAAACCTAAACTAAAAGCGCCAGAACTGGGTTTTTCAGAGGGAGCAGAACCTGATTTCATATACAGGAACCGAGTAATATGTGACGTGAAAACAGGGCAGTGGCGCGATTCCTTTCTCTTGACTCTAGCGGCATATGCATTAGCATACGAGAATGAAAATAAGAAACCGATGAACTTAGGGGTTATCATTAATCCTGTGCTTCAAAGTAATAGAAACGTGCCTCTGTATCATGCGGAAATAATAATTATTGAAGATAGATACAGGAAAATCGTTAAAACCTTAAGAGATCAAAAACTGGAATTCATGAAAAATGCAAAGGACCCCGATAAGCCCAAGGACGAAGCGAACTGTGTTTCCTGCGGCTTTCATAACAATTTCTGTTGGAGAGAAACAAATGACACAGACTAGGATTCCTTCTACTAAAGCTTCACCAGATTTATTGATTGACTTGATGAAAATCATAGATAAGCATACAGGTAATCTTGAACTGATGAAGAAAGAAATTCACAAATATCTATTAGACAAGTCAGTCAGAGGAAAAAGAGACGAATACAATTCAGTATATGCGATAACGTTTCCAACTCTAAAGCGCCTAGAGCTTATAGATGGAAAAGGTTCAGAGGTTCACCTAAGCCCAGATGGGAGAACATTATTAGATATTTTTGAAAAGGATGGTATCTTACAGTATAAGAAAAATCTCGCCAAATTATTGTTGCGCATAGACGCTGAAAAAGCTCTTGTGATCGAGAATCTTCTGCTTCTGAACAAGCCCAAGATTTCCCTGAAAGAACTCGTTACCGCTTTGAAAGATGCTGGTGTGGAAACAAGTGAGAAAGATGATAGACTTCTGAAATGGTTGCGATTCTTGAAATTTGTTGATTTTATTGAAAATGACGGAAAGGATTTTCTGATAAATGCCTTCCAAATCAAGTCAATCAGGGAAGGAAAGAAACCGGTTGACTTTAACACCTTTCTAGATGCTCTTTTCGACGAATATCAAAAATTGGTGATTAAGAACAGAGGCAACATCTATGTCAAAATTCCAGATTTGCAAAGACGCGTATGTGAGCGTTTAGGAAATCTTCGTTTCACAACATTTGACTTTCGTGACTATCTGATAAAACTGAAAAGAACTAACATTCGCGGAAAAAAAGTAATCTTTTCTAAACCGGGGGCCAGAGAGATGGGCGGTTTAAAAATAGACAAAGCCTATTACTATTATATATCAGTATATAAAATTGAGTGATTGACTTGAAAATAAGAGACTATGGTTTCAAAGAGACTCCTTTCCTTGAAGAGTCATTAGACTATGATATGCGAGGACGCAAAGAGGAATGGGATAAAATCGAGCATTTGCTCAACAGAGCTTTGACAGAAACGGGTCCAAAGACCATTTTGATTCAAGGTGATTATGGATATGGGAAAACGTTCACACTAGAAAAAATAGTTGCAGCTTTTGCGAAGAAAAAGTTCGAAAATGCGGATAAGAGCATAATCGCTTCAATACGATTGGCCGAGAGCGAGCCTGAAGCACGGATAGGGCTTTCATTTGTCACAAAGATATTTTATGAAGTAGGGTTTGACAAACTGGTAGAGATTGCAAAGCAACTAGACAAAAAGAGTCTTGCTATTGATGCTACCACTCTGAGAATATTTAGCGCTCTTAAAGAGAAAAAATATTCAGCATTCGAGTGGCTTGTGGGAGAATCAATTTCAGCCGAGGAGAAAAAAGAGCTTGGAATAAAAAGAATATTATCGAAAAGCTCGCCTGCAATTAAAGTTCTTTACGATTTTCTAAAGATTCTAAAGGCTGTCGGATATCATAATCTGGTAGTCCTTATTGACGAGTTCGAATATGTTGTGAATGTATATTCTGAAAAGCAAATTACAACAATTCTACATACATTTAAGGAAATATATGACGAGTTCGTAAGAGTTCGGACAAGAAAGGGGGAAATGTCCAATTTTGTATTTGTCATTGCAATGACCCCCAAAGGATGGGACTATCTGACTGAAACAGAGGCCAAGTTGAGCAGAAAGACCGGTGGAGGGGGAATAACCCCTTGGATGGACAGAATTAGGTCTGAATTATTCAATGTAGTGTTGAAACCTCTCGGAAAAGCCGAGACGATTGAAATGATAAACGATAGAATTGAGAAAAAAAGGATTGACTACAAAAAGTTCCCTTACAAGACATTCCCGTTCATTCATCCAGACTTTTTTGACGTAATATATGCCTCATCGGAAGGCATCCCTCGCAATATACTCCGACACTGTGATATAGTTATGGACAATGCCTTGAGAGAAGAGGTAAAAGAAATTAATGGGGAATATGCCAAGAAGATTCTCAAAGAGTTTGCGATCTATTCTGAGGAAGTTAAGACAAAAAGAAAGGAATAGACAAGAAAATGTAGAAATTGAAATGACGGTTTAAACGACTCTGTGAAGCTAGCCCTCGGCACCATCAGGGGTACTTTGAACCTTAGCTAGAGCGCTCAAGCTTTATGGTTATGTTGGATTTATCGTCTTTCAGTATGGGCGAGATTCCAATTAGTCCATCTATCGTATGTATTCCTATCTGCGAATAAGGGCTCATACTTGGATACTTCGGCTGGATTTCACGTGTTAGTTTAGCGATGACACTCCAATGATACTGGATGCTTTCAGACAATGTTGAAAAGTCCTTTGAGTGTTTAATTGCCTTCAACAGAAAGTCGCTTATGATATCAGCTTCTTCTTTGGTTGCTTCAACGGGACAGATGAGTGCAGGATTATTATCTTCGTACAAGCCTATCTCATCTCCGATTAAAGGATGCATGATGCCCAGTCTCAACTTCGGTTTATTCTCAACCAATGTCGTATACGTGAATATCCATCCTGTTAATTCGATGTCCCTTGCAGCTGTCAGCCAGAATTTTCGTTTATAGCTTATTCGAGCCTCTTTTATCATGCTAATTATTTGATTGGTATTTGTCACTTCTTCCTCTTTCAGTCTTCCTTTAACAATGTCTAAGAGTTGTACACTTCCGGCTCCTGTAATTAAGCCACATTTTGTTTTTTGGATTTTTTCGGAATCATCAATATAAGTGCACACGCTGCCATCCAAATTGTACTGAGTAGTGCGGGTGTCAGCAGCAACCAAGGCATAGTTTCCAAAATTCACGCCTAACGCTATTGTCATTTCTTTCCCTCTGCCATAATAATAAGATAGGGAATCAGAATACAAATAACCCTAACCCAAGTTAATAACTTCTCAATGCATCCATCTACAGTCCTTTGTGTCATAGATTCACACAAAACTGTCAATTGTGTTTTACGAGTTTGGTCGCGAGTCTAAAGCTAGCCCGAGGCTCCACTGATTCCCAAAAGCAGATTGATTTAAGCTCTGTTGATTCTGCTGACCGTTACAGAATTCCGTAACGCCGTTGCAGTTTTCCGTAACGCCGAAGCCGCATTTTTGAAGCAACTCCATTTCTTCGCGAAGTTCCTGAACCTTAGAGTTTACACGATAGCGGAGAACGCGACGGTAATCAGCATCAAAGTTTTCTGGCGACCACAGTTTTCCTTAGTTCATCTCACTATTTAATATGGTATGACAGACTTTCAACTCTTCCATGCGCGACGCTCTTCTCCAACGTCGAAACTGGAACGCATATCGCATTTCTATTCATACCTCATAAGGTATAACGGTTTTTCTGCCTCTCTTCGTCTTTTTTGCTGAGGTATGTCCTTTGCGTTATTGATGTCCATAGCCATTTTCGAGGCCTCTGGTCGTAGTTCTTCTTGAATGATGAAGTAGAGTTTATCGTCGTTTAGGAGTTTGTCATATTTCTTAGCTTGAGAACTCGTTTTCTCACCTCTCGTGGGAAGTAAACTGTGCTTCAAGCAATCCCAAATGAGCATGTTTACTTAGGATACTTATACTGTTTATGAATTTGAAATTCATGTTTGCAAGGAGACAATTGATGTTTTGCCAGGCTTGGTTCCGCAACACCTTCGTGATCCACAAGACGATTCTCGACAAGACCCTGCTGTATCTAATTGTCGCGAATTCAGGCAACATTATTCTCGTCGCCAAACATTATAAGGACACTGACTCCAACAGTAAGTGCTTGCCTTGTAAATGCAGTCCCGACACTCAGGATTACTAAAAGGTCTACGCTTACTCACAAAACACTCGCCGTTCAACTAATATACGCAGAATCTACTTATAGGCTTTTTCAACCAACAAAAATGCAAACATTCCAAGACATTTGACAAGTTTTTCGGTTTCGGTTTTGTTTTTAGGTTCTTTTGGTTTGTTGGTGGCTAAGCAAGTTTTAATAAAGAAAAAACTGAGGGATGTTGGCTCGCTAAGATCTTATGGACCTGCGCTTTTCCACGCGACCGAGAAGCTTGTTCCGTCCGTTGACAGTGATGATGGGGAAGCTTTGGTTGTTGTGCCTCTATTGGTAACCATTGTTATCGTCTGAACTGCTGAACCGAAAGAGCTGATTTTCCCGTTGACTCCACTTATCGTAGCATAACAAGTTCCTGCAACAGCCGTAGTGTCCATACCAAAGTTTACAGTGCCGAAGTTTGCCAGTGGCAATACTCCTCGATATGATGAAGGTGCCTCTGCAATCCACTCTGCCGAAGACATTGCCGCGTTTGAAACAGTTCCTGTCGTCGTAAAAGACTTACCCGTCCTTCCATCCGAAATAGTAACGGTGAATACGCTGCTTGCTCTGCCGAAAGAGCCCCTGCCCCAGCTACCTGAACTGCCTGAGTACGTCACGCTTGCAGAGATTGTGTCACCTGGCTTTATTGCTAGGGTGGTTATTGTGGACATTGGGCTTGGGTAGAACTCAAACCAAGCATAGTACACTGGTTTCCCGCCGGAGATGTCTGAATCGGTTCCTATTTGTTCTACAGTGCCAGAGTTGAAACCGTCGATTCCAACCCAGAAAGACGAATACGCTGTTGCCGAGCCAGTTACTGCAGGCACTACCCATGAGCCTTGAACTTTAGTCACCGAACCTTGCGAAGCTGTTACTGCATACCCGCACCAGTTAGTGCTTGACCAACTGCTGTCGCTTGAGCGCACTACGACCATTCCAGGCGCCATTATTGGACTTGTGAGGGCAAATGCTGGGCTGAAAGCGGCTAAAAGCATGAGCGAACCAATGAGAAGCGTGGATAATTTGTTAGCGGTTTTCATAATAATTAGCCCTTGCTGATGAGGGATTCGCTGGAATAAAAAGATTTCCCAAATTGGTGCAATCTAAAAATTGACATTTTAGCAAGCCGCTGAGCCATTTTATGTGTCGCCAAACTAAGCAAAATGGTTCCACTTCTTGGTTTAGCGGGCAATTAGAATCAAAAGGTTGATTTGTAAAAACCTTCTTATGCCATTGTTACAAGTGTTTTAAATAAGGGAGGGGAAACGCGGTTAACTTCTCGTTTGTGAAACGCGAGACTATTATTTTAGCCGTCTTACTTTTCGTCTCCTTCCTAGTCAGGGTTCTCTTGTTTCCACTGCAAGGGTACCAGAATGACATGGCAACTTTTTCTTACTGGTTTAACACTGCCGCTGAGCATGGCATAAGACCGTTTTACACTGTGGTTTGGCAGAATGTAGGATGGATTGATTATCCACCTTTCAATGTTTACATTTTCTGGGCATTCGGCTCCTTGGCAAAGGCAGTATCAACTTACGGAATTAGCATAGTGAATATAGTTAAGTTGGTTCCTAACCTTTTCGATTTAGCCACGGGGCTGCTGATTTACGTTTTTGTTAGAAAACAGGCAAGTTTCAAACTTGCCCTTATGGCTACGGCGCTTTACACTTTTAACCCAGCTGTAATCTACAACGCGGCAGTATGGGGCCAATTTGACGCAATTTACACCTTCTTTCTTATCCTCTCACTTATACTTGCGCTTAAATCTAAACCTAAACTTTCCGCAACAGCCTTCGCCATAGGGCTTTTAACGAAGCCGCAAGGAATAGCTTTAGCGCCTCTGGTTGCTTTCTTGATTTACAAGAAAAACGGCTTGAAAAATCTGCTAGTTTCTGTGCTCGTGTTTACTGCGACGATTTTCTTGGTTATTCTTCCTTTTGAATGGAGCAATCCGATTACTTTCTTGAGTAACATTTACTTTGGAGCCTATGGAGGATACGCATACACTTCGATTAACGCTTTTAACCTGTGGGGCTTGTATGGCTTATGGGTGCCTGATGGAAGCCTTTTCATCTTAGGTTGGGCATTATTCGGGGCTTTTGCTGTTTTCACTTTGTACTTCTTGCATAAGCGTTTTAACAATTCAGGCGAGATGCTTGCGATTTTCTCTGCATTCATGTTTTTCTTTGCCTTTTTCATGCTTCCAACTAGGATTCACGAGCGGTACCTGTTTCCAGCCATAAGCGTTTTGGCACTGATGTTTCCATTCATCAAAAAGGCACGTCCACTGTATGTGGCTTTGACGGCGACCTTGTTTATCAATGAAGCGTACGTTCTCTACTGGCTTAACGCGTCTTACCCTAATGCTTCTCCTAATTTAACTGGCGACCCAATTGTTTTGGCGGTAAGCGCTATTAATTTATTAATGCTCGCATATGCTTCAATACTGATGTGGGACAGACGCACATGGCTCAAAACTGAACCTGCAACACCAAGTCAAACAATAGATAGAGGGGAGCCAGCATGAACCTGAACCTTGACTTAAAAATAACCAAGAAAGACGTGGTAACTATTGTTTTACTTTCTGTAGTTTTTTTCTCCATAGCCACATGGAACCTTGGCTTAACCCAATCACCCACAACCACAGCTCAAATGACGACTGGACAAAGCTTTTACCTTGACCTTGGCAGTTCAACCAATGTTAAATCAATGGTTTTTCTGCTAAAGAATGGCGCGTTTAACGTCACAATATCTGCGGGTTCGCCAAGCAACTGGACGGCTGCTGCAACCAACATTGATTGGCCTTATTCCAGTTCACAATGGTCTGAGGATTATTACAAGTGGGACGAAGTGTCTGTGAGTCAAACCACTCAGTATTTGAAAGTTGACTTTGGCTCAGCAGGAGACTACAATACTATACTCGCGGAAATCGCGGTTATAGATCAGAATGACCAGCAAGTCACAATCCATTCAATAAATGATCTTGGCAGTGGAAATCCAAACCTGCATAATCTTATCGACGAGCAAAACATGGTTCAGTATCCATCAACTTACATGTCAAACACTTATTTTGACGAGATATACTTCGTTAGAACAGCAGAGCAGTATTTGCATTTGCAGTTGCCGTATGAGTGGACGCATCCGCCGCTTGGGAAACTAATCCAAGCTTCAAGCATCTTAATCTTCGGTTTCGATCCGTTCGGATGGCGAATAATGGGCGTCATATTTGCCACATTGATGATTCCGCTCATTTACCTGTTCGGCAAAAAACTGTTCGGCACTTGGATTGGTGGTTTCACAGCAGCGTTCCTGTTAACCTTTGACTTTATGCATTTTACCATGGCCAGAATGGGCACAGCCGACACATACGTAGTCTTTTTCTCGCTGGCTTCACAACTGTTCTTTTTCATTTACCTCAAAAACGTTCTTGATAAAGGCTGGAAAACCAGCATTATACCTTTGTTTTTGGCTATTTTCTTTTTCGCTTTGGGCTTCTCTAGCAAGTGGCTTGTTCTTTACGGTTTTGTGGGGGAGTTGGCTCTTCTTGTGGCGCTTCGGCTTAGTGAAGTTAAAAAGCTCAAAGGCAGTTTATCCGCGAAAGTTTATGCTTTCCTTGATCACCCGTATTCTGTAATTGTTGCTTTCCTGTTACTTGCTGTGGGAATTTACTTTTTAACTTATATTCCAGACATGCTTGCAGGCAGGTCATTTTTAGATGTCATCGGGCTGCAAGTCCAAATGTTTGATTATCATTTTTACCTGACTGCTACGCATCCTTTCTCTTCGCCGTGGTATAGTTGGCCTTTCATGTTTGACCCCTTAAATGCCGCAGTGCATGTACCAGTTTGGCTTGAAGTCGCAACATTTCCTAACGGTGTTACTGAATCAACTATTGTTGTGATGGGCAATCCTGCTGTTTGGTGGATAGGCTTTGCCGCTATTCTGGGACTAACAGTTTTCTATGTCCCAAAAATTTTTAGCAAACAGTTTAGCTTGAAAAAGTATTTGCCAGTCATCTTTATGCTTGTGGTTTTCTTCTTCCAATGGTTGCCCTACATTTTAATTACAAGAGTAGTGTTCATCTATCATTTCTACTCTGATGTGCCATTTCTCTGTTTGGGCACAGCGTTTTTAGTAAGCAAGTATTGGAGCAACAAATGGGTAAAAATCGCAGCAATAGCCTACTTTGCACTTACAATTGCCTTATTCGTTCTTTTCTATCCAGTTATTTCAGGCGTGCCCACATCAACCTCAACTGTTAACAGTTTGAAGTGGTTCGGAGGATGGTTGTTCTAAAATGGAGAAGGAAACTGCTTCAAACGACAAAGTGGTGGTTTCAGTCGTTCTTCCAGCTTACAACGAAGCAGACAAACTGGAAGGCGCCGTGACGAAAATAAGCCAAGCCCTAAAAGAGACGGGGTATCGCTATGAAATTATTATTGCTGAAGACGGCAGCACCGACGGCACTGCTGAACGTTCTGAAGAGCTAGCGCAAAAACTCCCATACGTTAAGCACATTCACCGTGAAAAGCGGCTGGGAAGAGGAACCGCACTCAACAATGCGTTTAGGCAGTGCAATGGTGAAGTTTTGGTTTATATGGATTTGGACTTAGCCACAGACCTAAAATCGCTTAAACCGCTCGTTGAAGCCATAACGGTTGAAGGCTATGACTTTTCAACTGGCTCAAGAATGCTGCCTGAAAGCAAGGTTGAACGCAGCCTGCGCAGAAGCATAAGCTCTAAAACTTACAATTTCCTCGTCCGACACATGCTCGGCTCCAAACTCAGGGATCATCAGTGTGGCTTCAAAGCTTTCAAGAGAGAACCGCTTTTAAGGTTACTTGATGAGGTAGAGGCGACTCATTGGTTTTGGGATACAGAAATAATTGTAAGAGCTTATCGTCATGGCTATAGGATAAAAGAGATTCCAGTTGAGTGGAAAAGCGGTAAGGACACAAAAGTTAACCTCTTTAAAGATTCATGGAACATGTTTTGGCAAATAATGAAGCTCTGGTGGAAACTAAAAATAAAGTAAGGCTAAAGTTATCTTTTGGCTAAAAGAACAAACGCTCTAGCAACCAATGATAAACCGAAAATCATGATTATTCCAGCCCAAAAGACAAACCACTCGCTCTCTATTGTCATATTAACTAGGTAGGTAGTTATTAAGTAGCTTGCCCCAAGCCAGAAAACAATGTTTTCAACAGTTTCAGCTTTCCTTGCGACAGGCGAATGCAGAAAAACCCTAAGCGCTAATACTATGATTTCTAAAAGTCCTATGCCCAGACTAAACTGAAAAGCAGCATTGTAAAGCTCTGTATAAGCAGCGGGATTCGCAGGCGCAGGCAAAGATATACTAGCAGCGCCTGGAACTTGAGCGAGAGTGAGAGAACTGAAAAAATTAACTATGCTGTCCCAAATGCCAGTATGGATGAAGTAAATCACGGCAATTAGAATAAAAATGGCGCCTATGTATATGGCGGTAACCAAGCCTTCTTTTCTCTTATCAGTTAACGATTGCGTGTTCAAATCTTTAATCAAGGCTGTCTCTCCTCATTCGAGTATAGAACGTTGAGCACATATATTTTTCTCTTTAAGCAAGGAAGTGCATGTTTTAAATACTCAGAGATAAATAAAATAAAGAAAGGAGAGATTGCATGTCGTATTGTCCGAAATGCGGCAATAAAGTTGACGAGACGATGACTTTCTGCCCACGCTGTGGAGCAGCGTTAAAAGGCGCAACACCAAGTCAACCAGCACCCGCCGCTCAACCCTATCAGAGGTATGAAAAAGCCGAAAAGAACGAGAAAAAAGAAAAGCAAGAGAAGAATGAGCATCCTGAAAAAGGCGAAAAACAAGAGAAAGGCGAATATGGCTTTGTCGGCTTTCTGATTGGCGGTTTAGTCCTGATTGTATTCGGTCTATTTAGTTTGCTGCGTTTCAGCGGCTATTTTACTGGTGGACAAGACTGGGCTATAATGCTGTTACTAATAGGCATAATAATCATAGTTGGCGCAGTTTACGTGGCATTTATTTCGCGGAAACATTTTCCGGAGCCTCGTTAGATCAGCCATCCTAAGAACATTCGGTAAAGCCTATGCTCTAAAAGCGTTAATGCATTTTGTCTTCCGAATACTCGGTAATAGTTTTTTCCCGCTGCTTCAATGAAATCGCCGATATCGTATCGGGGGAACATGCATGAAGAAATTATAAGCTTTCCCCATTCGCCCCGTTTAAGTTCATGAAGCATTTTCACGCCTTTGCCAGTTACAACTTCAAAAAGGTATGAGTCATAATTGGGCGTTATGTAAGGTAAATCGTCAAGTTGCTGGGCAAAAACGCCTTCTGTAGCAGTGTACATTTCCACAATTGGCGCGTCACCGAAGTACCTTTTTAATATTGGACCGTACTTGAATTGTATTTTGCGTACGCTGGTGCAGAAAAGAGCTTGAAGCTTCCATAAGTCAGCTGGCTTTTTTCCGTGTTTACGTTTGACATATTTGGCGAAAGCCAAAATTACAGGAGTTACACCCATCGTGGCAGTGACATCTTGGTTTAGAGCCTGTTGATAAACAATCTCGAACCGTTTCTCCCAATCTTTCCTTCTGATTTCTGAACCCAAAGCATCAATTTCTTCTTGGCGAGGCAGAAGACTCAACCTATCGAACATTGGGTTAAGCCTAGCATAGGTTCCTGAGCTGTAACCGTAGGTGACTTCTTTACCGTCACAGTTCATGGTATGGACGCTTGAAGGAAAATTCAGGTTAAGAATTGCGCCTGTGAAAACTTCAAAGTTCTTTTTTCTGATCGCGTAATTTATTAGAGCTCTTGCTCCGCAAGAGAAAATTTGTTTTAGATGCGTTTGTGTTGCTGGCAGGACCTTTGATTTTCCTGTTGAGCCTCTGGTCATAACCCAGCATTCGGGTGGTTCAGGCAAAAGTGCCTTGTAGTTTCCTTCTCTAACTTGTGCCAGATAAGGTGTAAGTCCAGAGTAATTGATGATGGGAAAATTTGCTTGGTAATCGGAGAGGCATTTCACCTGTAAGGCGTGATGGCTTGATCCATATTCGGTGGAACTGTACTTCTTAACCAAATCGTTCAGTACTTGCTCTTGCGCTTTCTGCGGATTCTCAAGTGACTCATACCAAGGACCAATTATTGGTTTCAGAATACTGTTGATGCTATCTTCATCTGGCAGCATAGCGCTCGCTAAAACAATTTGTTATGAATTGGCTTATATGCTTCTCCATCAATAAATTACAAGCCAGAAACGTTTGCCATTTAAGGGTTGAAAATTATGACTGAAACAGTTCGCGTCACAGCTGAACGGATAAGAAAACTGGAAGTTCAAGGGGCAAGAAATGTTGCAATAGCCGCCATAAAAGCCCTGCAAGCACTTAGCGGAGCAGACAAAAGCCAAAAACAAAACAGCATTCTTAAACGAGCTCAAAGAAGCACAAGCCATGCTTTTTGCGTCAAGAGAAACTGAGCCCTTAATGAGAAACGCCATCCGCTGGATAATCACTCAAGTCGAAGACAGCAGCATCGAAAAAGTTGATGCGGTCGCCGAATTGGTTGTTGGAAATGTAGGCTTGTTTTTGCAGAATCTTGATGCTTCAAGAGAGTGTACTGCGGAAATTGGTGCGAAGCGAATAAGGGACGGAATGTTAGTATGCACTCATTGTCACTCGTCAACTGTTACCCGCATGCTTGCCAAAGCCAAAGCTGAGGGCAAAAACTTTAGCGTTATTTGCACTGAAACCCGACCTGCTTTCCAAGGAAGGATAACTGCTCGGGAAATGGTTGAGCTTGGAGTTGAAACCATGTTTATTGTTGATTCAGCGGCGCGGTCCTATATGGGAAACGTTGACCTTGTTGTTGTGGGAGCAGACGCCATTACATCTGAGGGCAATGTTGTTAACAAGATTGGCACAAGCAGCATCGCCGTCTTAGCCAACGAAGCCAGAAAGCCGTTTTATGTGGTTTCGGAACTGCTCAAGTTTGATCCAGAAACGCTCTACGGTGAATACGAGCGGATTGAGCAACGAAGCCCAGCGGAGGTTTGGAAGGAAGCACCCCAGAAACTGTCAGTGCGCAACCCAGCTTTTGATGTTACCCCAAGCCGCTATATCAGCGGGCTTATCTGTGAAGAAGGAGTGATAGCACCCCAGTCAGTAGCTGAGGTCATGCACAGAGCTTACCCATGGGTTTTCAAAAGCATCTAAGCTTTCCACTGTTCCAATGCAGCTTTCAGTTCCTTGTGTGTTTTAGCGTATTCTTCTAAGGATATTCCCTTCAGTGAAGCATCAACGGCTTGCCGCATTGCCTTTGCGCCCGCCAATGTTCCGTCTGGGTGCCCGTGGATTCCGCCGCCAGCTTGAATAACCACATCATTGCCGAACGTTTCAAGTAAAGCAGGCACCAGCCGTGGGTGCAGTCCACCTGAAGCAACAGGCAAAACAGGCTTTAATCCGCCCAGTTCAGCTTTGCAGGCGTCGATGTTTTCGAGGACTTCAGCTTTAGTTTCAGACATTTTGCCTACTACGGTGCCTACGTGAAGTTGGTCGACGCCGATTACTCTTGCAACCATTGCTATGGGACGCATTGCGATGCCGTGCTTTGGGTTCTTGGTGAAAGCGGCGTGTCCTGCCCTGTGGGCGTGGATGACGAGTTTGTAGTTTTGGTTGCGTAAGGTTTGCAGTGCTGACCAGCCGCAGGTTAAAATGTCTACCATGACGTATTCTCCGCCTTGGTCAAGGACTGTTTGTGCTCGTTTTAGCATGGTGTCGGTTTCAGCGGTGATGTTAACCATGTAAACTTTGCGTTCACCCGTTTCCTCTTGTGCTTTGTCTCGGCTCTCCAAAGTCTGCGAAAGGCGGTCTTCGAAGGGATTGAATTTTTGGCTACTCAGGTTTTCATCATCTTTTACAATGTCGCAGCCGCCACTCCAAGCCTCATAAGCCACGTGGGCATGGTCTTTAGTTTTTAATCCAAGTTTAGGCTTGATTATTGTGCCGACAAGCGGGCGCTCTGGAACTTTTAGGAGGCTACGGATTCCAGCTATGCCATACATTGGACCTTTGAAGCTGTTGATTAGGTCTTTGGGCATTTGGATGTCGAGGAGTCGTAGGTTTTTGAGTGCCTTAAGCCCAAAAACGTTTCCGGCAACGCTACTTAGAATGTTGGGCATGTTAGCTGGCTCAAACAGTTCGATGGGATAAGCGATTTTGACTACGTTGCCTTCTATGCTAAACACATGGGCTGCTAGCCGTGTCACGTATGGTTGCGCGGTTGTGAGTTCTGTCCATGTGCCAATTGAACTTTCCGCGGCAACGCCGCCTGCGGCTTCTTTGAGGCTGATGCCCTCGGGCTCTAAGTAAAAAGTGCATTTTAAATCGGTTTCTTTTGGCTTGTAAGTTGAATCCACAAAGTCAAGATACTTCAAAGCGTTTCCTCTCAGGTTTAGTGTGAACTGGTTTTTCCTTAAAATCTTTAACTATTCCCTTAACTAATCAATAATCGACGTGGTCTTGGATGGAGCTCATCGTTGAAGACTTAAACATCACCACAGGCGGAAGCAGAATCGCCATACTTAGTGAACAAAGCGCCAACCTGTTAGACGTGCACAGTTCAGACAGAATACGAATAACCTATGGCAGTCAACAAATGATTGCCATTGCGAATATAGCGGCGAATTTTCCCCAAAACCGCATTGGACTCTACAATGAAACCGCCTCTGCGCTCGGGGTGAAGGAAGACGAGACAGTCAATGTGCAGTTGGCTCCGCTTCCTGAATCATTGTTTAACGTTCGAGCAAAACTGCGTGGAGAGCGTTTGCGGGAGAAAGACATCGTGACTATTGTGAATGATGTTGTTGAAAGGCATCTGAGTACGGTTGAAATAGCCGCTTTCTTAACCGCGCTTAGCATTCATGGATTAAGCACTGGTGAGAATGAGGCTTTGTCAAGGGCGATGGTTGCAACGGGAAAAACGCTCAGTTTCGGCGAAGCACCCATCCTAGATAAGCATAGTGTAGGCGGGATACCTGGCGACAAAACTTCCATGCTGGTTGTGCCCATTGTGGCGGCTGCAGGATTCACTATTCCCAAAACATCTTCTAGGGCAATTACTTCGCCCGCTGGAACCGCTGACCGAGTGGAAACCCTCTGTCCCGTAAACCTATCTATCAACGAGATTAAGGATGTTGTATCGAAAACGAACGGGTGCTTGGTTTGGGGCGGCGCCTTGGAACTTGCACCAGCTGATGACTTGTTTATTCAGGTTGAGTACCCGTTGGGAATTGACCCTATGCTTTTACCTTCGATTCTTAGCAAGAAAAAAGCCGTCGGAGCCACCCACATCGTCATTGACATTCCTACCGGTATGGCTGCTAAAATCAAAACCCGAACCGAAGCGTACACGTTAGCGTCTGATTTTGTGGATTTAGGAAAACGTTTAGACTTAAACATTCAATGCGCTTTGACTTTTGGAGACCAACCGTTAGGCTGCAGCATCGGACCAGCCCTTGAAGCCAAGGAAGCGTTAACAACCCTTATGGGCGGTGGTCCGCCTGACCTGCGGGAGAAAGCTGTTAGTCTTGCAGGCATGCTTTTCGAGATGGTCGGAGTTGAAAACGGGCGAGCTAAAGCGGAGGATATGCTTGATTCTGGCAAAGCTGAGAAGAAGATGCGTGAAATCATTGGGGCTCAAGGGGGAAACCCAGCCGTTAAACCTGATGAATTACCTGTCGGCGCTGAAAAGGCTGAAGTGCGGTCTGAACGGGCTGGTAAAGTAATATGGCTTAGTACTGAGGACATCGTACGGATTGCAAGGGAAGCTGGAGCGCCGAAAGAGAAGGGTGCAGGCATAGTGTTACATGCGAAGCTTGGTGAAACTGTGCATAAAGACGAAGTGTTGTTTGAAGTGTATGCTGAGAGAAGCAGCAAGTTGGCTTCGGCGCTGGAGCTTGCAGGGCAATTGTCGCCTATTGTGCTGACTAAGAAGCCTGCGGAAAAGATGATTTTGGATCAGGTGCCTGAAAAGCTTTCACATGAGAAATCTTTCATGTTAGACAGGTAAAAATATTGATGACCAGCATACAAAGGCTCCTTTAGAAGCTGACTTATTCAAAGGGGCACTCTTTTTGCTACTCAAACTCCTAAGCTAAAAGCCTACCCCTATCGCAATTTTGAAGTAACTTTCAAGGCAATAGTGTACCTATCCCTTATCGGGTAGCCGCTGGACATAGCTATCTTTTTCACAGTAGTTTTCATGCTAAAAAGAGGCTACCCACTCCTGCTTGTATGCTAGGTTGTAAAAATAAAAAATAAAAATTTTGTTTTATCGGGTTATTGCTCCACCTATCAGGCCGCCGACAGCTGCAATTATGCCTGCAAATATGGCTAATACAATCGCTGCTACGCCTACTGCTAAACCAGCTAAGCCCCCAAATAATGCGCCTGCAAATCCACCAGCGAGTCCTCCAATGATTGCGAGCCCCAAGAAAGCTAGAATTGCTATTATGATGCCGCCGAATATGCCTGCGAGAAAACCAGCGACTAATCCTCTGCCCACTCCTCGAGCTACGAGCCCAGCTACTAAGCCGCCGATGAACCCACCCACCAGATGACCGATTCCTGGAAAGAGAAAAGCAAGAACCAGTATTACCAAGAAGCCCATGAAGGCGCCTAACCATACGCTTCCCAAATTTTTTCACCACCTTTACAAGTAAATGCTCGGCTGAATGCCTATAAGTTTTAGCTAAAAGAAAATACAGTTAGCTGTTTAGATAATACTTTGTTGGTGTAGCTAAACAATAACAAAAAAATCAAAAAGCAAAAACAAAAGAGCCTCCTATGCTGACGGCACGCATAGCATAAGATGGCTTATGATTAATATTAAATATCATTTTTTAGCCCCAAACATGCGTTAATTTTAATAGAGTGTTTTTGCAGAGTATTTATTAAAAAAATTGAAGTTAGGGCAGTTTTCTAGGGTTTGAACATGGTTGGCTCCATTTGGGTATACTTAAAAAAAATATTCAGTTTATCATTGGTTCTTAACTCACTCATAACTTTAGCCGCCATAGCTGGAATCTTGTATGGTTTTTACCATGCTCACTGGCACCCTTATGCACCCTATCTTATCAACGGTAACCTTTTTCTGCTGGTAGCTACAGCTGCATTCATCAATATTTTTCCGAGTGCAAGCATAAGCAGAGCTTTGCATACTGGACGATTCTTGTTTCACCATTATGTCTACGGCTTTTTTGTTATGCTATCTTCTTCTGTTTATGTAGTGGCGTTCACATCTGTCTCTTTGCTTAGCCTCTTTCTGGTGAACACTTCAAATATAGCGGTAAATGCCGGACGATTTTTTGTCTTAATTGGGTTAACCTTGCTTTTGGATGACCTTCCGGATGTTTCAAAAAGAGTCGAATCTGCCTTGAACAAGTTGAAGTCAAGGGCTTATCAGGTGCGAAAAGTAATCCATGGCCTTCAATTGATTACGGGTTTAATTTCGTTCTACGTTTTTCTTGCCGTTGCCCTCTCGTCAATCCAAAACCTCGCGTGGACTGTTGCCAACTACCTTACTATGAGCACTTTGCTAATAACTAGCATTACTTCCTTTGCTTGTGTAAAAAGAAAGGCATGGCTAAAAATCACCTTGTAAAATAAATTACCCTTAGCGTTTTTGTTTGAGGATTTCTTTTCCGATGGCTTCTAGTTGTTGGCGGGAGTAGTCGCTAGAGCTCGCGTGTGTGGTTATGTAGTTGGGCAGTTGAGGAAGTTTGAGGATTGGGACTGTAGGATTGTTCAAGTGGAGAGTGGCGTGGTTGTTTGTAAAGACTACGATGCCTTCAACCCAGGTACCTGGCGACCTAAAAGCCTGCGAAGAGTCAATTATGTGTTTTATTTTGGCAGTGTTCCTTTTGACTTGCCGGCTTGGGCTGCCCTTGAAGTTACGTTTACCAGCTCTTTGCCACTCGTCGCCATTGCAGGTTATGTTGCCGCTCCAATTCTTCGTCTCCAAAACAAAGATGCCACTAGGCCCAAGGACGACATGGTCGATGTCGCCGTCGCCGTTGTGTAGATACAGGTCGTTTATAAGTATGTAGTCGTCGCTTAGCTTGCTGCTTAGGAGTTTAGCTACTTGTTTTTCGCCTTCCCAACCGCCACTGTAAATTCGGTACTTGTGCAGGTAAAAGTAAAACGCAGCTAACGGCACCAGCGAAACCAACAATCCAGCCTCTTCAAAAATGCTCAAGCTCAGGGTGAAGAGCACTCTTAAACTTAAAGCGAAAAAGATTAAGCCAAACAAGATTAAGCAAAGAAATGCCTTTGCCAGATTCTTTCTGACCTGGTTCTTTAGGTAGTTGCTGGACCCTTTCATCTTTCGCATGCATTAACCGCTCTATGCAGGTTTCATTAGCTTGTAACTATATTACCATATGGCACTCTAACCCATAACTTTCAGAGTAAGATAGCGCAAGTTTGAGCCTGTTCTTTATGCGGAACGGAGGTGTTCTCTAGGGAGAGCTATAAGACTCTTGTTTAATCTATTTTTGTTATACGGTGATGTATGTATGGCGTTTAAGAGAGTGAAAAGTAGGGTAAAGGTGTTAATGCTATGCTTGCTCATGGCAAGTGTGCTAAGCCCAATTTTGTTGACAAGTGCAAAGGCACAAAACAGCGGAGTCACTATTGGCTATTGGCCTTTAGACGAAGTTCAATCAAGCGGTTACAACGTAATAACCCCTGACTCGACAGGTGTAAACCCTGGCATTGTAGCAGGCACTCCTGAGCCTACGCTGGTGGATGGCAAATTTGACAAAGCTATGCAGTTTAATGGACAAAACTTCGTGTACATCCCCATAAAATTCATAGTTGGCTTTCCTCCCACACCACAGCCAATCTATATTCCGGTCTCGCCAAACCTTGACATTCAAAAATACGTCCAAATTGAAGCATGGATTAACGTTCCAGGATTCAAAAACGCAACCTACAACAACATCGTTGTTAAATGCAACCATCCAGATCAAGCCGCCTCCTGGCAGAACACCACCAGAGTCCTCGGACTAGCCCTAAGAGCAGGCGTACCTGAAAACGGCGTACAATATGTTGAAGGAGCACTTAGCGGTTTTGTGTCAACTGACACTGGAGGATTCAACGAGATAGTGACAACACAATCAGTTCCTTTGAACCAGTGGATTAATGTTGAATTTACTCGAACTTCCACAGGCATGCACCTCTACATTAACGGCTACGAGCAAAGCGTTAACGTGATTAATGGCGTTCAAAATCCTCAAGGTAGCATAGTTAATGGAACAGAATACTACTTTGGGCATGATGGACTAGCAACCATCGACGACGTTCGCATTGTCGATCTAGGTCCACAAGTTTCAGAGGCTGCGTTTGACATTGGACCTAACATCATGATGGCAATAATAGTGGTGTCAGTGATCTTTGCAGTAGCATGGTTATTGCGCAGAGTGATTCAATTGTGGCTGATTCGACCCAAACTCTAAACGCTCCAAAATTTAAGTAAAAAACGGTGGGGTTGATGTGGGAACCGGACTTAAACTCCTCGAACTGCTGCTTCGCCAAAAACTCTTAGGCAAGGGTCTGGAAGGAGAACCCAACACTCCCCTTATTGTATCGTACGCTGTCACGAAAGCCTGCAACCTTCGATGCCTTCACTGCCATGTTTCAGCCAATGAAGTCATGCCAAACGAGCTTAACGTTAAAGAAGCAATGCACGCCATAGATGAGATGGCGAATCTTGGAACTGAAGCTTTGATTTTCAGCGGCGGTGAACCTCTTCTTAGAAAAGATTTCGTGTTGACACTTGCGGAATATTGCGATGACGTCGGCATTATAACAGCTATGCTCTCGAATGGGTTGTTAATCAACCATAAAGTAGCTTTAGAACTGAAAGATGCCGGAATTAAAGCGATAGGCATACCGATTGACTCAATTAACCCTGAAAGCCACGACAAACTCAGAAACGTGCCAGGCACATTCAAAAAAGCAGTATCAGCAATCCAAGCCTGCTTAGACATGGACCTAGAAGTAGTCGTCACCACCATGGCGCTAAAAGACACCTTTAATGAGATGCCGAAAAGAATAGAATTCTTAGCCAACCTAGGCGTGGACCAAGTTGCCGTTTACGACTTGGTTCCTGTTGGACGAGGAAAAGACGTGATGGACCAAGCGATGACTCAAGAGCAAAGAGTCAGCCTAATACGGTACCTACAAGCGAAGCAGGAAGAAACAGAAATGGTCTTCACCATATCAGGTGGAATACCACTTTATCCAGAAATCGCCATGGAAATCCACAAATCACACGACACAAAACCAAAGGATTTACTGCTTAAAGAGTTCTGGATACACAACGCAGTCGGATGCCACGCAGGCATACTATACTTCAGCTTGCGCCCCAACGGAGACGTTTACCCCTGCACTTTCCTACCGATAAAAGCAGGAAACATCCGCGAGCAAAGCCTAACTGAAATCTGGCGCAACTCAAAAATCCTCAACACCCTAAGGCAACGAAAAGCGTTGAAAGGAAAATGTGGAAGCTGCGAATACAGAGAAACATGCGGAGGATGCAGAGGCAGAGCTTATGGTTGCACAGGAGACTATTTGGAGACAGACCCTGTTTGCTTGCGCGACTTGATGGTGGAAGAGAATGTTTACCCGAATAACGTGAAGCGGTTCGGCTGGTGCGTTGGTTAGCGCAAGTTTACTACGTACATTTCCATAATTCTTTTAACTGTTCCTTTTGTGGGACACCAGCAATCCTTTAATACAGCTTGCTTTCAATGAAGCGAGCATGACTGCCGAGGAAGCGCCTCCCGAAAAAATTGTCCACAGAAGGCTCTTTCTTCCTGCTTTGGGACTTGCAGTCTTCTCCGTTTGGTTGATAACCGTTACATTTCAACTGCTCCTAATCGACATAGCTCATACATTTCAAGTTCAAGTAGGCACAGCAAGTCTAGTAGCAGCTGTTGGTTCCATCTCTGGAATAGCTGCTGGACTCATAATGGCTGTTTTGAGTGTTCGCTTCAATCACAAATTATTTTTACTAATCGGACTATTATGCACCAGTTTGTCGGCAGTAGCCTTCTTTTTTGCTCCAAACTATGATTTACTGCTAATCCCAAATATCGGTGTAGGAACCGGGATAGCCCTAGCCACCTCTATGGCTTACTCATTAATCGGAGAATTCTATCCGCTCGAAAAAAGAGGAAGAGCAATTGGCTGGATAGTGGCATCTACCACTTTGGCATACGTCATTGGAGCCCCTCTCATCGGAATAATTGCAAGCATTGGAAGTTGGCGCTCAGTCATGATTTGGTTAGCCTTACCACTCGCTCTCGCGAGTTTAATTCTATCCTTCATTGTTATTCCAAACAAGTCAAACATAAATTCACAACTTGTGAAAGAACCCTTTTTTGCTGGTTGCAAGCAAGCCTTCTCGAACACATCTGCCGTCGCCATCTTATTCGTTACGATGTTTAGCATGGCTGAAGGGTCTATTGGCTTTTACGCGATTTCTTTCTTTAGGTCACAATTCGCTGTAAGCATCACAGTAGGTTCAATCATCATCGTTGTAGGGAACATCCTCGCGGCTATAGGCGGCGTTGTTGCAGGATTATTGGTCAATCGAGTAGGCCGAAAACCTCTTGGAACCGTCACTTGTTTGGCGGCAGCTTTACTCACCCTATCGTTTACTTTCGTGCCCAACTTTCCGCTCTCTTGGGGTTTGAGTGCTCTTCGTTTCTGGTTTTCTGGAATGTCCTTTACTGCAGGCGGCAGCTTAGTTATTGAGCAGCTTCCGAAATTCCGTGCAACCATGATGTCGCTTAATACTGCCTTTATGAACTTGGGAATGTTATTAGCTTCCATTGCAGGCGGAATAGCTCTCGACATCTATAACTACCAAACATTGGCGCTAATTCTGGGAGGCTTAGGTGTGGTAGGCACAGTTATGTGGGTCACTGTGGTTAGAGACCCGTGCAAAGCCCAAAAATAAACGCGTTAATAAAAACAACAATAAATAAAAATTTAAAAAAATGGCTGATCTCAAAAGAGACAACTTAGCGGTTTATTTCTTGTTTGTTAGGTATTCGTGCATTGCTTTTGCTGCGCGTTTGCCTGCTCCCATTGCGCTGATGACTGTTGCTGCCCCTGTTGCGACGTCTCCGCCTGCGTAAACTCCGTCTAAGCTTGTTTTGCCAACTTCGTTGACGCATATTGTTCCGTGTCTTGGGTCGCTTTGCAAGCCGTCTGTTGTTCGCTGTATGATTGGGTTTGGTGTTTGACCGATGGCGACGATTACTGTGTCAACGTCCATTGTGAATTCTGAGCCTGGAATTTCTTTTACTCCACGTCTGCCTTTTGCATCTGGCTCGCAGAGTTCCATTGCGATGCATTTCATGCTTTTAACCCAGCCTTTCTCGTCGCCGTAAAACTCGAGTGGTGCAGCAAGGAACTTGCAGACTAAGCCTTCTTCTTCCGCGTTTTCGATTTCTTCGTGTCTTGCTGGCAACTCTGTACGTGAGCGTCT
Organism: Candidatus Bathyarchaeota archaeon; assembly: GCA_963715865.1. GTDB lineage: Archaea > Thermoproteota > Bathyarchaeia > Bathyarchaeales > Bathycorpusculaceae > Bathycorpusculum. The sequence goes on from OY970280.1 coordinate 1,871,224, forward strand.
GTAGAGTAAGCATACGTCTGAGCCAAGCCGCATGCTGCTTCTTGCGCAGTCCATAGCAACGTTTCCGCCGCCGATGACGACTACGTGTTTGCCTATGCGTATTGGAGTGTCGTATTCTGGGAATTGGAATGCTTTCATGAGGTTAACGCGTATTAGGAATTCGTTAGCTGAGTAGATTCCGCCAAGGTTTTCTCCTGGGCAACCGGTGAACTGTGGCAAGCCTGCGCCGCTACCGATGAATACTGCTTCGTAACCGTCCTTCATCAATTCTGGAATAGTGTGAATCCTTCCAACTAGGTTGCCTAGTCGCAAGTCAACGCCAAGTTTCTGGATGTAAGCGACCTCATTTTGTACGATTGCTTTTGGTAAACGGAACTCTGGAATACCATACGACAGCACTCCTCCGCCAACGTGCAAAGCCTCAAACATTGTAACGTCATGACCAAGCTTAACCAAGTCAGCAGCAGCCGTTAATCCAGCTGGACCTGCACCGACAATTGCTATTTTTTTGCCTGTTGGTGGAGCTTTCTCTGGAATCTGAGAACCATTGTCACGTTCCCAGTCTGCAAGAAAACGTTCTAAGCGTCCGATGCTGATTGGGTCACCCATTTTTCCGACGACACATTTAGCTTGGCATTGCACTTCTTGAGGGCAAACTCTTCCGCAAACAGCGGGCAACGCATTCTTCGCCTTTATGAGAGCAATGCCTTCAGCATACTTCTTTTCTTTAATCAGCTTAATGAACGCTGGAATAGGAACATCCACAGGACAACCAGTTATACATTGAGGCTTAGGACACTGCAAACAACGATTAGCTTCTTCAAGCGCTTCAGCTTCAGTGTAACCTAAAGCAACTTCATTGAAGTTTTTAGCCCTTACTTTTGGATCTTGCTTAGCCATTTCAACGGCTTTCTTGTTTAATTTTGGTTTAGGCTTAACTTCCGCCACACTTACAACCTCCACGCATTTCCCACAATACTGAACTTAACCTTTCTTCAGGAAGCATTGTGCGCTGACGCAAAATCAACTGGTCGAAATCGGTTTGGTGACCATCAAATTCTGGTCCATCAATGCAACCGAACTTCATTTTGCCGCCAACTGAAACTCGGCATACTCCGCACATGCCCATGCCATCAATCATTATAGGCGTTAAAGTTACAACTGTTGGAATGCCATAAGGCTTTGTGATTTCGCTAACATCCTTCATCAGGATAACTGGACCCATAACGATGCAGCGGTCAAACTTTTCCTTCTTCAGCAGGTCCTTGAGGAAGTCTAATCCTTTGTAGCCTTTTGAACCGTCATCTGTTGCTATGTAAACTTTGTCGCTCATGGCTTTAGCTTCGTCTTCCATCATTATGAACTCCTTTGTCCTAGCGCCGAGAATTGTGGTTACTTTGTTGCCTGCTGCTTTCATGGCTTTGACCTGTAACAGCAACGGCGCAATCATCACGCTTCCGCCGACACAGAGGACTTTGCCGAAGTTTTTGACTTCAGACGGATTGCCAAGTGGACCTGTAACGTTATCGATGCATTCGCCTTCGTTTAGTAAGCCAAGCGCTTTTGTGGTTTTGCCGACTTCATGGAAAGCAAACGATACTGTTCCTTTCGCTCTGTCGCATCCGCATATTGTCAGGGGTATTCGTTCGCCTGCTTTGCCGTTTATGACTATTACGAATTGTCCAACTTGCGATTTAGCTGCAATGTCGGAAGCTTCAACTTCAAACAGCTTAATTTTTGGAACTAGTTCTTTTTTAGTTACTATTTTGTACGTTTTGCTTTCGCCTCCACAGCTATTTCACGTCTTGGTAACGCTGAAATTTTCTTATAGAAAGCATCCAGTTTCTGATTGAAGTCGCCAGCAACTCTGGGTGACTCCTCATAAAGTTCGAATCGGTCAAGCAGATTCTTCTTTTTCAACACATTCAATAACACGCCCAAGTTGCGTTCTGCAGTGTCTTTGCCTTCTTGAAGCTTGCAATCTTGTGCTGAGCAGACCACTGCCATTACACCGTCGAAACCGCAGTTTAACGCGTTGACGACGTGAACTGGATCTAAGGATTTGAAGCATGGAACTTCAAGGGCTAACACGTTTTTGCCTGCAAACGCGCTGTTAGGGTTGTCTAAGGCTGAGAATTCTGACCATTGGCAAACGAACGCAAGAACTGCTGGACCGTGGTTTTTAGCTTTCAGTTGTGCAATTGAATTCCCATAACGGTTTACTACGTTTTCAAACTCGAAGCCTTTCACTTGAATAGCGTGATGTGGACAAACCAGTTGGCATGCGCCACAGCCGACGCATTTCTCTTCGTTTACTTTTGGAGTGGCAAACGATTCAAACTCAAGTGCTTTATATGGGCAGATGAATATGCATTTGTCACAGCCCACGCATTCTTGAACATCATAAACCGCTTTGCGGGAGAACTTTACTATTCTAACTGCGTTTTCATCGAAACCTAATTGTTTGAGGACATTTCTGGCTAAAACGAGTCTTCGAGTGTTTATTTTTGTGCCTTCTTTATAGCGGCAGAATGGATCTTCACATTGAATAGAAACAATGTTTTTTACGCCTGAATTCAGCGTATCAAAAATAAAGTCGGTTGGCACTCTGCCTGAACATGGCAAACGCAACGCAATGTACTTGCCAACCTTTAACCCTTGCTCCTTAAGGATATCTTGGACTTCGCCTGTGGAGGGCGAGTTTCCTCGGCACATTAAAACAAGCGTGTCAGCGCCACTTTTGGCTTTTGCACGTGCCTGTTTAACGTAGTTTGATAGATTATCGTAAGTGTAATATTGCGTTTTAATGGCTGAAACTGGGCAAGCACTGTAGCATATACCGCAGACTTGGCAGTCTTGAGTGTTAACTTCCACTTTTCCGGTTGAGTCGCGTTTTATGGCTTCATAAGGGCAGATTGATTGGCAAACATAACATCGGCTACATAAATCTTGATCGATTTCCACTACAGCGAGACATTTTTCACTCATTCTGAAACCTCTTTTCATACACCGCTGCTACTTTAAACTGTAAGCATGTTAAGATGCTGGCTTAAAGCTTTTGAAAGCATGAAAAGGGTTTTAGAATGATATAATCCTTTCTCTAAAGTTTCTGCAATATCTATATATTTTAGTTGGCATCATTTGCGCTTCCTCAGAACCTTTTGACCTTCAAAGAACGTAGAATCTAAAGATAGGAAAAAGAGGGTTTTGCGGGTGATATCTCCACTTGGGGCTGGGTTCAAATCCCCCCTACACCATTATCGCCTTAATGGAGTTGTTTTTAGTTTTAGTCGGGAATTGGTAGTTCAACTAAGCTTTCAAAGCGGAAAAAGAAAAACGAGATTCACTCGGATTTCTTGAATTGCTCACAGATTGAGCGAGAGGGATCAGTTTGCCAGAGCAATTGTATTCTCGTTTTACAACGTTTACATTGTATCAGAGCACCTTCAAGTTTTTCATAGCCAAACTCAGAGTAGCTTTTCGGGTTGTCCGGTGAAATAAGATTCCCACATTTGGGGCAGTCAAATGAGTTGGCGTCTCTTGAAACAGGAGAAGCTTTGATCTTGCCTTCCCTTCTTAGCTCGTCTATTACTACCACGAAATCCGCTATGGGTTGTTTCATAACTCACGCCTCGATGGTAACACAACAAAGAAGTTATTTTGGTTTCTCAAAAATATTTCTGGAAAAAGTGCCAGAATAAATTGAAATAGAAAGGGGTTATGCACGGGTGAAATCGCCACCGCAACTAGATATAATCCTTTCTTTCTATTTCCTATAATAAGGTCGTCGGATGTAGCTGTAGGCTTCGAGGGCTGCGGTGATGCCTTGCCCCACAGCTGTCCCAACTTGCTTGACTGGATGGTTTGTTACGTCTCCAGCGGCGAAAACTCCCAGCAGATTTGTCTGTTGGCGAATGTCAATTTTAATGTATCCATGTTCATCTATTTCTATTCCAGAGGCTTTTGCGATTTGGCTGTTGGGTGCTTCGCCGACTTGGACAAAAACTGCATCCACGGGTAGTTCAGTTATTTGTTGAGTCAAGTTGTTTTTCAGTATGACTGCTTTTACTTGTCTGTCGCCTTTTATTTCTTGAATCTCAGTGTTCCATAGAATGTTCACGTTACCTTTTGATGCAATGTCTGTGACTAAAGATTCTTCAGCTCTGAATGCTTGCCTTCTATGAGTTACGGTAACTTGTGAAGCGATGCCTGAAAGATAAAGGGTAGTTATGCAAGCGGAGTTTCCACCGCCAACAATAAGCACTTTTTTGCCCTTGAAAAATGGGCCATCGCAAACGCCACAGTAACTTACGCCTTTACCTCGGAATTCTTTTTCCCCTTTTACGCCGATTTCCTTGTAATGTGAACCAGCGGAAAATATTATTGCTTTAGCTTCATAGGTTGCTTTTGAAGTTTTAACAATTTTCTTTTCACCCGTAAGCTCTAATTCAGTTACAGGTTCCAAGTCGTGAATGGCTGCGCCAAGTTTTCTGCAGTGCGAAGTCATTTTTTCCGCAAGTTCTCCACCGCTAATCTCTGCAAATCCTGGATAATTCACTACTGTTGGAGCATCAGAGATTGTTCCTCCAGCAAACTTCTCATCTAAAATTAGAGTTTTTAGTCCGCTTCGAACGGCGTAAATTCCAGCTGCCAAACCAGCGGAACCAGCACCGATTATTATGATATCCCAGTTCTCCATAATGTGCATCTCTTTTAAGTGAATAGTGGATTAGGGCGGTTTATGAATTGTTCGTTTTTTAGCTAGTCTTTTGGGTGAACAGCAGATTTCCAAGTGAATTTGGTTTTGGAACTATCATAAAGATTTAAGGCACAGGTAAACCGTAGACTTTCAGTAGTTCATTGACGAAGTTTGTGCTCTTTTCGTTAATATCTTCGCCCGTGACAATTTTCATTGCCGCTTTAATCGTTACAGCGCTGCCGTTTGGGAGCGGTGCAACCTCTTTTGCAATTACTTGGGTTGTGTTACCGTCAGGTTGAATGCTTCCGATGCCGAAGGCGCCGACCGTCGTGTTTTGTGGAGGATTAAAGGTTTTTAGGTAGTTCTGCACGGAGCTGGCAATTTTTCCCATGTAGCATGGACCACCGGTAACAATTACATTATATGCGGAATAGTTAGCGGCAGCTTGACTTCTTATGCCTGCCAAGCATACTTGGTACCCATTATCCTGTAAGCTGCTAGCAACAGCGGTTGCAACGTTTTTTGCATTACCGCTCATGCCTGGGTCAAACACGACGAGTGCGTTTCCAACCATTGTACCTTTAGCTGGCAATGTTTGAGAACTGTTGGCGTCGGAAGAGTAGCTTCCTACATCCAATGCTGCTAAAGCAAAAACTATCACGAGTGCAATTATCAGTATGGCGATTATTGCTCCAGCGATTTTAAAGATTTTTCTCATTTTTCTGACTCCCTATTTATTGAGCATTTGGTTCTTTTGTTGAATTTAAGATTTTGTTTTAGTTTTGTCTTGACTTGTTTTTATTTTCCAATAAACAGATAAGGCTGAAATCGTTTTAGTTAATACTAGCAGTTTTTTGAAGGTGCAGATTTTGGCAAGGTACAGGTGCACAGTTTGCAATTACGTTTATGATGAAGCAAAAGAAGGAAAGAAGTTTAGTGATTTGCCTAAAGAATGGGTTTGTCCAGTTTGTGGAGCGCCTAAAACAGCTTTTGTGCTGTTAACTGAACAAGCCGAAGAGAAAAAGGCAGAGCATACAGTTTCAGAAGTTCTAATAAACCAGATCGCTGAGTGGGGTGTCCAATACGTTTTCGGTATTCCCGGAACCTCAACCTTAGGCGTTGTGGATGCCATACGAAAAACCAATGGCAAAGTCAAGTACTTGCAGGTTCGACATGAGCAGACAGCAGCGTTTATGGCTTCAGCTTATGGGAAATTGACTGGACACGTTGCTGCTTGTTTAGGTGTTTCTGGTCCAGGAGCAACGAACTTGGCCACTGGCTTGTATGATGCGAAGTTAGATCATTCGCCAGTTTTGGCTTTAACTGGGTTGGTGGCTAGGCAACTGATTGGTCCAGGTTCAACACAGGAGATTGATCAGTACTCTTTTTTTGAGCCAATTTGCGTTTTTAACAAGATTTTGATGTCTGAGGACCAGACTACTATGCTGGCTACGTTGGCAATTAAGCATGCACTTTTGGACCAAGGCGTTTCGCATATTGGGATTCCTAATGACGTGCAGAAGTTGCCTTATGAAGCGGAGATTTTGCCGTTTGAGGGCAGAATGCCTAATCTTGCGTATGGACAGGAAGAATGGGTGGTCGAGAAGGCAGCGAAGGTTGTTGACCAAGCGGTTAGACCTGTGATTCTTGCGGGTTTCGGAGCGAGAGGGCAAGGCAATAAGCTGTTAAAGTTGGCATCGAAAATTTCTGCGCCGATTATTGCAACTTTCAGAGCTAAAGGCGTTGTTGATGAGCATGAATCGTTGTACGTGGGTTGTCATGGTGGTATTGGTTCAACTGCCTCGGCGGAGCTTATGCAAAAAGCGGATTTGCTTATAGCTATTGGTTCTTCGTTTTCTGATCTATCGCAGATTCCACAGAAGAAGACTGTGCAGATTGATATTAATCCGCTTATGATTGCGCGAAGATACCCTGTTGAGGTAGGATTGGTTGGCAACAGTGCAGTGCTAATCCCAAAGTTGACAGAGAAAATTCAGGAGAAACAGAACGCGGATTATTTGGCTGAGATTGCAAGGTTAAAGCAGGAATGGCTAAACCAACTGGAAAAAGAAGCCGACGCAAATATGAAGCCGATTAGACCTCAGTACATAATCAAAGTTTTGAACGATAAAATTGCTGATGACGCAGTGATTTCTTTGGATGTGGGTGAAAACTGCTGGTGGTTCGGCAGGAACTTTATGATGCGCAAGTCACAGAAGATGGTGATGAGCGGCACTTTGGCTACAATGGGGTTTGGTTTGCCAGGCGCCATGGCTGCAGCACTTGCTTATCCCAATAGGCAGATTGTTTGTTTGACTGGTGATGGCGGCTTAACAATGGTTATGAGCGACTTTTTAACAGCTTTGAAGTACAAGTTGCCGGTTAAAGTTTTTGTCATGAACAATAAGCGTTTGGGAATGATTATGCAGGAGCAGAAGGTTGAGGGTTACGAAGACTGGCAAACCGACCTGTACGACTTTAGTTTTGCTGATTTTGCTGAGCATTCTGGTGGCTTAGGTATTAAGGTTACTGAGCCAAGCGAGCTTGAAGTAGCCGTTGATAAAGCGCTTTCAACTACTAAGCCAACGATTGTTGATATCGATACTGACCCAAGAAGATTTTTCTATACCTACGACCACTCTATTAGTTCACAGGGTAAGTTGAAAAATGGATAAAAAACTTAAAGACCGTTGGGTTGGAGGTCTTGGAGGTGGAGGGGGCGCACTGTTGTTATATAGTGTTATTATTTACGTTGTCTCGCCAGGTGCAAGAAGCTTTTGGTCATTCACTTTATCATTAGGACTCGTAGGAGCTATCCTATTATCACTTGGGATTTATGCTCATACAATAAAAGTCGACAAATAAAACAAACTATTTGTTGGCAATAGAATTGGGCGATTTTGTTGGTAGCGGGGACTAGATTTGAACTAGTGATCTCTGGGTGTCTCCGAGCGACGAGCGCTCTTATGAGCCCAGCGGGTTAATCCTGGCTACCCCACCCCGCTACATCTTTTCCTCTATAATTCTTTGATGTAAGGTATTACTTTATTTGTCAAATATTAATAGTTTCTTTTTCATTTCGGCAAAAGCATTTTAGAGGCGACTAATATTTCTATGGCAAGGATAGTTTGCTGATGGATAAGCCGTATTTGCGTAAACTTTCAACTCCGACTCTTGAAAATCCTGTTTTTGTTCAAGGTCTTCCTGGCTTTGGGAATGTTGGCAGAATTGCGGCTCATCTTCTCATAAAATTCTGTGATGCCAAACCTTTTGCAGAGTTGTATTCTCCTTCTTTTCCAGATTACGTTTCCATAAATGCTAAGGGTATATGTCACTTGCCCAGATACGAGTTTTATTATGCTCCCATGGAGAAAAACAACCTTGTCATAATGACGGGTGAAATTCAGCCTTCATTTGAGGATGTAGTTGCTCATTATCAGGTTTGTGAAGAAGTGATTGATTTTGTTGAAACGTTAGGTTGCCATTTCGTTATAACCATGGGCGGCGTACCAATAACTGAGGACAAAGCTCAGGTTTACATTGCCGCTACATCTCCGGAGTTGGCGACTGAGTTTATGGAAAAAGGCGCAGTTATTTACAGCAAAGGCAGAATCGTCGGTGGAACAGGGCTTACCCTGGCGTTGGCGAAGGAAAGAAAAATGGAAGGGGTTAGTTTGCTGGGAACCACCACGGGGTTCAGAGCAGACCGCGAAGCTGGATTTCTTGTTTTTAAGTTTTTAATGAAGACTTTAGGAAAAGAGATAAAAGAAGGTTTAGGAGAAAACAATGCACCAGAAGAGTAGTTAGGTGTGGTCGCAATGACTGAAAATGAAGAAAACATGAATGTTGGCGGTATATATTCCAAATTCGGGAGAATTTCACTGGTAGTTATATCAGTACTTTTAATCTTTGCAGGTCCAACTTACGTTCCATACGCAATGACGGAGCTTAAAATAAATTACTTTGCCGCAATAGGCGCTGGTCTTGTCCTGTTTATAATAGGCATATTATTCTTGTTATTCCTTGTCAGAAAGAAGATAATAACAGCGTAAGTTTTGCCTCAGATACCCCAGGGTGCATCATCAATCAGCATTTTGGATTCTTCATCGGCAAAGCTTCTAGAGATATAACCTGTTTTATTAAGTATTCTTTGAACTTTTGAAAAGAAACCTGACTGTAAATATATTTGCTGAATACATAAGGCATATTAAATATTAACGTAGCAATAGCTTCTATGCAAGATGCCAACCGAAGAAGACCTGATTTGCCAAAAGAAAAAAATGAAGAAGCAAAAAGAACAACAATTATTCTTGAAAAAAGCGAACGAGAATTCATTGAATCATTAATCAAAGAAGGGAAGGAGCCTGGAATCAAACCACTCATCTCCAAAATGCTTGACATTTACAGAAGTATGATGATTTATGATTGGCGTTTTCCCGGTGAATACTACTGTGGAATAAGTCGTATAGCTCTTGTTAACGTTGAATTATTTAACATACTAACTCAACAGATTCCTAAAGAAAAGTGGTGCGAGGTTGGTGAAAAAATGGGTGATGCCCTAAAAGTTTCACTCCAATCAACACTAGGCATCGAAGCAAGTGAACAGGAAAATTGGGAAAAAGTATTCAAACAGTTGAAAGTGCAAGGATTCGGAGATTTCTATTTGAAAGACAAATTTTTGCTTCTTAAAACGCCGTTTATTAATGATTGCGAAATTTGGAAAGGCATAATGGAAGGATTGTTAAGCGTAGAGTTAGAAACCAGAAATTCTGCGCCGCCGTTAGTTTTTGAAATTAAAAAACGGAAGCCAGCTTTAGTTTAGTCCTTTTTTTAGCATTTCGACAGTTAAATATTAGGAAACATGTTTATTAGGAAGACAGGCAATCAGGTGTCTTCCAGTGGTAAATGATGAGGGATTGCGTTCATACAAGGCGATTGCGTTCATTAAAAGCAATCCAAAATGTACAAGCCTAAAAACAAAAACCTATTTGAAATTAGGCAATTCCCTCAAGAAAACCATTTTATCAAAACAAAAAACCTCTAGTTTTTTCTCTAAAAATTTAGGTGAAAAATTATGGACAAAGTAAAATTTGCTATACCAGCAGGCTCCCTATCAAAAGCAACCTTTGAAATATTCGAGCGTTCAGGCTACAAAGTCTCAGGTCAAGAACGCACCTACCGACCAACCATAAACGACCCAAAAATTGAATTAAAAATCCTCAGACCCCAAGAAATCCCGTTCTTTGTCAGCGAAGGCTTACAGGACGTGGGTATTACCGGGCAAGATTGGATTCGCGAAACCCGAGCAGACGTAGAAGTACTGCAGAACCTTGAATACGGAAAAATCCGCTTAGTCGTGGCTGTACCAGAAAGCATGAGTGAAATCGGCGCCATGTCTGACATCATAGAGGACATTTGGAGCAGAGGCAAAAACTTCCGCGTATCAACCGAGTACCTAAACATTGCTTCTGAGTACATAAAAAGCAATCCAGCATACAAGAAACGCTTCGGAGACGCAGACCCTATAATCGTGACGCCTTGGTGGAGAAAAGGCGACAACCCCAGAGCAAAAATCTTCCTTTCGTTTGGTGCAACGGAAGCTAAACCCCCAGAAAACTCTGACTGCATAATTGACGTTACAGAAACAGGCACAACCCTTGAAGCAAACAACCTCAAGATTATTGAGACAGTCATGCAGTCTTCAGCAGTGCTAATCGCAAACAAGAAAACGTTAGAAGACCCAGAGAAGAAAGAAAAAATCTACGACATAGTCAGCCTACTTAAAGGCGTCGTGGACGGATCCAAGAGAATCCACATTTTCGTTAACGTACGAAAAACTAACTTGCAGAAACTGCTCACAAGTCTGCCTGCATTAAAGAACCCTACGATAGCGCCACTAGCTGATGAGGAATGGTGCTCGGTTAATACTGTCATCGAGAAAGACTGCTTAATCGAGCTCTTGCCAAAAATCCGTAAACTCGCTCAAGGACTAGTGGTGTACGAGCCGCGGCAGGTGCTGGCTTTAGATGAGATTAGTAAGAGAGAGGAGAAACCGTGCAAAAGCAAGCCCAAGTGAAAATCTGGAAAGCAGAAGCGCTACCGCAAGATTGGTTTAAACGGCAAAAAGCAGACCGGAAAGCAGCTCAGCAGGTCGAAAGCGACGTTAAAGCCATAATAAGCCAAGTAAAAGAAAACGGCGACAAAGCACTAATAGAACTCACCAAAAAATTTGACAAAGCCAAGTTAACCACAAAAACCTTCAAAGTCAAAGCAGAAGAAATCAAAGAAGCATACAAAAAAACAAGCCAAAAACAAGTTGCCGCGCTCAAATTCATGCAAGAAAAAGTAAGCGCCTTCCAGAAACAACAGCTCAACCAAACTGAAACTAAAACTACTAACGATGGCATAACTGTTCAAACTGTTCTGCGCCCAATCGAAAGCGTCGGCTGTTACGTTCCAGGGGGACAGGCCGCTTACCCAAGCACTCTCGTCATGACTGCAGTGCCCGCCAAAGTTGCAGGCGTCCCAAGAATAGTCGTGTGTTCGCCGCCAGAGGCTGAGGGCAAAGTTAACCCCCTGGTTCTTGTTGCCGCTGACATCTGTGGAGTAGACGAGGTTTACAAGGTTGGAGGAGCCCAAGCCATTGCCGCGTTAGCTTACGGAACCGAAACCATAAAGCCCGTGCGAAAAATTGTGGGTCCAGGAAGCAAATACGTGACTGCGGCGAAAGCTCTTGTTTCGAAGGATGTGGCAATCGACATGCCAGCTGGCCCAAGCGAAGTCCTCGTGCTAGCAGATGAAACAGCTGATGCGCGGCTTATTGCTTACGACATGATTTCTCAAGCTGAGCATGGAGGAGACAGCGTTGCAGGACTCATAACCACCTCAGAAAGGCTAGCAAAAGAGGTTCAGGAAAATCTTTCAAAGCTTGCCTCTTCCGCTGAAAGAGGCGATAAAGTCTCAGAGGCACTAGTGAAATACGGGTTCATAATAACCTGCAACAGCAATGATGAAGCTGTTACGTTAGCAAATCAGTTTGCCCCTGAGCACTTAGAAGCCTTGACTGCCGATGCTAAAAAATTGGCTGAAAAACTCATAGCTGGCCTTATACTCATAGGTCCGTACAGTCCCGTTGCCTTAAGCGATTACGGTAGCGGAACGAATCACGTGTTGCCTACAGGCGGCTTCGCACAAGCTTTCTCTGGTCTATCTGCGTTGGACTTTACAAGGCGAGTAAGCATTGTTGAAAGTTCAAAAGCAGGCTTAGAAAGGGTAAAAGACAGCATCAAGATTATGGCGGAAGCGGAAAACCTTCCAAATCACTATAAAGCGATACAGGCAAGGTTTGAAAAATGAGTGCATCCTACAGGAAATGGCTAAAAGAAAAACTCTTGAAACTTCAAGCAATAGACTGCTACTCTGCTGGAGCTTCACCCGAAACCGTAGCGAAGCAAATAGGCATCCCTGCAAAACAAATAATCAAGCTAAATTTCAACGAGAACCTGTTCATTCCAAGAACGAAACAAGCTAAACTTGTTAAAGAGTTGGCTGATGAGATTGATTTGCGACTGTACCCTGAGGATGAAGATGCCAAGCTGCGCGAGAAGCTAACGAATTACATTAAGGCTCCAAAAGACTGCCTCGTGGTTGGCAACGCAAGCGACGAATTAATCGACCGAATCGTTAGGCTCTTTGTTGAGAAAGGTGAAAATGCAGTTTCGTTTGCGCCAACGTTCACTATTCCAAGACTTTGCGTTAAACGGCAAGAAGGCGAATACATTGCGGTGCCGCTTCTAAGCAACTTGCAGCTTGATGTTAAAGGGATGCTGTCCAAGTTTTCGGATAAAACCAGGCTACTGTACCTTTGTTCGCCCAATAATCCGACTTCAACCCAGTTTAAAGTGGAAGACGTTGAAACCCTAGCCAAAGCTTTCCCGGGAGTTGTCATCTTGGATGAGGCGTACGGTGAATTCTCTGACTACTCGCTGGTGCCACGAATAGGTGAGTTTGAGAATATGATTATTCTCAGAACGTTCTCCAAAGCCTTCGGTTTAGCTGCGCTCAGGCTTGGTTACGCCGTGGCAAATCCCGAGTTAGCAAAGATTTTGACCGAGAAAACTCCGTTGCCCTATCCTGTGAGTGGTTTCACTTTGAGGATGGGTTGCAAGATGCTGGACAATGTTGACTTGATGAAGGAATCCGTGAAGGAACTAAAACGCGAACGGGGAAAACTGATAAAGGCACTAAACGAAATAGATGGCGTACAAGCATTCGATTCACAAGCAAACTTCCTGCTAGTCAACACGCAAAAACCCTGCGACGAAGTTAACGAGAAGCTACTAAAACGGGGTATAATGCTCAAGAAATGGGGCAAAATCCTCCAATACGAAAACTGCTTCCGAGTAACAGTTGGCTTGCCAGAAATGAACGCTAAACTTATTGAAGCATTAAAACAAATTCAAAGTGATTAAAGATGAGGAAAGAAGAAGTTTACCGTAAAACCAAAGAAACCGAAGTTAAAGTGAAAGTGAACCTTGACGGCGAAGGAAAAGCCACCGTAAACACCGCTGTGCCCTTCCTAGACCACATGCTCACTTCGCTTGCGACACACAGCCTAATCGACATAACCGCTTCAGTGAAAGGCGACTTGGTGCACCACTCAGTTGAAGACTTAGCCATAGGCTTAGGTGAAGCATTAAACAAAGCCTTAGGCACACGAGAAGGCATCACACGCTTCGGCAACGCCGCTGCACCGATGGATTGCTCTTTAGCGTTTGCAGCCGTGGACCTGGTAAAGCGTCCATACTTCAAAGTTGACCTTAAACTTAGAGGCAAAAAAGTAGAGAACATGCCAACCGAAGACATCAACCACTTCTTTGAATCCTTAGCTACCGCGCTTCAGGCAAATGTCCACGTGTTCGTTGAGTACGGTAGCAATGACCACCACAAGGCAGAAGCGGCAGTTAAAGCCCTCGCCTTGTCGCTTAGGCAAGCGGTAGCCTTAGACCCAAGACGGAAAGGAGTGCCAAGCTCAAAAGGAGTCATCTAATGCCAAAAACAGTAATATTCGACTATGGCGTTGGCAACCTGCTCAGCCTAAAATGCGCCCTAGAAAAAGCAGGCTTAGACGCATCAATTGGCACTTCAGCGCAAGAATTAGCCAATGCAGATGCTATTGCTTTGCCGGGTGTTGGGAACTTTAGCGCTGCCGCCACAAAACTCGGTGCCGTTAAAGAGACACTCATAAACAAGGTTGAAGACGGCACACCGCTGCTCGGTATATGCTTAGGCTTGCAACTTTTCTTTGAGGAAAGCGAAGAAGGACCAGGAAACGGCTTAGCACTTTTCAAGGGAAAAACAGTCCGCCTCCCCAGCACTGTAAAGGTGCCGCACATGGGTTGGAACACGCTGAACATGGTGAAACAAAACGAGCTTTTCAATGGCATAGCTGAGGGTTCTTACGTTTACTTCGTGCACTCGCTCTATCCTGTGCCAGTTGACAAAACGATAGTTTGCACACAAACCGAATACGGCACAACCTTCACTTCAGCAGTAGCCACCAAAAACGTTTATGGCACGCAGTTTCACCCAGAAAAATCAGGCGACATCGGCTTAAAAATCCTAAAAAACTTCGCTAAAGTAATGGTAAGGTGACTTTGCAGTGCAGTTAATTCCAGCCATCGACCTCATGAGTGGCAAAATCGTCCGGTTATCACGCGGCGACCCGAAGACTACTAAGGTTTATGACCAGTTTGGAGGCCCTGTGGAAACTGCGAAGCGGTGGCGTGATGAAGGCGCAGGCAAACTGCACATTATTGATTTGGATGCGGCTTTCGGTACGGGAAACAATCATGCTGTTATCTCGGAAATTGCAGCGAATATAGCGTTGCCAATCCAGGTCGGCGGCGGAATCCGCAGTTTTGAGACAGCGGCGAAACTGTTCAAGACGGGGATAAGTCAAGTTATTCTTGGCGCCTTAGCATTCAGCGACCAGTCAGCTATAGGTAGGATTCAGAAACGGTTTGGCGCTGAGTCAATTATTGTTGCTTTAGATAATAAGGATGGAAAGATTATGGTTGAGGGCTGGAAAACCGCAACAGCATTAAGCATAAACGAGGCACTGGAAAAATTCAACATGCTTGGCGTTAAAACGTTCCTTATAACTTCAATCGCTAAGGACGGAATGCTGTCCGGTCCAGACCTTGAAACACTCAAACAAGCATGCCAGTCCCGTAACGCTAAGGTGATCGCGGCAGGCGGAATAGGCAGCTTAACCGACTTAATTGCTCTAAAGCGCATTGGAGTAGAAGGGGCAGTGATTGGAAAAGCCCTTTATGAAGGCAGATTCACTCTAAAAGAAGCCATAAACAAAGTAGGAGCCTAAAGCCATGCCATTAGCAAAACGTATCGTTCCATGCCTCGATGTTGACCACGGAAAAGTAGTCAAAGGCATAAACTTCCTTAATCTAAAGCGGGCTGGTGACCCAGTTGAATTAGCGAAACGCTATTCAGATGAAGGCGCGGACGAACTGGTTTTTCTTGACATTACCGCCTCTTCGGAGAAGCGGGATATTTTACGCGGGGTTGTTGAAGGCGTAGCCAAAGCAATCAGCATCCCGTTCACAGTTGGCGGCGGAATACGCAACGTTTCGGACGCAAGGCTGGTTTTATGCAGTGGCGCCGACAAGGTTTCAGTCAACACGGCAGCAGTGGAAAAACCAAAGGTGATTACGGAGTTAGCTGATGTTTTTGGTCAGCAATGCGTGGTTATCGCCATAGACGCTAAAAGAAACCGCAATGCCAGCGAGGGCAAGATTATGGTTGAAACTGGCGAAGGCTCAGTGTGGTTTGAAGTTTACACTTACGGGGGAAGAAAACCCACAGGAATCGACGCTATAAAATGGGCGTTGCAGGCTGAAGCGCTTGGAGCAGGCGAGTTCCTTGTCACTTCGATGGATAAGGACGGCACAGAAGACGGCTACGACATCGAATTAACGCGTACCATTTCAGAGAGGGTTCATGTTCCAATTATCGCAAGCGGCGGCGCTGGAGTTCCACAGCATTTTCTTGAAGTTTTCACCGATGGAAAGGCTGATGCAGCGTTGGCGGCTTCAGTGTTTCACTATAATAGTTATCCTGTTCCAGTTGTGAAGGATTTCTTGCGTAAAGCGGGGGTGATAATTAGACAATGACGACGGCAGAGTTGTTTGAAAAATTAGATTTCAAAAAAGGCAACGGGCTTATCCCAGTGGTTGTTCAAGACGCAAAAACCAAAGAGACGCTGATGCTTGCTTACGCTAATAGGGAAGCAGTGGAGAAGACGCTTAGCACCGGATTTGCCACTTACTGGAGCCGTTCCAGAGGCAAATTATGGGTAAAAGGCGAAACATCAGGGCACACACAAAAAATTCGCTCGGTTTCAGCCGACTGTGATTATGACGCTTTATTGTACGTGGTAGAACAGAAAGGCGTCGTATGCCACACTGGAGCGGCTACTTGCTTCCACAACAAGTTATTGTAAAGGGGAGTCATTTGCTGATAAGCAACAAGAGACTTGAGATACCAATTTAATTTTTCATTGTTTTTGTTTGAAAAGGCTTAAGTCTGCGTAGTCTTTAATACAGAATCATGGAGATTCAAGTTGAAAAGCTGCCCAAAGTGCTGAGGAAAAGAGGTTTAGAAGAAAAATTAGGTGAGATTTGCAGGAAAAACGATATTGTCTTTTTGGCAGTGTTTGGATCTTTTGTTAGAGGAGAACAAAATAGAAAAAGCGATATTGATATTGCAATCGAGTTTGACCAGAGCAAAGGAAAAACACTCTTGGATTTAGTTCGCTTGGAAGATGAATTGAGTAAATTGTTCAAAAGAAAGGTGGACCTTGGAATTTTCAGCAGCTTAAACCCTTACATAGCAGAAGACGTGAAGAGAGAAATGCTTGTTATTTATGAAAAGATAATGTACGGTTAATTTTTTTGTTAAGTGCTTCATAACAAGCCCTTGTAGTTAAGGCTTTTAAAGAAAAGCCCCCTTTCTATTCTTTGGGGATTAGTGAGAGATAATGTCACTTCATGAAGCTATGCTTTATGAAAAGCAGAACGAGAACAAAGTAAAATGTTGCTTATGCGCCAGGCGTTGCCTCATAAGCGAAGACTCAACAGGCTTCTGTTTGGTGAGAAAAAATCAAGGCGGCATACTTTACACGCTTAATTATGGAAAAGCCGTGTCGGCTGGCGTTGACCCCATAAGCAAAAAGCCACTGTCACACTTTAACCCAGGCTCATTGGTAATGTCGATTGCGGCGGCTGGCTGCAACTTCCGCTGCCAATTCTGCGATAACTGGATGATAAGCCAAGATAGAGAAGTTGCTGGCAAACCTTTTCCTCCTGAAGAGGTAGTTAAATCGGCTCAGGACAGCAGTTGCCAAGGAATAAGTTACACTTATACTGAACCGACAATTTTCATGGAGTACGCTTACGACACGGCAAAGCTTGCTAGGCAAGCGGGATTGTTTAACACTTTTGTTACGAACGGGTACATGACTCCTGAGGCGGTAAAGACTATCGCGCCCTTCTTGGATGCGGCAACTGTTGATTTTAAAGGCGGCGGCGACCCAGACTTCTACAAATCGGTTTCAGCGGTGCCGAATGTTGAACCAATTTATGAAGCACTAAAAGAGCTCAAGTTAAACGGTGTTCACATAGAGATTACCAATCTTGTTGTTCCCAAAATTGGTGATTCAATGGAGAAAATAAAGGCAATGACTGTTTGGATTAAAAATTATTTAGGAAAAGATACGCCGTTTCACCTGCTGCGTTTTCATCCTGACTACAAAATGACTACGCTCCCTGCCACAAAAGTTGAGGATATGGAAAGAGCATACATGACCGCGAAAAACGAAGGATTAAATTACGTTTACCTTGGAAACGTGCCTGGTCACCCGTCAGAGAACACTTACTGCCCAAACTGTAACGAAGCAGTAATCAAAAGGTACAGCTTCGAAATTACTCAATGGAAACTAACCAGTGATATGCGGTGTCCTGTGTGTGGACAGCAGATTCCGATAAAAGGCAAATTGCACCAGTCTAGCTTGCGTTTTCCGTACGCATTGTTTTAGGCAACGTAGCGAAATAAGCGAATAATCATGCGGAGAATTACAGGGAATGCAGTTCCCTTATGATGAATTAGCAAAGAAGAGTTTAGCTAGGTACTTTGCCATCGTTCATAACAAGAAAATGGCGAAATTCCTCATAGCTAAAAAAGTCGCGGCTGAATTTGGCAGCAACGATTCTTTAGAAGCGCTTTGGAAACAGCACACGCACTACACGGAAGAGTTCCAAAGCCTCGAACGCCAAATTGACATAGGAATAAACTATAATGCCGTTCCTAAGCCAGAGAAATCATATTTGGACTTAAAGATTAAAATTGCTGAAAAGATACTTGAGTGCTGCAATTTTTGCAGTCGCAGATGCAGCGTAAACAGATTAGCCGATAGGTTAGGGTTTTGTGGTTGCGGCAAAATCATGAATGTTTCAAGCATTTTTGCGCACATGGGCGAGGAACCGGAACTTGTTCCTTCGGGAACCATATTCACTATGGGCTGTACCATGCGGTGTCGCCACTGCCAAAACTGGACTATATCGCAATGGAAAGAAGCCCCGATGGAGTCTACGCCTGAAGAATTGGCAAGGGAAGTTGAAAATTTGCGTTTAGAAGGCTGCAGAAACGTGAATCTGGTCGGTGGAGAACCTACACCATGGCTTAAGCATTGGCTGGAAACCTTCAAGCACGTAGGCGTAAACGTGCCTGTTGTTTGGAACTCTAATTCTTATTATAGCCGAGAAACAGCACAGTTGCTAGCGGGTTTTGCCGATGTTTACCTATTGGATTTCAAGTATGGTCCAGGCGACTGCGCTGAAAGGATTTCAGATGCACCAAATTATTGGGAGGTGTGCACGCGTAATCATCTTGAAGCCAAGAAATACGGTGAACTACTCGTACGAGTGCTAGTTTTGCCAAGCCATTTAGACTGCTGCACCAAGCCGATACTGCAATGGATAGCTGACAATTTAGGCGTTGAAACAAGAGTTAACGTCATGTTTCAGTACAGGCCTGAATGGCGAGCTTATGAGTTCCCAGAGTTGCGCCGAAGACTCACTAAAGCGGAGATAGAAAAGGCATTGCAGTTGGCTGAAGAAGCAGGATTAAAGAACCTATAACCTAGCCTAAACCATCATTCACAGGTTTGTTAATCAAGAAAAGGTTAAACCTATTTGTGAAAGCCTAAAATAGCTGTGAACATAAAAAACAAAATAGCTTAAGCGAGAATAAAAGTTAAATAAAGTTCAACTGAAATACATCTTGTCGGGGCTGGTTATGAAGAAATCACTCTCGACTGCATTCATGACAGCCATAATTATCAGTGTATTAATTTTAGTTAGTACTGTGCATTTCAGCACGGCTCAAAGCGGTACAAACGTTACTGGCATAATAAGCTCAGACACTACTTGGACGAAAGCAAACAGCCCATATAACCTTACAGGGGACGTTCTTGTAAACAATGGTGTTGCCTTAACAATCGAGCCAGGTGTTTTTGTAAACCTTAGCAGTTATAAAATGACAGTTAACGGTACATTACAAGCAATCGGTAGCAGCCAAAACCCGATCGATATTAATGGTGATAATAGTGCGGAAATTACCTTTACTCAATTTGCTGCTGATTGGAACCAATCCACAGGTACTGGCTGCATAATTGAGAATGCAAATCTAATCCCCTACATGGTCATGTATAACTCGCCAGAAATTAATAATGATAACGTTTATGATCGAATTAGTACGGGTGCAAATGCCTCAATTTCTAACTGTTTTATTTACGGTGGATTAGATATTATTGGGGGGCAGGAAACAGTTTCGAATAACACTGTAACTTCTCCATCAGGATCTATGGGTCAAGGAATTATCATAAGCATCTTAGCAGTAAATGCTACTGTTTCTGGCAATACGATAACTGCTTGCTCAGAAGGAATAACAGTAAATACAGAGGCTAGTTTTGGTGTTGGTAACTTTACTTCGCTAATTGAAGGAAACTTGATTGCTGACAATACTTACGGTATTGAAATCGTTGCGTTTTCTGGCGCAACGCTTCTGACCCCGTTAATTCAAAGCAACACTATCACAAGCAATACTTACGGAATATACTTCGCTTCGTTCCCCTCAGGGGAGCTTACTCCTGCAACAATTGTTGACAACAATATCTACGATAATAGCAATTACAATGTCTTATCAAATGTTACAAATGACGTTAGTGCCACTAATAATTGGTGGGGAACAACCGACACTCAATCTATAAACCAAACAATCTATGACTTTAAAAATGATCCTAACTGGGGCAACGTTAGCTTTGTTCCCTTCTTAGATTCTCCGAATACTCAAGCCCCAACTTTTGTTAATGTTTCTGCTGGTGCTGGTGGTTTTATCGTTCCAAGCGGTTATGTTAGCGTTAACTATGGTGGCAATCAAACTTTCATTATAACACCGAATTATGGTTACTACATCGCTGATGTCTTTGTGAATGGGACGTCCGTTGGCGCTTTTAGCTCCTACACGATTCAAAATGTTGATGGTGCAACAAACATATCAGCAACGTTTGCACCTAACCCAACGCCTACTCCAACACCGATACCAACCTCAACCCCAACCCCAACGCCATCGTCTACGCAAACTCCTACTTCGTCGCCCTCTCCATCAACCTCGCCCACACCTACCGTTCCAGAGTTTCCATCAGTCATTATTGTTACAATATTACTTATAGCAGCATCAGCGGCAATAATATTCTGCAATAGAACGAACCCCCAAGAAAATGCCATGACTAATTACACTTAGAGGCTAGCAAATAAGCTACAGTTAATCTAAAGCATTTTTTACAATAAAAGAAGAAAATTAAGTCTTATTAAGTTAAAGCGGAAATTGCATTTGTGAAAGTGCCTAATCAATGACTAAGTATTATGCGTTGGCATTAACGACCAGTTACTGGAAACCTGGCGATAACTATACCGACAAGATAATCAGCGCTTTAGAGGGCAAAATTGAAAACGGAGATTTCGTTGTCGTTTCGGAAAAAGCAATTTCAACCCCACTAGGCAACATAATAGACGAAAGCATTGTTAAACCAAGTTTAAACGCGAGGGTTATTGCGCGTTTTTGGATGCGAATTGTCTGGGGATATTTCCTTGGCGTATTATGCCGTTTTGGGCAGCGACTGTTGCGTAGGTTAAGGGAGTATCCGTTGGAATCTGGCAGTCGCCATAAACAAGTAGCCCTAAAACAGGCGGGTTTTTTGCAGGCGCTCATGTTTGGTTCTGAAGGGGGAATTGATGGTTCCAATCTGCCCTACTCGTACGTTAGCCTGCCGTTAAATAATGCAGCTGAAATAGCGCAGGAAATTAAAAGCCAAATTCGGCTGAAATTGCGGAAAGATGTTTGCGTTATAATTGCTGACACCGATAAAACCTACAAGTTCAGGAATTTCTTTTTCACTCCAAGACCAAAACCCCTCAAAGACATACATTCCTTCGGCGGATTTACCACGTACATCACAGGCAGAATGCTTAAACTCAAAAAAAGTTCAACCCCGCTAGCGGTTGCAGGCTGCAATCTTCAAGCTAGCGAAGCATTAAAAATCACCAACATAGCCGACAAAGCCAGAGGCACAGGTTCAGGCGCTACAGTTTGGGATATGGCGGCGAGGTTTCAAGTGGAAGTTAACGGTGTAAGCTGGGATATGCTGGCTAAAATCAGGCATAACCCATTAGTTATCGTTAGAAAAAAATAAACCGTGAAGAATTATTTAAACAAAAAATCAAGCAAGTTCGATAGTTGCGACTATTGCTGCACGGCGACTTGCGACTAAGAAATCTAGGTTAAGCTGCTCTCTGATGCTATGTTAAGTTTGTATACTGACTAAGGCATATTAAAAAAAATTAAATTTTTACGCCCTGCGTTGGATCTTCGATTACCTTTTGGAATTCAGCCATTAACTTCTTTGTTACCGGTCCAAGTTTGCCTGTACCGATTTGGCGTTTGTTGACCTCACGTATCGGCACCATTTCCATAGCCGTTCCAGTGAAGAAAGCTTCGTCAGCGGTGAACAACATAAACGGCGTAAGATTGGTAACTGTTAGTTTTACACCAAGTTTAGCGGCAAGTTGTACTACGACTTCAGCGGTGATACCAGCAAGTGCACCTGTCGAAAGGGGCGGGGTCAATAATTCGCCGTTTTTAACTATGAAAACGTTTTCGCCGACGCCTTCAGCTACGTAACCGTTGCTTTCTAGGCATATGGCTTCGTCAACGCCGTTTGCGTTTGCTTCGATTTTTGCAAGGACACTGTTCAGGTAGTTGAGTGATTTTATTTCATGTGATGTTGCGTCCACTGGGTTTCGTCTCACCCACGAGAGCATTGTGGTGATTCCGTTCTCTTTCGCTCCGCTCGCATGCAGTGAAATTGTGTCAGTTATGATTATGACTGAGGGCTTGGGGCATTTCCGCGGGTCTAATCCAAGGTCGCCTACGCCTCTGGTAACTACCAAGCGAATGTATGAGTCTTTCAACTTGTTTTTCCGCAGGGTTTCAACGACGGCTTGAGTCATTTCCTCTTTGGTTAAGGGAATTTTCAGCGTTATTACGTGCGCTGAACGGTACAGGCGGTCAATGTGCTCTTTGAGTTTGAAGACAATGTCGTTGTACTCGCGTATTCCCTCGAAAACGCCGTCACCGTACAATAGCCCATGGTCGAAGACGGATATTTTAGCCTGCGATTTAGGATAATATGCGCCGTCAATGTAAACTACCAGTTCATTGTTCATGCGGTTTTCACTTCTTTATTGATGTTTCATATTATTCGATTATTTGATATAGTTTATGTCAATGATACGTATGATTCGTTTATCAACCGTGGAACTGAGGTCTCTTGGAAATGTAGAGCGGCAATGGCAAGGGCTTGAAGGGTTTGCCAGCGATTTTCTCAGTAACTTTGGCTATTAATTGGTCAGCTGTCATGTTTTGCTGTTGACTTTTAAGCTCGCGGTCTCGGACAGACAGGGTTCCTGATTCAATTTCTTTTTCGCCAACAACGATGATGTAGGGTACCCATTCCTGCTCGGCTTCCCGAATTTTTTTCGGCAGAGTTGATGCATTATCGTCAATGTCTACGCGGATGCAATGCGAAGCGATTTGCTTAGCAAGCTCTTCCGCCTTGTCCATAAACTTATCAGATATTGGAATAAGCCGCACTTGAGTTGGCGAAAGCCAAAGCGGAAGCATCGGCGCTTTACCAGCCATCTGTTCACGATAAGCCTTCTCAAGTAGCGCGTAGATGTCTCGCTCAATGGCGCCGCTTGGGGAACAGTGCAGAATTAGCGGGTACTGTTTCTCGCCTTTTTCGTCAACGTAGGTTATTTCATAGCGTTTAGCGTTTTCAACATCGATTTGGTCTGTGCTGAGGGCTGCGGCTTTGTCTTGGTTGTCAACGAAGTTGATGTCCCATTTGAGGATAAAATAGAAGAATCGCTCGTTCCACACTTCAGCCAGCATGGGTTTGCCGAAAATTTTCGCCAATTCAGCAATGAAATCTTTATGTTCGTCGTAAAAGCCCTTTGTGAAGCGCAGGGCAATTTCATAATCGTCTTTTGTGAACCCTATGTTGCTTAAGACTTCCATGCAGATGTTAAAGCGTGTCAAGAACTCTTTTCTCGCCTGCTCTAAATCTGTGCAGAAAGCATGGCAATCAGGCATAGTGAAGGCACGTAGGCGTTTTAAGCCGACGACTTCGCCGCTCTTTTCACGCCTGAAGCTATATCGTGTTAACTCGTACAGCTTGATGGGCATTTGTTTGTAGCTGAACTGGGCGTCATGAGCCATAAGGAACTGGCCGAAGCACGCTGCGAACCGCAGGAAAAGCTCCTTGTCTTCGGATTTCAAGACGTATTGACGGGCTGGAAATCGGTTTAAGTAACTTTTCAAGCTTGGATGATTAAAGTCATACATGATTGGGGTTTCAACTTCCATGGCGCCGTACGCATTCATCCGACTTGTAACGTACTGTTCAAGCAACGATTTTATCATGCGACCTTTCGGATACCAGCGGATGTTACCTGGATCGCTGCCTGCTTCATAGTCTGCGATTTCCAGCCTCTTCATCAATGTGACATGGGGTGGCATCTGGGTAACTGCCCTAGCTTTCTTAATCTCATATTGAGAAAACTTTTGCAGGTTAACATGTCCTTTAAATTTGAATTCTTCAACTGGCACTAACGAGCCATCAGTTAGGATAATTTGCCAGAACGATTGTAGCTTATCTTCAGCTTTTAACGCTGCAGAAACAAGCTCTTCTTCTTCTTTTCCTTCGCCCACAGCCTTCGCTTCTTGTATCGGCGCGTAAGAGCGTGCCTGCTCAGCCAGCGGATGTCCTTTAATGGAGATGGTGAATTGTTTGTTCCAGCCGAAGGGTGCACGGTAGGTTTCGATTCCTTTCTCTTTTGCGCAGGCTTCCATGTCTTTAATAACTTTCAAGGCTTCGCTGGGTTTTGACAGATTGCTGCTCAAATGAGCGAACGGATAAATTAGAATGCGGTTAACTTTGAGTTTTCCAAGAAAAGCTCTAACGTCATCGATGGCTTTCTGCGCCATTGCAGTGTTGTCGCCTTCTTCGATGGCGGTGAATAATACTACGACTTCTTCTATGCGGTTTTCTTTTTGTTCCGCTTCCTCAGCAATAGCAATTTCTTTTTGGACTGGTTTGAATACTATAAAGTTAGAGTGTAACTGTAATATTCGCATGGCATTTCACTCATCTTAGTGACCGTAACGCCACTTATCAAGTGTTTTATCTTTTTTCGTTCTCTTTTTAAATTCTTTATAATGCTCTTTGCAAATGTAAGCGCGTTTTTCGCCACTGCCAACATTTAAGCCAGCAGCCCGGGCTTTTTCAGCTGATATTGAACGAGCAGCTTCCCTTCCGCAGCCTGATACGCTGCATTTTACTCCTTTGTCTATGCGTCCCACAGTCTACGCCCCATGCACATTAGTTTACTACGTACATATACGCTATTGCTTAAGTTCCTTTTCATACAAAGAATTGGCTCTCCGATAAATTTCTTCTTTTTTTCCAAAATAAGTGGGGCCAATTCCTTCGACAACCAGCGAAGCTGCAGCTGAACCGACGCAAGCGCACCATATTGATTCTTTTTGGCGCAGGTACTCGGTTAAGAAGCCGCCTATGAAAACGTCTCCTGCACCTGTTGGGTCAACTAGGACCTGTGAAGGGCACGCTGCAATGTTGTATTGTGCTCCCTCGACTGAGAGTACTGAGCCTTTAGCGCCCATGGTAACGATGACGGTTTCAACTCCAAAATCGTGAATAGCTTTTATGGCTGGTTTAAGCTCAGTCTGGCCAGTTAACGCGTAAATTTCGTTTAATGAGGACTTGTAAATGTTAATTAAATTAAATATTCGTTTATCAACCGAAGCGTTTTCTGTTACGTTTCCTGCTTCGTCGAAGCTTCGAAGTAAACCCTGAGGGTCAAGCGACAGTATATCAGCACAGTGCTTGAGTTTTTCAACTACTTCGTATGAGACTTCGTTGGCAATAGGCGCAATATGAATAGCCTTAGCCCGCAAATCAGCTGGCACGTCGGCTAAGTTTATTGGGGCTCCTTTACTTTTCAATTTCAGGGTTCTATCAGCTAAATCTATGCTGTAGCTCAGCTCAAAACATGTGGTCTGCTCATCTGCAAGTTTAATTACGCCTGAGAGGTCAATGCCTTCTTGCCCCAGCCACCACAGGTAAGCTTCTGGAAAATTCCCACCCACTTTGGAGATTACAGAAGCCGTTGCTTCCAAACGTTTAGCGGCAAATGCCGCATAGGTTACAGCGCCGCCTAAAACAACAAATGGGGCAGTTCTGCTGGGCAGTAGAATTGTGTCGATTGAGAAGTGACCAATAACTGCTACATCTACGTTTTGAAGCACTACCCAAGCCCCATCATGATTAATATTGACATTGACATCGATATATAAATAACCATTAGGAATTAGGATTGAAGCAACAGTATAGCTTTCGCCAAATCCCCTTGGCATTCCTCAAGGGCTTCTTTTGCTTTCTCTAAACTTTTGCCAGTTTGATCCGCCACCAGCCTCACGTCTTCTTCAGAAAACACTGGCTGAGCACCTTTAGCGGCTTGGCGTTGAGATGGGGCTTGCTCTGAAACCTGACCGCCAATAACTTGGTACATTTTTTGCCCTTGTACTTCTAAAATTGCCACTTCTGGCTCATCGATAACTATGTCTTTGCCGCTTGTTTTAATTATGACTTGTTGAACGTCTGGTACAGTATTCATGTTCATGCCCATACGTTGCATCAAACGTTTTTGCTCTCGAGGATTCATGCGTCTATGCATTGATTTTCACTTCCACGAAGTATTCTGCAGTAGAACTTGATATACTTAACTTTTCCAAGGTGTTCTTTTTGATTTTAGTTTAAACGAATTAGTAAAAACTCTTCCCTAACCAGCTAAAGTTAAAAATTATATTCATTTAGCACAACTAAGCGGTTAGCAAATTGGCGGAGTCATTCTCTGGGATGTATACCCAAGTGTTAGTTTGTGGAGAAAAGGCTATACACTGCAATTCAGTTCTTCCAAAGATGGTTTCGCTGATTTGTCTCCTTCGTAGGTGCTTGTGAGTTTTGGATGAAACATTTCATTTATTTGCAACTTAACAAGATTGTGGCAGGCATGATTATTTCAATCGTTTCAGCGTCGGTTTTTTTCGTTTGTTTTTTTCTTTGCTGCAAAAGTTCTTCAAAATCTCGAGTTTGGTAATTTAGTAAAGTGCACATGATTGTCATTTTGAAGCTTCATCTTATTAGGATTTATGAATTATTAGTCCACAACAAAAGAGGGATTTTGGGGGTTGACATCTCCACTTTGGTGAGGGTGCAAATCAACCCCCGGCTTTCCAATTTATTTTTCATTGGATTCCTGAAAAATTTAAACTGAAATCAAAACGAATACCTTGACAAACTTAACTTTCCTTGCAGCCGTGCCGTACCTTAACAGCTACGCCTGTTTTAAAAGCAGTCATCTCCACGCTTGAAAGCAATGCACGCCCAACCGCTAAAACATGCTTATCCTCATCTAAAACGATTACTTCATCTTTAGCGCCAACTTCAGCATCAACCTTGACCACGTGAACGGCAAAAACGTCCCCGCCATCAGCAATGAACTCAGAAACATCATTACGCACTGTAACAAAGCATTGGGCAAAAGCCAAGTTTTCAGCCATAAACTTTGCCGCTTTAATGCTTAAAGAAAGCAAGCCGTCAGTTGGACGCAGAGTAGCTAATCTTTCGCCTTTCAAGTTAATGAAGCGAATTCTGCCTGTTCTTGAAGAATATTGAATTTCAACGTTTTCTGGAAATAGCTTTGTGCCTACGCCTTTTCCAAACTGGTAATCAGCAATACTTCTCACTTTGCCAAGTGCGTTCTCCACATTTTCACCATCGATTGGTTTTTTGTTGTTTCGACAAGTATAAACATAACAAGATAATAAAGACAGTGAAAGGGTGAAAGCTTACTTGAGATGCGAAGTCTGCGGACACAAAATTCACACTGAACCAATAACGGCAGTAATTGAAGGAGCTAAACTAACGGTTTGCGTTGAATGCTCAAAACATGGCAAAATAATCCATGAAGAAGCAGCCCTTCCCCAACAAGCCCTCAAAAAACCGCAGGCGCCAATTACACTGGTTCAGAAAAAACCAATAGTGGCTAAAGTAGAAATTACTCAAGAGATCACAGAAGATTATGCAAATAAGATAAAGCTGGCACGGGAAAAACTAGCGCTTACACATGAGGAACTCGGCAAAAAAATAAATGAGAAAGCCTCGGTTTTAAGAAACCTTGAAGGTGGGAAAATGGCGCCAAATAACCAGCTTAGCCTCAAAGCTTGAGCACATGTTAAAAATCAAGTTGCTTGTTCCAATCTCTGAAGAAAAAATCACTCAAATTCCTCAGTCCGCCAGCCGAGAATTGACGTTGGGCGACCTCATGGAATTGAACAAGAAAGGCGGGGAGGAGCCTACAGAACGAAAGCCATCATAGCGCAACGCAGGCTGAACCGTGAAAACTCAAGTTTAGATGAACTTAAAAGTTTAGCAGAATCCGCCGGATACACAGTTGTCGCCACATTAGAGCAAACTAGACCGCCTGATGCTCGCTACCAAATAGGCGCTGGAAAAGTAGAAGAACTCGCCGAACTAGTCAAGGAAACCGGCGCAGAAAAAGTAATTTTTGACAACCAACTAAAAACACGCCAAACCTACAATCTGGCAAAAGCAACACGAGTCGAAGTCATCGACAGGTTTCAGCTTATTCTTGAAATTTTCACTAAAAGAGCCACAACAACCGAAGCCCAAATGCAAATCCAACTGGCCACACTGCAAAATGAGCTTAAGCATGCGAAAGAAAAAGTAAGATTAGCCAAAATGAGAGAGCAGCCTGGCTTTATGGGACTTGGATCTTACGAAGCAGACGTTTACAAAGAAGCCATAAAACTACAAGTTCAAACAATCCTTAAAAAACTGAAAAAAATCCGCGAAAAAAGAATCCTGCACCGAGAAAGAAGAACGGAACTGGGTTTCCTTGCTATTTCACTTGCTGGATACACGAATGCTGGAAAAAGCTCCCTGTTTAACGCTTTAACCGAAGAAACCGTGCGAGTGGATAAGTCATTATTTACTACTCTTTCAACGACCACGCGGATGGTGGAGTTTTCAAACCGCAAGTTTCTTTTAACAGACACCGTCGGCTTCATTGACCGATTGCCTTTATCGCTGATTGAAGCATTTCATTCAACCTTGGAAGAAACCATTTATTCAGACCTGATAATACTTGTTTTAGATTTAAGCGAGCCCATAGAAACAATCGAGAAGAAAAACAACATCTGTCTGGAGACAATTGACCGCCTTGGAGCAGCAGGCATACCAACCATAACCGCACTAAACAAAATTGACTTAATCAGCGAAGCTGAAACTAAGCAGAAACTGAAAGCTCTAGAAGAGAAAACGCAAAATCCAATTCTCCTATCAGCAAAGTGCCAAACAAACCTCGACTTACTAAGACAGGAAATACTCAAAATTCTTGAAAATTACGTGCAAGCCCAGTTCTCTGTTCCGTTAACTAATAAGGCAATGCCATTTATCTCGTGGGTTCACGAAAAAACAGACATCAGAAAAGAAAATTTCACCAACGATTCGGTTCAAGTAGTCTTTGAAGCTACCCCAGAATTAGCTGAGCAAGTGAGAAGAAAAGTGGAAGAATTAAATGGCAAATTTGAAACCAACTCAAAAACAAAATGACACGCCTCAAATTGTTGTCTTAAGATGGGGGCATAGACCACAGCGGGACGTGCGATTAACTACCCATGTCGCTTTAACTGCAAGGGCACTATGCGCTTCAGGCTTCATACTTTCAGACGTAGAAGACCCCAAAATAGAAGAAACCATAATGAAAGTCACCAAGAATTGGGGTGGAACATTCTCTTTTGAAATGGGAACCTCATGGAAAAAGGCTGTTCGTGACTGGAAGGCTAAAGACGGCATTGTCACCCATTTAACGGCTTATGGAGAGAACATTCAAACAAGCGACGTTCTAAGCAGAATTAAAAAGCTGAATAAAGACGTTTTAGTTATTGTTGGAAGCCAGAAGGTTCCAGGCGAATTTTATTCAAGCAATGTATCGGATTTTAACGTGTCTATTGGGAATCAACCCCATTCAGAATGTGCTGCGCTTGCAATATTTTTAGACAGATTTTTTGAAGGCAAAGAGTTAGCTAAAGGATTCGAAAAGGCGAAAATAGAGATTGTTCCCAGAGAAAGGGGAAAAGAAATCAAAAGTGATGTTGAATTTCCTTAAAACACGTAAGAAGAGTTTTATTACAGCTAGTTTCAATATTATATGTTAAAGGAACATTAGACTATGTTATCGACTATTGATGATGCAACCTTAATGAAAGTGGCTTTGGCGTTAGGTGAAGAAGACGCGGTTAAACTTATTGAACACCTCAAAGGCGTAGAAGAAATAACGGACGATGAAATCGCGAACAAAACAGGCATTCGTCTTAATTCAGTTCGCAAAATCCTCTACAAACTTTACGATCATTCACTTGTAAGCCTTAGAAGGACACGTGATCCAAAAACAGGCTGGTTTATTTTTCACTGGAGACTTCAACCAGACCAGTTGGAAGGGTTTATTTTAAGCCAAAAACGCAGGGTTCTGGAGAAACTGAATGTTAGGTTGGAATATGAAAAGAACCATGACTTCTATTACTGTGGTAGTCCAGAATGCAAGCGGGTTCCTTTTGAAGAGGCCGTTGAACTAGTTTTCCATTGTTCCACCTGTAGCAAACCCCTTGTGCATTTTGCAAACGAAAAAATGATAAGTAAACTCTCTGAAAAAGTTGATTTGTTAAGGAAGGAACTCGGTGAGTAACAGGCTTCCTTCAAGGGAGCAAGCAATCGAACTTCTCCGCAAAAACAATTGCTCACCTAAAGTCATTAATCACTGTGAAGCGGTTGCAAAATTTGCTATGGAAACCGCAAGCAAACTTGAAAAGAAAGGCCTAAAAATAGACTTTAAACTCGTTGAAGTAGGCGCTCTTTTACATGACATTGGTCGTTCAAAAACTCACACTGTGGATCACGCGGTTATAGGTGCTAAGATAGCTGAATCAGCAGGTTTGCCAGAACCGGTTGTTAGGATAATTAAGAGGCATGTGGGCGGCGGAATTACATCTGAAGAAGCAGAGAAGTTTGGTTGGCCAAAAGATGTTTATGTGCCCCTCACTTTGGAAGAGAAAATTGTTTCATACGCCGACAAGGTAATTGAACAGTCAAAGAGAGTTCCGATTGACTTAGAGATTGAGCAGCTTCGAATGGAGCACAAAGATGATGCTGCAGAAAGAGTTAGAAAGCTTAATGAGGAAATAACCGGTCTATTGGGCAATTAAACATGACGACCTTAACATTGCTCGTTAAAGCTTCCCATTCGGTTCAACTAAAACAAATAGATGATTTGTTAAAAGCTGAATTTGAAAATTTAGACTTAGACGTGAAGGTTTTAGGAAGCCCTGTTAACAGGTGGGTTCAAGTTTCCCTTTCAGGAGAAGACGAAGTCATAGCTACAAGCTATATCAACAAGAAAATAGGCGCTTGCCCCGTAAGCATAAAAAACGTGAATCAGTTTTCGGTTTTAAAGGGATACATTTCCAAAGTTGACGATGCCAGACAAGAATTGAAGGTGGATGTTGGCGTTTTTGAGCCCAAGACAATCCAAGCAACCATACCTTTAGCATATTTACAAGCTCAACTTGCGGATGGCAGAAAGGTTGCTTTGAAAAAAATCTCAGAAATCTACGGTTTACATGAGAATTTACCATTAAGCATAAAAGTAATTCGCCTAAACGGTGAGGAAGACGATGTGTTGCAAGCGGAATTATCAATGGAGCAAATCGAAAAAATCCATTTATGGCAGCAGTCCCTTTTGGACAGGTTAATCATTTTAGGTTCGTCTCTTGGCGAGATAGAGACTGTGCTTGAACGGACTAGGCTAAACAGGGACGTTATTGGCACGGAGGCGTTAGGTATGTTTGAGCATGCTTTGACCTGTAAACTTGGTACAGATGCAACTGGTTTGATTCCGAAAATTGGCTGGTACATGAAGAATGCGGCTTTTATTGTTTTTAACCCTAAGAAAATCATTGGTTTTCTGGGTGAACAAGCATTAAACTTATAATGGTGTACATTAATAGGTAAATAATCTATTATCCAAATAAGACCAACAAGAGAGGGGAAGAAGTTCATGAGCCAAGGTGAAGAAAAAGAGAGAAAAAAATACAGAATTGATATAGGAGCTTATGGCAGCATAGGTGTCGAGGCACCAACAAAGAAAGAGTGTTTGGAGCTATTCAATGAAGTCACTAGAACTAGACGTGACTCAAAGCTAGACGAAGCGATAAGATAACCTTAAGCACTAAATCAATCTGCTTAACCATACGCTTCTAAATTTACTTAGTCATATTAGAGACAAAATTCTAGCTTGCACATTTACAGTCTTAAAGTACATCGTGCTCTTCTTTGCAATGCCGCTCATAATCCTTCCTGTTATCGTATACTGCTTGATCCAGAGGGCACCTAAACTTGTTATCTTTAGTCATTTCAGGCTCTGGCACAGATATGTTCGATTCTCTTCTAGAACGCTTTTCTGACAAAACATCGCCTCCAATCAAAAGCTGATCTTTAAAACAAGTACTTAGGGCATACAAAATAATTATTAAGATTATGTGATTGCGTCCACCCCACAAATAGCAATTTATGGGCTCATAAAGCATCAAAGTAGCTTTTGTTTACATAAGAAAAGTCTCTCATAAACATACGCTGATATAAAAGCTATTGAAATTTTTTCAGTGCATCTTCAAGCTGGCTAAAACTTTTCAAAATCACGTCGGAATGTGCTATAATCCAGGGGCTCAAGCACTCCATTTCCGAAACCACTATGACTTTCTTGCCTTTACGTTTGGCGTAAAACAGCTCCATACATGCTCCTGCCGAAAGTTTGGGCAAATAAACAACCATAATGTCACATCTGTCAGCATCATTTAAATCCCTCTGAATAAAGTCAAACGTGGGAACTCTATTCCACCAGTATTCCTTGCCTCCTTTATAGAGGACTTTTTCTCTAAGCCACGGATCAATGACATCAAACCCTGTTCTAGCAAGGACGCCAGTGATTTTTTCTCGATACTCTTGGTTGTTTTCCATGCCCAGAATGGGGCCTGATATGAACACTAGCTTTTTCATAGTTTAATCAAACCGTAAAATTATTGAAAGCCTTGAAGACTTAATATTCTTTCTTAAAAGCGCCTCACAATCTTTCTTTTTTCATCCTTCAACTTAAAAAAAATGTTTGCAAGTGGGCCGAGCCGTACTTGAACCAAATTGGTACAAGCCATAAGAGCAGTTTAAGGGACTTTATCCTCTAATTAAAAAAATCAGCTGAAGTAAAAGGAAAGCTATAGGTCTTTATTCACAGGAAAATTTCTTATTCAAACAAACCTACTTTACACTATGGCCAAATTTCTTTCTTTCACCGAGCTCTATGAAACGATTCAGCAAAAGTCCTCAGAAACAAGAGAGATTTTATGGGTATGTTCTCCCTATGTTGGATTAGATGCCCACAAGGTTTTTTCACAAGAAATCCTCAGGAATCCTCCATCGGATATTCGGTTTGTTTTTCGACTAAATGATATTAGTATAAGAAGAGGTGAAGTTAATCCGTATGAAATACAGTATTTCATGGAGCATTTTAAAGGTTGTAGTGTTAAGTCCCATGATACTTTCCATTCAAAGATTTACATTTTTGACAATTCAGCGTTGATAACATCTGCCAACTTAACGAAAACTGCCTTTGAAAGCAATATTGAAGTTGGAGTAATGCTCGAAGGCTCCCAAGTGGATGAAGTAAAGAGCTTCTTTAATCAAAGTTTATGGGAAACTGCAAAACCGATAGGTGATTTAAAAAAATTCAAGCAAATCTGGAATATAGCGCAAAAGAGTGCAAAAAACGGTAATTTGAAGAAAGCTAAGCCTCATACGAAAATCAAGGATTGGACGGATGATTATGTTAATACATGGTACATTGGTGTTCCCTGTCGGATGTCGGCAAAGACTGAGCGGAAGATAAAGAAAGAAACGAACTGGCGGACTAAACTCTCGTTAGTAGGAGACATTGGTTATCACGCTTTTAAGGAAATTAAACTCGGTGACTTGGCATATTTAGCTAACTTGAACAAGAAACGGGGTAAAATAGAGATTGAATTGGCACGAATATATGATAAAAGTAGGGTTGAAACTGATGAGGGAGATCTTCATTTTGCATATGAAACAGAAAATACCTACTTGCTAGAAAGGAAACAATTCTATGAAATGCTAAAAAATGCAGATATTGGTTCTAGAACCTTTGAAACTATACTTGATGATGATCAACTAAAGCATATAGCTAATGTTCTTTCTTCAATCAAGCTTAAAAGGAAAAGGAAATCAAAAACTTAGCAGCGCGCACTTCAATTTAAGACTGATTACCTGAAAAGTGTCCAATCAAAATGTCTGAGAATGAAGTTTGAGTTAAGAATGCGAATTTAAAGTTCGGAGTCAATTATTGTGCTTGCTTTTTCCATTTAATTTCGGAGTTTTTCTTTCTGCATCTTTATATGTGTGCGAAGCGCTAAGCACAACGGATTCTAATTAGATTCGAACCTGAGCAAGTTTAGGCCTCTATGGGATTTGAACCTAAATGGGAGTGGGCCGAGCCGGACTTGAACCGGCGACCTTTGGCTCGTAAAGCCAACGTCCTAACCAAGCTAGACGACCGGCCCGCACATTTTGCTTATTCAAAGCTTGATTTAAGGTGTTTGGATTAAGGAATTGCATTTGGTTCATATTAGAATTTTCCTTATCCTAAGGTCAATTAGTCATATTGAAAAAACTTTTAGCCTTTACTTTGCGATTTTTTGGTTGTAACCAAGAAAACTCCGATGAAAATCAAGACTGCGCCTGCTAGAACCGAGGGATATAATGTTTCGTTGACGAAGAGTACGGCGAAAACTACGGTGACGAGTGGTTCCGCGAAGAGAAAAGAGCTTGCAGTTGCCCCTGCTTTTTTTAGCACGTAGAACCAAATGTAGTATCCGAGCAGTGAACAGGTCGAAGACAGGTACAGTATCCCTAGCCACTGATTGGTTGTTAGGGTGAAGATTTGGAAGAATGAGTTGTCAGCCAACGAGAAGGGAATTAAGCAGACGCCACCCAGTAGGCTAACGTAAGCCACGACCAGGAAGGCGTCATATTTCTGCATGATTTTCTCGCCCAGCAGGCTGTAAACTGCCCACATCACAGGCGTAGAAAGCAGTATAAGAGTGCCCACCAAGAACGTCATGCTTCCCTCAAGATTCAAAAGGTCAGCTAAAACAACTAACAAAGTGCCTGCCACAGCAGTGATTATCCCAACGGTTTGCTTTTTCATTAAATGCTCACCGAACAATCGAGCCGAGAAAACCGTTATGAGTAAGGGCGATAGAAGACAGACAAGAACAGCTGCAATCGACGCTCCAGCCAGCTGAATCCCCGTATATTGAATGGTGAAGAAGAAAGTTACGCCGGTCAACGCAAGTGCAAGCAGTGTCAAGAGGTCTCTTTTTTGGACACGAAGCTTGTAGTCTGGGCTTACACGTTTTTTAGCCATTAGCGCGATGAGGAAGAGGGCTCCAGCGACCAGAAACCTGAAAGTTGCAACGGCAGTCGGGGAAAGTCCGTCGCCTAAAAGTTCCTTCACCACGACAAATGAGCTGCCCCAGAAAACAATCAGTAGCACCATTAAGAAAGCCTGAAAGGGACTGATTGAACGGGAAGCCATGTCTCAAAGTATTGCTGTTTTCCTTTTAAGCATTAAACAAGTCACGTGCCAATTTGATGTGAAAAGGTGGGCTGAGCCCTTATTTGGTTGAGACTTATATATTAAGTTGACTTAATTTTTGTAGGTGAATAATCTTGGTTTCTCAAAAACTTTTAGAATTTTTAAATAAAGGAATAGCCCGCGAACTCCAAGTCAGCATACAATACATGTGGCAACACGTCCAAGTCACAGGCATGGACGGCGCCATCGTAGAAGACATTTTCCGCAAGACCGCCATCGCCGAAATGAAACATGCTGAACGCCTCGCAGAACGCTTAGACTACCTCAACGGCGTACCCACAACCAAACCCGACCCAATTTTCGTTGGTGGCAGCCTCATCGAAATGCTCAAACAAGACGAGCAGAACGAAGAAGAAGCCATCAACCTCTACAAGCAGGCAATTCAGGTTGCGGCTGAAGAAGGCGACTACACCACAAGGCGGCTGCTGGAAGATATTCTCGCGGAAGAGGAAAACCACATCAACACGTTCGGCAAACTCCTCGTCGGCATGACCGAACCATTTACCCAGCCAGGAACATCTCAAATAGAATAACAAACAAAAAGAAAACAAAGAAAAAGGCTGCTCTTAACGCAGCTTCATCAAAATCATTTCTGCTGCTAAAACCATGGGCTCCCATGTTTCACATAGCGGGGGGGCGTATGCTGTGTCTGCTTTGGCTAGTTCTCTCACGGTCATCTGTTTTTGTATGGCGAATGAGATGGCGTTTATGCGTTGGGTGACTTCTTCTCCGCCGATTATTTGTGTGCCGATTATGCGCTGGGATTCTTTTTCAACGATAAGCTTCACTTTGATAGGTTTAGCGGTTGGGTAGTAGTCTGCTTTTGTTTTGCTGCTGATTGTGCCTGTGACGACTTCGATTCTGTTTCTTGCTGCTGCTGTTTCGCTTATGCCTGTTGCGCCTGCCTCGATTTCGAACAGTCGTGTTACGGCTGAGGCTAAGATGCCTGTGAACTGTGCGTAGTCGCCCCCGGCGTTTGCTCCTGCAACTTTGCCTTGTCTAACCGCTATCGTGCCAAGCTGAGCGCATATGGGTCGGTGCGTGATGATGTTTGGTGCTTCAGCGCAGTCGCCAACAGCATACACATCTTTTACGTCTGTTTCCATTCTTGCGTTAGTCTTAATCGCATGTGTCTCACCCAACGGTATGCCGGCATCAACGGCAAGTTTCGTGTTGGCTCTTACTCCGAAAGCGCTGATGAACAAGTCAGCCTCAATTTTTTCGCCTCCAGCCATAATAGCTGTAACTTTGTCTTCTCCGAGAAACTCTTCCACACCTTTGCTGGTCAGTATGCGCATGCCCTTCTCCTCCAGATGCTCTTGCACAAGCTTCGCCATGTCAGCGTCAAGCAGTTGAGGCAGTATCTGCGGCAACATCTCTACGACAGTAACTGTTAAGCCTCGCTCGATTAAGGCTACGCCTGCTTCCAGCCCGATTAACCCGGCGCCCATGATAACGGCTGATTTCGCGCCAGCTTTAACTGCAGCATCAATCTTCTCGCCATCCTCTATGCCGCGGAGGCTTAGGATTCCAGGTTTTTCTCTGCCTTTAATCGGCGGCATAAACGAGTCAGCGCCAGTTGCAATCACCAAGCTGTCGTATGGCAGTACTTCGGTGGCTCCTGCCTTGTCAACAACTGTGACGGTTTTCTCTTTAGTGTTAATCGCAGTGGCTTTTGTTTCGTTCCGCAAATTCAACTTTAACATTTGGAAGTATGCTGGTGAATAAACAATCAAATCGTGAAAACTTGGAATTTGCCCGCCAATGACAAAGGGTAAGCCGCAACGTGAGTAACCAGCAGTCTTTTCCTGTGTTATCAAAGTGATTTCGGCTGTGCGGTCTTTTTTGCGTGCTGCTGAGGCTGCTTCAACGCCTGCAGCGTTAGCTCCGATAATAATAATGCGTCTAGCCATCCACTTTGCCTTCTGCTTATTTGGATTGGGCTTGAGCCTTGTGCCACTCAACAGCTTTGTTAAAGTCCATCAAGTTTGCAAGCTCAGCCTGTAAGTTTGAGGGTTTAACAACGATTAACCAGCCTTTCACGTACGGGTCCTCGTTGAGAGTCTCCGGTTTAGACTGAACTTCATCGTTGACTTCTTCGATTGTTCCGCTTACGGCTGCAACCAAGTCTGAAACTGCTTTAACAGACTCCAACGTTCCATAGGGCTCGCCTTGCTTCACTTCTGTTCCGACGCTCGGCAATTCGGCGTAAACGATTTCTCTCAGCGACTTCTGCGCATAGTCAGTGATGCCCATGCGAACTTTGTCTCCTTCAATTTTTATCCATTCAAAATCTTTAGAATAATAAAGCCCTTCAGGCACTCCGTATGCTTCAACTTTTACCATGCATTTGAACCTTCTAAATTTTGATAAATATGCAGTCTAGATTCAAGCTTAAAAGGTTTCACAAAAGAGAAAAGGGCTTAACGTTCGCGTTTGCCAGCTATCCAATCTTCTGTCCATTGCCTAGCCTCAGGGTCAGGAACCTGAATTGGCGGATGCTTAAACGCGTAAGATGGCATGCTTAGTAAGGCGCCAGCGATTTTACGGTCCAACGCTATTTTCGCTGCACGAATCAAATCAATAACTACGCCAGCACTGTTGGGTG
Organism: Candidatus Bathyarchaeota archaeon; assembly: GCA_963715865.1. Classification (GTDB taxonomy): domain Archaea; phylum Thermoproteota; class Bathyarchaeia; order Bathyarchaeales; family Bathycorpusculaceae; genus Bathycorpusculum. Next base: position 1,909,112 of record OY970280.1, read on the forward strand.
AATCTTCCACTTCAAGTTTAACGCTGATGTTAATGGGGCGGTCACCAAACTTTCTCCCCTTCAATGAAATGTAACAAATCTTCTTGTTTTGCAAGAAACCGACATAATCCGAAGGTCCAATGCGCGTGGGCAAGTCGTAAGGCACAAGGCTCGTAACAGCCTCAGTCTTGCTAATTCGTTTAGTCTTCAACCGGTCTTCAACGGTCATGTTCAAAAAGTCAGTGTCGCCGCCAAGATTAAGCTGGTATGTTTCGTCAACAATGGCACCTCGGTCAAGGCAGAGCCGCACCAAGCTTCGATGCAGAATAGTTGCTCCTACTTGGCTCTTAATGTCGTCGCCTAGAACGGGCAAACCTGCAGTTTCAAACTTTTTAGCCCACTCTGGATTCGAACCGATAAACTCGGGCATGCAATTCACAAATGCGCAGCCAGCATCCATAGCACATTGAGCATAAAAGCGTGTTGCGTCTCGGCTGCCAACAGGCAAGTAGTTAACAAGAACCTGAGCTTTCACTTCTTTTAGAACCTTAACCACATTTGCCTTATCATAGCCGCTGTCATCATAAACATTAAAAGTCTGCCTCATGTGCTCAGCAACGCCATCCAAAATTGGCGCAGGAGAAACTTTCACGCCTAAATGTGGCACATCAGCAAATTTTACACAACAGTTAGGCTTGGTGAAAATGGCTTCAGAGAGGTCTTTGCCAATCTTATCCTTATTCACTTCAAAGGCAGCAACAAACCGTATGTCTCTAATATGATACCCGCCATAGTTCACGTGCATTAGCCCGGGCACAGTGGTGTTTTCTTTAGCGTCTTTGTAGTATTGGGTTCCCTGAATCAGGGCTGATGCGCTGTTGCCAACGCCTACAAGTGCTACGCGTATTTCAGGCATTAAACGATAACCATCCAAGATTATATTGTTAGTGAAGGCTTAATGTACGCCTACTCTATAACTTTTTCTAAACACTATGGCAAAATTAAAAGGGAACCGCCAACACATAGCTAACCAGTTGAAGTGAAAGGCAATGAGCAAAAACGAAGTCGCCATCTCGTATTCGCCCTTCAAAGAAATTGTTATCTTGGAAAAAACCCGTTTTAACACGCCTGAAGATATAGCAAGATTTACTTCTGTGATAGCAGGCGGCAAACTGGCTGGTTTATACTGGGTTGATGGCGTTGTCTTCTTGTATTTTCCGCTTCCCGCTTCAACAACTGTAGTCGCCAGAGAACTGTTAGAGAACGGCAAAGTTTACTGGACCTTCGTTGGTTACGCGCTTATGCCAAAATATGCACAGGTAATCGAAACTAAAGAAAAAATGATTGTGCCCGTAGTTGATATCTCGTCTGATTCCATTCTTAGAAAAGTTGCCCAATGGCTAAAAGAACAAAATAGTGACGCCTAAATTTTGAAGGCTCATTTTTGGGGAAAATAATATTCAAAGGCACGGTTTTTTCTGGCACTGGTGAAGGACGAAAATTTATTGATTTACCATGGGTAAAACGGCAAATAGAAGAAAAGCTCGGTTTTACTCCTTATTCTGGAACACTAAACATCCGCCTTTCAAAAGAGAGAGCAAAGCAGAAAAAACTGCTTGAAAATGCAAAGCGCTTAGAGGTTTACCCGGAAAAAGGTTACTGCATTGGCATACTAATCAAAGCATACATAGACAGTTTAGAGGGCGCAATTATTATTCCACAGGTTCCCAATTATCCAAGCGACGTTTTAGAGGTTATTGCTCCTTGGTATTTGCGTGAGCGCCTTAAGATAACAGATGGCAGCGTAGTAACTGTCACCGTCAACGTGTAGGGATACATATTTTCTTAAGAGAAGCAATATATTCGTCTGCACAGCCGTTTCTTTTTAGGTATGCACCATAGGTTACAAGGGCTTTCATGGCTCGAGCGGCATCTTCAGGCGAAGAATAAGAAGGCACACAAAGCCTGTCAAACCTTGAACGCGTGTAGAGCGCCATTTCTGTTTCGCCAATATCGCACATTACTATGGGCTTGCTATATTTAGAGGCAATTTTCACAATACCGTCGATATATTTTTCTCTTAATCCTGGCATGTGATGCAGCCCAAGCAAAATTATGCCATAAATTTGCGGATCCTTAAACATCAAATCAGCGGCAATCACAAACATGTCATCAGTCACCGAGCCAGTAAGGTCAACTGGGTTTGACGTAGCAGCAATCTTCAAAATGACATTTTTGTCTTTGAGTTCTTGGAATTTCCGCTCAGTTTCACTAGAAAAACGTTCAACTGTTAATCCTAAAAGTTCGCATTCATCGACGGTCATAACGCCGGGTCCACCTGCGTCTGTGAGTATGCCGATATTTTTGCCCATAGCTGGCGGCTGCATAGCTAAGGCTTTTCCCATGTCAAAAAACTCTTCCATATCTCTTGCTCTAATAATTCCGCCCTGCTCGAAGGCAGCATCGTAAATTTTGTCTGACCCTGCAATTGCGCCTGTGTGTGAGGCGGCAGCTCTTGCACCTGCCTCGCTTTTGCCAGATTTTATGACTATGACGGGTTTTTTTACTGTAACTTTTTTTGCTATTTTTAGGAATTCTCTTCCTGCTTTAATGTCTTCTAAATAGACGAGTATGACTTTGGTTTCCTTGTCATGAAGTAAATAGTGAAGTATGTCTGATTCGGTTACGTCGCATTTGTTGCCGATGCTGACGAATTTGCTAACGCCCATCTGTCGACCAGTCAAATAGTCTAGGGCGGCAACGCCGAAGGCTCCACTTTGAGTGATCATGGCTATGTTGCCGGGCATTGGTCTGGGGGTTGCTACAACTTCGTCTCCGGTTGTGAGAGTTTTTGTTTCTGGAAGAAACAGAGTATCTATGCCTGTTTTTGAGTAGTATACTCCAAGGCAGTTGGGTCCTAAAACGCGTATTCCGCCTTTTTTTGCTGCGGTCACTACTTGTTCTTCTAGTTCTGCGTTTCCTACTTCTCTGAAGCCTGAGCTGATTATGATGGCGGCTTTGACTTTTTTGGCTGCTGCTTGCTCCATGATGCTGGGCACAACTTGCGCTGGAACAATAACTACGATTAATTCTACTTCGTCAGGAATATGGGTTACAGAGGGGTAACATTTGAAACCTAAGATTGAATCTTCATTCGGATTAACAGGGTAGAGTTCTCCCTTGAAAATTCCACGCAGCTTGTTGGTTGAAAAATTTTTGAAAATCACGTGTCCTGCTTTATCAACTTTTTTTGTTGCTCCGATAACTGCGACTGAATGCGGGTTGAAGAACGCGTCCAATTTCTGTAATGTATCTTCCATACCTGATTCCACTGTTTCGCTATGAGCTTGGAAGCTGTTTTTATGTGTTACTATTCAAAAAGTTCTTTGTTCAATTAAATGGTTATTTGTTTCTTCTGTATTAACTTTCTTTATGGCTTAAGCTAGCTAGATTAGTTGCGACTATTTGATTCCATTTACAATTGTGAGTTTGCTGAAGAGAAAAGTCGCTATAAACAAGCCACTTGAACGTTGTAGATTAGTTTCGACAAGGCAGAAAGCTTTTGTCGAGACAATTGAGGAAAAACGAGTAGAGATTCAAAGGCTAGATTTGTTCAAAAATCCCGTAAAAGTTTTGTTCAAACAATCTAGTTGCTTTTCTTCATAAATTGTTCTAACGCGTTGAACGCTTCATCCAACTCTTCTATCGGCGGCAGGAAAACTGCTCGGGCGTGGCCTTTGCCGTAAACTGGGTCAAAGCCTGAGCCGTTAACGATGAGTACGCCAGTTTCTTTTAGCAGTTCCACGACGAATTCCATGTCGGTTTTCCATCGTGTGCCTACTTCGTGGATTTTGGGGAAGATATAGAAAGCGCCTTCGGGTTTTGTTGTACTTATGCCTTCAATTTCGTTTAATCGTTTCCACGCGAAGTCTCTTCTCTGTTTCAACCTATCAACAATATCTTTTACGCAATCTTGAGGCCCATTAAGTGCGGCTGCTCCAGCTATCTGCACGGGCGTATTGGCACAAATGCGGATTCGACATTCCTTCTCAACAGCCTGCTTAAGCTCGTCGAGTTGTTTGCCTTCGCCTTTAAAGTACATGTAGCCTAAGCGCCAACCTGTCATTTGGTAAACTTTGGAGAACCCGTTTAACCCAACAACAGGCACGTCCTTGGACAGGTAGGCGGTGCTGACGAATTCTTTCTCGTAAGTTATTTGGTCGTAAATTTCATCGGAAATCACAAGCAAGCCGTGTTCGCCTGCTATGTCAAGCATTTCCTGAATCATTTTTCTATCGTAAACTGCGCCTGTGGGATTGTTTGGGTTAATGATTACTAATGCGCGTGTTTTTTCTGATATTTTGCTTCTCAAATCATCAAGGTTTGGCTGCCAACCTTCCTCTTCGATTGTTTCATATGCAACTGGTGCGCCGTCAAAAAATCTGGTATATGAAATGTACGGTGGATAGGTTGGACCTGGAAAGAGGATTTCGTCGCCTCTTTCAACGAGGGCTCCAAGGATCATTTGGATTCCTTCCGAAATGCCCTCTGTAATTAGCACATTGTCCGCTGAAATGTCTACATTGTTGACTTTTTTCTCTTTTCTGACGATGGCTTCTCTGAGGTCGGCTCTTCCTTCGGAAGGTGAATAGTAATTATCGTCTTGTTCAATTGCCTTGCTTAAAGCGTCTTTAACGTTTTGTGGCGTTTTAAAATCGAATGCCGCAGGATCGCCGATGTTTAGGTAGTAGATTTTTTGGCCGTTTTTCACTAGCTGTTCAGTGTATGGTATCACGTCTCGTATCGCATACTCGATGTTTTTTGCTCTGCTGGTTACTTTGATGCGCGCCAACTTGTGTTACCTGTAACCCAAACACTTGCTAACCGAAAAAATAAATCTTCCTAAGATTAAACAGCATGAATAGACTTACTTATATTTTATCGCCTATAAGGAAGGATATCTGTTACTTCTCAGCACATTTTTATTTCCGATTCTCTTTGAATAAAGGTTGGTTTTGGTGAAAAAAGATGTTTGGCTGGATTGGCGCTTTTCTGAAAATAGATTTAAGCAAAAGTAAGGCTGTTGCAGAACAATATGACGAATCTTTAGCGTTGAATTTTCTCGGCGGCAGAGGCTTCGCAGTCAAAATCCTTTGGGACACCCTTAAACAGGGAATCGACCCGTTATCACCTGAAAACAAACTGATTTTTGCTGCTGGACCACTAACTGCCATTGGTTTACCGAACAGTGGCAAACTCGTTGTTGCCTCAAAAAGCCCTTTAACCGGCGGGTTTGGCGATGGAAATTCGGGGACGTGGGCGGCTGTGAACATGCGCAAGGCTGGTTACGACGCGCTCATCATAGAGGGCAAAGCGCAAACACCAGTCATCCTCTACATTAAAGATAAAGTCTGTGAGTTCGTGGATGCCAAGGATTTTTGGGGATTAAACTCCTTCGAAACACACGAACAGTTGAGTAAAAAATATTCCCGCACGGCAGGCATCGTCTCTATCGGTCCAGCTGGAGAGAACCTTATCAAGTTTGCAACCATTGTTTCGCAAGAGGGGCGCGCGGGCGGACGACCTGGAATGGGCGCTGTCATGGGCTCCAAAAATTTGAAGGCCATAGTAATTGAAGGCTCTTCCTCAATACCGCTTGCAGACCCCAACGAGATGAAGAAGCTGGCTGCCGACGGTTACCGAGAAGTCCTCGCTAAACCACTTTACGCTTTTTGGAAAAGGCAAGGAACCATGTCGACAGTGGAGTGGTCTCAGGAGAACAGTGCTCTTCCCACCTTCAATTACAGGCAAGGCGTTTTCGATAGAGCTGAGGAAATTGGAGGGTTTGCTATGGAAAAAATCAAGGTTTCGAACCGCGGATGCCCACAGTGCAACATGACGTGCGGCAACGTTGTTAAAGACAGCGAAGGAAAAGATTCAGAACTGGATTATGAGAACGTGATTATGCTGGGTTCTAACATTGGTTTGGGGAATCTTGGGCAAGTAGCCACTTTGAACCGCATGGCTGACGAGTTTGGGTTTGATTCTATCTCTCTTGGGAACGTGCTTGGCTTTGCCATGGAAGCCTCCGAGAAAGGGCTGATAGCCGAGAAGATTCAGTGGGGACAGTTTGAAGAGACTAAAGCGTTGATTAATGATATTGCTTACAGGCGCGGTTTGGGTGCAGTCTTAGCTGAAGGAGTCCGAGCTGCTTCAGCAGCGATTGGCAATGGATCGAGCGATTGGGCAATGCATGTTAAAGGCTTAGAGGTCTCCGGTTACGATTGCCATGCTGCGCCCGGTATGGCTTTGGCTTACGGCACAAGCTCAATTGGCGCCCACCATAAAGACGCTTGGGTTATAACATGGGAGATTAAAGCTGGCAGAGGAAATTATGACGAAGAAAAAGTTGATTACCTCATTAAAACCCAGCTTATTCGTGGCGGACTCTTCGAAGCATTAACCGTCTGCCGTTTCCCCTACAATTCGCTTGGCTTTGAGCTTGAATGGTACCAAAAATACTTGCGGGCAGCCACCGGAGTAGAGTTTTCTTTAGAGCAGTTAAACCAGATAAGCGATAGAATACTCAATTTAATGCGCGCTTTCTGGGTGCGAGAGTACAAGGAAAAATGGACCAGAGACTTGGATGTTCCGCCTATGAGATGGTTTAAAGAACCACTAACCGAAGGCACATTAAAAGGTTCTATGCTTGATTTTAAAAAATACAATGATATGCTGAGCACTTACTATGAGAAGAGAGGGTGGGATGAACGGGGAATACCAAAGAAACCCACTCTGGCACGGCTAGGTCTCGTTGATGAGGCTAAACAACTGGATACATACGTTAAATTAGAAGAGTAACCAGCCTATTGTCAGTACGCCCTTGCAAAATACACCATTTCTTTAGCTTTTTGCCCACAGTAAATGCAGTTTGTCGTTGGTTCTTCTTTTTGGAAGGGTCGAACTCTGATGGTTGCACCTGTTTCATCTTTAATTTTTGCTTCGCAGTCAGCGCTGCCGCACCATGCTGCCTTGACAAACCCGCCTTTGTCACATATGACTTTTTTGAATTCCTCATAGTTTTGTACAGTGCTGGTTTTTTCTTCCAGAAAGGCTTTGGCTTTAGCAAACATGCTATCCTGAATTTCTTGCAGAAGCTTCTCTACAGTGGCTGGAATGTCTATTTCTTTAACTGCGAGTTTTTTGGCAGGTGTCCCGTCTTACCATTACCACTTGCTGCTGTTTAAGGTCTCGCGGACCAATTTCTATTCTGATTGGAACGCCTTTGAGTTCCCACTGATTGAATTTCCAGCCCGGCGTGTACCCTTCCCGGTCATCTAACACAAAGCTTACACCTTTAGCCTTGAGCATTTCAGCGATTTCTTTAGCTTTAGCGGCTATTGCAGCGGGTTCTGCACCCTTGTAAGGAATAGGAACAATAACAACCTGTGTGGGTGCGACTTTGGGAGGTATGATTAAGCCTTTGTCGTCGCCGTGAACCATTACCATAGCGCCAATAAGTCGCGTGGTGATGCCCCAGCTGGTTTGCCAAACATAATGGTCCTTCTCGTCCTCACCGATGAATTTAACATCAAAGACTTTCCCGAAGTTCTGGCCAAGATTGTGGCTGGTTCCCATCTGCAACGCTTTGCCATCAGGCATCATCGCTTCTAATGCCGTAGTGTAGAGGGCTCCAGCAAATTTTTCGCTGTCACTTTTTGTGCCCACGAGCACTGGAATTGCAAGGTAATTCTCCATGATGTCCCTATACTCGTTTAGAGCATACATGACTTCTGCTTCTGCTTCCTCACTTGTGGCGTGCGCAGTGTGGCCTTCTTGCCAAAGAAACTCTCTTGTTCGCAAAAAGAGTCTTGTGGCTTTTGTTTCCCACCGCACAATGTTGCACCACTGATTAATCTTGACGGGTAGGTCTCGCCAGCTGCGAATCCACTTGGCAAAGGTAGCGTATATTATGGTTTCGCTGGTTGGTCTAATGGCAAGCTTCTCCTCTAGCGAGGTGTCTCCGCCCTGCGTTATCCAAGCAACTTCTGGGGTGAATCCAGCGAAATGCTCCGCTTCTTTCTTTAGTAAGCCTTCAGGGATAAACATTGGAAAATACACGTTCCGATGCCCTGTGGCTTTGATTTTTTTGTTTAGGATTTCTTGGATTTTCTCCCATATCGCGTAAGCGTCTTCGCGGATTATCATGCAGCCTTTAACAGGCGCGTAATCTGCAAGTCCAGCTTTCAAAACGACTTCCACGTACCACTCGGAGAAGTCTTGGTTTTTCTTTACGGTTACTCCAGTGTCCGACATAGCTTATTTCTCTTCTTTCCAGTTGTATGCTTGTAGCATATAAAACCGTAACGGGGCAATCGTTCAAAACAGCCGCCAATAAAGCAGGTAAAAGAAGAAAATGACTCAATTCGATCTTCTGAAAAACTCCTTTTTAGGGAAGTCTTTGCATTCGTAGATTCGCAGTTGTCTTTGAGGCTCGATACGGCATCTCTTGCGAGCGTTCTTACGCCTTATCAGCGGGGCAAGTTGAAAGAAAGGGCATCTTGAACAAAGGGTACTCAAGTTTTATCCTCCATCAATAATCATACAACAAGTTAATTGCTAATTGCAGGTGCCTGCCGCATATATTTTACATCTTCAATTTGATTGAGCATAAAGTCCGCGATGTCAGCGCGTGAAATCCCTGTGCCTACCTCGCCTCTGCCTAGGTAACCAGCTCTAACTTTTCCGGATTTAGGCTTGTTGTTAAGCATGGTTAGACGCACTATTGTCCAGTCAAGGTCGGATGCACGCACTGCTTCGGCGACGCTTACTATCTCTTCGTACGTAGCGTTCATAGTGAGCTTAACAAGGCCGACTAAAACCCTTGCTTTGAACTCAGGCATATCGTTAGGGTCTTTAGCACTTAAGGTTGAAGTTATTATTAACCTGCGCACGCCCTGCTTTTTCATGGCTGCAATTATGTTTTGCATCCCTTCAGTGAGTGGTTTGTTTTTTGAGCCGCCCCGAGGTCCCAACACGCTAATGACTGCATCCGCACCACTAACGGCACGCTCAATCAAGGCAACGTCAGACAACTCACCTTGAACAATCGACAGGTGTTCATGTACGATGCCAAGTTTTGAGGGATTGCGAACATATGCAACGACCTCGTTACCTGATGCAAGCGCCTGTTCCACAAGCTGCTTCCCTGTTCCACCGGTTGCTCCGAAAACAGTAATTCTTTTCAAACCACTTCCTCCAAGCAAGATGGTCTTAACCGAGTCTTCTCTGCATTATCACCTTGTCATCATCCGTCTAAACACTGGCACTGCAATGGCTATCATGACGACTCCGAACACTATCAGCACGATGAGGTCGGTAGATATTTGCGGGATTCCAGCGCCCAACACCATGACTTTTCTAAGTGCGTCTGAAGCGTAGGTTAGTGGCAGGATCTTTGAGATGTCTTGCATGTACCAGGGCATCTGCTGGATGGGGAAGAAGACGCCACTGAGGAACATCATTGGAAACATCAGTGTCATCATGAGCATTTGAGCGGTCTCTTGGTCTTTTGTAAAGGAAGTTATCACTATACCTAGACCGACGAAAGAGAATACGCCTAGCAGGAGCAGCGCGAATACGAGGAGGATGCTTCCTTGGATTGCTACTCCAAACAAGCCCACGGCTAATATGAGTATAATTATTCCTTGAATAAGTCCCCTTGCAGTTTGCCCTAAAGTCTTGCCTAGGATTATGGAGAGCCTGTTGATTGGCGCCACCATCATGCCGTCCATTGTGCCAATCTCTTTCTCTTGGGAAATAGCGACTGGCAGCCCCGTCATGACACTCATCATAACCGTCATAGCCATTATCCCTGGAGCAATGAAGTCAAAGTAGGTGGGGTTGCCTGAGACGATGCCTTGGGTTTGCACGTTAAAGGGTTTAACGACTGCTAAGGTGTTTGTTACATTGAGCGCTTGGACCTTTTGTTGCGCTATAGCGGTTCCCATTTCATCAAACACAGTTTTCAAAACGCCTTGAATGGTGGCGGATATTTGTGGGTTAGACTCATCGCTAACAATAATGAGGGTGCCTTGCTGTCCAGTCATGATGCTTGTAGAAAAGTTACTGGGAATGATGATGCCGCCTTCAAGGTCTCCCTTCTGAACCATATCTCGTATATCCGCTACGCTTGACACGTTAGAGATAATCAGCATGTGGGTTTGGTTGTTAATCTGTTGCAGACCCATGATGAAGCTTTGGCTTGGAAGAGTGATGTTGTTAAAACCTGAATCCTCATTGACCAGCCCAACTTGCAGGTTATTCACCGTGCCGTTGGATGGATAGATGAATCCAACCATGACCATCATAAACAGAGGCATCAGTATAAGCAGAACTAGCCCCAGTCGGTTTCTGAACAATTCAGTCAGGTCTTTCCAAGCAATTCTGAAAGAGTGTGAAAGAAGAGTTTTTGCGCCCATTCTTCTCACCTAACTCTCCTTGGCGCTTCCCCGAAATGCCTATGTGCCATAGGGATTTTCTGGTCTGCGCTATCTCTTACTTGATGACCCGTAATGTGAAGGAACACGTCTTCAAGGGTTGGTTGTAGGTTTTCCATGGAGCTTATTTTTCCGCCGTTTGCTCGTATGGCATCTATGATGTTATCAAACGCTTCGTCGCCGTGAACCAAAATCTTAAGTTCAGTTGAGTTCTCTTGGGTTACGGCATCTGCGCATTTAAGCGCCTGAAGATTTTCTATGAGAACTGAAGAAAGGTTAGGTATGCTAAGTTTTATTATGGTTGTGTCTGCTCCTGAAATTATTTTTTTCAAGTTGGCTGAGGTGTCCAACGCCTCGATTTTTCCATGATCTATGATTGCAATGCGGTCACACAGTAAGTCAGCGTCAACCATCATGTGGGTGGTTATAACGACGGTTGCGCCGTTTTCCCGGTTTAGTTTCTTTATGAATTCTCTGATTTCAACTGAGGACTGGGGGTCTAAACCTAACGTGGGCTCATCCAAAAACAGCACCTGAGGCATGTTAAGTAACGCTCGGACCACATTCATTCTCTGGCGCATTCCAGTTGAAAACGTGCCCACTTGGGCGTTCTTCCACTGAGTCAGCTGCACCAGTTCCAGCAGTTCATCGATGCGTTTGGTTAAGACGTCTTTGGGGATGTTGAAGAGGCTGCCGAAAAACCAGAGGTTCTCTTTGGCGGTTAGGCGGTTGTACATTATCATTTTCTCGGAGACGATGCCGATAAGTGTGCGCACTTCAGTGTCGTCTTTGACAATGTCATAGCCGCCTATTGTGGCGGTTCCCTTGGTGGGTCGGGCTAACGTGGAGAGCATGCGCAGGATTGTGCTTTTGCCAGCTCCGTTGGGACCGAGCAAGCCGAAGATTTCGCCTTTTTTGACGTCGAATGAGATGTCGTCTACGGCTGTGAATTTGTTGAACATTTTTGTGAGGTTCTTGACTTCGATTATCGACGCATTCGCCATTTCGGTAACCACATTAACGCAATATTATTCAGAGCAATATATTGCGGTAAAATATAAGTATTACTGCAGACAACTATAGATTCGAAGCACTATGGCAACAGAAACTGAAGAGAAGACAACCGCAAACTGGCTCAAAGAAGCCCAAAAAGGCTACATACGCATTGGAGTCCTCATCCTTCTCAACAAGAAACCCTCCCACGGCTACGAAATCATGAAAGAAATCAACAAGCGAACCAAAGGCTTCTGGAAACCCACCGCAGGCGGCGTCTACCCCATTCTACGCGACTTGGAAAAATCAGGATACATCAAAGGCGAATGGCAAATCCAGAAAAACCGCAAGCTCAAAGTTTACAAAATCACCGAATCAGGAGAACTCATCCTCAGACGAGCCATCGTAAAACAAGCCGAAATCTCCGATAACATCGGCAACCTTTTCCGAGAATTCGCCAAAGACGTCCTCAACATCGAGACGACAACATCGTCCATGCCGAACATGCCTTCCCTCTTTACACCGTTCCTTGAAGAGAAACCAGACAGCGAAGAAAACCTCACACACCTGAAGCATGAGCGAAAACACATCTACGAAACGGTAAAAATGATGCAGGAACGACTAAAACTCATCGACGAGAGAATCGCAGAAATAAAAAAAGAAGCCAAAAGCGATTCTTCCAGAGCCCCAGAGTAGCGAACATGCGAAACTGTTATTTTGGCAACCGCTTCTAATACTCTTTCAAGGAAGCCGACCCCATGGCAAGTGAACGTTATGCTTACATCTTAACGGTTGACGAGAAATATTGGAACCGATTGCGCCAACGCAACAAAACCACTCTTGGAACACACGTTTTTATCCGAAAAAACCAAGTTGCACCCAAACAGGTTCAGCAGTTACTATTTTATGTTACTAGAAAACGGCAAGTTTTAGGTGCTGCAGATTTCGTTGAGCGCTTAACTGGCAATTACGAAGAGTTATGGGAAAAGTTTGGCAGCGAAAGCTGTTTTGAATCATTCGATGAATACAAAAAGTTCGCTGGTGGTAGAGAAATGATGACTTTCATAAGGTTCAGCAATTTTAATGAAATCGCTAATCCTAAGCCTAAAGAAGAACTTTCCAAGGTTCTTGGGTCTTTGCATCGCTTCGGAATAGGAAAATACCTTGATAAGGAAACTGCCATGCAATTGGTGTAAAGAATTAAATCTGTGACCTCAATATCTCCTTAAGGTAGTGAGTCCTGAATGTTCCGCGTGAGAGTAAACAAAATCGAGTCAACCCGTGATTTAGACGGCAACCTTGGAAAAAGAATTGAATTGCTTGAAGAGCGAGAAGTCAACCCCTATGTGCTAAGACCACAATCGGATGAAGCCAAAATGGCACAGGATATCATGCAAGCACTCCAACAGCAAATGCCTTTCCTGCCCCAGAGAACTCAGCTTGCCACGCCAAAAATAATCCTTTTCTTAACGGAGCAGGAATACGACAGTTTAGGCATAAGCTTTGATGTTAACCAAGTTTACGAAGTAATGCTGGAAAACCAAGCAATACGTTTCACGAAAGTTTAAGGATTTCCTTTCTCATCTGCCTCAGAGCAGTATGCTTAGGATGAAAAGACAAAACAAACATCATACTCCTCAACGCTGAACATATCTCCTCTAAACCAGACATTTTGCCTTCATCACAGTAAAGCGGAATAGGCTCATCGCCATCGCTTTCCTCATAGTAAACGTAAATCGGCGAACCCGCCCCATCGAACCTTACCATCTCAAAATTTAAATTCAAACGCTTAGCCGTTTCCCGCGTGGCAGTCCTAACCGATTCCAACCGTTTCCTACATGGAACACCAGTTGACGCGTAAACCATCAGTTTCCCACAGTTCCCCTTGAACATGGCACACCACAAACACTCAGTCTGCAAAAAATGCTTTTAAAACAAGTCATGAAACGACTCTTTCAAGCAGTAGAGAGGTGAGTGAAAGTGAAAACCTCTTAAACCGCCAAAAGAAGATTTAACCCATGAAAACCAGAGTACACGTCTTTGTAAGTGGCAGAGTTCAAGGCGTTTTCTTTAGGCAAAAAACCAAGCAGCAAGCGGAAAGTTTTGGTGTTACAGGTTGGGTACGTAATTTGCCTGATGGTAGAGTGGAAGCAGTTTTTGAAGGTGAAGAAGAAGCTGTTAAAGCACTCGTGGAATACTGCCATCATGGTCCTTCGTATGCAAGAGTAACAAACATTGATGCATCATGGGAAGATTATCGAGGAGAATTTAGCGACTTCAAAATGTGATAGGCAAAGTTACGCTTTTTTATTGGGGACTCTAAAATGTGAATCTTTTCCAGCGCTAATGTATTCGCCGCCCATGCCTCGCACTGCTGAAGCAATCTTTGCAAAGTTTTCTGAACCTAAAAACTGCTTTGGTTTAATTATTATGTATTCGCCTTTCTCCTCAAAGGTTAATCGAGCTTCCAGTTCCTCTGGGAATGACACGCGAATGTCATCAAGCGACCTCTGTTTTGTACTAACGTCACGTGTTGCTGGCGCTTGAGCAGTTGCAGGCTGAGTAATTTGACCCACTGCAAGTGACTTCATTGATGCTGAAACGGAACGCAAATCTTCTGAAATTTTGCTTAAAACAGTAAGTATTTCATCAACTTTTCCGACTAGCTCATTCAGTTTTTCTTTGTCAGTGCTCATGCAAACGCTCCCTTCAAACTCCTAATTAATCCCAAGACGCTTATTAATTATTTGCAAACCTCCACACTAACTAAAATCTGGAAGAAAAAAAGGCATGATTGAAATCGACGGAAGCCAAAAAAGCGGAAGCGGCACAATACTTCGCCTCTCCGTAGCCTTGGCAGCCATCGCAAAACAGCCACTACATATCTATAACATAAGACAAAACCGCCCTCAACCAGGCTTAAAACATCAACATTTGGAAGCAGTGCTGACAGCAGCCAAACTCTGCAACGCCAAAGTGCGAGGAGCAACCTTAGGTTCACGGGAGCTTTGGTTCACGCCCCAGCAAATAAAAGGCGGTAGCATTGAAGCAGAAATCGAAACCGCAGGAAGCATCCCAATGCTGCTACTGGCGACACTGCCAATCTGTTTGTTCGCTAATAACCCTGTGCACTTACATGTGGCAAAAGGCGGAACAGACACAACTCATGCACCCACCATCAATTACATGCGAAATGTGTTCCTGCCAGCGTTGAAGCAAATGGGAATTGACGCTGCCGTAACTGTTCAAAAATACGGTTATTACCCAAAAGGAATGGGAGAAGCAACAATGACCGCCAGACCTAACCCAACGCTAAAACCGATTCAGCTGGAGAATTTTGGCAAGTTAAAAAGCATAAAGGGCGTTTCAGTCTGCACCTTCTTAGCCCATAAGCAAGTGGCAGAGCGGCAAGCAAAAGCAGCAGAAGACCACCTCTCACAAAAAGGCTATAAAGCCACTATCCAGATTGTAAACGACCAATCCAATCCTTTCCAAAAAGGAAGCTCAATTGTTTTGTGGGCTGAAACCGACACAGGCGTAATCATTGGTTCTGACGCGATAGGTGAACTCGGTAAAACCAGTGAAGCCGTTGGAAAAGAAGCCGCAGAAAAGCTCATCACCGAGTTATCTGCTGAGCCAACGGTTGATGTTTACTTGGCAGATATGCTCATTCCCTACATGACGCTGGCACAGGGCAAATCAGTCTTTCTGGCGAGAGCAATTTCTGAGCATATTGAATCTAACATTTGGCTGATGGAAAAAATGTTAAACGTTAAATTCACCATTCAAAAAGTAAACAACCTCTATAGGATAGAAAGAAGCAGCTGATTGCATGCCTAAATCAACCATTTGCATAAAAGTTCCAAAAAAACAAGGCCAGAGAACAATAGCATTAGCCAACAAACTTGAACTTATCGATAAATCATTGGGAATTCAACGGGATGAAGGCACCCTTTGCATCCCCTTAATTAGGCATCCAGAAGAAACTGAGTTGGCAACGCTAAAAAACCAAGTGCCAAATTATCAATTAACAACTAGCGTTTTCACTGAAAAAAAGCCTCCAGCAGAAACTCTCATTCAAGCGCTCGAAAAAACCTTACCTTCGCATTTGCTGGCCACTTTGCCTCAGGCACTAGACATAATCGGAGACATAGCTATAATTGAAGTTCCACCAGAACTCAAAACGTACGAAAACCTCATCGGCGAAGCAATCCTGAAAACACACAGAAACATTCGAACTGTGCTCGCAAAAGCAGGCGCAATAAGCGGAACCTACCGACTCCGCGAGTTCACTTTTATCGCTGGAGAACACAAAACCCAAACAGTCCACAGAGAATTTGGATGCCAATATCACGTTGACATTGCCAAAGCGTATTTTTCTCCTCGGCTTTCACATGAGCACCAGCGCGTTGCATCACTCGTGCAAACTGGCGAAACCGTGGTAGACTTATTCGCTGGAGTTGGACCCTTCTCAGTGCTAATCGCCAAAAAAAACCTAAAAGTGAAGGTTTATGCTGTTGATATCAATCCTGAAGCCGTTGAGTTGCTTAAAGTTAACGTAAGGGTTAACAGGGTTGAAAACCGAGTTTTCCCCATCCTCGGAGATGCAAAGCAAATTACCTCAAACAAGCTTAAGGGCTTGGCAGACCGTGTAATAATGAATTTGCCTGAAACAGCAATCGAGTTTGCGGATGCCGCTTGCCAAGCAATCAAGCCTCAAGGTGGAATAATCCATTTTTACGCTTTCGTTCGTTCACCTGACTCAATAGAAAACCTAAAACTTCGTTTTTCTGAAGCTGCAAGGAAAGCCGGCAGAAAAGTGGAATCGTTTCTTTACGCAAAAAGCATCCGTGAAACTGCTCCATACGAGTCGCAGATTGTTTTAGATGCTAAAGTTGCTTAGTCATGAAGAATGAGTGTAATGTTGACTTTCTGTCGTGGATTTTTTAGCTTCTCCACCAATTCTCTTGGTAAATCATTTGCTGATTTGTCAGCACGAATTGCCAACGTTCGGTTACAAATATAATCGCTTTTTCTAATCACCATATCGGTTGGATGAGTTAAAATCAACCTTGGTGAGCCAAAGGCGTTAATTTGCTCTGTTAAGCCGCCAGCCTCGATAATGATGGTTAGTTTAGCGTTTGGTCTTTTCAATTTGTCTTTGAATGTTGGGTTTAAGTCCGCTACTGCTTTATCTGCGGCTACTCCGATTATGCAATCGCCAGTTTTTGACAGGCGCTTTTCTCGTGTAAACATTAAAGTTGAAGGGTGAATAGCTTTAATATTTTCGTGCCCAGCAGCCGACATGTTTTCTCTTGTTTCTTTAGCACTCAATTACTCGTTAACCTCAATGGAATCCACTTTGCCGTCCCCATCTAAATCAAACCCCTGAATCACAACGGCGAAAGTGTCCTCGCCTTTGTATTTTTGCAGAGTATTTTTCCAAAAATTAGTCAAGGCTAAAACGCACGCTTTTGTTCCTACGGCTTTGTTTCCTGCTAAAACCACGATGCGCTTGGTCTTATCCCATGGATTAACAATTTTAGCTATTAACCCTGAAACATCCGAAGTGTAAACTTGCAAAGTCTTTTTTGACGACAAACCACCCAGCAGGAATCCTTGCTCGGATGACTGCATTATGAATTTTATGGGTAAATACTCGTTTATTTCCTGTGTAAGAAGGTTGGTTCCCGGTCCACCAACAAGGATTAAATTGTTTTTTTCCTCTTTCTCCGCTTTCACATCAACGTCGAGTTTCACGGCGAATTCCGTTGGCATTTTAGTAAATTGCCCAAGGAAAAACGCTAAATGAGCAGCGTAATGTCCATCTCTGGCACTGGTTTTGAATGGTCCATGCGGTTGCGGGCTGCCTACAACTATTTTTCCGTCAAAGATGCCGTTGCTAATGAATTCTTTGAAGAACTCTTGGAGTTGCTCATCTATGCTTAGAAGGCATAGGTTTTGGATTGGTTTGTAGCCATAGGGGAGCTCGATGCCGAAGGCTGGTGAAACGGTTTTGTAATATTTTGCTGTTGCACCTTTCTTCTTTTCTTCTCTTTCGACTGTTATGGCGCCTGCTTTGGCTAGTTTTCTTATGTGGTAGTAGACTTTTTGCTCATGCATTCCGAGTTGCCGTGCGATTTCTAAGGGGTACATTTCTTTTTTTGATAGCAGGGTTAGGATTTTCCAGCTTAGGCTGCCTAGTATCAGTTTTAGTTTTTGTGAATCGTTTATTATGCTGATTTCTTTTACTTCTTGGATGTTGCCGTTGTCTTGCAGTAGCAGTTTTTTGTCCATGGCATGGTCGAGATGAATAACATCAAGGTACTATAAAAAATTTATTTATAACGGTTGAAAAAATCAGGCTCCTGCTGTGCAACTTTACGCTAACACGAAGAAGCAAAATGAAAAGGCTTAAAAAAAAAGTTTTTAGCACTCAAAGTTTTATCCTAAAAATCCTTATTAACAAAGCGCAGCTTTCCATAAGTTAGTACTATTGTGTGAAAGCGAGGCTTCGTAAATGTGTGGAATCTTTGGTTGCGTTTTAAAAGAAGGAAACGCTGCGCCTGTAATACGTTCATCACTTAAACGGCTTGAATATCGCGGCTACGATTCAGTAGGCATAGCAACAATATCCGATGGAAAAATTTACCTAAAAAAGGACCAAGGAAAAATAGATGATGTTCACAAAATCCTAAACCTCGACGATTTACCTGGCAACATAGGTATTGGTCACACACGGTGGGCAACGCATGGTGCGCCCTTAAAAGTTAACTCTCACCCTCACGCCGATTGCACAGGAGAAATAATGGTTGTTCATAATGGAATCATTGAGAATTTTATGGAGCTCAGAACAGAACTGCAGAATCTTGATCACACATTTGTTTCAAAAACTGACACCGAAGTAATCCCACACCTTATTGAGGAAACCCTCAAAGAGAACCCCAAACTCTCTTTTGCCGATGCGGTTCAAGAAAGCCTTAAGCGTCTTGAAGGTTCCTATGCCCTTGCCATAATCTCCACAAAAGAGCCTGACAAGATTATCTGCGCCAGAAACGAAAGCCCCCTAGTTTTAGGCATCAATGGTAACGGTGTTTTTTGTGCTTCTGATATTCCAGCGTTTCTGCCAGTTACCAACAAGGCAGTCATGGTGAATAATGGTGAACTCGTTATTCTGACAGCGCAAGGTTACGAGATTAAGAAAATTCAGGACTCCAGCCTTGTCAAGCGCGCACCGGAAACTATTGAGTGGACAGCGGAAATGGCTGTTAAACAAGGCTATCCGCATTTTATGATTAAGGAGATTCATGAGCAGCCTGAAACTCTTCGCAACACGTTGAGAATGCAGGAGCATTATTTGGATTTACTTTCAACTTTTCTTGACCGCGCGAACGAGGTTTTTCTTGTTGCATGCGGAACAAGCTACCATGCGTGTTTGGCGGCTTCATACATGTTTTCTAAACTTGCGTTTTTGCCCACTTACCCGGTTTATGCTTCAGAATTTATAGAGCAACATGGCAAATCAGTAAACATAGACAGCACCATCTTAGCTGTTAGTCAGTCAGGCGAAACAGCCGACACCATAGCAGCCGTTACCTGTGCCCAGCAGCGTGCAGCCACGATTCTAAGCTTAACTAATGTTATCGGCTCTACTTTGACACGTATTTCTCGTGTTTATATTGGTCAGCAGTCTGGTCCAGAGATTGGAGTTGCAGCTACGAAAACTTTTACGTCTCAGCTTTCCGTGTTGGCGCAACTTGCGCTTAGGTTGGCAAAGAAGAGAGGCAAAGTTTCTCAGGATGAAATAGACAGTCTTGAAGAGAATTTAGATAAATTGCCTGATATTGTTGATACAGTAGTTAAGACGCAGGAGGAAAAAGTTAAGCAAATTGCCAAGAAATACAAGGATTCCAAAGTGTTCTTTTTCTTAGGCAGAGGAATCAGCACTGCCACCGCTTATGAAGGCAGACTCAAGCTAATGGAGATAGCGTATATTCCGTCGATAGCGTTTCCAGCAGGCGAGAGCAAGCATGGCCCAATTAGTCTTGTTGAAAACGGTTTTCCGGTGGTTTTCATTTGCCCAAAGGATGATTCGCATAAGACGTTGATTGGTAACATTATGGAGATGAAAGCCAGAGGAGCATCAATCATTGCCGTTGTCGAGGAGGGGGACGAGGAAATCAAGACGTTGGCAGATGAGTATGTTGAGGTTCCGAAGGGCATTCCCAGTGTTCTGTCGCCGATACCTTTTGCGGTGCCCCTGCAGCTTTTAGCGTATTATGTTGCTCTTGAGAAAGGATACAACCCGGACATGCCAAGGAACCTGGCTAAGTCTGTAACTGTAAAGTAACTTTTCCTTTTTTTAACAATCGTATAATGTTAAAAGGGGCAAACGCACAGTATCTATTTTGGTGTTCCGGTTTGGGGAAGGCGGAATGGGAAAAACTTATCGATGGTTTAGTGAAACAGGGCATTCTTTACTCGCCGAAAGTAGTAAATGCAATGCTTAGTGTGCCCCGCGTTAAATTCTTGCCTGAAGACATTCAACCTTATGGCGCCGTGGACACGCCTCTTCAAATTGGTTTTGGCCAAACAGTCTCGGCGCCACATATGGTTTCGATAATGAATGAAGCTCTCCAATTGGAAGTTGGCCAAAAAGTCCTCGAGGTTGGTGCTGGTTCAGGCTGGCATGCTGCAACTATAACAGAGTTGGTAGCGCCGAAAGATGTGCCTAGAAGTGAGTGGGGACACGTTTATACTGTTGAGATAGTTCAGGTTTTAGCGGAAACGGCTAGGAAGAACATTATGAACGCTGGCTATGGCGACCGCATAACTATAATCAACGCTGACGGGTCAAAAGGGTATCCTGAAAAGGCTCCTTACGACCGTATCGTTGTGACGGCTGCAGCTCCAGAAGCCCCCCAGCCACTACTGGACCAGTTGAAAGCTAATGGAGTAATGGTGATTCCAGTTGGCGAAATTTCGCTCTTCCAAACTCTAATGAGGCTAACTAAAGATGAGGCTGGCAAGATTAGGCAGGAGAATCTTGGGGAAGTAGCTTTTGTTCCATTAACAGGCGAATATGGACACGGCTAAGCTAGCTGAACCATTTTTCCAATGATACTTTGCCTTTCTGCTTCTTTGTGCCTTCTAGCATTTTATCTAGTGATTTTCTCACGCGGTCTTCCGAGAAGTCTTTCTGCCTGCAAAGGAAATCGGCGACGCCTTCTACGTCGGGTTCTTTCCATTCTAACTTGTAGTTATCTGTGACTTGCGGGTGCAGAAAGATTTCTCTTATGCAGTTGGGCTCAACTGGAAAAGTGGCGTTTTTTATATTGGGTAACGCGTTTTCTAATGTTCCGTATTGTTTTATTAGTTTTAGGGCGGTTTTTGGTCCTAGCCCTTTTATGCCCTCTGGGTTATAGTCTGTTCCAATTAGGATGCCTACGTCTATTAGTTGCTCGTAAGTTAAGCCGCATGCGTCTAGGGCTTTGGATAGTTCAATTACTTCAGGCACAATGTCGATGTAGATGTTTTTGCTTGGAAGCTTCCGCCTACCAGAAATAGTAACGTTCCGAAGGAGTCTTGGAGCGCCGAAAAGTAGGCTGTCGTAGTCTTGGCTTGCGCAGTAATCCGCATTGCTACGTTTTGTCATGTGTGCGGCTTGGGCTTCTCCTTCGCTTGGCGCTTGGACCCATGGCAACCCCATGAGGCTCAGCAGTTTCATGGCGTCGTCCTTCATGTAGTCCTTCATGGTCATAGTAGCCTGCGCAAACATCCGCATCTTTGCCGTATCGCCTATCGCCACCGCCTTCTCATAGTGCACGGCGGCTCCCACTTTGACTTGCCTGCGCCGCTCAATCTCAGCCGCCTTCAAGGTTGGCGGAACACCATCGAAAACGTAGATGGTTTTTATTCCCATTTCCACTAGGTTGCTTGTGCGGTAGAATAAGCCGCTTAGGTGACTGGTGACTTTTCCCATGCTGTCTTTTAGCGGTGTGCCGTCTGGTTGTCGAATGATGGCGAGAAACTGGTAAATCGCGTTGTAAGCGTCTATGGCGATGATTTTGCCACTTAAATCCTCCAGCTTAACAGGAGTTTTCGGAACGAGGCCTTTGAAGTCTACGCCCAAAACTTATCACGAATGAAATAAGGCAAGACACCTTCTTAATAAACTTGCGAAATAGCTCATTTCTTGGTGGTAGTCGCTTAAGGTATAAATATGGGTTATACTTTTGTATAACTGGTGGTTAGACATTGATTGAGGAAGAAATGAAAGTCGGTCCAAAAGGGCAGGTCGTAATTCCGCGAGCAATGCGCAAAGCCCTGAAAATTGAGCCCGGCTCCAAGGTCCTATTCACGTTGGAGGATGACAAGTTAATCCTGAAAAAGCCTGCTTTCGACGCGGTGGCTGTATTTGAAAGAATAGCTAAGAGTGGCAAATCAGTTTCCAAAGTGGATCCTCACGCTTACGAAGAAGAACTTGAAGAGAGATACAAACGTGCTCTATCTGGACGCTAACGTTTTCATTTTCGCTGCTTTAAACGCTGAAGAGTTTGGAAGCAAAGCAGTGTCTTTGCTTAAGAAAATTCAGCAAGGTGAGGAACAAGCGATCACTTCGGCATTGACCTTTGATGAAACATTTTGGGAAGTAAAAAAGAACCGAGGAATTGAAAAAGCGTTGGAAGCAGGAGAGGCTATGTTGAATTTTCCTAACTTAGAGATTATACCTGCTGACAGAGAAGTGGTTTTGTCAGCTTTGCAAATCATCAGGGAATGCCATTTAGCGCCAAGAGATGCCATTCATGCGGCAACGGCTATAGCAGAAAAAGCAGACTTCATAGTTTCAACGGATACTCACTTTGATAGGGTAAAAGAGCTAAAACGGAAAAAACTATAACAGTACTCAAACAAAGCAAGTTGCCGTCAAGTTGGCACCCAAGTGATGCAGTTAGAATATGGCGATTCTATTGGTAATAAACTTGCCCAAGAACATTAGTAAAATAGCTTACAGTATATTTATATGCACTTTCCTTTGTCCCAGTAGTAAAGAAACAGGTCTCTGACCCAGTTGAGGAACACTGTGTCTTTTCCAAAAAAGCCTGCATGATCTTGTCTTCCCCCAATGAATCGAAAGCATATGACCGCCTCTTTTTCCGTGAGCCCGAAGATTGCTGGAAGGTCTGGAAGAGTCCGATTTTCAAGGTTTGGAAATTTTGCAGGCGGGAGGGGGGAAAGAATTTGGAATTCTACTTTTTTTGGGATTTGTTTCACTATCGTATCAAAGGATCCAGGGGGTGGTTCTGGGATGGCTCCCCACATGTATTGTTCGGCTTCTCCAATCATCTGTGAAGACTTGGTTGTGCTCTCTATCATGCCCATTCGCAGGCTTGTTTGTGAAAGCTCGCCCAGTCTCTTCACGAATTGGTGAGGAAGCCGCCAAACGTCATGAGTTAAGAAGTATTCCTTATGTTTGAGTACAAATTCTATAGGAGAAGAGAGTTCTAACACGAGTCTGCCATACTCGGTAATGGCGTATGTGCCTTCAGGTTGCTTTTGAACAAGCATGGCTTCGCTCAGGCGTTGCAATTGTCTGAAAGTCTCGGTTGTGGTTAAGTTTAGTTTGCGGGCGACATCGTTCATCTTCCCATTTTTCTCTTTTAGCTGGAGCAGTATGTCGAGTCTGCTTTCGCTTGCGAGTTCATAAAACAGCCTTTCAATGCCTTCCTGTTTATCCAACTTTTTATCACCGATGTTAAAGCATTCACACCACTGTATTCCATTGCACATTGTAAGCAAATAAAGGTAATCGGCTTCCGACGCTTAATAAGAAATCAAGAGGCAAGAAAGATGGCAAACGAAATTGAAGAAACGGAACGCTTCTTTTCCATCGAACTCAAATCAAAAGCTGACCTAAAGAACATTACCTTGGCAAATGGCGCCCAAGACAACGTCCTCGTGGAGGGCACAATAGGCGAACTTGTACAAGCAACCTTCGTGGAAGGTGTCATTTTGGAAATTGCTGGCAAAAAAGGAACAGTGAGAATTAACTTGAAAGAGAAAGAGCTAAGAAAAGAGACCAAAGGCGAGGACACCTCTGTGAACGAAAAAGAATCACGGGAGGTGAAATTATGCCAGTAACAGCACTGAGAATATTTGTTTATGCTGCGATTATCATATTGAGTATTGCTGCTGTTAAGACGTTAATCCCTAATTCGCAAGCAAGTAAACCATGCCTATTAGGATACAAGGCTACCTGCTCTTTCACACCCATAAGCACTGCAATCTTGATTGTGGCAGCCATTATCTTATTCCTTATAGCGAAAGGAGTGATTGGCTGATGATTTACGAAAGAACTGAGCTTTAATTCCAGCTTTTTTCTGTTTTTAATAAGCATAGCAGATATAAGGAACCCTTACAATTTAAAACCGCAACGAAGTGTTCCCTTATGACAGAAAGAACATTATCCTTAGTCACCTGTACAAGCTGCGGCAAACCAATTCCGCCAGGCAGCGAATCCACAAAATTCCAGTGCCCCAACTGCGGAGAAATCCAAATCAAACGCGACGGAAAATGCCGCAAATTCGGCCGCTTGTACAAATGCCCGAAATGCGGATTCACAGGACCATAAAGGCGATTTAACCATGGGAAGCGTTTTGGTAACATACAAGATTTTCCCAGAAGACATAGTGGAAAACTTTGACGACCTCAAAAAGAAAATCCAAAACATCATGCCCGAATTCTCCGCAATCGAAGGATACGGCGAAGAACCAATAGCCTTCGGACTCGTAGTGCTGCTTGTTCAAGTTAAATTTCCAGAAGATAAAACAGGCATCGTTGACGAATTCGAAGAAAAACTCGCAAAAATACCAGGCATAAGCCAAGCCCAAACCTTCATGGTGCGCAGAACAAGCAGATAAAACGCTTAATTACCCAAAAAGCCACAAGACACTTCTTTAATATGCGCCTGAAAGTCTCAACCGTTACGCTTTAAAGTTTATATAGGAATAAACGTTCTTTTCAAACACACACTCTTAACATCAAATTATTTGGAGGATTCTGTTTGAGCGAAATTCAATTACACGTTGGAGACGCACGGCAAAGAGACGTGGGCAGAGGAATCGCCCGCATAGACCAGCGAACCATGCAGAAACTAGGCATAAGCGCTGGAGACGTAATAGAAATCATAAACAAACGCACAACATCAGCCATCGCTTGGCCTGCATACAGCGAAGACCAAAACCGCGACATCATCCGCATCGACGGCTTCACACGCAAAAACAGCGGCGTAGCCATAAACGAATATGTAGTGGTGCGACCGGCAAAAGTCAAAGCAGCATTAAGCATAACACTTGCACCTGTCGACATGCGCTTAAACGTGGACGAAGACTTCACAAACTTCGTTAAAAACCGCCTCATGGAACGCACCCTCGTAGAAGGCGACACAACCTTAGTAATGATGCTAGGGCACGCCATACCATTCACCGTGTCAAAAACTCGACCTCACGGCATAATAAAAGTAACAACCGAATCACGCTTAACCATACTAAACGAACCAGCACCCGAAGGCAAAGGTCTACCGAGAACCACATACGAAGACATCGGCGGCTTACACGAAGAAATCCAACGAGTCCGCGAAATGGTAGAACTACCACTCCGCCACCCAGAACTCTTCCAACGTTTAGGAATAGAACCTCCAAAAGGCGTACTCCTTCACGGTCCACCAGGCTGCGGAAAAACCCTCCTAGCCAGAGCAGTCGCCAACGAGTCAGAAGCCAACTTCTACTCAATTAACGGTCCAGAAATCATGAGCAAATTCTACGGTGAATCCGAAGCACGCTTACGCGAAATTTTCCAGCAAGCCCAACAGAACGCGCCAAGCATAATATTCGTGGACGAACTTGATGCCATAGCGCCTAAACGAGAAGAAGTCACAGGCGAAGTTGAAAGACGCGTCGTTGCACAACTCCTCGCATTGATGGATGGTTTAAGCGGAAGAGGAAACGTCATAGTCATCGGCGCAACCAACCGTCCACAAGCACTTGACCCTGCACTGCGCAGACCTGGAAGATTTGACAGAGAAATAGAAATCGGCGTACCCGACAAGAAAGGAAGATACGAAGTCCTCCAAATACACACAAGAGGCATGCCACTTGCTGAAGATGTTGACCTCAAAAAACTCGCTGACATAACCCATGGCTACACAGGCGCCGATGTATCCGCGCTAGGCAGAGAAACAGCCATGAAAGCCCTCCGCAGATACCTACCACAAATAAACCTTGAAGAAGAACGCGTTCCACCAGCCGTCTTAGAGAAAATGGAGGTTAAAATGGACGATTTCGTTGGCGCATACAAGGAAGTCACGCCTACGGCCATGCGTGAAGTCTACATTGAAGTTTCCACTGTTCACTGGGATGACACCGGTGGACTCGACGATGTAAAACAGCACCTCAAAGAAGCTGTTGAGTGGCCAATGAAGAATCCTGAAATGTTCACTAGGCTTGGAATTAGACCGCCAAAAGGCATACTGCTGTATGGTCCACCAGGCTGCGGCAAAACCCTCCTAGCCAGAGCAGTGGCAACAGAAAGCGAAGCCAACTTCATATCAATCAAGGGTCCTGAAGTTTTCTCCAAATGGGTTGGAGAATCAGAAAAAGCCATACGCGAAGTATTCCGCAAAGCCCGAATGGCAGCGCCTGCCGTCATATTCCTAGATGAAATAGACTCGCTCACGCCTAGACGTGGAATGGGTATGTCTGACAGCGGCGTTTCAGAACGAGTCATAAGTCAACTCCTAACAGAAATGGATGGCATAGTAACATTACAAGACATTGTAGTTATCGCTGCTACCAACCGTCCCGACATGGTGGATTCCGCCGTTCTACGTCCCGGAAGGTTTGACAGACTGATTTATGTGCCTGAACCTGATGAAAAAAGCCGCTTGCAAATATTCAAAATCTACACAAAAGGTATGCCAATCAGCAAAGATGTTGACTTGAACCAGTTGACAATGATGACCAAATACTATTCGGGCGCTGACATAGAATCCTTGTGCAGAGAAGCCGCAATGCATGCGTTAAGAAGGGATGTAAACTCCCAAGAAGTCACTATGAAAGATTTCCAGGATGCCTTGAAAGAAATGGGTCCATCAGTATCGCCTGACATGGAGAAATGGTACAAGAGCTTCATACAGCAAGTCCGGCAAGTACAAAAACCAGCAACACCAGTTGCTTAGAGAAGGAAAGCTTGATGCCTCAGATAAAAACTTGGAAAACACGCCCAGCTTACTCCGTTATATTGGAAATTCTCAATAAAAAGGGCGACATGGCTGATGACGACCTGTTTGCTCAGTTAAAAGACGAGTATGACGATTTAGGCTACAAAGACTTCAATGATCTGCTGCTAAGGCTTGAGGTAACCGGCAAAATTCGCACTTCTTCCATGGCGCGTGGAAAACGCCGAGTCGAGTTAGTCCATTAACGTAATGATGATGACGCACATAGTGCAAACAACAGGCAATACTCCCGACGCCATAGTTGTTGGAGCGGGACCTGTTGGTTCATATGCAGCACTAAACTTGGCTAAACTAGGCGTTAAAGTCACAGTTTTCGAAGAGCACCCTGAAATTGGGTTACCTTCCCATTGCGCTGGGCACCTGAGCATTCGAAGCTTAAGCAACATGGGTTTGTATCCGCTTCCAAATGGGATTGTTGAAAACACTTTTAGTACAGCCAACTTTTATTCGTCCGCTGGCACCAAATTTTCACTTCACCTTTCTCGCCCAGTGACTGCCGCTGTGAACAGGGCACGTTTTGACAAGTACTTGGCTAGGCAAGCTGAAGCGGCTGGCGCACGTTTCGTCTTAAACGCCTGTGTCCAATCGCTGATTATGGCGGATGGCTTTGTCAAAGGCGTAAATATCCAACGAAACGGGGGAAAAGAAGAGAAAGTTTATTCTAAGATTACTTTGGATGCTGAGGGCGTAGCTTCTAGGGTTTTGAGACAAGCAGGTTTAACAGCACTTAAACCTGAAGGACTGGTTTATGCGGTTGAAGCTGAAGTAGAAAACGTGCAGGATGTTGAGCGTAACGCGGTTGAAGTTTACTTTGGCAAGGCTTATGCACCTGGCTTTTACGGGTGGCTTATTCCAAAGCTTGATGGAACTGCGAAAGTTGGTTTAGCAACAAACAAGGGAGACCCCCGAAAGTTCCTGCGTGAGCTAATGTCGAAGCATCCCGTTGCTTCTAAACAGCTTGGTAAAGCCAGAATAACACAAATTGGGTATCACGCCATATCTTTGGGTGGTCCAATCGGCAGAGCTTACTCGAACGGTTTTCTTGCTGTCGGCGACTGCGCTTCGCAAGTTAAACCAACCACTGGAGGGGGAGTAATTTTCGGGTTAACATGCGCCAAAATAGCAGCGGAAACTGCTAGTGGAGCCCTACAGCGAGGCGATGTTTCCTCTGATTTCCTGCGGGTTTACCAAAAGCGCTGTTCTGACTTGTTGGGTTTTGATTTTAGTGTTATGCTTAGGCTTAGGCGGTTTCTTGATTCTTTGTCTGACGTGAAAGTGGATGAGGTGTTGCGGTTCTGCGGAAAGTTGGGCGTGGATAAAGCATTAAGCGATGTGGATGAAATTGATTTTCAAGGAAAGCTTATGCTTAAGGTTATAGGTAAACCTTCAATGCTGGCGGCTATTGCTTACTTTGTTATGCTTTACTTGTCTGCAAAGCCTTAAAATCTTGGATGCCAAACTATAGGCGGGAAACGCGAATGAGCGAATTTGAATATAAGCAAGTCCTCGTTTTCCGCGCGGATTTGAAGATGAGTAAAGGAAAAATTGCAGCGCAAGCTGGGCACGCAGCGGTTTCTGCTGCTCAAGACGCTTTTGTGCATCATAAGAAGTGGTGGGAAGCCTGGCTTTTTGAGGGGCAACGTAAAATAGCGGTTAAGGTTCCCGGCGAGAAGGAGCTGGGTGAGCTTGAAGAGGCAGCTGACGAGTTGGGTTTGCCTCATGCGTTGATTGTTGATCGAGGTTTAACGGAGGTTCCAGAGGGCACAATAACCTGCTTGGGGATTGGTCCTGCACCAGCAGAAAAGATCGATCGGTTAACGGGCAAGCTTAAATTGTTCTAAGGCGATTTTTTGCCTATTCCTGAAATTGACAAGTTGCTCGGAATCGAAGTTTATGCTACTAAAACTTCGGGTGTTGGCGGTGTCATTCGTGAAGTGGTTGATGATTTTGTGGTTGAAGAGGTTCTGGTTGACGGCTCCAAAGCGAGTGTGAATGGGGTTGTTGCAACCAGGGTTTTAGGTTCTACACTTCAAAGCCAGCGGTATTTGCTGTGCGTTTTGGTTAAGCGTAACTGGGACACCTTCATTGCAGTCAAAAATGTTGCAAGGGGATTAGGCATTGACCAAGCGAGAGTCCAGTTTGCAGGGATAAAGGATGCTAAGGCTGTTACTGCCCAACATATCACTATTGAAAACGTTTCGATGGAAGATGTTGGGAAAGTTAACGTTAAAGATATAGAAGTTCATCCTGTTGGTTACGTTCGAGAAAAGTTATCGCTGTTTTACCTTTTAGGCAACAATTTCACTATAACAATCAAATCCATTAAGCATTCTGAGGCAACCGTTGAAAAACGAGTAGCCCAAGCAATACAGGAAATTAAAGCTTTAGGTGGCATTCCAAACTTTTTTGGGCACCAACGTTTCGGAACCACACGCCCAATAACGCATTTGGTTGGAAAAGCTCTTGTTAGAGGCGATTTTGAGGAGGCAGCAATGCTTTTTCTAGCTAAATCAAGCGTTCATGAGCATCCAGCCTCAAGGCAGGCACGCCAAGAACTGCAGTCAAAAAGAAACTTCAAGCAGGCGCTGGAGAATTTTCCTAAGCAACTTCGTTTTGAAAGGTTAATGCTGAGTCACTTGGTTAATAAACCGGATGATTATGTTGGTGCCTTTCAACGGTTGCCTGCTAAGCTTCAAGAGCTTTTTGTTCAAGCACATCAATCTTACCTGTTTAACCGTTTCCTGAGCGAGCGGGTTAAGCAAGGTTACTCTTTGAATAAGGCTGAGGTTGGGGATTATGCGGTTGGTGTTGAGCGTTCTGGATTACCCTTTACCAGCATGTCAAAAATTGTAACCGTGGAAACTGTGGCTGAAGTTAACGAGCAAATTAAGGCTGGAAAAATGCGAGTTGCTTTACCCATAGTTGGAGTAAAACAGAAGTTGTCTCAAGGGGTCATGGGGCAGATGGAAAAAGAGGTTCTTGAGGAAGAAGAAATCAAGATGGAAAACTTGCGAATTAACGCTTTATCAAGGATTGGCGGTAAAGGCGGGTTGCGAACGGCAGTTACTCCAATCAGAGACTTCAAGCTTCAAAATGTTTCAGCAAATGCAGGCGGCAAAGGCTGCCAAGCAGAATTAAGCTTCATGCTGCTTAGAGGTTCCTACGCAACGGTTCTTCTAAGAGAGATAATGAAGCCATCTAACCTGATAACCGCTGGCTTCTAAACCTTTAAAATTTTTCCCTTTAGCTTGGTCTATTTAAAATGGGCTTTAGTGACTTAGAGCTAGAATTCAAACGCTAATACTTCTCAAGCTGCTCAGTGATAAAGTTGATAAGCAAGTGGTAAATTCACTTTCTATTAGGAAGTTTTTTTACGGAAAATGAACGGCAATGCGTTATACCGCTTCACAAACCAAGTCTCAAAGAATTGATCTTCTTTTTCGCTTCAGGAGTCCTCGTAAGCATCCCTTTTACTTTGTTTTTTTCGCAGTTTTACTTTTTGTTCCCGTCAGCTTTGGCAGTAATTGTTTTAGCGCCCTTCATAGAGGAGTTAGCTAAAGTTTTCCCTCTATTCTATAGGCATGGTGAAACAGAAAGGTCCCTTGTTACATTAGGTATTTTGATTGGGTTAGGTTTCGGCATTTCTGAACTGGTATTGTATGTTGCCTTTTTGGGTGCGCCTTTGATTGATAGAATTCCAGGCGTCATTTTTCATGCTTCAAGCGCAGCCATAACTGCTTACGGTATAGCTAAGAAAAATCCTCTTCCTTACTACTTGTTGTCTGTGGTGCTTCACGCAACAAATAACTTCATTGCTTACGAACCTCAGGTGACTTTTGGTTTGTTCGTTGAATTGATAGTTTTAATCGCGGTTTATCTTCTTGCTTGGCGCTTTTACCATAAGGCTTCAAAAGAAAAAATAGTCGTATAACGCTAAACTTTCTCAGTTCTAGCTAAATCTCTGAGCCTGTTGACCCCATCTATCTCATTAATGAAGTCAGCGACGCTTTTAGGAACAAGCTCTGTCCAACTGTCGCCTTTAAGCATTTTTTCTCTAACGATGGTTGACATGTAAAGTTTCCTATCAAACAACGGAATGCTTTTGACCGGATAACCTGCTTCCATGAAAAGTCTTTGTGTCAACGGCTCATTAGAATAACAAACATTGAACTTTGGCGTGTAACCTTCAACCGCACTAACCCAAAGCATATGCAAATGGACATCTGGAACGGGAACAATCCAAAGTCTGGAATAATCCACTTTGGCTTCTTGCAATGCACGGCGAATCATAACTAGTCTTTCGCCCGCTGTAAACGGGTTGTTGATGTTATGACTATACTGAGCGCTACCGATGACTATGACGAGTTCATCAACTTCTTTTAATACGGCCTTGATGGCGCCAAGGTGACCTAAATGGAAAGGCTGAAATCTGCCAACGTAAAAGCCCCGATTAACCACAATACTTCCTCGCCTTTGAGGTTAAACTCGCATGCTTTTATGATTTGCGTTTAAAAAAAATGCAAGTTAAACCAAATTTCTTAGAACATATTCAACAGGGAAAACCTGAAGCAGACCACCATTTGCTTCTATTTCTTTTGAGGCTGAAAAACCTCTTTTCTCTCGACGTAAAAGCGCATGTTTAACTTTTAAGCCTCCGCCGTAACCACCTAGCGTAAAATCGGATTTTACAACCCTGTGGCAGGGAACAATGGGTGCAAAAGGATTTGCTGCCATAATGTTGCCAACAGCTCTTGGACCACCACCCACAGCCTTGGCGAGTGAACCGTAGGAAGCTACATAACCAAGTGGAATCTCCGCAGTTGCTTTAAGCACTTTTTGAGTATAAACTGGCAAACGAGTCAAGGCTAAAGGGAAGCTTACGTTAACGTTTTTTCCATCATAAATGTTCTTCAAAGAAGCAAGAATGTTTTTGGCGAAAGCTGAGGGCTCATGGAAAACCTGAAAGGGTACATTGAACGGTGTACTTCTTAAAATGTTATTTAATATTACTTGTTGGCTTGCACCAAAGGATGATGCGACGATTTGATGTTGAGCGCAGGCAACGCTGAACCAAACACCATCAATGTTTTGACTATAAATTTCTATCAATTGCTTTCACTATGCAGTTATTTGCCATGTTAACAGCATGCGGTATGTTAAAAGTTTCTGCGGTATAAACTTGTTTTGCCTTTACATTCCATGCAAATAGCCACTATCTTAACATTCTCCATGGGTTGCTGAAAATTCAGTAAACCCTTCCCAAGCACGGTTATGTAACCGACTGGTTTTCCACATTTCTGGCATCTTACAGGCTTAGACTCACTCATGTTAAGTCGCCTCACCTAGTCTAGAATTGTTATAAGTAACCTTAATAGATTGTCTTGTGTATAACAACGGGAAAAGGCGAAAATTATGGAAGGATATGGACCACAATTACCGCAAATACCACAAGATCAATCACAGCAAGCCCAGCAAGGCGGCTACGCGTGGATTCCAGGCGCCACCACAGTTGGCGCTGTCTTCTCAGGCGGAGTAATTTTAGCCTCTGAAAAAAGAGTAACATACGGTTATTTTGTTATGAGTAAAGGCGGCAAAAAAGTATTCAAAATAACCGACCGAATCGGCGTTGCCTGCGCAGGACTTGTTGGAGACATGCAAATTCTCGCTAAAGAAATGGAAGCGCAAGGTAATCTTTTCAGCATGGACACTGGCAGAAAAATCAGCGTGCGCTCAGCAGCAAAACTTATGGCAAACATCCTCTTCAACCGTCGATATGCGCCATTAATTACTCAAACAATTGTTGGCGGCATGGATGAAGAAGGCCCATCGCTTTACGTTCTAGACGTTTTAGGCTCACTTATACCTGATAAATATGCGGTGGTCGGTTCAGGAACAGAAATAGCCATGGGTGTTTTAGAAGAAGGCTACAAAGAAAGCATGAACACAAAAGAAGCGAAAGAACTCGTAATGCGATCTATAAAGTCAGCAATAAGCAGAGATTCAATGAGCGGCGACGGCATAGACTTCCTTATTATAACTAAGGAAGGCATAACTGAAGAATCCGTAAAGTTTTAAACAATTTTTCTTCAAAATTTATCTTCACATTAAAGAGATTCAGCAGCGCATATCCGCATGTAGCTAAGAAGGAAGCGTTATGTCGTTTGAACTAAGCCTAGAAGAAGGAAAATTCTTAATTCAACTTGCCCGAAGCGCAGTAAAAGAACACCTAGAAAAAGGGAAAGCCATTCAACCTCCAAAAGAAACTCCCAAGAAACTTTTTGAACAATGTGGCGTTTTCGTAACAATAAACAGCGTAAGGAACTGCGAGAAGGAGCTTCGCGGCTGCATAGGTTACCCTTACCCAACAAGTCAGCTTGTGGAGGCAGTGATTGATTCAGCCATTAATGCTGCAACGCAAGACCCACGGTTTTATCCCTTATCCTTAGATGAGTTGAGCAAAGTTGTTTTTGAAGTAAGCGTGCTAACGCCTCCAGAACCTGTGGAAGTTAAAAATCCAAAAGAGTACTTGAGTAAAATTAAGGTTGGCGAAGACGGCTTAATTGTTGAAAAAGGCTACTATAGGGGTTTGCTTTTGCCACAGGTGCCTGTTGAATGGGGATGGTGCGAAGAAGAATTTCTTTGCCAATGCTGCATCAAAGCAGGGGTTCCCCCGGACAGTTGGCTAACGAAAGGCACTAAAATATACAAGTTTAAAGCTATAATTTTTGAGGAAGAAACGCCAATGGGCGAAGTTAAACGTCTACACCTTAGCAAATAACAATTGGCGTTAATCTAGTAGGGTTTCAATGATTGTAACTGCCCTGTCTAAACCTTTAAACTTGTTAGAAAACTCATTCAGGGCCAACATGTTTCTGTCGAAGGATTCTTTTTCCTTTTCCATTTTTTCAACAGCTTTTTCAAGCCCGCTTTTGTTTTTAACAGTTATTGAGCAGTTTAAGTCTTGAAGTTTAGCAGCGTTTCCCAACTGTTCAGGCTGTGTAGGAATGCAGATGCTTGGTTTTGCGTATTTGATGGTTTCAAAGCATGTTATGTGACCACCGCTAAAGATTACGAATTTAGCGTTTTTCATACATTCCTGCCTCTCTTCGGCAGAGAGCCATGTGTGAAGCTCACAATTGCCAATTTTTGCTGTGGCTTTTTTTCCAGGCGTTCCTAAGCTAACGATACATTTAGTTTTCAGTTTTTCAAGAACTGGAAAAAGGGTTTTCATTAGTTTTGCTTTTGTTCCCGATGGTCCGCTTACTGGGGCAAAAATATGTTCTTGTGATCCTTTAACGTATGTTGTGTCAACGAAGCTTCCAATAAACTCAACTTTTCCGTTTAATCCTATTTTATCCAAGTTTCCAATGCTGTACTCTGAAATTGTGTACGGCGGCGGATTGTCTGGAATTATTATTTTTGAGCAGTGCTTTACATACCGTTCAACCAATCTTTCGCCTGGATTTAGAAAAGCAGAGAAACCGTAGCTTGGCCTTATCATGTTAGCTATGTAAACTGAGGGAATTCTCCATCTATGAGCAAGTCGAAGCGCGTTTATGTCACCATCGGCGATAAGAATGTCCGGCGCAATATCGCGAATGTTTTCTCTAAGGTCATAGTAACGATGTATAGTTTCCATCGCATTAGAATTTTTTATTTCCAGCCTATTTTTTTCCATGTTAAACAATGGAAGAGGAAATAAAACGTTGATTAGTGAGGCAGAAGTGATTATGCCGTAAGCGTTCTCATACCAGGATACTGGCGTGCATTTGTAAACATTTCTAAATTCCTTTTGGAGCATCTGGTAAGCTTTGCCGCCTGAGAAAAAGAACAGTTCATGACCATTTTTCTCAAGCCTCTTTCCTAATGGTATGATGCGGGAAACATGGCCTAAGCCAAGTTCTGAACAGCTTAATAGCAGTCTCATATGCTTACAGATAAGTTGGTGATTTATTTTAACTATCTCTTATTGGGCTGAAAAAAGCAAGCAATTTAAAGCTTAGTTGATAAATTATAGTTATGTTTGTTCCTCGAAAAATTCTGGAAGAAAAGCTCAGGCAAATACTTGCTGAGGACATAGGGCAAGGTGATGTAACAGCCCAAGCAATTATTCCTCCAAATTTAAACGTAAAGGCAATAGTTATAACTAAAGAGGAAGGCATAGCTGCTGGAATTGAAGAAACAATCATTCTTGCTGAATATTTAGGATTAAAAGTTAAAGCTAAAGTTGCTGATGGAGAAAAAATCAAAAATAAGCAAGTATTAATGGAAATCTCAGGAGATGCCCAAACCATTCTCTCGGCTGAGAGAACAATGCTAAATCTTCTTTCACGAATGAGCGGCATCGCAACCATCACGCGAACGTTAACAGAGAAATTAAGAAAAGCAAACGTGCCAACAGCAATTGCGGCAACACGCAAAACAGCGCCAGGACTGCTTTACTTTGACAAAAAAGCAGTCACCATAGGGAGCGGAGACCCACATAGGCTTCATTTGGATGATATGATTTTGATTAAAGACAATCATATTGCAATAGTTGGAAGCCCTGAAGAAGCAGTTAAAAAAGCAAAAGCAAACGCTTCTTTCACCAAAAAAATCGAGGTTGAAGTTACAAAAGCCTCAGATGTCTTGAAAGTTGCACAGGCAGGAGCAGACGTGATAATGCTTGATAACTTCTCAATCGAGCAGGTTAAAGATGCTGTAGGTTTGCTGAAGAAGGCGGGCTTTTTAGGCAAAGTAATTTTGGAGGCAAGCGGTGGAATCACAGCTAAAAACATAATGGATTATGCAATGGCAAAAGTCGATATCATCAGTATGGGAGAAATAACTCATAGTGTCAAAGCGATAGATATTAGTTTAGAAATTGAGAAAAGTTGAAATTTAGCCTCCGATAGAGATCAGCCACGTTTCAACGATAGCTCCAACCACAAGCAAAAGTGCACAAATCCCAATTAAAATGCCTGTGTTTTTAAGCTCTCGCCATCGCCTTTGCAGCAGTCTACGGAACAGCCAGATGCTTTCAGTAATGCCGATTGAGTAAGATGTAAATTCTAACCAAAATACGGGTGTAATAACCAGAAGTGCAAAACCTAAGAGCGGAGAGTATCCTTGTACGCTGGCAATAGCACCCATCGCCATGCCAGTATCAAAAAGTATTAAGAAGCCCAGCATTGGTCCAATGACGGGAACGAACATTAGCAAGCAGATATAGAAGTTGTTTAAGAAAATATATTCAGGTAATGTGCCATTAGCTTGGTTTGTGGTGAGTGTTTGATTTACGCCATCACTTATTTGCTTCGCGTCTTGAGCGCTAAGCGGCACCAAAGATCCAATGATAGTTAATAAGACCGCGATCACGAAAATTATTATCGTAGAATAGATTCTCTTGCGTTTTGATGACGCCTTCTTCCAAAAAGACAAATCAAGCTTCATGACATGAACCTTCTTTTTAGCGTATGGGCTTAATTTTTAAGGCACGAAATCCTCGTGCACAAGGGTTTAACGTTTCAGACAATTTAACCTTTGTTAAAGTTCCTTCAACGTCAACAGCATAACCACGTACGTCATGCTCAGCAGCTATGAGTGAACTAAGATACACGCGGTCTTCTTGTATTGTTGGCTGGCACAATAAAGGTAAACCCAACAAAACAGGCTCTTTTTCATCCACCGCTTTTTTGCAATCATAAAGAATCGCTTCTGCACCAGCCGTTAACTCAGCAATCCGCACAGGAACACTCTCTTTACCAATAGCCAACGTGTCCACGTCATAGAGCCGTTTGATTTCGCCAGCAATTTTCCTAAGCCTGGGCAAAATCTTGAGAATGTTTTGCCTTCCCGTTCTTGACGCACGCAAGTTTAAAAGCTCAACCGGCGATAACTCCTCAATTGAGACACCGCCAAGCGACATATCCAAATGCACAACATCAGCCTTCATTTTATCAAGCAAACTTCTGCAAAGCTCAGCCTCATGCACTATCACCTCAAACCCGTTTTCAACTTCCCTAAAAATCGGTTCAGCCAACCGAAAAGATGGCTCCCTATACGGTGGATTAACCAGCACCGAAACAGAAGCAACAAGGTACAGTGGCTTAAACTGTGGGTCCAGTATTGCTGCTGCAGAATCCGCCGATATAACTCTCAAGTCTTACACCTAACAATAATAGTAGCTAAGCAGAAGAAATTAGCTTTCCTCTTCACATTTACCCTTCGATTTCAAGCCTAAAGCCAAAAGGTACATTTCAGAACTTTTAGCTCGGCTGGCCTGAGGCTTCACAATCTTAACTGTTTCAAAAAGATTCTTTACTGTTTGAATAAAATCGTTGAGCAAGTCACCTTCAAAAACCTTAACAAAAAAGTTCCCTGAGGGTCTCAGTAGGCATTGGGCTATTTCTAATGCTTTGGTCGCTAAGTCGATTTGTCTTGCATGGTCAACTTCCCATACCCCAGTAATGTTCGGTGCAGCATCAGAAATTACCACATCCGCTTCGCGAGGTAAGAAAGAGCGTATTTCCTCTACTATTCCCGGCTCAGTTAAGTCTGCAACTATTGTCCTAACGTATTCCTGAGTGAAAGGGTCGATTGGTTTCAAGTCGACGCCTAGAACAAAACCGTTTTTTCCAGTCATTTTCCTTGCTGCTTGAATCCAGCCGCCTGGCGCAGCACCTAAATCGACTACTATGTCGTTTCTTTGTATGAAACCATATTTCTCGTTGGCTTGAACTAGCTTGTATGTGGCTCTGGAGCGGTAGTTTTCTTCTTTGGCTTTTTTATAGTAGTATTCGCGTTTTCTATCTTGGATCCAAGCTTTCGGCAACTGAACCATCCTCTTGTGTGCTGGGTGCGCTCGGACCTTCAGGAATAGCGGTAGCCTCTTTTCCTAAACCTAAAACCCAATCAGTTAATTTTGGGCAGGTTTTAGGGGAAAGTGCGGTTGTTGGGTCACACCTTGCGTTGTCTGGACAGAGCAAGCATGGGCAGTCAACGATGGTTTCTATTGATGCTGGAAGCCTTTTTGGGTAAAGCCGATAGGTCCATCTGCCTTCTTGCAGTTCTTTTTCTCGGCGGATTAACCCTTTTTCTTCTAGTTTAATGGAGACGCGTGAGCCTTCTCGGCTGCTTGCGCCTAGTTCTCGCCATAAGTCTGATTGAAGCACGCCTTGATAACCTGTGTTTACCACATAATGGAGTGCTTTCTGTTCAAGGTCATTACGTTTAGGCATCTAATATCAATCCAGATAATGCAATTAGAATATAAGCGTTGAATTCACATAAAAATATGTATCCCTTAAAAAACTTGGAATCCATGGAAAACATGCCGAAAAAGCAGCGAAATGAGGAAATTTACTGTTTAGGCATAGAATCTACAGCGGATGATTTCGGTGTTGGAATAGCCGCCTTTAACGGAGAAATACTCGCCAATAAATCCGACAGTTACATACCAGCGGAAGGCGGAATCCACCCCAGAGAAGCAGCAAGGCATCATGCTGAAGTGGCTGATAAAGTCCTAAACGATGCCTTAAGTGCAGCTGGTGTAAAACCAAGTGACCTGGCGGTTATCGCTTTTTCTCAAGGTCCAGGTTTAGGACCATGTTTGCGCACGGGAGCTACTGTTGCCCGAGCTTTAGCTTCGTATCTTAACATTCCCCTTGTGGGTGTTAACCATTCCGTGGCGCACATTGAGATTGGGAAACTTAAAACTGGCGTTGTTGACCCTGTGACCCTTTACGCTTCAGGAGGCAACACTATGGTGACGGCTTTTGAGTCTGGGCGCTACAGAGTTTTCGGTGAAACCTTGGATATTGCGCTTGGGAATTGTTTGGATGTTTTTGCTCGGGAAGCTGGTCTTAAGCATCGGAAGGGTTTGCCGCTTGGGGCTGCCGTGGAGCGGCTGGCGTCTGATGGGAAAAGGCTGGTTTCTTTGCCGTATGTTGTGAAGGGCATGGACTTATCCCTTAGCGGTTTATTGACTGCGGCAACGGCTCTGCTACACAGGGGCGACTGTTGCTTGGAGGATTTGTGTTATAGTCTTCAGGAGAACGCTTTTTCAATGGTGACTGAAGTTACTGAGCGGGCGTTGGCGCATACTGAGAAGGAGGAGGTTTTGTTAACTGGCGGGGTAGCAGCCAATAAACGGTTGCAATCCATGCTTGCTGTTATCGCGGAGGAGCATGATGCGCGGTTTAGTGTGGTTCCGCTTGAGTTTGCAACTGACAACGGCGCCATGATTGCTTGGACTGGCGTTTTAGCTTACAGGCACGGATTGGTTACGCCTTTGGACGAGAGTTTTGTTAAGTTGCGGTGGCGAGTGGATAAGGTGGATGTGCCATGGATACAGTAGCCGAGCAAACGCTGCTTAAGAAAGGCGCGGAAGCCAGCCTCTACCTTGCCGATTGGCATGGAAGAAAAGTAGTCGTCAAGGTGCGAATCCCTAAAAAGTACCGTCCAGCAGCGTTGGATGAGCAGATTCGAAGTTACCGAACAGTGCATGAACCGCAGTTGATGCATGAAGCGAAAGCGGCTGGCGTGCCGACTCCGCTGATATACATGGTTAATGTTCCAGAAGCTTCGATTACGATGGAGTATGTTGAAGGGCAGCAGATTAAGCAGCTACTGAACAGGGTTCCGCAGGACAAACGAAGAGAATTGTGCGTTAAAATCGGTGAATTAATCGGAAAACTGCACAGACAAGGCTTAATCCACGGCGACCTTACAACCTCAAACATGATCCTTAGCCCAGAAGGCAAAATTTACTTTGTTGACTTCGGCTTGGGCGAAAAAAATATCGAGTTAGAGGCGCAGGGTGTGGATTTGCATTTGATGAAGCGGGCGCTGCAGAGTACGCATTACCAGTTCTGGGAAGAATGCTTCAAAAACGTGTTGTATGGTTACTCGTTGGTTTTAGGTGTCGAGGCAGTGGAAAAGGTTTATGAGAAAATCAGGGAGATAGAGAGGCGTGGCCGCTATGTCGAGGAAAGAAAACAATAACCAAACCTGCAGTCTCAATGGCAAGGTTGTCTTTTTTGCCACGGGCAACGTTAACAAGTTTAACGAAGCACGAAGCATTCTTAGCCCTTACGGCATTGCGGTCGGAATGCTACGCGTAAAAGGCGACGAGATACAAAGCGACAGCCTCAAAGAAATAGCCCAACAAAGCGCCATAAACGCGTATAAGCGAAGCCGACTGCCCATTTTTGTGGAAGATGCAGGTTTATTTATCGATGCCCTAAGCGGTTTTCCTGGTCCTTATGCGGCTTACGCGTATAAAACGATTCATAACAGCGGCATTCTGAAGCTAATGGAAAACGTGAAAGATAGGCGAGCGAAATTCCAGTCAGTCATAGCTTACAGCGACGAAACCCTCTGCGAACCAGAATGCTTCGACGGCGAATCCAATGGCGAAATAACCTTAACTGAACGCAGGCAGAAGGGAAAATCAGCTTTTGGCTTTGACCCGATTTTTCAGCCACTTGGGAGCAGTAAGTCGTTTGCGGAAATGACTATTGAGGAGAAGAATGGTTTTTCTCATAGGGCGATGGCTATACGGAAATTCGCTGAATGGTACAAACAAAGCTTATTCGCAAAAAAGTGATTTATAGACCATAATCCTAATACTAACCTTATGAAAGAGCTGACCTTCTACATTACTGATGCTGAAAAAATAAACAAAAAATACGGTGAAGATTATGTTTGCCGTGAAATTAATTCAATCTCCAACTCAATGCAGAAATGTCTCTCAGAAGTGGAGCAAATTTTAGTATTATAATAACTTCCCGTTTTAAGTTGTATTAATCAATTGTTTAAACTTTCAAAAATTGCGCCCGATATTAGTTTCGCTATCAGCGAAATT
Source organism: Candidatus Bathyarchaeota archaeon (assembly GCA_963715865.1). GTDB lineage: Archaea > Thermoproteota > Bathyarchaeia > Bathyarchaeales > Bathycorpusculaceae > Bathycorpusculum. Next base: position 1,949,724 of record OY970280.1, read on the forward strand.
ATTTAAAGCGGAGCGAAAGTTTACCGCGGACGTTTTTGGCTCTTTCTGGAATTCCAATCTTTCTCAAGGCTTTCAAGCAGAACGCCAGCAGCTTCTTCTCCTCGGGCAGGATAGTTAAAGAGGTCCACGTATAGCTGTACCTTACTCACAACGCTAACCTCGCCTATTTTGGTCAAGCCGTAAAACACTCCTTCATCATATGGCAAAACCATAGATACATTTCCACCTTTTTCGGTTGGTCTCAAGTCCAACTGTTGAGCTATACTCACAGCTTTGTCCCTTTCTTTGATGTAGAAGTGGATAGTCGTTGGTCTCACGTAGGGCGCAATAAGATTAGCACCCGCTAAGACAGTGAGAGCATATCCTGCGCTGCTTAACTCTTTCATCTTCGAAATAAAAACTTCAATATCTCTCTCGAAAGTATGATAATTCAAGAATGTGTTCATAGAAGTATAGTTGTTAAATGCAGCCCACCGTTGCAAAAGTCTCACGGGATCCGACACATTTAGCTCATATCGGTCATCTCTATCAACATGCCCTTGATCGATTAGCGACATCACAACGGCATGAGTAAAACCCAAAGAAACCTTTGACTCTTTTGACAAGCCCTCGATGGTCCAGCCTTTGAAAGGATCAATAAGGAGAACCCGTAGTACGCGGGAGGCTTTAGGCGAAAAAATGTTCCGTACCTTTCTCATATGGGAAAGATTGTTTCGCTCTCATTTATAAAGTTTCGCTATTAGCGAAAACGAAGCTTAAACTATAAAAAGGGTTCAGAAAGTAAATTGTCCCAACCCTCAAATAGTTAAAGGTGACTATACTTGTACGATAGGAACCAGACTGAAGTTTCTAAGGGCGCGCTCGTTGAGCTGGCTCTAGCATTGGGACTTTACAAGGATGACCTAGTTTTAGCTGGTGGATGGACTCCCTATTTCTTAAGCCAAGGTTACATAGAGCATTGTGGCTCTGTTGATATAGACTTAGTGTTGCGTCCTTCCATTATGGCTCGGTACGAGTCAATTCGGGATATCGTACTGAGTCTCGGTTATGAACCCACGGAAAACCCTTTCCGTTTACAACGAGAACTTGTTGCTCTTAACGGAGCACCTTTCCCATTTCATCTTGATTTTCTTACAGAGCCAGAGGCAAAGAGTCAAGTAAAAAACTTGATAGAAGTTCAAGAAGGGTTACAAGCAGTCTTTATTCCTGGTTGTAGCATCGTATTCACTTATAACTACTTGGAAACTGTCAGGGGTACTTTGCCTAAGGGTGGAGAGGGCGTTGTCAACATTAAAACCTCCGATATAGTTGGAACACTAACGATGAAAGGTCTTGCACTGGGCCGTTCACGAAAGTTGGAGAAAGACAGTTATGACATATACACAGTGGCTGGTTTCCATGGAGGAGATCCTTACAAAGCTGCCTCCATCTTCAAGCAATTGGTAAAAAAGCTAGGCAATGCCGTTATACTTGAAGTCACAGATATAGCCCTTAAAAAGATCAGAGATGGTTTCGCTTCGTCAAACAGTTATGCGGCTCGAGCAGTTTCACGCTTCGTTGAAGAAGACGTGTCAACAGACGCATCAGAAAGAGTCTCAGCATTTATTTCCAAAATATAGAATGACAACGCAAAACATGCATATGTGGGTGTTTATCAAAAAATTTTTTTCCCCTCACTTGCTCACCAACTCAAGGGCACTCGATAATTTTAGGCAAAAAGCCTAACAAGCTTTCAGGGTTCTTCCCAATTCTGTCACAATACAACCTTAACCGTCGTAAGAAAACACGTTTTGTTGCATCGGAAACCAACTTATTGTACCAAGTCTTATCAGACTCAAAGCTCAAAATCCACCTGGTCAATTCTTCCGTCTGAGGGCTCATATTTCATTACCTCTAGAAGAATAATACAATTTTAATTCGGGAAGAAAGAGGAAGCCAAAAATCGAAATAGTTCTGCCTGTGGTTGGAGCTACTTTTAAATATTCGTGAGGTATGGTTTAGGTGCAGTTTAAGGTGTAAAGATGCCAAAGCAGGAAAAAGGAAAATCACATTCAATACGACCAGTCAGCAGGCGTCCTCCAAGCTGGTGTAAGTACCAGCCTGAAGAAGTAGAATCATTCATAATAAAATTAGCCAAGGAAGGTCACTCACTCAGCAGCATAGGCACCATCCTTAGGGATCAATACGCGATTCCACTGGTGAAGCCTATAGTTGGCAAAAGCATAAGCGACGTTCTCCAAGGCGCAGGATTAGCCCCATCCTTGCCAGAAGACCTATCAAACTTGATGAAGAAGGCTCAGAGCCTCGCAGTGCACATGGATAAAAACAAGAAGGACCTGCATAACAAGCGCAGCATGCAGATGATTGAAGCAAGAATCCACAAGCTCTCGCGATACTATAAGCGTGAAGGTCTTTTGCCAAAGAACTGGAAGTACGAAGCTAAAATCGCCTCCGTAACCTAAACGCTTCTTTCCTTAATTTTACGGTTTGCTATTTGTTGGTTGATGCGCCAGCTTTAAATCCAATCAGAGCCTTTTAGCCAAAGAGTGAACTATGCATGGCTGCACAGCAAACATCCATTGAACGCTTTCTAGCTTCAGCCGCAGAAGCATCAAAAGTAATTTTGGAAACGGTCCAGAAAGACGGTTTTATCCATGTTTTTTCGCATTTGGATGCTGATGGGGTTGCGGCTGCAGGCGTGATTGGAAAAGCGCTCTACAGGCTTGATGCTCGCTTCAGAATAAGGGTTACTCAGTGGGTTGACGAGAAAATCATCGGTGAAATCGTTGCTGATAAGCCGCAGTTGGTTATTTTGACGGATTTTGGAAGCGGCTACCTTGACCTGTTAAACGAGAAAATTCCGAATTTTAAGGTTTTAATTCTTGATCATCACCAGATAACGGGCATCTTGGCTAATGAGAATTTTGTTCAGGTAAACCCTCACTTGTTTGGTATCGACGGTGCGACGGATGTTAGCGGTTCAGGTGTAGCTTATTTTGTGGCTAAAGCAGTGAACGCGTTGAATGTGGATTTGGCGCCTGTGGCTTTGGTTGGCGCTTTAGGTGACATGCAGGACAGGTATGAGCAGAGAAAACTGTGCTGTCTAAACGAGATCATGGTTAACGATGCTGTGGCTGCTGGCTTGCTTAAAGTTGAGAAGGACTTAACGTTTTTCGGCAGAGAAACCCGAGCAATCCATAAGACATTGGCTACGACGACTAACCCGTTTATTCCAGGCTTAAGCGGAGAAGAAGACAAAGCATTAGCCTTCCTTGCAAGCTTAGACATTCCCATCAAGCAAGGTGAAAAATGGAGGGCACTCCGAGACCTAACCGAAGACGAAAAGAAACGATTATGCTCAGCTCTAGCGGACCACCTATTGTCTAAGGGGTTGCATTTAGAAGTTGAAAACCTGATCGGGTACATTTACGTTTTAACCAAAGAAGAACCAAACACATCACTGCGGGATGCAAGGGAATTCGCGGTAGTATTGAACTCGACGGGACGCATGGACAGACCAAGCCTCGGCATTGCCATCTGCATGGGTGACCGCGGAGCAGCCCTTGAAGAAGCAAACAAAATCCTCGAAGATTACCGTAAGAACATTAGCAAGTATCTGGGTTGGGTAATGGAGAAACCCGAACGCATGCGAGAACTCCAAAACATCTATGTTATTTACGGTGAGAACTTTATCAACGAAAAAATCATCGGCACCGTCTCATCCATAATTGTCTCTGGGCTTGCCAACGCTGAAAAACCACTCATAGCTTTTGCTAACGTTGAAAAAGAGCAGGCAGCCAAATTCTCGGCAAGAACAACGGAAGCAGCAATCCGCAAAGGCGTAAACTTGGGCGAAGTTATGCGGTTAGCTTCCGAAGCGCACGGGGGCAAAGGCGGAGGACACAACATCGCTGCAGGCGCACAGGTGCCGTTGGACAAGATTGAAGGCTTCGTTAAAACTGTGGACGAATTGGTTGGCAAACAGTTGAGGGGCGAGAAGATTGGAAGCGACAATAACGCTTGAATACGCTGACGAGAAGACTGCAGAGGCAGTTGCCAACGCGGTTTCGCCTGACAACTTCAAAACGCCAATTGGACTGCAGGTTAAAACAGTGAGGGAAGAGAGAAAAGTGGTAACTGAGATTCAATGCGAAGGTAAACTCTCGACTTTCACCGCCACAATTGACGATTTACTTTTCAGCGCGTCAACTGCAGAAAAAACACTTAAAACCATTAAAAGAATTTAGAAAACCGTTTTAGCAATCAACCGCATTAACGTTTATGTTTTAAAATAGAAAAGGTAACAGCGTGTGTTTTGTCTGCTTTTGGGCTTAGCCTCTAAATATTGCATTGTTTACGGTAAAAGTAAATAAATAAGCGAACATAACATTATTGAAACTTTGACTTGGGTGAATTCGGTTGAAGCGAGTCCATGCAGCCTTAATGATTACAGTTTTCTTGTTACTAGTTTTCTTGCCGGTTGTTTTGCCTTCGGGAACGGTTTTTGCTCAAACCACTGGTTACACTATTCAAAAAGTGGATCATTCGGTTGAAGTAATGTATTCTGGGCAAATTGTCATTCGGGATACAATTCATGTTTATGGACAAGTTACTGATGGCTTCACGATTGGTTTACCCTCTAAATACAGTGCATACATCCTCAAAGCTATGGCGTTCGACGCAGACAACGTTTACCAAGTAAATTTAGGTGTCCAATTAGGTGACCGAAGCGGATTTTACGGTGCAGAAGTAAACTTCAACGGACAATCACCCACCGTTTTCACAGTCGCATTTGTTCTATCCAACAGCCTTATTACTTTTGCACAAGTTACCGGCGTTTACACGCTTGATTTTCCAGCTTACCCAAGCCTCACACAAGATGTTGCTAGCTGCAACGTAACCATAACTCTTCCAAGCACTCCCACAAGCATAACTATCACAAAAAGCGACGGAGAAGTAGACACAGACAACTATGTTACACAAAACTTGGCAGCATACACTTATTCCACAGGTTCAGCAGCCTTCCAAATACCAACAGGAACTCTACAGTTAACCAGTATAAGTCAGCTAAACCGCCAAATAACCATTGATCCAACTGGCAAAGTGACTACTTCAGATAGTTACCACATAACCAACAACTCGACATCAACAATGACATGTTTTGTTTTGAATTTACCAACTACTGCCTCAAACATAGTTGTAAAAGACGAATTTGGCAGAGTATTAACAACCGTTACTAGCTCTCTTGCAAGCCGCGACATTTTGCTGACCAATGCCACTTTGATAACATTCTTAACAAGTGGCCAATCTGCGATTATCTCAGCTGACTACAATTTACCAAGCGCAACCATTCAAGGTTCCCAATACGTCCTAGACGACTTCAAGCTTTTCCCAAATTTTTATTATTACGTTAACGATGCCACTTTCACTTTTATTCCACCTGAAGGAGCAACGATTGTAACGCCACAGTTATCGTCTCTTGATTCCTCCGCAACTCTGACAAGAGAATCCTTCCAAGACACCCTTACAGTAACGAGAGATGGCATAAGCTACTTGGATTACGGCAGCCCTGAAAGCAATACCGTGCAATTTTCATATGATTATAATCCAGTTTGGGTTTCTTTTAGGCCTACTTTTTGGGTCTCATTCTTAGCAGTAGTTGGATGTGTAGCTGCCGTTTTCATTAGAAGACGCAAGCCAAGCGAAAAAGAACCAACCATAACTAGAACAGAACGGTTGTCAACTCCACAACCGACGCCGACAACGTCTTCCCAACAGGCAAAGAGTGTTGAGCCTATAACTGGTCAACGTATTACTACAGAAAACGTTAGGGAATTCACTGATGCCTATGAAGAGAAAAAGCAGTTAAATACAGAATTGAAATCGCTGGATAACAGAGCGCAAAAAGGAAAGATTCCAAGACGGCAATATAAGGTTCAACGCAGAGCAATAGAAATTCGCTTAGAAACACTGACAAGAAATACAAACAGACTAAAAGATACATTCCGAAGTTCAACCAGTCTTTACTCAGATTTAGCTAAGCAGCTTGATGCTGCCGAAACTGACCTGGTTGAAGCTGAAGAAAACATCAAAAAACTTGAATCACGCCAAAGCACAGGCGAAATTTCCCTAGAAACGTACAAGAAAAATATTGGAGACTACCAGAAACGCAAAGATAAAGCTGAATCAACCATTAACGGAATCCTGCTGAGACTACGTGAAAAAACACGCTAAAACACCTAAACCCTTTTATTTCACGCAATAGCTTTTCAATAAAAATTGCAGAGGTAAACAAAAATGGTAAAAATAGTTGTTGATCCTAAATGCACCGGATGCGAAACATGCGTAAACACTTGCCCTGTAGGCGTATATGAAATCAAAGACGGCAAATCTACACCAACCAAAATAAGCGAGTGCTTAGTCTGCAGAGCATGTGAAGCTCAATGCCCTGAAGGTGCAATTCAAGTAATCGAGTAAATTTGAAGCTTATATTGAATTACACGTGTATCTCTCGATTGATAGCTGAGAGATTATTCCCTTCTTTATTAGCTAACTTTTAAATGTAAACTATCCGCTTCTCCTGTTAGTTGAAAAAAGTTTGTTAATCTTCTATATTTCTTAAAAATCGCATAATTTTTGCAATTTGCTCCGCTGTAGCACGGTCGACTTTTTGTTCTTCTTCTATGTTCTTGAGCGGAATAGCGCTTACCATACGCAACCTATTGGCTGCTTTCGTTATAACAATTATGTTGGCAGTTACTTCGAACTTCGAAGTAGCGGGAAAAGTGTGGCTAAGCATTTTAACGGTTTTATGTATTTTTTTGGCATGTTGTTAAAGTGAAATTGTACCGTTTATATCATCGCTTCTTAAAGCATTTGAAATGTTTTTGCCACTGTACAAGTGAAGATGTTTTTCGAAGGAAAATTGTTGATTTCGCAGGTAAAAGTTATATGTTAAAGGTTATGCTTAGTTCTGTTTATGCCAGATAAAATTCACTGTGCACACATACTGGTCAAAACAGAGACAGAAGCAAAAAACATCAAAGCTCGGCTCGACAAAGGGGAAAAATTCGCAGCCATAGCCAAAAACGTTTCCCTCTGCCCATCCGCAAAGAACGGCGGAGACTTGGGAACTTTTACAAGGGGCAAAATGGTTAAGGAGTTTGAGAAAGCTGCCTTTGCGCTTGAGAAGGGTCAGACTTCTGGTCCTGTTAAGACGCAGTTTGGGTACCATATAATTAAACGGTTAGAGTAATCCATTGCATAATAAGTAGGTTAATGCTTTATAGCGCCCTGTTATACAGCAGAGTTTAATCTATAACATTGGCACTAAAATTAGAGTCGAATTAGAAGTGAACGGTCCAAAATTATCCCGAAACGAACAGTTGCTAATGCTTGTTTGCATAGTGTTTCTTACTGGTTTTTTGCTTGTTGCATTTTTTAGAGCAAGCTTTCACTCATTTGACGTTGGAGTTAACGTTTGGATTCCATCAATCCAGGCAAGCTCATTCACTGTTATAGCCAAAGGAATTGCTGTTGTTTTTGACACTGTGACCCTCCTGCTATTTTCCTTGGTGCTTGCGGCTTATCTTTTCATCAAGAAGTATAGAGCTGAGAGCTTGTTGCTACTTGGGGCAATGGGCGGAGACGCATTAATCGTTTCGGTTGTTAAAGGTTTAGTTCAGTCTCCCAGGCCTTTGAATGGATTAGTTGTTTATTCTGGGTTTTCTTTTCCAAGCGGTCATGCTGCTGGGAGTATAGTTTTTTGTGGTTCCCTTGCTTTTTTTGCTTGGCAGCACTGGAAAAGCGCAAGGGCACGAGCATCGGTTGGAACGGGAGTCTTTGCAGTAATGTCTGTGGTGGGTTTTAGTCGAGTATATTTGAACGTTCACTGGTTTAGTGATGTTCTTGGCGCGGGTATGCTTGGGGTTTTCTGGCTGTCTTTTGCCGTTTTAGTGTTCAAGCTCTTGCAGGACATGGATAAGTTTCAATCGGAAAGGTTTCGCTCAGTTGCTATTTTTCTCTTTGTTGTGGCTATTGTTGTTGCGGTTTTTGTTGTGGTGAGGAGTTTGCTTGGTTAATTATTTTCCTGATTGTGGATTGATTAAAAGATATATCTTTTTCAGACACGTTTATATTGATAAACACCAAATTCATATTCTAATATAATGAGAGAAAATTTATGACGAAAGTACGAGACCCCGTATGCGGCATGGACGTTGACACAGAAACAGCCATAAGCCGCAAAATAGGCGACCGAACCTACTATTTCTGCAGCCAACAATGCGCCGACGTCTACACAGCGCCCGAACGTGAACTGAAAGCTATGCAGCGCAGAGTAGCAGTCACATTAATCGGCGTAGTAGCAGCCCTTGGCTTGCGAGTACTCACACTTTTCGGTTTAGTAGCAGCAATAATGTATTTTGACATAGTCGGCGGACTGAGAGTCTACGACCTAGCAATCTTCATAGTGTCAACACCTGTTGTCTGGATAGCAGGCTTCAGAATATACAAAGGCGCATACCTGTCGCTTAGAAACCGCAACGTAAACATGGATGTGCTCGTTACAGCAGGAGTCCTTGCAGGCTGGACGTACGGTGTAATAAACGTGTTCTTCCTACCTGTCGCCCAAGCAGGCTCAGGTTACCTGGAAGTAGCCATCGGCATCTTGGCCTTCGTTTTACTAGGCAAATACATTGAGGAATTAATCCGACGCCGTTCCGCCGCATCAATACGCAAACTCTTGGAGCTTCAACCAACCATGGCTAGAGTAGTCAGAGACGGAAAAGAAGTTGACCTGCCCATAGACGAAGTCCAAATTGGCGACATAATCATTGTTAAGCCAGGCGAAAAAATCCCCATCGACGGCACTGTAACTGCAGGCTACTCGTCAGTAGACGAAAAACTCCTCACAGGCGAGAGCATCCCTGTGGAGAAAACTGTCGGAAGCGATGTTATCGGCGCCACAATCAACAAAACTGGGCTCCTAACCATCAAAGCCACAAGAATCGGCGACGAAACCGCTCTATCACAAATAGTCCACCTTGTCGAAGAAGCACAGGCTTCAAGCGCTCCAGTGCAAAGGTTCGCCGACCGCGTAATCAGATGGTTTGTCCCCATGATTTTCACCGTCGCAGCAGTCTCATTCGGCTACTGGTACATAACAAGCGGCTTCACAACAGCATTCCTAACCCTGCTGGCTGTGCTGTTAATCGCTTGCCCATGCGCTTTAGGAATAGCAACTCCGACAGCCATTCTTGCAGGTGTCGGAAAAGGCGCAGAATACGGCGTACTCCTCCGCAGTGGAGAATACGTTGAAAAAGCGAGAAAACTCACAACCGTCATATTCGATAAAACTGGCACCTTGACAAAGGGAGAGCCAAGCGTTACCGACATTAAAACCTACAACGCATATAATGAACAAAACGTACTGCGATATGCAGGAGCAGCTGAGAAAGGTTCAGAACATCCCTTGGCAGAAGCAATACTCGCCAAAGCCGAAGCCGATAAAATAAACATTCCTCAAGTCGACAGTTTTGAAGCTTTACCCGGCAGAGGCGTTCAATGCAAGGTTGAAGGCAAGGCAGTGCTGCTTGGAAATCGCAAGTTAATGCAGGAACAAAACGTTTCCATCAGCGAGTTAGAAAACGACCTTACAACGCTGGAAGCGCAGGGAAAAACTGTTATGATACTAGCTGTCGATGGCAGTGCTTCTGGGTTGATTGCGGCTATGGATACTCCAAAAGATAGCGCTGCCCAAGCCATAGAGCAGTTGAAAGGCATGAATTTGGAAGTTGCAATGCTAACGGGAGATAATGAGCGAACAGCCAATGCTATAGCTCAACAATTAGGTATAAGCCAGGTTATTGCGAACGTTCTGCCATGGCAAAAGGTAGATGCCATCAAAAAGTTGCAGAGTGAAGGAAAAGTTGTAGCTATGGTTGGTGACGGCATAAACGACGCCCCAGCATTGGCACAGGCAGACATCGGTATTGCTATTGGAAGCGGAACCGACATTGCCAAAGAAACAGGCGGCATAGTGCTGATAAGAGACGACTTGCGAGACGTAGCCTTAGGAGTTGAACTAAGCAAAAAAACCATGCGGAAAATCGACACAAACCTGTTCTGGGCTTTCGCTTACAATGCAGTTATGATTCCAGTTGCAGCCTCGGGCTTGTTGAACCCCATGTATGCGGCTGGGGCAATGGCGATAAGTAGTTTAACGGTAGTCAGTAACTCGGCACTGCTGAAGTTGGCTAAGTTTAAATCAAGCAAAGTAAATCAATAAAATGTCTAACGTGAGGTGAAAATGATTATGGCTAAAGATCCAGTTTGCGGCATGATGGTTGACGAGAAAAAAGCAAAATTCAAATCAGACTACAGCGGCAAAACTTTCTATTTCTGCGCTGCCTCCTGCAAGGCAACATTTGACAAGAGCCCTGCTAAATTCGCTGGCGCCTCTAGTGGAAAACAAGATACTTGCAGTTGTGGTGGTCACTGCTAAAGCCACAATTTAACTTACCGTGATTTTTCTTTTTTATTTTGAGAACGTTCTTTTTCTATGGCTTTATCAACTTCTTCCCTTATCGTAAAACCGCCAATATGCAAAATAGGCTCTTTCGTTTCTGGGTCGGTGTTCATGGTTGCAGTGCACGGGTAACTATGATGCGCTTTGGCAATGGCATCGTACAGTTCTTCCTTTTTTGTGGATACGCCTGCAAGTTTATGCGCTATGTACCATGTAGAACCGCACGGTGCACTTCGCCTAACCACCGCGCACTCGATGACCTCTTTTTTATCAACCATCGCGAGGGTAATTTCAAGCATTGGACGCCCAACCTTGGTTTCCTCAATAAAGCGGGCAATCGTAGGCTTATCTTTCTCAGGCTCAAGCGTGCAGAAAGGCTTAGGAAAAGCGCATTCAAGCCCAAGTTCGTTACATTTTGCTTCACCTTGTTTCCGCACTCCCAAGGGCACTTCAACCCAATCCTCGATTGGAGCAATTAACGCTTTGATTCCTGCCTTCTTAAGTTGGTTAGGCAACTCCAGCAGCAAGTCTTTATGTAATCCAGATGCTAAGCAAATGTCAGCCTTAGGCAGCTTTTTTGGCATGTACTCTTCAGGATTATCAATAAAATCTGGCAGATCCGCTGAATTGGGCAGTTGGATAGCTGCGCGAACGTTCTGTACAAAACTGTAAACGTTGTATTTGCATGATTCACAGTAGAGTCCGCATGATTGGCAGAAACATGGGTCATTGATTAGGTTGCGGATTACGCGCTCCATGAAGTCTTTGCTGTAAACAAACACTAAAGCTAAGGTTTCCTTGTTGCCTTTTTTACTCACGCCTTAACTGCTCCTTTTCTAGAACGCGCCCAACAGCACGTGCTCAGCGAACAAGTCTTCATTGAACGCTCCGACAAACTCTATTTTCTCATTAATAATAACTTTCGGTACCCCAATCACATTGTATTTCATGGCTAAGTCTGGAAACTCGCTGCTGTCTATAACGTCTGCTTTTACCATGTCGCTTTCAATGGCTAATTTATGCGCTACGGCAGCCGCAGCGGGGCAATGGGGGCATGTTAAGGTGACGAAGACTTGAATATGAACTGGTGATTTGACTTCTGCTAGAATTGACTTAGTTTTGTCTGAAAGGTCAGTTTTGCCGCTGGAAACATTAACTATGGCTTCAATTAACGTTTGAAGTTCGTACCCGTATGGTATTCCGTAAATTCTTACGCCGTAATCTTTTTTGCCTATTATTGCTATGGCTGGAATCTTGTTGATTCCGTATTCCTTGGCTTTATCAGCGTTTGCTACGAAATCATAAATCTCAACCGTTAACTTGTCATTGAGGGGGGCTAAGTCTTGTACTAGTTTTCTGGTGTCAGAGCAGAATCGGCACTCTAACTCTTGAGTAAACATGACAATTTTTACTGGGTCAACCAGTTTCTCCTTAAAATCGTTTTTAAGTAATTCTTTCTTGTCATCTGGAATCAAACTCAATTTTTTGCCTCCACAAAGGATGGTTTGCCAGTTTAATTTGGCATCTACTGGTAAACTTTGTTGTCTCCCAAATATAACTGTAGAGTTTTAAGCGGCTGAATTTTTTAGGCAACGAAACTATTATAAGAGTATGCATGATGAAATTTTCTATTGGTCCCCGGATAAAGCCGGCGGCTTGATTTTAAAAATGTCTAGGAGAAATAAAAATGGTTAAAGTAACCCTAAAAGAAGGAATAAACTGGGTTGGAGTTGTTGATTGGAACCTACGAGACTTTCACGGCTATGTTACCCGCCGAGGAAGCACCTACAATGCATACTTGATTTCAGATGATAAAACAGCGCTCGTAGACACTGTGAAGAGCACGTTCTCCAACGAGCTTATCGAGAACATCTCGGAGTTAACAAGCTTTGAAAAAATCGATTATATAATAGTTAATCATGTGGAGATGGACCATTCAAGCAGCTTGCCCATAATTGCGAAGCTTGCGAAAAACGCCAAGATACTTGCTTCTCAAAGAGGAAAAGACGCTTTAATCGAGCATTATGGGGCAGACTTCAGTAGGGTTGAAACTGTGAAAACTGGCGATGAGCTTAAGCTTGGAAAGAGAACATTGCGGTTTCTTGAGGCGCCTATGCTGCATTGGCCAGACAGCATGTTCACCTACCTTGTCGAAGACAAAATACTGATGCCTAATGACGCGTTCGGTCAGCACCTTGCCAGTTCAGGACGGTTTGATGATGAGGTTGATGAGCATGTGCTTATGGAAGAAGCCATAACGTATTACGCTAACATCTTGATGCCGTTTGCGCCGCTCATTACACGTAAGATTCAGGAAGTTGTTCAAATGGGGATACCTATCGACATGATAGCGCCAAGCCACGGCATCATTTGGCGAAAGGACCCATCGAAGATAATTAATGCTTACTTGAACTGGAGCTCAGGCACAGCTAAACAGAAGGTGGTTATTGTTTTTGATACCATGTGGGGCAGCACTGATAAAATGGCAAGAGCCATCGCTGACGGCGTAATCAGCCAAGGCGTCGAGGTTAAGCTGCTTAAGCTTCGAGCTACAGATAACACCGATGTAGTAACTGAAATTCTTGATGCTAAAGCCGTTCTTGTGGGTTCGCCAACGCTGAACAATCAAATGTTCCCCACCATTGGCTCGTTTCTAACGTACATTACTGGTTTGAAGCCTAAAGGTAAACTGTGGAGTTTCTTTGGCTCTTACGGCTGGGGAGGCGGCGCCGTTAAAGGCATGATTGAAACAGCGAAAAAGGCTGGCTTCGAAGTGTATGAACCAGGCGTCGAAGTGAAATATGTTCCAGACCAAGAGGATATAAAGAAATGCTTTGAATTCGGGCAACAAATAGCCCAAAAAATCAAAGCCTAACCCTTTCCCTTTTCCATGCGACAGCCTAATTATTTATCTTTTGTTTTAGCTAAGCCCACACCAAGAGAGCGGTTAGCCCCAAGTTTAATATCCTAAACTAAACAAAATGGGACAGGCGAGTTTCCTGTTGAACAAGTTTCATTGGGATTTGGGCATCCTTCTTGCAGTTCTTTTGTTAAGCACTTTAGCTATGAACGCTACATCGGGCCAAACCGCGAGTTCTACAACTGGTTCTGCGCCTGCCACAGAATGGCAAAAAGCCTATGGGAACAATAGTGTCGAATCAATATCCAACATGGTTCAAACAAGTGACGGCGGATACGCTTTCTTGGATTTAGGCTGGGCATATCAGTTCACTTTTACACCATCCACCTTTTACAAGATTGATTCTTCAGGTAACGTGCAATGGCAAAAAACGTTCAATTTGTTTTCGGCGGCTAGCTTTGTTCAAACAAGTGATGGAGGATATACAATATTGGGGGCATGGTCTACGTACGGCACAACTTATGAAAACACTCCTACGCTTATTAAAACCGATTCAAAAGGAGACATAAAATCGGTTGAAAACTATTCTATTGGAATCGGTGGACAAATCTTGCTTACTAGCGACGGCGGGTTTGCCGTATTAAGTGGAGGCGCAAACCTGCTATACTACCCTAGTACCAGTAGCGCAACTATCACCAAAACTGATTCACATGGAATAAAACAATGGAATAAAACATTTCGTGAACCTGCAAACTTTAGCGATATTAACTCAATGATTCAAACAACTGATGGCGGCTATGCATTGATAGGTACCACAAGTTATAACGGTACAAGCGATACGATAAACCTTTATTTCTGGATGGTAAAGACTGATTCACAAGGCAACTTGGTTTGGAGTCGAGAGTATGGAGATGGACTTACGACTGTAAACCCAAACCTGCCTTTTGGTTATGCTAAAGACTTAGGATTGAACAGAGATGTATCAGGCGACAATGAAGCCTTTTCTGTCGTTCAAACATCCGACGGCGGCTATGCTTTTGTAGGAAGAAGCTTTCCTCAAGACCATGCCGTTACAATGTTGGTCAAGACCGATTCGAACGGCAATATTGAGTGGAACCAAACCTTCGATGGCGGATATGCGTCATCTCTTATTCAGACAAGTGATGGAGGATTAGCTTTTGCAGGGTCCGGAGGAATATATAAAATCGATTCAAATGGCAATATTCAATGGACAAAAGGAGACGTAACATTTCCGAGTTTAAGTATTATACCTTCTCTTCTCGGCGTATCATCTCTTATCGAAACATCAGACGGTGCGCTTGCAGGACTGGGTGTTGGAAACCCTGATGGGAATCCTCGTATGGGTACTATTTACTTGTTTAAGACAGAAGCGTTTTTGCCTTTGCCGACGCCCTCGCCAACGCCGATACCAGCTCAAATGCTTAACACTTCAGTTTCAGCATTGACTATCGGCACTGTAGTTGTGGTTGTCCTAATTATAGCGGTTTTTCTGCTCTTTTACTTGAAGAAAAATAGGAAAAGCGAAAATAAGCTTACAGTTTAAGCTATTTTCATGAATTTTTCTTTCGGCGTAGCGCAGATTGGGCACTTGTCGGGTGTTGAGCCTTCAAATGTGTTGCCGCAGACAGGGCAAACGTAATAGTCAGCTTTTGCAGGTTGCTTTTTGTTTTTCAATGCGTCCAGCGCTTTCTGGTAGAGGGCTGCGTGGATTTGTTCAACCTTGTTTGCGTAGTCAAAGCTCATTTCAGCCTGTTTATTTCCTTCCTTTTTTGCGTCAGCGAGGAAGTCTGGGTACATTTTTTTGAACTCGTATGTTTCGCCTGATACGGCTGTGCCAAGGTTATCAGTGGTTGATTTTACCTGCCCCATGACTCTTAGATGGTTGAGGGCGTGGACGGTTTCTGCTTCAGCAGCAGCTTTAAACAGTTTAGCAATTTGAGGGAAGCCTTCTTCCTCTGCCTTCTTAGCGAAAGCCAAATACATCCTGTTAGCTTGGGATTCGCCTGCGAAGGCAGCCTTCAAGTTCTCATTGGTTTGAGTCATAAACTCACCAGAAAATACTAAATCAAATGCAGATAATAAGCTATACTAAAACGGGTTGGTTATCTTTAAAGTAAAGTATATTAGGTGTAAACTACTTTGGTTTTGTTTGATTTTTGGTGAAAATTAATGGAGAAAATAAAATCTTTTACTCTACCAAAACTGCCGTATGATTACAATGCTCTTGCACCCTACATTTCGGAGCAGCAACTAAAACTTCATCATGACAAGCACCATCAAGGCTACGTAAACAGCGCAAACGCGGCTTTTGAAAAACTTGACAAGGCACGCAGTGAAAACGCGGAAATCGACATGAAAGCCACGCTCAAAGAGTTAAGCTTCAATGTTGGCGGACACATCTTGCACTCGATTTTCTGGGAAAACATGGCGCCAGCCGGTAAAGGCGGCGGAAAACCAGGCGGAGCCGTAGCTGACATGATTGACATGGGATTTGGAAGCTTTGAGCGTTTCAAAAAAGAATTCACTACTGCTGCTACAAGCGTTGAAGGTTCAGGATGGGCTGCTTTAGCCGTTCACCCATGCATTGGCAGGCCGCTTATAATGCAAATCGAAAAACACAACGTTAACGTTTACCCGTCATTCAAGATTCTCATGGTTTTGGATGTGTGGGAGCACGCTTATTACGTTGACTACAAGAATGAACGCGCAAAGTTCGTTGAAGCCTTCTGGAACATTGTCAACTGGGATTACGTAAACAAAAACCTAAGCCTCGTAAAGTAAGCCTTCGCTTACCTTTTTCTTTAGTTCATAACACTTTTGTTAATAAAAATAGAAGCGCCCCAAAAATCAGCGCTTGCCTTTTAGGGTGGCGGAGTTATTTTTATCGCTTGCGCTGGGCACTGCATTTCGCAGGCTAAGCATTGTATGCAGTCGTTTTCGCGGGCAGGGTCAGATTTCCTTTCAGAAAGCGGGTGCCCAGGAGATTCAGCCCAATCATACAATGAAACTGGGCAAACGTCTATGCATACTCCGTCTCCAATGCAGGAATCCCAGTCGACAGCGCTGGTTGTTCCATGAATTCCCAGTTTCTGTGGGGCTTCAACTGGTCCCCAAACTTTATGTCCGTTATGTTCGCCGACAACTTGTCGCTTTGTTTGAAAATCAGGGTCTATTGGCAAAAATTTCACCAATTTTTTAAGGGAGGGGGCAAATATTAGGCTTTCTACCTAACGGCTTTTCCACAAAACATTTTGGGCAAGGCAGCATAATCTAAAGTGGTTCGAATGGCTAGATACGATTTGCCGGCTGGCATGAGATACGCCAGTCTTGAAGAAAGAAAACAATTCTACACCAAAGAATTCAGCCTCCAAAAAGTAGCTGAGTGGTTCCAAAAATGCGATGGCAAAACCAAGTTTGCAGTAATAATAGGTAGGCACACGAGAATTTACCCGGAGAAATACAAAGAAGATGCGTCAACCACTATAATAATCGACGAATACGCAAACTTAGAAGACGTGCACCAGCAAATAATTGAGTTTTTGCCTGAAGCAGTGTATTATGACAGAAACGTCTACGACGAAAACGACCGCATAACGGGTCAAGAACTCGCTTTTGACCTTGACCCAGAAAACATAACCTGCCCAATTCACGGTAGCCTGGCGGATAAAATGAAGCGTGGTCAAGGTTTGAGCTTTTGCGAGTTAGAGTTTGATATGGTGAAGCGTGAAGCAACAGAACTCTACGAATATCTTGCGAATCGCTTTTCAGAATTAAAGGTGGTTTATTCTGGCAGAGGCTTTCACATACACGTTTTAGACAAGCTAGCCTACAAGCTGAACAATCAAGAAAGGCTTAACCTTGCGCACCAAGTAAAAAAAGAAGGATTTCACATTGACGAGTGGGTGACTTCTGGAGAAATGCGTTTGATTCGGCTTCCCTACAGCCTAAACGGTTTAGTATCGAGAATTGTGTTGCCACTAAAAAAGGATGAACTAGAAAGTTTCGACGCTGTTCACGACGAAAGGTGCCTACCAAAATTCCTGAGCAAAAAGCTTACTTTTTAACTTCTTTGGCTTTTTTCTCTTTCTTGGCATAGTAGGCTTTCTTTTTCTTTTCTTCTTCTGCTTTTGTTGGTTTTGTTGATTTTGCCATGAAAATCCCTAAAAAATAGTATCTTAGAAGCAACATAAAAGCGTTTCCAGAAATCAACCGTTGAAAAGTTTATTTGGCATTTAACGTTTCTCTCTAACACGTCATTGAGGGTTTATTATGGAGCGATTCGATGTACTTGTTATAGGTTCAGGCTCTGGAATGATTGTTGCTTCTGCAGCAGTTGAGCAAGGTTTCAGAACAGCATTAGTTGAGCATGGAAAAATGGGCGGCACCTGCATAAATGTAGGTTGTGTCCCATCAAAAATGCTTATTTACCCGGCAGACGTGGTTGCCACCCTTAAAGATGCAGGGAAATTGGGCATCAACGCAACTGTGGATTCGGTTGATTTCAACAATATCATGACTAGGATGCATACGCTGGTTAATCATGACTCAGGGCAACAGGCAAGAGCAGTTGAAGCCACTCCTAATCTCACATGGTTTAAGGAAACAGGCGAGTTTATCTCAGATTACACCATGCAAGTAGGCTCGCACACAATTACGGCAGAAATGATCTTTATTGTTTCAGGCGCACGCACTGCAATACCACCAATCAAAGGCATAGAAAACATAGGTTACCTGACAAGCGACACTGTCCTAGAACTGCAAACGCAGCCCAAAAGCATCCTAATCGTTGGCGGAGGCTACATTGGCATGGAGTACGGGCACTTCTTCTCAGGCATCGGCACAAAAACCACCATACTCCAAAGACCCTACCGAGTGGTGCCTGATGAGGAACCAGAAATATCTGACTTGTTAAAGAAGGAAATGCAGCAGCGAATGGAAATATACACCGGCTATGAAGCCATCGAAGCAAAACAAGAAGGCACACAAAAGGCGCTTATCGCCAGAAATCGCCAGGACGGCAGCCAAAAGGAATTCTCCGCTGAATCAGTAATGATTGCCACAGGCAGAGTATCTAACGCTGATATTTTGAAACCTGAAAAAACGGGCGTAGAACTTGACGAGCGCGGATACATAAAAGTTAACGAGTACCTTGAAACGAGCAAGAAGAACATTTGGGCTTTCGGCGATGCAATCGGCACCCAAATGTTCAAGCATGTAGCCAACTACGAGGCAGGCGTGGCCTGGCACAACGCCATTCATGACCACAAGGTTAAAATGGATTTTTCAGCCGCGCCGCACGCGGTTTTTACCCATCCGCAAGTTGCCTCAGTCGGCTTAACAGAGGAAGAAGCCAAACAGCAAAATTACAAAATCCTAGTAGGCAAAACTCTTTACAAGGAAACAGCCATGGGTGCTGCTATGGGGTTTCCTGAAGGTTTCGTGAAAGTGATAGTTGAAAAAGAAACTGGGAAAATCCTTGGCGGCCACATAATTGGCGCTGAAGCATCGATTCTCATTCAAGAAATCGTTAACGCGATGATAACTGAAACCAGAAACTTTGCTCCCATCGCACGAGCCATGCATATTCACCCTGCCATGTCAGAGGTGGTTCAGAACGCTTTTGGCAATCTTATACCAGCATAAAACTCGCCATACTAAACAGTTATATTCGCGTCAAACAAAGTTTAAAAGGTGAGAATATGGAGTTCTCAAAAGTTTCTGGCAAAAAAAACAATCACAAAGTTACCTTGTACGCTTTAAGCACGTGCGTTTGGTGCAAATTAACAAAGCAGTTCCTAAATGAAAACGAAATTTCATACGAGTTTGTCGATGTAGACTTACTTGACGAAGAAGATAAACAGAAAGTGCACCAAACCATCACAAGCAAAGGCGGAAGCCTAACCTACCCAACAACCATTATTGATAACAAAGTTGTAATTACTGGTTTCCGCAAAGACAAACTCAAAGAGGCGCTGGAAATTTGACCGCATTGGAGCAGGTTCGCAAAAGAGCCGAAGCCGACGCCAAAACCTACGGTTACTATTTAACTCCTCAGCCTGACCTTCTGCAAGGTTTCCTTGAAGGATTAAAAATAAACGAAGACCGCTACGGCTACCCCTTATGCCCCTGCAGACTCACATCAGGCAAATTCGAGTACGACCGCGACATAATATGCCCCTGCGACTACCGAGACCCAGACGTCGCCGAATACGGTGCATGCTACTGCAGACTCTACGTTAACAAAGCTGTTTATGAAAGCAAAATTTTGCCTGAAGTTCCAGAACGAAGACCACTCGAAAAACAAGCAAGAGCATACGCGCCCCAAGTTGCAGTTCAATCGGCGCCCACGCAAGGAGCACAAGAAAAACCGCCAACACCAGCGCCAGCAACCCAACAAACCGCGACACAGCAACCTGAGGTCAAAAAGAAGCTATGGTATTGCAAACAATGCGGATATGTTGTTTTTAGAGAGGACCCACCGTACATTTGCCCAATATGCAAGGCTAAAAAGGAAATGTTTGCTGAAATAGAAAGCACAGTTGAATTTAACGGCTAACTTTATTTTTGGATTTCTATCTCGATTTTTTTCCAGTCCTCTCGTATTCCTCGAAGAGAAGTTACAGCGCCCGTTATGGTTCCGTTTAAGATTTTCTCTACAAAATCGTTGAGCGGAATTTCTTTTCCATCAACTTTTAATTTCAAGCTCAAACTTGGTCACCTAGAATATTGGTTAATGTGAAGTGAGGGGTAAAAAGTTTTACGCAGACAACAAGCGTGCAGCCTATTTACACTCTTGCTGTGCCGGGTTTAACGGTAACTCTTAGCTTAGTTAAGTTCTCTTTTATCTCAGCCTTAACACCCATAGCCGCAAAGTACTCTTCAAGAAATATTCTGATGAAGTCCTTTGAAGTCTCAGAAACCAAAACCAATGTAAATTCGTTTGCAGCGTTCTTAGTTAAACGGAAAAAGTTGCAGACCTCAAGTCTAGCCAGCAATTCTTCTGCCGAATGTACCTTTGTTTTAAGCTGTTCCCAATGCGCTCGAGCTACTTCTTTGTGTTCAGTCCAAAACTTGTCCTGCTCAGGCGATGAAGCGATTAGGCGCAGGAACATGAGCCAGTGGTCAACGTCTAGGATTATGTGTTCGCCGCTAAGCAGCATGTCTATGTATGCCTGAATTTTTTTCTTGATTGCTGGGTCTTCGAGAGCCTTGTTTTCATTGTAGAATTTTAGGGCACGGCGCATGACTTCGCTTTGTGAAACTTGTGCTTCGGTGCTTATTTTTTCTAGTAAGTCAGCTGTTGTTTTGTCGAATGCAACTGTTATTCTTGTCGGGTTCACCATAACGATCACTTGCAGTATTTAACATGTTTTCAAATTATTGGAAATTATATAAACATTACGCAATTACACACAGATAATACTTTGCAAATTTAGAGCATAAAATTATATTATTAAACAAATGTTAAAAGAGCCAAATTTGTCAGGGTCAAAAATCTTTTATTCACTGCCCTATTTACTTCATTAATACCGATTATGCTTCTAAGGAGAAATCCCTGAATGAAAAGACCAGAAACATACCTTGAACCCAAACAGAGAGCAGCAAAAGTAATCGAACTGCTCGAAAAAGAGTACCCCAACGCAAAAACCGCCCTAAACTATTCCAATCCTTTGGAAATGCTCGTAGCCACCATGCTTTCTGCCCAAACAACCGATGAAAGAGTCAATATAGTAACCAAAACCCTGTTTAAAAAATACCGCACACCTGAAGACTACGCTAACGCTGATTTAAAAGAGTTAGAACAAGATATACGTTCAACAGGTTTCTACCATAACAAAGCCTTGAATTTGAAAAAATGTTGCCAACTCCTAGTCCAAAAATACAATTCGCAAGTACCTAAAACAATGGAGGAATTAATGGAGCTTTCAGGTGTCGCGCGAAAAACCGCCAACATAGTGTTATACAACGCTTACGGCATAACTGCTGGCATAGCAGTTGACACCCATGTCCGCAGGCTCTCACAGCGGCTTGGGCTTTCAGAGCAAAATGATCCTGCTAAAATAGAACAGGACCTAATGCAAATTACTCCGAAAGAGAAGTGGATGCAACTTACCGATTTGTTGATTTTTCATGGAAGGCAAATATGCATAGCTAGAAAACCTAAATGCGAAATATGCGTTCTCAATAAGATTTGCCCGTGTGCTTTTGCTTTTGGCTAAAAAGCATCACCAATTTATACACCTTCGTCTTTCATAGAATTGAGGATTGTTTTTAATGGTAAGCCAAATTAAAGTCGGAGATAAAGCACCGAATTTCACTTTGCCCGATGTTGACTTGAAACCGAGAAGCCTAAAAGAATTTATGGGTCAAAAAACCGTGTTAGCCTTTTTCGTTGGCGCATTCACTTCAACATGCACAAAGGAGATGTGTGAATTTCGTGATTCCATGGCTCGGCTTATTGATTTGAAGACCCAAGTCATTGGAATAAGTGTAAACGACCCTTTCTCGAACAAAACTTTTGCAGAAAAAAACAGGCTGCCCTTTCCAATACTAAGCGACTACAAACGTGAAGTCATCAAAACCTACGGATTGGAGTTGCCTAATTTCGCTGGACTCAATGGTTACACGGTTGCCAAGCGTTCAATTTTCATTCTCGACGAGAACGGCACAGTGAGGTACGCTTGGATTTCTGATGATCCAGCTGTTGAACCAAACTATCAGGAAATACAAAAAACGCTGGAGAAAATGAAGTAGGCTAAGGCTTTTTTTGCATTAATGCTGTAAAAAAGAAACGTATGTAGCCGTCGCCTTCCCGCGAAGGATAATGCTCAATCTTGTCTATCTGGAAATAGTCGGAGAATAAGTTAACTATCTGCTGCCTTGTGAAATGATTCCACGCTGGCCCGTTCATGTAGCTAAAACAGGTAAGCATGTAAACGCCTCCTTTCTTTAAAACGCGAAAAACACCTTTAATGAATGTGGGTCGGTCTTCAACTTCAACGTGGTGGAAGCAGCCCATGTCAAAAACGAAATCGAACGCTTCATCCTTAAACGACAAATCAATAAAACTCTCGGTCAGAAAGTTAATGTTAACTTTTGCTTGCTTTGCTTTTTTCTTTGCCATCCCAATAGCAGTCAATGAAATGTCAATGCTTGTTACGTCAAAACCGCTTTGGGCAAGGTAGATAGGGTTGGTTCCAGCCCCGCAGCAAGTATCCAAGGCTTTGCCTTTTTTTATTAGCCCTTTTTCTACGTATTCAACAAGTATTGGTCTGGGTTTGCCAAGTTCCCAGCCTAACTCTCCAAGGGGATACTTGCGGTAATACTCGTCCCAATCAGCGTAATCAGAACACATAAAAAAACCACATAGTAGATGCTTGTTGCGAAATTTTAACCTATTTCCAGAAGCAAGAGCCAATTTTTATGTAAAGAGTGGGAGATAGTTCTTTGTGCGTGCGAGCACAGTGCCCTTAACTGGAAAACTCAAAGGCGAACCATTGAAACGCACAAAAAGTTATTAGCCTCTTTAAAAGTTATTTGTGTGTCGTTCAAAACGGTGACTATTTAGGTGTCCTTTGAAATCCAAGAGTTACCTGACGTTATCCGCGTTATTGTCCTATTAAACCTAAGCAAGGGCGCTAAAATAAAAAAATCAGCCCTAAAAAACCGGGTTGACGGCATCTGCGTTAGCTACGCCTGCATAGAAATGAACGAGTTGGATAAAGCACTCAAAGAAATGTCTGCTGAAGGGCTTATCATCGAAAAAGAAGACATGGTGCAGTTAACGCCGCAAGGCCAAAGGCTAGGCAAAGAATGGGAAAGTCTTCTCTTAAAGAAAGAACCTATCATGGAAGTTGTAGCTGGTTTAGTTGATGGCTCAATAACCAGTTTAGTCGTTATTCTCTCAGCTTTCATAGCAACGTTAACCGCTAACACCGCATTTTTTGGGAACCCGAAAACAGTCGTTTTCGCTGCCTTCTTAACACTGAGCGCAGTTGCCATAACCAACTTCTCAAGCTTCCTCCTTGGCGGAATCACCGAAGACTTAGCTGACATCATGACGCTGCAGAACTTGATGAATTACAGTCTAAGTGACATACCTGACAAGAAAGAACGCGACAAATCCTTGCTGTTAGTGCAGAAACTCTTTACTTTACTTGGCAAACAAATACACAGGTCGAATCTTTACGCGGCCATAATCTGTGGAACCACAACTTTTCTTGCTGGAATCTTCCCAATTGCAGCTTACCTAGTTCTTCCGCCCTATTACAATATTGTCGTGTCGCTCATTCTAGTTATCGCTATTGCAGGGGTATTCCTAGTCCGGTACCGCTCAAAGAAGACCCGAGTGAACTGGAAAGTAACACTCTCCGAGACTATAGCCATCGTTATAATCGCAACCGTTGCATCCTTACTGCTTGGCGCAATATAGCCCGCTAAGCTAAGCGGTGATGCTCAACCATCAAACACTTATCCATAACAACAATCAAACCAGCACGCCTAGCCGCCTCAGCAGCCTGCTCATTAACTATTCCAAGCTGCATCCAAACCACAAAAGGCTTACCATACAATGCTCTAAGTTTAATGGCTTGTTCTACTATCAGCGGAACGTCCTTTGCTGGCCTGAAAATGTCAACGATTTCGATGGTTTTCTGGATTTCAGGCGGAATATCAAGCAGGTTCTTGTAACTTTTCTCGCCAAGAACTTCATCTGCAAATGGATTTACGGGTATAATGCGGTATCCATGCTGTTTTAGGTAAGCGCTAACTTTATGGCTGTCTTTCCCCGGCTCTTTGGATAACCCAACAACCGCGATAACCGTGTATTTCTTTAAGATTTCTTTAATTTGACTTTGACTCAACCGAACCCTTCCAAAAAAATTGCTTATGGCGCTTCGCTTAGTTTTAACTCAAAAAAGAGCTCCCTACCATTGTTAACTACGCTTTTAGTTACTTTTTCAATGATGTCTAAAACAGCATTCTCGTCATATAGCATTGAATTTTCCTCAAAATCAGTTTAATCTTTGCTTTTAATAAATAAATTCCCTTTTTTTAGTTAGCGGCAGAAGAAGCAGTTTTCCGCCCACTCTTGGGGCATTTCTTTTTGGCAATGTGGACACATTAATCCTTTTTCTCTGATGGCTTTGCATGTTTGGCAGAAGAGTTTGAGGATTTCTGTTTTGTTGTTTGGTTCTTTTATGAGGGAAGTTACCATTTGGTCTATAAGTGCCAAGACTTCAGTCGCGTTTTCGACTGTGAGTAGGTTTCCTCTTTCTTTATTTACATATCTGCTTACTGCGGATTGGGATAAGCCGAGAAGTTCTGCGGTTTGTTTTTCGTTCAATCCATGTTTTTCGACGATTGACCTCGCCATGATAGCTTTGACTGCGGGTAAAACGGTTTTTACTCCCACTTCGCACGGTAGTATCAAATTCCACACCAATTACTCTTATTTCTGGGGGAAACTTATTTAAATATGACGCTTGTCATATTTTTATGACGCGTGTCATGACGGGCTATCAATCGCAAAAAAGCAGTTTTACACCCAATCTCTCACTCCTTACCCGTCACGACACACGCGCCAGGATAGGAGAATAAACAAATGGGCAACGTCCTGTCACCACCTCGAAAAGGCGACAACCACGACTTAGCGGGAATGCTCAGGTCACTTAATGCAGAATGCAGAAACTGTGCTCCAATAACACCCTTAGAGTGCATAAGCCGATGCCGAGTATACAAACTAAAAAACGAGCTAAGAAAACTCCGCGAAACCATGGACAAACCAAACTACATAAAAGAACTCTTCAACGTCTTAAAAAATGAGACGAGACTGCACATTCTACAAGCAATCGTAAACGGCAGATACTCAGTAAGCCAACTACAACAAGAACTAAAAAAAACAGGACACAGCCACAGCCAAGACACCATCAGCGAGGAATATTTACGCCCATTAATGGCAGTAGGGCTAGCGACCGAAGCACGAGACGAATACTACGCAACCACGTTCGGTGGTCGTCTAACAGAGTTACTTGGAAACTTCCCTGAATTTGTCGAAATGCTACCAGCCCACTCAGAATGTTATGAAGAAACCCTTCTACAATCCTTACTATCGGGACCGAAAACGTTTGAAGCCATTGAAGCCCTTATCTCGCCAAAAATCGCTTCACGAATCCTCAAACGCTTACGCTCAGCCGGTTTAATAGAAACTTCCATGGAAAGAGACTACATATTTTTCTTCAAATCAAAACGAGATCCCGACAAAGAAAACTTCACATTAACCGAACGAAGAATTTACGACGCAATCCATAATGAAGGAATTTCCGCCGGAAAACTTGCCAAAGAAACAGGACTTTCCATAAGAAGAACCTACAAGTATCTAAGAGGCTTGAAAGGCAAAAAACTAGTTTTCATAAGAAAAACGCCGAAAGCCTACGGTTTAACCTGCAAAGGTGAAAAGTTAGCTTCAGTACTGCAGGAGCTTCAGCAAATAGTCGAAGAGACATGGAACTCTTCTGAACAAGTCATGCATGGCAATGCTAACTCTTAGCAAACAATCCCCAAAAGCCACTTTCCTTTTTTGTTATCCGCCACCAGGGGCTCCGTGAAACGGCACGTTTTCCCAGAGCAGTTTCCACCAATCCGCCTCTGTTATGGTTTCTCCGTGAACAATTATATCCAGAACCATCTTTAGCATAGCGTGGTGTCTACATTCATCAGCCAATATGGCCTTTAAGAGAAACTCAACTTTCTTATTCTCAATTGTGGGCATGATAGCTTCAAGTTTTTTTATTAATTTCGCTTCTATCTCAATGTGTTTCTCCACTAGTGCTCTTTGCTCATCAAGATTTTCCTGAGTTAATGCTGTAGAAGCATGTGTCAACAAGGTAATGGCTGCCGAGTAAAGTTCTGCATGCTTCACAGAATCCAACGATACACCCTTTAATACTCCTTTAACAGCTGGATTTTTCATGTCAACAATTGCTTTTTCAAGGGAGGCTACAATTTCTTTTTCTATTACTATTTGATTTTTCAAAAATTCGAGGAGATTATTCTTTGATTTTTCCATTTTTTTCTCCCATCCGCTTAAGTGTTAAGTCCTGTTCATCAAGCTTTCGGAAATTCTTTTTCCTAAATCCCTACAGGCGCTAAGCATTTTTTGGTCAGGAACATAATTAACTAGTAAAGGCGGTTCAACCACAAGCATTTCAAACTTGTTTTTCATAATTTCCAAAATATTTTTGGGTGCTTCACCGCTCCATCCATAAGAACCAAATGTTGCGCCTATTTTACCCTTCAAACTTATGCCCTTTGCTGCAACTTCCTCGAAAAGTCTTTTGAAATCAACAGGCAACTCATGATAATAAGTTGGTGCACCGACAATTATAGCATCAAAAGTGCTCAGTTCCTCAGGTTCAACGTGAAAGTTTAATTCCACTTCAATGTTATCGTTGATTTGTGCTCCCTCAGCTACGGCTTTCGCCATTTTTTCAGTATTTCCGGTTCTGCTATAATATAGGACAAGAATTTTCTTCATAAAAACGTAATAGAATTAATTATTATTTCAATATTTTGGCGTTTCATGCTTGAATGAGAAATTAAACAATAAGAAAGAGCATGCAAAAGTGTGGTCTATCCATTGTCATTCTCGTTTAGTACGTCCCACTTCTGCCCTTCGTCTTCTACCACGCGTTACTTTGGTTCCAATGATTTTACTTCCTCGGCTTTCGCCACCTTTCCTGCCTATTTCTTTATAGAATTCGGAACCACGCTCTTCAGCTACTTTTTCTCCACCTTTCCTACCAATTTCCCTATAAAATTCTCGACCTCTTTCTCTTGCCACTTTTTCTCCACCTTTTCTGCCGGCTTCTTCACGGGTCATCTTCCTTTTTTCTTCACTTTTAACCGCCAAAACTATTCACCTCCGATATTTTTTGAAAAAAGCTGTCTTGTTATCTATTCCAAGGATAGCCCTTAAGCATATGTGGTTATCAAGAAGCAATCACAAACCTACCAGGCATAACTTTGGTTTAACTACTTGTGGAGGCTCTAGTAAAAAAACTGAAATAAAGAAAACTGAATGACAATTTATTTGTTTATTCAATTTTGCCTATTTCTTTTGTTACATCGATTGGCGAGTTATAGGTCTTATCTGGCAGCTTGTTCAATAAATCTATCACGTCGTCGGGGGCATCTTTATTCTGAGCATTATTTAATAAGTTCTTCTTTTCAGCCGGATAATGTATCCCGCCGAGATACTTTTCTACAATAGCTGGGCTCACATGACCAGATTTTCCGCTTCTATTTGTATACTGCCGTCTAGTTCCTCTACCTTGACCTATTCCTCTACGCCTAGTTGTTTGAGTTTCTTGTCTACTCGTTGCTTTTCACCTCCATATTCTTAAACGAATTAACTTTGAAAGAAAAAACATGATTACTTACCGTTTATTCCTCTTCACGCTCTTTCCCTTCCCGAACAAGCTTGCGAACCTTTTGTCCGCCTTTTCTGCCTATTTCGCTGTAAAATTCTGGGCCATGAGTCTCCGCTGTTTTTTCACCACCCAAACGCCCAGCCTCTTCAACAGTCATCTTTCCTTTCCTTTTCTCTGCCAATAAATTCACCTCCTAAAAATTAACTTAAACCAAAATTTAGAAAATGCACAAAATTAGCCTACAGTTACTCGTTCTCGTGCTCTTTTCCTTCCTAGATGAGCTCGCGAACTCTATGTCCGCCCTTACTTTCTATTTCTTCATAAAACTTTCGCCCATGTGTCTCAGCGGTCTTTCGTCCACCTTTCTGGCCGCCTTTCCTTCCAGCTTCTTCAACGCTCATTTGGCCTTTCTTTTTTTCAGTCAGTGTATTTTACCCCCTAAGAAATCAGAACATGCACATTTGACCCCAAAGGGACGATTCAGTAAAAAAATTGTTTGTTTATTCTTGTTCATGTTCTTTTCCAACTTGAATAAGCCTGCGAACCTTTTGACCCCCTCTATGCCCAGCCTCTTCCAGGCTTGTTTTTCCTCTTGCTTCTAGTGAGCCTTCGTGCTGCTTGGCTCTCTCAGAACCACCTTTACTTCCTATTTCGCTGTAAAATTCTGGGCCATGAGTCTCCGCTGTTTTTTCACCGCCCAAACGCCCAGCCTCTTCAACAGTCATCTTTCCTTTCCTTTTCTCTTCACTCACGCATATCACCTCCACAAAAGGGTTAACAGTCGCTTTCTCAATTTCCCAATTTTCTAGCCCGAAACATAACTTTTAAACATATGTGGCTGTCTTAACACAGTAACAACGGGAAAAAGAGCCTTTTTTAGTCCAAAATGGAATATAGGCTATGAATAAATTGAAAAAACTTTTAACGTGGAAAATGAGCTTTCCAAATCTAAAATAAGATGAATATCAGTTTTACCTATTCCTCTTCGTGTTCTTTTCCTTCGCGGATGAGCTTACGGACTCTTTGCCCACCTTTCGGTCCGCCTATCTTTCCACCCTTGCGGCCTATTTCACTATAGAATTCTTCTCCATGGGTTTCGGAGGTTTTTAGCCCGCCTTTCCTCCCTGCTTCAGCAACAGTCATTTTACCTTTTTTTTCTTCTCTTGACAATGCCTTTCACCTCCATAAAAAACAAACTATGCCTTTGATATCTAAAGAACCAGGAAATTAACAAGTAGTTACAAAAATAGTTGATAAAAAGACCTGTTATTCTTCCTCATGTTCTTTGCCTGCTTGGATTAGTTTTCGGACCCTCTGTCCACCTCTATGTCCTGCTTCTTCCAGGCTTGTTTTTCCTCTTGCTTCTAGTGAGCCTTCATGCTGCTTAGCTCTCTCAGAACCGCCTTTGCTTCCTATTTCGCTGTAAAATTCTGGGCCTCGCTCTTGAGAAACTTTTTCGCCGCCTTTGCGACCTATTTCCTCATAAAATTCTCGTCCATGAGTTTGAGCAGTTCTTTCTCCGCCTCTCCTCCCTGCTTCAGCAACAGTCATCTTGCCCTTTCTACTTTCTTCTTCACGCATACTCAAAAAATTGTCACCTCCTATTAAACTATGGAAAAGTTACCAATAGTAGAGCCGAATAACCGCTCATAAACTTATGTGGTTGTAGCATAACTGTAACATGCTAACTAAGCACCATAAAATATTCTGAAATATGAATAAATAAACAAAAAACAGCTTACACTATGAACTTCCAAATGATAATTTAAATTATAAGTTAATTTAAATATCTCCGACTGGTCAACTTAATAATCATTGGGTAACCTGAATGAAAGTGCTTCTCATCAATCCGCCTCAAACATTTTATCCAGGTTCAGAACAGCCCGCAGGCAATCTGCCTCTAGGCTTAATGTACATAGCGGCGGTGCTTGAAAGAGCAGGGTACAAAACGGAAATTTTAGACGCTTTTATGACTGATTACTCATTCCAGAAAAACGGCGAAACCATAAACGTTGGCATGCCGTTTGAACAGATAAAGCAGGAAATTTGCAGGCGAAAACCAGACATCGTTGGTATAGCAGGACCATTCACTTGCCAAATAGAAAATTCACTTAAAATAAGCAACTTAACCAAGCAAGTTGACCCAGGCATTTTAACAGTTGTAGGCGGTCCACACGTCACCACGGTGCCAAAAGGATTCCTTGAAGAGGCAAAAAACGTTGACATCGCTGTAACAGGCGAAGGCGAAAACACTATGCTTGACATAGCCCAGTATTTTGAAGGCAAAAAACAGTTAAGCGAAATTCTTGGCATCGCCTACCGCAAAAATGGAGAAGTCACGTTAAATTCTCCAAGGCCTTTCATCAAAAACTTAGATGAGCTTCCCTACCCAGCCTACGACCTAGTGAATATGGAGCAGTACCTAAGCCCCAAAAAGATAGGTTACCGCAGTTTCAGGAACAGGGCGATATCAATGATTACCAGCAGGGGTTGCCCCTTTAACTGCTGTTTCTGTTCGGTTCATTTGCATATGGGCAGGGAGTTTAGGGCGAACTCTGCAAGTAACGTGTTAAACCACATCCAATACGTTGTGGAAAAGTTTAATGTTAAGAACATTTTCTTTGAAGATGACAACTTAACGCTTGATCTTGCAAGGTTCGAAGCTATCTGTGACGGTTTAATCGCGAAAAAAATCAGTATTGGTTGGGAAACACCAAACGGCGTCAGAGCAGACTGCTTAAATTTGAATCTGCTGAAAAAAATGAAAGAGTCGGGTTGCCAAAGCGTCTTTTTCGGAGTAGAATCAGGCGACCAACAAATCTTAGATAACGTGATCTGTAAAAGCCTTGACTTAAACCGTGTAGTGGAAGTTGCGAAAATCTGCAGAGACATCGGATTGAAAACTGGCGCATTCTACATTATTGGCTTTCCAGGCGAAAAGAAAGAGGACATGCAGAAAACCGTTGATTTTGCTTTAAGGCTCAAACGTGATTTTGATGTTGGCATGCACTTGTTCTTTGCAACGCCATCGTTTGGCACAAGACTGTATGATGAGTGCAAGGCTAAAGGTTACATTCAGGAAAATTTGACTTGGAACTCTTTTGCTGAGGCTCGCCAGCCAAAAGGCATGCCGTTGATTTCGACTGAAGACTTCACCTCCGAAGAAGTGAAAGAGATAGCTGCTAAGGCGCTTCAGGAGTACAAGAAGTTATCCTTGCTAAATCACATCAAAAATCCGCGGAAAGCGTTGAAGACAGCGTTTGATCAGCCGCAACTCATTTTGAAATACGTCAAAAACTTGTTTAGGTAGAAATTACCGTTATGTTTTGACGAAAGTCGAATCATTGTTATCACTAAGCTATCAAGCGTACAGGCGTAGAACAAGAGACACCAAGAGACCAGCAACACTAAAGCTTATATTGAAACATGAGACAAAATATATGTTGTGATTTGCAGGATGAACAGACATGAAGCAGTCACTTATTTAAAAGAAATCACTAATACTTGTACGAACATGTCGCCGAATGCTGTTGCTTTGTTTGATTCAAGACCAGATGACCCAGACTCAACGGGGTATCAAGTACACATTAAAACAATTCTAGATAATGAAACCAAACAGCGGTTACAAAACATTGCTGAAAAACACAGCTTAGCACTAAGAGAAGAAAATGGCAAAGTTGTTATCTATCAGCCTAAAGAAGTCACGAAAACAGCTTAATATGCTATTTTGAAGTTGGCACCGCACTTATCACAAGTGTAAACTGCTATGCAAAAGAAATCGTTTTCTATCTTCCTATCTGGTTTGGTGAGGTTTTTTCCACAGTTTTGACAGCTAACCATAGGAGCACACTTGTGAGAGTTTGCTATAAATTAGCGGAAGCATTATAAGAATACTTGTTGTCTCGCTCAAACTACCACAACTATACCATTGATGGATTACAAAGCAAAAAGGCGGGCCCGCTGGGATGCGCTTAATTATTTAAGCGAATCCTCACGCCATAATATTCCACTCACAAATCAGTTTGTCTCCACCCATCAATTCGCATGATTTGAGCGTTCTTTTGGATTAACTTTTCTATGCAGCATATTTTCTTACTTCATCTGTAGTTTATCTTTGAGACTGGGATGCATTTTCACCCGCGAGGTTTGCTTGCCACAGCAAGTCCACCTGAACGTTTCTCTGCGGCAACTTTGGCAGAAGCGTTTGTGGTCTGCGAACTCTGGATTCTTCAAATCTTTCTCGGCGAACTTACTCATGTACTTCACCTATCAGCCTGTGTTTTTTCAGGGTACGTTTTTTTCTATTGTTTTCACTTTGTGTTTTTCTTCGGAGCCAAATGCCTTCACTCAGGAACAGCACCATGGCAATGGCGGTTGGAGCCATCAAGTAAAACAGGTAGAGACTGGGTGTTTGGCCTTTTTGGAAAAAGGGGATGGCAATGGCTATGGCTTCTACGCATAGAATACCGATAAAGAAAAAGGAGTAGAAGATTAGGCGGGGCACAAGGGTTTTCCCAATCCAGAGGTGCCCGCTGATATTTACTTTTTCTTTGATAAAGTATTCGCCGTATTGGTTTTTTGTTATTAAGCCGAATGATTCGAGTTTTTGCAGATGCCAGTAGGCCACACTTGGGCTGCTAAGGTTGGCTAGTCGCATGGTTTCTCGGGGACCCAAGGACTTACCTTCTTTAACCATGCAGGCGTAGACGTTTAGGGTTTTGCCTTCAAGTTCTTCTGTGTTAAGGTTTGTCACTTTAATTCCCTTCCGATCAGTTTCCTAAGAGAGTCAATCCCAAAAAATGGGGTGTAGAGGTTAACCCTCTATTTTGCCGAATACGCCGCTGTTTCCTGCTCTTTGCAGTTCCACAGTGTTTAGCTGGGTTTATGTTGGTCACGGCCTTGAAGTCGGCGCTACAGTTACTTCTATGCTTGAATTGCCCAGTTGGAACGTTTGATTATCAGCCAAGATTGCATTATACACATATCCGTTTTGAGTTTCAACCAGTTGTAGTTGAGTTACTTGGGTGGCAGTTGAGACGGTATTGAAGTAGGTTCCGTTAACTGGCTGGTTGTTGATGTAGTTTGAGACAGAAGAGTACAGTGTAATGTTTCCTGATTCGAGCGCAGCTAGGCCCGCGGTTGGTGCTGCCCCTGCAGGGTCTATTATGAACATTTCCGTGTTGTTGAACATGATCAGCCTTGACTCATGTGGTGCCCAAGTGTTGTTGAATCCCTTTTGGTTCCAATCCCATGGGAGCCAGCTATATCCTCGTCCAACATCCCAATCGCCCCATGTCGGCAATGTCGTTATGGCGCCTAGGCTTGAATTCATGTTTTCGTATGGTTGTGCTCCCACTGTTAAGACATCGTTTACCAGCGGGTTTGATATAGTTGTCATTGGCTGTGTGTTGTCGACTTTTACTTTGCCCGTCACGTCAACCCATGCCCCGTTAATGTACATCTCGGTTATCAAGGGGTTTCCGTTTTGGTCGTAGTATTCTGTGATGGGTACGCCTCCAAACGAGATGCCTGTGTCGCTTGCATTTTCTGGCAGAGCTGGAACTGTGCCGTTGATTGTGTGGTCTGCACTGTAGGCGCGGATGTTGTCTGGGGTGAGGGGTCCGCCCATGATGCCTCCGTGATAATTGGCTTCGGTAAATAAGTACAAGCATTCTGGGTAAGGTACAAGAGTCGATGTGCCGTTATTGTCTGTGTAGGTGTTTGGCATCCAAGTGGCGTTTACCCATTTGTTGTTGAGGTAAACTCCGGAAACTATGCCTCCGAAGTACCAGTATGGGAAAGCGCTGGATGTACTGTTGTTTCCGTAGATATAGATTGTGCCGCCTAGAATTGAAGACTGCTGAACGTTGATGCCCTGAGCGGCTGCGAAGGAAAATTCGTAGACTGTGGCGGGTTGGTTTGAGAGGTTTGTAACGTTGAGGACGACGTTGTATGTAATGTTGATTGCTTGGTAGGTGTCAACTGAAGGGTTGCCTGAGAAATCGTAATCTGTTCTGGTGTATTGCCAGTTGACGGGAGTGAAGTTGGCGTAGACGACGTTGACGCTGAAATCGGCTTTAGGACCCTCCGGCACTTGCGGAAAGGGCTGAACATTGGTCGGCGCTATTAAAAGCGGCGCAGCAAAAACCGTTCCAACCAACAAGGCTAGAGCGGCAACTGCAATGAGTTTAAATTTGAACTCCATTTGATTTCACCATGAAGCGATATGCTAAGTGCGCCTATTAGCTCTGGTTATAGAACGCTTTGTTCTAAGGCTAGAACAGCTATAGAAGTAGCTTTTACAGCTACAAACTGAAGTGTTACTAAAGATGTAAGGAAAATGATGACAAACATTAAGCTAAATTCTTGCCTCTGTTACCCATAATTTACTCTAAGAGATGGTTGACAATAAAAGACTTGTCACAGCGGGTTCTTGACAAGCATCTTTGTAGATAAGGTAGGCACACACCTACTTTGGAAAAAGTCTATCGAGTTCAAGTTATTGGTTTTTCGATGCTCTATAAAGTACAAGAAAGGCGATGATTTGACTTAAGTTGTTAATTCTTTGCCAGCTTAACGTTCTCTGCTTGAAAATAATAAATGTCCGTCTGTGTTCCGGTATACGGGAAAGTCCATTTTTCCTCTTTGAGAATGCCGTGTACGATTGCATTAGTAGCATTATACTGCGGTATCAGGACAGTATTTGAGTTCCAATCTACATCAATAGCAATTGTTTGGTTGTTATCGGACAGTTCATACCGTGTAGGATTGGGAGCAGGTACGTTTGAGAGAAGACCAGTAACAGTAACACTCTTAGACAAATATGAAGCTGGTTTTTGAGCTATTGTCTGTACTGGAATTGGATTTTGGTTTTGGCCATTATTACTTTGGTTAATTATTACCCAGAGGCCCAAAGTACCAACAATAGACAGGATGAGTATTGCAGATGCCAACATGATTGCTTTGGAGTGTTTCATATTCTATACAGATAAGCCCATAGCAACTTAACTTTTTAAACTATCTTTTAGAACAGATGCTTTTCTTATAGGTAGGGTATGCATATGCTAGGGAAAAGGTCTACCAATTATTTGCCTTTGTTTTTGCGATCGCCCACTTTTTATGAAGTGGGCTTTACCGTCACGATGGCGTAATCAAATTTAGCTTGAGTAATAGTGAATGTCATACCTTGGCAGTTTTGTGAAAGGCCAATAGTTAACGGAAAACTGGTTGCTGTTTGCAGGTCTGTTCTCTGTATGGTAAGGTTGCCGTTATAAGTTTGACCATTATCGGTAAAGGTTGGAACATACTCAAAGATGTATTTGTGGTTCCCAACTTGCTGGTAAACTTGTCCTCTATAAGTTGAATGGTCACTATTAATGCTTAATTGATTGATTTTGATTTGAAGAGGGTAAATTATGAAACCATCAGTTAAGAAGTAGGCTAATGATAAACCTATAATTACCACCAAAACAAGCCCTGTAGCCAAAGATTTTCTTGACATTTAACTATCGAACTCTCTTTTTATTGTATTCCTTTTAAGTCTTTAGTTTGAGCATTACTTTGCAAGCTATTGTTTTTCGATGTAAGCAGACGAGTCAAACAACACTCGCTATATGGATCGAAGCCCGAAGACAACTAAATCAATTCAACAGCTTTGACCCGATAAGTAAGTGACCTCCACTTATCTTAAAAAGTACATATTCGCACGGGGGATGGCGGGCCCGCTGGGATTTGAACCCAGGATTTTCGGCTAACTCCCACTTTTATGAAGCGTCCGGAGGCCGACGCCTTAATCCGTACTAGA
This sequence comes from Candidatus Bathyarchaeota archaeon, assembly GCA_963715865.1. Lineage (GTDB taxonomy): Archaea > Thermoproteota > Bathyarchaeia > Bathyarchaeales > Bathycorpusculaceae > Bathycorpusculum. Next base: position 1,985,366 of record OY970280.1, read on the forward strand.
CTACGGGCCCACAGTTTACAAACCAAATATGCCAGTTAATTTAAAGCTAACCTTGTTATTCTTGGATTAATTCTTCGTCTATCCACCAAGCTTTTTTCTTGCCAGACCGTTCTCCAGCATAATATTCGATTATGGGTTTTCCAACTTGTTTTTTGGATGTTTTCTGGATTTTTCTAAGCCTGTTAAGTATGAGCCACCTGTTGGTTTTAACGTAAGCCGCCAATTCAGGCGTAGTTGCGCTTTTGTAATGAAGTAGGTACTCCATTATTTTATGGTCCAATTCATCGATGCAGAAAGAGTGCGGGTTAATCTTACCGTGCTGAAACGTGAGCAGCTCCAAATCGGCGAGGTATTTTCTGATCTGACCGAACTCCTGCTCAATTTTGCCCATTCTCTCTTCCAAGGCTAAAAGTTTATCTGCTTTAGGCGTTTTCTGCAGTTTCTCGCTTATGGCTTCCCTGATAAAGTTGCTTCTATCACCTTCAGGAATGCGTAGCGCCATTTCTTGGTAGACTTCTTCAGGTATTTTCACTGAAATTATTCTAACTTCACTCAATGCAGGCTCCTCCGCAACGTCATATTTACCTTTGTCTATTTCATTTTTTCCATAAACTAAAACCTGAATTTATGAAAAACTTAAAAAGCATTGCTTCCCTCGGTTTAAATGGGGTTGTGTGTGGCGAAAAAAGGCACGATCTCTTTAATTAAATGTGATGTCGGCTCTTTGGCTGGGCATCATGTTGTTCCCAAACCTCTTTGGGACATAGCTGAAAAAAACCTGAGAAAAGCCGTGAACGAAGGCATAATAAACAACTTTTTTGTTTTCAATGCTGGCGATGACCTTGAATTGCTTATGGCCCATGAAAACGGCGAGCAAAACAGGGACGTTCACAAACTTGCTTGGGATACGTTCAAGGAAGCCGCTGATAAAGCCTTTCAGTTGAAACTCTACGCTGCAGGTCAAGACCTTCTGAAAGACGCGTTCAGCGGCAACGTCCGTGGAATGGGCCCCGGCGTAGCAGAAATGGAAATTGAAGAAACGCTTTATACCGCTAGATCAAAGCTAAAAACTACTCAGTGTAAACTGGTTGACCTGCCAATTTAGCTAACGCTATATACCGTTGCTCAACAATTTCATGCAATTGCCTGCGCAGGTCCTCTCCAACCACATTTCTTTGTTTTAGCAATGCAACTTTTTTAGCCAATTCCACGTCGCCTAATCCATTAAACCACGCTTCAAAATCACCGCGTTTTGCATGGAATTCTATTGATGCAATGTCGGCTCTTTCGAGTTTGTTTGCGAAGTCGCGAAGGTTATGGGCGTGCAGGTTTAGTGGTTTCTCCACATCGGCGTAGAAGTGGAATTCTTTATCATGCGGCGCGTAGGTTAATATTGCTGCGGCTTTTTCTTTGCTGGTTTCCGGTATGCCGAGGGCTTCTTTTCCTTTCTCAGTTATAACGTATTGTCCTTTTTCAGGTAAGCTTACGTATCCCATGCGAACGAGCCATAAGAGGTGCATCATGACTGGCTTGAACTCTTTTTTGGTTTCCTTGGCGATTTCCATGGCTTTCAATGGTTTTTCGTGTAGTAGTGTGGTTTCTAGTATTTCTTGTTTGATAGGTGATAAACTCATTTGCTGGCACCTTGCCTGTTAGTGCTATGTAGAACAGTCTAATCAAACTTTTCCTTTACTTATGTTGTGACAAATGTTTTTTGGGGTTTCAGGTTGCTCGCGCAGAGAAGCAAAGCTTTAGTATGAGGTTCCTTATGCTAAGATGATAAAATGGTGACTGTTTAGGATGAAAATTGCTGTTTTTGTTTATGAGTATCCGCCTAAAATTGTTGGTGGATTGGGAACTTACGCCGCCGAGATAACACGAAAGTTTGTTTTGGACGATCACGATGTAACGGTTTTTACTATGAATGATGATGCTGGTTCGTTGCCAACTAGGGAAATTTGGCGTGGAATTGAGATTCATCGTCCATTGCACATCGACATTTCAGATTCACTCCCTGACGTGATCGCGGATGATATTAAGAAGTGGGGCAGGGGGTTGCATTTGTTCGGTAAACTTATGGTTTATAATTATTTATCTGCGGCTAAACTCATCAACGAGTTGATTAAGAAAGAAGGCATGAAATACGACATTGTGGTTGCCCATGATTGGCTTTCAGCAATGGGCGGAATCACAGTTAAAAGAGAAACCGGTTTGCCCTTAGCTTTCCATGTTCACTCAACCGAGAAAGGACGAACCTTAGGGAACGGCTCAAGCGTAGTTAGCAACATAGAATTGCGCGCAGGCAAAATGGCTGATATGATTGTAACAGTATCTTACGCTATGAAGGATGAGCTTATACAGCTCGGTTTTCCCAAAGACAAGATTCAAGTAAGCTACAACGGTGTTGACCCACAAAAATACAATCCAGCGAACGTATCTTCTGAGGAGATTAAGCGAATCAGGGGAAAATATGGCATCAAAGATAATGAACTGATGATTCTTTTCCTTGGTAGGCTCGTAGGCGTCAAAGGCGTTGATAAACTCATAATGGCGATGCCGCATATTCTAACAAAGATTCCTAACGCAAAACTTGTAGTTGTAGGTGTAGGCGACCTTCAAGAATACTTAGCAAACCTGAATAGAACCATGCGTTTAGATGAGTATATTAAATTCTGTTTTGACTTCATTCCAGAGGAAGAACGAATTTTACATTATGCTGCATGCGACATAGCAGTTTTCCCCAGCCACTATGAACCATTTGGTATTGTTGCTCTTGAAGCGATGAGCATGGAGAAGGCAGTTGTGGTTGGCGCTTCTGGTGTTAGTGGAATGCGTGAAATAGTAATTTGCTGCGGTGAAGAACAATGCGGTTACCACGTAGATCCAAATAACCCGTCTGACATTGCATGGGGAGTAATCAGCGCTTTAGAAGACCCAGAAAGGCGCAAGGTGCTTGGCAAAAATGGCAGGAAACGTGTTCTAGCCGAGTTCACTTGGAGCAGAATCGCCAAGAAAACCGTAGAGCTTTACGAAACAATAGTAAAACGCTGAGAACAGCGCTTGGTAATAATGACTGTTGACTTTGACTTAAAGTGCAGAGTCGCAAGAGAAGCCGCCACTTTACTTTATTTTGGAGCTGAAAAAGAATACAAACAAGCTAAAGAAAAAGCTGCAAAAACTTTGGGCGCTCACTTTTTGCCTTCTAACCTTGAAGTTGCTCTTGAACTGGATAAAATAGCTGAAGAAAACGAAGGCACAAAAAGAAAAGAGCGCCTAATTCAAATGCGAAAGGAAGCCCTAAAGATAATGAAGCTTCTTGATGCTTATTGTCCTGTTTTAATTGGGAGCGTTTGGCGGGGAACGATAAGGCAGGGAAGCGATATTGACATTGCCGTTTATACGGACGTGCCAGAAGAAATCGTAAAAATCCTCAAGGCTGAGAGGGTAAAGATTTCAAAAGCGGCTTGGACAACCGTAAACAAGCGTGGAATAACTTTGGCTTCATTTCACATTTACGCTGAAACTTCGGCTAAACATGGACTCGAGATTGTTGCTCGAAGCTCTGAGGAAGCAGGGAAAAAGAGAAAATGCGAAATTTTCGGTGACGAAATCAAAGGTTTAAAGGTTCAGGAACTCGAAAAAATTCTTAAAACTAACCCAACCCAACAGTTCCTCCCAGCATAATTCTCGCTGAAAATTGTTTTTTCATCAAAAAAGCACATAAAGAACATATTCAATATTTATTTTTGAATAACTGATGAAAAATGGCAATAGATAAAAAATCCCTCAAGAAAATGTTTCCAAACCTCTACAATGAGCTAGAAACAGGAGAAGTCAAGGTTCCAATTAATGCCGTGCGAAAAAACCCACTGGAAGCCGAAGAAGCCGCTACTGGCGAGGAATGTGAAGAGTGCGAGGAAGAGGAGTTTGCCCCCTGCACTGAAACGCCTGATAAGCTACGCCATTTTAACCCATCCGCCGTAGACTTTATTCGCCGATGCGACACGGAAACGCAAGCGGAAGAAATTATTGCTTACCTGCAGAAAAAAGGCGAAATAACCAAAGAATATGCTGAGGAACTGCGGTGCAAGCTTAAACGTGAAGGCGTAAGAAGCTTTGGTCCCAAAAAAGAAGAAAACTATTACTTTAGAGAAGGCGGAATTTTCTAACCATTTCATCTTCTTTTCAAACATCAAAAAACTGCAATCATTTGGGCAGTTGATACTAAAGTGTCATTGATTGCTTATATAGGGAGGCTATAACTTTTTCCGAGCACTAGAGATTGCGCTTGTTTATCTTGTTTGCTTGTATTTTTGTCGGAAAATTAATTAAGATAAAGACTCTTGTACAAACTCTGAAAATATGGTGATGTATTATGACGATAAAAGTAGGAATTAACGGATTTGGAAGAATCGGAAGGCTTCTTTACCGCGCAGCACTCGAACGCAACGCAAAAATTGACTTCGTAGCAATCAACGATCTCGCAGACGCCAAAACAAATGCCCATCTCCTCAAATATGACTCAATCCACGGGCGCTTCCCCGGCACAGTCGAAGTCGAAGGCAACGACATAGTCGTCAACGGAAAAACCCTCAAATGTCTCAGCGTAAAAGACCCAGTAGCACTGCCATGGAAAGACCTTGGAGTTTACTTAGCAGTAGAATCCACTGGCTTGTTTACCAACCGTGAAGGTGCAGGCAAACACTTTCAAGCAGGAGCAAAGAAAGTCCTCATCAGCGCACCGGCAGAAAACCCAGATGTAACCATTGTATTAGGCGTAAACGACAAGTCGTATGACCCAGAAAAACACAATATCTTAAGCAACGCTTCATGCACAACAAACTGCTTAGCACCAATCAGCAAAGTATTAGTTGACAACTTTGGCATAGAAAAAGGCTTAATGACAACATGCCACAGCTATACAAACGACCAACGCATCCAAGACCTTGTCCACAAAGACCCCCGCAGAGCAAGAGCAGCAGCAATAAACATTATCCCTACAAGCACAGGTGCAGCAAAAGCAATCGGCTTAGTTTTGCCAAGTTGCGCTGGAAAAATGAACGGCTATTCCCTGCGTGTGCCTACACCAGACGTATCCATTGTTGACTTAACCGCTATACTAGGAAAAGAAGTCACCAAAGACGAAATTAATGCAGCTATGAAGAAAGCCGCAGCAGGTCCACTTAAAGGCATCTTAGAGTACACTGAAGACCCAATCGTTTCAAGCGACGTACTGCACAGCACTTATTCAGCAGTCCTAGATGCACAATTAACCATGGTTTTAGGTGAAAAGAGCAACTTCGTTAAAGTCTTCGCATGGTACGATAACGAATGGGGCTTTAGCAACCGCATGGTTGAATTCATCGAAATGATCGGCAAAAAAGCAGGCCTCTAAACAAGCAAACAAACTTAAATCCTTCCTATCTTTTTCTTTTCTAAACTAAAAAGAAGTGAAAAACATGGCGAAATACAAAACCCTAGACGATTTTCAAGTCAAAAACAAAGTTGTCCTCGTCAGAGTAGACTTCAACTCAGAAATTGACCCGCAAACCAAGAAGGTCACAAGCGACGTACGCATCAGAGCACATGCCGAATCAACGCTCAAGGAACTGGCTGAAAAGGGCGCCAAAACCGTTGTTCTAGCACATCAGGGACGAAAAGGAGACCCAGACTACACACCGCTAAAGCAACACGCAGAAATACTGCAGAAAATCCTCAAATGCCCAGTAAAATACGTCGACGATGTATTTGGTGAAAAAGCAAAAAACGCCATCAAGAACCTGAAAAGCGGAGAAATCCTAGTTCTAGAAAACGTACGCTCGTGGGATGGAGAAACCAAAAGCGGCACACCAGAACAGCAAAGCAAAACTGAACTTGTCCAAAACCTCGCGCCACTCGCAGATTTATTCGTTAACGATGCTTTCGCCGCTGCACACCGCGCACATGTATCCATGGTTGGTTTCACTGCAGTGTTGCCAAGTGCTGCAGGGCGCATAATGGAACGCGAGCTGAAAAGCTTAAGCAAAGCATTGGAAAAGCCTGAGAAGCCATCAGTTTACGTTATGGGTGGAGCAAAATCCGACGACAGCCTTGAAATCAGCAAGTACGTCCTCGGCAACGGCATAGCAGATTACGTGCTTGTTGGCGGCGTAACTTCACAATTGTTCCTTGCAGCTAAAGGCTTTGACCTTGGCAAGAAGAACATGGATTTTCTCGCAAAGAAAGAGTTAACAGGCTTAATTCCAGGCATAAAAGCGTTAATGGAGCAGTATCCCGATAAGGTTGTCGTGCCAGTTGATGTTGCCTTAGACGTAAACGGTAAACGCAAAGAAATCCCCGTAAGCAAACTGCCAACTGAATACTCAATCTTTGACATAGGCGCAAAAACCGTAGAGAACTATTCAAAAATCAGCTCCACCGCTAAATCCATAGTTGTCAGCGGACCAATGGGAGTTTACGAAAACAAAGAATTCAACTACGGCACCAAAAAAGTCTTCGAAGCCATAGCAAACAGCAAAGCCTTCAGCTTAGCAGGCGGCGGAAACACCATCGCAGCCATACAAGAATACGGTTTAAGCAAAAAAATCGGCTACATAAGCACTGCAGGCGGCGCACTAATCGAGTTCCTCATGGGCAAAAAACTGCCAGGCGTGGTAGCCCTAGAAACCGCAACTAAAACCAAGAAAATCTAAATCCTTCCCCTTTTTTACTTTTATAGAGTTATTATTGAAAAAAAACAAATTGAACACTTTTAGTAATAAAATGTTACTTTTTGTTGCTTTCTGTCACTTCTGTTATTAACTGCCACTTTGAAATCACTAGTACTCGGAAAAAACTATAGTTCCCTTAAATAAAGGCGGATTGAGCGCAACTTTGAAAAAGCCTATTGCTCTCAAAGAGACCACCCCTCTTAAGAAGCAGGCTCTTGAAACACTCTTAATGAAGAGGCTCTCTAATTGGCTAAGTATTTGAGAAACGAAAAGAAAGACTGGTCTCCAAGAATCCCAAATATTTAATCTCTTTTAGCCACATTTCATCGATTCGGTGAAATTCTAATACTCGGATTTTTTGTTTTTCGTTTCTGGAGTAAACCAACCGTTACAAAGGTTATGTACCCTAACGCGATAATTAACCCAACAAATCCGTAATAGAAGTATGGTCTTTCAATGCTTTGCCAAGCCCAAGTAACTGTAAGGAAGCCCGTCCAATCTGCCTTCCCACCCAAATTTCCTTGAGAAAGTTCAAACTCGTATTTCCCAGGAGCAGTTATATCTATATTTGAAGGAATGGTGTACACGGTATGACTCCCAGTGACGTTCCATTGGGGAATCCATTCGGAACTTGACCCATTTGGTCTATACATGACTAGCGGGAGAACAGGCCAAACTCCAGAAACTGTATAATTTCCAGTAATGAGACCCGAGCCATATGTACCTGAATCTCCTGAAGTTATGTTCAAACCTAAGTAGAGTTTCTGAATATCCCATTGTTTAAGAGTTATACTTTTGATGAGTGGGTCAAAACCCTGCCCCACAGACACGTTAGGACCACCTCCCATGGAAAATTCGGAGTAGGTTAGTGGTTGTGAGTCAATTTTAATATTGTAAGCGCCTGTCCAAGGCACACGTTCAGTAGTAACATTAAAGCTCACGGTTTTATTTGTGCCGACAAAAATTGTTGCCATAGTCGGAATTGATTGCTCCGAAGCCAAAGAAGCTGTGGACAAAACCGAATAATTCAGAGCGAAAAGACTTGCGATCAGCAAGGCGCCCACAAGTATGAGCGGATAAACTGTGGATATGATTTGTCTCGTTTTTAGCTTTTCATGTTTGTTTTGTGGTTGGTGTTCTTCGACACCGCTCATCAATTTTATTGCTGCTAAACCTATGCTTGAGAGCCCGTATTTTCCATTCTGGAGATGAGTAATCAGGTCACTTAGGCTTTCAAGGTGATAGTTAAGGTGCCCGCTGTCGATTGCCAGTGATTCTTGGATCTCGCTGAAGTTCAGCGGTTTTTCAGCTAGCATTCTTAGGATTCTTCTGCGAACGGGGTGTTTCAGAGATGTAAAAATTACGGAATACGTTTCTTCCTCCACATTGCTTTCAGACAAAGCAAATCACTTACCAATTAAGCATAAGAACTGGTTGTCTTGAAAAGAGTTTTTGTGAAGAAACCTTCACTTGAAGCGAGAATGTAAAGTGAAAAAAGTTTTCCAAACACCAAGGAAGGAGAACGCGTTTTATGTGATCAATACAATGCGGGGCTGATATGCGTCCCTCTTTTTTTTTGTCTGTCTGGGTCTGTTTGTCTGTCTGTCGAGGGGGCGGGGGGTGTGGGAAAGTAGAGAGAGTATAAGAGTCGTAGTCGTAGGCGTGTTAGTCGTGGGTTTGGGTTTGGGGATTAAATTTTAATCAAGGTTTCTTGAGTAAGTTAGCTACTTTTTGTTTAAGTTTTGGTTTCCTGAGTTTTTGAAGGAAAGAATGGGATTTAGATTTTGGGAAATTGTTTTTAGGTCTTTTGCTATGAAATCTGGCTTTTGCTGGCTATCGAAAAGGTCTTTTAGCGTGTAAAACTGTGATGCAACAAAGATTGTTTTTAGTCCTGCTTGTTTAGCTCCTTTGATGTCTTCAATTGGGCTGTCGCCAATGTAAACTGCCTGGTTTGCTTGGATTTGCAGCTTGTTTAGGGTGTCTTGGAATATGTGGCTGCTTGGTTTTCGCCAGCCGTTTTCTTCCGAAACCACAACCGCATTGAAGAACGTGTTTATCCCGGTTTTCCTGAGGCTTGAGTAGATGACTGGTGCGTGGGTGAAGTTTGAGATTAAGGCTACTTTGCATTGTTGGGTTGCTTGCTTGATCAGTTTTTTTGCGCCTGCTCTTAGCTCAAGCGTGTCTACGTAGTCTTTGAAGAAAACGTTCAAGGCAGCTTTGATGCGATAATCATCCGCTGAAACCTTGAAACCGAGATTGCTGAGTGCTTCTGCCACCCAAACAGCGTTAGTTACTTCTCTTAATTGTTCATAGCGGATTTTGCGGTACTTCTCGTGAGCCACAATGTAGGCTTCTAAAAACTTGTCTTTGACAACATCAAAACCTTCATCCGCCAATGCTGCGTGGAGTTTTTCTCTTGAGGCTTCCATCGTGTAGTTTCCGCAGTTGACCAATGTGCCAATGTAATCAAATATTACCGCTTTAGCGCAATCCATTTTAGGGTTCTCTCTTTTTCGATAGGATGTTGTTGTCGGCGACTTGTTGGATTTTTTTGCCAATAGCAGTGTTGAGCAACTTCTCCACGTCACCGATGGCATCTTCAACCTGTGGGTCAAAGGGAATTTCGCCGAGAAACTTTAACCCCAACTTTCCTGTTTCCTCTGCGATGCCTTTTGCCTTGTCCATCTTCATGTTTTCGATAACACCGATGATTGGCATCTTCAACGCGCACAACAGGCTCACTTGTTTCTTTACGGTTTCAAAAGCTAACAGTGAAGGCGTTGTGACTATTAGGAATTCTATGCGTTTAATCAGCCTTACCAAGTCAAGAACTGCGTCGCCTATGCCTGGTGGCATGTCAATTACTAGAAAATCCAGTTTACCCCACTGCGTAACTGACAATAGCTCAATTAAAGCGTTTGAAACGTCTGCTCCACGCAACGGTGCTGGGTTATCGCCCACAAAGTAAACAAGCGACATGTATTCTAAGCCGTGAACTGTTGGCGGAATTATGCCTTTTTCCTCTTTCAGCTGCGTGTTTTCAGCGTTTAAGATTATGTGGGTTGATGGGCTTGTGAAGTCTAAGTCGAATAAGCCTACTTTGCAGCCGTTATGTGCAAGGGTTAATGCGAGCGTGGTTGCAACCATGCTTTTTCCAACTCCGCCTTTGCCGCTTGAAACCGCAATAATTCTGCTTATTCGGCTTAAACGCTTGTTTATTACGCTTGTTCTGGGGTCAACCACGCTTATTTGGCTCCTTTTATGTTCTCAAGCCAAACTCCACGCCCGCTGCCGATTTCAAAGTCAGGGCTGCCACATTTAGGGCACTTAATGTAAGTGTGCGCTACCTCGGGGACAAAGTGGATAGCTTCTGCAGTGTTTTTATCAAGTTTTTTCGTGTTAAACTGCCATGTGGTTTCGCAAACTCTGCACTTCAATGTTGTTTTAGCTTTTAAGATGTGAAATTTGGCGTTCTTGAAAATTTCTGGTTTCATTTGCGATAAAGCAAAACGCAAAATGCCAGGCTCAACCTGCTGAAGCTCACCGACCTTAATGGTTACCTCTGTAACTTCTTTCAACTTCTCCTTCTCAGCAATCTCCTTCGCAGATGTGAGGATTGCTTCAGCTAAAGCCCATTCATGCATAAACTAACCTAACTTTACGCATCTTTAAAAGAATATTGTGACAAACTTGCAGTTTTAAAGAAAAAATGTGTGTCTAATGCCGGAGCAATTATAGCCAGTCGCAAAATCGAGCAAGCAACAACTATCTTTAAATCTGGTTAATTTTACCTATCTTTTGCTGAACAACTGGTGATTTCTGTGGAAAAGCAAATTAAAATTCTCGCTTTCGCTGGAAGCCTACGAAAAGGCTCATATAACAAAGCCTTAGTCCGTGCAGCTGTAGAGCTTGCACCTGAAAATGTAGCGATAGAAATTTTCGATTTGGAAGGGATTCCACCCTACAATCAAGACCTTGAAAATACTCCACCAGAAAGGGTAAATGAGTTCAAAGATAAAATCAGGAGTGCCGACGCGCTTTTGATTGCAACTCCAGAATACAACTATTCAGTTCCCGGGGTGTTAAAGAACGCGATTGATTGGGCTTCGAGGCCGAAAACAGGAAATCCGCTTGAAGGCAAGCCCGTTGCAATCATGAGTGCGTCAATCGGAAGGCTTGGTGGAGCCAGAGCACAATATCATCTGCGTCAATCTTTTGTTTTTCTTAACATGCACCCAGTTAACCAGCCTGAAGTCATGCTGCCCTCTGCCGCTGACAATATTGACGCCAACGGCAGGTTAACTAACGAACAAACAAGAGAGCTAATCAGGCAACTGCTTGAAGCGCTGGTGGCATGGACTATCCGGCTTAAAGGTAAGCCACAATAAAATTGATTAACGGCACTGTTTTAGCGCTGACTAGCAAAGCCTTAAAATTGTTAGATGCCACGTTAGGGATTAGGCGCGGAACTTGAGAGTCATAGCTGACCTGCATATTCATGGTCGTTACAGTCGGGCAACAAGCGAGCAAATGAGCATTCCTGAAATCGCTCGCTACTCAAAAATTAAGGGTTTAAACATGGTTGGCACAGGCGATTTTACTCATCCGCAATGGCTCAAAGAAATCAAGGAAACGCTCACAACAGAGCAGGATACAGGCCTTTTCAAATTAACCAGCAACATGGGCTCCTCAACTCGCTTTATGCTTACAACCGAAGTGTGCACCATCTTCGATTATAAGGGCGAATCCAAGAAAGTTCACCATGTCATATTGACCCCAAGCATGGAGACCGCTGTTCAAATTAATGAATCGCTTAAGCGCTATGGCGATTTAGCCTCAGACGGCAGACCAATCCTAGACATGACGGCGCCACAGCTTGTTGAACAAGTAATGGCTGTTTCAAGCGAAAACATGATTTTTCCAGCTCACGCTTGGACGCCGTGGTTTAGCATTTTCGGCGCCTTCAGCGGCTTCGACACCATTGAAGATTGTTATCAAGACATGACAAAGCACATTCATGCTTTAGAAACTGGACTCTCGTCTGACCCAGCGATGAACTGGCGGCTGAGCAAGCTGGACCGGTTTGCGCTTGTTTCAAACAGTGACTGCCACAGTTTTTGGCCATGGCGCATCGGCAGAGAAGCTAACGTTTTCGAACTTGAAAAATTCACTTACCAAGAAGTTACGGGCGCCATAAAAAGCAATGATCCAGCACGGTTCAAGTTTACTATTGAGACCGACCCTGCCTATGGCAAGTATCATTGGACTGGACACCGCAACTGCAAAGTATCCCTCGCACCGCAAGAAGCCATAAAATTCAATAATGTTTGTCCAGTTTGCCGCAGAAAACTCACCAAAGGCGTTGAGCAACGCGTTGAAGAACTTGCGGACAGACCCATAAACTTCAAACGTGAAGGTGCGCCGGGGTTTTTGCGTTTGCTTCCACTCTCCGAAATTATAGCTGCAGTGTTAGGTACTGGTTCGCCTTCGACTCAAGCCGTTTGGAAAAACTATAATTTGCTGGTTGAAAAATTCGGGGATGAGTACACTGTGCTAATTGATACGCCCATGGAGGCTTTAGCTAAGGTGGTGGATGCACCGATAGCCCAAGCCATCGTTAAAGTTAGAAACGGCACAGTTAAGGTCACGCCAGGATACGACGGCGTTTATGGACAGATTGTTTTAGGCGTTGATGCCCCAGCGGTTAAACCTAAGCCCGCACATGGAACCGTTAAGCAGTTGAATATCGCTGATTTCTGGTGATGAATTTCAAGTTATCGTTAATCGGCTATTTAGAAAAACAAAATGATTTAATTCCCTCAAAGAATTCTAGTTTTAACGTTACGCTTTACAAAGGATAGATTACTCTTGAAAGACCTTCTAACCAAAATAAATAACACAGCCATTCAAAAGTTCGGAGCCCAATACGCTGAAGCCCGAGCCCAAAAACTTTTCAAAACAATGCTCACTTTGAAAGAGGAGCGTGTGGAAGCAGCTAAGCAGGGCATTGAGAACGGCGTTGCCTTGCGTGTACTTGTAAATGGCGCGTGGGGTTTCGCTTCAGTTGGATCATTGAACAGTGAAATTTTGGAAAGTGCTGTTTCGGATGCTTGTAGAATGGCTAAAATGGCTAGTTCACGGTTGAAAACGCCGATTAAACTTGCGGCGGCTAAAACCGTTAGTGACCGTGTTGAGTCGAAACCGAGGAAGAACCCTTCAGATATTCAGATGGAGGATAAAATTAAAACGGCTTTGGCGGTAAACAAGACTGGTTTGGGCTTTGATAATCGAGTAAAAAGTTGCACAATAGACTATCTTGATTTGACTGGAACCAGCTATTTTGTGAACAGCGACGGCACAAGCATAGAGCAGGATAAACTGTATGTTTGGGCAAGAATAACTGCTTCAGCCTTAAACGAGGGCGTTTTCACTTTTAGCCGAGAAGAAATAGGCTCCACAGCAGGCTACGAAATATTCGATGAGCAAGCCCCCGAGGTCTTGGGCGAAAAAGTTGCGAAACGCGCGATTGAACAGTTAAACGCTAAATCGCTGAAGGGCGGAACGTTCCCAGTTGTTTTGGGTCCAAACGTGGTAGGTGTTTTTGTTCATGAAGCGTTTGGGCATTTAGCTGAAGCTGATTTAGCGCTTTCGGGCGGTGTTTTAGCAAGTAATATGGGGAAAAAAATCGGTTCAGACTTGGTAACGTTTTATGATGATGGCACAATCGAGGGAGCTTTTGGCGCTTTCAAATATGACGATGAAGGGGTTCCAACCCAGAAAACATTGCTGATAAAGGATGGCGTAGTTGCTGGTTTAATGCATAACCGTGAGACCGCCCAAAAATTCAATGCTGAACCCACAGGTAACGCGAGGGCTGAAGATTTCCGTGTGGAACCAATCATCCGTATGCGATGCACTTACATGGCGCCCAGAGACCATTCCTTTGAAGAATTAATCGAAAAAGTCAAGCAAGGTTATTACTTTAAGAGTTTTAGGGGTGGACAAGCTAACCTTGACGGCACTTTCCAAGTTGGCATCCAAGAAGGCTACGAAATAGTCAACGGAGAAATAGGCGCACCAGTCCGTGATGCATCAATAAGCGGCAATACCCTTGAAACTTTGCATAAGGTTGATGCTGTGGGAAAAGATTTTCAGTTAGATCAGGGAAGGTGCGGGAAAGGCCAAACAGCCTTCATTAGTGATGGTGGACCGCACATTAGAGTTAAAGAGGTGGTTGTTGGTGGTAGTGCTTGAAAAAAACATAATGGTAAGTTTAGCGGAAAACGCAGTAAATGAAGCCTTGAAAAAAGGAGCCTCTGAAGCTGAGGCCTACGTTTACGAGGGGCAAGCAACAAGCATCGGCATCGAACTGGGCCAAATCAGCAAAAGCAATAGGATAATTGACCGAGGCTTAGGCATCCGAGTTGCCGCTAACAAAGCAGTAGGTTTTGCTTACACAAACATCCTTGACGATGCAAACGCTATTGAAAGCGTGATTCTCAGGGCTTTGAGTGCTGCAAAAGCAAGTAAACCTGACCAGGACTGGAATGGGCTTCCACAAAAGAAACCGTATGCTTCACCAAAGAAAACTTTTGATGATAAAGTTGTTGAACTTGGGTCAGAGGAACTAGTTAATGTAGCTTCAATCATGTTGGATTCTGCTGGGCAAGTGGATAAACGCGTTTTCCCGATTGAAGGAGGAATAGGCAGCGCTTACATTTCTAACGCCATCGCTAACTCGAACGGAATCACAGGTTTTGATAAAGGAACGGTTATTGAATGCAGTTTGGCGACGTTGGCTAAGGAAGGCACTGCGGTCACGCCTGTTTGCTTTGAATTTAACGCTTCAAGAAACTATAACGTTGACCCAGTCTGGGTTGGGAAAGAAGCAGCGAAACTGGCGGTTTCAGCATTAAAAACTAAGTCAGTTGAAACCAAATCCACTACGCTTATACTGACGCAGTTTGCATTGCAAGACCTTTTTGCTTACACGTTAGTTAACGCTGTTAAAGCCGACAATGTTCAGAGGAATCAGTCTCCGTTTAAAGGAAAAATCGGAGAAAAAGTCGCTTCAGAAAACCTAACCATTTACGACGAGGGCTTATTCCCCGGCGGACTCCGCACTTGGGCTTTTGACGGCGAAGGAGTGCCACATCAGAAAACAGTGGTCATAAAGAAAGGCGTACTGCGCAATTTCCTATACGATACCTACTCCGCAAAAAAAGAAGCGAAAGAAAGCACTGGGAACGCTTCAAGGGCTGGGTACCTGTCAACACCGAGCATCGACACTACAAACTTTCACGTTATGCCTGGAAACAAAACATCCGACGAAATGCTAAGCGAAGTAGATGACGGCTTAATAATCTATTACCTACAAGGCGCTCATAGCAGTAATCCTATCAGCGGCGAATTCTCAGTTGTTGCAACTCCAGCTTGGAAAATAAAGAAAGGCGAAATAGTCCATTGCAGCCGAGGCGTAATGTTGGCAGGCAACATTTTTGAAGTACTTAAAAACGTGAGTTTGGTCGGTAGCAATGAGCGGCAGATGGGGCAGTTGATTTCTCCATGGATTCAAGTTGAAAATGTGCGTGTGATTGGAAAATAGCGCTGAGTCAAGTTGTTGTGACTGTTATTTTCCATGAGTCACCGTTGTCGGTGTACGTGTATGTTGTCTGTGTATTATTTACGTAAACTTTCAGATTTGAAATGCTAGGCAATGAGGCTTTGCTGATCACCGCTTGGATATAATTAACCCCACTTTTGACTAATGTCACATTCAATGAAGCAGTCGATTGATCAAAGTGCACTCCAGTCACAGTAACGTTAGCGCTAACTTGAAGAGCTGTAGTTAAAGGCGCAGAAGTAGGCGTCGGAGTAGGAGCAGGCGTGGGCGTCGGCGTTGGAGAAGTTTCAACGTCTATGTAGGAGGTATTGACTCTCACACAGTCAACGTAAATGGCTGCGCTTGTGTCTGCCCAAGAAATTCCAGTGCAAATTAAGTTACTGTTTCCCGCGTGCGAACGAGAGGCATTAACTTTTAGGTTTCCGTTTACCCAGAGGTTTGTCCGGTGATTGGTTACGTCGCGACAGATTTCAACGTTATAATAGGTCCCTATTGTTGGGTTGCTTGCTGTTGCTTCTCTGTCCCAATATGCGACTCCGTTTATGACGGATACTGCGCCCCAATAGTATTGCCCGTTACTGTTGTAAATGAAGGGGTCAAGCGTGTTCTGAGAATTCGTGTTCTGAATGCTGCCTAAGCAAAGATATGCACCAGAGGCAGGCAGATTGTTTAATTTAATGAGTTGGCGGTAATAAGTGACGGCACTGCTGCTTATTGATTGATAAGCCCAGCCTTCAGAAGACGCGCCTGCAGTAAATTTGGCGTCGTAAGCTCCAAGATATGGGTTGTTTGTTTCGACTGTTGCTGAGTAAGTGCCTGCACCGCTTACTCCTGCATATTCACTGAAATTGCCGGTTTCAAAGTCAGCTTTGAAAAGGTAACCTGGGTTTGGTGTCGGGGTAGGAGTGGGTGTTGGAGTAGGCGTGGGAGTAGGCGAAGGGGTCGGTGTTGGCGTGGGCGTTGGCGAAGGCGCTGGAGATGAAACAGAGTTTATGCACTGGCCATATTGTACTACGCCGTTAACTACAACATCATGATACATTAATCCTTGAACAAAGTTGCTTGCAGCTGTTGTTCCATCATAAGCCACTTGCGCTTGAAGATTCTGCACTTGGACCCAGCTTAAACCATCGTCGGAGCTATAATAGATTCCAGCGTTTCTTGGTGATCCCTCGCCGCCACAGAAACTAGCATACAAGTTATTGTCCAAATCACTTTTTCTTATCCAAAAGCAATATGAGCTGGCGCCAGTGTCAAGAACCACAGTGTATGAATTGTCGTCGGTTGTTCTGAATAATTGGCCATTGATAGAGTCGGAGCCGAAAAGTCTGGCGCTTGGTGTAATTTCAATCGCTACTGCTTGAGGCATACCTGTAAGTATTTTTTTCCAGGTCGAGCCGCCGTCAGTGGAGCGGATAACATAGCAAGTAGACCATGGCCCGAAATTGTCGCCTACTGTTGCATAAACGTAATTGTTACTTTTATCAACCCTGATGCAGTGAATGTGACGCGCCTGCGAATCATAGTAAACAGAATTCCAAGTTGACCCATTATTTACGCTCATATAAATTCGTGCATTAGAGTTCAAAGATCCTGTTGTGTATACTCCGGCAAACAAGGTGCCATTATTGTCCTGGTCAATTCCCCAGATGCATTCAGATGTATTTAATGCTAATACTCTTGTCCAACTTTGCCCTTGATTTGTGCTACGCCACAGTCCAGTGTTTGATTGACTGATACTATTTCCAGCCGCTGAAAAGTAAATGTAACCGTTAGACGAAACAAAAATGCAGCTTTCATCGTCAGCGTTAGGAATTGTTTTTAATGCTGAAGACCAAGTTTGACCTTTGTCCTGACTTTTGTAAATATTTCCAACTGTTCCTGCATACAAAGTTCCGTCTTGTGCAACACCTGCAGCTTGAATTGGTTTAGTTAAATTTGTATATGTGAAAGTTTGTTGAGCTGCTTCAATCTGAAGAGTAAAAATTAATGTTGATAAAAGAAGGAGAATAATGGTTGAAACGAGCAGCGTCTTTTTTTTCATTTTTTTCCTCTTAATTCCTTATTTTTTTAAAAAAAATGGAAATCATATGAAGTTACCGCTATGTTGTTACGATTGTTATTGCCCATGAGTTACCGCTGTTAGTATACGTGTAGGTTGTCCGCGTATTATTAACGTAAACTTTCAGATTTGATATGCTGGGCAACGAGGCTTTGCTGATCACTGCTTGGATATAATTAACTCCATTCTTAACTATCGTCACATTCAACAAAGCAGCCGATTGATCAAAGTGCACTCCAGTCACAGTAACGTTAGCGCTAACTTGAAGAGCTGTCGTTAAAGGCGCAGAAGTAGGCGTCGGAGTAGGAGTAGGCGTGGGCGTCGGCGTTGGTGTTGGCGTGGGAGTAGGAGTTGGTGTAGGGGTAGGAGTGGGAGTTGGTGTCGGAGTAGGCAAAGGAGTTGGTGTAGGGGTTGGTGTTGGTGTTGGAGTAGGAGTAGGGGTTGGTGTGGGTTGGGGCTGAACATTCTCTGTTATAGCAAATGTTTGACCTGGACCGTTAGAGCCGAAAGTTATGCCCATGGGGTTGCTTGTAAGCATATTGGTGTGATTTAACGATTGAGGGATAGCAGTGGCTGTTATGATTTGCCAGTTTAAGCCATCTTCGCTTGCCACTATTCGTGAAGTGCCTGCGTAAAACTCTGCTGTGCTTGAGAAAATCATTATTTTGTTTAGCCAAACTGCTGAGACTATTGGGAAATTGCTATCCGAAGGAAAATTGTAGACTGTCTGAGGGGTAAAGGCGATATTTGAGCCATTGTCGTAGAAGCGGTCTATCCAGTTAGGCTGAAAGGCTTGGTCGGTGCCGAGGTAAACCCAGCTATTATTGAACAGTATTGCAAAGTAAACTGTGGTGCCTATGGCTTGAATCTCTGCTGGTCGGTTAATGACAATGCTCCATGTTTGTCCAAGGTTTTTGCTCCTGAAAATTCGCTCGCATTCTGTGTTGTTATAGCCTTGGCCCCATTCGCTTGTGGCTACATAGAGGTAGCCGTCCGCTGGGTTAAATTTAACGTTGTGAATATGTACGCATCCAAATGTACGGATTACGGACCATGATGCTCCGCCATTTGTGCTTTTCAAAACAGCAGGGCTTTGTGGATAAATGCTGTTGTCGTAAGTGGCTGTATAAAGGTTTCTGGCTGAGTCCTCTGTTAGAGCTATGTAGAAACCATCGTTTTGGGTTCCGTTAGTGTTAAGAACTTGAGTGAAGGAAGAACCAAAATTCGTGCTTCTGTAAAGTCTATTTGTGCCCGGAATTGAAACGAAAATGTAGTTACGTGAATCAACAAATATTGTCCATACATAACCCGCAACCTGACTATTAGGGTTGGATTGTTGTGGGAAATGGTAAATTAGCCTAAAAGACGTGCCGTTATTATCACTTCTATACAAGCCATAATTATTATCACCTGCGAAAAGGGTACCATTAGGGGCAAAAGTAGACCCGCACATTTGACCTGTAAAGCTAGGGACAGAAGTTATCTGAAGTTGACTAATAGAAGCATTGGCTCGAAAATCAAAAATAATTGCTGAAGAAAAAAGAATAAAAATGCAAAAAACCAAAAACAGCTTGTTTCTCAAAATTTTTTCCTCCTTTCATATAATAAATACAAACAATTTCAAGTCTAAAGAAAAAGTAAGCGGAAACTAAATGCGATAGGCAGGTGCGCTTATAGTTATGCGTTTTGTATAAGTGGGTGCAGACTTTGAGAGCGCTGGTACCGCTTATTTTCTACTTAGGCAACTACTGATTCTTCTAGTGGAAGAGGGATATAGTCCTTTTTACGAGTTAGAGGTTGCTTGTTTCCAGCGTATTTATGCCCAAAAGCTCTTTGAATACTCGCCTAAAACGCCCTCGTATATGCGCTTGGTTTGCTGCGCGATTTTTTCCCAATCGTACTTTTCTTGAACTCTTTTATAGGCGTTTTCTTTGATGCATTTTCGGTAGTTTTCATCAAGCAAAACCTTGGTTATTCCCCAAGCCAAGGAATCAGGATTATTTGGGTAAACTTTAACTCCTGTCACGTCATGCTCAATGATTTCTGATAAACCCCCAGTGTCAGATGCAACCACTGGGCTTCTCGCTGCCATAGCTTCCAACGCGACGATTCCGAACGGTTCGAAAAGTGATGGCACAACGGAAACGTCAGCGCATTTCTGAAGTTTAAGCAAGGTTTGTTCATCGAGAAAGCCTTCGAAAAGAACTTTGTGCTCAAGTCTCATGCTGCGCACAATGTTTAGCAGTTGCTCTTTCATGTAGCCGCTGCCTACAATTATGAATTTAGCGTTGACTTTCTCCAAAATCTTGGGAACAGCGTTAATTAATACGTGGATGCCTTTTTCGTAAACCAGCCTGCCTACAAAGAGCACTATTTTTTCTTCAGGCAAAGCAAACTTGCTTCGGAAATCCTTTAAATCAGCATCAATATCGTTGTAACAATCCGTGTTTACGCCGTTAGGAACCATGACTAACTTGTCGCTTGGAAGACCGAAAGCCCATTTAACGTGTGTAATCATGTATTCACTACAGCAAATTACCTTCCACGCTTCATATGTTAGCCAAGCTTCAGTTTCATGGATCATTTTTTCAGTGCTGGTGTGTAATCCGTCTCTTCTGCCCATCTCAGTTGAATGCATGGTTACCAAGAGGGGCTTTCGGAAAACATGTTTGAGTCCTATGCCTGCATTTGCCACAAGCCAATCGTGAGCGTGAAAAACATCAATTTTATTAGCGATTTTCCGTGTTAACGCCGCCGTTTCCTTTTGCATATTCAAGTTCATTAGGTAAACCCATGTTGCGAAATCTGGTGCTGGGTTTTTGTAAGAGTCAATACGGTAAACTTCAACGCCATCAATTATTTCATGGGAGGGTGCATCTGGAAAATCGCAGGTTATCACGTAAACCTTTACGCCTTGTTTTGCTAAACTTTTTGATAAAAAGTAAACGTGCGGTGATATTCCCCCGATTATTCTGGGCGGAAACTCCCAGCTCAGCATCATAACAGTTAAATCGTCTTTCATTTGCCCTTTAAGCCTCCAGCTGTACTATTGTATAGTGTAAGGATTTCTGTTATCCAAGAAGTCGGGTTGGTGGAGATAACGACTATTTTTTCTTTCGGCACCTTGTAAATCCTAATGACCTCATCACGCATCCACTCTGATTTAACGCTGATTTTTTCTGCCTCATAAAAACCCAGCCACTCAACACCTTTGATAGCCATGTTGTAGGATGTATTTGTGTTTGGAGAACGATGGTCTTCCAAGCTTTCAACAGAATAAACAAACGGTATGCCAAGGCCGTTTTTCAAAGTGACCGCTGCTGGAATGAAATGCCAGTCGTGAACGTCTACGAGGTCAATTTGCTTTTTGGCTTGATAGTAAATGTTGGCTGCGGCTCTTTCAACTTCTTGGTTTAGTGTTAAAACCCACGTTAAAACTCCGATGTGGGTTCGAACAGGGTTTGGTACTCTGACTGTTTTTACTCCTGTTGGTTCTTGAGCTAAACCGGTAAAAAAATCGTCGTAAGTTACAACGTTGACTTCCACATTATTAGCGACGAGTTGGGTTGATAAGGCTTTTACGTATTCTGAGAGTTTACCTACCACTCTTGGTGGATACTCCCACGAAAAAATAATGATACGCATATTTCCACTACGTGAAAAGCGAGCAGACCTTAATTATTCCTCGTCCATTAAGATAATACCGTTTTTTTCCTTCATTATCAACGAAGCTCTCGGCGAAGCCCTCTGACTTGT
The DNA here is from genome assembly GCA_963715865.1 of Candidatus Bathyarchaeota archaeon. Taxonomy (GTDB): domain Archaea; phylum Thermoproteota; class Bathyarchaeia; order Bathyarchaeales; family Bathycorpusculaceae; genus Bathycorpusculum. Next base: position 2,006,517 of record OY970280.1, read on the forward strand.
ACTGGTCTAAAATGCTCTCGATCTCATTTGGGTCTTTCTGCAAAAGCCTCGCTACTTCTTCTCCTCTTCTTGCCAAATCAGCGGCTGTAGCGCATAAGTTATGCAGTGTTTGCAAAACCTTGTCTGGAAACGGAAGTTCTTCTCTCATTTTTAACGCACCCTGCTGTCAAATAGTTATGATAACTTCTCTTATAAACGCTTACGCGATAGCTGCTTAGAAAAGCTTGGTTGCATCCTGCATTTGCTTATTTAGGACAGTATAACGTTTTTCTGCAAAATTAACTATTGTTTTTCTTAGTTTTTCGCCTTTTTCTTCTGAATCCTTAATTTCTTTGAACTTGGATGCTAATTTTTGGTCTTTAAGGGAGTTTTTTGCCCAGCTTTCAAAGTCTCCATTGCAAACGTGGAACTCTATGGCTTTGAGGTTAACTTCTTCGATTGCTTTAATGAATCCTTTCAGGCTCCAAGCCATGGTTCCCGTGTAATATTCCTTTCCAACGCCCGTGTAGAACAGGAAAGGCTCGTTCGCCGTTAAAATCGCCATTCTAAGCCTAGCTTCAAAATCGGTTAGCAACGTTTGTGCTGCCGCGAAAGCATCCATGGGCGACTCGAATGGGCTGAAGTAAGAGTGGACTTCTCCTGGTCCGCCGCCTGCAGTGAACATATAGTATAAGTGGTCGCTTATTTGGAAGTCACGCCAAAGTTTGAGAAATTCGCGGTCGTCAGCTTCTTTTATGAATGGCTCCAATCGCCGCAAAGTGGTGTAGTACGCCCATTGCATTACGTTGCCAAGCCATCCAGTTTGGTCTCTTTGGATGTCTGCCCAGGAAACGGTGCCTCCTGTTTCAGGTACATCAATTTCGCCTGCTGGCGCATGCCTATCTACTACTTCGGAAGGCGTAGCCATCTGCAAATGCTCAAACCTCAATATCTCTTCGGGAAGGTGTTGCAGGAAGCTGTGGATGCCTGTTTCGGGCCAGTGATGTTCGCCGAAGGTTTCGTAGTCAGGGAAAATATTGATGCATGCGCCCGGTGTGCCTGCTAGCCAACCTGCGTATTTATCCGCTGTCAGGGGCCATTCGGGCCACCATCGTGCTGAAAACCTAAAGCCAATGTCGTCGGTTAGTTTGTAGTTGCGGAGTAAAACACGAATTTTCCTTGAGCCTTTCGGTGTGTAGATGTAGTTTGGGGATTTTTCGCCGAGAATTTTCTCGATGCCTTCGGTGTAGATGCCCTTGTAACCTAAGGTTTCAACCGTTTTAGCGATGGTGTTGTTGTAGAGAAGTTCGGTGTTCTCGAAAACGTTCGGCACGTAGCCTAGTAAGTCCTTTACGGTTTGTCTGTGCATTTTTGCCTGTTCAATAAACTCTTCTTTATCAGGATAAAGGCTGGAGATTGAGTGGTAGTAGGTTTGGTTTAGGAATTCCACGCGTCCAGTGGCGGCCATTTGCCTGAAAGTTTCAAGGAGGTCATGGTCAAACATTTCGCATTGTTCAAGGAACACTCCTGAAATGCTGAATGAGACTTTAACTTGCTTGCGCTCATGCTTGTGCCTGTCTATTAAGTCGAGCAGTATCTGGTTTGAAGGAAAATAGCATTTGCGTGCAGCACGCTTAAAAATTTCCCTGTCAACCTCATTGTCAAAATAATAATTGAATAATTCTTCTTTCTTCAAGCGCCTGAAAACTTTGCCTTCCCAAAACAAGTTCCGCCTTAGCCTGTGCGGCTGATGAACCTCGAAGATAAACACAACATCCGTCATAACACTTCGCCTTAAGAACAGAATATCACAGGTACATTTATTTCTAGTTTGCCGTTTATGGGTTAAAATTGCAAAAACGAAGTAAAATAAAAAAATTCAGGTTACTTTTTCTTTTCTTCTTTCTCTTTTGGTTTCGAGCCAATCTCCACGCATTGAATGTTGACCTGGTAATTTTTTTCTCCGACCTGCATTTTCCCGTAAGCGTGAAAGCCTTTGCTTCCAGTCTTGAAGTTTTTCTCATTTAAAATAAAAGATTGCTTTGAGCCGTTCAACTGAATTGTCGCTAAATTAACTTGTTCACTCACTCTAAGGTCACCTTTATTTTAGATAATCATGCATTGTGCCTTTTCACCTTTTCGCTTAAATTAAATATTTTTTGCACCCAGCTAGCGTTTTCCAAAATGTTTCTCCGTTAAAATTTTTACTCTTTGTTTTTGTTTACGCATTCTTCTCGAATACAGGTCTATTGATATCATACAATGTAGGGAAGAGAAAGATAGATAGCCGTAAAGAAAACGGTTATGTTTTTAGGTATGACTACATTATAGTAAGACTATGAATAAGTCGTCTCAGGTTCGTGTTAAACGTAAGGGGCAGGTTACTATCCCATTGGAGCTTAGGTCGAAGCTTGGCATAGAAGAGGGAGCCCTTCTAGAAATTAAAGAAGAAGAAGGCACCATTGTGCTGAAACCTACCCCTCGATTGGAAGGTGGCAAAGTTGTTGGCAAAGAAGAGCATAAGAAAGTCATCCGTGAACTTGATCAGCTTCGGAGAGACTGGCGTTGACAGGCATAGCCGACACCCGCCTATTGCTTACCTTAGAGTTCCCACCAACTGAGGAAATTAGAATTAAAGCAGCAGATTTTGTTGAAAAAGAAATCGCAAGACACCTCCTTGCACCTTCGATTATTCTAACTGAATTTATTGAAATCGCAGGAGCAAGGATTGGTGAAGATGCTGCTAAGACAAGGATAAGACTGCTCAGAGAAAGGGGAATGCGGACTGTTGCTTTAGATGAAGAAGAGGCACTGGTCGCTGGTAGCCTTCTTCTTTCCCATCGAAACGTGCCAATTGCCGACGCACTGATCGCGTCATTCGTAAAAACTGGAGTTGCAGAATACGTGGTCACAGATGACCCGCACTTTAAGGAATTAGGCATTAGAACAAAATGGTTCTAAACTAAAAGAGAATCCACCAGTAATAAGCAATAAGGCATCTTGGTTCGGTCGCCGGGATTCGAACCCAGGTCGTCATCGTGGAAGGCTGTAGCTAAAGAGAATCTGCATTAGTTCTTTAACAATCGTGACAACAACTTGCACGGTTGTTTTAAAAATTATTCAGTATTCTTCAAAATCCTTTCGAACAGAGGCTTTAGGTTGGGCACATCAACGGTTACAGTGCTCCAGACTCTTTTCAGGTCAACGCCGAAGTACTCATGGATCGCTTTGTCTCTCATTCCAGCCATCTCTTTCCATGGAATTTGAGGGTAACGGTTCCTAATAGGCGCAGGTATGTTTTTGACGGCTTCACCAATAATTTCTAAAGCTCGGATAACAGCGTAGACAGTCTTTCTGTCTTTCACAAAAGCATCGAATTCCATATTTCTTACGAATTTTTGGGCGTCATCCATTGCAAGAATAATGTCTTCAATGTAGTCCAAAAACTCCTTTTTCATACATTTACAACTTCTTCTAAAACATGTTTTCCTATTCTTGTTTTGAGGGTTTGCTTTTCGACAAGGTCAACTTTGACCCCTAAAACCTCAGTCAGGTAATTTTCAAATCTGATGAAGCCAAGCAGGCTCAGGCTTGCTGATTCGTCGAACTCGACCAAAATGTCAACGTCACTTGTTTTTTTCTGTTCGCCTCTAACGTAAGAACCGAATATGCCTATTTCTTTCACTTTGTATTTTTGCTTCAATTCTTCTTTGTGCTTGGCCAGAATGCTTCTTATTTCCTCGAATGTTTTCATGCCTGTCATACTTTAAGTTGGATATTGAAAAGTTAAGGTTTGCCCTTTGTCTTCTGTAAACCGTAATGGTGCGGTCGCCGGGATGCAGACCCAAACGGGTTCAAATACCAACTGAAACCGAACTGAGGTGGAGCCGCTGGGCCCCGAACCCAAACTCTGGTGGAGCCTCATCTAAGAATTATTTACCTGGATTCCAATTTTCTATTGACGCTTCAAGAGGTCAAATCTTCATCGCTCCCTCCTGACGCACATGGAAAGACTAAGCCACGTTTCCTAAAAAAAGACAATGGGGGATTGGCGACATCTTAGAGCATTTAGGGTTTGCTGAGGCTCTGGAACATTCTTTAGGAGAAAAGAAACGCAAAGCTTGCTAAAGGCTATTGCTTTTTGTTAATTTAACCAGAGCCTTCTCAGCCCTCATCTCTTCTCCATTGCTTTTTAAGACTAAAAAAGGGGGAAGTGTTGTTTTTGTTTGGCATTTTTATGGTCGTTTCCTGAGTATAAGTACTGTAGCAATGGCTATTGCTATGATTATGGCGACTGTTGAAATGGCAAAGTATGTCTCTGTAGGTGGCAAATTAACTACTGGATATGGCGATGCCGTTGGCGCTGCAGCGCTAGCGTAGATGTGTGTTTCACCGTATGATGGCCAGTAACCGTTGGTGCCAGCGAAATTAGCGTAAACTGTGAAGTTCCCTGGAATGTCAGGTGTCCATGCAAGGCTGAAAGAGCCGCTTGCATCAGTTGTTGTAGTGCCTATGCTTCTGAAGTTGTTGTTAGAGTCTAAGACATTTATTGTCACTGGAACGCCTGTGAAATCAGTCGGGCATGGTTGCTGCTGGTAAACGTAGCCCATCCAATCCTTCATGCTTGCATCAGATGCAACTGGAACTCCATTCGGAAAGTCAGCTGCCTGCTCAGTTTGCTTAGTGCCAGTAGAAATATCAGTCACTGTACCCTGTATCACCACTGTTGTCCCTACATCGACAGAAGTAAGTGGCGCCTGAACTGTAGTAGCACTTGGTCCTCTGCCAACAACGTAGATTTGATTATCATAGCCATTGAACCATGTATTATAGCCGTCCGCCATAGCGTAACTAAAGACCTCGAATTCACCAGTATACTCTGAAATGGTCCAGATTTCTGCTCCAGTCGTAGCGTTAATTGCACGTGCCAATCCACCTTTGAATAGTGGTGTTTCAGGAGTGTGCTCTGTTGTGACGGTGTAGACTATTCCGCTGCCGATGGCGTTAACGAAGGTTGGATAGTGGCTGAAAGGTGTTTCAAGGCCAGAATCTGTGCTGTTGCCTTCACCGCCATTACCGTATGTCCAAAGAATATTTCCATTCTTTGTATCGTAGCAATAGACTATGCCCGCGTATGCGCTACTGTACATTTTACCATAAGCAAACGCATTTGCCAAGCTACCGGATGCTGGGCTGCCGTAGTAATCAAGGTATGATTGCGCTGTAGTTGGACCCCAAAGTTTCGCGCCAGTATCTAAGCTGTAGCCTACATACTGCATAGTTTCCCTATAGTTTTCAACGAAGACACGATTTACTGGGTCAATCCCTGCTTCTAGGACAGTGATATTTCCTGCAGGAGGGTTATAGGTCTGGTGCCACAATATTGAGCCAAGTCCACTTCCTTGGTTGATGTTGATTGCGAAGTATGTGTAGGGAGTCCAGCTTGGTAAACCCATGAACACGGCGCCTACTGCAGGTAGACTACCGCTGTAACAAAGCAGCAGATCATTATTGATTGCTCCGACTTCAGTAGTAGCACCCGCAGTGTTCACGTATGGCACAGAAACGTTGTAGTCTAACATGCTTGGATCGGCTCCGTCAGTTATCGGCGGAACTTCAGTGGGCGATGTTGATTCACCATTGTATTGACCAGTCCACAGTCGGGATGAGTTCCACTCTTGCAGATAGTAGTTTGTGGGTCCTGTCGGGTTACCGAACATATCTTTGGGTCCCAAGTTTACCAGGGACAGTATTAGGTGTTCACCGTTTGGACCAAGTATTGTTGTGCCTGAGGGAACATTAGTTACGTTGAACATTGGATCTCCTGTGTATGCATCAAAAGCTCTCCAAGATGACGTGAAGAGTATTGGTGGGTAAACTCCGTGTTGGTTAGCGTCTTGAACGTCATAAATGTAGGCGAATGACAGTGCGGGTACGTCGCTGCGAGACCAAACTACTTGCCCTGTTTGCAGGTTGACGCAGTCGGTTGGACCGTAAGCGCCACCAGCCAGGGAACCTGGGACACCTGAGAACGATATAGGTTCAGTGTAGTACAAAAATCCGTTAACAATTATCGGATTGGTGTATCTTTGATTGTACGCGGAACCCTCGAAGTATGAGTCGCCCGCAATTGCAGTTTGGTTTCCTCCGACAATGCCGCCCATTTGCAGGGGCTTGGTCCACATAACGTGGCTGGTAAGAGAGCCTACTAGGTCTCCTGCTCCGGCTAATTGTTCACCGTTGCCTCCCAAATTGTATGTACCGCTGAAGCCTGTGTATCCTGGTGCACCTGAACCTAGCCAGTTTGACGAAATCGTGTACCAGTTAGAGTTATAACCGTATATTGGGCGTGTCCAGTAAGCAGTTGGAAGCGGAGTTGTTGGGTAATTGGCAATTGGTGTTTGCTGAACAGTGAGTGTTGTTGATGCAGAGCTGGCTTCATAAGTATCGTTATAGTATGGGCTTTGTCCAAAAGTAAAGTAGATGAAGGATAAAACTGGCTCAGTGTATGTGTACACTTGTCCTGGGAAATTAAAGGTGAGATTGTATGTGCCGGTTTGGGTAGGAGTGAAGTAGTAGTCCTGTGCTCCTGTTGAATCTGAGACAACAGCCCAAGTCTGTGTTGTTTTTGTACCGTCAGGCGCAGTAATGGTGAGACCGTAGTTGTGCCATCGAACATCATTCGGTATTGCTGCTCCATCTATTACCAAGTTAAGCCACATGATAACTTCCACTGATTGACCAGTACCTACTGGATTAGGTGAAACGTTAATGTAGGCGTACGTTGGGACATTCCATGCAGGTGTATGTGCACTAGCAGTTGGCACTAGCATCATTGAAGCTGTCATTGAAAACATTAGGAATATAGCAATCGCAATAGCTGCAGATTTACTTTTTGTTTGCATTTTTCTTTTTTCTCCTTTTTCTGTGATCAAACTCTTGCCGTTATTTTGTATTTAAAACTTTAGATTACTAACAAAAATATCGAATAAAATTGCCATTTTTTACAACAAAAGGCAATAATATAAGTTTAAATCACAACACAAAATCTGCCAACAGCAAAACTGGAAATAAAACCGATAATGCCAAATGTGCGATGAATTTAAATACAATAAAAAGTACCATGAACCCTAACGAGGGATACCAGTCTTAACCGACCAAGTTAGCGCAGTTCAGGCAAAAATTCTCAAAGAGTTAATAGCCGACGGACGCAAAAGTAACACTGAAATTGCGAAAAAAATAGGCACAACAAAAGAAATTGTCAAGAAAAATATTAACCTAATGGAACAAGCTGGCATAATTGTAGGAGCGACAATACACATTAATTATAAGAGTTTCGGTTACAAAGCAGTAGCACATATCTTAATCAATGTTGACTCACGGCAAGAAAATCAACTTATTGAATACCTGCAAAAAATGCCAGGAGTTTATTCCTTCTACAGCAGGGGGATCAAAGGAAACATAGATGTTGTTGCTACTCTTAAGACGCTTGAACAATTGAACGAAATCAAGGATGCCATCAAAAGTCATTTTTCAGTCTTCGAAATGAGAACTGCAATCTGGACAGATGTAAAAGAAATGAACGAGAACTTGTCAATAATTCCTGAAAACAGGAAAAATGTTGGGGAAACAATCAATTATCAGACGAAGACTCAGGAAAAAAGCAACCCTCAAACCATACATATCGATCAAATTGATCAAAAAATAGCGGATAAACTCGCTGAGAACGGAAGGGTATCCATGGAGACACTCGGTAGAGAAATAGGAATCGCATCTGATACTGCTAAAAGGAGATACGAAAAACTAAAGAAAAACGGTGTACTAAAAGTCACAACTCAAATTAACCCCACTAAAATTGGATACCAAGCCTTATGCCTTTTTTTCACTATCACCTCGCACGAAAATTCATTATTAATTATTGAGAAAATCAGCAAGATACTGGACATCATAAGCATCATGAAAACAACAGGAGACTACGACTTGCAAATATGGGCAATGATACAAGATGTAGAGCAATTGCTTTCAATTCAAGAAGAGCTTGGAAAAATTCAAGGAATATTGAAAACGGACATAGAAATAGTGAGAGTACGAGACAAATGGCCAACCCCGCGCCAATACATATCGACTTTTTAAACAAAGCTATCTGGTCGTCAAATTAGCCAAAAATTAAATAAATTTGCATTTTTAGCTAAAACATTTCGAGAAAACAAGAAATTTTAAATCTTAAAAATTCGCACAAGCTTTACAAAAGGGAAAAATTGCGTGTCTAAAATCAATGAGCTTGACTCAAAAATACTTAAAAATCTACTAGAAGATGGGCGGACAGGTTATGAAAAAATAGCAAAAGAATGTGGAGTGTCGGAAAACAAAGTTTGGAAACGCTACAGGGCGATGGAAAAAAAAGGCATAATTAATGGAGCAACAGTTCAGATGAATTTTGGTCATTTCGGCTATGATGCGCTTGCAACTATGCTTATCAGTGTTGAGGCTCAGCAAATTGAGCAGGTTATGGAATTTATAGGGAAAATAACTGAGGTGCGTGCTTACCGACAGTATAACAGTGTTTACAATGTTAGAGCAGTTGCAACGTTAAGGGACCTAAATGAATTGGATCATGTGAAGCAGCAGGTAATTAAGCGAAAGCTGCCCACTATGGGTTTAAAAACTTACATTTGGACTGGCGTTAGAAACATTCCTGAAAACTTAAACCTTACTGGCACTCTACAAGACACCAACGAAAGCAATCAACGTAAATCAAACAAACCGATCCGAACACCGGGCGATGAAATTATAATTGATGAGCTTGACAAGCAAATCGTAGCAAAACTTACGTTGAACGGCCGCGCCTCGTTTACTAAAATTGCAAAAGAACTAGAATTATCAACTGACACAGTCATAAAAAGATATCACAAGCTAAGGGAAAAGGGCGCAATAAAGGTTTCAATCCAAATAAACCCAAATAAAATTGGATACACCTCGATATTAGATTTCAACATAGCTTTTACCACTCCCGGCGTCTTGCCAGATACAGTAGTTGAGTCACTTGCGAAAATACCCGATGTAATTATAATTACAAAAACTAGCGGTGATTATGATCTGCAATTGTCGGCAATGATCAGAGACACTTCACAGTCATTCGCCATACAAGACCAAATCGCAAGGACCTGCGGCATAACAAAAATTGAAGTTAGCGCAAGGAAAATCCCCGACAGATGGCCAACCCAACAACAATATATATCCACATTCTGATCTCAAAGTGAAGCTCGATCCATTCGCTTCTTGACCTTCCCTTTTTTGAAGCATGATATATTTTTGTAGTATGCAGTTTGAGAGGGCTATGCTTGCAGGATGTTTTCGCGCGAACTTTGCTTTGCAACCCTTTTCGATAGGTTTACTCCCGCTATTCCAATTCGAACAAACGCAAATTCCTAGAATTCTTTGTCCAAAAACAAGCAAGAAAAAGGCAGGAAATAGGCAAAAGTGCATCGCTGGATTTGAACGGTAAACTGGGTTCGAATCCTTCCTCGTCGCCTTTCTTGAAAACCCCAAGCAGCAAAAATTTGAGCTGGGCACTTAACGACATTAATTTGATTTGAGCCTGAAGCGGTTTGGATCTCTATGGATTCGAACCTGAATTATGGTGCGGTTAAGGTGCGGTCGCCGGGATTTGAACCCGGGATCATTAGCTTGGAAGGCTAATGTCCTAAACCAGACTAGACGACGACCGCATGTATTTTGTTGAATAAGGCTATTCTTGGAGTTATCTAGGTCACATTCTTTTTCACTTTGGCTTTGACCTAGTTGACCACTTTCTGCCTTTTCAATAGACAGAGAAATGCCTTGTGATTTTAATAAAGTTTTCAGAGATTCTATATCCTCTATCTTACAATATGTGACTTGTGGTTTATGAGATTCTTTATCAATATGGGAATAATGACGAATCCTTGCATACTTAATGTTGCCTTCTTTGTTTAGAAATACTTGTAACATTCCTTTGATATGACAAACTTCACATTCAATCCCACTATAACATTTGATTTTCATTTTACCACTTCCAAAGTTTTTGGTCCCCTGGAGTGGTCAATTGAGGATATAAAGACCATTAAGAACTGTTCTTTAGAGGTTTTAAGCCACATTCAGCAGTAATTATTATATGTAAATTGCTTGATAGTAAGAATCAGTGGTTTAAATGGTTAGAAAACTTATCATTGCACTTTTCATTTTAAATTTAGTTTTTTATTCAATTTCTGCATTTGGAGGTTTTTTTCTATATGATACAATTAATACATATGGTCATTATTCAACTGATCCTAATTTTTTTCTTTTAACTAGAGCTACATGGAATACTTTAGATGTTCAGATTCAGAATTTTCAGTATCTTTCCCACAATAATACTCTAATTCCACTAGGTGGCCTGATAACTTATCCAAATATACCCTTTATAATGAATTTGGTTTATTTCATTATGGTTATGTTTCTAATTGTGAAACTCTATAAGGAAACTCAATCAAAAAAGAAGCAATCTTAGACCTTCATACCAGATATGCTCTAAATGTGCCTAATTCTCTATTTTATTCTGAATATGCGATTAATGTGCTAAATGTCATAGGTATTTGATAATAAATCTGCTCTATAAACAAAGATTTAGGCTTTGAACCATAACACACTCACGCATCCTTTCTTACTTTCTCACTTTCTAGCTAATTTCTTTCTTAATCATAAATGGCTAAGTTTCTTTCTTAGATGATATTTCTTTCTTACTAGTTTCTTAATAATCATAAAAGCGAACAGGACGCTTTTTTATTAGTAAAGTTAACAGCTAAGTAACTTCATTATTGGCTTTCTTAATTATCTAATAACTCTATAAGAGAATTACTGGCTTAATGTGACTACTGGCATACTAGGTACTGGCTATACCGTTAACTCTTATGCTTATAAACCTGGGTTAAAGGGTATTACATTGCCTCACACTAGTTTTGATGTTGCCTGAAACTCTATTACTAGAGAACTAGCCTAAAGTTATTCCCACAGCAGTGATGCTCATGTGGATTTATTGCCGATGACACAGTTAAAGCCTCACTGTGCAGAGGAATATAGCATTGATAGGTTGAGCCTACCAATATCTAACTGGTTTACTGGTCCAGCCAATAATTAATAAATGTTTATGCAAAGTCAACTAGCCAATTTTTCTTTGGTTAAATGTTCTAGCAAGTTCTGACAGCATAAAGAAGTGAATATTGCCTAAGGCTCTATGCTCCAATGTAAGTAGTAACTGTTTAATGTATTCTGGAAACTTGGATACTATCCTTAAAGCTTAAGGGTCTCTGTAATTTACCTGTTTCTTAATAGCCCTAATGTACTCTGTAAATATCGGAGTTTCTAACCCCTGAATGGTATCGAAATATCTCCCCTTTCAAGTAAATCTAAAAATCGTTCAATCACACTAAAAAATCCACCAAGAGCAAAAGAAATCAGTATTGAACCGAAACTAATACTACCTATCGTTATATACGGGAAACCATTGTAAACTAAAATCTTTCCATTTAATAAGAAGATACTTATCACAACATCTAAAATAGCAAGACCAAAAGAGGCTATGCTTAACCCGAAAAAAAATAATCGTGCCTTGCGAATAGTCTTTAGTCTTTTTTCAGTTTTCAACAATCCAATAGCCCATAAGATACTAATTATCCCTAAAATTATAAGAAAAATTCTAAAAAGAGAAAGGCTGTTAATTGGAAAAAACGTTAGTACAACGTTAATACCAAGTCCTGTGAGAATACCCGAAAGGACTAACAACCACCTTCTTGCATCGCTATCTGTAAATTCCAATGGCTGTTTTTCTTGTGTCATTTTTCTCTATTTCTTATTTTCTTCGCTATTCAGATTTAAGACTTATTGGTTTTAGGTCTTCCAAAGTACTCTTTCATTATTTCTCGGTAACTATCTATCGTCTATAAACTATTATTCCTGATCTTCTCTCGAATTTGAACAGTAAATATCCACTTATGAGAATGAAGGCAAATCCAAGCACCATAACGAACACTGTTACAGTTGTCCTAGCTAAGCTCAATACAGGATTAAATGGTGAAGTGAAGAATCCAACACCATAGAATGCTCCAAATACCAAAATAAAAACTCCCATTAATAAGAAAAGTCCTGAAAGAAGTTTAATTCCAAAGACTCCCCTATCTGAGGTTGCATTAGAATCAACCTTTTCAAAGATTCTATAGCCAATCCAAGCACTAATTCCAGTAGCAAAGATATAAAACACATATTTCACAGCATCAGGAACACTATTATAAAAAGAAGTTGGGTTATTCCCCTCAAAAAGGAACAAAAAGCCAACTATTATCAAAAAGGCTGGTAACCAAAACCTAAGTGACTTGAGCAGGTTTTTTGTTCTCCAATCAAAACTAATTGTAAGTCTTGGTCTTGGATAACTCTTAGGCTTGGGACTATGTGGTTCTTCTATCCTAATAGGATGCACACCATCTGAAGGGTAAGGTGTTTCTTCTACTGGAATTGAAATGGACGAGGGTTCTTCTATTGGTATAGAATATCTTCCTGTGTAATGTGCATTCATTCTATCGAGTGCTTGTTTTATCAATTCATTCCTTGTTTTTTCTTCAATATCAAGGTCTTCAAATTTCTTTTGGCTATATCTAAAATCTGGATGCCCACCTTGACGTCTGTATTCTTGATAATACAATGCTTCTATCTCTGGTGAATAATTGGTTGGATTGAAGTTAGGGATAAATGATAGCCTTGGTTCAATATGTTTTTCACAGAGCAATCTATTGCAATATTCACAGCGAAATACTTTCTTTTTAGAGAAATCGCTGTTTCTAACACAACATTCTACACACTCGTCTATACTGGATTCTCCTCTATATTCCAAGGAAATCCCACAATTAAGATATAGTGTATTCCACTTAACTTTTTTCATACTTCAATTGATTTTGGCTTAAACTTTTAAGTGCTAAGATTATTTTCCTTCCCAAGCTGGGAAGTTATTAAATCTTAAGTACTTGCTTATGAATATCTCAATTTACGTACCAAGTGATCAAGTAAATGTATTTCATAATAGATGACGCGTATACTATCCTAAAAATAATTAAAGAATTTAGAGATGACGTTTTCAAACACTTCTTTGAAGGAGATCCAAAGAAAGTATTGGATTATGATTTTAATTTTACTCCAAGATACCACTCGAAGTTTGATAGGATTAGTAACGTAATTGCTATTTCAGAGGTTTTTTCTATAGAAGGTCTTGATCTTAATAAAAAACAAATGGACCACTTCCTTACTACCCTGCAAATACCTGACATGATTTCCGACTGGGATTCTTTCGATACTTACCTAACTTTTATTGAAAAGTGTTTTAAAATAAGCAGTTATGAACTGAGACATAAAATCAATTTGTTAGATTATAAGGAAAAAGTAAGACTGAATGAAGCGCTCAATTGCCATATACAGGGGCTAAACTATTCAACAATAGTTATGAGTGTTTCAGCTATTGAAAACAGGCTTTATTTGTTAATGAAATCAAAGTGTCCTGAATCTAAATTGGATGGTTTGACTTTAGGTCAGCTTATTGGAGAATATACTAATAATAAAGAAAAATATGTCCAAGTCATCCCCAGAAAGCATGAATCATTACTCGATTATTGTAATAATTATAGGGTCTTTTCGGTGCATCCCAAGAAAGAAAAGATTAATGCAGCAAATGCGACTGCAATCCTCTGTATGACCTGCTCTTTCCTATTTGACCCTGATATGAAAGCTACGAGGTTTGTTTAATCCAAGTGCTTTATGGCTGTAATAGGTCTTACATCTCAATGTCTGTTTATGACACTGAGAAGTTAGACCTGCTTTTACCATAGCGGAAGTTTTCATTGAGTGCAAGTCTTAAATCTGCATAGCGAAGAATAGAAGAACTGAGGCTAATTAAATGAATAGTAAAATAGTTATAGGGATTGTAGTTGGCTTAATCGCTGGGTTAGTGTTGGGTGTTTTTATCGGTGTATTGTTCATATCGTCAAGTTCAATACTGCCAATCAAAGCTGTGAATCCAACAGCAACTCCAACTCCAACACCTAGACCAACTCCAACTGCATCGTCCACAACTGGAGCTGGAACAAACAATCAAGTGCAAGTATCGGGAACTGTGCCAGATAGAACAAGTGGCACATTATATTTTGCCAACTCAGATGGAACAATCCAAACTAGTGCTTCCATTACAAACGGTGAATACAGTGTCTTACTTGTAGGTGGACAATCATACACCGTTAGCCACATCTCAAGTGTAGGTCATATCATTGATAATACATTTTACCCATACATAGATTACAATGAATTTTATGTTCCATTAGGAGTAACAACATTTACAGAGAATTTAGTGCCTAGATAATAAAGAAAAGAGTTTCTTTCTATTCTGCAAAGTACATTAAAGGGTAGAATAGCTCTCTTATTACTCGTAGCATTTAGCTAAGTTTTCATAAAGATAAGTCTTAAATCTGCATAGCATAGAAATAGAGAATTGAGGTGAAAAAATGCCAATAGATAAGAAAGTATTTGATAGAGAGTTGGAACTTAAGAAAATTGAGGTTGTGAAAGAAGACCATCAAAGGTATTTCACAACAGGTAGCTCGATATTGACTGGTGGATTTACGGCTTTATTAGTCCTGATTATTACGCTCTATTATAGCCAAAAACTTGATTTGGTTACTGCATTATTCGTAACTATTTTAGTTGGCGTTGTTATTGCTGTTGGTTTCTTATCGATTGATATTCATTATAAAAGATTTTATAAACGCCTTGACAAATGGATTGAAAAAATTGAAAAAGAAGAACCACTACCATCAATAACTGAAATGAAGGATGAAAAAATCTAATATTTCCATTTTTTCAACTTCCAACTCCAAAAGTACCTAATTGATAGATAGGTCTCCAATTAAAGAAGGGGGAGTCTGCATCTATGCCTATACGTTCCATCAGGCGTAACCTACTTCACAACAGCGAACTTTTAACTTATGCTAAACTACTCTTAAACCTGTTACTTTTTGACTTTGCAGAATTATGACAAGTTTCTTTCTATTCTACAAAGTAACCAAATATCATAAGAAGAAAGAAAAGTAAGATGTTAAAGTTTCTATGTTGTTATTGCAATTTCCATCTTTGGAGCAAGCAAAATATTCTCTAAGTTTTTAACTAAAGATATTGTATTATCTGCCTAATGCTTTGGGATTTTCCTTAAGATAAAATTGTGTAAATACCGTTCTTTCAACTCTGCCTTGAAGTAATGAGATTAACTCTTGTAGTAACCCTAAAGTCCATATTCCCAAGCGTAATTTAAGTTTATCTGGGTTAAGCCAGAGCATTCTGCTGCTATAATACGCCTGTTAGCTTGAGAATTAAGAAAATAGCCAAAGCAACGCAGATAATAACAAACAAAATCAGACGTATGCGTTCGCATAAAGCATCTTGAAGGCTCCATTGTCTCGACAAAACATTTCTGCCTCGACACGACAGAGCTGGCTCCAAAGTGAACACTATTGCGCCCGGGAAAGTGAACACTATACTACAGTAGGCATTCTAAAGGGGCTCGATAGTCGCAACTAAAGCGCAAGCCAAAAAGCTGCGTTTGCCCGCTCAATTGTTTGAACAAAACTTTTACGCGATCGAACAAATGTCCCTAGCCCTTTGAAACTCCATCATGCCTCGATTGTAGAATTATTAAAAAAAGGAAATCTAATGTTGAAAACCCCATCCTATAATGGAATAGTATATCTTAGTCACAAGCCATGAGTATGGTAGATTAGGTTGAACAAGATGAGCCCAGGAAAGGAAACGCGAAAAGTTCCTAACAGCCGTATTAAAATCTTAACTAAAGACGCGAAGCAAATGGTGAATGGACCATATTACTGCCCGAAGTGCCGAAAGGAATTACTGCAAATTTTGGCGAATGTAAACAAGAAAGAAGTGTACGCCGTCTGCAAATGTGGCCTTGAATGGCAGTTAACTTATGCGCCTGTTTTTCAGCCGATAGATTACTATAATAAGTTTAGGGATTTGTGGAAAAAGCAAAGCTACGGTATAATCAAGCAAAAATAACTTTTTCATTTGTCTCTTTTAAACTGATACTACGCCCATCGCAACTATTATTCACGAGCCCCGATTGTGCTCAACCAACCTTCATAAGCAAAAGGTTTGCCAAAACAAATTATCTATAAATGGGAACACAGCAGTAAATAGAAAAAGGAGCCAAAGCCGTTGACCGAAGAAAAACTTGAATTCACTCGCCCGCTGCTCATTTTGGGAAACCTTGGACTTCTCGCATGGGTTTTTCTAGCTTTCTTCGGCATATTTTTTTACAATCAAATTTACGGTTGGCTATACCTGCTTGCAGAAGCCGCGATAATTTACCTTATTCTGCGCAGGCTCGGTTGCAGCAGCTGTTACAAATGCAAGTCATGTACAAGCGGCTTCGGAAGACTCGCAGGCGCATTCTTTGGAAAAGGCTACACCAAGAAAGAAAGCGTCGGAAACAGGCTTGGGATAATAGCTTTTGTTTATTTTTTGCTGCTTCCGCTTCCAGCCACAGTGCTATTTTTCTCGCTTTCCGCCGCTTTTTCGTTTCTGAAAGTGTTAGTGCTAGTTTGCCTTTTGGCGGTGGCTGTTTACAGCTTAACTACTTGGTTCAAGCGCTCAGTTAAGTCGTAAATTATGATTTGGGGTAAGTAAGTTTTAAACGGTTGAATGTTGCTTGTTATGGGCATTGAAGATGGTTAAATGAGCAGACCACTGCTGAGTCGTAAACCAGTTAGACTATTAATTATCTTCACGTTAGTGTTTTTTGTTTCTTTACCGATAATTCGTCCTTTTGGAGTAGTCACCGCTCAAAGCCCAGATCAAAACCAGTACTACAACAGGGATTTCGCATGGGATTACGATGGGAATCATTGGACTTGGAACCTCAGCATTCCAGTAGCCCTGTATGACGCCTATAAAGCAGTTCCAGATTCAACCCGAATACAAAATGGACCTGCAGGCTATGACTTTTGCGTTACAACTAAAGATTCTTACTTACAAGGTCTAGTCGAGAAACTAAATGAAACCGCAACGCAACTTGGATACGGTTCATTTGATCAAGTAAGCTTTGTTTTAGCTTTCGTCCAAAGTATACCTTACAAGTCTGACTTAAACACCACAGGATATGAAGAATACCCAAGGTTCCCGATAGAAACTTTAGTGGATCAGGCCGGAGACTGCGACTGCAAAGCCGTACTTTTTGCAACATTAACGCTAATGATGGGTTACGGTGCAGTTTTCATTAACCCTACAGACCATTTAGCGGTTGGTGTATTAGGAAATGACCTTTCAGGTACATATTGGACCTACGAAAACAGAACTTACTATTACGCTGAAACTACAGGAACCGGGTTTAAAGTTGGCGAGCTTCCCGATGAATTCAAAGGTCAAAGCGCTTATGTATACCCCATAGATGAAAGCCATCAATACGTTCTAGAATCACAGGCGACGCCATCTAATGAACCTGCTCCAACTATTTCTCCTAACACGCCAGCATCAACACCAACGCTTGAACCTAACCCAGCCACTTCGCCTTCGCCAACAATCGCCGAAC
Organism: Candidatus Bathyarchaeota archaeon; assembly: GCA_963715865.1. Taxonomy (GTDB): domain Archaea; phylum Thermoproteota; class Bathyarchaeia; order Bathyarchaeales; family Bathycorpusculaceae; genus Bathycorpusculum. The sequence continues at coordinate 2,024,143 of OY970280.1, forward strand.
CGACCATCCAACCAGTTGAACCCCTATCATTTAACTTAATTTCTGATAATCCCATCTTGTTTATACTCATTGTCCTCGCAATAGTAATTTCCATCACCATTGCGGTTAAATCAGCAAAAAAACCCAAAGAACCACCGCCCATTAACCAAACAGTTTCTCCAGAACCAAGCATTCCCCAAGTGACAGATGCCAATTTAGAGGGCAACAAATTCTGCATTTATTGCGGCTCAAGCAACAAATCGTTTGCTTTATACTGCGAGAAATGCGGTAAAAAAATAGCTTAAGCACAAACCTTAACTTGAAAGCGAATTGAGAGTTTCCTCTGCAAACCCGTCTATTCTAGCATGCACGTAAACAGCAATCGCAATTTCCAAAAGGATAATAACTGAAAGAAAAACGGCAAGAGACTTTGTTAAACTTACAAAAGCTTGCCCTACTTGGAAATCCACATCGCCATTAACGGTTACTAGCCAACTCCAGAAACTAGGCTTCTGCGTAACCATAAACATGCCTAAATCAAAGGTCATCCATAAGCATAAACCAACTAACGCAACAGCTAAGGCACAGCCGACTACTGTTAGGTTTTTCCAGTCTGAACTCAGGCGGGAAGAGCAGGTTACTTGTGTTCCAGAATCAACCGGTGCCAAATTGACGCTCAGTGTTTTCTTGGCTGTTCTCGGCGATATTCCCCATAGCGACCCCTGCTTAACTAAAATTTGCTTCGGCGGCTCTTCGGAAATTATCTTGCAGCCTTTCTCGATTAGAGCAGCTTTCAAATCTGCATATGCTTTATCAATTTCTACGCTGACGGTTCGCTCAAGCAACCATGACACCACTTAATTCATTAAGCGTTTAGTTGCTATTGTGGTTTTTCATTAGACCTAAAAAGCTTCTTCTCATACTGCGACCTAGGCTTAAAACCCCTAATCTGCCGACGCGTCATGGCTCGTTGTCTTTCAAGATTCTTTATCCTAGCATAAAGCTTTGATACCTTGGTCTTAGACGGCACCTTAGACCTTGGCGCATGAACGGGCACAGGCGTGAATGGCTTGTTAATTTCAAGTTTGCGCCGTCCAGATTTCTTGAATGGAACGTTACGCACTTTCTTGAATACAACATAGCCGTCTTTGAGGTTTACTTCCTGCACTTCCCAGCCTGCATTCAACCAAGCCTTCGTATGAACGCTAGATGATGAATTGCTCCACCAAGCTTCATCTCTGAAAGCGTTCATCGGAAGGTTACTGCCAATTAAACCGTCTATTCTTGCGAAGGAAAGCTTTACTAACCCAGTGAAAGCAGCTCTAAACTTCAAGTGATTTTCAAGCCCATCATACTTAGATACCGACCGTGGCGAAACCACTCGCCTAGCACAATGCAGGCATAACATCGCATTGGGGTCGCCAGTGGCAACATCAGGCACCATGCAGTCACGGCAGAACAGCTTCTTGCAACGTTGACACTTACGCATGTAAGCTACTCGAAGAACCCTACCGCAGATTCCACATTCATCCTTCAACGACGAGCCGACCTTTTACCAAGCGAACTGAAAAATCGCTTAAACTACACTCCTCTTTTTAGACATATTAATTTTCACTTTTTAAGAAACCGATTTTGCCTGAAAATTATTGCCTCTAGATGTTAACTGTTGTAGGGTACCTTTGATTTCTTCCCAAATTAATCTAAGAAGCTCCCTCGCTTGCGTATCAATAGCTAGCAACAAGGCTGCGTAAATTGCAAATCCTACAATGGCTTTAGCCAACGTAAAAATCAATGTAGATGTATTAGGAAGCAAGAAAAGTATAATCCCCATAAAGATGGATGCCAGAACGTATTTGGCTATGCTTTTCCAAGCAACAGGTAACCTAATTGAACGATGCATAAACAAGTATAGTCCAATGAAGGTTGAAAGATGGACGCCAATGAGTATTGCTATAACGTATACTACAGCTTGCACTGACCCAGCCACTGGCATCAGCGTCAGAACGAAATAAGCTAAGGGTAAAGCAATTGCTGCCTGAATGTATGTAATGCTGAATACTTTGAAGATTTTGCTTCTGACAAGTTTTCGAAGCGAAATTTTGCCTTCCGCGTCGAAGGCTTCTGCACCCATGAGGTATGAAGAGTAAAACTGAGAAATCAAAACCACTAATGTGTCAATCGTTAATGCGATGAGAACCGGCCAAGCAACACTGTAAGATACATTCAGGATAGTTAAGAATGAGACAGACATAATCATTGTTATGGTGGATAATGGAATCGCAAACATTAACACTGTTCTAAACGATACTCCTACATCTTCGTCTGGACAAGTTTTAGCCAACAGCTTAGGATACAACGCGAACGCCAAAGAAGCAGAATACCCGATTATATTCGTAAAAGTGAAAGCAGCTTGGTAATAAGCTCTAGTGCCTGATCCACCATATAAGAAAAGCAAGATAAGGACAAACGAGACCAATTGCCCGCCAATAGCGTTATAGGCAATTGCAGCTGACCCTTTAAGCCATTCTTTAAGGTAGCCCCAGTTTGCTTTTTGCTTAAATTCGCCAGACAAAAGCCGCACATAATATAATACTTGAACTAAGGCGGAAATAACTAAGGCTAGCATTGCCCCAAGGAATAACTGTCCTAAACCCACTATAACCAGTAAAGCAACAGCAACTTTCACTACTTCCTCAATCAGCAAACCATACCCAATTACCTGAGGCTTCATTGAACGCAAAACGCTTTCAAAAACGGTGACCATATAAAAATTAAAAATATACAATCCTGATACGAGGTAGACTAGTAAGTAAGCTTCGGTTCCAATTGCTCTTGAAATCAGAACTATGGCAGGGAGATAAATTAAAACTGAAATAAGAGCTATAGACAATTGCCCTAAAGTGCCAGTTTTGACAGTTCCCTCTTTGCCTCTCGCCATAAACCGAGTTGCCCAGAAAGGCAACACGCTGCTGAAAAGCATAAAGTACCCAGTGTAATCAAAAATGTTCGTCCAAATACCATACTCGCTTGTGTTCATATTTCGGGTAAGCAAAAGCGTAAACACAAGTCCAGTAATTATGCTCAGTACTTGAGATGAAAAAATGATGAATCCACTGTACTGAAGCCTTATTTGATTTTTGCTCAAGTGATACTTTCCTGCTTCGATTGGCGATTTAAGTAATAGTGCATTGTCAAACTTCTAGATATACAATTTCCCAAATAACCTACAAAACAAGCATTTACAATAAGAAAAAGTGAAAAAACGGTTGATTAATTCTCACCCTTTTACAACTGCTAACGGAACAAGCCTTGCAACTTTAGTGGCAATCCCAATCTTGTCACTAACGTCAACAACCACATCCACATTCTTGTACGCAAGGTCAGCCTCCTCAGCCAAAACCGAGGCACTTGCAGCACGAACAACAATTCCCCGCTTCTCCAAGGCAGCTTTTACATCTCCACCCCAATACTGCCTTTTTGCAGCCGAACGGCTCATCATTCTGCCTGCTCCATGCGCTGTTGAACCAAAAGTTAAATCCATAGCTTTCTCTGAACCTACCAGAACCCATGAGCTTGTGCCCATGCTGCCTGGAATAAGCACTGGTTGTCCTTCACTGCGGTAATCGGCTGGAATATCAGGGTGCCCAGCTGGGAAGGCGCGTGTTGCTCCTTTACGGTGAACCCAAACCTTCTTTTCTCCACCGTCAATCTTGTGAGTTTCAACTTTGGCAATGTTATGAGCCACATCGTAAACGAGTTTTAACCCGAATTTTTCAGGCGGCTCATGGAAAACTTGCTGGAAACTTTGTCTAACCCAATGCATAATTGCATGACGATTAGAAAAAGCATAGTTGACAGCGCAAGCCATAGCTTGGAAGTAATCACGGGCTTCATTGCTGTTTCCAGGTGCACAGGCTAATTCGCGGTCAGGTAACATTATCTTGTACTTTTGCACTGCATGCTCCATAACTCTCAGGTAATCAGAACAGACCTGGTGACCGTAGCCTCTTGAGCCGCAATGAATCATTACTGTAACTTGACCTTCTTGCGTAATTCCAAAAGTCTTAGCTGTTTTAGGATTATAGATTTTATCTACCTTTTGTATCTCTAAGAAGTGGTTTCCTGAACCCAAAGTGCCAATCTGAGTTATTCCCCTGCTCTTAGCGGTAGACGAAACCTTATCTGGGTCTGCATTAGCCATGCAGCCTTGTTCTTCACAGTGCTCTGCGTCTTCAGTCCAACCAAACCCGCGTTTAATAAGCCACGGCACACCCTCAACTACCAAACGGTCTAAGTCGGCAGAGGATATTGTGAGGTCTTTTCGTCTGCTTCCAAGCCCAGAAGGGACATTACGGAAAATGGTGTCTGCTAACGGTGCAAGTTTGGGTCGAATCTCTTTTTCCGTGAGCGTTGTTGCTAATAGGCGGACACCACAGTTAATGTCATAACCTACACCACCAGGACTGATAACGCCTTCATCGTAGTCGGTTGCGGCAACGCCGCCTATTGGAAAACCGTAACCTTCATGCCCATCGGGCAATGTTATTGCATGCTTGTAAATTCCAGGCAACCATGTCACGTTTGTACATTGCCAAAGAGTCCGATCAGTCTTCATCTTTTCTAAAAGAGCTTCATTGGCGAAAACCATACCCGGAACTCTCATGCCTGACTTGTATTTTGGGATACGCCAAGCGTAATCGTTTACTTTTTCTAGAGGGATTTCTTCTGGCGCTCTTCTACTTTCACTTTCACCCAAAATTTCTCACCTTAAAAAACAAAGTGGAAAGACACTATAAAACGTTTATGAACTTTGTTTAGCCTGTGTTTGTTTGGCGTAATCAATAAAGCCTTGAACGCTGTTTCCAAGAGCTGTCCTTGAGTAAATACGATGGGACCTCAAGTAATCTGCAAGCTGGCGCATAACCTTGTCCTCAGCAATTATTCTATCACGTATCTCCTCCAAACTTTGGTTTTTCCTGGCGCCTTCTTCTGCGATTTTTGCCCATAACTGAAGCTGCAACTTGTAATCTTTCAGGCGTTGAACTCCGTTTGAGGCTTTTCCGAAATGACTATAATACAAAACTGTCGGCTTAAGGCTGATTAATTTATCTAAGGAAGCTAATGCCAAGTCAAGATGGAAAGGAGGCGGCGTAGTGGGCATTACCACATCGAACTCTGGAAAATACGTGCCAGCAGCATCCCCTGGGAAAACTCCACCGTTTAACGATTCGTGGAAGCTAAGGTTGTGTGAAGCGTGACCGAGCGTTTCAATAACCCTCAATTTGGCGCCATCATCCAAATCAAAGGAGCCCTCAGTAACAGGAATTATCCGTTCTTTTGGAACAGGTTCAGGCTTACCGAAAATTTCGCTCACAAACCCGAGAACCGCCTGAGACGATGGCCAAAGCCTCTCAGGATTAATCAAATGAGGCATTCCTCGTGGGTGGACGAGGACTTTTGCGTTAGGCAGAAACTTTAGCAATGTGCCAGCGCCGCCCCCGTGGTCTAAGTGAACATGCGTAACGGCAACATATTCAACATCCTCAAAGTTTATGTTGAGTTCTTTTAAGCCAGAAACAAGTTTGGGCACCGAAGAAGTTGGACCCGACTCCACAAGGATGGTTTTAGCGCCTTTTATTATGTAACTGCAAATGAGGTTTTTGAATCCTCCAGTTTCTAGCTCGACTTGAAACAGGTTTTTTCCGATTTCTTTTGTATGCAAATGTTCACCTTAGTAAAGTTTGATAAGTGCTGTTATGCCATAAACGTTTCCGTGAAATTACGGGGACAACGCGTAAAATTTAATTATTCATTACGATTCTATGGAAGAGGCTAACAGAGGGCAAAAATAGTTGAAAGCAATTATCTTCGGAGCACCAGGCTCTGGAAAAGGCACCTACGCTTCAAGGCTTCAAACAAAACTTGACATTGACGTAATCGCAATGGGAGACATTTTCCGCGAGTTAATGAAGCAAGACTCAGAATTAGGCAGGAAAGTTAAGGTTTACGTGGAAAAGGGGCTTCTTGTCCCAGACGAAATTGTCATAGAAGTACTAAAGCAACGCTTAAACAAAATTCCAAAAGGAAAAGGCTTCATTCTGGATGGGTACCCACGGACGCTTGAGCAAGCTAAAACCCTAGACGCCATCACTAAAATTGACGCCATACTGCTGCTGGATGTTTCAGATTGGATTATTATTGAACGCTTATCTTCGCGTAGAATATGCCGTAACTGTGGAACCGTTTACAACGTTCGCTTCTTAAAGCCTAAAGTGGAAGGCATCTGTGACAAATGCGGTGGACCCTTATACCAGCGTTCAGATGATAACCCTGAAGTTATTAAGAAACGACTGCAAGTGTACCAAGAACAGACAAGCCCGCTCTTAGAGTACTTTAAGGAGAAAAAAGTGCCATTCGTCGCTTCAAGCACCCCAACACTTGATACACCACCAGAACTAATAGTTGACAAGATAATAACGGAACTGAAGAAACTGAAATTAGCCTAAATGTCTAAAATGAACTCTAAGATAACTCGGTCCCTTTCCATTATGATTACCATTCTATGGTAAGTGACAGCTTTAACAGCGACCTTCTGCGGGTGCTTTTGGGCGTCAAATTTTTCGCCCCAAATTTTTGCTTTGATTTTGAAGTTTTCAGCTGTTTCTTCCCAGCTTGTTATTTGAAATTTTGAGTAAAGCGTATTTTCGGTTTCAAACTTTACAAGTAACGCTTCAAGCCAATTATAAAGGAGCGCATATTGGTCTTCAGCTTCAACCTCTACAGTTTCCTCTTGCGTCTGAGCGACTTCATCGGTGTCAGTCATAACCTCGAACATTGCAAGCGCAGCATTTTCGTAGGCTTCCTCCATTGTTTTGCCGTGTGCTCGAATGTAAACGTCAGCGGTATGTTCTAGAAACTCAAATTTTCCTGCGAACTTTTCTGGTGTATCCATAATGTTGAGCCACGCTAGTAATGACTTAGTGAATGTTTAAAAACGCTTTCGCTTGTCCGAAAAAACATCATTTGTTTTCCAATTCAAGAAAATTTTCAATGGCAGTTTTAATAAGATTGGCACATACTTTCTCAAAGACCCTTTCCTGCCGAGCTTTAGCTGCCATTTCAGGAATGGATAAGTCATACTTGATTAGGTCTCGACATAAAACAGTGCCATGCTGCTTCTCAAATTGCTTATAAAGCGTTTGAGCGGTAGCGTAGGCTTTTGCTCGTTTTTCAACTCCAGTCTCGTTAGGTGCATATTTGATTCCCACTGCCATGATACTGCCAGTCAGTGCTCCACATACAGAGCCACATCGTCCTATGCCGCCGCCAAAACCAGCGGCTATTTTTGGAATAAGCTTGTTCTTGCCTTCTGTATCTATGTGCTCATATAACGTTAACAGGACGCTTTGGGCGCAGTTGTAGCCACCCTGAAAGCGGATGATGGCTTTTTCAGCAAGCGCCTGACTAGATGACACAGTTTTTTCCCCATTGCCCGCTTCAGAAGTACTTTGAAATTCTTTGTATTGCGGCAACTGTAAGTTTGGCTGAGTTCTCTATGTCCTTCAAGTTTAACATGCCTACTGGACTGTGAATGTAACGTGTGGGTATAGATACTGTGCCGCTGGGAATGCCCTGCCTTGTTATGGAAATCCGTGCAGCGTCAGTTGAGCCAAGTAATCCTGATTCAAGCTGGAAGGGGATTTTTTCTTCTTCCGCCGTGTCCAAAAGCCACCGCAAAACCTTCGGGTGAGTAATCAAGCCAGAATCGGAAATCGTGAGCGCTGGGCCTTTACCCATCTTCACGCTGGTGTCAAACTCTCTCACGCCAGGAACATCACCGGCTATTGTCACGTCAAGCGCTAATGCTAAATCAGGGTCCACACCGAAAGCTGCTGTTGCTGCACCGCGTAAGCCTACTTCCTCCTGCACAGTACCTACGGCGCAGACTGTGCAGTCAGTTTTTTCCATCAATTTGAGAGCTTCAACCATTGCAACACAGCCAGCACGGTTGTCGAAGGCTTTGCCGATAACAACATCCTTGCCTAACTGAGCATATTTTACATCAAAACCCACGGAGTCACCGATTGCAACGCCTAATGCAGCAGCGTCTTCTTTGCTTTCTGCACCAATGTCGATGAAAAGCTCATCGAAAGTTATGACTTTTTTTCGTTCCTCTTCTTTCTGGATGTGTGGCGGTTTTGAACCGATTATGCCTGGGAACGTGCCTTTTCTTGAGAAAACTATAACCTTCTGAGCAGGCAGAATGCGGTCATCGATTCCGCCCATTTTAGTAAATTGCAGGAACCCTTCTTTTGTGATTGTTTTCACCATTAAGCCAACTTCGTCCATGTGAGCGGCAAGCATGATTTTAGGGGCAGGTGATTTTCCTTTTTTAATGGCAATAACGTTTTCAAGTCTATCTACAACTATTTCGTCCGCGTAGGGTTTCATTAGTTGAATCATTAATTCTCTGACTTCGTTTTCTCTGCCTGTAACTCCGCAGGCATTCGAGAGCTTCTCTAAATTCTCATTTAATGACAAACACATTGCCTTCTTGAGATTTGTTTGGTTACAATCTGAAAACTAAGTTATTAAACGATTGCGGTTCACTATGCTTTTTTAGTTAATTTCAAAAGATAAAAAGGTGGAAAGCTTTCCGCTTCAGAGCATTATCAGATTGCTTGTCTTGGTTGTTGATGCCTAATCTCCATGTAATCCGTGAGCAACGGCACGCCTTGTATTAGAAGAAAGATGCCGATTATTATTCCGACTAATGCTGGGAACACTATGAGTATTATGCCGAAGATAATGCAGAATGCCGCTAAGACTGGCCTTGAAACGGTTACGCCTATTCGCCTTAAGTCCTTTTCAGCAACATCCGCCAAAAATATTCCTCCCTCAAAATCTTCGGGAACAGCACTATTAAAACTATGGGAAGTGGATAATTCTTAAATTGTTAAACTGCATTCACAAACAGGTTAGGTGCAAAAAATTGACACAACCAAGTTTCAAAACAGTTTTCGTTTTCCTTGACACAGACAAATATTGCAGCCCATTCGACATGCTCGTAGCAATAGACGCATTCCCAGACTCAATGATATTCAAATATGAAAACGTGACCGGTGAAGATGCCGCCAAAATCGTTTACGATACGCTGTTTCCACGTGGACCAGAAGGCGCAAAACACACCAAGATATTCATCAACGGAAGCAACTTTGACATGGTCAACGAAGTTGTCGCCGCAACCCAGAAATGCATGGCATCAGCCCCATGGGGAAACTCCATAATCGTTGACCCACGAGGCGGATACTCAACAGCCGCTGCCGCAGTAGCAAAAACACTCGGTGCAGCACTTGAGAAGGGCTTTGGCACTTTAGAAGGCAAAAAAGTCACGGTGCTGGCTGGAACAGGACCAGTAGGGCAAACAGCTGCAAGAATTTACGCTTCAGAGAAAGCCAACGTAACCATAACGTCCCGCTCAATGGCAAAAGGGCAAGCTGTTGCTGACAAGATTAACAAGGAAGTCGGTGCACAAAGAGTCAAAGTTGTCGAAGTGACAAGTTCTGAGCAAACCGGCGCAGCTATCAAAGACGCGGAAATCGTACTCGCTGCAGGCGCAGGCGGAATCCAATTGCTCTCAGCAGCGGAACTGAACAAGTATGGTGCAACATGCAAAATCGTCGCTGACATCAACGCCATCAAACCCTTAGGTGTTGAAGGCTTAGGCTCAAACGACGACGGTAAAGAACTGAAACCAGGCGTTTACGGCATAGGCGCATTAGCAATCGGCAAATTGAAAATTAAGACTGAAACAGAAATGATTAAACGCGCAACCACCGAGCCGCAAGGACTCTTTGACTACTCAATCGCTTACACCATCGCCAAAGACTCCATACTAAAGAAACTAGCAAAAGCAGCTGCTAAATAATTAGCAAGCTATCTTTTCATCTTTTTCTTTTTAACTAAACTATCTTTTCCTTTTCCGTTGTTTTTCAGTGTCAACGTCTTTGGCTTCTGCCATTATAACAACATCTTTAACGGTTGTCGGTTTGTTTGTGGCTTTAAGCACTAACCGTTCTCTCCATCCACATTCGCGACACTCATATTTGGGTGGAGTAAAACCCATGTGAGTCGACATATCCCCAACCATAGAACCAACCTGGCGAACCAATGGGCTCTTGCATTTAGGGCAAACTTGAATGTCAACGTATTTTTTCTCTTTTTCCAGCTCTTCCAGCCTTTCGACTATCTTTGGCAAAAGTTCGCTTTCTACCTGTTCGTTTTCTAAAAGGCTAATTTGCCGTTTTTTCTTTTTCTTCTTTTTCTGCTGTTCTTCCGACATTAAAGAGCACTAACTAGGCAATTAATTTTGGATTGGATAAAAGATTTTTGGAAATAAAAAGTGGTTAGAAGGCGCTGGCGATTCTGTTGCAGGCTTCAATTATGCGTTCTTTCGGCTGCGTAAACGTTATCCTAGCGTAGCCTTCTCCATACTTGCCAAAGCCGATGCCCGGCGTCACTGCCACGCCAACGTCAAGCAGTTTTGTGGCAAACTGCATTGAATCGCCTTTGCAGTTTACCCACACGTAAAACGTTGCTTTCGGCTTCTCGCATTTGTAGCCGATTTTGCAGAGGGTTTCAACCAGTAGGTCGCGGCGTTCCTTTAGGATTTGATTGTTTTTCTTTAGGAATTCTGGCGGTTCATTGCTTGTGTAGGCTGCTAAGGCTTTGACGGCTACTTTCTGCGTGTAAACTGGCGGTCCCGAATCAATTTGCGACTTGACTTTGGTTAATCCGCTGACGAGCTGCTTGTTTCCCACGGCGAAGGCAATGCGGTCGCCTGTCATGTTGAAGGTTTTTGATAGCGAGTGGAATTCGATGGCAACATCCATGGCGCCGTCAACCTCCAGAATGCTGGGAGCGCGGTAGCCGTCGTAGGTGACTTCTGAGTAGGCGTTGTCATAGCAGAGGATTATGTTGTTGTCTTTGGCGAAATCTACTGCTTGCTTGAGGAATTTTTTGTCGACTGTGGCTGCCGTTGGGTTATTGGGGTAATTAAGAAACATCATTTTCGCATTCTTGGCGTTTACCGCTTCAAAATCTGGCTTGAAATTGTTTTCCTCAAGTAGCGGCATCGGTACTGCTGTGCCGTCGTTTAGTATTGTGCTGCCATTGGTGTATACTGGGTAAGCAGGGTCAGGAACGAGAACTCTGTCGCCGGGATTGATGAAGGCACGGGCGATGTTTGCTATGCCTTCTTTAGAGCCTAAAAGCGCAATCACCTGGTCTTGCTGCAGCTCAATATTGAATCGTTTCCTATACCAATCGGCAACCGCTTCTCTGAAGTCTGGTTCGCCTTGGCTGAAAGAATAATTATGATTCTTTAGGTTTGCTACTTCTTCTTTGAGTGCTTCTATGACAAATGGTGGCGGTGGAAGGTCTGGGTCACCGATGCTCAATGAAATCAAATCGATGCCTTGCGCCTTCTTTTCCTTAATGATTCGCTCAATTTCAGCGAACAGGTATGGTGGCAACCGTTTTATCCTGTCAGCAAATTCATACGTCATGTTTATACCTCTTTGAATAGCGTTCCCTCAAAAACTTTTTCAGCTGCCCCACTCAAAAACAAGCTTTTAGCCACTTCCACTTGCAAATCGCCGCCCAACACGTGAACAGTAACCTTGTTTCCAACTTTTCCAAGCTTGTTTGCAGCAGCGACAGCCGCGCAGGTTCCTGTGCCGCACGCTAAGGTTTCGCCGCAGCCCCTTTCCCAAACACGGACTTTCAACTCGTTGCAATTTAGGACTTGAACGAAACCGACATTGGTTCTTTTCGGAAAAGCCTTGTGGTTCTCAATTTTTGGACCGATTTGCTCAACTGGAAAATCGTCGACTTTTCCAACGAATATTACGCAGTGTGGATTGCCTATTGAAAGGCACGTTACCTTGAAGGGTTCACCATCGACTTCTAAGTTCTCGTTGATGTATGTGCCTTGCCCGACCATGGGAAGGGAGCTTCTTTCCCAGTTTGGCGCTCCCATGTCCACCTTGACAGTGGTGACTTCTTTATCATTAAGGGTTAACCAGACGTGTTTTATGCCTGAAAGTGTTTCGACTGTGAACTCTTGCTTCGGGGCAATGCCATTTTCATAGCAGTACTTGGCAAAGCACCGTATGCCGTTGCCACACATTTCTGCTTCGCTACCGTCAGCGTTGAAAATCCGCATCTTAACATTTGCAATAGTTGAATTAGAAACGAGCAAAAGCCCATCTGCACCAACCGAGAAGCGCCTTTCACAAAGCCTCTTAGCTAATTCTGCAGCTTGATTACCGCTAATTTTCTCGTCCCTGTTGTCGATTACGATGTAGTCGTTGCCTAAACCGTGCATCTTCCAGAAACGCATCAAAGTCACTCTGCCATCCGCTGACTAGACATCAAATCATCAAGCTGCTCTCGTTCCCTAACCAGCACTGGCTTGCCTTGCCTAATCATGACTTCTGCAGCTCGTGGCCTTGCGTTGTACTGCGAGCTCATGCTGAAGCCGTATGCGCCAGCGTTCAAAACCGCCAGCAAATCACCTTCCGCAACCAGCGGCAAGGCTCGGTCTTTGGCTAAGGCGTCGCCTGACTCGCAAATTGGACCCACCACATCATAAGTTTCCTTATCCGCCGCTCCAAGTTTGTTGGCGACTAGTACGGGATGGTAGGAGCCGTACATCGTTGGTCTCACTAGAGTGTTGAAGCCTGCGTCCACGCCCACGAATTTTTTTGAAGGCGTAACCTTGACAGTGTTAACGGTTGTTAGGAGGATGCTAGCGTCGCAGACTAAGTATCTGCCCGGTTCAACGCATAAAAATGGTTTGCCAAGACCGTACTCTGTAATCTTACCCTTGAACGGTGCTACCACTTTCGAGGTGAAGGCTGCTAAATCGAATTCTTGGTCCTCTGGCTTGTAAGGAACCCCGAATCCGCCGCCGATGTCGATGAATTCGAATTCTATTCCTACTTCGTCATGGACCCGCTTAGCTATACTCAATAGTTTTTCCACTGCCAAAACGTAGGGTTCTATGTCAAGAATACCTGAGCCAATGTGCATGTGAATGCCGAAGCGTTCGACTCTTGCCTTCTTAGCAGTCGCATAAGCCTTTAGCGCGTCTTCTTCCAGTAAACCGAACTTTGAGTCTGGACCCGCCGTTATGCAGTGGCTGTGATGACCTGCACCGATTTCTGGATTAACACGCACCGACAAAACCGGCGGAACAGCAATCTTTAGTAGCCTATCTAACTCCGATTGCGAATCCACATTCACAGTGACGTTAGCGTCAGCTAGAACTTTCAACTCGTCATTCCGGACGCTGGTTCCAGTGAATAGCATGCGGTCTGGCGTGTATCCGCTGACTAAGCCCATGAACACTTCGCCCGGGCTGACGGTGTCTAAGTATGCACCTTCTGACTCGAGAATTTTTAGTACTGTGAGGTTGAAGTTGGCTTTGACAGCGTAATATACGCGTACGTACTTGTAGTTGCGGATTAAGGCACCATGAAGCCGATTATAATTATCTCTAATGCGCTTCTCGCTTACTACGTACAAGGGCGTATCGTATTTTTCAGCTAACTCCTTAACCGAAGAGCCATCGAAGAACAAGTTGCCTTTCCGGTCTTCTAAGGGTTCACGAAGCTTTCTTTTAACCATCAGTTACACACGTCTCAATGTGGTATTATTTGAGCGGTAGTTAAGCTAAGCCTTTAGCTACTAAGAGTTCAGCGCTGAGAATGCCTGCACCTGCGCCACCACGAACCGTATTGTGTCCTAAGCATATGTACTTGAAAGTCATAATTGGATCCTTGCGGATTCTGCCAACTACAACGCTCATGCCACAGCCTGTATCGCGGTCAAAGCGTGGCTGAGGCCTATTCTGCTCTTTGCGAACTACGATTGGTTGCTCGGGCGCGGAAGGCAACTTGAGCTTCTGCGGTTCACCCTTAAACTTAGCGAACGCAGCTTCAATCTCTTCTACCGATGGGTCCTCTTGTAGCTTGATGAAGACTGATTCTAAATGCCCGTCTTTCACGTTGACTCGGTTGCAGCTTGCGCTAAGCTTGAAATCAGCGTTCTTCACTACCTTGCCATCAAAGTTGCCTAGAATCTTTAGTGCTTCGGCTTCCATTTTTTCTTCTTCCTTAGCAATGTAAGGAACTACATTATCAATTATATCGAGCGAAGACACGCCTGGGTAGCCAGCACCACTTAATGCTTGCATGGTGGTAACTATAACATTCCTGAGCCCAAACTGCATCAATGGCTTAAGCGTAATTGCAAGTTGAATAGTGCTACAGTTAGGATCTGTCGTTATGAAGCCTTTCCAGCCTCGTGCTTTTTGCTGAATCTTAATCAAATCAGCATGGTCAGGATTAATTTCTGGAATAAGCAATGGGACGTCGTTTTCCATTCTGTGAGCGCTTGCCTTACTGAACACTGGATACAGGGCTGCAAATTCAGATTCAACAGCACCTGCCAAGTCGCCTGGAAGAGACGAAAACACCAAATCCACGTTGCCTGCCTTCTCCACTGACTCGACATCGGCGTTTGCTACGGGCATCTCAGCAATTTCTTTGGGCAGGTTTGACTCCGTAACCCAGTTGCAAGCATCCTTGAATTTTTTGCCTGCTGACCGCTCTGAAGCAGCAAGCACCTCAATTTGGAACCATGGGTGCCCTTGTAAGAGTTGAATGAACCGTTGCCCAACGGCTCCCGTTGCGCCTAATATGGCAACTTTACGCTTAAGCGACATTTTCTATTGCTTCCTTTGCTCTTTTGATTTGGCTTTCCTCGATAAAAACATTAATGGTCGCCTTACTCGTTGTAACCTCAATTATATTAATTCCAGCTTGGCTTAAGGCACTGGAGATTTTTGCTATGCCACCAGGCGAATCAATGAAGATAGGATGGCTAATTTGGATCATGACAACGTTCTCCCTATGAGTTATCGCCTTGAAGTCTTTTATGCCATGAAGTTGGTTTAGGACTTGAGCAACGTTGCCGTCTTCAGTGAAGATTGTAACTGATTTTTTTCCAGAGCTGACTCCGTAAACTGGTTTTTTGCTAAGCACTGAGAAGATGTCTCTAATGTTTTCTGCGTTAACGTCACAAACAACGCTTATGGCAATTAAGCCTTCCTTTGTTAAGGTTTCAGCGGAATTCAGGTTGAAAGACCCTGTGATTTCTGTGCCTCTGCCGGCAAGGTTGCCTGAGGCAAAGTTTACTATTCTGAGGACTTGGTTTGGTAGTTTATATTTAAGGGCTTCAGGTTTCACGATTTTTGCTCCGCCTTGTGCCAAATCGAACATTTCGTGAATTTCCAACTTATTGAGTAGTCTTGCGTCTGGAACTATTTTTGGGTCTGCTGAGAGTACTCCGCTTGTCTCCTTTACCAGAATGATTTCATCTGCAGATATGCACTTGGCTAGTAATAGCGCTGTCGTATCGCTTCCGCCTCTTCCCAGAGTGGTGACTCTACCCTGCGAGTCCTTTCCAAGGAAACCACATACAACTGGAATAGCGGTACCTAGTAGGGGTTTAATGTACTGCTCGGTTAAAGATGCAGTTTTTTCCAAATTAGGTTTAGCATGGAGAAAGTTTGAGTCCGTTATGATAGGCCAGTTCTCGTATGCTGGGTCGAATAGTTCAGCGTATAAGCCTCGGGCTCTCAGGGCTGCACAGAAGATTCGGGCACTTGTTCGTTCACCTGCAGATATTATCTCTGCCCATTCAGCGTCAGGAACGCCTATTTGAGTAACCGTTTGAATTAGGGTATCGGTCATTTTGCCCATAGCTGAAACTACAACAACAATTTCCTTAAAAGGCGCCTCTGCTATAAGCTGGGCTGCCTGTTGGATTTTCTCACCTGACGATAAGTCAGCGCCTCCGAACTTGATAACAACTCTAACAGCCAAGATGTTCACCGTTAAGATAAGCCTAGAACGTCGGCCATACTGAACACTTTAGGCTCGTTTTGCTTGCTTAACCATTCAGCCGCGTAAACAGCGCCCTGAGCAAAAACGTTGCGTGAGAACGCCGTGTGTTCTATGCGTAGCATCTCGTATGGTCCAGCAACGATTAGGTCGTGGATTCCCGGAACGCCTCCGGCTCTCAAAGCTGTGATTTCAAGTTCTTCAGGCTGCCGTGGACTTATGCCTTCTCGTCCGGAAACGATTTTCGTGTAACCACGTGTGTTAGCAATAATTTCACCTAGCTTTTTAGCGGTACCGCTTGGAGCATCCTTCTTGCCAGTATGATGGATTTCACTTATGCTGAAATTGTATTCCTTCGGAAACGCTTGCAATGCTTCTGCCAGCTTGAACAGTATGTTGACGCCTACTGAGTAGTTTGGTGAGAACACGGCTGGAACTTTGCCTGACATGGCGTTTACGACTTGGCGGTTTTGCTCTGGAGTGAAGCCTGTGGTGCCTAAGATAATGCGTTTTCCAAGGTTAGCGACGAGGGGTATGTTAACTACTTCGGCAGTTGGCATTGTGAAACTAACGTAAACATCTGCGTCGTGGACAGCTTCGTTTATTCTGTCGGAGCTAAGAATTTGCGTTTCCGAATTGCTGATGCCAAGTTCTCGCAGGGTTTTGCCTATGCAAGGATTATTTGGAGCCTCTATTGCGCCGACTATCTGATGCCCTTTTGATGTGGCTTCAGTGATAACAGCGTTGCCCATTCTGCCTGAAGCGCCTGCTACACACAGCTTAAGCATAGAAGAGCCCCTCCAAGTACTTCGCGTTGTATAATCGTTCCTTTAAATCAACGTTGAAGTAGTCTGCTATGGGCTGAAGGATTTCAGGATGGTTCTCGTATACTTTTCTGGCGTTTGCAAGGACTACTTCTAAGCCGTTGCGAGTCATTTTTCCCAAGGGTTGCCTGCTTGGACCAGACGGTATGCCTAACACGTTCATCAACGTCTTGTAAGCCAAGGGGTTGCGGGCTTTGCATGTTACTGCACCGTACGGTGTTTGTTCTTGTGTTTTAACGGTGACTATGCTGAATAGCGGTTGCAATGCTTGGGCGATTCTGCTGGCTTCTTCTTCGTTACCGTCTAGAATGTAGTGTGTCATGTCGGCTACTGCGCGGGGTGCAATGTTGGATGTAACTGAGATTACGCCGCTTGCGTTAATATCTGGCGAAGTCATCATAGCAAAAGTTTTGTCATCATCACCCGAGAGGATGTCAAAGTCTTCGCCGCAGAGCCGGCGGGTTAACTTCATGTTTTCCAAATCACCAGTGGCTTCCTTTACGCAGCGGACGTTTGGGTATTGCTGGTGAAGGATTGCGAGGTCTTGTGGGTAAAGTTGGGTTCCTGTTCTGCCTGGGATAATGTATGGGATTACTTGGATTTCAGGGAACTGCTGTGCGATTGGTTCGATGTATTCACGGCGTATTTCTAGTGAGCTTGGCCCGTTGTAGTATGGGTCTACGAGCAGAACGCATTTTACACCTATGTGCTGGGCGTGTTCTGTGCCTTCGATGGCTTCTTGAGTTGAGTTGCTTCCTGTTCCAGCTATGGTTAAGCATCTTCCGCCTGCCCATTCATGTGTTCTCTCGATTACCTTGTTGTGTTCATTCCAGTCTACGGTGGGGCTTTCACCGGTTGTGCCGACGGCGAGTATGCCTTTTACGCCTTCTTTTATTTGGAAATCTACTAGTTGACGTAAACCTTCGTAATCTACTTCGCGATTACGGGTCATGGGGGTTATTAGTGCAGTGTAACAACCACTGAATGTTACCATTTTAGATTCCTCATTATAGGTAGTGAATAATCACTAGCATGATATTTAAGCGTTACGTTTTACTTACTATTTTTACTAAAAACGAAATATCCACTATATTAAGAGCCATTTTCAGTCAATAGTTTAACATTTTTAGTAAAGCTAACGCTAAAAAACTAAGTCCATGCTTTACTCTTTAATGACGCAAATAATAAGCAGTAAAAACGCCATCGTAGCCACCGTAAAGCCTACGCAAATAAGCAACAGCATCACCAAGAGTCATAGCAGAAGGAAGAACCAACCTGTAATTATCCGACCGCACAACTTCCGTCAACCTTCCCGTTTCCTTCTTCACTATCTTCAGCCTCAAAACGTTTGGACCTGATTGAAAAACAGCAACCTCTCCACGATGGGAGTTGCCTTTTCGGATATCAATTGTCTTTTTACCTATCTTTAAACATTCGAACATTTCTTTTTTTGTAAGTAAAAGGGGCAAGTTGGCACCTTAAATTTAAGATAAAACGACTAAAAGATAAGTTTTCAGTAAAAAAGCGAATAACAAATTTAAGATAAATATGAAAAAATGGGTTGGAGATTGAGAAGGATTTCTTGTGGTTTAACCTTTGCCTTTCTCTTCTTTACCGAAGTATTTGGTCCACTTGAGTTTACGTGCGTCTCGTTTGAATTGTAAGGAGCTTTTCTTGCATTTGCCAGAATCGAACCATAAAATAGATCCGTCGTTTTTAACGTACATCATGCCTGTACCAGCTGGGAAATCAGCACCACAGAACGAACATTTTCTTGATTTTGGCATGACAGTTTCTCCTGATTGTTTTATCTTGTGATTTTCTTTGCTTCTCTTTCTGTTTCCCGCAGCATCAAAATATCTTGAACTCGAACTGGTCCTTTAACGTTACGTGTTATGATTCTGCCTTTATCTTTGCCTTCCATGATGCGCACTCGGACCTGTGTAATTTCACCAGTGACGCCCGTGCGACCAATGATTTGGATAACTTCTGACGGAATAAGTTCTTCAGTCGCTTCTTTACTCATTACTGAGATCCTCGTTTAACCTGGTCAATCCGAGTGATGATTTCTTTGATTAATCCTGCGGCTTCTCCTTCCTTGAGAATGCATGCTGCCGCGCATGGAACGTCTATACCTATTGCGTTGCCTATTTTGTCTTTGTTTGGAACGAACACGTAGGGGATTTTTCGTTCTTCACAGAGAAGAGGTAAATGCGCTACCACTTCTGGCGGATCAACATCTTCAGCTATTACAACAAGTTTTGCTTGAGATCGCTCAACAGCTTTTGTTGCTTCGTTTGTTCCTTTCCTAACTACTCCTGATTTAGAAGCAATCGTTAGGGCTTCATAGGCTGCATCTACGATTTCTTTTGGTACTTCATATTTTACATAGAATGGTTTGGACATATTAGCCTCACCCTTTTAAGGCACAGTCTTATCCACACTTCTTATTTAAGAAGCTTTCGACTCTAAAACGCCAGTCTAAACTTTCAGCTTTTAAAGCCCCTTAGAAAGCTTTAAATAAGCAACTACGGTCACCTACATGTTTTTCGAGAGGGGAATTGGCGTTTGCAAAAATTGGGCAGAGTGCGGGCGTTAACTCCGTCAAAAAACCTTATTGTAAAAGCCGAAAAAGCCCCTAAAATTGGCGCAGAAGTTGTTGACGAGAACCTAAAAATTATCGGCAAAATTTTTGACATTATAGGTCCAGTGTCCGCTCCTTATGCGGTGGTTAAACCAACCGTTAGTGAACCTGCTAAACTAGTGGATAAACCGGTGTACTTGCTTCTCTCGAAAACGAAATGGAGTAAAAAATGAATGAGTAGAGATAGCAAGCTACATGAAGAAATAGACCCATCTGCAAAAGCAGCAGAACCATCCAAAGTACAATCATGCCCTGAATGCGGCAGCACCCGAATTATGCGCGATTATGAATGCGCCGAAATAGTATGCATGGACTGCGGTTTCGTAGTAGCAGCCAAAATAGCTGACCGAGGACCTGAATGGAGAGCCTTCGACGATGAGCAAAGGTCAAAAAGAACCAGAGTTGGAGCACCCTTAACATATACAATCCACGATAAAGGTTTATCAACAACCATTGATTGGCACGACCGAGACATTTATGGTAAAAGTCTCTCGCCCGGGCAGAAAGCGCAGGTTTATCGTCTTAGGAAATGGCAAAGGCGCATCAGAGTTTCAGACGCGACAGAACGGAACTTGGCATTCGCCCTTTCTGAAATCACCAAGATTTCTAATAATTTGAATCTTCCAAAAAACATTCTTGAAACAGCCTCAGTAATTTACCGAAAAGCAGTAAAAGAACGCCTAATCCGAGGCAGGTCAATTCAGGGTGTTACTTCAGCGGCGATTTACTTGGCATGCAGGCAATGCAGCTTACCTCGCACCTTAGACGAAATCGCTCAGTCGTCAACTGTAAACAAGAAAGAAGTTGGCAGAAGCTACCGTTTCCTAATCAGAGAATTAAACTATTCCATTCCACCACTCAAACCAAGCCAATACATAACAAAGTTTTCTAACCAACTGACAATGCAAGGAAAAGTTGAAGAAATCGCCCACAAAATCTTGGCCGCAGCAAAAGAACTTAAACTCACGTCAGGCAGAGGACCGACTGGAATCGCGGCGGCAGCAAGTTACATAGCGTCTGTTTTAACGGGTGAAAGGAAAACTCAGAGGGAAATCGCAGAGATTGCGCAGGTGACTGAGGTTACTATTCGGAATCGGTACAAAGAACTTGTTGAACGGTTGATGTTTCAAATAAGCATCTAATCAACCTTTTTTTATTTTTCGTTTTAAGCAAAGGGTTCAGGCAAATGACTGATTCCAACACAAAAAACTCAGAAGCGCCAAAAATAGAAGAGTTAATTGGTAAACTTAAGGAAATACAGTTAGGGCTTAGACAAAATTTAGCCTATCTACAGCAGAAATTAGAAATACTTGATTCTAAGCCTGATTTGTTGAGTAGCCTGGAGAGTCTCAAGAAAGATGCAGAATCACGAGCCAGCGACCTTGAAGCGGAAGTAAAACAATTGCGAGAAGAGCTTAAATCCATTAAAGAGCTTTTAGGCTTGAACGTGGAAAGAAGTAATCCCGTGGATTCTCCGTAAATGCACAGTTATTTTTTTAAGCATGATAGCCGCTATGCTAATTCATGCCCTACAAATTCACATTCGACCTTTCAAAGGTTCCACGTTTCTTCTTCACTGAAATCGCCTTGATTAGCTATCAGAAGGGCATGCACAAAACTTTTCTTAAAAAATTACAAAAAATCATTTTAAAGTTTAGAATACAAGAAGCCACAGGACTAAATCTTTCCGATTCCTTAGTTTTGCTTCAGGACCTAATTGATTTGCAAGCAGTAAATATGATAGAGCGAGGCAAGTTCTTGCAAACCAAGAGAAGAGCCCTTTTTCTGCCTCACTGCTCAAGAAAATACTTAGACAGCCGCTGCAAAGCAGTTTTTGACCCAAATATCCCGTCCTACACATGCTCCCACTGTTCAGAAGACTGCCTAGTTAACCAGTCTGACCACATAGCTAAAGAAAAAGGATACGACATTTACGTGTTGCCAGGCGGCTCCTGCATCCCCAAGATTCTGAAAAATACAAAGTATGAGGGCATAGTTGGCGTTGCATGCGGAGAAGAAATCAAAGTGTTGGGGCCGCTTTTGAACAGTATGGATGTGGCTGGGCAAGCAATACCGTTGATAAAGAATGGCTGTGCAAACACCATTTTCAACATGGAAACACTCGTAAAAGTTCTCTAACTTGCGACTTACTGCTTAAGTGAGAAGTTGAGGCCTAGCAAAAGCTTATAATTTTAACCTTCTCAAGAATAATAATTTGAAATAAATATCAAAAAAATACTACAGAACCGGCGAAAAATGTCCAGAATCTGGGTTATATGCGCATTTCTGCAAACAGAAAGGTGAAAAGTCTAACATTCCATTATCGAAAACCGAGACTTTTCCGCCCTGTAGAACTTGCGGTTCAGTTAAATGGGTATTAGTAATGGCGGCATAGCAGGTCTTAACTTAAAAAAAGCCGGTGAAAAAACTACACAAGAATAAGTCAGTAGGTAACAGCTTGGTCGCGCGCGCATCAACTCATCAGTGATAAAACTATAGTTTAGCTTTCCTTTTTGACTTTCTGGTTTTTTTGTTTTGATCCCGTGCCAAAAGCTTATTATTGATTGGAATCTATATAACGAAAAAATTGGAAAACTGCGAGCGAAAAAACTTGGTGAACAGAAAGGCGACGTCAGCATCCAATCGGGCAATTCACGCCAATGAAGGAACCGTAACTAAATTTTTCGGCTGCTTTTTTTGGACCGGTCGGGATATCTCTTCATGAACGAGATTGAGCCTTGGCTTGAAATAACAACTGTCAGCAAGTGCGTTATAGACTGCAGTTTTTGTCCTCAAAAAGCTTTTGAAAAAAGTTATCATGGCTGCAAAAGCCTAAGTCTTGAAAATTTTAAGATTGCGTTATCGAGAGTACCCAAGAATATCGCGATTCACTTTTCAGGTTTTTCAGAACCTTTTCTGAACCCAGATTGCATAAACATGATTGAGTATGCTCATTCAGAGGGTCACAAAATTGTCTTGTACTCGACTCTTGTAGGCTTGAGAACAGAAGATACGAAAAGACTCAAGGAATGCAATCCTCACTTAGTTCTTCACTTGCCAGACAATCTGGGCAACGCTAAGATTCCAACGACAGAAATGTACACGGAGACGCTTATAGCGGTCCTAAAGACAATGCGTATCGATGATATTAGTGTGATGAACGAGAATTTTGTCTCTAATGAGCGGGCTGGTCTCTGCCAAGGTGTTTCAGAGAGGTATTTACGCGGATATTTTTGTTGTCCAAAGCTTCTTGCTCCGCAGTGTGTTATGCTTCCAAACTGTGATGTCGTGTTATGCTGCATGGACTTTGGGCTAAGACATTGTCTCGGCAACCTTTTGGAACAGTCATTCAAGGACATTTTAAAATCATCAGAATATAAGAAACTGTGTTCCAGTCGTTTCAGAATGGATGACGACAGTATATGCAGGAAATGTGTGTGGGCAGTGCCGTTACATAGATGGTACATTAAATCTTACGTGAAACCAATCTTGTATAGAATTTTACGTGGTTGATTGAACCGACTTTAACCATTGATTCTTTGTCGCGGAAAGTCAAACCATGCTTTTAAGTGTATCAGACTAAACCGACTTCAGCAATTGATTTTTCTGCGAAACATCTCCAAGTCTCTTAAGGCGTTCTCTCCGTTCAGGGAATGCTGAAGAATGTACCGTTTAATTCCAATGGCGTTGCCAGCGATTATTCCCCTCAATTGGCGGAGATCTTTGTTTTTCAACGTTGAAGCTAATCTAATAAGCGTGGAAAAAGTATGGCATGTTAACGACAACGACTTTTCCTTCTTGTACAGGCGGTAAAACAACAACTCAATTTCCGCCTGAAAAAGCATTGCTTCTCCATCAGAATGCTTGCGACTTAGAGTTTGACCGTGAGTAATGTGAAAAACTTTAGCTTTAGGATTGAAGACGAGGTTTCCTCCTTTCCTCCAAATGTACCACGCGAGAACCTGCTCATTTCTCGGGCTCAATATCCAAGAGTTATCAAACTGGAACCCTCGAATCGCTTTGCGTAAAACAGTCATATTCGCGCCAATTCCAAGAAAAGACGGGGTTATCTTTCTACGACTTCGCAAGTCAGCGAAGCTTCCTTCATTACCCACTTCACCTGCTCGAGTAATGTAATAAAAATACCCTCTTGCCCCCGGAATAGGCTTGTCAAAATAGTTTTGTTTAAATCGCCTAATAAAATTGGTCCGCGCGCCCGAAAAGGGCGGTATTAGTTGTTCGTTCAAACACTGGATTTTTCCGTTGTGAATTCTCGAAGAAATAACGTCACCGGCAACCCCAGCAACCCCCAAATCCTCGTAAGTCTTGGCATGTTCCTGCAACCAGTTCCTTGCTGGGATAGCATCATCATCAAGAAAGCCTATTATTTCGCCTCTTGCGCTTCTTAGACCTATGTTTAAGGCCTCTGTAAAGTATCCCTTGCGCTGCACAATTGTTCTTATTTTAAGACTACCGCCATAGTCGTTTACCAAATCTTCTGTTCCGTCGTTGGAAGGTTTCACAACAACAACTACTTCAAAGTTTGAGTAGGATTGATTACTCAATCCGTCAAGAACTAAGCTCAACAAGTCACGTCTCTTGTAGGTTGGCAAAACCACAGAAAAGAACGGCTCTTTTGACACTGGTGTAATCTGATTTTGTAAAGCGGAATCCTCTCTAGACACATTCGATGTGAATTGGGAGGAACTGCCAAGCAAAGTTGGTTCCGTTTCGATTTGCATTGCATCGGTTGCCGTGCTCAAATCAGTAGTTACCTGAACATTGAATTGCTCATCTAAGAAGCGACTCTCTTTTTCTTTTCAACATGCTCTTCAAAAATTCGAAGAGTGGAAAATACTTATACTATTTATGAAGTTACAATATGAATCTCAGATAAGTTCGATTAATTTTCTAACTATGAAATCGCCCATTCAGCAAATGATATTTAAGTCCGCAAAAAAGAAAATGAGGCAGGGCACTTTAGTTCTACTTGCGATAGATATGTTAATTTGTGCTTTCATTATCGCTTTTGGCATAAGCGCTATCAGTAAGAATCCTATGAATCTTCTATTGATACTTGGCTTTCTGCTAGCTTTCTCGCTCTTTTTTTGGGGGCTCTTTTCTATGGTTACAAAAACATGAGGGCTGTGGTCAAATTACTGTCCAAGGCATAATGGCTCAAGAGCGCGAGCGAACTGACTGCTTCCGCGGCGAACCAGAGCAGAGAAAGGAAGGCGCTGCTGCGTGTAGATCGGCGCTTCAGGACTCATGGTTCTGCAGGCAAACGTCAGATTTGCGCTCAGAGGGGAGCCATTGAGATGGTGAATTCCCGTTTGAAGGAACAGTTCTGTCTTGAAAGGCATAGGGCTAGAGGCCTCGAAGGCATAACCATACACGCTCTGCTCTGTATAATCGCCATGCTCCTAAATGCATTAACAGCGTTAAGAATGAACAGACCGGAAAAAGCCAGATCCATCACTGCGCTCGCAAGATAAGAGAAATTAACACAAAGAAATCGATTTAGCAACGGACTGGCGCGCTAAAGTAATTAAAGTGCTGTCTTAACCAATTTACGAAAAGCAAGATAAAAGAAAGATAAACTGTTACTTTACTATTTCTCGTTTCTTCCAGCGCAGGTTCTTGCCTTTGCACTTTCTGCATTTCACTGCGGTTTCAGCATTTCGTGCGCCGCAGTCTCTGCAGATTTTCATGTACAACCTGTGCTTTTGCGCTATGGCTTTTTTGACTGGATCTAATATGGGCATCTTATTGTTAACCTTCCATTTTGGCTAAGTCTTTGATGGTTAAGTATCAAATATACCTTTTGTCTAAACTTTACAATTAATAAGAAAAAGCTATCTCAAGGCAAAAGCAATAAATTCAAAAACAGCCCCTATTTAATTTCCTCAATCGTAACATAAGAGCGCGTATCTTCTATTCCATCTATTGTGTAGAGTTTCTTTAGGATTTCGTCGAGGTTATCGCGCTCAACAATAATTAATGCATCTACTTCGCCAGCTATGCGGAAAGCTCTTGAAACGGCAAGATCACGAATTTGCTCGTAAACATGTATTCGCTTAATCGGTGAAACTTTGAGGAGTATGAAGGCTGGAGTGGTGGATACGCCGAGAGCGTTCAAGCCTTTGTCAGTGACATCTATGAAGCCTCTGCCAGTGCGGATGTAACCGCGATTTTTGAGTTTACGCAAGTGCACGTTTAAAGCTTGCCTACTCACGCCTAATTGGCTTGATAACTCGTCTTGCTTAACCCTCAGCGTATAGGTGTTTGTTGATTTTCCTTTCTCGTAGAGTGTTTTTAAGAGTTGAATTGAACGTTTAGTTAATGGTTCCAAATTGGTCACTTATGTCGTAGTTTGTTAAGTTAAAAGTTTACAATAGTGAGGTTGCTTAAGAATTTGATGCCTCAAACCAGCCAAAACAATACAAAGACCAACCGAAAAAGGGCTTCCTTCTTTCCAAAATCCTTACATTTGGCTCTTTAAATAAGGGTTATAAACTTTTCACAAATATTTAGATAATCTGGCAATAAACTGCAACACATTACGCAAGCAAAAGCAGCAGTAAACAACCTGCAGCAACCAATTTGCAAACACCAGCCAGAACATTAAGCCAACACCACAATGTATTTATTTTTAAAAAAAGCTTAAGTGAAGCCACCTAAAAAGTAAACTAGGAGTGAAGCGAGGACGTGACAGAAACCAACGCAGTCTTAATCGGAAAAAAACCAATAATGAACTATGTACTTGCATGCATAACTACCTTCCATGGAGGAGCAAAAGAAGTAAGCATAAAAGCACGCGGAAGAGCCATCAGCCGAGCAATAGACGTAGCCGAAGTTGTTAGGCACAGATTTCTCCCAGACGTAAAAATCAAAAGCATCGGTATAGGCACAGATCAGTTTCTACCTCAAGATGAAGGCGACTCAGCAACAAATGTGAGCACAATAGAAATAAAATTAATAAGATAGATAAATCACGCAATAGCCAAACTCCTTATTTGCAGGAAAAACGACACACAAATGAAAACGGAACTATGCAGTTTCTGCTTAAAAAGCGGCATACTATGCCAAAAATGCTCAGCTAAAGTTAAAGCTGGCGAAATCAGCCAGTTAGACCTGAAAATAGCCCGTTTACTGCTCTCCCTAGAAGAGAAATATCCTTCCCTGCAAAATGTCTGCTTCTACAAAGCAGTTGAAGTTGAAAAAACATTAGCCATCCTCGTTGGACACGGAGATGTGCCAAGACTTTTAGGATATGGTGGCAAAATTATCAAAGCCCTAGGCGACGAAACCGGCAAAAACGTCCGCGTATTAGAGCAGGGTGTTGACGACCGCAAATTCCTAGAAGACCTATTCATACCCTTCAGCATACTAACAATCAACACGATTTGGCTTCCAGATGGAACCACCGAAACCAGAGTTATCCTGAAGCGGAAACGTGGTGCACAGTTGCCTTTTGACGTTAAGGCTTTAAAGGAAATCGCCAGTAAAATACGTAAAATGTCCTTACGCGTAGAAATCGCAGATTAAGGATTGGCGATTAAACATGAACTTGGACTCTATTGGTGAATGGATTAGAACGCACTATACCAGTAACGTAACACCAGAAATTGATGGTCAAGAAGTAACACTTTTCGGTTGGGTTCAAGAAATCCGCGACTTGGGTGGAATCCGCTTCATTATACTGCAAGACCGAGAAGGAACAATCCAAATAACCATTCCAAAAAAAAGAATCCCACCTGAAGTTTTAGGCAAGTCGGATCTTCTGCAGAAAAGATTCAGCATAGCAGTTAAGGGAACAGTAAAAAAGACAAACATGACACCAAGAGGCATAGAAGTAATACCTAACGAAATCAAAATATTCAGCACAGCCATAGAGCAATTGCCCCTCGACATCACAGGCAAAACTCCAGCCAACATAGAAGCACGTTTAGATGCAAGACCGCTTGACCTCTGCCGAGACCAAAACTTGGCTACATTCAAAATCCAGCACACTACCCTTGAGGCAATACGAAGTTTCCTATTTCAGAAAGGATTTTTGGAAGTTCATACGCCACGAATCATTGCTTCTGCAACTGAAGGTGGAGCAGAATTATTCACTGTTGATTATTTCGGGCAAAAAGCATACCTCGCTCAAAGCCCACAACTCTACAAAGAAGAATTAACGCTAAGCTTCGAGAAGGTTTTCGAGGTTGGACCTTTCTTCAGGGCAGAAGAATCGCACACGCGTCGGCACTTAAGCGAGTTCGTTTCCGTTGACATAGAAGAGGCTTTTGCAAACGCTCAAGATGTCATGCAACTTCTCGAACAAGTCATACATCACGCTTGCACCACAGTAAAAGAGAAGTGTGTAAATGAGCTCTCGGTGCTCAAATACAAGTTTGAAGTGCCACAGATTCCATTCAAGCGTTTTACCTATGACCAAGTTCTTGATGACTTGAAAAAGCAGGATGTAAAGGTTCCATGGGGTGAAGACATTCCCACGGAGGCTTTCAGAGTTTTAGGCAAGCTTTACCCGTTCTTTTACTTTATAACCGACTGGCCGACACATGCAAAGGCTTTCTACATTAAACCGCGCGAGGACAAACCTGAACTTTGTGAAGGATTCGATTTAATGTGGCGCTACATAGAGCTCGTTTCAGGTGGAACAAGAATTTGCCAAAAAGACCAGTTAATCCAAAGGCTAAAAGAGAAAGGATTGAACCCTGAATCCTTCAAATTCCACCTTCAAGCCTTTGATTATGGCATGCCACCTCACGCTGGATGGGCAATAGGACTCGAGCGGTTAACAATGATATTAACTGGGAAAAAGAACATTCGAGAAGTGACGCTGTATCCACGTGACAGAGTCAGGTTAACTCCCTAATTAGTGTGCTCCACCCTACCTAACCTACTTTTTTGACCTATTTTCACTAGCTAAAAAGTAGCTACCCTACCTGCCTAGCTTTTTGCTAAGTGATTTCAGAAGCAAAAAGCATACCCCCTAAGCTGAAGTATGATTAAGGTACGCGTGGGAGGTTTAGCGTTTTGATTCTTGCAGCAGCTCTTGTATGTATTCGTTAACTGTTTTCTGGTGTTTTTTCGCTATCCTTTTTATGGCATTGTTTATGCCTGTAGAGTACTGCACCGCTTTCTTAGGTTTATCCACCACCGAGCCAGGCATACCAGCATTCAAAGCAACTTTTCTTAGTACAAGCTTTCTTAGGGTATCCGTTTTCTTTTCAATTTTGCACTCAATCGGCAAGCTTAAAGCAAATTCAGCAAGCTCAAACGACGCGAAAGGCAAACGCAACTCCACATCATGGTAAGTGCAGATTTTCAGGTCACGCTCAAGATTGCTCTCATGAATCCCAACCACATCGTTGAACATTGTTTTTCGGACTTTTTCGCTTCCCTCGTTGCAGTATTCGTTGACATAGCGTTGGTAGCCTCCGAAAAGTTCATCTGCGCCCTGCCCAGCCAACAGCACCTTGAAACCTGCTTCAGCCGCTTTTTCTGCAGTCCAATAAAACGGCAAGCCGACGCTGGCTTTAACTGGGTCAGGCTCTTCAATTAGCGCTATCACTTTTGGTAAGGTTTTTTCGACGTCAGAGTCTTTGAATAAATGGACCTGTAGGGGCAGATTTAATTCGTCTGCAGCTTTCATAGCCTCTTCCGTTTCAACCTGATTCTCCAGACTCACATGAAACAGATTAACTTTTACTCCACACTTGCTCGCCAAATAAGCCACTAAGCTGCTGTCTAATCCTCCTGAAAACGCGACTGCAACCTCCTTTAAGCCGTGCACTCGTCTCTGGATTGATTGCTCAAGAAGAGCTTGAAGCTTTTTCGCTGCTTCATCCATCGTTATCGGTTTAGGTTCTGTGTAAGTTAGTGTTTTGATTGGTTTGAACTGGAAACCTTCGCGATTGAAAAAAGCTATGTTGCCCGGCGGAAAAGACAGCGGATTTTCTATTCCCAGCTTCCACAGGGCTTTTCGGTTTGTGGCAACGGCAGCGACATTTTTGTTTTCTCCGTAATAAAGCGGTTGAACTCCTACTGGGTCTCTTCCCGCCGCAATCCAACCATCCTTGAGCATTAAAAACGAATAGTCTCCATCCGTTTTCTCAATTAGCGTTTGCAGGATGGTTTCGCAATGATTCGGTTCCTTGGCAACCTGTTCCATAACAGCAGTTTTTGGCATAGGCGAATAGACTCTGCCTTCAAAGACAAGCGCTGCATCATCCAACTTCAAAAACTCATAACCACTCTCCGATTTAGGTTTCGAGGAAAGATAGCCAACCATGGTTGATGAAACTAAGCCTTGTCTACTCATGATGTCAAGGTTTTTGTCTAAAAGACTCTTCGTTGGGGAAACTAACCCAAAATGTGAAGTCCGCACATCACCGAGTACTTTAAGTAATTCAAGAACCCGCTCAACTACGTTATTGCGCTGCTTATCTAATACTGCAACAGTTACCTTCATACCCTCACACACCAACCACAACGTACAATCTGAAATATCATTGGTAAAACATTAATCTTTAACGATTTTCACGTATTTTTAATCAAGACTTTAAATGAGAAACGATTGGAAACTTAGGTGACCCCTCAATGATGGCATGTTGTTCTATGGCTGCCCAGCGGAAAGATAGTTGTTTCAAACGATTAAGCGGACAAAAAAATGGGTCAAAAAGCGTTTAGTGGAAGGAAAAAAGTTCGCATATTTTATTAACTAATCAAATAGATAGAGAATAAAAGAGTGAAACGTCATGGGTTCCTATCTTTTAATAATGCGTGAAATAGACGAGTTAGCGAGGGATGTATTGTCGCATTCAGAGTTCAGAGAAGCAGATGACATTTCTCGTTCACTCGCTATTGGCAACAAAAGTATGAGAAGAGAAGCAAGGTACCGCCTTATTGAAATCGTAAAGCCACCTCCGAAAAGACCACTTTCTTACGCTCAACAAGAAATCACGCATCTTCCTCAGGCGACAAGAAACAGCATTCGGTATCTCGGCGATTATATAGACCTTTTAGTAAAAGGCATGGCGTTCGAGCTTACAAAAGACCCTCGTTGCAAAAAGAGCTCTTTAGGCGCGAACGTTCGAAAACTAAATCCTGAGAGACATGCAGTTTCCTTAGAATTGATAAATAATCTGCGAAGATATGACTCTTTGTTCTATAATCCAGGCAAGCATGATTTTAGCATGCCGCCTCCTGGTCGAGAGCATCATTTCACTTCTATGGAAACAGTATTTGATGTTTTTGTCACTTTCAAACTTGCAGATGAAATTAAGAAAGCCTCTCAATTTGCCAACCTGATTAGCCTTGACAAAGAAACCATTGAGGATTTTGAGGATTATTAAGAGGCATTTCAAGGTTGTAACCGAACAGGAACTTAGAAACTTTGCTAACGCAAGGATGGCATGGAGTTACTTGTCTACCTAGAGGAAAGATTGTAGTCAGCAAGAATAAGAGAAGAGTAAAACAATTATTGCCAACCAATTATAACAAACTTTATAATCAATAGAAAGGAATTAAGGGATAGACGTTTCCTATCGATAGCTCGTGAATAATAATTCGACTACTTGCACGGCGAACTGTTCCAAGTAATCCAATGTAACAGTTCCCGTGAGGTTTTTGGATTATTACTCACGTAACCTATCAGTTTTAGTCGCCTATTCGCCTTTCCACTTATTTTTTCTTGTCGCTTGGATTCAGTACATACAGCTTCTTAACACCGTTTGGCTCTACTGCTGTCCTTAAAACAATGTGTTTGAATTCTCCTCTTCTTTGCAATCGTCTTATTCCACCTCTGGCGGAGTCCAAATTGACATCTTCAGATGAGAAAACTACGGCAGTGCCCTTTTTTATGCTATTTAGAATGTCTCTATAAGGCGTATGTCTTGTTATTGCTTCTGGGACAACCTCCTCTGATACTACAGTTAGGTTGGTTATGTCAAGTGCTGATTTCTTTGTCATTTATAATCGCCTTCGTATATGGTCTGCACTGTTATTTATAGTTAGTGCCTGTTGTGGTGTCTGGTTAGCAAATGCATTACTGCATTATTACAGTACAATTACCGCAATTTTAACGCATTTTTAACGCAAAAGTGACGCAAAATTACGTTAACGCACAACAACGCACGGATACGCATGTTATACGTATAATATACGCATAATATACGTACGAATTACGCATGGATTACTAAATGCACACATGCACGCGCGCACACACAGACAACGCACAGATAATACACAACGCACGCTTAAACGCACGCTACAACGCACGGTCAAACGCACGTTACAGCATAACGGTCAAGCATAATGGTTGACCGAACGCCAAAACTCACAAAACGCAACTAACGCGTCTTCAACGCTTCCAAAAGGCGAGTTCAATCGGCAAGACAG
The DNA here is from genome assembly GCA_963715865.1 of Candidatus Bathyarchaeota archaeon. Classification (GTDB taxonomy): domain Archaea; phylum Thermoproteota; class Bathyarchaeia; order Bathyarchaeales; family Bathycorpusculaceae; genus Bathycorpusculum. The sequence continues at coordinate 2,055,972 of OY970280.1, forward strand.
GAAAATTAAAACAAAATATCGAATCGCAAATTTTTATCGACAAAACATTAATCTTTAATCTGTATATCCCTATCTTTGAGGAAACACCACTTGCCAATCTTACCCATCGATACTGGTCGTTATGGAACGCCAGAAATGCTCAAAATATTCGAAGAAGAAAACCGTGTTCAAAAACTGCTTGATGTTGAAGCTGCCTTAGCTTTGGCACACGCTGAAGTAGGCAATATTCCAAAGAAAGATGCTGAAAAAATCGCTGCGATGGCTTCCACCAAGTACGTTAGAGTTGAACGCGTGAAAGCGATTGAAAAAGAAATCAAGCATGATATTGCCTCGCTTGTTCGTGCGCTCTCTGAGGTTTGTGGTCCAAGCGGCGCCTATGTGCATTTGGGCGCAACAAGCTATGACATCGTAGACACTGCCAACGCGTTACAGCTAAAGGATGCTTTAGGGCTTATCGAGGAAAAGCTAGCCGATTTGAAGGGAATATTGAAAAAGCAAGCGGCTCAGCATAAAGGAACGATAATGATTGGCAGAACCCACGGGCAACACGCCTTGCCGATTACTTTGGGCTTTAAGTTTGCGGTTTGGGGCTATGAAGTTAACAGGCACCTTGAACGGTTAAACGAATGCAAAAAACGCGTTTTAGTCGGAAAAGTAAGCGGCGCAGTGGGGACGCAAGCAGGCTTAGGCGAACATGCCGAAACGATTCAGGAGCTTGTAATGAAAAGGCTTGGTCTTCGTACGGCTGAGATTTCGACGCAGATTGTTCAGAGAGACCGTTACGCCGAGCTTGTATGTATTTACGCTATGGTTGCTTCCTCGCTGGAGAATTTCGCAACCGAAATACGGGAACTGCAAAGGCCTGAAATTGGCGAACTTTTTGAAGCGTTTGAGGCTAAGAAGCAGGTCGGCAGTTCCACGATGCCTCACAAGCAGAATCCTGAAACATGCGAGAGAGTCTGCGGTTTAGCCCGAATCGTCCGAAGCCTCAGCACTCCGGCATTGGAAGACATGATTACGTGGCACGAAAGAGATTTAACTCAATCCTCGGCGGAACGGTTTATTCTGCCAGAATCTTGCATTCTGCTTGATTACATGCTTAATTTGATATGTAATATTGTGGCTAATTTGCGAGTTGATGGCCAGCGGATGCTACAGAACGTGTCGTTGACGCAGGGACGCGCCATGTCTGAAGCCGTAATGATGGCGTTGACAAAGAAAGGCGTGAACAGGCAAGAAGCACACGAGTTACTAAGGAAACTAACAATCCAAAGTGCACAGGAAAAACGGGACTTCAAGCAAGTTCTCCTCCAAGACAAATTCGTAAGCAGCAAACTAACAGAGAAAGAAATAGACCAAGCACTAAACCCGAAAAATTATTTGGGCACAGCAATTAAACAAGCGGAAAAATTTGCCAAAAGCTAAAACTAAAAATCTGAAAGCGCCTTTTGGCTAAATTCTTGCTCTCTATCAAGTTTTTCCCAAGTGTCCTTTTTAACGAAACCGCCGACTTGCTCCTTAATTTTCTTAGCCAACCGTGGCCCCACAAGCGGCAAATTCGTTAAATCCTCAACCGCCGCATGCTTTATGTCCTCAATTGTCTTGTATCCTGCATTGTACATTATGCGTCCGCGGACTCTGCCTACGCCTTCCAGCTTAACAATAGGCAATAGCTCCTTCTTTATGCCTTTAGAAACCCTCTCCACCAACTCGTTAGTTAGCGGTAAAACTTCTTTTTCTCCGAAAAGTGCAGCTAACTCGTCGGTAGCGTGAAGCAGCCACTTCGCATTCTCAATGGTTCTGTATAAGTCGCCAGGTTGCACTCCGAACTGTTCAATCAGTTTTTCTTCGCTGATTTCCTCAATCCAATTCTTCATTACCACAGCAGTTTTGATTTCACCAAGGAACTCTTCATACGAGAAATGGTCAGCCCACTCGTTTGGAACATCAGTGAACAATTCATCTTTGTGCTCTTCAAGTTGAACCGCCAGAGCATCAAACTCTCTTGCGTACGGCCTCATTACTGGACCCATGTCAGGCGTGTGAGAAATCAAATGAAGCAAACCAAAATCTGTTAGGTAAGCGGGCTTGTTTCTTAAGGCGTCGCGGATTACAACTGCTGAGAGCGGGTCAATGTAGAGTTCACTTACACGCTTCCCAAACCGAGTGGCGAAAATATTTTCTCCGCTTAAATCAATCATTTGCTCTTCATAGAGGTACTTTAGGATTTTAGCGATAATGCCCTTTATCGCTTTCACATCGTATTGGTAAGCGTAGAAGGTTTTGCCGAAGAACTCGTAAATCCCATTTTCCGTGTGAGCGAAATCTGAGGCAACTGTTGCCAAAACGTGGCCTCGAATTATTTTTTCAACCGCCAGCCTAGACCAAATCCGTTCAGGTTTAGATAGAACGTAGCTTTCCATTAAGTAATCTGCTTCATCCGAGGTCTTAGCAATAAGGATTGATTCGCCTACCTTGTCATATTTCGGTCTGCCAGCCCTGCCCGCCATCTGCTTATACTCTAACACGCTGATTGGATAGTTTCCGTAGCCTGGCTCAAAACGCCTGTAATCCTGAATGATAACCGTTCGCGCTGGAAGGTTAACGCCGAACGCTAACGTGGGCGTGGCGGTTAACACTTTGATTTTTCCCTCCTTAAACGAATCCTCAATCAGCTTACGATGCGCGCCAGCTAATCCTGCATGGTGAAAAGCGGTGCCGCACCGCACAAGCCCGGCAAGGATTTCGCTAATTTGGGTTCGTTCGCCCGCTGACAGGATTTTTTCGGCTTCATGCTCCAGCGTTCGCTTCATAGGCTTAGATAAAACTTCGCCTGTGTGTTGGGCAATGGTTTTTGCGGCTGAAACCGAGTTTTTTCTTGTTGAAGCGAAAACTAAAGCTTGACCGCCATTCTTCAGCGTGTTCAAGACAAGGTTTATGGTTGGGTACCGTGTTTTCTTTTCAATTTTTCTTGCGTCTCCATCCTTGTACTGGATTTCCTCGTTTAAAATCACGCCTTCTTTAAGCGGGACTGGGCGCCACTCAGTAACAATGTAGCTTGCTTTTAGCCATGAGGCGATTTCGTCAACGTTGCTTATGGTGGCGCTTAACGCTAAAACTTGAATGTCAGGATTAACCTGCAGAAGCCTAGCCAAAACCACTTCGAGTGTTGGTCCGCGTTCCGCCTCGTTTAAAAGATGAATCTCATCCGCCACAACAAGCGAGATATCGTCCATCCATTTGGCTCTGTGCCGCAGAAGCGAATCTGCCTTCTCATTCGTGGTAACTATAATGTCATAGCGTTCAAGCCAAGTGTCAGCAGTGTCAAAATCGCCAGTGCTAATGCCAACACTGACTTTTCTGCCGTCAGGCTTCCTGATGGACGAGTATTTTCTGAATTCTTCAAACTTTTCGCTTGCCAACGCTCGAAGCGGTGAGAGGTAAATTACTTTGCCATTCTTCTCCAGCACATGCTTGAGACCGCAGAGTTCAGCAATCAACGTTTTCCCTGACGCCGTGGGGCTGGCTAGAACGATGTTTTTGCCTTCAAGCACTCCTGCCCGTATGGCTTCTTCTTGAGGCGGAAACAACTCCGTCATCCCCAAGTTAAGCAGTATCTCCTTGACTTGTTCTGGAACGGGCAACTCTGCAATTTTCAACTTAAACTCGCCATCAACTGTTATTTTTATCACATATAAAACGAGCTAATTAATAGTGTTAGCCATAGCGAAAGCGATTTTTTCAGCTACATTTTTCTATTTGAACTAGTTATTACAAGGTAACGAGTTATCTATCCCAAAATAACAGGTAGGATACTGTATGGTTGAAAACGTGAAAGAACTACTCAAACTGCACGAAGGCATAAAACACGAAGTTTACTTAGACAACGAGAACTCAAGCATAGTCCCCAAGGAAGTAGTGGACGCTATGCTGCCCTACTTTGACCAGAAAGCCTACGGCAACCCGACGCTTACGCATAAGCCCGGGTGGGAAGCCTTCGAAGTAATAATGAACAGTTTCCAGAAAATCAGCAAGTTCATGGGCGCAAAAATCCTGGAAGAAATCACCTTCACCCCAAGCGAAACAGAAGCAAACAACCTAGCCATCATGGGCTCAGCGTTCGCCATGAAAAACAAAGGCAAAAAAATCATCATCTCCGAAATTGAACCAATCAACGTGCTGCAGGTTGCTGAGATGATGCAAAAGTTCGGTTTCACAACCACAAAAATCCCAGTTGACCACGAAGGTTTCATCAACCTTGAAAAACTCAAAGAGGCAGTTGACAATGAAACAATACTTGTCAGCGTTTCAGCTGTGAACAACGAGATTGGTACAGTGCAGCCGATTAAGGAAGCGGTTGATATTGTTAAAGCCAAAAACCCGCAAGCGCTCTTCCACACAGACGCTTCAGATGCTTACGGCAGAATTCCCTTTAACGTGCAAAACCTAAACGTAGATTTAGCCACAATAAGCAGCTACAAGATTCAGGGTCCACGCGGAATGGGCGCAATGTACCTGCGCGAAGGCATAAACTTTGAACGCATCCTTGAGGGGCAAATTGGGACACAGAAGCTTTGGCCAGGAGTCGAAAACACACCCTTAATCGTTGGTTTCACCAAGGCTTCCGAGCTTGCGTTCCAAAATTTCGACGCAAACACCGCTAAGATGCGAACGTTGCGCGATAAGCTTGTTGACGGCATATTCGCTGAACTCACCGACCTGCGCTTTAACGGTCCAAAGGGTGATAAGCGGTCACCAGACAACGCCAACGTCAGCATTTTACGAGCTGAAGGTGAAGCGTTAACCATTGAGTTAAGCCTCAAAGGCGTTTACGTTTCCAGCGGCAGCGCATGCAGCCGAAGACTGCTTCAGCCTAGCCACGTTCTTGTTGCCATTGGTCGCAGGTTCAGTGAAGCACATGGCAGTATACTCATGAAAACCACTCGGTACCTTACAGAAGAGGATATAGCTTACGTTTTGGAAGTGTTACCAACGGCTGTGAACCGTATAAGAGGGATAGTTGGCTCTACAGGAGTTGATTAAAAAGTGTCGCGTATACCGTTACCTTACAACCCAAAAGTTATGGATTTATTCAGGAACCCTAAGAATCTTGGAAAAATGGAAGATGCAACAGTAGTAGCTGTGGCGGGAAACCCTGCTTGCGGAGATATGATTACTTTCTATTTGAAAATTAATGATAAGGAAGTTATTGAGAGGGCAAGTTTCGAAAGCTATGGCTGCGCCGCAAACATTGCCACTTCAAGTATAGTTACTGAAATGGTTAAAGGTCTAAGCCTTGAAGCTTCATGGAAAGAAATTACTTGGAAGAGAGTAACTGAGGAAATCGGCGGATTACCAAGCGTCAAATTCCACTGCGGAGTACTCGCTGTAGGCGCCTTAAAACGTGCAATCAGAAAGTATTATCAAGAAAAAGGCGGCGCCGTTCCCAGTTGGTTGCCAAACGAACATACTTTCGAAGAGAAACAGGCGTTGGAAGAAGAAGAGTTGGCAAAGATGCTGTCCAAGAGGCTAAAGATAGAGGAAGAAAAATAATCGTGGATATTGAAGCGATTCGCCAAGATTTTCCAATACTAAAACGAAAAATAAACAACAGCCCCCTAATTTATTTTGATAATGCTGCAACTACCCAGAAGCCCCGCCAAGTAATAAACGCCATAAGCGACTTTTATGAAAACCACAATGCCAACGTGCACAGAGCAGTCCATACCCTGTCTTTAGAAGCAACAGATTTTTATGAGAAGTCGCGGGAAAAAATCGCAAAATTCATCAACGCAAAAGACTGGCCGGAAATTGTTTTTGTTAGGGGTACAACGGAAGCCATCAATTTAGTTGCGTATTCTTGGGGGCTAAGCAACCTAGGGAAGGGTGACGAGGTTTTAGTTTCCTTAATGGAGCACCATAGTAATATTGTTCCATGGGAAATCACATCTAAACTAAAGGGTTTCACAATAAAATACGCTAAAGTAAATGCTGATGCCACGTTAGATTATGACGATTTTGAAAGCAAATTTTCCAGTAAGACAAAGATTGCCTGTTTAAGCCATGTTTCAAACGTTACAGGCGTAATTAACGATGTCAAACGAATTGCTAAGGTTGCACATGATAATGGCGCTTTAATGCTGGTTGATGGCGCGCAGTCTGTGCCGCATTTGGCTGTTGATGTTCAGGATTTAGATATGGATTTTCTGGCTTTTTCAGGACACAAAATGTTAGGACCAACAGGCATCGGAGTGCTTTACGGCAAAAAAGAACTGCTTGAAAAGATGCAACCATTCCAAGGTGGGGGAGAAATGATAAAGGAAGTAGCTTTTAGCCAAGGCAAAGGCTGTAGCATAATATGGAATGACCCGCCATGGAAATTTGAAGCAGGCACACCTAACATTTGCGGCGCGGTTGGTTTAGCAGAAGCCGTGAAGTATCTTGAAGCTGTAGGTATGGATGAGGTGCTAAACCACGAGAAAGCGTTAACTAAGTATGCAGTTGAACGCATGAAAGAATGCAGCAAAGTTACAATTTATGGTTCCAACGACCTTTCTAAGAAATGCGGCATAATACCCTTCACCGTTAAGGGATTATCATCGCATGATGTTGCTCTCATCTGTGACAATTACGGCATAATGATACGAAGCGGTTTCCATTGTGCACAACCGTTACATCAACAAGTTCTCAAGCTTCCATCCTCTGACCGGGCAAGCTTTTACATTTACAACACAAAAGAGGAAATTGACCGTTTCATTGAAGTTTTAAAGGAGATTGAACAGCTCTAATGGTTTCTGTTGAAGATTACGTGGCGCGAATTGAAGGAACATGCGGTGAAGAAAAAGACGTTATAGTAGTTTTCAAATACGACAAGAAGGATGAAGCCATCGCCAACATTTTAAAGAAAGCCAAATTGAAAAACACCATAGCTGGGATAATTTTTGAATTAACGTTCCAAGACATATCTTTTCGTCTTTACACGAGTGGAAAAGCTATCTTTCGAAGCATAAAAAACAAGGAAGAACTGAACAAACTTTTAGCTAGCCTTCTGCTTTAATGCGTTCAAAAAAAGTCTTTGTTTTTTTAGCTGTCACTTGGATAAACGAAGTTTCAATCGCATCTTATTTCTACTCGCCCAATTCAAAATAGGAATAAGCGGATACTTCACAGACTGCGGCAACGCATCTTTAAATTCCCTGTGCAATCCCAATCTTATGGCTAGCCTTCCTTTCCGCGTTATAGGTACGTAGTAACGTGTTATCGGGAATCTAACAAAGCCATTGCTTCCTTTGAACCTATCAAGTGATGGGTGGTTTCCTATTCTTCCGTACATAAGCCAACGCGTGCCGTTGGATGCGCAGACTTCAACAGCTTTGGCAAGAAGCGCGTTGCTAACAGCTTTATCCCAGTGCTTCTGCATCGAAAGTATCTGGGAAATGACAGCTATGTTGTCGCCGTAAATTATTTGGATGAATCCTACAAGCTCGTCTTGCAAAAAAGCGCCGATGAACGTGGAGTTTTGGGCTGCAAACATGTTACCAGTCACTGTTTCAAGCGACTCACCATAGTGTGGAAAAGCTCGCTCCTGCCGTATTGGGGTTTCATTGTAAATCTTCCAAATACCTTCAGCAAATTTCTCGCTTGGCTGGACGACAGTTACTTTTATGCCGCTTTTCTCCGCCCGCCGAACCATGTTGCGTGTCTTCTTTCCAGCGGCGTTCCACCAACTGGCATAGTCTTTTATTTCAAGCAACCCAATATTATCGTCCGCTTTTATCCAAGTGCTTGGCGGATTAGGGATTGAGCAACACCATTTTCTATCAAGAAAAGTGAAAATATCTATGCCTCTTTCGCCTAGTTTCTCAATGAACGCATCTGTGGGAATAATATTTCCTTCGTACTCTTTGATGTCATGGGCTATTTTGACGAAAGCTTTCTTTCTTATCCTTAAAGTTTCAAGCTCCTTGTCCACTTCTAAAATACCTTTTAACACATCGTAAAATGGTCCTCTACGGTTTTTTTCTCCCTTCTTAAAGAGCCAATCAGGATGAATAGATAACACATGATTTAGATTAATCCATTCTTCAGCTTCTTTTTTAGCGCCATCTAAACCAAGCTCATAACATACAGTGTCTAAACTATTGGTAGTAAAATCATGGAAGGATTTTAATGGGAAATCGCTTGGAACCTTAGCTTGCCTCTCCCCAAGTTTTCGTCTCCACAATAACTGGGCAAACAATCGTGAGGTTCCATGAATGGTATAGTAATTTACTTTCCGTTTGGTTTCATTCTCCAAGATTTTCCATTCGCGATAGGGGTTGTTTGCAACGTGCAGAGCTACCTCATGCCGCTGGGGGTTTAGCAAATCGAGCAGTTTTTTGTCTGGAATTGTGTATGGTGTAAAGAACCAGTGAGCCATAACTTGTTTTGGCGATTCGTTAATCATCTTAGCAATGACTCGAGCATTTTTCAGGTAATCCTTGCTTTTTCTCTTGTTGATTCCCAAAGCTATGTACAGAAAGCTTTTAGCCCTCGATGGGTAAGGGTAATCCACATCCAATCTTAGCTTTATCATTACTTCTTCATTTGCCAATTAAGTTGAATCTCCAGTTCAGTTACATTAGCACCATTCAAACGTTTTTTGCAATGATTTAATCTTTACTTACTTCTTTTATGAAAATTTATCTATTCCCCTTTAAGCCACCTTTTTTCTATGCATCTGCTTCTGGAAACGGTTAACAACTTTCTGGAAGTCATACTCTTTAGCAGTAAGCGACTGTTTCAAACCAGCCGATAATGAAGTCTATCATCAGTAATTAACTTATGATTTTAATATACCAGCCTCTTGGCAAGTTCAAAGATGAAGCGTGCGCCACCGGCTAAACCTAAACTTAAACTGTTAAAGTTTATATGCATATCTTTTCCCGATTCTGTTAACTCTTAGGGGCTTGCGAGTTTTACTGAGAGGTTGTTAACCGGCGGGGCTTCTCATGCTTTTATAGACTGAATTTTGTCTATGAAAGGATTTTTATTTAAACGTATTACCTATTCGTTAGCAGAACTATCATGAGCAAAGAGTTGCGGGCGCGTTCTGCACGTTACATGCAGTTTTCAATCTACTTAGTTACATCTCGTAGTCCTATCCCGTTGTGGAATAACTTCCAGCCTAAAATACGCCAAATACTCAATCCAAGAGAGAAAAGAAAAATGAGCCAACTTCTGATGCCCTACTTTAAGAACAAAACAGGAATTTGCATTGGCGGTGCAATATTTTGGGAATTTAATGAATACTTAAAACATGCCAAACAAGTTATAAACGTAGATATAACGCCAATCCCCGCTGGACCGCCCGTCACTCCAGAGCTATGAACAATTATAGAGTTAGATTATTAAACTTTGATTGCATGTCTAAATGCCTCGTGCTTATAAAAGAGATGGATAATTTTTAAAAAAAATTGCCAGAATTAAAAAGTGGTCAACTGGTTGCTTAGATTCTAGGTATCTATGTGCTATGGATTATTCTGTATAGCGTATAGTGCGGCGTCTAAGATTAAACCATTCGTATTACTGCCGACCTGTGAAACCGGATTCCCACTGTTATCAGCACCGTCAGAGTAACCGTTTGTAGGGGTTGGAAGGCTTTTCTCAAGATAAACAACCATATTTCGCGCAAACGTCGTGTTGTAAAGAGACAAGAAACTAAACGCCACTTTATTATAAATAACAGGATTTATGTTCAAGTATGCGCCCGTCATAGCCGCTGTTATATTCCATGTATCACCATTAGGCGTAACCACCCATTCATATATGTAACCATTTGAAACGCTATTTCCTTCACTAAAAGCCACATATTCGCCTGTCGCATTGTAAAATGCTTCGTGAGCCAAGTAAACTTGCCTTGCTAAAGCCATTAATCTAGTACTATTAAGTTCAAAAGCTGAACAAAGCAAAGGATCACCTGAAATTGCAGCTTTAGGCAATTGAACGCCATTAGTTGTGATATTTCCAGCATTAAACATATTATTCAATATCGTATCTGGAGCATTAGCGAGTTGATTAGGGAAAAAGCTTGCAAAACCGCTCCAACAATAGTAAGCATAAATACTAGTCGAGGTAAGGCTATCATTTCCGATGCTAGACACTAAAGCAGCATAGTTCGATCCCCCATTAGGATTTTCAGTTCCATTAAGAACTATGTTATCTATGCGCTGCGCCAAACTAGAGTTATAAGCTTTAAGATTGTTGAGGGCAACAAACAATCTCCCAGTATCAACAATATCAACAGCTCCACCAGCCAAATCTGAATGTCCATGATCGTCTAATCCAGTCGTCGCATCGTAGAACCAGAATGGATAATGAGTAGTATCATTAAGCGGCCGAGTTTCCAGAAAACTAACAACCTTCTCCAAACGTGCACTAGAACCCCAAGCGCCATCAGTGCCTATCAAACCTATTTTCTGTGCATCAATGACAGCTTGAATATAAACCCCTAAATCCCAATCAGTAAAAACTGAAAAACCGGTACCTTGGGCGTAAGGAAGCCCAGTATTAGAACCCACGCCTACACCAGGTTGAAAATATTGCCAAGCATTCGCCGCCACCGCCCGCCAAACAGTACTATTAATAGTTTGAGCAGACTCTATTACGCCAGGACCCTTAGGCAGAGAAAAAGCTTGCGCTGCACTCCCAGCCAAGTTACTGAAAAATTGGGCAAATTGGGAAAGCGCGTTGGATCCAGTTTGATTATTGGTCCCTTGAGTGGCTGACGGGGAGGCTGTTGAGTTATCACTGCTTTGCGGCGTATTAGGCGTGCTATTGTTCAGTTTTGGCAAAATTGCAAAAATAGAAACTAACATAACAGTTATAATCGCGAACACTATCAGACACTTCGCCTTTTTGCTAAATCGCCACCGATTCTGCCTAAAAAAGCCTTTTTTACGCTCAGCCTCAAGAGAAGCCTCTAAAGCAACAAGCCTAAGGCATAGAAGAGAGCGAACTTTTTTGTAATTAACCAACCTCTGCGTCATCTTTACAGGATTATATCGTTTTAAGTAAGTGGTAATTCCTCTCTTCGTAGAGCCAACCACCCTATTTTGGCTTCTCCCGGAAGTAGGTTATGACCTTATCGAGTCCTTCGCTTAGGTTAACATGAGGAGACCAGTTGAGCGCCCTCTTGATTTTTGCTGCATCAAGAACTATGTATGGCTGATCTGAAATTACTGGGCGGAATGGATAGCCCGGAGGGTATGAGCCGAGTTTTATTTTCTTTCTGTCATACCCTATTTTGTCAGCAATCATTTGGGCTAGTTCTCTGTTGGTTACGCCGATTCCTGTTCCAGCGTTAAAAACTTGACCATCTGCTTTAGTGCTTTTGATGGCGAGAAAATAAGCATTGATGTGATCATCTACGTACATATAGTCTCTGATTGAGGCGGGAGCGCCTATGTACACGTTTTCGCCTTTAAGCATCTGCGTGACGAGGTACTCGATGAGGAAGCTGTTGTCGAACTTTCTGCCGTATGAATTTGCAGGTCTCATTACTGTCCCATGCAGTTCATAGGTGTAAAACATCATCTGCAGGTACAGGTCACCAGCTGCCTTGCTTACAGCATAGGGGCTTGAGGGCTTAAGTGGCAGGGACTCTTTCAGAGGCTGGTTTTCCTGTAGACCATAAACTTCCGCGGTTGAAGCCGCAAGCATTCGTCTGGTTTGCGCATCAGGGAGTTCAAGCATGGCGTGCGCAACATTCATCGTACCTATGAGGTTAGCTTGTTGGTACTCGAAAGGACGCTCAAAGGAGTCACGTACTGGACTAAGAGCAGCGAGATGTATTACAACATCAGGATTCGCAGTTTTTATTGCGTTGCGAGTAGAAGCGTAATCTGTGATGTCGCCTGTAATTAAAGTAATATCTTTCAGGATTTTTCCAACAGCGTCAAGGTTTCTGTTCGCTACGCGACGAACGAGACCATAAACTTCGTCTCCGTTGTTAACTAGTTTTTCTGCAAGGTGGCTTCCTATGAAGCCGAGCATTCCCGTTATTAATACTTTCATAGTTTATTGTCCTCTTAGCGAAGTAAACTCTTGTTCTGCAACAGATAAATCCTTAATACTATTAATAGTTAACCACTTCTCATTTTCGCTCAGCCTATACGCTTTAAGCAGTCTTTTCTTGGCAAGCACCGAAAAAGTTAGCCTTTCCATGGATCCCGTTATCGGCAGGTAGTCAGAAATGGCGTGGTTGAAAACGTATATTCCTGCGCTTACACACGTATCTTTGAGAAGAGGTTTTTCTTTGAATTCCACTATATCGTTTTCTTCGATTTCAAGCACTGCAAAAGGTGACCTCATTGGCGAAACAGCTATGGTCGCCACCGGCTTATGGCGCAGATGAAAATCAACAAACTTTTCAATATTCAAATTGGTTAACTCGTCTCCGTTCATGGCTAAAAAATTCTCGTCATTTACGTGTCTTTTGATGGCGAGGCGGAAGCCTTCACCAGTTTCCCCTTCTTGTGTGTGTTCACTGAAGTCTACACTAATGCCTAACGGGTTTTCCTTGACGTATTTTATTACGACTTCCTTTTGATATGAAACGCCTAAGACGGCATGATCAAAGCCGTTGTCTCTTAACCAAGTTAGAGTCCAGTAGATAAGGGGTTTTCCATTTAGGGGAATCATGCATTTGGGCAGGTCTTCTGTTAGAGGGCGCATTCTAAGACCAGCGCCACCTATTAACACGACTGCAGTTCGAACTTTATTCTGCATGGTAGCCTCACCAACGCAATGTCATGGATGGGTAAGTTAAATATATAAACTTTGAACCCAAAACCTAAAATCAAGACAACTCAATTCTATATAAGGAAGAAGAAAAATGGTTGAATTTGTGAGTTAATCGTTGTCCAGTTATTTCACTAATCAGCGCTGTTCGATATCACTTTGAAATGAGGTATAGCCACAATCATTTTTCCGCCGTTCTTGAGGAAGTCTTTTTCTTGTTCCTTGATCTCTTCGAGGAAGTGATATGGCAAGACAAGCAAATAATCGGGTTTTTGTTTCCTGTATTCTTCAACAGACATAATTGGGATGCCTGTGCTCACTATGTATTTTCCCCACTTGTCAGAGTTCATGTCTGCTGAGCCCGCAATCAACTTGTTGTCTATGCCGAAATATTGCAGGACAACTAAGCCGCGAGTGGAGGCGCCGTATATGAAAACTTTCTTTCCAGCTTTCACTTCTCTAGACAGAAACGTCATCAACTCTTTCTTGGATTTTTCTATTTGTTTCGCGAATTCATCGTAGACTTTGAGGTTATCAAAGCCCATTTTTTCTTCATAGTTCTTTTGCTTTATGAGTCTTTCTTCGCTGCCCAAAAAGCCCTTAACTTGTGCACCTTTGTGCTTCACATATATTCTGAAGCTGCCGCCGTTTACGTCATTGAGTTCCACGTCAAACGCTTCCAAATAATGCCTATCGAGAAGGTTTGAAAGTGAAAGCACAGAGTAGTATTCAAGATGCTCGTGACTGATGTTGTCAAAGGTGTTATTCTCCAACATCAAGCCCAAGTAGTTCATCTGGATTATCCATACACCGTTCTCGTCGAGGCATTTCCTTATGTCTTCCACGAACGAGTTGGGATCTTCCAGATCGTAGAACATAGCGATGCTGGTTATCACCTTTGCTTTTTTCTCTCCGAATTCTTTTCGAAACGAGTTATGATTGAAATAGTTATTGATTATCTTTGTGTTTCCCTTAGTTGCCAGTTTCCACAGATTTGAAGGCTCAAAACCGACAGTTATCAAACCGGGGACTTTGTATTGTCTAAGTAAGGTTCCATCATTTGCGCCTATATCCACTACAACGTCGTCTGCAGACAACTTGATTATCCGCTTAGCAGCGGTTGTGATATCAGCTAGGGCTTTAACCATTGTGGAGCTTATGCCCGACTGATACCAGTATTTTTTATAGAGAACATCACGTTGCACGGTATGTTTCAGTTGTAGAAGCCCACAGCCGCCGTCTTTTGCATTACAGAGAACCAATTCCAGAGGTCCCCTGGGATAATCACCTTTTGGGTCATCGACAAAATTGGTTACAAACTGATTCCCCAATGACAATATTGGAACGAGCTTGCTTGATCCACATACTCGACAAGTTTTTCGTGTTTTAATCGGCATTGTTTCGCCCAGACTTTGGTTCATTTTTCGTGCGCAAGTATATAATCTTTTAACTTTCCAATTGTTTTACGGAACCTCGCTCCAAAGAGAGGTCGTGACATTAGAATTACACCTCGGAAGGAGTAAGGGCATGTTGCGCCTAAGTCAATCCGACAATTTACTTCCAAGGAATAGAATTTTATCTGAAGGCTTAGTTGTCGCATTCCTCAGAGGACTGTTCCCATGATGTACGTTTTAGCGGAGCAGATTAATGTTAAGTAATTTCTGTTCTAGAACAACAGAGTATTACTTTCCAACTACTTTTTGGGGTTTGTGAAAAGCTTTAAAATAAAGCATGTGCTTTATTATGGTGCCGACAGTTTGGCTAAAATTCACACAAGCATAATTATTGACGTGGACTTGTAGCGTGCTTGGATAAAGTACTGTGCCAACAAGACAGGTTCGGCTAAATGTTCTAGTGCAATGAGCGAGAAAGCGTTGAAAGAATACATGGAAACGCATCCATTTTAGCTTTCTTGGTTGGAAGGTGTTTTATTGAAGAGGTTTGTTAAGTCTCATAAGCACTTGCTTGGTTTAGCAAGGAAACTGCTTCGCAAAAAGAAAAGGAGTATTCGTGAGTTCACCTCATTCAAGCAGGCTGAAAAGGATATTTCAGAGTGGATTAAAACTTTTCCTGAGCGATATGATTTGGTTTTGGGGATTCCTAGAAGCGGGTTGTATGTGGCTTCTTTGGTGGCTTTGAAGTTGGGGCTTCCGATTTCTACTCCGAGTGCTTTTTTGCGCGGTGAGGTTTGGTTTAGTAAAGGTGCGGCTACTTCAGTTTTGCGTACTGTGTTACTGGTTGATGATGGTGTTGGCGATGGGTTTGATGGCCAGATGGTTCAAAACTTTAACGTGTTAACTCAAGCTTTTCCGAATTTAAGGTTTGTTCGCGCTGCCCTCTACATCTATTCGAACTGCGCCAATGCTGTAGATTTGTATTATCGGTTTTACGATGTTCAATATTTGAATCGTGAAGAATGGAATTTGCTGCATCGTAAGTTTGGGGTGGTAGGGTTTGATATGGACGGTACACTTTGCCATGATTGGGATGAAAAAAGATATAGTTCATATAACGAGTTTATTGTTTGCGCTGAACCTTATTTGATTCCCAACTTTAAGATTGACTATATTATCACAAGCCGTGAAGAGCGGTATCGAGATGAAACATTAGCATGGCTTAATAAGTATGGTGTAAAGTTTGGACAGCTAATTATGAGGAAGAACCGAGACAAAAGCGCCGTATTCAAGGCAACTCAGATTAAAGCTTTAAAGCTTGATTGGTATTTTGAAAATAATCTTGCAGAAGCTAAATTTATTCATAAGAAAACTGGTGTGCCTGTGCTGAATGTTTCGTCTATGTCATTGATTGGTAGCAAGCATAAGTTTGCACTTTGGAGGAATTCTTAACGGCAAATAGAACTAACGGCGTAAACCAATGAATGTGGCTCCACTGTTTAAGGTGAAATTTAGCATAAACATTTATCTTCAATTAAGTAGCATTTTAAAGAGTTGACATTGGTATGGAAGCCCTTGAAGAAAAAGCTCCCGGATTTCAACATGATACAAAAAAGCAGGATTCTATCCAGTTAAATAGAGGCGAGAACGTCTCGGAGTCTGCTGATCTGGTTGTGAGAGAATAGCATCCGAGAAAAATAATTTACTTTCGCTTTGCATACCAACATACAATCATGCGGAGCCATTAAGGAAAACCTTGGAATCCATGATTCCTCAAGCCCGACAATATAACATTCCGATATACGTTTCCGACAATGCATCAACCGATCACACAATAAAGGTTTTGGAATCCTTTCAAAAATATTATCCTCTGCTGTTCTTTAAGTCAAACAAGGAAAATGTGGGCGTCGATCAAAATATGGTTAACGCCGCACTTATGGCTTCTTCAAAATACATTTGGACAATCGGTGCCAGACGCATTATCCTGCTTGGAATGCTGAAAAAGATTTACAAGATTCTTGAAGAATCTGACTGGGATTTGGTAGTTCTAAATGATTTAACATCGGTTTTCAGGGTCCCTAAAACCCAAAGATACACTTCCGCTCAAAGAGTTTTCATGGAACTGAACCGCAACTTGACGGGATTGGGATTTCAAATTCTTCCGGCAGAAGCATGGAAATCAGAATCCTTGCCAAAATACGTAGGTACAGAATGGACGATTATTGGGTTGTGCCTCGAGTACATCGCTTATAAAAAGAACCTGAATGTTTATTTCTTGGCTGAGCCTTGCGCAACCGATTCAGGAAAGAGCCACTGGAAACCCAATTGCTTCCAGATTTGGACGAATTTGAAAAAAGTCATTCGTTCTCTACCGGAAGTTTACTCTGCCGAGGATAAAGAGCGTGTTATTAGAAATCTCGCAAATGCTCTTTTTGTACCTAAATTTAGCATAATGGGTATGGGATGGTCATTTTCGTTGGTAGCCCTGAGAAGCGAGAGAATTTATAACTCTGACGTATTCGATAATTACAGAGAAGACTTAGCCCAATATGCGAGCTACTCTCCAGCCTTGGCATATGTCATCGCCAAGTTCCCTATTCCGCCAATAAGATTATATCTTATCCTTTACGATATAGTAAGGGCAAGCGCACGGCTATTTATCCATACTCGAGTGCCCATTAACCCTCGCACAAGGCGAAATATCTCTTACTCATGCGAAGAATCATGACAACATAATTAAGATTTTAACTGATTAAGGTTTGCACATGAAACCAGATGCTATTTTGAAACGCTTCAATATTTAATGCTGAAATTTTACTCCACAGTTCTTTGCGCTTCTTCTCCCAATTTGCACTTTCCTGTGTAGGTTCTATGTATTTGACGATTTTTTCTTTCAAGTCAGCGTAGTTTTCCCATCTGAATTCTTCGGGGATAAACTCTTTCATTCCTCCGCTGTTGTGAACCAGAGTGATACATCCGCTTGCTAAACCTTCAACCGGAGCTATGCCGAAGTGTTCTCCTTCCATTAAGTGCACGTAAACCCTTGAATCATGCATAATTTCAAGCAAGTCTGCCCCTGGCAAGTTGGTTTTCAAAGTATAATTTTGAGGAAGGTTTTCAGAGAATTTGTTGAACCAGTTTTTTTCTGCTTCTATTAATCCGCCGATGCTTACAAACTCGTAGGCTGGTAAGTCAGTGGCTAACTTTTTCATTATTTCATGCCTTTTATGGGGAATAAAACGGGCTACGTAAATTACTCTTTTTCGCCTCTCTGACAGCGGCTTGTCGCACCAGAAATTATCGAGGTTTACTGGTGGGTAAACAACAATTGGGTCTTTTACGCCGTGTGTTTTCCAGTAGCGTTCTATCATTTCTTTGGTATAGTTGCTGTTGCAGAAAACCATGTCCAGTTTATTTATTCCTTGTTCAACCCATTTCTTGAACAGCCACAAGTAAACTTTCCTTTTCAGCTTAGATCGGTCATAGTCGAAGTGTATTTCTGGGAAGTGTACGTAAGCAATGTTCTTCTTGGCTTTGTTTAAGAAAACTGGTTCAAACGGGGAGGATGATTGTGTGGAAAACAAGTAATCGTATTCCAAGCGGTTTCTATATTTTTTTAGTAACTTTACAAAGTTATGATGTCTTTTGTAAATGATGAAGGGCGGTTCAACCTCTATTCTTTTTCCTAACGAATGAACAGTGACCTCTTTGGGAAAATTTTGTCCTACTATATCTCTATACCTGTCAGCGTCAAAATCGAAAGTTAACAATTCCACTTTTTGTCCATGCGCAACTAGAGTTTTGATTACGTTGTGGCATACTCTTTCGCTTCCGCCGTAAATGTCTAGGTATGGGTGAACCACAAGAAATTTTGCCAAGTTATTTCAGCCTGATACCTTACTCGTTTGGTTATTTAATAGGCGTTATTTAGTGGTACCTAATGAAGTTTTATTTAACAAGCTACCTGCATGTGGATAAGCCCTCTGGAGTACCTCAAGCTACAATATGGAAAGGCATACATACAGTACGCTTGGCAATATCTCTATATCTAATCTGTCATGCTAAGAACTGGCAGAGAACTAATAGTTAGGTTAAAAGTAAATTTTTATGGATGGTTGCATAAACTTGTAAGCTTGCGTGAGATTATAGCTAAATATCGAAACAGAACGGCGAAACCTTTAGCAGTAGAATAAACATTTACAATTATCACAGCCCATGTCAGATTATGCAGGCGCGCGCTCATATGGGTTCAGGCTGGGACCCCTTAAGATACCCACTTTATGCAAGGTTAATCACTACTCGAATGTTGATCGCCATTTGAAAAGCAATAATGTTATCCGAACATAATAATTTATCATAAAAAGATAAAGAAAATTTACGGCGCTGATATTAATTCATGGCATTATGCTTGAACATATGAAATTCAGTCCAAATTCCCTAAATTCCGAAAACGGAACTATACGTTTTGAAAAAACAGGGATCAATTTTAAACGATTACGGTTTTTAATAATGAAGTGCAATTTCAACAGTTTTATCCGTTGAGAATCCGTCTGCGATGATTATCTCGATATTTTGATAAGTTTGATTTTTTATGGACTCTAAACATATGGGTAATTGTTTTTCTGAATTGAACGTAGGAATTATTACTGAAACCAGAGGATGATGTTCTAAATCGGCTTTAAGGCTCATCTTATGCTTCTGTACCATTCTATTGTTTTTTCTAAACCTTCGTTAAGTGATACCTTTGGTTCCCAATTTAAGATGTCATGTGCCAATGAATTATCGCAGTACATGTCCCATATTTCGTTTTCCCTGTATTGTAATGCCCCTATTCTTAGGTTGTCAACTTTTCCTATTTTTTTTGCAATCAACATGGCTATTTCTTTTATGCTTATGGATAGCCCAGATCCAATATTTAGTATTTTGCCTTGACTATCCTTAGAAAATAGTGACCGAATTATAGCATCCAACAAGTCTTCAATGTAGTTAAATTCCCTTTTTTGTTCCCCTTTGGTTAATGGTACTTCTTCGTCATTTAATAATTTCTTAATGATAAAGGGAATGATTCTTTCGGGTGTTTGGTATTTACCATAAAGATTAAAGCTTCTCAAAATTGTTACTGGAATTTCAAAAACGTTGTGAAACATAATTAAAAACATTTCGGCAGCTGCTTTGCTTGCAGAATAAGGGGAAACAGGCCGTGCCAGTTGATTTTCTCTAAAAGGCGGATTAATTCCTCCATATATATCGCTCGTACTTAAGAACACAAAATTGTTAAGATTTGCTTTTTTGGAACCTTTTAGAATGGCTAATGTACCTTTAAGATTTATATCAATTGCGAGCTCTGCTTTTTCAAAAGTCCGCTCTAAATTTGTCATTCCTGCTAAGTGTATCACAAAATCTGGCGATATGTTTTGGACTAATGCAACAGCCTTATCGCTTTGTCTTAAGTCAACGTTGTAAAAGGGCAAAGAATCAAGGTCAAAGGGTATATAGTTTTTATCTAAGCCGCTCATGTCAGGTCTAAAATCCATTATTGTTGGCTCAACGTCCATCTCTAATAGTTTTTTTACCAGATTTACTCCTACAAAACCTAATCCACCAGTTATCAATATTTTTTTATCTTTTAAATAACTGTAATCTTGCTCCATGATTACACGTCTTTTAGATTTTCTCGTTCCGCAAACCATTTTGTGTACCATTTATGAGTTTTTTCAAGTCCTTCGTCTAGTGTGTGTTTAGGTTTCCATTGAAGAATGTCGCGGGCTTTTTTACATGACAAATACTGGTCTTTTATTTCCCCTTTTGCAGAGTTTTTGATTATTGGCTTCAATTTTTCTTTGCCTGCAATTTTGATTATTTTATTAACCAACTCTATTACGCTGACTGGTTTCTCTGTTCCAAAGTTGAAAGCTTCTCCTTCAAGCTTTTTCTCTAAAAGGTTCTCAGCAAAGACGATGTATGCATCAACCGCATCTTCGATATAGAAATAATCTCGTAGAAATGTTCCATCGCTTCGAATAATTGGATTTTCGTTAAAATAAAGATGTCTTATCGTTTGTGGGACAACTCTGTTAAAGTTAAGATCCCCTCCACCGTAAAGATTTCCGCATCGTGTTATGCCAACGGGCAATTTGTAAGTTGCGGCATATCCCTGGCATAGCATATCCGCCGCCGCTTTGGAAAGGTCATAAGGATGAGTGGCCTTTAACATATCGGTTTCAAAATAGGGGAGTTGCTTTTTTTCCCCGTAGGCTTTATCAGTGGACGCTACCATTATTCTCTTAACTGTTTCCGAGTTCCTTGTGGCTTCCAACAGATTCCATGTTCCTTTTATGTTGGTTTCGAATGTCGAGATTGGCGATCTATTGGCTACTTGAACTATTGTTTGGGCAGCAAGATGAAAAACAATTTCTATTTCATACTCATTTAATACTCGTTCAACAAGGAAATAGTCTCTAACATCTCCCCTTACTGCCGTTATGTTGTTGAAGATATTTTCTTCATACAGTTTTGATTTTGGAACATTGTCTCTGATGATTGCGACTACGTTTGAACCCGATTTAACTAATTTCTCAGCTAGATAACTGCCAAGAAACCCCGAAGCTCCTGTCACTAAAACATTACGTTCAGTCCAAAAATTGTTTTTTGTGCTCATGTATTCGTTACCACATTTTCCATTTTTTTTCTTTTTGCCAAACCTCGTTAAGGTGTTCTATATCCTTGTAAGTGTCCATGGACCCCCAAAATCCTTCATGTTTGTAAACATTTAGTTCTTTATCTTTTACTAGTTGTTCAAATGGTTCTCGTTCTAAGATGCAGTTTTCACTGAGATAATCGAATATTTTCTTATTGAATACGAAAAATCCGCCAGAAACCCATTCTTTCAATGTGGGTTTTTCCTTAAAATAAGTGACCGTTCCCTTGCTGTCGATTTCTAAAATACCATATTTGGATGTGGGGTGCAATCCTGTTAAGGTGGCAATTTTATGATTTTCCAGATGGTAGTTAATTAGTTTAGATATGTTTAAGTCAGCAACGCCGTCACCATATGTAGCTAGGAAGTAGTCTGTATCAATGTATTTTTCTATTTTTTTTATTCTGCCTCCTGTATTTGTTTCTTCACCTGTTTCTGCAAGTGTAACATTCCAATCTTCTGATGTGTGATTTTCGAATTGTACTTCGCGTTTCGCCACTTTGATTGTGGTGTCGTTGTTATAGAGGCAATAACTTTGGAAATAGTCTCTTATCATATCTCCTTTGTAGCCCAAACAGATAACGAAGTCGTTAAAACCATAATGTGAATAAATTTTCATTATATGCCATAAAATTGGTTTTCCTCCAATTTCTACCAAAGATTTTGGCCTAATTGCTGTCTCTTCTCTTATACGTGTTCCTTTTCCACCGCATAATAAAACTACTTTCACATTATTGTTTTTCATATCGTTCCATTCCATTCAAGGAAGTACTTATTTTTATGAGATTATTTAAACCTGTCAATTTATTGTAACATATGGAACAAAAGTGTTGTGGTTCTCAAGGGCAAATGAGAAAACTACATGGTTAAATGAAGACAATAGTTTGTTATTGTGTATTTCTATTTTTCGTTAGACATGTAAAGAAGTTTAGTAGATGTGACCAAATACTGTTTGGGAAGGCTTCTGCATTTAACCCTGAGATTCTCGCCCATAGTTCTTTACGCTTTTGCTCCCAACTTTCGTCTGATAATTCCATGTAACGTACAATTTTTTCTTTCAAATCATCATAGCTTGTCCATCTAAGTTCTTCAGGAATGAACTCTCTCATTCCTCCACTATCGTGAACGCGCGCGCTTTAGTTATCCAGTTATCCGTTTATGTTGGCTCTTAGGGTATATACGTGGTACAAGTTTGAAGAGCATTTGACAACTGGCCAAAAAACTTCCATTACTTGCTTGGAGGTTATAGGTTATATGTGGAATCAGAAACTAAGTTTAGCTTATAACAAACGCTAAGTATTTTGTGCAAAATATTTCTTAGATTATCAAAGGCGATAAACTATTTATCGACCGAAAAAACAGTAGTGTACTATGCCAACATGCGCGGAGGAGAACATAAAGGTTGATTTTGTCATACCTACAAGAGAGAAACCAAACGATACCTTGCTCCATATCATAGAGCACATGCCATGCGCTGGACAAATAATAATCGCAACAGAACAACCACTTAGTACTAAACGAAAAAATGCTGTGTTGAGAGCTAAAACGGAATGGGTCGCCATGATTGATGATGATATGCTTTTGCCAGACAATTGGCTACAAAAAGTTACCGCAAATATTGCTCCAAGCGTTGGTGCTATTGGAACAGTCGCAGTTCATAAGAACAAGCATGTTGCCGCTTATAACCGAGTAGTTGGAACTGTGGTTAAACTAAACAAGATAGACACCTCGCCCCATATCAATAACATGATAATTCGGCGAAAAATTATGGAGAATTATAATCCACCGTCTTTGTTTTTCGGCGAAGATCAACAGCTCAAAAGGTATGTTGAAAAAGTAGGGTACGTGTGGAGAGTGCTGCCGTTTCTTGGTGCGACGCACCTTGGTTCATCTAAGAACTATGTTACGAGTGGTATAGCGTATAGGCGGTATGGTCACTTTACTGTTTTTCAGTTGGTGAGAAGAATGGTTGCTAGATTTATTTTTACGCCGTTTGCAGCCTTAAGCAACCTAAGCCTTGCAACATTTAGCTACTTGTCTAAAATTAATATAGAGTTTATTGCGGGCTGGGCAAAAGAGTTAGTGGCAGAAAAACTGTAAAGCGGAGTGTTATTGGCACTCCTCAGATTTGCCTTTTTCCGCCGTGATTTCCTTTTGTAATGCTTCGGCTCTGGCTGTAACCTTTTGGACCTCCGCTGCAACAGCTTTGTCTTTAACCTCTTCCTTGCGCTTCTTATTGGACTCCAAAATCAACCGCAGAAAATCCGAGTCATAAGCCTTCAGCAGCAGTTCAGTGTTCGGTATCAAGCAGTGCCCACCTATCACGCCTGGAAACATAACAGGTCTGTCAAACCTTAAACGGTGGGTATCCTCAAGGAAATCAACCGTTTCATTAAAATCCGCGCCAAAAGCTCTAGAGATTCGATGCATCTCTTGGAAACACGCAATCATCCACGCGCGATAAGTCGTCTCAAAAAGCTTAGCCAACTCCGTCTCCGTACAACTCTTCAAAACCTTTACTTTTAGGTTCAATTTCTCAAAATGGCCACGAGCGGCCTGTGCCGCAACTGGACTTGCGCCGCCAACATACTTAGTCCAACGCCTCATTTCCCACTTCATGTGCTCAGCACTTTTGTGCACGCCACGCGCTGGCGAATGTGCAACGAGACACTTGCATCTTTGAGCTACTTTCATTGTGGTTCCTGGAGGAACAGTGCTGTTAATAATTACGAGTTTGGGCTTAAACTCTTCAACGTAGCCAACGACTACGTCTGCAAAGTTTTGTTGATTACTGCATGGTAGACAAACATGCATGGTGCCTATTTGGCTTGGAAACTTTTTTCTGCTTTGGTTAAGCTGGCGCATTTTTGTTTCATCTAAATCCAAGCCGTAAACAGCGAAACTTTTTTTCTCCTCATTCAACAACGCAAAAAGAGTATATCCAATTTCGCCTAAACCTATAACAAGAACTGTCTCTTTGGTCAAATGCTTGCCTCCGTCATTGGAAAGTCAAGTTAAGGTTAAACTATTTAAATCTGGAGCTCACAAGGACAGTTTATGCTGAATTCAAAGAGAGGCACGGGCATAATTAGAGGAGCCAACGTGGAAATAGGTGTAAACGTTGCCATTTGGAATTACGTGGTTATAGGAGACAACACAAAAATCGGCGACGGAACCACCATAGGAAGCTTCTGCGACATAGGCAAAAACGTAATTTTAGGCAAAAACTGCAACATACAAGCACACGTAACCATCTCAAACGGTTGCGTACTAGGCAATAACGTGTTTATCGCTCCAAACAGCTCACTTCTAAATGACAAGTACCCAAAAAGCACTTTCATGACGCCACCAATCATCAAAGACAACGCTGTTATCGGCGGAGGCGTCACCATACTACCCGACGTGACCATAGGAGAGAAAGCTGTGATTGGCGGGGGAAGCGTCGTCACCAAAAACGTGCCGCCAAGAACAGTGTCAACTGGCGTTCCAGCAAAGGTGGTAATGACTTTAGAAGAATATGAAGCCAAGCGCGACGCTTTCATACAGGCAAGACGCAAGGTGAACAAATGAGAATATGGTATGACGCCTGTACTGGCAAGCACGTCAGGTATGGTGCCGCTATTGCGCAGCGTCTCAGGAAATCAGGACACGAATTTGTTTTTACTACGCGCGAGCATCCAGACACTATACCAGTGGCGCGAATCCTCGGAGAAAAACCTATCGTCATAGGCAAATACAACCCATCAACGCTTTTCTCAAGGTTGGAAGAGAGCGCCGAACGCATAATGCAGTTTTCCAAGCTCTTCAAGGATAATCTTCCAGACATTGCAATAGCTCATCAATCGGTTGAGCTCTGCCGAACCGCTTTTGGTTTAGGAATCCCAATAATTTTGACTGCTGATACGCCTTACGCTACAGCCGTCAATAGGCTAACAATACCCTTTGCGCACACAGTCGTAGTCTCAGAGGCTTTGCCTAAGCGTTTTCTGAAAGATTATTGCGCCAAAAATATTGTTCCGTTCAAAGGAGTAGACGAAGTTGCTTGGATTAAAGATTTTAAGCCTTCAAAAATTGATGGTTTAAAGAAGCCTTTGATAGTTATTAGACAGGTGGAAGCCAAAGCAGCCTATGCAGGGGGAAAGCAAGACCTTGCACAAATCCTTGCAGAAAAACTTGCCACCTTGGGGAATGTGAATTTTATCCAAAGATATAACCAACATGGTAAAACGTTCGGAGTAAAGGAAGCCTTTGTGGATTCAGCACGTTTGGTTGCAAATGCTGATTTAGTCGTCAGCTACGGAGGAACTATTGCAAGAGAAGCAGCCCTTCAAGGTGTTCCCAGCATAGCTATTTCTGAAATGGCTAAAACTTACGTTAACAAGTATCTGGCTAAGAAAGGCTTTCCACTATTCGCCACAACGGAGCGAGGAGTGCTGAGGTATGCGAAGAAGTATCTTGGTGAAAGATTTGATGTGCATAGCGAGCTTGCAAAATTAGAGAATCCCGTTGATGTGATAGAAAAAGTTGTAGATAGTTTGAGAAACTAGCACTTTGGCGCTTTGCCTGTTAAGCAACTGTAACTACGATTTTATCTCCAACTTTCGCATGAAATTTTTCCGCTGCGCTGCCTTGATTTAGGGCTATTTCCATAAAACCGTGGCTTCCTATTAGGACTATGGGTTCTTTAGGTTTCGCTTGGGCGTAGGCTTTGCCGAACGTGAGTATTAGCGAAATGCTGGGCAATTCTACGTTGACTTTTTTAGCGTAGTTTTGGACCATTTTCTCGTTTATGTTTGTGATTATGTTACCAAAGCCATCTATGTGCATGACTTCGCCGATTAGAGAGTCGTGTCCTCGTTTGACTTTGGCGAATTCAGGGTTGATTGGGTCGTTTATTTCTGGTCCAAATTCGATGGGTTGTACTCCCTTCTCTAAGTGGGCTGCTGCAGGCGCAAAAATGTCTCTACCGTGAAATGTGCTGGAAATGTTAGGCAACATAAACTTGGGATTTGTAAGTTGGTATACGTGTTCTATTCCTTGACTTTGGGCTGCTAAAATCAAAATGCCGTTATCGGGCCCAACAAAAAAGCCCTTCTTAGTCTGTATTAATATAGCGCGTCTTTGGGTGCCGACGCCTGGGTCCACAACAGCCAAGTGAACGGTGCCTTCTGGAAAGTATGGTGCAGCCGAAGCCAACATGAAAGCGGCCATTCGAATGTTAAATTTTTCAATATCATGTGTTATGTCGATTAATGTGGCTTTTGGGTTTATGTTCAAAATCACTCCTTTCATCTCTGCCACATAAGGGTCTTTTAGCCCAAAGTCACTAGTCAAAGTTATCATTTGAGGTTAACCGCCGTGAACAACTGGTACAAAGACGATTTCGTCTCCATCCTTCAATTTGGTTTCTAAACCGTTTAAAACGCTGATTTCTCTGCCATTTATGAGTATCAGCGCATTTGATCGTGAATCGTTGAGTTGTTGGTCGCTGAAGGTTTTTTCTAACTTTGGCATTTGTTGGCTGATTTTTGTTACTAATTCTTTTAGTGACATTCCTTCTTGGAAGTTAATGGTCAATTGTGTTTTGCCTGATAAGTGGCGTAGTGCACCGATGAATTTTATTGTTAATGCCATTTGTTTTCTGCGCTCATTATATTTATAGAATTATTCTTTATGTTAAAATTGTTTTGCACTTTTTTGATTGTGAGGTTAAAAGTTTTGGAATCTTTCTTCTGTTAATGTTTCGACGATGTCGGTTGCAATTTCAACGATTGAATCTGCCTGTTTTATCATTGCTTCGCCGTTTACTTCTTCTAGTTGTGATATTTGTTGTATGATGCTTTCGATTTCTATTAGAAACCGTAAAAGTGAATCATTTGTCGTTGGGTTTTTCATGACTTCTTCGCGTATGAGTATTTCTATAAAGGCAGGTTCACCTAGACTGTAGTATATTGCGTTTCTTGCTTTTCTGATTGCTTCTAAAACTAAACCAGGTGCCATATAAGGTATTTTTCGCGCTGCTTCCAATTCGGCTTTTGCCTCACGAAGGTACCTTAGTGCCCATCCTTTCCTGTACTCATCCATCATGCGGGATTCTTTTCCTAAAATTACTTGTTTATTCTGATGCTTCTTCTTCGCTAACATCAGGTTCAGTTGAAGAGCTGGCTTGAGCTAATGATAGCTTACGCGTTATATATCCAGCAATCTGATTTCTTACTCGTGTGGTTGTTCCTTGCGTTAAAGAGTCAACTAAACGCTTGTTCTCGTCAAAGTTGCTGGTGAATTTATTTGGAAAACGCGCCATTAGTTCTTTGCCGACTCGTTTAATTTGTTCAGTCTTAACTTTTCCCAAATCAGTGATTCCTCCGATCATCAACGTTTTTAGTGTCCGACGCTTGATAGCGTAGAAGCAATTCTCAATAGATGATAGGCTTAATTTAAGTTTACGCCTTATAGCGCGAATTAACTGACCGATAAATCGTAAGGCAGATTATGAAGGGTAAAATAAAATTTTTAGTTTACTTTTATGTTAAAGAAAACCTCAAAGTTTTTGGCGATTTGTTCGGCAACGTCACCAACTTGCATTTTCTTGATTTCAGCCACTGCTTCAACTACATTGCGTATGAACGATGGCTTGGTTAATTGTCCATTGTAAGGGCGTTTCCAATATGTCACTGGACCGTCGGTTTCTGTTAACAAGTTTGTTAATGGTACTTTCTCCACGACTTCGCGGATGCCGTTAGAGTAAGTTACAGGTGGTCCTTCAGTGATAAAGTAGCCGTTGTCTATTGCCTTGTATAGTGCGCTCATTGGGTGACTGAACCAGTGCAGCAGCACTCGCTTGAGAGTGTATGAGGGAAGCATGTCTACTATTTTGTCGGTTGTTCCACGTGAATGAATAATTACGGGAAGGTCAAGCGTTTCGGCAAGGTGAAGCATTTTATCGAAAACCATCGTTTGCTTTTCCCATATAGTTTCATACTTGTAGTCTAAGCCGATTTCGCCTATTGCTTTAACAATGTTTTTTTGTTTTTGAATGAAATCGATAGTTTCTTCAAGTTCGTTTTCTTTGAGAACGTTTACGTTCCATGGGTGAATCCCTAAAGCGGGATAAACTATATCAGGGTATTTTTCTGCTAATTTAATGTCGTTTTGACAAGTTTTTAGATCCATTGAATTTGTAACTAACGCTGTTATGCCTGCGTTTTTTGCGTCCGCTATTAGCTCATCGATGTGGCCGGTGTATTCTGCGTCGGAGAGGTGGATATGGGCGTCTATTAGCTTCATTTTTCTCAGCGCTATTATCACGGTTGAGCGTTTTATAATTTTCTTTGCTTATAATGGCAAGTTTTATGTTAACGGTATTTTAGAAGAAAAAGCGATAACAAAGGTTAAATATTGCTTTAAAAAGAAAAAGAAGCTACGGAGTAGTCGTTATGACCGAATTAGAAATAGCTGTAGCTCCCATGCACAGGTTATGCAAAAAAGCTGGCGCTGACAGAGTAAGTGAGGCAGCAGCAAAGGAACTTGCAAAGGCACTTGAAGAAATTGGTGTAAAGATTGCTAAAGAAGCACTTGATTTTGCGATGCATGCTGGAAGAAAAACAATCAAAGCGGAAGATATTGAGATCGCCGCTAGAAAAGTCATGGGAAAATAGTAACCTAATAACTCAAGTTCTCCCTTTCTTCTTTTTTGTTAAAGTTATTTGCGTTCTATGGCTCGGAAGGAACTTGCCTCTCTTATATGGAGCACTTTTTGGCATGATAAGAGTTTAGGTTCTTTTTGCGTCGAAAATGGAACGGTTTTTTTTAAGCGGTTGCTGATGAGTCCCATAGGAATTGGAAGTACTCTCGTGCAAAACCGACTAAGCCCACGTGGTTGCTCCATATGACTAGGCTTGGCTTGTCCTCGCCTAGAAGTAGCATGGCTTCTTTGCCGTCAGCAATTATGCCGCCGCCGAACATGTGGTCTCTAATTCGCAGCTCGTTTAAGCCAGGGTATTTTTTTATGAAGAGCCAGTCTTCCTTTTTTCCAGCCGCCATCAGTTTAACGCTAACAGTTTTCTTCAAGCCGCTACCCAGCAAGGGCTCAGCCATGGCGATTACTGGTTTAGCGAATTCTGGTGCTGCAATCACGATTTCCATTGTGGCTTTTTTGAGGACTTCTTCAAGTTTAGTTAAGACGGCTTGTTGACCACGCAAGATCAGCATGTCTGGTCGCTCAACGAGTTCGCGTTTTTCGTACAAGGGCTGAAGCGCTTCGGCAACAGTGTTTTCCCAGTTCAAGTATTTGTCTTCCAACCGCAGCTTTGTGAATCTTGTTGCTTCGAGCGGTGGCACTGGGTAATATTTGAATGGACGACTTTCGCTACTTTTAATCCAGCCCTTTTCTTTAAGCGAGTTGAGAACCTCATACATTTTGCTGTAGGGCACTTTAGCTTCCTGGCTTATCTCCATAGCCGTCATTTGCCCACCTTCCAGCAACACTATGTAAGCGTCAATTTCGTAGGCGTTCAAGCCCATTTCTCGCAAAGCATTCCGAGTGTTCTCGTTAATTGACACGTCTTTTCCCCTCAATCACCATAGGAAACGTTTGGAAACCTTATTATCATCAATGGCTCTTAAGCACTTCGAAAGCGCTCAGATGTAAGAAGGACAAAAGTATGAAAGATATCAAAACCACAAGAAGCATTTGCCCTGAATGTCTAAAGGCTATAGACGCAACCATTTTTGAAGATGAAGGCAAAGTCTTCATTAAAAAAGAGTGCCCTGAACATGGGGCTTTCCAGGAAATTTACTGGTCAGATTACGATCAATACATGCGGGCAGAAAAATTCCGCTATGATGGCGAGGGAATAAGTAACCCTCGAACCGAGAAAAAGAACGGTTGCCCGTACGACTGCGGCATTTGCCCAGAACACAAATCTCACACTGCCCTTGCAATAATCGACGTCACAAACAGGTGCAACCTTACTTGCCCGGTTTGCTTTGCTAATGCTGCGGCTGCAGGATACGTTTACGAACCCACTAAAGAGCAAATTACTGGAATGCTAGAGAACCTTCGAGCCAACAAGCCAGTGCCAGCCACAGCTCTACAGTTCTCTGGCGGAGAACCAACAATCCGCAAGGACCTCTTCGACTTTGTTCGAAAGGCAAAAGAGCTTGGCTTCAGTCACGTGGAGATTAATACGAATGGTCTTCGACTCTCGCAAAGCGTAGATTACTGCCGAGACCTCAAAGCGGCAGGCGTAAGCACCATTTACCTGCAGTTCGACGGGTTAACCCCTGACGTTTACAAGTTCATTCGCGGAGTAGACCTTCTTGACATAAAAATGAAGGCAATCGAAAACCTTCGCCAAGCAGGAATAGACAGCATCGTCCTAGTAGTCACACTGGTGAAAGGCGTTAATGATCACCAACTTGGCGACATAATCAATTTTGCTGCCAAAAACTTCGACGTGATAAGATGCGTAAACGTTCAACCAGTCAGCCTCTGTGGAAGACTGCCACAAAAACAACGCGAAAACATGCGCATCACAATCCCAGACTTCATGAAAAAAGTTGAAGAACAAACAAACGGAACAATAAAAGTATCAGACTTCTACCCCGTACCTACGGTTGTGCCAATTTCAAAAGCCGTCGGCGCACTAAAAGACAGACGATATTTAGAGTTCACCGCGCATCCGCACTGTGGTATGGCAACTTACCTTTTAATTGAAAACGGAAAAATCGTTCCAATCACACGCTACGGAAACATCGACAAATTCATCGCCGTAATGAACAAAGTTTATGAGACTGCGGCAAAGGGAAGCAAGACCAAAGCTAAATTACGCTTAGTCAGTTCAATGCGTTACATAAAATTCGGTTTCCTAAGAAAATACGTTCTAGGCGTAATAACAAGCGGCGACTACAAAGCCCTCGGCGATTTGCAAAGGCAGGCGATTCTGCTTTCGGCCATGCATTTCATGGACCCATACAACTTTGACCTTGAAAGAGTACAACGCTGCCTAATTCACTATGCCGTGCCAGATGGACGCATAATTCCATTCTGCACCATGAACTCCATCCATAGGACTGAAGTTGAAAAGAAACTTGGCGTCCCAATCAAAGAGTGGAAGGACAAACATAAAGTTGAAATAAGCCAGCCATTCTAGGTGTTGAGAACAAAAAAATAGCAAGGTGAAAAAAATTATGGGCGGGAAAAAGAAGCTCGGCATAAAGCAGATGGAAAAGCAGCAGGTTAAGGAAGACGAAGACAAATCGAAAGAGAAGAAGAAAGATAAAGCTGGAATGTCAAAAGAAAGAAAAACTATCGGAATAATGCCTCCAGACGCCAAGAACGAAAAAATCGTCAGCGAAGTAAAGAAAATGAACGTTCTAACACCGTACGCTGTAGCAACAAGGTTTAACATTCGAATTAGCACAGCAAAAGACTTCTTAGAACAACTGGAAGCGAATGGTGCAGTGCAGCTTGTATCCGGCAGCCACAACATCAAAATCTACAAGCCCGTAGCAAGTTAACTTGCTCCAAGATTAATCCTTTATCTTAAATTTTTGCAATTGGGGTTTTGTTTTCGTTTGAATTTTCCTGAAAGAGTTTACACGGCTAAAGAAGTAAAAACCGCTAAAGCACTAATCGATGAAGGCTACAAACACAACCTAACAATTGAGGGCGCACCAGATTTTAAAGAAAAAGTTATCAGTGCCCTTGAACTAATCAAAACAGCAGGTTACTTTGAGTTTTTAAGAACATACATAAGGAAAATAATGGAAATCGACGGCATAACTCAATTGCGCGAAACAGAAGTAGCCATCTGGGCAAACAAGTTCGCTGTAGAAAACCCAGTTGACGCCGCCAGCCTACTCATCCAAAAAGCCTACCACATGAAAGAGTACCTAGAGGGCGAACTCTACTATGGCGGCAACGCAGAAAAACGCTCAGTTGCAAAACGCGTCGAGTTCCTGCAGGTTCTTAGAGATAAAAGCGGCGACAAAAACGTAAAAGAAGAATGCGAACGGCTACTCCAAATGTGGAAAGAGAGTTCATTAGCCTTTTAAGCTGTTAACAATTCAACCTTAATTGTTGCTCCACTTTTAACTTGCTTAAAAATCTCCAAATTACTTGTTATTTTTCCAAGTATACTCACGGGACTATAGGGCTGTGACTTGCCGTAGAATACGCATAAGGCGCTGCCCATAGGCCAAAAAGCGATAGTGCCAGTTTCCACGGTTGGCTTTGCTTTTTCTTCGCCCATTTTAATTGGAATTTCAAAGTAAACCTCTTCTTTCCACAACGCAGCTCTGCCTTCAACTGGAAGCTTCCGAACGATAGCGTCAATGGTTCTTGGCGCTAAAAATCTAACTAATTCACCTTCAGCTTCGCCTAAGCCTTCGATGAGAAACTTGACTTTTACACGGGAGATGTCTGCTTCATTACTCAACTGTTTTCATGCTCCTTTAAAGAAAATCCAGTAAATCTCTAAGGATAGCTATTCTTAACGCGAAGTTCAATTTAACTCTTACAGTCGGTTATTGGTGAAAATCGTTTAAATCAGTCGCTAATCTGGCTATAGGAGGCTTAGAAGAGTTTTTCCTATAAAATCAACCTGTTCAACGGTGACCCCTGGATGAATTGGCAGTGAGAAAACCTGTTTTGACGCTTTATCCGTTTCAGGCAATTTAGCACTTCCAAAGTTCTCTCGGTAAAACGGCATCTGATGCACAGGATTAACGTAATACACTTCAGCACCAATCCCTTTTTTCTTCAACGCTTCCACAATCTTGTTGCGTTCAGTTTCCGTGCCATCCTTCAGCCTTGCGGTGTACAGGTACCAGCTGTGCTGTCGATCTTTTAATTCCCACGGCAAAATCAGTCTGCTACTTTTTTCTAGGATTTTTGTTAGTTGTTGCGCGTTTTGGCGGCGTTTAGCCAAAAAAGAGGGCAACTTTTCCAGTTGCACGTTACCTATTGCCGCTTGCACCTCGGACATGCGATAGTTAGTTCCAAGCATGAGTGATGCGTACTTAGCTTTTTCACCATGAGTCCTAATCATCCTCAGGGTTTCAGCTATTTGATCATTGTTTGTTGTGATTACTCCACCTTCACCTGTTGTAATATTTTTGCTTGCGTATAAGCTCCAGCAGGCGACATCAGCGAACGCTCCCGCAGGTTTCCCAGCGTATGTTGCTCCATGCGCTTGAGCAGCATCCTCAACCAACGCTAAACCATGTTTCATGGCGATTTCCCGCATGGGTTTTATATCGGCTGAAAAACCGTACAGGTCCACGGGCAGTATAGCCTTGGTATTTTTTGTTATAGATTTTTCAACCGCACTAGCCGATAAATCGTAAGTTTCAGCATCAATGTCAGCGAAAACTGGTTTCCCGCCAGCTAACACGACTGCCTCAGCTGTGGCTACGAAAGTGAAGCTGGGCAAAATAACTTCATCACCTTGCTTTACACCGGAAGCCACAACAGCAGAGTGCAAGGCGGCAGTGCCAGTGTTAACGGCTACAGCATTTTTTACGCCAGCGAATTTGGCAAAGTTTTTCTCGAATTCTGTTACCATCGGGCCAGCTCCAAGCCCGCTTGTTAACATTCCGCTTCGAAGAACTTTAACTACTGCCTGCACTTCCTCTTCGCCGATTTTTGGCAGGTTAATCGGTATCATTTTTTAGCCTCGCTTTGTTAGGATACTGGTCACGTGCTACTATTTCATTTTTCCGACTATTAATAGTAATTCCATTATTCAACAGCCACTTTTTGTATGCTTTTGTAGTCGGTTACAACGTTAATTTCATGTGCTTTAAGCTCATTTTCCAGTTCTGTGTCTCCAGTGTCAACCCTTAAACTTTTCAACCTGTCCAATTTGCTTTTAGTCGCAATCACAACAATGTTGTCTAAACCTACTTGGCTGATTACTTTGGGGCTTATCTGCTGGTTTCCTCTGCCAAAAATGAATCCTTGCCCCCCAATCGGCGTTACAATTATCCATGCGGCTTTTCCACTTATGAAATCTAGTATTTGTTTTTCGTTTACGTCGCTTGCGATTATTTTCTTGTTCTGGAAAAGATCCACGCCTAAAAGGGTTTTTTTAGCGTCCAAGAGATCACCGATAGTACGGGTGGTTGTTCCTGGACCAATTATGTAAATGATGTCTGGTTTCATTTCTTCAATAATGTAAATTGCTATTGCTGCTTGGTTGCGAACTTCGCTCTCAGTCATTGGACTTTCAAGCTTATTCCCCTGAATCAAATGAGGCTCATAAGGGCTCAACATGTACCCGTAGAGTTCAGCGGAAAGGCGACCTTCTCTGAAGGCTTGCTCATCTACATCCATCACCTCCGCTTCTCGCAGGGGCAATCCGCCCCAAAGATAGCTGATGGCAACTCTTGCGGCAGCTTGAGGGCTCACGGCGAATATGGCGCTGTGCATTTTGACGCCTGTTGGAACACCAAGCACAGGAACCTTCATGCCAACGGCTTTTAGTATGTCGCGGGTTGTTCCGTCGCCGCCGCAGAAAACAAGCAAATCAACACCAGCCTTCACCACTTCTTTAGCGATATTTTGCGTGTCTTCGGATGTGGTTTCTTTTTTTCTTTCGCCGATAACTTGGCAGGTGAAGCCGCATTTCTTTGCTTGGTTCTCACCCATGCAGCCAGCGCCAACAATCAGTTTTAAGCTTTGTTTGGCTGGATAAAGTTCTGAGAGGAAGGTTTCTGCTCTTTGCGATGCTATGGGTTTAGCTCCTAGGGATATGGCTTTGTTTAGGATAGTTTTGCCGTCTGTTCCTTTTAATCCGACGGCTCCACCCATTCCAGCAATAGGGTTTACGATGAATCCGATTGTTTTTGTTGGCAGAGTTTTTTCAGGAACATTCATGCGAAGAACCAAATTTAATATTAGATTAGCTGAGATAAAAAGAAGAATAAAAGAAGGGTATTGGGGTTTAGAGTGGTTCGCAGCTTATGTATTTCTTGTTAACCTCGTCTAGCCACGGATACAGCGTATGAAGTTTCTTCATTGATTCCTCGACTTTCTTAGTTGGGTACTCATATGGTTGCAGGTTGCCGCTGAAGTATTCATCGTATGCCGCCATGTCAAAGAAGCCGTGACCACAAAGCAAGAACAGAATGGTTTTTGCTTCGCCAGTTTTTTTGCATCGGAGGGCTTCGTCGATAGCGCCTTTGATGGCGTGGGCAGGCTCAGGTGCAGGGATGATTCCTTCAGCTTGAATGAATTGTTTGGCTGCGTCGAAGACTTCGACCTGATTGTAGGCTTCGGTGGTCATCTGTTTCTCCTGTGTTAGGAGGCTTATGGTGGGCGCAATTCCATGGTAGCGGAGTCCTCCAGCGTGGATGGGTGCCGGGATGAAGTCATGCCCCAGGGTGTGCATGGGAACCAAGGGTGTTATTCTGGCGGTGTCTCCATGGTCGTATTGGTATTGCCCTTTGGTAACTTTGGGACAGGCTGAGGCTTCGGTGGCTACGAACTTTGTTTCTTTTGGTGCCTTTTTGGAGACTTTATCGTAGTAAAATGGCCACATGAGACCACTGTAGCTGCTTCCTCCGCCTATGCAACCGTACACAACGTCTGGATAGTCATCAACCATTTCTAGTTGTCTCTTTGTTTCTAAGCCTATGACTGTTTGATGTAGCAGGACGTGGTTGAAGACGCTACCTATGGTATAGTTAGTTTCTTCTTCGTTGACGAGGGCATCTTCGACAGCTTCACTGATAGCTATGCCGAGGCTGCCCTTGCTATCTGGATCTTCAGCAAGGATTTTTCTTCCCGCTTCTGTTCGGTTACTTGGGCTAGCAAAACATTCTGCGCCGAAAGCGTTCATCATCATTTTGCGGTAGGGTTTCTGGTCATAGCTTGCACGCACCATGTAAACTGTGGCTTTGAGCCCGAACATCATGGCTGCAAATGCCAAGGCGGAACCCCATTGGCCTGCGCCTGTTTCTGTTGATAGGCGTTTTGTGCCTTCTTTCATGTTGTAATATGCTTGGGGTACGGCAGTGTTTGGTTTGTGGCTTCCAGCAGGACTTACGCCTTCGTATTTGTAGTAGATTTTTGCTGGCGTTTTTAGCGCTTTTTCTAGACCGATGGCTCTGAAGAGTGGTGTTGGTCTCCAGATTCGGTATACTTCTCGGACTTCTTCAGGTATGTCTATCCATCGTTCTTGGCTTATTTCTTGACCGATAATTGCTTTTGGGAATATTCGTGGGACGATTCCGACCCCTGGCTGTTTTGTTGCTGCATCTATGAATGGTGGAAGCGGCCTAGGTAAGTCGGGAACTATGTTGTACCATTGTTTTGGTATTTCGTCTTCGTTTAATAGGATTTTTCTAGTTGGCATTTTGTTCGCCTTTATGTATTTAGGGTTATGAATCGTACGTTTAAGTTTTATTTAAGGCTTTTGTGTACAGTTTTGTTCATTGAAAAATGCTCAACCGTTAAACAACACATTTATACCCAAACGAACAAAAACATACACAAGCGAAACAAAATGTGGAACAAAATAAAAACCCAACTGCAAGAATACCCCGAACGACTCAAAGTAGCACGCATCCTCATAGAAAACGGACTTAGCGTCCAAGACAACAAAATATACCTAAACCAAATTGAAATCCTGCCAGTACGCATAGCAAGAGTCGCCGGAGTAGACCGACGAACAGTAAACGAAACATTAAACATCATCAAAGCGAGCCCTGAACTCAAATTAATTTTTGAAGAAATACGTCCAGCAGGACATTCACTAAAAGAAATCGCTAAACACATCAATCTGGGAGTCCTAGAAATAACCCCTGTAAACGCAAAATCGCCCGGAATCTTATCCAACGCAGCTATGATTCTCAACAGGGCAGGATTAAGCATCAGGCAAGCAATCGTAGATGACCCGGAACTCTCACCAGAACCAAAACTTACTTTGATAGTTGAGAAAAAAATCCCAGGAGAACTAATCCCTGAACTACTGAAAATACCAGGAATAGCCAAAGTTTCAGTCTACTAAGCCATGGCAAATATGAAACGAAGGAAACCGTAAAAGCAAGTTAATGATGCAAAAATCGCTTGCCTAAGCTTTATTCATTATGCCTTGCCTAGAAAAACTTATATGGCTAGTAATATTCTGTTGTTGTTCGCATTAAAGGAGATTACTTGATTTGTCATCATTTCCAAC
Source organism: Candidatus Bathyarchaeota archaeon (assembly GCA_963715865.1). Taxonomy (GTDB): domain Archaea; phylum Thermoproteota; class Bathyarchaeia; order Bathyarchaeales; family Bathycorpusculaceae; genus Bathycorpusculum. The sequence continues at coordinate 2,093,027 of OY970280.1, forward strand.
ACAAGCTGGCGGAGTGCCTGTTCTCATATTAAGAGAAGGCTCAAACAGGTCCCGTGGAAGAGAAGCACAACACGGAAACATAACTGCCGCCAAAGTGGTAGCCGAAAGCGTCCGAAGCGCTTTAGGCCCAAAAGGCATGGATAAAATGTTAGTGGACAACTTCGGAGACGTTACAATAACAAGTGACGGGCGCACTATCTTGGATGAGATGGATATTCAGCATCCAGCGGCCAAAATGCTGGTGGAAGTTGCCAAGACACAAGACAATGAAGTTGGGGACGGAACAACATCTGCGGTTATAATTGCAGGTGAACTTTTGAGCAGAGCAGAAGAGCTGATAGACAAAAACATTCATCCCACAATAATAATTGATGGCTACAAGATGGCAGCTGAAAAAGCTTTAGAAACCCTTGACAAAATAGCCATGCCAGTAGACTTAAAATCACAGGATTACCTAAAGAAAGCCGCAATAACTGCTATGGCAAGCAAATTAGTAGCTGAATATAAAGAATACTTAGCAGACATTGTTGTCAAAGCAATGATGACCGTGGCAGAAAAACAAGATAACACCTACAAAGTAGATGTAGAGGACGTAAAAGTTGAAAAGAAAACAGGCGAATCCCTCAGAAATACAAGCCTAATCAACGGCGTAGTTTTAGACAAAGAAATCGTTCACTCTGGAATGCCCAAACGAGTAGAAAAAGCAAAAATCGCTTTACTTGACGCTTCACTAGAAAACGAAAAACCAGAGTTAGACGCTAAAATTAACATTGAAAACCCCGCTCAGATTGAAGCCTTCCTAAAGCAAGAAGAAGCAATGCTAAAGGACATGGCGGATAAAATTGTAGCTTCAGGCGCCAACGTTGTAATATGCCAAAAAGGCATCGATGACATGGTTCAGCATTTTCTTGCAAGAAGAGGAATAATCGCCATTAGAAGAGCCAAAAAATCAGACATGGAGAAACTCGCAAAAGCCACGGGCGGAAAAATAGTATCAAGACTAGACGACATTTCGCCTGCTGACATTGGATACGCGGCTTTAGTTGAAGAACGCAGAATCGGCGATGATAAAATGACCTTTATCGAAGGTTGCAAAAACCCCAAGGCAGTGACCATCCTAATTAGAGGCGGAACAGAACGCCTGAACGCGGAAGCAGAACGCTCAATCCACGATGCACTATGCGTTATTCGAGACTTAATCCTAGAACCTAGAATTGTTGCTGGGGGAAGCGCTCCAGAACTTGAAATGGCAAACGCACTTAAAAAATATGCTGAAACCTTACCCGGCAGAGAACAGCTTGCAGTAAGAATATTCGCTGAAGCACTAGAATCAATAACAATAACATTATCTGAAAACGCAGGCTTAGACCCCATCGACATACTGTCCGATTTAAGGTCTAGACATGAAAAAGGAGAAACATGGGCTGGCATAGAAGTAATAGAAGGCAAAGTGCAAGATATGTCTAAAGTAGGCGTTTTCGAACCAGTCGCAGTTAAAAAACAGATAATCAAATCAGCAAACGAAGCAGCATCCATGATTCTCAAAATTGACGACATTATTTCCTCTAGCAAAATGAAGGCACCTCCAATGCCACCGGGAGGAGGGATGCCAGGCGGAATGGGCGGTATGGGTGGATATCCAGGCGCTGGAGAGTATTAAAATACGTCAGAACAAAAAATAACTGTAGGACCACCAAAAATTACTCGCTTCGAGAAAGCAAGAATAGTTGGAGCTAGAGCTCTTCAAATCTCGATGGGAGCACCGATTTTGGTGGATGCTTGTGAAAATACAAACCCGATTGACATAGCTCTAAAAGAACTTGAGGCTGGAATACTACCGATAACTATCAGAAGAACCCTGCCAGATGGAACCTTCCAAGATATTCCATTAAAATGGCTACTAGCTTAACCACGCATATCTTTTTTTTCCAATTTTGCCTTTGCTTCATTTAGAATGTCGCAGATTTTTTTCCAGTGCGCTCCTTGCCAATAGACTTGCCCGCAATTAGGACACTTCCAAAACTTATCATAATAAATGAATGTGTTTTTCTCTAATTCGCCTGAAAGCAGCTCTTTTGGCGTTGCCTTAAGTTTAGTGTTGCATATTGGGCAACGGGACTTTTCCATATCTATCGCTAACGTTAAGCCATATCGCTTGCCAAGTTCCGCCAGCCGTTCAGATTCCTTCTTGCCTTCAAGGTAGAAAGCGTCTACGCCCTTGGCGATGGCGCGTTGGTAGAGCTCCAAATCTTTAGTTAACAAAACGCGGTTTTCCTTTTTTGCCACTTCAAGAAGTTCAGAATCACTTAGCTGGACGGAGTATATGACGTCTTGTCCTAACATGCGCAGCCAACGTGCAAGTTTTCCCAGCATACCATCCGCTAGGAACTTCACACATTGCCTCTCCGAACAATTGAGCCACTACCTGCTTTAGCAACTATTTCCCCCTCATCAAAAACTAACAATCCGTTAACGAAGGTTTTTACTGGTTTACCCTGAACGTCCCACCCATCGTAGGGCGAATATTTTGCTTTAGACTTGAATTTTGAGGCATCAATTTTGAATTTACGGTTAAAATCTACCACCGTTAAATCTGCATTTTTCCCTTGTTCCAAACGACCGCGATCATTCAAACCGTAAATTTCTGATGGTTTCTTTGCGAGAAGTTGAACCGCTTGGGCTAAGGATAACCGATTCTTCTTTACAAGTGTCAAAATAAGTGGCAAAGTAGTTTCTAAACCTGGCACGCCGACTTTAACATCCCAAACGCTGCTTGCAGACTTCTCACTCAAAGCATGCGGTGCATGGTCTGAGCCTAAAGCATCAACCCAACCCGCTTCCAAGCCTTTCCATAATGCTTCAATGTGATTTTTGTTGCGAAGCGGGGGCGTCATAATCAGCATTTGCCCATAACGGTTTAAATCATCACTTGCCAGCAGTAGATGGTTAGGGGTAACTTCGCATGTTACTTTTCCGCCTGATTTTTTAGCGTCCACAATGGCGTTTAAGCCCTCTTCAGTTGAGACATGGCAAAAATGCAATCGCACACCAGTCGGCGCACTTATTTTTAGTAGGCGTTCGATGGCTTTTAGTTCAACTGTCTCCGAATGCACCTTTAGAAAAGCGGCAGTGTTACTTTTTTTGGCTTGTTTTAGTTTTTCCTCGTTGGTTGTAAGCAAAGCCTTGTCTTCGGCGTGCACCGCCACTGGCACATTCAACTCGGCGACTTCTTTGAACGCATCCTGCAAGGCTTGGTCATCATCAACGTTTAATCCGCCGATTTGGCAACCCATGAAAAGCTTGAACCCTACTGCCCCTTCCGAAACGATGTCTTTTGCTTCAGCCAGTTTTTTGGGAAATTCAGAGTAGAACCCAACGTTAACAAGGACTTTTCTTTCGGCGATTCTCATGCGGTTCCTTAAAGTTTCCATGCTCATTGTGACTGGCTCGTTGTTAGGCATGTCTAAGACGGTGGTGAAGCCCCCGGCGGCTGCAGCAGCGGTTCCTGTTTGGAAGTCTTCTTTGTACGCTTTTCCCTCATCCCGCAAGTGAACATGCTCATCTATCAAGCCTGGTAGCACTAGAAGGTTTTTTAGGTTAGTTTTTTGGTCAGCGTTAGGCATTTGGGTTTCTTTGCCGATTTTGAAGATTTTGCCTTCTTCGATGGCGAGGCTACAATCGATGATTTGCCCGTTGAGGTAGGCTTTGGCGTTTGTGAGGACAGAATCAACAATCAAAGTCAGTTCACGGTCTATAGTGAATAGCGAGTGGTTTGATTAATTAAAGTTTATCAAGCTATTCGTTTTGATTTCAGTTTAAATTTTTTAATCCAATGAAAAATAAATTGGAAAGCCGGGGTTGATTTGAACCCCTGCCAGAGTGAGGTATCACCTGAACAACCTTTATTTTTTCCAGTGTGCTCTCCCTGCGCTGATATTAGATTACTATTTTCCCATGACTTTTCTAGTAGCGATCTCAATGTCTTTCGCTTTAATGGTTTTTCTTCGGGCATGCATAGCATAATCAAGTGCTTCTTTAGCAATCTTAACGCCAATCTCCTCGAGAACGTTTGCAAGCTCCTTCGCTGCTGCTTCACTCACCCTGTCTGCTCCAGCTTTCTTACATAATCTATGCATTGGAGCCACAGCTATTACTAATTCGTTCATATCGACTTCTCCGCAGCCTCTTTTTCTTTTTAAAGCAATATTTAACCTTTGTTATCGCTTTTTCCTCTAAATTAGAAAGCAACATCTTCTTTTTTTGTTTCTAAATTGACTCATGTAAGGCTTTTTAGCTCCAAATTACAAGCTATTCGAAATGGAACCATTTAACTGAATAAGAAAGATGCCCTGATTCCCATATTATTTACATTCCGCTTACGCAATTAATAATTTCTACCTCTGCATCAATTATCATTCACTTCTGAATGGTTTGTCCAAGGCAAGCAATCGAAACCCAGACTCTATTAGAGATTTCATGGCTTAATTCTTGCGATTTCAATTAAAGAGCCTCAAATACAGCCATTGGCTTTAACAAATTATAAATACAAATTACTGACATATACAAAATCCCGAGGTTATATCAGTGGCGAAGAAACCAGTTAAGAAAGCAGCGAAGAAAGCTCCGGCAAAGAAAAAGTAAAACCTCGGCGTAGGCACATTTACTTCTCTTTTTTTTCTTTTCTAACGAGATCACTAATCAAAATTTTTAAGCTACAAAGCTAACTATTGTGCAGGTTAGCTATAGCTCTCCCCTGCACTGAAAGGCTTTTGCCATTTGCCTTCTATTGGCATCTTCAGCCTATGGCTAATTATGCTTGATTTAACTAGACCTTGTGATGCTTGCGGAAAGATGATTGGTGGCGGCTTCAGGTGTTGTCCTAAATGCCAAATTTACTTCTGCTTTCTATGCTCATATGAACTAATGTGTAGCCAAAAGAAGTCCCCACTGAAGTGCCCTATGTGCGGTGGAAAGCTTCTATATCCTTAAAGCAGTATTTTAGCCTAGTTTTCATTGGTGGGTCGACAAGATTCAAAATGTCAGTAGCAAAAGTGAGATAACCTTAAGAGCTAAAAATATCGAGTTATTGATATGCAAGAAAAAGAAGGCTCACGCGAACTTTTTATCTCTTATTCAACTGAAGATAAAGAATCAATTGCTAGACCCGTTGCTAACGCATTAGTTAGGCAAGATTTTTCTGTTTGGTTTGATGAGTTTGAACTAAAAATTGGAGATAGCATTCGTGAATCAATCGATAAGGGGCTATCCCAATCTTCTTATGGCGTTGTGATTTTAAGCCCAAGTTATTTCGAAAGATATTGGACAATGGCTGAATTGAATGCCTTGGCAGCTCGTGAGAGCAATGGTAAGAAAGTAATCCTTCCTGTTTGGCATAACGTGGATAAAGATTACGTTCTGAAAAAGTCTCCTCTATTAGCAGATAGGTTTGCTGCTCGTTCCTCAGATGGAGTTGAAAACATAGTGCGAATGATTTCTGCTAAAATTAGGAAGGATGCCCCCGGTACAGTTATGGCTGAAATGGAAGGCATTCTTAGTGCTTTAGAAAATAAAAAAATAGAAGAAATGAAGCAAGTAATTTCACAGGAGGATTTCGCCAAATTAAGAAAAGAATATAGAAATGTGCTTTGTGGCATAGGCTTTTTTGATATTAGTCCTACACCATCCAACATTAACATTTTTAGGTATTTGAGAGAGGCTATCGTTAATCGACCTGAAAACGAAGCTAAGGCGCTTTTTGAAGTTCTCTTAGAGTGGTATGTTGAAACGACAACCCCTTTTTCGAATGAGATGCTGTTGGAAATCTTTTCGGGTTTGGTTAAATTGCCTTTTGCCAAGGATGCTGTTAGGGAGAAGAAATTCTCAAAGTTGTTTGTTACCGAATTTGGGAAGAGTCATAATTGGGATAGGGCACTCATAACAACTCAAATTCTAGTTAATATTCAATCATTACTGTCTAAAAGCGAAAAAGCGAGAATCGTCGAATATATAATCTCTAATGATCAAATATACAGTTCATATGCAGCAAAAGGTTACTTGCAAAAGCTTCTGGATTATTTTGAGGGCGATGTTGATCCGGGAAGACTTGATTCAGCAAGGAAATCGCTTGGATAGATACTGTCGGAAAAAGTTTGTGCAATCAAATCTTGATTCAATAGCAAAGTTTATTTTTAAAACCGCTGGGGTAGCCATTTGTTAGGAACTTATTGCATCGTTCTTGATTGTTGCTATTCAAAATTCTTGTATTTTCGAATGTAGTTACATAGCTCATAGATTTCACGACTATATACTAGACAGTTGTAAACGTCACATTCGTTTTTCCGAAAATATTGTAGAGCATGCTCCAAACTCTCTTCAGGTGGCAATTCACCGTTAGCTCTTAGGGTATAGAAGTATTGTCCTTTTCCATCAAACCAGAATTCCTCAACTTGAGGTTTATATATTAAACCGAATTTGCTGTATGTAGAAAGAGTTCCAAGCTCTACTACTATGTACTTTTCCGAATCCATTTTCCCAAGAACATCAACTTTATTGCCACCATAAAACCATTCTTCAATTTGAATTTTATCAAAAGGAATTCTTTTGTATTTATTTAAGCAATGTATAGCCTGATGCAGGTTTTCATGACTACCTTGCTTTATAGACCCATCTTTGAAACCCCTAGATTGAGGAGTCTCCCAATAACCACAATCATAAACGGTTCGTGAGCTATCATTGTCTTTTCTTTTCTTCTCGACAATCTCACTAATGAATGAAATAGAACTTATCTTCCAATATTGTTTCCTTACAATCTTACTTAACCATTCGATGTAGCATGGTGTAAGACGACAATCCCATCCAATATCAAAAATTTGTATTATTGCATCGTGATTATTCTTTATGTTAGCTGTTCCCATGTTGGTTATTTTCATACTATGCAGATTTAAGACTTATTGCCACCAATGCTTTTTCGGTTCAATAAAGAGAACTCTGTCATTTTGCGTTAATTCGCAAACCTTATTCAAACCGTATTTTTCGACTTTCACTTCATAAGAGCCCTCTGCAAGTTCAGCAGTTACGTTACCATTATTGTCGGTATTCATCGAGAGTATCAACTTTTTAAATGGAGTTCCATTTTTGAGATTTTCAGCCCATTGTTTGAGCGTTATTGGTGTCTTTTCCAATCTGAAAACTTTAACGTTAACATCCTTGATTGGTTTATTTCCTTGAAAATTCACCACTCTTACAACAATCACATAAGTCTTTTCTAAAGCGACAGCAACTTCTTGTGTGTCCAATGTAAAACCCTGAATAATTTTATTCTGTAACTTGCAGATTTAAGACTTTTGAACAGAGGATCGGTTAACTCATAGCTGGCTGAATGCGTCCCTCTTAACGGTTGGATTGCGTGCGACAACAATAAACTTTTCCCAATGTTTAAGCCATTGGTCGCTGATGCTAAAAGTTTATCGTTGGCGCTTAATTTTCAACGCATCAACAAAAAAAATTACATAGCGGTTCTTGACTGCGTTGCCCTCACTCAAACGGGCAATAAACAAGAACTAAATGAGCGGACTCGCAAGACCGCGCATTTGAGCTGTCTTGACAGCTCCTCGTAAAATTATTAAGCAAAAGTTCTTTCTGGCATCTCTTTTTTGCAAGAAAGAGTGCTTAGGTTGGCGTTCGTGCGAAGCGGGCGAAGCCCGCTGAGCCTTTCCTTGTTAGCATAAATACAAAACTTCACGTTTTGCTTAGAACTGAGATAATAAACTTGTTAATTTTCAGAGCCAACGCTACTTAATCGATAGTATTAGATTTGAAGCTCATCATCTGCAGAAGTATTCTAGTGGAGCATACCAGTAGACCGTGAATGTTTTTTTGCAATCTTGGTTTTTGCACCTTACTTTCTTTTGAATGATTTTGCCATGGGAACCTTTTTGTGTTGGCTTTGCTGATGAGAATGCTGAGTGGAGTTTATCAGGCGCTTCGACTTCAAGGATTTCATTGCAGGATGGGCATTCAAGAACAGCCATAATGCACCATCTGTATTATTAATACGCTGAACTTTATTATAAATCCTGATGTTCTCGGAGGAATGTATTTTCGTTTGTTTTGGTTCTTGTTTCTGAGCCAGAAAGCGCCTGTTCCAACGTGCTTATGCGTCTTTCTAAGGATTTGAGTGCTTTTTGGCTATTTCTATGCTGTGCAGATTAAAGACTTTTTAATTAGGCAAAAAACCAAAAACGCCCAAGAGGCAGGAGCTATATTGGCTTAAAAAAGAAACAATTTTGATGCAAAGTTCTTACATCATCTTGCGAGAACTCTCTTTACTACTGGCGGTTTCGTCTTCTTTAAAACTCTGTATCCGCATACGATACATTTGATTTCGCCGCCTCTCTCATCAATGTTTTCGCCCATCGTGGTTGCTCCGCACCGAAGGCACTCGTAAGATTGATTTCCTCCCAAATTTCTACGTGGGCTTCTACCATATTCGAACATGTTCAAATTTTCCATTTTTTTCATATCATTACTTAAGCAATTATTTACCATCCTACTTATGCCTACCTTTCTTATACTTCCCCATGCCACAATCAAGACACTTAACGACATCTTCATCTTCTTCAAGGCGAGTGCTACCACAATAAGAACACCTTGGACATAAAACGTTATTCAATTTTTTCTCTGTTGTTATTTGGCTTCACTCTTTGTAGTTGTTATTTAGTTTCACCCTTCTTCTTGGTGTCCGTATAGGTTTTCTTTTTCACTTTCTTTCTAATCGGGCAATTAAGTCGAATACTCGATTTGCACCTGCGACAGTTCTTAACTAAACCTGCTCTATATTGACACATTTTCATTTACCTCTTTTCTCATGTTTACACTCATTGCTCTTATGTTTATACTCATTGCTTTTTTTAGCTATGAAGCATTCGTATTCTGGATAGTGACCGTTCCGCATCTTCGGGTTAACTGAACAAGTCTTAAAAGTGTGGCAGTTAGGACATATTCGTTTTATCATTTTTTTCACCTGCCTACCTTTTCACCTAAAATTTAATGAGTTGCTTAAATTTTCTCGGAAAATGAAGGCTTCACCTTGACCTTTTAACCAGCGTTGAAAATATTTATTTTTGCCTTCAAGCCATCGTTCAACTTCAGATTGTTGCTCCAGAATGGCTCTATCTGGGATTTGCGCCTCAATTAAGTCACTATTTTGTTCCATGACTTACGTACAAGGAGGATATTTAAATAGTTTTTGAAACGCTCACTTTGATAAATTAAAGTTTATTTATGGTACAATACAATGACTATATTAGGCTTAAACGTTTTAGAAGTGGTTTTTGTTGCCTAGCCAGAAGAACTCCCAATTCAACATAACCAGCGGCATGGTGCGGGGGGACCAGCGGAAAAGCCACTTAAAACTTATCTGGTTGAGGAAAGAGAAAATTTCGTGTTTATCGATTTATAGAAGATAAGCAAAAAAGAAAATATTATTTTTCTTGTTCCAGTTCTATTCGGCATTCGTCACAGATGTTTTGTCCGTTTCGTTCCATCAAGTTTTCAGAGTACATGTTGCAGCGGTCGCAGTATCCAGAGAGAGGAACCTCTTCAGTTTCTTCAGTTCGGGCAGCGCCTTCGATACGTGACTTTTCCTGGATCATCTCTATTAGTTCAGGCATTACGCCTAGGATGTCTTTGCTTGAGATTATTCCGACAAGGTTGCCTTTGTAAATCACGCCGAGCCGTCTAATGTCCAGCCTGTTCATTCTTCGAGCTGCTTCACTTATTGTTGCATCAGGTTCAATTGTTACCAATGGGGTTGTCATGATTTCTTTGGTATTAACTGTATCAGGCTTGAGGTTTTTAGCTAAAACCCTAATCACCAAGTCTCGCTCGGTAATAATGCCTATTGATTTTCCAGCTTTATTCGTGACTATTACGCAGCCTAAATCGTTTTTATCCATAACAACGGCTGCTTTGTTTGAAGTTTCATCTTCATTCATGGTTACAACTGGGCTGCTCATCACGTCTTTTACCAGCATTCTTGTTCTCAATCCAATTTCAGACATCCTAAATTTCACTTCCAACAATTTGGATAGGCTTAGCTTCACTGCAACAATAAAGAAACGCATAATTTAAGATTTGCTTAAATGAAAGGCATTCTATGAAGTTTTATTAGACTCCTTGCGGATAGGACACAATGCCCAAAGAGGAATACCTTATGCTTCGAACAAACACTGAAAAACTCATAAAAATATCAGTCATGGGTGAAATAGCCAGCCCAACAATCAGGTCAGTCTACAACGTTTCGGCAACAGGAAAACCGCTAGTGTTACCCGGAGTAGGCGGCATAACCTATAATCTAAGAGTAGGCGATCCAGCATGCGGGTGGGAAGCTGACCATGTGGAGCCAGGCGTTAGCGTGGAAAACAAGGAAAACGATGCCCGCTCAGGGCAGGCTGCTAACACGGCATTCAACGTTCTATCATGCGTTGGAAACGAAGCAACAGTAGTAAATGGCGACGCGAAAGACGCTAAGGGAACTGTCACAGGCAAGCACGGTGGAATCGAGCATGTGTTGGTTGATTTTCCCGCGGAAGCTTTGGAGAAGCTTGTGCTTGGAGATAGGATTCTTGTGAAAGCTTTCGGAGTAGGCTTAAAACTGGTTGATTTCCCAGAAATTAAAGTCTTGAATATGGATCCCATGTTGCTTGAGGCGTGGAACCCCAAACCGAAAGGTGATAAATTGGAGGTGCCTGTTACGCATATTGTTCCAGCGGCTATCATGGGTTCAGGTTTAGGTTCTAATCAGGTTAATTCGGGGGATTACGATATTCAATTGTTCGATGAAGCAGTCGTTGAGCAGTATGGGCTGGAAAACTTGAGGCTTGGCGATTTAGTGGCTATCATTGACGCGGACCACTCGTTTGGCAGAATTTACCGTCAAGGCGCTGTTTCAGTCGGCGTAGTAGTCCATACGAATTGTGTTACGGCAGGACATGGTCCTGGAGTTACAACTTTGATGACGTCGCCTGATGGAAAAATTATCCCTCAAATAAATCTGAAAGCAAACATTGCCTCTCTCTTAAAGTTACGGGCAGATATATAAGAAAGTTTATTCCATATTTGGGAGATAAGGAAAAAAAGAGGTTAAAATAGTTGCCATCTAAGCGAAAAAGCCGAGGAAGATCGAAAGGAAGCAAAGGCAGTAGCAGCCTCGTTCAATGCGCCAATTGTGGGGCAATGGTGCCGCGGGATAAAGCAAAGAGAAACACTCGCCGCGTTTCATTTGTTGAGCCTCAGTTAGCTAAGGAGCTTAGGCAAAAAGGCACATTCTTAGCTTCTTGGGTGGACACTAAATATTACTGTATTTCATGCGCTGTGCATCGTGGTATCGTTAAGGTTAGAGCCGAAAACGAAAGGCATTCAAGAGGTTATAAAAGAAGATACTAAGCGGCTACACTATTTTTTTCTTTAGTTCCTTGTAAACGTGAAGTGCTCTTTGTATAACGGTTAGGTTTGCAAGCACCGCCAACAAGAATATACCATAACCTAAGGCTGGTAACCAGAAAAACGCCACTATGCTCACGGCGGCTAAAATAAGCATGCGTTCTGCTCTTTCGGCCAAACCCACTGACTCCATTTTTATTCCAACTGCTTCAGCCCTTGCCCGACTATAACTAACCAGCAAGGAACCTGCTAAAGCTGCTAAGCCCCAAATTGGGCCCCAAGTTGGACCCCAAGCCGGGTTGCACAATCCAGCGATTATTATTCCTGCGTATACGGATGCGTCCGCGTACCTGTCAAGCAGAGAATCCAGGAAGCCGCCAAGTACGGTTGCTTGCTGATAGTTTCTAGCTATAATTCCGTCCAATGTGTCGCAGAATCCTGAGGCTAAAAGGAAAAACGTTGCTAGGAGAAGAAGCCATGAGGGTTGATTGGGAGTAAACGCGTATACTGCAGCTGACGATAATGCAAGAATGAATCCTATGATGCTTACTTTGTTGGGAGTTAAGCCTATCTTATGTGCGGCTTTTGCTTGGGAAGTTAGCATTTGCTGAACTTTTTTCTTAAGTTTAGTAAGCAAGTTAACTCTCAACCTGATATGTGTTAAAGTTCTTTATTGGCTGGCTGTAGAAAAGCCTTTCCCGTTAACTTGCTTATGGAAATTGTTGAATGGTTCTTGTTTATGGGTGTTTTTCAATGGACTTATAAGGAAGTCCCGTATTAAGTTGGGCAGTAACGTTCCGTTACAAGGCAAATGCTAGTAACAGCAACGTTACACAAAGCAACAACAAAAAAGGAGCAAAAGAAAATGACTCAAAACGCAGATGTTATCTTCGTCGGAAACAAACCTCCAATGAGCTATGTTCTGGCAATCATAACAAGCCTCTCCTCAGGAACCCTCAAAGAAATCACTTTGAAAGCTCGAGGCCAAGCCATAACCACCGCTGTTGACGCCGCTGAGATAGCAAGAAACCGGTTCATAAAAGACCTTAAAGTTAGCAAGATCGCTATCGGAACAGCAGAGATGCCACCACGTGAGGGAGAGAGCAAGTCCAGAATGGTTTCAACGATGGAGATAACGCTAAGCAAAAAGTAAAACTGGAACAGAGCAAACATAAGCAAGAAACCACTTCAAAACTTTCTTTTATTTTTTGATACTAATTGCTTTTTTACATTGGCATTTCAAATTTGACCCTAACCTTTGAATCTGCATCCTGCTCATTCAACAGCGCCATCACAACCAAAAGCGACATTCTGGATCCAAATATCTTGTACCCCCAATTCATTATTTTGTAAATTCAAAATATTAAAGAGGAGGAGATAGGTCACGCCTGAGTACTAGAGAACGTAAACTTGCAACTTAAGTGTTGTTTGCATCGTAAGGTTAAATAGCTGATTTTGTTAGTTAGAGAATTATTTCGTGTGAGAGCAATGTTAGATATCAAGCTTATTCGTGAGAACCCGGAATTTGTAAAAAACAATTTGGCGAAGCGTGGCAACCCTGAAGCCATCCAAATGCTGGAGGATTTAATCGCTGTTGACAAGGAATGGCGATTGAATCTCACTAAACTAAACGAGCTGCGCCACCAGCGAAAGCAGGTAACTATAGAAATCGCTAAACTAAAAAAAGCTGGCAAGGAAGCCACAAGCGAAGTTGAAAGAGCACAAGACATCGACGAAAAAATTACTTTGTTAGAAAAACAGGTAACCGAGCAAGAACAGAAAACACACGGCTACCTCATGCAACTCCCAAACCTGCTAGATGAAAGTGTTCCGCTTGGAAAAGACGCTAACGACAACGTTCAAATAAAAACCTGGGGAACAATCCCAAAATTCAATTTCCCAATAAAAAATCACATCGACTTAGCCTTAGATTTAGACCAAATCGATATGGAAAGAGCAGGAAAAATATCTGGCGCAAGATTCTTCTACCTCAAAAACCAAGTCGCACTATTAGACATGGCGCTGATGAGCTTCGCCATCGAGGAACTAACAAAAAAAGGCTATACGCCAATTATACCGCCATATTTGATGAAGCGTGAAGCATACGAAGGCGTAACAGCACTAGGCGACTTCGCCGATGTCCTCTACAAAGTGGAAAACGAAGACCTATACCTAATCGCCACTTCAGAACACCCCATGGCTGCAATGTTCATGAACGAAGTCTTAAAAGAACAAGACATGCCGCTAAAACTCGCTGGAATAAGCACTTGCTTCAGAAAGGAAGCTGGAGCACACGGCAAAGACACAAGGGGAATATTTCGCACCCACCAATTCAACAAGATAGAACAATTCATCTTCTGCAAGCCAGAAGACTCAGCTAAGCTAGCATGAGGAACTACTGCAGAACGCTGAGGATTTACTTCAAAAACTTGAATTGCCGTATCGTGTTGTCAACGTTTGCACAGGCGACATTGGAACCGTAGCAGCCAAAAAATACGACATCGAAGCTTGGATGCCAGCGCAAAACGGTTACCGCGAAGTTGTTTCATGCAGCAACTGCACCGATTACCAAGCAAGGCGCTTAGGCATTCGTTACCGGGAAAAAGAGGGTGCGCCACCAAAAGGGTTTGTTCATACATTAAACTCGACAGCCATAGCTACAGGCAGAACCATAGTTGCCATACTAGAAAACAATCAACAACAAGACGGCACAATAAACATACCGAAAGCCTTAAGAAAATACATGGGTAACCTCGAGAAAATAGACAGAAAACGCTAAACCTTTTAATATTTCCTTGAGAATGTTGAGGCACGTTCGGAGAAATAAATTTGTCTTCAAAAACAAAACATGTACGAGATAAATGGCGTGGAAAAGGATGGTACATGGTGATTGCGCCATCCTTCTTTGGCAACGTTGAGTTAGGTTCCATACCAGCGCAAGAGCCAGAACAACTCATCGGCAGAGTTGTTGAAGCAACTTTATATGATATAACAAGCGACTTTTCTCATCATTATTTGAAAATGTTTTTCCAAGTTAACGAGATTGACGGAAAAACCGCCAAAACGCTCTTTAAGGGTCATGAATACTCACGAGATTACCTCCGAAGCCTGGTTAGAAGAAGAACAACAAAAGTTGATGCATTAATCAACCTCACTACAAAAGACGGATTCAAACTTAGAATTGCAGTTTCAGCGCTGACACTTTCCAGAATAAAGACATCACAAGAAAAGATAATCCGCAAAATAATGGAAAAAATAATACATGAAAAAGCCGACGCATTATCACTCGACCAGTTCGTTCAAGAAATGGTTCTTGGAAAAATCGCTTCAGACATCTACAACCAAGCTAAAGAAGTTGCACCACTAAGGCATGTCGGTATAAGAAAATCCAAATTAATAGCGCAACCGCAAGCGCCACTGCAAGAAGCCCAAGCTGAAGCATAACCTAACTTATTATCATTCCTTTTCTTAAGGGCAAAATACTTTAGAAGCGATAATCTAAAATAAAATTCTTCAGGTGAACACTAAGGGGTATTATATTTGTCGGCAAAAGCAGGAGTACATGAAAAAGGAACCTTCACAGTTCAAGACACCATAAACAACATTAAAAAAGACACCAACTACCACAAAGCCGGAGCAATAGCACTTTTTATCGGCGTAGTAAGAGGAGAAACCTTAGAGGGAGAAAAAGTCGAAAAGCTCAAACTGGAAGCATACGAAGAAAAAGCCAACCAAGTCCTCACCAAAATATGCGATGACTTATCCAAAAAACCTGGAATAGTTAACGTTCAAATCCACCATTTACTCGGCGAATTCAACGTTGGAGACGATTTAGTTTATGTTGCAGTTGCTGGTTCTCACCGAACAGATGTTTTTCCAGTCCTGCGGGAAGCTGTAGAGAGATACAAAAGCGAAGCACCTGTTTTCAAAAAAGAACACGTAGTTGATTCAAAGGGTTCTGCAGCTGAATATTGGGTTTCAGAAAAACACAACCATTAACATCTTCCTAAATCATCAATTGGCATGAAAGGGTATGATTACGGCTTTAGCGGGTGGTGTTGGCGCAGCCAGGTTTCTCACTGGCTTATTGAGGCTTGTTAAAGAGGAAGATGTGTCGGTAATAGTGAATACTGGCGACGACATTGAAATGTTCGGTTTGCACATTTCGCCAGACATCGACATTGTAGCATACACTTTAGCAGGCATTGTTGATGAGGAGAAAGGTTGGGGAATAAAAGGCGACACTTTTCAATGCCTCGAGATGCTCAAAAAATTCGGCTTAGAAACATGGTTTGCCTTGGGCGACAAGGATTTTGCAACTCATATTTTTCGAACTGACTTGATGAAAAAAGGGTTTACGCTTTCGCAGGTAACCGATGAAATTTGCCGTGCTTTAGGGATTAAAGTTAACATTTTGCCAATGACGAATGATAAGTTTGAGACCAGGATAAAAATTGAGGAAGGGTCAGTTCATTTCGAAGAGTATTTTGTTAAAAGACAAGCGAAAGACAAGGTTTTAGGCGTTGAGTTTGTCGGTGCCGTTAACGCGAAACCTTCACCTAAAGTTATAGATTCAATCATGGATGCGGAAGTGGTTGTTATTTGTCCCAGCAATCCGATAGTTAGCATTGGCACCATTCTGGCGGTTGATGGAATAAGAGATGCATTGAGGAAGACAAGCGCCAGAGTTGTTGGGGTTAGTCCTATAGTTGCTGGTGCTCCGATTAAGGGTCCTGCAGATAAACTATTACGTGGTTTAGGTTTTGAAGTTTCAGCTTTTTCTGTTGCTAAGCTTTACGCTGATTTTCTAGACACTTTTGTCATTGATAATATGGATGTTGCTGAAAAAAGTCGCATAGAGAATCTTGGAATCACCGTGAAAATTACGAATACCGTAATGAAGAGTTTAGAAGATAAAGTTCAGTTGGCAAAGGCTGTTCTGGAAGACTAGCTTAAAAATCAGGAAATATATAGACTACTTAACTGTCTATATACTATTTGGATAGTCTAAATAAGCCAGAAAAAGAAAGTTTCTTCCACACAGGAGTGCCATGCAAATGAAGAAAGCAAAAAAGCGGCATGCAAAACTCGAAGTGTCATGGTACTTCATCCATGTGTAATGCAGGGTTAAGCATGTTAAGGGTTTAGTGAGGGGGGTAAATTGTGAAGGGAAAGATGAGTGATAAAAGGCAGGCACAGGCTAAAAAGACTAATCTTGTGGATTGGCTTTTGGCGATTGATGCATGCTTGATGTGACATATCCAAAAAGGAAGCATTTGGAAGAAAACCTATGCGATTGAAGTTATGCCATATTAAGAGAAGGGTTATATCTGAAACCAATTCAATAATGTAAGCAGTGATGAGGCAATGGAAAGAAAAAGTTACGATTGGTTTGAGCAGCGCCGAAAAACAAGAGGTTTAGAGCTTGCGCATGAACAAATAACCAAAGCTTTTGACACAGTAACGTGGCTGTATAAAGCTACCAAAAGCTTTTCAGAAAAAAATTTCAAAGAATCGAAAAAGTACATTGAAAACTTGTATAAGACCGAAGAAGGAGTTGACCAGCTTCGAACAGATGTCTTCATGGAGTTATCCAAGGGTGCAGCTCTTGTAGCAGATTATCGTGAAGACCTGTTACACCTTGTTAAACGATTAGATACGTTGGCAGATCACACTAAAGATGCCGCAAGATGCCTTGAAATGCTTGCTGAAGCAGAAATTCCACAGGAGCTATGCGAAAAAACTGTTCTCATGACTGCAAAACTTGTTGAAACAGCTCAGACATTAAGAAGCAGTATAGAAAAAATCTCATCGAACCCAACAGAAGCCATTAAAGAAGCGAAACAAGTCGGGGAAATAGAACACGCAATAGACATTGAATACCTTAAAACCAAAAGCTTATTCGTGAAATACGGCGTAAACATAAACTGCGGAGCCATGGTAATATTCGACGACCTGATAGAATTTATCGAGCAAGCAGCAGACATGTGCGCTGACACAGCAGACTACATTCTGGTACTCTCAAGCAGAGAATAAACAGCCCTTAACTGTTTCTTTAATTATTTATTTTTTAGAATTCCTTTACGTTATCGTCTTAGGGCTAAATTGCTTTTTATAAGTTTTTTATAATTTGGTGGCGGGCACGGTGGACTTCGTTGATGGTTCTTGAAGTTCAACAGTTTATATATTCTATTCTTACATGTGATTTCTTGTAAGGATGGCAATGAGAAAGCACAAGTGGTTGCTAATTATCCTAATTTCCCTTATTCTAATTCAGTCATACTGTATGTCGGTAGCCTCAGGTACCAGCGACAATTCCAGCACCGACGACTGGACGATGTTCCGCCATGACCCAAACCACAGCGGCTACACAACTTACAACAATCCAACGAATTCCGCCATACTCTTGTGGAATTACACAGCAGGCAGAGATGTACAGTCTTCCCCCACAATAGCTAACGGCTGCGTTTTCGTAGGTTCCAGAGACAGCCAGGTTTACTGTCTCAACTCCTCCAACGGGGAACCAGTATGGAAGTTCCCAATTAGAAGTGAAGTATGGTCATCGCCTGCCATCTATAATGGGCGTGTCTACATAGGCGCAGATGACGGATTTATTTACTGTCTAAACAGTACCACAGGAATACCTCTTTGGAGATCGCCAGCCGGAGGTCAAGTGAGGTCTTCGCCTGCAATTGCGGATGGTCGCATCTACGTGGGTTCAGGGGACCACAATGTTTTCTGTATTAACGCTTCAGATGGAGCTACAATATGGAGTTACCCAACGTTATACCGTGTAGATTCATCGCCTGCAGTCTCAGACGGCATAGTGTACGTTGCCACCGACGACTATTGTGTTTACGCTCTTAATGCGTCTACAGGCATCGAAATATGGAACCGCCACACTGGAAGTACCATCTCCTCGCCTAGCGTATACAATGGTTGCGTCTACATAGGCTCATACGACGGCTACGTCTGTAGTTTGAATGCTTCCACAGGCGCCCAGATTTGGAAATATCAAACAGAAGATTGCATGAACTCTTCTCCAGCTGTCGCTTACGGATGCGTTTATATAGGCTCCGAGGACAATAACGTTTATTGCCTAAACGCTTCAAACGGCAAGAAAATATGGCAGAGCCCAACTGGCTATTGGGTCCGGTCTTCCCCTGCAGTTGCAGACGGCAACGTGTATGTCGGCTCTGAAGACTACAGCGTTTATTGTCTTGATGCTTTTACAGGGGCAAAGAAATGGAGTTACGAAACTGGAAATATTGTAGAGTCTTCGCCAGCTATTGCGAACGGTACGCTTTACGTTGGTTCTAACGACTTTCGTGTCTACGCTTTTGCCTTATACAATTCGACCGCTGAATCCTTACCTTTACAATCTACCAACTCTTTAACATGGACTACGATTGCGTTTGATGCAATTGCATGTGGTGTAGGGACCGTGATTATTTTTGAAATCATACGCTTCGTTAACTCGACTAGGCGAGCCAAGCGAAAAACTAAAGTCACGAAAATTTCTGCACAAAAGGTGCCTTGGTTTTCAGCACATGCCGACGCCCTTTGTATTTTGACAATTCTGGCTTTTTCAACAATATTCTTCGTTAATCTAGAAAGCGGATCTCTTTGGGCTGCCGACGAGCAAACGTACTCTCAATGGGCATTCCACATGGTTAAGAGCGGAGACTACCTGACGCCTTGGGCTTTTGGCACTTTAACATTCTGGGTAAGTAAACCGCCGCTCTTCATGTGGCTGATGTCTCTTGCCTACCAAGTCTTCGGGGTTAGTAATTTCTCCTCAAGGCTTTGGAGTCCCATATTCGGCACCTTATCCTTAGTTCTTGTCTTCTATTTGGGAAAGAAACTCTATAACTCGTACGTAGGGTTTCTGTCGGCTATAGTTTTAGGGACGTTTACAACCTTCTTCGCGTTTGCAAGACACGCTATGACTGATGTTCCTTTCGTCTTCTTCATGTTAGCTAGCACATACTTTTTTGTTTTAAGCGAGAAAACAGAAAATACTAATCGATACGTGGCTTTAAGCGGCCTGTTCTTTGGCTTGGCGTTAATGACAAAGCAGATTGAAGCCTTGTTACTTCCGCTAATCATGTTTATCTATTTAGCGGCCACAAAGAAAAGCATCCGGTTTCTCTTCACAAAACGCTTTACTCTTTTTTTGGGAATTGGGTTTCTATTTTTTTCCCCTTGGCTGATCTACATGAACTTTCGTTTTGGATCGGAGTTTTGGCAGTCCTATTTCGTGTATAGCGCCGTTACGCGAACGGTTAGTCCTATTGAGGGTCATGGTGGAGGTTACCTCTTCTATTTTAGCTACTTAGCCACTAACGAAATGGTTTGGGCAATATTGCTGCCTTTTGCGGCAGGCCTCTGTGCAGTCAATGCCGTTATTAAGCGTTCAAAAGAAGACACTTTAATTCTTACTTGGATGTCGATTGTGCTTGTAGTGTTCACTTTTGTTCAAACAAAACTTTACTGGTATATCCTGCCAGCTTTACCGGCTTTCGCCATTGCCATAAGCAGTTTTCTATATCAACTATCAAAGAAAATACATTTCCGCACGCTACCTTCATCTAAATCCCAAAAGGCGGTTGAAATAGCTAAGTTCCAGAAGCAGCGATAAAGTAAACAGTAAGTTAGTCATTTTCTACGATTAAAAAATGTGCCAGCAGAAGTGAATATTTACATGGGGTGGCGGGCCCGCTGGGATTTGAACCCAGGACCTCCGGCTCCGCAGGCCGGTGTCATAATCCGTACTAGACGACGAGCCCAGTGCTTGTTTTTGTGCCCCGAAAATGAGGGCAAAATAGTAAATACTTTGCTTAAACTTAAAAATAGTGGTCTAATATGGCATGTGTTATTTTTGTTTCTTTAGGAAAAGTTATTTTGAATTGGGTTCCTTTGCCAACTTTGCTCTCAAACGTTATTCTGCCACCCTGTGCCTCAACTAAGCGTTTAACAACGGCTAAACCGAAGCCTTGCCCTTTAGAATATGTATCTTTTTTGCTATGAAGATTAGGTCAAAAAAGAGGGAAGGGAAGGTCAATTTTAACTAGTAAAACTAGGTCCAAAAATGAGGTACCGATAGGTAGCGTGCTATTAGCATGGAAATCACTTCAAATTTGAGGTGTAGGGGCAGGCCTCTTTTTAGCTAGGAGAACTACTCTTAAAAAGAGGGTACCCCTTTGGGTCAGCCGCTTGAAGCAAACCTTTGCATGCTTAGGACAGATGGTTTATTTGCAATTCAAAAAAAAGAAAGTTACTGCTAAACTGCTAACTTTTGCTTACGACCCTCTTGAGAGCAGCGATGACGTTTTGTTTGCCCATAGCAAGCACATATGGACCTAATCGTGGACCCTGCGGCGCGCCCATCAAAATCTTATACAGCGTTTTGAAGAAGCCGCTGGGCTGTATGCCGTTGTTTTTTGCAGCGTTAAAGATGGCGTTTTGGATTTTATCCGCTTCATTTTCAGCTTCCAGTTTTGTGATTAACTCGGTGATAGCTTTTTTCTCTTCGCTTGTCAGGGTTACATCTGTTTCTTTGATTTCTTCAAAGTCCCTAATCCAGTTCAACGCGAACTCAATACGCTGCTTTAAGCCAGCGTCTAAGGCTTGGTTTTTCTGGAGGTAACCGTAACTTTGCAGTTTCTCAGTCACGTAATCCTCTAGGCATTCTTTGGGCGCCATTTTAACAAGAAACGCCATTAAATTATAGGGCACGTGAACGCTGGGCTTAGCTGGTGGCTTCATGACATAGCAGTACTCAAACAAGCCGCTAAGCTTCGTGGCTTCTTTTTCGCCTACTTGTTTTTTGCCGAAATAAACGTCTTCGAGGTAATCAAGCTCATTCATGTATGCTGGAATATCAGATACATCCAAGGTTCGTGTGCCAACAAACCGTTTAAGCATCAGCAAAAGCAGCGATTGAGGAGAACCGTAACGGAACCACACCTGTGGCGTGAAAACGTTGCCAGCAGATTTGGAAATTTTCTTTCCGCCTTTATCGAGGAACATTTCGTATTTTGCGTGCGAAGGCGGCTCAAAACACAGGACTTCACGGCATATTCGATCGTTGATTTTCACTGAGTCAGCGATGTCTTTTCCGTAAGCTTCAAACCGTATATCCAAAGCTTTCCAGCGAGCTGCAAACTCGCCTTTCCAAGTTAATTTCCCCTCACCTTTAGTTATGTCGGCTTCGCCTTCGTGCCCACAGCCTTCGATAAGTCTGCCACGGATCTCTAAGCCTTCGCATCTGTAGAGGACTTTATCAGTTTTTGGGTCGAATTTGTAGGCTCTTGTGGTGTAGATGCGTCCGCAGTTACTGCAGACTGGGAAGAAAGGCAGAACTTCGGTGTAGCGTTCTTGGCCGACTTCTTCTTTGACAATTTCGCCTACTTTCTTGGCATTCAATAGTATGGTTCTGATTTCGTTTAGCAGCAAGCCTTTCTCGTAGACTTCCTTAGCTGAAAAGTAGCGGTATTCTATTCCGCACTTATCCAGAGACTCAAGAAGAAGCGAACTCATGTGTTTACCGTAGCTTTCATGACAACCAAACGGGTCAGGGATACTGGACACTGGATAACCAAGATACTTCTCCAAATCCTTTGATAACCCAACCGGAACTTTTCGTCAAGCCGTCCTTGTCGTCGCAGTAAGCAACCAACTCAGAATTAAAACCTAAACCCTTCAAAGCAAGCGTAACGGCGTACGAACGTGCGGCGTCGCCTAGGCTGCCGATGTGTGGGAAACCTGAGGCGCCGAGACCCATCTCCGTGCGGATTTTATCCATGTTTCTGCCTAGCTGACGCTCTCTGTCGATTACTTTCTTGGCCATCATGTCGTACCATGTGCCGCGTCCAATAGTCTCTTCACTCATAACGTTGAGCCTTCTGCAATTGTGACTGTGCATTGGAATAGAAAAATGTTTAGAGCCGAAAAAAGGCTCAAGGTTTCTTTCGTCTCAAGGCTGCAACGATGGCTATGGCGCCGAGCACAAGCAGTAGTAAAGCTAACGAGTAAAGATAGCTTGTCTTGAACAGCAACCAAGCACCGCCTAAAGCCATGAGAATCACGCCCATTTCCAGTGTACCGAATGGTTCACGTTCGTATTTCTGCGGGCTTTGAGCTCTGATGCCGGCAAGGATTAGTAGCCATACTCCAAACAGAACGAAGATTAAAGGGAAAATATTCAGCCAGTCTGCGAACACTTTTGCCGCGTATAGGAGTATGGCGACTACTGCGATTATGAAGAAAACGCCTATGGAGAGCAGTTGCCGTCTACTTTCAGACATTACTATGCCATCCTACGATATTGTTGCACCGCATTCGGGGCAGAACTTGGAGCTCGCAGGAATTGAGTGGCCGCATTTGGGACAGTTCATTGTGGCGGCTGAGGGAGGCGTAAGAGAAGTTCCGCATTCAGGACAGAACTTTGATGTAGCTGGAACATGTGCGCCGCATTTGGGACATATCACTAGTGCAGCTGTGGGCGCTTGTGCCTGAACCTGACCTTGCTGATTCATAATTTGAGGTATGAGCACCATGCCTGTGCCTAAGCCTGCACCGCCACCGCCTGATTGACCTAGAGACTGCGCTGCACTCTTCACCGTTTCCATGCGCAAAACTGTGTCTGCTGGGGTGCTTCCAGTTTTAAGCCAAAACAGCCGTTCACGGTACTCAGGTGTGGTGTCGATGCCTTCGAAACGTAAGTCTGTTAGCTCGATGCCCACGCGTTTGAAGTAATCTAAGACCGAGTTTTTAACGATCACGGATGTCTCTTGAAGCCTAGTGAAGACCGTAATCAAGTCGTAGTGGGAAAGTTCTGCAATTATCTTTTCGTTAAGGAAGCCTCGGAGAAAGTTGTTGACATCTTCTGTTGTGTAAGCGTTTTGTCCACCCACAACTTCATTCACGAACAGCGAAGCATCTTCGATTTTGAACAGGAATTGCCCAAACACTTTGAGTGGAGCCAACTCAGTGGTTTGTGCACTTGTACCCCATTTGCCATTGAAAACTTTAGTGGCGATGTAGATGACTGCCGCTTTAAACGGCTTGTTGCTACCGAACCCTGCCAGACGCGTCAGTAAACTTGTAAGCAAAGGCAAATTCAACGTTGTCAGTGTGTGCCTGCCAGCATTGAAAACATCATAGGCTTTGCCATCCCTGAAGAACACTGCCATTTCGTACTCGTGCACGATAAGTTGGGCGCCCCATGTGATATCTTCGTTTGGGTACCTCCAAATTATGTCCTCTGGGCCAGCGTTTGTCCATTCTATTACTTGTGGCATTTTAACTCGCTCCTAAGATTACTTCATTACGTTGATCAAACGTGTTTTCTAAACTTTCAAGCTTGTCAGTTACATTCTGAACTCTGGTCTTCAGGTTCGTAGTTACGCCGCTGGCTAAATCTGCTTTAAAAGCGTCAATTTCAGTAGTCAATGCGTTTATTCCGTCTATAAGCTTATTATCGAAATCTATCATGTGATCAAGATTTTCTTCTCTGACTTTGACAGCGTCAAAAAAGCCGCTGTACCCGTAAGAGGCATGATTAATTTTCTCAACAACACGGTCCATCTTAGCTAACAGGCGATCCATATCTGTCAGGACGTCGAAGTAGCGGCGGTCAGCCAACTTCTGCGAAATTTCCCTCAGATCTGTCTTTTCAATTGACAGTTTCAGGTACAGGTGATTCCTGATTAGCCTATCGCTTTCGCGGCGCAGTTCCTTCTCTTTGTAACCGCGGAAACCTGGAATAAACGCGGCTATCCGCTCAGGAAGGCGACATTTGACCTTGAACGTTTGATAATTCATCGTTTTTATCGCTCATTTTACATATCCGCCTTTTTTATTATTCGTTGATAATGAAAAGTCGCTTTTAAAGTTTGTTAGAGCAAATAAAGCTTAGAATCTTGAAGATGGAATGTCACCTTTTAAGGCTGTTCCACGGTTCCTTCGATTATCAGTTGGTAATCTTTGCCTTTGTATTCATATTTGATGAACCAGATGGGCGCGTGCAGATAGACTGTCTGTTTCGGGGTTACTTCCGTTTTTATCTCAACTATTTTATCCACGTCCTGCTGGAGAAGGAAGCGATGGTGATCCTCGATTTGTTGCTTGGCAATTTCCAAGGCGGCATCGCGGTCCATTTCACTGTTTAAGAGTTTGGCGAAGCCTTCGATTTTGCGGAAGTCGAATGGGATTTTGCCTTCCAGAGGAACCTCGTATTCGTGAGTGGGAAAACCAGAAGCTTCCCGTGCCAAAACCAGCCATTCATATTCCTTGGAGATTGTGCCCTCTTTAACTATGGCTGGAGCTATGCGTTCGAATATGCCCTTGTAAGTGCTCTTAGCCTCCACTGAAAACCACCCAAAACGGCAAATAAACCAAGTCTTTCTCAGTAATCTTTGATTTCCTAGCGAGGTCGCCTGGTTTCAAGAAGCCGCCGCGCATCCAAGCCTGAATCGGCTCATCTATACTTTTTTGATCAAACTTGTTCAGAATAAGCGAATGCTCAAACGTGAATGCTTGTCCTGTCTCGATGACTGTGGTGAAGCCGCAGTATTTGCAGGTAGCAATGATTTCTCCTGGTTTAAACTCTACTGGAGCGCCGCAGTGGCTACACCTGATTTCTTGGGCTACAGCATCCAGTGTTTACGCCTTCAAATGTTCACGTTTCAAGATTTCCCGCGCAACGATTACGCCTGAAGATGAAGATTGAATTAAGCCACGTGTTACGCCTGCACCGTCGCCGATGGTGAACATGTTTTGGATTTTGGTTTCCAACGCATTGGTTAGTTGCAGGTGTGAAGAGTAAAATTTGACTTCTATGCCGTAGAGCAGCGTGTCTCTTGAGTGGATTCCTGGCGCTATCACGTCTAAGGCTTGAAGCATCTCACGTATGTCTGATAGGTAACGGTAGGGCAAAACGAAACTTAAGTCTCCTGGTGTAGCGTTCTTCAATGTTGGTACAACTACGCTTCTTGCTAAGCGTTCAGGTGTTGAGCGCCGCCCAGTAACTAAGTCGCCTAAGCGCTGAACCATTACTCCTCCGCTTAAGAGGTTTGAAAGACGGGCAACATATTTGCCGTAAGCAATAGGTTCTTTGAAAGGTTCTGTGAAAGAGGTGCTGACTAGGATGGCGAAGTTTGTGTTATCGGTTTTTCTTTCAGCATAGCTTCCGCCGTTAACTGTTAAGACGCCATCATATGATTCCGTCGTGACTTCGCCGTAAGGTGAGACACAGAAAGTGCGGACTTGGTCATCGAAGAGTCGTGAGTAATAAACTAGTTTTGGCTCGTAAAGCTCTTTGGTTAGATTCTCCATGACTGAAGCTAAAACTTCAACGCGTACGCCGATGTCAACTGGGTTGTTTATGGTTTTTAATCCGCGGACTTGAGCTTCTGTTTGAAGCCATTCTGCTCCGCTTCTGCCAGGAGCAATTATGACGTATTTGCCTATGGATTTTTTCGCCGTCAACTGTTTCCACTCCTTGGATGAGGTGGTTTTCAGCGATTAATCCTTTCACATCTGTTTTTGGTCGGAATGTGATTTTGCCGTTGAGTTCTTTACGCATTCGATGTAGCGTTTCTAGGCATTTTTCTGTGCCCATGTGGCGAACTTCTTGCCTGATAAGCTTTAAACCCGCAAGTGACGCTTGGCGTTCGATTTCATCTACTTTTTCGCTGTCTCCGCCGTAAACTTGCTCGCTTGCCCCGAATTTTAGGTAGATGCTATCTACGTATTTTACCAGGGCTTGGAGCTCTTTGGTTGAAACGTACTGGTTTAGCCAACCACCAACTTCTGTTGACAAAGTTAGTTTTCCGTCACTGTAAGCGCCTGCTCCACCCCAGCCTGAAAGAACTGAGCATGGTTCACAATGGACACATTCGAACCCTCGGCTGGATGGGCATTTGCGTTTGTCTATGTCTGGTCCTCTGTCGAGTATTAGGACGTTTAAGTTTGTTTTCTCTGTTAGTTCTAGCGCTGAGAAGATGCCTGCTGGTCCTGCACCCACGATTATTACGTCATATTTCATAGGCACTGCCCCCTTGGAACCCAGAACTACATGTAACAGGTGGCATATATTTGTTAGTGCATTTAATCATGGAAGCAGATTGTCGATGCTTTTTGGGGAATTGCATAGGTATTTTTAAGATATATCTAAAGAACATTTATAATAATAAAAATGCCAATAGTGCATGAAGAAAAACATGTCCAATAAGACACAATCCGAAAACATAGATGAATTAATCTCCGACTTCTCACGCTTCTACATACTCACCATACTGTACGAGGGACCAACACACGGTTACAGCATAATCAGCAGATTCAAAAAAAGAGTCAAAAAAGAAGTGAGCCCAAGCCTAGTTTACCCGTTCCTGCAGCAACTAGAAGAAAAAGGCTTAGTTAAACACACAATAAAACCGGTGGGCGAAAAAGAAAGAAAAATTTTCGAGCTAACACAGGCAGGAAGAGAATTATGCACTGATCTTTTCAAGCGCTTTGCCGAGCTAGTAGCAATCGCTATTGAACCAAGCCTCTACGTTTGCGCCCACTGCGGATGCAAAGTCTATGAAGGCGGCTACCGAGAAATCATCGATGGCAGAGAGACAGCGTTCTGCTGCATACATTGCGCTTACTCATATAAGGAAGCAAAGAAACTGGCAAAACAACTAAATGATACTGAGAAGCAAGCGTGAGCGATGCTAACTTTTTAAGAAAATAATTGAAAACAAAAAGTTTTTGAAGACTGACTAGTCTTTTATTGCTTCAATAAAACTCATAACATTCCAAAGTTTTACCCGCGTGTAGGGCGGCATGTTTGGGTCTTGCAAAATTTCATCCAGAAGCGACACGGCGTTTGAAGCTCTCACTGCAGGCGTATATTCAGAGCTTTGCAGGGAATTCATAGCGTCTTTTGCGGAACGCCTGATGTTTCTTGGCGTTGTGCTGTCCTCAGAAACCTCTCCAAGCACTACTAACGCTTGCTTAATTTTGGCTTCGTATTCTTCAGCTTTTTTCTTTCGAACCATAAATCGGCACTACCTACTGCACGTCACGCAGTAACTGCTTATATAAGCATTGATACGTATTTACTTTGGGGTTCTAATTGCAAGAAAAAAAAGAAAACACACCTATTAAACGCATGGCTGACTTGCTAAGGCAAGGCGACACTTTAACCGACCTGTCATGCCCAGTCTGCGCTTCCCCACTCTTCAGACTAAAAGATGGCACATTATGGTGCGCAAAGGATGAAAAAAAAGTAGTAATAGTTAAAGAAGGCGAAGAACCACCAAAACAAGCCGCAGCCAGCACAGCCTACGATAAACTCGAAGCAACACTCTTAGCGAAGATGCAAGATATTACAAGGCAAAATCGAAAAAACCGAAAACTTAGAAGAACTGCAAAAACTCAGCGTTGCACTATCTGAATTGCTAAACAGCCTGGAAAAGATAAGAAAATGAAGAAAGCCTGAGCAGGAATATCTTGACACTGGGTTTTTATGAAAATTTCCCCTCAAACATTCACATGGTTGAGAGCTTTAATTCAACTCTCTCAAGCAAGCAACTTCAACAAAGGCTAATCCAAGTTCTTTATGAAATAAACAGAAAGGAATTCAGTTTTGAAGAAGTCGCTAACCCAACCATACCTGAATGTAAATTAATTTTTGAGTTCGGTTTGGCGGACGCTGAAGGCTTCAACTACATTGATGAGGAAGAAGCTAAAAAAAGTACTGAATCTTGCTTGGGAAAAGAGCATTTGCATACAATGGATTTCTTCTGTGCCATACGTTACTACAAGGGCAATGCAGAAAAAAAGACCGCGCTAAAATTTGATTATTACCTTCTCCGAACTGTATACAACAGAGACATTTTGGAAATTCAAGTTTTCCATGAAAGAGGCCCAAGATACATTTCGCCAGAAGATTTAACACTGTTTATCTTTAACAAAACAAATGAAGCCTCAAAAGGAAAATTTTGAAAAAAGCAAACCCCTAGTTTCCATGCAATGGAAAGACAACGAGAGATATTTATTCTATATCCGAAAGTTATATTTCTAACAACAGTAATTCCGTAAAAGCGAAACGGCAACAGAACAAGGCAACTCATAAAAGAACCAAGAAAACAGGAGCAAAATATAGTTGATTCCAATTGAAGTTTCTGCTCTCAAAAAATGCTATGGAGATTTGAAAGCCGTAGATGACATCTCATTCACAGTTAACAAAGGTGAAGTTTTCGGTCTTTTAGGTCCAAACGGCGCAGGCAAAACCACCACCATAGAAATTTTAGAAGGCTTGCGAGAAAAGGACGGCGGCGACGTGAAGGTTCTTGGTCTTGACCCATGGAAAAACGGTTATGAACTTCACAAGAAAATCGGCGTTATACCTCAAGAGTTTACTTTTTTTGAAAAAACAACTCCAAGAGAAGCCATAATATATTACGCTGACCTTTTCAACGTTAAAGTTAATCCAGATGAAATTTTAAAAGAAGTTTTGCTTGAGGATTCCGCTAAAGTCAATTTTGACAGCCTTTCTGGCGGACAAAAACAGAAAACAGGACTTGCTCTCTCACTTGTGAACACGCCTGAACTGCTCTTTCTTGACGAGCCCACCACTGGATTGGACCCGAACGCTCGAAGAGCAATCTGGGATGTCATACGGGGATTGAAAGCTAAGGGTAAAACAATCATTTTAACCACTCATTACTTAGATGAGGCACAGCAATTATGCGACAGAGTAGCCATCATGGACCATGGGCACATTGTTGCTATGGGAACCTCAGATGAAATCATTGAAGCAGCATGGGTCAGGAGAAAGACTTGAAATTCACGGAAGCCGAAAAATTGGCTGATTACATTAAAGCAAACACTGAATTACAAGTTGATTACGATAGAGCACAGAGGAGAAATCAGCATACCGCTAAAACAGAAAATTGATGCGCTAGCAGCTTTGGCAGCTGCTGAACAGTCAAAAATGGACTGGGGAGAAATCCAAACACGCCAAGACAGCTTAGACGACGTGTTCGTCAAGCTTGTCAGCGGAATGAGTTAATGAACAAGGCGAAATCGCATCTGAAGAAAATGAAAGCAAAACCAACAAATAATAAACGGAGGCGCTAAAAAATGGTTAGTGGAAAAAGAATCTTTTCAGATTTCAAAGTCTTCAGCCGCGGATACTTAAGAAACAGGTTTGGATTATTCTTCGGATTAATATTCCCAGTAATTTTAATCTTGATTTTCGGCGCAATTTTTTCAGGCAGGTCTCAGGAACAATTAATGTTTATGCGCAAAACCAAGACACTGGACCGTTTGCTGTCACCACAAATGGATATAGCTTCACAGTTTTTAAATGCGCTTAACAGTTCAAGCACAATCAGAGTCATAACAGTGAATGCTTCAGAGGACTTTTCAAAGTACCTAGCTGCTCATTCATCATCTGACGGCATAGTTATTCCTGAAAACTTCTCTGCTAACTATTTGGCAGGCAATCAGGTGAACGTAACAGTTTACGGTAATCCAACATCAAGCACCAGCGGCATCGTAAGTGGAACAGTTAATGGAGTTATCAAACTATTTCAACCTGAACTATTACAAACAAAACGCCATACCCATCATCGGCATAACCCAGACTACGGTTAACACTCAGCAAACAAAATACATTGACTTTCTAATTCCAGGCTTGATTGGTTTTTCCATACTTGTAAGCCCAATGTTCTCTCTGGTTAACATTTCCTCAGAATACAAGAAGACAAAACTGTTCAAGCAACTATCGCTTACACCGCTGACAAAAATGGAGTGGCTAGCCTCTAAGGTGCTTTGGTACATTGTTTTGACAATCGCAAGCTTTCTGCTCATGGTTGGCGTGGGAATCTTTGCTGTTCGGTGCACACGTCACCTTAACCGTTTGGCTCATACCCTTCCTAGTTTTGGGTCCAATGCTTTTCGCTTCACTAGGCATGCTTGTTGGAACAGTAACAAAGAACCCTGAAACTGCAGGCGTAATAGGCAACATAGTGACTTTTCCAATGATGTTCCTTTCGGGCACATTCTTCCCCATCAGCATCATGCCACAATACTTGCAGACCATCGCTCACGTGCTGCCACTATTCTACATAATTGAGGGCTTAAACAACGTCATGGTTTACGGAAACTACATGGGAGCAGTAATTGACCTTGCAGTCGTCGCAGTCATAACAGCCGTAATCTTCGTTGCTGGCAGTTAGACTGTTCAAGTGGAGAGAAGACTAAACCACAAACTTTTCACTTTTTTCAAGTGCTATTTACACGTTTTAAGTAAACTCAAAACTTTTGAATACAGTGCATCTGCTACTGCATCTTTTGGTTTGTCACCATCTATCCTGATAAGCTCACCTTTCTCAACGAACTTAAGGTAGACTTCTCGAACTTTTTGCTGTATTTCTAAAGTTTCCATCACAGACTTCTTTCTCTGCAAACGCTCCAGCACTCGTTCTGGAGAAACATCGATAAAAATGCCGAAATCTGGCTGCAAAGCATGAGAGTTAATTGTTTTAATCCAATCTAAGCTAAGACCAGCACTGCCTTGGTAGGCTAAAGACGAGTAAATGTAGCGGTCGCAGATTACCAGTTTCCCTTCGGCTAAAGCGGGTATTATCTCGTTTTCTATGTGCTCAATGCGGTCTGCGGCAAACAGTAATGCTTCAGCTTCTGTTGGCAGACGTTTTTCTTCGTAAAGGCAGCATTCTCGGATGAAAGTGCCTATTTTGCCATGGCTAGGTTCTGAAGTGTAAACTGCATTGTAGCTTTTGTGAGAGCCTTTCGGTAAGTAGTTCTGCCTGTGTGGTTTTTCCGCTTCCGTCTAAGCCTTCGATGCAGATGAAAACGCCTTTCTTACCCATGTTTTTCAACTCGGCTGGTTAGCGTTACACATTATAGGGAGATACATAAATATAACTTACAACTGCGAGGCTTGCTTGTGCCTAAGGCTTACTGGGGAGAAATAAAGGATCCCGTACACGGGTACGTGTACATTACCGAAGCAGAAAAAAACATTATTGATTCGTATCCAATGCAGCGACTAAGGCGACTGCGGCAACTGGCAGGTTCAGAATACGTTTACCCAGGCGCCAACCACACACGTTTTGAACACTGTGTCGGCGTCATGTATTTGGCAGGCAAAGTTTTGGAGAACCCTAACATTTCACGCGTCGTAAGCGATGAAGAAGTGGACATGTGCAGGATTTCAGCGTTGCTTCATGACGCTGGACATGGACCTTTCTCGCATGTTTTTGAGCAATTACTGATAAAAGAATTGGAAAAAACGCATGAGGACATCACTTCATGGATTATTGAGAAAAGCGAAGTAGGCGATAAACTATCAAAGATGGGTTACAAGCCTCAAGAGGTAGCAGGACTTGCCGTTGGAAAACTGCATAAGCCAGGCAAAGCGTTTCTTGACCAAATAATAAGCAGCGCCGTGGACGTTGACAAGCAGGACTTCATCGTCCGAGATACTTATCACACTGGCGCTGAGTACGGTTTCATCGAGTTTTCCGTCTTATACATGCGCTTGATGTTTTAGGCGAAAATTTAGCCGTAGAACTCGGTGCCCTGTCAGCGTTGGAAGCGTTCATGATTGCTAGGATTGAATCGTTTAAGAGCATTTATTTCCACCGTGTTGGCAGAGCAGCGCAGATTATGCTGGCGACCGCCATGGAAAAAGCAAACAGCGAGTTAGGGTTGACGGCGTTTAAGACGCCTGAAGAGTATTTGGCGCTGGATGACTACACGGTTTGGTCAGCCCTCAAAAAATGTGAAGCATCCAAAGGAATAATTGGCAACCTAGAAAGGCGCAGAATGCTAAAATGCGCTTATGAGCGAACTTTCTACGAGAAGGACACTATGATATCGAATATTTTTGGTCGCGAATCATACAGGCGCCAAATGCAGAGTGAAATCGCCAAGGAAGCAGGCGTCGGCATTGAATCAGTGATAATTGACGTGCCCACGGTGCCATCCGTACCTTATCACCATGCGGTACTTATGGAGTCGATGGAGATTCCTGTTTTCACAAGAAACCAAGCGGGCGAGAAAACGCTGCAGCGGCTAAGTGAGATTTCAAAGATTTTTGAAACACTCAAAGGCTTCATGAATATACTACGCGTGTACACTGATGCAGCTGACCGTGAAAAAGTGGAGAAGGCAACCGCTAAAATCTTGGGCAAAATTCCATCCGCAGCAAAAATCTCGTTTTAACGCTTTTTCTTAAATACTAGTCATGCTTAAGAAGAAAATAGAGAGAGCTTTAGATAGCGCATGGAAAGGGAGCAATGGTGTCGAAAGAAACTAAAGATAATCTGAAGACAAGAAAATTATAAGTGTCAGAATTAAAAGAAAAACTGAACCAAAGGCAGAGCCTGCTTTACTTTTCAGTCAAAAAGAGATTCGAAGATTCGTCATGGAATTCGTTTCTTCATGGATAAGAGGAGACATCATAATCCGTTTCCCAACAGCAGCTGAACTAGCCAAAAAGACCCCGCTAAGCATTGCATTTCCAACTGACCCTTCGGTTAACGCTGAACTAAAAATTAAAGAACACTATGTGGACCAGTTATCCATAATTGCTGGAATAAAACCCGCTTCCGCTGATGAGCAAGAAAAAGCCATATCTGAAGTTTTCAAAATGCTGCTAATGTTCCGCTCAGCAAACAGAATCGAAGGCAAAATCATCTCAAATGACCTAGAAAAAAGAATCGAAGAACTAGAAAAAACGGCAAAAAACCAGGGCAAACTTGTTGAGCAGATAACTGGATTTTTGTTTAAACCAAAAAGCCAAAACAAGAAAGCCCAAGCTAGCTAAAAGCCTGATTCTGGAAGGGTAAGGTTTATTCGAGTGAAAAAGCATTCTGCTTGATGCTTTTAAGCAAAGGGCTCCGGTAGTATAGTCCGGTCAAGTATTCCGGCCTTTCGAGCCGGCGACCCGGGTCCGAATCCCGGCCGGAGCACCAATTATTCTACAATCGAACGCACAAAACATCCCAAATGATAATCGTTAACATCAACCATACAAGTCCTAACCGATTGGTTAGCAACAAAAAAAGTATTTCAGGGAAGGAGCTAAATAGTCTTCACTGAGCAATATAGTTTTTAACAAGGCATTAACGCAAAACAAATGAAGGAGAAAAATCACTTTGACTACTAACGCCATAAATTCAGTTTACAAGCAACTTTTAGCAAAAACTGAAGATCTAATGGTGCTACAAACAGCTGAAGGCATAATCCACTGGGACATGGAAACCATGATGCCCCCAGGAGCAGTAGAGCAACGAAGCCAACAGTTGTCATTGCTAAGTCGGATTCATCATAAAATGAGCACTGACCCAGAAATAGGAAAACTCTTGAACACCATACAAGCAAGCTCCGAATATGAAGCGCTCGGCCAAGCGGAAAAACGCAACATTTACCTAATCCAAAAAAGCTACCGAGAACAAACTAGTTTGCCTGAAAAACTAGTGGCTGACCTTGCCAAGCAAGAAGTAATAACGGTAAATGTTTGGAAAAAAGCTAAAGCCCAAAAAAACTTCAACCTCTTCAAAGCTGACCTGCAAAAACTTTTAGATTTAAGCAAGCAAGCTGCAGAAATTCTTATGAAAGTTAAGGAAACCAAAACGTCATATGAAGCGGCGATTGATAATTTCGAACCTAAAATGACTGCGGATCAGATTACGGCAACGTTTAGTCAACTTCAGCAGGGCTTAAAACAGCTAATAGGTAAAATTCAAGCTATCCCAAACAAGCCAGATACAGCAATACTTTATTTGCCAGTTCCAGCGGAGAACCAACGCCAAATCGCTCAACTCTTAACACAAACATTAGGCTACGACACTACCTCGCCTGCGGCGCATGGAAGAATTGATGAGACAGAACATCCCTTTACCACAGGCTACTATGACGATGTACGCATAACCACGCATTATCACCTAAACAATTATGCAAACTCAATCTTCTCCGTACTTCATGAGACAGGACATGCGCTCTACGAGCAGAACCTCAACCCAAAATGGAAGTATCAACCAATAGGTTCCACATGCTCCTATGGTGTACATGAGTCGCAATCACGCTTTTATGAAAACGTAATAGGCCGCTCGAAAGAGTTCTGGTCAAGCTTTATGCCTAAACTCAAAAAAGCAGCCCCAGACCTTGCCAATGTTGAATTAGACCAGTTTGTCCACGCTATCAACAAGGTTGAACCGTCAAAAATCCGCATTGAAGCCGATGAGGTAACATACAACTTGCATGTGATTATACGCTTTGAAATTGAAAGAGACCTTTTCGCCGATAAAATCGACAGTCAACGAGCTCCCTGAGGTATGGAATCAGAAATACACTGATTATCTTGGCGTAAAAGTTGAAAATGACTCTGAAGGAGTAATGCAGGACACGCATTGGGCAAGCGGATTATACGGTTATTTCCCAAGCTACACGCTAGGCAACATTTACAGTGGACAAATAACCGCTTCAATCACCAAAGACCTCCCGAACTGGCGCAACCAACTCTCACAAGGAAAACTAAACCTCGTTAACGATTGGCTAAAAAGAAACATTTACAGTCAAGGAGACCTCTATGACCCAGAAGAGCTCATCAAGAAAGCAACTGGAAGAAATTTGGATTCTGAACCCTACTTACAATACCTAAATGAAAAATACGGCAATCTTTATGGCTTTTGAACGGGCGTTTTCTTTGTCAATTCCTTGTATATGTAAATAATAAGGTAGGCTGCGATTGCGCCGATGAATAAGTAAACGCCAATGTAACCGATAATTGTATTATAAGTGTTGGCGCCGTATAGGAAGAGCAAAAAACCCAATACGAATATGCCTAAACATGCCCAGTCAGTCCAAGACATCCGGATTGCCTCATAATGAAGCATTCAATAAAACTTTAAGGTATATAGATTTACCGATAAACTTTTCTCAAGGACACCGTTTACCGCTTCCCCAAAGAAAAACAAACATTGATCGACAACCTACCGCTAAAATCAGACCGACCATCCTTAATGCCTTTTCAACCTTCCGACACTTTTATATATAAGATGAGATAGAGAGAGCGCTGAGGCTAAAATAAATGTCGGGAGCAGATGTTAAAAAGCCAGAAACTCGAGAAGAATTTATTAAAATGTTGACTGAAGCAGCAAAAAAAGAAGTTGGCTCAAAAAATAAGCCGACAAAACCGACAATCGTCGGAACAGCAAAAGAAATAGACATTCACAGGGATACACTTTACACATGGTTAAAGGAGTTCAATGTCGATTTCAAAGAGATTGTTGACCGTATACCGACAGTGGTTGCTGACGTCGCTGACGAAAAATCAGGAAGCACTTACTTAATCGGTGAATCTTTGGTTGGAGAAGGAAACGAAGTAGCACACATCGATCTGATGATAGGCGACAAAAATGGCCCAGTTGGCCAAGCGTTCGCTAATGGCATGACAAGTCTATCAGCCGGCCATACGCCACTGCTCGCAGTTATAAGACCTAATTTGCCGCCGAAACCCCACACACTAATAGTGCCTAAAGTAACCATTAAGAACATGGAGGACACAGGAAAAATTTTTGGCCCCGCACAAGCCGCAGTTGCCAAAGCTATCGCTGATTCTGCAGAAGAAGGAATCATCCCCGCAGACAAACTTGATGAGTGGGTTATCATTTGCAGCGTGTTTGTTCATCCAAAAGCAAGCGATTACCGAAGAATATACCAGTACAATTACGGCGCAACAAAAATGGCGCTGCAACGAGCATTAAAGAAGTACCCATCACTTGAAAAGATAATCTATGATAAAGACCGTGCAAAGCATCCGATAATGGGCTTCAAAGTTCCACGCTTATGGAGACCCCCATACCTGCAGATTTCAATGGACGCACCCGAGCTTGAGAAAACCAAGAAAATCCTCGCTCAACTTCCAGGAAGTGACAGAATTATCATTGAAGCCGGAACACCACTAATCAAACGTTACGGAACAAGAGTGATCAATGACCTGAGACAAGTAGCGAAAGACTCGTTCATAGTTGCAGACCTAAAAACGCTCGACGTTGGAAAAGTCGAAGTGGACATAGCCTATGAAGATACCGCAGATGCAGTGGTTGCTGCTGGATTAGCGCCACCTGAAACTCTTGATGCATTCGTACATGAAGCAAAAAGACTTGGAATATACGCTGTCATAGACATGCTAAACGTTGAAGATGTTCTTGAAAAACTCAAATCACTCAAAGAATTCCCTGACGTCGTCATATTGCACAGGGGAATCGATCAAGAAAGCGGAAGAACCTGCGGACTTGAACGTATACAAATGATACGCGAAGCTTTCCCAAACAAAAAATATCTAATCGCTGTTGCAGGCGGAATAGTACCAGAAACAGCCAAAGAAGCCTTAGAAAAAGGCGCTGACATCCTAATCGTCGGAAGATACGTCACGCAGTCAAAAGATATTGAGCGTTCAGTAAGAGACTTCCTTGAGCTAACGCCAAGCATGCGCGAAGACATCGACCTATTCAGAGTCCACACAGAATAAACTTGAACCCGAGCGAAAGCTCGCTCTTTCTTTTTTCTTTGTTCACGTTTTACGAGAACAATTTTAGAGTTATGAAGGCAATCAAGAAAACTACAGCGGCAACTAGGAAAGTTGGTAGATAATTCAAGTGTGTAGCAAGGAAAGGTCCAAGGAAGGAGCCTACTGCTGCGCCTAAGCCGACGAGCCCGTCGAAAAAGCCTGTTTTTCCCTCAGGTATAAGCTCCATTGAAAGGGAAAGCATCATAATATAGTACATGGCATACGCGAAGCCGATGAAAATTAGAAAAATCCCAGTCAGGATCGTAGGTGAAAAAGCAAACTCAATAACGCCCACGAAGGCAAAAATGAGGAGGCTTCGTAAGAGCACAAAGCGCGGCATTTGTTTTCTTATATCCATCGTTCTTGCCCGGCCACGAATTAAAAAGTAACCCGCTGTTGCCCCAACCGAGTTTAGAATGTATGCGAAGTATACCATAGACTGCTGCCCGCCAAAAAGTCCTTTTAGATATATTGGTAGCGGCGTAAAGAAGAGGCTTGATGCAAGAGAAAACATCACTATTGCCAAGGCAAACCCAAGAAAACTATCTTCTTTAAGCGAACCATCCCAGCGCAATCCATCCATAAGCCTAGATGAGGATTCTACGCCACGATAGGTGTAATCTATCCTTCTCTCTATGCCTACTAAGCGCCTTTCAAAAATCATCAATGGGTCGGCAATAAGCAATATGGATAAGACGAATGCAGTCACACTCAAGCCACTGCAAAGATACAGAGTGTAAGTTGACAAAGTAGCAATGCTAAGACTCGATGCAAACGCGAATAATCCAATGGCTAGACCAACAATGAAGCCGATTTCTGTGAGCCCCTCATAAAAGCCGTAGGATTTTTCCCAGTCATCGCGGCTATAATGCTCGGCGATAAGCACGTTTTTGGGCGATTCGTGTGCTACATGGAGCATTTGCATGACAACATACAAGACAACAAATAGAAGGATGTTTTGGGCAAATGGAAGCGTCATAAGGAAGAGAATAACCGCTGACGAAAGGAAAGAAAGAAGAATAAACACTTTGTAATGTCTCGTGGCGTCACAAAGGTACCCCCATAGGAACGAGGCAGGAATGGAGCAGAATATGGCGATTGACGTCATGACTCCCAGAGCAACCAGCGGCCCACCTAGGATGCTGGTGTTTTTGAAAGCTACCACGTACAGCGGTATGAAGACGCTTAGTAATCCGAACGCTATCTCGTGAAAGAAGAACCCTAGCCGCCACATAGCCAAAGGACGACTTCAAAGCTAAATTAAAACGTTTACCTGAATAATCTTAACTCATTTAAAAGGTAGGCATAGAGACAACATTTTTCATAAATCCTTAATAGAGAGTTGCCCAACTTCATACTCCGCTGGAGAGTTAATCAGCAAATGGCAAAGTTTAAGATAATAGTATCCGATCCAGAAGCAGGAACTTCAAAAGTTGTTGAGCTTGAAGAAGCACGGGCAGTACCGTTCATTGGTAGAAGAATTGGCGAAATAATCGATGGCGCAGTAGTAGATTTACCAGCGCATAAAGTGCAAATAATGGGCGGCTCCGACAAAGATGGCGTCCCCATGAGAGGAAACGTTCATGGTGGCGTTCGCCGAAATGTTGTGCTTAGCGGTGGAGCGGGCTTTAGCCCTAAGAAAAAAGGAGAAAGAAAACGTAAAGCAGTTCGAGGAAGCACAATAACAGATGAAATCGTGCAGATTAACATGAAAATTGTTGAAAAACCAGCCGCAAAAGCAACTGAAGCCAAAGCTCAACAAGCTGCAAAATAAGCACCAATTTGATGAAGTACATGCTTAAAACTTATAAACTTCCATAATTAATTCTTCCATAATTCATCAGATTTATGTAAGAAGAAGAATAACATGAGTAACACTAGTAAAGCCTTGCCTAAGCAGCCAGAAGTCAACATCGGCACCATAGGCCACGTGGACCATGGGAAAACAACACTGGTGCAAGCATTAACTGGCGTTTGGGCGTCAAGGCATAGCGAAGAACTCAAAAGAGGCATCACCATAAAACTGGGCTATGCGGACATGCCAATTTACAAGTGCCCAAAATGCGAGCCTCCAAAAAACTATACAGTTAAGCCTTATTGTGAAGGCTGTAATTCTGAAGCAGAATTTGTTCGAGCTATAAGTTTTGTTGACGCACCAGGGCATGAAGCGTTAATGGCTACTATGCTTTCTGGTGCAGCCATAATGGATGGCGCGATTTTGGTTATTGCAGCTGATGAGCCGTGTCCTCAACCGCAGACACGAGAGCACCTTGCAGCTGCTGAAGTTAGCGGCATAAAGAATTTGATTATTGTTCAGAACAAGATTGACATTGTAGATGAGAAAAGAGCGCTAGAAAGCTATAAAGAAATCAAAAACTTCGTTAAGGGCACAGTGGCCGAGAAGGCGCCGATTATTCCAATCTCAGCTCAGCGTGGAATAAACATTGACGTGCTGCTTGGCGCTATTGAAACAATTATTCCTTCGCCGAAGAGGGATGAAACCAAGCCGCCGCTCATGTATATTGTTCGCTCTTTTGACGTTAACAAGCCTGGAACCGCCATTGAGGAGCTGGAAGGCGGCATCATCGGTGGAACCATAGCTCAAGGAAAATTTGCTGTTGGAGAAGAAATAGAAATTCGCCCAGGAATCAGCGTTGAAAGAGAAGGCAAAACCGTTTACGACCCATTAATCAGCGAAATAGTTAGTTTGCATGCTGGCGAAGGAAGCGTGAAAGAAGCCACTTGCGGAGGTCTGGTTGGAGTAGGAACCTTACTGGACCCATCATATTCAAAAGCAGACGGCTTAACAGGCAGCATCGCTGGGAAAGCAGGAATGCTTCCGCCAACATTGACAGAGCTTACTTTGGAAACTCACGTTTTGGAGAGAGCGGTGGGAACAAAAGAGCTTTTGAAGGTTGAAAAATTTAATCCTGATGAAGTATTGTTGCTTCATGTTGGTGCCGCCGTGAACGTTGGCAAAGTTGTTTCAATAAAGCAAAACGTGATTAAAGTTAAGTTGACTAGGCCGATTTGCGCTTTGCCAGATTCCAGAGTTGCCATTAGCAGGAAAATTACTGCTCGTTGGAGACTTATTGGATACGGGCTCATAGTAAAGTAGGCAACTGTTTATTCTGTAGGTTTTATTATGCCCGTTTTCTTTAAGAAATCGTGTGCTTTTTGCAATACGTCCTTAGCGTTTTTGAAGGTTAGTTTTTCCATGGCATGCTGGTAGTCTAGCCAGGCGTAGTCTATGTGCTCGAAGGACAACTGTACTTTATCAGTGTACGCTTCTATTAGGAAGAATACGACTTCTTTGTGGATTGTTAAGCCTTGCCGCCTGTAAAAGTAAGCGATTGTTTCTTTGAAGCCATCTATGAATTGGGCGTTGGTTATGCTTGTTTCCTCTTTTAGTTCACGAATAACTGTTTCTTTTTCGCTTTCATTTGGTTCAACATTGCCCTTAACAAAATCCCAATGTCCCGCTTCATAATTGAGAAGAAGATAATCTGTAGAGGCATCTTTTTTTATGAATACTACTGCACCACAAGATTTCTCACGGAGCATAAATTCACCTGACTGTTGCTCAATTCATTTACTTAAGGTATTTAAAGTGATAGTAATATCAAGACTATGCTGTATCCTATCAAGTGCGAGAAAAATTTTTTGTGAAAATTTTTAAGCACGCAAAATAAACGTTTAAGGAATCAGGAGCCATGCCAAGTGTCCGCTTCACCTAAGAGAAATGAACCGTTAAAAGTTATTTTGGATTCAAACGCATTATTTGTTCCGCTTAAGTTTAAACTTGATATTTTTGTGGAAGTTGAGCGTTTGTTGAATCGGAATGTTGATTTTGTTTTGCTTTCGCCTGTTAAACGCGAACTTGAACTTCTCGCCGCGAAGGATTCGCCTAAAATTCGTAGGGGAGCTGTTTACGCGTTGAAGCTCGCCGAAAAATGCAGGTACGTTGCAGTTGATGACGATGAAAAGTTGCAAACTGACGATGTTATAGTTAAGGTGGCTAAAGCTTGGAATTCGCCTGTGTTTACCAACGATAGGCAATTACGGAGGAGGCTAAGAAATATAAGTGTGCCAGTGATTTATGTGAGACAAAAATCGCGCTTAGAGATTGAAGGATTGATATAACTATGTTTAAGCTCATAACACTACAGGATACTATCCGCATTCCGCCCGAAACCTTCGGCAACCCTTTGGAAAAAGTGGGCCGTGAACAGGTTAAACAGAAGTATGAAGGAATCGTAGATGAGGAATTAGGGTACGTAATTGCAGTTACAAGTATAGAGGTAAGCCCTATTGGCAAAATAATTCCAGGCGACGGAGCAACCTACCATAAAGTATCGTTCTCACTGTTAACGTTCTACCCGATAATTCAGGAAGTTGTGGAGGGAGATGTGGTTGAAATCGCAGATTTCGGCGCGTTCGTACGCATCGGACCAGTTGACGCGCTACTTCATGTTTCACAACTTATGGATGACTACATCTCTTATGATGAAAAGCAAGGAGTGTTGCTTGGAAAAGAAACTAAAAGAAAACTAACAGCAGGCGACCAAGTGCGCGTTAGAATAACCGCGGTTTCGCTTGGCAGAGCTGGAAGTTCAGGAAAAATCGGCGTCACCGCAAGACAACCATCCTTAGGTAAACTTGAATGGTTAAAGATGGAGACACCTGAGGCGTCTCAGAAGAAACCAGCTGAAGGTAAAGAAAAAGAAGAATAAATCAGGAGTGGATTTGAATGAATGAGAAAGCATGTACAAACTGTCATTTTATAACTAAAGAAAACGTATGCCCCAAATGTAAATCGACAAGTTTTAGCGAAGACTACAGCGGCTTAGTGGTTATGTTTGACCCGGAAAACTCCGCTATCGCAAAAGCTATGAACATAAAAGAAAAAGGCAAATACGCTCTAAAAGTGCGGTAATCCGTAAAGAGATAGCGCGGTAACTTCATAACATACCAAGTCTTTCTATTCGGTAAGGTTTGAGACAATGACTGTAGCTTACAGTGTTACACCGGAGCTACGCACGAAATTCAAGGAACCATTTGGCACCCTAATTCAAGGCTCATTCGACGAAACAATGAGTAAAATGAAAGAACTAATTGAGAAGGAAAAGCCGCCAAAGGTAATTTCAGTCGGAGATGTCGTCTCACGCAACTTACATGAACATAATATTCACCCTCAACTTACCATAATCGATAATAAATTTCTCAGAAAACAAACCATGCCCGAAAAAGCTTCAGTAGAAAAAACGGTTCACGTGAATAATCCCAAAGGAACAATAACACATGAAGCAATCTTAGCAATCAATGAAGCCTTAGAAAAAAACGAGCACACGCACATTGTCGTTGATGGCGAGGAAGATTTACTTACACTCATAGCCGTTTTAAACGCTCCAGAAAACGCTGTTGTTGTTTATGGGCAACCGTATTCGGGCATTGTTGTCGTTAAGGTTACGTCGGAAAAAAAAGCTGAGGCTCGGCAATTCCTAAAAGCTATGAAACCCTTCGAAAAGCTAAATAAGAAGAAAACTGTATGAACTTACGCCTTAAGTGAATATTAATGCAAGTCAAAATAGATTCAACCAAGGATAACCCGCTTCTGAAACGAAAAGAAGTAGGCTTCACTATTATTCAAGGTCCAAAAGAGAAAACTCCCCAGAGGCTAGAAGTAAAGAAAGCTATAGCCATTGAAATGAAAATTGGTGATGAGGTAGTTTTCGTTAAGAGAATGCATACTAAAACGGGAACGAACATTACGCAGGGAGTTGCTAATGTGTACCAGACTGTTGAGCAAGCTAAACTAGTTG
The DNA here is from genome assembly GCA_963715865.1 of Candidatus Bathyarchaeota archaeon. GTDB lineage: Archaea > Thermoproteota > Bathyarchaeia > Bathyarchaeales > Bathycorpusculaceae > Bathycorpusculum. Next base: position 2,135,891 of record OY970280.1, read on the forward strand.
AACCTGAATATATCAGGAAACGTAACAGTCCACCTGAAAAGCCCAAAGAAGAGGCGACGGCATAATGTCCAAGAAAGTAGCAAAGAAAGAAGACCCAGCAGCAGCACCAAAGAAGGAAGAGGCAAAACCAGCGGCAGCGGCGGAAGCAGCGCCAGCGGCGAAACCTCAGAAAGCTGAGAAAAAAAGGGAAAAGAAACACCGAGAGGAAAAAGGAGTTCACGCAATGTACAAAATAGAAGGAAACAAAGTCGCTAGGGCACGCCCAACCTGCGAGCGATGTGGACCTGGATACTTTATGGCAGACCACAATGACAGGTACACTTGCGGGCACTGCGGTTTTACAAGGTATAAGCAGAAATAAACAGTTTTAAATTCTCCTAGCACGATTAGGTTCTGATGACCCGTAATGCTTAGAGTAAACGTGGTAATAACCAGCATTTCTGCTGAACGCTTTTGGGATATAAGGAAACCAATCCCGCCCATTCAGATAAATACCAATATCAACGTTGTCGGTATGGAAAAGAAGCAGGATGAATCTTTGGAAGTACCATTTGTTTTATCAATTGCCTATAATCCATCCATCGCTCAGATGAGTCTAAAAGGAAATGCTTACGTCACAGGCGAGAAAACTGAAGTTGACAAAGTTCTCAAAGAGTATGATCAAAAGAAGCCTCCAGCACCAATAATAATTCAATCGATTTCCAATGTTGTCTTCATTGAATCAGTGCTTATATCTAGAACATTGAACATTCCGCCGCCAATTCCGCTGCCGCAGATTCCTGAAGCTGGAAAACCGCCGAGCTCTAAACCTGAAGGAAGAGACTACAGCGCTTAACTGCCAATGTTCTTCAGAGGAACCCTTTAAATTTCCAAGCTACGGCATCAGCAATTTTTAGTTCAATTGGAAACTGAGAATGTGCACAGTAAAACCTTCTTCCTGCAGTGAAGCAGCTAAATACAAAAGGGAAAGTGGAACCTGTGGGTCAGGCGCTTTAAGTTTTCCTGGAAAAACAAGCAAAACATCTCTTCGATTATCGCCGAAATATACGTTGCAAAAATGTGATAAACATGTCTGGGGATTAATCAATCCTAAAAAGCCTCGCTAGTAAACCATTCAGAATTGCCCTTTTAATCCTTCCTAATTTTTTTTAAAAAAAATGAAGTGCTACGTTTAGACCTATGGTCTGTTAGAACACTGTTTTGAGTAAGGAGTCTAGTAAATCCGGCAAAAGAGATTTTTGTATACGAAAGCATCAACGAAACAAAGTAAAAGTTGGAAAAAACGGGTTTATTTTAGCGGTACATACATTGAAGAGCGTGATGCACCGATACCTGGTGTTCCATGCCTAACAGGCTTGTTTGTTATCGCGAATTCGCCAAGGTAATGCCCAATCATTTCAGGTTTAATGTCGACTTTAACGAATTCTTTGCCGTTGTGCACACTGATTTTTGAGCCAACCATTTCTGGCAGAATAATGAGGTCGCGCACGTGAGTTTTAAGGTTGACTTCTTTGCCTTGTTTTTGAGCTTCTTTAGCTTCTCGCAACTTCTCCAGCAAAATGCGTTGTTCAGGAGTTAAACCTCTCTGCAAGCTTCTTCTTTGACGCGAAGGAAGCAAATTAATGAATTCATCCATAGACATGCCTATCAAACTATTCAAGCTGTGTCCACGGTAACTAAATTCTTTCGGCATTTTTTATCTTCACCTTAAACTCATTCTTAAACGCTATAAACCTTCTGCCAATTCTTAACGGATTGCGCGCTTCTTTTTCTGTCCTGGACCTCTTGCAGCGATTAATCCAACTTTTTGTCCTGGTGGTGCGCCGTGAGACGTTGTTGTACATCTGCGAGCGCTTCGTTTACTGCTACCGTATGGGTGGCAAGCGGGAACCATTTTTCGTCCGCTAGTTCTTGGATACTTGTGACCTTTAGCTTTCATCCAATGGAATTTCGCGCCTGCCTTCAGGAAAGGCTTCTCGATTCTTCCAGAGGCAGAAACGACACCTATAGTTGTCAAGCAGTAATCATTAACGTATCTTGTTCGCCCTGAAGGCAACCGTATCATTGTGCCTTGTGGAGTGTGACCGACAACAGTTGCGTAAGCACCTGAAGATTTCGCCATTTTGCCACCATCGCCTGGACGAAGTTCAAGGTCACAAACTATAGTTCCTTCAGGCACTTTTCCCAAAGGAAGAATGTTGCCTATTTCAGCTGTTGCTTTTCCACCGAAGCAAATTTGCTGTCCAGTGAATATACCTTCAGGAGTAACAGTGTAGCATGATAAACCATTTTCAAATTTCACTAAAGCTAATGGTGCACCACGTCCTGGATCATGAACAAGGGAGTCTACAACACCGCTAATCGAAGCCTCAAAAGCTTCTTTAGGCGCTACTGCAGGATACTTCGCAGGAGCAACTCTCTTGTGCGTTGAAGCCCGCCAGTTTTGGCCACCGCGACCACGTCTTTGAACACGAATTCGTTTTCCCATAAGTCATGCCTTCAAATAATTTATAATATTCCAAGTTTAATAGCAACATCTGAAGCCTTGAATTCAGGAGTAAGTTTTACAAAGGCTTTTTTTACGCCTTGAGGAGTGATAAGCAAATTTACTTTGCTTACTTTAACTTCGTAAAGTTGCTCAACAGCGCGTTTCACGTCGCTTTTGTCAGCTTTCAAGTTAACTATGAATATAAGCTTGTTATCTCGTTCAACCATTAAACTTGCTGATTCCGTCATTAACGGGTGAGATATAACTTCGTTGACGTCCATTATGCACTTTCTCCTTCACCGTAGAGTTTATCCAATCTTTCAATTGCGCCATTTGTCCACAACGTTAATCGTCCCGGATGAGTCCCTGGCGCCAACATTTCAGTATTAAGGTTAGCTACAGTAGTAACTTCAACGCCTGGAACGTTACTTGCAGCGTTCGCTAAGCCTTTATTCTCAACCATCACAATAAGTGGTCCAACGGCTTGCTTCATTTTTCTGCCTCTGTGCTTGCCTTTGCCTGCGCGGATTTTTCGGCTGTCTCGCACTCGAGTAATGTCTTGTATGACGCCTAATTTTGTGAGGGCTTCCTCGACTTCTTTAGCCTTCGTTAAACCTTCGATGGCATTGTCAACTATCAAGGGTATCTGAAGAGCATTGTCAATCCTGTGACCGCGTGAAGCTACCGTGTCTTTTTGTGCGGTGGCTGCAATCGCTGAAAATAATGCTAATTTAGCCTCTTTCTTTGGGATGCTTTTTAGGATTTTCTTTTCGGCTCTTGGCGGATGAGGTTGCCTTCCTTTAACTGTGCTTGGGGCAAAAGCTGCTCTTCCTCCGCCGCCTTTAAGGCGGGGAACTCTTGAAATTCCGCCGCCTGTTCCGCGCGATTCTGCAGTGGTTCTTTTTCCAGCCATGGGGTCTCTGCCTTGAGGCTGCAGTCTGCTGGATTGTATGGCTAGTACTGCACGTTTTATCACGTCTGGTCTAAGCGGTGTTGAAAAAACGTTTGGAAGTGTTATTTTTCCTGTTGATTTGCCTTGAATGTCAAAGATTTTTGCGGTTTTCTGTTTTGCCATGATTTTTCAACCTTATTTTCCTTGAGGAGATTCCAGCGATATATATGTGACTTGTGGTGGAGCTTCAGGTATTTCTCTTGGTGGGCGAGCAGGAACACGCAGGCGTATTTGGCGTTTTTCTGTTCCTGGAACACTTCCTTCAATTAAGATGTATGGTCCTTTAACTTCGCCATAGCGGATGTAACCGCCTTTAACAGTTACTTCTTTGCCGTCTTTGCCGATTTTTAATATGCGCTTGTTATATTCTATGCGTTGGTGGTAACCCATTTGTCCTGCTCGTGGTACCGAGTACGTGACATGGTGAGGGTTCCATGGACCTAAAGTGGCGACGCCACGTTTTGTTTTTCGGCCTTTATGCTGAAGTATGGCTACTCCCCAACGTTTAACTGGACCTTGGAAGCCTTTGCCAGTGGTGATTCCAGCAATATCTGCGTATTGTCCATCTTTGAATACTTCTTCTGGTGTTACTGTGTTTCCTAAAAGTTGTTTGGCGTATTCTAGTTGTTGCGGGATTGTTCCTCCGCCAATTTGGATTTCTGAAATTTCAGGTTTCTTTTTGGAGAGGCTGGTTTGTGTGGGTTGAGTAGCTGTTACAACGCGGATTGTGACGGTTTGGTCGAGGTTTTGCTGGACTTTCTCGAGCATTGCTTCTGTGTTAAAGTTTTCTGGAAGAACCAGTGCACGGTCTAGGATTGCTGGTGGATCTTTCATCCAGACTTCTGTTATGTTTTGGAGCCCGTATGGTGTTTTCATGTAAGTTCTAAAGCCACATACAAGTATAGGTGGCGTTTCTAGAATGGTTGCTGCTCGCATGACTTCTTTTCCAAAGTGAGGAGAACGTTTACGATCTTCAATGGCAAAGACATAAGTCATGCCTGCTTTATAGGCTGAAAAACCCAAAAGCCTAGGAGAATCAGACTTTATCACTGGCCAGTAACGGATTCGCGCAACTGGTTTTTTAGCGCGTTTCATAGGTAAATAAGCAAGTGAACCATGTTTTGGAGCATGCTTTTTACGATGTCCCATTGTACTTCCACTTCGCGCCTTTAGCAAATAGTAAATAAAGTTATAAACGTTACCATTAAAAATAAGAAACCAAGTTGCTTTCTAGTAATCATACAAAGTACAGTTCCTTATTTGGTATAAAATATCTTTTTGGCTTGAACTTAACCTAGATTTTATAGTCGCAACTAATCGCAGCGCAATAGTCGCAACTATTGAGCCTGTTTTGGAGATGATTTTTTGTTCAGACAATTGAGTTGTCAGAGTAGCCTGCTGTAGTATAGTGATAGTGAAGCCAAACGCTAAAGTGATGACTATTGAGCCTGCTTCGGCGCATTTATGATAAAGGCAGTTTTTCTTGGAGAGCGGTTGATGTTATAAGAATGCATGTCAAAGGCTAGGCGCGAATGTTCAAACATCCCGTAAAAGTTTTGTTCAAACAATCCAGCCCGCAAAGACTTGAGCCCGAAAAGACTAAAGTAGTATAGTCAAAGTCAAGCCCGATGGCAAAGTTATAACTATTAAGCCCTCTATAGACGCTTCGAGCTTTATGACGGTAGTATAATTCGCACTTTGCCCACATCAATAGTGCACACTAAGAGACAGCTTTCTCTCGGCTGGAAATGTTTTTAGACCACTGACGCAATCGTTCTATTCAAGCCGGGGTGGCAGAGCGGTTAATGCGCCGGCCTCGAGATCTTAGAAAAGAGGGCTAAGCCAGAAGGCAAGTTAGCCGGTGGGCCTTGTGCTCGCAGGGGTTCGAGTCCCTTCCCCGGCGCCACTTCAATGTTAGCATGAATACTCGAATCGCGCGTTATTTGCTTTTTTTCTTTCATTTGTCTTTTTTTCTTGACGTAGACTACTGCTGCTGCAAAAGTTGCGACTAAGAGAATTAACAAGTAAACGTTTTGAGCTGACAATCCGCTGCCGCCAGTTGCTTTATTATTGTTCTCGGGTGGTTGAGTGGTGTTATTTGGAGTTTGGACTTTCAAATCTTTGAAAATTACGGCGCTGTCTACGTTATTTGTTATTAACATTGTCATTTCATTGCTGTTCAGTGTATCGTATGGAGTTGCCATGCTTTCTATGAGAGTCCCATCTGAGTTGTATAAATTAGCGGTTATTCCGTTCTCTGATATGCTTGCTGTAACCTTATACCAAGTGTTTTCTGTTATGCTCTCAGTAGCGTTCATGAAAGCGGTGTTGCTTCCATTATCTTGTCTTATGGTAGACACGTCATCATCGTTTAGTCCTCTAACGTTTAAGCTGTAATTTCCGTTATTATTTTGAAGGATAAAGCAAAACTGATTGTTTATTGTTTGATTAAAATCGTCTGGCAATCTTAGAGGCGCCATATCTGTCGGCACATTTATTGGTACTGTTATTGTCTTCTCAGGTATCTCTATTGTTTTTGTTTGCCTGTTTCTTCCAGTGATTATTGTAAGTTCGCTTGCTGGTATTGTTACTGTCTTTGTTGGAACGTTCGATACTGTATGCCCTGCTTGTAATACAATGAAATCGTAGCTAAATGAAACATTTGCCCCCAAGGAGATACTGAGAAAATCGTTAACCCCCTGCATTGGGCGAGTTACATAAGCTGCAGCGCTTGCTTGCCCATATATGTAGTTATAGTCGTCAGTCTGAAACTGAACAAATGATGCAGGCCCGACAAAAACTGTTAGTGTTTCGCTGTCGGCACCAGCATAATTTGAAGCACCGCTCCAGCTTGTTGTAATGTAGTATGTGCCTGCTGAGGTGAAGTTCCAAGTCATCATGTACCTGCCAAAATCATCTGTAACTGTTCTGAAGTAATCATAGGAAGATCCGGCACGACTACTACTAACGTATATAGAGACGTTTTCCCCTGAGTACGGTGGTGAAATTGAGCCTGAAATCGTAAGAGCCCGGGTATTTTCTTCAACGCTGGATGGTCCTTGGGACAGATTTACGGTTATGGAAGAAGGGAGTAAAGAAGTGTCCAAACTTGATGAAACCTGTGCTGGTGATGATTTCTCAGTGTTCTCAAGGGAAATAATCACAGGTATCGCGTTAGCAAGGAGTTCAGATTGGTCACCAACCTTCCAGTCCGCTTCAGGGGTGGCTTCAGCTGTCCAATAAGTTTTGTTGTTGTACTCGAAACTGGTGGGCGTCAACAACGAAGTGTGATAGATGGGCGTGTAGGGTAGGTAAACTCCAACATTCATGTGACCGGGGTTTATCCCTGTGTAGTGAATTAAAACAACATCTAAGCCTCCTGCCTTCATGATGGAAGCCGCAAGTAGTGACAGCGCAACGCAATCTCCAGAATTGTCTACAAGGGTTTCAATAGGATATTTGGGGCTGCTAATATTATATGGGATTTGATGAACCAGCGTTAACACGGCATCAGCAAACTGTTCGTTGCTGTAGGGCAGATTGCGAGTAATTTTTTGAATGCTCTCCGCGATGGGTTCGACAGCTTGAGGCGTTACAAATTTTGCGTAATCACTGTCGCAATTTACTGTATGGCTTATGTTACTATAATAGTCGTAGAGTGAAGGCGGTTCAGAAACATACAACTTTTGGTTGAGGAGCCCGTACTGAGCTTGAAAAATATAGGTTTTTTCGTAGGTGCCTGCTATAGAGGTAGGTGTTATGAAAACTAGTAACAAAATGCTAATGAGAAGGACGCTGGCTTTCAGGTACTTAAAACTCATACAAACCCAGCAAGTACTTTTTTTTACTATCATCCGAGCTTTGAATAAAGCGCGTTATATATTTTTTGCGTTTCTGCCCCTTTTATTTATTTTTATGTTTCGGTCAACAGTCTCTGAATGGAATTAATTTAATATAGTCGAGAAGGATAGTCCTCTGTGGTAGTTTCCGTATTTAACCTACCTTAAAAAACCGGTGAGAAAATGAAACTAAATACCAAAAAACTGACAATTATCGCTGTTTTTGCATCCTTATACACGGTCGGAGTAGTCTTCTTGGCACCAATAAGCTTCGGTGTCTATCAAGTAAGGTTAGCCGATGCTATGCTTCCACTATCGATGATTTTTGGAGTCCCAGGTGCATTGGGTTTTAGCTTGGGCTGCATAGTCTCTAACGTTTATGGCGGGCTTGGAATAATTGATGTTGTTGGTGGTGCAGCCGCAAATCTTGTTGCCTGCACTCTAGCTTGGTATATAGGCGGTAAGGGGCGAGGTATTCAACGATTTCTGGGAAGTATTGTAGAAACAGGAATCGTCACTTTGATAGTTGGAGGATATCTTTCACTGATATTTCAGGTTCCTGTGGAGGTCGGTCTTTTGGGAGTACTTGTTGGGTCTACAATAGCGATAAACGTTATAGGGTTTCCAATAGAAGAAGTAATTCGGCGAAGCAAAATTTTTAGAAAATACAGCTAAGATTAAGCAAAAAGTATTTATCAACGCAAGATGCTTAATTTAAGCTTTAACTGATATCGGTATTTCGATATCGGTTAGGCGGCGATATCAAATGTGGGGTCATGAACATAAATGGAAGTATTTCAGGAAAGGAGGACTCAGAATGTGGGTTCTCTCCATACTTCAGCAGTCACCAAGAAATGGCGCTGAAATAATGGATCAAATTGAAATAGCCACTCAAGGTTGGTGGAGACCGTCCCCAGGCTCTGTTTACCCATTGCTTGAAGAGTTGCAAAAAGAGGGAAACATCAAAAAACTCGAAGACGGCAGGTATGAAATCACAGAAAAAGGCAAGCAAGAATTCGAGTGGCCATGGGGCATGCCAAAAAAGCAATCACACACCGTGGACGAAGTCATAGCGGAGATAAATGTTTACGTTTCGTATCTTGAAGACCTTGCCAAATCAGACAATTCCAAACTTGCTCCGTTCTCACAGAAGATCAAAGAATTACAGGCAAGACTCTCAAAAATCGGGACAGGTTGATCCAACATGACTGCAACGCAAGTAGGAACTCCGTTGTCTTCGGCCATTGTGAAGGTCGAAAAACTCTCAAAAACCTTCGGCAATTTGAAAGCCGTTGACAACGTTAGCTTCGAGATCAAAGAAGGAGAAATTTTCGGCTTACTCGGCCCCAATGGAGCTGGCAAGACCACCACTATAAACATGCTTACTACTCTGCTCAAGCCTACTTCTGGAGACGCGAAAGTTTGTGGCTTCAACATACTCAAACAGGCAAACGAAGTGCGAAGAAACGTCGGAGTTGTGCCGCAAGAGTACACAGCTGATGAAGACATGACAGGAAAAAACAACATCCTTCTCTGCGCCGATCTCTACGGCATACCCAGAAGTGATTCAAAACCACATGCAGAAGAGCTGCTAAAACTGGTGGAGCTTCAAGACGCTGCAAACAAAAAGGTCAGCACATACTCGGGAGGAATGCGCAGGAGACTGGAGCTCGCATGCGGTTTGATCAATTATCCGAGACTGTTGTTCTTGGATGAACCAACGCTTGGCCTTGACGTTCAAACACGCACCGCAGTCTGGAAATACATAAAAACGCTGAAAGAGGAATATCGCATGACTCTTTTAATGACAACTCACTACCTCGAAGAAGCTGACTCGCTTTGCGATAGAATAGCGATAATCGATCACGGCCACATCATAAAAATTGGTTCACCCGAAGAGCTAAAGGAAAGCGTCGGAGGGGACGTAATTATTATAGTCATCAAGGAACTGGAGCCGGATATTTCATCCGATATTGCACAGATAAAGTTGGTAAAAGACGTTAAGAAAAACAATAACACTTACCGCATCAAGGCGGAGCTTGGAGAGGAAGCCTCGCCACAGATCACGGATCTAATTCGATCCAAGGGGCTTCACGTAACGAGAGTCTCGTTAACAAAGCCAACCTTGGACGAGGCATACCTAGAATTTACAGGGCGCAGCCTAAGGGAAGAAGAAGTTGACAAGCTCCAGATGTTTCGTCAACGTGTGACTATAAGGAGAGCAAGATCGTAGAAGTGAAAAGCCATGGACAAGACTGAATCAAAAAAAGAAATGCCATTAGAAGGTCCCACTGTTCAAGAAAAACAAACCGAAGTTTCTGCAGGGAAAGACAGAACATTAAGAACCCCTCCGAAGCTTAACAGGAGTCCCCTGCATGGTTTATGGGCGCTAACAAACAGAGACTTGAGAAAGTGGTACACTAACCCAGTCCAGCTCATTGTGTCGTTAATCCAACCGATAGTCTGGCTAGGGCTGTTCGGGAAAGCCTTGAACTTTGGGTCTTTCATTTCCGGCTCAGGAGCCTCACCAGCACAACAAAACGCGATTTTGCAGAGTTTTTTCGGCACAACCAGCTACTTTTCATTTTTGGCTTGTGGAATGCTTGCCTTCATAGTCCTCTTTACTTCTGCGTTCAGCGGAATGTCGGTCGTTTTTGACCGCAGGTTTGGTTTCCTAAACAAGGCATTAAGCACACCAGTGGCACGCGGATCGATCGTAATGGGCAAAATCCTGCAAAGCGTTGGCAGGTCACTGGTTCAAGCCGCCATAATCCTGGTCATCGCGGTGCTGCTAGGGATGGACACAACTCATTTCACCGTCCCCGGAATTGCGGGAACATTCGTCGTCATTTTCCTCATGGGCATGGGATTATCCGCGCTGTTCACCATGCTCGCATTAAGGTCAGCTGATTGGCAGACTCAAATGGCGATAATCAACCTGATTAACCTCCCGTTGCTATTCGCAAGCAACGCACTGTTCCCGACAAAAATAATGCCAACATGGCTTCAAGACGTCGTAAAGGTCAACCCAGTCAGTTACGCTAATGACGCGACAAGGCAACTTTTGATAGGCGCGACGGGCATGAACAATCTTCTAGTAGACTTTGCGATCCTCATCGGGTTTGCGGCAATACTGTCTGCAGTCGGAATCGTCCTCTCTTGGAAACTCCTCGCCAAATAAACCTATAAAAAAGGATGTTAAGTTGACAGAAAAATCAGTAAAGAACAATAATCCAATTTGGATAGCCCGAGATCTCGCAAGATGCAGCGGGTGTCGAAAATGCGAAATCGCCTGCTCTCTAAGTCACGAAAACAGAATCTGGCCTGAAGCATCTAGAGTCCATGTGTTCATGCTGGTTCCAGGCACAGAATTTCCCCACTTATGCACGCAATGTGAAGATTATCCTTGCGTTGAAGCTTGCCCATTCAAAGCTCTTGCCGTAAACAAGGGTACCAGCGCCGTCACCGTTAACGTGGAGAAGTGCACGGGTTGCGGTAAATGCATAGATGCCTGCCCTGGGAAAGTACCGCATGTTCACCCGCAAACTAAGAAGATTTTGATCTGTGACCTGTGCGGTGGCGATCCGAAGTGCGCCAAAGTTTGCCAGGAAGGAGGCTGGAACTGCTTAAGAGTTGTTGAGCGAGAGGATCATGAGTTTAAGCTTTATGCACGTGCTCCTGAGGAGACTGCTAGAAACCTTGCGATTAAGCTGTACGGCGAGAAAGCGGAGGAGTTTCTCTAATGCTAGGTTACGCTGGAAAATTCTTGGAAGTTGACCTTTCAAATCTAAGCTTCAAAAACACTACGCTTCCTGAAGAGTGGCTTAAAGACTATATCGGCGGCAGAGCGCTAGCTGCAAAAATCCTAAGTGAAAGACTCATTCACAAATGGGAAAACGTGGACCCACTTGGACCGGAAAATATCCTGCTGTTTCTGCCTGGACCTTTCACGGGATATTTCCCAGGCGGCAGAACCTGCGTTACAGGCAAATCACCTCAAAGCAACGGTGTGGTGGGCTCCACGGTTGGTGGCGAGTTCGGCGTAGAACTTCGATGTGCAGGTTACGACGGCATAATCGTGTTGGGCAAAGCTGAGAAGCCAGTTTACTTGTTCATTAAGGATTCCGATGTGGAGTTGAGGGATGCCAGCGGCGTCTGGGGCAAAGACGCTAAACAAACCGATGCTTTGTTGAACCGGGAATGCCGACGGTTGTTGGCTGAGCGTTATCCGCATGTGGGTGTTTGGAAGGAGCCTGCTAAACTGTACATTGGACCAGCGGGTGAACGGAAAGTTCGGACCTCGGTGGTTGTGGCTAAGTGGACTCATGCGGCGGGTTACGGTGGATACGGTGCGGTTATGGGGTCAAAAAACCTTAAAGCAGTCGCCGTTAAAGGCACGGGACCCTTGCCTGAAGTGGCGGATTTGGAGAAAATCAAGCTGATGATTGATGAAGTCTGCAGAGGCTCATACCGTAACGTGTTGTGGCGCAGGTGGGGAACCGGCGGGGGCGGCTACAGTTTCGGCGCAGAAACCAGTTCTGAGCCTGTTCGCAATTGGCAAGAAGAGTGGCATGACCAGAAAAGCTACGGCGTGGACCAGTTTGAGAACAAGGTTTGGGTAAAACCTGCATGGAGCGATTTCGGTTGCCCCACAAACTGCTTGAAAATTAGCTGCATCCGTGCAGGCAAGTACAAAGGCGCTATAACTGATAATCCTGATTACGAGCTGCAAGCTTTTCTAGGTCCCAATTTGGGTTTGTTTACGCCTGAAGAGAACGTATACTTGTCCTCGCTTGTTGAAGATTTAGGCATGTGCGGCATTCAAGCTGGCAGCGTCTTGGGTTTTGCGGCTGAACTGTTCCAACGCGGTATCCTAACCAAGGCTGACATGGATGGTTTAGAGTTGAAATGGGGCGACGCCGACGCTTTTGCTGCATTGGCAAAGAAAATTGCCCTAAGAGAAGGCATAGGCGACTTGCTTGCAGAAGGCACATACCGTGCAGCACTTAAGCTTGGAAAGTTGAAAGGCAAAAACCTTCTGCCTTACGCTGTAACTAGCAAAGGCATCAGTATAGGCGCGCACGGCATCCGAAGCGGAAGAGACTTCTCGCGGGAAATAGGCTTCGCCTGCAGCGTGCAGGGTGGCGACCACTCATCCATGACTGACTTGCCCATTGACGGGTGGGGCAGCGAGATTTGGCAAATATTCAATGATTCAGCAGTATTGTGCATTTTCACTTCGTTCAGTTTAACTCCAAAATTCAGATACGAATTCTACAATGCAATCACAGGACAAAGCCTCAGTCGCAAGGGATGGCTGAACGGCGGCGGATTGAAAACGCTGCAGATACAGCGGGCTCTTCTGCTTCTCGGCGGACCAGATTTGAAGTGGAACCCGAAAGTTGACGATGATAACCCAGCGAGGTTCTATGAGCCGTTGCCAACGGGACCCTGCAAGGGACAAGCCGCTGACAGGACAAGCGTTAAACAGAAAGTGCGGCAGTACTACGAGCAAGCAGGCTGGGACCAAAACGGCGTACCTGCATCGGCAATTCTGGCTAAACTGGAACTAGAATATGTTGATCAGAGTTTGAGCAGGCTACAATACAGAGTATCGTAGTAGTTTAGCCAAACATTATCAAAAAATCTTCAACGTTCTCCACAATTTTTTTGCCTGCGTTTTTTAAAAAAATTCTATATACTTTAAATCGAAGCGTACGCAATGAATTTAGACAAAGTAATGGAGAGATTAAAATTAACCCACGAGAATGCTGGCAGTTTAAGGAGGTTTGGCGTAAGCCTCGTTGGTTCTGTTCCTTGGGGAACGCATCTTTGCCAGTTTTACGAGTCAAAACAAGACCTCATTGACATTTTGGTTCCCTATTTTACTGAGGGCTTGCGCAGTAACGAGTTTTGCATGTGGATAACTTCGCCGCCTCTTGAAGTAGAAGAAGCAAGAGAAGCGCTTCAAAAAGCTGTTCCCGATTTGGATGAATACTTCAAGAAAGGGCAAATTGAGATAACCTCTTACAACAACTGGTACTTGTTGGAAGGCAAGTTTGATTCAAACAGAGTCCTGCAGGGCTGGGTAGAAAAAGAGAAATTAGCACTGAAACGCGGCTTCGAGGGAATGCGGCTCACAGGAAACACCTTTTGGATTGAACGCGAACTCTGGAACAGTTTTGTCGATTATGAAGAAGCAATAAACTCAGTCGTTGGACAACACCGTATGATTGCCTTGTGCACTTACTGCCTAAAGAAATGCAACGGCACAGACATTCTCGATGTGATACGCAACCATGCGGGCACCCTGATAAAGCAGGGCGACAAGTGGAGTTTGGTTGAAGATGTTTTGCACCACAAGAAGACCGAAGAGGCGCTCAAAGTAAGAGAGCAGGATTACCTCTCTTTGTTCTCAAATATTATGGATGGCTTTGCTTACTGCAAAATGTTATTTGACCAGCACGGCAAACCAGTTGACTTCATTTACCTACAAATCAATGACGCCTTTGAAAGAATAACTGGGCTGAAAAGAGAGCTTGTGGTTGGAAGAAAGGTTACTGAAGCGATACCAGGAACCGAAAAAATCCATCCTGAATTGTTAGAAATTTACGGTAGAGTTGCCAAAACTGGGAAAAACGAAAAATTTGAAGTCTTCTTTAAGCCTCTAAGCTTATGGCTATCCATTTCTGTATACAGCCCACAAAAAGGCTATTTTGCCGCTGTATTTGAAGACATTACAGAACGCAAGCACGCCGAGCAGGAGCTTTGGCAGGCAAAGAACGATTGGGAACGCACCTTCGACGCCGTTCCAGACTTGATAGCAGTACTAGATAACAAGCATAGAATCGTGCGAGCCAACCGAGCTATGGCAGAGCAACTAGGAGTTACGCCGCAACAAGCCATCGGACTAAGCTGCTACAAATGTGTACACGGCTCGAGCCTTCCACCAGAGTTCTGTCCTCACGTCAAAACCCTACAGGACGGCAAAGAACACATTGCAGAGGTTCATGAACCCCGCCTCGGAGGCGACTTCTTAGTAAGTACGACCCCTCTCAGAGATGAACAGGGACGGATGATTGGTTCGGTGCATGTTGCCAGAAACATCACTGAGCGCAAACAAAACGAAGAGAAGCTTCGCAAGCTTAACCGCACCCTCAGAGCCATCAGTAACAGCAACCAAGCCCTCATGCGCGCCACGGATGAAGCATCATTTCTGCAAGAAGCATGCAGGATAATTGCGGAAGATTGCGGCTATAAGATGGTGTGGGTAGGATTAGCTGAGGACGACGAAGCTAAATCGGTTCGACCCGTTGCTTACGCTGGTTTCGAAAAAGGTTACCTTGACGCATTGAAAATTACTTGGTCAGACACAGAACGGGGACGTGGCCCCACAGGAAGGGCGATTAGCACCGGCCAGCCGCAGTTCTGCCAGAACATGCAAGCTGACCCAACGTTTAAGCCGTGGCGGGAAGAAGCACTCAAACGAGGCTACGCCTCATCTATCGCTTTGCCTCTAAAATCGGGCAACAAAGTCTTCGGCGCCTTAACCATGTATTCTACAGAACCTAGCGCTTGTTCAGCAGATGAAGTTAAGCTACTAACCGAATTGGCAAATGACTTTGCGCATGGAATAATGATGCTTCACCTGCGCGCGGAAAAGGAGCGCTCGGAAGCTGAAATACGAAAGCAAGCAGCTCTAATCAACTTAAGTCCAGACGGCATCATTGTTCGAGAGTTGGAAGGCACTATAACCTTCTGGAGCAAAGGCGCCGAAAAACTGTACGGTTGGACAAAAGAAGAGGCCACCGGACAAAGTGCACACAAACTTTTAAAAACGAAATTCCCTGAACCATACGAAAGCATAATTGCAAAGCTTAAACAGACCGGGAAGTGGTCTGGAGAACTAATTCACACAGCCAAAACAGGAAGACGACTGACAGTTCAAAGCTGGTGGCAACCAAAACTTGACCAACATGGCGAAATCGTGGAACTCATGGAATCAAACGTGGACATTACTGAACGCAATAAGGCAGAGAATGAGCTTCGAGAAACACGAGATTATCTTGAGAGCCTGCTAAATTATGCTAACGCGCCTGTAATAGTGTGGGACCCACAATTTAGAATAACATTATTCAATCACGCATTCGAACGACTGACAGGTCTAAACGCTTATGATGTGATAGAAAAACCCTTGGAAATACTGTTCCCAGAAGATAAGAAAGGAGAGGCAATGGCACATATTAAGCGCACACTTGAGGGTGAATATTGGGAGACAGTGGAAATTCCAATCCTCGATGTTGATGGAAACGTGAAAACAGTGCTGTGGAATTCAGCCAACATCTACGATCCAAACGGCAAAGCGATTGTAGCTACAATCGCTCAAGGACACGATATTACCGTGCGCAAACAGATGGAAAAGAAGCTTGAAGAATACTCAAAGCACCTGGAGCAATTGGTTGAAGAACGCACAAAGCAACTGAGGGATTCAGAGAGACTTGCAACTATTGGCGCAACTGCAGGTATGGTTGGGCATGATATTCGCAATCCACTGCAAGCTATTATTGGCGATATCTTTTTGGCAAAAACAGATTTGTCTTCCCTCACTGA
This sequence comes from Candidatus Bathyarchaeota archaeon, assembly GCA_963715865.1. Classification (GTDB taxonomy): domain Archaea; phylum Thermoproteota; class Bathyarchaeia; order Bathyarchaeales; family Bathycorpusculaceae; genus Bathycorpusculum. Next base: position 2,151,780 of record OY970280.1, read on the forward strand.
CAGCGAACAAAAAACCTCAGTTCAAGAGAGCTTATTTGAAATTGAAAAGAACGTTGAGTACATTAACAAGATCGTGGCTGACCTTCAAGACTTCGCCAAACCGCTCAATCCCACTGTTATGGAGATTGACTTAAAGCGTATAATTGATGAAGTGGTAAGTAACCGTAGGATTCCAGGAAACATCCAAGCTTTCATAAAGGTTGAAAAGAACGCTGAAAGAATTGTTGCAGATTCAGCCTATGTTCAGCGTATTCTAAGTAACTTGGTGAACAACGCTGTTCAAGCCATGCCAAACGGCGGAAAACTAACTGTACACTCATATTGCGAAGGAAAAGACAATGTTATAACCGTTGAAGACACTGGCGTAGGCATACCTGAAGAAGCCAAAAGCAAACTGTTCACACCATTATTCACAACAAAACCGAAAGGCCAAGGCTTCGGCTTAGCCGTGGTCAAACGCATGACAGAAGCATTAGGCGGCACAGTAACCTTCGAAAGCCAAGCAGATAACGGAACAAAGTTCATCGTTCGCTTACCTAAAAGAACAAACGGTAAGCAAGCATCCAAATAGCTCAGCGCTTTTAACCCATAATGGTTGGGTGCGCATCTTCTTCATTAATGTGATGCATAACATGAATAGCTAACCCAGTGGCAGCACCTGCAGAAAGACCCAAAAGCAAATTATTAAGCCACGCATACTGCCCAACCAACCCCAAAACTACAAGCACATCAAAAACCAATGCAACTGCCAGGTAGCCAACGCACCACATTTTTACGCTCATGCCTCTAGGCTTGTTTATGCCAATACCTCCTAGCATGCCAAGCATGACTAAAAAGCCTACTAGAGCGTAGATCCAATCGTAATTCAAACTTTTTCACCTGTTAGTCTGGCTATGTTCATTTTGAGCTTAATTAGTTTATCTAATACACGCATTCGTTAAAGATGCATTATTGTTAAGCAGAGTACATACCGTTAACTTTTTTTACTTTCAATCTAGAATCATAACAACCCAAGGAGGTGAATGCATTAACAAAATTCGACGCGAGACACTGCCATAAATGGGCACAACTTTTACTCAAGCGGCAACAAAAACTCAATCAAGCCTTAACAGCCATAACAGAAGACGACTTTGATTTGGCAAAGCATTTGTTTTCTCAAATTTTTACCGGAGTAAACGGCGGCAAACAAGCTGACCCAGGCATGGCTGGTTCACTCTTGTACCACATGGCTATGGTTACCAAAATGGAATCGGAAACGCGCATGCTAATTGATGAGTTGCATGTAGACTTACCTGACATATCCCTAAAATTAAGCAAAATTTACAGCGACTTTGAATCCGACGCGAAGGAACTAACCAAAGAAATCACGCCTTTTAACCTAGATTTTCAGGAATTAGCCGCAACCCCACGCTTGGGAACGGTTGAGAAAATTAATCTTTTCTCAAATTTAACTAAAGAAAACAAAACAGTAGAAAGCATGCTAAACAACAAGAGCTCCAAATCAGGCGAAGCATTAGAAAAATTGTTCCGTGCTTGGGCAGAGCAGATTATGCGAATGCGCTTAATCCAAGAGTACGAAACAATCAAGGGTTTACTAGTTACAGCTGAACTGGTAAAAACTATCGGCGTGCCAGCGCTTGAGAATGCAATGGAGAGGGTGCAGGACAGGTTCGGTCAAGAAACCGTTAACATATCTCTTGACGTGACGCTTAAAGTCGGCATGCGGAGGGAAAAACTGCAATCAATCATGTTAAGCGACCACTTCATAAATTACACCATGGATGTAGAGAAGCTTGATGGGCACATGGAGTTTTTGAATTGTCCGATTTTTGGAAGCCACAAATACGCCGAGGAAAAATACGGTGTAAACCCTGAAGTGTCGGCTCTTTTTTGCACTCATTTCTGTTTTGCTCATGCCAAAGCGATGCTGGAGACGGTTCTTCCTTTTCCATTTACACTTTGGCAGCCTAAACGCATGGCAACACATGGCAACTGCGAGTTTTACTTAAAACTTTCATACTCGCCTGTGGCCAAGGCGTTTGAACGGTTTATTCCGCTTGTTATGTCTTGGAACATCACTCGTGAATGCAACATGAAATGCTCTCATTGCTACATTAACGCTACAGAGAAAAAACTTGACAACGAATTAACCACTCAAGAAGCCAAAAAGCTCATGGATCAAATCTTCCAAGTTAGCAGACCTCTGCTAATACTAAGTGGCGGTGAACCGCTCTTGCGTCCTGACGTTTTTGAACTAATCAGCTACGGCTCAAAGAAAGGTTTGAAGATGGGGCTGGGAAGCAATGGAAGCCTCATTGATGATGATGTAGCGAGAAAACTCAAGGAAGCCGGTATAGCCACTGTTTCCATTAGTTTGGATTCCCATATTCCAGCGCAGCATGATGAATTTCGAGGAGTTGCTGGTGCATGGGAAAAAGCGGTCCAAGCCTGCAAGGCTTTGAGAAAAAACAATGTGCTTGTTCAAGTCAACACAACTTTAACTCAGCAAAATTACAATCAAATCGATGATATAATGTCATTGGCTGAAAGCATAGGCGTTGAAAACTTCCACTTGTTTTTCCTTGTTCCAACAGGTCGCGGAACCAAATTAACCGATATTTCCCCAGAAAAGTACGAGGAAATGATTACAAAAACTTTCGCAAAAACAGCTAATCACAAACTAAACGTGAGACCCTCTTGTGCACCACAGTTTATGCGAATCGCCAAAGAGATGGGCTTAGATATGAGGCAGTGGATTCGCGGTTGCATCGCAGGATTATACTATTGCCGCATTTACCCCAACGGAGACGTAACACCCTGCCCATACTTACCAATTAAACTGGGAAACATACGGGAAAAAAGCTTCCAAGAAATATGGTTCAACTCAAAAGTCTTCAACGCGCTGAGGGATCCAAATTCATTGAAGGGCAAATGTGGCGCCTGCGAATACCGCTCTTTATGCGGTGGCTGCCGAGCCCGCGCTTACGGTCTCTCAAACGATTTCATAGATTACTGCGGAGACCTCCACGAACCTGCAGAGTTAAAAAGCGACTATCTAACTGAAGACCCATGGTGTGTCTATCAACCAAAAAAGCCCCCGCAAAAGCCATAAAAATCCTTACCGAGTTCTGTTAAAGAAAACCGCTTTGCCAAAAATTGCTTGCGACAGAAACTATTTAAGACATCGTTGTCTTTCAAAAACTTTAACCGGCAGTTAAAACGGCTTTGGCAGCCCGCGAAAACGTGTACTCGGTGACTGCGGACCATCAAACAAAAAATTTGATGGCGATGAAAACATGATAGGAGCCCACAAATCAACAAATTCGAAAGGTGCATGTATAGCAACAGCTTCGGTGAAGCTTACAAAAAGTCACTTTAATTCTAATCTAACCCCAACTATTTTTGAACGTTAGGAGGCAATCAGAATCTCACATGCTGGCCTTTCTAAAAGTTTCTGGGGAATGTTCAAGGAGACATCGTTAGCTTACTTATTTGACGTAGCTGGGCTACTTGCTGGTTTCCTAGTCGCTTACCAACTTGGTGTTTTCAGGCTCTCACCCTGGGCCTTGGCTCTTTATCCAACACTTATAAGTACAAGAGTAATTAGCGGTTTACTTAGTGGCCGCTTAAGCACTGCCTTGCATCTTGGCACTATTTACCCTCGATTTTCTGGAAACACAAAAAGCTTCTATAAATTAATCGATGCCATAATTGTGTTAACTTTAGTAACAAGCCTAACGGTTAGCTTAATTTCCTTGTTTTTCGGTTACTTGCTTTGGGGCATAACCCTAGCTGATTTCTCAGCAATAGTATCAGTAATGGTTGCAACATTAGCAATAGGTCTGCTTTTTTCTTTAGTAACAATTAAAGTTGCCTTTGTTTCTTTCAAACGAGGATTAGACCCTGACATCGTAGTTTATCCAATAATATCTACAGCAGTCAGCATTTTCATAACACTCTGTTACATTGGAGTGTTAAATCTGTTTTTCTTTTTGCCCTATCTTGGCAGATTAACAATTCTCGCCATCGGCTTTACACATGTATTTCTCGTTCTATACTTGATATCACAGGACAAGCAGGAACCTGAATTCCTGAAAACTATAAGCGAATCTCTGATTATGCTGCTGTTTGTATCCATAATGGTAACCCTAACTGGAACCATTTTCAAAGGAATAAGTAACTTCGCAGAAAACCGAAAAGAAATTTACACAATTTATCCAGCCTTAATTAACATGGTAAGCAATGTAGGCTCAGTTGTAGGCTCCACCGCTAACACTAAACTTGCTTTAGGTTTACTTACGCCCTCTTTCTCCTCAATAAAAAATCATACTAAAAACATTACCAGCGCCTGGGTAGCCTCGTTTTTAATCTTCACCGTTTTAGCCCTCATATCTCTAGCAGTTAACCGTGTGTTTTCACTATCCAGTGTGCTTAACTTTATGGTGATAATTTGGTTATCCAATGTAATAGCTGTCATCGGCATAGCGCTCTTATCTTACGGGGTCTCGATATTAACATTCAAAAGAGGCTTGGATCCTGATAATTTTGTCATCCCAGTTGAAACCTCGTTCGCAACTATAGTAACCTCAACAGCTTTACTGTTAGCTTTACTTCTAATCAGGTAGCTGAGGAGCATGATTAAAATAATTCAGAGCAATATGTTATTGTGGAGTGCGACCTCTAGGGTATGCCTAAATTTGAAAAGATAGAATACAAACCTATCCCAGTCCGCGAGCTTTTACTTGAAATGAAAAATCTATCTGAACTAATGATTGATTTAGCCTATTCCTCAGCGTTGTATAATGATAAAGACCTTGCTGAAGACGTTCTCGCGCTTGAAAGTCGGGTAGACACGTTAGCATACCTTTTAGACATGGTAATAATGGTTGCTGCAAGAGACCCAAAAGACGCAGAGGCAATGGTTGGCATTTCCAAAGTGGCTTCTTCCACAGAAAAAATTTCAGATGCCGCCGCCGACATAGCAGCCATAGTAACGCGCAATATTGGCATTCACCCCATAGTTGGCGAAATTTTTGAAAAAGTGGAAGAGCGCTTAATGAAAGCGACCGTGAAAGCCAATTCAGCGATTGTCAAAAAAAGGATAGGTGAACTTGATTTAGCAGCAAGAATGGGCGTTGATATTATTGCCATCCGCCGAAATAACGATTGGATACTCAACCCCGAGGATGCAGAAAGAGTCTTCCAAGGGGACGTCCTAATTACGCGTGGAGCGCCATCAGGCATTGAAGAGTTTAAAGATTTAGCTGAGGGAGAACTTGCAAAATTAGACGTTGAAAAACGCGTGAAATTTGAAGAAATAGTTTCAAGATTCGTTGAACTCAAGGACACATCCGAGTTAATGTTAGATTTAGCTTATTCTTCCCTCATGTTAAACAGTAAGGAACTAGCTGAAGAAGTCCAGCGCCTTGAAGAACGCATGGACCAAATGCACACTGATTTCGAACTGCTTGCTTTAACCAGCGACTTCAAAAAAGAAGAAGCCGCAGGTTTCCTAGGTTTAATTCGGTTAGGTGTAGCTACAGAAAAAATTGCTGATGCAGCTGCAGATATTTCTGAGGTTGTTCTAAGAGGTATTGAACCGCACCCAGTTTTGAAGCTGACAATTAAAGAAGCAGAGGAAACGGTTGCTCAAGCTTGTGTTACTGCGGATTCTCCGCTTGTAAATAAGACTTTAAAAGAAGCGCGTGTGCATGAAGAAACCGGCATGTGGGTTTTAGTAATTAAAAGAGCAGATAAATGTGTGCGTCCTCGAGCAGACTCAAAAATCCAAGCAGGCGACGTATTGATTGCTTCAGGATACGCTGAAGGCGCTGATGACCTAAAGAAGCTTGCTTCTCCAGCCCAAGCGTGCAATGTCGAATAGTCAGCATCTTTATTTCAGATTCATTAACACTATAAGCCAGTAACCCCCAATTTTAAAGGAGAGAGCCAGTTTATCGTTGGTTAAAGAGAAAACGAGGGAAAAAGAACGTTTACCTGCCCGAACCCTTCATGTAGGAAAGATTTCACTAAGCCACTTAAAACCTTAAATTTACAGCAGGATTCAGCAGAGCCATATGCCGCCTGCCCGTACTGTTTAACAAAAATAACCGAAGCGCAAATGGAGGCCGATGATGAACCAGAGAAAACACAAGTTGAAACAGTTCTTCCTAAAGAAAAGCCAACTAAAAATAAAGAAAAACCACCCGCCTGCCACTACCACCTTGGCTACTTAAGTGAACGGGAACAGAAAGAGCAAATTCCTGACGAATGCATCGTTTGTAAGGATATTGTTGAATGCATGCTTAGAAAAATGAGGACGTAATTTTTAATAAATTTAGAATATTTTTGCCAAGATAATTATAATTAAAAAAACTGAAGAAGTGAAAGATAGGAAAAATTGAAGAAAGTTATTTCTTTTTCTTTGTTGTTGCTTTTTCTTCGGTGGCAGGCGCTTCAGCCGGTTTGACTGGCTCTGGCGTTTCTACTTTTGGTTCTTCCTTTTTCTCTTCGATTTCAGTTGTAATTTCTTCGATTGGTTTTGGAGGCGGTGTTGTAGCCATTGTCCAACCGATCCATGCTCCTATGAACATTATAGCTACGAAGGCTACGAAGACCGGTATTGCGATTACCCAGAATTGAACGTTAGCAGTACCGCTGAGTAGTCCGATAGTAACGAGCCATTGTGGATAGAATAGTGTTACAATATATAATACTGCAACCAGAACGCAAACGAGTAGTATTGCTCCACCTATTGCTTGATCTTTGCTAACCATTTAAGTCACCACTTTATAGCCATGTATTATCTCAAGCAATTTAAAGTTTGTCATGCTTTTTAGTGTGCTCTTGTTCATGTTGTTCCCATTTCCCATGTTGATAGGTACTTTTTCTGTTCAGCTGTAAGCTTGTCGATTTTTACGCCTATCGTTTTCAGTTTTAGTTCAGCGACTTTTTCATCGATTTCTTTTGGAACTGTGAAGACTTTTGGCGTTAACTTTGCTGTTTTGGCTATGTATTCCGCGCACAATGCTTGGTTAGCGAATGACATGTCCATGACTTCGGATGGATGCCCTTCTGCAGCGGCTAAGTTTACTAGTCTGCCTTCGGCTAAAAGGTAAAGTTTTCTGCCGTCTTTTAGTGTGTACTCTTCTAGGTTGGGGCGCATGGTTCTTTTAGCGGTTGACATTGATTCTAAATCTTTTATGTTTATTTCCACGTTGAAGTGCCCACTGTTAGCCATTATAGCGCCGTCCTTCATTTTTTGCATGTGCTCCTGCCGTATTACATTAATGTCTCCTGTGGCTGTTACGAATATGTCACCTATGGGCGCTGCTTCGGCTATTGGCATGGCGCGTAAGCCGTTCATTACTGCTTCCAATGCACGGATGGGCTGGACTTCTGTTATTATAACGTTGGCGCCTAAGCCTTGAGCTCGCATGGCTATGCCTCTTGAGCACCATCCGTACCCGCAGACTACGAAGGTTTTGCCTGCTATCAATGTGTTTGTGGCTCTTAGGATGCCGTCGATTGTGCTTTGTCCTGTTCCGTAGCGGTTGTCGAAGAGGTATTTTGTGTAAGCGTCGTTAACGGCTACGATGGGATATTTCAGGCTACCGTCCCTTTCCATCGCCCTTAAGCGGATTACTCCTGTAGTGGTTTCTTCTGTTCCACCTTTGACATTTTTTAGTTCAGCTTGGCGTTTGCTGTGTAAGGTACCGACTAAGTCTGCACCGTCGTCAAGGGTTATGGATGGCTTGTAATCTAGCACGTTGTCTATACACTTGTAGTATTCTTGGGTGTTTTGCCCTCTCCAAGCAAAAACGTGAACACCTTTATCCGCTAATGCTGCAGCCACGTCATCTTGGGTTGAGAGCGGGTTGGAACCGCATAACACGATTTTGGCGCCTCCAGCTGTTAATGCTTGAACCAGAACGGCTGTCTCTTTTGTTACGTGGAGGCATGCACCTAAAGTCAGGCCTTTTAGGGGTTTTTCTTTTTCGAACCGGGTTTTAATCAGGTTTAGTACGGGCATGTGGCGTGATGCCCATTCGATCTGTAGATGACCTTGCGGTGCTAAATTTTTATCTTTAACTTGGAATTCTTCCATGAATATTCCTTCTTTTTTAGGAAGAGTGTGTCTTCTACCTATTTAGAATTTGCTTCACGTTAAGGGCAATTGCAATCAACGTTGGTACGTGGCCGACAACCACAGTTTATGGTTGGAAAAAGTTTAATTACAACTCGCTCAAAGCTAACTGTAAGAGGGTGCGTGATTGAAGGAACCTTTTGCCAAATTTATTAAAGCCAATTTAGGACCCAAAACGTTACTAATTACATGCGGATTGCCTGGAACTTGGAAAACAGAAACCTCAGAGGAAGTCTCAAAAATAAAAGGGTACCCCATTCTCCGAAGCGATTTAATCCGTTTAGAAGTTTTAAAGAACGAGAATGTTTTTGATGCGAAAGTTGCAGGAAACATGAGTAAACGCATGTCCGTCTATGATGAAGTCTTTCGAAGGGCAGACGATTTGGCTGGAAAAAACGTTCCTGGCATTATTTTAGACGCAACCTTTGTCACTCAAGATTTAAGGCGGCGCGCAGCAGAAATTGCAGCGAAGCATAACATGACGTTCATTATTTTGCAAACAAGCTGTCCTGAAGAAGTGTCTATCGCTAGGATTCAGAGGCGTACTAAAGAGAAGTATGAGTCAAACGCTTTAACGGTAGAAGCGTACCTTGCTAACAAGAGCAAGTTTGAACCGGTGGACATTGAGGACCTAAAGAAAAATTATCCAACGCTCAAGACACTGCATTTAACAGTTGATACTTGCCGCGATAACACTGAGGACTGGTACGTTATAGGGATGGAAAAAAGGTAACGGGACACCGTTTCATAATGATAATCGACTTACATATTCACTCCAAAGCTTCAGATGGAAAACTGACTGTTCAAGAAATTTTCAAAGAAGCAAAAAATCGAAACATCGGCTTTATGTCGATTACGGATCACGATTCTATTGGCTGCCAAACCCAAGCCTTAGCACTCGCTAAAATAGAGAATATTCGATATGTTTCTGGGGTCGAGTTAAACGTAACCTTCTCACACCCAAAGTACCACGAGAGCAAAGCGGTTTCGCTGGATTTCTTAGGCTACCAATTTGATGTCAATAATAAAGCGCTAGAAAGCAAGCTTGAGACAATGGCGAAATATCGAGAGGAAAGAGCAGCAAAAATCCTAGACAACCTTAACGCAGAATTCCAAAAAGAACACATAGCAACATTAACTAAGGATGATTTGAGGCAGATTGAAGAGTCAGTTGACGGCGTGCTGGGCAGGCCTCACATTGCAGATTATTTGGTGAAGAAGAACATCGTTAAAACGCGACAGGAAGCCTTTGATAAATACCTTGTAAAGTGCGACGTCCCCAAATACCCGCTTTACTTGGAAGAAGCATCAAAGCTTATCAGGGACGCTGGGGGAAAATTGGTTTTGGCTCATCCTAACGATCCTCATGGAACTTCGCTAGTAGCGTTAACTAAATCGTTACCGGAGCAAACGGAAATTATTCAAGAAAAAATGTTACCTTACATTGATGGCGTTGAATGTTGGCACTCAAGAAACACGGCTGAAACAACAAACCACTATGTAAAGTTCGCAAAGGAACAGGGGTTAATGATGACGGGCGGAAGCGATTGCCACCAGAAACCAATCGTGATGGGTACAGTTCAAGTTCCTGATTGGATAGTTAAGCAATTCGCATAATGAGAGCTTGTTACAGGTTTTTCGCGTAGTCGGCGGCTAGGTTGAAGTAGGCTTGTGCTTCTTTGGTTGCGGCTTTCTTTTCCTCGCTGTTCACGTTGGGGTCATCTAGTTTAAAGCTGATTACTTTACCACGTACATACGCCCTGTAGCACTTATAGAATGGAAGAAGCTTTGTTAACTGTTGGTCGTCAGAGTATGCTACATACCTATCAATGAAGTAAGCTGATAGGTCAGGCCTTTGTTGAAAGTCTAGGTCCATGGCTAAAAATGCCACGTCTGAGGCTACGTCGGAGTACCTGAAGCGGTCGTTGAATTCTATAGCGTCAAAAATGTAGATTTTGTCTGTGATAAAGATGTTTCCTGAATGAATATCCCCGTGGCAGTCTCTAATTTTGCTGTCTTTTATTCTGCTTTCAAAAAGCGGCTTACTCTTCTCCATGAAGTTGGTGACTTTAGTCTCAATTAATTGGAACTTTGCCTGTGAGATTGTTTGACTGATGAATTTGAGGGTTTGCGCGAAATTTTCATCCCAGTTAGTCTTAACTATTTTCAGGGAACCATACTCGTTTATTTCACTGCTCGTTTGTGCTTTGGAATGGAATTGCGCAATTATTCTTGCTATCTCATCAATCGTTTTATCGTCCACTTTGTTCTCTTTAAGGAGCACAGTCATGATTTTTTCTTGCGGCATACGCTTCATTTTTAAGGCATATTCAACGGTTTCGCCACCGCCTTTTATCTTGATAATTTTTGATTTGTTGATTGGTGCAACTTCAAGGTACATGTCTGGGCAAAGTCGTCTATTGAGCTCTAACTCTTTTTCACAGAAGAAGCGTCTCTTTTCAAGTGTGGAAAAGTCGAGAAATCCAAAGTTTACCGCTTTCTTCACTTTGTAAACAAAATTTTTAGTTAAGAAGATAAATGAGATGTGGGTTTGGATTAGTTCAATTTTGCCTGGGTCTTCAGGGTAAGCTTCAGGTTTCAGTAGGGCTTCGACCACTTGTTTTTGGGCGTGCATTGTTATGTTTCTTCCTTTAAAGCGGACACTCTTGTGAACAGGTATCCCAATAAATATAGGGATATCTATTTTGCGCGGTAACTTGATTGAGATATTACGATGATTTAATTAACTTTATATTCAGCCTGCTAAAGTAATTTAGGGATAGAAGTTGGAAACTGACACACCAAAGGACCTTAAAAAGTCACTCTTAAAGAGTGGCTATTCCAGTAACGCGACAAAAGAAATCGTCAAGTGGTATTCTTCCCAGTATTCTTAGTCACGTTGAAATTGTTTCACATAACCTAAAACTTTGTCAGCCTGCTCTTTCGGAATGTGCTCATTCTGATACAGCGAATTAACGATTTCAGAAATTTTAGCTAAAGCATGTACTCTGAAGCCGAGTTTCTCAAGGTTCTCTTTGCCACCTTGCTCCCGGTTTACAACCACCAGCAAGTGCTTAACGTTAGCGCCTAGCTCTTGCAGAGGTTTTATTCCTTCAACTTTGGATAAGCCTTCACTTACGACGTCATCGAAGAAAAGGATGCTATCGCCTTTTGATACGTCTGCGCCCGCGATTCTGCCTGTAACCCCGTAGGCTTTTTCCTCTTTCCTGACCACGACACAGGGCAAGTTTACTTTGCAGGCGATACTTGGCACTATCAACGCGCCCTTAAGCTCAATAGAGGCCAATTTGTCTATTCTATCAGAAAGCATTATCTGCTTAACCTGTTCAGCGGCAACCTCAGCTATGGCGCACAGATGTTCTGGTGAAGAAAGTAAACGGGCAAGGTCAATATAGTATGGGCTGATTGCTCCAGACTTAATTTTGAAAACCCCAAACTTAACGCATCCAGACAAATAAAGAGCGGCAGCCACTTTATCGGTAATGCTTGACATGTGAATTATCCCTGATGTGAATGTAAACCAGGAAATTTAACCCTTTACCAGCACAAAAAGAGGTCAAGCAAAAGTTCAACCTCTCAATTTAACCTATAAATGAGGAAGGGAATGACCTTTCTGAGGACTAATACGCTTCAAGCCATAGTTTTTGTGTGAGCACTATGGGTTCAAACTTGAAAGTAAGTTAAACGACTAAGTCTGCCATGTCTACACTGCGTTCATAAATCTGCCTAAGGAAAGACACCGCCGCCAAAAGTTGAGGCATCAAATCTAAAGAAGAGTCTTTTGCGACCCGTTCTATGCTTGAATAAGTTGCGTCGATTTTTCCCCGCAGGTTACGTACATTCTCTGCCAAAGAGATGTCTTTGGTTACAAAGGATTTCAACGCTTGCTCATGAGCTTCACAACAGATGGCTTGCAAATCAACCACCAACTTTTGCAGTTCCCCAGACAGCTTCACTCCGTTGAGCGCTATTGCTTTAGCAGCCACCTGAACGCAGGCATCACCTATACCTTCAATTAAGCTTGCAGCCAAACGGTAATCCAAACATTCTATCGGAGTAATCCCAAGCTTCTCACTTAAACGTGGATTCTGAATTATTGTTCGCAAAATTCTAACCAACAAAAAATACAACCTATTACTCTCATCATCTCTGGCAACGACACTCTTAGCCAACTGCAAATCACCACAAATAAAAGAGGTAGCAACATCACGAGTCATCCCAGCAACAATGGCATAGTTACGTCGCAAAATTTTTTCAGGCAAAAACCCAGACGGCTCCAACAAGCACTGCAAAACTATCGCTGAAGAAGTCTCTTCGACAATCTCTAATCCAATTAGTGAACTTACAGTCAACTTGACAATGTTTCTGACATCATAAGCTATTCGGTCCTTTGCCTCAATGCGAATCACGTCATAACCAAGCAGATAACTACCAATAATTTCCCGACCCAAGTAAGGACCAACGCTTAAAGAAGCAATTCTAGGCTGCTGCTCAGCATCGTATTTTGAATCTACGACAAGCTTGCCGTTACTAGTTACTTCCAAATTCACTAATTTGCCCTTTTTTAAACCGTTTTGTTGAGCCCAAGCTTTAGGCACACAAACAAAAAAAGTGCCCGTTGGCGTTTGTTGAACTTTGCGCAATTCACCCATAATGGTACCCTAAGCGAGATATAACATATTTAAACTATACATCGCTTATATAAACTAAATTGATTTTGAATAATTAACGCTATAGCAACATTGCCCTACCTTCACTAAGTAAAATCATCAGAACCCTTAAACTTCAAAAAAGTTATCCTGTAAACAAAAAACAGTAAATAACTCAAAAGCATAAGAGCCTAAACATAAAAGTCAGGACTAAACCCGCTGGCTCGCAAGAACACGATCAAAATGAGCGAAAAAGAAAAACTACAAAAAGCAATCGAAGCAACAATCGCAGCAGGATACCAACTAAATAGCGAAGCCTTTGAATTCTTAAGCCAAAACTCAGAGACGACCGATCCAGTCGGCATTATGAACTTAGCACTTCAAAGAATACAGGACTTACAGGAAAAACCAATCTTCATCGACAAAATTTTCTTAGAAACCTTACTACAACAGTTAACGGCGCCTATCCCAAAAACACAGTCCCAGCAACAGCAAAACGCCCTAGAACCACCAGAAAAACAGCAAACAAGTCTAGTTGAAAGCACTTTTTATCCGTACGCCAAGGATATAAAAGCAAGCATTAACGTTCTGGAAGATGCCACAGGCAAGCTTAGTTCCAACGGTACTCTCGAAGAATACTTGCAATATTTTCAAGACAGGTTTAAACGAATCGAACGCTTGTTAAGACAAAGAATCGACGTTAAAGCTGCAACACCGATACTAGAAGCGCTCAAGTCACCGGCTAAAACAAAACTCAAAATAATCTGTATGGTAACAGAAAAAAGAGAATCAAAAAATCAAATGATACTATCAGTTGAAGATCTGCAAGGAAGCGCAACTGTCTTAGTGCCTCAAAAAGCACCAGAAGAAGTCCGCAAAAAAGCCCTACTTCTTTTGCTTGACCAAGTAATTTGCTTGGCAGTAATAAAAACAAGAAGCAACCTTTTCCTAGCTGAAGACATAATTTTTCCAGAAATAGGCAGAAAAACCCAACAAAGAGCCCAAGAACCAGTTTACGCTGTCTTAACGTCAGACCTTCACATTGGCAGCACTAAATTCCAAAAAGAAGCATTCAAACGATTCATACTCTGGCTTAATGGCAAATATGGAAACGAGCAAATGAAGGAAATAGCAAGCAGAGTAAAATATCTACTAATCGCAGGCGACATCGTTGACGGCGTTGGAATTTACCCCAACCAAGCAAAAGAGCTATCCATACGAGACGTGCACAAACAATACAACTTTGCTGCCAAGTACATGGAAAAAATCCCCGAGTACATCGAAATAATAATTTCTCCTGGCAACCATGATGCCTCACGCAAAGCCTTACCCCAACCTGCCATACCACAAGATTATTTGAATGGACTTCAAGGTAAAAACATTCACTCAGTTGGAAGCCCATGCCTATTAAGCCTACATGGTGTGGAAGTTTTAATGTACCATGGCCGAAGCTTAGACGACATAATCGCTGTTATACCAGGAATGGACCATGAACACCCAGAAAAGGCAATGAAGCTACTCATGCAAAGCCGTCATTTAGCCCCACTTTACGGCGGCAAAACTATGTTATCACCCGAAAACCGAGATTACCTAGTAATAGACAGAGTGCCAGACATCTTCCACGCGGGGCACATTCACGTATTAGGTTACTGCAATTATCGTGGAGTACTGGTGGTAAATTCAGGCGGTTGGCAGGAACAGACAGAGTACATGGAAAAACTGGGGTTGGTCCCTACGCCAGGCAAAGTTCCAGTGGTGAACTTACAAACACTAGAAACAACCGTTCTCTCATTTAACTAAGTGTCCCAGCAGTTTTCAGCTATCACTAATCGAGCGCTTATGAGAAACTTGCGGAGAATAATCGATTAAACGGCCAAATCGGCTATCACCGCCAAATACATCCTTAATAAGGCTTCGGGAAATTTCAAGCCTGATTTTTTTCGTTCTACCATACCGACCCATACTTACAACTTTCGCATTTACAAGACCCATGGAATCAAGCTCGTTAATTAAAGTGCCTAAACGGCGTTGTGTCAGAAGCCCAGCACCCAATTCGCCACAAAGTTCGTTGTAAACATCGTATATTTCGCCTGTAGTAGCACTTGACTTGTTCAAGTGGTAAACGCTGAGAAGTACTAATGTGGAATGTAGCGTTAAATTTTTGAGAGCTTCAACCACTCGGTTATGCTCAATATTCTTCTCCGCCTGGCGTACATGCTCTTCTGTAATTACCTTAGCGCCTTGGCGCTCAGCAACTTCTCCAGCAACACGCAACAAATCCAGAGCTCGTCTCGCATCCCCATGCTCAGCAGCAGCCAAAGCTGAACAAATACTTAACGCTGAATCAGACAAAACGCCCTCTTGAAAGGATAATTTTGATCGTTCAAAAAGAATGTTTCGAAGTTCACCCGCATCGTACGGCCTAAAAACCAGTTCTTCCTCGCTAAGAGAACTAAAAACTCTAGGATCCAAAAATTCCTTCAATCGAAGGTCGTTTGATATGCCGATTATCGAAACCTTGCTCTTATGTAGAGTTTCATTTATCCTTGTTAGCTCATACATAAAAGCGTCTCCTCGGTCTTTGATCAAGGCATCAATTTCATCGAGAACTATGATAAAAATTATTCTGGAAGAATCTAAACCTGCTCTAAACCTATCAAAAACTTCACCAACAGACAAGCCTGTAAAAGGTATAGCCACACCAAGGTTTTGGCTTAGATTTGCGAAAACGCGGTATTCCGAACCGGTCATTCGGCAATTTATGTAACAAAATTTTACTGACGCACCATATTCTTTCGCCTTAGATTCTAGATGGCTCAACACGTATTTTGTTACTGCTGTTTTTCCGGTTCCGGTTTGTCCATAAATAAAAATGTTAGAACATCTTGCATTCTTTAGGACTGGCGCAACAGTTTGTCCTAATAATCTTATTTGTTCTTCTCTGTGGGGTAATTTTTCAGGAAGATAATCGTGCCTCAGAACTTCTCTATCCTTAAACAATCGAACTCCATTAACGAAATTTTCGAATACGTCATCTAATACGCTTGGATTTCCCATTTACCCAATCTCACATTTTTCAGAGGCATCACTGTTATTTCGTGTGGAACAGATAAAGCATATAGTACAAAAAACTGGTCTTGGAACACAATAATCCTAAAAAACGATGGAAACACTCGATAACAACTAAACAAAATGAGAGCAAGACGCACCCCAATGTTTCTACTGGAAAAAAATCTTGTTTAAGAAGAAAATGACTTTATTTATATTAATGTAAATATACTCTGATAGGTAAGAAGTAATTTGGTATATTAATAATTCCTATCCAAGATTTTAGATAAACAGTTTGCAAATATTTTTTCAAGCTTTCCTAGCTTCTTTTTAGCCTGAACACTTCGAGAGGAAACATAGGGGTGCCCCTCCAAGTATTTTCCCAATGGTAAATTAAATTATTAAAAGCGGTAGTTAAGTTGTTTTAACCGTAACTAATTAAATTCTAAACAAAGTATATTTTCAGAATTTTCGCGCTAAAGCCTTCCTATTTTTAGTTCACAAAACTGTGAATCCGTGTGAAATAGCATTAAAATTGTTCCTTTCTCAAGTCTCTTTTCATATAAATTACCCTTTTCCTGTCCTTTCCCTGTGAATAAGGCACCCCTTCACTTCTACTGGAAAAGTAAAACAAAGCCATAACTAAATTTTTTTAGCTGTTTCACTTTAGCGTGAAGCTGGTTATTGTAAAAAAACTGTATTTTTAATCGTTTTTTAATTTACAAGCTTGATATTGCCTTTTTTAATTCCTTTGTTTCACCATAACAGCTATAAGTTGTGAAGTGTAAAGCTTGTGAACAACCCTTAAGGTGTGCACCTAATGCCAGCTCGTAAAATACGCGTTGAGCTGTTCGATAGCGATGGTAATCGATATACTATTGCTTTTGAGGGTCAGGTAACCCGTGATAAAGCTCTACGCCTCTTGGATCTTGTAGAATTGCTAGGTGGTGTACCGGGTGAGGGTCCAACTTTAGGTACAGGGGCTTCTTTACCAAATCGCGTCCTTTCGCGCTTTGAAAAAGTTCAGTTAGTGATTCAGAAAAGTTTTCCGTTAATTTGGTTTTCTTCAAAGGATATTCAGTCGATTTATGAGCAGGAACTTAAAGAGCCAATTAGCCTTAGTACAGTTTCCACTTATCTTTCAAGGATGGCAGGCAAAGGTATGCTTTTAAGGACTGGTGGACAAAACAATTTGAAGTATAAAACTGCAAACATTTCTCAAGCGACTATAAAGCAACGCATAAAGTAACTTGAGCAGCTAAGTGACGCAAAGCATAAAACTAAATTTAGTGTGACTAAGGATTGATTCCGTGAGCGCTTAGGGTAGAGTACAATTGGATAAGAGTATTGAAGTAGACTTCGGCGAAATGGAACATAAACTTAAATGTTATATTGATAAAGGCAGAATCGCTCTTGGAAGTCAAGTAAAAGAAGAACCGTTAGTAGCGGTAAAACCTGATGCTTCACTAATTAGGCCTCTAAAGAAAGTTACTACGTACATGGGCAGTTTCATTGCTGTTGACTGCTCCACTCGTACTTTAAAGCGAGCAAATAATTGGGGAGTATACTTAATGCGCGCCTCATGCGTTTCAGTTAGAGAGCGCGCAGTTGATTGGAGCTACTCAGAGAGAATTTGCACTGTTGTCGGGGACTCGCATGTACGTAGGAGTTACCTGCAGGATTTTAGGATTGAATTAGAAAGTCAAGTTGCTCTGCGAATGCTTAAAGAACAACTAAGTAAGCCTTACCACGTACATGGGGATGTACGTAGTATGTACCTTCTCCTAGATGGTGGTGGCTACTTTGGTGGTGAACGAAAGTTTAGAGTATCTCTTTATGAGGAATGCAAGAAAAATGGTGTTAGGCTTTTAGCCATCAGCAAGAATTCTCCTTCAATGCATGATGAGAAAGGCAGAGACTTAGTCGCTACTACGTACACCATGACCTCTCATCCAATTTGGGTGTATTACCCCGTGCGGAAAGCAGACAAAGACAGAAGCTTGTATGGCGATATCGCTATCGTAAAGCTATGCGCTGAAAGCCAGCACGTTTTCCGTTGTGACATAATGGATTATCTTACCCAACAAGATATTGTTGAATTGCTTTCACCTTTAACCAGCGTCTGTGAGGATCCTCGATGTGTAGGTTATCCAATAAGCCTCTACTTGGCACACGAATTCTCGGCCCCTTCAAATTCTATGCTGTTTTCTTATCATGACCAGATTGAAGATAAACTAAATGAAGCAGGATTGCTTGATGCTCTGAGAAGAGAAGAACGTTCATGCAGTTTTGCAGATGAGATTCATGGAGTAAAACACGCGTTTGAATGGGAGATGTGGGATGACCAATACTGATTCAATAGGATTTGTTTGCGGAACAAAGGGCGATTCAGTTTCATTTCTAGTCAGCAAAAACATCGGATTATCGTTTGGCCAAATAGTACGCATTGACTCTGGCGAAAGAAACTTTTATGCCCGGGTCGTTAATTCTGAAAGCAGTTCAACCCTTGAAACAATAGAACAGTTGCGTGAGGCAGAAGGCAAAGAGGCATTTGGACCATATTCAGCTTACAGAAGTGTGGAAGCGATCCTGTTTTTGGAAAAGAGAGGCGATACTTTGCGTTCGCCAACATTTAACCCAAACTACCGTGACAGAGTATACGCCTCAACCGACGAAGACTGCTCCATATTAAAGCTCTCAGGCGAACTTGAAATTGGGTGCTTGCGTTCAGAAGACCAAGTCCTAAGCTCAGTAGGCATAAACATTGAAGCTATACCCAAAATGATGGGCATGTTCGGCATGACCGGCTCTGGAAAAACAAACACCGAATTAATCATAAATGCTCAACTAATCGATAACAGTCCAAGAACTGTGGCTCTAATTTACGACTTTGCCGGGCAACTTCTAGAGGGAAAAGAAATTAAAACACAAAGAGGTCTAAAAGATCACCCCTTATTCCACAGCAAAGTCCAATTCTACTCAGCTCAGGATGGAAAAATGGCTGTGGGCTTAAGCACTATAATCCCTGGCAAACTCGAAACTCTGTTTCCTGATATTCAGCCTCCTCAAAAACGGCTGGCATGGGCCTTGTATAGGCATTTTGGAGCTGACTGGATTCAAAGTGCCAGAGAACTGTATCATAATGAGGGAAACGTTGGTGTCCGTGCGCAAAAAGTTGTTGCTGACGCACTGATGCAAAAGCTCTCCTCCCTATCAAGTGACCTCTTCCCAGCTTCTAATTACAGTTTTGTTGAAAGTGTCCTTCAGAATATATGCAAAGGCATAACCTGCTTAATCGACATTTCAGGGCTTCGTTCGGAAGATCAAAACCGAATCGTTTGTTTATCTGCATCAGCAGTAGCTGAACATTATAAGCGTATGTGGGAAGATAACTTCGAGGAATGGCGAAAGCTTCCTACGCTGCTAATAACCCTTGAGGAAGCACACGAGTTTCTTGATCCAAATAAGCCTCGGACAATTTTTTCTGATATTGCCCTTACATATCGCAAGTACAGGGTTGGGCTTAACGCTGTGACTCCAAGGCCTTCAAGGATTAACTTTGACGTGTTTGCTGAGTTGTGGACTAAAGTGATAATGAAAACAGAGTTGAAGAAGGATAGACTTTACTTGACTGAAAATACTCCGTACATGGAGTACAGTGAAACAGAAATAAAAATGCTTGACGTCGGTGAAGCTTTGCTTATTTCAGAGCCAAAGATCAAATTTGCTGTTCCAATCAAGGTAACGCATTATCCAGAGTACCTAGATAAGCATCGCAGGGTTGATTATGGGCTTCCTGATTCACCGAAACTTACGCAGATGGATGAGCGTCTTAAACGGTTGAGTGGGCAAGAGACGCCTTCTTTGTAGGTTTATGTTTGTTGGCTGTTTTCGGTTTTCTTTAGTAGCTTTTCCATCTCTTTTTTGATACTGTACCTAAAGGGTATTTTGCCTACTTCCCTTTCCAAATAGCCTTCTTCATAAAGTTTCTTCATCAGTCTTGCTGTGTGCTCCCTGCTAAGTTGTACTCTGTCTTTGACTTCCGGCGCTGTCTTGGGGCCTTCTGAAGATAACATTTCCAGCACTGCAATTTCTGTATCTGTTAATGCAGCCATTGCTTTATCACGCTTGATTGGTATAACAGGTTCACCTTTAATTTCGGGAGCAACAGTAAACTTTTGGATTTGCTCTTCAAAACCAGTTATTTTCACCCTTAACGTTTCCTGGGAATCTTCAATATCTTTGATTTTCGATTCCAAACTGGTTAATCCTGATAAAATGTTAGTGTTGTTCTGTGAAATAGCGCTGACTTGATTCTCTAAAGGCGCCATCTTCTTTTCAACGTTGTCCATCTTTTTAAGGCTTGTATCAGCTTTAGCAGAGCTTCCCTCAACTTTGTATGCAATAAGTTCTAATCTGTCGGCTTCACGCTTGAGTTCTCTGTTAAAACTGAGCACAATGTCTTCGACAATATCCTTAGCTTTCTCGTATTCTTTTTGTGCCTTGCGTATTTGCCTATAATACTCCACTGATGCTGCTACTGTCGCAGCCAGCAAAACGCCTAAGATTACAAGTGCAAAGTCAACCGTGCTTTTCCACCCCTGTGATTTAAGCGTGATTTAATCAGTTGCATCACACATCACAGTTCCCCATGGACTTTTTAAGGTTTGCGGTGACATTCCCGCATGTTCTTATGATATCACACATCACAATCTTTTCTTTTGACTACTCCCCTCCCTGAAAGCCTGCTAAAACTCTTTAATTTAAGCTTATTTTGGCATTTAGGGCTTAAACGTAGCACGTGCGCTTCAATCTTTTTAACTTTAATTTTCTAGCTAAAAATTGTTGCTTAGTCCTGTGATTTGTGACGTCACAAGGGCTCTTCTGATGGGCTAGAAAGCCGTTTTAGGCTTGTTTCAAGCTCTTCCCGTATGATTTCTATGACTTTTAGATGGTCCTTTAGTTCCTCTTCCTTGTCAGGTGTGCCTTGATGTGCCTCGACATATTCGTGCAGTTTATTGGCTATTTCGAGATACGGGTCAAGAGTTGTGCTATCAAACACTCCTAAGTACCCTAAAAGTAGCACTGTATAAATCGATTTTATCACGTTTTCTTTGGACTGTTTTAACGTCCTGTTAAAGGCTCCGCGGCTTATTTTTGCCTTAGTTAGCCTTAAGTTGGCTTTTTCGTCGTATTTTAGCTGTTTGCCCGATATATTTTCGGCTAAAACGTCTATTAACAGTGTTTCAAGCTGTGTTTTGGTTAATTGGCTGTTTTTAGCGAGTATTTTGACAATGGGGTCGTTTAACGCTCCTGTTAACCATGCTTGAACGCTGTCTTTAAGCTTCAAACTGCTCATCTCTTCCATCATCTAAATGAATACACTTTTGTATACTGACTCGGGCTTTTTAAGGCTTATCCAATCAAAAATATGATCCTTACCTGCTATTAAAGCAGCCAAAAAACGGGTGAAATAGGAAAAGAAAGCAAAACAACTGCTCTTTGCAATTTAGAGGAATAAATGGCATATTTAACATATAAACGACTAAAATATTGACTATTTAGCGGGCGCTTTCACGGATTTTAAACGATAATTACAGTTTTAAAACGTTTACTTGTCTTCTACTCTTTCTTATTTGGCAATTTTACTTTCTACTGCCAAATTATCGTTGCTCTTTATTTTGTAATCTTTTCAGGCCTTACTTTTTCCCTCATCAACTTCAGTGTGATTGGGTTAATAGGATTCGTGACGTCACCTGTCACGTTAAAATCACGCTGATTTAATCAAAAATCACTTGATATCACAAGATTGTGATACGTTTGTGATTTCTAATTATCACTATCTTCCAAGACTAGCTGCTATGTTTGTTTAGAGACTCTCTGAATATTCTTTTAATTTATCAAAAAGTTCAGGTCGCAAATCCCTTAAGGTAGGGATAAAGGTCTCTGCAGCTCTTAAGTCGCTGTAATCTACTTCACAGGTGATAAAGTCTTCTTCGTCATACTTTGCCTTTGCAAGAACGTCTCCAGTTGGGCTAACCAACCTGCTTCCTCCCCAAAATTGTAAGCCATCCTCAACGCCGGCAAGATTCACGTATGCAAGAAAAGCTGTGTTTTCTAAAGCTCTTGCAGCAGTTAATATTTCAAAGTAGCTCCTACGTACAGCAGGCGACGCAGATATGCAAACTATCAGCTGTGCACCTTTCAATCGTGTAAGTCTAAGCACTTCTGGAAAGAAAACGTCATAGCATATGCATAAACCTATATTTCCCAAATCAGTTTGGAAGGCAGCTGGTTGATAGCCAAGTCGGAAATATCTTTTCTCTTCGAATACGCTGTGAGTTGGCGGATACATTTTACGATATTTACCGATTAAACCTTGAGGTCCTACTAAGACTGCAGCGTTAAAGACCGTTGCTTGTGTTTTTTCGCTTAACTCCGGCATCCCAAAAATAATATGCATCCCTGTTTTCTTTGCTAATGCCTCTACTTTCTCAACTGTTGGTCCAGGTATTGTTTCAGCCAACTCATAGATTTGATCCCTGACTACGTAACCAGTCAACGAAAGCTCAGGGAAAATAACCAGATCCGCCGCTTGCTCCTTGGCTTTAAAGGTCAACTTTTCTATTTTCTGCAGATTCTCATTTTTGCTTTCACGTTTGCTGCTTATCTGAGCAAGCGCAAGTTTAATTTTGTCCTTCATGTATTCCACTTTTCAATAAGTATGTCTTGGAAGCCTAAAATCGTTTCCTACTGTTCTGTATCCAATTTTTGGAGCTATTGGCATTCTTCTTTTGTGTTCATTTGCTAACCATCTGGTCTTTACCTTTTCAACAATAGACTTCTGAATGCTTAGTTGATTTGCAATCTCTTCAGTAGTCATAAACCGCTCCAGCCCGTAAAGAATGAGGTCTAAGGTTTCATACTTGATGCCGAGTTCGTTTTCTGCAGTTTGGTTTGGCCAAAGTGCTGGTGTAGATGGTTTTAGCGCGAGTTCTTGTGGGATTCCTAAATGAATTGCGAGTTTGCGAACTTGCGTTTTATATAAATCCATTATTGGCGTTATGTCTGCTGCCGCGTCTCCCCACTTTGTGAAGTAGCCCATCATTGTTTCTGATTTGTCAGAGCTTCCGCAAACTATTCTGTTAAGTTTGTTAGCGTAGTAGTAAAGGTAAATCATTCTAGTTCTTGCTTTAATGTTACCTTTACAAAGTCTATCTGATGGATCAAACACAGGAATAGCCTTGTAAAAGCATCCTAAAACAGCTGACATATCGCAGATTTGTGTTTCCAATTTGAATTTTTCTGCAACCACCCTAGCGTCATCAATGTCTTTTTGGTTAAACGTTTCCTTTTCCGGAAGCATAAGCCCTAAAACATGCTCTCCGCCTACTGAGAGACTTGAAAGCGCCGCTGTTGTTCCACTATCAATTCCTCCGGAAAGTCCAAGAACTACACCCTTTGCTTGTGCGTTTTCGACGTACTCTTTAATGAAACGGCAAATTCTTTTTTCGGTCTCAGAAAAATCCAAGTCTAACACAGAAGAAGTTAACTTCACTTGGCTCACGCAGCCTCATATTCTTGGTTCGTAGGCAAGTATTTAAGGACAAGCATAAATATAATTGAGCATTACCATCGATTTGGAAGGCTGTTATATTGGGGCGAAGAAGGAAAAAAGTGGTTCACATTCCTAAGAAACGTTTGCCTAAATTCTTCTCTTGCCCTAAATGTGGAAAAGAAACAGTAAGGGTTGAAATATTCAGAGAAGACGGCCACGCTGTTGCACGTTGCAGTAGCTGCGGTCTTAAGGAAGAATTCCCAATTAAACCTGCCCAAGGCGAAGTTGACGTTTACTGCACGCTCACCGACCGCGTTTATGGTTCCACAAAAAGAGCAACTGTAACAAACGTAAAAAAAGAGTAATTGAAGGATTGCTGGTATGGTAGGGCCTGTCGAGAAGTACTTGCTCGAAAAAATAAAGACCCAAGGTTCAATCCACATAACTCTTGTTGATCCAGAAAAAATATCAGCCTCAGATGCTTCGCGTATTGCTGAAAACTCTGAAAATAGCGGAACCTCCGCCATTATGATTGGAGGCTCAACTTTTGTTTCTCAAGCTCACCTTGACGATGTGGTAAAAGCCATTAAGTCCACTGTAAATATTCCCGCAATACTTTTCCCAAACAATATAACTGGAATAAGCAGCCACGCAGACGCCATATGGTTCATGTCACTTTTAAATTCGGTTGATCCTTACTTTCTTATTGGCGCCCAGATTCTTGGAGCTCCACTCGTTAAAAAGTATGGTTTAGAACCAATTTCTATGGGCTACATTATTGTAGGCGAAGGTGGCACTGCTGGCATAGTAGGCAAAGCGATTTCAGTACCGTATAATAAACCTGAATTAGCAGCCGCTCACGCTCTTGCTGGCCAATACCTTGGAATGCGCTTCATTTATCTTGAAGGAGGTTCTGGAGCAGCAAATCCTGTGCCCCCAGAAATGATTCGTGTAGTCAAACATTTGCTTGAAATTCACCTCATAGTAGGTGGGGGAATAAGAACTAAAGAGCAAGCGATAGCTGCTGCCTCTGCAGGAGCAGACATAATCGTAACTGGAAACGTCACTGAGACCAATGATGCCAAGCAAAGGGTTTCTGAAATCATCGAAGCAATCAAGGGCCTTAAGGTTTAAGGTTTGAAGTCTGCTTAGCTTTTCTATTTAGTTTTTAGAAAGCCAAAATAACCCATTACTCTATATCTTGAGGTGGAGCTGCGCTTTGAATATCAGCAAGGGCTATCAGAACTACGTTGAGACGATGGAAAATCAGCTAAAGCAATTGTATGCCATAAGCGACAGCGCCAGATCAAAAGGCTTTGACCCATCATTAAAAACAGAGTCCATTATTGCACAAGACATCGCTGACTTAGTAGAAGGGCTGGTAGGACCCAAAGAAGTGGCACTCAGCATCAGAGAATTAAGCACTAAAATGCAAAGAGAAGAAATCGCATTTAAAGTTGCTGAAGAAATTGTTTACGGCAAATTTGGTCACATGGAACCTGAAAAAGCAGCTGAGCAGGCAATTCGAACTGCCCTTGCAATTTTCACTGAAGGCTTAACTGCAGCGCCAATACAAGGCATAGCTCAAGTCAAAATAAAAACTAACGCTGATAGGACACGCTATTTGGCGATATACTTTGCAGGGCCAATCCGGTCTGCGGGCGGGACAGACCAGGCATTAACTCTTGTCGTAGGCGATTTCGTGCGCCGCCAGTTAGGCTTGGATAGATATAAGCCTACAGATGAAGAAATCTCCCGTTTTATAGAAGAGTTAAGATTGTATGAACGGTCGGTAGGCCGTTTCCAATACCACATTCCCGATGATGAATTAAAGAAAGCGCTTAGTTTGCTTCCTGTTGAAGTCACAGGCACTGAATCAGACCCTGTAGAAGTCTCTTCATACAGAAATCTTCCAAGAATCGAGACAAACCGCGTAAGAGGTGGTGCACTCAGGGTGGTTAACGACGGTATCGTAGGGCGCGCTCAAAAGGTTTTGGTAATTATTGAAAAGCTCGGTTTCCAAGGTTGGGATTGGCTAAGAGAATTCCGAAAGAAATCCGAGAAGAAGTCAGGCGGCTTCATGGATGACGTGATTGCTGGGCGCCCAATTTTCTCTTTTCCTTCACGGCGTGGCGGCTTCAGGTTAAGGTATGGCAGATCGCGAAACACTGGCCTCTCAGCTGTAGGCATCCATCCTGCCACAATGCTTGTACTGGAGCGTTTTCTTGCTACAGGCACACAAATGCGCTTAGAACTTCCGGGGAAAGGTTGCGTTACAGTCCCAGTGGATAGCATTGAGCCTCCTATTGTTTTACTGAAGGATAATTCAGTCGTTCGAGTGTGGCTGGAAAATTTTGCCGAAGTTAAAGGCAAAATCCAAAAAATCCTATTTTTAGGGGATATCCTGATTAGTTTTGGCGATTTTCTCTATACCAGTAAGGGGCTTTCGCCTTCAGGATACGTTGAGGAATGGTGGGTTAAAGACCTACAGAGTGTTCTTACGGAAAAATTCGGCTCAGATCACGAGAAAGCAGCGGAAGTTGCTCAGGTTTCTTTAGGAAGACTGAATATTTTTCTGGACGACCCGTTTAGCAACAAACCTACAGCTAAAGAGGCGATACTTCTTAGCTTGCACTTGGGCGTGCCTTTGCATCCAAATTTTACGTTCTTCTGGACAAGCTTATCCTCGGTTCAAGAGGTTGAGTTTCTGAAAAAGTGGTTGGCTTCTTCTGAAATTACCTTGGAAGATGGCGTTGTTTGCAGAATTTTGGGAGAGACCAACGAAGGTATTGTAGGGTTATTGCGGAAAATCCTTGTTCCGCATAAACTAGTAGGTGATAAGATTTTGCTGGAAGGTGAAGATGCGGTCGCTTTGGCCTTCTGTCTTGGTTACGGTACCACAAAAATGGTTGAGGGCACGCAGACTGCTACAGCGTTGGAAGCAATTAGCCTGCTTTCTGGAGTGCAAGTTAAAGATAAAGCGCCTACCTTTGTGGGTGCACGCATGGGTCGACCTGAGAAGGCTAAAAGGCGAGAGATGAAGCCGCTTGTTCACGTTCTATTTCCAGTAAGCTTAGCTGGCGGTTCGCACAGGGATCTTTTGGAAGCGGCAAAGCAGGGTCCTGTGTTTGTTGAGATAACTAAGAGGAAATGCCCAAACTGTAAAACTTACACTTTAAGGGTAAAATGCTCCAGTTGTGGATGTGACACTATAGCAGAGAATAGTTGTCCTCGTTGTGGTAAAGCTTTAAAGGATAACAGTTGCCCCACCTGTAAAACGGATGCTGTTCAGTACCAGCGGCAGCCGATTAACTTCAAAGACTTAATCGATACTGCATGCAGGTCACTTGGTTATCCAGTTCCAAAACTCTTGAGGGGCGTTAAAGGATTAACTAATCAAGATAAGACTCCTGAAATTATCGAAAAGGGTGTTTTGCGGGCAAAATATGATTTGTCAGTGTACAAGGATGGAACAATCCGCTTTGACGCTACCAATGCTCCCTTAACACATTTTACGCCTGCCGAAATCGGAGTGCCCGTTGAAAAGATAAGGCAGCTAGGATACTGTTACGATATCCATGGCGCATGTTTGACTGATCCTAATCAGGTTTGTGAGCTTAGGGTTCAGGATGTTGTGATTCCTTGGCGAGCAGGAGAATACTTTATTCAAATTGCGGATTTTATTGATGACCTACTGACAAGAGTCTACAAGCTTCCCTCTTACTATAACGTTAAGAAGCCTGAAGACCTTGTTGGGCATTTAATTTTAGGTTTAGCTCCCCATACATGCGCATGTATTTTAGGGCGCATAGTTGGTTTTACTGATCGTAATGTAATTTATGCTCATCCTATTTGGCACTCAGCCAAACGCCGAGACTGTGACGGTGATGAAGACGCTATCATGCTGGCGCTGGATACACTTCTCAACTTCTCTCGCGTATACTTGCCTGCTCAGATAGGCGGAATCATGGATGCTCCCCTACTCTTAATTCCGTTTGTTAACACGAAGGAAGTGCAAAGACAAGCCCACGATTTTGATGTTGACGCAACTTATCCGCTTGAATTCTACCAAAAAACTCTTGAGAAAGCTGAAGCTAGGTCAGTGAGCTCTATTATGGACGTTATCAGTCATAGGCTTGGGACTGAAGCGCAGTTTGAAGGGTTCAACTACACCACTCCCGTGTCAAACATAAACCTTGGTAACGCTAACAGTTCCTATAAAGAATTCAAGTCCATGATTGATAAACTGAATATGCAGCTGGAGTTAGACGAAAAAATTGACGCTGTGGACGTCAGGCGTGTCGCCTTAAAAGTCTTAACAACTCATTTTATTAGAGACATAGCGGGTAATTTGCGTGCTTTCTCAACGCAAGCGTTTAGATGTAAATCATGCAACAAAAAGTTTCGTCGATTGCCTCTCAAAGGGAAATGCCCTTTTTGTGGGGGAAAGTTAACTCTCACTGTTTACCGTGGCGGTATAGAGAAGTATCTGGTGGTGGCACAGCAACTTGTTGATAAATACGGCTTACCAAAGTATTATACTCAGCGCATGGACCTGATAAAAGAAGAGATAGCTTCTATGTTCGATAACAAAAAGCCAAAGCAGGCCAGCCTTTCCGATTTTACCTAAAGCTTTTCAATGTAAACCGCGTTTTTATCTAGCGGTGAAATGGTATAAAGGAATCTTTGCATCCGAACGCTTACTTAGAACATGTGAGAAACGTAAGTAGCGGTGTTAAAGCCAGAACTAAAATACTAGAAACTCTTGAGAGCAAACCCAGTGATGCAGTAAGTATAGCGAAGGTAACGTCTTTATCTTATAGCGTTGTTCTGCATCACTTGCGACTTCTTGAAAATGAAAGCATAGTTCACCGCAAAGGACGTAGACCTTATTATTGGGTGTCTACAGGTTTAGGGCAGAAACGCCTAGTTAGTTAGAACGTGCATTGGCATGGTGACTGTTGACATTTTGGGCATTTATAGTTGTATTTGTTGATGGCTGTTTTTTCAAGGTCTATTCCCATTATGTTAGCAAGAGATGCAAGCCATGCAATTACATCTGCAAATTCTTTCTCAGTAGCCTCTTTATCGGTTCCTTTTTTCAATTCTTCCCCTAATTCTGCAACCTCATCAACAAGCCAATTGTATGTTCCGTTTACTCCACGTTCGGAATCTCTTTTAAAATATAGGCGACGCATCATTTCTTGAAATTCATGAATGTGCATAGGCTCACCAAATTTTGTGTAAATTGTTAACGTTGTACAGTTTAAACTTTGTCAACCGAAAAAAATTCAGGTTTTAAAATTTTGGAATCTGCGCAACATTAATTAAATGCATACAATACATTGAAAAGGACAGGGATATTTGGTGAGTAGACGCAAAAAGAAAGAGACAGGTCCAATGCCCGCAGCAAGTGCAGGTTTGCTGAGGTTCTTTGAAGAAGAGACTGAAGGAATAAAAATTAGACCTGAACTGCTTGTGGTCTTTGCGGTTTCATTGATAGTTATTTCTGTTTTAGCAAAAGTATTCTTTGCAGGTTAAACAGCTTATTTAACGCCTCGGCGGCGTAGCGTGTAAAACTTCTATTCTTTGAACCGAATTCAGATGAAGAAATAACTCGCTTCTTTCTTCTCGACTTGCCACTTGCGGAATAGGCTGGGCAATTGTAGACCTTAAAACGATAGCTTCTGCGTCTGAAAGCCAGATTCCTGATGGTTCATACGTTACAGCGGCTAACGTGCCCTCGAAACCGTAAGCTGGATCTATAATAACTCTGATTTTCTTGCCCACGTTTCTCTCCAGCATGTGAAATATTGAAGGGGGCAAATCTTGATCTGGCATAGACTTCGCAAACTAATATGATTGTTATTCTAAAGATAAAACAATTCCCCTGTTAAAGCATGTTAACTCTGTGGCTATTATGGCAAGATGACGTTTTGTTTTCCTTGCTTTTTGCCTTTTTTGGTGCTAAAATGTCAAGGTCTCTACTGTGAGTTATTAAAAAATATGTATTTAGTGTCGAAAAAATAACTCCTTGAGTTAGCTAAATTTTAATAAGCCTGTCCAGTTCCATAAGAAACCCAATTTGAGGATGGAAACATGGCGACTGAGGATTCCCTTAATCATTCAATGAATAGTGCGCTGAAACACTATTCCTCCCTGTTCTCCCTTCCCTCATACAAAAAATCACTTCTAGCAATTGCTGTAATCTGTATTGTTGTAGTTGGGCTTTCAACTTTTGCTCTTTTCCCATCAATCCAAGGGTTAACTAGCGGCTTGGTTCTTGGCATTTCCCTTTTCGCTTTAACGCTTATAGCCGATTCAGTAATGAGCAAGATAATTCTAAAGGTTGATCCAATTTACTTGTTGAGACGCACTTTAGCGCTGTCCCTCTTCTGTTGGCTTCTCTGGCTATTTTTCATCGCCATAGGCGTTGTTTTAGGCTTTGCTTTTGGTTGGTTATTATGGGTTAAACTTTGCCTTTTAGGATATGCCGCCGTTGTAACTCTAAGGGGCGTCGTGTTTATTGCAACGTCTTCCGCAGCTATGTGGCGGAAACTATTGTCTGTTTTGCTTAATCCCACCCTTTGCATAGTAGCTTTTCTTGCTTTTTGGGCTGGCATTTCAAGTGCTATTCTAATTCAAATTCTACCTTTCTTAGTCATTTCTCCAATAATTGGTTGCGTTGTAGTTTTCTTGTTCCTTTCATCCCTGGACCGTTTAGGTCAGAAAACCTATTCGATACCTTCTTTGCCACTGTTTAGGGCGTTTATGCTTAACTGGATAGTTGGTCTTAACGCGCCTCTTGAAGAGTTTTTTGAAAAGATGGGTGAAAACGCGGATGTGGAAGTTACTCTGCTAAAGTTTGACTCTTCCAAGCCTAAAGCTGCAGTCATTGTTCCTCTTGTGCATCCAGGCCCATTCAAGAATATAGGCAGTAGCCTTTTGCCCTCTCTTCTCAAGCATGAGTTCGAAAGAGAATTTGGATGCGACACCTGTGTTCCCCTTGGCATTCTTGGGCATGAGCTTGATTTAGCCTCGCAAGCGCAGAATCATAAAATAGTTTCACAGGTAATAGCTTCTGCAAAGTTTAAGGCATCGTCTAATTTAGCTTCGCCTTTTGTTAAAGTCACTGAAGGTGCAGCTGCCGCTTCATGTCAATTTTTTGGGGACACTGCGCTTCTTTCTTTTACGCTTTCTCCAAAAACAACTGAAGATTTACCGCAAGAGTTAGGTCGCGTTGTCGGTGAGGAAGCAGAAAAGTATGGATTAAAATATGCTATGATTGTTAATGCCCACAACAGCATCAACGACATAGTTGATACCGAAGAATATTTAGACGCGTTGCAAGTAGCGGCTTCTAAATGCCTTCAAAAAGCAATTACGCTGCCAACTAAACAGTTCATGGTTGGAGCCGCCACTGTTTTCCCTAAAGAATTTGATTTAAAAGATGGCATGGGTACAGGCGGAATCACTGCAATAGTCGTTCAAGTAGAGAAACAGAAAACTGCTTACGTGGTAATTGATGGAAACAACATGATTTCGGGTTTGCGTGAAAAGATTCTTGCCGCTTTAACTTCTGTCGGTTTTGATGAAAGCGAAGTTTTCACTACAGACACTCATGCCGTAACCGTAATTACGGGAAGGCGTGGTTACCACCCGGTCGGTGAAGTTATGAGCCACGAGATACTGATTCGTTGTATTTGTGAAGTGGCAAAAAAGGCAGAGGCAAACTTGGAAGCTTCAAAAGCTGGGTGTCTGCGTCTTGTTGTTCCCCAAGTAAGAGTAATTGGTGAAGCTCGGTTGCAATCAATGTCGATTCTTGTGGATAAGGCGATTCAGAAGGCGAAACAAACGTTGATTCCGGTCTTTGGGTTGGAGGGACTGTTTTTAATCTTGCTCTTAACGCTCTTCTAAGTTAAACTGCTGTATCTCTTGGTGCGTAAAGGTTAATATTGCCTCTTTACTAGTCGCTTTTGATTGGAGTTATTTCAAAATGGTTGCTTACCCTAAAATTGTTGTTTCTCCACCTGGACCTAAAGCTAGAGAGCTTGTTCAGAAGGATGAACGGTTTGTTTCCCCCTCGTATATGCGGTATTATCCGCTTGTTGTTGAGTCAGCAAACGATTGCATAGTTAAGGATGTTGATGGAAACGAGTACATTGACCTCAACTCTGGCATAGCCTGTATGAACGTTGGTCATAATCACCCCCGTGTGGTTGAGGCTATAAAAAGTCAGTGTGACCGCTTTCTGCATTATTCTAACACTGACTTCTACTACAAAGAAGTAATCAACTTAGCAGAAAAGTTAGCTAAAATAGCTCCTGGCGATTTTGAGAAAAAAACCTATTTTGGCAACAGCGGCACCGAAGCCGTTGAAGCGGCAGTAAAACTTGCCAGATGGCACACACGTAAACAATTATTCATAGGCTTCATAAGCGCTTTCCATGGTCGCACGATGGGTTCATTAGCTTTTACCGCCAGCAAACCAACGCAAAGGAGACATTTTTCTCCCTTTATGCCGGGTGTAGCTCATGTTCCTTATCCCTATTGTTACCGTTGCCCTTTCAAACTGGAACAGCCGGACTGTAACTATTGGTGCGTAGATTTTATTGAAGAGCAAGTATTGCAAAAGTATATGCCTCCTGAAGATGTGGCAGCGATTCTTTTTGAACCAATCCAAGGAGAAGGTGGTTATGTGGTTCCTCCTCCAGAGTTTTTCCAAAAGCTTAAGAAAATCGCTGATAAGTATGGTTTACTGCTTATCGACGATGAAGTGCAATCTGGCATAGGCAGAACGGGCAAATGGTTCGCTATTGAACACTGGAACACTGAACCAGACATAATCTGCAGTGCAAAGGCTTTGGCTTCAGGTTTGCCCATCGGTGCAACAATTGCTAAAGCGAAAATTATGGACTGGACTGGCGGTTCGCACGCAAGCACTTTCGGCGGAAACCCCTTATCATGCGTTGCCGCAGCCGCAGTTCTGGACGCCATTAAGGAGCAGCAGTTGCTGGATAACGCCAACAGGCAAGGTGCTTACGCGATGAAAAGGTTGGAGGACTTGAAAGAAACCAGCAACATAGTTGGAGATGTACGTGGTAAAGGTCTAATGATTGGTGTTGAACTTGTTGAGGACAAGGAAACAAGAAAGCCTGCGCCGCAGAAAGCTTCTCAGGTTATTTTGCGCTCATGGAAGCGCGGAGTAGCAGTTGTTACTTGTGGTGCTTCAACGCTTAGGATAGTTCCGCCGCTTACTATACAAAGCGACCTGCTAGGCTCAGCGCTGGATATCGTTGAAGATACCATTAATGAAGTAGCAAAAGAAACCTAGAACTATCTTGCCTTCAAGCTTTTCGCTGTTCTACGAGGCTTCCTCTTAAGTTCTGTACCACAAACTTGGCACTCCTTGGATGAGCAGTTGGCAGGGTATTCTCGGTGGCACGCTGGGCAGTATCTTATCCACTCTAAAAGGCGCTTGATACCGAAAGTAGCGAGTGCTAAAAATTCTATTCCTAACTGAGTGGCAACATTCTGGATTGAATAGTCATCAGTAACAATTTGAGGCGTGTAACCTGTTGCTTTCAATTCGAAGGCTAAAGCCAAAAGCTGCATGTCCGTTTCAGACAGTAAATATGAGTCGCCAATTTTACTTGCCGATGCTTTTGCTTTGTTCCAAAATGCTTCTGAAGGCACCTTAACCTTTAATCTTCCACTTTCAATTGCTGTTTCAAATCTAACCCGAGTCATAGAATTCTTTCTTATTTCTTCTTCAACTTTGGGCACGGTTACTTGTTCTTCGCTTAATGAGAAAGGGTCAAAACCTGCCAAAAAAGCGGAAGTGTCTAGGACAATTACTCTTTTACATTGATTATCTGCTTGGCTTTTCATTCTGTTCCCTTAAAAAGCAACCGACTTCTTAACCGGTCATAAAAATCAGTTTCGAATCTTATAAAAGAAGTTACATTTTTGGATCTTGTGACCTTAAGCATTGGCTCTTTAACGCTTACAAGTTTGCGGTAGTTTCCATCAATTAAAACAAGCATGTCCTTTGGCCTAATTACGTTGAAGGTAATAGTGGAGTCCGCTGGAAAAACAAGCGAATGGAACACAGTTAACGAACAGATCGGCGTAATAACGAAAGCATCTACTTCTCGGTCTAAAACCGGTCCTCCTGCTGAAAGGGAATAACCGGTAGAACCCGTTTGGGTGGCTACGATTAGGCCGTCTGCTTGGCATTTAAGAATTGGCTTCCCGTTCTTGCATATTTGAGTGTAAAGTATTTTTGATGGTTCGCCAGCAGAAATGACAACGTCATTTAAAGCGTCTGGCATTGATTCTTCGCCTGCTGACACAGCTAGCTTAGCGCATTTTTCTATTTTGTACTCGCCTTTCAAGATTTTTTCTACTGCTTCACAAGCGTTTTTAGGTTCAACTTCTGTTAAGAACCCTCTGACTCCCATGTTAATTGCTAAAATTGGCGGTTCAGGCTTAGGCACCGTGATGCATGTACGTAGTATTGTTCCGTCGCCACCGATTGTTATTATGAAGTCAGTTTTCATTTTTGATAGCGGAACCATCTCTTCCCGCGTGGCTATTTTTCCTGCTAGAGTATCTTCTATGTAAACCTTCAAACCTTTGCTTTTAAGATACTCCGCTAACTCCTCTGTAAGCTTTAACGCTGGTTTTTTATCGTAGCGGGCGACTAATCCCACGCTTTTGAACAACTAATTCCACCGCTCAGTAAATAGCGTTACCTCAATCTATATATGAGTGTTGTTCAGAAGCCTCGATTAGGAATCTAAAGAGAAACTAAAATGTTTTATTATATAACAGCATCAGGGGGTTGTATTGCAATTAAAGGACCCCTACATATACTCATGTATGTTATTGGCGGAAAACATGTATATAAATAATAACACAGAAAAATATCAATTAAATTAACAGATTTATATTAATAAAAATAATTCTTGCGTTAAAAAATTACAATTTCCAATGGAAATTCTGGTCTGATATGTTTTTTCATTTATATAATACTCATATATATCTTCGCTACGTATGTCCTCTATAGACACTAAACCTTTACGGGAGAAATGATAATGGAGCAATGCCCAAATTGCAAAAATTGGACAGTTTTTTACAATCCTCAAAGTGAAGAAAAAATATGCTGCGTTTGCAATAACAAAATAGTGATAAAATATGCTGATTACATAAAAGCGGAAAATGTATCCGATTCATTACTTTACCCAAGTACACTCGTTGAAAGTATAGTTAAGCCATTAGCAACCTTGCAGAAATAACCCTTGCCTTATTTCGTATCACAACTATTTTTTGTATAAACTTTCCTCGATATCCTTTTGCCAAGAACCAAATACTCTAAAGTATGCTTTGGCCTTTATTCCCTCGAATTTACGAATTGATATGCCCGCTTCGGCCAAAATGTTTACCGAATCCTGATCTGGATAGGGCTCTACAAAGACAACGCTTCCAAGTTTACTATAAACTATTTTTTGTGCGCAAGTAAAACATGGGAAAGTTGTAGTATAAAGAGTGCATCCTCCAATGTTTCGACTTCCAATATTCAATATGGCCTTTTCTTCTGCATGTACAGCTGTACAGCGATCCATTATCTTGTTTCCCATTTTTTTATCTAAGTCACATCCACAATTGTTACATTTAAAAGGAGGTTTCAAATCTTTTAGCAAAGTTCTACATTCAGGACACGTTTGCTTCATTTTTTCCAGATGTTTAAAATACTGGCTTTTATAATGGTCGCGGTAGCATCTTTTATATTTGATAATACACGGTTCGATTGGATGAGGATTTTCATTATAGCCAACGGATAAAATGGAATTATATTTTTCATCAACTATCACAGCTCCAACCCGTCTTCTAACACACTTGGAGGAAAGGGATGCTGTGTATGCTATACCCATATTCATCTCTAAAGGATTAGGAGTCCTGCTAAGGTCTCCATTCATTAATCCGATATATGGCGCTATTTTATCTTTGAGGTTATCAATAGCAATATCCTCATCAGGGTAGTCTTTTTCATTATCAATAACTACATCGGCATCATCAACGCAGAAATCAACGGATTGACCAAATTTGGATTTTTCGTCGAATTTATCCCTTTTTTCGTCAATTTCAAATTGGTTTTCATCTAATCCCTTTTCTAGATACTGATCTTCCTTAATCCTTTCCCATCTCTTCTTAGGTCCACAATCGACCGCAATCAAGAAAAAAGCATCGTATTTTTTTCTTAAAAAATTTACCTCACCTATGTTCCTTATGCTATCGAAAACCAGTGGTTCTTCTCCAGTTTTATCAGCTTCTAGAGATGCCAGATAAGCAAGATATTCTATGCCATGCTCTTGACGCATTTGATCGCCGATGTCTTGCAATTCTTTCTTTGTAGCTTCTTCCTTCGGCTTACCTGTTTTTTCATGATATTGATTCCTAACATATTCTGAAAGACGGAATTCCTTAAAACCAAGCTTTACTAACGATTTAGTAAGCGTTGAACAACCACTGCCAAAAGACCCTGTTAATCCTACAACTAACCGGTCTCTCTTTTCAGTCATTTGTTCACTCTCTTATTTAGCTACATTACAATAAGAACGGTTTTAAGCGTTTGCACTAGATAAATAGTTAAAGAAATAGTATATTTTCTAATTGAAATTCATTAAATATGCAATAAAATACGTACTGTTTCAAAATCACGCTAACATTAGCTGATTATTAGTAATGGAGGTGGGGGGTGGAAATTAAACACCTGCTATAAACCTCATTTTCACCATGTTAGCGCATTTTACACCAATATTCCATTCGGTAACGCCAAAAAACGAAAATTAACGAAAAATTCAGTCCCTAAATCTATATATGGGTGTTGTTCAGAATGCATTGAATAGAGCTAGACTGTTGGTGAGTGTATGAGCAGACCAGTCGATGTCGGAGAATTACGCGTTGGCGGCTACATGATGATTGAAGGCGAACCCTGCAAAATAGTAGACATTGCAAAGTCAAAGCCTGGAAAACACGGATCCGCCAAATTCAGAATAGTTGCCATCGGCGTATTTGACGGTCAAAAAAGACAATTCGTTAAACCCGTTGATTTAGGCGCTGAAATTCCACTAATTGATAAAAGACCCGGACAAGTTTTCGCCATTAACCCCACGGGAGTTCAAATAATGGATCTGGAAACCTACGAGTACTTAGATGCTCCATTTCCTGAAGAGGAAGACCTCAAAGCCAAGCTTGCCCCCGGCGCAGAAATTGAATACTGGAAAATACTTGGAAGAGTAAAAATCGTCAGAGTAAAATAAATAGTTAGCAAGTTGCCAATCTTCTCTTCTTACTTACCTGAGGGTTTGTTTGTCTTTTTTTTAGCTCCACCAATTCCAACCGAGCTTTTTGAAGGCAAGATACATTGCCAACAGAATTACACCCCAACTTAACATGATACCTGCGAATACAAGTATGAAATTATGTTGCAGGTAAATGTAGCTTATCCATGCGCTTAGAACTGTTAAGCCTACCAGCAACAGAATGAATATGGATGCGTGAATTACGCGTTCTGCAGTCAGCTTATCCACCAGTTTGTAATGTTGATTGTTCCTGTGTTGTTAAAAGATTTTCGATTAAAGTTTATGTTCTAGCTTGGAGCATTTTTGATGATGGAGCCAATGATGCATGAAGAGCCGTCTGAATTGTGAAGAATGCTTAATGGGGAACTGAGGCTTCAAAAACGTTTTAAAAAAGAAATTAACCTGTATTGTTAGACTTTTATGCTGTAATCTTTATTTAAAAGAATCATAATGTTTAAGGGCTGGAGACTCTGATGGCATTAGACAAGTTAGGTTCTTCTCTTTACGACGCCTTGAAAAAGGTTTTCAAGGCTTCCATAGTGGACGAAGCCACAGTGAAGGAACTCGTCCGCGACATACAAAGGGCGTTACTCCAAGCAGATGTTAATGTTCAACTTGTCCTCGAAATATCCAAGCGCATAGAGGAGCGAGCGTTAAAAGAGAAAGTTCCTCCGGGCATTTCAAGACGCGAGCACGTTATAAAAGTCGTTTACGAAGAGTTAACTCGCTTTGTAGGTGATAAGCCTGTTCCAATCAAGATGGAGCCTGAAAAAAGGAAAATTATAATGCTTGTTGGAATCCAAGGCTCCGGAAAAACCACTCAGGCAGCAAAACTGGCGAGGTATTTCCAGAAAAGAGGTTTAAAGCCAGCGTTGATTTGCGCTGACACCTATCGTCCTGGCGCGTTCGCTCAGCTTCAGCAACTGGCAAACAGGATAAGCATTCCTATTTATGGTGACTTGAAGGCTAAAGACCCAGTTAAAGTTGTCAGGGAAGGCTTAAAGCAGTTCAACGACAAGGACTTGATAATCGTTGATACGGCGGGCAGGCACAAGGAAGAGAAAAACTTAATCAAGGAAATGAAAGACCTTGAGAAGAACATCAAGCCTGACGAAGTCATAATGGTGATTGACGGCACCATCGGTCAACAAGCACTCATTCAAGCGAAAACATTCCATGAAGCAACACCCATAGGCGCAATCATCGTAACAAAACTCGACGGTTCCTCACGTGGTGGAGGCGCACTGTCAGCAGTTGCAGCAACAGGTGCTCCAATAAAGTTCATTGGTACAGGCGAGAAAATCGAAGATATCGAGCCTTTTATTCCCTCGCGCTTTGTCGGTCGACTCTTAGGCATGGGCGATTTAGAAACGCTCTTGGAGAAGGTGCATGATGCCGAAATTAAGGTTCCGCAGAAGAAAGCCAAGGAAATACTCAGCGGCAAATTCACCCTAACCGACATGTATGAGCAGTTTGAGGCCGTCAAAGGCATGGGTCCCTTCAGGAAAGTGCTCAAGATGTTGCCTGGCATGTCCTATGATGTGCCCGAAGACATGTTGAATACGGCTGAAGACCGCTTGGATAAATGGCGAGTAATAATTCAATCCATGACACCTGAAGAAAGGGAGAACCCTAAGGTGTTGAACTCTTCTCGGGCAAGACGTGTCGCACGCGGTTCAGGAACAACTGAAAAAGACGTTAAAGAACTTCTAAAGCAATATGTAATGATGCGTAAAATGCTAAAGATGTTTAAGCGTAAAAAGAAACTGCCTTTCGGACTAGGCGGAAGGGGAATGCCAGCAAATTTCAAGTAGGTTTCCTGAATGGATGTTTTAGAAAAAGCGTTTGAACTTCTTAGCAAATATCCCCTCTGCGATCACTGCCTTGGTAGACAATTTGCTTCGCTTGGTTACAGTATGGAAAATAACGTTCGAGGCTCAGCATTAAAAATCAGTTTAACCTTGCAAGCCAACGACCTTGCTAAAGAAAAAAGCCTCGACGGAATTAAACGGCTTAAAATTTTGGCAACTAATGGTTTTTCGAGAGAAGCACAAGAGACCCTGAAACACCTCAAAAAACGCGTTCCCAAAGAAGCCTCGGAAACAAAGTGTTTCCTTTGCGAAGGCAAGTTTTCGCTTCTTGATAGCCTAACCGAGAAATCCTTAAGCGCCCTCGAAGGTTATGAGTTTACTACATTTCTGGTAGGAATTGAATTGCCAGTTAAGGTTGAGGAACGTGAAGATGAGTTTAAGGCTACTCTGAACCTCAGCTATGGCGAAAGTATTAAGCATGAATTTGGACGATTGTTTGGCAAAGCTCTTGCTGAACGCACTGGTAAAGAGGTGGATTACTTAGTGCCTGATATGGTCATAGTAATCAACCCTTTCCAACAGAAAGTGCGACTTCAGGTTAACCCGCTTTTCGTCGGCGGCAGGTATCGCAAGCTTGTGCGAGATATTCCACAGTCGAAATGGTTCTGTTCAAACTGCCGTGGAAGAGGCTGTGAAAAGTGCGGCGGAACCGGTAAACTATATCCAGAATCAGTCGAGGAGCTATCCTCAAAGCCGCTGTTGGAAGCAACTGAGGGTGAAAAAACATCGTTTCACGCTTCTGGACGCGAAGACATTGATGCCCGAATGCTGGGGACAGGTCGACCTTTTGTTATTGAGGTTTCTAAGCCAAAAAAGCGGTTTGTTGATTTGAAGGAAATTGAAGCCAAAATCAACGCTGAAGCTATGGGTAAGGTCGAGGTTTCGCGGTTGCGTTTTACCACTAAGGATGTGGTCAGGCGGCTCAAGAAGGGTGAAGGTGCACAGAAAGAGTATCGGTTACTAGCTGAATTTGAGAACGAGGTTTCCGAGGAGGGTTTGCGAATGTTGGAAGAGACGCTAAGTGGAGCTTCAATAAAACAGCAGACGCCACTTCGTGTTTTGCATAGGAGGGCGGATTTAATCCGAGAAAGGTACATATATAAGGTTAAAGTTAAGAAGGTGTCGCTTAAGAGGGCTCTTATGGAAATTCGTTGCCAAGGCGGCCTCTATGTTAAAGAATTGGTGTCTGGAGATGAAGGAAGAACAATACCGAACGTTTCAGATTTGCTTGCAAACAGAGCGAAGACGCTTAAGCTTGACGTTCTAAAAGTCATAATGGATGATTAAAAAAAGGTGAAATTTGAATGAGAGGTTCAAAAGGATATTATGCGGGGACTCGCAGTCTTCTGAAAAAGGCAACCAGAGATAAAGGTAAGCCAAAAATTAGCAAAATACTCCAAGAGTACAAGCCTGGTTCTCAAGTGATTATAAAGATGGATTCTAGCGTACAGAAGAGTATGCCACATAAACGCTTCCACGGTAAAATAGGCACTGTAGTGGCTAAGCGTGGTAGAGGATACGTAGTAAGCGTTCCGCAAGGCAACGCTATTAAAGAAATAATTACTCGCTCAGAACATTTAGAGCCGTATACGGGCAGTTGAGGAAAATGAGCAAGAGAGAAGTAAGCGAGAATCGCTTGACAATACCGCAGGTTAAGAAGGTGTTAGAGGCTATTGGCGAGGAAAATTTAGACCAGTTCCAACGCCGAACTTTAGATTATGTAAACAAGTTCTCCAAAGTTGACCCTGAAAAGGCGGAAGAGCTCTTGCAAACTCTCGTTAAAGAATACGAAATTGACGAGGCTGAAGCCGTTCAAATTATAAATTGTATGCCTGAAACTGTTGACGAGTTGAGGGTTTTCTTAGCTGGCGGTCGCAAGATTATAGAGACTGCAAAATTACGGGCTATTGTCGAGCTTCTGAATGAGAATAGAACTCTGAAGTAGCAGAAAGCGGCTAAGTATTTTTAAGCAGTAAGCGAGAATAGAATAGAGGACGGACTTAGTGACAGTTATGGAAAAACGGTATGAAGAGTACGCTTACGTGTTAGATTTCTTGCAGCACGGCAAGCCAGGATTCCGCCCGACTGGGCGGGCAGGTTACCGAGCGGGAGCTTTAATTCAGTGTGTGGGTGAAGAGTTCTTTACTCTTTTGGAGGCTTTGGTGAAGGAGGGTTTAATACTTAAGCCTGGTGACCGCGTGTATGTGGGGAAAGATTCCCGTGAGGAAGTTACGTACATTATAGGACGTGTTGGCTATGATGAGTTAACAGCTTCAGCGAAAGCGGAACTTCCAAGCGTAATAAACCGTATAGTGTTAAACCGGGAAAAGTGGTTTGTCAACTTCTTCAATACCGCACGAGCAATTACTCCTCGAATGCATGCCTTAGAGCTTATTCCAGGCATCGGAAAAAAGTACATGTGGCAAGTCATTAATGAACGTGGGCGGAAGCCGTTCGAAAGCTTTGATGATTTGCAGAAGCGTACTGAGTTGCCGAACCCTGTAAAATTGATCACAAAGCGGGTTATGGAAGAGCTTGAGGGCGACAGCAAGTACCGATTGTTCACGCGGTCACAGTAAGGCATAAAGCGATGAGTCTTGAGGAAACGAAGCAGCTGCTTCGAACGTATCGAATTGTCCCGAATAAGCTTTTGGGGCAGAATTTCATGGTTGAGCCTTCGCTTTACGGCATGCTATGCGCTTATGCTTCACTTGGCCCTTCAGATGTGGTGTTGGATGCTGGTGCAGGCTTCGGTTTTCTAAGTCGTTTCTTGGCTGATAAGTGTAAGGCTGTATTTGCTGTTGAGAAGGACCCGCAAGTTGCAGAAGTGTTGCGTGAACAAGTCAAAGGCATTGGCAATGTGACTGTAATAGAAGGCGATGTATTGAAGGTAGCGTTGCCTGAGTTTAACAAGGTTATAGCAATTCCTCCTTACTATTTGTCTTCTCGTCTTATAATGTGGCTTTTTGAGCGCAGAATTGATTGTGCAGTACTGATTTTGCAGAAAGAATTTGCCAGTCGTCTTGTAGCGGCTGTAGGCAGTGAGAATTATGGTTGGTTAACGGTTCTGACTTATCAGCATGTAGAGGTTGAGCTTTTGGACTCGGTTCCGAAAGTAATGTTTTATCCTCAATCGGAAGTAGATTCATTAATCGTTCGGCTAAAGCCTTGGAGTCAAAGATCGTTTGAGGTGAAGGATGAAATGTTTTTCAAGCAAATGGTCAAGTGGCTCTTTACTCAGCGTAACAAGAAGTTAGGCAAAGCGCTTGCGCCGTTCATTAGGAGCACTTTGAAGTTAAGCAAGCTTGACGCGGAAAAGATAGCTCTCGCCCTGCCATTTCATGAGAGGCGCGTAAGAGAGTTATCGCCTAAAGATTTTGGAGCATTAGCAAATGCCCTTCCCAGTTAAGAGAGTACACTTTGGCAATTACGTTTTTAATATATGGGAGAATGTTTACGAGCCTGCAGAGGACTCGTTTCTTTTCGCTGAAAACCTTGATGTAGAAAAAGGCGCGCAGGTATTGGATGTGGGTACTGGTTGCGGTATACTTGGCATATTGGCAGCGGAAAAAGCTGGCAACGTGGTTGCGGTTGACTTAAATCCCTATGCTGTACGTTGCGCAAGGGAGAATTCGGCGCTTAATAATGTACGTAGTAAAATGGCTTTCATGCAAGCTGAACTATTAACCGCTTTAAACGAAAAAGCAACGTTTGATTTAATTCTCTTTAATGCACCGTACCTTCCCGCAGCCGAGGATGAAGCGGAATTCTGGATTGGGCGCTCATGGGCAGGAGGCATTAATGGACGGCAAGTTATCGACCGCTTTATCTCCGAAGCCTCACCGCACTTGAAACCTAACAGTCGGATTCTCTTAATGCAGTCAACACTTACAAATGTTGAAGAAACGATTCGCAAATTTGAGGAGCGCAATCTTAAAGCAAGCTTTAAAGCTGAACGTAAACTGCCTTTCTTTGAAACTTTAACACTTATAGAAGCCAAAACTTAACCTGCTTAGAGAGCGCTATTTGGCTGTTCTGAAAAGCAAATAAAGGTATAGTGCATTGGTTATTGTAGTGACTGCAAGATGACAATTTGGTTTTACGTTAAAACAAACGATGACCCCAAGGCAGTTGGAGACATTGTTTGCAGCTTCAACTTTACACAAGGCATGCATCCTGAGGATAAGTATTCTTGGATTATGGAGGTTGGGAAAGATGAGCCTGGCTATTGGGAAATCAAAGGTAAATATGCTGCCCTAAAAGATCTCACGTCCATAGGCATCGTTTACAGAATAGGGGACACGGTGGTTCTGTCAGAAATAGATGACGACTTAGCCCCAGACTTTCTCGATCCACTAATAACAAAGTATGGATTTGACAATGTTAAGTGGATAGTTGTTCCAAGAGCACGATAATTTTATTGCTCGTCGTATTTTTCGACTTCATCATTCATTATGGTTAATTCAATATCTGCCTGCTTGAACAACTCTATAGCATCTGCATCAGCATGATACCGCTTTTCGCAAACTACCCGTTTTATGCCAGCGTTAATTATCATCATGGCGCAAGTTCGGCATGGCGTCATTTTACAGAAAAGTGTTGCTCCCTCAAGTGGTATACCAAACCTGGCCGCTTGAATGATAGCGTTTTGTTCCGCATGAAGAGTGCGCACGCAATGCTGGGTTACATTGCCGTTGCTGTCGAATACTTTGCGCATGTCATGTCCAACTTCGTCACAGTGTGGCAAACCAGCAGGAGCACCAACATAGCCAGTAGTCATAATCCGTTTGTTCTTAACAATTACACAGCCGCTTCTTCCACGGTCACACGTAGCGCGCCTAGCTACAGCTTCGCATAGGTCTAAGAAGTATCTATTCCAATTAGGTCTTGAATTAGTCTCCAACAGTTTCCTGCCTCAACTTGTTTTAGAAACATAGTTCATTAAACAAATTAATAAATTATATCTGAAAATGATCTGTTTATTTTTCGTAGATGTGAATTTCTCTGCCAATCTTGTGCCGTTCATCAACCTCAACCAACGAGGAAACACCGACCAACTCTTCCAGCCCTACCGCACCCTCAGAAAACATCTCTTTAGTGAGAGGCTGCACCCTCTTAAATCCACAATTCTCAATTTTCTCACCAATCGGCATTGTCACGGATTTTCCAGAACGAGTTATAATGTAAGGCGTCACAAGTACCAATCGTCCATCGCTTTTCAGGACTCTATGTGCCTCTTCAACGAAACCAAAATACAACGGCTCAAGCTTCTGAATAATTTTTAGTGCATATGGTCCAGTAGCAACCTGCCGCAACGCTGGACCCAAATCAGGCTCCGTTACAATGCAATCTACCGTTTCTTGCCCAATTTTCTGTGCCAACCTACTCACGTCCCCTTGCAAAACCCTAAACTCCGTACCTTCAAGACTATACTCTCTTTTAAGCCACTCAAGATTTTCATTTGCCGCTTTAACACACCAAGGATTAACATCTACACCGACAACCTTTGCCCTTGCCAGCAGTGCTTCCTGAAGAATTGTGCCAACACCACAGAATGGGTCAAGCAAAACCTTTCTAGGCGTACAATAAGATAAATTAACCATTATTCTGGCTAT
The DNA here is from genome assembly GCA_963715865.1 of Candidatus Bathyarchaeota archaeon. Taxonomy (GTDB): domain Archaea; phylum Thermoproteota; class Bathyarchaeia; order Bathyarchaeales; family Bathycorpusculaceae; genus Bathycorpusculum. Next base: position 2,196,055 of record OY970280.1, read on the forward strand.
TCTCGGTGGCATGGCAAAAATTTTCCGTTGATTAGGCTTGTAAATGTCTCTTTTTTGAAATTCAAACGGATTATGAACAGCCACAGTGGTAGCAACCCAAGCTTCTTCCTTGCCAATGCATAGCAATACCTCTCCCTTGTTTTCAACCAAATTCTTCTTTAAAACTTCAACATGGCTTAGCTGAGCGAACTTTCTATCTTTAGAAAACCCCATAAACTTCGATTTCTTGCCGTAACCTGCCAACTCACCCTTTACAGCGCTACCGACAAACCGCTGAATAACCCACGATAATGGACGCAACGTTTTTTCAGTACAATACACGCTTACTCCAAAAAAAATCTTCTCAGCCGACTTCGCCATCTCATCAACTAAACCGCTTGATGCTAAAGACTCAGCTATTTGTGATTGGGCTTCCTTGTTTCTTTCAATAAACGCTTCTTTAACAATTTGCGTCAGAAACTTTGCTTTTACTTCGCCAATCTTTATTGTTCCACCCAAATCGGCAATGGTTGAAGCATCGAAATTTTCCTCAAAAGTTAGTGCAAAAAATTCTTTAGAAAAAAATGATACCTTGAATTTGATTTCCCTTGATTTAAAGTAGGAAGTAAGCTCCGCTAATGAAAGCATCCAGTTTTTCCCTGAAATAAACAGTTCAGTTGGCATTCTGAAAATCAAAAAGTAAACTAAGTATATAAGCGAATGACAGCAATCACTCGAATAAAGCATTTTAAGTAAATAACTAGAAGTTGGAAAAAGCACGGAAGTATCACCACGTATTTACAAATCGTTTAAATACCGCTGAATGAGTAATGCTAAAAAGGGACGTTGCATGCACGCAAGAAATTACAGGCACGTGAAAAATCGAGCCTACACAAGAAAAGAATACGCTAGAGGTTTTCCACCACCAAAAATAGTGAAGTTCACTATGGGTGATACAAAGGGTACCTTTGAAATTGAAGGCAAACTTATTGCTTTAGAACGAGCTCAAATACGCCATAGCGCCTTAGAAGCAGCACGTGTGGCAACAAACCGCATCTTAATGGATAAACTCATAAATGATTATCTTATGGTTGTTCATCCATATCCTCATATTATCCTAAGAGAAAACAAAATGATCTTCGGCGCTCACGCTGACCGGCTTCAACAGGGAATGAGACGTTCCTTCGGAACAGCGATCGGCACTGCAGCAAAAGTAGAGGTAGGACAAACCATCATAACGGTCAAAGTAAAAGCATCAGCTGCTGAAACAGCCAAAGAATCCCTCAAAAGAGGAAGCGCAAAACTTCCCATACCTTGCAAAATAGTTATCTCCAAGATTCAAGCTTCTCCAAACATAACCGAGAAGGCCGAAACGGAGACGGAGACAACTTGAGCGTAAAAGAGAAAGAACTGGTTTTATGGTTTGATGATTTAAGAAAAGACGATATTCCTGTTGTTGGCGGCAAAAACGCCAGCCTCGGCGAAATGATTAATGTAGGATTGCCTGTTCCGCCTGGTTTTGCGGTAACAGCTTATTCTTATGAAAGATTTATTCAAGAAAAGCGAATAGCCGAGCAAATTTACAAAATAATTAAAGAAACAATCACAGACCTAAACGACCCAAAACAGTATGATGTTGCATCCAAGAAGATACGTGGACTTATCGAAAAAACTCTAATGCCTAAAGAAATTGAAAACGCTATAAAAAAAGCATACAAAGACCTAAACAAACGCCTCGAGTTAAAGGATGTTTTTGTTGCTGTACGATCAAGCGCTACAGCCGAAGACTTACCTGACGCATCATTTGCAGGTCAACAAGAAACCTTCCTTAACGTTAAAGGACCAGATGACCTTACCGATAAAGTTATCAAATGCTGGTCAAGCTTGTTCACGCCACGTGCAATCTTTTATCGAAACGAAAAAGGCTTTGCGCACGAAAAAGTCTTCATAAGCGTTGGAGTACAAAAAATGGTGAACTCCAGAGCTGCTGGAGTCATGTTTACCATAAACCCTGTAACGGGAAATCAAGATGAAATTGTAATCGAAGGCAACTACGGCTTAGGAGAAACTGTCGTATCAGGCGTTGTTAACCCTGACGATTTTGTCGTCGACAAAAACACGATGAAAATTAAGGAAAGAAGGATTGCACGAAAAACAATAGAGTACATTCGTGACCTCAAGACAGGTAAGACAGTGCACTTGGATGTGCCGGAGGATAAGCAGAAAGTAACCTGCATAAGCGACCAAGAAATCATGGTGCTTGCAGAACTTGCTACGCGAATTGAAAAGCATTATGGCAAACCCATGGATATTGAATGGGCAATTGACCAAGATTTATCTTATCCAGAAAACATGTTCATAGTTCAAGCTCGTCCAGAAACAGTTTGGAGTTCAAAAACAATGGAAACACCCATAAAAATTGAAGAACATAAGGCTGAAGAATCACTAAAAGTGGTTGTTAGAGGCCTTTCTGCTGGAAGAAGAGGTTATGGCGCAGGCATAGCAAAAGTTGTCCTAAACCCTGATGATGCAAACAGAGAAATGCGCAAAGGAGACATTCTCGTAACAGCCATGACAAACCCCGATTTCGTGCCATTCATGAAAATCGCAAGCGCCATAGTCACCGACAAAGGTGGAGTCACATCCCACGCAGCAATTGTGAGCCGCGAACTCAGCATCCCCTGCGTGGTAGGTACAGAAACAGCCACTCAAGTAATGAAAACAGGGCAAGAATACACTGTGGACTCAAGAAACGGCATAATCTACGAAGGCATAATTGCCCAAGCCGTTCAACCAGCAGTAACATCAAACGGACCAGCCATAATTATGCAAGCAACAGCGGAAGACACTCCAGTAACAGCCACAAAAATCTACATGAACTTGGGCGTTCCAGAAAAAATTGAGGATTACAAAAACCTGCCGTTCGAAGGTATCGGATTAATGCGCACCGAATTCATCTTAGCCAGCGCCATAGGTCAGCATCCAATGATGTTTGTCGAAACAGGCGAAAGCCAAAAATTCGTAGACAAACTCGCCGAAGGCATAGCAACTGTGGCCCGAACAATTCAGCCCCGACCAGTTGTAGTGCGCTTAAGCGACTTCAAAACCAACGAATACCGAGACCTGAAAGGTGGAGAAAAATACGAAATAGTCGAAGAAAACCCCATGCTCGGTTGGAGAGGCTGCAGCCGCTACATTAGCAAATGGTACATCCAAGCCTTCAGGCTTGAATGCCAAGCCATCAAGAAATGCCGCGCAGAATGGGGTCTCAAAAACGTCTACGTCATGCTTCCAATGGTTCGCACGCTTTGGGAAGCCAAGAAAGTTCTCGAAATTATGAAGGAAGAAGGTCTAGAGCGTTCTCGCGACTTTAAGGTTTGGTTTATGGCTGAAACGCCATCCATAGCAATAATGGCTGATGAATTCTCCAAGCTTGTCGATGGCTTCTCAATCGGTTCAAACGATATGACTCAAGGTGTACTAATGATTGATCGTGACTCTGAACGCTTAGGTCAAATGGGCTACTTCGACGAAAGAGATCCAGCAGTAAAAAGAATAATTGCCCACCTCATCAAAGTGGCTCACGAAAACGGCTGCACAGTCTCCATCTGTGGTGAAGGGCCATCAAACCTTCCAGACTTCGCAGAATTCCTCGTTCGAGTCGGAATCGACAGCATATCCGTAAACAACGACGCTGTAACAGCTACAAGAAAGCACGTTGCCAGCATAGAACAAAAAATAATTCTTGAACGACTTGCTGAACAAGCCGCGTTAGCTCGTGGGCAAGCTCTTAAAAAGCCAACTCAAGACTGGGAATGGCCGCGCTAGCATAAAGAGCCGTTATGCAATCATGTATCCCTTTGTTTATCTTTCCTTTAATTTTCTGTTAAGTATAAGTGTGGGAGTACAGTATGAAAGGGTTTGATTTTGAAGAAGAAAGAATAAAGCAAGAGATAACCAAACTTGGCGCCAAACGCGTTCTGCTGCAACTGCCAGAAGGATTAAAACCTGAAGGTCCACGCTTAGCCAAAATAGTGGAGAAAAACGGTGCGCTTCCAATAATTTCCGCTGACCCATGCTACGGCGCCTGTGATGTAGCGGTTAATGAAGCAGAAAGTTTAGGCGTAGATTTGATAGTGCATTTCGGGCACTCAAAACTCATAAAGCATGAGCAGATTCCAACAATTTACATAGAAGCAAGAGCAACAGTAACAGTTGATGAGGCTGTCGAGCAATCTTTACCGTTCTTAAGCAAGTACGCTAAAATTGGTTTAGCAACCTCAGTGCAGCATTTACACGCGCTAAATCAGGCAAGAGAAATTTTGATTCGAGCTGGAAAGACAGTAATAATCGGCGATACGGGGCAAATGAGTTACCCTGGACAAGTCAGCGGCTGCAATTACAGCAACGTAAAATCAATCGCTGACGAAGTAGAAGCTTTCCTTTTTGTTGGCGGCGGAAGGTTCCACGCTTTAGGCATAGCTTTAAGCACTTCTAAACCAACCTTCATAGCCGATCCGTACGATAATAGGGCTTTCTCGATTAATGATGAAGCCCAAAAAATCCTCAAGCAGCGTTGGGCCTGCATTGAAGAAGCGCAACGTGCTAAAACTTTCGGGGTTCTTGTTGGCTTGAAACCAGGGCAAAAACGGTTTGACGAAGCATTGAAGATTAAGGAGTTAGCAGAGAAAAATGGGAAAGCTGCTTATCTGTTGGCTGTTAGGGAAATCATTCCTGAAGCACTCTTGGAATTTCCATCCATTGATGCATACGTCAACACGGCATGTCCTCGGGTTTCTCTTGATGCTCCGAAAAAGTTTTTGAAGCCTGTGTTAACTATTAACGAGTTTATGGTGGTTTCTGGCGAATCTTCATGGGAGAATATGCTCAAAAAAGGATTATTCGAAAATTAGATTTAGAGCTGTTTCTCTCGAAAATTGCTCCTCAGCCTTCTCCTCAGGCGCATCTTGAACAGTACACTATTTCCGAGTCGATTGCATCAACCATGCTGTACATTGCTGCCTATGCAAATAACGATATTATTGGCAAAACCGTGCTGGATTTAGGGTGTGGAACAGGGAGGCTTGCTTTAGGCGCCTCTTATCTTGGCGCTAAGAGCGTTGTTGGAGTTGACGTTGATAAGTTAGCCATTAAAACTGCCGTTGAAAATTCATTCAAAACTAGTTTAGCTGAAAATGTTCAATGGATTATTGGCGACATCAGCGCTATCGTTGGCAGATTCGATACTGTTTTGCAAAATCCGCCTTTTGGGGTGCAAACACCTGAGGCTGACAGAGCGTTTTTAGCAAAGGCTTTAGAAGTGGGCAATTCAGTTTATTCTCTTCATAATCATCCGCAAACCGATAAGCAATTAATCAAGCAGCTTAAAGCAAGCAGCGGGTTTTTGCAGATTTCTCCTTCTCCCTTTTTAGAAAGGTTTGTCGCACAACATAATGGCGTTGTTAAAGCAGTTTATGCTATGCTTATGACTATTCCGCGTATGTTTGATTTTCACACAAAACTCAAGCATGATTTTGTTGTCGACTTATATGTTATCGAAAGGATGAGCAATAAATAAAATTTTTTAGCCGTTGCGATTAGGAATTAATTTTGTATATTAATCAAAAGGTTTATTGATAAGAATGGAAACTTAGCATATGCATTTATCAAACGTGCCTGTTTAACTTATTTAAAGATAAAGGGAACTATCATGAGTCTAAAACCACCTGAACAAAAAAGCGGCCATTTAGTGTTGCCTGGAGAACGCTTAGGTGTAATTGAAGAGTTCATTCCAGACTCTGGAACATACGTTAAAGATGGCGTCATCTACTCCAAGATTGTTGGTCGTGCATTACTAGATTTGCTTAACAAGCGTGTTTCTGTTTACCCATTAATTAACGGTGCAGTCGTCCCGAAAGTTTCAACTACGGTTGTGGGGCAAGTTGGTAACGCGCAGTCTGATAATGTTTTGGTGAGAATCTTTAAGATAGGGAACAAAAAGCTCTCAGGCAACTTTGGCGGTATCTTGCATATTTCTGATGTTTCTGACAGGTACATTAATTCAATGAATGAAGTATGCAAGCCTGGCGACATCATCAGAGCTAAAGTAATTAGTGAAAAAAACCGCATTTACCACTTATCGACCAACGATAAGGGCTTAGGTGTTTTGTATGCTTCCTGCTCTAGATGCGGCAATTTGCTGGAACCACAGCGGTATGAATTGCAGTGTCCAAAGTGCGGTAATGTTGAACAACGTAAAATCGCTTCCGATTATGGAAAAGAAGAGATATAGCGAAAAAGAGGCGAAAGGTTTGAAAATTAAAGTGTTAAAAAAATCAGGGAACGAGCTTAAAATAGAAATTGAAGGCACCACTCATGGCCTTTGCAACTTGTTGCAGAAGAGGCTTTTAGAGGATAAAAATGTGGATTTTGCAGGCTACGATATACCGCATCCTTTGGCGTCAAACCCCCTTATTTACGTTAGAATGAAAGGAAATGCAAAGCCTGAAGATGCATTGATTAAAGCTATCTCGAAAGTTCGAGAAGTGAATGAAGTTTTCAGCAAAGAGTTAGAGCGTGTTATGAAAGCTTAATTCTCTTTTCCGTTTATGTTTAGCTTTTTCAATTAATATCAAATTAGATTCAAGAAGTTGGCTTGAGGTTTAATTTAAAAGCTGAAACATGCCTTATAACTTTTCAGGGAAAGATTTTGGAAGTTAAAGACTTTCGAGTGATAAAATCTGAAATCCGCGTGCTCGGCGTAGATGACGGCAAATTTGTTCCGCATACGGAAGGTATTGTGATAGTTGTTGGCGTTGTTTTCAGAGGCGGCTGCTGGCTTGATGGAGTAATGCATACTAGCATTGCAATCGATGGTTTTGATGCTACTGAACGGATAGCTTCAATGATTAACGGTTCACCTCACTGCAAACAGTTGCGTTTGGTAATGTTAAACGGGGTAACGTTTGCTGGTTTTAACGTGGTTGACATCAAAAGGCTCAATTTGGCAACGAAACTTCCAGTTATTGCATTAACGCGTGATAAGCCTGATTTAGACGCGGTTCGCAGGGCGCTTAATAATTTGCCTAAAAGTGAGGAGCGTTGGAAAATGGTTCTTGAGGCTGGAAAAATCCACGAAGTACGCTGTAGGGGTAAGGCGATTTACATGGAGTTAGCTGGAATTTCTGAGGCTGATGCTCGAGAAGTTGTTGAGTTGACTTCAACAAGGAGCAGTTTTCCTGAGCCTTTGCGGGTTGCTCATCTCATTGCTTCTGGAATCAGTCCATGATTTAGCCCAAGTTGGAAAAGGTTTAAAAGATACCATGCTAAGGGAATCAAAAACGGATAGTGAGTAACGGAATATGGAATTCTGCCCTAGGTGTGGTTCGCGTCTTGAGCCAAAGAAATCTAAGAGTGGTAAAGAGGCTTCTTTAGTTCTTGCGTGCCCGAAATGTGGGTATAAAAAGCCGGAAGCTGACGAAAAAGTTGAGCCGAAAGTGGCGCCGAAAGTTATTCAGCATAGTCCTCAACAGTTTGTTGCCGTCATTGGGAAAGAGGAACAGAAATTGAGCACGTTACCAACTGTGCGGATTGAATGTCCTAGATGTGGAAACAACACGGCTTATGTATGGCAGGTGCAAACACGCGGAGCGGATGAATCTTCAACCCAGTTTCTCCGCTGCACTAAGTGCAATTACACGTTTAGAGAATACAGCTAAAATCCTGTTTTTTTATTGTAATTCTTTGTTTAACTCTCGTTTATTTTGGCAATAACCCATCCATTTTATTGTATTTAGTGAAGTGCGTGCCGTCCGATTCTAAAATTTATGCGCCCTTAATTTCAATATATCTATCCTACCAAGCGCATGTTTTTTGGTTTGGCTAGAACAATTTATTTATTAGCTCAATGTGTAATCATAAGCTATATAACTTTACAGTAATATGCATTAGCGAGGAAGAAGAATAGCATGTTTAAGCTTAAAGTGTCTGACGCTAAACTCTTAAGAGATATGGCTACAGCCATCTCAATCCTAGTAGACGAAGCAACCTTCAAAATTGACCCTGACGGCTTAAAACTACGCGCCATGGACCCCTCACGGGTTGCCATGATTGATTTCGAATGGCCAAAAACTATCTTTCAAGAATACGTGTCCACAGAGCCATCGAAAATGTGCATAAACATAAGCGAACTACTAAAACTCCTCAAACGCGTAGGAAGAGACGAGGCAGTCGAGTTATCTCTCGATGACAAAACTGGACGATTACTAGTAACAATAACTGGAAAATACAGCAGAAACTTCACAATGCCAACCCTTGAAGCCTCAGAAGAAGAAGTACCCACTCCAAAAATAACCTTCAACGTAAAAGCTAAAACCACAACTCAAGGCTTAAGCGAAGCAATCGAAGACGCTCAACTAGTAAGCGACCATGTGCGAATAGAAGCTGAACCAGAAAAACTAACCCTAAGCGCTTCAGGCGACTTAATGGGCGCCACCATAACTCTCCAGAAAGGTAGTGATGCGTTGCTTGATTTGGAAGTAAAGGAAAATGCAAAAGCAACATTTAGCCTAAGCTACCTATCTGAAATCATAAAAGCTGCGTCAGCCACATCAGACATCGCCACGCTTGAATTCTCCACCGACATGCCTGTGAGAATAGACTTCCAACAAACAAAAGAGGGAAAACTAACCTTCTTCTTGGCACCAAGAATCGAAACAGAATAACGTGACTAAATTGCAAATCGAATCGGCGGGATTCACAAAAAACGATTTAGCAAAATATCCCTTTTTAAAAGAAACCGCCGAATACATCAAACCCTTAGACATACAAATAAATGATTTAACAAGCATGGGCATGGACCAGATTCTGAAACGTGCCGAAGAACGGGTTAACGAAGCAATAGTAAACAGAAGCGTCAGTAGAAACGTGAAAAAAATAGACCTTGAAATACTCTCCTTTCCCGTCGCGATCCTACTTGTAATTGCTACTGAAAACTCTTTTATTAAAAAGAGATATGCGTTGGCAGAGGCAAAGCAAGCATCCAGCGATTTAGTTAATGAACCTAAAGAAAAAATCCTCAAAATAGCCCACGATTTTGATTGGAAAATAAAACTCACGCCCAAGGAAAACTGCGACTCGCCTTTAGAGTTTACCATTAACTTCACGGATTACTTAAGAAACACAGCTCATTTACATGACAAAAAATGGAAACTAACAAACAGCATTCTGTCTAATGGCAATATTTACTTAAACAAAAAAGACGTAGCAAGATTACTGGAAGAAGAAATTCGCAGGCGCATAGAAAAAAGACTAGAAGCGAAGCTCCCAAAGTATCCGCCTGAATTAACTGTCATAGCTGAAAGAGTGAAAAAACTGGCAGCTGAAAGAATTGGGCAGACAGAGACAGAGGAGCTTCCAAAAGTCGTTGTTCAAGCCGCTTTTCCACCGTGCATAAACGCACTTTATGAAGCAGCATCTTCAAGCCATCATCTTTCGCATATTGAACGGTTTACTTTGACCTCTTTTCTTGTTAACATTGGAATGTCACCAGAAAGTGTGAATGAATTGTTCAAAACCTTCTCAGATTACAATGAAAGGTTAACTCGCTATCAAATCGAGCATATTGCAGGAGAAAGAGGTTCCGGAACACGCTATACTCCTCCTCAATGCTCCGTCTTGCAAACGCATGGTGTATGCAAAAACAGAGATGATTTATGCCGCCGAATTTATCATCCTCTTGCCTATTATAAACGGAAACAAAAGCTTGGTTAAAATCAGGCTGATTCATTAGCTAAGATTTATTAGTTTACTGCTATAGAATGAGTTAGAACGAGTTAGAGTCCTATGTATTATCAATTAATTGGCAATAGCATGGTCGGCTCCGAAATTGGGATAATTCTTCCCACCTATCGAGAAGCCGAAAACATCTCCAAATTAATTGATGACATTGAGAATCTAAAATTAAACAGTTCAATACTCGTTATCGATGATTCAAGCCCAGATAAAACCGCGAAAATCGTGCAAGAAAAACAGAACAAATACAGTAATATTCTTCTGTATGTTAGACCTAAAAAAAGCGGTTTAGGCTCAGCCATAACCGACGGCTTTAAATTTTTTTTATCCTCGAAACAAACACCAAAATACATTGTTACAATGGATGCTGACTACTCGCATGACCCTAAAGCTATCCCACAACTCCTATCAAGCATGTATGAGGCTGATTGCGGAATAGTAATCGGTAGCAGATACTGTAGAGGAGGCAACATAGTGGGTTGGCCTTTCACTAGAAAAATAATCAGTCGAATTGCTAACTTTATAGCCAAGTTTTCCCTTGGCTTAAAACTTCACGACTGCACCAGTGGCTTTCGCTGCTACTCCACAAAGTTTCTAAGAGTAACCGTTGGCAACTTGCATAGTCAGACTTATGAAATCCAAATAGAAACCATAAGGCAAGCCGTTCTGAGGAATTTCAACGTAAAAGAAACCCCTATTTTATTTGTTAACCGAAAACGCGGAAAATCCAAACTTACTTGGACTGAAATCCAAAGCTACATAACTTACACTTTAAAGGCAATCTCACGTCCATAAGGCTTGGTTAGCCAACACTTATTTTTAGTTATAACAGAATTAAATACTTCTTGGTTGCTATTTTCGATTAAATGAAGGCGCACTTGGTGAAACGCCTTGGCACAGCTAAAACGCTTCTTTTTGCAACTATTCTACTTTTAGTGCTAAGCATAGTCCTCGCCGTCGTTAGCTTATTTCCAATAAATACAGGCGGTAACCAATCATATGTTTTGATTAACGACACTTTCCAATTAAGTCCAAACGAAATATACAGGCAAGGTTTAGGATCCTTTCATGGCGGAGAAAACATTTCGCTTTTAGTTCAGTGCCCAACAGCTTTCCAAAAAAATTTTTCAATAATAACTTATAATGGCTTGCGCTATTCTAATTTTTCACAATTAGACATTGCCTACTCGTTTACTGCAGGCGCTGACTATTACGAAGCAGTTTTTTTCTCCGAATCACCTAACGCCGGTATGGTTCATTTTCAAGTATCTGTTCAAGAACCGAAAGCCGTCTTTCCATACTCGTGGCTTACAGAAATCTCAAAAATCATGTTCCTTCTCAGTTTAGGCCTAGTAATACTTGTAATGTTAAAAATAGTATTCTCCAACTTCTCCAACTTTAAATCGAATACGTTTAGCCTGCCGTCTCTTAGCGAGAAAAACGGCCGATACCTCTTGGTCTTACTTTTGTTATCACTTGTGTTTTGGCTTTTACTTCTTGCGGTAAACGCGAATCCACTTGCAACGTTCGAAAATTGGTACACCGACCATGCTAGAGACTCTTATGTTTCCAGCTTGTTTCTTAAAAATGGTTTTTCAGTTTTTGATGAACCCTTAGGCAAACTAGCAAGCCTTGACAATTCATACTACAAATTCGTAACATGGCCCGAAATGCCTCACCTGTACCCGTTAGGCAGCATTTTCTTGTTCTTACCTTTTGGTGTTCTTCTCCAAAACGGTTTTGACGCGATTTTGGTCTACAGAATTGAGATAGCCATTTTTCTAGTCTTTGCTCATATCTGCCTATATTTTTTCCTCAAAAATTTCTTAAAAAAAGACTTGGTTTGGCTATTGAAAGCTTTGGGAGTTTATATTATTTATGTTACTTTAGTGATTTACGCTGCTGACGGCATGTTTGATTCAGTTGCTTTCCTGTTTTCTTTGTTAGCTTTATCCATGTTTATGACGGAGCGTTATGATTACTTCTTTTTGCTTGTTGCTGTTTCTGTATTTTTTAAGTATCAAGCAGGCATTTTCCTGTTGCCTCTAATTATTGTTGGTTTAATGAAGCTTTTTGAGAAAAACAAGTTAAGCAATTTACTAAGGAATAAGGCTGTAGTTGCCGGTGCCGCTTTAGGATTTGTTAGCGTGTTCACTGCCACGTTAAGCGCGCCTTACTTGCTAGCAACTGGGCCACAGTTGATTATGAACGGTATCAACGCTTTTTCACCCAACTCACAAATCTCATGGACGCTTCAATCCTTCTCGATTTTGTTGACGCTTGCAGCAACCCTTGCTTTCTCAGCTTATATGCTAAACAAGAACAGTTTGCTTTCTTTATCAGCGCTTTTTATGCTGTTGCCTAGTTTTATGCTACCTTACTTTCAGAATTGGTACTTACCTTTCATTTTTATATATGTGCTGATTCCTCAGCAGAAAAAAGAGTTAGAGGTCACTATGGTATGGTTACTCTTTATGATTGTGGTGCTCTCTTTTGGTGGGGTTTCCTTTAATCCTCTGCAGATTTTTGGCGGTCTTAAGAGTTTGCTTAACCTTTGATGTAAATATACGATTTGACTGGGCAGGCGTACATAGATAAATTTAGGAAGAGTAATCATTATATTCACTAGCAAAAGGGGTAAGGGAACATGGAGGCTTCTCGAGACTTTGTTTATCAAAAATTCTGTGAATACTATCGAGATCCTTCTACGGTGATTCCTGCACCGGTTTTGCTTGGCCAAAGAGAATTCGCCTATCTACTCTTCAAGGAACGGTTTATGGTTAGGCACAGAAGGTTTGACGGAATCAACAACCTAAAGTTAGTGCTTAGCGAAACTGTTCCGTCGGATGTTTATCATTCTTGCGCTTACTATGAAAACCCAGACTTTGACATGGACAAAAAAGGTTGGTTAGGCGCTGACTTAGTCTTCGATATAGACGCTGACCACATTCCAACATCTTGCAATAAAATCCACGATGAATTCACATGCAGCAAATGCGGGTTTAGCGGTAGGGGAATAACTCCAGAAACTTGCCCTGCCTGCGAAGGAACAAAATTTGAAACCAAAACTTGGTCTTGCGAGCTTTGCATAAAATCCGCTCGAGAAGAGACCGCCAAGCTGATTGACATGTTGGAGAATGATTTAGGTTTTTCTTTAGATGAGTTGCATGTGTTTTTTTCTGGTCACCGAGGATACCACGTACATGTCGAGAACGAAGCCGTACGGTCATTAGATGCTATGGCAAGGAAGGAAATCGTTGATTACGTTACCGGATTAGGCTTAGCCATATTGGATAAAGATGCTAAAGAGAAACGTGGAAAGCATGCCGCTAAAAAATTTAGCTTGCACAATTTTGGCTGGAATAAGCGATTAAAATTGGGAATGCAAAATTTTCTCCTCACTGCAACCAAGGAAGATTTTAAAAACATTGGTTTAAAGAATAATGTACTCTTGAAAAACAAGGAAGCTATCATTAAACGTTGCATAAATGATGGTCGATGGGAGAGCATTAACGGGGTCAGCGTTCAAACATGGCTAAAACTGGCTGAGCATGTGAGGGATTTGCAGTCGGCAAAGATCGATACGGTTGTCACTACTGATGTTCACCGTTTAATCAGGATGAACGGTACCTTGCATGGCAAAACAGGATTAAAAAAAATCGAGTTTCCAGCTAAAAACCTGCAGGATTTTGATCCGTTTACTGAAGCGGTAGCTTTTAAAAAGGGAGAGGTTAAAGTGTTGGTCTCTAATGTGCCAGAGTTTAGGTTGGGTGGAGAAACTTTGGGTCCATACAAGAATGAAACGAAAGAGTTGCCTGTCGCAGCGGCAGTGATGCTTATCTGCAAGGGAAGGGCTAAGGTGGCAAACTAAATGTACAATGAACTTTATGCAGCATGGCTAAGAGAAATTGAAGAAGCTTCGCTTGGGGGTTTACCGCCTGACTTCTACGCTAGAATAGCAGATTACCTGAGGCGTATAAGAGAAGAGAACAGGATGCTTGATAAAAAATCCGTCAAAGTAAACCTGCTAGACCGTGAAGCGCAGAACGTGAAGCGGATGCTTGAGGAACTGCTTTGGGCAAGATACAAAAAATTAGTCAAAACAATCACCCAAAGCCAAAAGTTGCCGTCTGAATTGTTAACGATTGAAGAAGCTAAGACATGTGAGAGTTTTGTCGTTTTCACGGACGCATACCAAAAATTCGCTAAAGACCTCATGCAAGGTCAAACTGCTAAAGTGGATACCGAAGTTAGTAATAAACGAATGACCTTAAGATTCACAAAAACTATTCCAGCCATTATCGGCGCAGACATGAAGACTTATGGGCCCTTTATGGTTGAGGATGTTGCTTCTTTGCCTGTTGAGAACGCTAAAATTTTGGTTAAACAGGGCTTAGCTGTGTTGGTTGAGGTTTCCTAGGTTTTCTGCGGTTAGAGCTGATTTTCCACTTTTAATTTTTCTCCACAAACCTTGGCTTGCAAGAATAATCAGTGGATAAGAAACAATCCATGCAATCGAGTATAATGGGCCATAGTAGAAGTGGAACATTTGCACTTGATTTGAGTTAACGCCAAACTCCATGCCAATAGTGAAGATTGTGGCTATTCGCAGGACATTTATGAAGTAGGTGACGGCTACGCCGACGATGAAGTATCCTGTTTTGGCTTTCCAAGAGATTGACATCTGCTGCAAAAAAAGCAAAGCAACAGCCGTGAAAATTAGGAGGCTTTCAATGCCTGCACAAGGCCAAGCTATCGAGAATTTAGCTGTTCCCAAAGGTCCTGTAGCTTGCATGGTTGGCATTCCGTTTTCTGTTCCAAGCAAAGTCGTGTATCCCATGAAGCCAAGGACACCAGCGGCGAGCATGGCGGTTGTCGGAACCAATAGTTGGAACGGTGTAAATTCCCCATAAGGAAAAACGTTATCGATAGTGTATAGAACTCCAACTAACCCGACAAACAAAGCTGGTAAAGCAAAACCAGCTAAACCTTTTTTCCCAAAATAAAGAAAAACGGTAAAGCAAAAGAGAACAGAGAAAACAAGGTACTCAATTGCAAGCGGCATTGAACCGGAAAAAGCAACACCGCTTTGCAGGGCCGAGTTTGCAATGGCACCGTTTAACCCAAAATAATTCTCAAAAACCACGTACATTGTAGGAAGCAACAAGGCTATGGCGACAGCGAGTAGCCTTGCCTTATTCTGCTTGCTTATTTTTGGCTTGATGGTTTCCCAGCTGAGGATAAACTCCAGCGCTATTAACCAAATGAAGAACAATTGGAAGGTTCTGCCCTTCCACATTAACTCAAACGAATCTCGAGCACTAAGGTTTAGGTATGGATCCAGCGGATTCAACACATATAGCAGAGCTAACGGAGCTATGAACGCAAATAGCGGCAGTAGTTTAATCACGGTATCTGAGTGGCTCTTAATTTTTGGAAGAATATTTAACATGAATGAATTCATACCCGAAGACTGATACAATGTAACGGTATCTTCAATTTAAAAAAGGATGCGTCTTTACACCAGTACTCCTATTGCCAGAATTAAGAACAGAATAAGCTACAAACGCTTCCGTTTTCTTAAGTAGAAACTTGAAGACATAGAGAGCACTAGGCGTCTTATTGATTGCTTTAAATAAGGGGCTGTAGAATTTTCCGCCGCTAGTTCAATTGGCTGGAAGTCCCAAGTTTTTGGCAGATAGGTGAAAAAGTATAAGAATGCGTATGTTTCTTTTATGCAAAGCTGGTAGTGAGTAACGTGAACGTTCCTAAAGAAGTTAAAACTTATTGCCCAAAATGTAAAACTCATCAAATTCACAGTGTAACCCTCTACAAGGCTGGAAAGCGAAGAGCCTTAGCTCATGGCGAACGCCACCACGAAAGAGAAAAGAAGGGTTACGGTGGACAAAAATATCCACTTCAAAGAGAATTCGCAAAAACAACCAAAAAACAAACCCTGCGCCTTAAATGCAAAGTTTGCAATTATATGAGGCACAAAGACGGCATTCGCCTCAGAAAACTAGTTATACAATAATAATGGAGAAAAAAGTCATGTCTGAATGGAGCAAACTTATACCAAAACCAAGAAGCGTCTTCCTCAGAGTCAAATGCACAAAATGCGGCAACGAACAATTACTCTTCAGCAATGCTGTTAACAAGATAACCTGCAACGTATGTGGAGAAACATTAGCTGAGCCATCTGGCGGAAGAGCAAAAATCAAAGGCGAAGTACAAGCCGTTCTTGAATAAGGGATGAACCTTGAATGGAGGAGCGTAAGCCCGAATGGCCAGAAGCTGGCGACCTAGTAATCGCTACGATAGAAACCGTCACGGATTATGGTGCTTACGCTAAACTTGACGAATACGACAAAAGAGGATTACTTCACGTCTCAGAGATTTCATCATCCTGGATAAGAAACATCCGCGACTTCGTCCGTGAAGGACAAAAAATGGTTCTAAAAGTTCTAAGAGTAGACTTAGAAAAAGGGCACATCGACCTATCCTTAAGACGAGTTACTAAAAGGGAAAGAATAGAAAAAGTACTCTCATGGAAAAAAGAAAGAAAAGCCGAAGCATTACTTCGTGAAGTCGCAGAAAAAGTCGGCTTAACCGACGATGAAGTTTACGAAAAAGCAGGCGCAATAATAGAAGAAAAATTCGGTTTATACGAAGGCTTCGAAAAAGCAGTAATCGAAGGACCAGAAGAACTAGTGAAAATAGGCGTACCAGAAAACCTCGCCAAAGTCTTCGCTGAAGTAGCAAAAGAACGCATCCACGTAAAAATGGTAAAAGTAAAAGGCGTCCTCGAAATCCGCTGCATGAAACCCAATGGAGTAAAAATAATCAAAGAAGCCTTCCAAGCAGCCAAAGCTGAGAAAACAAAAGATGCAGACATAAAATTCTACGTTATCGCGGCACCAAAATACAGCATCGAAGCATTAGCTGAAAACTACAAGCGAGCCGAAGATATCCTGCAAAAAACAGCACAAAGTGTCATCTCAAACATCACAAAAGCAGGCGGGCAAGGCACTTTTAGAAGGGAAAAATAGTTGGTTTGGCAATTACGCAAATGCGTAAACTGCGAAAAATACACACTAAATAAAAACAGTTGCCCTTACTGTGGTGGGCCAGTCAGAATTCCGCATCCACCCAAATTCTCCCCAGACGATAAATACCTAAAATACCGAATGGCAATGAAAAGGAGTAGCACAACACAATGAAAGAAACCTACATCAAAGAATTCTTACAAATCGAACCAAACAATCCCATTCTCATCGAAGGCCTTCCAGGTTTAGGACTTGTAGGCAAAATCGCCCTTCGCTACATGATCAAACAGTTAAAAGCCAAAAAAATTGCTTATCTCTACTCACCTCACTTTCCATACTTTGTCCTAGTCAACAAAAAAGGCAACGTTCGCCTCTTAAGAGGCGCATTCTACTACTACAAAAACCCAAACGGACCAAACGACATAATCCTATTCACTGGCGATAGCCAATCCCAAACAATCGAAGGCCAATACGAAATCGCTGATCAAATTCTTGCCTTCTCAGAAAAATACAACATAAAAACAATAGCAACAATCGGCGGCTACCGAATGGAACCAAAAGAAAAACCCAAAGTCTTCATAGCAGCAACCTCGCAGGAAATCCTAGACAAAGCACTACAAGCAGGCGCAACCCTGAGCACTTCAGGAAGCCCCATTGTTGGAACTGCAGGATTAATACTTGGTCTAGCAAGATTCAAAAAAATCAATGCACTCTGCCTGCTTGGCGAAACACGCGGTTACCTGCCTGATCCTCTTGCGGCAAAAAGCGTTTTAGAAGTTTTAAAATCAACCTTCAACTTCGACTTAGACTTAACGGGAATGAACGAGGAAATTGCCCGAGCAGAAACAATGGTGACTCGCCTGCAGCAAATTGAAGAAAAACGAGCCTTGCAAGCTGAACAAACACGAAAAGAAGAAGATAAAAAGACCACTTACATATCTTAAGCAAAGTTTTTCTTTAATATATCAACAGTTTTTTGGGCTGCTGTGCCATCGCCGAAAGGTGACGCACAGGGCAACTCAACTTCCTTTTTAACCGTTTCTTCCATGGCTGCCAAAATATTTTTCTTGTCAGTTCCAACTACCTTGGCGAATCCTGCTTCCACTGCTTCCTGCCTCTCAGTTGACAAACGGATTACCAACACTGGTTTTCTTATGCTTGGAGTAGTGGCTTCCTCTTGAATACCACCTGAATCAGTAATTATCAGTTTACAATTTTTCATTAAAATCAAAAAGTCCAAGTATCCCAAGGGTGGAAGAATCAACACATGCCTTAATGCTTCCATTTGAGCAAGCATCTTATTTTCCTGCAGTCTCTTTTTTGTTCGCGGGTGCATCGGATAAACGATTGGAATTGGGGATTCTGAGAAAACATCCATAAAAGACTCAAGAACCGACACGTCATCAACGTTTTCCGCCCTGTGAGCCGTTACTAAAGCGAAAGTGTCGAAAGGAATTTTTTCCATTATAGCTGATTTTTTTTCGGCAATTGGCAAGTGCTGAATTACAGCGTCTATAGCCGTGTTTCCTGTCAGGTAGATTTTGCCCCAAACATTCTCTTTCAAAAGATTTGCTTTCGCTCTCTCTGTTGGTGCGAACAAGTATTCAGATATGTGGTCAGTTAAACGTCGGTTATGTTCTTCAGGCATGCGAAGATCAAAACTTCGCAGACCTGCTTCCACGTGCCCGATAGGAATCACCCGCTTATTAGCTGCTAAAGCTGCTGCCAAAACACTGTTTGTGTCACCTTCAACCAAAACAATTGAAGGCTCAATCTTCTCCAGCAACTTGTCCATTTGCGTCATTATTTCTGCTGTTTGTGCTCCAGGTGAAGAGGTTTCAATTTTGAAAGAGTAGTCTGGTGTTGGCAGCTCGAGGTTTTCGATGAATTGCTGAGCCATGTTGTAATCGTAGTGTTGGCCGCAATGGACAAATGCTGATGGGATTTTGGTTTTGTTTAAGGCTCTGATTATTGGAGCCATTTTGATTATTTCAGGTCTGGTTCCTGCAACAACTACTACAGGCTTCATCAAGCTTTGTCTCGTTTTTGTTTAGGTTTTCTTTAGGCATCCTTCTCTGGGTTCATAAATTGTGCCTTCACGTAGCAATTGGCTTATCATGCGTTCAATTTCGCCTCTCGGAATCTGATGCTTGGTTTCCAGTTCGTTGACAAGTGCGTTTTTCTCAACTATGCCTGTTACTTTCTCCATGTCCATTAGCACTGAAAGTATAACGTGGAGTCTGTCTCGGATGCTTTTAGGTCTTCCAGTCATTATTAAGTCAATATCCACTTTGTATGAGGACAAGTCGATTCCAACTTCTTCCAAAGACCTCTTCATAATGGCTATGGCTGCCTCTGCATCTTCACCTGTCACTTCCTTGCGCAATGCAACGCGTGCTCTGGCTTCTGAGATGCGGACAAGTGATTCTAGTTGGCGTGCAGTTATTGCCACTGGTGAACCTTCCGTTTCACTCGCAGAGCGCATAGCCAAGTAAAAGTCGCTTAGCCGCTTTAGTGCTTCATTGCTAAGTACTGGCTTAATCCCTCTAGCATAGCTAACATATTTCCGCAGCAATTCCGGGCCCACCTGTGCTTCTACAGGGCTTGCTCCTCTTCTGTGAATTTCCAAGATGTGGTGAGACATTTTTCCATCTGCTTCTTTATCGGGCACATCTCGTAGCACGAAAATCAAGTCAAAACGTGACAAGATAGTGACTGGCAGTGAAATGTTTTCGGCAACTGTCCTGTTGGGTTCGTATCTACCTAAGGATGGGTTAGCTGCTGCAAGTATTGCAGTTCTAGCGTTTAATGTGGCGACAATACCTCCTTTTGCAACTGAAACCGTGTGCTGTTCCATGGCTTCGTGTATTGCGACTCGGTCTTCTGGCCGCATTTTGTCCATTTCGTCGATGCACGCGATTCCTTTGTCAGCTAGGACGAGCGCGCCTGCTTCAAGGGTCATGCTTCCGCCTTTTTCTCTTACTACTGCAGCGGTTAAGCCAGCGGCGGTTGTTCCTCTTCCAGAAGTGTAGAGTCCCCTTGGCGCTATTCTGGCAACGTACTGGAGCAGCTGCGATTTTGCAGTTCCAGGGTCCCCAATCAGTAAAGCATTCATTTCTCCTCTAATGTTTATGTCTGGGAGGCTTTTTGATACTCCGCCGAAGAGCAAATACATTATTGCTTCTTTTATGTGCTCGTAGCCGAAGATTGATGGCGCTATTGACTGTATGATTTTCCTGTGTACCCATGGGTCTTGTGAGAGTGCGTGGATTTTTTCTTCTTCTTCAGGTGTGGGCGGTGATGTTTCTGGTTCTTTACCAAGCACTTCTACTGAGTTAGCATCAAGTTGAAGGATGAATGTTCTGAGTTTTCCCATTCCCATCAGTGAAGGCGCAAAAGCGCGAACGATGCCAACTATGGAAATGTGGTCTCCTGGTCTTGCAACATCAACTATGTCGTCTCCGACAAGTTTGACGCTTAATGTCCGTGGTAATTGCCCTGGAGGTAAATCTTCAGGCTTTTCCTGTAGCCGAAGGTCTTGTGAGTCTATGAATGTTGATTCTTCTTGGACAAATTCGAATGGCCCATCTCTTCCACAGTCAGGAGCTTGGCATATGGCTGGTGCTTTTAGGAATTGTCCTGTTTGTTCAACTTGGTTCATGGTCCCGCAGCGTTTGCATTTGAAGGCTGCTTGCAGGACCATCGGTCGAACTGATGTGGCTCTGACAATTATGCCTTCAACCATGACTAGTTTTGCCATTTGTCTTGAGCCGAGTTTTCTTAGTTGTTCTTTGCCGAGGAGCTGTACGATTCTGACATTGACTTTTTCTATTTTTTCCGCGTATTCTGAGTCCTCAATGCGGAGTTGTTCGTATGCTCCTTTGCCTGCATGCTGCAAGTATTCTTCTGGCTTGTTGAGTAATAGTTCAGCGAGTGCTTGGTCGAATCCGTAAAGTTCCTCAAAATCGATTGTTATTGATCCTTTTCCTGTGATGGCTAACTGAGCGATTCTTTGGCGATACTTTTCTTTCTTAAAAAACTCTTGAAAACGCTGCTGTGGATCTACTGTTTCTAGTTCGTTAGCCATCTTACTTTTCTCCTTCATTTTCTAGGATTTTTGTTTTCCACTCGGAGATTATTTTGCCCAGTTGGTCGTAAATGAGTTTTTCTTCGTTTGTGAATTTTTTTAGAACTTGCTCGGTTTGGGTGGGAGCGGAAGATAGGGCAACTATTTTCTTCAACCGAGAATTTACAATGTCGCGTGCTAGTTGTTTTGCTCTGTGGTATTCTTGGTATTTTTCCGATTGCTTTGAGGCTTGATCTTTCAAGTCGGAAATGAACCTGCGAAGTTTAGGGTAAAAATCGTCTGGAAGCTCAGATATTTGTCCTGGGATTTGTACGCCTTCTTTCCATTGCACCTTAAACAGTTTGGTTGCATCCAAAACATCGTCTTCTCGGAAATGAACCATTCCTGAATTCGCTAACTCTTTTGCCACCCAAAAATAAACTTCATACTCGTTTCCCTCATCAAAGGGGCCAACCGTTAATCCAGCAAGCTTGATCTCAGGGCAGTTCCTGTTAGCCACAATCTTAACCAATGAGTTTTCAAAGCAGAAATCTAAAGTGCAAATTTTCGCTGTCAAATCCCTTTTCCCTCTCAAGCCCCGATTGTTTTCCCCTTTTGCGGGATTCAACAGATAATAACAAGAACAGTTTTAAGCGTTTGCACTAGAAAAAACAATCCTAAAGACTGCTTACACCTCTAGCGCTCAAATAAGACTATATCCCCCTTTATGTAATCTCGATGCTTGTTGATTTTTCTTAATTACATGTTATTACGTGGGAGAGTTAAGATTGAAAAAATTGTTCTGTGAGGGAACATGGAAGTTTTTGTGTTTATGGCCAGAGTCCTAGTGTTTTTATGGCATTAGCAACTCTTCCCACACCCAGCATTAACGCTCCAGTGCGCATGTCACTCTCTTCCTTCTCAGCAATAGCGACTACATCGTTGAATGCTTTGGTCATTTTGGCTTCAAGTTTTCTGTTGACTTTTTCCAGTGGCCATTGCTCGCGGGTTAAGTTTTGTACCCATTCAAAGTAGCTTACTGTTACGCCGCCTGAATTGGCGAGGATGTCTGGAATTAAGCAAATGTCTTTTTCGTACAATGCTTTATCGGCTTCAGGCGTGGTTGGTCCGTTTGCTGCTTCAGCGACCATTTTTGCTTTGATTTTGTCGACGTTCTTGCAGGTGATTTGGTTCTCCAGCGCTGCAGGAATAAGCACGTCGCAAGTTAATTCAAGTAGTTCCTCGTTAGTTATGTTCTTGCAGCCCTTGTAGTTCTGAACAGATTTGGTTTTTTCTTTATGCGCTAAAACATCCGCTGGGTTTAAGCCGTCTGCGCAGTAGATTCCTCCTGTGGAATCGCTAACGGCTATTATTTTGCAGCCTACTTCTTGCGCTGCCACTGTTGCATGGTAGCCGACATTGCCGAAGCCTTGAATGGCCACGGTGGCGTTTTTGAGTTTCAGATGGTTGTTTTCTGCGGCTTGTTTTACGCAGTGAATTACTCCTCTACCCGTGGCTTCCGTTCTACCCCAAGAACCTCCGATTTCGACTGGTTTGCCAGTGACGCTTTCAGGTATGCTGTAGCCTTTCATTTGGCTGTAAGTATCCATTATCCATGCCATGGTTTGTGCGTCAGTGTACATGTCTGGCGCAGGAATATCACGGTGTGGCCCCAAATACTCAAAGATTAGACTGACGTACCTTCTTGTTAATCGTTCAAGCTCGTGTTTGCTCATTTTTTTAGTGTCAACGCATACTCCGCCTTTTGCTCCACCAAACGGTATGTCAGCGATGGCGCATTTCCAAGTCATCAACATTGCCAATGCGGTAACTTCGTCGAGAGTAATGTTCGGGTAGTAGCGGATTCCGCCCTTGAATGGTCCACGTGCATCCCAATGTTGAACTCGGACGCCGCTGAATACGCCCACGGTTCCGTTATCCATGCGGATGTCGATGCTTACAATGATAGAGCGTTTTGGCAAGCTTAGCATCTTATGCATGCCAGAATCCAACTGTAACTTTTTGCAAGCCAGTTTTAATTGAGAAAGAGCGACAGTTAACGGCGTGTGTTCTTCAGCCATAAGATTTCCTTCTTAATAAGATTGTTAATTAGGAGTAGCTAGATAAGAATTGCCTTTGCCAGTTTGTTGTGTGTTTGGTTGATGCTTTTGTATACAGAAGTTCGCCAGTAGTGCTCGGAGAGATCGGTCCTCCATTATATGGATAATTGGTATTCAACTATTGGTTAATTTTGGATTAAACAAGCTAAAAATTAGTTATAATTAAATCAAATCAAAAAAATATGAAAAAGAAAAGAAGTTTAATAGTCTAGGATTTTCTCGACTGCGTCTTTTTCAACTTCGTCGGCTAACGGGATGCCTGTAACTTTGGTGGCTATTTCGCTTAGGCTCATCAGGTCGTTCCTGCTAAGCAGGTTAAGTTTCCATTTTCTGTTGCCAGCCATCAGCTGTTTCAATCCAACGCCAATTCTATCATTCAGATATGTGTATACGCCTATGCTTTCTGCTGGGATTTCGCTGAAGCGTTTGCTGTATTTTGATTTTAGTTCTGGTGTGGCTATGAAGAATTTCTCTGGCGTCGTGCCAAAGCGCTCTGCAAAGGTTTTGGGTAGTTTGCCTTCTTGTGAAAGTTGCTTGAAGTAGCTTGCTTTCATGGCTGCAGTGATTGGTGAGCGCCCCATCAAGACAGCCTTAACAAGTGGACCTTGCCCGAAGTTGCTCATGGCAATGGTTTTGAATATGGATGTTTCCTCTATGAAGCCGCCTGCCATGACAAGGTCTGGAACGTACTTGCCTTTCTTCTTCAGTATCTGTGCACAACGGAGCACGATGGCTTGGAGGTAGATGGTTGGGATGCTCATTTCATCCATCATTGGCACTGGACTCATGCCTGTTCCGCCGCCTGCGCCGTCAAAGCTTAAAGCGTCGATTTTTGCTTCTGAAGCGAACTTCATGGTGTATGCTACTGCTGATGGCCTGTATGCGCCTGTTTTGAGGAATACTTTTTTTGCTCCTTGCTTGCGTAGCCATTCGATGTCCTCGATGAACGGTTTCTCTTTTGGTATGCCTACCCTGCTGTGGCGCTCGAATGTTTGGAAGACGCCTTCTTTGAATGCTTGCTGTGCCACTGGGTCTTCTGGGTCTGGAATGACGATGTAGCCTCGTTTCTTTAGCAGAATAGCTTTTTGCAGGTCTTTGAGGCGTACTTCGCCGCCGATGGCTTTGGCTCCTTGACCCCATTTGCGCTCAATAATATTCACTTCTAGCTTGGATAGGGCATAAGCGTCTATGCCTAGCTTTTGGTCTTCAACGTTAGTTTGAACGATTACGTCGCCGTATTTTCCATCCCAAAACTTCCTAAAAGAATCGACTCTGCGCTTGAGTTCTTTTGATTCTGTTACTTTCCCGTTAGTTATTTTGGCGTCAACATCCATTCCGCAGACATTTTCTCCGACAGTTATTGACACACCTGATAAGGCTGCGCCGATTGCTAGGGCGTCCCAGTTTAAGCGTGCAACGTCTGTTGAGCCGAAGGCGCCTGTCAGGATTGGTAGTTTAAGTGGCATTCCGCCGACGGTTGTTTCGATGTTAACGTTTGGGAATATGGCGACTTCTGAGCTTTCTTTGATTCCTTGTGCATCGAAGAGTCCTGCTTGGATACTGAATTGCGACCAGTCTAAGCCAAAGTTTTTGAGAGCTCCAGCGGTGCTTGTTCCGAATTGTGCTGGTTCTGGGTAGAGTGCTTCTCGTCCTCTGAAGGCTGAAAGGCCGATTTCGCACATGATTGGGCAGTCGCGGATGCATATGGGGCACATGCCGCTGATAGTGCTTGTGTCTTTAACTCGTGTGGTTGTTCCAACTGTTGATTTTCCGTTTAGGTATGAACCGTTTTTTTGTACACGTTCACTCATTTTCTCACTCTTCCTAGTTCCCGCTAAATGCTAAATTGTACACAGTACGATTGTTCAGTATTTAACATTATGCAACAGCATCTATATGCAAAAAAACGCTAATTATACGAAATAAATGTAACAACCGTTCAACGATATACGTGGTTAAAAAAACAAAAAACACAACATTTAATTAATTATCAAAAGAAAGATTTTAGAATTTTTCAAGGTACTCTTCAAACTGCTTCCTATCCCTCAAGCATTGGGAGCAAACACAGCTGAGGGGCAGATTCTTAGTGGTGCATAACTCGTTATATTTGCAGTCACCGCATGAAAAGTCTTTTCCACAGCGAGTGCAGTTTTGAAGAAAAACAACTTCAGTATTTAAAATGCCACCGATTGTATCCATAAGCTTTTCAATGTTATTATAATTTTTAATGGAAAAGGCGCTTTGCTCCCGGTTATACTCCAACCCCAGATGCAATAATAGGATAAACTTTTCTTTTTCAACCCGTGGAAGCTTGAAAGCATTCTTGTTCAAAACCGTCACCATTTCCGTCTCAGAACCTGTTCATTTGAATTAGAAAATCAACCTCTTCAGGCGTAAGCTTAAACCAAGAAGCTATAGGGCTTGATTTTTGTTTTTGCAGCATGCTCTTGATGAATGGAACAAAATCATGTTTAGCTGTTTCACGGGAAACATGGCATTTGGCTCCAATTTTTCCGCAGATGGCGTCTAGCATTGTTCTTTTGCCTTTAGTCCAAAACAAAGTAATAATTCTGATAGGCGGCGAAATAAACTCAAAGGGCTTGTATGATTCAGGATCGACCGCTGCTGCTTTTGATAAGGAATTGTAAAAGTACTTTAAAAGATGCCAGTTCTCAGTTCCAATCCTTCCTCGGAAGACGTCGGCTTGTGAAACGAAATCGTAGGCAGCGGCAAGCTCTGCTGGGTCAGTGTATCGTCTTGGGAGATTGTCGCTTACTGAAAGCAGAAAATCGTCATAGTCGACGCTTGAGCGGCTAAGTAGAGTTGAGACTTCTGCAATTGATTTTGCTGAGAAAAATCCTCTCAGTGTTTCATCCATGCTTATGTCTTTGTTTCTTGAACTCAAAGCCATGGTATCTTGAAGTGTAAGCACTCGGTTTTCTTCACTTAGGCTTTGAAGGTCGTTTATGGCTGACCGCACGTCACCTCTGCTGTTTTGGGCAATACGCTCAAGCGCTTCAAACTCTGCTTTCACGTGCTCTAGCAAACAAATCTTCGCCAATAAAGCAATGATAAGTGGTATCCTGATTTGGTGAAAACGTATGAGCAAGCAGACTTTCTTTAGTGGTCTTAGCTTATCCAAGTCAGGGTCGTTTGCTGCCATTATTACTGGCACAAGGGAGTCCTCAACAATTTTTAATATGGCGCTTACGCCGCCTCTGTCCTCGTTTCCCGCGATGCCGTCAACCTCATCGAGGAAAAGAAGGTTACCTTTGCTTTCAGCTGAGAATGTGTCTAAAGCAACAAAGGAAGTGGCAGGTCCAGCAACCTTGTTTATTGCTTTTTCTGACCTTGTGTCGCTTGCGTTCATTTCAATAATGGTAAACCCAGACTCTTTTGCGGCGGCATTAGCCAGTGCCGTTTTTCCCACGCCAGGCGGTCCATAAAGCAAAACTGCCTTCTTACTCCGCCGCTTGCTTTTCAGCCATTCGACAAAAGTAGCTTTCGCTTCTTCATTACCGATTATGTCTTCTATCTTTTTTGGGCGGTACTTTTCAACCCATAAAAGATCATTTCTCAATAGGTTTCCCCTATGTTTTTACCAAATTTTGCGAATTGAGCAAGCAACGCGCTTAACTGGATGTCGCTGTTGGCGCCTTGTGTTAAGCGGTAATCATACTCGCCGATTATGTTTGATAGGTCTGCTTTTTGTTCAGGCGTAAGATCCGACATTTTGAAAATCTCCCGCTGTATCTGGCGCACTATTTCGGAACCTGAAAACCCGTAAGAACCCATTATTTCATACATTGTTTTCCTTGCTTCCATAAAGTCGCCGTATAATGCTTTTCTAATCATTTTTTGAACTTGCATTGGGCTGGCTTCCCCGATAACAAGCGAAACTGTCTTCTCATCTACTACTCCTTCCTTGTACGCTGAAGCTGTCTGTAACGCGTTTATAGCGTGCCTAAGATCGCCTTCTGAGTAATCCACTATTCTTTCAGCCGCTTCAGGCAACAGTTTAACGTTTTCTTTCTCGGCTATGTATTGTAGGTGCTCTTTCATTGCTTGCTTATCTATTCTTGAAAATCGGAATACGGCGCAACGGCTCTGTATTGGTTCAATTATCTTGCTTGATTGGTTGCATATCAGGATGAACCTGGATGTGCGAGAGCTGGTTTCCATTATTCTTCTCAGCGCTGTCTGGGCAGGACCAGTCATCTGATCACTCTCATCCAGAATAATCAAAGCAAACGGAACATCACCAAAACCTGAACGGCTATAACGTGAGAAATCTTTAACTCTTTCACGCACAGTGTCGATGCCTCTTTCATCAGACGCATTGAGCTCAAGTGTGAAGCTTTTCCAGTTTGGACCAAAAAGTTCATGAGCAATACAGAGGGCAGCAGTCGTTTTTCCAGTGCCCGGTATCCCTGCGAACATCAGGTGAGGCATCGTTTTTGGTTTTCTCATGAAAGCTTTAAGGCTTTCAACGATGTCGTGTAAGTCTACGACCTCGTTTAGGTTTTTTGGGCGGTACTTTTCGACCCACATAAGTGCTTCTTCATTAACTGCCATTAAGTTAACCTTCCACAATAAATTATACAATAACGTGTTTCAATTACTAATTTACTTTTCCGTAACAATATAAGCATATTCTGGCAGAAAAATAACTAAATCCTTTGTTAGTTAGCCTATTTTGCTTCCTTCAGCAATATCCTTCTCAGGCTGTAGCACAGTAACGTTTCCTTCACTGTCTTCAGCAGCTAAAATCATGCATTGCGATTCCACACCGGCCAACACACGCCTTTGGAGATTTAACAGGAAAACGCATTTTTTGCCAACCAATTCCTCAGGCTTATACCACTTAAGCAGACCTGCAACCGCCTGCCTTTTCTCCGACCCAAAATCAACAGTTATTTTAATTAGCTTTTTTGAGTTTGGAATTGGGGTTGCTTCAACTATTTTTCCTATGCACAAGTCAAGTTTTTGGAACTCAGCGAATGATATTTCTTCAGCCAAGCAATTCACGCTCTAGCGATAGTTTAATTTTCATTGATATTTACTTTGCTTTCCTTTGCCAGTCTGATTCTTTCTTTAGTTGCTAACTTGTGGGCTTGCAGCAGCGGCTCCGGAATTCGACTTCTAGCGCAGTGCTTAACGATTTTGATGGCTGTTTCAAGGGACACCATGTGACCGATGCTCACATAAATGGGCTTGGCACCCTGCTTTGTTGTCACTACGGCACCGATGATTTCGCCTTTATCAACCAAAAAGGTTTCCCCATCCATCTCAACTGGCGTGCCAATCAACCTGCTTTTTGCAGCGCCAATAGAGGGTTTTCCAATCGCAAGACCAAGATGGCTGGCGAATCCACACCTATAGGGATGTGCTATTCCCTGTGCATCAACAAGGAACACATCAGGTTGAATCTTCAACTCTTTTATTGCTGCCATCGCAGGCGGAATTTCTCTAAAGGACAGCAAAGTTGGAATATAGGGAATCTTAACTTGACGTGTTGCAACTTGAGTTTCCAAAAGCTTCAAAGACTCATAATCCAAAACTGATATGGCGCCGACGCCTAAACTCCCCAGATATGAAACGTCAACGCCGGCCACGGTTCTAATTTTTTGCCGTAACCTATCTTCCAAAATAATCTTCTTTGATAAACAAACCTGTGTCTCATGTGCTTTTTTTACTGAAAAATTCTTCGTTAACTTAGGCAATTCAAATGTTACCCTTTTCTGGCTTGCGCTTAGCTGTGCGTTTTGCTGGTTCAAACCGCTTCAATTGATCCTCAAGGGATTTTCTACGAATTTCCAACGTGATGTCGCCGCGTGTAGTTTCGATTATTCTTCTTGCAATGTCAGATTTATGCCTGAGTCCTGGAACAAGCATGTAAGCCTCATCAAGAGCCAATAACTGAATGAAAACTTGATCCATGATTTCCAAGCATTCTTCGCCTTTTTTAACTTTTCCTTCACGTAAATTATCTAGTGCTAAGCGCCTGTATTCACCTATTACATCTGCTAAACCAAGCACGTAATCAACCGAAGGCACTTTAACCTCAGCTGGCGTTACAAAACGCGATTCCTTAAATAGCGTCGAAAATATGCGTGCTTCCGAATATTCCTGAAGTGCTGCACTAAACATGCCGCCATAAACAATCTCAGGATACTCCTTAGCTAAATCCTGAAGGCTTGAAATTTTCTCTTTAGCACTCTCAATAAGTTTTTCAGCATCAACATATTTTTTTTGATGAATCAGAAGTATCGCTTGTTTGGAGAGGCTTGTTGCTTTCCGCATGCTTTCGTGGGTTTCTTCGCGAATCTTATTTTTTTGCATGAGTTCGTTTTTTACTTCTTGAAGAACAGTTTCTAAAGAGGACAAAATTACACCATATAATAGAATGATTGCTTAGTTATTTATTTCAATTTCTTAATAAAAGAAGTTTAGCTTTGCCTATGTTTATGGCTGTTCTGATCCAGTCCATTTCTCGATGAGAAGTTTACTATCTCCTAAGACGAAGCTTACTTTGACGAACTTTGAATCTGTTACTTTAAATGGAAACATGCTGTCTTCCGCTAAGTCTTTGGGAAGGTAGACAAGGTATTTACCATCCTTTCTTCTGAACAAGCGCCCTCTTCCTTCGCTTACCATAGTAACAACCGCTTGATTGAACAGTTAAAGCATAAGGGCAAAAAATAAGTATTTAAATTTATCCGACCCGCAAATTCTCAAAATACGGCTTCAGTTGGTTCCAACCTGAATAGGCTTCTCCAGCTTGCTCAATAATACCACTCTGCTCTCTGGAGCTTCATCAATAATCTTGTACCCAGTCTTCTCCGCTAACTGCCCAGCAAAATCCCTGACTTCGCTGTGCAAAGGCATGTTTTCAAAGCCCAAGCGGAGATTTGAAAAACCAATATGCATGTACGCTTTTGCTTCAATGTACGTGGGATTGGCTTTTTCGACAAGTTTAGCATATTCATCTACATGGTTCATGTTGTGCTCTTTAACCAGCGTCATGCGAATTACCGTGGGACAACGGAAACTCTGCAATAAACCAAGCGTGTCGTTTAATTTTGCCCAAGCGCTGGGAAATTGAGGACGGCAAACCCGCTTGTATACCTGCTCGTTTGGTGCACATACTGAAATATAGAGTTGCGTGGGTTCTTGGCTTAGTTTTGAAAGTTTAGCTGGCAAAGTGCCATTGGATACGAGAAAAGTGGTGAAGCCTTTTTGGTGAAATGTTTGAATTAACTCTCCGAGCGGCTCGTAAAGCGTTGGTTCCCCAGTCAAACTTATCGCAACATGCTTAGGCGTTAGGGCTTCTTGAAATTTGTGCCAGTTTGTTTTTGGGTTTCCTTTGTATCCGGTTAAAATTTTCTCTTGTGCCCTCAGGCTTCCCTGAATAATTTCCTCTGGTGAGTCTACTCTTGGAATTTTCATCTCATCCCAAGTAACCTGCAAGTCTCCGCTTTGGGCTCTCCAACAAAACAAGCATTGCTGTGTGCAATAGTAAAGTGAAGGCGACATTTGAATGCACCTATGCGATTTTATGCCATAAAACTTCTGTTTATAACACGGTCTATCATTAACTATAGATTCGTAAAGCCACTTACACCTTTTAACCGCTGAATGATTGCCTACCAAATGGTATTTTTGCTTCTTTAAAGCCCCCGAAAGCGTGGCCGCAGTGTTTTTTTCCAAGTTTCCACCGAAATTGATTAAACTTTAGAATCTTCCGTCTTTTAAAAATCCTGCGCTAAAATGAATTTTTAGCATGAAATCAATTTTGTTTCAGTTGTTTTAGCCTGTTTAGGTCTTCTATCCAACGGTTAAATGGCAAAGTTTAAAATCATCTCTTAGTTAAATCATCAGTCATTACAGATGTTAATAGCTATCTATCGGAGAGCAAAGTGGTTTGAATAAAAAAATTGTTGCGGTCACCCTCTTAGTCTTAATGTCATTTGCTGTTGCGCTTACACCTTCCGACCATGTCTTTGGGCAAAATACCAACCTTGGCGTAAGCATTTTGCAGGTTTCTCCAGCAGGCTCATATATAAGCAACGGAACAAGCACATTAACTGGACCAGTAGGTTACGCGTTAAATCTTCAAGGAACCATTTACACGTCCAATGGTGCCTACCAAGTGATATTTGCTAACCAAGTTGTTGCCAGCGGCACTTCTGAGGGATATTACGTTAATGCGAACTTTAGTGTGCCTGAGGTTCCAAGCGGCACTTATGCATTAAGGCTTAGAGACGTCCCAGCCAATGTAAACTCGACTGAAGACGATTTCCAAGTTACAATTGTCTACTCCATAAACGCGGTACCTTCACAAGTGCAGGAAGGTGGCAGTGTAGTGTTTAATGTTGCTGTCACTGGAGGAGACCCAGGCACGGCCTACAATGCGAACGTTTCTGTAACACTTCCAAGCCCACTTAACACAGAATATTCAAAAATACTATCACTAGGGGCTACCAGCCAAAAAGGAACTGCAAATGCTCAAGTCACTTTCTAGATTCACTCACCAATTATACGGGCTCATACACTGTCTACTTTAACCAGTCTGTTCCTTTGGCGCAAAGCCAATTTTCCGTAGGCTTCTTGGATTCAACCACATACCACAGAGGCCAAACAGCGACAATAAACGCGATAGGTTACCAACCGAACCAAGCTGCAACACTGAGCATCACCAGCTCAAGCGGTACCAGTCTCGACTCTGAATCACTAACAGCATCGGATGCTGGCGTAATCAGTACAACATGGGTAGTTCCCTCTAACGCTGCGACTGGAGCTTATACTGTAAAAATAACTCCTCAAGGCACCCAGAAATCGATACAAGACTCACAGAGTTTTTCGATTATCGGATATGCCGTCACAATTAAAACGGTAAACCTAGCAGGTGAAGTTGTTCCTCAAATACAAATTCAAGCCACAGATCAAGCAACCAACACAGTTTATAACAGTACCAGCGGATCAGACGGCGTAGCCAACTTCAATCTTGAAACAGGCACTCTGTCTTTGACTGCATTTCGGAACGGTGTTAACGTAGGGCAAAGCAACATAACAGTCACCGGTAACGGCGCTTTCAATTTGCAATGCCAATTAACTGATCTTAAAATAATAGTTCAAAATGAAAACGGTGTTCCAATTCCGTTTGTGAACTTAGCCATTACATATCAATATCAATTGACAAACGGTGGCTCTTCTCAAACAGGAAATGCTTCTGGCCAGACAGATCCTTCAGGAGCCTTCATGTTAAACTCTACCCTAACCGGAATAAGCTATACTATCAACGCTTTATTATACAATCAAGTTTTCAACTCAGGCAATAACACCGCTAATAATGTTCCAGCACAGGCGATCTCAGAAATAGTGATAACATGTCCAAATGAACCATTAAGCATTAATGTAGTTGGTTATAACCAAGCTGCAATCCCTGGTGCACGCATAGAACTT
The DNA here is from genome assembly GCA_963715865.1 of Candidatus Bathyarchaeota archaeon. Taxonomy (GTDB): domain Archaea; phylum Thermoproteota; class Bathyarchaeia; order Bathyarchaeales; family Bathycorpusculaceae; genus Bathycorpusculum. The sequence continues at coordinate 2,228,523 of OY970280.1, forward strand.
GTTGAATTAACAAGTGGCTTGTTCTATACTGCTTCAACTGACAGCTCCGGCTCAGTCACCAGCCAAGTTACCTTTGGAATGTACAGAGCAAGAATTTACAAAGATAACATTCTGATTAATGAAACAAACATCCAAGTCTTCAGCAGCACGCAAAAACAAATACAGTGCACTCTCTACGGCATCCAAGTATCAGTATCAGTCGTGGACTTTTTCGGTCGGCCAATTCCAAATGCTAATGTTACATTAAATGGACCGGAAACAGAGCGCTTCTCCGCTATAACTAAAGGCGATGGAACTGCAACCTTCAGTAATGTTATTGGTGGCGATATGCAAATTGTAGCGTTTGCTTCAGGAGCACAGAATGGTTATCAAGCCGTAACCCTCACTGTTGTTCAGCCAACTTCAGTTCAGATAAAAATTGATAGGTATATTGCTCTCGGGTCACTCTTGATACAAACAAGTTCCCTGATCACCATAGCCGTAATATTGGTAGCCGTAATCCTGTTCGCTGCCGTGGAAATTTACAGGCGAAAAAGAGTTAAACATACCCTTGAAAGCTAAATATGCAATTTCACCCTTGACAAGAAAAAAGTTTATATTGCTTCCAATAAACATAAAGAAAATACAAGGATAAAACATCAACAATTTGATTTTGATTTGAGGTGTATCTATTGGCTCAATCAAAAGCTTGTTCTCCAACATGCCCATCTTTTAAGTGCGCCAAAAAATCTACCTTCTACCGACGAGACACCGTTTGGTGTAGATTGACCGAAGAAATGTGCAACGTCGCAAACTGCACCTACTCTATGTGCATAAAAAGGCGGCTGCTACCACGAGGAATATGCGGCGAAACCGTCAAACGCAAAACCGTTGAAAAAGACCTTGACGATGATTTCTTGGGTGAATCAATAAAACTTAAAGGAAAAGCATTGCGCAAACTCGGAGACAAAGAAATCTTTTAAATATGAACTGAAAACTAAAACTGAGAACTCGTGCTAAAAGTACGAGTTTCCCCTTCTTATTTTGATTGAACACGTTTAACTACTGGCGGTTTAACTTTCTTTAGAATCCTGTAACCACAGATGATACATTTAGTTTCTCCACCACGTAGCTCTAATTCTTCAGATGGCACTTTTGCCCCGCATCTCGTGCATTCGTAAACAATTCCTGACTTTTCCATAAGAAACGCCTCTTCCTACAAAGGAAAGTATTTTGCTTTTAAACATTTCCAATACTTTATCACTAATGAGGATGCGCAGTTGAGAAAACGACTTCGAAAAAAACTCTCCGCCGCTTTCTCTTCGGAAGAGTTAAACCAAATTTACAATTCCTTCGATATAATAGGCGACATCGCAATCATCAAAATGCCAAACGCCAATCCAGTTAACGCTGAAACAGTAGCAAACCACATAATGGCTGTACATAGAAACGTGAAAACAGTTTTTGCCCAAACTAGTCCCATCTTGGGCGATTTTAGAGTTAGAGAGTTAAGGTTGTTGGCGGGCGAAGACAAAACAAGCACCAAATATAGAGAATCAGGTTGCGTGTTCGCTGTTGATGTTGAGAAATGTTATTTTTCACCCAGGCTTTCGCACGAGAGATTACGGGTCGCAAGCATGGTTAAGCCTGGCGAGACAGTTGTTAACATGTTTGCAGGCGTAGGCTGCTTTAGCATAATAATCGCCAAGACCGTAGGCCAAACCAAAGTGTTCTCAATCGACGTTAACCCAACCGCAGTCAAATACATGGAGGAGAACGTTAGAATCAACAGGGTCTACGGTAAAGTAATCCCATTGCTTGGTGACTCAAAAGAAATTATCGATGCTCAACTGCAGGGGAAGGCTGACCGTGTCTTGATGCCTTTGCCTGAAAAAGCCCTCGAATATTTGCCCTACGCAGTTTCAGCGCTCAAAAAACCTGGCGGTTGGATCCACTACTATGATTTCCAACATGCAACGGGCAACGAAAAACCAGTTGAGAAAACCAAGCTGAAAGCAGCCCAAAAACTTGATAGCCTCGGCGTAGGTTACAATTTTGCTTTTTCTCGTGTGGTTCGAAGTACTGGTCCTAACTGGTACCAAACCGTTTTGGATATACTGGTCGTTTCTTTGCCAAGCAAGTTTTAATAACTCAGCCGTTAACTAATTATTTTGTGAAGTAAATTGAAGCGAAAACTAATGGAAATCTTAGCCTGCCCCATAGACAAGTACCATCCACTTGAACTTCATGTTTTCGAAGAAAAAGACGAAATAGTGGAAGGATTAATCGTCTGCCCCAAATGTTTACGCTGGTACCCGATAAGAGACGAAATTCCAGAAATGTTACCTGATGAGCTGCGGAAAGAAGCTGAAGACCTGCCTTTCTTGAAGAAATGGAAGGCAAAAATCCCTGAAAAAATAGTGTCCGAAGGAAAACCCTTCAACTTAAAATAAGTTTATCTTTTTAGTTTTATTGCCCTGTTTTTAATCGAGGATTGCATGGCGGCTTGAGCGATTTCTAGGGCTTTTACGCCGTCATCTCCTGTTATGAGTTGCTTTTTCTTTTCAAGTATGCATTCTGCAAAGTGTTGAAGTTCAAGTTTTAAAGGTTCTTGGAATGGGTATCTTGGCTGCACGGACTCTTTTTGCTGTTCAATCCATAGGTCTTGAGTTATGTAATCCAGTCTCATTATGGCGTCGCTTCCAGTGACCGTTAACGTTCGTGTTTTATAGGGTGTTAACCAGTTGGATTCTATGAAAGCGCTTTCTCTATCCTTGTATGTGAGCATTATGTGGGCGTAGTCTTCGAATTTTAGGTGCCTCATGCTTCCCATTTTTGCGTAAACAGTAACGGGGTCCTGCTTGGATATGAATCGCATGACATCTATGTCATGTATGGCTGTGTCTTTAACTACTCCAACATCGCCTATTCTTTCAGGCCATTGGGAAACTCGTTTGGCGTTAGCACAGACTAATTCGCCGATTTTTTTGCTCTCCACCGCTTCACGAATGCTCTGCAGTCCAGGAATAAACCTCATCAAAAAACCTACGGTTAAGATTAGACCGTTTTGCTCTGCAGTTTCACAAAGCTTTTCCGCTTGCTTTGTGTTTGTGGCCATGGGTTTCTCAACCAGAACATGCTTTCCGGCTCTAAGGGCTTTGAGCGCTTCTTTTGCAAGGTGTGTTGACCATGTGCAAACGCTTACGGCTTCGATTTCTTTATTCTTCAGCATTCGCGTGCTGTTTGTGTAGGCTTTTACGCCGTACTGGTTAGCCATGGTTTTGGCTCTTTCTGGGTTCACATCACAAATTGCAATGAGTTCGGTTGAGGGCAGTTCTTTGTAGACTCTTATGTGATTTTTTCCCCAAGCACCTGTGCCGATTACTGCTACTCCAAGCTTCTTCATTTTTATCCAATTCCTCTTCCCAGTCCACGGTATATGAAGCCTTCTGTTTCCACTTTTTGAGGCTCCAATGCACCTGCTAAATCTACGATTACTGAGGGTGCTTTCGTTAATGGTTTAAGTTTCTTTAGGTTTAAGTGTTTAAACTGTTCCTCCCTCGTGAGTATCACTATGCAGTCCGTGTCTTCCACTGCTTCATTTAAGCTAGTCTTCACTACCCGCGAATCTAGTGGCTCTTTCTTTGCTGCAGGGTCGTAGAGGCTGGCTTTGGCGCCTTTCAACTCCAACATTTTAACAAAAACGCTCGTAGCTGTACTCGGGTTAACTGTGCCTAAAACGGCAACCCTTGCTCTTCTCAGCGTTTTGCCGCAGCTTCTCAGGGCACTTTGTGTTAAATTAACCGCGTGTTTAACCATGTCTTCGTTTATTTGCCTTGCCAAAGCTGGAAGCCTAAGTTTAGCATTAAGATTCTCTGCGCTTTCAAGCAAAAGATATGCTTCGTTCTTATTTTCTTCCTCGACAATTGTCGGCCAAAAACTCTGGTCATTGAAATCCAACAATTTTGAAACCTCAAAGTAGTCTATGTTTGCGTTTTCGCAGAAAACCGCCAACTCGTTAGCTAAGGCTGTGTTTGTGTCTTGTTTTGCAACTGTGAAAAGCGTTGCTATTTCTGCTGTTTTGACATCGCTTATTTGTTTAACGTTTTTCGTTATTGTTTTCAGAATGTTTGTTGCTGCGTCTAGGCTGGTTTTTTCAATTCCAGCAACCTTCAACTCCAAGTTGGCCATCGGCTTGATGAGTTTTGCGTCTGAGTTGCGTATCGGAATATAAGCTAAACCGAAACCCTGCCCCACCTTGAGACCTGATGTGTTCTCCAATGTTTCCTTCATTATTCCTTCAATGAAACCGAAACCTGCGACATCACCATAAATAACCAGTGCACTCGGGCGGAGTACGGCTCCAACTTGCTTGCAAGCGTTTACTGCTTCTGAGTAATCAATTTTTTTCTTATCGTCAACTTTTGCTGGTACAGTTATAATTATTATATCGCCTTGTGAAACAGCCTTTTTTATGTCGCTCATGACGGTTAATTGCCCTGAGTTGATTAGACTTTTTAGCCTGCCTTCAACTTCTTGTTCTGGAAAGGATGTTTTTCCTTTTGCAACTTTTTTTATCACGCTTGGGTCGGCATCTGAGCATACAACTTTGAAGCCTGCGTCAGCGAAGGCGTTAGCGAAAAGGATTCCTTTTTGTCCGCATCCAATAACGCTCACAGTGTATTTTGAGCGTTTCTCGCTCGTGTCTATCTCGTCTGGTTTTAGGTTTAGAACTGCGGGCATTAACTGGTTTCTCCAATTTGCAATGGGGCTTGCTATACACTTTCGAGGATTTTTTTAAGCCTTGAACTGTAGTCTTCAACTAGCTTTAATGCTTTTTCTTGGCTTTTCGCCTCAGCATACAACCTGAAAACCGGTTCCGTCCCGCTTGGTCTAATCAAGATGGCGCTGTTGTCGCTGAACCAAATTTTTACTCCATCTATTGTGCTAATGTTTTCGCCTTTTACTTGTCCAAACAGTTTCTGCAACAAAACTTCTTTCTTTTCATCAGGGCACTCGATTTTTCCTTTTTCAAGGAAATATTGCGGTTGTTCAGCAACAAGTTTAGATAGCTTCTCTCCAGTTTCAGCCATTATGTTAAGCAGCAATGCGGTTGTCATTGCTCCATCACGGACTGCTTGATGTGGACCATAGAAAACTCCGCCGTTTTCTTCTCCGCCCAATTTAACGTTTAATTCTTTCATTTTCTGGGAAACCGTAACGCTTCCAACTTTGGTCCAAATTAACTCGCCTTTGTACGCTTGTACCGTGTCTTTGATAAGCGTAGAAGAGCTTACTGGCGTAACTATTTTTGCGCCCAGGTTTTTAATGAGGAACTGTTTTATAATTACTGCAAAGGTTTTGTCTCCCCAGTAAATTACACCATTTTCATCGACAAATATTGAGCGGTCTGCATCACCGTCAAAAGCTACACCCAAGTCTGCACCGATTGCTTTCACAGTTGAAGCCAAATCAGTGAGGCTCTCGGGTCTAGGCTCTGGCAATCTTCCCGGAAAAGTGCCGTCAATATTAGCGTTGATGCTGGTTACTTTACAGCCAAGTTCCCTCAGCAATGGCGGTGCTGTGAGGCCACCCACGCTATTAGCTGCGTCTACAACAACGTGGAAGTGCCTTTCTGCTATTTTTGCAGGGTTAACCTGTTTTTCTATGGCTTGGATGTATTCATCGTTAATTCCAGGCAACTCACGCAATGTCCCAAGCTTGTCCCATTCTGCAAACACTATTTTGTTATCAAAGTAAATGTTTTCTATTTCGACTTCTTGCTCATGTGAAGTTTCGATGCCGTCGCTCCAAATGACTTTAATACCGTTATATTCAGGCGGATTATGGGAAGCGGTTATTATTACTCCGCCATCCATCTGGTGGTTTTTAACGGCGTATTGCAGTGCAGGCGTTGGCGCCATCCCAGCGAAAAACACGTTGCATCCAGTAGCGGTTAAACCAGAAATCACTGCTTTAGCAAACATTGGACCGCTGGTTCTAGCATCGTGTCCTAATAGTAAATTTTTTCTTCCAAAAAAAGTTCCAATGGAACAGCCAACTTTTATGGCCATTTCAGGCGTCAATTCTACATTTACTAAGCCTCGAATACCGTTTGTTCCAAAAAGTTTTCTTGCACTCATAAATTTTCATCTCATTCTTAATTAACAGTTAATCTTAGGTTTTAAAATGTTTTCAGAGACTTCATTCGCTGGGCAAACAGCCAACTTTCCCGAAAGGTGAAGGTTATCTTTGATTTTTGCTTGGTCCCCAATTATGCAACCGCTGCTGATTTTAACATGTTTTCCAATTTGTGCTCCTTCGCCGATTATTGCTCCGTTAACTGAGGCAAAATCACCAATTTCTACGTCTGGAAAAACTATGGAGTTGCTTATTTGCACATTTTTACCGACGTTTACGTTTTTTCCCAAAATGGCGTATGGACCGATAACTGATTTTTCCGCTATAAAAACGCCCTTGTCAAAGGCAACAGGATTCTTTACCTCAAAGTTTTTTGCGCTTTCCTGTTTGAGAGTTTTGCCTATGGAATCAAGTATTATTTTGTTTGCTTCCAGATACTCTTCTGGTTTGCCTATATCCATCCATAAGCCATTAACCAAATGACCGCAAAGTTTCCCTTCCTCAGCTAGTTTGGGAAAAACCTCTCGCTCAATCGAAACTGCCCTTCCTGAAGGAATATAATCGAAGATTTTGGGGCTTAGAACGTAGACTCCGGCGTTTATGAGATTGCTTGGCGCTTTATCCTTCGATGGTTTTTCAATGAACCTTTTTATGTAGTTGCCATTTGCTATTTCAGCCACGCCGTACCTGCATGGGTCGTCAGCTTTGACGAGTGCAATTGTTGCTAACGCATTCGTTTTCATGTGTGTGCCAAGCAGTTCTCTGTAGCTTATATCCGCAAAAATGTCACCGTTCAAAACAATGAACGGCTCATCATGACCAATCAGTTTTTCGGCTTTTTTTATTGGTCCTGCTGTTCCAAGAGGCATTTTCGGTGGGTCGATGGAAAACTTTGCTTTTAAACCGTATTTGAGCGGCCGTTGTTGTTTTATGTAAAATTGGGTTAATGCGTTAACTGCCAATATGGCTTCTTCAACACCGTTGTTGGCTAGTCTTTCAAAAATCCATTGCAGTAAGGGCTTGTTAACTATTGGAAAAAGAGTTTTAGGTCTAGCGCAACTTAACGGTCGAAGCCTTGTTGCGAAGCCGCCTGCTAAAATCAACGCTTTCAGGGGTGTCACCTTATTATGCTGTAATGTATTTACTCGTTTTTATATAAACAATTTTGGCGCTGTTTTATTCCCATTCGATGGTTGCGGGGGGCTTATGAGTAATGTCATAAACTACGCGGGTGACCTGTGGTATCTCATTTGTTATTCTAGTGGAAATTTTCTCTAGAACGGGATAGGGGATTTTGGCGAAGCTGGCAGTCATGGCTTCGCGGCTCTCAGCGATTCTGACGGCAACCACGTAACCGTATGCTCGGGCATCACCTTTCACGCCAGTGGCTTTAGTGTCTGTTAACACGGCAAAGTACTGCCAGAGGTTCTCAGCTAAGCCATTCTTCTCAATCTCTTCGCGGACAATTTTGTCTGCTTTCTTGGCGATTCTAACTTTCTCCTCAGTTAATTCGCCAATTATCCTAACTGCTAAGCCGGGTCCAGGAAACGGCTGCCTTGTAACTATTTCTTTGGGCAAATCAAGCATTCTAGCTACTTTACGCACTTCATCCTTGTATAAATCGCGGAGGGGCTCGAGGATTTTTTTGAATTTTATTTTTTCTGGCAGCCCTGCAACGTTATGGTGAGTTTTTATTTTGTTAGAATTTTTTCTGAATCCAGACTCAATCCTGTCGGGATAAATGGTTCCTTGGATTAGGTATTCGGCGCCTGAGTCATTAGCAATTTCCTCGAAAACTCGGATAAACTCTTCCCCGATTACTTTCCGCTTCATTTCTGGGTCAACGACGCCTTTCAGTTTCTGCATGAACCGCTCTTGCGCGTTAGCTATTATGAAGTTGATTGGGAACTTTTGGAACGCTTCTCTGATAGCTTCAGGTTCGCCTTCCCGCATGAACCCATGATCCACAAAAACCGCTGTTAACTTATCGCCAAGTGCTTTCGCTGCGAGTGTGGTGGCGACGCTTGAGTCTATGCCTCCGCTTAAGCCAATTATGGCTCTGCTTCCGCCTACTTCTAATTTTAATTCTCCAACCATCTTTCCTATTAGGTCTTCCATTTGCCAGTTAGCTTGGCACTTACAAACTTGAAAGATGAAATTGCGGAGCATGAGCATGCCGTTTTCCGTGTGAATAACTTCAGGATGCCATTGCAGACCGTAAATTGGTTTTTGTTTATGTCTGAAGGCTGCAACTGGGCAGTTTTCCGTGTGAGCTAACACCTCAAAATCTGGTGGCAGAGCAAAAACTGTGTCACCGTGGCTCATCCAAACTTTCTCTTTCTCACTTAACCCTTCCAGCAAGCCTACGGGCTTGTCGATGGCTACTTGCGCGATTCCGTATTCTTTGCAGGCTGCCGGCTCAACCTTGCCATTGGTTAATTGTGCTAAAAGCTGGTGTCCATAGCATAAACCTAGAATCGGCAAGTTCATATCTAAAATACGTGGGTCAAGTTTAGGCGCGTTCGGTTCGTAGACGCTTGCGGGTCCACCTGAAAGAATTAAGCCTTTAACGTTGAATTTTTCATTCAGAGCCTTAACTTCTTCAGGCGATATGTCGTGGGCAACAATTTCTGAGTAGACACCGTGTTCTCTGACTCTTCTTCCTATGAGATGGCAGTATTGCCCCCCAAAGTCCAGTACCAGTATCGTGTCGTATTTTGCTTGCATTTTAGTAGACTCAAATTATTGGGGTTTAAGCTAGTAATTTAAGATTACTATCCGTTTCTCGTCAAAGTCAAAGCAGTTTTAAAGCTTAAATGGTTTTTCCTTGCTTGTAGCATTCATTGGTCGGCAGAAAAAAACTAAACTTTTATTAATACAATCATCTGATAATTAGAATTATGTTTCAAAAAGGCTGGTTTAGTTGAAAGAACGTGCAGGAAGTATGTTTATGGAGTTAAATGAAACGGACATAAAAATTCTCAAAGGTCTTTTAGAGGATGCAAGGTTTTCAAGCAGGCAAATAGCCAAAAATGTAGGCGTTTCAGTTGGAACTGTTTTGTCTCGAATCAAAAAGATGGAGGATGAGGGTCTCATCAAGGGCTATTCGGTTTTGCTAGATCATGAAAAACTTGGTTACCAATTGACGGTAGTAACTGAGATTACAGTTTCAAAGGGCAAGCTTGTGGAAACTGAAAATGAAATTGCTAAAATTCCCAACGTGTGCAGCGTCTACGACGTAACAGGCTTGACAGACGCCATTATTGTTGCTAAGTTTAAGAGTCGAGAGGAACTGGGGCAGTTTACTAAGCGATTGCTATCTTTGCCATATATTGAGCGAACAAACACTCACGTAGTTTTGACCACTGTGAAAGAAAACTTCCGCCTACTATAGTTTAAACTATTTTTTCAGTATGATTTTCTTTTTTATATTTAAGTTCCCGTGCAGCAACGGTTATTTTTGTTCCTGATGCGACTGGCGAGGTTATCCAGACGTTTCCACCGATGACAACGTTATCACCGATTATCGCGTCTGGTCCGAGAAGGGTTGCGCCTGAATAGATAACTACGTTGCTTCCGACTGTCGGATGTCTTTTTCTTCCTTTTATAATGTTTCCTTTTTCATCTTTTGGAAAACTCAGTGCGCCTAAGGTTACGCCTTGGTAAAGTTTGACGTTGTCGCCTATTTCTGTGGTTTCTCCGATGACTACTCCTGTGCCGTGGTCGATGAAGAAGTTTTTGCCGATTTTTGCGCCCGGATGGATATCTATGCCTGTTAAGGAATGGATGTGTTCGCTCATTATTCTCGGAATTAACGGTATACCACGCAGGTAAAGTTCGTGGGCTATCCTGTAAGTTGTTATCGCCAATACGCATGGGTAGCTTAGGATGACTTCTTCTGTGCTTACGGCTGCTGGGTCTCCTGCGTAAGCGGCTTGGATGTCTTCGCTTAGCATTGATCTTATTTCAGGCAGCTTTTCCAGAAGTTCTTTCACTACAACGTGGGCTCTTTTTTGGCATACGTCTTGTGGGCACTCGCTGACTTTTCTGCAGATGTATTTTAGGCTTTTTTCCACTTCATCTGTGAGTCTTGTATAAACTGAGGTTAAGGTGGTGCCGAGGTGGTATTTTATGTTGGCTTTGGTGATTTCTGCCTTGCCCAAGTAGCCTGGGAAAAGAATTGTGAATAAATCTTCTAACACTTCGGTAACTACTTTTTTTGATGGAAGATCTCGTCCTTCAAGGTGATCCATGCCGCCGAAGGTTTGATAATTAGCCATCATGCTGTCTACTAGTTTTGGTAAGCCTTTTTCAACCCAGTTCTGCTCCACTTTATCATGGTTGCGCATAAGCGCTTCCAGCATTTTCTCTGGGTTCCAGCATTCAACTTCCAAGTTCTTGTCATCGCATTTTTCGCATTCTTTTGGACGGGGCTGATTAGATTTTGTGGTCATTTTTGCTTTCCCTTTCTTGATTATGTGGAAAGGGTGAATATAAGAGAAGCGTCTTTTTGACGCGGTTTAGATGGTTGTTGTTGAATTTGTTGATGGTTCTTGGAACAGTACTGTGCTGAGGTAGCGTTCGCCCGTGTCTGGGAGAATGACGACTATGAGTTTGCCTTTGTTTTCCGGTCTTTTAGCGATTTCTAACGCTGCGTATGTTGCTGCGCCTGATGATATGCCCACGAGTAAGCCTTCTTTTAACGCTAGTTGCCGTGCGGTTTGGATTGCGTCATCGTCTTTTACCTTGAATATTTCATCTACCAATTCGAGATTTAGTACGTCAGGTTTGAAGCCTGCGCCTATTCCTTGGATTTTGTGTGGCCCTTTCTGGCCGCCGCTTAAGACTGGTGACGCGGCTGGTTCCACAGCAACGGCTTTGAACTCTGGTTTGAGCGGTTTGATGTATTGTGCTATGCCTGTTATTGTTCCGCCTGTGCCTACACCGGCGACTACAATGTCTACTTTTCCGTCTGTATCATTCCAGATTTCTGGCCCGGTTGTTTCTCTGTGAACTTTGGGGTTGGCTAAGTTCTTGAATTGCTGTGGCACGAAACTGTTTGGCGTTTTTGCAGCTATTTCTTCAGCTTTTTTGATGGCTCCTCCCATGCCGTCTGGTCCTGGCGTGAGGACGAGTTGTGCGCCGTAGGCTTTGAGTAAGTTACGTCTTTCGATGCTCATGGTTTCTGGCATGGTTAAGATTAATTTGTAGCCTTTCACGGCTGCTACCATGGCTAAGCCGATGCCTGTGTTGCCGCTTGTCGGCTCGATTATGGTGGTGTCTGGTTTGATTAAGCCTTGTTTTTCCGCTTCCACTATCATGCTTAGGCAGATGCGGTCTTTGACGCTTCCGCCCGGATTTCTGGACTCAAGTTTAGCTACCACGGTGGCATTTGTGCCTTGGGTTAACCGGTTTAGTTTTATTAACGGTGTTTTTCCTATGGTTTCTAAAACGTTGCTGTAAATTTTTGTCATATTAATCACCTATTTTTCAGGGAAATAAACCTTATTGCTCACTCCAAAGGTATTCAGAAACTTCATAGTTATAAACAAATCTAACACTGAATGTGCCATCCTGTAAAGTAAAGCCTTTAAATGTCATGACTAATTCTATATTTCGCGCCAGCCTCAAACAACAAAAGCATGCTCGCGGAGGTCGCCCAGCATGGCCAAAGGCGTAGGACTGAGGCTCCTATCCCGCAGGGGTTCGTGGGTTCAAATCCCACCCTCCGCACTTTGCCCCTTTTGCCAAATAAAGCCTAATTATCGGCTATTTGTGTGAATACTGGCAAAAAAAGCTTTTAATTAACAGGATTCGTCGCCTAATCGTACAAAATCGCTCACTATCTAAAGGCACGCAAGAGGTATTGGAGGAGTCTTACATTAAAGTTCGAAGATTTTTCTATATTCAGGGTTCAAATCCTACCAGACCATTTACGAGTTTAAAGCGCGTGCGCTATGGTACATTGTCATGATATGAAATTAGGTCAGGTTTATGTTTGCGAAGAATGCGGACTCGAGCTAAAGGTTGCGAAGAGCTGTACTGAAAAGGGTAATCACCCCAAAGGAGTATCTTGCACTCGTTGCGTTCACGTGTGCTGCAATAGAGATATGAAATTGAGAGAGTAGACGTAAATGCTCTCTAAACAGTAAACGCTCTGTAGAGCCCGCGCTTAGACTAGAAATCAATGTTACTTAATGTTAACAGGAAAGTATTATAGATGGAAAACGAAGAATTACGTAAGGAATAAAGAATGACAGTTGTAGACAGACTCGCGCCTGATTTTGAGGGAACAGCGTATTTCAACGGCAAGGTGACAAAGGTTAAGCTCTCGGATTACAAGGGAAAGTGGGTTTTGGTGTGCTTCTATCCAGGAGACTTTACTTATGTGTGTGCAACTGAAGTCGCTGGCATAATAAGGAACTACGAGAACCTCCAGCAGTTTGGTGGCGTAGGCATCGCTATAAGCGCAGATTCAGTTCACTCTCACAAGGTTTGGGCAGAGACAAGTCCAGCGATAACATCTGCTTTGAAGGAAACGGGAAGAAAATTCCCTCCTATGCCTATGGTAGCCGACCCAACTTTTGAAATCGGTAGGAAGTACGGGGTAGTTGATGAAAAAGAGGGTGTCGAAACGAGAGGAAGATTCATTGTTGACCCTGATGGAATTGTGCGAGGATATGAAGTGTTGAACGCCACGGTGGGGAGAAACCTAGAAGAGACATTCAGGCAACTCCAAGCATTCAAATTCGTAAGGGACACCGGAAAAGTCACACCAGCAGGATGGAAACCCGGCGAGGAAGGAATTGAACCAAAAATAGAAAACGCTGGAAGAATATAGCCACTATAATCGAAAAATTAATTTTTCCTTTTTCTATATTCGAGAGTCAAAAATGGGTACGGAAAGTTGAAGAACTCTTCCTATGAAAGGACAGCGACTGGTTTAAAAACGACAAATAGAAAATCAAGAAAATCAGTACCATGGGAGTTACCATTCCTAGACTGTAATTTCTACCAAGAATTACGTTTTTTATAACAAAAAGGCTTTAGAGCCTTATGTTCAGCTGAACATACCTTAGCTGGCGATATCCCCCGTGCACCCCCACTTTTTCTTTGTTTTTTGAAGGCTTCGCGCGTGTCACCGACTTCAACACATAATATTGGGAAAGGTAGCGCGGCTTATCATATTGTCATCGCTAGCTACCTCTTGCTAATGCCAGGCGAGGTCGAAGCGGTCAAGGTTCATCACCTTGCTCCACGCAGCTACAAAATCGTGCAGGAACTTTTCCTGGGAGTCTTCACATGCGTACACTTCCGCTAAGGCTCGGAGCTGCGAGTTCGAACCGAAGATGAGGTCGACACGGGTACCGGTCCATTTGAGTTCGCCCGTAGCGCGGTCACGACCCTCGAACACCTCTTCGTCTTCCGAGGTTGCCTTCCACGTCGTGCTCATGTCGAGCAGATTCACGAAAAAGTCATTGCTAAGCGCCTCTGGCCGCTTGGTGAAGACACCATGCTGGGACCTGCCGAAATTTGCGTTCAAGACGCGCATACCACCAACGAGAGCCGTCATCTCAGGAGCAGTCAGCGTCAACAGTTGCGCACGATCAACCAGCAGTTCCTCTGCCGATACGGCGTATTTAGTTTTGAGATAGTTACGGAACCCGTCTGCAACCGGTTCGAGTACGGCGAATGACTCCACATCGGTTTGCTCCTGCGATGCATCCATGCGCCCCGGCGTGAAGGGAACAGCTATATCATAACCAGCATTCTTCGCAGCTTGCTCGACACCTGCGCATCCACCCAAAACAATCAAGTCGGCAAGCGAAACCATCTTCCCTCCTGACTGCACACTGTTGAACTCCTTTCGGATTTCCTCAAGGGTCTGCAGCACCTTCTTCAGTTGAGCCGGCTGGTTGACTTCCCAATCCTTTTGCGGAGCAAGACGGATACGTGCCCCGTTCGCACCGCCGCGCTTGTCGGAGCCACGAAACGTGGACGCCGAAGCCCAGGCGGTCGAGACCAGTTCCGAGATCGACAGATCAGAGGCAAGGATCTTGGCCTTGAGGTCTGCGATATCCTGCTTATCAATTAGCTTATGATCGACTGCGGGCACTGGGTCTTGCCAGATCAGTTCCTCCGCTGGGACCTCCGGACCGAGATAGCGCGACCGGGGACCCATATCGCGGTGGGTAAGCTTGAACCACGCTCGAGCAAAGGCATCTGCTAGCTGATCCGGATTCTCGTAGAAGCGCCTTGCAATCTTCTCGTAAACCGGGTCAACCCGCAGGGCGACGTCAGTGGTCAGCATAGATGGCGCGTGACTCTTCGACGGGTCATGAGCATCCGGCACGGTACCCTCGCCTGCACCACCCTTAGGCTTCCACTGGTACGCACCAGCCGGACTCTTTGTCAATTCCCATTCAAAGTCGAACAGGTTCCCCAAGAAGTTGTTACTCCACCTTGTTGGCGTCTGGGTCCAGATGACTTCCAAGCCGCTAGTAATCGTGTCATCGCCTTTGCCCGTGCCAAACTTGCTCTTCCAGCCCAAACCCTGCTCCTCTATCGGCGCGGCCTCAGGCTCCGGACCCACCATCGACGCAGGACCAGCACCATGAGTTTTACCGAAGGCGTGACCCCCCGCGATGAGCGCCACCGTCTCCTCGTCATTCATCGACATACGACCGAAGACCTCCCGGATATCCTTAGCAGCAGCAACCGGATCCGGGTTGCCGTTCGGACCCTCCGGATTAACGTAGATCAGCCCCATCTGCACAGCAGCAAGCGGATTCTCAAGATCCCTCTCCCCAGAATACCGTTTGTCGCCAAGCCAAGTGGTTTCAGAACCCCAGTAAACATCCTCCGGCGGCTCCCAAATATCCACGCGCCCACCACCAAAACCAAAGGTCTTAAACCCCATCGACTCCATGGCACAGTTGCCCGCGAGAATCATCAGGTCAGCCCAAGAGATTTTCCTGCCGTACTTCTGCTTAATAGGCCAAAGCAAACGACGCGCCTTGTCAAGGTTAACGTTGTCCGGCCAACTGTTGAGAGGCGGGAAACGCTGCGCTCCCCCGGACACACCCCCACGACCGTCACCCTTGCGGTAGGTGCCCGCGCTATGCCAAGCCATCCGGATGAGAAGCCCCCCGTAGTGACCAAAATCAGCCGGCCACCAATCCTTCGAGTCAGTCATCAACGCGTAGAGGTCCTTCTTCAAGGCTTCGAAGTCGAGTTTCTTGAATTCCTCAGCGTAGTTGAAATCCTTGCCCATCGGATTAGACAGGGAGGAATGCTGGCGCAGAATATTCAGGTTCAACTGGTTCGGCCACCAGTCTTTGTTCGACGTACCCCGCGCTTCAGAAGTAATCATCGGTTTCTTTTTATCACTCAAAACAATACAACTCCTTGATTTGTGGTGAGATGTTTTTCTTTCATCTTCAGAAAAATCTCCTTTTCGTCTACTATAGGGTAGCGCAAAAGGTTTATTTAAGAATTTTTATTATCTAATAATTTATATGACGGCTTCTCTTAAATCAGACGCCTCTGCAATTGAAGCTCTGCGAAGCAAAGGATACAAGGCAACCCCGCAGAGAATAGCCATCTGCCGAATCGCGCTCAACAGCAGAGCCCACCCTTCAGCTCAACAAGTGTACGATGAGGTTAAGAAAATTTATCCGACTGTTAGTCTAGCAACGGTCTACAAGACTTTGGAAGTACTTAGGAATTTAGAGTTGGTACAGGAGATTAATTTTCCCAAGGGGCAGGCGAGGTTTGATTCTTACATGAGTCCTCACATAAACCTGATTTGCTTGAAATGCGGTAAAATCATAGACTTAGACGATACGGCTGTAAAAGAAATAACAAGGAAAGTTGCAGCAGCGACAAAATTCAAGCCAACCGGGCAACGCATGGATGTATACGGGATTTGTCAAAAATGCAGTGACACCAAATAGCAAGGGCGCACGCATTTGACAGATAAAAGGAATCAGCCTCTTGGTTCTTTTCATGTATTGAAGGTACTCGGATCCAAACTTTTCGACTAGGATTTTTTCTTCAATTCCTATCCTGTAAAGGAAAAGCGGAATAATCCCCAGCATTACAAGAAAACCGCAAACGCTTCAAAACACCAGCGGAATAGCTGGCGTGTAGATCAGAGCAGTCAGCGTAATGGGGTGCCGAATATGCTTGTAGACTCCTTATTGTATGAGCTTCCGGTCCTTCAGCGTTCTCAAACCGTACGAATAGTTCTTCCCAAATGCGCGCTTTCTTACTTGCCGAAGAATGGTTCCGCCAATAAACATCGCCAACCCCACAGTATTGAGCAATCCTAAACTCCAAACAGCTTTCTGCAGCCGTACAAAATCCCATACTGCCACAAGCGTTCCAATAACAAAAACAAACTAAACTCACACAAAACTTATCTCGTCTTGAACCATTATGTAAACCACTATCTGTGGTGAACCAAGAATGGGATTTGTTAAGGTTGCTCCAAAAGAAGAAGTACCCGCAGGCAAAATGAAGCTGGTCGAAGCAAACGGAACGCAAGTTTTGCTCGCAAACATCGCAGGGGAATACTATGCTATCGGCAACAAGTGTACTCACAGGGGCTGCAAGCTTTCCAGTGGGACATTAGATGGGGAAATCGTGGAGTGTCCCTGCCACGGCTCGAAGTTTAGTGTGAAGACTGGCGAAGCGGTACATGGACCTGCAACCAAGCCGGAACCCAAATATGCCGTGAAGGTGGAAGAAGACCAGATTTTAATCAACGCCTAATACCACCATAATCCTCGTTTTTTTCTATAGGTAGTGCAATTATGAGCGAAATGAATCAAGTGCAAAAGTCAATTTCCTGCCCTTTTGCGCGCGCCAGTGCGTTGCTAAATTGTTTGGATTGACATTTTCATGCTAAACGGACTTGTATTTGATCAATTCGTAAGTCTGGTATGGAGAAAAATGGAAGTTCCTGCTCCATTTTGCGCAGTTTAAACATGGACGACATAGAAGAGGTTCTATCCGAAGCCTACCACAAAGAAGGCGCAGGCAGGCCTCCGAGAAAGCCGATAGGCATATTCAAAGCGTTAATAATTAAACGGGTCAAGCAAATTCCAAGCGACAGAGAACTGTACCGCCGATTATGGCAAGACGAAGACATGAGACGAGTCTGCGACATAGAAGAACAGGAAAAACCATACCGTCCCTCACAGGTGACGCGTTTCAGGCATCGCGTCGGCGTTGAAAGGCTCGAGAAAATCCTGAATACCCTGCTTGATGAGCTACGCAAGCGCAAAGTCATAGTCGGCAAGAAGGTGGTCATGGATGCCACGTTTGTCAAGGCTTACAGCAGGCGAGATCCACATGACAACAGCCGTGGAAAGTCGGATCCACAAGCCAGAGTGGGTAGAGACGGCAAAACCTACGAGCTTGGCTACAAGCTGCATTTAGCGGTGGACGCGAAGTCTGAGCTGCCTCTGGCTGTCGTTGTGGCTCCGGCTAACGATAACGAGAAGAAGCATGCTCCAGCCCTGTTCAAGAAAGCTTGGAAGGCTGCGGGTGGAAGGACGAGGTTTATGATCGGTGACTCGCAGTTTTCAAGCAAGCGTTTTCGCGAGAAAGTGTCTGATCTGGGTGTTAGGGCGGTGATTCCTTATCCCACGAATCAGGTGCGAGGCAAGAAGGGAGTGCTCAGGGTTGATCATTTCTTTAGGGTTCATGGGCCTACGGGGGAGAAAAGGCTTTACAGGTCAAGGTACTCGATTGAGCGGGTCAATTCTAGACTCAAAGAGCAGGTGTGTCTGGAGAATCATCGGGTTAGGGGTTTGGAGAGAATGACGTTTCATGCCTTGTTCTGTTTGATTGCGATGCTTCTGAACGCGGTTGCTGCTGTCCGATTGGGCAAACGGGAAAAGGTTCGGTCCATGTCTTTTCTGGCAGAATGAGCAGAAATTAACATGAAAAATTCAATTTAGCAACGAACTGGCGCGCTCATAAAATGGCATGAGCGCCCACCACGTTTAACACTTCTCATACCATCGCGCTACTTACGCGTGGTGATGAATTATCTGTTTCGCATTTTTTGTTGTGAGAATTCGTTTGGTAGATTGTTGAAACGACCTTTGAGGTCACCTATGAAGTTACCAGAACCATAAGAAAAAGTTTATAGCGAGGAAACTATTCAAAATATCTGGTTGTCACATGGCAACTATTCCTAAAGAGATTGTTGATATTCTTAATGCGCAAGATTCAATTAAAATCTTAGCTTCAGCTGATGAAAACGGAATGCCTAATGCGGTACCTGTCTACAGTATAACACCTATTAGTAATGACACATTAGCTTTTGCGGAAATGATGATTATACATACAAAGCATAACCTAGAAAAAACCAAGAAAGCTTCTGTAACAGTTTTTAAGCTTCCTGCCACTGCTTATCAACTAAAGGGCACATTTCTCGGTTTCCAAACGTCAGGTCAACTGTTTGATAATTTTGCAAAAAGGATGGCTGAACATAAATTGCCTCCTATCAAAAGTGTTGGCATCATAAAAGTCGAGGAAGTTTATGCTGCTTCTCCTGGGGCAGGTAGCAAAAAGTTAGCGTAAAAACTTCAAGTTTTTGACTCAGTTTTTGTCTTTTTCTTATTGTTTCCAAATGCATGCGTGAAATTTAAACGTGAATGTAAACCTAACCCTCCGCACCAATGTTAAAGGCTTGTTTCTTTACGGGTTATAATAATCTTAAAATCTTTCTTTGCCATATATGTTTATGGTGATGTTTATGTCTAAGAAAACAACGGTAATCTTGCGTGACGATGTTTACCAAACGCTAAAAGAGAAAGCAGGCGCCCGAAACATTTCCAACGAAATAAACAAAATCCTCATTGAGCACTTTGCAAAAACAGAAAGCATGTTTGGCACCATGAAAAAAACTGACACTGCTGACCTAAGAGACCACAAGGACCGCTGCTTATGAGATATGTTATCGACTCCTATGCTTGGATTGAATATTTCATGAGGACAAAAGCAGGTGAGAACGCCAAGGCTATAATTGAAAATTCTGAAGAAAAAATAACCCCTACCATTTGTTTAGCGGAAGTTTATGCCAAGACCCTCAAGGTTGAAAGTCAAGAACTTGCCGAAAAGCAAAAGACTTTCGTGAAAGAAAAAAGTGCGCTTGTATATCTGGACGAGTCAATCGCCGTAGAATCCGCTAAAGTGCAAGTCCGTATGAAAAAAGAAATTGATGGATGGGGACTAGCTGACTCAATAGTTTACGCAACTGCAATCGTTAAGAAAGCAGAAGTAGTAACAGGAGACGAACACTTTAAAAAACTCAAAAATGTGCTGTTTATAAAATAACCAACCTTGGTTTAATTAAGCGTAGGACTGAGGCTCCTATCCCGCAGGGGTTCGTGGGTTCAAATCTCACCCTCCGCACCAAATTGCAAAGAAACTTTTCCATCAAAAAACCATTTTTCATAAGTAACGGTTAAAAGCCAATGATGCACACAAATATTTAGCATCCAAAAGGTTTGGTTACAAAAATGCAATCCGCTAAAACCGAACAAAGAAAATTCGTATTTGTTGACCCAGGCAAGTGTACTGGTTGCGGAATCTGCGAGTACGCTTGCACACTAGAAAAAGGCGAAGCCATCTGGAACCCAATCAGGTCCAGAATCCGCGTTATCCGCATGACACCACTCTTCAACTTCGCCCTTGCCTGTCGCGCATGCAAAGACGCCAAATGCGTAAAAGCATGCCCAGAAAAAGCTCTTTCACAAGCAGAAAACACAGGCTTACTGATAATCGATGAGAAGAAATGTAAAGGCTGCGATTGGTGCGTTCAAGCCTGCGAATACGGCGGAATCACCATACACTCCGACACAGGAAAAGCCATCGCCTGTGACCTTTGCCAAGGTGAACCCAAATGCATCGAAGCATGCCCAGAAGAAGCCTTAGAACTTGTTGATTCTGACGAAGCAGCAGAAAAACGTTTCAACGACGCGCTAGAAAAGTTGCCTGCAGAAACCGAGCAGTTAACCACCGCAGTCAAGAACAAGGATTGGAAACCACTGCTAGCCATTGCAGAGAAGCGATCCGAAAAAGTCACAGAGAAGCTTGAAGCGTTAAACAAGAAGGCAGTTGCACAAAAACAAAAGTAACTCTTTTTCTGAATTATGGGTTTTCTTCATAACCCCTCAATAAATTGTCAATATCCAAACCAACCTGTTCACCCACATAACCACCTTCCAAAACAAAAAACACAGACTTTTTCAATAAAGCAACTCTTTTGCCAATCTCCCAATAATCCTTTTCAATCAAGTCTAAAGACACTAAATCACCAAGATGAGTATCAAAACCACAAGAAACAGCAACCGCCTCAACCCAGCCTAAATCAACCATGCGTAACGCTTTATCAAGCGTCTCCAAATACCGTTGTCCACCGCAATCCGCTGGCAAAGCAAAATTAATACAGTTCCCTTCGGTGAAATCACCGGTTCCCGGATAATTTGGCGATTGATGTAGCGAAACATAAATCACCTTATCATCGCCTTGAAAAATCTCCTGAGTACCATTCCCATGGTGCCCATCAATATCCAAAATCAACGTTCTTTTACCTAACTCCTTAACAGCTATCGCAATGTTGTTGAGGTAGCAAAATCCACGCGTAGAAACGCCTAAAGCAGCGCCGTTTCTGCCAACATGGTGTCCTGGTGGACGCATAAGCGAAAACCCTTTAATTTTACTAGCTAAAAGTGCACCACCAACTGAAAGCCTTGCGTACTCGTAGATGTTATCGTATGCAGGCGTATCCGGATCTTCAACCAAACCTTTCTTGAGTTTCCAAATGTAATCGGCATCATGAACAGTTAACAGTTCCTCTTCACTTGCAGGTGTGGGCTCCAAAAACTCGTAACCTTTCGCTCTCAAAATTTCAGATGCAATTTTTACTCGTTGTGGCCCCTCAATGTGCCAAGCGCCATAGCCTAAACATTTTTCTGAATAAACTACCTTTGTTTTCATCGTTATCTGCATCCATTAGACAGATAAGAGACGCTTTCACTTTAAAATATAACTTAACCTAAATTTAGCGTCCCAAAGCAATCGGGGAAAAAGCATAAAATGATTTCAGAAAATCCATTCGATCAATTCCGCCAAGAGTGCCAAACCGCACTGGCAAACGCTTTGAAGAAGGCTTTGCCAGAAATAAAAACACCAATCATAACGCTAAGTAAAACACCAAACATTGAGTTAGGGCAATTAGCTTCATCACTATGTTTTGAATTGGCAAAGAAACTAAACCAGAAACCACTAAGCCTTGCAGAGCACCTTGTTGGCGCAATCGACAAATCCAGCTTTAAACTGATTGAGAAGGTTTCATGCGCAGGTGCAGGATACATAAACTTCCACGTAAACTTCGCCAAGTTTTCAGCCTTAACCCTCGAGTCGGTTAAGCAGTTAAAGTTTGATTATGGCTTCGTCAAAACTGCTAAGCCAAACAAAATTATCGTTGAGCACACAAGCGTTAATCCGCTTCATCCAATCCACATTGGACAAGCCAGAAATCCCCTGCTGGGTGATGCTTTAGCACGGATTCTAGAATGCAGGGGATATAAGGTTTCACGCCATTACTACATTGATGATGTTGGTAGACAATCATCCGTTGTCGCTTACGGGTACGATAAGCTTGGCAGACCTAAACCCACTGAAAAAGCCGACCACTTCGTTGGTAAAATTTACACTGTTACCAGCTGCCTTGTAGAAATTAATCGTCTAAAGAAAGCGCGCGAACTCGCTATTGCTGTCAATTCAGCTGACGATTTGGTTAAGGTGAATAAGGAAATTGATGAGTGGATGTCAATTGCTGCTGAACTCAAAGAAAAATACCCAGTGCTTTTTGAATCGTTGATGGCTAAAATCGGTGAAGACGAAAATCCAGAGGAAGAAATAAACCGACTGAACCGTGCTTACGAGGATGGAGAACCTAAGGCTAAACAGCTTATTCGTGAAGTCAGCGACTTATGCCTTGAAGGTTTCAGAGAAACCATGAAGCGCGTTGAAGTCACTTATGACTCGTGGGATTGGGAAAGCGATTTCGTGTGGAGCATCCAAGTTAGTGAGGTTTTGCAGAAGCTGAAGACTTCACCGTTTGTTTACAGTGAAAAAGGGGTTTTGGAGTTTGATGCTGAAAAAGTTGTCCAAGTCCTGAACTTGAAGGGCACGTTGGGTTTGGGTGAGAATTATGAGGTTTCACCGTTGACGCTTGTGCGTGCTGACGGCACCACATTGTACACTACTCGTGACATAGCTTATACACTGTGGAAGTTCAAGCATGCACAAAAAGTCATCAACGTTATTGGTATGGAGCAGTCGCTGGCTCAGTTGCAGTTGAAACTTGCACTTTACGCACTGGGTTACGGCGAATACGCGGAGAATTTTGTGCATTTCGCTTACAATCTGGTAACTTTGCCAGGTTACAAGATGAGCAGTCGCAGGGGGCACTACATCACTTTTGACGAAGTACTCGGCGAAGCGGTTGAACGAGCATACGAAGAAGTTTCGAAGCGTTCACCACAACTTTCCGAGGAAGAAAAACGCAAAATCGCCAACTTTGTCGGTTTAGGTGCAGTGCGCTACGCTCTTGTCGATGTTGATTCGTCAAAGCCAGTCATCTTCACTTGGGAGCGCGTGCTGAACTTCGAAACCAACAGTGCACCATACGTGCAGTACACTCATGCAAGAGCATGCAGTATCTTGCGCAAGGCTGCAAGAGAACCAGAAAAACCGGCATTTGAGCTCCTATCCGAAAAACTTGAGCGCGAGCTTATCTTAAACCTTGCAAGTTTCCCTGACACCTTCATTGAAGCCACAGAATACCTAAAACCCAACCTAATCGCTGATTACGCAAACGCGTTAGCAGACAAATTCAACACCTTCTACAATGCACTACCAGTCATAAAAGCAGAATCACAGGCACTCAGCGATGCACGCATAACCCTGACGCAAGCCATACAAATCGTAATGCATAACGCTTTAACTCTAATTGGTGTTGTGGCACCAGAAAAAATGTAATTACGCAAATGGGGATGCGTTAGAACTCAAGTGCTCGGAAAATTTTATAGCCTCCTGATATAAATCCGTACATGCTGCTGCTCTCTTTGACCTATCCCTCCCTTTTACACAGCTTATTTCTCGTGAAATTTTTAGTTAAATTGATTGTGTATTTTATTTAGGGTTGTCCTTTATGTGGTAGGTTTGTTTTGTTATGACAAATTTCATATACAAGCCTATTAATTTTACAACGAGGTGCACACTAATGAGCGATTCATACTTCAAAAAGAAACTTGAACCAATCAAAGTTAAACGAAAGAGCATTTCGCAACTTTTAGCTGAAATGAGCAGAACCGCTTATCAGGGAAGAAAGCTTGGTGAAGCCGTTGATGTTTGGGAAAACATGCTCAAAGAAAAAGACCTCACTATTGCTATGGGCTTTGCAGGTTCCATGAGCACAGCTGGGCAATGGACTATTATTAATTGGCTTATAGAAAACCGCTTCATCGATGTACTGGTCTCCACTGGCGCTAACGTTTCAGAGGACATAGTGGATGCTATGGGCTTGGGCTACTGGCAAGGAAGCCACATGGTTGATGACGAAGCACTCTTGAAAGCGGACGTTAACAGGTACTATGATGTGTTCGGTAAAGAGACTGATTACCGCAAAATGGAAGAAGTAGTAACAGACTTTGTCATGACTCTAAAAACCGATTACAATTACACATCCGCAGAATTCCTCTACTTACTCGGCAAGTACCTAGGCAAGAAAAAGATTCCCGCAATATCTGCAGTTGCGGCGGCGAATGGTGTTCCAATCTTTAGCCCAGCCATGGTTGACAGTGCTTATGGCGAAACTTTCCTTATGGCTAAAAACCAAGGCCACAACGTCACCATCGATTCTGTTAAGGAATTTGACCAGTTCGTGAGCATAGGTACAAAAACCAAGGATGTCGGCGTAGTCTACATCGGCGGCGGAGTCCCCAAAGACCTAACACAACTCATCGCCATATCCGTCTCACCACTAACCTGCGACCAAGGCGTAAAAGGAAGAAAAGGCGGCTTACGCAAAAGCTTACAAGAATACTATTACCCCCACAAATACGCCATACAAATAACCACAGACTCACCCCAATGGGGCGGCTTATCTGGCTGCACACTGGAAGAGGCAATAAGCTGGGGCAAAATCAACAGCCAAGCAGGAACACGAGCAGTATGCTACTGCGACGCCACAATCGCACTGCCACTAATAGCCCACGCATTATGCGAGCGCATGCCAGAAAAACGCAAAGGGCCAGACATGAGCTGGCTATTCAAAGGCGTCCAATAAACGCCATTTTACTTTTACTTTTTTGTTTTGGCTGATTTTTTTAGTAAATTAAAACGGCAATTAAAGAAGAGTTTAATGTACCCTGAATCGTAGAAAACAAAGCTCAAGCTTTGGAACATTCTGTTCCATGAGTAGAACTAAAAGTGAGTTATTATACATATTAGCCTATGATGGGGGCAGGGAATGGTAAGCTGTGGTAAAACTCTTATTCTAATGCTTGTTGCCCTCTTCTTAACATTGGCACTCTTAGTCCCGTCAATGACTAACGGACAAATTACAAGCTCCTATAGTAACAACACCTACATCAACACTACCGCCTTTACTCTAACAATCTACAGCCCAGACAACCAAACATACAAGAGCACAATGCCTCTTAACTTCACCATAGAATGGACGGAATATCCCGACTTTGCCCCGCTTCCCTCACCTCCAGCACCAATAATGAACGGAGTCTACTCTTACACTATAGACAACAACCCAGCCGTGACTGTTACTTCAAATCAATCCTCAAGTGACGTCCTTGACCCCAGGGGTTTTAAAGTTAACCCAACATTCTCATACTTAGTGAACGTTTCCAACTTAGCAAACGGTTACCATAAAATTGTGATAACAGCGAGTCTGTCCGGTCTGTCAGGTGGGAGCTTTTCTTTCACTGCGTCCTCTTCTCCTGTTCTATTCTTAGTTCAGCACCCGCCAAACATTACCATCTTCTCGCCTCAAAACAAAAGCTACGCGGTAGCTAACGTATCTTCAAGTTCTATACCTTTAAACTTCACCGTTGATAAGCCAACCTCATGGATAGGCTACAGCTTAGACAACCAAAATAATATGACAGTAGCTGGAAACTCTACATTAACAGGATTAACATATGGTTTGCACACTTTAGCTATCTACGCTAATGATACATACGGTAATACAGGCAGTCAAACAATCAATTTCACCGTTGAAAAGCCACAAATTGAAATCTTTGGAAGCACAATGACGGTTGCAATTATAGTTATTCCAATAGCTATAGTTTGCATAGCTGTAGGTCTACTGGTATATCGCAAAAAGCATAAGCACTAGATTGAAACCTTTCCCCAAGAAAATGTGTTTTTGCCATTAGCTAAGTCAAGAAATATTGAATAACCTCAAACTTAAAAAAGAGTTTTTTGAAGTGTTTATGACTTGCCTTTTTAAGGCAGACCACGCTAGATGGTTCAAGGGTGTTGCTAGCTTGGAGCCAAGCGAAGAACTTAACGCATCAACTTTCCAAACTTATATGTATCTTGTTAAGGTTGGAAAGCCTGTTGGCCCCAGAGACGTTATGCGTGGAGCCAACCTGAGCAGCCCAAGCGTCGCGTACAGGAACCTTCAGAAACTTATGGATTTAGGCTTGGTTGTTAAAGATGAGTATAACAATTACGTGGTCAAGGAAAAAGTGAGCAAGAGGGGTTACGTTTGGGTTGGAAAGACGCTAATGCCCAGCTTTATCCTTGTCGGCTTTATTTTCGTAGGCATGTTAATCGCTGAAATTGGTTTCCTGATTCCTCATTTGATTGTAGGAGCTCCGATTGAGGAGGCGTTTTGGTTCTGGATCGTTACCACTATTGTTGCTGCCTCGCTTTTCCTAGTTGAAGCAATTCGGTTCAGGATGAAACCTAAGGATTAGCTATAGATGGAAGTTTTCCGGCCTCTGCAAACATTCTGTTGGTTAGTAGAGACTATAGCTGCAAAACGCAAAGTGTTAAAAATGAAATTTCAATATAGTTGGTGAATGTTTACTTTGTAAAGGGAAAGAAACCTTGAAGGGCTCATTAGCGATTATGTTTATTGCCATCTTGTTCTTATCCATTTTTTCAGCAGTCCCTTCCATGTCGACAACTCAACAAGCTTCTGCAGATTGGCCAATGTTCCGCACTGACCCATCTCACAGCGGCGTAGGCACAGGAAGTCCCGTGTTAACTGCCAAGCTGCTCTGGAACCATACTATCGGCGGCCAAATTTACTCGTCTCCGGCTGTGGTGAACGATGTGGTTTACATAGGCTCCTTAAACGGCAACATTTATGCGTTGAAGGCTAATAGTGGAGAAGAGCTGTGGAATTACGCTACCAGCGGTCAGGTTTATTCGTGTCCTGCTGTTGCTAGCGGGGTCGTTTATGTGGGCTCAGCTGACGGCAAAGTGTACGCTTTAAACGCTACCAGCGGTAGCAAGCTGTGGAGTTTCACCACTGGCGACCAGGTTGATTGTTCTCCAGCCGTTGTAAACGGCGTTGTCTACGTAGGATCATACGACAACAACGTTTATGCCTTAAATGCCACTGACGGCGCAAGGCTATGGACTTACGGCACCTCTGCCCCGATTTGGTCCTCTCCCGCTGTCGTTGCAGGTGTTGTCTACATAGGCTCTACTGACGGCAATACTTATGCGTTGAATGCATCTAGCGGCACCAAACTCTGGAATTACACTAACGGCTACCCAACCGAGTCGTCGCCTACAATCATAGGCGGATTCGTTTACACCGGCTACGATAACGGTAGCGTTTATGCTTTAGATGCAACTAACGGCTCACAAGTCTGGGGCTTCGCCACTCGTAACATTATTAAATCCTCTCCCGCCGTTGCGGGTGGCGTTGTCTACATAGGCTCCTTGGACCGCAACATTTACGCGTTGAACGCTACTAGTGGGGCGAAACTTTGGAATTATACCACTGGCGGTACAGTTTATTCGTCTGCTGCAGTCGTCGATGGCGCAGTTTATGTGGGTTCTGAGGATGGAAACATTTACGCGTTAAACGCCACTAGTGGCGCTAAACTTTGGAGCTACGGCACTAACGGCTTTGTTGAGTCGTCTCCTGCAGTTGTCGGCGGCGTAGTCTACCTGGGCTCCCTAGACGGCAACATTTACGCGTTGACTAACCCAGTCAAGTCGTCTAATTCATCATTCGTTATTATTTTAATAGTGGGCATTATCGTTATTGTCGCCTCGGTAGCAACAGTTGTGATTCTCAAAACAAGGCAGAGAACCAACTGAAAAATTCCAGCTTCTATTTCGCAATCAAGTGTTCCAGCTATGGAACATAGTGTTCCATGTGTAGAACTAAAAGTTGCCTGTTGACATTTATTATTGGTAAGGTGTCATGGGTGCAAAAGGGACAATTATCCGAGCAAACAAAGGGCAAAATTAAGGTTGCTTTGCTAGTTGCCGTAGTTACCGTGGTTATCGGGTTTTTCATGTACTACTTCACTTTTACCTCGGTTGGCTATAACAATTGGCAATTCGTTATCATGAATATTGTGCTCTTCAGCGTTTTCTTTTTGCTCTCGTCCTTCCGAAAGAAACTCAACCGCCTGCCCAATAGTGTCTACGTAGCTTTCATCGTTGCCCTTTTCGCAGAAATGTATGGCATACCGTTGACAATGTACTTTTTCATGGGCTTCTTCGGCTACAATAAAATCTTCAGCATTGAATTCCTTCTCACCCAGGTGACGGGGCAACAGCCGTTCTACATCGTATACCACTATTGGGTCTTTCCCGCCTCAAAAGTAATAATCGGCGCAGGCATGCTCTTGGTTATCTTCGGCTGGTACCAAATCTTCCAAGCCAAAGGCAAACTGGTGACCACAGGACTCTACAAGTACACTCGCAACCCGCAATACCTCGGATTTCTAATGATAACCGGCGGCTTAAACGTCCAATGGTTGACAATTATTACAACGGCGATTTGGCCCGTTCTAGCCATCTTGTATTATCGGCTGTCAAAGATTGAGGAAAAAGAAGCCGAGGCAAAATACGGCGCAGAATTCAGCCAATACAAGCGCACGACACCCAGGTTTATTCCTCGTCTAAGAAGGAAGCAGCAAAAGAAAGAGGGGTAAATTCTGACTCAATCTTCAAAAAAACAAAGGGATATCATAATTGCCTACATAGTGATATCAGTGCTTTTGGCTTCTTCAATTGTCGCATTAGCTATCTCTTACCAAGCACCAGCAGCCAAGCCGACGCCTACACAACTTACCAATGCGGTCCATGCCCTAGGAGTAATTGACAGAATAACTTTGGAAACTCCGGGAGGCTATTATGGCGCTGCTTATGATTCGGATAAAGGAGAGATATTTGTAACTAATGCGGATTACGGTTCGGTTTCCGTGATATCGGATAGTAATAACACTGTGGTTGCAAACATACCCGTAGGAAGCCTACCCCTTGGTGTAGTTTATGATTCTTGTAAAGGAGAGGTATTCGTGGCCAACTATGCTTCCGATTCGGTCTCGGTGATACCGGATAGAACTAATGCTGTAGTTGCAAACATAACCGTAGGAGGCCAACCCTCTGGCTTGGCTTATGATTCTGGAAAAGGGGAAATTTTTGTAGCCAATATACTTGACAATACGGTTTCGGTGATATCTGACAGTACTGACAGTGTCATTGCAACTGTAAGTGTGGGAAATAGTCCCTATAATCTAGTGTATGATTTTGCTAAGAGCGAGATCTTTGTTATTAATTATGGCGATAATACGGTTTCAATTATTTCGGATAGCACAAACAGCGTCGTTGCAACCGTGACTGTGGGAAATAACCCATATTGTGCAGCTTATGATTCGGGCATGGGTGAAATTTTCGTAACTAATTATAATTCCAGTTCAGTCTCCGTGATATCGGATGGCAACAACACTGTAGTTGCTAACATAACTTCATTAGACCAACCCTTTGGCTGTGTATATGATTCTGGTAAGGGAGAGATATTCGTAGTCAACTATGATTCGGTCTCAGTGATATCGGATAGCACCAACACTATAGTTGCAAACATACCCTCAAAAATCCAATCCCAAAGCATAGCTTATGATTATGGCAAAGGAGAGATATTCGTACCCAATTCTGAACACGGCATTGTATCGGTGATTTCAGATACGGACATGGCATCAACGTCTTTGACGCCGAGTGCCTTGCAAACCCCTGCCCTTACTGTTACGCCCTTGCAATCTCCGCAATCAATGCCTTCGCCGACTTCAACGTCCGCCTTATCCGTTCAACCCAAAAACGGCAAAACAGGCAGTCTTACAACCGATTACTTGATTTTGGTTGTTGCCATAGCTGTTCTTGTACTAGTTGTGGCTGTCATAATCACGACGCTTAGACGCCCCAATGTTTGGGGCTCCACCGCTTTAATGAGGAAAGGCGGACGATGAGAAGTGTGATTAAATTCTTAACGGTGCTGGGTGTGCTGGCTGTACTTTTCGCAAGCGTAATTGCGGGAACGATAGTGTACTATAACGGTGTAGTGAAGGACAGAGACGCCAAAATAAGTTCGTTGAATTCCCAAATAGTCGATCTAAACAATGAATTAACGAATTTAAGTGGCAAAATAGGGGTCTTTGGTCAAGCAAATCTGACTTCCCCAAATCTTGTGACTGCATTAGGGGTAACTGAAATAGCAAGTAGTTCTTCAGCTACCATGCAAGGTACTATTGAGTATAATCGCCTTTGGATTTCTGGATCAGTAAACAACACAGGAGAAGGCACAGCGTTTAACGCAGGGTTGCATGTTGTTGCTTACGCTGCGAATGGCACAGCAGAAGTAGACTTGACTGTTCCTTTGAACAATAATGACGTCGTAACTTACGCAACTGATGCTGCAACGGCTGCTTGGGCTTATGGTGCCAACGGTGATAATAATCCGTCTTATTTCCTTCCATCTTTAGGCGGCGGTGGGACTGCGATAGTTGGCATAAATATCTTTCATGAAGGCACTGTTATCAATTGGACTGTAACTCCAGTGTGGACAAATACCCCATAGTCAGTAGTCCAAACAATCACTGGATTGCTTCTATGTACCTCTTGATTAACACTAGGGTAAAAATACTCCGATTATTAGTGTTCCAAGATAGGAACGCTTTGTTCCATGAATAGAACTAAATGTACTTATTGTCTAGGTATTTAGGGGCAATTGGAATGAAGAGACCAGTAAGATTAGGGAAGGCTAAACTACTTGTATCGAAGATTCCGAAGAAAGCCTTTCTTGTCTCAGTTTTAATCGCTATAATTCTTGCTTTGTCAGTTGCCAGTGCAGTCCACGCCATTGGATTAATTGGCTCAATAACGTCGGTTGGCTCTCCTTCGAGCATAGCTTATGATTCTGGTAGAAGCGAACTTTTTGTTGTTGATAGCAACAGTCATAACACAATCGACGTCATATCAGATAGCAGCAACAGTTTAGTTGCCAGTATCCCTGTGGACGGGCCAACGGCTATAGCTTACGATTCTGGTAAAGGCGAAGTCTTCGTGGTTAACGCGTCCTTCGGAAGTTCTGCCACTGTTTCAGTCATATCAGACAGCAGCAATACAGTAGTCGCCACTATTCCTATTGGAGGCAACCCTGGCGGCCTCATTCACGGAATGATTTATGATGCTGGCAAAGGCGAAATTTTCCTCCTCAACAACGGAGTCCAGGTAATATCCGACGAAACCAACACCATCATAGCGACCATACCCTCTTCAGCCAACTTCGAACCCTCTTGTCTTGCTTACGATTCTGGGAAGGGCGAGATTTTCGCGGTAAACAGCGGCAGTTCTGGCATGATCTCAATTATTTCAGATGCCAGCAACTCGGTAGTTAAGACTTTTTCGGTAGGGGGCTTTCCAAGCGATTTAGTCTATGACTCAGGCAAAGGAGAAATCTTTGTCCTAAACGAAGATGTAATTCAAGTAGTATCGGACAAAAATAACGCTGTAATCGCAACCTTGAATCTTAGTAGCCAAGGATTAGTTTATGACTCTGGCAGAGGCGAAATCTTTACCATGGGCGCACACAACGGAATACTCTACGCCATATCCGACATCAACAATAATGTGGTTGAGTCCTTGACTGTGGGGGCCTACCTTCCCTTTGGCTTAACTTATGATTCTGGTAAAGGTGAAATTTTGCTGGTTGGCTTCGGCACCATAACCGTCATATCTGATGCGCCCAGCTCCAATACCGCTTCTGTTCCAACCTCTGCTCTGCCCACAAGCACGACTCCGTCTGCCTCTCCAATCCCAACAACAACCGTTAAGGTAACCGCAACTATACCTGTTGGAACCAATCCTGAAGGGGTAGCTTATGATTCAGGCAAGGGTGAAATGTTCATAGCCAACTATGGCTCCAACACAGTCTCTGTTATATCGGACCACAGCAACACCGTTGTGGCAACTGTGCCAGTGGGAGTCCAACCTGCAGGAGTTGCCTATGATTCCGGTAAGAGTGAAGTTTTTGTAACCAACGATGGCTCGGGCACTGTATCTGTCATATCGGACCAGACAAACGCCGTTGTCGCGACCGTAACGGTGGGAACCAATCCTAACGGCATTGCTTACGACTCCGCCAAAAGCGAAATGTTTGTGGCAAATTGGGGATCCAACACTGTTTCGGTCATATCAGATGACAGTAATACCGTAGTGGCAACTGTACCCATGGGAACCAATGTCATGAGCGCAGCCCATCCCATAGGCGTAACGTATGATTCCGCTAAAGGCGAAATCTATGTAGTAAATTCCTACCCAAATACTAGCGGCTATGGCACGGTCTCTGTCATATCCGACAGCAACAACACCGTCCTTGAAAGCATAACCGTAGGAGGCTACCCCATCTACGCGGCTTATGATTCTGCAAAAGGCGAAATATTCGTAACTAACAGCCAGGACAATTTTATCTCGGTAATCTCAGACAGCACCCACGCCGTTGTTGCCAGCGTGACTTTTCCTTTTAACGAAGCCTACGCCTCTTGGGGCATAGCATATGATTCTGCCGATGGTCAGATATTTGTAGCTAATCAGCGAGGAACAGTCTACGTCTTATCAGACAGCTCAAACGCTTTAGTTGAGACTGCACCGTTGGGAAGCAATTTTAATTCCCACTGCATAGCCTATGATGTTGCCAAAAAAGAAATGTTTGTAACCAATAATGGTAACGGCGCGGTCTCAGTCCTATCTGTGTCCCCGATCACATCCCATCCAACCGCGCTGGGGCTCAGCAGTTTAGGTCTCATTTTAGTGGTGGTGGCAGTGGTGGCTGTAATCTTGTGTGCGGCTGCATTAGCAATAAGAAAATCAACCCGATCTCGCTCCGCTTCCAAGCAAATATAGAGCTTTGGCTTGAAGCATAATTGCGATGGATGATTATTTTCTTTTTCCAAGCCTATCGAGCAGTGCGCTTGTCATTATGGGCATGATTACGGTGGCGTCGCCTTCTATCATGATGCGTTTGGCTTTTTCGTTGATTTTTCCCCAGGAAACGGCTTCTCGGGGTCTTGCGCCGCTGAGGCTTCCGTCCCACTCATCTGCGGTGCTTATGTAAACCACGTAATCTAAGCCATCCTTGAACTGATTCCACCAGATGGTGTGGTGTTTTGAGATTCCTCCGCCAACAATTAAGGCGCCGCTTTTCTTAGCGTCAAAAATGATATTGTTAAGTTCGCCTGAGTCTTTAAGCAAGTTAAGCTTGAAATCATGGTCCTGACTGAAGAACCATGTTTGATATCCTACTGCGCCATCGGTTATGCCTGGCACAAAGACTGGAATGTTGTTTTTGGCTGCCCAATAAAGAATTGAGCTGTCATTACAGCAGCGTAAGCCGATTTCGCGGACTAATTCGCTGGCTGAAACCTCACGTTTGCCTTCTTTGTATAAATCCTGTAGCAATGCTTGAATTTTCTGCTCTATAATTATGCCATAACTGTCATTGGGGACAAGCACGTTTCCCAAACGGTTTACGCCTTCCTGATGGAGTTTAGAATCGTTCATTATGAAGCTGCCACGATAGTAGTCTCTCCAACAGCGTGCCATGTCATGGTCAAGTGTCCCGCAAGTGGTGATGACGACATCAACGAGTTTGCGTTTCACAAGCTCCCTCATCACGC
Organism: Candidatus Bathyarchaeota archaeon; assembly: GCA_963715865.1. Classification (GTDB taxonomy): domain Archaea; phylum Thermoproteota; class Bathyarchaeia; order Bathyarchaeales; family Bathycorpusculaceae; genus Bathycorpusculum. The sequence continues at coordinate 2,261,894 of OY970280.1, forward strand.
CGCGTGTGCCTGTAGCGACGAGGTTGCCTGTAAAAGAGAGAAACTTTACGCAGCCTTTTGTGTTAATCATGCTTTCAAGGATGTTTACGCCTGTGGCAAGTTTGCCAGCGGTAAAACCCCAAGCTTTCTCCATCTGGTTAACAAGTTCATTTACGCTCATTTTATCATTGAATTCGTAGTCTTTGACTGCTTCTTTCAAGGACTTTCCCTTCCGTTTCAATATTCCAACAACCTAAGCGAAATAAATATGTTCGTCTCCTACCGTAGCAGTCGAAAGATTTTTCCTAAACAAACTCTAAGGTATAGTGAAGTTGACCGCGGTGGAAAGAAAGAAAACTTCTATAATTCGTCGGGCAAACGCTCACGACATCGGAGTTATCTCTGAAATTGAAAAGAAATGCTTCCCAGGATTAACTGCTTATTCTAAGCGACAGCTGGCATATTTAATCCTGAAAGCTAACAGTACAGTTCTTGTCGAAACTGAAAACTGCATATTACGAGGGTTCATAATCGTAACCTACCGTAAGGGAAGTCGAATCGGCAGCATCGAAACGTTCGATGTCGACCCACGTTTTCGAAACCTAAGTGTGGGCATCAGCCTTCTGGCAGCAGCAGAAGAGGACATGAAGCAGCGGGGGATGAAATTCGCGCAACTCGAAGTTTCTGAAAGAAATGAACCTGCAATCAACCTCTATCAAAAAGCAGGTTACACAATCAAGCAGAGACTTGTAGGCTTTTACCGATTTGAACACAACGGAACACGCGATGCCATCCGCATGGTCAAACCTCTCTTTAAGGCTCCGTAGTTGGAACCCAAACGTCGTTATACAATTTTGTAAAGCCGTTCGTATATTCTGTTATTATCTTAAGCAGAGGAGCACGATAACGCTTTGGCACCAACTGCATGTCACCCGTGCTTTTGTGAAGATGAATAGTTTCAACATGAGCATGTTCTGTTCCCTTTATTGAAGAGTCATATTTGTTGGCGAGAAAAGCGGCGTGCTCCCGTTCATCTTCATCCAGTCTGAGACCCCCCTTGGCTAGTCGAGCAGGAAATGCGGCGATTTCCTTTTTGCCATAGCCCATAATGGCGGGATTAACGTTGTTGGCGCGAAGGAACAACTGAATTCCGAGACACTTGCTGCAGTCGCCGCACGGCACCATGTCTCTGCCTTGGAAGTGGCAACTGTGGCAGGAGCGTTGAAACTTAGCAAGTTCTGGATATCGTCGGGTTAATATCCTCTCCACAATGAGTCCTGACACTGGTCTAACGGCACTCCATTGGCGCATTCCAGGCATCCTCTTTTCGTACCATTTCTCCATTCTTAAGTCAAAGTCTTGCGTCTGGTCGTAGACGCCATAATAATGCTTTATTCCTTTGTAGAACGGAGAAATGCGGGGGTCGTCAAATTCGCTTCCGATTAATAAGTTGCCGATTTTTTGGGAAAAGAATATCGGTAGTAAATAGAAAACGTAGACTGGGAATATGCATAGCCTTATTGGGTAAGTGTCTGACCATACTTGCCTGTGATCAGGCCTAATGATTCTCATATGATCCAGCATGAAAGTGTAAAACCTGTCCACATTAATCCAAACTCTCCCCGTATTGGGCTCGCTGGTTACGTGGTGACGGTAAGCTGGAAGTGCGGTTCGCCAGTGTCCACCGCTCTCGTTGACATACAAGGGATAAACCTTTGCCCCAACCTCCTTCAACATGGCATAAGTCAAAAGGCTCTCTTTTCCACCACTTGAAAGTACACCACACGAGTTTTCATCAAGTCCAGAGCAAAGCTGGGAATCTTCTACGACAGAGGCAGGGACTAAGCTTGCTATTGGCTTAGCGTTCGCTTCAGTTGCGTCTTCATCTGATAATCTAAATTCAGGTAAAACATAGGGGTTTTTTCTACGTATCAACTTGTTGATGAAAATGTCTCTGCTGAAAATATCCAAAAAATCCTTCAGCAGCGAAAAATCAGATTCGCTTATTGAATAGTTGAGTTTGATTTCCTTGGTGAAGAGGCCGTAGTTAAGAATAGGCATAGCTGACGCCAGCCTCAAAAAAGCCAAGTGCTCTGCTGATAGAGATTTCTCGTATTTGGAGAGAAGAACGAAGCTGTGCCGTTCTCCATCAATACTCTCACACGTTATGCGTGTTCTTACAGTTTTTTCCTTAATTTCTGGGTCGTAGATTTCGATAGAATTGAAACACTGAATATTCGTTACATTAACCATCCCTAAGTTTCTCGATGGCGTCAGCTATCTGTGTAACGCCGTCAATGACGGGATCTTCTACAGGCACCTTGAATCTTTTATGCAGCTTAGATTTGGCTTTTACAGCATCCTCGTTCGATAGGTGCTCATGATTGATGCTTATTCCGATGAGGGGACGTTGTGAAAGGAGCTTGGCTATCTTAACAACGCGGAGAGGATCAGGCATAGGGTAGCCGGGGAATCCATCAAGATATGGACGGCCAGGGGCATCTTGCAATGTGAAGCCGTGAACTTGTCCTGCAGCCAATATCTCAAATCCGCCTGGGAAAAATGGGTGCACCAAACTTCCTTGTCCTTCGATTATGATGAATTCGGGTTTTTCATCTCTCCAAGAGTCAAGTATTGCTCCTTCAATTCCACCTGAAACAAAGTCGTTTATCAATGCGTCAATGACTGCTCCATGTGGCCAACCTTGCATCCATCCAGTTTGTCCAGTGTAAATCATGTCAGCTTTGCGTTTGCGTTTCCTCAGTTCGTTGACTATCATGACTGCCGTGGTTCTCTTGCCAATAGCTGAATCTGTGCCTAAGGTGGCAATTCTGGTTGAGCCTACTTTGCCAATTTCACCTGTGTAAAACCGTTTGTGGTCTCTGAACATCTTGCGGACGTCTGTGATTTTGCAACCGTTTTTGTTAGCTATTGAAGTAAACCGCTCCTCGTCTGAGATGAATTGATGAAGCCCTGAAACAACATTTAGGCCTTGCTGCAAAGCATAAATGACCGCTTTGTCGTAACCTTGCGGCAAAATGCCTCCTTCGGAAACTGCTCCGATTATAAATGTGTCTGGTTTAGTTTTTTCGCGGGCTTCTTCTAAGTCGTGGAATAGTGGGATTCCTCTTTTTTTTCCGTCTAATATTTCCCCTGCGTCCCCCAGAGGAGCAGTTGAATCTACGACACCCACAATTTTGTATCTGGTTGTGTAACGTACAAGTCCGTGAGCTGTTTTGCCGTTTGCATTCAGGTATTCTCTTTCGCAGTAGACTAATGCTTTTTCTTCTGACATATGTTGCTCACGCTTTGCGCCCAGTAAGAATTACCACATATCGGTCGCCAGGGTAAGGTTCCTTTTTATGCCTGTCCAGAAGCGCTATTAGCCCGGCTGTGGACGCTGGAAGGACACTTAAACCTTCCTTTTCTCTTATTAAGCGCGCGTAATCCATCATGCTCTTGTCCGTTGCGTATGCAGCCCATCCATGGGTTTGTCTGATGGCGGATAGTGCGTAGTCGCCGTCGATTGAACGCCAGTTGATTAAAGGCTCGTTGATCGTGGTGTTTCTGATTTTTTCTGGTTTTAAGTCGCAACAGTGGGGCATGTTTTTGATGAATGCGTTTATTATGGGATTCATGCCGTAGGATGAGCCTGCGATGAAGCGGGGTATGCGGGATGTTTTTCCTCGGTTGTATAGACTTAGGAAGCCTCTGTATATTCCTGCTATTGTGGAGCCATTTGAGGCTGGTACGGCCACGGCGGCAGGTGCGTCTCTGAGTTCGTCGTAGATTTCGTAGGCTATTTCGCCGTATGCTTTGAATTGGAGGTTGGTGTTGCTTCCGCCTGGATTTGCATCGTAGTATCCGTTTTCTTCAGCTTGTTCTCGGGAAATTGTCACTGACTCTTCATAATCTCCGGGAGTTTTGATTATTTCCGCGCCCCATTGTTTGATTTCTTTGATTCTGTTAGCGTGGTACTCTTCAGGGATGTAGATTAGGCAACGTAATCCAGCTAGGGATGCGGCTAGCGCGATTGCTGCGCCGTAGTTGCCGCATGAGGCGACTGTTATCTCGTTGTATCCTCTGCGGAGTGCGTCGAGGGCTTGTGCGAAGGCGATGCGGTCTTTTTGTGTTCCGGTTGGGTTTCCGCCTTCGAATTTTAAGTATATTTGTCGGAGTCCCACTTCTCTTTCGATGTTTCTTGCGCGGGTTAGGTTTGTGTCGCCCACTTCTGAGTCAAGTATTATTTCGAAGCATTCGAGCCGTTCTTCTAGCGATTTGCTTCGATCTCGGGCTGTTTTGCTTTCAAAATACAGTTCGGGTGTTATTGACGGAACTTGGGCGGTTGCGCCGTCCAAAAGTGAGAAGGGGCTGCGACTTTTTAGATCCTCGTCGTTTTCATGGTTATGTTGAGGAGGTTCTTCTTTGGTCTCTTCCATAATTATTTCTCTTCCATGATTATTCCTTGTTTAGGATTGCTTTGTGTTTTGAGATAGTACTTATTTCTAACTATACAATTCTTGGATAACGCCAAGTGAAGCTTCGATTCGATTGATGAATCTAGAAACGTTGAAGGCTTTAACAGATACGAATCAGTTGCTAGGTCGATGTTTGAGACGACCAACACTCATTAGACACCAGTAATTAAAAGGCGATATTAGTGCAGTTATATTTAAAATTAACTATAATTAATTCGTTGATTATGTCCACATCCAAAATTAACGCTAAATAAAAAGAAGCATAATCACCTTTACAATTTGAAGAGACAAAGACAATGCAAAACGCCGTCTCAACGCTAAACCAAATCGTAAAGGAAACATGGTGGCCTGCTTCTTGGAACAGGAAATGCGTCCTCTTCTGGCACAGACATTCAAAATTGGCGAGGACGACTTGCCTTTAGAAGTTGTTCGAAAGCTTGGCTTAAAATAATCTTATAGAAAGCCTGCGTCCTTTAATTTTAACGCCAAGCTAAGGTTGCCTTTGAAATGGATTTTTCCTGTGAAAAAAGCTTTCTCAGTGCTTAACTTTCCGTTTACTATGTTCATAAAATCGCTTACAGCGATCTTCAGTGTCAATGCTGGTGATGGCTGGGTTCCCTTTGTTACCTGCAATTTTTGATCTTTTATAATGACCACCCAGTCACCTCCGTCTGAACCGGTTAAGTTTAATTGAGCTATAACGTCAATGCCTGCCGCTTTATCAGGTTTGAATCTGGCGGGTAACGCTTTTTCGAAAAACTCGTTTGGCGTTTTAGCTTCCATCATTTTCAACTCATAGTTTCCTCCTATTGTACACAATTAGGTTATTGAACTTTATTGAATGGTTTATCTGAAAAGGTCTTTTTCTTTTGGTCTAGTGAGTTCTGTTGCTGAGGCATTTTCGGCAGTTTGGTAATTGTACCCTCGGATGATAGCGGCTGGTATTCCCTCATTCGCTTGACCAATGACAAGTTCCGCTGCCGAAGATAATTCGTCCGCGATGGCGGTTTGTTTTATTCTCAGAACATATCCGAATAGGTCTTTTTCGCCTCGTCTGTCTCTTATAGGCTTGATTCCTGCTACGCCTACTGCAACGTTTATTTCGCCCATGCGGAAGGGTCTTCCATGCGTGTCAGAAACGATTACTGCAACGTTAGCCCCTGTTAACCGTTTTATTTCTTGCCTTATGTTTTGTGCAGAAGCATTAGGGTTTTTTGGCAGTGGCACAACATTTCTGTCGCCTGAAACGTTGGATCGGTCTACTCCAGCGTTGGCACAAATCACGCCACTCTTGGTTTCTGTAATGATGCTGTTTTGACCAATTCGAATAATGTCTTTGGTTTCTTGAAGAATAACTTCAACCATAGCAGGGTCTTTGTTTGTTTTTTGCGCTATTTCCTTTGCCCTTTTCGAAGGCGGTACTTCGTCAAGGTTAATGACGTTTCCTTCAGCTTTCGAAACAGCAACATGCGTAACCACAATGACGTCTTTTTCTTGGATTGGTGTGTTCTGTTTTTTTGTCGCTTCAACGATAAGCTGACCCAAGTTGTCTCCTTTCTTTATTAACGGTAAATTTTCAACAGCGATTACTTGAACAGTGTTCACACAACATACCTCTACTGAATCATTAATTGCTAATTATTCAATAGAAACTTAAGGTTATCTCGATAAGAAAATTGAAAAAAAGTTGATTCGAAACCTGGAATAAGGGGGCAGATAAAGTGTCTCTTTTTTTGCGAGGCAAACTTGACTCGCTGAGCTTAAGCAAGGTGGCAGGCAAATAATCGGCGCTATCAGGGTGATCGCTGAACCTGATGGAAAAAGTAGCGGGTTCGCTGTCTTGGTTGCCGATCAATGGCAACTTAAAGGTCTTGGATTAATGCTAATGGATTACATAATAGCGGTTGCAAGAAACATGAGACTGGAGAGAATCTTTGCTACTGTTCTTCCAGATAACATTAAAATGATAAGGTTATGCGAGAAAAAGGGATTTAAGATAGAAACGTTGGATGAAGAGACTGTTAAAGCGTCTCTAGTCCTATCCTATTAGGGTCTTCTGTCACTTTCTGAACTTTTGCAGTTTTCTTAGCATCTCTTTGTCGCCTTCAGCGTCTCCAGCGCATGTGGCGATTATGCCGTCTACCAAGCCATCCAGCTTTGCTGCCTTTTCTTCAACTGTATCCATGGTTGCGGCGACTGGCCACCCAATCATTTTCACTGTTTCTACATTTTTAGGTGTTCCCACTAGGAAGTATGAGTAGATGGGCTTGTTTAGGCGTTTGCACTCTTTAGCCACCTGCTCCAGTATTGGGAAGGATTTGTCTTCAAGCCTCATGAAGTAAATGAAGTCCCATGGCTCTCTCACTCGGGCAAGGGTTTCCTCTACAGATCGTCTTGCCGTTAGTAAGCAGCCAAGCTTGAGGTTTTTGGTCTTTACTGTGTTGCGTATGAAGTCTCGGGCTTCCTCGGAGGACGCCAACATTTTTATGGGCTCTCCGTACTTGGGGTCGTCGCCCATGGTAACTGCCAAGCCGTCGAGACCAACGATGTCTGCGGCTAAAGCTAAGCCTCCTACTTCGACTGGGCCTTTGTATTTTAGGATAAATATTGGTACGATTATTTTTTCAGGGTATTTAGTTTTGAGGATGCAACTTACAACTGTGCCGCTGGCGGCTGGAAAACCGGCAGCGCTGTCAGTGACGTTCCATCCATCAACTAGATCTTTGATTTCGTCTGCAAGTTTTAGAAATTTGCGTGTTGGAACAAACTCGTTTAGTATTTTCATAGAGAGTTCATCTCGGCTTAAGGCTAGATGTGTTTTCATTAAAAAATCTTTTGCATGTGGCAAAGCAGGCTTTAAAGCGGATGCCTAATTGAGAAGCAATTTATCATTGCCAAACATTCTCAGGGAAAAAAACAAGAAGTATAAAAAACACTTAGCGCTGTCGGTTTCGTTTTCGGTTTTTAGGTTGTTGATGAGCGGCGAAGCTTTTTTCTGCTCGTTGTTTTTTGAATCTGGAAAGCTTTATGGTTTCTTCTTTATCTGTTTCTTCTTTGGCGATGTCTAGGTTTTTTAGCATTTTTTTCCCAGCCTCTGACCTTACAATGACTGTTGAGTATCCATTTTGGCTGCCTGCAGCGCCGACTGAGATATCCGCAAGGCGGGCTGAGAAGTCATCGCAGTAATGGCATCCTTTTTCGACAGCTTTACCGAGGTCTCTTACTTTGCAACTGTATTCTTTTCCTTTAAGATGTAATATGAATTTTCCCTTTCGAATCTGGGTTTTTTCGACTTTGTCTATGTCGACGCCTAAACGTGTTTTTATTTCTTCTTTCAATTTGCCGTAGTTGAAGGCTTCGGAACAGAACAATCCTAAAATTGTGAGTTCTTGATTTGAAGAATTACGTTTGAGGGTTTGTTGTATTTTTCTTGCCGCCCTAACCTCGCATGGTGTGCAAACGATTGCTATCTTCTTTTTCCCCTGGTCTGCTATTTCTCGTAGTTTGGGCGTAACTCTTACTCTGAGATATTTTGTTCCCCTTGCCGCCATTACATCATTAACGTTATCTGCTACGACCGCTTCCGCGTTATATCCTTCTTTGCGTTGGACCACGATGGCTGAGTCGACCAATCCCTCCTTAATTCCTGAAACCAACAGTGCTGTAACTATTCCGCCGTCTTGCCCGTCGATACCGCTTTTTGCAGAAAATATGTCGCAGTAAACGCCAAGGTTTTCGTTCTTTGTTCCTTTCAGAAATTCTTGCTCTATTTTTGCTTCGTCTTGTGCTTTATAGTTTCGATATTTCTCTATGGTTTTTTCTGTGCGGCCATCAGCCATTAAAAGCGCAACCAAACTGTTTTATTGAAAGTTAGTGAGCATTTTCGACCAAATAAAGCTTTAAAATCCTTGATATAGGCATAATGATATTTGCCTTAGTGTTCAGTTAACAGGTGGGTTGCATGGGAGAGCATTTGGTGAATAAACCTAGACTTAAGTATGTCCATGGTGACGGAGGCATGCTTGATGAAATCAAGGTTTTATGGGAAACCCTAAATAGACATCATCTGAGCGTGTCACCCTACTTCAAAGACTACTATCGAACTTTGACGTTTGAAGAAAGGAAGCGTGCTATTTTGCAGAGGGCTTCGGGCGGAGAAGTCAGGGTTGACCTTGCTTTGGATGCTTCAGGTGAGCTTATTGGTTATTGTGTAAGCAGCATTGACAGGTGGCTGACTGGTGAGATTGATTCCATTTTTGTCACTGCAAAATATAGAGGACAGGGCATCGGCAGAGCGTTAATGGAGAAAGCGCTGGCGTGGTTAAACGGTAAAGGGGCGAAAAAGAAGATTGTTTCAGTGGCTGTCGGCAACGAGCAGGCTTACAGGTTCTATTCGCGGTTCGGCTTTCTTCCCAGAAGGACTTTGCTTGAACAGAAGAAACAGTAGAATGCGTGTGTTTTATCTAACTTTGCGAGGAAACGTAAATTAACCTTAGAACGGAAATGTTTTTAGCTGTGAGATTATGAAGGTTGCTGTTTCTGGTAAAGGCGGCGTCGGCAAAACCCTGATTGCTGGCGGTTTAGCTCGCGGTTTTGCTGAGCGTGGATTAAAGACGATGGCGATTGATGCAGATTCTTCTCCGAATCTCGGCTTGACGTTAGGCTTATCCGTTGAGGAAACTCGCAAAATCGTTCCTATTTCAGAGAACAAGGAGCTTGTGGAATCAAAAACTAGCACGGGTTACTCAGGAGTTTACCGCTTGCAATTCACCGTTGACGACATCGTCAAAGACTATTCAGTTAGCACTCCGCTTGGCGTGAACTTGATTGTTATGGGTACAGTGCGGTCGATGGGTGCAGGCTGCATGTGTGCTCCAAACGCTGTTATCCGTGCTTTGCTTAGGCATCTTGTTGTTGAACGAAACGAAGCAGTTGTTTTGGATTTGGAAGCTGGCGTGGAGCATATCGGCAGAGGCACCGCCAGACATGTTGATGCATTACTCATCGTTGCCGACTCCAACCTGAAATCTCTGGAAATTGCCAAGCACATTCACGATATGGCTGCTGCCGCCGGCATGAAGCAGCTTTATCTTGTTGGCAACAGAGTAATGAACGAAGCCCAGAAAGAGGCTATTCAAAACTTCGCAGACAAAAACGGCTTATCCCTGCTTGCTTTTGTACCCTTTGACCAGAAAGTGATTGAAGCTGACATGGTTGGTGAAACGCCGCTTAAAAACAAGGAAATCTCAGCGGTTAAGACCATAGATAATATATGCGAGCTTTTGCTTAAGAAAACCGCATAACAGTTTGAGGTTTATTTGAAAATGAAAACTCTGGTAACGGTGGGTCGTGGCGGAACAGGAAAATCCAGTTTCACCGCTCTAATGACAAAATGCTTCATCGAAACTGGACAAGCACCCTTATTACTGGTTGACGCAGACCCAGACCAGAACCTTGCCGAAATGCTCGGAATAGACCTCAGAGAAGCTGGAAAATCAACCATCGCCGAATTGCTTGTCAGCACATTCATCGAGAAAGGAGGCACCACAGTAGGAATTCCTCCAACGGAACGAATAGAAAGTAGAATTTGGGAAAACGGCTTATACGAGAGCAAAAATTTCGACTTCCTTGCAATCGGCACTAAATGGGTTGAAGGCTGCTACTGCATGCCCAACTCCGCTTTGAAGGCAGCGCTGGAATCTTTGACGAAGAACTACAAGTACGTGCTCATCGATTCTCCCGCGGGGCTTGAACACTTGAACAGGCGCATCGCGTCAAAGGTGAATGACGTTTTCGACATTCTTGACCACTCAAAGAAGAGCTTTGAACATGTCAAACGAGCGTACCGCATCGCCAAAGAAGTCAACATGGAATTTAACAATTTCTACCTCATCGGCGGCTACAGGTTTCCCGCTGAACTCGGCAGTAAAGCTGAGAGCGAATTGAAGTTTAAGTATGTGGGCAAAATCGTTGCTGACGAGCAGGTAGACGATTACGTTCTTAATGGGAAATCATTGCTTGACTTGCCTTCTGACAACGCCGCGTATCTTTCTGTTAAAGCGATAATGAGGGCAACGGGTTACATACAGCAATAAAATTGAAGGTCGGGCTGACTATGATTGATGTAGCCCGCGAGGCTGCATGCCTCATTTTCTCCCTGCGAGGACATCGTCAACTCGAGGGAAAGGAGGACGAGGACCAAACGTGGAGCAAGTTCTGCCAGTGGGGCATACGTCACGGCAATAACTACATGTCGAGCAGAGACCTGCCTTTTCTGGGAAAACTGCAATGCATCGGTATACTCCTCTACCAATGAATCCTATAGCGCTTTCCCAATTTGCTTCAACACAACGACGTACACATAGTCCGCAAAGGATGCATTTTGTTGGGGCCAATGGTACCCTTGACCTGAATCGAGATAAATCCGCGTTATATTCGCTGACCAACGCCCTCATTTTGCTACTGACATCTTCTCCCGCGGATGTGGCAGCTAATTCTAAAATGATCTTTCTTATTTTAACGATTTTGGGAGATCTGGTTTTTACCTTTAACCCCTCCTCCGCTGGATAGCAACATGAAGCTACCACTTGAGCCCTTCCTCTTTTTTCGATTTCTACACTGCAAAATCGACAGGCACCGTAGGGTTCCAGTCCTTCATACCAGCATAGGGTTGGGATTTCCACGCCTGCATGCTGCGCCGCCTCTAAAACGGTTGTTCCTTCCTCTGCCTTAACCTCTTTATCATCAATCTGTAAAGTAATGACTTTCTTCATTCTAGTTCTCTCCTTTCAATTTTCGAATTGGTTTCATTCCTTTTGGTGGAAGCGGAATGGGCTCTCCCGAAAGCTTTTTCACCGCATGGAAATTGCAAATTTCATAGCATGTCCCACATTTTATGCATTTTTCTTGGTCAATCCAATGAACCTGATCCTTGTCGCCTTGAATAGCTCCTGCTGGGCATTCCTTTAAGCAAAGGAGGCAAGCTTGACATTTCTCTGGATTTATGTAAAAATCTATCAGAGCTTTACAAACGTTAGCTGGGCAACGTTTCTCTATTATGTGCTGCTCCCATTCGTCTCTGAAATACTTCAGAGATGTGAGGACAGGATTTGCTGCGGTTCTGCCCAATGCGCAGAGTAAAACCTCCCTCATTGTTTCAGCTATCTCTTCAGTTGTCTGTATGTCCTCACTTTTCCCTTTGCCAGCGCAGATATCACTTAGAATGCTGGAGAGCACTCTCAGCCCTTCACGACAGGGGATACATTTTCCGCAGGATTCCTCGAGGAGGAAATCGACAAAATATCTAGCAACATCTACCATGCAGGTGTCTTCGTCCATGACTACCATGCCTCCAGAGCCCATCATTGAGCCAACTTTTACAAGTTCATCGTAGTCTACTGGAATATCGAGGTGCTGCTCTGGGATGAAGCCTCCAGACGGCCCTCCGATCTGAACAGCTTTAAACTTCTTGCCGTCTCTAATGCCTCCACCTATCTTAAAGATTAAATCCCGAAGAGTTATTCCCATAGGCACCTCAACTAAACCTGTGTTGTTAACTTTCCCAACGAGGGAGAAGATCATAGTTCCGCTGTTGCCTTCGGTTCCTATGCTCCTAAACCACTCAGCGCCTTTAAGGACTATTAGAGGGATGGTAGCCCACGTCTTAACGTTGTTGAGGAGGCTAGGCTTATCCCAAAGGCCTTTAACCGCTGTGTGAACGTATTTGGGTCTGGGTTCACCAACCTTCCCCTCGATTGCTGTCATAAGAGCGCTAGATTCTCCTGAGACAAAAGCTCCTGCACCCTTGTGAACCTTAACCCTGAGGCTTAGACTCGAGCCAATAATGTCTTCGCCGAGCAACCCGTACTCTTCAGCCTGCCTTATAGCTGTGGATATGTTTTCTACAGCTATAGGATACTCTTCCCTAACGTAAACAAAGCCTTCATTGGCTCCAATCGCATACGCGCCTATTATGAGACCTTCGAGCACACTATGAGGATTACCTTCCATCAGAGATCTATCCATAAAGGCTCCTGGGTCTCCTTCATCACAGTTAACGATGACATACTTAGGCTCGCCAGGTGCGTTCCGCGTGGTTTCCCACTTTAACCCCGTTGGAAATCCTCCTCCACCCCTTCCCCGCAGTTTTGACTTTTTAACTTCCTCAACCACCTGTTCAGGTGTCATTTCGAAGAGGACTTTGGCAAGGGCGCTGTATCCCCCTAGAGCAATGTAATCTTCGATATTCTTTGGGTCTATTTTCGCGTTATTTTCCAGAAGCAATCTACGCTGGTATTTGTAGAAGGGTATGTCCTCAAGCTTCTGCACTTCTTTGCCGGTGGCTGGGTCTTTGTATAGCAACCGTTCCACAACTTTCTTTTCAAGAATGCTTTTAGAAACAATTTCCGGGGCATCTTCAGGCTTAACCTTAAAATAACAGATTTCTTCTGGATAGATCGTTACCCTTGGTCCCTGCTCACAGAAGCCCAAGCATCCTGTTTCCTTAATTTCCACTTGATCTTTTAGTCCTTGCTTCTCCAGTTCGGCTATGAAAGCTTCCTTAACCTTCGAAGCGTCAAGCGCAACACAGCCTGTGCTAACACAAACCGAGACGCTGGATTTACTCGGTTTTCTCTTGGACTTGATTTCTTCGCGAAGCTTTTCGAGGTCTTTAGGTGATCGTATACACTTAACGGTTTCCATGTTTATTCACCTGCTACGTATATTTAGATAGAATTCTTTTCACGGCGAGCAGCTTTAAGTTTCCATAGTATTCGCCGTCAATAGTCATCATTGGGCCGAGAGCGCAACAGCCTAAACAGTTGACTGTTTCAAGACTGAATCTGCCGTCTGGGGTGACTTCACCCGTATCTATGTCGAGAAAGCTCTGCAACTTCTCAAGGATTATTGGCGCACCTCTCACTTTACAGGAAGTTCCCGTGCAAACCCTTATTAGATGTCTCCCTCGCGGACTGAGAGAGAAGGCTTTGTAAAAGGTTGCGACTTGGTATACTTGATTGATAGGTATCCCCAGCTGTTTGCTTACTTCTGATAGCATTTCCATCGGAAGCCAGCCGAAATTCTTTTGCAATCTCAAAAGGATTTGAATTAACATGCTTTTGTCGTATTGGTAGTCCTCTATTGTCTTATTCACTATTCCAGCAATACCACGCAATTTTACATGTTGCTCTTTTAATGAGAATTTGCTTTTCAACTCCATATCCAACCCTTTTCGACGTAACATTTGAGCTTTTTCTTCAGGAATCCTAACCTTGTAACGGCATGTAGGGCAGGTGGCATAATGCTCGTTCTCGCCTTGGTAATCCCATCTATAGTCACAATGTTGACATATGAGCAATACCATTTTACTACCTACCTACCTAGGAAGTCATGCATCTGTAAGTGCTATAAGAGCTTTTCGATTTAGAGCGCGCGCACGAGAAACGGCTGGGAACATTGACGAATGGATTTTTATTTCGGACGCGAACTTTGAAGTTTAAGTATTTGAGCAAGATGGCTGCTGATGAGCAACTGGACGAGTACGTTCTTAATGGGCAGTCACTGCTTGATTTGCCTTCTGACAATGCCGCGTATCTTTCTGTTAAGGCTATCATGAAGGCGACGGGTTACATAAAGCAATAACCCCAGTTCTTATGTACAAGATTGCGTTTTTGAAGCTTACATTCTTCAACGTGAACCATGACTATACAACGGGAACTCTGGAAAGGTTTAAAACGGTGTAGTGTTAGGTATTCTCTAAAACCTTAACGGAGGTTTGACATTGACCAGCAAAAATGTACACGTAAAGATAGATGAAATGAAGACTAGTACTGGTCTTATTAAGAACCTTGAAGTTTCTATAGGAAAAATTGTTAATGACAACTGGACCGAGCCCATGGGACCCACCCCAATGCCCTCACTAACAACCTTGAGGGACTGGGACATGAAGCTCCTCACCAGATACAAGCCCTTCTATATGCCTGATTGTGACCTCTGCTGCCTCTGCACTTATGGAAAATGCGATTTGACAGCTGGTAAACGTGGAGCTTGCGGTTTAGATATCGGTGCCCAATCGTCTCGTATAGTGCTTTTGGCTTGCAGTATTGGAGCGGCAACCCACACAGGTCACGCCCGTCATGTTGTTGACCACTTGATCGAGAAATATGGTCGAAAGCATCCTATTGATGTAGGCGGCTTAAACGTTAAGGTTGAAGCTCCAGTAACGAGACTTGTCACTGGAATAAAACCTGAAACTCTTGGCGACCTAGAGGAAGTTTTGGAATACTGCGAAATGCAGATTACTCATTTACTCTCAGTTGCGCATACAGGCCAAGAAGGAAACAATTTGGATTTTGAATCAAAGGCTTTTCATGCTGGTAGAATTGACCAAGTAGGCATGGAAGTCGCGGATATAGCTCAAATCTCAACACTAAACTTCCCGAAAGCTGATCCTGAAGCGCCACTCATCAAAATGGGTATTGGATCTGTCGACACATCAAAACCAGTCATCATGTGCATCGGTCATAACGTCGTGCCCTCAGTTGGAATTATCGATTACATGAAAGAAAGCAAGCTTGACGACAAAATGGAAGTCGTGGGATTATGTTGTACTGCCTTCGACAACACAAGATATTACGACCGAGCAAAAATCGTCGGTCCAATCTCATGGCAACTACGCTTCATACGTGGAGGATTCGCAGATGTAGTCGTCCTTGACGAGCAATGTGTCCGAACAGATGCTTTTGATGAAGCACGCAAAGTTCGCGCTCCAGTCATCGCCGCGTCAGAGAAGAACTGTATGGGCTTTAAGAACCGCACAAACGACCCGGCAGACGAAATCGTCGCTGACCTTGTAAGCGGCAAAGTACCTGGTGTACTCATTCTTGACCCTGAAAAAGTCGGCGAAGTAGCAGTCAAAGTTGCAAAGCAAATAGCACCTATACGCAAGAAAATGACTAATCTTCCCACGATCGATGAAATAAAATCTCTTGCTAAAACCTGCAGACAATGCAACCTTTGCCAGAGAAGCTGTCCACAGGACCTTAGAATCCCCGCCGCGCTGAAAGCCGCCGCTGAAGGAAACCTTGCGCCATTAACTGACTTGTATGAAGAATGTATCGGTTGCGGACGCTGTGAAGAAGCATGCCCAGTCAAACTACAAATACACAGCTTCATAGTCAAAGCTGGCGAGAAGTCAATGACGGAAGAAAAGAACTTATGCCGTGCAGGCAGAGGCGCCGTCCAAGACATAGAAATACGCAATGTCGGCAGCCCAATCGTACTCGGAGAAATTCCCGGCATACTTGCAGTCGTGGGTTGCGCAAACTATCCACATGGCGGCAAAGATGTCTATGATATATGCAGAGAATTTGCTCTACAGACGCTTTATAGTGGTAACATCAGGTTGCTCGGCCATGTCCGCAGGAAGCTACAGAAATGAAGAAGGCAAAACATTATACGAGGAATTCTCAGGCGGATTTGAGGCTGGAGGAGTACTTAACGTCGGTTCATGTGTTGCAAATGCGCATATTGCAGGCGCCGCCATCAAAGTCGCTAACATCTTTGCAAAGAGGAACTTGCGAGGTAACTACGAGGAAATAGCTGATTATATCCATAACCGTGTAGGCGCAGTCGGCTTAGCTTGGGGTGCATACTCGCAGAAAGCAGCATCAATTGCTTCTGGCTTCTGGAGTTTAGGCGTTCCAGTACTCGTTGGTCCACACGGCAGCAAATACCGGCGCATGCTCCTTGGTAGAGAGGACAAGCCTGAAGATTGGGAAGTTTACGATGCACGCACAGGCAACAAAGTAAACATCGGGCCAGTCTCCCGAACACTTGTTCCAAACAGTTGAAACACCACAAGAAGCAATGGTCGCCATCGCAAAACTATGCATCAGACCAAACGACACTTGGAAAGGACGCAGCATAAAACTAAGCCACTACGTAGACTTACACAAACGCTACTATGGATGCATGCCGCAGGACTTGCACTTGTTCGTGCGAACAATGGCTGATGTGCCAATGACACTGAAAGAAGAATTCACCAAGATACTGGAAGAGAAAGGCTGGAAGGAAACTGTGATTCCTGACCCAACATTGCTTCCAAGAATGATTCGTAAAATGAAGGAGTGATAAGACATGTCTTGTGAACCTTGGCAATGTGCAGAAATAGCTGCTACAAAGAAAGCAAACCCCATACAGAAACCTGAGATAGCAGTAGCAATGATAAAGAAAGCATCACGCCCCATCCTCATTGTAGGTAGTAATGCTACTGAACGCTGGATGGAAGGCAAGCCACTAATCGAGTACCTTATTGACTTCGCTAACGCGTCAAAAGTTCCAGTAGTCGCCACAGCGCACATGGTTGGCGAATTCCTAAAACGTGGTTATCAACCAGCAGGCTTTATGTCTGCAATGGACATCGGTAACAGGCTTGTTGATCCTGAATGGCAAGGACTCGACGGCAAAGGTCACCCTGACTTGGTTTTGTTCGTCGGTTTGCCATACTACATGGAAGCATTAATACTCTCAGGACTCAAGCACTTTGCTCCAGTTCTCAAAACCATGACCTTGGACAACCTTGTATCATCCGCATGCAAGCTGGTCTTTCCCAAACGCAACCTTGGAGGAATGGGCTGCAAATCTCAAAGTCATAACTTCAAAATTTGAAGGAGGACAATAAAAAATGTCAATGTTTAAAGATATACCTGTTGATGTTGGCGTAATCTACGAAGGAGAACGCATCAGAAGAAACGACATGCAAGTAGAATTTGGCGGTCCAACAGTTAAAGAAAAGTTTGAACTAGCAAAAGTAAAACCCATGAACGAAATCGAAGACGGCAAAATCACCATAATCGGCCCAGACATCAAAGACCTCAAAGAAGGCGACGCATTTTCACTAGGCATCTTAGTGGAAGCTGCAGGCGCAACACTTGACCAAGGACTCGAAGGAGTAATTGAAAGACGCATCCACGGCTACCTAAACTACATCGAAGGCTTCATGCACCTAAACCAACGCTATGACATCTGGATACGCTTAAGCAAAAAATCATTCCAAAAAGGCTTAAACAGTTTTGAATCAATCGGCAAAGTACTCTACCGCTTATTCAAAAGCGAATTACCCATAATTGAGAAAGTACAAATTACCTTCATAACAGACCCAGCAAAAGTGGCCGAGCTCTACCCGAATGCTATGCAAGATTACGAATCACGCGACGCTAAAGCGAGAGGCCTCAAAGATGAAGACGTCGATAAATTCTACGGTTGCACCCTATGTCAATCATTCGCTCCAACCCACGTTTGCGTAATTACCCCACAAAGATACTCTAACTGCGGAGCCATCAGCTGGTTTGACGGAAAAGCCTCAGCAAACGTCGATCCTAAAGGACCAGTATTCGCAATCGACAGAGGCGAATTAATAAACGCTGAAAAAGGCGAGTTCAGCGGCGTTAACGAAGTCGTTAAAAAACGCACTATGGGAGAAGTAACCCAAGTCTGGCTGTACACAGCGTTCGATCACCCACACACTTCATGCGGATGCTTCGAGGCAGTAGCATTCTACATTCCAGAAGTAGACGGCTTCGGCGTCGTAAACAGAAGCTTCAAAGGCGTAACAGTAAACGGCTTACCATTCTCAACACTCGCTGACTCTACTGCCGGAGGACGACAAATAGACGGCTTCCATGGAATGTCGATTGAATACATGCGTAGCAAGAAGTTCCTATCTGCAGACGGCGGATGGAACCGCATAGTCTGGCTTCCAAAGGAAGTTAAAGAACGAGTAAAAGACTTCATACCCCAAGACGTCATTGACAAAATTGCCACCGAAGAAAACGCAACTGGCGTCGACGCATTGAAAGCATTCCTGAAGGACAAGAATCACCCAGTAGTCGCAAGATGGGTAGCTGAAGAAGCTCCAGCAGCAGAAGCCGTAGAAGTTAAAGAAGAAGCAGCGGGCACAATGATGCCAGTTGCCACAGCAGCGTCACTGCCAATAATGGCTGGCGGATTCAAAATCATCCTCAAAGATGCAAAAATCTACGCTAACAAAGTCATAATAACAACCGTAAAGAGCGAAAAACAAGAGAAACGGTGACCCAATTGCCTCAAGACGGCGACAAGAAAAAAGAGGATGAAGGATTAAAACTCAGCAGTGACCTACTGGAAGCGCTTGCAAAATTCCAACAGATCGAGCTGCAAGACTTCGAAATGGATGTCAAAGAACTGGAAATAATCTTTGAGCCGGGAATGGCTGGGCAAATAATGCCAAAAATAAAGCTTCCAGGCATAGCAGGCGGAAAACCAACCGCCATGCTGCAGACAGCTTTCATACCTCCAGTCGAAACCTATCCAAACAAGATCACTGAAGTAAAACTTGGAGCAACCAGAAGCGAAGGCGGAACACGCGGAAAATCACTAATAATAGGCGGCGAAACATCGCCTGCATTCTACAATTTTGAGCGACCAACCACTCACAAACCCGTAATCACTCTTGACGTTTTCGACATGGAAGTTCCATTAAGCAAAGCGGTAAAAATGCACGTCAAAGATGTCGTCGGTGACCCAGCGGCATGGGCAAAGCTTGCGGTGGACAAGTTCGACGCAGACATGGTTACAATTCACTTAATCAGCATCGACCCGTTACTCAAGGATGCTACACCAAAAGATGCAGTGAAAACAGTTGAAAAAGTTCTGCAAGCCGTTGACGTCCCGCTAGTTATCGGCGGTTGCGGTGACCCAGTTAAAGACGCAGATGTTTTTGAGGCAATCTGCGAAGCTTTCCCAGGCGAACGTTTCCTGATTAGTTCAATAACACGGGATATGGATGTTGAGCGCTGTGCAAAATACGTTAAAAAGAACGGGCATATCGCGTTATCATTCACTCCGATGGATTTGAATTTGGCACGGGAACTTAACAGGCGATTATACGATTTCATGGGCAGGGAAGACATTGTCATGGACTTAACCACTGCCGCATTAGGCTACGGCTTAGACTACGCATTCACTAACATGGAACGCGCTAGGCTCGGCGGATTAATGGGCGATGTTGAATTAGCTCACCCAATGTCTTCGGGAACAACTAATGCTTGGGCGGCACGTGAAGCTTGGCTGAAAATGTCTGCTGAATGGGAACCACGAGAGCTCCGAGGTCCACTGTGGGAAGTGACAACAGCTTTAACACTATTATTGACTGGCGTTGACTTGTTCATGATGATGCACCCGGCAGCAGTAAAAACCCTCAAGGACGTTACAAACTACCTAACAAGCGGCAAAAAAGCAGACGCCTCCAAATTTGCTGAATGGGTCAGCGTAAAGGCTTAAAGGAGTTTGAATGGCATGAGCGAAAAAAAGAAAGCTGGATTAAAAGAATTAAGCCCCATAGACGTTTACAAGCTCCTTCCAAAAACTAACTGTAAAGAATGCGGTCAAGACAACTGCATGGCTTTCGCCACAAAAATTGTCAACCGCGAAATAAATATTGACCAGTGCCCGCCGCTGCTAAAGAAAGAAAACGAGAAAGCCTACAATCAACTGAAAGAAATGCTAAAACCAGCAGTCAAAGAAGTCATCGTCGGCGTCGGAGACAAAGCTACGAAACTCGGCGGCAAACTAGTCATGTACCGCCATGAATTCACCTATACGAACCCTACAGCCATCGCAATCGACGTAACCGACGAAATGACCGAGCAGGAAGTCGTAAACCGAATAAAACGCATAGAAAACTATAGCTTCGAATACATCGGCTACACGCTAAAGCTGGACATGATTGCTGTCCGCTCAACATCAGGCGACGCTGAAAAATTCAAAGTCACCGTGAAAAAGGTCGCTGAAACAACCAATTTACCAATGATCCTGTGCGCATTGAACCCCAATGTCCTTGAAGCAGGATTGATGGCGGCGCCAAATGCACGACCACTGCTCTATGCGGCTAACGCTGAGAACTGGAAAGACATGGCAGAACTCGCATTAATGTACAATTGCCCACTAGTGGTTTCTGCACCAAACGACCTAACCACTCTGTTTTCACTTGCTAAAACTATGATGGCTTACGGTGTAACCGACTTAGTCTTAGACCCCGGCACATTCACGAACGAAGGGCTCCCAGATACCATTAACAACTTTACTATGCTACGCAGAGCAGCATGCAAAGGCGGCGAAGAACTAGCCGGATTCCCATTAATGGGTGTCCCAATGGTTGCTTGGGTGGACAGGGGCGAAACAGCTGAAGACCTCATAAAATGGCGCGAATCATACTTAGCCTCAATGCTCCTTGTCCGATACGCTGATGTGCTTGTGATGCATGGCGCTGACGGCTGGTCACTGCTACCGACAACAGTGTTAAGACAAAACATTTACACCGACCCACGCAAACCAGTTGCAGTCGCTCCAGGACTCAAAGTGTTCGGAACTCCAGACGAAAACTCGCCAGTGTTCTTCACATCAAACTTTGCCTTAACATACTACACAGTCGCATCAGACATAGAAAGCAACAAACTCAACGCATACCTAATCGTCGTAGAAACTGAAGGCTCAGCAATCGACAGCGGAGTCGCAGGACGCAAACTAACAGCCGAACGCGTAGCAGACGCAATCAAAGCTTCAGGCATCGAAAGCAAAGTTAAACACAGAAAAATCATCATCCCAGGCAAAGCCTCAAGGATCAGCGGCGAAATCGAAGAACTAAGCGGCTGGAAGGTACAAGTTGGTCCACGCGACAGCAGCGAAATCCCCAAGTACCTGATAGAGAAATGGCAACCCTAACCTTTCCTTTCTTTATTTTCTAAGAATTTTATCTCCATCTCATTTCTTGTTTCTTTTAATCTGATTATGTTAAAATCCCCATGCTTTTTAGCTAAATATGTACTAAAAGCTGATAAACCCCTTTTTTCACTACATCCCCATTACAGTTAGAAGGGACTAAAAATAGGCTGCGGCATCTTTGGTGCAATAAACTATGAAAATCAACCTGTCTTTCCGTATGTTTACTGGGGTCTCCGAGCCCAAAACCACCGAGGTCATCAATCACACGGCTTCCTCACATACAACAACAAACAATTTTTTGTATACAAAAACTTAGATTTAGTTCCAAAAATAAAAACTAACGCCATACAAGAATGGTTCGGGCGCCTTCCAGGATCTATGGGCATCGGCAACGTTCGATACACAACGTCAGGCAAATGTGATGATGCCTCACTTATCCAAGGCACTCAACCAGTCACCGCTTCAGCAAATGGCATAAAACTTGCACTCTCATTCAACGGCAACATAGTTAACACTTTGCCGCTGAAAAAAGAAATGACCGAAAACTTCTCAGACTTCCTCTACAATTGCGACTCCGACATAGTATGCCACAAAATGCTCCTTGGACTCAAACAAGGCAAAGACTTAGCATCCGCGGTTCGCTCCGTCATGGAAAGCTTAGACGGCGCATTCTCCGTAACAGGCCTAACCGGAGACGGAGACTTTTTCGCCTTCAAAGACCCGCATGGAATAAAACCGCTATGCGCTGGGCATGACCCTGCTGGGGCAACCTACGCTTTTTCCTCCGAAACCGCAAGCTTAGACATGAACAGTTTAGTAAGAGACTTCGAACTAAAACCAGGCGAATTAGTCACAGTTTCACAAGACGGCTTCAAACGCACACAAATCATTAAAAACCCTCACCACGCTTTTTGCGCTTTCGAATACGCTTATTTTGCTAGGCCCGATTCAAGGTTTGACGACAAATACGTTTACGAAATACGCGAAGAGTTCGGCAGAAATATCGTTAAAGAATATCCTGAAATAGTAAAGAATAGCGACATGATTCTCTCAGTGCCTGAAACCGGCGATGACCCAGCCATGGGGGTCCATGAAGCATCAGGCTTACGATGGGAACGGGCATCAAGGCGGCACCGTTATGTTACCGAGAGAGCCTTCATACTCCTGAACATGGAGCGCTTTTCCACGATTGATAGGAAAATCAACATTTTAGGTCCGAAAGTTAATGGTAAACGAGTTATCGTAACCGAAGACAGCATAGTCAGAGGGGACACAACCAAGGTAATTATAGATAAATTACGAAAATCAGGAGCCAAAAAAATTTATGTCTTCGTTACTTTTCCACGAATTATCGGACCTTGCTTTTATGGAATTGACATGTCAACTTACGGGCAACTCGTCGGCTCAAAACACAGCGCCGAAGAAATCGCTAAAATCATAGGTGCAGACGGCGTATGCTACCAGTCCATTGAGGGATTAATACGTGCCACTGGTCAAACACAAGACGGGCTCTGTTTAGCCTGCATTACAGGCAAGTATCCAACCCCATGTGCTCAAAAAATGGCTGATGCCATGAAACAGAGATTCCTTGATGGCTACGAAGAAAAAACGAGAATTTACGAGTCGGATGAAATTCAACCCTAACTGCAGTGGCAAAGCAAATTAAGCGTTCCCTCTCCTCTCTTAGCATAACGGTGTATCTTGAATGGAAAAAATAGGTATACTGGTCGTTTCCTACGGCGCAAGAGAAGTCGCCATGGTTGACGCTCTTCTACAAAGCAGAAACTACCAAGTGGAACTCTACATCGCCGATAAACAACGGAACCCTTTCAACGCAGAAAAAGCCGCAAAACACGTTGTCATCCCAAACCTTGACGTTGAAGAAATCTGCAAATTCGCTGAATCAAGCAAGGATAAAATCGATTTCGTTCTGGTCGGTTCAGAAAAACCCATAATTGAAGGAGTCCGCGACCTCGTTGAGAAACGCACAGGTATACCGGTTATTTGTCCAAAGCAACAATACGCCATAGAAGTCAGCAAAATCGAGCAGCGGCTGCTTTTCCAAGAAATTGCGCCAGAAGCTAATCCGCGCTTCAAGATTTTTAATCCAGCCGATTACAATGGCAAAACGGAAGTTAAAAGTGCCGTTTACCGCTGGCTAGATGAGCTAGATAACCAAGCTGTGGTTAAGCCTGATAAGCCTGCTTTGGGAAAAGGCGTCGGCGTCTGGGGAGACCACTTTGCCACCCGAGAGCAACTTTTTGAGCATTTCATGTCCAACTTCCAATACGGCTCAGTAATAATAGAGGAAAAGATAGATGGGGAAGAATCCAGTTTCATGGCTTTCTGTGATGGCAAACACTTTATTCCCATGCCAGATACACGTGATTACAAGCGTGCCTTTGATGATGATAAAGGTCCGAACACTGGTGGAATGGGCTCATACAAGGACGTTGGCGACACATTGCCATTCTTGACTGCGGCTGAACGGAAACAGGAACTTGCGTTAGCCAATAAAATTTTCAAAGGTTGGAAGGCTAAGATTAAAGATGATTCGGCGCTCAGAGGCGTGCCCCTATATCTTGCCTTCATGCACACTGGCCACGGGATTAAGGTTCTAGAGAACAACAGTCGTCCCGGCGACCCAGAAATAATCAACCTCCTTCCACTAATCAAAGATGATTTTGTTGACATATGCTTCAAAATGATTGAGGGAAACCTAACGAGTGCCAAGTTGGAAAAGGCGGCGACCGTTTTAACATATAAGGTTCCACCAGACTACGGCGGCTACGCAGACATGTTCCCCAACCAAATAGACAAATCAGCCGTTAACACTCAAGTTGACCTCTCAAAAGCTTACGCGCTAACCAAAAAGTATGGTAATAGAATACGCATTTACCCTGGCTCCATGGAAACAAGAAACGGCAAAAACTACGCTTTGAAATCTCGTGCAGTCGGGGTCTTAGGCATCGGCAATAGCATCGAAGAAGCACGACAAATCAGCCTCGAAGGCACCAAAGCAATCACAGGTGGAGCATTATGGAACCGAACCGACGTCGCCTCAAAGCAGCATATTGCAAAAAGCGTTAGTCACATGGAGAACTTGAGGCGCAAAGCGTGAAGCACATCTTCATTTCTGACTGTGAAGGACCAATCTCCAAAAACGACAACGCCTTCGAGTTAACAGCCCATTTTATTCCAGAAGGAGACAAACTTTTTGCTAACATAAGCAAGTACGACGATGTACTGGCGGATGTTCTGCGAAAGCCCAGTTACTCTGCAGGCAGCACGTTGAAACTGGTTTTGCCTTTCTTTAAAGCGTACGATGTTACGGATAAGCAGATGGAGAACTTTTCAGAGAAAAACATTTTTTTAATCGCTAACAGCCAAAATACGCTTCGCTACGTGCAAGCTATAGCCAACGCCTTCATCGTCAGCACCAGTTACGAGCATTACATAAGAGCGCTGTGCAAAGCATTAGCATTCCCATACGAAAACACTTACTGTACCAAACTAAGCCTAGACAAATACGCCATCACCCAACAAGAAAAAAAGCGCTTAAAGGAGATAGCGAAAGAAATCTCCCAAATGCAAATAATCACAATTCCCCCAAAAGCAAAAAAAATAGAAAACTTTTCGCGCAATGACCAGATGGCAATTCAGCGCTTGGATGAGATTTTCTGGAACGAAATCCTCAAGATGGGCTCAGGTAAACTGCTTACCGATGTCGTAACAGTTGGCGGAGAACAAAAAGCCGAAGCAATCCGTGACGCCGTAAAACGTTTAAGTTCAAAAATAGCGGATGTGATGTACGTGGGCGACAGCATAACCGACGTGGGCGCCTTCAAACTGGTACGAGCCAACGACGGCTTAACCGTATCCTTTAATGGCAATAGTTACGCAGTTAAAAATGCTGAAGTAGCGGTTCTATCCGAAAATAATGTTATCACTGCTGTGATTGCTGATTTGTTCTGCAGATTTGGGAAAGAAAAAACAATGCGTACGCTTCGGTCTTGGAGTTATGAAGCGCTCAAAAAACGAGGAGTGGACGATGCTTTGCTAAGACAGCTCTCAGACCTGTATCCTGATGCCTTGCCTAAAGCTCAAATAGTAACAGCTGAGAATACGGAAATGCTAGTAAAAGAAAGCAGCGAATTTAGGAAGAAAGTGCGAGGAGTAGCCATCGGGAGACTCGGATAAATGCCAAATAAAGCATTAATAGAGGACACGTACGCCGAAGCCTTTACTGGAATCTTTTGCCGGGTAATTGTTACAGCCGACGACGAGGAAACCTTGCGTAGGGCTGCTGAAGATTCAACAGCAACGCCATCCGTTGTGATTGGCAGAGTGGAAGGCGGAGTCGAAAAATACCTAAGCCAAAAAGAAACTCCTGATAAGCGCAAAGGCGCGATACTGCAGTTCTGGGGAGAAATAAACCCCAAAAAAGCCTTCGCTGAATCACTAAAAAAGTTTGAAACCGAGCTTTCCTACCGCATCCGTCAAGACATCCTAGTCAAGCCTTTCACCGCTGTCTACGACGCTTTGACAAGTGCTGAAGGCAAAATGGACATGATGGAGAGTGTTGGGCACTGCGGTGACGGCTATGAATGGGTTGAAAAGCGCCACGGTAGAGAAGTTATCGTTGTCCCGCTGATGGTTCCTGACTTTATCATTGAGCGGTACTTAG
Source organism: Candidatus Bathyarchaeota archaeon (assembly GCA_963715865.1). Taxonomy (GTDB): domain Archaea; phylum Thermoproteota; class Bathyarchaeia; order Bathyarchaeales; family Bathycorpusculaceae; genus Bathycorpusculum. Next base: position 2,287,799 of record OY970280.1, read on the forward strand.
GCTATGGCCGCGGTGTCATGGGCGGCAATTTTTGGGTGATGTGTAAAACAAAAGAAGCCTTAAGGCAAGCAGGCGAAAAAGCCTTAGCAGCAATCCATAATGTACGTGGTATAGTTGCGCCCTTTGATGTCTGCTCTGCCGGCTCCAAGCCGGAAACTCATTTTCCCAAGATTGGTCCAACAACTAACCACCTGTATTGTCCCTCTCTTAAGGAGCGGTTAGGCAAAGAATCCAAGGTTCCTGAAGGTGTAGGCTACATAGCAGAGATAGTGATAGATGGGGTTTCTTTAGATGCTGTTAAAAAAGCTACCAAAGCTGGAATCGAAGCAGTGTTAGGCATTGATGGCGTCGTGAAGGTTTCCGCTGGCAACTACGGCGGCAAACTAGGCGAACACAAAATATTTTTGCGAGAGCTGTTTCCATGACCAAATTTGACGTTATCGGTTTTGGTGCACTCAACGTTGATATGCTTTTCAAAGTCGATAGACTTGCGGGGGCTGAAGAGGAAAGCTTCATCGAAGAATACACTGAAGCCTGCGGTGGCTCAGCCGCGAATACCGTGGTTGGGTTGGCAAGGCTCGGGTGCAAAACAGGGTTCATAGGAAAAGTAGCCAATGACCGAGAAGGCAAACTGCAAATTGACTGTTTTAGCAATGAAGGCGTAGACACCAGTGGCATCATTCAGACAAAACAGGGAAAAAGCGGTTCAGTGCTGGGTTTCGTGGACAAGAAAGGTGCAAGGGCATTATACATTAATTCAGGCGTGAACGATTCAATTGAGCCTCGGGAATTGAAATGGGATTATGTTTCTCAAACAAAATTTCTCCATCTATCATCCTTCGTGGGAGAAAAATCATTCCGTACACAAAAAAAGCTCTTAGGTTCACTGCCTAGCGATATTAAAATCAGCTTTGACCCAGGTTCAGTTTATGCACAGAAAGGTTTTGTAGCTATAGAACCAATAATTAGAAGTTCTTATGTTTTGATGCCTAACGCTGTTGAGCTTGAGCTTTTAACTGGAGAAGCTGATTACTGCAAAGGTGCCGATTTAATGATTGAGGTGGGCGTTAAAATTGTTGCAGTTAAACTTGGCAGCAAAGGCTGTTACGTTACTGATGGTCGAGAAAGGCTTAGGATAGAACCTTTTAAAGTTAAGGTGGTCGATACGACTGGTGCTGGGGATGCTTTTTGCGCTGGCTTTCTCTACGGCTTAATCAACAACAAAAGCTTATCCGAGTGTGGGCGTTTAGGCAATTTTGTTGCTTCAAGATGCGTAATGGAGATGGGCGCACGTGCGGGCTTGCCCTATGCTAAAGATTTAGCATCGATTTAGTTAAAACTAACCTAAAAATGTGGAAACCAAAGAGCCTCAGGACAAAGTGCAAGTGAGACTTGAGGATTAGCCGAAAACCAACTTTAGAAAGTCTACTTTACCAAAATGTTTTTGGTCGTTAGAATAAACTTCAGTAACTCCTAATCGCATCATCAAAGCAAGGTTTACACCGTCATTAAAGTCTAAATTCTCAGCAATCATGTTATTTGCTCCTACCAACAGGTCATCGCCGCTGAAACCGATGACTTTTAAAGCCTTGTAGGACATCATCTTTTCAAGACTAGGCTTGATATCCCCTTGCTTACCCATGGCTTCTAGTACCCAAGCTACCTCGCACATTACCAATGTAGAAGTTATGGCCAGTTCACCGTTTTCTATGCGTTCAAGAATATTCTTAGCGGTCTTCCCGAAAAGGGGGTGAGCCGTGAGAGCATAGATAAAGACGTTGGTGTCCACGAACCGAGTCACTATAAACCCTCAACCAACTTTTTCCGAATGTGTTCTCTTGCCAGGCGCTTTGGCTCGTTTATAGGCTTCTCCAACTTCACGGCGCCATATAACGCCTCAGTAGGCTTTTCATACTTACTTACTGGAACAAGACAAATACGCCCCATATACTCAGTGATGATAAGCCGAATGCCTTCATCCATGCCATATTTTTGGCGAAGCTGTTTGGGTAGAACGATGCGTCCATACTTGCCAACTTCCACAGACATATTCGACACCAGCAAATAATGATGTTAATGGCAAATATATCTCTTTTTGCCAATTTATTTTGATTTGCCAAAAACAATTTTTCGATTTGGCGTAGTCAAACACTTTCCCTTCCTTCGAGCCAAAAAGTGTATAAGCGCATCCGCTGAAACCTCGGACTGTTGATTGTAGCTTTAGCACTTCTTAGTTAAATTGTCAATTATGCTTTGGAAGATTAGTTTTCCGTCGCCGTACTGCAGCATTTGCTGTTGCCGTGTCCAGTCGGGCTGTTGCCACCAGTACATAGCTCTTTCAGGATGAGGCATCAAACCAAAAATATTCCCTTCCTTATTGCATATGCCAGCAATGTCATAGAAGGAACCATTCGGATTAGTTGGGTACTTGCCGTCAGCAGATTCGCCGTTTTTATCGCAGTATCGGAAAACAATCATGTCATCATCGATTAGTTTTGCAAGCATTTCCTGTTCTTTCTCCTTAGGGAACAGTAACCTTCCTTCTCCATGAGCAATAGGCATCCTGACCATTTTCCCAGCTGGGATTTTGTTTGTGAAAGCGCATTTTCCCTTGTTTTCGTGCTTGAGATAAACCCACTGGCACTTGAAACCTTGCGGCTCATTCGTAGTTAATGTGGCTTCAGGATAAGCGCTTACTCCCTCTAGGCCCGGAAGTAAACCGTACTCAACCAATATTTGGAAGCCGTTGCATACACCAAGAATTGGTCTGCCTTCATCAACAAACGTTTCAATCTCTTTGCCTAGCTTGGCACTAAGCCACCGCGCAAAAATCACGCCTGAACGCACATAATCGCCGAACGAGAAGCCGCCTGGAAAAACCAGCACCTGATAATCCAGCAGATTTCGGCGTTTTATTAACTCGTTAACATGCAAGGTTTCCGCTTGCACGCCTAACTCTTGAAATGCCCGCTGGGTTTCTGAGTCGCAGTTGGTTCCGCCGACGCGCATGACGCAGACTTTGATTTCTTCTTGGTTCATTTTAGGGCTCACCGCTTAACGTTTTTTTCCAGCTACGCCGCAGCTCGGCAAGTGAAGCGTCAACTACAATTTTCTGGTTTAGTCCGTGAATGAGGAGTTTCTCGTCTTTAGTTACTTTGCCAATTTTAGAGCAGGTTTTACCTTTCATTAATGCCTCAAATTCTTGCCTATCTTTTTCCGAGACTTCCAAAAGGAAGCGACTGTTTGATTCCGAAAACAACACAAAGTCACTCCGCTCTAAAGCTTTGCCAGGCGCTTTACCTAAATCCAGCTCTAAGCCGTAGCCGCCTGCAAACGCCATCTCCGCCGCCGCCACCGCCAACCCGCCTTCAGAGAGGTCATGGCATGATTTGATTAAGCCCAAATCGATGGCTTTAGTTACAGCTTTGAATGTGCGTTTGGCTTTTGCGCCTTTTACTTTGGGCACGCTTGCGCCTAAGTAGCCTTTGAGCTTGTAGTATTCTGAACCGCCAAGTTCATTGAACGTTTCCCCGACAACATAGAGCAGATTACCGGGCGCTTTCAAATCCATAGACGTGGTAAATTGAATGTTAGGAACAATGCCTATAGCAGTAATTAGCAGTGTCGGTGTGACTGGACCCAGCGGGGACTCGTTGTAGAGGCTATCTTTTCCCGAGATAAACGGCGTTCTAAACGCTTTTGCAAAGTCGTAGCAGGCTTCGCAGGCTCTTACCAGCGAACCCAAGCGCTCTGGCTTTTCAGGATTACCCCAAGTGAAGTTATCCAGAAGTGCAATTCTTCTTCCGCCGACGGCAATGTTGTTTCTCACTGCCTCGTCAATGGCTGAAGCAGCCATCCAGTAAGCATCAATCTTCCCGTAATTTGGGTTCATCCCGCATGAAATAGCTAAGCCTTTCAATGATTCGTCGAGGGGTTTCAGAACAGCGGCGTCGTTCGGTCCAGCGTACTCTCCCTGCAAGGGTTTAAGCGTAGTGTTTCCTTTTACCTCATGGTCATAAGTGCGTATGACGCTTTCTTTGCTGGCAATGTTTGGCGCAGAAAGAAGCTGCAGCAGGGTTTCGGTTAGGTTTTCTGGTTCAGGAAATTCTGGTTCCGTGAAGCTTAAGGTTTCAATGGTTGCTGTTTTCATGCTTTTGCAAGGATTAAACAGAAATGCCATATCCATGTCGGCAACTTTCTCGCCATGAAAATTCAGGTGTAGGCGGCGCTCGGTTGTTAGTTTGCCTATTGCTGTAGCTTGGACGTCTTCTTTCTCAAAAATCGCCATAACTCGCTCCAAGTTTTCCGGTGGCACGGTTAGGAGCATTCTTTCCTGCGATTCTGAAATGTAAACTTCCCACGGAGCCAAACCCTGATACTTCAACGGTACCTTGCCAAGTTCAATGGTCGCTCCGCAGTCGAATTTTTCGGCTGTTTCGCCGACGGCTGAGGATAAGCCTCCTCCGCCAAGATCAGTAGTCGACGATGCCAATAGGAGGTCGCGGATTTCTATTAATGCCCGTTTGACTTTCTCTTCTTCAATTGGGTCGGCGATTTGTACGGCTGGTCTTGAGATTTCTTCTGATTTCTCAGTTAATTCGGCTGAGGCGAAGGTTACGCCATGGATGCCGTCGCGTCCTGTTTTTCCACCTGCCAGCACAATTGCATGTTCAGGTTTGGCGTTTTTCATGAACTTATTTAATGGCAAAAGTCCTATGCATCCGCAGTATACGGTGACGTTGCCTGTGTAGCTGTCGTCAAAGTATATTGCTCCGTTTACAGTTGGGATGCCCATGTTATTTCCATAAGCGCTAATGCCAGCGGTAACGCCCATGTACACGTACTTTGGATGTTTTACGCCTGCAGGAAGCTTGTTGTAATCGTAATCTAGTGGTCCGAAGCCTAAAACGTCTGTGCACGCGATTGGGTCTGCCCAGACACCGAGGATGTCTCGAATTACGCCGCCGACACCAGTAGCTGCGCCGCCGAAAGGTTCAACTGCTGACGGGTGGTTGTGGGTTTCAACTTTGGCGGCTATTCCATAGCCCTTGTCAAAACGGACGATGCCAGCGTTATCTTCGAAGACGCTGAAGCACCATGGTGGGTTGATTTCTTTTGTGGCTTTTGCAATGTAAGTTTTGAAGAGGCTGTCGATTTCTTTGCCGTCCAAGCGGATTTTTCCTTTGAAGGTTTTGTGGTAGCAGTGTTCTGACCATGTTTGGCTGATGGTTTGCAGCTCCACATCCGTTGGGTTTCTGTCTTCCTTCTTGAAGTAGGCTTGGATACTCTTCATTTCTTGTAGGCTTGAGCCTAATGCTAGCTCGTTGCTTATTTCGGCGAGTTGTTGGTCGGTGGCTTTGGCTAAGGCTACCTCGTAGAGCGCATAACTGGTTTTACGGTGGATGTAGAGGTTATCGTTCATTTCTGCTCCTCAACGGTTATTGTGTAGTTGTCTTTGGTTGGGTTTGCCAAAAGGCGTTTACTCATTTCTTCCGCCTTTGCCTTGGCTTCTTTAATTGTTGGTGCATCAAGAATGACAGTGTAAACTTTGCTCACGTCTACTGCTTCTACTTTGTAGCCGAGTTCTTTTAATAAACGGGCTGTTGTTTCCCCTTCAGGATTGCTGTGACCTGGTTTGAGGCTGACCTCTATTTTAGCGCGGTATTTCATGAGCCTTTAAATTAAGCTTACAGGATTTAAACGCTTTTGTCATAAAAAAAGCAAAATTTTACGTCAATATCATCTTTTTGTTTTGGTAGTGTATTTCTACAGTTTGTTTTTCTGTTACTTTGCCGATTATTTCAGGTTTTGAGCTGTCTTGCTCTAGCGTGTTCATGGCTTTATCAATTTCTGTTTTGTCTACGATTATGCCGAAGCCCCAGCCCATGTTGAAGGTTTTGAACATTTCCTCGTCTGTAATAGTATAGCCTAATTCAGCCGCCGTTTTTTGAATCAATCCGAAAATGGGTTGGGGTTTAAAGTTGGTAAATTCAAAGCCTATGCCTGGCGAGAAACTGACAAGGTTGTTGAATTTCATGTACGCGTCGCCCGTTATGTGTACTGCTGCTTTGACTTTTACTTCGCCCGCTAGTTTGAGTAGTGGCTTAACGTAAATTTTTGTTGGTTCAAGGGCTTCAAGGGCTATTTCCCTGTCCAAGCCTGCTGGGGTGTCGTTTGGCTGGTATTTTCCGCCCCATTGCTTAAAGAGGATTTTTCTTGCCATTGTTATGCCATTGCTGTGCAATCCGTTGCTGGCTAAGCCTATTATTGGGTCGCCAGGTTTGATGTTTTCTCCGGTGATGATTTCTTGCCTTTCAACTTGACCTACTGAAGCGACCACCATGTCGAAGCCTGCGTTTTCTGTTAAGCCTCTTATTATTTCAGCTACGTCGCCTGTTTCTCCGCCTGTAACTGGGCATTCTGCTTCAGCGGCGCCTTGGATGATTCCTTTTAGCCATGCTTTTACAAGCTGGGGTTCGCTTGCTTGAGTATGAATGTTATCCACTATGGCGAGCGGTTTAGCTCCTGAACGGATTACGTCGTTGACTGCCATGGCTACTGCGTCTATGCCTATGGTATCATATTTCTGTGCTAATTGTGCTATGAGGACTTTGGTGCCTACGCCTTCGATGACAAGGTCCAGAAAAGTGTTTTCTCCGATTGGAAAAATGTTACCATATGGCAGATGCATTACGCCGCCATAGCGGCTGTGCTTGTAGGTTTCCTGCAGGCTTTTTAGGGCTTTTTTTGATTCTGCGCGTTGTTTGCGGTTTACGCCTGCATCGCTGTAAGTGTAATTTTTAGGCAAAGCTGTTTTCTCCTTGGTATTCTTTCTGGTTAGTTAGAGATAACGATTTTGCTTGCTCGGATACTAAAAGTAAGAAACAACTTATTTTTTAACGGTTATAGGTTATTTTTCTTTGTTTTTTCGTCTATTATTGAAAGAAGTTCTTGGGGTTTCACAGGTTTCAAAAGGTAAGCATCTGCATGTGCGCCCTTCATAGGTGCCATTGTTGGAAAGCCTGTAATTATTATTTTAACCATTTTGCCGCCATGATCAGCAAGCTTATCTAAAAGCTCCACGCCATTCAAGTCTGGAAGGCAAATGTCAATTAGGGCTACAGCGTAAAATTTGATGTTGGCTTTTTGTATGGCTTCTTTTCCAGTTTGGGCTGTGTCAGTGTTGTATCCTTTTTTCTGAAGGATGCGTACGAAAGTCTTTATGATGCTTTCGTCATCATCAATGATTAGTACTGTTTTGGCGTCTTTGCCCATTTTTCTTCCTTCAGTGCATTTGCTCGCTAAGTTGTATTCGCTTCTTGGTATCTTTTAGTAATTTTTTGATTGCTATAAAGCAGTATTACAGGATTTAGAATATTCCACAATTTGTATAGTTTACGTTTAATGGTTAGTCGTTTGTTTTTCTTTTAGCATTTTTTCAATTAGAAAAAGTAAGTCTTTGGGTTTTACAATTTTGGTTAAGCAGGCATCTGCTCCTTTCAGAATAGTTTCTTCAGGGAAGTCTGTGATTACTATTTTGATTGTTTTAGTTTTGGCTAGATTTTGGAGTATGCGTGTGTTGTCTGGAATTTCTGCATCTATTATGGCTATAGCATAATGATTGGTGTGGGCTTTTTCAAGGGCTTCTTTTCCAGTTTGGGCTGTGTCGGCAGTGTACCCACTTTTCTGTAGGATACTTGCGTATGTCGTTGCCAAATCCTTATAGTTGTCAATTACTATTATTTTACTGGTTTTTTCCAAATAATTTCTTCTTCTGGATTCTGGCGCTTTCTTGTCTGCTGAGTTAGCAGCTCCTTTTCCATTTATTTCTATTGATGTATTGTAATATATAACATTTATTATGGATGCTAAATATTTGTAGGCGATAGAAACCTAAATATGCAATAAGCAAACAACTTGAGAAAGCATGTTAACGAAAAAGAAACAAACCACTGTAACTCTTGATGCTGAAGTGATGGATTTTTTACAAGAACAAATTAAAGTCAAGAGATTTAGCTCCATTAGTCATGGCGTTAATTACGCCGTTTATAAACTAATGAAAGAAGAAAGCAAAAAATAACTGATCAAGTATGTAAAATTATTTAAATTAACCATGCTTCTTTCTTTTAAAAGTCATAAAAAATCCAGCGTTAAGCATATTGCAGAGAAGAACCAATATATCAAACTGAGTAACACAAACAAAACCAACTCAAAAAATATGCGGTCGTAGTCTAGTTTGGTAGGACATCAGCTTCCCAAGCTGACGACCCGGGTTCAAATCCCGGTGACCGCACCAATCTCCTCAAAACCGCATTTTGCACATTCAAAAAACCAATTCTCCAATTACTCCAATTCGCCCTTTCTACCAAGGGATTATTTGGGCGTCTGCGCAACCGCTGATTAGTTTTGTTATTTTTATTTTTAGGTGTTCGTTGGGTTTTGCGTTGCTGATGAAGATTGGGAAGCCTTTGATTTTGGCGATGCCTTCCCCGTTTGGACTCATATCCACTATATCTACTTCGTATTCTTCCCCAATTTCAAATGGGTAATCAATGCCTCTACCGCGTCTGTTTTTTGCATTTCTTGGGGCTCGTTTTTTGGGGCTAAAAAGACATCGTCCTCGCTTTCAACATTAATTAATATTAAGTAATGTATTTCATAGGCATAAGGGTTTTGTCTTAACCCTGCTTAGAAAAAAAGTTAAAAAAACAGCAGGTATGCACTGGTACAGCAGATACGACAAAAAACATAGAAATTGAACCAACCATTCGTTAGTTGTGTGTGTGCGCACCAATCTCCTCCTTCAAATACAAGCAACATTCTTTCTCTACGCCTGCTGAGCTGTTTTGGTGATTACGGCACAAAAGAGAAAAGAGCAGGTTGCAGCATATTCATTGTGGTGTTGAATTATACTTTCAGCTTTTATTATGGTTCCTGTTCCAGCTTATTCGCAGTATTTGAAGTGCCCAAATTGTGGGTCACAAGTAGCTTCGTTCTCTAACTACTGCAATTTCTGCGGCGTACCCCTGCGGCAACCAATTTTGCTAAAAATCTGCCCCCGATGCAAAACCCGAATCTCAGCTACAGCGCATTTTTGCCCTGAATGCGGACAAAAACAATAATGCCGCAGCAATCGACAGAATTCTATTCCATGGGCAGGCGGCAAACAAGGCTAGCTTTGTCACGAAGTCCTTCAAGCCAAACTTAATGCAGTGCATTTTGTTCTATTGTTGGTTGGAAAAATTAAGCAACAATGTTTTTTGCGCGAGATGAATTTGACCGAGAACTTTTTTCTTTTATTTTTCTTTCTTCATTTTTTTTGATTTGCGGATTTGGCTTTCTCTGTTCAGGAGCCAGGTCCTCTTTATCAGTTAGGTACGTCTGCAACTTTTCAATTTCTTCTCTCACGGCATGGAAAGAAAGGCATCTTGAATGCCCAGCTTTTGTACAGCGGAGCTAAAGATTGCTCCGAGCACTAGTTCTCAGGCATAGTAACAGAAAGGTTATTACTTTTCGAGATATCACTCGTAGAGCGGAGAGAAAAAAAGGTGCCCCTCGCGTTTATCATTGGAACAGCAGGTTCTGGCAAGTCCCTGTTAACTGCAGCCTTCAGCGAATGGTTAAAAATGTCCAAGCAAGACGTTGCCGTTGTCAATTTGGATCCTGGTGCATTGAAGCTTCCTTACTCGCCGGATGTTGATGTGCGCAATTATGTTGATGTTGGCGATTTAATGGAAAAATATGGTTTAGGACCAAACGGCGCATTGATTATGGCTGCTGACTTAATCGCTGACGAGATTGAAAATTTAACTCGCGACATAGAAGAAGCTAACGCTGACATCGTTTTGGTGGATACTCCTGGGCAGATGGAGTTGTTTGCTTTCAGAGCAAGCGGACCATATATCGTTGACGAATTAACAAAGGAGCCTAAAGCGTTAATTTACCTCTTCGACGCAGTATTCTCAATCAATCCACTCAATTATGTCTCAAACATGTTTCTCTCAGCCGCAGTTTACAACAGGTTCTACCAGCCACAACTGCACGTGCTCTCAAAGACTGATTTGATACCAAAAAAAGACGCTCAGGCAATCACCACTTGGTCAGCCAACACTAGAGCACTGGAAGATGCGATTGACCAGAAACTTGAAGGCACAAAACGACTCTTCAGCCGCAACATGATGCAAGCCATCAATAAGCTTGGCTTGAAATTTTTGTTGATGCCAGTTTCCGCTAAAACAAACGAAGGCATGATTAACATTAACACGATACTTGAACGAATTTTAAACGAAGGAGAAAAATACACAACCTAAAACTTTAAGCGCCAATCAGTGACCAGCTTGCTGCAAAGGCTCCACGCTTAGCCTTCAAAGCTGAATCAGCACCAGCGACAATAATAACATCGTTGTCCTCAGGCGCTAATTGCTTAAGAATTTGGCTTGCTGCCTTCGGATAATCCTTCTCTATACGATCACTGACTGATTCAATATGCAAGTGACCATTTTTGAAAACGATAACTAAGGCTTTGCGTGCGCCGGCAATGATGGCTGCATCCCGTTGATCAATTCCCGACCGCACCTTTTGCCCGCTGTTTTTCACTAAAAAAGCAAAATTAAATTCAGACTCGCTCAATTCACTTTTTTGAATTTCAATCCGTTTAGGAAAAACTTGTTCAAATTGCCGCCAAACCTCTAAGCCTTTATTTGCTAAACTGCAGCCTTCTTTGGAAGTTTCAATTAAACCAGCATTTCTAAGTCTGCTTATTATTGTGCGCACTGCACCATCACCAACGTTGAGTTTCTTAGCTAGTTTATTTCTGCCAAGAGGTTTCTGCGACATAATCTCTAAAGCATAGAAAATATGAAATACAGTGAAAGTGGTTGATGGTCCTGGAGCTTTTTTTCCAGCGATTCCTTGTATAAACTTTTTCAGCGATGCCGACATATTTTGCCCTGCTCTAACTAAGCGTTGGTTAGGTTTTTATAATTTATCAAAAAGATTGATGCAGATTAGTCCTTGTAAGCAACAACTGAAACCTCAATAAGCGCATTAGCCTTCAATTCTATGCCGACTGTGGCGCGAGCAGGAAATTCTCCATCAAAGTACTTGGCATATTCGTGGTTGAACTCGTCAAATAAGGCCATAGAAGAAAGATACACAGTGGATTGAACAACATCTTTCAGGCTGTAACCTGCAGCTTCCAGTATAGCTTTTATGTTCTCCATAACCTGTCTTGTCTGCAACGTAACATCTTTAGCAACTATTTTGCCTTCCTTTGGATCAATTGCCAGTTGCCCTGAGACGAACAGGAATTTGCCTGCTTTTACTGCTTGATTGTATGGACCTACTGGTTTTGGCGCTTTTTCGCTAAATACTGGTGTTTTCATGTTTTCCCTCTTCTTGTTTATGTTGTTTAGCGATTAAAATTGTTTTTGCGAGCAGGCATCCCGCTTTGCTTGTTGATTAGTTGCTTGTGTTGTAGAAAGCCTTTTAAGAAAAACGCAAAGTTATTTATGTCCTTATTACAACCAGAATGGAAAGATTCCCATGAGAATAAACGGAAAATATTTGTTTACTTCTGAGTCAGTTGGAGAAGGTCACCCAGACAAGGTTGCAGACCAAATATCCGACAGCGTTTTAGACGCAATATTCTGCAATGACCCCCAAGCAAGAGTTGACTGCGAAACGCTCGTAATGCAGGGAACCGTAATGATTACGGGTCAAATAACCACTTGCACCTACGTTGATATCCCAAAAATTGTCCGCCAGACCTTGAAAGAAATTGGGTTCGACAATGCTAAGGACGGCTTAGACTGGGAAACATGCGGCATCTTGGTTTCACTAACTGCGCAGTCTCCAGACATCGCTATGGGCGTAAACGAATCCAAGGGTCATGAGCAGGGCGCTGGTGACCAAGGAATGGTTTTCGGCTATGCAACCAACGAGACAAAGGAGCTTATGCCTTTGCCGATTATGCTGGCGCATAAACTTGTTAAACGCTTAGCTGAATGCAGAAAAACGAAACTTATGCCTTATCTGCGTCCTGACTGCAAATCTCAGGTTACAGTGGAATATGAGAGTGGCAAGCCTAAATGTGTGAAGACTGTGGTTATTGCTGCTCAAAACAACGGAACCGTTGACGACGCAATTTTGAAAAAAGACATTATTGAAAAGGTCATTAAGTACGTTATTCCAGCGAACATGTTAAGCGAAGACATAAAATACGTTATCAACGGAACCGGAAGATTCGTCATTGGCGGAACATTGGCGGATTCAGGGTTAACTGGCAGAAAAATCATCGTTGACACTTACGGCGGCGTTGGAAGTCACGGCGGCGGATGCTTCAGCGGCAAAGACCCATCGAAAGTTGACAGGTCAGGATGTTACATGGCAAGATATATCGCCAAGAACATTGTTGCTGCGGGGTTGGCTGATCAATGCGAAATCCAAATTTCCTACGCTATCGGTGTAGCTCAACCAATCTCTGTTTTGGTGAATACTTACGAAACAGGGAAACTGCCAGACGAGCAACTTCTCGAGTTAGTGAAGAAATATTTCGACATGAGGCCTAAAGCAATCATTGACCAACTAAACCTGCTAAGACCAATATACAAAAAAACCGCAGTGTTCGGCCACTTCGGAAGAGAAGAACCAGAATTCACCTGGGAAAAAACCGACAAGGCAGAATTACTCAGAAAAGAACTAGAAAACGCCAAAAAATCCTAAACTTTCATTTTAAATTTAATTTTTTTCTCGCTTTCTAGTCAAGTACTCTGTTGCTCGAAAAAGTCTTTAGCCTGTCTATATGAAGCAACAAATGAGGGAGGAGGCCTTACTGTTCAACGATGGCTTTTCCACCATTCGCCTCAACCAAAATGGCAAGCTGCCTCACGGCTTTTAGAAGCTTTTCCGCAGGCTTTTCTTTATTTTTGGCTGTAACAGTTAAGTGAATCTCGATATGAGGCTTATTTTCTACACCCAAAGGATGAGACTTTATGTAAACACCCGCATTACCACTCATGACTTTGTCGATTAATGGAGCTAAATGCGATTCCATCATGTTATCCACAAACATGCTTCTTTCACAAAAAACCCTGTCGCCAACGGCTTGTTTAAGCAACGACGCTATAGTTTCCGTAAAAATCGCTTCCATTTCTGAAGGTACACCTGGCAAAGCAAACAACACCGTTCCTTCCACATCGACGCGTACTCCGGGTGCAGTTCCAATTGGGTTGTTGATTGGTTCTGTTTTTTCCGGTAAGGTTGCCATTTTGACTCTGGCTGGTGTTAATTCAATTGATGTTGGGAGTTGCCTTTTTCTGGCATATTCCACGTATTTTCCCTTAACCATTGCTAACGCTTTCTGGTTGATTTCCAATTTGCGGTTTAGTGCTTTTGCTATGCCCTCTAACGTTTTATCGTCAAAAGTCGGCCCTAACCCGCCAGTTGTAATTATGAACTGCGGCTTTCGCTCTATGGCTTCGCGAATAATATTAGCTATTTCGTCAACAAGATCTTGTACTACTGTTATTCGCTTAACGTTTACTCCAAGATTTGTTGCCTGTTTAGACAGCCAATGAGCGTTTGTATTAAGTGTCTTGCCTATTAGTAACTCGTTGCCTACACAGATTATTTCCATGGCTGTGGCCATAGCATTCACATCGCGGGTCAAGTAACCGAAAATTATTCTTTTGTTGTTTATAGTGTTTGCTAACAAAACGTGTATAATACTTGGCTGAGCGGTTTTATTTCTTGCTAAGCCACCATTTGAGGTATTCTTTTCTGCGGTTTTCTTTCTCTTCTTCCTCTGTTTCTTCGCTTGGCCTATTCTTTTCGCGTAGTTCCATGAGTTCTTGCTGTGTCACTGATAAGCCGCAGCTTTTGCAAACATAGTGTTTGGTGGACATAACGTACTGCATTTCTCCGCCGCATTCAGGACAATATATCATTCTATAGTCTCTCAGGGAAGTTTTATAGTAAATCGCTTTTGCAAAGATATTAGTCTTCGCATAGGTTTGAGTAATTTTAGCCTAAAAACTAGTGGCTCTTAGACGTGAGTGTACACTCTGTCACTCGTGTATTTTCCCGTATCCATTTCCTGCTCGATTTCACGCAAAAGCAAAATGCGCTTAAACGTCGGCGGGTGGGTAGAAAACAAACTGTTCATTTGGTGCCATGTGCTTTTGGATTCTTTCTCCATCGCTAATTCCAACTCACGCTCGTCCAAAACCCCATCGTGGTCTAAGTCGTACTCGTCTTTATGCTCCATGATGTGCTGGATTTCCTGTTTTGCTGCTGCTGGGTCTTCAATGTAGAATGCTCTGGCTCCTTCCGGCGCTTTGGGTGAGAGGGATAAGCCATAAGTGATTTTTGCCAAGGCACTTTCCAGTTCTCTAGGTGAACCTGTCACGTAAGCGGAGTAGGCATCAGCATAGTGTTCGCGAAGTCGGCTAAGTCTCATGACAATCAGGAATGTTAAAATGTAAATTATAAAGGCGATTACGCCGATTACAATTAATGCCGCACCTGAATTATCTTTACTGTTTCTTCGTCCACCGCTAAATGCACCTGCATATAGCGTTGCCTGTGCGATGAAGTATGCGATTAATGGCAAGGCTGAGAGCACAGTCATAACGATGTAATCTTTATGTTTAACGTGGCCTAACTCGTGAGCTATTACACCTTTAACTTCGTTTTCATTTAACTGCTTGAGGAGCCCTTCATGCACGGCTAAGGTGGCGCTGCTTGTGCTTCTGCCAAAAGTAAACGCGTTAGGGGTATTATTTGGAACTGTGGCTAACTTGGGCATGGGTAACCCGCTTTTGTCGGCTATTTCTTTAACTGTTTTTTCAAGCCATGGGTTCTCGCCAGGTTTAAGGTAATGCAGATGTGTTGTGGCTGCAACAATGGCTGGACCTACTGCATACTGGAATAGTATGAAGAGTGCTGAACCGCCCAAAGCAACAGCTAAACCAATAAAAACATCCAGTTGCAAGAAGAAAACAATTGCAAAAACGAGAAGACCAAATATGAAGGCTGATAAGAAAATCGAAAGCGCCATTGCAAACTTTAATTGTGACAGACTAGCCAACTTTATGCCCTCCCGTAGTTTTCACAAGTACTAAAATAAAGAATTAAGTCTTTCTCAAAAAATTCACAAGAAACTGCATGAATTTTCAAACAAAAGAATAAAAAGAAAATTTAGATTGGGTAAGCTCCGCAAATCTTGCAGAACTGAATCTTTGTTTTCACATAGCTTTTGCATTTTGGGCACTGTATTCCGCCGTTGTCTGGAAAGACGTCTTTTGGTTTGCCAAACTTCTTGCGGAAATGCTCGTAGTATAGTAGTTGTTCTTTGTCTTGGATTTCCACGTCATCTTTTTCTTTTATTGCCTTCTTTTTCTCTGCAAAATCCTTGTCAGAAATCATGTCGTTGAAGTATGTTCTGAGCGTTTCTGTTCCTGTACCCTGTTCAAGTGGCGCTTTTGATCTCCAAATAATATCTTTAGGTATCACGTCCTCGTATGCCTTGCGAAGAATCCATTTGCTGTATTTTACGCCGTTGTACATGTTTATCTTAAATTTGATGGGGAGTTTCTTTGCCCAATCCATAAACAAGGGATCCATGTAAGGTGCCTTGATAGTCACTCCAAGAGACTCTGCCATGGGTAATGAAGAGAAACCCATCTCTGCCCACATTTCCTGCTGCTTCTGTGCAAATTCTTTTTCGGTCAGGTGAAATTGCCATGGGTAACCGAAAAGCTCGTCTAAAGCGTCGCCTGTGAATACGCTTTTTATTCCTTTATCTTTAAAGATGGTTAAACCAATGTACACTGGTAAGCTGTTTCTGATTTCCATAGGGTCGAATTTTTTGAGTGCTTCAACAACTTTTGGGTAATATTTGAGTACTTCTTCGCGGTCAAACTGGTGGGTTTCATGTTTAAGCTTTAAGAGAGCAACCATTTTCTTCACGTATTCGGTGTCTTTGGGGGTTCCATGCTTGAAAGCTAAAGTGAGGCATGGAATGTCAGGTTTGTACTTTACTGCTTCATAAGCAATTATTTGGGTGTCTGTTCCAGCTGAAAACAAGAAGCCGTCAGCCATGTTTTTTTTGACAACTTTGTTTACTAAGGTTTTTACTTCTGGTAAGAGGTTGGTGTATTCTGATGGGTTTAGGGTCATTTTTTTCCCTCGCAATACATTGTTTGTCATCCATCCACTATTTAAAGGTTATCCGTATGCATACAAAAGCTAAAAAATAATAAACATCTGTGTTGAAAGTGAGCAAAATACTGAACAGACGAGGTCTCATAACGAAAAAATATCCATTAGCCTCAAAACAGCACATTTAAAAGTTCAAAACTGAAAGTCATAAACACAACCGCTCAAACACATTCAAAAGAGGATTCACCCCTTGAAAACAAGCCTACTCCACATGAAAGTACGCAATTCCTTAGAAAACAATCTAAAGGCAGCCGAAGCAGCAATCCGCAAAGCCGCCAAGCAAAAACCAGCATTGATCGCTCTCCCAGAATACTTCGCTGTTCCAGGATGCATGGAAGACTTTATCTCAGCACAAAGTGTATCAAAAGAAACTTGCGTAGAAACCCTGAATTTTCTGGAGGAAATTTCTAAGCAGATACCTGATATTTATCTTCTCGGCGGTACAGTGCTTGAAGAAGACAGCGGAAAATATTACAATACGAGCACTTTATGGAAAAATGGTTCCCTTTTAGCCAAATACAAAAAGATAAACCCTATCAAAGCTGAAATTAAAGCTGGCGTTGCCAAAGGCGCCCAACCCGTTGTCGTCAATACAGAAATTGGCAAAATCGGCCTTTTGGTTTGTGCTGACATGTTTGACGCTGACCTTGTAAAACAAACTGCCGATTTAGGGGCTGAAATAATTTCCCTTCCAGTCGCAGCGATGGGTACTCATCCAAGTGTTAAGGGTCACCCGTTAACTGAGAAGGTTGCTTTGGATAATGGCTTGTTTGTGCTTAAAGTTGGGAACGTGTGCTCAAGCATGAGGGGTGGAAGAAGCGCAATCATTGCTCCATGGGGCATACTTGGCGAAGTGTCCGATGCGCCTGAAGATTCGATACTAACCGCAGACCTTGACATGCAACGGCTCAGAGAATACAGGAGAAAACTCAGTAAATCTTAGCCCAATTATCAACGATTCGGCTCATTTCCTCAAACTTGTACTTTTCAAGCCAGCTCCGAAAATCAGTGTTTTGGACAGCAAACCTGCAGATTTGTTTAGCGTTCTCTGAGTCGTGCACTAAAAGAAGCACTGCATCCAGCTTGTGCCTGGAAACGTAAGCTAACGTTTTCAATAGCGCATCCATTTTCTCGTCGGTTGGCATTTCAGCGCTTAATTCTAAAACAACAGGCTTCTTTAATGATGCTGCAAAGTCTCTTGCTAGCATGTCCACCCAGTACATAGTCAAATAATCTCTCGACGAAAGTGGCACATGGAAATAATCAACAAACTCCGCTATCGCATTTAAGTCTAAGCCGAATCTTTCTTTAGCAAGCACTGGGTCAGGGTAAATTTCAACCGCAAAAGTCTGCTTTACCCGCGCTCTGGCTTCTTGGACGAATTTTGTTATTGTTTGGGCTCTCCACTGTGTCCAGTTAAAGCCGCTTTGTTTCCATAGTTCTACGCATCTGGGGCAAACGCAGAATTCTTGGTCCGGAAAGTGGTAGAGGTTCAAGGTTACGCCCATAATATTTTGTTTGCTTAGGCTTTCGATGTAGTCTAAAACTTTGGTTCTGTATTGAGTGTTCGTTGGGCAAACAAAATCAAAAGCCAAATTAGCTCTCCTATTTCTCCGCAACGCTGAACCAGTGTTTGAGACAGCGACTATGCTCGGATCTTCCCTGATGGCTTTAGCATCGCAAAACACGGTAACATCGTTCTGCATGCCTTTTGCGGCTGGAAAAACTTGTCCGTCTACCCATTTTGAGTAGTAAACGTGAAGGTCGAAGCCTTCGACTTTTTCTGGGGTGTATGTGACTAAGCCTACTTTCATGTTCTCTTACCAGATGCGCGCAACAAATATATTCTTGGCGCTTATTTAATTGTTGATTCGCATGGACAAGCAGCATAAATCATTTATCGTCATTGACACCGCTAAATGTGCCCCCTGCCCAGGGCTTATCTGTGTTGGCGTTTGCCCGCAGGGTGTTTTAGAGGAGGGTAAAAACAAAAAACCCCAAGCCATTGATGGCGTACCATGCACTCGATGCGGCGTCTGCGTAAACCTGTGTCCAGCGAAAGCTATTACTATAAATTCAGGCAAGCCCTAAAAAGAAAATAGCTCGGGGGATTGGCTGGCATGGAACAATTTAACCTTGCGGATAGCGTTAAACTAGTCATAAAAGATAATGTGCTAGCCGTATTATCTGATAAAGGCTTAATGACGGTTGGTTCAGCAATTTTTAACGGTGGCTTCAGTCAGGTTAAGGCTGTTCTTAACGTGGGCGTGCCAGAAGGATATAATGACCGCTCCCTGCACCTTGACCCGCTAGCTCTCATTACCTCGTCTGCGGCGAAGCTTGGGTTAACTAAGGATTATCTTGCTATGGTCACGGCTGCGAAGGTTAAAAATTACAGTTTAGTTACAAAGAAAGCTGGCGATTTTTCAGTCAGCGTTGCCGCTACCGCAGGCTGCTCGCACGGCGAATCCTCAGGCGAAGAGATGGATGTTCAAGAAATCATAGGCACCATAAACATCATCGTCTTAATTGACGGGAACCCAACGGAAAGCTGCATGGTGGCTTCACTAATCACAGCCACTGAAGCGAAGTCGGCAGCGCTGAGAGATTTTGATGTTCGAAGCAGGTACACTGGTGACTCAGCTACTGGCTCAATAACCGACAGTGTCACTGTGGCATCAACCAGCCATGGCAAAACAATTGGCTATGGCGGTCCAGCGTCAAAACTGGGCAAATTGGTCGGGTATTGCACAAGGAAAGCTGTTACTGAAGCTTTAATCAAGCAGGAGCCAATTTGGGCTTGCCGAACAGTATTAGATAGGCTCAAAGAAAGGCATCTTCCGCTTGAGAAAATAGCCGCAGAATTATCAAAAGTCGATGGTTTAGCCGTTGATGAGAAGGCTTTAGCTGAGATTTTGAAGAACAAACCGCTTGCTAGCGCTTATTTGCTCGCGGCGGCAAAGCTGGATGACGATTTTAAAAAGAACCTGTTGCCCGCCGAGTTGGGGAAAGTGGATGAGTTAAGTAAATGCTTTGGCAACCTTGCCCGCTGTCAGCTGGATTGCTCTAAAGTGGCAGGTTACGATTCGGTTGATTTGCCTCCGTTCCTGAAACATGCTTTAATCAATATCGTGAAGGAAGCTCTTTCCAAGAGTTAACTATGTTAATTTTCTAACATTACACGTTAGGGCAAGCGTGACGGTTTGTCTTGTGGTATTAAGTGCATTGGGGAATAGAGATTCAAAGGCTAGATATGTTCGATGGCCTAAAAGTTTTGTTCAAACAATCCAGCCAGTTAAAAGAAAGTTTGCGCCCGAAAAGACTATAGTAGTATAGTCAAAGTGAGTCCTAGCACCAAAGTTATAACTATTGGGCTAGTTCAAAATGTTTTGTGCATAAAGGAGAAGTATCTAGCTGACTTTCAAAAGTGCAAAATTGAAAAGTTGGCTTGACAAACTGAAAAGACTTAAATAACCTGCAATTTTATTCGGTTATAAAAACGAGAGTTAAAATGGGGAATTAAACTTTGAAATTCGGCGTATTTCTCTATCAACCTGAGCCTGTTGAAGGCGTCGATTATAACTTCTACCGCATAAAACCAGAATCAGGAACCGTGGGGAAACCAAACCCTAAAATGTACACTAACATCGCATGCTTCGGCGACAACGCCCTAGCAGCAAAACGTCCCGAATTGATATCAATCTCTAAGGATGGTCCTGCTCTCCGCACGAACAAGAAGTACACTTTGCGCTGGGACGTTCTATGCATGACAAACCCTGAAGTAAGAGAGTACAACCTTAAACTAATAGCCGAATGCGCCAAAACAACACCGGGCATAAGCATCAGCAGCCAACACTTTGCTGAACGCGACTTCTGCGTTTGCCCACGCTGCGTTGAACAGTGGCGCCAGAGCGGTTTGAACTGGGTTGATTGGAGAGCAAAAACCGTAACGGAATTCCTCAAAGAAGTCCGAGACGTAGTTAAAAATAAGCCTTTATTCGTAAACTGCCTGCCTGACCCGTTGCTTGGCAAAGTACGATTCGGCTACGACTTCGAAGCCATGGCACAGTACGCTGACTACTTCGTCATCCCAATGTTCAGCAAGTCTTACCCGACCCCGTGGTACTGGGAAACCATCGCAAGAGGCTACAAAAGCTTCCTCAAAAAACCAGTATTCGTAAACTTCTACGTCCGAGGTCCAAACGAAACATGGGAAACAGTCGCACCCCACAGGCAAATAATGACGGTTGCCACAAGAGCAGCAAGAACAGGCATCGACGGAGTCATATTCCTAGCAGAAAAAGCCCAATGGATACAGGAGTTCCAAAAGAAAGTCGTCGCCGACAAAGAATGGCGAAAAGAACTCGAAGGCTACGGCGGCGATGAAGTATTGGAACTCTTCAACAGATGGGAAAAACTCTTCTAAAAACTTCCCAACCAATATTTTTTGCTTTGTAATTTTAACTATTTGTTTTTCTTCTAATCCATATGTTGCCTGGTCCTTGAGAGTCATCTTTATGGTGCTTTCGGTCGAACTCTTTATTTTAGAACGCTTCACTAAATAAAAGCATAAATCACCATCCTAACAGGTTACGCTTCAACTTTTGGCAGTAAAACAAGCTAATAATTGATGCTTCTGCATGGAATTACCACTTTTTGCTCCTAGAAAACAACCAAACAGTGCCCTATGGCAGAGCATTGCGTTGCCAGGGTGAAACCTTCAAAATGCTGACAACAGCAGAGAGGGATAGGGATACCCTAATATTTGTTGACAGAAATCAACAACAAAAATGCAATGCAGAAGTGCAATCCTTCCTCATTATGCTGCTTTAGTATTGGGTTATTTTATTTAGAAACCTATATAATGCATCTTAACGTCTAACCACTCACTACAAAAGGGCGAATACACCAGTGAAAATTACTCTCATCAACCCCCCATACCCGCCAAACGTACATTCGCATCCACCCTTCATTCCACTAGGCATAGCTTACCTTGGCGCAGTAGCTGAAAAAGAGGGGCATGAAGTAAACGTTATCGATTGCCAAGCGGAAAGGCTCACTTATGATACTTTCCGACAGAGAATTAGCCAGCTCAACCCCGACATCATCGGAGCAACAGCCACAACACTCCTCTACAAATCAGCCATGAAGCTAATCAACATAGCTAAAGAAACACACCCACAAGCAATAACAATGCTCGGCGGAAGTCACGGAACCTTCTGGGATGAAAACGCACTCAAAGAATACCCCAACCTAGACATCGTCGTACGAAGAGAAGGCGAAATCACCTTCATAGAGCTACTCAGCCAACTCCAAACCAACAGCAGCCTCAAAGACGTTTTAGGCATAACCTTCCGCCAAAAAGACGACACAATAGTACGCACACAAGACAGACCATTCACCCAAGACTTAGACGCACTGCCCTTCCCAGCACACCACCTTCTCCCACTCGACTCGCTAAAACGAATGGGCAAAATCCTCTTCCCACTAATCACCAGCCGCGGATGCGTCTACTGGTGCGACTTCTGCAGCACTGTGCGCATGTTCGGCAGAGGATACCGCATGCGAAGCCCCAAAAACGTCGTCGACGAAATGCAACTCATCCACGACAAATATAACGTCAACCAAGTAACATTTTACGATGACGCCTTCACAGTCAACCGCGACCGCGTCCTAAAAATCTGCGAAGAACTCCACGCTCGGAAGCTCGACATGATTTGGGATTGTGGAACACGCGTAGATATGGTTGACCGTGAGCTACTCAAAACCATGCGCGACGCAGGATGCATAGCAGTTTGGCTAGGAGTAGAATCAGGCTCAGAAGCCATTTTAGGCGCAATGAACAAAAAAATAAAGCTTGACCAAACACGCCTAGCCTACAAAACAGCGCACAACGTAGGGTTAATGACGATTGCTAACGTAGTCTTGGGCTTTCCAGGTGAGACAGAACAAACAGCGCGGGAAACTATCCGCTTCGTCAAAGAATTAAACCCAGACGATGTCGGATTCTACGTCGCCACACCATACCCTGGAACACCCATGTACGAGCAAGTTAAGAAAAACGGTTGGCTACGCGTCACCGACTTCGACAAATACGACACAGCAGGACCAACATTCGAAACCCCATGGCTAAGCATGGAAAAACTTGCACAAATCCGCTACAAAGCCTACCAACAATTCTACCTGCGACCAGGATACGTGTTTAAGATGATGCGCAAAGGCGGAACATACGGCATCTCAGCAGTAAAAACTTCAGGTGCTTACTTGCTCAGGGCTTTGCACGTGAAGCTCTCTTAATTTTCTTATAAATACGACTACTGCAAAGACTAACACAAGTACGCTAAGAGAAATTGTTATTGAAGTGAAGTTCATCCCGATAGGTGAGAGACCTAAGAATAAGCCTACAAGCCCATCTAAGCCAAAACTTAATGCAACAGACAACACTATTTCTTCTACAAAATCAAGCTTGTTTCTATTCATAAACAAAATGTTAACTAAACAGTAACCTGGCAAAAATGCGACAAAAACAAAACCGAAAACATAACGAAAAACAACAAGCAACGAGTCGCTTGGAATAAGATAAGTTACAAGTAACGTTAAAGCGGTGAAACCAGCAATAATTTCAAACCATCTAAGCGGTTTCAGTTTATAGACACTTCAAAAAATTAAAACAATAAAAAATAAAGGAAGGAGTTTTACATGAAAGCTCTGAAGATCGGATGAGTTTCTTCTAGTGGTCTTGTTTCGAGATCAGCTGCGGCAGATGCAATGTATATGTCAACTACTGCAACGGCTGGGAATACCCATTCTGCTTGTTCTGCTGGTCCAATCATTAGCCAGTTTGCGCCGACTGTTTGCATTATCGCGTTAGTAGCGGTTACGCATCCTTTTCGGAATTCTTTGGCAATGTTCGCTTTAACCCAACCCATGGTTGTGACAACGTTTCCGCTGCCTAAGCCTACTGGGTGACCATACTTCTCTTTCATTATAGGTATGGTTCTTACTGCAGTGCCCATGTCAGGAGCAAAAGCGGGAATAGCAGTGTCAATAAGAGGCTTTGTGATTCCACCTTTCTCTGCCAATGCTAAAGCTTCTTGTATAACAGTCATCTTTCCTTCGAGGCTGTTGTCTTTGGGATTGTCAGCGAGCACTATGGACATTTTGATGCCACTATCTTTTAGAACTGCCAATTCAACATCAGTTACGCCTTTGTAAACTGAGTTATAGAAGCATCTGTCTGATAAGCCCATTTTCTTAGCCATGATTGCAGCTGACATGCGTGTCTTAGGACTCATTGCATCTAACATGATTGGAGCATCACTATATTTAGCAACAAAGTCAATGTATTTCCCGAAGGCTTCTTCTGTTGTTCCGACCACATCGAAACCAAATGGAACGCCTGTAATGTCGCTTTGAGTTTGCATCGTATTGATTATTTTTTCTGCTTCTTTTGCATCAAAAATGCCTTTGTTTGCATCTTGAACCATTTTCTGGCCTAGCCAAAAGATAGAACCAATCAGAAAAGTAGGTAGTTCACCTGGCTGACCGCCTACTTTTACTTTGCCTACTGTGTATATGTTTTGTTTCGTATTGAATTTGAAGGACATTTTTCCTCATCTGATGGATTTATTTTTTGCCCATTGCCTTCTTTGCTAACTCAGGAGCTTCTTCCTTGTTCTTGCCATAAAGTGCACCGATTGCATCAGCATCTTCCTTTTTAACCGCAGCGCCGCCCATGATTATTCCGATTTTGCCCTTTAACCCGGCTGCTTTCAATGCTTCGTCTAGTTTTGGAAGATTGTTTTTTGCAGGTACTGTGTTTACTGAAATTGCGATTATGTTTGCATTGTTTTCTTTTGCTTTATCAACGAAAACTTGTGGGGCAACGCTTTTGCCAACGTCGATTGTTTTGAATCCGGCGCGTTTGAGTGACCTTCGAACTGCTTCTTTTGCTGTGTCATGCATGTCTGGTTCAATGTTGCCTATTACAATTACGCCAATTGGATTCTCTGGTTCTGGAGGCTCTTTTTCCATCATAGATTTAAGCCATGACATTTAAACACCTTTTTTCCTTTTTTTTGTTACTCTGGGCTTTTTATACTCGAATTTCATATTTAAGCTTTGACTAATAATTCCATCAATGCGAAAGCATAAAACTACGGAAAGGTGGGGAGCAAATGTTCAAAGCAACCAGAAAACATGTCTTGCTATTGTTGATTTTCACTTTCGCATTCATTTACCGTATGCTTCTAATGCTTTGGCAAACGTTTCCGCCAGGCGCTGACATCGGCTTACATAACAGCGTCATTAACTCAATTACACAATCAGGTAACACAAATTTCCTATGGGATTACTACCAGATGGGCGGAGGATTATCCTTGACTTTTCCAGGATACCACATTTTCGCTTCAGGAATAATAATGGTGACTGGAATGCCTGATTATCTGGTGCAGTCTGTTATTGTAGCTTTGTTCTCGTCGCTTATTGTTTTCTGCGCGTTCTTGATAACTCGAACTGTATGGACTGAATCAGCCGCTTTCATTGTCGCATTTTTAGTGGCAATCTCACGCTTTGATATAGAAATGCTCCTGTGGGGAGGCTACCCCAACGTAATAACCCTGCTTCTGATTCCTTTAACTTTCTACCTGTACCTTCAAAGAGACAGGTTTTCGCTAACGCCTTTTCTAGCATCAACCTCTATTTTAGTGGGCTCAATATTTTTAACTCACTCTTTAAGCGCCGCCGTTTTCGTTAGCATAACAGTGGGCACCGTGCTCTGTGTAATGGTTTCACCTAAAACGTTTGGTACATCAAGGAAACATGTCCTTTATTGGTTGCTGCCAATATTTGGCGGAGCAGTCCTTGTTTCGCCTTTTCTAGCAAGTGCGGTGCCCGCATATTTCGATGCTAACTCTACATTTACAGGCGTCACTGATATTCAGCAGGCATTGCTCTCAACGAGAGTGCTTCCACTTGATATAGTATTAGCACTTTTTGCTTGTCTTTTGCCGTTCTTTTTGTTATCGAAAAAATATAAAGGACGATTTTTTTCGCTTCCAGCGTTTCTCCTTATCATGTGGCTTTTAGTTCCCTTATTGTTAACACAGGGCTACATGTTTGGGCTTTATGTAGATTACAATCGGTTTCTATACTTCCTAATTTTACCAGTAATGATACTTTTAGCTATGATGATTGATCACGGCTCAGGATACTTTGCACAAGTAATAGACACCTACCATGTTCTAACTAGCCAAATGCAGAAAACAAAGAAGACCGCAAACAAGTTAGTATCGCGAATCTCAACTCGCATAACCCGCAAAACTATTTATTCTATCTTTTTATTGTGCTTCTTGCTTACCTGTCTCTTTGCCTTGCCAATCTTTCTCACTCCTTGGCAAGGCGTCACAATTCAAAGTTTCTACCAAGTTATGAACAATCCTGGATACCAAGCAATAGAGTGGGCGAAGCAAAACACGCCAGTTGGCTCAGTGTTTGTTTCTGATGCTCTTTACGGATGGTGGCTTGGCGGTTTCGCTCAGCGGCCAACTTTGAGTGCGGTTGACCCACAATATTTAACGGTTGCCCGAGAGTTGGCACCAGCTAAGGCTGCTAAAAATCTTCTTGATACTGACTACATGATTGACAACGGTTACATTCAGGTTAGGGAAGATGGCGGATACACTGGTAGACATAATCCTATGTTTCTGGCTGATCTTAACTGGACGTATTTTCCCTACTCCTTCTTTCAGTTTAATAATAGCGAGATTATGTTGCTTTCGCGGAATGGCGAATCTGTGCAATCTACCGACATAACTCAAATACCTGTAACTAATATGCAACTCGTCGGCGCGCAAACTGATAATCCATCTATTATTGTTAACAAAGGAAACAGCGAGTTCAATTACTCAGAAATTTTAACTGTCTCAAAAGGGGTTACATTCGCAAATATGACTATAGTAATCCAGAGCGACGCTCAAAATGTTTCCTTAGATTGGATTAATTTCATTTTAAACTCGCAGGGTAAATTTCAACAACCAAATGGAAATACTATTGCAATGTTGGATGTAGGTATGAAGGAGTGCGGTCAACTGATTTTTGTAGAAAATCAGCCACAAGTTCTTTCTCTCAATTCAGAGAATCCGTGTGTTACAGAATTATCTTATAATTTACAAGGCCAATCTACAGCGGAAATTCAAATCTTAGTTGGAATCTACCAAGTTTCCGAAACTGACATAGAAAACCAAGCAAGCCTCAACAAAACGTTAACAGGTAATGTTCAAAATGCGCAAACACCAACTATCAGCTTGCCTATGGACACGTTCGATTACCAAACAGCTATGCAACAATATTCGGTTTCATACATTGCAAATCGCGATTTTGAATTAAACCCAAAATTTGCTGATGACCCCGCATTTAACCTTGTATTTATTAATAATGAAGTTGCCATCTTTAAGGTGAAATCCAACCTAGTTGGGAGTTAGCTATCGCCTTGATGGGTAAATTGACAAAAGAGCGACAAATTGAAATCACTTTTATCACCGTTTTCTCAGTGTTAATTTTCGCCATCTTCTACACTCTCATATCAATGAACGGCGTAGTCTTAGGAAACGACTCCTGCTGTCCACTTGGAAAAAGCCCAAATCTTTCTGCAAACAGGAAAAATACCTTTAAGTAACTTAGGCTGGACCCCTCCACTTTACGAGATTGTGCTTGCAATGTTCATTTCTTTTAGCGGCGCAACTGACATTGGGCAACTAATTTTTTTAGTTAAAGCTTTAGCTGTAATAGTTGATTGGCTTCTATTCCTCTCTGTTTATTTGATTGGTAGCAAATTTTTTAACAAAAAAGTCGGCGCTGTAGCGGCTGTTTTGTTGTTGATGTGTTTTCCTATGTACGAGGTTAACGCGTTTGGCGGCTATACCACCGTTCTTGCTATAGCGTTTATGCTCTTGGTGTTTCTTTATCTGCCTTTGGCAGTAGAGAAATTCGGATACCTTCTGGTCACTTTTTTTGTATCTTTTGCACTTGTTTTATCTCATCAGCTTGCTGCATTTCTTGCCGTCATAATATTGCCTCCAATCCTGCTTTATATGCTAATAAAATCCAGAGGGGCCTACCTTAAAGTGGTAATCGCATTAATATTAGGCGGAGGAATAGCCTTCTTCCTCTATTATTTTCAAGCTATGGTTCCTTACCTTGGCCTTGTCATCGAGTACGTGTTTTTTGCGCAAAAAAGTTATGCTTATCAGATTCCAGCAGCAAGTTTTAATTCTTTCATGGTTAATTTCGGTTTCATATTTTTCTTTGCTTTAAGCGGCATTTTTATTTCATATTATCTTTTAAAAATACAAAAGAAGCTGATTTTTTATGTTATTTTGATGCTTAGTTTCTTTGTTCCTCTTTTTTTCGCTGAATCTTACATTTTTGGTTTGTATATGCCTTTTCAATGGTTTATTTACTATTTGACGGCTCCAATGGCAATTTTCGCGGCTGTTTCCCTTACCTTTATAGAAGAAAAGTTCGCAGTTTACTATGCCAAAAACAAAAAAAGTTTGCGTAAAAATTGGTTAAAGATAGCTACTGTTTCTATAATTGTATTAATGTCTTTAATGCTCGTTTTTCGTTCAAATGTAGTGTATGGAAAAATCATGGAAGCCAGCGTTTACTATTCGACAACCGACATAAAAGCGTATGATGCCGGCGTTTGGCTTAAACAAAACTATCCAAATGACGCAACAGTGGTTGTTACTGAAATCCCCGGATTTTGGTTTTCAGCTTTTTCTGATAAAAATGTGATTGCTCAAACTGACCCGACCGTCCAAAGAAATGAAATTGCAGAGTCCGTTTTGAGTTTATCGTACGAAATTCAGGATCCGCAAAACTTGCTGAGGGCTTACGAGGCAAAGGGCGATATTACCGACGAAAATTACGTCTCCATAGATCAAGTCTGGTATCGAGTATCATATTCTTCGGCCTCTGGAGATTTTATCTCATTCACCCAAAATGGGACGAATTACAAATTTGCTCTCTCTGACTTAAGCAGGGACATATCTTTTGATGAACAAAGTTACCCCGCACAGGTTGGGTTCCTATACTCCAATGACTATGTAGAATTAACGCAGACAATGCTTGTTCAAAATGACAGTTACCCAATCAACGTTTCATGGGCTGTGACTCCGCTGCAGAGCGACATTTCCAACGTGACACTATATTTGACGGCTTCTTTTGATCTTCAATTTGACTTTGACAAGGCTCAGATACCTCAACTAATGGATTGGGTTAACCCATGGGACGTGTCTTCAAAAACTACTGGTGGTCCCGGTGGAGCAGCTTGGGCGGTTGCTACATTTACAAACTCTAACTTAACGGATAATTACGTAGGACTGTATGACGACAAAAATCAGCTCGCATACGCCTTTAACTTCACCGATTTACCCGACTGGGGCAACATTGGCGCCTTGGCAAGTAGACAAATAGATGCTGTGAGATTCCAATATCAATTCAACGAAGTCAACGTCAACCAGACAGTTACACGGCAGTATCAAGTTCTTAGCTTTTCAAAAAATAGTTTTCCAGCATTGCAGCCAAACGAACTGCAAAGCCTCTTCGATTTCAAACCTGGCGAATTTACGGTATCAACAAGAGACTATAAGGACTACATTGCGGAAAATAACATTGAATTCATCGTTTATGACAAAAACCAACTTGATACTAAGATGGTCCGTTGCAAATTCTTAGAACTAATCTACTCAAACGACAGGTATGACATCTTCAAAATCCTGAGTAGTTACAATCAAACGCAAGTCTGAAAATAAAAAAGTATGTTTTTCCTCAAGCCTAGAATAGGATAGCATCGGAATAAAAAAAAAGAAGAACTGGTGCGTTTATTGCTTTTTGAATAATTCAGGGTTTTCCTGCATGACTTTGGGGATGTAGTTGCAGGCTGGGTCGCTTTCGAATAGGTCGCCTGTGTAGTATTCGGCGCGTGTTCTGCATCCGCCGCAGATTTCTCGGTACTCGCAAACTCCACATTTACCCTTAAGGTTGCTCTTGTCACGAAGCTTTAGGTGCAGTTCGCTGTGCTGCAGGTCATCCCAGACTTTGGTTAGCTTCTTGTCTTTGACGTTGCCTAGGCGGTAGCCTTCGTGGAATCCGCAGCTGCGGTAGTCGCCGTTTTCAGTTATGCTTACATAGTTGCCGCCGATGGTGCATCTGCCCAAGTAGCCTTCGTGGTACCAGTCCCAGAAGTCGACAGGATTTTTCTGGCGTACGATTCGGGCGTAAAAAGGCGAGTAAACGTTGACTTTAACTTTGCCCATCAATTTGCGTTGGATGTCATAGATTTCGTTGAAGGCTTCCTCGTATTGTTCAGGTGTCGGCGCCAAGTCAGGCATGTTGCTTCCTGCTCTGCCGACGGGAACGAGGTTGTGGTAGACGATCATGCGAGCTTTGTATTCCTCTGCAAGTGCTGCAGGGTGTGCCATGTGCTTGATGTTGTACTTGGTCATGGTGGTGACTAAGCAGTCTAAAATATCGTTTTCGCTGAGTTTTTTCATGGCGAAAAGAGCTTTGTCGTAGCTGCCTTTACGTCGGATAATGTCGTTTGATTCCCTGTTGCCGTCGATGCTGACAGCAGTGTGCACATTATACTTCACAAGGTTATCAAGGCGTTTTTGATCAAACGCAAATCCGCTTGTGATGAGGCTTACTTCCATGCCATACTCTTTTTCAGCATAAGCAATAACTTCAAAAATGTCCTCTCGAATCAAGGGTTCTCCGCCGCTAATGCCGAACCATGGGGAACCGAAATTGTGAATTTCATCAACCATTTTTTTGGCACCTTTGGTGTCCAGTTCGCTGTCTTTGGCGTATTCTTTGGTATAACTGCAATATATGCAGCTACCAACACAGTTTCTTGTACATCGCCAAGTCACCATGTATACTGGTGCCTTATTTGGAGCCATTCAATATCACGGTTGAAAATAGATTCGACAATGCGATATAAAACTTACTCCTAGAAAGCGGCTTTCTGTTTCTTTACAAAAGGTTGCAGTACGCAATCAAGCCGTAGCATTATCTCGGTTTTAACAAGGATTATTTACTCTGAATTTCTCCTGAATCTTTAGCCAATCTCTATTCAGTTTTATTGCCACGCGTCCGCTTGTTTTGAAGTAACCCTTCAACGGTGAAAACGCTCAGTGCCAATCCAGTTATAAGCATTAATAACAGGAAGAAAATTTTGAATTCGTAAGTTTCATGTGGAAAATGTATGATTAAAACGTAGAGTTCAACGATTAAAATAGCTAGGAAAAGAAGGGAGTAACGCCACATTGTCGGTATCAAGCGGCGACCAACCCAGACGTATCCACTCACGTGCGCTTTGTTTTTTGCAATGTACTCGCCATACTCGTTTTTTTGTAGATAGCTAAGGTCTTCAAGTTTCTGCAAGTGCCTGTAAGCCACGCTGGGGCTGCTTAGGTTCACAGCTTTCATGACATCTCTGGGGCCGACTGGTTTGCCTTTTTTTACAACGTACAAGTATACGTTTAATGTGATTCCTTCCAGTTCCTCGCTATTGGCCCTCGTCACGTTTAAGCCTCACACGTAAAATGATGTTTAGCAATTTAGCGTATTAGCTTTGCTCAAAGGATTCTGTTTTTTTCACGCTTCTTGAAAAAGATTTTCTAAACGCTTTGTATAGCGAGGTGCTATAAACTTTTAAGACTGCCAAAAAACTCACTTGGCACCATCACAAATGAGAAATCAATCAAGTGAGACAATTTTGCTCTTCAAAAGAAAACCCCCGTTGGCTTTTACTTTCCCATTTTTCTTTCTTAAATATAGAACATGCATTAGATTTTGGGAAAGTCTTATAAAACCAACCAGCGCTAAATTGAAAGTAGAAATCAAGGAGATTATGAAAGAATGTCTAAACCAAAAGAATATTCATGGATGACTAAAAACAAACTAATGACTTACACCTTCTTCTCACTCGTCATACTTACCGTCATCACAGCGGCTCTCTGGTCCACTGAGACAACCCCATCAGGCTGGAACCTTGGGCTTACATTAGGCATCAATGCCGTAATCGCTGTCGGTATCGCCGTAGGACTTGACGCTTTTCTGCACAAAATCGCAGCTGACAGTCCACTTAACCTCATGTCCGCCGCCGTTTTCGGCTTAATCGTCACGGGCTGCTATACGCTCGGCGTGCCCACCATGCGCACAGTGGAGCTGTTTCCTCTGGAGGCACCTCAGTGTTTCGTCTATGTTGCGCTGATGTCTATCATAGGTTTGGTCATTTTCAAAAAGATCGTCGGCCTTTCAGGCAGAAAATATGTGAATCCTGCGGCAGCTGCAAAAGTCGTCGTCATGATACCATTCATCAACACGTTGCTAATAGCAATAGATCATCTAAAAAGCTCTGCGCTTGGCGTACCTTTATTGTCAGGTCCAATTGGCTTATCCAGCCCTGTAAACGGCAACGGCCTATCCGGATTCGGTGCCTATGTAATCAGTTGCTTCTCTAACGCCAACCTCGCGGTTCCGGCAGCAACAACCAACAACTTACTTCAAGTCATGTTTCTAGACAAGTTCCACGCCTGGCCTGGAGGCGCCTCAACTATCGCTGTCATCGTCGTCGGAATTGCTTTCTTCGCCGTAGCACGCAGATACGTGAAATGGAGAATAACTGTAAGCTATCTTGTGACCGCCGCTATAATGGCCTTGCTCTTGTCTTTTGCTTACGGTGACGCAGACTTAACTGTGAGACTTCTGTTTACACTGTTCATCGGAAGCTCGATATTCTTGGCGTTCTTTATGGCGACAGATCCTGCAACCACCCCGCTAACCTACACAGGACAAGCAATTTTCGGAGTAGGCGTCGCAATATTGACAGTGCTCATGGAGACCTACATGCAGTTCTTCGGTGCCTCCTTTGTAGCGTTAATCATCATGAACTTAACTGTGCCAGCACTTGACAGAATCGGCAAGCTCAAACCCACAACCGAAACCAAAGAACCCAAGCTGCCGAGAGCCAAAGCATTCGCCCCTGAAAAAGTCAAAGAGTACCAATGCATGAGATGCGGCGTTTGTGTGCGTGTATGTTGCCATAAACTCAGCCCGATAATGATTAAGCAAGCGTTTGACAAATTAGATGTTGAAGCCATGAGCAAGCTCAATGCGGATTATTGCACTGGCTGTGGACACTGCAGTTACGTTTGCCCCTCAAGAATCGACTTGAAAGGTGCCGTGCTGCGATCAAAAGCTATGTTGCGGCAGCAATAAAAAACTTTTATTTCCTTAACCCTTTTCTTTTATTTTATCTCATTTAACAAAAAACTTCTTTAAATCAGCATTTTTCAAAGCTACACTTTGCATACCAAGCTTGCAAGCATTAAGCTTATTAACATGCCACCGCGTAAATAATTCAAGGGATAAAAATTGGAAACTGAAAAATTTAAACTGGCTGACATATTCTACGGTATTGTCATACCAATCATTCTAGTGCTACTGATCTTCTTTCTTAGCAATCTATGTCAACGTCAGTGGAACCTACCACATACTCGGAGCTACTAATACAATTGCTGTCATTCTAACCTCTGGCTTTGCTCAAATGATCGTTCTCGGCATCCCACTAGTGCTAGGCTTAGTCTGGAATAAATGGGCTGGCGGTGCAGCAGGCTTTATCATGGGTGGCCTCTATTACGTAGCCAGCGCAGGGCTTTACACAGGATACTATGCAGGTTCGACCCCGGCGTACAACTTTTACGGCGACATGAGCATGCTAGGATACCTCGTTAACGCTGTTATCATAGGCTACATGGCTGGAGCATTGAACAACAAATCAACGAATTTCAAACGAATGCTAGGAGCAGGCATGACAGCTGCGGTGATAACTGCAGTAATCCAAGCTTACCTCAACAATACTGTCTCACTTGCGCCGGCGCGGGCCATGAACCATGGACTTTGGGCAGACACATCGATACTGGCACCTGGAGTGTATGGCTTTATCTTAGCCTTCGTTCCGAGCATTGCTTTAGGCATAATAGTACCTATTATTGCTAAAGTAATGACGTGGTATGGGCTTCAGCCGATGAGGCATTAAAATTCCCTTTCTCTTTTCTTTTTTAATTTTCTTAAAAGTATGTACTTTGCTCCTTTTGGCGTCGTCTTGTGTGTACAGCTTTCCTCTTTGTTTTATGTTGATTTGAGCATTTTTGTTGATGAATTCCGTTAACAAATAGTAGGGTACCCCTATAGGTAGCGTTTGTGTGTGTACAGCCTACCCCTCCGGTCTACTATATGCTTCTAATATGCTCCAACTATGATTCAACATAGAAGTGCATTGTCTTAATGCCTGCACTTTTCAACATGAATTGGTTTGTTTTTATGTTGATACAAACTGGTTTTATTGTTATTCTAACATGCAGTGGCATTTTTAACGGCAGCATTCCATCCTAGAGCAAGTTTTTTTATAACGCTGTCCTTTACAGAAGACAAGGCGTCAGACTGAAGGATATGCTCCTAATAGGCTTCCAACTTCATTAAAAAAATACGTTCTTTTTTTGATTTTGTAGAAAGATTTTTGTTAGAAAACGTTTTGTGAAAAAAATTTTAGGTTTGGTTAGGTGCGAATTCCCAAGCGATATTGCCTTTCCAAATCTCACCTAACTTAGTTATTCTTATCTCTTTGTCGTCAATTTCAATTAATCCCTTGTCTTTTAGCTTTTGAAGTTGCTTTGGAAAGACCTTCTCTGGTGTGGTGCCGAATTTTTGCATAAATTCCGTTTTGCTAACTGGTAGCCGTAGGTATAATCGTGTCATTGTTCGCCTCATCATATCTTCAGTCGTTGACTCTGAAAGCTTACTGATGGGTAGTTTCCCTGCTTTTACAGTTGCCATGTAGTCGTTTATGTTTTCAAGGTTAGAATAAGAAAACCGTTGGAGGTACCCCATGAAGCAGCCAGCGCCCGTTGTCAGTATTCCTCCCCATGGCCAACCGTTGAGACAGTTCTCTCGCATGTGCCATTCTACTCTACTAAAGCGGTCATGACCTACTGCCTTGTAGCCTGCTTCAGTCAGCATTTTGTAGGCGGTAAGGTACATTTGCTTCTCATATTCTGCATCTCCAAGCGGCGGAGAAACTCCTGTCCTGATCATTTTTTCAAGTACGGTGCCTGGATCCACATGCAACGAGTAAGTGTCAACCTCCACGTCAAGTTCAATCGTCTTCTTTAGCGTACTAATCCAACTTTCCATTGTCTGCCCTGGAAGATTGTACATGATGTCTACGCATACGCACAAGTTCAGTTTTCGTGCATGTCGAATAGCTTTTTCAACATCAGCTGCACTATCGGGCAAGCAAAGCATTTTTCGTAGTTTGTCGTCAAATGTCTGTGCCCCCATGTCCACTTGGTACACGCCGTATTCGGCGAGTTTGCCAATTTTTTTGAGCGCCAGTGTCTTTGAGGAACCAGTTACTTTAATAAAATATTCCTTGTTAATGTTGAACCTTGCCTTGCAGAAGTCTATGAGGTCAATCATCTGCTCAGCAGCCAAGACACTGGGTGTTCCACCCCCTAAAACTATTTCATCAAATACGCTTGTTTTCACATATTTGGTTTTGGCGTACATTTCGAGCTCTTTTTTGAGCAGTTCTAGATACGGCTCTATCTTAACCTTGCTTGTGGCTGTGGTTGGAAAATAGCAGAAGGCGCATCTTGAGTCGCAAACGGAAATCCACGGTTGAAGCTCCATCAATCTGCCTGACGTATTCTCTGTAGTCAGGAACTCAATGAAGGCTTCATACGTTTCAGGTTTAATGTCTGGGTAATCCCTGTACGTGTATGGCGGCCAATTTTCACGCGAGCCGTAAACTTCTGACTTGTTTTTTTCAAGCTCAGAGGCTTTTGTCATTGATAGTCCCTCTTGGTCGCAGTTTAAAACGGTTTGATAACATAATAAAGATTACGTTAAAAAGCCAAATTAACTAAAAAAGTGTAGTTCCACAAGTTATATAAATAATTGCGGAGACAAACTAAGTCATTGGGCAAGGGGTATATTGTTTATGCTTCTTGTTCAATGCAAAATAAAATTTAGGAGAAAAAGAAAAATGCAAATTGCTAAAAACAAAACAGCAGCTATTGCTATTGCTATATTCTTAATGCTTTCAATGTCAGCTTCAATGATGCTTGTACCATCTGCTAGTGCACATGGTCCCGGTTTAACTGCCGCTCAAGGAGGAACAACTCCATGGCAGATTCCAACGTACGCCTACATTGTCGCGGCACCTAGCCCTATAGGTGTCGGTCAGACAGCACACGTTTACATGTGGCTTGATGCTGTTTATGGAGCGGCTGGTGGAACAACTGCCGCTGTTGGAACGAATGGTTCCACAGCCAGCGCAGCATTGCTATCAAACAACTATAGGTTCCACAACTACAATCTTACTATTACAGCGCCTGACGGTACAACAACAACACAGATTTTTGCAGTTATCTCTGACACAACATCGTCACAATACGTCACATTCACTCCTTCTCATGTTGGCAACTACACTTTCGTCTTTAATTTCCCAGGACAAGCCTACGGGGCGAATGGCAACGGTTACGAACTATCATCACTAATTAACGACACTTATCTGGCCAGCTCTGCAACTACAACGCTTAATGTGCAGCAAGAGCCAATTCCTGCGGCTATAACTAGCTATCCGCTTCCAGAAGCTTATTGGTCACGCCCAATTTACGGTGAGAACACTGACTGGTGGAAGATCTCGTCAAACTGGCTAGGTTCAGGTTCAGCGCCTCCAGGAGGCGTTAGTAGTAGCGGTTCAATGTCTACATTGTACCATAACGATGCCGTAGGGCCTCTAACTTCTCACGTCATGTGGACAAAGCCACTTCAGTTTGGAGGAGTTGTCGGAGGAAACCAGTTTGTCGCTGGCGGCTCTAATCCTAACGGTGCTGTTCCGGGAGCCACATACTTCGAGGGTTCTTCATATGCGCCAAGATTCTACAATCCGATAATAATCAACGGATACCTCTACTACACGGAAGTAGCATCATTTACGGGCTCACCTATTATGGGGGGCAGTGCTACTGGACCAACCGACTGCGTTGACCTTCGCACAGGAAAAGTCCTTTGGAGTAGCATGACCGTACCTGAGCTATCATTCGGTTACATCTATAATCTTTATGACCCAGACCAGCACGGAGTTTTCCCACCAATGCTAATTGCATCTATAGGAGGCGGATTTACGGGTCTCCCAGCGATGTGGGAGTTCTTTGATGCATATACAGGAATCTCGCTGTTTAACGTTACTAATGTTCCCTCAGGCACGACAGTAATGGGTCCAAGCGGTGAAATGTTGAGGTATGTCGTCGTAAACACAGCAGCCCCAAATGCGGCTCCAACTTATTATTTGCAAGAATGGAACTCATCGAAACTATGGCAATACGATGTTAATCCATACAGCGGCGGTGGCAGTCTGTCACCATCCCTTATAAATATGACCAACGGAGCTCTCGTTTCACAAGTTCCTATTCCGATTACAGGCGAGAGCGCTACTCTGCCACCAACTGGACTGGCTAGTATTTTTGCCCCCTATGGTTCCTCAGTGTTAGTCAATGCAAACATCCCCATTAACTCCACTACTATTGGCGGCGGTGCTACTGGCGGTACTGCTGGAACTGGCATCACTACTTATGACTGGAACATTTCATTACCTTTCGCAAACTCAATGCCCGCGGCACCCATGGTAATGACTCCGTTTGGGCCCGTAGGAGGAACAGCATTCACTGTAGTCGCAGCCAACTATAACGATATAATGCTATGCAGAAACGGCTCCCTACCTACAGGTTTCGAAGCAACCAACACAGGCACCGCACAAGGTCCATACACATACTTCGCCATCAACCTCAACGCATCAAAAGGTGCAGTCGGTTCAGTACTATGGTGGCAGACATATAACCCGCCAGCAGGCAACATCACTGTTAGCTCACAGCCAGTCGACTTCCAGACCCGTGTCTTCACATTAAGTTATGGAGAAACTTTGCAATGGGTAGGATACAGTCTGGATACAGGCAACAAGCTGTGGGGTCCAACTACACCTCAAAAATCCTTCGACTACTATGGCTACCCAGGAACAGTCTCTTTACCCGGTTGTATTGCTTACGGCAACCTCTACTGCAGTTCATTCTCAGGAATATGCTACTGCTATAACGATTTAACTGGCAAACTATTGTGGACCTACGGTAATGGCGGGGAAGGCAACAGTACCTACGCCGGCTTGCAGGTCTTCTACGGTGATTATCCAACCCAGATACAAGCTATTGCTAACGGAGTAGTATACCTGGCTACTAATGAGCACACTATGCCCGACCCGTTTTACAAGGGCTGCTTGGCAACCGCTGTTAACGCCACCACAGGACAACAAATATGGCAGCTTTCGCTTTACCCCAGCGAGTGGTCCACCCCTGGCAGTGAATGGGCTACCGCAGATGGCTTTACAACATGCATGAACGGCCTTGACAACAACATTTACAGTATAGGCAGAGGACCCAGCGTTACCACAGTTACAGCACCAAACGTCGGTCTATCATTCGGAACACCAATAGTAATCAAGGGCACAGTGATGGATATTTCCGCTGGCACAACGCAAACCACGCAGGCGGCTGACTTTCCAAACGGAGTTCCATGCGCTTCTGATGCAAGCATGAAGGACTGGATGGGCTACGTTTACCAGCAGAAACCGCTTCCAACCAACTTTACTGGTGTTCCAGTGACAATAAGTGTCTTAGACTCTAACGGCAACTTCAGACCCATAGGTACTGCAACAACTGACGCAACCGGCACCTTCAGACTCACATGGACACCAGACATTCCAGGCAACTACACAGTTGTCGCATCTTTCGCTGGCACCAACGGTTACTGGCCATCAAACTCAGAAGACGGTTTTAACGTAATGCAAGCACCAGCAGCAACCACTGCTCCTACACCTACACCTGCTTCAATGGCTGATCAATACATACTGCCAATAGGTATCGCCATTATCGTCGTAATAATCATAATCGGTGCTGTACTAGCTCTCTTGATAGTAAGAAAACACCCATAGACTGTTGAGAAACAACTCAACAACCATCTTCCTTTTTTTGGTTTACAACTAAGGCAGAAAGCCGTGAATTTTCAAAAATATTACTCTTAAATAGTTGCGCTGGAGGCTAAGATCTATTCTAAAATCTCAAACTAGACGCTATCTTTGACACGCCAGAGGTTATAGTTTATGGCTGTTCTTGCCATTATCTTGCTGTACAAGTTGCCTTTTAAATATCCTTTTACAGCTTGGCGAAGAATATATCGTGGACTATAGAATTTATTGTAAAAATTCTTCCTCATTTGAGCTATCTCTTTCGCGGGCAAAAGCGGATCCTCAAAGATGGGATTCATCGTGTTGTATAGCTTCCAGTCCTCTGACATTTTCCATCCATTACTCTCGACTAAAGCGCGAAGTTCAGTTCCTAGAAAGGGCGTAGCATGACATAACCACACATCGTCAGGTTCTACTTTACGGACAAAATCAAGACTTTCCTGCAATGTCTCCTTTGTTTCGCCAGGGTACCCTATAATGATGGAGACGGTGACAAATATGCCTGCTTCTTTGGCCCATTTAATTGCATTTTCACATTGTTCAGTTGTAATTCTCTTCTTTAGTGAGTCACGGATTCTTTGGCAACCAGATTCCACTCCAAAGCAAATCTCATCGCATTTCGCCTTACTCATCTTGGCTAAAACTTCTTTTGTAACCACATCAGCTCTGGTTCCGCAGCCCCATGGTAAATTTATTTTTCTATCTATCATTCCGTCGCAGATTTCAAGCGCTCTTTTCCTATCGAACGTTAACGTATCGTCTTGGAACGCTATCCCTTCTGCTCCATACTCGTCTCTTAGCCATTCCAGTTCATCAAGGACGTTTTTTGGGCTTCTTGCTCTGAACCTTGCGCCAAACATTTGAGAAGCAACACAGAAAGAGCATTGGAAAGGGCATCCTCTGCTGGATATTATTGGAAGAAGTTTCATTCCCGTAATTCTGTATTTTTTAACTGGAATATACTTGTACGCTGGCCGAGGCAACGCATCAAGGTTTTGGATAAAAGGCCTGTCAGGTGACTGAATAATCTGGTTATCCTTTCGGAAAGTTATGCCTTTAATCTCGCTGACCTTCTGCAGTTCGGACGATTGCTTTGCCAATTCTAAAATTGTTTCTTCTCCTTCACCCCTAACAATAATATCGACTGCTTTTTCATCAGTGAGGATTTGTTTGTCGGCAAAGGTTGCGTGGGGTCCTCCCATTACAACTTTAGCGTCAGGACAAACTTCTCTTGCAACATGTGCAGATTTGAGCGCTGACTCTATTGTTGGAGTCATAGAGCCGATTCCTACTATTGTAGGCTGGAAAGAATCTAATTCAGCTTTAAGCTTTTCATGGTTTATTTCGCATACGGGGCAATCGAAAATTTTTACTTCAAAATCGTTTTGTTCTAGTACAGCCGCCATGTATGCTAAGCCAAGGGGTGGGAAAAGCGGGTGATGGGCGACTCCTTCGAGGAGCGGTGTATTAACCAGTGCTATCTTTGTTTTATTTGTCTTCATCACTATACACATTAATGCAAGCTATTAGAATGAGTTAATCATTCTGACTTCAATATAGGTCTTAGGCAATGTTGTTTGAGAATTTTAAGCTTTTGCTAATCAACAAGTTTTAAGAGGAATCGGATACCGCAGGTATTTTAATTGAAAAAGCTGGGTTTCATTCGCAAGCACTATGGCTTATGCTTCTTTTTATAGAGCACAGTTGCTAGTAGCACAGATGCCACCGTAATTATCGCTAAAATTAACGAAATAAGAACTTTAAATGATAAAGAATAGATTTGTTTGCTTGATAAAGAACCAAACGCGTAAAACATATGATTGTATGAGCCTACGTAAACTATATTGTTGGCTATGGCAGGCGAAGAAACAACCATTCCTCCAGTTGCATAACTCCAAATGCAAGCGCCAGTCACGGCGTCAAGAGCATAAACTTTGCCATCATGGGAGCCTACATAAACTATTCCATTTGCTACAGCAGGCGAAGAAGCCACTTCTCCCCCAACTGTGTAGTTCCATACGACCTTGCCGTTGGATGCATCTAGAGCATAAACCTTGTTATCCCCTGAACCTACATAGACAATGCCGTTTGCTATGGCAGGTGACGAGGCCACATCACCGCCTGTGGTATAATTCCAGACGAGAAGTCCTGTTATAGCGTTTAAAGCGTAAATTTTATGGTCGTACGAACCTACATAGACTATGCCATTTGCAACCGCAGGAGAAGAAACTACATAGCCATTTGTAGTGTAGTTCCAGATGAGCGCTCCGTTAGAAGCATTTAACGAATAGACGTTATAATCATTTGAGCCGATGTAGACTCTACCATCGGAGACAGCAGGAGAGGACACCAATATCATGTCGCCGGTAGTGTACTCCCATACGAAAGCGCCGGTAGAAGCATTTAAAGCGTAAACATTGTGGTTCTCTGAGCCTACGTATACCATGCCATTATTCACTGTAGGAGAAGAAACCACTGGGCCACCAGTTTTGTAACTCCATATGTAAGAGCCTGTTGTAGCGTTTAAAGCGTAAACGTTATCGTCATATGAGCCTACGTAAAGTACGCCGTCAGCAAC
Organism: Candidatus Bathyarchaeota archaeon; assembly: GCA_963715865.1. Taxonomy (GTDB): domain Archaea; phylum Thermoproteota; class Bathyarchaeia; order Bathyarchaeales; family Bathycorpusculaceae; genus Bathycorpusculum. The sequence goes on from OY970280.1 coordinate 2,328,745, forward strand.
CGCTGGTGAAGAAAACATAATCATGTCCCCAGTAGTGTAGCTCCATACAACATTGTTATGAAGTTCCAAATTGAAACCGACCATGCCCGTGGAAGCATTCAAAGCGTACACTTTGCCGTCATGGGAACCTACATATACTAAACCAGCCGCTATGGTGGGGGACGAATCGATCTCCCCGCCAGTTGCATGGCTCCAAATATAGCCGCCGTCTTTAGCGTTTAAAGCATAAATCTTGCCATCCCACGAACCTACATAAACCACTCCTTGAGCCACAGCAGGACGAGAAATCACCATATCACCTGTCGTGTAGTTCCACAATAGTTCGCCGTTTGAAGCATTCAGTGCATAAACTTTGTTATCCTCCGACCCTACGTAAACTATGCCGCTGGCAACGATTGGAGAAGACGCCACACTACCATCTGTTGTGTAGTTCCAAACATACCTGCCATTAGACGCATTCAAAGCGTAAACCATGCCATCCAACGACCCGACGTAAACATAGCCGTCAGAAACAGTTGGTGAAGAATAGATTGTGCTGCCAGCAGTAAAGTTCCACACCAAAACGCCATTCGCAACGTCGAGGGCATAGACCTTGTCATCCAAAGAACCCACGTAAACCAAGCCGCCTGCAACTGAAGGAGAAGAAACAACTCTGTCACCAGTACCAAAGCTCCAAACGAGCTTGCCGTCTGTGGCGTTTAGCGCGTAAATTTTATGGTCTAATGAACCTATGTACACTATGCCATCGCTTACAGCGGCAGATGACATCATTATTTTGGCGCCCGTCGTATAGTTCCACATGTACTTGCCACTTGTCGCATTCAAAGCGTAAACATTCTTGTCTTCCGAACCAAAGTACACCACTCCATTGGCAACAGCTGGGTCAGAATCAACGTAATATCCCGTTGTGAAGTTCCACAGTTGGGTGCCGTTACTAGCGTTGAGGGCGTAAAGGTTGTGGTCCTCTGAACCAACGTAAACTACGCCATTAACCACAGCAGGACAAGAAATCACTATGCCGCCAGTAGTCGAATTCCAAATTAGCTCGCCACTAGACGCGTTAAACGCATACACCTTATGATCAAACGAGCCCACATATACCACGCCGCCGCTGACTAAGGGCGAGCCTACTTGACCGCCAGTGTTAAACTTCCAAAGCGTATCGTTCGTTTTTGGCGCTTGCGATGCGGAATAGCCCGTATGCGCAACATCACCGTGAAACATGGGCCACGAGCCAACGCTAGCCTGCCCAGCCGCGAAAGCAACGCTCACTAAAACGCCCGAGACCAAAAACAGCCCTATCAAGATAAGCGAAACAATAGCTGTTCTTTTCATTTTTACTCTAATCTATCTTCGATTCCTACACGCTTATAAGATATTTTCTTTTAAGAACCTGACACAAAAAAGAAGACGGGATTGCTATTTTTTGCGTAGACTTTCAGGCACATATGCGCATGCTGGGTCAGACTCGTAGATGTCTCCTGTGTAAGCGTACGCTCTGTTTCTGCAGCCTCCGCAGAGTTCTCGGTATTCGCAGACTCCGCATTTACCCTTCAGAACGCTTCTATGTTGGAAGCTTTTGTAATACTTTGACTGCTGGATTTCTTTCCATGCGGTGGTTAGGCTTTTTTCTCTTATGTTTCCCAGCATCATTGGCTCTGAAGGCTGAAGGTCGGTGTAAAAGCATGGTATTAAATCGCCATTTTCAGTCACGCTTAAGTATCCGCCAAAAGCGAAATAGGTACATTTTCCATGAAACTTATGTTCATACCACTCGTCAAAATTCGGCGGATTTCTTTGTTTCACAACACGCGCATAATGCGGGCAATGGACATGGATTTCAAATTTGCCTTCATACTTTTGGGTTAAGTCCCATATGTGGTTGAGAGTCCACTCGTACTGCTCAGGCGTCGGAGTTAACTCCATTGTTTCTTTTGCTCTTCCGCTAGGAACAAGATGATTAAACCAGACAAAGTTAGCATGGTACTTGTCAGCTAACTCTGCGACGTGGTCTAAATGCTTATAATTTAAAGTTGTAATTGCGCATGCTAAACCATTAAGGATTTTACCTTTCGATAACTTCTCAATAGCTGCAAGCGCTTTCCTGTATGATCCTTTTCCTCTTAATTGATCGTTAATTTCTTCTGGCCCGTCTATGCTTACAGATGTCCAAACTTGATTTTTGACCAAGTTATCGTAAATTTTTCCGTCCACAAAACATCCATTAGTTAATAAGCACACATTGAGACCCAGACTCTTTGCGTAACCTACAATTTCGAAAATGTCTTCACGCATTAACGGTTCGCCGCCTTTTATGCCGAACCATCTTACGCCAAAGTTATGAACTTCGTCCACTAAACGTAGTGCCTCTTTTGTGCTCATTTCTCTGGGGGCATGCTTACCTGTAGCGTCAACATTGCAGTATCTGCAACGGGCATTGCAGGCGCCTGTTGCCCTCCAAGAAGTCATAAGTAAAGGACCTTCACTCGCCAAAGTTAAAATCCACCCTCAAATTCTCTTCGCTGATTCATCATTTACTTTAACGTTTCTTTTCAACTTAAAAAAGATTGTGCGCTGCTCTCTTGTTTTCATTTTTAGCGCCATCTTAGCACATTTTTTGTTCCAATGTAACTGAAAATATGAAGGCGCCAAGTTTCCGTAAGGTTTATAGTGAAATAAATCATCATAATTATTGGTGGTAAGGCATTAACTTCTTAATTAAAAATCTCTCCATCATAAATATTAGGGGGTAAATGGCAATTCTCAAAAAAATTTTAGTCATAGTTATTTTGGCTCTATTGCTTGTTTCATCAGTTTTTGCTTCTATTTCAACCTTTCAGGCAAATGCAAGTGCTCAGGTAAACGCTAATGCAACCTCCACTAATAGCAATTTAAATCAGTATGAGTGGACGGAATTTCAAGGCGATTCTTCTTTTACACGGTTCTCAGCAGGACCAGCCCCTGACACATCAAACATACTTTGGAAAGCTAACATAACGGGAATACAACCGTATATTACAGCCTTTGATGGAATGATTTTCGTCGGCACGAATACTTCTATCGTTGCAGTTAACCAAACAGGGAAGATAGTTTGGAACACAGAAATTCCAATGAATAAAACTTGGCCAGTAGCCTACAAAATCGACGATTCGCATCTTGTTGTTGAAGGCAGCTGTCTTGATACAAAAACTGGAAATATATTATGGACTAGCTCATCGTTCTGCGCTGACACTGGCATTTTTAACGCCAACGTTTACAGTCCAGAAGAAAAAATGTTCTATGTAAAGGTCAATTCCTATATTGAAGCCTGGGACTTTTCTAACCCCTCAACTCCACCAACAATGGCTTGGAAAACCTATATTCCAGGTGGTGGCATAACCGGCATAGGAACAGCATACGGAGACGGCCTAGTTTTCACAGGTTCTTTTGAAAATCAGCAATTAGCACTCAATGCCACGACAGGCAAAATCGTATGGACTGCGCTCACTAAGGGACCTATGATCTTCAATGGTGCCTATTCTGATGGCAGATACTTTATCGGAGGAACAGACGATAATACACTGTATTGTTTCAATGCAACCAACGGCAACATTCTCTGGACATACACGCCGGGCACCAACGGATACTTCACCACAGGCTGCGCAGTAGCGTATGGAATGGTTTATGAAATGAACAAAGACGGGTATCTTTACGCCATCGACATAGCAACTGGCAATGTGGTATGGAAATACAAAGGGCCAGATGAAACGCTTATCTGGCCGGGAATGCCCACGGTTGCAGATGGCAAAATCTATGTAACAACAGGTGAACTAGCCCAATATGTCACAGATTACAAAACATATTCCGAATATGCATGTTTAAACGCTTACACTGGGCAAACCATTTGGACTCTGCCTATAGAAGCATTACCTCCACGAGAGTCTGCTATTGTTGCGTATGGCAATTTATACATCATTCCGGGCAGCGTGACAACTGCAGTTGATACAACGTCAGGAACAGAATACTCCACGGACAGCCAACTGTGGGCGATAGGGACCATCTCTACGCCAATACCAACGCCTTCACCTACTCCAACTCCAACAGTTACACCTACTCCAACGCCAACACCTACTCCAGTACCTACACCAACGCGGATTCTAACTCCAATTACTGTTAGTAATTGGTCTATGTGGCGGGCTGATCCAACGCACTCCTCTACTGCTCAAGAAGGCCCTTCAAACCTTACTTTGGCTTGGAAATTCACAACTAACGGATCAGTTATCTCTTCACCAAGTGTTGTAAACGGAATAGTTTATGTTGGTTCACAGGACAAAAACATCTACGCTATTGGAGCATCGAGCGGTAATCGTATCTGGAACTTTACCACTAACGGTGCAATTATATCTTCACCTGCAGTTGCAAACGGCAATGTTTACGTAGGAAGCGAGGATGGATACGTTTATTGTCTTAGCGCTCACAACGGTGCCTTCATCTGGCAAACATTCGTCAATAGCGACCTGCCTTTCACGTTTGGGGACTTAGTGCTTAAATCTTCACCAGTAGTATCCAGAGGCATAGTCTACATAGGGTCCTTAGACGGCTACCTCTACGCCCTTAACGCAAACAACGGCGACATAGTCTGGAGGACCCAAACAGACGGACCAATTGAATCTTCTCCAGCGGTTGCCGACGGCGCTGTTTACTTCACTTCCCAAGAGCCAACGGCAGGCGCTCTCTACAAACTAGACGCCAACAATGGGGCGGTAATTTGGAAACTACCCCTTCCCTATCAATATTCATTCGTGGGCGGCACAGAGCTGCTTGGTTCTCCATCAGTCGCAGCAGGCATGGTCTTTGCATCCTCCAATTGGGGCGCTTATTACGCTGTAAATGTTACGACAGGCGTTGTTGTATGGAAATTCATTGATACAGACGCCATTGAGTTCATAGTTTCTTCCCCAATTTATGTTAACGGTGACCTTTTCATCATCGACAAATTCAACATAGCGTGCCTTAACGCAATGACTGGTCACACCCTTTGGAGTACCTTCACAGGAGACGAGTTATACGTTTCACCCTCTTACGCTGACGGCAAAATCTACGTTGCAACTAGTCAACGTGACATATTCATTCTTGATACTTTGAATAACGGTACAAAAATCGCAACTGCCACCACGCTTTCCAGCACTTGGTCATCACCAACCATAGCCAACGGACGATTATACATAGGATGTAACGACTGGAACGTTTACTGCTTCTCCAATTACGTTACTAACGAAGCATCTTCAACTCCATCAAATAATGGCACATCAGGAACAATCTTGCTGGCAGTGATCGCCACTATAGCTGCGGTTGTGATCATTGCAACTGCCGCCCTTGGCTATGTGATCAGGAAACGAGCCAAAAAATAGATGCATGCTTTTGCAAGCAATTTGTCAGCTTTCCTTAAGCTGTGAATTTACTCATTAACAGGATAATATAGGTGTTTAAAGTGTTTTAACGTCACTATTGATCTTAATCTTGTTGGTCTTTGCTTGGAGTACTATGTCCACCCGGGCTCTTCTTTGTATGTCTCACTTTACCTAATTGCCTAAAAGCCCATCTTGAAAACCTATACTTCCAAACAAGATGGTTTAGTGCCATGCGCGCCATGATTTGGCTATGAAAGTCTCCTCTGAGTTTCTTTCTCAGATAGTACGTTGGGGTAAAGAAGCTGTCGTACACCGCTTTTTTTGCTTCCTCTAGCTTTTCAAGCGGCAATAGGGTGTTTTTGAAAACTTGCGTTTGCTCATGATACTGGTTCCAGTCCTCGGTCATTTTTAAGCCTAACTGTTTGACGTAATTGTAGAGTTCGGTGCCAGGGTAAGGAACTGCTTCGCACATGTAAACGTAATCAGGCTTTGTTCTACGAATAAAGTCCGTTGTCTGTTGCAGCATTTCTGGCGTTTCGCCTGGGTAACCGATAACCAAAGAAATAGCAACCAGAATGTCACATTCTTTTGCTAATTTTATGGCATTAGCATTTTGCTCTACTGTTGTGCCTTTCCGCATAGTGTTTAGCATCTGTTGGCTGCCTGACTCCACACCGAAGTGAATAAGCTGGCAGTTTGTGCTCCTGAGTTTAGTTAATAGTTCTTTAGATACTTTGTCGACTCTTGTTCGGCAGTCCCATGGCATGTCAAATTTTCTAGCTTTCATTTCGTCGCAGATTGCTATTGCACGATTTAGGTCAAAAGTGAATGTATCATCATAGAAGGCGAAGGCTCCTGCCCCAAAAGTGTCCCTTAGCCACTCAAGCTCATCAACAACTTTGCTGGGGCTTCTCGCTCTGAAGCCTCTTCCACACATTTTAGATGCCAAGCAGAAGGCACAATTGAAGGGGCATCCTCTGCTGGTTATTATGGGCATGTAGGTTTTGCCAGAAATTTTGTATCTGGTTACATCAAAGTGCTTGTGAGCTGGACGAGGAAGTGAATCAATATCTTGAATGAAAGGTCTGTCAGGTGTGCGGAAAACTTTACCGTTCTTTCCAAAAGTTATGCCTGCAACTTCGCTGAGGCTCTTTAGATTGCCGTCCGATACTAGGCTCGCAAGCTCGAGCATCGTTTGTTCCCCTTCGCCTCGCACAACGATATCTACATCTGCGCTCTCAGTGAAGGTTCGCTCGTCCAAAACCGTAACGTGTGGACCGCCAATCATGGTTATGCAGTTTGGAAGCGCAGCTTTTGCAGCTTTCAAAATGTCAAGCGCAGGCAAGTAAGTTACAGTGGCGGATGTCACGCCAATGATATCGGGGTTAAGCCTTCTAAACTTGTCTTCAAGTTGTTTTTGGGTAGGTCTGGAAACCTGGCAATCAACCACATCCACCTCATACCCCTTTTCCTCAAGCACTGCTACCAAGTAGCTGATACCTAGAGGGATAAAGATAGCTTGCGGCACATCTTCTGGGTAAGGTGGATTTGCTAGTACTACGTGAGCTTTCACGTTGTCTCCCCGACTTTTAATAATGGAAAACGGTTAAGCCAACTATTATGTGTTTTGCAGATAAGCTAAAAATCGCGTCCACTTCAAGGCGTAGGTGCGAGAACACAAGGGTTTTTATGCTTACGTTTAATAGCGTTTTGTCATTGATGATAACTTCAGGGTAAAGTGGCAATTTGTCAGCAGATTTAGCTCTTATCAATGCAAACGTTAGAACCATGAACCCACGTCAGCCTGTCGCTCAAGCAGTCGCCATAAGAAAAAACAAAATCGTCAAAGTTGGAACAAACCAAGAGATAAACGAGTTAATTGGAAAAGGCACAAGAATTATTAGCTTAGACGGGAAAACAGTGGTTCCCGGTTTGATTGACACACACATACATGTGGCAGACTTTGGTAGATGCTTGTTATGGCTTGACTTAACCAATGCAGAGTCTATCAAGGAACTGCAAAGCCTGCTAAGAGAAAAGGCAAAGCGAACGTCTGCTGGAAAATGGATAATTGGTCGCGGATGGAACCATAACCGCTTCAAAGACAAACGCCTACCCAACCTCTCTGATCTAAACGAGGCTGCACCAGACAACCCAGTAATTCTATACCATGGATCAGCAATGATATGCGCCGTAAACAGCAAAGCCTTACTTTCGGCTAGCGTGACAGGGCAAACAGCCGCGCCTTCGGGCGGAACCATTGACAGAAACCCGCAGACGGGCGAGCTTACGGGCATTTTACGGGACAGCGCCACCAGCCTAGTTTGGCAAGTAGTTCCTGAACCAACAGCCGATGAGCTTTCGGAGGCGACGGCGCTAGCTTGCCAAAAAATTGTGGAAGCAGGAGTCACCAGCGTGCACTGGATAGTGCTCTCGGAGAATGAGCTTCCGATAATTCAGAGGCTTCATGCGGAAGGAAAGCTTCTCATCAGGGTTAACGTCATAGTTCCTGACGCGCTCTTAAAAGAAACCCTTGGTTTCCAGTCAACTGACAGTTTAATGCTTCGTCTTGGCGGCGTTTTTATTGCTACCGACGGGTATTTAGATTCTAAAACAGCCGCATTGTTGCAGCCCTACAGCGATGACCCAAATAACAACGGCAAAATGCTCCTTACCGAGCAGGAATTGATGGCTTCGGTGGCGCAGGTGTTAGCTGTGGGTCTTCAGCCAGTTATACATGCCATGGGCGATAAGGCCATTGATATGGCGCTAAATGTAATCGAGCAAACTTCACAGCGAGCATCAGGCAAAGCTGTTCGCTTTCGTATAGAGCAAGCAGCTGTCCTAAACAAAGAATTAATCAAGCGCCTGAAAATGCAGAATGTGGTCGTTTCGATTCAGCCTAAGGTTATTGCTACTGAATTCGCAGTTTGGTCAGCTACAGAGCGCCTTGGTATTGAAAGATCGAGGTGGCTGCATCCGCTCAAAACCCTGTTAAAAGAGAGCGTGAAGGTTGCTGGCGGTTCAGATTGCCCCATGGAACCGCTGGATCCATTGCTTGGAATGCAAGAAGCTGTGCTGAGAGAGCATTTTCCTGAGCAGCGCTTAAGCGTTGAGGAAGCCTTGGGCATGTACACGTTAGACGCCGCCTACTGTTCAGGCGAGGAAAAAGTTAAGGGCTCAATTGAAACTGGCAAGCTGGCGGATTTAACAATTTTATCAAACGACCCATTGGCTATTCAAACGAATGAAATTAAAGACATTAGCATGGAAATGACGATCATAGACGGAAACATAGTTTATTCCAAGCACTGAGCCAACTTATTTTTGCTGTTCTTTTTGGAGAACACTCTGTTCCTTGGGGAGAGCTAAAAGAATCTTTGCAATAGCATCTAGCAAGGGCTTAAACATGAATAAAAAAAAGGTTTGGGGACTCCTGTTTGTTTCGCTCTTTTCCGTCTCGCTAGTATTTGGCGCTCATGTTGTTAGTGCAGATTCTACTGGTGGTATATTTTTTGATTCAGGTGTATATCTTATCTGCCCGGTTAATCAAACGTACACTTGTAATCATATACCCTTATACTTCACTTTTGACTGTGTCGGGGGCGGTATCGATTACAACTTAACTTATGACCTCGACGGCCAATACAGTGGTCCTATACCATTAGTGATGAACGGCTCTGCAACACATGCACCTAAGGCCTTTCTATCCGAAGCGATTGGGCAGGTAAATTTGCCAGAGCTATCGAACGGTGAACACCGCTTAACAATCTACGTTGTAGCCAATGTCTACCATGCTAATGCGGGTGGAGCGTTTAAACCAAAAATTAGTTCTGACGGGACAGTTTACTATTCAGCATCCTACGCTGACACAGTCAACTTTTACATAAATGCAACTACTCCTCCAAGTATATCGATTCTTTCTCCACAAAACCAAACTTACATCGGCAACAGCCAAACAGCGAACTTCTCCATAACCAACCAAACACCAACACCTTACTCTCCAGCACAGCCCTCTCAACCCATTACTATTGTCATAGTTATTTTGGTGGTGGTTGATTTAGGCTTAGGAATGCTAGCTTATCTGAAAAAACGTAAGATTGTATAACAATCAATGTGTTGCTTTGTTTTGTTCTGACTTGATCAGTTCAACGGCTAATCTCCACATGAAGAATCCAAGGGCGCTTGCAATGAAGGACAAGATAGTGAAAGTGTCAGTTCTTAGCCAGAGAAAAAGATGCGAAACAGGCATTGCCAGCCACATTGGATCAATAAATTGTATCACTACTCCGTCGAGCCATGCGAGCAAACCGTATAAGAACAACAGTTCACCAGCAACTTTGATGATAAGAATTTTTCTATCAAAAGCACTCTTCATGCTATATTAAGAAAACAGGACATTATTATAAAACTTACTAGGCGCAAGATTGCTAATTTTCAGCGGTAACTGCAATAACTTATGGGCGGTTTTTTATGCCCTACTTCCTTTTCAGCAGTACCTTAATTGTTTTTTTCGGGTTCCGAATTGCCCTTAAAATCTTATAACGTGTAAAAGTTGGATTCACCAAATTAGCTCTTGCACACAACTCACGCAAATCGTCCGCTGAAAACTCCGGTGTCTCAATTAATGGTTCGGTTGCTGCTAGTGCGTAATCGCAAAAGCCTTCTCTTAGAAAACCGCCTTGTTTTGCCTGTTCGTAGAGCGCTGTTCCGTAAAGTGGCATGGCAATGCTGAATATGAGGTTGTCAGCGCCTAAACGTTTAAGCTTATATGCAAACTTTATTGTCTCTTCGATGTCTGCTTTGGTTTCTCCAATCAACCCGATAACGAAGAAACAGCCAACTTTTATGCCGACTTTTTTGCACGTAACAACAGCCTGCTCGACACTCCCCAAATCTAAGTTCTTGCCGATAACATCGTTTACAACGCGTTGGACTCCAGATTCAGGAGCGACGCGAATTTTTTTGCAGCCAGCCTTCTTCATCTTTCTCAAAAGCGGTTCATCAAGCGTGTCTGCCCTAACGCCGTTAGGCGTAAACCACTCAATCCGCAAGCCTCGCTCAACAATTAAATCGCAAATATCAGCCACTCGTTTTTTATCCAGCGTCATGTTCTCATCATAAAAATCAATCTGCTTAATCCCATAAGTTTTCGCGACATGCTCCAGCTCATCAACCACGTTTTTTGGGCTTCTGGCACGCCATTTTCTACCCCAAACGATACAGTTTGAACAGAAAACACAGTTATATGGGCAGCCTCTGCTTGTTGTCACGATAGTCCATGGTCTACTTATTTCGCCTCGCAACGGATTCTCTTTGACAGCTTCGTAGTAAACTTTCATTGGAAGCAGATGTCTAGCTGGAAACGGCAATGAATCCATATCCTCAATTATAGCACGCTTACCTGTGAGAACAGGTTTCCCATTCTTCCTAAAGCCTAAACCATCTATCCCATTGAAATCTTGCTTTCCCAACTCAAGCGCATCAATCAGCTCGGAAACCGTATTTTCTGGTTCGCCGATAACGACAAAATCAACGTTAGGTTCAGAAAGGCAAGCTTCGGGTCTAGCTGAAGGGTGCTGACCAATCAACACAACAGTAATATTCCTATCGACACTTTTTATTGCGTCAACGACTTCAAAAGCGGTTTTTGACCAACCGGAAAATGGAATTTCAATAACAACCACATCAGGATTCCATTGCCTAACACGTTCAGCAATGGTTTGAGCACTTAAACCAACACGGTACTTGGTTTCATCCATTTCCATGAGGTTCTTCCAGCCTTCCGTTGGAGCATCAATAATGCAGACGCTATGCTTTTTTTCCAGAACGGCGGCGACTGATGCTAAGATTATGGGTGGAAAAACGTTCGGTTTTCCCCATGATTTCGGCTGAATCCTCGGCGGATTAATCAAGCAAACACGCATGCAACAGGCACTTCTTGGATTAGAAATACCATAAAGCTTCGATTAATACTTTGCACTAAAAGGGCAAAAAGAACAACCGCGTAACCAAGATGATACCGACACACAAAAGTGCCCACAAAACAATCGTCACATCCCTAATTCGTAAAGCACCCAAAATCTTATCACCAGTCAGCGGTTCCAAACTATCCCCAAGAACATACTGCCCAGGCTTTTCCAACTGTACCCGCAATGCACCAGCCACCGCCGCCATTGGCCAACCATGGTTTCGGCTTGGCGTTTTCGCATGGTCTCTGCGCGCGATTTTCCAAGCGTTTTTTGCGTCTTTGCCTAGGATTGCTGCGGCCAGTATCATGAGCAGTGCGGTGAATCTTGTGGGTATGTAGTTGACGACTGTGTCTAGGTTTGCGCTGAACCAGCCTGTGTTTATGTGTTCTTTGTCTTTGAAGCCTACCATGCCGTCGAGCGTGTTTATGGCTCGAAAAGCGATTGCTCCAGTAACTCCAAACAATGCGAAGGATAGCATGGGTGAGAGTTTGAAGTCTATGAGGTTTTCAGCCATGGATTCGATGACTGCGCTGCTGATTTGTGAGCCATTTAGGTTTTTGGGGTCTCTTCTTGAGAAGTGGCTGTACTTCTTTGCTTCGTCTAGGTCATTTGCTTGGATTGCTTTGGCTGTGGCTTTTGCCCAATCAGTCTCCAGTTTAATGCAAATAGTCATCTTAAGCAGGATAATACCAGTGAAAGCGTAGACGAAGATGCTGATGTAAGTGTAGATTGCCCATAAACCAAAGTAAACCGGTAGCGTAAACGCACAAATTACCGTCAGCGCCAAGAAAACGCCTAGGAGCTTTTCTATTTTTGGGTCTGGGTTTTTGAAGTAGGGTTCGATTTTTTTAGTGAATTTGCCCATGAGCACAGTTGGATGCAACTTGAAAGCCCATTTGTCAGGATAATTCGGTGATGGATCACCAAGAACCAAGTCTAGCAATATAGCTAAAATTAGCACTGCGATGGCGATTAGTATGTTTAAGACGTTTGACACCAACCAAGAGTTATGTAAGCGTTGCTTTCGAGATACTTTGGATAAACAGTTTATATTAATTACGGTTATAAAGCAAACAGCAGGTTTGTTTTATTCAACTCAAACTTCCGCTTAAGTGAATTAAACCTTATTTGTTTGAATCTTTTTTTGGTGCAGTTTAGGCTTGGTTTTTTAAGGTAGACCATGCTATGTGGTTGAGGGGTTGGTGTTGGCTTGGAGCCTGATGAAGAACTAAACGCGACGACATTTCAGACTTACGTTTATCTTGTCAAGGTTGGGAAGCCTGTCGGACCCAGAGACTTGATGCGTGGAGCCAACCTCAGCAGCCCAAGCGTCGCGTATAGAAACCTTCAGAAACTCATGGATTTAGGCTTAGTAGTTAAAGATGAATACGGCAATTATGTTGTTAAAGAAAAAATAGGCATGAATGGTTATGTCTGGATAGGGAAAACTCTTATCCCAAGTTTTGCAATCTTCGGATTTATCTTCATAGGCATTTTGATTGCCGAAATTGCAATATTGATTCCTCATTTGCTTTTTGGGTCCCCTATTCAGGAGTCGTTCTGGCTTTTAACAGTGATAACGGTTGTTTCTGCAGCGATTTTTCTCTTTGAAGCCTTGCGATTTAGAAAGAAACCAAAGTATTAACCTATCAGCCAACTAGGTGTTCCAGCTTTGGAACATTCTGTTCCTTGAGTAGAACTAAAAGTCGCATTTTAACTATTGATTGCTTGGTGTGAATGATGCGGAAGGCAATCATTGTGCTAACAATCCTTGTTGTTGGACTGTTCACTTCAATGTTGGTTGAAGTTCAAACAGCAAATGCACAGTACACTCAAAATGGGGCAGGCTGCCCTCTTGTCGGCGGCATTGGCATAACATCCCCTTCTAACACCACTTACAGTTCGAATTTGCTAACGCTAAACATTAACATCGAAAGCATATTTGATGATAGCATATACCGATATGTTCTGGTTTACTGCATCGACGAAAAAAATAACGTCACGATTCCCTCGACTTGCTTATCATTTGATCTTCCAAATGGTGATACTGGTCCCTTTACCATAGTAAGATGTGTAGGCTGCGTAGGTTTGCCGCAATTAGATGATGGTTCACATAGCTTGACAGTATATGCAAGGTATGAACGCATAAATGATGTAAATACTAATTGGCCAGCGCTCATATTAGATAATAACACAGTCTATTTTACAATAAATCGTGGGATTCCTCCAGCGATAACAAACCTATCGATTAAAAACGAAACCTATAACCAGAACAACTTGACCCTAAGCTTTACAACCGACAAACCAGCTTCATGGATAGGCTACAGTTTAGACGGAAAAGCAAATGTTACTATTGCTGGAAACACAACCTTAACCGCGCTTGCCAACGGTGCACATAACCTCACAATCTATGCCAACGACACGTTAGGGAACATGGCAACGTCTGGAACCATTTATTTTAACGTAGAAGTGCCAAAGCAAGACCCTTCGTCAGCAACACTAGTTGGAGCTTTGGCATCAGTGGCTGTTATGGGCATAGGATTGATGGTCTTGTTTAAAAAAAGGAATCGCACGTGACTGTCTTGAAAGGCAATTTTATTTGTCTTTCTCTTCTTGGCATTGACGCTGAAGCATGCGGTTTTAGGCTTTGCAGCCTTTTCCTATTTTCTTCTAAGCTTTAGCTTAATATCCGCAACGAGATTGGCGGCTACGATCATTGCCGTAGACAGCTTAAACCTTCTTCTCTTGTCAAAGAAGTATGCCCTGCGCAGATAAAAATGGTGAAACGCACCTTCACGCAGTTTCCCAAGATCTTTCATGCTTAGCTGAGGTGTCTCAAAAATCGGTTTTGTCGTATCGTACTTGTCAAAGTCCGTTATTCTCAACCATCCTTTCTCCTTAACTGAGTCGTACATTGGTGTTCCAGGAAAAGGTGTGGCTACATTGTAGAAGCCTACGTCGTCGGGAGATATTTTCTCAACGAACTTGATGGTTTTCCACGCGCTTTCCTTTGTCTCGCTTGGAAAGCCAAGGATAACGTTTGGAATAGGCTTCAAACCCAGCTCTCTCACCCAACCGAAAACTTTCGTGGTTAGTTCAGGAGTGATTCCTTTTTTCATAGCGTCTAAAACCTGTTGCGAGCCAGATTCAACTCCGAACCATACGGAGATACATCCAGCCTCCTTCATCTTCGCAAGCAACTCTTTTGTTAGCATGTCAACGCGTGTTCCACAGTTCCATTCGATTTTCAATCCGCGCTTTAGGATTTCATTGCAAAGTGCCTCAGTTCTTGGCTGGTCTACCGTAAACGCGTCATCACAAAACGTAAATGTGCTAATGCCGTAAGTTTTGTGCAGAAACTCTAATTCATCGACGACGTTCTTTGGGCTTCTCATGCGGTACTTGCGCCCATGCATTCTCACTGTTGTGCAGAATTCGCACCAGTAAACGCAGCCTCTGCTTGTTGTCAAGTAAAGTATGTTTTCATATTTGCGGAGGCTTTCCATTGGCCAGAGATGGCGGGCTGGAAATGGCAAGGAATCCAAGTCTTCAATGTATGGTCTATCTGTATTCCTAACGATTTTTCCGTCTTTCCTGCAAGTGGTGCCCATGGCATCATGGTAGCTTTTGCCTGCTTCAATTCTCTGCACCAGCTCCAAGAGTGTATTTTCTCCTTCTCTCCTGACTACGATGTCTAGTTCTGGGCATTCTTCGAGCGCTTTGTCATCCCAGAAGGTAACATGGGGACCACCAGCAATCGTTATGCAGTTTGGGCAAGCCTCTTTTGCAATCTTTACCAATTTGAGCGCAGACTGATACGTAAGCGTAGAAGATGTAACCCCAATAATGTTTGGTTGACGCTTACTAATCTCGCTCCTAAAATCTTCAAATGAAAGCTTTAGCACTTGGCAATCAATCACGTCAACTTCATACTGGTTTTTCTCTAAAACTGCAGCCAAATATCCTAAACCTAACAATGCAAAGGGCAGGTGCATTGCAGCGCCAACTGGAGCGGCTGGATTAACTAAAGTTACCCGAGGCTTCATTTTCTGCTTCACAGCTCACTATTTATCCCTCAAAAAGAGATGTTTGATGCTTAAATGTTTCGCATTTTTGCTTGAAAATGAAAGTGAATGAAAATTTGATAATAAAAATTAATGTTTTCTTTTTTACTTTGCTACTTTTGTGGTTCACACGGTAGGCCAGTACTTTGGTTGCATGGTTTCATTTTCAAGCAATGAAGGGAACAAGTTTAGAGGCCATGAAGGAAGCATTGGTGTTAGAATAACTTCTGTCGTTTCTATACCGCTGATTCTTCTAATTTTTTCATTAGCGTCAAACATTTTATCGAAATCTTCTAGAACAATTGCAGCGTATAAATCATAAGATCCTATAATTCTAATAATAACTATTAAGTTTGGAATTTGAAGCAATTGAGAATATATATCTGACATTTTGCTTCGGTTTGAAATTTTTATGTAAAGATTTGCAAGAGCCTTGTATCCAAGCTTATTTAGGTCAAGAGTTATTGTGGAAAGAGTTAACAAGTTTTCTCTAAGTTTTTTGTATCTTTGAATTACCGTTTTAGATGATATGTCCAGTTCCTTAGCAATTTTCTTAAAAGGCGTTCGAGAATTCTCTGAAAGAATTTTTGCAATTTTTCTATCTATTTCATCAATTTCTAATGGTGTTAGATCGTGATTAGTTAACGCATGTGTGTTATTGTTTTTTCGTTCATTTTCACGATTTAGTGGCTTGATAATTAAGTTTTGAGAGTATTCTAAGTTTACTGCCTCTGCCCAGATTAAGGCATCAACATGTTTGATATTGTTGTTCGACTCTAACTCTTCAATTATATCATGTAACCTATTGAGGTTTCGTAATGCTACTTTTCCAAAAAAGTTGTATTTACCAAATGGACCGACCACTTCGGATATGTACGGTTTGCTTTCAAGAAACTTTGCCACTTCTTTCTCATTTTCTACATCGCTCATGATAAATAAATCTGCTATGTGGCGATACCCCAAGCAATGGGGGTTCACAAGCATCTTTTCGCCGTTTATTACGCCTACTTTCCATAAGCGTTTATACCGCATTCTAACCGCAGTGACTGTAATTTTACATTCCTTGGCGAGAGCGGTGAAACTGGTGCGAGATTCTGATAAGAGCATCTTCAAAATCTTCGCGTCAATTTCATCAATTTTTATTTGATCTGCCAAATCAATACACATCGAACCGTGATAATCTCATAAGAGCAATCATTATCTTTTATATAAAATTTATACTTTTTTCTTGAATTTTTTAATTCGAATGAAAATGACATCGCAGGTCTTAATACCGATATTTTGCATTTCTAACTTTATGAAACGGAATGAATATTTTTAAAAATTTTAATTTTCATCTTTTTTTAAGCTTAGAAAAGTTTAGTTTCTGTTAAATATTGTTGTAGGCTTAAGCCTATTACAAGTTCAAAAAATTACCTTTTTTTATCGAACCAAGCACTTTTGAGAAGATTTAGCTAGGCATACCTTTATAAATAAACTCAGAAATAAATATAATCACCAAATTAAAGGAGAAAAAGAAAAATGCAAATTACAAAAAGTAAAACTGCAGCTATTGCGATCGCAATATTCTTGACATTTTCAATGACAGCTTCAATGATGCTAGTGCCAACTGCTAATGCACACACACCTGCATGGCAGATTCCAACGTGGGCCTACATTAACGCTGCACCTAACCCAGTAGGCGTCGGTCAAAACGTGCTTGTTATCATGTGGCTAACCAACATATTTTCCCCTGGAACAGGGATAGCAAACGATTACCGGTTCCACAATTACAAGCTAACTATTACAGCACCTGACGGGACAACATCGACACAGAGCTGGGGCGAAGTCGTAGACTCTACATCAGCGCAAGACTATACGTTTGCTCCCAGCCAAGTCGGAACGTATAATTTGACCTTCACTTTCCCAGGACAAGACTTCAACACATACAGCCATGATACTAGTTGGGTCAGCTTGTTTGGTGGTGGGCCTCAACCTGAAACGTTGATTAACGACACTTATCTGGCCAGCAGTGCGTCAATAAATCTCACTGTACAGCAAACCCCAATATCCGCATATCCAACTACTCCGCTTCCAACTGCTTACTGGACACGCCCAATATACGGTTATAACTCTAACTGGTGGACAATTTCGTCAAACTGGCTAGGTTCAGGTTCACCTGTTGAAGCTTCAGCAGGCTCTTGGGCCATCGGTGCCTATGGTGCAAACGGTGTATTTTCAGGTTCAGCTCTCAATAGGAATCCAGGCGACGCTATAGGTTCTCAAACTAGTCACATCATGTGGACTAAGCCGCTTCAAGAAGGAGGAATCGTCGGAGGAAACAACTTTGCTATTCAAGGAGACAGTTACTTCGAAGGTTCTGCGTACATTCAACGATACGACAATCCGATAATAATGGATGGAATACTCTACTATCAGGCGCCGCTAGGATACGATTATAATGGAGGTGGATCGGGCGGTGGAACTTTCGCCGTTAACCTGCAGACAGGACAGCAACTTTGGGAAAGCACTGCTATACCCGCTGGAGGACTATCATTCGGTTACATCTATGACAGCCAGCAACCCAACCAGAAAGGAGTTATGCAGCCGGTTCTATTCACCAGCAGCTTTGCCCAAGCTTATGACGCATACACAGGACAATATCTGTTCAACGTGACTAACGTTCCAAGCGGTCTTCCAATAAGCATGGGTCCAAACGGTGAAACCATAAGCTACCCCATTGTAAACGGTTATGTGGCTGAGTGGAACTCGTCCGGCCTATGGAATTGGAACATACCAGTCGGCGGAGGCTCACCAGCACCTAACGTAGGTAGCTTTAGCGTTACAGCATTCAATCCCTACATACCGCCCGCCGGTGCAATGGTCACAACTGACTATTACAACACTGTCAATGGAGGCGCGCCTCAATGCTATGACTGGAACGTTTCAATAACATCATCAACACCCTTACCAAGTTCCTACTCGGAAATCGCAGCTTACTGGGGCAATTTGATACTTTGCGAAAGTGGCGGTTTGCCGGGAATAAGCACTGGTATGTTAACCGGCGGTGTCTTTAGCAACACCGCGCCATACACATACTTTGCTATCAACGTCAACGCAACTAGAGGTGCAGTGGGTTCAGTACTGTGGACGAAAACAGTTAATCCACCAGCAGGCAACGTAACCGTCTTATTAGGACCAACCGATCCAACGGCAGGCGTTTTCACTGAAGGGTACGAGCAAACTATGCAATGGGTAGGATACAACCTATACACAGGTGCGCAAATGTGGGGTCCAACTCCATCCCAAGCAGCTCTTGACTACTACGGTAACCCAATCACGCCCTTTATAGTATCTCAACTTGCTTACGGCAACCTCTACAGCATGGGGTACGCAGGAATACTCTACTGCTACGATGCGAAAACTGGAAACCTAAAGTGGACCTACGGTAACGGCGGCGCAGGCAACAGTACTTACGCCGGCATGGACTCACCTTTCGGTGATTATCCAACCTTCATAAACGCCGTCGGTAACGGAGTGATTTACCTAGTTGCTTCCGAGCACACTGTTAACACGCCGATTTACAAGGGTGCACTAGAACGTGCAATCAATGCCACTGACGGATCGGAAATCTGGACACTCTCAGGTTACACAGGGGAATTCTCAGCTATGAGTTACGCTATCGCAGACGGCTATGCAACATGGTTTAATGGCTATGACAACCAAATCTACGTTGTAGGCAGAGGACCAAGCGCAACTACAGTGACAGCGCCAAACAACGGCCTAGCCCTCGGATCACAAGTAGTAATACGCGGTACAGTAACGGACATCTCCGCGGGAACACAGCAGGATCAACAGGCAACTGACTTTCCAAATGGTGTTCCAGTTGCATCTGATGCTAGCATGAGCGCGTGGATGAGTTACGTTTACCAGCAACAACCATGCCCAACCAACTTTACCGGCGTTCCAGTGACAATAAGTGTCTTAGACTCTAACGGCAACTTCAGAAGCATTGGTACTGCAACAACTGACGGAACCGGCATGTTCAGCCTCACATGGACACCTGACATTCCAGGCAACTACACAGTTGTCGCATCTTTCGCTGGCACCAACGGTTACTGGCCATCAAACTCAGAAACCTCTTTTGCCGTAGCGCAAGCGCCATCAGCAACTGCTGCACCTACACCAACTCCGCAATCTGCCGCTGACATGTACTTTGTTCCTGCAATCGCTGGACTATTCGTTCTAATAATCATAGTCCTCGCTGTAGTAATACTACTGATGCTTAGAAAACGACCATAAACCCAAGCAAGGGAAAAAACCAAATTTCCCCTTTTCTTTTTGTTCAATAATCAACAATTCACTTTAAACATTAAAAATTTTCAAACTATATAAAATTTTCAAACTATATATTTATTCGAAGCCGAACATACTGATAAAGCTAACTCGCGAGAATGAGGAGTAAACAGTTGCAACAAGACCAAACGCTTAAAGAAAAAATTCACAAAGCAAACGTTTCCGTCCACCGGCATGAAGCGCAATACTATGAACTGCTCCATCCAGAAGTATATACTAAACAAGAGCAAAAAAGAATAACCGCAAAACTAGAAATGATGAACAAACTTGTGACAGATAACCAAAAAAACGCTCTTGACGTTGGAGCAGGCACCGGCAACTTAACAGGCAAACTTTTGCAAATGGGCTATAAAGTTATAGCCGTAGACATATCAGCAGAAATGTGTTCAATCTTGCGAAGAAAATATGATGCCTACCTGAAAAGTAACAAGTTGACCATAGTCAACTCGCCAATAGAGAATCTGGCTTTTGATGTGGGCAAATTTGACTTAATAACATGCTACTCTGTGCTTCACCACCTACCTGATTACGTCAATGCGCTCCGATGCCTTTCCGTTTTTCTAAAGAAAGGCGGCGCAATCTACATTGACCATGAAGCGTCCCCTTTTTACTGGAAAACCGAACCGAGCAGCTTAGCTACCCTGATCAAGAGTATCTATTTTCATTTAAACCCTTTATTTAACAGCTTATACTTCCAAATTATCGGGTTAAACGTTCCCTCAATCGATTATTCCCTGTCGGATTACTGGCATAAAAAAGAACACGCATTAGACCATAAAAGCGTAGAACAAGTATTCAAAGAAGAATGCTATGAATTCTCGAGGCGCACGGACTATTATCAAAACAGCACATGGATTCCGAACCCTCTATCTATAATTTATCGTCTTCTTTGCAGGCCTGAAATGAGTTTTTGGATAGCTAAAAAATAATTAAGCGATTCCTGCGTTTTTCTGGGCGCTAAGATTCAGTCTTCGTTTTGCAAAGTTTAAAGCGCCTTCACGCCTGATTCTTTTTAGTATTTGTTTGGGTGATCTATGGAATTCTTTGAAAAATCTTTTTTGAATCGCCATAAGCGAGTCATAGTCAAATTCCTCGGTTTTTACGCTGAGTAAAAACTCGTCAAGGCGAACGTACTTTTTTGTTTCCAAAAGTTCTTGGTATAATTTGCTGTCTGGGTACGCGATGAAAATGTTGAATTGACACCAATCAGGGTCCAATTTTTTAGCGAATTTTAAGGACGCTTCCATTTCCTTTATTGTTTCGTCAGGCAAACCTAGCATGAATGAGCAAGCGATTTGTATTCCGTTTTTGCGGCAAAGCTTAAACGCGCTTTCTATCTGTTCAAGTGTTGTGTTTCTGCCGATTCGCTGTAAAATTTTCTGTGAACCTGATTCAACTCCGAACCAAATGGTTTTGCATCCAGCTTTGCTCATTGTTTCTAAAAGGTCTTGGTTGACTAGGTCTACGCGTGTGTCGCAGACCCATTCTAAATCCAGCTTGTTTTTTATCATTAGGTTGCATAGTTCAATAGTTTCTTTTTTTCTGAGGGTGAAGTTGTCGTTGATGAAGTATAGTCCTTTTGTACCGTATTTGCTCATTAAATCTTGAATTTCGCCGATAACTCTCTGCGGACTGAACGCCCGGCACATGTTTCCCCAGAGTTTTTTTGTTTCGCAAAAGCCGCAGTTGAATACGCATCCACGTGAGATGCTCACGACATCGGCGGGTTTAACATTCAAAAACTCTATTGTCCTATCATACAATTCAAGCGGCAATAGGTGTCTTGCTGGGTAAGGAATTTCGTCGAGGTTTTCGATAAATTTCGGCTGGTTTTTGATGTTTTTTCCTTGGCGTCTGCATGCAACGCCTGGAATAGTTGCGGCAATGGGCTCGTTGCCGTTTGCGATGCATGCGGCAAGTTGTGTTATTGCTCTTTCGCCTTCACCCATAACCACATAATCGATTTCTGGGTTCGCCAGTAAACTATCAGGCATATAGGAAGCATGCCATCCGCCAACAACTATTTTGCAGTTGGGCAAGGCTTCTTTGATGGCTTTTGCTGTTTCTATGCAGCGTGAATAAGTTGCTGAACCGCATGTAATGCCCACAATTTGCGGGTTAAGGTTTGTGACTAATTGCTTGATTTCACCGGTTGATTTTTTCATGAGGTAGTTGTCGAGCATTTGCACCTCGAAGCCTGCTTTTTCGAGTGCCGCGGCAACGTACATTAATCCGATTGGAGGCAACCGTTTGCCAAGGTACCATGCGCCGTTTTCTGGCGGAGCAGTAGTCATTAAGAGAATCAAATGAGAATTTCCTCCTGTTTGCAGAATTGTTTATTCCGTAGGCGAGCGTGCACGCTTTTGCCTCTCTATCAATGTTTTGCTTAAAACTTTGATTATATGCGAGTTAATAGCTTTAACGGCACAGAATGCTGATGCAGTTTCGTTTGTGTTTTTGCTGTTTTTCGAGATTTAAATTCAAGCTTCTGGAAAACTATAAGGACCAAAATTAATCAGCTTCTAATACGTACAGGTTGAGACTGGACATAATCTACAACAACTCAAGCGTGTTTGAGCAAAGAGTGACGGTTAACGAAAAGGTTTATAGCCCTTCCACATGCCTTTTCCAGAATGAAGAGGGCTCAAAATGAAAGTTGTCGTCCACTGGAGCGGGGGCAAAGAATGCTGCTTAGCTTACCACAAAGTCATCAAACAGGGGCATCAGGTTGCTTATCTTCTCACCTTTGAATACATGAAACCATACGTTTTTCACAGTTTCCCAGTGATGGAGCTCCAATCCAAAACTTTGGGGGCTCCCTTGAAGCGGGTTAGAATTAAGAAGGCATACGAGGACATCCTCAAAACTCTCACAAAGTTACACGACGAAGAGGGCATCGAAGGCATCGTAACCGGCGACATAGTCGGAGCAGGATGCGCCGTTGTCCACTCTAGCTACTACGAGAGCATGTGCAAACAGTTGGGCATGGCTTTCATGATGCCCTTGGAAAACCCTTCAGGAGACACTTACGATGTGTTGAAAGAAGTGGTTCAGACCGGCTTAAGACCAGTATTAAACTGTATTAATACCAATTTCTTTGGTGAAGAATGGTTGGGACGCGCAATCGACAGCACATCCATCAAAGAACTAAAAGACTTAGCTGACAAAAAAGACATAGACGTTTCCAGCGAAGACGGACAAGGTTACCACACCTCAGTTGTCGACGCACCGCTTTTCAAAGAATCCATCGGAATTGGCAAATTTAAGAAGAAGACCAAGAAGGAAAAGTCGAAGGCATGGAAAAGAAATTGGCTTTACATGGACATCAAGGAAGCTTATTTAAAGCCTAAAGAAACGCCCAAATGACAAGCACCGAAGATTCCTCTTTACTTAATTCGTAACTTTTTACAGCTATCTCTGGTAATGAGGGTACTTTGCAAAAAATCTGTAATTTTGCATAAAGTAAATGAACCTGAACGCGCGCTTACAAGGTATAAACTCTATTGTTTCAGGGAAGAACATGAAAACTCACGTAACCCTTGTGAATCCACCCTACCCCGTGAATATGAGAACTCGCGTAACGGTACAAGACAAAATAATTGAGCATGGAGAAAGCTGACCGTTGATTTTACTTATGACCGCTGCCCCACCTTTGAAATCGCCTTGGGATATGGCGGGGAAGCTTCCTCCACTGGGGTTAGCTTATGTTGCTGCAGCTTTAGAGACGAACGGCTTCCACGTAGAAATTCTTGACAATTACCTGCTTGAAAGACCAATTGAAGAGGTTAAATTGGAAGTGAGAAAGCATGCCCCAGAAATAGTGGGCATAACCTGCAGTTCTCTGACTTATACGCGCTGTATCGAGACAGCTAAAGCAGCCAAAGAAGCATACCCATCCTGCAGGGTAGTAGCGGGAGGACCGCATCCCTCGTACATGCCACAAACCATGCTGCAACACGAAGAGATAGATTACGTGGTTATTGGCGAGGGAGAGCAGGCAATGGTGAAACTCGCCGCCAGCATCATGAAAGGCGAAGAAAACGCGGCGATTGCCAAAATTCCAGGTGTAGCATGCAGGATTAACGGCGAAGTAATCAAGAATGCGCCTGAATTCATCAGTGATTTGGATCAAGTTCCCTTTCCAGCGCGTCATCTGCTGCCAATGCAAATGTACGACCGTGCACTAAGCTATTTGAGTGTTAAACCTGTCGATACCATGAGCATACTGCGTGGTTGCCCATACAATTGCGCGTACTGCGAAACTAGAGAATTATGGGGAAACACTTGTCGAGCCTTCTCGCCCCAAAGAGTCACAGACGAAATAAAGCACATGGTTGAAAACTATGGTTCAAGGGGAATCTACTTCGTCGGCGACAACTTCACCATAAACAAAAACCGTACAGCTGAGCTGTGCAGACTAATCAGAAATAACAGAATAGACGTCAAATGGATATGCGAAACCAGAGCCGACCTTATCTCCAAAGAGTTGCTTGTTGAAATGAAATCTGCTGGCTGCCAAACCATATTCTTCGGAGTGGAGTCCGGTTCACTTCCAATCCTGCAAAAGCTAGGCAAAAACATCAATTTGCAAGAAGTCGAACATTCTTTCGAGCTTTGCAGGCAATTGGGAATACGAACGGCCACTTCTTTTATGCTGGGCATCCCTGGTGAAACAGTTAACGACATGAAAGCCTCATTCAAGTTTGCAAAGCACCTAAACGCGGACTGGTGCCAATTCAACATTTACGTAGCGTGCCCCGGCAGCAGACTGTACGATGAAGTGATGAGCCAAGGCTTGTACGACCAGATGGATAACTATTTGGCAAGGGTAAAAACCAAAGAATTCGATTACGAGATGCTCGTCAAGATTCAGCGGGATTTTCAGCGAAACTGCCAGAAGTCGGCGGCGTCTAGGCTGACGCGAGTAATAGCGCGCATAAGTGGTCATTAATTCTTTTTTGGCTTGATTTCGCGAATGGGGCTGTTTTCAGCGTTTAGTACGTGAAGGTTGCGATGCTGTTGGCAAGTTCTGGCCTGCCTATTTTGTGGGCTGTGATTGCCACGGCGTATATGCACGCGAAGCATATGGCTACGTGCATCCGGACTTTGGCTACTCCTCTCCAGCGCAGGTTCTCCATCATGAGCTCGAGCTTTCCAGCCTTGAAGTTTCTTTCAACAGCCATCCTCAGCCTATACAAAGCCCACCAGCCTCGGGTCGCCCTCAACCTTGAAGCCTTTCGTCAACCACAGGCTTATCAGCGGGTCCTTCACGTTAGGCGGGTAAGGAATGATGACTTCAGCCCCCATTTCCCTTATGGCTGCGAAGATGTCGGCTGAGTAGTACTGCCTGTCGGCTATGACGTGGCTGACGCGCTTTCCGCAACGCTTGATCAGGCGTGAAGTTATCTATGAGGGGGAGACTTGTGGAGCATCCGTTTGGCACGATTAAGAGGGCGTTTAATCAGGGCTATTTGCTGCTCAAGGGTTTACGGAAGGCTGGAGGTGAGGTTGGTTTCTCTATGTTGGCTTATAACATGAGGCGGGTTTTGAACATTCTTGGACCAGAGATCATGCGGGTTTTTGAGTGATGGTTGGGGAAAAAGGGAAGAAAAAGGAAGAGAAATCTTTCAGTAGTTGCAAAAGCTGAGAAAATATCCGGTACGCAAAGCAAAATATATTTGCTTTTTCACACGGTCTCAACACGCATGCGCGCTGAAAGCTGTTACCGCAAGTTTTAAACCATGAAACAGACAATATGCAAATTGAAGTGAGAAAAGAAGCCGCTGGCAGAGGCTCAACTGACCAAGGCTATCAGACTCACGCAAATCGCACGCAAACAACAAATCCCTCGCAAACAAGTTGCATGCGACCAAAAAATCGCTATTTCTCTCCCAAATAAAACAGGGCAATCTTAATCAAGTTTAGCCGCCATAAGTGGCTCAACTTCACTTCCAAAACTAACAACAAAGCAAAAGATGAGACGAGAGGTGAAAAAGATGAACCGGAAAAATAATAAATAAAAACAGCACAGCGCACGCGCTATATGGTGAAAGAATGAAGCATGGGGCAACAAAGACTTTGAGAGTTGGCTGCAGTACTTTTCGTTATTTATTTCCTGTTCTGTGCTTTCGCATTATTACCTCAGCCAGTTGAAGCAGCAAAGACGGTTACGACGACGGTAACCGGTTTAAGCGATCCTTACGGGTGTGGCTGTAACGCCCAACGGCGCATACGCCTATGTTACAAATACTGGGCAGCGATTCGGTCTCGGTGATAAGCACGGCTACGAACACGGTGACCGCGACGGTAACCGTTGAAAGTGATCCTTTCGGTGTGGC